>CAVYLH010000014.1:0-6984 GCA_963769325.1 uncultured Actinomycetota bacterium | reverse complement strand
TGCCGGCTCGACGCTGCTGGTGGGCGCTTCCCGGGTGTCAGGCTGGGCGGGTGCCGAGGGCGGCAGTGCATCAACGGTGGGGGCGGGCGCCTCCCGATCTGCAGTCGGAGTGATGACGGTGGGTTCGGCTGGCGCCTCCCTGGCGCCGGGTTCGGTGGACGCGTTGCTGGCACCGGGTTGGGGTGACGGTTCTGCGGTGGTTGGGCGGGGATGTGGAGTGTCCAACCCTCCAGGATCAGGTCGGGGTCGCTGAGCTGTTGCCCGTCGGGTTGTGCGATGCCGCGGGACGCCTCGTAGATTTCTGGCCACCGGTCGGCGTCGCCCAGGTAGGCGCGGGCTGCTCCTGACAGGGTGTCGCCCGGGTTCACCGTGTGCTCGACGACGGTCTGTCCGGCACCGGTGGTGGTGACGGGGACGGGGATGTGGAGCGTCCAGCCGTCGATGATGAGGTCGGGGTTGGTGAGGTGCTGGCCGTCTGGTTGCGGGATGCCGCGGGAGGCCTCGTAGATTTCTGGCCACCGGTCTGGGTCGCCGAGGTGGGTGCGGGCCAGACCGGAGAGGGTGTCGGTCGGGCCCACTACGTGTTCCACGGTCGTGAACGATTGGCGGGGCGGGGCTGGTGGGGTTTGTCGCGCGTCAGACTATGTGGCAGGGCTATTAGTTGAGCCCTGAACGGAGAGTCAGACATGGGAAGACCGCCTGTGATTCCGGTGGAGAAGAAGACGAGGATCGTGCTGAGTGTCTTGGTCGGCGAGGTGTCGGTCGCTGAGGCGGCTCGTCGAGAGAAGGTGTCTGAGCAGTCGATTGGTCGTTGGAAGGCCGAGTTCCTGGAGGCGGGCAAGACGGCGCTGGCTGCGGGCAAGTCCGGTCCGTCGAGCCGGGAGGAGCAGCTCGAGGCCGAGGTGGCGGAGCTGACTCAGGCGCTGGGTGAGGCCGCTGTCGAGATCCGGGTGTGGAAGAAATCCGCGGAGGGCCGGTTGGGCCCTTCGAGGACCTCGAGGTGATCCGTGTTGAGGCGGGCATGCCGACCGCGAGGTTCTGCACCCTGATCGGCGTGCCCGAGCGGACGTATCGGCGTTGGCAAGCAAAAGCGAAGCGGGATCGTCCACCGAAGGGGCCGTGGCCCCAGCCGGCCCGCGACGCGGCCCGGGAACTGGCCACCGGTCACGCGTTGGACCACCCGGCGTGGGGGCACCGGAAGGTGTGGGCGATGATCCGCCACGACGGTCACCGGGTCTCGCAGGCGACGGTGCTGCGGCTGCTACGCGACGACGGGCTGATCCTGCCTGCCGAGTACCAGAAGCAGCGCCGGGAACTGGCTGCTGACCGCAAGGCGGCCTTCGCCCAAACTCCGACGGGACCGAACCAGGTGTGGCAGCTCGACTTCAGCGAGTTCGAAACCATCCAGGGCGGCACGTGGCGGATCGCGGGCTGCCGGGACTGGTTCTCCAAGTATGAGCATCCTTGGCACGTGTCCCCGACAGGGAACCAACACGACGCGATCGACGCGATCGAGCTCGCCCTCACCGACTACCAGACCATGTTCGGCCACCCGCTGGCAGACGCCTGCGAAGTGGATGGAGCCACCGGCGAGCTGTTGCCGGTGGTGACCATCGTGACCGACAACGGCGGCCCGTTCCGGTCGCTGAACTTCGAGCTGTTCATCATGGCTCACCCCGAACTGCGACACGTGCGGACCCGGGTGAGGAGCCCCGGCCAGAACGGGTCACGCGAACGCGGGTTCGGGACCCTGAAGTACGAGCAGTTGTTCCTCGACGAAATCGGTGACGCTCTCGAACTCGTCGAACGCGCAGAGGACTACCGGATCGACTACAACGAAACCCGCCCCCACGAGGCGATCGCCTGGAACCGGCCGCGCGAGGTGCACCTAGGCCTGGCCGACCCCACCATCCCCAACTTCGATCGAGAAGAAATCCTGCCAACTACTTGACGCGGGACAGGGTTGTTGCTTCCGGGCTGCTGGCGGCTGGGGTGGCTGGCTGGCTGGCCGCGGGTCCAGGTTCGAGTGGGTCGGCGAAGGCGACGGCTACCGGTCCCAGGGTGTGGGAGGACATGAAGAGCAGTGCTGCGGCGGCGACGAGATGCCGGGCGGCGATCTGGGGTCGGTGGACCGCCGGCAGCCTGGGGGCCTTGATGCCTCGGATGGCGGCGACGACTTCGAGGAGCAGGGTGACGCTCAGGTACAGCCACACCAGCCAGCCAGCCCAGACGAGTGCGGCGAGTGCCAGCGTCCCGTCGTCGGGTCTGGTGAGCCAGTCGATGACCTCTGCCGGGGCGGGCCACCGGGTGCGGCAGGGGGTTCCCGGCGACGGCGAGCAGCACGACCGGCAGTCCGATGATGATGCCGACGATGAGCAGGCTGGCCATCAGGCCGGTGAGGCGGCGCGTCATCGTTGGGTCCCTTCGTAGACGCGGAGCATGTCGGCGGACGCCTGCCCGCTGACGGGCAGGCTGGTGAACCCGATCACCGACAGGAACAGGCAGTCGTAGGTGTCGACGACGGTGACGGTGATGCTGTCACCGTTCACCGCGACGCTTCCGGTGACGCCCGCGCTGGCGAGGTAGGCCCGGGCTGCTGATGCGGCCTGGTACGGGTCGGTTTCGGCCTGCCCCTTGCGGGCGAGCAGGTCGAGGTTGAGTCTGTTGCCCGCCGGAGCGGGCGGCCTCGAACGCGACGCTGCGGGCGTTCTGCTCGGCGACCGCGTGGCCTCCGAGGTCGGCTGCGATCCCGACGATCGCGATCATGCTGAACGCGGAGGTCACCGCCCACAGCGTGATGGAGCCACGGTCACGGGATAGGCGGGGGTCAGCAGGCGCAGCCATGGTCATCGTCCTCGGTAGGTGTCCAACGGCGAGCTGGCGCTGCGGGTGATGGTGATGGCCCCTGGTAAGCCCGGGATGGCGACGTCACTCACGTCGAGAATGCAGACGATCGTGGCTGACACCGAGGCCGGGGTGCCGACAGGGACGGAGTATCCGCTGGTGTCGATGCTCACGCTGGTGGAGGTGCAGCGCAGGCCCTGGTTGGTCAGGGCCTGGTTCCCGCTGGCTGAGGCTCTGGACTGGGCTTCGCCCGCGGTGCGGGAGATGGAGGCTGCCCGTGCGGCTTCGACGGCGGCAGCGTCGACGCTCTGGCGGGCCATCTGCACCCGGCCTGCGGCGATGATCAGCGCGACGAACAGCATGAAGGTCGGGCAGGATGATGACCGCTTCGAGGGTGGCCGAGCCGCGGTCGCCTCGTGGTCTCATGACGGTCTCTCCCAGGGCAGGGTGGCTGAGCGGGTGACGGTGAAGTTCAGGCCCGGGACCACGGACAGCGACTGGCCGCTGACGGTGATCGTGGGCCCGCCGGCGGCGCTGTGGCCGGTCGCTGTGTAGGACTGCAGCGAGCCGTGTGACTGGTCGAGCGCCGACAGCGCTGCCGCGGTTCCGGCCGCCAGGTCGTGGCCGGGACCGTGGGCGGCCGCGGCGCGGGCACCGTCCTGGGCCGCTGCCCCCGCGGTGGTGGCCGCGTAGTAGTAGAGGGCACCCTGCAGTCCGAGGAACATCACGCTGAACATCAACGGCATCAGGATGACCATCTGGATGGTCGTGGACCCGCGGTCGGATGGGCCGCGGCGCTGCGACCGGGCCCGTCCGATCCTTGGTGTCTGGTGCACGGCTCGCTCGTTCAGGCGAGTTTGGCGAACTGCGCGGTGATGAAGCCGCCGAGCGCTGCCGTGGCGAGGGCGACGATCGCGACGACGAAGGTCGCCCACAGGACCTGTTCCAGGGTGATCGATCCTCGTTCCGGGTCGTCGTGGACGCCCGAGCCGAGGGTTGAGCGGGCTTGGGCGAGCGCGGCGGTGATGTTGACGACTGCCTGATCGATGATGGAGGTGATCGGGTTCATGGGGGTGGTTCCTTTCTGGTTGATACAACAGGGCGGTACTGCGTTGGTTGGTGCTCGATGGTTGGCGCTCGATGGTTGGTTGAGGGGTCACGTGCCTGCCACGACGCGCAGGAGTGCGGGGGCGATGAGGATGAGCAGGAAGATGACGCCCAGGGCGCTCATCGGGATGGACATCTTCTCCCCGATCGCGTTGGCCTGGGCGAGTTCGTCGTTCAGCATGGCCGCCCGCATGGACGCCGACCGGGCCCGGAGTTGGGCGTAGATCTGCGAGCCGTGTTCGCCGCCCAGCCGGATGATGTCGGCGACGTCGCTGAGTTCGGGCAGCCCAAGCTCGTGTGAAAGCCGTTTCAGGGCGTCCCACGGTGCCTCGCCGGTCCAGTTCGACAGCGCCAGTTCTTCGCGGAGCCGCCGGAACACCCAGCTGTCGCCGATCGCGGCGGCGACCTCCATCGACTGGCGGGCTCCCGAGCCGGCGTTGCGTTCCAGCGCCACCAGGTCGGTCCAGGCCCCCAGGGCGCGGGCGAACTCGGTGCGGGCCTTCTTCGCGTCATCCCGGACGTTGTAGTCGGGCAGGAAGAACATCACGGCAGCCAACGCCACGGTTCCTGCCATGGGCAGCAGGACCGGCAGCCGCCACCCCAGCACCGCGAACAGGCTGGCCAGTCCCGGCACGATCAGCAGACCGGTGGACGCGAACAGCAGCTTCTGGCCGTAGAACCGGGCCAGTGGGATGCGCAGCAGGGCGAGTTCCTGGCGTGGTGGTTGTCCCCACATTCCGCCGGGCAGGGTCTTCATCGCCCAACGCCCCAGCCGGTCGGTGCGTGCGCCGCTGGAGGTGTCCAGGTCATCACGGGCGGGTGTCGCGTCCGGGGCCAGCCGGGAGACGACGTCGCCGGGGTGCGGGTCGGGCCGGTGCGATCCGCCACACCAGGCCGGCCACTCCGGAGCCGACCATGGCGCCGCCGAGGATGGCCAACTGCACACCGGTGGTGATCATCGGCTGGCCTCCTCTCGGGCGGCCGTGCCGATGAACCGGGGCAACGGTTTCCCGGCGGCCATGGCGCGCATCCACACCAGGACGCCGACGTAGGCTGCGAGCATCACCGCGAGCATCAACTGGCCGACCGGGGTCTTGTACGGGTCGACGTAGCTGCCGGTGAACGCGAGCACCGTCAGGACCACGACGGTGATGATCGTCACCCAGCGGGCGGTCGCCCGCGGTTTGGCACGGTCGGCCTCGACCTGCCGGCGTGACCGGACGTCGGATGCGACCGACTCGGCCAGCGCGTCCAGCACCGTGGCCAGACCGGGTCCACGTCGCCGGGCCCCCAGGATCAGGTTCGCGGCGATCAGGTCTCCCGTCGGGTCGTCCAGGTCGTCGGCGAACGCGCGCAACGCGGTCTCGGTCGACCAGCGTGCCCGAAGCCTCGACGCCAGCCGGTTCACCTCGGGTTTGATCGGCTCCGGGGTGGACCTCAACGTGGCGATGAGGGCCTGCTCCAGCCCTACCCCTGAGGTCAGGACGCCGGCCAGGCCGCGGATCCACTCCTCCATCGCTTCCAGTTGGGCGATCTTCGCGGCCTCGCCCGAGGATGACAACAGCACCGGCAACCCGACCGCGGCCAGCGGGACGACGACGACCGCCAGCAACCAGCCACTGGTCAACGCGACCAGCACACCGACCAGCAGTCCCGCCAGCAGCAGCCCCTGGGAACGGCGCGACAGTCGTGGGGAGGCGAGGCGCACCCGCCGCGGTGCGGCAGGTTCTTCGGGGCGAGGCTGCAGGCCGGCGATGATCCCCAGGACACCCATCACCATCAGTGCGCCACCCAGGGCCGGGATCAGCGGGCTCACAAGACTGCCCTCTGGCTCTCGGCCAGATAGCCCGCGAGGTCGAACCCGTACGCCTCGAGATCGCGGTAGTCCTCCGGCATGCCGGACACCGCCTGGATCGGACGTGCTGCCGCGTGGGCACGCGAAAACGGTCGTCAGCGAGTAGCCCTTCTCCTTCTCCCCGGGCCCCAGGATGACGATCTGTGAGGTCCAGCGCCGCTTCACCGAGCATCCATATCAGGACGCCCACGTAGGCGCCCAGAAGCACTGCGAGGATCAGTTGGCCCATCGGGGTCTTGTAGGGCTCGACGTAGGTGCCGGTGAACATCAGCACCCCCAGCACTCCGACAGTGATGATGGTCACCCAGCGGGCGGTCGCACGCGGTTTGGCGCGGTCGGCCTCCACCTGCCGGCGGGCACGCACATCAGCGGCCACCGACTCGGCGAGGCTTTCCAGCACCGACGCCAAACCAGGTCCTCGCCGGCGGGCCCCCAGGATCAGGTTCGCCGCAATCAGGTCACCGGTCGCGTCATCCAGGTCGTCCGCGAACGCTCGCAGCGCGGTCTCGGTCGACCAGCGGGCCCGCAGCCGGGACGCCAGTCTGTTCACCTCGGGCTGGATCGCCTCGGGCGCCGACCGCAACGTCGCCATCAGCGCCTGCTCCAAACCGACGCCAGCCGTCAACACTCCCGACAGTGAGCGGATCCACTCCTCCATCGCTTCCAGCCTGCGGATCTTCCCGGTTTCATCCGAGGTTGACAACAACACCGGCAAACCGACTGCCGCCGCCGGAAACACCACCACCGCCAACAGCCAGCCCGTCACCAGCGCGACGACCACACCCAGCACCAACCCAGCCGCGAGCAGCAGCTGCGAGCGCCGCGACGGCTGCGGCAGCGGCAAGCGGGTGCTTCGACGTGGTGCCGGCGGGCGTTCGGGGGTCTTCTGCAGGCCGACGAACATGCCGATCAAACCGATGACCATCAGGGCGCCACCCAGCGCGGGGACCAGCGGTGTCATGAGGCTGCCCTCTGGCTCTCCGCGAGGTAACCGTTAAGGTCGAACCCGTACACCGCCAGTTCCCGGTAATCCTCCGGCATTCCCGACACTGCGCGTATCCGGGTGCTGCCGCGAGGGCAGGCGAACACCGACGTGAGCGAGTAGCCCTTCTCCTTCTCGCCGGGCCCCAGGATGACGATTTGCGAGGTCCAACGCCGTTTCATCGAGCCACCGGCGT
>CAVYLH010000013.1:0-20777 GCA_963769325.1 uncultured Actinomycetota bacterium | reverse complement strand
GATCGAGGCCGGTTGGTCGACCTCGCGGAGTGGCGCCGGCTCCGCTGTGGATAACACAATAGCCCCAATTTTGGCCTGTGGGTAAGTGACCTTGACGAGTTTGCTGGTGGCATGGTGCAGGCATGGTGGGGTTCTCTGAAGCGTGGGCGGGCCCGGTCACTGGTTTCGTTGCTCATCTGGGGGCAGCCGATCGTTCGCCCCAAACCGTTCAGACGCGGGTCTATCAGCTTGACCGTTTCGCGCGCGGCTTCCCGGGCGGCCCCGATTCAGTGTCCGAGTGTGGGCTTGAGGCGTGGCTGGCCAGTCAACAGTGGTCGACGGAGACTCGGCGCAGCATGCGGACCTGCTTGCGCACCTTCTTCGCGTGGGCGGCGAAACATGGGCACTGCTCGCAGAATCCCGCCGATGATCTTCCTTCCGTGAAACGTCCAGGACCTCGTCCTCGCCCAGTCCCCGAGGATTCCTGGAAGGCAGCACGAGCGGCAGCAGAGCCTCGCGTCAGACTCATGATCGACCTGGCGGCTCAACTTGGTCTCAGGAGGGCGGAGATCGCCCAGGTCCATCGCAGAGACGTCTTGCATGACATGTTCGGCTGGTCCTTGGTGGTCCACGGCAAGGGTCGAAAGGACCGGGTGGTTCCGTTGCCTGATTGTCTGGCTGAGCGGTTGTTGGAGGCACCAGGGTGGGTGTTCCCTTCGGACGAGCCCGACAAGCCCTTGACTCCTGACCGTGTGGGCCGGCTGATCAGGAAGGCTGCCCGCGGCGAATGGTCGGCCCATCAGTTGAGGCACCGGTTCGCGACCACAGTCTTCGGGACCACGGGCGATCTGCTGTCGACGCAGCAGTTGTTGGGGCACTCGAGTCCCGCGACGACGCAGAGCTACGTGCTGCTCGCGCAGGACCGACTACGAACGGCCGCTGCCGCAGCCGTCGCCTGACGCAACTCCCCTCTTGGCCAGCCGATCCGGCGAGGCCAGCTTCGCCGGCTCGGCTGGCGAGTCCGGCGCACGTGCGCCACGGCACCTACATCCCTTGTGACAGCTGGTGCGGCGGCGCTGGCGGGTACGGCGAAGTCAGCATCCGTGAAGAAAGTCCTGTGGATGGCTGGTGATTTGGCCGATCCGGACCACTCATGTGGGCAGAGGCAAGGGAGAGGGAGTCGAGCATGGATCAAGCGGAGGCGCCGGTTGTGGCGATCTGCAACCAGAAGGGTGGCGTGGGAAAGACCGCGCTGACCACAGCGCTGGCCACGGTGGTGTCGTCCCGTGGCCGGGTGCTGGTCATCGACGCCGACCCACAGGCCAACGCGTCGACCATTCTCGGTGTCGACACTGCTGGCCGCCTGACCCTGGCGGATCTGCTCGCCCCATGCAGGCCCGCTGATCTGCCGGCGGCCGTCAGCCTGGCGATCACTCCTGCCGCAGGAGTCTGGGGACCCGTTGACGTTCTGCCTGCTGAGAGAGGGCTGGCGGCTCGTGCGTCTGACCAGAGCTTGGGTCGCGAGTCGCGGCTGCGAGAAGTCATCGGTGCGCTGCCCCAGCGCTACGAGTGCGTCTTGGTGGACTGCCCACCGTCCCTGGACATGCTGACGGTGAACGCGCTGGCCGCCGCCTCGACTGCTGTGATTGTCACGGAACCCAGGTCGTCGAGCGTGAACGCCATCGCCGAGATCATGCAGACGATCGCCTCGGTGCGGACGCTGTACAACCCTCGCCTCGAGCTCGCCGGCATCGTGGTGAATCGGTGGACCGCGACCAGGGTCGATCGCCGGGCCCATTGGGACGTTCTCGCTGACCAGTACGGGGACTGGCTGCTGAAGCCCCCGATCGTGGAGCGAGAGATCGTGGCCGTAGCCGCGACGAACCGAGTGCCGGTGCCGCAGGACTCGACCGGATCCGAAGTGATGTCCGCAGTGCAACAGCTCGCCGTCCTGATCGGCATCGGCGGTGCGCGGTGAAGCCCACTCCCCAGCCTCGCCGGCCGCATCCTGACGCAGTCGCGGTCATCAAGCAACCGGTAAGTGACCCCGTCGTGGCGGGAGTCACCTCCACACCCGCGTCTGCCGGCGCTGGTGGGGCCGTCACCAAGCTGACCATCAGGTTGGGTCGAGAGCTGTTGGGCCGAGTCCGAGCGGCCTACGTGATGGAAGGCCTCCCCGCCGGATACACCAGCTTGTCGTCCTGGGTGGCTGCGGTGCTCGAGGAGCGTGTCGTGGGTGCGGAGTCCCGACTCAACGGCGGCAAGCAGTTCATGCCCCTGGGCATCGACGTGATCCCGAAGGGGCGGCTCTCATGACTTGCCTGGTGAGCGGCGAGCGCGACGTCTCCTGCGGAGGTGATGGCGATGAGTGACCTGACTCAATCGTTGGCTCGGATCTCGTTCCTGGTGGAGCGGGCTTTGGAGTGCGTGGACTCTGGTTCGGATCCGCGTAGCGGGGACGTGTGGTGGGTGTTGGCGGCGAGCACACTGCCCGCGCAACTGTTGGAGTTGGAGGCCGCGGTCCGGCCTGGCACGGTGACGGTGGCCGAGGCCCCCATCCTGGTCGGCGCTGACACGGCTGCCCAGTGTCTGGGGTTGGTGCAGGCCGAGTTGGCGTCCTGGGATTGGGACCGTCTGGACCGGGACACGTTGCGTGCGGGAGCACGGCTGGTGTTGGACGTGAGCGACTTGTTGAGGTTGCCATGACCAGCCGGTCCGCGGTCCGTGAGGCGGTTGCTCTGGTGAATGGCGGCGACGTGGTCGGGTTGGCCGAGTGGGCCGAGGTCGCCCGCACCTGCCGCATGGTGCTGGGCGGCCAGCGGCAGCGGGACGAGGCGGTGGAGTTCGCTGCCACGGTCGCCGGCCTGGTCACCGAGCAGCACGCCCCTGCAGGTTCTCAGGTAGGGGAACTGAACACCGCACTGCACTCGTCTGCTGGGGTGTCGCTCGAGCAGGTTCGGACGGTGCTGGCGATGGTGACACACGCGGCTCGCCGCGCGGATCTGTCCGAGGGCTGGGAGGGGTTGCTGGCTGGGGTCGAGCGGGCAGCTCTGAGCCGCCATCCGGCTGCCACGGTGGCTGGTTTGGGGTCGGTGTTGCAGCGGTGGCCGTTGGTGGTCGCCCGGGTGGCGTCGACTGGCTCGCCGCGGGTCGCGTCCGCGGTCGCCCATCAGCAGGTGGCGGTGCTGGTGGTGACGCGTGATCTGGTGGCCCGCCTGGATCCCGGGCAGGCTGCTGTGGTTGATGCTGACCGGCTGGGTCGGCGTCTGGATGAGTGCATCGGTTTGTGGCGGGACCAGATCGGACTGTGGAAGGCCGCGGCTGATCCCACCCCGCCGGGTGCGGTGGAGGCGACGGCGTTGTCGGTGGCCGCGGTCGGGTTGCGGGACGCGTTGAGGGCGCACCCGTCGACGGGTGACACCGTGACGGCGTTGCTGCGGTCGGGGGTGGGCGGCAACCTGCTGGTGGCCGCAGCTCTCGACCCTGACCGGTCCAGCCCCCTGGTGACCGCGGCCCGGAACCTGGATGCCCTCACCTCCCAGATCAGCGACACCACACCCCGGATCGACCTGGTGGCGGCCCCGGCGGCCGAGGTTTCGATGCCGACCGCGCCGTCACTGCCTCGCGTGGCACTGCAGCGGCCGGTGCCGCGGTCGGTGGAGGTGTGGGAGCCGCCGGCGGTGGATGCGATCAGTTTGACCCCGGTGGTGGAGGCGGAGTTGGCGCGCCGCCGGGACGCGGGTGTGGTGGCGCAGGCCGCCCTGGATGGTGTGGCGGAGGCGCGGGCGCTGCTGCCGGAGGCCACTGCCTCGGAGTTGGCGGGTCTGGTGTGGGAGGGCCGCCAGGCGGTCGGGGTGTTGGTGGCCAGTGTGCAGCCGGCGATCTGGTCGCGTGTGCACCGCTACCGGGGTGATCTGGAGGAGAAGTTCGCTGAGGCGGCGGCGCAGGTCGCGGCCGCCGCGCACCGCTGGGATCCGCAACGGGCCCGCTGGTTGTCCTACGCCATCCTGACCTCGGAGTGGGCGCTGACCGCGCAGCACCGGCAGCTGGGTGGCCTGCCGATCCCGGTCCGGATGGAAGACACCCCGGCCGAGCGGTTCACCCCCGGCGGGATCGACCCGAAACTGCTGGTCAGCAGCCTGCGGGATCCCGGCCGACGCGACCGCGGTCAGCTTCGACGGGGCTCGGGCAGCCGAGTTGTCCACCCATCTGCCGTGGCCCACCAACGAGATCCTGCGGGAGGCGATGGGTTTCAACACCCGCGGCGAGCCGGCGACTCTCGAGTCGATCAGCCAGCGGATGAACATCCCTCACACCTCGGTCAGCCGGCACGTGCAGTGGGGTGTCCGGCGGATCCGCAGCCAGCTGGGGGCCGAGATCTGATGCCCACCTCCTTGCCGTGCACGTCCGGGCCGAACATCCCGGGTGTTCCCACCCCCCAGCGTGAGGCTCCCCATGCGCCTGTCCACCATCGTGTCGTTGCTTGCTGTCGCCGTCCTGACCA
This sequence comes from uncultured Actinomycetota bacterium, assembly GCA_963769325.1. GTDB lineage: Bacteria > Actinomycetota > Actinomycetes > Propionibacteriales > Propionibacteriaceae > Propionicimonas. The sequence continues at coordinate 16,294 of CAVYLH010000013.1, read as the reverse complement.
GCTGCAGCCCCGCCCACGCCCCGGCCACGAGCTCGGGCACCCCGACCCCGGCCGGCACCCTCGCCCAGCAGCCCGTCGACGACGACCAGCTCGACGCAGGAGTCCGCGCCAGTGGCCTCGGCGCCGGCGTCGGCGCCGGTGGTGTGGTCGAACGGGGCCACCAGCACCCCCAGGCCCGGCAGCCGGCTGGGGTTGGATGAGACGTCCCGCCGGCGAGGCGCTGTGGCTGGCCGGGCACGGCATGGGCGTGTTCGCGCGTCCCGGGCTGACGGCCGGGTTGTGGTGGGCCGACCTGCAGCCACTGCTGTCGGCGCAGGCCAGTCTCGCCTACGCGACGGTGGATCCGGCCTCGATCGAGGTCCAGCAGGTGACGGGTGCCGCCTACCTGGCGGAGTGGGTGACCCCGGAGGTGGCCCGGGTGTCGGTGCCCACCGATGTCGGGGTGTATCTGGTGGTGGTGTCGCGCAGCGACGCGGACCCGGTGTGGCGGATCGAACGGTTCATCGCCCCCGAGGTGACCTCATGAAACCCGCGGCGATCGTGGTGGCCGGCCTGGGCCTGCCGGTGATGTTGATCGTGGCCCTGATCGGGCTGGTGTCCTACGAGGAAGCCGAAGCCGTGTGTCTGCCGGGCGGGCCGGCGCTCAGTGTCGACCCGAGCTCGGCTGCCCGCCGGCGGGGTTGCCGGGTTCACCGGTGAGCAGCTGGTGAACGCCGCCCACATCATGGCGGCCGGCGCCTCGCTGGGCTTGACGGTCCGGGATCAGCAGATCGGGGTGATGACCGCGATCGGCGAGTCCGGGTCTGCGGGTCCTGGACTACGGCGACGTGGCGGGCCCGGACTCCCGCGGCCTGTTCCAGCAGCGCGACAACGGCGCGTGGGGCAGCTACCAGGACCGGATGGACCCCTACCGCTCAGCGCTCAGCTTCTTCCAGGTCCTCGCCACGATCCCGGGCCGTGCATCGATGGAACCGACCCTGGTCGCCAACGCGGTGCAGCGCAACGCCGACCCGTGGCACTACCAGCGGTTCTGGGATCCGGCCGGCCTCATCGTCCAAGCCCTCGCCGGCCTCCCCACCAGCAGCACGGCGACAGCTGGCGCCTCGGTGTATGAGTTGGGCCCGGTGCGCCCGCAGACCGCGTTGGTCGCGAACACGGTCGGTCCGATGTTCGGGATCACGCTGGCCTACGGCTGGCGGGAGGTCGACCCGTACCCGGATCATCCCAGCGGCCTGGCGATCGACTTCATGACCAGCAACCTGCCCGACGGCACCACCGCCGGCGACCAACTGGCCGCCTACCTGCAACAGCACGCAGCCGAGCTCGGTGTGGACTACCTGATCTGGCGGCAACGCATCTGGTCACCGGCCAGGGCCACCGAGGGCTGGCGGCTGATGGAGGACCGCGGCAGCCCCACCCAGAACCACATGGACCACGTTCACCTGACACTCACCGGCCTCGGCAGTTCCACCCTCACCGGGGTGTGTGGCACCGCAACCAGTACCGGTGTGGTCGGAGGTCAGGGTTGGGCTGCGCCGGCGGCCGGGCCGATCTCCTCAGGGTTCGGGCCTCGGTGGGGTGGCATGCACTACGGCACCGACTTCGCCCCACCCTGCGACGCACCGATCTGGGCGGCCGCCGGCGGGACGGTGACGTTCGCCGGCCCGGCCGCCGGCTACGGCAACTGGATCACCATCGCCCACGGCGCCGACGTGGTCACCACGTATGGGCACATGTTCGCCGACGGGGTGCTGGTGCGTACCGGGGATGTGGTGCAGCCCGGACAGCAGATCGCCCGGATCGGGACCGCCGGCGACTCGACCGGCTGCCACCTCCACTTCGAGGTCCTCACCGCCGGCAGCTACGTCGACCCGCTCGCGTTCCTCACCGCCCGCACCGTCCAGATCCCGGGGATCCAGTCATGACCACCACCGACCACCTCACCCGTACCGGCCCTTCGTGGGGTCCTTTGACCGGCCCGCAGCCCGGCGTCGCCCCGCTGCCCCGACGGTTGCCGCTGGCGCGTGTCTACCCCGGGGACACCCGGTTGTGGATCGTCGGCGCCCACGGCGGCAGCGGCGAATCCACCCTGGCCGGCCTCGACGAGACGTGGACCGGCTGCCACCACCGGTGGCCGCAAACCCTGACCGGGCCACGCGGCTGCATCCTCACCGCCCGCACCTCCACCGCGGGGCTGCTGGCCGCCCAGGCCGCGCTCACCCAATGGGCGGGCTCGGCTGCCGGGGTCGCTGAGGTGCTCGGTGTGGTGCTGTTCGCCGACGCCCCCGGCCGGCTGCCCCGGCCACTGAAAGACCTCGCCCAGGTGGTCGCCGGCGGGGCACCCCGAGCCTGGCTGATCCCGTGGATCGAGGCCTGGCGGTACGCCGAGCCCACCACCCCTCACACGTGCACTCCCGCAGTGCGCACGCTGGTCGACCACCTCCGGTCCCTGGCGGCACCCGCCGCCCCAGCACACCGTTCACCCCTCACCTAGAAGGAGAAACTCCCATGGTTCCTGATCCCGGCACCGGTTCAATGCCTCCCGGCTTCGAGGTCTTCACCACCATCCTCGGCTGGGGCAAATGGATAGGCCTCGGCATCCTCGTCATCTCCCTCATCTTCGCCGGCGTGCGGATGGGGATCGCCAGCAACCGGCACGGCGACGGCTCCGAACACCTCACCAACATCGGCGGGGTCCTCGTCGGCGTCATCATCGCCTCCGCCGCGTTCAGCCTCGTCTCCTTCATCGCCACCACCTGACCAGCGCAAGGACCCAACCATGAGCGACACCTACCCCCCAACCCCGACCGCGAGGCCCGAGCACCGGCCGACCGGCCGGCGGTGCGCACCTGGATCGCCGCAGCAGTCGTGATCGCGATCGTGCTGGCCGGTGTCGCCGTGTCCTGGCGGATCGCGACCCGACCCGACCCGGCACCCACCACCACCGTGCAGCCGTCGGCGAGCATGCCGGTGGCTGATGGGCAGTGCCCGGCCGGCCGGATCGAGCTGGGTGGCACCGTCACCGCCGCCCCCCAGACGATGTGGGTGCTCGTCGGCAAGATGGCGGCACCCACCGTCACCGACGCCGGCCCGGCCGTGATCGACACCGACGGCTACCGGCACTGCTACGCCCGCACCCCCACCGGGGCCCTGGTCGCCGCCGCCAACCTGGCCGCCATGGGCTCCGACCCGACGTTGGCTCAGCCGGCTCGCCGCCGACGGACTGATGCCCGGAGCGCTGCGCGACTCGGCTGCTGGCCAGCCCCGCAGCCGACGCTCGGCGCCTCCGGGGGCGCGCAGCTGCGCGGGTTCCGGATGGTCAGCTACGACGGCACCACCGCCGTCATCGACCTGGGCCTGCAAGCCGCCGAACGGCGGCTACGGGTCGGCGATGGTCGAGCTCGTCGTGGCACGAGGGCGACTGGCGGTATCGGCCGTGCGCGGTGACGGACGCCGCCCAGGAAATGGCCGTCACCTACTCGTGGCCGCCCACGCTGCATCGGCTTCATCGACTGGTCAGGGGTCTGACCGATGGCCTGCGCGCTGTTCGACATCGACGTGCAAGGTCGAGCGAAGGCGCCGCCTCCGCTGGCCACCAACGCCCTGGAACGCCTCGCCGATCGCCGTCACCGAGACGCTCGGGGAGTTGATGGGCACTCTCGCCACGTCGTGGGTGCGGATCAGCACCCCGGTGCTGATCGGCGGGGGCGGCACGTCGATGCGCTCCGCCGGTGAGCACGCCGGCGCGGCGGAGGGTGTCGAGACGGTGCTCGGCTGGGTGATGTACTGTGTCGTTCGGGATCATGGTGCTCGCCCTGATCGCGGCCGGGGTCCGGTTGGCGTCGGCCCGCCGGGACGCGTCCGAACACGTGGGCCGGATCGGGATCGTGCTGCTGGCCACGATCCTGGTGTCGGCCGCGGCCGGGATCGTCGCCGCTGTCGCGCCGGCCGGCAGTGTGCAGGGTTCGGCACCGGTCGCCTACATCCAGGCGTCGCTGTACTGGTACATGCTGGCGGTCGCGATCGCCGGAGTCATGGTCGGGGCGGTGAAGATGGCGTGGCAGCAGCGCGCCGACGCCGGCCTGGACGTGCTGCAGTCGATCCTCACCCTCGCCGTCGTCTCCGGCGCCGGACTGACCGCGGTCAGCCTGCTCACCGCCGCCTCCGACGAGTTCGCGGTGTGGGTCCTGGACGGGTCGATGGGCTGCAGCCTGGACGCTGAGGGCACCTGCTTCTCCCAAGCCATGGGCTCCCTCATCCTCAACAGCGCCGCCGAACCGACCGGCCCCGACCCCTCCGGCCTGCTGACCGTCATCCTGGGGTTGCTGGCCATCCTGGCGGTCATCGTGCAGGTCGTGTTGATGGTGGTCCGCTCCGCGATGCTGGTCGTCCTGTCCGGGATGCTGCCCCTGGCAGCGGCGGCGACGAACACCGAGATGGGCGGCCAAATGTTCAAACGGACCGTCGGCTGGCTGCTCGGCATGATCCTCTACAAACCAGCCGCGGCGATCATCTACGCGGCCGCGTTCTCCATGGTCGGCAACACCGCCAACACCGACGCGGTGATGTCGACCATCACCGGGCTCACCCTCATCGTCATGGCCCTCATCGCCCTCCCCGCGCTGATGGCCCTCATCGTGCCCGCCACCTCCGCGGTCGCCTCCGGCGGCGGACTCGGCGGCACCGCCGCCATGGCAGCCATGGCCATGCCGTCCGGAGCCATCGCCGGCCGCCGAGCCAGCACAGCACCAGCCTCCGGCGGCGGTTCGGTTGCCGCGGCGACCGGCAGCAGCGGGCCCGCGGGCTCCAGTGGACCGGCAGGCTCGAATGGGCCTGCCGGCGGCAGCGGCAGCCCAGGTGGACCCGGCCCCCAGGCCGGGGCCGGCGGCTCCGGGCCAGCAGGCGGCGGCCGGGCCCCGTCCGGATCGACACCCGCACCCACCACCGGCGCCGGCGCCAGCAACACCGCTGGCGCTGTGAGTGCTGGTGCCGGGGTGATGGCGTCCGGTGCTGCCGCCAGCGCCGGCCCGGTCGGGGCGGTGGCCTCGACGGCCGGCCAGCTGGTGGACGGGGCACGGCGGGCAATCAACGACTCGACGAACGGACAGGCAGGTGGCCCCGATGGCGCACAGCAGTGACACGGTACGGATCCGCACCTACGGCAACTTCCGGCGTCCCACCACCGCCGGCCTGATGGGACTGGGGTCGTGGGGCACCGGGATGCTGTTCGGTGGCCTCATCCTGGTCGTGCTCATCGTCATGATCTCCGGGCTGCTGTGGGGGGCCGTCGCGTTCACGCTCATGGCGGGCGTCCTCGCCTCGGTCGCCGTCCGAGACCAGCACGGCTCCAGCATCCTCGACCGCACCACCCGGCGCATCGCCCACCGCACGGCGGTGCGGCGCGGCGCCCACCTGTACCGGTCCGGGCCGCTCGGTGTCACCCCGTGGGGCACCTGCCAGTTGCCCGGCCTGGCCGCACCCCTGCGGTTGAGTGAACACCACGACGCGTACGGCCGGCCGTTCGCGCTCGTCGGTTCCCCGGCGACCGGCACCTACACGGTCGTCATCGCCTGCGAACCCGACGGCGCCGCCCTGGTCGACCAGCCACAGATCGACTCGTGGGTCGCCGACTGGGGACACTGGCTGGCCAACCTCGGCGAGGAACCCGGCGTCGAAGCGTGCAGCGTCACCATCGAAACCGCCCCCGACTCCGGCCACCGACTCGCCCACGAAGTCCACCAAGCGATCGACCCCCACGCACCCGTCTTCGCCCGCACCGTGCTCCAGGAAATCGTCGACACCTACCCGGCCGGGTCGTCCACCATCCACGCCTGGATCGCCGTCACCCTCACCGCCACCAGCAGCACCGGGCGGCGCCGGACCCGCGACGACGTCGGCCGCGACCTCGCCGCCCGCCTCCCCGGCCTCACCGGCACCCTCGCCTCCACCGGCGCCGGCGCGGCCCGGCTCGTCGACGCCGGTGAACTGCGGGACATCGTGCGGACCGCCTACGACCCGGGGATCGCCGACCTGATCGCCGGCGCGCACGCCACCAGCCAGCCGGTCGACCTGGACTGGACCGACGTCGGCCCGGCCGCCCACCAAGCCGACTGGGACACCTACCGGCACGACTCCGGCTGGTCGGTCACCTGGCAGATGAGCTCACCCCCGCGCGGCAACGTGCAATCCTCCATCCTCGCCCGGCTGCTGGCCCCGCACCCCGCCGTCGACCGGAAACGCGTCACCCTGCTGTATCGGCCCATCAACCCCGGCATCGCCGCCGCCATGGTCGAAGCCGACCTGCGGGCGGCGACGTTCCGGGCCACCTCCACCGACCGGCCCACCGCCCGCTCCGTCATGGACACCCGCTCCGCCGAAGCCACCGCCGCCGAAGAAGCCACCGGCGCCGGACTCGTCAACTTCGGGGCCCTCATCACCGCCACCGTCACCAACCCCGACCGGCTCCCCGAAGCCCGCGCCGCCATCGACATGCTCACCGCCACCGCACGCCTGCGTATCCGGCCCTGCTACGGCGCCCAAGACAGCGGCTTCGCCGCCGCCCTCCCCCTCGGTCTCGTCCTACCGAAACTCGTGTCCTCGGTCGCCGCGTTCAAGGAGAAACTATGACCACCGCACCCACGTCGAAGAAGAGGACGAAGCGCGCGCCGGCCCGGCCGGGGGTGCGGGGCTGGGTCGGCCGCGGCCGGGGTGCGGCGGCCCTGGTCGATCCGGCACCCGAGTTCCGGGCCACCACCGTCCAGGTGTGTGGGCTGTGGCCGTGGGCGGCCGGGTCCGGCACCCCCATGGTCGGTGTCCCGCTCGGACGTCACATCGGCACCGGCGCCACCCTGTGCTGCGACCCGATCTCCTGGTTCCAACGCGCCAAACTGATCCGCAACCCCAGCGTGTTCTTCCTCGGCCTCACCGCCCTCGGCAAATCCACCACCGTCCGCCGGATGGCCACCGGGCTGGCCGGCTACGGAGTCCTCCCCATGATCCTCGGCGACCTGAAACCCGACTACGTCGACATGGTCACCGCCCTCGACGGCCAAGTCATCCACCTCGGACGCGGCCGCGGCCACCTCAACATCCTCGACCCCGGCGAAGCCACCCACGCCGCCCGCCGGCTCCGGGAAGCCGGCCACGAGAAACAAGCCCAAGAAGTCGAAGCCGACGCCCACGCCCGCCGCCTCACCATGGTCGCCGCCCTGCTCACCATCCTGCGCAAACAACCACCCACCGACGTCGAAGAATCCATCCTCGACCAAGCACTGCGCGTCCTCGACCAACGAGCCGACCACGCACCCGTGCTGGCGGACCTCCTCCACGTCGTCCAGGAAGGCCCGCCCTCCGTACGCGACGTCGCCGTCGACCGCGGCGACTTCACCGAATACCAGCGCATCACCCGCGCCCTCGAAGCATCGTTGATCTCCTTGGCACGCGGCGGCCGGTTAGGGGAAACGTTCGCGCACCCCACCGACCAGCCGATGCGGATGGACCGGCCCATCGTCTACGACGTGTCCGGGATCACCGAAACCGACACCGACCTCAGATCCGCCGTCCTGCTGGCGTGCTGGTCCAACGGATTCGCGACCGTCAACATCGCCAACGTCCTCGCCGACGCCGGCCTCGAACCCCGCCGGCACTACTTCGTCGTCATGGACGAACTGTGGCAAGCCCTACGCTCCGGCACCGGCATGGTCGACCGCGTCGACGCCCTCACCCGCCTCAACCGGCAATACGGCGTCGGCACCGCCATGATCACCCACACCATGAGCGACCTGCGCCGCACTACCCACCGAAGAAGACCGGATGAAAGCCCGCGGCTTCGTCGAACGCTCCGGCATGGTCATCTGCGGCGGCCTACCCCAATCCGAAATGCCCGACCTCACCCCCGTCATCGGACTCAGCCAAGCCGAACAAGACATGCTCACCAGCTGGCAAGACCCACCCACCTGGGACACCCGCGGCACCCAGACCACCCAACCACCCGGCCTCGGCAACTTCCTCGTCAAAGTCGGCGGCCGGCCCGGCATCCCCATCCACGTCGACCTCACCCCCACCGAACGCCGCATCCACGACACCAACAAACTCTGGCACCAACCCTCCCGACTCCAACCCCAACCGTCAGCCGTGACGACACCGACGAACCGGCAGCCGCAACCCACCGGCTGGGCACCCGACACCATCCTGCTCTACGGGACCGTCGGCCTCACCATGTGCGCGGCCGGCCTCGTCTGGGCGAGCATCCACCTCGGCTGGCGGATCGCCGGACTCGGACAACCCGCCGGCGGGCTGTGGACCATCCTGTTCGGCGTCCTGTCCGGCGACATCACCTGGCCGCCCGCCTCCACCCTCATCGCCACCAGCACCCTCGCCATCAGTCGGCGTCCTGGTCGCCGGTGTGCGGACGCTCAGCGTCCGGCGGCGCGGGAAACGGTCCCGGGTCGACCAGTCCGCCCGCTACCTCGGTGTCCGCCACGACATCGAACCCCTCACCAAGCCCGCCGTCACCGCCAAAGCACGCCGGTTCGGCGTCGACCCGGACACCCCGGGGGTGCCGATCGGGATCACCGTCGCCACCAGAGAACCCCTCTACGGGTCATGGGAAGACATGCACATCGACATCTGGGGACCCCGCACCGGGAAAACCACCAGCCGCGCCATCCCCGCCATCCTCGCCGCCCCCGGCTCCGTGCTCGTCACCTCCAACAAACGCGACATCGTCGACGCCACCCGCGACCTGCGAGCCGAACGCGGCCCCGTCTGGGTGTTCGACCCCCAAGCCCTCGCCGGTGAAATCCCCGACACCTGGTGGTGGAACCCCCTGTCCTACGTCACCGACGAAGTCCAAGCCGCGAAAATGGCCGACCACTTCGCCTCCGGCTCCCGCGCGCCAGGGGCACGCACCGACGCGTTCTTCGACCCCGCCGGCCAAGACCTCCTCGCCGGCCTCCTCCTCGCCGCAGCCGTCGACCACCGGCCCATCACCGACGTCTACCGATGGCTCACCCGACCCACCGACACCACCCCCATGAAACTCGTCAACCAAGCCGGCTACGAACTCACCGCCGACCAACTCGCCGGCGTCCTCTACGCCCCCGACAAACAACGCGGCGGCATCTACGGCACCGCCCAACAAATGGCCAACTGCCTCACCAACCGACACATCGCCACCTGGATCACCCCCCAAGGACCCGACGACCGGCGCCGGCAACTCCAAGCCGAAGACTTCGTCCACGCCGACGGCGGCACCCTCTACAGCCTCTCCAAAGAAGGCACCACCACCGCCGGACCCCTCGTCACCGCGCTCACCGCGGCCATCACCGAAGCCGCCGAAACCCTCGCCGCCGGCAGTCCCGGCGGACGGCTCGCCACACCGCTCCTCGGAGTCCTCGACGAAGCAGCCAACGTCTGCCGATGGCGAGACCTACCCGCGCTCTACTCCCACTACGGATCCCGCGGCATCGTCCTCATGACGATCCTGCAGTCCTGGTCCCAAGGCGTCGACGTATGGGGCGAATCCGGGATGCGCAAACTCTGGTCAGCCGCCAACATCGCCGTCTACGGCGGCGGCGTCAAAGAACGCGACTTCCTCGACATGCTCGCCGCCACCATCGGCGACTACGACAAAACCACCCGATCCGTCACCACCGGCAAAGGCCAACGCACCACCAGCCACCAACTCACCCGCGAACGCATCCTCGACCCCGCCGACCTCGCCGCCCTACCACCCGGCAGAGCCATCGTCATCGCCTCCGGCGCCCGACCCACCCTCATCACCACCCAACCCTGGATGATCGGCCCCCACGCCGACGCCATCCGCGCATCCCTCACAAACCACGACCCCAGCCGCCAGCAGCCACAGGAGACCCCCTCATGACCGACATCCCCCACTGGGCCCACCACCAAGTCACACCCCAACACCTGATGCCGCCACCTGACTTCCCACCCCCGCCGACGGTCGAATCCGACCAGGGCAAACCCAACGCCACCCCGCCGCCGCTATTCTTCGGCAGCGTCGACGAATTCGTCCGCGACTTCGTCCGCCTCGTCTTCCGACGCGACGTCGGCGAAACCGGCCGAGCCGAACACCGCTGGTCCGCACGTTGGTGGGAATCCGCAGAAGCCGTCATCCGTTTGGAAGCGATGTGGCGAGCCTGGGAACAAGCCCGCAACGACCCCTCCTCCGGCATCAGCACCTGGCTCCGCGACCACGCCGACCACCACATGGCCATCCTCATGAACCCCAGCGGCCCCTTCGCCCACTCCCAGGACACCGCCAGCATCAACGACCCCCTGCCCTATCAGGCCCCACCCGCAGGACTCTTCACAGACGTCCGGACATGACCGGGGTCGACGCCCTGAGCAATACCCACCAGGTCCAACTAGGCTCGGCTGATGGTCTACACGCCCGCTGATCGACTCGTGTGCCTGGAAGCCGACGGCGTCATGCTCCGTGAGTACCGGTCAAGCGACGAGGCTGACCTGCTCGCCGCCTTCGCCGACCACGACATCGCGCGATGGAACCCGGCGCCCGCCGGTCACCAGGCCGCCGTCGAGTTCATGAGCCGGCGCAACGACTGGACCAAGACCGACCACGCGTCCTGGGCGGTGGCCGACGCCGCCGACCGTCTCGTCGGTTCCGTGTCGTTGCACAAGATCGACGCCGACCAAGCCGACGCCGAGATCGGCTACTGGACTGCACCGTGGGCGCGCCGACAAGGACACGCCACTCGAGCGGTGGTGACCGCTTCGCGCTTCGCATTCAGCACCCTCGGCCTGCACCGCCGCTACCTCTTCCACGCCGTCGACAACCCGCACTCCTGCGCGGTCGCCCGCGCGGCAGGATTCGCCCCCGAAGGCACACTTCGGCAGTCGTATCGCTACGCCGACGGCATCTACACGCCGAGCACCTCCACGGCCTCCTCAAAGCCGACCTCACCCCCACCACCATCACCTCACGAGCGACAGCAACTCGCTGAAGGCGGCATGAGCGGTCAGGGGCTGCCCCTCGCCGCCCCCGTTGTCCGGCCGTTGTGGGCGCTTCTCAGGCGACTTGGGCGGGTGCGCGCGATTGCCTGCAGCACTGTGCATGTAACTAGATGGAACGACGACCACGGCATTCGGGCGGTCACCGTTCCGGGCCTCGTAGGCTGGCGCCGTGAGCCTCGATTTCGACGGTGACGTCCCTGCGCTTGGACATTGGTGGATTGCGGGCGACCGCGACACAACCCTTCCCGGGGTGCTCAGCCGGGAGTCTACGTACTATCGATTGGTTGTGGATGGGAACCTGAGGGGAAGCCTAACCAAGCAGCCGGATCGTCGGTTCACCATACACGGAGTGTCGCTGGGCAAGGCCTACACACTCTTCGACGCCGTAGTTGTCGGGGGTCGAGGGGGCCCTCGGCGGTATATGATTGACCCGCCTGACGACTTTCCTGCGACGGCACAACAGGATTGGGCCACTTCGACCATCGTCGTTGGCGGGCACCTTGATCCTTTCGAAACATTCAAAGAATGCAGGGCGTTGAATTCAGGTGCTGAGCACGTCTGGCATCGCCGCGTGCTGACTACCGAGGAGTTCGCTGATGACTCACCGATGGAAGAGTGCTCAGTCGCCAAGCATGAGGAATTCGAGGTTAGACTGGTCCGCTGGCCCACGATCAGTATGGGCAGGCTGGACATTGCCGCCTCTTCACGGTTGAAGTTCAACGTCGCCGCGGTCGAAGGGATGACCCTGGGGGAGATCGATAGGCGTATTCTCTATCCATTGAATCTCCTTGTGGGCGTGCTCGAGAATCGCGCGACGCGCATGTGGGGCCAGCAGCTATTCCGTACGACGTGGGATGAGGGCGGCCCCAACCGTTTTCCGGCAGAGTTGCAGGTGAATCCAGACGTGAAGCACCCCAAGGTGGACTTTGTGATCCCACTTCTATCGGCAGACGACGGTGCGCTATTTGAAGAAATCGCTTCGCGATGGCTGATGAACGCGCAGCGACTCTCCAGCGTGATGGGAGTAGTTGCTCCACATCCCCACGTGGAGGGCTACATACAGTCTGAAGTATTCCAGACGGTCGGGGCCGTGGAGGAACTGGACCGCGCGATCCGCCCTACAGATGGGGCGCCAGGAGAGAATCTGGAGAGGATTCTCGCAGCGCTGCGCTCATTCCTACGTGAGCAACAAGACACGCTTGGCCTCAACAGTCGTGGGCGAGCCAAACTGGTGAACTTAGTACGAAACAGTGCCCGACCCACTCTTCAGCAACGGCTCGAACGCGTCGGGCAGGACTTAGGAGATCTGGGGGATTGGCTACTGAATGGCCAGATCGACGACTGGGCTCTTGTGGCCTCATCGATACGAAACGAAATCGGGCATGGCCTACACCGTTATCGATGGGCATATAATGACTGGGATCTACTCAAGCGCGTGCGCGAGAGCGCGGAGGCAATCGCCCGTTCGAGGCTCCTCACGTTATGTGGAATGCCGCTCCACCTCGTAACTGAACGCTGCATGTCAGACGGGTATTACCGGGCCATCCACGACAACGCGATCGATTGGCGTGAATACGCAATCCGGCTAGACCTAGCATGAACTGACGATGCCTTCCGGCGTCAGTCAAACTCGGGGGCGTCCCCCCTGGGTCACCAGTTCCCCTCTCGATCCGAGCATCCTCAACTGCGTCCTGTGGGGCATGCGACTCTCGGCATGACCCAGCGGGAGCGCCCTCACCGCGGCATAGGAATGCGTTGTGCGCGAGTCGGGTGGCGTGGGGAACGTCCTCCCTGATGCGCTTGTACGGGCTTGGTGTCCCAATCGCAGAACAAGGAGGACGTTCATGGGTAACGGTAGTGGCGTGTCCCGGGGTGACCGCAATAGGAACGCACGACTCACTCGACTGCGGGAGGCGGTCCCGCTGTCGAACGCGATCGTCGGGATCGACCTGGCTGACCGCAAGCAGATGGTGGTGGTCTGTGATCACGACTCGAAGGTGCTGGCCCGGCGGACGTTCCGGTGCAAGGCGTGGGACCTCGGCGCAGCCCTGGACTGGGCGGCCGAGCGGGCGGTCAAGGCCGGGTACACCGGTGTCACGGTGGCGTGTGAACCGACCGGGCACCGGTGGCGGGTCCTGGGCCAGTTGGCCGCCGACCGGGCGATGCCGTTCGTGTGTGTGCAGCCAGCATTGTCGTCGTGGGCGCGGAAGACCGAGGACCTCACCACCGACAAGACCGACGACAAGGACGCGGTCCTGATCGCCCGCCTGGCCGCCCAACTCCGCTGCTACCTGCCCGAACCTGTCGACGAAACGTGGGGCCGGCTCCGGCATCTCGGCGCCCGCCGCGAGGACCTCCTCACCGAGCATGTGGCCTGTGTCCAGCAGATCCGCGACCTGCTCGAGTGCGTGTGGCCGGCCGCGTTGAGCGCGGCGAAGCATCCGTTCAAGTCGACGACCTGGGTCGCGGCACTCACCGTGGTGGTGGTGCGTGACGGCGGGGACCTGGCCCGGACCCGACGCCTCGGCGTCGACCGGTTCGTCGAGCAGGTCCGCAAGGAGATTGTTCGCCGCGGCAAGACCAAACCATGCCTCCGTATCGTCCGCAACGTGTTCAAGGCCTTGTCAGACACTGCTGGCGTAAAGTCCCACCGGCTCGGCGCCCTGGAGCGGGTCGCCTGGTCGCTCGCTGATTGGGACGCCGCCCGCAACAACCAGCACCTCGTCGAACAGCGGATGGTCACCGTGTTGGACGAGCTCGCCCTGACCGACCTGGTGTGCACGATCCCGGGCCTGTCCGCTGTCGGCGCGGCGGCGATCCTCGCCGAAACCGGCGACCTGAACCGGTTCACCTCCGCCCGCGCCGTGGTCAAGCATGCTGGGCTCGCGCCCCGTGAACGCCTGTCGGGGACGTTCACCGGTAAGGCCCGCCTGACCGGCGCCGGCCGTCCCGGGCTGCGTCTGGCCGCGTGGCGGGCGATCTGGGGGACCCTGCGGAACAACCCGGTCCACGCTGCCCGCTACGCCCACCTGACCACCCGGGCCGAGCATCCGCTCAAGCCCACCCAAGCCCAGGCCGCGGTGGCGGCCGCCCTGCTCCGGCAGCTGTACGCGATCGTGACCACCGGCCAGGTGTGGGACCCTGCCATCGCGACCCACGGCACCCGCCGCACGGTCAAGGAGGCGCGGATCGCAGCCTGACCCCTTCATTCGACGCGTGAGGCGTCAACCAACCCCAAGAGCTGGGTCGGGGCGAGCCCTCTGCGGCATTGAGAACCCTCCGGTATCTCGACTGTCATCATGGGCAGCCCCGACCCGTCGTCGAACCAACCCGATCACACGCTGCCGGGCCACCAAGCCCCGTTCCGCTATGCAGGGACCGACGACAGGCCGGGACACCCGACCCCAGCGGCTTGACACAAAACGCCTCACGCTGATGACAGGGCGTGCGCTCGGGTCCCACCAAAGCCGACAGGCTACCCTCGCGCACAGTGCGGCAGAGTCGGACGTGCGTGAACATATCGTTCGCTAAGTGTCTCGGACTGATCCAGCCCGCCGCCGACCCCAGCTAGGTCCAACTCTGCGAGTAACGCTGCATGACGCAGGGAGCAGAGTCGATAGCCCCACACCTTGTGGGTGTCAACAAAGGTAAGGCAGCCTGGGCAACGGAGGCTCGACGTGCTGCGAGCGACGGCCAGCGGCAATCTCGACACAAGTCACGGACTACTGCTTCGAATGACCGGCATCATCACTCTTCCTAGACCGGGAGGCTACCGCCCCATCCCGGCGATGTCCTGGTGACGTTACAACGTGGGATAGTGACCGTGACCTTGTCGGTAAACCTCTTCATAAAGGGATTCGACTTTTGCTGTCAACTTCCTTTGGTGAGCAACTTGATCCGGAGTGGCTGAAGAGGACGCTTCGGCCACAGACGCGATGGCGGACGCGATTGCCTCGTTTGAACGACTTTGCGACTCACGCAAGGATGTGATTGAATCGGATAGTGCGCTTTCCATTCCGTAAACGGCTTGTTCGAGATTGTGAAACCCTGCAATGACGGCCGCCGTAGTTCGGCGCTGCTCCCAGATCTGAGCAAACACAGGATGCTTCTGAGCCTGATACACCATGCGCTCTAATGCAGCGAGGTCCTCGTTCACAACAGCCTGCACGCGTCCCGTATCCAACTGCACAGGGAAGCGCAAGAGTCCGCTTGTGCCTCCCCCCAACCTCGCCAGGCTGCCCACTATATGCCGATGGCGATCGGCAGCCGACGTGATCTCATCCACCCTGGTCCTGTAAGCACCCAAATGACCGTAGGCCTTTTCGATAGCGGCCCAGAAGGGCGAGAAGGCGCCATCGGCGTAAGTGCTGGCTGCCTTCTCGGTCCAACCCCTGGCATTGCTCAGCTCGCCGGGCAGCGCAGCAAGGAAGTCGACCGCAGAGTTGGCATTGCGCACGAGATCTAGTCCGAGGTAGTTGCGCTGCGCCTCCAACTCGAGGACGCGAGTTCGCTCACGCTCCCTTCCTGCCTCCCTCAATCTCTCCTCGTCCCGCATTCTCTCCTCCTCCCTCCGCCTCTCTGCTTCCCTAATCCGCTCGCCTTCCGCCCTCTGCTGTTCTTTCGCATACTGTGCATTAGAGGCCGCTTGGAGCATTAACCCTGCGAAGTACCCGACTGCTACCCCTACAAATGGTAAGACTAAAACCCACAGCCCCAGTTGAAATACGAAAATACCGTCGACCACCAAACCGACCACCAAGCCGATGGCTGCCCCATAATGCTCAGCTTCTTTCACAAGCCTTCACTCCTCTGATAGTTTCTTTGGTGACCCGGAATCCGGCTACATTCTAACGTTCTACGGGCGCTACAGGCTCAGTGTTCTCATCGGTTGACCGTCCCAGCACCCCCTCCGACACCTGACACAAGGGAAATCCACATGCAGGTCCGTCTCGACATCGGTCCGCTCCGAACATGGGAGACCATCCCACTCAGCAGTTGAGCGAGATCTCGAGGGCCGACGCCGCCGTCCGCAACTGGGCAGTTGAGTGAGCACACGCCCATCGGCATGAGCGCAAGACCACGTGCATAACCGGCTCTTCACAAACCAGGGTGTAGGTCCGAGGTGAGGCGCGTCGGCGTGGCGGTCCCGGGATAGGTGTCGAGGTCTTCCGATGATGGAGGTTCTCTACGCCGTCCATTTGAAAGACCTCGACGTGTCCCACAGTACCTTCGCTGCGCCTGACCTGACCACGTTCTGCCGGCTTGATGAGCTCGGCCTGGTAGCGATCGGGCAACGGGT
>CAVYLH010000012.1:0-13275 GCA_963769325.1 uncultured Actinomycetota bacterium | reverse complement strand
AATTATGCCGAGCTGTCGGTTATGCCGATGTTGTGGTCTGGATGGCGGTGTTTGTGCTGGTCAACAGCTTGGGACGTGGTGGACCGCGCGGCATAACCCTCGCGATGCTGGCCGTGTGTGCCTTTCTGGTGGTGGTCAGGTTGGCCCATCAGGAGGAGGAAGACATGGACCCGGTAAGCATTGCCCGTCCCGACGAAGGCACAGACTCGGTGAGCGAGTTGCTCGTCGAATTCGGAGAGTGGCTGGATCGCCAGCGCGGGCTGGCGCCGGTCACGGTTCACAACTACTGCTGGAACGTGGAGCAGTTCTTGGCGTTGCTGCCCCAGGCCACGCAGGTGTCCGTGGGTCTTCTGGACGCTGGGACGGTGACTGCGTTGATGGTGGAGTACTGCCGGGGTCGCAACGTGAACTCGGCGAAGTCGATGGCGAGGTCGGTGCGTTCGTTCCTGCGGTTCGCGCATGCGACGGGCCGCACGTCGATCGGACTGTGGGGTGCGGTTCCGTCGTCATCTGGCTGGCACTTGGCGTCATTGCCGAGGTCGGTGCCGGCGGCGGATTTGGTGCGCTTGCTGGCTGTCGCCGCCGGTGCGCGGTTCACGGCCACGGGCCGTCGTGATTACGCGATTCTGCTGTTGCTGGCCCGGCTCGGGCTGCGGCGGGGTGAGGTCGCAAGCCTTCGTCTGGACGACATCGACTGGCGGGCTGGAGAGTTGACCGTCATCGGCAAGGGCCACCGCGTTGAACGGCTTCCGCTACCGATCGAGCCGGGGGAAGCGATCGTGGCGTGGTTGACCGATGGGCGGCCCGCGTGCGACACGCGATCGGTGTTCACCACGCTCAGCCCGCCCGGTCGGCCGTTGTTGCCCGGGGCGATCGGGCATGTCGTGGGCAGCGCCTGCCGCAGCGCGGGGATTGCCCGCATCGGCGCGCACCGTCTGCGCCACACGCTGGCCACCGACA
The DNA here is from genome assembly GCA_963769325.1 of uncultured Actinomycetota bacterium. Taxonomy (GTDB): domain Bacteria; phylum Actinomycetota; class Actinomycetes; order Propionibacteriales; family Propionibacteriaceae; genus Propionicimonas. Next base: position 12,315 of record CAVYLH010000012.1, on the reverse strand, counting down.
TGCTGCGGGCCGGGGCGTCCCTGCCGGAGGTCGGGCAAGTACTACGCCACCGCAGCGCGAGGTCCACCGCTATCTACGCCAAGGTCGATGAGGTCGCGTTGCGGCCGCTGTCTCGACCATGGCCCGGCACCGCGCCCCGAACAGACCCCGATGGGGCTGCTCGGGGCCTGGCTCGCCCTTGGCCGGAAGCACGGTCATGAGCACGCTCCGCACGAACGTCAACAACTATCTGGCCTTGCGCCGGGCGATGGGTTTCAAGGTCGAAGGCCTGAGCAAGCTGCTGGGGAATTTCGTCTCGTTCTGCGAGTCACGCGGCGCCACGCGCGTCCAGAACGACCTTGCCGTGGAGTGGGCCACGTCGAAGATCAAGGTGCCCGTCAACGACGCCCTAGTCGCCCGCAGGATGGACGCAGTGCGTATCTTCGCCCGCTACCAACAGGCGCTGGACCCTGCCACACAGGTTCCACCCGACACGATCTGCCGGCGGCGCTACCAGCCCAAGGAACCGAACGTGTTCACCGACGCCGAGGTCCTCGCGATGCTGGCAGGGGCCGACACCCTTGCCCCACAATTCAGGGCGCTGACCTGGCGAACGCTGATCGGCGTGATCGCAGCGACGGGAATGCGGCCCGGTGAGGCATGCCGCCTGACTTTGGGCGACGTCGACCTTGCCAACGGCGTCGTGCAAATCCTGGACACCAAGTTCGGCAAGTCCCGGCTCGTGTTCCTCCACCCGACCACCGCCACGGTCCTGAAGCACTACCTGAAGGCTCGCCACGACTGGGTCGGGGGCACGGCCCGGGCCTGCCCGGCCTTCTTCGTGAACAATCGGCGTGAGGCGCTGAACCCCGACGCGCTGAGCGTCACCTTCAAACAGGTCGCCGCTGCTGCTGGTCTCACCACCAGACCCGGGCACAGGCCGCCGCGGCTCCACGACCTGCGGCACACCTTCGCCGTGACCACGATGCTCGACTGGTACCGCGACGGCAGCGACGTCCAAACGCGTCTGCCCCTGCTGTCGACCTGGCTCGGGCACGTCGACCCCGCATCGACCTACTGGTATTTGCATGCCGTACCCGAGCTACTCGCCCTTGCCGCCTGTCGCCTCGACATCGAACCCCAGGCGTCCACCGAGGAGCCGGCATCATGACCGCGCCGACCCTGACCTCATTGCTGCAAGGGTTCTTCACCGAGCGGCTGGTTCGGCAACTGCAAGCCAGCCCAGAAACGGTGTCCGCCTACCGGGACACCCTCAAACTCCTGCTGCTGTTCGCCGCGCAGAAGGTGCGCAAGCCCCCATCCCGCCTCACGCTCGACGACCTCGATGCCGTCACCGTCGGCGCGTTCCTCATCCACCTCGACACCGACCGGCACAACAGCACACCGACCCGCAACGCACGCCTGGCGGCGATCCACTCCTTCTACCGCTACGCGCTGCCACTGATCCCCGAACGAGCCCATACCGCCAGCCAGGTCCTGGCGATCCCGCCACGCCGTCACGACCGTACCGTCGTGTCGTTCCTGACCGGCACCGAAATCGAGGCCCTCCTCGCGGCGCCGGATCGCACGACCTGGTACGGACGCCGCGACCACGCCCTGCTTGTGACCGCCAGCCAGACCGGTCTTCGTCTTTCCGAGCTGACCGGGCTGACCACCCACGACGTCACCACCACGATGCCGGGCGCGGCCGTCCACACCACCGGCAAAGGCCGAAAGGAACGCGTCACCCCACTGACCCGTCAGACGGCGGCCGTCCTACACGCGTGGCTGCCAGAAGCCGCCGCCCCCAGCGGGCCGGTCTTCCCGACCCGCCGCGGAACCCGGATGTCGGCCGACGCGGTCCAACGGCTCGTCACCAAACACGCGACGACCGCCGCACTCAACTGCCCGTCGATCACGTCCAAGCACGTCACCCCGCACACGCTGCGGCACACCGCAGCCATGGCGCTGCTGACCGCCGGCGTGGACACCACCGTCATCGCCCTCTGGCTCGGACACCAAAGCGCAACAACCACCCACATCTACCTACACGCAGACATGTCCATCAAGGAAAAGGCCCTCGCCCTCGTCCCCGGACCGAACACAACTCCGGGACGCTACCAGCCCGCTGACGACCTCATCGCCTTCCTCGAACAACTATGACAACCGCCCGCACCGCACGGATTATGCCGCGTCAACGACCCCCTCCCCGCCCGCTGACCAGCACAAACACCGCCATCCAGACCACACCATCGGCATAACCGACAGCTCGGCATAATTGCTGAACCCGGACTCCCGGAACCCGTCGCCGGCATCGGTCTCGAAGTAGAGCGTGTCGGATCGGTACGGGGCGCGGTGCCCCGGGTTGCCCCGGGTCCGTTTCCCCGTACCGCCCGCCGAACCCGCCGTGCGGCTCTCACCGCAACGGGCTCTCCACGAGGGTGATGCTGTCTCACGCTGCCGTGGTCAGGTCGTAGGGGCTGGGGATGCGGTTGCCCCGGTACCAGTACGGTTCGATCCGAACCTTCGTGGGGTCGAACAGCACCACGCCGTTCACAAGGCAGCCGAGCCCGACCACCTGATCCACCGACGCCGACTCCAGTACGGGACGCCATCAGGTCATCACGACGGCGTGACCACCAGCAGCAGGTCGCCGCCCTCCACCGCCTGGGATTGCTGCAGCGCCACCCGCTGCACCGTGCCCGCGACGGGCGAGGTGATGGACGCCTCCATCTTCATCGCCTCGATGGTCGCCACCTGGTCGCCGGCCGCGACGGTGTCACCCGCCGCGACGGTCAGCGTGACCACGCCCGAGAACGGCGCCGGCACCTGCCCGGGGTCGTCCGGGTTGGCGCGCTCGGCGGCCACGACCGTCGACTGCACCGCCCGGTCGCGCACCAGCACCTGCCGCAGCTGCCCGTTGATCGTCGCCATCACCGGCCGCATGCCGCGCTCGTCGGCCTCGCCGATCGCCTGCAGGCTCATCAGCAGCGTCTTGCCGCGCTCGATCGGCACCTCGTGCTCGATGCCGGGCTCCAGCCCGTGCAGGAACTGCCGCGTGGTCAGCACCGACAGGTCGCGAGTACGTCTCGGTGGCCTCCTCGAAGTCCTTCGTCGGGCCGGGGAACAGCAGCCGGTTGAGCGTCCGCCGCGGGTCGGACGCCAGGGCCGCGGCGTCCGCGTCGGACAGCTCGGTCTCGACCGGGCGGGTGCGGCGTCCGGCCAGCGCCTTGGTGCGGAACGGCTCCGGCCAGCCGCCGGGCGGGTCGCCGAGGTCGCCGTTGAGGAAGCCGATCACCGAGTCGGGGATGTCGTACCGCTGCGGGTCGGCCTCGAACGTCGCCGGGTCGACGCCCTGGCCCGACCAGCGCGCAGCGCCAGGTCGCCGACCACCTTCGAGCGACGGGCGTCACCTTGACGATGTTGCCGAGCATCCGGTTGGCGGCGGCGTACATGTCCTCGATCGCCTCGAACCGGTCGCCCAGGCCGAGCGCGATCGCCTGCTGGCGCAGGTTCGACAGCTGCCCGCCGGGGATCTCGTGGTGGTAGACGCGGCCGGTCGGGCCGGGCAGGCCCGACTCGAACGGCGCGTACAGCAGCCGGACCGCCTCGCAGTACGGCTCCAGGTCGGTCGCCGCGTCCAGGCGACAGGCCGGTGGCCGCGGTCGGTGTCGTCGGTCGCGGCGACGAGCGCCGACATCGACACCTGCGAGGTCGTGCCCGCCCACGCGGCGCGGCGCCACGTCCACGGCGTCCACGCCGGCGTCGATCGCGGCGAGCAGCGTGGCGAGCTGGCCGCCGGCGGTGTCGTGGGTGTGCAGGTGCACCGGCAGGTCGAAGCTGCTCGCGCAGCGCGCGTGACCAGCCGGGCCGCCGCGGGCGCGCGCAGCAGCCCGGCCATGTCCTTGATCGCGAGGATGTGCGCGCCGGCCTCGACGATCTGCTCGGCCAGCCGCAGGTAGTAGTCGAGCGTGTAGAGCTTCTCGCCGGGCGCGGTCAGGTTGCCCGTGTAGCAGAGCGCGACCTCGGCGACGGCGTGGTCGGTCTCGAGCACCGCCTCGATCGCCGGGCGCATCTGGTCGACGTTGTTGAGCGCGTCGAAGATGCGGAAGATGTCGACGCCGGTGCGCGCGGCCTCGGCGACGAACGCGTTCGTGACGGCCAGCGGGTAGGGCGTGTAGCCGACGGTGTTGCGGCCGCGCAGCAGCATCTGCAGCGGCAGGTTCGGCATCGGCTCGTGCAGGGTCGCGAGCCGGTCCCACGGGTCCTCCTTGAGGAAGCGCAGCGCCACGTCGTAGGTGGCGCCGCCCCACGCCTCGACCGAGAACAGCTCGGGCAGCATGCGGGCGATGTGCGGCGCCACGTTCAGCAGGTCGCGGGTGCGCACCCGGGTGGCGAGCAGCGACTGGTGGGCGTCGCGGAACGTGGTGTCGGTGACCGCCACCGCCGTTCTGCTCGCGCAGCGCCCGCGCGAACCCCTCGGGGCCGAGCTCGAGCAGCCGCTGGCGGGAGCCGGCCGGCGGCGCGGCGCGACAGGTCGACCGCGGGCAGCTTGCGTGCGGGCGACGATCGGGCGTCCGCGGCTCGCCGTACGGCTTGTTGACCGTGACGTCGGCGAGGTAGCTGCAGCAGCTTGGTCGCCCGGTCGGCCGACTCGTGCGGGCGCAGCAGCTCGGGACGCTCGTCGATGAACGACGTCGTGACGCCGCCCGGCGAGGAAGTCCGGGTCGTGCGAGCACGCCGCGCAGGAACGCGATGTTCGTGCTGACGCCGCGGATGCGGAACTCGGCGAGCGCGCGCTGGGCGCGCGCGGACGGCCGTGGCGAAGTCGCGGCCGCGGCAGGTCAGCTTGACCAGCATCGAGTCGAAGTGCGCGCCGATCTCGGCGCCGGCGAACACGGTGCCGCCGTCGAGCCGGATGCCCGCGCCGCCCGGCGTCCGGTACGCGCTGACCGTGCCGGTGTCGGGGCGGAACCCGTTGGCCGGGTCCTCGGTGGTGACGCGGCACTGCAGGGCGGCGCCGCGGACGTGGATCGCGTCCTGGGTGAGGCCGAGGTCGGCGAGCGTCTCGCCCGCGGCGATCCGCATCTGGGACTGAGACCAGGTCGACGTCGGTGACCTCCTCGGTGACCGTGTGCTCGACCTGGATGCGCGGGTTCATCTCGATGAAGACGTAGCGGCCGTCCTGGCCGAGCAGGAACTCGACCGTCCCGGCGTTGACGTAGCCGATGTGCCGGGCGAAGCGCGACGGCGTCCGCGCAGATCTGATCGCGCAGTGCGGGGTCGAGGTTGGGCGCGGGTGCGAGCTCGACGACCTTCTGGTGGCGGCGCTGCACCGAGCAGTCGCGCTCGAACAGGTGGATCACGTCGCCGGCGGCGTCCGCGAGGATCTGCACCTCGATGTGCCGCGGGCTGGTCGACGGCCTGCTCGAGGAAGACCGGCGCGTCGCCGAACGCGGCGTCCGCCTCGCGCATGGCCTCCTCGAGCGCGGCGGGCAGCCGGGCGGGGTCGTCGACGCGGCGCATGCCGCGCCCGCCGCCGCCGGCCACGGCCTTGACGAAGACCGGGAAGCCGATCTCCGCGGCGGCGGCCACCAGCGTCTCCGCTGTCGTCGGACGGCTCGGCGCCCCGCAGCACCGGCAGCCCCGCCTCGCGGGCCGCGGCGATCGCGGTCGCCTTGTTGCCGGTCAGGTCGAGCACCTCGGCGGACGGCCCGATGAACGTGATGCCCTCCTCGGCGCAGCGGCGAGCCAGGCCGGGTTCTCGGACAGGAAGCCGTAGCCGGGGTAGATCGCGTCCGCCTGGGCCTCCTTCGCCGCGCGCACGATCCCCTCGACGTCGAGGTAGGCGCGCACCGGGTGGCCGCGCTCGCCGATCTCGTAGCTCTCGTCCGCCTTCAGCCGATACTCGGCCAAGCGATCCTCGTAGGGGAAGACGGCGACGGTCTTGATGCCGAGCTCGGAGCAGGTTCCCCTTGACTGCCCGCGGCGATGGTCGGCGCCGCCAGACGACGATGTGCCGGTGCCCGAGGTGGAACCACAACTCGTGGATTCTGTGCGACGTAGCGCCCGTTGGACTACCAATCTCCGGGTCGCATCGCGGGGTGTGAGACGAAAGGCGTTGTCAGAGGCTTTGGGGTGCCGACGGGCGATCTCCTTGGTAGTCCACATGGCGCTACGCATCGCCCGTGAACCCTCGACAATGCCCGTGTGGGAACGCAAGCCGTTCGTACGGGTCCTGTACCCACCGGGACACCTCCGGTGGGATAATGGGCGCGGTTCCCCAGACGACGAAGGAGTCCTCGTGCCCTTGTTCCCCGCGCTCACCGATCCCAACTCGATCCCCACCGGGGACATGCCGGGGGACAAGGTGCACATCACCGATTGGCATCTGGCGGCTGCGGCCACGCTGTACCCCGCCCTGCGCGAGCAGCTCGACCCCGTCCTGGCCGCGGGACGCGCCGTGGTGGCCGTCTACGGCGGCTCGGGCGTGGGCAAATCCGAGCTGGGATCGCTGCTCGGCCACGCGCTCAACGCGGACGGCATCGGCGCCTACATCCTGTCGGGCGACAACTACCCGCGCCGGATCCCCTCCGTCAACGACGCCGAACGCCTGCGCGTCTTCCGCCACGCGGGCGTCCGCGGGCTGGTGGACGCCGGGGCCTACGACGCGTCCGTCCGGGACGCCCTCTCCTCCCTCCAGGCTGCGGGGACGGACGCCGACCCGGCGGCCGCAGCCGAGCACCCTTGGCTCCCGACCTACCTCGGCGCGGGCTCCAGGGCGCTCGCCGCGTACCTCGGGACACCGAACGAGATCGACTTCGACGAGGTGAATGCGATCATCGCCGCCTTCAAGGGCGGCGCCGACACCCTGACCCTCAAGCGCATGGGGCGCACCGAGGCCGACCAGTGGTATGACCAGGTCGACGTCTCGGGCACCCGCGTGCTCGTCATCGAGTGGACCCACGGCAACAGCGACTTCGTCGAGGGCGTGGACGTGCCCATCCTGCTCAACAGCACCCCGGCGCAGACGCTGGCGCACCGCCGCGCTCGCGCCCGTGACGGGGCGGTCGACAGTCCCTTCACGACCCTCGTCTTGGGATTGGAGCAGGCCAAGCTGGACGCGCAGGCACCCAAGGCGTCCCTGATCCTGTCGAAAGAGGGCGAACTGCTCACCTACGACGCCTACCTGCAGGCGATGGGGCGCCACCTCCCCCGCGATGGCGTCATGCTGAACGCCTACCCCGACAGCCTCGACGGCACCCTGGCAGGCCTGGCGGCGTTCGTGCAGCGTCCCGAGGTCGCCGGCGCGTTCAGGTCGCTGTACCTGCTCCCCAGCGTGTTCAACAGCGACCTCGACCGCGGCTTCAGCGTGATCGACTACGGGCTGAACGACCTTCTGGCGAAGCCCGCCGACCTCGAGGCGCTGGCCGCTGCGGGGCTCGACCTGAAGTTCGACTTCATCCTCAACCACGCCTCGGTGCTGTCGCCCCAGTTCCAAGACATCCTGGCCCGCGGCGAGAGGTCGTCCTACAACGACTTCTTCATCGACTGGAACGCCTTCTGGGCCGGTCACGGCGAGATGACGCCGGAGGGCTACATCCAGCCACGCGCGGACCTGATCGAGCACATGTTCTTCCGCAAGCCGGGCCTGCCGCTGTTGATGGTGCGTCTGCCCGACGGGTCGGAGAAGCCGTTCTGGAACACCTTCTACCAGGAGGTCCGCTACCCCCGCGTGGACGCCCAGGACCTGATGGCGGCCGGCCTGCAGTACGCCTCGGCCGACGAGTTGGCCACCCGGGTCAACGCCACCATCGCGGACGGCGGACGACCCGGGGATGCGGACTTCACCGGCTTCGAGGCGTGGCGGGACGCCGTGGTCGACCTGGTGGAGTCGCGGCGCACCTACCTGGGCCAGATGGACCTCAACATCAAGTCGCACCTGGTGTGGAAGTTCTACGCCGACACCCTGGCCAGGCTCGCGGGCTACGGCGCCGAGATCGTCCGGCTGGACGCTTTCGCCTACGCCCCCAAGGAGCCCGGCGAGAAGAACTTCCTCAACGACCCCGGTACGTGGGATCTGCTCGACCAGGTGAAGGCGTTGGCCGACCGGCACGGGTTGAAGCTGCTGCCCGAGATCCACGCCCGCTACGAGGAGGGCATCCACGAGACGATTGCGGCCAAGGGGTTCCTCACCTACGACTTCTTCCTGCCCGGGCTGCTGATCCACGCGTTCGAGACGCACTCCGCCGAGCGCCTGCTCGCGTGGATCGGCGACATCCAGGCCAAGGGCATCAAGACGGTGTCGATGCTGGGCTGCCACGACGGCATCCCGCTGCTCGACCTCAAGGGCCTGCTCAGCGACGACGAGATCGAGTCGGTGATCGCCACGGTGCGCGGACGCGGCGGCTACGTGAAGGATCTCCACGGCCAGAAGGCGACCTACTATCAGGTCAACGCCACGTACTACAGCGCTCTGGGCTGCGACGACGCATCGATGCTGCTGGCCCGGGCGATCCACCTGTTCATGCCGGGCAAGCCGCAGGTGTGGTACCTCGACCTCTTCGCCGGCGAGAACAACCTGGCCGCCGTCGAGCGTGCGGGGTCGGGCGGGCACAAGGAGATCAACCGCACCAACCTGTCGGCCGACGACCTCGAAGCCGGCCTCGCGAGGCCCGTTGTGCAGCGTCAGATCGACCTGCTGCGGTTCCGCAACACCCACCCGGCGTTCGGGTGGGATGCCGAGCTGACGGCGTCCGGAGAAGGCTCGGTGCTGACCTTGGAGTGGTCGCGCGAGGGCCACACCGCACGGTTGGAGGCCGACCTCGCGACCCGGGCGTTCCGCATCACCGCGGACGGCACGGACCTCGACAGCCAAGACTGACCCTGCGTTCGGCGCCCCCGGCCGGCGGGCAGGGTGCGCCGTCGCAGCGCTCAGAGGTCCTCGGGCACCTCGATCTCGGTCACGTCACCCCACGCCGCCGGGGGACGCACCACCAGGACCTCGCACGGGGCTTCACGCACGACGGCGGACGCGACCGTGCCGAGCAGGCGTCCGGCGAGACTGGTGTCTCGGATCGCCCCGATCACGATGAGGTCCGCCTCGTGCTGCTGCGCGGCTCGCAGGAGGGCGGAGGCAGCCTCGCCCTCCACCAGCAGCGACGCCTTGACCTGCGCGCCCAGGCCGGACGCCGTGGATGTCGCGGTCGCCAACGCGTCGCTGGCCGCTTCGCGTCCCAACACAACGGAGGTCCGGGTGTCACCGAGGGTGGCCGTCGCCTTCGCACCCTCGCGCATCGTCATGCCCGAATAGGCGCAGACGATGACGAGGTCGGCCTCCTCGGCAGCGGCCAAGAACGAGGCCCTCGCGACGGTCGGGTCGGACAAGGCAGAGCCATCGGTGCCGACGACGATGCATCCGTACGGAGTCATGCTTGCCATCTCAGGCTCCCTTCGTGGTGACGGTCTCGTCGCCAGAGCCGACCGGCTCGATGTCGCGCACGATCGGGGGCTCCTTGACCCAGAGCATGACCAAGCCGGCGATGCCCAGCAGGATGCCGGCGGCCATGATCGCGTTGTTCGGGTTGTCCCCCAGCAGGTTCTTGTAGATCGCGCCGAACGTGAGCGTCTGGATGAGCATCGGGATGACGATCATCATGTTGACGATGCCCATGTAGACGCCGTAGCGGGTCGAGGGAACCATGCGCACGATCATGATGTAGGGCACGCCCATGATGGACGCCCACGCGATGCCCAGGCCCACGATCGCGACGACCTTGAGCGGCAGGGTCGGCATTTGCGGGAACAAGAGCAGACCCACCGTGGCGCACCACAGGGCGATGGCGTGCACCCACTTCGCGCCCAGGCGGCGGGCCAGGGCAACCAGCCCGAACGCGACACAGAAGGTCACGATGTTGTAGGCACCGTTGATGACGCCTGTGTTCGCGACGGCGAGCTGATAGCCCTCGGAGCGGGCGTCCGTCGTGCCGTACAGCGACTGGGACACCGACAGCGACACGTATTGCCAATAGATGTTCATGGCGTACCACTGGAAGAGGTACACCAACGCCAGCTTCCGCATCTCGATCGGCATGTCGATGATGGCGTCCTTGATCTCGGCGATGAAGTGGCCGGGGCCACCCTTGCTGGCGCGGAGCTCGGCGAGTTCTTTCTCCGTCGGCTCGAGCTCGGGCGTTGACAGCACCGAGATCAGCACCGTGGCGATCGAGCAGACCGAGCCGAGGAGGAACGCCGGGTAGACCCACAGCGGGATGCCGACGGACTGACCCAGGCCGAAGACGCCCTGGAAGAACATCAGGCTCAAGTTGGCCAGCGTGATCCCCAGGCCGGTGAAGAACGACTGGGCGAGGAAGCCCTTGCCGAGTTGGGCCGGGGGGAGCCGGTCGGCGATGAACGCGCGGTAGGGCTCCATCGCGGTGTTGTTGGAGGCGTCCAGGAGCCACAGCAGGAGAACCGCCATCCAGACCGCCCACACGAACGGGAACAGCGCCAGGCAGATCGCGCAGCCGATGGCACCGATGAGGAAGAAGGGGCGTCGGCGCCCGCGGAAGAAGCCCTTCTCCACCCATGTTCGGTCTGAGAGGGCCCCGATGATGGGTTGGATGAGCAGGCCCGTGACCGGACCGGCCAGGTTGAGCAGCGGCAATTGGTCGTGTGACGCGCCCAGGAACGTGTAGATCGGATTGATGGCCGTCTGCTGCATGCCGAAGCTGTACTGGATGCCGAAGAACCCGAGGTTCATCAGGAGGATCTGCGGCATGGTCATGATGGGCTTCGTGCGGACGACCGCCGACGTCGTGGGGGCTCCTGCGGTATTCATGCCTGTCCTCCATCCAGATAGGTGCCCAAGCGGGCCAATTCCTTCTCCCAGCCGGCGGCGTGATACTGCGCCACGGCCGGGTCGTACGGCCCCTGGACGATGCGCACGAGCGTGCTGTCGCCGCCCATGGCGGTGAACTCGACGCGCAGTTCGAGGGACTCGTTCGGGTCGATGCCGGAGTCGCCCGTGATGCGCTGACGCGCGACGAACACGTCCGGGTCGAAGTACTCGGTGAAGACGGCGTCCGTGGTCACGCGGACGCTCGGGTCGTCGTCGCGCACCTTCACGTGATGGTGCTTGCCGCCGGTCCGCAGGTCCGACGTGACGCTCTCCCGCTCGACGTGCCACCCAGGGCTGCCCCGCCACTGGGACATCTCCTCGGGTGCGGTCCAGGCGCGAAACACGCGGGGCCGCGGGTGGGCGAACTCCTGCTCGACCACGACGATGACATTTGCTGACATGCGTCCTCCAAGTGGGGGTTGACTCGGCGCTCGGGGGCCACCCGAGGCGGTTGCGCAACCCGCGTTGGCTGCCAGCACCGGGGGATCTCGTTGCGCATCATGGTACCCCATCCGGAGCCTGTGCAACGGTCAGGAACGACCATTCTCACCAGGGCGTCGAGAGTCGCTCATCATCGGCAGCGTCCTCGTGGTCGCCTCCCTCGTCCTCATTCGGGACGCCGTCGGGCTGGGCCGCGATCTGCGCCGTGAGCCGCTGGACTTCGCGTTCGAGCCCGCCCCCAGCCGCGGGCTCCTCTCCCCCGGCACCGTGTTCGGCTTGGCTGGCGGCGTCGGGATGCGCCCCGCAAACGCTCCTCGAAAGTGAATCTGCGCCCCCTCCAGCAGGGGCGAATCACGTTTAGAGGTGCATCTGGCTCGCCTCGGCCACGGCGTCCAGCCGCATCTGGTCGTACTGGCCGTTCACGATCGTCACAACCCGACTTGGCTCATTTAGTGTCGCCCGCGCGCTTGGTGGATCGCGTCGAGCCAGGCTTGGGCGTCGTCGGGTAGGGCGTTCTCGGCGGTGACGATGGTGTCGCCGGCTTGGATGTCGATGGTGCGGTGGCGACGCAGCGTCTTGACGAGGGCCTTGATGCTGACGCCGGTGGTGCTCTCGAGCCAGCGGGCGACGGCGAGGGCGGCGAACACGATGGTGAGGTGGGCGTCGATCGAGTCCTTCAGGTGGTGGTAGACCGGCCGGGCCTTCAGGTCCGACTTGGACATCCGGAAGGACTTCTCGACCTGCCACAGCTGGTGGTAGGCCCCGATCACGTACTCCGGGGTCGGGGTGGCCAGGTTCGTGATGTAGCCCTTCCAGCCCGCCAGGGTGCGGGCCTTGGCCTCCAGTTCCCGGTTCACCGACTTCTGCGCACCGGTGAGGGTGATGAACCGGTTCCGCTTCACCGGCGCCTTCCCCGCGACCGCGCGTTCGGCCTTGCCGACCTGCTCACCGATGCCGCGCAGCGTGCGCCGGGCCCGGTCAGCCCGGTACTGGTA
>CAVYLH010000011.1:0-13226 GCA_963769325.1 uncultured Actinomycetota bacterium | reverse complement strand
TGCGAGGCCTGGCGCGGCTGGCCGACAAGGACGCAGCCGACTGCCCGGAGGCCGCTGCGGTGTTGTGCAGCCTCCTGATCCCAGGGGTCCTGAACAAACTGATGAAGCAGAACGCCTCGTCCAGATCGCTGAACTCGGACGCGTTGAACAGGGTGGCAGCGTCAGAGCTGTGGCTCGCGTGTCGGACGTTCCCTTGGGACTCCGAGCTGAGGGTTGCCCCGAACATCGTGTGGAGTGTCCGGCGCTCGACGCTGACGTCCTTCGGAGTGAGCGAGGCCAGTCGGCTCAGGACCGGACGTGGTCGAACACCATCTTGTTCGGGCATTTCCCTGAGGTGACCGTCGATCGGTGGGGTGCCCCGATCTGGTTGGTCGATCCTGCTCCCGACCCCGACGAACTGGGCCGGTTCCTGACGTGGGCGAGGTCGGACGGACTGGTCACCGACGCTGACATCGAGCTGCTGCTGGCGCTGGCCAACGCCGCCGACGACGAGGCCCCGCGACGTGCAGGCGTCGAGGGGCTCATGTCGGTGCACGCGTCCGAGGCGGTTGGTCAGCGGCTGGGCATGTCAGCCCGGACGGTCCGCAGGAAGGCGTCCACGGTGCTTGTCGGTGCTGTCGGACGCCCAGACCCGCCAGCGGTTCTGGGCCAGTGCGGCCGCGTGAGCCTGCCGTGTCCATGAGGACCTGCCGGATGACTTGGGTTGGTGGGAAGGACTCAGACATGAACCTTGATGACATCAACGAACTGATCGGGGTGGCCACCAGTGGGGCTGCGGCCATTGAGGCGGTGTCACGCGCCGTCAAACGCCTGGAGGCCGTCCAGGCGGCCCAGGTGCAACTCCAGACGCTCCCGTCGGACGTCCTGCGGGAGGCGCTGCTGGAGCGGACCCGGCTCCTCAAGACGGACACGGCACCGTGACCGCCACCGTCGCCGAACTGAAGAGGGCGTGGCGGGCGGTGGAGTCCGGGGTCTTCCGCGACCCGGCAGCCACCCCGCTCAACCCGAACGCCATGGCATGGACGCCGGAGCCGGGCGAACAGGTGTTGCCGGTGGTGGGTGCCCACGGGCAGTCAGGTGCCTCAACCTTGTCGCTCGCTCTTGCCACGGCGTCCGCGCCGGCACGCGTCGTCGAGTGTGCCCTACCTGACCGATGTGGGCTGGTGGCGGCACCCACGGCCGAGTTGGGCGACTACGACGGCAACTGGACGCGCGGTCTGAGGGGTGACGTGTTGGTCGAGCGTGTCGCTCGGGACGTTGCTGGCTGCACCGACCTGCCCCGGCCGTCGGTCGTCGACAGGATCTCGAGGCTGACGGTGGTCGACGTGAGCTGTGACCCGCGGGTCGTGCTGGCGTCCGGCAGCTGGCTGGCGTAGGTGCTCACGATGAGCCCGGCAGTGCTCGTCACCTCGACCGCCTCGGTGCCGGGGCTGCGTCGCCTGGAGATGACCCTGGGTCTGCTGGACCGACCCGACGCGTGCCGGGTTGCGCTGCTGGGGCCGGCCCGCCGCAAGTGGCCGCGGGGCTTGGCCAGCGCGTTCGGTCCGTTGACGCGCGCCATGGACCGCCAAGGCCGCGTCATCGCCATCCCGATCGACCCTGCGCTCCGTCTGAGCGGGGTCGACTCGCGTCCGCTGCCCCCGGCTCTGCTGGCCGCCGCAGAGCAGGTCCTCCGTTCCACCCCAACGACCGACGGTGTCGATGCTCGAAAGGAAGTCCGATGATTCTGGTCCCGATGGAGATCTGCCCGGTCGCCCCGCCGGGGGCGCAGGTGTACGCCGATCAGCTGACGGGTTACGTCCTGTGGGGTGTGCTGGCGTTGTTCCTGATCGGCGTGGTGGTCGCCCTGGGCGCGGTCGTCGCGGGCCGGATCTTCGGCATGCCGCACGCCAGCAAGGCCGGTGTGACCGGGGTGGTCGTGGTGTTCATCGCCGCGATCGCCTACATGGTGCTGCCATCGATGGTGGCCAGCATCACGGGAGCGGGGTGCATCGGATGAGCGCGCGTCGCACCGCAGCACTCGCCCCGGTCGCACGACCGTGGGGTCAGGGCAAGCTGCTGACCGTGCTGAGCCTCGTGCTGATCACGGTCATCTGTCTGCTCGCAGGTCTGGCCAACGTCGTGTACTCGGCGATCGTCCCCACGCGTCCTTCAAGCCGCGTAACCACCGTTTCACAAGCAGATTCATCGACCGCTGAGGTGAGCGAGACGCAACGTCGGGACGCGCTCGCCGCTGCCGACATGCTGGCCGTCTCCGCCGAGGACGCGTGGCGCGGCACCCCGGCCGCCACGCCGGGGCCGGTGATCGAGATCCCGGCGTCGAGGCTGATCGGGCCGGCGAAGATCCCCACCGGGTTCCCGCACACACCGGAAGGCGCGGTCGGGCAGCTGGCCGAGATCAAGGTGGCCGTCCTGACCGAGATGAGCATCGGGCGGGCGAACGAGATACACGCGGCCTGGTCGATGCCTGAGGCGCCGGGGGTCGAGCAGTGGCCGTTGATGAGCCACGTCCAGTCGTTTCTCGCCTCGGCCCGGATGGGGTCGGTCAAGGACCCCGGCACGACGGTGGTGATCACGCCGATGGCCGCGCAGGTGAAGGCCACAGACGGGCCCGACTGGGTGGTGGCCTGCGTCCTGTCTGACGTTCGCGCAATCATCGACGTCCAGGCGCGGATGGCGTTCGGGTACTGCGAACGCATGCAGTGGGACGGTGACCGCTGGTTGATCGCCGCGGGTGACCCGCCGGCTCTCGCACCGTCGACCTGGCCAGACACCGACCTGGCGTTCCGGGCAGGCTGGCGCGTCTGGGCGAAGCCGGGCAGGTGACGACCCCTCATGCCCCTTGACCCGTTCAACTCGCTCGTCGGCCAGGCCACCAAGGTAGGCACCGACATCTGGACCGTCATCATGTTGAGCCTCTGGAACGTCGGCCTGCTACTCATGCGGTTCGTCTTGCAGCTGGAGGAACACTTCCTCACCCCCGACATCAGCGAGGGCGGTCCGGCCGGTGCCCTGTACTCGACGACGTTCTGGATCGCCGCAACGTTCCTGATCATCATGGTGATGCTCCAACTCGGTACCGCAGCGATGAGACGAGACGGCAAGAGCTTGGGTCGCTTGTTGCTCGGCGTCGGTCAGTTCGTCATCGTGTGGGCTGCCTGGCTGTCCTACGCGGCTGCCGTCATCGCCGCCTGCACCGGCCTCAACAACGGCTTGATGCGGACGCTGTTCGCCGCCGACAGTCTGTCGGGCTGGGATCCGCTCGGGGGACTGGAGGTCGACGACGTCACCGAGGTGGTCACCGCCGGCGTCCTGGGGTTGCTGGGTGGGTTGCTGTGTCTCGCGTCGATCGCGCACTTCATCGTCATCCTGACCCGCGCCGGGGCCCTGGTCGTGCTCGCCGCGACTGCTCCCATATCGGCGGCCGGGTTGGTGGGTGACACCGGACGGGCGTGGTTCTGGAAGTCGCTGCGCTGGTTCCACGCCGCAGCCTTCACCCCCGTGGTGATGACCCTCATCATGGGGACCGGCGTCCAGATGGCGTCCGGTGTCGCCGGCGGGCAGGCCGACCAGACCCATCAGGCGATCGGGACGGCCCTGCCTGCGGTGATGATGATGCTGATCTCCGCCGTGGCACCGCTCGCGCTGTTCAAGCTGCTCGCCTTCATGGACCCGGGCACCAACTCGGGGGCGTCGGTGCGGATGGGCCTGGCGGCGATGGGCGGGATGTCCGGCCTCCTCAGCGGTCAACGAGGTGCAGGGGACGCGGGTACGGCCGCGCAGGCCGGCGCGTCAGGCCGCTCGCAGGGCGAGGCCCAGGGTGAGGCCGCCACCAGCCAACGATTCCTGCAGGGTCAGGCCAACGCCATCAGCGGCGTGGGTGCGATGGGTGGAGCCGCGGGAGCGGTCGGGATGGTGCTGGCCGCTGGCCTCCGAGGCGTCTCGTCCATCGGCGGTGCCGCTGCGGCGGTGGCGACCGACACCACCAATCAGATGGGTGTGGGCCACAACACCTACCAGCCGGATTTCTCCGGCACGAGCCAGCGCGGCGGTGGAACCGGGCAACCCGGTGAAACCGATCCCGGCCAGCCCGCGGACGCTGGCGCACCCTCCCAGCCCGACATCACCGACGGCATGCCGACACCACCCAGCCCTCCGTCGCTGCCCACCCCACCATCCTTCGGCGGCCCCGACATGGGTGCGGCCCCGGCAGCACCTTCAGCCTCGCCGGCAGGCGGCGCCGGTGGCAGCAGCGCGGCCGGCGGAGCCAACTCGGCAGAGGCCGCCACGGCCGCCCGGGCAGCCGCTGTCGCGGTGGTCTAGCACCGCCCTCGTCCCGAAAGAAGAAGGAAAGAGCATGTCAGCGAACACCTACACCGACTACTCACGCGACCGGATCGGCTGGTTCTTCGGCCTGTCCGGTCCGCAACTGGCCATCCTCGCCGCAGCATCACTGCCGGTCTTCTGGGCGTTGCAGCAGCAGGCGTGGGGACGCGTCCTGGTGTTCCTCGCCGCCTTCGGCGTGGTGTTCCTTGTCACGGTGGTGTCGATCCAGGGACGCTCGGCGATCGGCTGGCTGTGGGCGTCCCTCTGCTATCTGGTCGCCAGCCTCACCCGGGCACGAGGGTTCACCGCCCGGGCCGCCCAGGGTCGGGCCGACAACCTGGACGACGTGGACCTGCCTGGCGTGCTGCAGGGCCTGCAGATCCACGACGGACCTCCGGCCGGGCCTACCCAGAGCCGGACGGCGATCATCCAGAACCACGCCGCCCGCACGTGGGCGGTCACGGCCGCGATCGTGCACCCGGGGATCGGGATGAGCGACGCCGCGGAACGCAACCGCCAGGCTGCGGGGCTGACGTCGCTTCTCGATCTGGCGTCCCGCGGCGAGTTGATCGATGAGGTCATCTTCATGGTGCGAACCGTGCCGGACGACGGCGCCGAACGCAGCGTGTGGGTGGAACGCCATCGCGTCCCCGAAGGGGGCAGACTCACCCGCCAGGTCAACAACGATCTCCAGCGCTACCTGTCAGGGGCGTCCGTGCGCACCGAGGCGTTCGTGACCATCGTGGTGCCCGAGACCCGCATCGCCCGGGAGGCCCGGGAGGCCGGCGGCGGTCTGGAGGGACGGGCGCGAGTGCTGTACGGGCTGATGGGGGAGGTCGAGGCCCAGATGCGCGCCAGCATGGCCATGACCGACGTCCGCTGGCTGACCTCACCAGAACTCGCGCTGGCGTGCCGCACCGGGTTCGCCCCCGCCGACCGTGCGTCGGTGATCGAGGCGCAGGCCGAGCGCGTCAACAATCCGCAGGTCAACGCGGACGTGCCGTGGGCGATGGCCGGCCCGAGTGGCGCCGACACCGGAGTTCGCCACTACAGCCACGACGCCTGGGACTCGGTGGCGGCCACCATCAAACTGCCCGCCAAGGGAGCCGTGATCGGGGCGCTCGCACCGATCCTCACCCCCGCCGAGCCGGGGGAGCGCCGCTCGTTCATGGTGGCCTTCCCGATCCTCGGGCAGGCCGCCGCCGAGCGGACCTCCGACAACGCCGAGTTCGCCGCCGACATGGGCGACGAACTTCGCCGCCGGGCAGGGGTGAAGGCCAGGGCCCGGCACCGCAACGACGCGTCCAAGGTTCACGCCATGGACGAGAAGCTGGCCCGCGGCAACGCGCTCATCCGCCCCTACGCGGTCTGCTGCGTCACCGTGCCGAGAACCGCCCGCATCAGCGAGTTCGCGAGACGACTCGACGGCTGCGTCCGCCGCTCCGGGTTCGCCCCACTGAGGCTCGACTTCGCCCAGGACGCCGGCTTCGCGGCCGCCACCATCCCGCTCGGGCTCGGACTGACCAGGAGGAGCGACGCATGAGGTCTCGCCGCCCAGCGCAGGGCAGCCGCAGCGTCGCTCGGCTGCTGGCCGACTTCGGCCACGACCTGCCACGCACCCCCACCCAGCAGGCTCAGCGACGCGTCCCAAACATGTTTCACCACGCTCCGATGCGCGGCCAGCTCCGTCCCGGACGCGGCTGGTCTGCGGCTCCCGCGCAGGTGTCGACGTGGCGGATGACCTCCGATCAGGCGCCCGTGTTGTGGCCGCTGATCGCCACCCCCGGACTGCCGCCCACCGGCGCCCAGATGGGCATCGATCAGCTGTCGGGAGGCAGCTTCTACGCCGACCCGCTCGGCTGGGTGCTCAGCGACCACGTGCCGGTCACCAACCCCAACGTGTTCAGCTTCGGCAAACCCGGACGCGGCAAGTCGGCCACCACCAAGGCGTTCATCCTGCGGATGCTCGACTTCGGCTACCGGGTGCTGATCCTCGGAGACCCGAAGGACGAGTACGAACGGTTGAGCCGCGCACTGGGAGTCGAACCGTTCGCCATCGGACACGGGCTGCCGGCTCGCATCAACCCGCTGGACTTCGGACCGCTGGGCCGCGGCTGGTCAGACCTTGACCCCGCCGAGGCGCAACGCCGCAGCGCGGTCATCTTCGGACGATGGCTCACCCTCATCCGCGGCCTGGTCGGCTCCCAGAAGATCGGGGAGCACCGGGTGCCGTTCGGGCCGTCCGACGAAACCGTCATCAAGACCGCCCTGGGTCACCTCACCGGCTACGTCGCCGGGGCGAGCCAGCTGAAGGAGCCGACCATCCCCGCCCTGTGGCGGCAATTGGACGAGCCCACCACCCAGATGATCACCGAGTGCCGTTACCGCGACCGCAGGGACTTCTACGACTCGACCCGGCTCCTGCGAGACGCCCTCGGCCAACTCGTGTCCGGCGCGTTGGCCGGCCTGTTCGACGGACCCACAACCATTCAGGTCGACTGGCGCGCCCCCATCCAATCGCTCAGCCTGTCCCGGCTGGAACCATTGGGCGATGAGGCGGTCGGCATCGCCCTGACCTGCCTCAACTCGTGGGGACGCGCCATGCGCGAGATGGCCGAACCGGGCGACGTCCGGATCGTCGTGCGTGACGAGGCGTGGAAGCAGTTGCGGCTCGGCCCGGAGGCGGTCAAGAGCTTCGACGCCGACCTGCGGCTGTCCCGGCGTGACGGCGACATCCAGTGGGCCGTCGCCCACAAACCGTCCGACCTGCTGTCGGTCGGCGACCTGGGCTCCCAGGCCGTGTCGATCGCCAAGGACCTGCTCCACCTGGCCGACATCAAGGTGCTGCACGGCCAGGACCCCGGCGTCGCCGCGGAGCTGGAGACCCTGCTCGGCTTGGGCCCGATCGCCCAAGACCTGATCACCGGCTGGGCGATGCAAGGCAAGGGACGCGCCGTGTGGTGTGTAGGGGAACACGCCTACAAGGTCCAGACCGTCCTGCACCCCCTCGAACAGGAACTGACCTACACCAACGACGCTCTCGAAAAGGCTCGTTAGACGTTCGCATGAATGCTGACGGTTTCGACGGGAACGTGAGTGTGCTCGTGTCCAGGGCCGTAGAGGTGGCTGGCTGACATGGGGAAGGTGGTTGCGGGCATCGCCGCGGGGCTGGCGCTGGTGATTGTGGCCGGCCCGTGGGTGCTCGCGTTGACCGTGGCGGCGGTGTTCGCGCCGGCCGCTCAGGTGCAGCAGGCCGTGGTCTGTAGTGGGACGATCGCGTCCACGGGGCAGTGGCGCGTCCCGTTCACCGATGCCAGCTACCAGATCACGTCGCCGTTCGGATACCGGTACAGCCCGATCTCCGGGGCGTCCGAGTTGCACGACGGCACCGATCTTGCCGCCCCACAAACGGACGTGGTGGCCGCCAGTGCCGGGCAGGTCACGTTCGCCGGCTGGGAACCTGGCTTCGGCAACCACGTGGTGATCGACCACGGCGCCGGTATCACCACCCTGTACGGGCACCTGGCGTCGATCGCCCCGGGCGTTGCGGCGGGAGTCTCCGTCGTGGTCGGGCAGCCGGTGGGGGTTGAGGGGTCGACCGGCTGGTCGACGGGTATCCACCTGCACTTCACCATCAAGAAGGACGGCGTTGCGATCGACCCCGAGGCGTTCCTGCTGGAACACGGCGCACCGCTCAACGGTCAACCCATGGGTCCCAGCACCGCCTCCACACCGGTCCCTGGCGCCCAAGAGGGTGGTCTGGGGTTCGAGCTTCCCCAGCCCGAGGTGCGGCAGGACTCCCTGACCAACCAGCCGCTGCCGATCCCCGCCGAGACCCAGCAGTTGTACGAGGCGGCTGGTGCGCGGTTTGGCGTCCCGTGGACCCTGCTCGCCGGCGTCGGGATGGCAGAGACCGCGCACGGACGCGTCCGGGCCACCAGTTCGGCCGGAGCGCAGGGGCTCATGCAGTTCATGCCATCCACGTTCGCCGCCTACGGCATCGACGGTGATGGTGACGGACGCGCCGACATCTGGAACGACGCCGACAGCGTCTTCTCCGCGGCGAACTACCTTGTTGCCTCCGGCGTCAGGAACGGCCAGGAGGGCGTCAAACAGGCGCTGTTCGCCTACAACCACGCCGACTGGTACGTGGGGGACGTCCTGTTCTACGCCCACTCCTACGGCGGCGGGCAGGTGCTCGGCGGCACCAGCGGCTGCGTGCCGGGAACCGGCGTCGGCGACCCGACGTTGCCTTCCCTCACCCCCGAACGCCTCCGGGTCGTGCTCGCCTGGGCCCAGGGGAGAGTCGGTCTGCCCTACCGGATGGGAGCCAACGGACCCGACGCCTACGACTGCTCATCGTTCGTCCAGGGTGCCTACGCGCAGATCGGTCTTGCCCTGCCGCGAACAGCAGAGGAGCAACGCAACTGGCTCGCAGCCGGCAACGGCTACCGGGTGCCGCTCGGCCAGGAACGGCCAGGCGACCTGATCTTCATCGACTCCTACCTCGGACCCGATCGCATCGGTCACGTCGCGATGGTCTGGGACCCTGCCACCAGCCAAACCATCGAGGCAGCCAGCGCAGACAGCGGCATCATCATCGGCAGCTACAGCGGCTACGCGACGCACACCATCTTCGAGGTGTGGCGGGTTGGGAATGTCAGCGACACAGCACGCTCCACCTGAGCGAGGGCCAGCTCATGCGCGTCAGGCAGGTACCCCGTTGCGGGTGCCTTTGCTGAGCGGTTCCGTGCCAGACTGGTGCGCCACGAAGCTTGTGACGTTTGGGCGGATTTGTTCCAGGACCCGGAGGTGATCTTGACGTACGTGGAACTTGGTTGCCAACTCCGAATTGGGGATCAGAGCGTCCAGAGCCAGTACCTCGACGCCAATGACAACATCGAATTCATTGAGGTCCACGTAGACCCCGGGAGACACCTCGCAGGTGCGAGCAACTTCGCCGTCGTCCAGCCGGAGGTAGGCGACATCGGCGGTGAGATCGACAGTCAGCGTCGCGTTCATCGAACCTTCCTCAATCTTTCCAGGCAACCGACTTGACCAGAACCGTACCTTTCGGTGGCCACGGCTGTACTACCCACACCTTGAGCACTCCTTGAGGCAGCTGCTTCTCGAGCCGATAGCTGCGTTGGTTGGGATCGTGCCGTGCGCTGTCCGGTGAAGCTAGCACTTCCTCAATGTTGGCTTCCGAAACATGTCGTTCAATCATACGTTGCTCGGCGTGCCTCGACAGTCGGTATGCCGGAGTCATTGCGGAGCCTCGTCGGATCCTTGCAGCTCCATCGCGAAGTAGAGGTCCCGGGCCAAGACACCGTTGAGGAAGATGCTGACTTTGCAGCGGCCCGCAGACAGGACCGGTAGCTGTGTGTTCAAGGCGAACAGAACGTGCCTTCGGCCATCACCATAGGAGGCTTCCTCCTCGGCTGTCGCCGCCACCTCGAAGGAAATGGACGGCCCCTCGGTGAGCTCGAACTGGACTCTGACGGTGGTTTCGAACGGTTCTCCGAGAAAACGGACACGCCCAGCCACCGCGAGGGGCACGAGCGCGCCAACCGGAGCGCGAACGCGCAAGAAGCTCCCGTCGATCACCGTGAGCGTGCCAGTCGCATTCACGCGCGCCCATTCCGCGAGAAGTGCGTAGTCAAGTTCAACGTTGGGGGCCACACCGAGAGTCTAGTTCTGTACAGCGCCGAATGGGCTGAGCGATCGCGGTCAGCGCTGTCCATGAAGGCCACCCCCTGCTCCTTGGGTTGGGTGAGACCTTCTGGAGGAGCGTGAGATGGCGCGTCCGCTTCACAACCCGTATCCGTTGACGTGGGAGATCCCCGCGGGTGTCGCGGTGGCCTGCGGGGTGGTGTTCGCCCTCGGCATCCACCTCGGACGCGCGATCGCGTGCCTGGTGAGTGGCCACGGCTTCTTGTGGCCCGCTCCTGCTGAGTTCTTCACCTCTCTGGGTGGGTTGCTGACCGGGGACGCCGGCGCAGGGTTGGCCCAGCCGGTCGCTGGCGTGTCACCAGCCCTGCTGGCCGGGTCGATCATCGGCACCGAGCTGGTCCTGCTCGTCCTGATGGGCTGGGCCGGTTACGAACTGACCACCCGGTGGGGTCCCGCGGCACCGAAGGGGATGGCCAGCGCTGGAGAAGCCGAGCGTCTGCTTGGCCGCTCACGGCTGCACCGGTCGCGACGGATCGTGCGCCCCGACCTGTACGCCGAACGTTCCTCCGATTCGGGGAGGGCGTTGTCATGACCAGGTTCGACCCCACCCAGGTCGGCTGGAGGATCGGCAAGGCCCGCCATCCGAAGGCCGGCGAACTGTGGTGTCCGTGGGATCGCACCGCTGGGGTGATCGGCCCGCAGGGCTCGGGCAAGACGCTCGACCTGCTCACCCCGGCCCTGCTGGCCGCGCCCGGCGCCGCGTTGGTCACATTGACGAAGACCGACGACCTGCTGCTGAGCATCACCGCGCGCTCCCAGCACGGTCCGGTAGCGGTGCTTGACCCGTTCGGGCTGGCCCCGGGTCTGCCGCAGCTGGTGTGGGATCCGATCGACGGCTGCGTCGACCCGATGCTTGCCGAGCGTCGAGCCAAGGCGTTCACCGCCGGCACCGTCAAGGGAGCGATGGCCGGCGGACACGGCGACGACGCGGCGCGGTTCTACGCGTCCGAGGCCGCGAAGGTGCTCCAGTCCTACTTCCACGCGGCCGCGTTGACCGGCCGGACACTCGATGACGTCCTGCAGTGGATCGCCAACCCGCACGCCGCGACCGCACCGGGGGAGATCCTGCGGGAACACCCGCACGCGGCGAAGTTCTGGCACGGGCTGCTGCACGGCGCCCTCAACGGGGACGACCGGACCGCCGGGAACACGGTCACCACCGTCCAGCAGGCCATGTCGTTGTTCTTCCAGGCCGACATCCGCAGCCGCTGCGTGCCATCGCCACCGCATCGGGCCACCGACGTCGCCCGCCTGATTCAGCAGAACGGGACGATCTACCTGCTGGGACGGGAGGACCCGTACGCGTCCGCGTCGCCGTTGATGACCGCGGTCGCCGAGCACGTCCTCGACACCGCCCTGCGCCTGGCCAACGCGTCCCCGTACGGCAGGTTGTGCCCGCCGATGGTGTCGGTGCTGGACGAGCTGCCGTCCACCGCGCCGCTGCCGACCTTGCGCACCAGGATGGCCAACGAACGTGCCCTGGGGTTGGCGTTCATCTACGCGGCCCAGACGTGGCGCCAGTTGGCGTCCATCTTCGGTGAACAGGAGGCCCGCGCCCTGTTCGGGTTGACCAACGTGGCGGTCATCTTCGGCGGATCGAAGGACGCGTCGTTCAACAAGGAGGTCTCCGACCTGCTGGGCACCGTTCGGGTGTCGCGGGTCAGCTACCAGACCGGACGCTCCACCGCCCGCACCTTCAGCGGTGAGGACGTGCCGGTGCTCCGCCCCGAAGAGGTCCGCGAACTGCGGGAGAAGACCGCGCTGGTGGTCGCCGAGAACGGCAAACCGATCATCGCGTCGCTGACCCGCTGCCTCGACGGGCGTCGCGGCAAGGCCCTGAAGCGGCAGCAGGCCCGCCTGCGTGACCGGTTCACCGACAGCCACGCGGCGACCCCAACGAGCCAGCGACGACACCAGGAGGCCCTCGCAGGAGGCCCACACGCTGGGCCTGGCGGCACAAGTCCGGGAGGATCGATGACCTCCCCGCTGGTCGAGCCCTTCCCGCAGGTCGGGCCGTTGATGATGCACGCCTACGCCAACCTGGCGCGCGTCGAGCAGGCCAAGAACCTCGACGACGTGCGCGACCTGGGCCCACTCGACCTGCTCCCCAGGCCGTGGGACGTCACCACCTGCCGCGACGCGGCGCTGCGCCGTGAGGTCTGGGACTGGCTGGACGCGGTCGTCGACTGGATCAACACGCAACACGTCTGGGAGACCGGCAGCCTCATCCTCGGCTGCTGGCCGCAGCACCCCCACCTGGTCCACGAGATCGGCTGCCTCGCCGATCAACGTCGCCGCGCCGCAGCCGGCGTGAACTCCGAATGGCTGGAGGACTGGCACCGGTACGGTCTGCCGCAGTTCCTCACCCGCATGCAGTCCCGCACTCGGGGCATGTGCGAGGACGGCCACAAAGACCCGCCCGGGGCAGCCCGGGTGACCCGCTACCGCTCGGCCGCCGCACGAGACACCCGGAAGGCGCTCTTCCAACAGGACGTCCAGAACGCGACCGGCACGAATCGCTCTCCGGCCACTGGCAGGCCATCCCTGGCGCTCATCAACGGCCTGCTGGTCGACCGCGTGACCGGCGAGATCCTGCCATGACGCTGACCCGTGCACAGCTGGTGTCCCTGTGTGAGCGACGCGACCTGGGCATCGTGGCCGAAGCCGCTGGTAGGCACCCTGAAGCCCAACGGTTGCTCGCCGGGCGTTCCACCCGAGGCGGTTGAGCTGCTGCGTGCCGACGGCAGACGAGCCGTCCAGGAGCTGGTGGAGGCCAACATGGGTCTGGTCGGTCTCGTGGTGCAGCGTCACGCCGCCGGCCGGCCCGCGATCAGGGACGAACTCTTTCAGGAGGGCGTCGTCGGACTGGTCACCGCGGCGTGGTCGTACGACCCAGAGCAGAGCCGCTTCAGCACCTTCGCCTATCACCACGTGCGGGGGACGGTCGTCACGGCTCTGCTCACCAACGTCGGGGAACACCACCTGCGCACCAACCAGGCCAGGGACGTCATGCAGGTCCGTAGGGCCGAACAGGAGCTCGTCACCTCTGGACGCCAGGCCACTGCCTCAGCCATCGCCCAGGAGTTGGGGCGGCCCGTCGACGTG
The DNA here is from genome assembly GCA_963769325.1 of uncultured Actinomycetota bacterium. GTDB lineage: Bacteria > Actinomycetota > Actinomycetes > Propionibacteriales > Propionibacteriaceae > Propionicimonas. The sequence continues at coordinate 62 of CAVYLH010000011.1, read as the reverse complement.
GTCACCGAGATCATGGGTTACGCCCGGCACTCCACGATCCCCTTCGAGGGGGCGGACATCGC
>CAVYLH010000010.1:0-11414 GCA_963769325.1 uncultured Actinomycetota bacterium | reverse complement strand
GGTTCAAACCGTACAGTTCAGTTCCGTTGGATGCAAGACGGAGTCCTTCACCATGGGATGCATGTTGTGACCAAAGGTGAGCGGCATCCTGCTGGTACTGCTGCGATAGGGGCTCCCGGTCGCTGGTGAGGCCCAGCAGCCTCATTTCCTTCGTTGGCATTCGGGGTCGTGATCCAGGATTGAGCGATTACACCCGCAGCGCTCGGACCTGCGTCGATCGAGGACGAGGTGGACGCCGATCAACGCCTCAACATCGAGGCTGCGATCCGCTGTTCGCCCGGCCTGACTTCGGCGTCCAGGTACGGCCCGGCTGCGGGGTGGTGGTGAGGGAGAGCTTGACTTCCGTCCGCGGTTGCCCTGGGACGGAGCGCCAAGCGCTCGGTCATCGTTGCTGGGTCATGTCCAGTGGGTGAGGAGGTACTGTTCGGCTTCGAGGTTCCAGGTGTTGTTCTTCGCCTCGCAGATGTCCGCCAAACGGCGTCCCTTTCGTCATTGGCCGCATGAGTTCGCAAATCGTCGATCGCGACCAACGGCATGTGCACGTGCGGATAGAACGGCTTCTTCCCACCGGGAATCCATGGGAAGTCCCTCAGTGAGGATCCCCCGCGATCGGGTCATGGTGTTCACTTTGTCGTTGTCACCGGCAACCTTGGGAGCGACGAACGACTGGGCGTCGCACACCAACCGGGTGCTGAACGCGGCGCGTCAGGCTCACCATTGCCGGCATGTTCTTAGGGTTGGGTCATGGCCGACAGTTGCGTCTCGCGTGTCCCGGTCTTTGCCAGCCTGTCGGTGCAGGATCAGCAGCAGGTCGAGGAGTTGGCGCGTCCGACCCGTCTGAAGGCGGGTGAGGCGGCATACCGTGCCGACGACGATCTGTCGCAGCTGATGGTGGTGCATTCGGGACGCCTCAAGATCTTTCGGCTCTCAGCCGACGGGTCCGAGCAGCTGATCCGGGTGCTGGCTCCGGGCGACTTCACCGGGGAGACGTCGGTGTTCACGGGCCAGCGGCCCGATGATTACGCCACCGCGCTGGAGGAATGCCAGCTTTGCGTGTTCCGCCATGATGATCTTGAGGGGTTGATCAGGAGGCACCCCGAGATCGGCTTGCAGCTGCTGTCGCGGGTGAGCGCGCGGCTCTCCGACACCGAGCACCGGCTCAACTCACTGACCTCGCGCGATGTCGAGAGCCGCCTGGCCGACTACCTGCTCGGCCTATCCAGCACCTGGCGGGGCGGCGTTGCCACGGTGACCTTACCGGTGGCCAAGAAGGACGTGGCCTCCCTGCTCGACACCACGCCTGAGAGCCTCAGCCGGGCTCTGAAGAGCCTCGCCGGGCAGGATCTGATCGTGATCGGCGCGGGCCGGTCGGTCTCGATCACGCAACCCGACCGGCTGCAGCAGCTCGTCGACGAGGCTTGAAGGCCCGGGGCCAGCGGGGCCCCACCAGCCGTCGGGTGACCACCATTGCGACACTCTCAGCCGGGACGAAGGGTTCGTCCCAGATCCGGGAGTCGTCCGAGCCGGCTGGGTTGTCACCGGCCATGAAGTAGCTCGCCGCGGGAACCCGCCAGGTCTGGGTGTAGGCGCCCGGAACACGGGGGCGCCCGTCGACGGGCTCGCGCCCTCTCGGGGCGCCACGCGAGTGAATACTCGAGGCCCGAGGCCGACCCAACAAGAGGGCCGAGATCGCCTGTGCGCGTAGAGAGCCAGGCGGCCGGACTCAAGCGTGACGAATCAGACAGGCACCCGCCGCCACGAATGGCAGGAGTTCTTGCGGTTCGTGGGAGATGGCGTCGATCAGTCCCTGGTGGATGCCGCACACCACGTCGGGGTACCGCCGGGCGGAAGCAAGCAACGGGCAGGTTCGCAAGGCGATGCCGACGGACGTCGCCAGGGGCGTGAAGCCCTGGCCGGCCAGGATCGAGATCAACTCGCCACCTCCGGAGGCCGCCAGCAGGCTGCCCCAGTTGAGGCCGACCGAGTGAGCTGCAGCGGCCGGATCGTCGGTGCCGGCGAGGTGCTCTGCCAGGGCTTCGACCAGTGCGCTCTGTCCCTGCCTGTCCGGCTCTTCCCCGGCCACCTGACGGCCCGCGATCGTGGCGAGGTAGGCGCGAGCGGGGCGGCCACGGCCAGGTGTCGGCAGTGAGGTCTGGGTGACGAAGCCGTCGGCGACCAGATGCTCCAGTTGCACGCGGATGGTGTTCGCATGGCCGCCGAGGGCCGCGTTGAGCGTAGCGACAGTGCCGCGTCCGTCGCTGGCGATGAGGGCTTGCAGCACCCGCAGGGCCGCCTGCCTGGGCCGGTCCGTGCGGGCCGGCTGCGGGCCGAGCCGGGTCGATGTGCTCATCCCGCTAGTGTAGAGTATTTTTTACAAGGCAATGTGTAGAAATGGAGTTCGGGTGTGCAGCTACTGCGGATGCGATTCGATCGAGGTGATCGGCCGGTTCATGGCCGAGCACGTGGAGATCATCAACGCCAACGGTGAGCTTCGCGCCGCCGTCCACGCCGGCGAGGCGGAAGCACTGGAGGCTGCCAGGTCGGTCGTTGCCGGACTTCTCTGGCCACACACGGTCGCCGAAGAGGTTGGCCTGTTCCAGGTGATGGCAAGGGACGAGGTCTACGCGAGCCATATCGCCAGCCTCTGCGCCGAGCACGAATCCCTCGCGGTTCATCTCGCGGCCATCACCCCCGGTGACGATGCTGCGATGACCCTGTTCGAGAACGAGCTCCGCGATCACATCGACAAGGAGGACAACGGTCTCTTCCCAGCCGCGGCCATCGCGCTCGGCGGTCCGGAATGGATCGAGGTCCACGAGATCACTCCGCACTCCCACGACGGCGACACTCCGCACGTCCATCCGGCACCGTCTGGCCATACCCATCAGGACGAGCCGGTGGCGGCCGGTCACCCCGGCGGATCCGCGCTCTGAGGATGATCCCCGCCGCGCGGCAAGCCGCCGCCAGCCGCTCGGCGAGCGCCCTATCCAGTCGCAGGGCAACCAGGGGTCGGGTACTTCTGGTTGCGCTCGGTGGCGTCGCCCTGCTCTCAGGGCTGAACGCAGCCCTCGTGCGGCTCGAGGTGTGGGCACCCGTTGCTTCTGACCGCCTGGGTGATGTGCACGGACAGGTGATGGTGCTGGGGTTCCTGGGCACCCTGATCTCCCTCGAACGCGCGCAGGCCCTTGGCCGCGCCTGGGCATTTCTGGCGCCGGCACTGTTCGGAGTCGGAGCCCTCGCGCTGATCAGTCCGGCGCCGCCGCTGTTGGGCGAACTTCTACAGGTAGAGGGCGCGCTTGTCTTCGTCGCCACCTACATCGCCCTGTGGCGTCGTGCACCGCGCCCGCTGGTTGCCGTGCAGGTACTGTCCGGCGTACTCGTGCTCGGCGGTGCTGTCGTTGTCACCTTTGCCGGCGCTTCCGGCGCGCTCCCCTGGCTGGCCGGCTTCGTGATCGTGACCATCGCCGCCGAACGAGCCGAGCTGGCCGCCCTGAGCATGGGGCGGCGAGCAGACCTCGAACTCCTCGCGCTGGCGTCGGCGCTCACCCTCTCGGTTCTTTCCGCGCTGGTGTTCCCGACGGTCGGCGAGCGGCTGGTCGGCGTCACGGTGGTGGCCATTGCTGTCTGGCTGGCTGTGCACGACGTGGCCCGCCGGCAACTCCGCCTGACCGGGCAGCACCGTTACCTCGCCACCGCACTCCTGGCCGGCTACGCCAACCTGTTGATCGCCGGACTGGTCCTGGCCGTCGCCGGGCTTCGGACCAGCACGGCCACCTACGACGTGGTGGTGCACGGAGTGTTCCTCGGCTTCGCCGTCTCCATGGTGATGGCACACGCCCCGGTAATCCTTCCGGCAGTGCTGGGCCGTCCGCTGCCATACCGTCCGGTGCTGTGGGTTCCGCTGGTGCTGCTGCACGTCAGCCTCGGCATCCGCTTCACCAGTGCGCTCTCAGGGCAGAACCAGCTGTGGCAGGCCGGGGGCGTGCTCGGCGTGCTCGCGATGCTCACCTTCCTTGCGACCGCTGTCACCCTGGTCGTACGCCGATGAGCCGCCCGAATGCCAGAGGCAGGTCCCGCCTGCGCGACCTGCCGCTCCTCGGCTGGCTCGCGGCCGCTGCGGTCGTGGCGATCGCGCACCGCTGGCTGCCGGACGCGAACTGGCTCATGCTGCACATGGTGCTTCTCGGCGCACTCACCCACTCCATCATCGTGTGGAGCTTCCACTTCGCCCAGACCCTGCTGCGCTCCCCCGCCTCACCGAGGGACGCCCGTTGGCAGACCACACGGCTGGGCCTGGTCACCGGCGGTGCTGCCGCTGTCCTGGTCGGGGTGCCCACCGACTGGTGGCTGCTCACGCTCGCCGGCGGCCTGGCTGTGGCGACCGCTGCCGGCTGGCACGGTCTGGTCCTCTGGCGCATGCTGCGCAAGGCGCTGCCCGCAAGGTTCCAGGTCACCGTCCGGTACTACCTGTGGGCTGCTGCTTCGCTGGTGCTGGGGGCGGGATTCGGAGTGACGCTCGCCTGGGGTTGGCCGGACCCGTGGCACGGACGGCTGCTGGTGGCCCACGCGCTGGCCAACGTGCTCGGCTGGGTCGGCCTCACCCTCACCGGCACGCTCCTGACGCTATGGCCCACAATGCTGCGCACCCGGCTCGACCCAACCGCCGAGCGCTGGACCAGACAGGCACTGCCGGTGCTGACCAGCGCAATCGCCGTCGCGGTCGGCGGCGCCCTGGTCGGAATCGGCCTGATCGCCGGGCTGGGAGTGCTGGCCTACCTCTCCGGGCTGCTCCTGTGGGGACGGGGCCTGTGGCACCCTCTCCGAAAGAGCCCACCTCGGGAGTTCGGCCCGGCCTCCGTCGCTGTCGGCCTGTTGTGGATGGTGTTCGGGCTCACCTGGGCCGGCTGGCTGCTTGCCACAGCTCCCGACTGGCAGGTGGTACGCGAAGGCTTCATCTGGCCGGCCGCCGTCCTCGGCGCCGGCTTCGGTGTGCAGGTGCTCACCGGTGCGCTGTCCTACATGCTGCCCTCGGTGCTGGGAGGTGGACCAAGTGTCGTGCGGGCCGGACAGGCCTGGTTCAACCGCGCGGGCGCCTTCCGTCTGATCGCGATCAACGGCGGCCTCGTGCTGTGGCTCATGCCGACCCCAAGCTGGGTCAAGGTGACCGGCTCGCTGCTGGCCCTCTTCGCTGCTGCGAGTTTCCTGCCGCTGATGGTGCTGGGGGTGCGGGCAAGTGTCGCTGCCAGAAAGCTGCTCGTCGCAAGCCGCGACGGCGCGGAGGCCGCTCCCGCCCAGCCGCGCCCGGACCAGGTGGACCGGCCGAGCATCTTCACAGCCGGCCAGCTCATCGCCGGCCTGACCGCGCTGGCCACCGCTGTCGTGATCGGCGTCGGGGTTGACCCCGCCGCCGCCGGAGCTACCGGTACGGCTGCTGCCGCCGTCGCTGTCCAGCCCACCGGAGAAGTGGTGCGGGTCGAGGTGACGGCGATCGGCATGCGCTACACCCCCTCCGAAGTGCACCTGAACGCCGGCGACCGGCTGGTTGTCGACCTGATCAACGGCGACACCACCACCCACGACCTGGTGATCGGTTCGGCCAGGAGCGCACGGATCGGTCCCGGCGCCCGCACAGAACTGGATGCCGGCGTCATCGGGACCTCCACGACGGGCTACTGCTCGGTAGCCGGCCACCGGCAGATGGGCATGACCTTCGAGGTCATTGTTGACAACGCACCCGCTGCGGGGCCGGCCGCCAGCCCGACGCCAGGCACTGACCCGCACCAGATGGAGCACTCCCCGAACGGACCGGACGCCTCAACCTCGCCAACGACCCCGGACGTGGTCGACCCCGTGCTGGCACCGCTCAGCGACGACCGCGAGCACCACCTCACGCTGACCGTGCAGGAGACACAGCTGGAGGTCGCCCCGGGGGTGTGGCAGCGCCGCTGGACCTACAACGGGGCCTCCGTGGGGCCAACCCTCCACGGCCGGATCGGGGACATCTTCGTGATCACTCTGGTCAACGACGGATCGATGGGCCACTCGATCGACTTCCACGCCGGCGCACTAGCCCCCGACAAGCCCATGCGAACCATTGAGCCGGGCGAACGCCTCACCTACCGATTCACCGCCACCAAAGCCGGCATCTGGATGTACCACTGCTCGACGATGCCGATGAGCGCCCACATCGCCGCAGGGATGACCGGCGCCGTGGTGATCGAACCCGAGGGACTGCCGCAGGTCGACCGCTCCTACCTGCTCGTGCAGTCGGAGGTCTACCTGCAGAACCGTGCGCCGGACGCAGCGTCGGCAGCAGAGGTGGACGTCGATGCGGCCGCTGGCGGTGAGCCCAGCTACGTGGTGTTCAACGGCGTCGCCAACGGCTACGACACCCAGCCGCTCACCGCAAGGGTCGGCGAAAGGGTCCGGTTCTGGGTTCTCGACGCCGGCCCGAACCGTCCCAGCAGCTTCCACATCGTCGGCGCCCAGTTCGACACCGTCCTCAGCGAAGGCAGCTACCTGCTCAAGCATGGGCGCGACCCGTTCGGCGACCGCGGCGGCGCCCAAGCACTCGGCCTGCAGCCTGCCCAGGGCGGGTTCGTCGAGACCGTCTTCCCCGAAGCCGGACGCTACCCAATGGTCACCCACGTCATGGCCGACGCCGAGCGAGGCGCTCACGGCTACGTCCAGGTAAGCCCATGAACAACGGACTCACCCGTCCGGCGGCACCGACGGTGCCCGCCGCCACCGCTCCCACGGGAGCTCACCGAAGGAGATCACGATGACCAAGACCGTCCCCCTGGAGACCACAACGGCCGGTGGCTGCGCCTGCGGGCAGCACGAGGAGGAAGACCTGGTGCTGGACGTTCGGCCCATCCCGCATGCGATCCGGCACGCCACCGTCTTTGGAGCATTCGATGCGATCGGAGTCGGTGGATCGCTCGTCCTGGTTGCACCCCACAACCCGGTGCCGCTGCTGAACCAGCTCGCTGAGCGTTCCCCCATCAGCGTGGAGTACCTGGTCGAGGGACCAGAGGAGTGGCGGCTGCGGATCAACCGGCTCCCCGACGAGGATCAGGCCGGTCGATGACCGCAGCCAGCGCTTTCACAGCGATCGCGGACCTGACCGAGCGCATCAAGGTTCAGCCGGAGGCAACGGTGTCGCGGACAGTCCTGCACGCAGCTGGCGTTCGGGTGGTCATGTTCGCATTCGACGCCGGACAGGAACTCACCGAGCACACCGCCGCGATGCCAGTGCTGCTACAAGTTCTGGAAGGCCGACTAGCGATCACTGCCGACGGTCACACCGAGGAACTCCTGCCCGGTGGCCTGATGCACCTCGACACCCGAGTACCCCACGCTGTGTTCGCGCACGAGCCATCCCTTTTGGTGCTCGCCATGCTCGACGGCCGGTCGAGCTGAAGCGCTCGTGTTCAAGGGACGCCACAACCGCAGCGGGGCTTGATCTGCGTCTAGGAAGTCCGTCCCGGATCCTTCTAACTTGGGGACATCGAACAAAGGAGAACATCATGTTCAACCGAATCGCCACCCTGCTGGCCGCACTGAAGCCCATCACCGTGCAGGCCCACTGCGACACCGCCGAAGGCCCGGCCGTCAAGGACGGACGTAAAGCCGTGGAGACCGGCAACATCAACTACGCGCTCAAGTGGATCCCCGCCGACGGTGAGGCCGAGTTGCGTGAGGTCTTCGAGAAGGCCCTGCGGGTCCGGACCCTCGGGCGGGAAGCCGCCGACCTGGCCGATCGGCTCTTCCTCGAAACGATGGTCCGCATCCACCGGATGGGCGAGGGCGTCGGCTTCACCGGTATCCAGCCCGTCGGCACCGAGATCGACCCTGTCGTGAAGGCCGCCGACGAGGCCATCGCAGCGGGCTCGGATGCAGACCTGCTGCCGAGGGTGCCGCAGGAGCGCCGCGCCGAGCTCGACCAGCGTTTTCAGGCGGCGCTGGCGATCAAGGACTTCGACGTGAACGACGTCGTGGCTGCCCGACGCTACATTGCGGCCTACGTGAGCTTCTTCAAGTACGCCGAGGGTGAGGAGCACGCGCACCACGCGCCGGCGGGCCACTCCCACGAACACTAGGGAACCCCGATGAAGCGGCTTGTCAGGGTTGCCGGCGAATCCATGGCCCCCACCTACCGCTCGTCCGACCTGCTGCTCACGCGGCGGGTCGGACGCGCCGGGGTACGACGGGACGATGTCGTCGTGTTCCAGCGCGGTGAACTTCCGATGATCAAGCGCGTGGTGGGCCTGCCGGGTGACTTTGTTGAGCTGGAGGCCGGACGGCTTTTCGTCAACGGCGAGTCCGTCGACGGACGTCCCCGGGTTCCGGGCGCCTACACCCAGACCTGGCGGGTTCCCGCGGCGAGCTACTTCATGGCCGGTGACAACCCAGCCGGCTCGGACGACTCCCGGATCTGGGACGAACCCTTCGTCCCGGCTGAGAGTGTCGCAATGGTGGTCACCCGACGGCTGGTGGGGCCCCGCTGGCCCCGGGCCTTCAAGCCTCGTCGACGAGCTGCTGCAGCCGGTCGGGTTGCGTGATCGAGACCGACCGGCCCGCGCCGATCACGATCAGACCCTGCCCGGCGAGGCTCTTCAGAGCCCGGCTGAGGCTCTCAGGCGTGGTGTCGAGCAGGGAGGCCACGTCCTTCTTGGCCACCGGTAAGGTCACCGTCGCGACACCGCCGCGCCAGGCGCTAGCGAGACCGAGCAGGTAGTCGGCCAGGCGGCTCTCGACATCGCGCGAGGTCAGCGAGTTAAGGCGGTGCTCGGTGTCGGAGAGCCGCGCACTCACCCGCGACAGCAGCTGCAAGCCGATCTCGGGGTGCCTCCTGATCAACCCCTCAAGATCATCATGACGGAACACGCAAAGCTGGCATTCCTCCAGCGCGGTGGCGTAATCATCGGGCCGCTGGCCCGTGAACACCGACGTCTCCCCGGTGAAGTCGCCCGGACCCAACACCCGGATCAGCTGCTCCGACCCGTCGGCTGAGAGCCGAAAGATCTTGAGTCGACCCGAATGCACCACCATCAGCTGCGACAGATCGTCGTCGGCACGGTACGCCGCCTCACCCGCCTTCAGACGGGTCGGACGCGCCAACTCCTCGACCCGCTGCTGATCCTGCACCGACAGGCTGGCAAAGACCGGGACACGCGAGACGCAACTGTCGGCCATGCCCGAAGCCTAGCCACACCGGGATCGGCCGGGCTCCGGCCGAAGGGAGGGCTGCGACCCGAAGGGCACAGCTCAGCGCCCTAGAGACCGAGGAAGCGCGGAATCCAGAACTCGGCCGATCTCCGCGAGACTCCTTGCCTTCTGTCCTCATCCGACGCGCCTGCTCGATCCACTCCAAGAGTCATCACCGTGGGTCGACCACCCACGCGGCCCGTGGCCCGGGGCCCGTGCCAGCTCCACATCGCTGTCCCTGAGGGCGTCCACGCGCAGCTGCGCGAAGACGGCGACGATCGGGACTGTCCGAAATCTGGTGTAACTGATCTGGCCTGATCTGCCGCCCGGAGGGTGGCGGGAAGGACTGTCAGTGACCGAGGAGACAGTGTCAGCCATGATGCTGACGAACGCACAGCAGGATGAGATCGCCCGTGGTCTGGTTGCCCGGGCACGCGCTGAGGGTGCCGAGCTGGTGGGTCCGGACGGAGTGTTGTCCGGGCTGACGAAGCGGGTGCTGGAGACCGCGCTGGAGGAGGAGCTGACTGACCACCTGGGTTATGAGCCGCACGACCCGGCCGGTCATCATTCGGGTAACTCCCGCAACGGGACCCGAGCGAAGACGGTGCTGACCGAGGTCGGCCCGGTCCAGGTCGACGTTCCCCGGGACCGGGCCGGCACGTTCGAGCCGGTGATCGTGCCGAAAGGGAAACGGCGCCTGGAAGGGGTCGACCGGATCGTGCTGTCCCTGACGGCGAGGGGTTTGACCACCGGCGAGATCTCGGCCCACTTCGCCGAGGTGTACGGGGCCAGCATCGGCAAGGACACGATCAGTCGGATCAGCGACCGGGTGATCGAGGAGATGACCGAGTGGCTCCACCGGCCGCTGGATGAGGTGTATCCGGTCGTGTTCATCGACGCGATCGTGGTCAAGGTCCGCGACGGCCAGGTCACGAACAAGCCGTTCTATGTCGCGATCGGGGTCACCGTGCACGGCGAACGCGACATCCTGGGGATCTGGGCCGGCGACGGTGGTGAGGGCGCCAAGTTCTGGCTGAACGTGCTCACCGAGATCAAGAACCGTGGCGTCACCGACGTGCTCATCCTCGTGTGCGACGGGCTGAAGGGCCTGCCGGATGCGGTCAACACGGTGTGGGACAAGACGGTCGTTCAGACCTGCGTGATCCACCTGCTCCGCAACACGTTCCGCTACGCCGCCCGGCAGGACTGGGACCGGATCGCCAAGGACCTACGACCGATCTACACCGCGGTCAACGAGCCGATGGCCCGAGAACGGTTCGCCGAGTTCGCCGCGATCTGGCGGTCGAAGTACCCGGCAGCGGTCGCCCTGTGGGAACGCGCCTGGAGCGAGTTCGTGCCGTTCCTGGACTACGACGTGGAGATCCGCAAGATCATCTGCACCACCAACGCATCGAATCGTTGAACGCCCGCTACCGCCGCGCGGTCCGGGCCCGAGGCCACTTCCCGACCGACCAGGCCGCCCTGAAATGCCTCTACCTGGTCACCAGATCACTGGACCCCACCGGCCGCGGCAAGGCACGATGGGTCATCCGATGGAAGCCAGCGCTCAACGCGTTCGCCATCACCTTCGAAGGGCGCATCAGCCCCTCGAACAACTAGAACGCCAGATGCCAGTTACACCGGAAATCGGACAGACCCTCGGCCTTCTGAACCGCCCCGGCGTGTCCGGAGACTGTGTTCTTTGACTCCTCAGCTTGCTGCTGGGGCTGCTGTTTGATCGTAGTAGGCGTTCTCGGTTTCGACGGGGGTGAGGTCACCGCCGGCGTATTCGTGGAGGCGGCGGTGGTTGTACCAGTCGACCCACCGGGCGGTGGCGAGTTCGACTTCCTCATGGGTGCGCCAGGCTCGGCGTTTGATCACCTCGGTCTTGTACAGGCCGTTGATGGACTCGGCCAGCGCGTTGTCATAGCTCGACCCGACGGCGCCGACCGAGGGCCGGATACCGGCATCGGCGAGGCGCTGGCTGTGCGCCACCGACAGGTACTGGCTGCCGTGATCATGGTGCGCGACGAGGGCTGTGAAGTCGGCCCGGCCTTCCCGCTCGCGTACCCAGATCGCGTGCTCGACCGCGTCGAGGACCAGCTCGGCGGTCATCGTGGTGGCGGCCCGCCAGCCCAGGATGCGGCGCGCGTAGGCGTCGATCACGAACGCCACGTACACCCAGCCGGCCCAGGTGGAGACGT
>CAVYLH010000009.1:0-17249 GCA_963769325.1 uncultured Actinomycetota bacterium | reverse complement strand
TGGCAGCAGCCTCTGGCCAGGGCTGCTGCCCCCGGTCGCCCTGGGGATGATCGCGTGGCTGTTGGGGCGCCAGTTCCCCTTGCTGGGCGCGCCGGTCATCGGCGTCCTGCTCGGTCTGCTGGTCGGTCAGTTCGTCGGCCTGCGCCTCGAATGGAAACCGGGCGTCACGTTCTGCTCCAAGAAGGTGCTGCAAGCGTCCGTGGTGCTGCTGGGGGCCGGGATGTCGCTGCAGCAGGTGGCGACCATCGGGGGCGCCGGCCTGCCCGTCATGCTCGGGACGATCATCGTGGCCGTGGCGGCCGGTATCCCGATCTCTCGCGCACTGAAGGTGGAACGTGAGACGCGGATCCTGATCACCTACGGCACGTCGATCTGTGGGGCGTCCGCCATCGCGACGATGAGCCAGGTGATCGGGGCGCAGGCGTCTGCGGTGGCCGTGTCGGTCTCGGTGATCGTGCTGTACAACGTCCTCGCCGCGCTCACCTTCCCGTTCCTGGGGCAGGTGATGGGGCTGGACCACAGCTCCTTCGGTCTCTGGGCAGGGACGGCCGTCAACGACACCTCGTCCGTGGTGGCCGCGTCCACCGCCTTCGACGCGCAGTTGCTGGCGGCAGGGATCGTCGCCACCGGCATGACCGCGGCCTCCTATGCCGTCGTGGTCAAGCTGACCCGCACGCTGATGATCGTGCCGCTGGCGATGTTCCAGCAATGGTTCGGCAACCGCGGGCGGACGGCCGCCGAGCGCAACACCACCCCCTGGTACCGGATGGTGCCGGCCTTTCTGGTGCTGTTCCTGGTCGCCGCGGGGTTGCGCAGTCTGGGGGTCATCCCGGACGCCGCCGGCCCGGCCATCGGCTTCCTGGCCAGCGTCGGCATCACCGTGGCGATGACCGCCGTCGGCATGACCAGTTCGCTGACGGCCATCAAGGCGGCGGGCTGGCGTCCGCTGGCGCTGGGCGCGATCCTCTGGGTGCTCGTGGCGGTGTCCAGCCTTGCCCTGCAGGTGCTCACCGGACAGTTGCACACCCTGAGCTGACACGGAATCGAGGAGAACATGGGCGAGTGGTGGAAACGCATCAGTCGGCAGCCGTGGGTGGCCCACGTCCTGCGGGCCCAGGCGCGATATCGGGACCGGATGGGTGACGCTTTCGGGGCCGCGATCACCTACTTCTCGGTGCTGTCGCTGGTCCCGATCGCGATGTTCGCCTTCGCGATCGTCGGCATGGTGTTGACCGTCCTGAGGCCCGACCTGCTGCCGGTCGTCCAGGACGCAGCCACCGACGCGATCTCGGACGAGACCCTGAAGACACAGATCTCAGCCGTCATCGAGAACGCGGCTCGGAGTTGGCGCACCATCGGGTTGATCGGGTTGTTGACCGCTGCCTACGCCGGCGCAGGCTGGGTGGCAGGACTGAAGACCGCGATCCGCGCCCAGTTCCGGGCGAGCTTCGACCTGGTCGAGAAGAAGAAGTCGTTCCTGGTGGAAGTGCTCGCGAACCTCGCGATCCTGGCCGGGCTGTTGGCGGCCATCGTCTTGACCTTCGCCATCTCCATGGCCTCGACGAACCTGGCCGGGTGGCTGCTGAGCCTGGTCGGGCTGGGGGAGTCGGCTCTCGCGTCCACCCTGCTGCGCCTGGCGTCGGTCGCGGCTTCCCTGCTTGCCGGGTGGCTGCTCTTCGTGTTCATCTTCCGCTTCATGCCGGAGGTCCCTCCACAAGGCAGGGCTTTGCTGCAGGGTGCGCTGATCGGCTCGGTCGGCCTGGCGGCGCTGCAGTACCTGACCGGGATCCTGATCGGTTCCTTCGCCAAGAACCCCACGGCCACGCTGTTCGGGCCCGTCATCGTGCTCATGCTGTTCTTCAACATCTTCGCAAGGATGACGCTCTACGTGGCGGCGTGGATCGCAACCGGGGATTCTCCGCAGGCTCCCCAGATGCTGCCGCCGGTGGTCGACAGCGCACCGGAAGCCGTCCGGACAGGCCCGGAGCCGGCTGCTCGATCCCTGCCGAGGGGCACCCGAGCCGGCAGTCCGCTTGTTGTCGTCGCCGGCCTCGCCCTCGGTGCCCTGCTGGCGGCCCTGGCCGGGCCACGACCCCATCCGCCCTCGGGCCGCGCGCCAGCTAGCCGGTATGGGTGACCAGCCCTGCTCGGCGCCGGGTTGCTGGTGTTCCTGCGACCTGAGCACCTTGGACTGCTCGTCGGATTGTCGATGCTTGTGGCGGCGGCACTGCAATGGAACCGGTGGGCCGGCTCCTGGACGGCATCTCCGGCGGCAACTTCACCGTCGCGCAAAGCTGCATCGCCGACGTCACGACCGCGAAGGACCGCGCTCGTGGACTGGGCCTGACAGGTGCGGCGCTCCGGTTGGCTTCATCATCGGGCCAGCTGTCGGGGGCCTCCTGTCCACGTTCGGACAAAGCGTCCCGGCGTACGTCGCTGCGGATATCGCCCTGGCGAACTCGCTGAATCATGTCCTACCACTCGATCGAGGCCGGTGGACAGGTCAACAAGGACGCGGCCTGGTACTACCCGGAGCCCCAAGCCCGCAGCCAGCCAGATCGCCGGCCGCGTCGCCTTCTGGCGCGGAGTCACGATCACCAGCTGAGCGCCATCCGCGGCCCCGAGCGAGTCAGCGCCAGTTGAAGTACTCGAAGTGGATGTTCACCGGAATCACGCCGGCCCGGCGGAAAGCGTCGCCGAACTGGGCGGTCATCTTCTGTGGCCCGCAGAGGAAGGCGCTCAGCCGGGCGGGCTCGGGGATCTCGCCGAGGACCTGTTCCGGCGTCAGATGCCCGTCGACGGAGGTGTCAACGATGTGCAGGTGCAGGTTGGGGTGGTTCGCCGCGATGGCCTCGAGTTCGTCGGCGAAAGGGGAACGACCGCGCGAGGTGACGTAGAAGTCGACGCGATCAGCACCGAGGTCGGCCTCCAACGAGCGCGCCCAGCTCAGGAACGGTGTGATCCCTACGCCGGCACCGATCCACACCTGCCGACCGGTCCCTTGTCGCCGGTCGAACCGTCCGTGCGGGCCGTCGACCGCGGCCGGCATTCCGGGCCTGACGAGCTCGTCCACGCTGCTGGAGAAGTCCCCCAGTGCCTTGACGGTGATGCTGAGATCGCCGTCGCGGTCCGAGCTGGAGATGGTGAACGGGTTGCGGGACCAGCCCTCTTTCGTCTCGATCGAGACGATCGCCCACTGGCCGGCGACGAACTCGATCGGCTGGGCCTGCGGCTCCAGGGTGATCACGTGCCCATTGCGCCCAGTGATGGGTGTCACCGACTTGACCTTGTAACGGTGGACCTGGATGAAGAAGCGTGCGAAGAGTTCGCGGTAGAGGTAGAAGGCGATTCCGACTGCGCCGATTCCGATCAGGCTCCAACGCAGGACGGCATCACCACCGAAAACGGTCGAATCCAGGACGGCGTGGGCGATGCCGGCGGCGACGAACAGACCCAACAGCCGGTGCACGTTGCGCCACAGGTCATAGCCATTGAGGATCTTGTCCACCCGGCGCCCGAGAGGGGTGGAGGACAGCGCAGTGACGGGCGACTGCAGGAACCGCGGGACGATCTGGCGCCAGCGGGGCAGCGCTGCCCAGGCCACGAGCCCAACGATGCCGAAGGCGCCGACCACGCCCAGACCCTTGCCCAGCTGCGTCTCGTTGCCGCTGTCCGTGACAGCGACATGCACCAACAGCAGGACGGTGCCTGTGATCGCACTGGTGCGATGCCAGATGGCCGCCCGGTCGAGGCCCGCGAACAGGGATTCGACCCATCGCGTGGAACTCATCAGCACCAGGGCGACGGCGAACAGGAGAACGGCTTCGGAGCCGAACAGTTGGCCCAGGTACGTTCCCCACGGCTGGCCCTTCGGGTGCTCGAGGAGCCACAGCAAGGCGTACGCCACGACCAGTAAGCCGATCAGAAACGGTCCGGCTGCCCGACTGTTGTACCGGATCATGGTGTCGCGATCCAGAACCCTGCTGTTGACTGCCATCGGCTTCGCTCCCCACGTCGGACCACCGTCAGCTTAGTCAGCCGGATCGTGGGTGCCGGCATCATCCCTTGTCGCTTTTTGCGCCAGCGTGTCAGATCTCGAGGACGATCTTGCCCGCGGCGGGGTTTGCCAGGATGTCGCGCTGGGCGGCTGCCGCCTCGGCAAGGGGGTAGCTCCGCCCGACGACAGGGATGAGCGAGCCCCTGGCGACGGCGTCGGCGACTCCGCGTGAGGCGGCCAGCCAGTCGTCGGCCGGTGTGTTCCACACAGCCATGCCTTGGATGTCGGCCTCCTTGACCATGGCGAGCCGTGGTGCGAAGTCCAGCGAGCCGCGGCTACCCACCACCACGATTCGCCCGTACAGCGCGAGGACGCCAAGGTCGCCGACCAGATTCCGGTCGGCGAGCATCTCGATGACCACGTCGGGGCCTTGACCCCCGGTGACCTTCGCGACCTGGTCGAAATGATCGGCAGCGGAATGGTCGACGACGTGCTGCGCCCCGGCAGCCGCCACGGCGTCCCTGCCTGCTGGGGTGCTGGCGCTGCCGATCACCGTCGCTCCCGCCGCGGCAGCCAGTTGCACCGCGCACAGGCCCACTCCGCCGCTGGCACCGTGAACCAGCACGGTCTCGTGGGCTTGCACGCCCGCTCGCTGGAACAGGGCACGAAAAGCGGTGGTCGCGGGGATGCCGAGGGCGGCGCCCTGCTCGAACGTCAACGCATCCGGGAGAGGATGGACGCCGTCGGCGGTGCAAACGACCTGCTCGGCGTAGGTCCCGGTGCGTCGAGCGCTCAGGATGGAGGACACGTAAACGCGCTGGCCGACGGCCACGTGGGTCACGTCAGCGGCCACCTCGGCGACGACGCCGGCACCGTCGAACCCTGGCACGTGGGGGAGGTCGGGTTTGAAGAAGGCATAGGAGCCGGTGCGGATGTAGGCCTCCGCCGGGTTGACCCCGGCCGCACGCAGCCGGACGCGGACTTCGCCAGGCCTCAGCTCGGGGGCTGGGACATCGACGTACTGGAGGACCTCCGGATCACCGAAGGCCTGCATCTGCACTGCTTTCATCGTTTGCAAGGCCATCTCCTTCGGTTGGTTGGGCCCATCGTGGCCCAGACACCGGCGCGGGCGGGTCAGCACGCGCCGGAGGGGCCCCGGGACCTCTCTTGTTCGGGCGCCAAGCGCGTGGCATGCATCTAACTCGTGCCTATTCGGTCGGGAAGGCCCGTATAGGCGGTTCCCGACCGAATAGACACAAGTTGGAATCGCGTCGCCGGCTGGCGTTGCTGTCAAGGCACCGCGTCAGACACCCGAAAGGACGTCCTCGGGCTCCAGGGCGGCACGGCGCGGGCCGTCCTGCCCGGTTGACGGGAGCGCCGCTGCGGGTTGACGTCGCGGCCACCAGAAGGCGTCGCCGAGAGCGATCGCGATGGCGGGCACGAGCACCGTCCTGACAACGAGGGTGTCCAGGAGGACGCCCACGCCGATGATGACGCCGATCTGAGCCAGAACCACCAGCGGCAGTACACCCAGGACGGCGAACACGGCGGCCAACAGAATGCCGGCGCTGGTGATGACGCCGCCGGTCGCCGTCAGCGCCCGCAACATGCCGGTTCGGCTGCCGTGCAGTCGGGACTCTTCGCGGGCCCTCGTGACGAGGAAGATGTTGTAGTCGATCCCCAGCGCCACCAGGAACAGGAAGGTGAGCAATGGCACGCTGGTGTCCAGCCGGACGAAGCCCAGGACCTCGGCGAACAGGATCCACGACGCACCCAGCGCAGCCAGGTAGGTCCCGACCACGGTCGCCACCAGCACGAGCGGCGCGACGAGGGAACGCAGCAGCAGAATGAGGACTCCGAGCACGAGGACCAGGATCAGGGGGATGATCGTGCGCTGGTCCTGAGCGGCACCATCGCGGCTGTCGACGGCCTGCGCCTCGGTGCCCCCGACGTAAGTGTCGGGCGTGTCCGCCAGCGCTGACCTGAGGTCGCGGACGACCTGACGCGCGTCGTCGCTGCCCGGCTCGGGCGTGAGCACTGCGGTCACCTTGGTGAGGTCACCGGCAGTGGCACCGATCTTGGCGGAGGCGACCCCCGGGACCGAGGCGGCGATCTCGGCCACGCGCGCTCCGTCGGCTTCGGTGATGATGACGGCCGGATCAGATTCGCCGGCCGGGAACGACTTCCCGAGTCGATCGAGGGCGGCGATGGCCTCTGGCTTGCGCAGGAACTGGTCGGACGGCCCGAGCCCGGTCTCGATGCGGACCAACCCGACGCTCATCACAGCCAGCAGCGTGAGAGCGGCGGCGATGAAGATCGCTGGCCGGCGAGCGACCTGCTTGCCAACCCGGCCCCACACGGAGCGGTCGCTGTCGACGAGCGCGGCCTGACCGACCTGGGGGACCAGGGGCCAGAAGACCCAGCGTCCGAACAGCACGAGCACGGACGGCAGCACGACCAGCGCATAGCCCGCAGCGATGACGATGCCCACGGCGCTCGCCAGGCCGAGCCCCCGGGTGGCGGGGAACACCGAGAGCAGCAGCGTCAGCACGCCGAGCACCACGGTCGAGGCGCTTGTCAGGACTGCTTCACCGGCATGACGCAGTGCCTGGCGCATGGCCTGGAAGCGGTCCTCGGTGGCGCGCAACTCGTCCCGATAGCGGGAGATGATCAGCAGGGCGTAGTTGGTGCCGGCGCCGAACACCAGCACCGAGAGGACGCCCACGGTCGACTCGTCCCACGGAACGCCCGCCGCCCGCAGGGTGTGGGTGGCAGCGATGGTGGCGAGGCGGTCGGCAAGGCCGACGACGAGCAGGGGGATGATCCACAGGATCGGGCTGCGGTAGGTGATGAGCAGGAGCAACGCAACGACGCCGGCGGTGGCGGCGAGCAACCTGAAGTTGGCGCCCTTGAAGACCGCGCCCAGATCGGCCCGGATGCCGGCGGGGCCGGTCACCTGGACGGTGACGCCGTCGGCGGCCTCGGCCCGCAGTTCGGTGCGCAACTGTTCGATGGCCTGGCCGTTCTCGGTGGAGTCGGCCGCCTCGATGCTGATCGTGCCGAGGGCTGCGGTGCCGTCCTCACTCACGATGGGCAATGGAGGCATCCCGCCGCCCCGCCGCCGCCGCCACCGCCGCCGACGCCGGGAGGCGGCCCGGCGGTTCCGGGACCGGCTTCGGCGGGCAGCCGTTTGAACAGGGACGTCCGCGCCGCGGCGATCTGCTCAGCGGTCAGCTTGCCGTCCGACGACGTCCAGAGGATGAGTGCGGTGGCATCGCCTTCCTGGGGGAACTGCTGGGACAGTTCGACGACCTTGGTGCTGTCGAAGCCCTGGGCGATGGAGTCGGTGGGTGAGGCATTGCGTTCGGCCTCCGGAACGATTCCGATGACGAGCCCCGCGAACAGCAGGAAGAACACGGCGACGAACCACGATTTGCGGCGTCCGACGTAGAGGGCGGGAAGTGACATTGCGTGCTCCAGGGATTCGAGGGAGTGTGAGTGGTGGGTTGACGGCGTGGACGCGCGGCCGGCGTCCGTCAGTGTTCGGCAGGACGGCCGGACAGCGTCTCCAGGTGTCGGGTGAGTTGCTGGACGGTGGCAGTGAGAAAGTCGGCAACCACCTTCGCCTCGTCGTGTGGGAGGCTCTTGATGTACGCGTCGCTGTCGGACATGAGCGGGCCCATGATCTCGAAGATCCGCGCCCAGCCGAGGCGGGTCGGCTCAAGGGTGACTTGGCGCCGGTCGGACTCACTGCGGTGCCGGACCGCGTATCCCGCGCGTTCCAGTCGATCGACGATCGCGCTTGTGGTGGCGGGAGTGGCGCCAAGTGCGGTTGCGAGCTGGCCGACCGTGACAGTGGCCTGGCGGCCCAGTTGGTGGAGGGCCGACAGCGCCCGGTAGTCGGTTGCGTTCAGGCCCAGCAGCCGCGCAAGTTCTCGCTCCAGATCGTTGGACTGCGCGATGAGGGCCTGCAGGGCGAACGTCGCCGGGTCGTAGGCGCGAGCTTCGGTCATGAGTCCTCTCCCTTCGGGGAAAGGCCAGCATATAGTAAAATCTTTGATATTCAAACAGGTTTGATAATCGTGCTCCAGGCATCCTCGGCACTGTCGTCCCTGCGTGAACCCCTCAGGCGCTGCCGGGAGCGACCTCGGAGAGATTGCGCAAGGCCTCGACAAGCACCTGGACGTGATTGTGGGTAGGGTCCTTCGCGGCATGGACGAGAGTCACCCGGTCTTTGGTGAGTCCCAGAGAGTGAAGCTCCTCCAGGGGGCCCGGGTTGGCGGCCAGTTCGGCAAGGTAACGCTCGCGAAACTCGGCGAACTTGGCAGGATCGTGTCCGAACCAGGTCCGGAGTTCGGTGCTGGGCGTGACCTCCTTCATCCAGCGGTCAATGGCAGCCCGCTCCTTGGACACGCCACGCGGCCAGATCCGGTCGACCAGTACGCGATACCCGTCCTCTGGTAGCGCCGCCTCGTAGACCCTCTTGATCGCAAACATCACTGACCACTCCTCTTCTCGTGCTTCGTTGCCTGTAGGCAATTGTTCCCGGGTGGCTGGGCGGGTGGGGTTCGATCAGGCCACGGCGTTCGTGCATGCACAGCCTCCGTCGCCTGCCTTGCGCGCTCGACAGCACCAACCATTCCGGCTCATCGGGGCACAGCCAGCACTCGAAACCCAGGATTCGAGGGCGCCGCTGCGGAGCCGGGCAGACGCGCACTGTCGGTAGAATCGGCTCGTGAACCGAACCATCCGACGTGTCGCAGTGTTTTGTGGTTCGAGTTCCGGGGTCGACCCCGAGATGGCACGTCGCTCCTACGATGTCGGTCGCGGCCTGGCTGAACGCGGCATCGGGCTGGTGTACGGCGGAGGCGGTTTCGGGCTGATGGGCGAGGTGTCGCAGGGTGCGCTGGACGCCGGAGGCGAGGTGCTCGGGGTGATCCCGCGCTCGATGATGGAACGCGAGTGGGGCCGCGACGACATCACGGAGCTGCACGTCGTCGAGACCATGCACGAGCGCAAGGCAATGATGGCCGAGTTCGCCGACGCCTTCCTGTGTCTGCCGGGGGGTCTGGGCACCCTTGAGGAAATCATCGAGATGTGGAGTTGGCGTCAGATCGGGTTCAACGACGACCCCGTGGGCTTCCTCAACGTCGGCGGTATCTGGACGCCACTGCTGTCCGCGCTCGGTGGCTTGGTCGAGGCGGGTTTCATCCGGCGCGAGGTGCTGGACGACCTCGTCATCGCCGACAACCTGGACGAGGCGCTCGACGGTCTGGCCGACCGGCTCGGGGCAGACACTCAATGGTGACCCCGAGATTGAGCTGGTGTCGTCTCGGACGAGTGGGTGAAGCCCTCGGAGCCTACGGCAGGTCGTCCGCCTGTTCGGTCGCCTCCTGCCGGGCCGGTCGACCCGCAGCGGCCGCCAGGTGGGCGAGTGGCTCGGGGATCGGACGCCCCCAGCGCTCCATTGCCGTAGCCCAGAGCCGGCCGGCGCGGTAGGAGGACCGAACCAGTGACCCGGCCATCACCGCCTTGAACCCGGCGTCAATGGCCACCTGGCGCCAGTGCACGAACTCCTGCGGCGGGACCCACCGGTCGATCGGGTGGTGGCGCGGCGAGGGACGCAGGTACTGGGTGACCGTGAGGATGTCGCAACCGGCGTCGTGCAGGTCACCGATCGCGGCCGCGATCTCGTCGGCGGTCTCTCCCATGCCCAGGATCAGGTTCGACTTGGTGATCAGCCCTTCCGCGCGGGCCAGCGACAGGACGCCCAGGGAGGTGTCGTAGCTGAACGCGGGCCGGATCCGCCGGAAGAGCCGCGGCACGGTCTCCAGGTTGTGCCCGAACACCTCCGGGCGTGCCGCGAACACCGGGGCCAGCAGGGTGGGGTCGCCGCCGAAATCGGGGGGCAGGATCTCCACGCAGGTGGCGGGGTTGAGGGCGTGCACCGCCCGGATGGTCTCGGCGTACAACCCGGCAGCACCGTCGGGCTGGTCGTCGCGGGCGACGCCGGTGATCGTCGAGTAGCGCAGGCCCATCGTCCGCACCGCCTCGGCGACACGGCGCGGCTCGTCGGGGTCGAGCGGCTGTGGACGGCCGGTGGCGATGTCGCAGAAGTCGCAGCGACGTGTGCAGATGTCGCCGCCGATGAGAAAGGTCGCCTCCCGGTCCTCCCAGCACTCGAAGATGTTGGGGCAGCCAGCCTGCTGGCACACGGTGTGCAGGCCCTGGTCCTTCACCAACGCGTGGATCTCGGAGTAGGCGGGTCCGGTCTTCGCGGTGGTCCTGATCCAGGGCGGCTTCTCCTCGATCGGTACCTCAGCGTTGCGGGCCTCGATCCGAAGCAGACGACGGGCGGGAATGTCGGCGGTCACGCTGTCCTCGCTTGCGGGGTGATCGGGCGGGGCATGGCCACGGCGTCCAGCACCTCGGCCAGGTGGTGTTCGAAGGATCCCAGCACGTCGCGCACGCGCACGGTGCGGCCGAGTTCCCGGGTGAGCGAGGTGACGCCGGAGTCGACGATGCCGCAAGGGATGATGACGTCGGCCCAGCGCAGGTCGGCGTCGCAGTTGAACGCGAAGCCGTGCATGGTCACCTGGCGGCTGACCCGGACACCGACGGCCCCAATCTTGCGGTCGGGCCCGCGGTCGTCGGCGAGGACCCACGCCCCGCTCTGGCCGGGAATCCGTGCGGCCGTGACACCGAAGTCGGCGCAGACGCGGATCATGACGTCCTCGAGGCGGCGCACGTGCGCCACGACGTCGATGGGCGGCTTCAGACGCACGATCGGGTAGCCCACGAGCTGGCCGGGGCCGTGCCAGGTGATCTTGCCGCCCCGATCCACGTCGACGACGGGGGCACCGTCGCGGGGCCGCTCATGGGGTGCGGTCTGGCGACCGGCCGTGTAGACCGCCGAGTGCTCCAGCAGCAGGGTCGTGTCGTCCGCGCCGTCCGCGACAGTCGTCAGCAGGGCCCGCTGGAGGTCCCACGCCTGGTGGTAGTCGACGAGGTCTGGGGCGAAGCCCACGTGGACGAAGCGCATGCGCCGAGGGTACGCGAGCGCACCCGCTGCGTCACGGATTGCCGGGGTCCTCGGCAGCCGGCTCGGACGGAACCGGTGGCGACGTCGCGGTGACCGCCGGTGTCGCGTCCTGGCTGGCGGGGGCTGACGTGGCCGGCGTCTTGATCGTGGGCGGAAGGCTCACGGTAGCTGTCGGGGTCTGGCTGGGGGTGGGGCTGGCAGTCGGGGTCGGGGTCTGGCTGGGGGTGGGGCTGTCTGACGGGGTGGGTGTTGCCGTCGGGGTGGGGCTGTCTGATGGTGCCGGTGCCGGTGCCTCGTCGGGCGCTTCGGTTGGGGTCGTGCTGGGCTCGGGTGCCGTGGGTGCGCCCAGCGCCTGGGCCGCCTGGTTCGCGGCGGCGAGGTGGGTGAGGTAGGCGCCGGAGTTGTAGGTCGACCACGGCGTCCAGGAGCCACCCGCACGCGTCCAGACGGTGTGGGCCATTGCTGCGTTGTCGGCTGGAACGCACCAGGCCCCGGTGGTCAGCAGGGCGCCGTGGACGGTGTTGATCTGCCACAGCCCGAAGTCGAAGCTGCCGTTGGTGTTGTGGTTCGTTGCCGCGGGGTGGCCCGAGCTTTCGGCCAGAGCGATCGCGACCGCAACGGCCACCTGGCCGTCGGGGAAGCCTGCCGCCCGCGCGAGCTGGGCCATCTCGATCGGGCTCTGCCGGGCGAGACCGGCGCACGTGGTGGTGGTCAGGGCGAACAGCGCGCTGACGCCGGTCGGTGCGGGCGTCGCCTCGGGGGTCGCCGCTGCCACCAGCGACGCGGATTCTGCGGCGGCAGGCGGGAAGGCGGGCCCGGTCACCCCCGAAGGTGTCGTCGGGAAGGTGGTCAGGGAGCCCAGCGGAGCCGCGGGAGCGGCGGGTGTCGCGAGGACGGCCGCAGGCCTCAGGGAAACTGCCCCGCCGTACAGGGGCGCCGCCGTCAGCACGATCAGACCCACCAGCACAGTCAACAGCCGGCTCCTGGACGCAGGCCGCAACGACGGTTCCTCACTTGGAGTTCCTGTTTTCCTCGCCTCACTCATCGGCGGCCTCCCTCACGTCAGTATGACTGGCAAATCGCGTCAATGAAAGGGCTGGTGAGATCAAGATTGCCGCCAGAGGGCAGGCCGGCGGCAAGTTGTGGGATGAACCGGGTGCCACGCCTCCAGTCGTCACGCCTCGCGTGGGATGACGTGCACGGCGGGGGCCTTGAAGGCGGCCGTCACCGCCTTCCCGACGGCCAGCCCGAGGTCGCCTTGGGTGTTGGCCGTGATGTAGGCGGCCAGGGGGAACCCGGCGTCGAGGTCGACTCGCAGCAGCGGGCCGGCGGGGGTGATGGTGCGGATGATGGCGGGGAGGTGGTTGCGTGGGCTGTCCTGCATTTGGGCGCGGGGCAGTTGCAGGGCGACTTCCTCGGCCCGGATGCAGACGAAGACGCCGGTGCCAGGGGCGAGGTCGGTTCCCGCCACGGCAAGCAGGTCGACATCCCTGACCCGCAGCTGCGCCAAGCCGTGCTGCAGGCCGAGCACGGTGCCGGCGACGACCGTCTCGGCCTCGACGGCGTCAGCCACGGCGAGATCACTGGGGCGCGAGAACACGTCCGGCACGGGGCCGACCTGGTGCAGGCGCCCGTCGATGATCACGACCATCCGGTCCCCGAGGGTGAGGGCTTCGGTGCGATCGTGGGTGACGACGAGGGTGGGGACGCCGGCGGCGAGCAGGCGTTGGCGCAGGTCGACACGCAGGCGGGTGCGGGTGGGGGAGTCCAGCGCGGAGAGGGGCTCGTCGAGCAGCAGTAGGCGGGGTCGGGGGGCCAGCGCGCGGGCCAACGCCACCCGTTGGGCTTCGCCGCCGGACAGTTCCCGGGTTGCGCGGCCTGTCAGGTGCGAAGCCCCCGCGATCTCCAGCGCTTCGTGGACGCGGGCGGCCCGGTCGCGCCGGGCCAGCTGGTGCAGGCCGTAGGCGACGTTGGCGTCCACGTCGAGGTGGGGGAACAGGGCGTGGTCCTGGAACAGAAACCCCACGCGGCGCCGCCGGGGGGTCACGTGCACGCGCGCGGCGTCCCACACCTCGTCGCCGAGGCTGACGTGGCTACCGGGGTCGGGCCGGTCCAGACCCGCGATGCAGCGCAGCAGGGTGGTCTTGCCCGCCCCGGAGGGGCCGAAGAGCACCGTGACCGGGGCCTCGTCGAGGTCGAGGGTGAGGGACACGTCAAGGACGTGGCGCCGGACGCGCGCGGTCAGGGTCGTGGCCACCCGGGGCCTCCCCGTCGTTGCAGCGCGTAGGTGAGGGTGAGCACGACCAGCGAGAACACCAGCAGCGCCAGGCTGGTGCGGCCGGCCTCGGCGTAGTCGAAGGACTGGACGGCGTCGTAGATGGAGATCGACACGGTCCGGGTCTGGCCAGGAATGTTGCCACCCATCATGAGCACCACGCCGAACTCACCGATGGTGTGGGCGAAGGTGAGCACGGCCGACGTCGCCAAACCGGCACGGGAGAGCGGCAGCACGACCCGCCACAGGGTCACCAGTCGGCCCCGCCCCAGAATGTCGGAGGCTTCCCGAAGGCGCGGGTCCACCCCGGCGAACGCTGCCAGCAGTGGCTGCACGGCAAACGGCAGGCTGTACAGCACCGAGGCCACCAGCAGCCCGGTGAAGGTGAACGGCAGCGTGGAACCGGTCAGCGACTCCCACCAGCGACCGATCGGGGAACGGGGCCCGAGCGCCACCAGCAGATAGAACCCCAGGACGGTCGGGGGCAGCACCAGTGGCAGCGCAACCACCGCTTCCACGATGACCGTCCACCGCCGTCGTGAGAACGCCAGCCAGGCGGCCAAAGGCACGGCGAGCGCGAGCAGGATGATGGTGGTGGCCGTCGCCAACCGGATGCTCAGCGCGATCGCTTCCCAGTCCACAGGGCACCAGATCCGGGGTCAGGCGCCGGGGAGGAAGAAGCCGTAGGACCTCAGGATCGCCAGACCGGCGTCGCTGAGCAGGAAGTCCTTGACGGCACGGGCAGCAGCAGGGTCCGCAGCAGAGGCGAGCACGACGCCGCCCTGGTCGATGCGTGGGTACGAATCCAGCGGCACCTCGACGTAGCGGCCCTTGTCGTTGAACTGCGGCGACATCGCCAGCGACAGGGCGAACACCCCGACCTGGGCGTTGCCCGACAAAGCGAACTCGGCTGCCTGAGCGACGTTCTCGCCCAGGACCAGTTTGCTCTCGGCTGCCTCGTAGACCCCGGCCGTCTTCATGGCGGCCACCGCGGCGACGCCATACGGGGCGTGCTCCGGGTTGGCGATGGCGACCTTGCGTGCCTGCGGGTCGGCGAGCGCGGCCATCCCCTGGGTTGGGTCCAGGGGTGACTCGTTGGGCGCCCACACCACCAGCCGACCCACCGCGTACTCGAAAACGTCGTCCTGGTCGGCCAGCCCGGCATCGGCCAGCTTGCGCGGGTAGCTCAGATCCGCAGACAGGAACAGGTCGAAGGGGGCGCCGTTGCTCACCTGCTGGTAGAACGTCCCGGACGACCCGTAGGTGACGGTGAGATCGATCTCGGGGTGCGACTGGGCCAGCGCTGCCGCCACGCCGGCCATCGCGAACTTGAGGTCGGCTGCTGCCGCCACCCGCACCGTGGCCCGGGACGCAGCGGCCGACTGATCCGGCTTGGTGCCGGCACCACAGCCACTCAGCGCCAGCGTCAGCAGCAGCGGGACGGTGCACCAGGCCCACGCCCGGATCCGTCGGGTTCCGCTCATCCGTGTTCCCTCTCGACCTCGACGATGACGTTGGTGGCCTTCACCACGGCCGTGGCCAACACGCCCGGACGCAGACCCAGCTCCTGCGCCGCCTCGGCACTCATCAACGACACCAGGCGATACCGGCCGGCGGCGATCTCCACCTGGGCCATCACGCCGTCCGCGATCACCCGGGTCACGATCCCCGGCAATCGGTTGCGCGCCGAGGTGTGTCCCGGACGCACGTCGACCTGCCCCAGGGCGAACCCGGCGACCTCCTCGGCGTCCACGACCTTGCGGTTCGACGCGTCGAGCTCCACGGACAGCACGCCGGTGGACACCCACCGGCGAACGGTGTCGTCACTGACACCCAACAATTCGGCCACCTGGCTGATCCGGAAACTCGGCACGAACTTCAGCATACAGGCGACGATGCGGAGTTTGGGATGCAAGCTTGCTCGCAGGTGCGGCGCACTTCGTCCCACGCGACCTGCAGTTCGCTAGGTTGATTTCGCTAGGTTGATGAGGTGACGGACTGTCGGGAAGTGAGAACGGAGCGCTTGCTGATGCGGCGTTGGCGCGACAGCGACAGGCCGCCCTTCGCGGCCCTGAGCGCCGATCCCGAAGTCATGCGCTACTTCCCGTCGGTGTTGGATCGTGCTGAAAGTGACGCGTTCATCGACCGCCTGCGGGGTTCACCAGGCTCGGGTTGCCGGTGATCTGGTCGATGACTGCCGTCATCAACCTGGCGTCGCAGGCTGTGATGCAGCGGCTCGGCATGGTTGCCCACCAACATTTCGACCATCCCCGAATCGAGAGGGGCGATGCCCTCCGACGCCACGTTGTCTACAGGATCGAGCGGCCGGCCGACTCGTAGGCGGCGTTTTCACCAAGTGGCAGCCTCAGGGCGTCCCCATGGCCAGGGCGCGGCCGAAGGTGGCGGGGTCGTCGAGGATCGCGACGATGTGGGTGGCGACGTCAGCGCGCGTGATCATGCCCTTCATGGGACGGCCTTCGGCAGTTTCCTGCGCAACGTAGCCGCCCGTGGCCGGCCCGTCGGTGAGCCCGCCCGGACGCACCACCGTCCAGTCCAACCCTGAGGCCCGAACGGCAGCCTCCTGGTCGGCGTGATCCGCAAGAGCCTTGCCCAGCACCGTGCGAGCGAACAACCGCGCGGCAGCGGGCATCAATTCCATCGAGTCGCCCACCCCCAGTGAGGAGTGGACGATCAGACGCCGAACGCCGGCGTCCTGCATGGCCGCGATGACGCTGCGGGTGACCTGAGTACGGTGCCGGTTCGACCCGCTGGCCCCGCCGACGGTGATGACCACTGCGTCGGCCCCGCGAACAGCGTCCCGGACCACGTCGGTGTCCAGGGCGTCCCCTTTGATGTCCCGCACGCCTTCGGGAGGTGAGCTGGCACCGCTCCTGGACAGGATGGTGACCTGATGGCCCTGGTGGGCTGCGATCTGGACGACCTGGGCGCCCGTCCCCGTATTGCCGCCGACAACTGTGATCTTCATAGCTGCAATCAACCCTGCCGGGCCCCGTTCTGTTCCCCCAAGTGGGAGACTCGTCGGAAGGCCGAACGGTGACGAACGTCGAGGATCCCGACCTCGTTCGAGTCGCCCCGATCACTGATCGAAAGGACCCCACTCGTGAAGATCCAGGACCTTGCGGCCACGCCTCTGGCGATGACCGGCGCCATGACGGCCGCGTGCGCCGTGTCGGGTTCCCTCGCCACCGATCCCAAGTCGGGGTGGTACAAGGCACTCAACAAGCCGAGCTGGCAGCCGCCAGGGTGGCTGTTCCCGATCGTCTGGACGGCCCTCTACACCGATGTGGCTGTCACCTCGGCGGCGGTCATCAGGAGCCTGGACGCCGCCGGCCAGCCACAGGCCGCCCGGGACTTTCGCGCAGCTCTCGCTGTCAACCTGGTCTTGAATCAGGGTTGGAGCTGGGTCTTCTTCAAGGCACACAAGCTGCGCCCCGCCACCGTGGTTGCCGCGCTGCTGGCCGCGAGTTCGATCGATCTCAGCCGGCGAGCCCGCGCGACCGGCAATGGCAAGGCTCTGGCGTTGGCCCCCTACGCGGCTTGGTGCTCGTTCGCGACCATCCTGACCG
Organism: uncultured Actinomycetota bacterium; assembly: GCA_963769325.1. Taxonomy (GTDB): domain Bacteria; phylum Actinomycetota; class Actinomycetes; order Propionibacteriales; family Propionibacteriaceae; genus Propionicimonas. The sequence continues at coordinate 348 of CAVYLH010000009.1, read as the reverse complement.
CGGCGATTGCTCGCCGCAATCCGCAGGACTGAACATCGTCGTAAGTGAACAAACCAGTGAACTCACGACGTCTCTCCGACGTAGCGGTAGTGGAAGCCCGTGCCGCGCAGGGAGGCCACCCGCAACGCAGCAAGCAGTTCCGCGAGAGCCCAGTTCCGGGAACGCGACGGGAGCGAGTCGGCCCCGCTCGCTCAGTGGTGGTTGAGCCGCAGTAGGGCCCGGTACACCTGCCGTTCGGTTGGGGGGTCTTGCAGGGGCGGGTCGGCGGGGGTGGCGGCGAGGATTGGATGAGGTAACCGACGATGCGGTGCCAGGCGTCGGGGGCGGCGTCGCGGGTGGCTGTGACAA
>CAVYLH010000008.1:0-598604 GCA_963769325.1 uncultured Actinomycetota bacterium | reverse complement strand
GTACCAGATCCGGGAGGTGCCGTAGCAGCCCATGCTCTGTTTGAACGCGAGGTACCGGTCAAGGTCCGCGGCGAACGTGCTGGTGAAGCCGTGAGCGCTCATGACCGGGTCCCGTCCGGCACGGCCAGCACGCGCCTCCAGCAGACGGTCCTCGTCAACGCTCATGTACCTGTTGGCCGACTCCGGGCTGGCATGCCCGAGCACCGCCGATATCGTCGGCAAGGGGACCGCCGCGCGCAACAGCCTGGACGCGGCGCTGTGCCGAAGCAAGCGGGTGCCGGCCTTTACCTCAGCCACCCCGGCCCTGCGGAACGTTTCGCTGTCACCCGGTAGATCGAGGCGTGATCGGCGAGCCGGATGTGCGGGGCCACCGACCGCAAGAACACGTGATCCTCACCCGAGTGGGGGCGTACGTGCAGGACGGAGTCGGCGAGCCTGGCCACCACCAACGCTGGCAGCGGCAACGTCAGCGGGTTGTGTGTCTTCTGCTGGACGATCCCGATGGTCTCGCGCGCCAGTCGATATCCGCCAGCCGTAGCCCGACGATGTCGCAGGCCCGCAGACCTGTCGTCAGCGCCAGCAGCGTGATCGCCGCATCGCGGGCGCTGACCATCCCCGACACACACGCGTCCACGACCCGCTGCTGGTCGTCGTCGCTGAGCACGGGCAGGATCCCGTGGGAGCGTTTCACCCTGGCCAGGCCCGTTGCCTCGACCAGGTCGCTACGGCGCGTGAACGTCAGGAACGGGCGGAAGTTCGACACCACCCAGAACAGCGAGGACGTGGCCCACCGGTCCGTGAGGGACTCCAGGAACGCCAGGACGCTGGCCCCATCGGCGTCGTCGAGCGCGTAAGTCCCGCGTGACTCCAAGAACGTGAGATAGCCACGGGCGACCCGGCCATAGGCCTCCCGCGTGGCCGCCGCGAGCCCACGCTCGTCCAGGTCGGCTTCCCACGCAAGGATCAGCGCGGTGAACTCGCCCGAGACGGGTCGTGGCCCCCCGCCACCCCGCTTGCGGATCGACAGGTCCACCCGCCCCGTCTCCAGATAGCCGTCAAACACGGCAACAAGCCGCCGATAGTCGAACCTGCGCTGCGTACTGAACCGGCCCGTGCGCGGGCTGACCGTCATCGAGGCGAACACCGCCCCCAACGCCGACGTGTAAATACCACCGCGCTCCTCAGCGAAGTTCGTCAACGCCTTGATCGACTTCTCGTACTGACCGATCGTCGAGGCCAAGTAGCCCGCCGCGCGCAACTCACCAACAATAACCACACCAATCTGCTTGACCGTCATATCCACCGCCGTCTCCTTCCAGGACGTAGGGACACAGCGGACGCTAGTGGGCGGGTCGCAGGACCGTTAAGCCGAGGAATCAGCCGGACAACCCCTCACGCGCAGGCCAAACCCCGACTCCTCGGCTTAACGTCAACCTCGGCATAATCGGAGTTAACCCGAATTCGGGATAACTCCGACCGAGGCGTCCAATACCTCGCCATCCGCTACACCGAACGACTCGAAGAACTCGGCATCGTCGCCTCCGTCGGCTCCAGGGGCGACTCCTACGACAACGCCGCCGCCGAAGCCCTCAACCGGCTCTTCAAGACCGAAGTCATCCACCGACTGGGACCCTGGCGCACCCTCGAACACGTCGAGTTCGAGGTCCTCAAATGGGTCGACTGGTACAACCGACGCCGACTCCACAGCTGGTGCGGCCACCAACCACCCATCGAATTCGAGAACACCTACTACGCTGCCCACCACGAGTCCCCGAAACCCATCGAGGAACACCGCCTGACCGTCCACTGAAGTCGGCGCGGTTCAGTATCGGCCCAGAAGAGGTAGGAGCCCGGACCCGACCAGATGCCGGAAGCCGAGCACCGGTAGATCGATCCCGTCGTGTTTCCGCTCCACACCGCGTCCGTCAGCGGGGGCGGCGGCGACTCGGCCTTGATGTAGCAGGCTCGGGCGTTGCTCCAGGTCCCCAGCTCCGGGTTCGAACAGGGGACTTCGCGAGGAGGCATTTCCTGCGTCACGCAGGCAACCGGGTCGCTGCTGCCGGAGCCGGTGTGCTTCAGCGGAGCGGCTCCGCCGGAGCCACCGTAACCGGGGACGCCGACCCCACAGGCAACTCCCCAGCTCGCCCCTTCGCTCCCGGCTTCCGCGTAGGCAGGGGTCCCCGTCAGCGACGTTGTCGCCAGAGCCACGCAGAGCACGAGCGCCGCGAGGAACCTGGTCAACATGATCCGAGGACCTCGTCCTTGGTGATCTGCAGGTTGGCGCCGACGAGCTGCACAGTGCTCTCGTGTGAGAGCCGTGGCTGCGGGGCTGGCGTGACCGGCTGCCCGGCCTTGTCCGTGAGGATGGCCTCGCTGCGATCGACGCACGAGGTGACGACCCACCCGTCGCTCTTGGCCAAGGCGCTCTGGGACGGGATCTTCGTGGCTCCGACCTGCACCTGCCCGCGCTGGCGGACCGTCGTCAGCATCACCTGCAGGCTGCTCAGCGCCTCGCCCGAGGCATGGGTGTCGAGCTCGTTGATGCTCCTGTTCGAGTCGACCTAGTGTCCTGAGTCGGAAGTTCATGGTCAGTTCGGGAATTCTGGTTGGTGTGGTCGCGTTGAAGCGGTAGGTCCGCGACGATGGGAGCCACGATGCCTGTTCCGAATGCGCCGGTGGTGGTGCTCACTGACGTGGAGCGTGAAGCGCTCCAGCGTTGGGCGGCCCGGCCGTCTTCGGCTCAGGCGTTGGCGTTGCGGTGCCGGATCGTGTTGGCCTGCGCCGAGGGTGGGACGAACCAGGCGGTGGCCGGGCGGCTGGGGATCTCGCGTGGCACGGTAGCGGAAGTGGCGTACCCGGTTCGTCGAGGACCGCCTCGATGGGTTGCATGACGAGCCGAGGCCGGGTGCGCCCCGCTCGATCACCGATGCCGACGTGGAGCGGGTGATCGTGAAGACGTTGGAGGAGTCGCCGCGGGACGCGACGCACTGGTCGACCCGGTCGATGGCTGCCTCGGTCGGCATGTCGCAAACGGCGGTGTCGCGGATCTGGCGGGCGTTCGGGCTGAAGCCGCACCTGGTGGAGGGGTTCAAGCTGTCCCCGGACCCGCAGTTCATCGACAAGGTCCGTGACATCGTCGGGTTGTACCTGAACCCGCCCGACGCGGCCCTGGTGTTGTGCGTGGACGAGAAGACCCAGATCCAGGCCCTGGACCGGACCGCACCGGTCCTGCCGCTGATGCCCGGTGTGCCGGAGCGCCGCACCCATGACTACGGCCGCCACGGCACCACGAACCTGTACGCCGCCTTGGACGTGGCCTCCGGGAACGTGATCCACCGATGACCGCCCGGCACCGGGCTGCGGAGTTCCTCGCCTTCCTGAACCAAGATCGACGCCGCCGTCCCCGCCGACCTCGACGTGCACGTCGTGCTCGACAACGTGTCCACCCACAAGACCCCGGCCGTGCAACGCTGGCTGCTCGCGCCACCCGCGGTTCACGTTCCACTTCACCCCGACCTACAGCTCCTGGCTGAACCTGGTCGAACGCTGGTTCGCCGAACTCACCACCAAATGGCTACGCCGCGGCACCCACCGCTCCGTCCGTGAACTCACCACCTCGATCCGGACCTGGATCGCCAGCTGGAACGACGACCCCAAACCCTTCGTCTGGCACAAGACCGCCGACGAAATCCTCGACAGCCTCGCCAACTACTGCAACCGAATTAACGACTCAGGACACTAGAGGCCGTCGAGCGTCTGCCACAGCAGGACGACTCGCGCCTTCGCGTCCTCGAGCTTCTGGTCTCCGGGGCTGAGGGTCGGTGTCGGCGTCACCGTGGGCGAGGGCGATTGCGACGGGCCCGTCGGTGTCGGGCTGCTGGTGGGCGTGGCTGTGCAGCCACCGATCAGGGCAGCGGCGATGATGGCGCCCACTGCTTTGGTGGCCAGTCCCAGGTGGGTCATCCCATCCTCCTTCGCCTACGGGACATAACGGGGCGCGGAGGCACCTCGCGGACATCCTGTGCGTGGTGATTTCTCGTGGAAGGCGGCAGCGCCGATCCCGGAGGCGCTCGGCGCTTGTGTGGCGCTGTCGCGGGTACTGCCAATGTCAGAAGCGGCCATCGCTGGCTCCAAGCTCTCCAGGGGGTGGACCTTGTACGGGAAGGCTAAGCATGGATTTCGGCGATCTTGCGGATTTCGAGCTTCGCCCCTCCGCGTGTCACGTTAGCACGCCTACACCGTTAAGCGGTATAGATTGCTCATCGTGTCTCGTCTCCCCTTGCCGCGGACCACTGAAACAATGGGCGCGTGCCTGCTTACTCCGACGCCCCGCTCCCCGTGGAGTTGGGCGCGTTGGTCGGCATGGGCATGAACCGAGTCAAGCTCGCGATCGCCGTCGCGCTCGCCGCGCACGGGGGCTGCCTCAGCACCCCGGAGCTGGTGGCCACGCTTGGTGAGGGGGTCGCGGGCACCACGATCGCGCGCAACCTCAACGAACTCGAGGACCACGGCTACGTCACCGGCGACGTTCCCCGCGACGACCGTCGCCGTCGGCGCACGCACTGGACGCTCAACTACGCGAAGCTTCACGCTGATCTGCGCGCGCTCATCCAGGCAACCACACCCTCCGTCGAGACACCGACCGCATCGGATTGAAGGGCGGCGGCCGGCAGTCAGGCGATCGAACGCGGAATCCGTGTGCGCGAGTTGGGTTACGGACGACGACAACGCCTTGGGGAAATGGCCTAACTCTCGGTCCACAAGGCGTGACGGGCACGTGAGGCCCTACCAAGCCACACGGCGACTGTTGGTCAAGGTCACCGGGCCGGCCGTTCGGCACAGGAACGCCCTCACCTTGTTCTTGACCTCGTGACGGCCGCGTGAACCGCGCAACCCCGTTCCCACAAGGTAAAACTGCTCGCCACTCGCCCACGAAGCGACCCGGGAGCGCCAGGGAGACCGTTCCAGGGCTGCGGCTAGAAGTACGTCGAGCGGGTCTTGTGTCCGTTGAGGCCCGCTTGGGCCCAGAGAGGGACAGTGCCATGACCATGCGAACCTACGAGTCGTTGCCCACGGCCGCTGCTCGGATCGGCGTGAGCGTGAAGACCATCCGCCGCCGGATCGCCGAGGGCGTCTTGCCCGTGTACCGGTGCGGCCGCATCCTCAGACTGGACCCGGAGGACGTGGACGCAATGTTCAGCCGGTACCCGCAATGGACGGCGTCCGAGTTCAGTTCGAAGGGACGCGGCCCGACCAGACGCGCGTCGTAGCCGGCCGCCACAGGGCTCCGAATGGGGACTTCGGCATGCGATACCGCGGCTGGCTGCCCATCGCATCACGCCACGACTGTGCCAACAGCTCCGAAGGATGCTTCAACACGCCGGACGTCGGCGCGCCTGGCAAGCCACAGCCACGCCGCGAAAGTGACGCCGCCGGCGACAAGCATCAGCAGTCCCATCCCGGTGCCGTCGAGGATTCCGTTGAGGTACAGGGGCACCGTCGCGAAGAGCGCGAGGTGGTACAGCAGGCCGATCCCGACGAAGCCCCACAGCGTCGACCGGCGCAGGCCATCACTCCCACCGCCCGTGAGGCCAAGGAAGGCCCAGACGACGAGCGGAACGAACAGGACGATAGCGGTGACGAAGCCGCCCTTCACCGTCGCTAACACCACAGCGCCGGGGACGTGCGTGAGGCTGTTGATGGCCTGGACGCCGTTCATCCCGAATGCCATCGCCGGGTATCTCCCGCTCAACAGCGCAGCGGCAGGGCCCATCACCCACACCAGTGACAGGTTCACGCACAGGAAGAACATCCACCCGGGCATCGATCCCAGCAAACCAGCCATCAAGCCTGGAAACGCCAGGGTGGTCCCCGTGAAGTCAAGCCCGTACTCCTCGACGTTGTGGAGCATGTATGCCACCGCAGCCAGCCACGCGATCCACGTCAGATCACGCCACCGCGAGATCGCCTTGTCCGCCTGGAGCCAATCCGTGGCGAACAGCACGATGAGCAGCACGATCGCCGCCCCAAGGCCCACCCACGGCCACACCGTCATGAACCAATCGAGTCCCATGGACCCTCCTCCGAGCTTGCCGCGATCGACTCCACCTACAATAATCAGCCATCGCGGCTAAATAAATGGCCGGATCCGTCGCGGGTGACCGGTTCTGCGGACAGTCCGGCACCCCACCCGAGGAGCACCATGGCCCGCCCGAAGTACGCAGTTGGAGATCAAACCGCCAAGGAGAAGCTCGCGGCCGCATTCTGGCGCCTGCTCGCGGACAAGCCGTACGCCAAGCTGTCGGCTCTCGACGTCGTGCGTGAAGCTGGCATCAACAAGAACACGTTCTATTACCACTACACAGGTATCGACGACATGGCCGAGGACGCCGTGGAATCCACCCTCGACCCGGCAATGCTGCTCGCCACCCTGTCGTCCCTCAGATCCGTCAACGCTTCGACCACGGCCATGCACACCCCCCTGGACGCGAACCTCGACCGGCTCTGCCTGGTGGCCGGCGAGCACAGTACGCCGGCCCTGCGACTGCTCCTCAAGAACGCACTGAGAACTGCGTGGTGCGAGGCGTTGCGCATCGACGAGTCCCAACTGGAACTCCAACAGCAGATCGCCCTCGAGTTCGCGCTGGGGGGCGTGCTGGAAGTCATGGCCTACCGCTCCCGGGTCGTGACCCCCTTCAACTTCGCCACCGCGGCAGGAGTGCTGGTGCGAGACGGGGTTCTCGACGCCGTCCTCCGATCCATCACTCAGAATCGGCGACCTCAGGAAGCGACGACACCACTTCTGACGACTTGGAGCGCGGACACGCTGACGACCACGCCTCAGCATCCATGAGCGCGAACGGGCTGGCGTTCCTCGAAGTCATCCAGCCACGCTCGGCCGACCAGTCGCGAACGCTGACATGCGGGCGGCGAGTTGGGCGTCGCGTTCGGCCGCGACGTGCTGGTAGCGCATGGCCATGTTCGGCGTGCTGTGCCCGATCCGCGCCTGGAGTTCGGCCAAGGTGGCTCCCAACTGGGCCGCCAGCGTCGCGCTGGTGTGGCGCAACCCATGGACCGTCAGCCCGGGCATGTCGATGGCCGCCTTGCCCTTGTTGTGGGCGACCCGAAGGACGCTGTCGTTGAGCGGAGAGTGTCCGTCGCGCGCCGGGAACAGCAGCGCCTCCCGCTCACGCACCGGCTGGCGCGCCGCCCACGCCCGCAACGCCGGAAGTAGGTGGGGAGGGATGGACACCGTCCTGACCCCGGCGTCCGTCTTGGGTGGGCCGATCAGGAGCTGCCCCTTGAGTCGCACGACGGCCTGACGGACATGCACCACACCGATGTCCAGATCCAGGTCGCGCACGCGGAGCCCTCGCACCTCGCCGGACCGCAGACCGCACCAACCGGCCAGCAACAGCGGAACCCTCCGCGCCTCGGGCACAGCAGCCAGGTAGCGGTTGAGCTGGTCGACCGTGAGCACCTCGATCTCACGCGCGCGTTCCTTCTGCGTGCCCGCCTTCACCCGGCACGGGCTCACCTCCACGAGCCGCTCCTCGACGGCCTCTTTGAAGATCGACTTGAGCAGCCCGTAGGCGTTGGCCTGTTGGGTGGGCGTCGTCCGCATCCCGGCGTACCAGGTCGAGACTTCAGCAGCGGTGATCCCGCCAAGAGGGCGCTTGGCGAACGCGGGAAGGATGGTCAACCGGAGCAGCTTCGCGTACAGCGCCGCCGTGCCAGGTCGAATCCGGCGGCGGGCCACCACTGTGGCGGCGTACTCACCCAGCAGCAGGGGCGCCTCGTGAACCTCCCTGACCTGACGCGCCGGCGGTTCCCACTCGCCGCGGCTGATCATCCGTTCCTGGTCGACCAGCCAACCCTCAGCGTCGAGCCGGGCGACGAAGGTGATCGGAGCACTGTGTCGGCCGCCGTCGGGGCCGGTGTAGCGCGCCCGGTACCGCCCGCTCGGCAGCTGGCCGACCTCGCCGAAGCCACGCTTGACCTTGGCCCGTGGTCTACCCATGGTGCGCCCCTCCCGTCACACTCCGTAACGGGCCGAAGGACGGTCGGGTGGACACTGGGCGACGCCGACGTCGTTCCCCACGCCCGGGAAGTCGTGGGGAATACGTGGGGAACCGTGGGGAATACGTGGGGAATGGGAGGCCTCTGAAGGCCATCCGTGTCCATGGGAGTCCACAACTGAGAAGGACCGAAGTCCTTGTCAGAGGGGATTTGATGTAGTCAGGGGACCATACATCGTTGTGCGCGAGAGAGGAGTTGAACCTCCACGTCCTTTCGGACACACGGACCTGAACCGTGCGCGTCTGCCATTCCGCCACTCGCGCCCGACTCCCTTGGGAGCCAGCCGAAAGAGGTTAGCACAGCACTGCGGCCGACTCCGACCCAGCGACGACACCGGGGCCAAGCTCCCAGGTTCCCCCGACCGGACAGCGAGCACCCTCACTCCCGGGTGCAGCCTCAACGCCCACCGACACCGGTCGCGTAGGCTGGCGGTTCGTCGCTGGATAGTCTTGTCCGTGGCGCACTGGGACGCACCACTGGGGAAGGAGGGCGGATGGGGGTCTTCGACCGCGTGGAAAAGAAGCTCGAAAACGCCGTCAGCGGAGCCTTCGCTCGAGCCTTCAAAGGCGACGTCCAACCCGTGGAGGTCACCGCCCGGCTTCAGCGCGAACTCGACTCCGAAGCCAAGTTGCTGAGTCGCGACCGCAAGCTCGTCCCCAACGAATTCCGCATCGCCTTCTCCACCCACGACTACGACCGTCTCACCCCTTACAGCAAGACGCTCAACTCCGAAATCGCTCAGCAGCTCCGGGACTACGCCGCCGACAAGAGCTACCTCTTCAACGGCCCGATCCTGATCGAGTACACCCTGGACGCAGCCCTACCGGTCGGACGGTTCACCGTCACCTCTGCCGCTGTCGCAGGCGTGGACGCCCCCCAACCGGTGGCGCCCAGCCAAGTCCGCAGCGGCACCCTCGTGGTCGAGGTCAACGGCGTCCGCCACCCGCTGACCCCGCCCGGCTTGACCATCGGACGCGGGACCGACGCCGATCTCCGCATCAATGACCCCGGCGTCTCCCGTCTCCACGCCCGAATCACAGTGGTGAACACGGACGACGGACAGCAACTGGCCATCGAAGACCTTGGCTCCACGAACGGCATCACCGTCGACGGCCAACGCACGCGTCACGCCGGGCTAAGGCTGGGCAGCCGGGTCGAGATCGGTTCCACCCGGCTGGCGATCGTGTCACCGGTGAACGATGTCTGAGCTGGTCGTCCTCGGCTTGAAGCTGGGGTTTCTCGCGCTGCTGTGGCTATTCATCCTGTTCACCGGCAACGTGATCCGCACTGACCTGTTCGGACGCAAGGTCACCGCTGCCGAACTCGCGGGCGCTGCGCCATCCGGATCGGCGAGCGCAACCACGCCCAGAATGTCCCGCAAGGTCCGCAAGCAACTTCCCCGGACTCTGACCGTGACCCACGGCACCCAAGCCGGCGCCCAGGTGCCGCTGGGCGAAGGCATCCTGATCGGCCGCTCCAGCGACTGCCAGCTCCTGCTCAACGACGACTACGTCTCCACCCGGCATGCCAGAATCACCCGCACCGCCACCGGCTATCAGGTGGAGGATTTGGCCTCGACGAACGGTACCTACGTCAACAACCAGCGGATCACGGCCCCCACCCCGTTCGGACTGGAGGACACCCTTCGCATCGGCCGCACTCTGATGAGCGTGGAGAAGTAGATGCCGCTGGCCCTGCGCTACCTCGCGCACTCCGAGATCGGCCTCGTCCGGAAGAACAACCAGGACTCGGCTTACGTCTCGCCCACCATGCTGATGGTGGCGGACGGGATGGGTGGCGCGGCGGCCGGCGACCTGGCGTCCGCCGTGGCGATCCGGGAGTTGCGGGCCGCGGACGCGGGGAGCTCTGGCGACGAGATGCTCGCAACTCTCGCCGCCGCGATCGACCGCGCCGGGCAATCCATCAGTGAGCTCATCGAGACCGACCCGAGCCTCGACGGCATGGGCAGCACCGCCTGCGGGGCGATGTTCGACGGTTCCCGGCTCGCCGTCGCCAACATCGGCGACTCCCGCGCATACCGCTATCGGGACGGCGTCCTCACCCGCCTCACCCGCGACCACTCCTGGGTGCAGTCGCTGGTGGACGAGGGCCGGATCACCGAGGCCGAGGCCCTCGAGCATCCTCATCGCTCTCTCATTCTCAAGGTGATCAACGGCCAACCCCAGCATGAGCCCGATCTGGAGATGACCGACGTCCGGGCCGGCGACCGGCTGCTGATCTGCTCCGACGGGCTGTGTGGCATGGTCACCGACGACGTGATCGCCGCCCACCTCGTCGGCGAGCGCGCCGACGTACTGGCGGCCCTGATCGGCGTGGCCCACCACGAAGGCGGGCAGGACAACATCACGATCATCGTCGCCGACGTCGTCGAGGGCGACGCCGAGGGCGCGACCGAAGTGCTCGGCGCGGCCGCGCTGCTCGATCTGGACAACCTGGCCGAATCGACGGTCCGGGTGCCGCTGCTTCCCCCCGACGCCACCCCTCGACCCGATCCGGGCTTGGGCGAACTGATCCGATACTCGCCCGTGTCCAGGCGCAAGCCCTCTGCCTGGATCAAGCCGGTTCTGCTCGTCGTGCTCCCACTCCTGGCGATCGGCAGCGGCGGCGCTGCGTGGTACAGCTTCACCCAAAGGCAGTACTTCCTGGGCGCGAACGAGGACCGGCTCGCCATCTTCCAAGGAGTTGCCGAGCCGGTCTTCAACCTGCCGCTGTCGCACGTCGTCCAGACCGATGACACCCGGGTCGCCGACCTACCGCCCTATTATCGGGACCGCATCAGCGAGACGCTGCCCGCAGATTCCCTGAGCGATGCGCAGTCCACCCTCGACGCCCTGCGACTCAAGGCAATGGAGTGCATTCGCCAGCGCCAGGCGCGCCAGACCGCTGTGCCAAGCCCGACGCCGACACCGAAAGCGTCCACTCCGGGGGCGTCCACACCCCGGTCCTCCTCGCCCGCCCCGACGCCGGGCGCGACGGCAGGGCCCACCCCCAGCGTCGCCCCCACCCCCAGCGACACAGCCACCCCCGCGGCGTCCATGGACTGCTGATGAGTGACGTCATCGGCTATCGCAAACGACGGGGCGTCGAAGCCTTCATGCTGGTTTTCGCCGTCGCTCTGGGCGTGAGCGGCTACCTGATCATTCACCTGAACCGGGACGCCCGGCTTCCGGAGGAATGGCCCTGGGCCGTGGGCGTCCTGCTGGCCATCGCCTTGGCCGTACACCTGGTGATCCGCTGGCGGATCCCCTACGCCGACCCCCTCATTCTGCCGGTCGTGATGCTGCTGAACGGACTCGGTCTGGCGATGATCCATCGCCTGGACCTCGCCACCAGTCCACCCATGCGCTCGGCCGAGCTGCAGTTGATGTGGACGGGGATCGCGGCCACCTGTTGTTGCCTGCTGATCATCTTCTTGCGGGACTACCGTGTACTACAACGCTTCACCTACACCATGTTCCTCGGCGGCATGGTCCTGCTCATGCTGCCCCTCCTGCCCATCCTCGGCGTGGAGAAGAACGGCGCCCGCATCTGGATCCGGCTCGGTCAGTACAGCTTCCAACCGGCGGAGCTCGCCAAGCTCGTCCTGGCCGTCGCGTTCGCGTCCTACCTCGTCGAGAAACGGGACGTGCTCGCGCGCGCCGGCGGACGGATCCTGGGCGTCGACTTTCCACGGCCGCGCGACCTTGGACCGATCCTGGTGATGTGGCTCGCCAGCGTGGCGGTCCTGGTCTTCCAGAAGGACCTCGGCACGTCGCTGCTCTTCTTCGGCCTGTTCGTGATGATGCTCTATGTCGCCACCGAACAGCGCAGCTGGCCTCTCCTCGGCACGGCGTTGTTCGCGTCCGGCGCCTACCTGGGTTATCTCCTGTTCGGTCACGTCCAGGTACGGGTGTCCTCGTGGCTCAACCCGTTCTCGGACTACGACCAGAACTACCAGGTCATCAACGCTCAGTTCGGCATGGCGTGGGGCGGTGCGTTCGGGACCGGCTGGGGATTGGGCCGGCCCTCCCTCACCCCCCTCGCCAAGACCGACTTCATCGCCGCCGCCATCGGCGAGGAACTGGGCGTGACCGGGCTGACCGCGGTGGTGCTGCTGTACGGGATCGTCGTCGCCCGCGGTCTCCGCGCCTCGCTGGTCGCGAAGGATCCCTTCGGGAAGCTGCTGGCCGCCGGCCTGGCCTTCGTGTTCGCCATCCAGGTCTTCGCGATCCTCGGCGGCGTCACCAGGCTGCTGCCCCTGACCGGCCTGACCACCCCGTTCATGTCGCAGGGCGGGTCGTCGCTGGTCGCCAACTGGGTGACCATCGGGCTTCTGCTGATCATCACGCACCAGGTCCGCCGTCCGGTGGCCGACCAGGCGGCGGAGCCCGAGCAGTGGCTCGAGTCGGAGACCACCCAGATGATCATCGTGGGTTCCGCGCCGAGCCCCGACCCGATTGCGACTCCCCCGTCGAACGCCGGCAACGGGGACGAGCCGACCGAAATCGTCGGAATGGGAGGCCGGCCATGAACCGTCCGATTCGGGGCGTGGCCGTGGCGGCGATGGCGATGTTCCTCGCCCTGCTGCTGAACGTGAGTGTTCTCTACGTAGGACAGCAGACGTATCTCAACGAACGGCCGGAGAACCGTCGGGTCGCCGATGCCCGGTTCGCCCAGAATCGGGGACCGATCATGGTCGGCAACACCCCGATCGCGCAGTCCGATCCGGTCAAGGACCGCTACAAGTTCCAGCGCTCGTACGGCTCCGGCAAGCTCTATGCCCCGGTCACCGGGTTCTACTCCTACCTCTACCGCACGTCCGCGCTCGAGGCTGCCTACTCGGCGGAACTATCGGGCAACGACGACTCCCAGTTCCTCTCCCGGCTCGTGAACGCGGCCGCCGGCACCACGCCTCAGGGCGGCACCGTCGAGACGACCCTCGACGCACAAGCCCAGAAGGCGGCGTGGGACGCGCTCGGCGGCCGCAAGGGTGGAGTCGTCGCGATCGACTACAAGACCGGCGAGGTCAAGGCGCTGGTGACCTACCCCAGCTACGACCCCAACGACCTCGCGACGCACGACCTCGCCGACTCCACCAAAGCCTGGAACCGGCTCAACGCCGACCCGGACAAACCGATGGCCAACCGTGCCACCAAGGAGATCTATCCCCCCGGCTCCACCTTCAAGCTGGTGACCTCGGCAGCGGCACTGGAGTCCGGGATGAGCGCGGACGACGTGATCGACGCCTCCAACTACAAGCTTCCCGGGTCGACCAGGGTCATCGCCGGGAACTGCGGCGGTTCCGACATCACCTTGACCCGGGCCCTGATGGTGTCCTGCAACCCCGGGTACGCGAGACTCGGGGTGAAGCTCGGCGACGAAGCGCTGCGACAACAGGCCGAACGATTCGGCTTCGGCTCCAAGTTCCTCACCGACGTCGGTTCGGCCGCAAGCCGCTTTCCCGCGGAACTGGACGCGGCGCAGACCGCGATGAGCGCGATCGGCGAGTTCGAAGTCGCCGCAAGCCCGCTGCAGATGGCGATGGTGTCGGCCGCGATCGCCAACGACGGCGTGCTCATGGAGCCGCGGATCGTCGGCAGGATCCTCGACAAGGACCTCAAAGTGGTCAGCCAGACCCGTCCCTCGCAGCAGTCGGTGGCGCTCAGCCGAGACAACGCCGAGGCCTTGCAGAAGATGATGGTCCAGGTCGTCACCAACGGCACCGGGAGCAGCGCCCAGATTCCGGGCGCGACGGTGGGCGGCAAGACCGGCACCGCGCACTCCGACAACGTCCGCCGCCCCTATGCCTGGTTCACGGGCTGGGCGGACAACCCCTCCGTCGCGGTGTGCGCCTTCGTGGAGGACGCCGAGATCCCGACGACAGACATCGCGGGCGGACGGGTGGCTGCGCCGATCGTCAAGGCCGTTCTCGAGGCGCTGCGATGAGCGGCAGGAGCAGGATTGGATCGCGTCGGCCACAATGGGGGGGTTGGGCCGCAGCGGCGGGACCCCTGGCGACCTGTCGGAAAGGACACTGCGGATGACCGAAGAGGCGAGGCTTCTCGGAGGTCGGTACCAGCTGGGCGCCGTGCTCGGTCGAGGCGGCATGGCCGAAGTGCGTCGGGCCAGGGACCTGCGACTGGGACGCGACGTCGCCATCAAACAGCTGCGCGTCGATCTCGCGTCCGACCCCACCTTCCAGGCCAGGTTCCGCCGCGAGGCCCAAGCGGCGGCCGGGCTGAATCATCCCACCATCGTTTCGGTCTACGACACCGGTGAGGATGCCGATCCCTCCGGCGTTCAGGTGCCGTACATCGTGATGGAACTGGTGGAGGGGCACACCCTGCGGGAGCTTCTGCGCACCGGACGCCAGATCATGCCCAACAAGGCCCTGGAGTTCACCCAGGGCGTGCTCGACGCTCTCAGCTACAGCCACAAGGCCGGGATCGTCCATCGGGACATCAAACCGGCCAACGTCATGCTGACCAGCACCGGTCAGGTGAAGGTGATGGACTTCGGCATCGCCCGGGCGGTCGCGGACACGTCGGCCACCATGACCCAGACCGCCGCCGTGATCGGCACCGCCCAGTACCTGTCCCCCGAGCAGGCCCGCGGCGAGACCGTCGACTCCCGCAGCGACATCTACTCCGCGGGTTGCCTGCTCTACGAGCTCCTCGTCGGACGGCCGCCCTTCCAGGGCGATTCGCCGGTGAGCGTCGCCTACCAGCACGTCCGCGAGGCTCCGGTTCCACCCAGCCATCTCGATCCCGAGATCACCGAGGCGATGGACACCATCACCCTCAAGGCCCTCGCGAAGGACCCCGCCGACCGTTACCAGACGGCCGCGGCGATGCGGGCTGACATCGGACGGTTGCTGGCCGGGCAGGAAGTGGAAGGGCGCGTCGTCACGCCGCCCCCGGTCGCGGCGTCCGCGGAGACCACGCTGATGGCTGCGGACGACAACCACACCGCCGCCCGGGCGATGGAGGAGGAAGAGCCGAAGCGCCGCTGGGGGCTCACCGCCTTCCTGATCGCATTGGTCCTGATCGCCGCGGGTATCGGGGTCTACTCCCTGCTCAACGCCAACCGGGTGGAAACGGTGGCCGTCCCTCGCGTCGTCGGCCAACTGCAGGCCGAGGCCGAGGCAACCCTGATCCAGGCGAAGCTGCAGCCACGCGTGGTCCAGAGCAACGGTGCTAACGACAACACCGTCGGTCGGGTCACCAGCCAGACCCCGCTGGACTCCACCGTGTCGATCGGCACCGAGGTCACCATCGAGGTGAACGTCGGACCCGCGAAGGCCGCGATCCCTGCCGGGCTGGTCGGTCAGGACAAGGACTCCGTGCTGGAGACCCTCCGCAACCTGGGGTTCACCAAGGTCACCGCCCAGGTGCAACCCAGCGAGACCGTGACCGCCAAGGCCGACGAGGTAGTCAGCATCGTGCCGGCCGAAGGCACCAAGGTGACCGTCGACTCCGAGGTCACGGTGTACTACGCCAGCGGGGAGAGCCCCGTGCCGCTCCTGCGCGGACTGACCAAGCAGGAGGCCATCGACGAGTTGGAGCGGTCGGGCTTCACGCGAGCTCCCAGCTTCAGCACCCAGGTGTCGGCCACAGCAATCGAGGGAACCGTGATCTCGCAGTCGCCGGCGGTGAACACCGTGGTCAAGCGCACCTCGCAGATCAAGCTGGTGCTGGCCGTCGCCCCTGCGACCTCGGAACCGACCAACACCAGCGAATCACCCGAGCCGTCCGACTCGCCCGAGCCCACGGATACTGAGACGCCGTAGGACGCTACCCGCGAACCGCCATCAAAGGGGTGAGGCCGGCGGCCCGCCGCGGAGCATCGGCGTCACCGCAGGCCACCAGCCAGTTGGCCAGCATCTGGTAGCCACCTTCGGTGAGCACCGATTCGGGATGGAACTGGACACTCTCGATCGGTTGGGTGCGGTGCCGGACAGCCATGATCACACCGCTGTCGGTGGTGGCGCTGACCTCCAACTCGTCGGGCACGGTGGCAGGATCCAACGCGAGCGAGTGGTAACGGGTGGCCGTCAGTGGGTTCGGCAGACCCGCGAACACCCCCCGTCCGTCGTGGTGAACCAGGGACGTCTTTCCATGCAGGAGTTCCGGAGCGCGTCCCACCACCCCACCGAGGGCGACTGCGATGGACTGCAGACCCAGACAGACCCCGAAGATGGGGATCCGCCCGCCTTGGCCACGCACGACATCCACGCAGACGCCGGCCTCCTCAGGGGTTCCGGGGCCGGGCGAGAGCAGGATTCCGTCGAAGCAGTCGGCCCACGTGGCGTCCGCGAACCTCGGGTCGTCGTTGCGCCACACCTCGACCTCGGCCCCGATCTGCCCGAGGTACTGCACCAGGTTGTAGACGAACGAGTCGTAGTTGTCGACCACCAGGATCCGCGCCATGGCTCCATTCTCCCCCACCGGAGCCGACCCCTCCCCTCGTGTGTTGTCGGTTATCCTGTGTGGGTTGTCCAGGCAGTCACGAGGAGTCAACGGTGCCCGAGTCCCATGTTCGCAAGGCGGCGGCGGAAAAGAAGAAGAACGCCGACCGTTCGCAGCTCGCCGAGAAGCGGGCCGAGCGCGAGCGCACCGTCGCCGCTCCCGGGAGTCGGCAATGGGTGGTGCCGGCCTTCATCACCGTGGGGCTAATCGGCGTGCTCTGGCTGGTGGTGTACTACATCACCGCGTCGGTCGGCATCAATGTGCCCTTCATGTCCGCCCTGGGGGGCTGGAACGTCGTGATCGGCATGGGTGGCATGGCCGCCGCCTTCGGCCTGGCCACGCTCTGGAGGTAACCGATTGCGCTTCCTGATCGGGGAGGCATCGCCCCACCGTCGCCGACCGGGCCCCTTCGAATCGCCCGCCGAGCGCATCCGGCGCGAAGAACGCCCTGCAGTCAGTGGTGCGGCTTGAGCAGCGGGAACAGGATCGTCTCTCGGATCCCGGCGCCGGTCAGGAGCATCATCAGCCGGTCCAGACCCAGTCCCATACCGCCCATCGGCGGGGCTCCCAGTTCGAGCGCAGCCAGGAAGTCCTCGTCGAGCTGCATGGCCTCCAGGTCCCCGGCGGCCGCCTTGACCGACTGAGCAACCAGCCGCTCCCGTTGGATCACGGGATCGATCAGCTCGGAGAACCCGGTGCCACGCTCGACACCGCCGATGATCAGATCCCAGGCCTCGATCAGGTTGTCGTCGCTGCGGTGCTGCCGGGCCAGGGGCTGCGCGATCGGCGGATAGTCGCAGACGAAGGTGGGCTGCAGCAACGCAGGCTCGACCAGCTCTCCGAACAGCTGCATCACCAGCTTCGCAGCCGGCCAGGCCGGGTCGTGCTCCACCCCGCGAGCCTCGGCCAGAGCGCGCAGCACCGTCGCGTCCGTCCCCGGAGTGATCTCCTCCCCCACCGCCTCCGACAAGGTCGGATACACCGGCTTCCACGGCCAATCCCCATCCAGGTCGATCTCACCGGCCGGGGTGTCGAGAATCCGCGTGCCGAGCGCGGCGTCGGCGGCGTTCTGCACCAGCCGCTGGGTCATCGCAGCGATGCTGGCCTGATCCCCCCACGCCTGGTAGGCCTCCAGCATCGTGAATTCCGCGGAGTGCGAGGAGTCGATGCCCTCGTTGCGGAAGATCCGTCCGATCTCATAGACGCGGTCGGCCCCGCCCACCATGGCCCGCTTCAGGAACAACTCGAGAGCGATCCGCAGGGTCATGTCGATGTCGAACGCGTTCAGGTGGGTGCCGAACGGACGCGCGGAGGCACCGCCGTGCACCAGCTGCAGCACCGGGGTCTCGATCTCGAGATAGCCCTCCTCGTGCAACGTCTCGCGGATGCTGCGGGTCACCAGAGCGCGAGTCCGCACCATGTCGCGAGCCTCGGGACGGGCCACCAGATCTGCGTAACGCTGGCGGACGCGGGTCTCCTCGCCCAACTCCTTGTGCAGGGTGGGCAGCGGCCGCAACGCCTTGCTGGCCAGCGTCCAGTGCGTGGCCAGCACGCTCAACTCGCCTCGCTTGGAGGAGATCACCCGCCCGGTCACCGACACGAAGTCACCGAGATCGACGTCGGCCTTCCAGGCGTCGAGTCGCTCCTGGCCGATCTCGGCCAGCGACAGCATCACCTGTAGTCGGACGCCGGAGTCGGCCGCCGTGAAGCCATCCTGCAGGGTGGCGAAGCAGAGCTTGCCGGCGAAGCGGGCGAACACGACGCGTCCGCTCACGCTGACCACGTCGGTGGTCTCCTCGCCGGCGGTCAGGTGCCCCCACCGCGCGTGCACCTCGGCGGCGGAGTGCGTCCGCGGGACGGCGATCGGGTAGGGCTGCGTCCCCGACGCCAGCAGCCGTGCCCGCTTGTCGTGGCGCACCTGTTCCTGCTCGGAGAGGGTCGGGTTGACGGCAGTCTGCTCGATCACGGCAGATAGGTTACCGAGTCCCGGCGTGAGCGCCGCCTGACCGCCACTTGCCCACTGGCCCAATTACCCGGTTGCCCACTCGGGGTAGAGTACGTTCATGACGATTCTCGCGACGGACGCCCGCGGTCGGATCACCCTGGGCCCGAAGAACCAGACCTACAAGGTGAGCGAACTTGAGGGTGGTTCGCTGCTCCTTGAGCCGGCGGTCGTGATGACGCGAGCAGACCTGGCGTTCGCCGGCGATGCTGCGCTGCAGGCGCAGGTCGAGGCGTCCCTCGCCGACCCTGACGGAGGGACGGCGTACCGACGCCGCTCCAGGCAGCGCGCCGGTGCCTGAGGTCCGGCTTGCCGCCGACGTGGATGCGACCCTCCACCGACTCTGGCGGGAGGGTCGGGAGTCCCTGGTCGAAGTCCTCGAGGATGCCATCGACTCCATCGTCGCCGGGGATCGCCAGGCCCGACGACATCGGCTCAGTTCACCGCGGCTCCCCGACGGCGTCTGGTTCATCTCCGTCCGTCATGGTGAGCAGACCCGGGCGATCGTCTGGAGCGAGATCTCGCCAGGACTCGCCAAAGTGCACGGCATCTCGACCACCGACGCCTTCTGATCCGGCCTAGTCCAGACGCCAACCCGCTCAGCGCCCAGGAGTGGGGTCGCTTCCTGCCCTGCATTCAGCGAACCGACCCCTGCTGATTTCTGCCCGCGTTGCACGAGGTTGTTGAGTGAGCGCTCACTCACTATAGTGGAGCGAGTGAGTAGAGCAACGCCGATGGCGCCCGAGGAACGGCGCCAGGCCATCATCGCCGCCACTTTGCCGCTCCTGCTCGACGAAGGCCCCGAACTGAGCACCCGGACGATCGCCCGTGCCGCCGGAGTGGCCGAGGGCACCATCTTCCGCGCGTTCGAGACCAAGCACGACCTGCTCCACGCCACCATCTGCGCGGCGCTGCAGCCGGATGCGGCCCTGGCCGCGCTCGCTGACCTGCCCTCCGGCCAGCCTCTCGAAGAGCGAGTCGAGCAGATTCTGATCATTCTGCGCGGCGAGGTGCAGCGGACCCGCGCTCTGTTCGTCCACCTCACCGGCGCCGACCGGCCGCCACACCCACCGCCCGGCCACCACCGGTTCCCAGGCGGTCCGCACGAGGCGAAGTCCCGGCTCGTGGACGCGGCGTCCGTCGCGCTCGAGCCCTACGCCGCAGCCCTCGCCGTCCCTCCCACGAGCGCCGCCTACATTCTCGCCTCGTTGGCCTTCGCGGCCGGCTTCCTCACCACCACCGATTCGCGCTTCGAGCAACCGCGTGAACTTGCGAACGCCGTGCTTCACGGCATCGCCAAAGGAGCTTCATGACCCGTCTACTGGCGCGCTACCTGCGCCCCTACACACCCCTGCTGATCGCGGTGATCCTGCTGCAACTCGTGCAGGCCTCAGCCTCCCTCTTCCTGCCCAGCATGAACGCCTCGATCATCGACAGGGGCGTGGCCACGGGCGACACCGGCTACATCTGGTGGATGGGTGCGGCCATGCTCGGCGTGACCTGCCTCCAGATCGCCGGCCAGATCGGGGCCACCTGGTTCGGCGCCCGCGCCGCGATGAGCTTCGGACGCGACCTGCGCGGCGGAATCTTCCAGCGCGCGCTGACGTACTCGTCCCGCGAGATGAACTCCTTCGGCGCGCCGACCCTGATCACCCGCAACACCAACGACGTCCAGCAGCTGCAGATGCTGGTGCTGATGACCTCGATCATGATCATCAGCGCCCCGCTGACCATGATCGGCGGCGTCTTCATGGCGTTGCGGGAAGATGTCGGGCTCAGCTGGCTGATCCTGGTATCGGTGCTGGTGCTGGGCGCGATCATCGGCATCCTCATCGTCCAGATGACCCCCCTGTTCCAGGCCCAGCAGGTGCGGATCGACACCCTCAACCGGGTGCTGCGCGAACAGATCGCCGGTCTGCGGGTGATTCGCGCCTTCGTCCGCGAACCCACGGAGTCGGCCCGCTTCGACCGCGCCAACGCCGACCTCGCCGAAACCGCCGTCGCGGTCGGACGCCGGATGATGACCATGTTCCCGGCGGTCTTCTTCGTGATGAACGTCTCCAGCGTCGCGGTGATCTGGTTCGGCGGCTTCCGGATCGCCGAAGGGCACCTCGAGGTGGGCCAGCTGACCGCCTACCTGGCCTATCTTGCCCAGATCCTGATGAGCGTGATGATGTCCACGATGATGCTGATGATCGCCCCGCGGGCAGCGGTCGCGGCCGGACGCATCAACGAGGTCCTCGACACCGAATCCTCCGTCGTCACCTCCCCGAACCCGGTGACGACGCTCAGCAGGCACGGTGAGATCACCTTCAGCGACGTCAGCTTCTCCTACCCCGGCGCCGAGTCGCCCGTGCTGGAGGAGGTCAGCTTCGCCGTCCGTCCGGGTGAGACCACCGCCATCATCGGTTCCACCGGCTCAGGCAAGTCGACCCTGGTGAACCTCATCCCCCGCCTCTTCGACGCCACCGCCGGCTCGGTCAGCGTGGACGGGGTGGACGTCCGCGACCTCGACCCCGACCTCCTGTGGAGCCGGATCGGGTTGGTGCCCCAGCGGCCCTACCTGTTCAGCGGCACCGTGGCCTCCAACCTGCGTATGGGCAAGCCTGAGGCCACCGACGAAGAACTGTGGCAGGCCCTCGAGGTGGCCCAGGCGCGCGATTTCGTGGAACGGATGCCGGACGGACTGAACTCACCGATCAGCCAGGGCGGCACCACCGTCTCCGGTGGTCAACGCCAACGTCTGGCGATCGCCCGCGCACTGATCCGAAAGCCCGAGGTGTACATCTTCGACGACTCCTTCTCGGCGCTGGACGTGACCACGGACGCGGCCCTGCGTGCCGCGCTGGCCGGGGAGACGGGCAACGCGGCCGTCGTGGTCGTGGCCCAACGCGTGTCCACCATCCGCGAGGCCGACCAGATCGTCGTCCTGGAGGACGGTCGGATCGTCGGGATCGGGACCCATGACGAACTGCTGGCGGGGTGTCCCACCTACGCCGAGATCGTGGAGAGCCAGTTCAAGAGCGAGGAGGTGGCGGCGTGAGCCAGGACACCAAGGCGCCCGCGGCGCCGATCAAGGCCAATGAGCGACCCAAGTACGGACCCCAGCGCCGCGGCGGGGGGCCGATGGGCCACGGGCCCGGTGGCGGCGGCACCGGCGAGAAGGCGGTCGCCTTCCTCCCGTCCCTCAAACGTCTGCTGGGTCATCTCGGCCCCGAGCTGAAGCTCATCATCACCGTGATCGTGATGACGATCGTGGCCACCGTGATGAACTCGGTCGGCCCGGTGATCCTAGGCGAGGCGACGAACCTCATCTTCACTGCGCACGTCGTGAACCAGGTGCCGATCGATTTCGCGGCCGTCGGACGCGTCCTGCTGGTGGCGCTGGCCGCCTACGTGGTCTTCTTCGTGCTCTCCTGGTCGTCGGGCTGGATGATCAACGGCATCGTGCAGCGCTCGGTGTACCGGATGCGCGGCGAGGTCAGCGCGAAGATCTCCCGGCTGCCCTTGAGGTACTTCGACGGCCAGCCCCGCGGCGAGCTGCTCAGCCGGGTCACCAACGACGTCGACAACATCGCCCAGACGCTCCAGCAGACCCTGGCGCAGATCCTCACCAACCTGTTCACCCTGGTCGGCGTGATCATCATGATGTTCTACGTCTCGCCCGTCCTGGCGTTGATCGCCCTGGTGACCATCCCGATCGCGATGGGGGTCACGATGCTGATCGGCAAGCGGTCGCAGAAGCTGTTCGCCAAGACGTGGAAGTCCACCGGTGAGTTGAACAGTCAGGTCGAGGAGGCCTATACCGGGCACGACCTGGTGACGGTCTTCGGACGCCGGCGCGAGGTGGAGGCAACCTTCGCGGCCAAGAACGAGGAGCTCTTCCAGGCCTCGTTCGGTGCCCAGTTCATCTCGGGGATCATCATGCCGGTGATGTTCTTCATCGGGAACCTCAACTACGTGCTGATCGCCGTCATCGGCGGCCTCATGGTGGCCGGCGGCACTCTCAGCCTCGGCTCGGTGCAGGCCTTCATCCAGTACTCCCGGATGTTCACCCACCCCATCACCTCGCTGGCCTCGATGGCGAACCTGCTGCAGTCGGGGGTGGCGTCCGCAGAGCGCGTGTTCGAGGTGCTGGACGCCGAGGAGGAGCCAACGGAGGAGGGCGGCAGCCTCCCGGCGGAGGTGCAGGGCCGGGTCGCTTTCGAGCACGTCAGCTTCAGCTACACACCCGACCGACCGCTGATCACGGATCTCTCCCTCGCCGCCGCACCCGGATCGACGGTCGCGATCGTCGGCCCGACCGGCGCGGGCAAGACCACCCTGGTGAACCTGATCCTGCGGTTCTACGACCTCGATGCGGGACGGATCAGGGTGGACGGGGTGGACATCGCGAGCATTCCCAGGCGCACCCTGCGCTCCGAGATCGGCATGGTGTTGCAGGACACCTGGCTGTTCGGCGGGACGATTCGGGACAACATCGCCTACGGCCGCGAGAATGCGACCGAAGCGGAGATCCTGCAGGCTGCGAAGGCCACCTACGTCGACCGGTTCGTGCGGTCCCTGCCCGATGGCTACGACACGCTCATCAACGACGAAGCGTCCAATCTCTCGGCGGGCGAGAAGCAGTTGATCACGATCGCCCGGGCGTTCCTGGCCGACCCGTCCATCCTGATCCTGGACGAGGCGACCTCCTCGGTGGACACCCGCACCGAGTTGCTGGTGCAACGCGCGATGAAGAAGCTGCGCACCGACCGGACGTCCTTCGTGATCGCCCACCGGCTCTCGACCATCCGTGACGCCGACGTGATCCTGGTGATGGTGGACGGCGCCATCGTCGAGCAGGGCAACCACGACGAGCTGCTCGCCGCCCGCGGCCACTACTACCGGCTCTATCAGTCGCAGTTCGCCGCCGCGATCACCGAGGAGGACGCCGCGTAGCCCCGAGGTTCCCGGGTCTCATCGCCGCCGCGCGAGGCGGCGAAGGGTCGCGTAGGTGCCGAGGGAGTAGGCGGTGAACCAGAGCCCGAGCGCGAGCAGGTTGCCGAGCCAGCGGACGCCGCCGCTATCCCACAACGGGTCGCGATCGTCGACGCCTGCACAGTCGACGACGCTGGAACGGACCTCGGGTTGCTCCGGGGTCGGAACCGGCATGCCGTTCTTGACCGCCTCGTCCGCGGCCTTCCGGTTGGCATCCTCGGTGGCTTCGGCCGCCTTCTTGTTGACTTCCTCGTCCTCCTTCGCCTTGACCAGGACTTGTGCCTGGCAGATGACCGTGCGATTGAAGTCCAGCGACGATGCGGCTGCCGCGAAACCCCAACGTGAAGGCGACAGGAGCGAGACCTGGTTGATCCCCGGGCCGGTCACATTGAGCACGCCGCCGCACATCACCAGAGCGAACATCAGCACCAGCACCATCAGCGGCATCACCTGCTCGGTCGTGGACACCAGGCCGGAGAGCAGCAGGCCGAGGGTGGAACACGTCCATGAGGTGGCCAGGGTCACGATCACCAGTTCGACAGCCAGCGGCCACGCCACGCCACGCTCCGGGTGCGGATTGACCGCCAGCGCGACGGCCACCATCAGCACGGACTGAATCGTGCACACCACTGAGAAGAGGGCGATCTTGGCCGCCAGGTAGGCCGATGGACGAACCCCTGCCCGCGCCTCTCTCACGAAGATCGGACGCTCCCCGATCAGTTGACGGACGCTGGGCACCATCCCCATCAGGACCGCCCCGAAGACCAGCACCACCATCAGGATCCGTGGCTCGCCGACGGCACCGGTTGTCGTCGCGGGATTGAATCCGTCCTCCGCCTGAACGGCCAGCGTGAGCAGTCCGACGACGACGGGCAGCGCCAGTGTGAACAACACCAGCGAGCGGTCGGCGATCATCAACCGGCTCTGCCTTCCGAGCAGCGTGAGCATCTGTGGCGCGAGCCGGCGCCGCCGTCGGGGACCCACACCCTGGCGGGCGAACTGCTGCTCGACCGGAGCGGCCACAAGTGCACGTGGGCTGGCGGCGAATGCGGCCTGCGCCTCCTCGGGGTGATCGGAGATCAGGCCGTAGATGCTCGCGTAGCTCACATCAGCACCCAACCGCGCGACGAAGAACTGCCGCAGCTCGTTCGGGCGACCGAAGTAGGCGACCTTCCCGCCAGGGGCCAGCAGCAGCACGTAGTCGGCCTTGTCGAGGTTGGCCGTGGAGTGCGTGATCACGACAACGGTCCGGCCCGCCGGGGTCTGGACCGTCCCGTGGGCCAGATCACGCAGCAGTTCCATGACCTCCCGATCAAGGTTCGGGTCGAGACCCGAGGTGGGTTCGTCCAGGAACAGCAGGTCGGGTTTGGTCAGGAGTTCCATGGCGGTGCTCACGCGTTTGCGCTGGCCGCCCGAGAGCCGTCCGATCCTGGTGTCGGCGTGGTCGTCCAGTCCGAGTTCGCGAAGCACCCATTCCACCGCGCCGGATCGCTCCTGCGGGCTCGAATCGTCGGGAAACCGCAGCCGAGCCGCGTAGTCGAGTGCTTGCCGCGCGGTGAGCTCGTTGTGCACCAGGTCGTCCTGAGGAACCATGCCGACCCGGTCGGCGACGGAGTGTGCGAAGACCGCCATGTCCAGCCCGTTGAACAGCACCTGCCCCTGGTCGGGCCGCAGCGCACCGATCATCGCTTTGAGCATGGTGGACTTGCCCGCGCCGGAGGGTCCGATGACGGCGACCAGGCTGCGGTGTGGCACCCGGAACGTCACCCGGTCGAGAAGGGTCTTACGTGGGCCGGCACCCGCGGCCTGCTCGGATGTGCTCGTCGGGACGGTGAAGGTCACCTCGGACACGCTCAGGGCAGTCCCCCCAGATCCCCCGCCGGCGGCGTCCGAGTCCTGGGCGATCCGGACGAGCCCGGACCCGGTGGTCGTGAAGCACACGCCGCCGAAACTGAGAATGGCACCGGCGCCGACCTCGCGACGATCGACCTGCACGCCGTCGACGAAGGAGCCGTTCGTTGAGCGCAGGTCCTCGACCAGGAAGGTGCCGTCAGGCCGGTGCAGGACTCGGGCGTGATGGGCGCTGACCATCGGATCCAAGATCACGATCGAGTTGTCCGGCGCCCGTCCGATCGTGATCGGGCCGCTGCCCGCCGCATGGTCCGCGGTGCGGCTGCGGCCGAGCCCCGTCACCTCGACCCGCACGCCGGTCAGTGGGTCACCGAGCACAAGCGTCGTACCCACTTCCAACCGAACCTGCTCGTGAGGGGACAGTTGCACCCCGTCGAGGAAGGTCCCGTTGCTGGTGCCCAGATCTCGCGCGAGCCACCGATCGGCGTGAAAGGAGATGCCGAGGTGCCGACGCGACACCAGTTCATTGGGGACCCTCAGCGTCGCCGCGGGATCCCGTCCCACGACAATCGACTGCGACGACGACGGCGAGAACTCGGCCGCAGTTCCGTCGATAACCAGCGTGAGACCCGCCACCATGCTGAAATCCCTGCCCCCCGATGACCACACCTATTGCGGCGTGCGGAAGCCTAGTTCGTTACCGTCGGGACTCGCGCCATCGCTGCGAATTTGATAACCCGGCGGGGCAGGCATCCGCCGATCGGGTTTTCCTGCCCGCCCCATGGTCCAAAGCTGGCCCACCGACAATGGCGAGGAATCCTCGTTAGTAGAGTGTGCGCGCAACCTCAGTGAGAGAGTCCACACGTGTCTCAATTCCCGTCAGTCGGCGACCAGTTCGGCGCGTTCGAAATCACCGGCGAGATCGGCCACGGCGGCATGGGGGTCGTGTTCTCGGCCGTGCAGCGACCGCTGAACCGAACCGTGGCGTTGAAAGTGCTGGATCCGCGGTTCACCAACGACCCGGAATTCATCGCGAGATTCACCCGCGAGGGTGAGGTTCTGGCCAGAATGAACTCCCCGCACGTCATCCAAGTCTTCGACCACGGGCGGATCGGCGATTGTCTGTACCTGGCGATGCAACAGGTGACCGGCGGCGACCTGGCGGAGTACCTGCAGCGCAACGGTCCGCTACCCCCCTCGCTGGCGGCGGATCTGGCCGCCCAGGTCGCGTCGGCGCTGGCCGACGCGCATGCGCTGGGCATCATCCACCGCGACATCAAGCCCAGCAACATCCTGCTCGCCAGAACCGGATCGGACCTGTTCGCCTACCTGTGTGATTTCGGCATCGCCCAGAGCGCGTCCGCTTCCGTGACCCGGACGGGGATGCTCGCAGGCAGCCTGGCCTTCACCGCACCCGAACGCCACGAAGGCCGGCCGGCCGACGTCCGCACCGACCTCTACTCACTGGGGTGCCTGCTGTGGTGCCTGCTGCGCGCGGAGAACCCCTACACCGGCACCGAGTTCCAGGTTGCCCAGCAGCACTTCACCGCACCCGTCCCGCAGGTCGGCGGCTCCGGAGCTGTGGAGGTCGCAACCAACCAGGTACTGGCGTCCCTGATGGCCAAGGACCCCGAGCAGCGTCCGGCCTCGGCGCTCGAGGCTGTGGCTTCGTTGCGGGCGCTGAAGCGGGTGGCCGAAACGGTCGGCGACCCCACGAATTCCTCCACCCGGATGCGGCCTCGCTCGGACTTCTCGCCGGCCACGCCATCGGCCGCTCCTCTCACCCCGCTGACCACACTCGCCCGGCCACACCTCCCGCAGGTCGCACCGGCCCACTCACCGCAGCCGCTGCCGCAGAAGAAGTCGGGCTCGCGGGTCCGGGTGGCGCTGATCGCGGCGGCCATCGTCGTGGCCACCGCGCTGATCGGAAGCGGCGGCCTGTGGGCGGCCTCGACCCTGTTCGCGAGCCAGCCGGTGGCGCCCGTGGGAACCGCGAGCAGCTCCGCTCTTCCCGCCGAGGAGAAGGCGGAGCAACCCACCAAGACCACCACACCGCTCCGCGAGCCGGTGCGCGATGTCCTCGATGAGGTGTCGGTCGAAACCCACCCCCACGGCGTGGCCGTGAACCCGGGATCCCGGCTGGGCTTCGTTGCCAACTACGACGACGCGTCGGTCTCAGTCATCAACCTCGACACCGACACGGTCACCAGGAAGATCGACGTCGGCGAGAAGCCGCAGAGCATCGTGGTCGACCCCGCCTCGGGACTCCTCCTGGTCGGTTGTGACGGCGTCCCTGCCGTGCAGATCTACGACCTGCAGGGCTACCGTCTGGTCGGCTCGGTGAGCACCGGGGCCGGGCCCATTCGCCTGGCCACCCACCCGGCTCAGAAGGTCGCGTACGCCATCGCGCAGGGGAGTTCGACCATGGGTGTGATCAGTCTGACGAACTACAAACTCATCCGCACCGTCAAGGTCGGTGCCAAGCCCCGGGTGATCGGCATCGACGAACGCGACCAGATCGCCTACATCGGACACTGGGACAGCAACACCCTGAGCGTGATCGACCTCAATTCGCAGAGCAAGATCGCCGACTTGAAGGTGGGCAAGAACCCCAACGGGATCGTCATCGCACCGGATGCGCGGCTGGCCTTCGTCGCCAGTTTCGGGAAGGGACAAGACGGCGGGGGTACGGTCAGCGTGGTCGACCTCGACACGAGGGCGGTGACCAAACGGATCAACGTCGACGACGGACCGTCCCGGCTCGCCGTTGACGAAGAGGCGGACTCGGTCTACCTCACCTGCCTCTACGCGAAGAAGGTCAACGTGATCAGTCTGTCCTCGCCCAGGGTGACCGACCGATTCAGCACCGATCGACGCCCCACCGGCGCAGCGGTGGACACCAGCACCGGAAAGCTCTACGTGACCAGCTTTGACCAGAATGTCGTCCAGGTCTTCGGCGCCTGAGCCCGACGGTGATCGCACCGTTCCGCGCGCACCCCTGACGGCTCCTCAGCGAGCATTCGAAGAACCCGGCCCCGCGAAGAGCTCCCGCGCCTTGTGGTCGCGCCGGGCGCTGTTCGGCACCGCGGCGGCCGCAGGGACAGCAGTGGGCATCGGCGTCTTCGCCCGCTACGCCGGCGACGCGGTCCCCCCACCGGCGAGCACGTCGCCGAACCCCTCGGACGCGGCGACGGGGCCTGCCACGGTGCGCGCGCAGACGGCCCGAGGCACCGTCGTCGTGGAACCGGTGGCCACCGGGGTGGTCCGGGTGCAGGTGTTGGATCCCGACGCCCCCACGCAACTCACCTCCTACGCGGTGCAGCCAGGTTCGGCCCGGCCCGAAGCGACGGTCGAACACGCAGCGGACGCGGTCATCTTGTCGACCCCGGAGCTCACGGTCGCGGTCAATCCCGACAGTGGCGCCATCACCGCCACCAACGGTGCCGGGGTTGCGTTTCTCCACGAATCCGCCAACGGCTACACGACCGTTGACGAGGGGTGCCGTTGGCAGATCGAGTTGCCCCGGGAAGAGTCGTGCCACGGTCTGGGCCAGCGCGCATTCCCCCTGTCCTTGCGTGACCGGAAACTCGGACTGTGGAACTACGACGCGCGCTCCTACAAGCCCGGGGCCGACCCGCTCTATCTGAGTGTGCCGTTCTATCTGGGTCATCGCCCCGACGTGAGTTACGGCATCTTCTGGGACAACCCGGCCCGCGGCTCGATCGACATCGACTCCGACAACAGCGAGCTACTGACTTTCGAAAGCGTTCGGCGCCCGCTCGATCTGTATCTGATCAGCGGGGATGGGCCCCAGCAGGTGGTTCAACGATTCGCCGCACTCACCGGTCACATGGAAATGGTGCCGTTGTGGGCTCTCGGTTACCACCAGTCCCGCTGGGGATATCGAAATGAGGCGCAGTTCCGGGCGGTCGCAGCGACGATGCGCGAACAGCGCATCCCCTGCGACGTCCTGCATTTCGACATCGACTACATGTCCGGCTTCCGCGTGTTCACCTGGGACAGCACGCGATTCCCGAGCCCGAAGCGACTGTTGTCCGACCTGAAGAAGGACGGCTTCCAGGCGGTGGCGATTCTCGATCCGGGGGTCAAGGTCGACCCGTCGTACAACGTCTACGCCGAGGGCAAGGAAAGGAACCTGTTCCTGGCCACGGCCGACGGCGCTCGGCTGATCCGCGAAGTGTGGCCGGGTGACGCCGAGTTCCCCGATTTCACCAATCCGGATTGCCGGACGTGGTGGGCGGGGCACGCCGCGGAGTTCTGCTCAGCGGGTTTCGGCGGCTTGTGGAACGACATGAACGAACCCAGCACCTTCACCGACTCCCGGACCATTCCCGATGACACCCCCCACGATTGGGAAGGGCAGGGAGCAACCCACGTCGGCGGCGGTCACGCCGTGTTCGGGATGCAGATGGCCCGGGCGAGCCGCGAAGGGCTGGCCTCGCTGAACCAGGACAAGCGACCGTTCGTGATCAGCCGGGCCGGTTACGCCGGCCTGCAACGTTTCGCCACGACATGGAACGGCGACAGCCTGGCCACCTGGGCGCATCTGCAGATCACGATCCCGCAGTTGCTCAACCTGGGGATTTCCGGCATTCCGTTCTCCGGCAGCGACGCCGGTGGTTTCCGGGGGGACCCCGATTCCGAGTTGTACCTGCGTTGGATGCAACTGGCGAGCATGACCCCGTTCTTCCGCACCCACTCGGCCCGCACGGCCAAGGACCGCAACCCGTGGAGCTACGACACCCAGACCACGGACCGGATCAGGGAGGTCGTGGAACGTCGCTACCGGCTGCTGCCCTACTTCTACACCCAGCTGCAGCGGGCCTGCGCGGACGGCGTCCCGATCGTTCGTCCGATGTTCTTCGAGCGTCCGGATTCGGCGGAGTACGCCCACATCGACGATCAGTTCATGCTCGGTGACCACCTCCTGGTCGCCCCGATCATCGAGGAAGGTGCGCGCAGCCGCACCGTCGAGCTACCACCCGGCTCCTGGTACCGGTTCGACAACGCCGGCGCCGCACTCGACGGCGACCGCGGCCTCACCGACAGCGCCGGCCTCGGCCTTCCCCTCTACGTGCGTGCGGGCGCGGTCGTGCCCACCTGGCCCGTGCGTCAATCGACATCGGAGCGGGTGGAGCGCCTGCTCCTGCAGGTCTACGCCGGCAGCGCGAAGAGCCGTCTGTACGAGGACGCCGGAGACGGCTACGGCTACCGCGACGGCGAGCGGCTGGTCTCCACCTTCACCACCACCCTCGACGGCAACCGGCTGACGATCACGCGCGCCCAGGAGGGCGACTTCGCCGTGCCGTACCGGCGCGTCGAGGTGCAGGTGCGCGGGTTCGGCCCACGCCTCACCAGTGTGCGCCAGGACGGAAAGTCGACCACCTGGTCGGCGAACACCGGGGTGCTCACCATCTCCACCGAAGGTTTCGAGACCCTCGAACTCATCCGCTGACCTCCCGACGGTCGAAGCCGCGTCGTCACCCCGTCCGGCGGCGCCACGGCGGCCACCACTTCCCGATCCTGCGCCATACCCAGGAACGGTCGCTGTGGCGGCCCGACTGGACATAGTTGAGGAGGTTGCTGTTGTGGACGGTGAGGTCGAGGCGACGCTTGGCCTCCGAGGAGCCTGCGAACAGGACCGAGTCACCGAACCTCAGGGCCATGTCCTCGTCGGGGAGTTCGCTGACACCGTCGTTGTGGGACACCAGCAGCACTTCCGCTGAGAGCCGCTCCGCGCGATCGAACGGGTCCCGTAGCAACTCGGTGAGGATGACGCCTCGGCGAATGGTCAGCGCCCAGTGGACGGCCTCCGCCAGTTCGGGCGTGACGCTCACGCTCCACACCTCCGGGACTGCGCCGTGATTCACCTGCTCGAGCCGGGCGATGAGGGCTGCGCACCAGTCCTCGTCGTGGGACGGAATGAGGTCGAGGAAGGCCGAGATCAGCGGTGTGGTGATCAGGGCGAGGAACTCCCGCGCCACGATCCGGCTGGGCACCATGCAGAGGTCCTCTTCGAAGGCGTCGAACAGCGCGGAGTTGGCGGTCTGGTTCTGGCGGGTGACGATGAAGATGTCCGGTTTCAGGTCCCGGGCCGTGACGGCGATCGCCAGGTTCTTCAGGTCGTTGGCGTTGCCGGCCACGATGCCCTGCGAGGTCTCGATCCCGGCAGCGCGCAGGCTCGCCACATCGGTTCCGGTGCCCGAGATGTCCACCCCGGGCTCCCCGTAGTGCAGTCGGTCGATCACGGTCACCGTGAGCCCGGCATCCTGCAGCCGCTTCACGATCGAGTGCCCGAACCGGCCGTAGCCGCACATGATCCAATGCCCGCGCGGCGGGCAGTGCCGCGCCGGCAGCGGTTCACCGGTGAGACCGGTGAGGATCTCGCGGAGACGGTAGCTCTCCGGCACCGCGACGGCTGAGGCGAGGTGCTGGGCGAACCGGTCGAACGGGTTGATCACCACGTCGCCGCCGAAGACGCCGAGGTGGGTCTCCACCTGGTCGGGATTGCGCACCCGGGCGAGCACCGGCATGCCCGGCGCGAGCAGGCGGACGGCGACCGCGATCGCCTGGTTGGTCAGGTCGTCCTCCGCCAACGCCATCACCCCGCGGCAGTGCGGGGACAGCAATCCGGCCGCCGTCAGCGTCGAGGGCTGGCTCGCGTCCGCCGTCGCCATGGGTGCGTCGTGCCGGAACTCTTCGAGCAGCAACTCCTGCAGACGGTTCCCGTCCCGTTCGATGACCACGAAGCGCAGCCCCAACCGGTCCAGGCCGCGGCAGACCAGGGTGCCGGTCTCGCCGCAGCCACACACGATGTAGAACGGTTCGGCCAGCAGCCGGATCCGGCGCGCGAACCTGCCGGCGCGGAGCGCGTTGCGGAACGCCGATTCCTGCAGCAGGGCGAGCATGGTGACGATCGAGTAGGACCACCCGATGACCGTCAGGTAGATCGAGAGCGTCATCCACAACCGCTGGGAGACCGAGTACGGCGCCGGAAGCTCACCGAACCCGATGGTGGTGCCGGTGTAGCTGATCACGTAGAACGCGTTGAACAGTCCCATTCCCTCGGTCGGGTTGCCGGCCGCGTCCACCCCGGGCATGACGCTGAGGCCGATCACACAGATCGCGTAGATGACGATGATCAGAATCAGCGGGAACCTCATCCGTCGCAGGACGAGGTAGAAGACGTTCGTCATGGCGCGCGGCGCTCAGCGGTGCAAGCTGAGGGTCTCGCTCACCATGAGCACCACCGAGATCAGGTTCGCCAGCAGCGCGCCCCCCGACATCGACACCACCTGCGCCATCTGGTCGCCACCGATCGTCGCAGCGTGGCTGACCGACGCCGCCCAGGTCCAGATGACCGCGGCCGAGATCAGCTGAAGGTCGGCGACGAGGCTGGTGGCCAGATGGACGGCGCCCAGCTGGGTACGGTCACCGAACTTCAGGACCGTGGCGATCAGGCTCACCACGATGGCGGCTGCGAGCCCGTAGACACTGTGCAGCGAGGGGTCGGTCAGATCGCCGATGAAGAAGCCGAAGTTCAGTGTGGCCGCCAGCAGGATGAAGAACCCGAAGATGACCTTCTCGAGATTCATCGCACTCCTTCCCGCACCTGTTCACCACTCTAGGCTCGCCCTCCGTCCGGCGGGCCGACTACGCCTCGCTTCGCCGAAGGCGTGTCGGGGGCGCGGTCTACGCTGGCCGGATGAGTCGCACGTGGCGGATCGGTGAGGTGGCCGAGCGGACCGGGCTGACCCGAAGGACACTGCGGCACTACGACGATCTCGGGCTGTTGGTGCCAACTGAGCGGAGCTGGGGCGACTACCGGCTCTACGCCGAGGCCGACCTGCTGCGGTTGCTGCAGATCCAGAACCTCAAGGCGCTCGGGCTGAGCCTGGACGAGATCGCGTCCGCGCTGGCCGATCCGTCGCTGGACGCCGCGGCGACACTGCGCGGCCACCTCGCCCACCTCGAGGAACAGATCGCGGCCTCGGCGCGGTTGGCCGACCGGTTGCGGCGGCTCGCCGAGTCCGCTGAGCGCAGTTGGGACGACGTCCTCGACACGATCGCCGCGACCAGGCTCCAGGGCCACCACGATCCGACGGTCCGACTGCGGGCGGCGCTGCAGGCGCCGTCACGCCCTGCGGCTGAGTTGCTGGCGGCGTTGGCCGCCGAGACCGACCCGGCAGTCCAGGAGGTGCTCTTGTGGGCGTTGTCCCACGCGCCCGGCGCGGGCGAGCTCGCGTCCGCCCGCCTCACCGACCCCGATCCCGACCTGCGCTGCCTCCTGGCGCGACTGCTGGGCAAGCTCCGCGACCCGGACAACGCCGGCGCACTGGTGGGGCTGCTGGCCGATCCGGTGCCCCGGGTGGCGACGACCGCCGTGATCGCGCTCGGCCAGCTCGCGCATCCGTCCGCGGCGCCGGCGCTGGCGGCGCTTCTCGGAACCGACCGCGTCCCGGAGACCGAGCTGCTCGATGCCCTCGCCGCCTCCGGGTCAGCGGCGCTCGGGCCGGTGCTCGCCGTGCTGGAGACAGGCTCCGACCGCGCGCAGGCTGCCGCGGCCGAGGTGCTGGGACGACTCGGCGACCCCGGCGCCGTCTCCCGGCTCACTGCGGCGCTGAATAAAGCGCCCCCGGTGCGGCTGGCCGCGCTGCTGGCACTGGCGGAAACCGGCGCTGCCGGCGTGCCGGCGATCCGATCAGTGCTGGCCGACCCGCAACTGGGGAAGACCGCGCGGCGACTCCTTGACCTTCACGTTACGTGAACCTCTAGCGTCGACAACGACCGAGAAGGAGGATGTCCATGACCCTGTTGACCTATCTGCGCGCCGACCTGCCCCGGCTGATGAAGCGCCGTGACCGGGTGGCGCTGCGCGTCGTCCGCGACGCGATCTCCGCCATCGAGAACGCCCAGACCAGCTACCTGACCACCGAAACCACCGTCGGTACTCCCAGTGAGTTCGTGGCCGGCGCGCTCCGGTTCGGCCACGCCGAACGGGTTGTCCGCGACCAGTCGGAGGAGGAGATGCTGGCGTTGGCGCGCGAGCAGGTGGCCAAGCGGCTGGAGAGCGCCGCGGACTACCGCGCGGCCGGCGACGTCGACCGTGCGCTCACGCTCAAGGCGGAAGCGCTCGCCCTGGCCGATCGCCTCCAGGCGTATCCCGGTCGCTGAGGCGTCGGCTGCACTCAGGAAGGCTGAGGGCGGAGCAGGGCCCGCAGTTCGGCCACCGCCGCGGCGAGGTCATCGCGGGTCGCGGCCTGCTCGCCGGGCCGGATCGTCACGAGAATCTCGCCCTCCGGTTCGAGCGTGGCCAGCTCCACCTCGGCGACGCCGTCCGAACCCTGACGGCGCAACGCGACGTCGAGTTCGCCGCGGCTGATGCCCAGCCGCGCGAGCGCGGGCCCGTCGACTCGTCCGTCCACGATCAGGTCCGTGGGCTGTCCGACCAGCAACCGGCGGCCCACGGGGCTGAACTGGGCCACCCGATCCAGCACCGCGTTGAAACCCACCAGCACGACCGCCCCGACCAGGGCACCCAGCACGGAGTTGTCCGGACCGATGATCGCGTTCTGCACGACGTTCGACAGCAGCAGCACCACCACCAGATCGAGAGGGTTCATCTGCCCCAGCAGGCGCTTGCCCGCCACCCGGAGCAGGATCGCGATGGCCAGGTAGACCACCACGGTGCGCAGGAGCTTCTCCGCCAAGGAGATGTCCATGCTGAGGAACGGGAGCAGCCAATTCGGAACCGTCATGGCGACACGCTAGCCCGGTGCGCGAACGAGCGGGATTCAGCCGGGCGCGGCCACCGCGACGGCCGTCGAGCACGGCCCGTCGGTCCTCCGGAGCTGAGGCTGTTGAGCAGGTCGAGCACCTCGGCGGAGACCATCGGCGACCCGTGGTGTTCGCCGGCCGGTACCAGCCAGGCCCGGTCGCTCCAGCATTCGCTCCACCAAGCCCTTCTTGGCCAACCGGTCCAGCACGGTCATGACGGTCGTGTACGCGAGGTCGCGATCACGGCTCGAGGCAGCTCGTGGACGTCGCGGACGGAGAACTGGTCGGCGGTGGACCACAGGATGTCCATCACCGCCTGCTCGAGCTCGCCCATGATCGCCATGGAGACATGCTAGAACAATCGATTGCGGTCTACGACAGCCCGTAGTAGATTGCCCGCCATGAACGCGGAAACCCTTGCCAGATGGCAGTTCGGGATCACGACGGT
Organism: uncultured Actinomycetota bacterium; assembly: GCA_963769325.1. Taxonomy (GTDB): domain Bacteria; phylum Actinomycetota; class Actinomycetes; order Propionibacteriales; family Propionibacteriaceae; genus Propionicimonas. The sequence continues at coordinate 562,978 of CAVYLH010000008.1, read as the reverse complement.
CTACCACTACTTCTTCGTTCCGATCACCATCGCGATGTCGATGCTGGTGGCGATCATGCAGACGATCTGGGTGCGCACCGGCGGCGAGAACATGCTCCGGCTGACCAAGTTCTTCGGCAAGCTGTTCCTGATCAACTTCGCCATGGGCGTGGTCACCGGGCATCGTCCAGGAATTCCAGTTCGGCATGAACTGGAGCGAGTACTCCCGCTTCGTCGGTGACATCTTCGGCGCCCCGCTGGCGCTCGAGGCCCTGCTGGCGTTCTTCCTCGAATCCATCTTCCTCGGCCTGTGGATCTTCGGCTGGGATCGCCTGCCCAAGAAGATCCACCTGCTCACCATCTGGCTGGCAGCGATCGGCACGATGCTCTCGGCGATCTTCATCCTGGCCGCCAACTCGTGGATGCAGAACCCGGTGGGCGCCACCTTCAACCCCGCCACCGACCGTGCCGAGATGACCTCCCTGCTCGCGGTGCTCACCAACCCGGTCGCCCTGGTCACCCTCCCGCACGTGCTGGCTGCCGCGTACATGGTGGCCGGCGGCCTGGTGCTGGGCGTCGCCGGCTGGCACCTCGCGAAGTTCAGCAAGATCGCCGCACCCACCGAGCAGGACACGCAGGACATCCGCGCCTACCGCTGGGCCACCAAGTTCGGCGCCTGGGTCCTGCTCGGCCGCCGGCGCGCTCAGCCTCGATCACCGGTGACATCCAGGGCAAGATCATGACCGAGGTCCAGCCGATGAAGATGGCCGCGGCCGAGGCCCTGTGGGAGACCGAGGGCGGCCCCGGCACCGGTGGCGCCGCCTTCTCGTCCTGTTCACCATCGGCACCCTCGACGGCTCGAGGGAAGTCTTCTCGATCAAGATCCCCGGCGTGCTGTCCTTCCTCGCCACCGGCACCTTCGACGGCAAGGTCGAGGGCATCAACCCGCTGGCTCGAGGAGTACGCCGAGGGTCGGATCGTGAACCCCGACGTCGCACTCCAGAAGGAAGCCGCGCAGCGACTCGTCGACTCCGGGGTGCTGACCGACCCGTCCGACTGGGTGCCGAACATCCCGGTCGCCTACTGGACCTTCCGGCTGATGATGGGCCTCGGCTTCCTCGCGATGGCGATCGCGGCCTTCGTGCTGTGGACCATCCGCAAGGGCGCGCCTGCCGAAGCCGGGCACGCTGTGGACCGCGCTGATGTTCGCCACCCCGCTCGCCCCGCTGTTCGCCAACTCGTTCGGCTGGATCTTCACCGAGATGGGACGCCAGCCCTTCATCGTGACGGGCGTGCTGCCCACGGCGTCGGCTGTCTCGCCGGGGGTCAGCGCCTTCGAGGTCGGCGCTCACCATGGTGCTCTACACGCTGATCTACGGCGCGCTCGCCGTCGTCGAGGTCGGCCTGTTGATGCACTACATCAAGCTCGGGTCTGCCCGACGTCGTCGAGCCGCAAGGTGCTCACCGACGATGACGCTCCCCTCTCCTTCGCGTACTGAGAGGAGCTGAACATGATTGCTCTCGCCACTCGAGCCCACCGTCCTGCAGATCCTCTGGTTCGTCCTGATCGCCGTCCTGTGGATCGGCTACCTCGTCCTCGAAGGCTTCGACTACGGCGTCGCGCATGCTGATCCCCTTCCTCGGCAAGACCGAGAAGGAGAAGCGGGTCATCGTCAACACCATCGGCCCGGTGTGGGACGGCAACGAGGTCTGGCTGCTCACCGCGGGCGGCGCCACCTTCGCGGCCTTCCCGGGCTGGTACGCCACCCTGTTCTCCGGGCTCTACCTGCCGCTGTTCCTGGTGCTGGTGGGCCTGATCATCCGCGGCGTCGCGTTCGAGTACCGCTCGAAGCACCCGGACGCCAAGTGGCGCAACGCCTTCGACTGGATGGCATCGATCGGCTCGTTCATCGTCGCCGCTGGTGTTCGGCGTCGGCTTCGCCAACTTCATCATCGGCCTGCCGGTGGCGACCGCGCACCGGCAACGCGTCGCTGTTCGTGCTCGACGCCGAGCCCTACTTCTGGCAGCTGTTCAGCTCGTTCGGCCTGCTCGGCGGCGTGTGCCTGGTGGCGCTGTTCCTGTTCCACGGCTCGATCTTCCTCGCGCTGAAGACCAAGGGCGACATCCACGACCGGGCCGAGGCCTTCGCCGGCAAGGTCGGGCTGGTCTCGATCGCCCTCGGCGCGCTCTTCCTGATCTGCGCAGAACCTGCTGCACCCGACGGGCATCCTCGGCTGGGTGCTGCTGGTCGCTCGCGGCGCCGGCCTGGTGGCTGCCTGGTGGTTCATCACGCAGGGACGCGACGGGCTCGCCTTCATCTCGGCACCGCGGTCACGATCCTGTTCGTGGCGGTCGGGATCTTCCTGACCATGTGGCCGGGCCTCGGCTTCGTCCAGGCATCGCCGGCGGGCGGCGCCTCGCCGCTGAACGTGGTCACGGCGGCGTCCACCGAGGGCACGCTCACCCTGATGACGATCGCCGCGGTGCATCTTCGTCCCGATCGTCCTGGCCTACACCGCCTGGACGCTACTGGGTGTTCCGCAAGCGGCTCAGCGTCGAGAACATTCCCGACGAGGCCGGCACCTGCGCTAGCGGCTGATGGCGGGACCGATCGACCCCCGCCTTCTCCGCCGAGCCCGCGCGACCAGGGGTTACCTGGTCGCCGGGGTCGCGGTCGGCAGCGCAACAGCCATCCTGACGCTCGCTCAGGCATGGCTGTTGTCGCGTTCCGTGGCGGACATCTTCGCCACCGGGGCACTGACCACCCTGGCCTGGGCCGTCGGCGGGCTGGCGCTGGTCTTCGCGGGCAAGGCCCTGCTGGCGTGGGCTCAACGAGTGGCTCGCGCAACGGCGCGCCGCCGCGGTGAAGTCCCAGCTGCGCCGCGACGTCGTCGCGGCCCGCCTCGGACCGTCCGCTGGACGCGACGCGTCCAGCGCCACCCTGGTGACCCTCGTCACCCAGGGCCTGGACGGCCTCGACGGCTACTTCGCCAAGTACCTGCCCCAGTTGATGCTGGCCGTCACCGTGCCCCTGATCGTCGGCGTGGCCATCCTGGTCGCCGACCTGACCTCGGCGATCATCCTGGCGCTCACCCTGCCGCTGATCCCGGTCTTCATGGCGCTGGTCGGCTGGACGACCGAGGCGCTCACCAAGCGTCGCTGGGCCGTGCAGACCCGGCTGGCCAACCACTTCGCCGACCTGATCGCCGGGCTGCCCACCCTGCAGGTCTTCGGACGGGCCAAGGCTCAGGTCGCAGGGCCTGCGGCGGACGCGAGGCCGCGCACCGCACCGAGACGATGCGCGACGCTGCGGATCTCGTTCCTGTCCGCCCTGGTGCTGGAACTGCTGGCCACCCTGAGCGTCGCGATCGTCGCGGTCACGATCGGCTTCCGCGTGGTCTTCGGCGAACTCGACCTGGCCACCGCGCTGTTCGTCCTCATCCTCGCCCCGGAGGTGTACCTGCCCGTCCGGCAGGTGGGCGTCCACTACCACGACGCCGCCGACGGCCTCGCCGCCGTCGAGGCGGCCTTCGCCCTGATCGACGGGCCGCCCGCAGCGACGAGCGCTCCCGACGCCCGGCCCCCGATCGCCGATTCCAGCCCGACGCCCGGCCTCGGCTCTCCTGCGCATCGTCCGGACTCACCCACACCTACCCGGGCGCGGCGCACCGTCGCCCTGGCGCCGCTCGACTTCGACGTCCGCCGCGGCGAGATCGTCGCCGCTCGCCGGCCCGAGCGGGGCGGGCAAGACCACCCTGCTCAACGCCGTGATGGGCTTCCTCGCCCCGACCGGCGGCGAGGTGCGGACCGGCGGGGTCCCGATCGGCCGGGTGCCCGACTGGCGCGCGCACCTGGCCTACGTCGGCCAGACCCCGGGCTGGTGGCCGGCACCGTCGCCGACAACGTCCGGCTCGGCTTCCCGCACGCCACCGACGCGGCCGTCGCCGACGCCCTGCGCCGGGCGGGCGCTCCCGATCTGCCCACGGACCAGCCGGTCGGCGACGACGGCCGAGGGCGTCTCCGCCGGCGAGCGGCGCCGGATCGCGGTGGCCCGCGCGCTGCTGCGGGTCACGCTCGGCCGCGCGAAGCTGCTCGTGCTCGACGAACCGACCGCCGGCCTGGACGCCGACACCGAGGCCGACCTGCTGCACAGCCTGCGCGACCTGGGAGTGGCCGCGCTCGTGGTGAGCCACCGTCCGGCCGTGCTCGCCGAGGCCGATCGGGTGATCGAGATCGCTCCCCGGCGCCTCGCCCTCAGCGAGCCCCGCTCCCCTTCCTTCGCACGGCCCGCGACTCGCCGCTCCCGGCCACCGGGGCTCCTGGCGAAGCGGGATGCGGGCGTTGCTGCCTCCGCCGCCGCCCGGTGAGCGCGGGGTCGGCACCCTGCTGCGGCGGCTGTTCGACGCCGTGCCCGGGCCCGCGGCGCGGCTGGCCGCCGCCGTGCTGCTGGCCTTCGCCGCGACGGCGGCCTCGGTGGCGCTGATGGCCGTCTCGGCGTGGCTGCTGTCCCGCGCCGCCGAGCACCCGCCGGTGATGTACCTGGAGTGCGGCGCGGTCGGCGTCCGCTTCTTCGGCATCTCGCGGGGCGTGCTTCCGCTACGTCGAGCGGCTGGTCGGGCACGACGTCGCGCTGCGGCTGCAGTCGGCGCTGCGGCTGGAGACCTACGCGCGGCTGGCCCGCACCACCCTGCTCGGACGCCGCCGCGGCGACCTGCTGGCCCGGGTGATCGCCGACGTCGAGGCGATCCAGGACCTGGTGGTGCGGGTCTGGATCCCGTTCGCCTCGTCGGCGGCGGTGATCGTGGTCACCGCCGCCGGGATCGCGTTCTTCTCCCCCGGCTCCGCGCGTCGTCCTGCTGGCGACCGTCGGTGGTCGCCGGCGGCGGTCGTGCCCTGGCTGTCCCGGACGGCGTCGGCGCGGGCGGACGCCGTCGCGCTGCCCCTGCGCGGCGAGCTCGCCGACGCGGCGCGGGAACTGTCCCGCGCCGCGGCCGACCTGGTCGCCTACGGCGCCGCCGCCGACCGGCTGGCGCGCTTCGCCGCGCATCGACGAGCGAGCTGCGCGAGGCGGCGGCCCGCTCGGCCTGGATCCGCGGCGTCGGCACGCGCGGCCCAGGTGCTCGCGGCCGGGACCGCGGTGATCGGCGCCCTGGTCATCGGCGGCTCCCAGGTGCAGGCCGGGACGCTGGCGCCGGTGATGCTGGCGGTCGCCGTGCTCACCCCGCTGGCCCTGCACGAGGCGCTGTCGACGCTGATCCTGGCCGCCCAGACCCGGACCCGGGCCCGGGCGGCGCTGGCTCGGGTCGAGGAGGTGCTGGACGCGGAGCCGGTCGGCTCGGGCGACCTGGTCGACCCCGGCGTCCCGGTCGCCGATCCCAACCTGGAGGTCGCGGGGCCTGGCTGTCGGCTGGCCGGGGGCTGCCGACGTGGTCAGCCGGGCTGTCGTTGACGCGTCCGGGCCGGCGAGAAGGTGGCGCTGGTCGGGGCCGAGCGGCAGTCGGCAAGACCACCGTGGCGGCCACGGTCCTCGGCCTGATCCCGCCGCGCGCGGGCGCGGTCGAGGTGCGCGGGCCGCATCGGCTACCTCGCCCAGGACGCGCACATCTTCACCACGACGGTCGCCGAGAACGTCCGGATCGGCAACCGGGACGCCACCGAGGCCGACGTCCGCGGACGCCCTCGCCCGCGCCGGGCTCGACCTCGACCCGGGACGCGCAGGTCGGCGAGGCCGGCGAGACGCCTCTCCGGCGGCGAGGCCCGCCGGGTGGCCCTCTCGCGGCTGCTGGTCGGCGACTACCAGGTGCTGATGCTGGACGAACCGACCGAGCACCTGGACGCCGCCACCGCCACCGCCCTGATCGACGACATCTGGGCCGACAGCGCACGAGCGTCCGGTGCTGGTGATCACCCACGACCCGGCCCTGATCGCCCGCTGCGACCGCGTGGTCACGCTGCCCTGACTCGCACCTTCCCCGCCTCCCGCGGATTTGACCAGGGCTCCGGGCCAGATGAGAATGATTGTCATGAAGATCTGGAAGGTGCTCGGCGCCGTCCTCGCCTCCGCGTCGATGGCCCTGCTCGCGGCCTGCTCCGGGACGGGCTCGCCCCCGGCGTCCGCGTCCGGAAAGCTGACTCGTGGCGGTGGCGTTCTATCCCTTCCAGTTCGTCGCGGAGCGGGTGGGCGGCGACCAGGTGGCGGTCACCAACCTCACCTCGCCGGGCTCCGAGCCCCACGACCTCGAACTGACCCCGCAGCAGGTGGCGTCGCTGTCCACCGACGACCTGGTGATCTTCCAGTCCGGCTTCCAGCCGGCGGTGGACGACAGCCATCGCGCAGGCCGCACCGAAGCGAAGCGTCGACACCGCATCCTTCCTCACCGTTGAACGCAAGGCCGAGGCGGACGACGACCACGCCGCCAACGACCCCCACACCTGGCTCGACCCGACCAACCTGATCACGATCGCCGAGCACGTCCGGGTCGCCCTCACCGAGGCCCGTCCCGAAGCCGCCACCGAGTTCGCGGCCAACACCAAGGCCCTGATCGCCGACCTGACCGCCCTGGACGCCGACATCTCCGCCGACCTGAGCAGCTGCCGGATCACCGCCTTCATCACCTCCCACGCGGCGTTCGGCTACCTCGCCGCTCGCTACGGACTCACCCAGGTGGGCATCCGCGGCGTCGAGCCGGACGTCGAGCCCAGCGCAGCCCGGATCGCCGAGGTGCAGCAGATCGCCAGGACCAGCCAGGTCACCACGATCTTCTTCGAGACCCTCGTCTCCCCCGTGGTCGCCACCGTCGATCGCCGGCGACCTCGGGCTGAAGACCGACGTGCTCGACCCGCTCGAGGGCATCACCGACGGACTCCCGGGGCAGCGACTACCTTGAGGTGATGCGCGCCAACGTCACCGCCCTGCGGACGGCCAACCAATGCCAGTGAACCCGCTCTCGCTCCGACCGGCTGCGATCACGGCCGACGTCGGTCGATGTCGTCCTGGGCGGCATCCCGATCGTCCGCGGCGCGACCCTCCGGGTCGGAGCCGGGCGAGGTGGTCGCGATCCTCGGCAACAACGGCTCGGGCAAGACCACCCTGATGCGCGCCCTGCTCGGCCTGGTGCCGCACCGGGGCCGGATCGAGCTCTTCGGCACCGAACTGAGCGCGCTTCCGCGACTGGCGGCGGGTCGGCTACGTGCCGCAGCGCGGCGGCATCCTCGTGCAGCAGGCCACCGCCCGCGAGGTGGTGGCCAGCGGACGCCTGGGCCGGCGGCGTCCCTTCCTGCCCGACATCGGCGGCCGACCGCGCGGCGATCACGCGGCCCTGGCCGAGGTCGGCCTCGCCGACCGCGCCCGCTACCCCTTCGTCCGGCTGTCCGGCGGGCAGCAGCAGCGGGTCCTGATCGCCCGCGCGCTGGCCACCGACGCCGACCTGATGGTCTGGGACGAGCCGCTGGCCGGCGTCGACCACGCCACCCAGGAACTGCTCGCCGGAGTCGCCGGCCGGCTCAAGGCGTCCGGGCGCACGATCGTCATGGTGCTGCACGAACTCGGCTGCTTCCGCCGGACTGATCGACCGCACCATCGTCCTGGCCGACGGACGCGTCCTGCCGGCCACGATCACGAGCCACCGACCACGCCACGGCACCGCGGCCACGGCGGCCACGAGGTGGACGAACTCGAGCGTCCGCACACCCACCACACCGGACTGGAGGTCGGCTGACATGGAATGGCTCACCCTGGCGTTCATGCAGCGTGCGCTGCTGGCGGCGCTGATCACCGGCGTGACCGCCCCGGCGATCGGCACCTTCCTCGTGCAGCGTCGGCTCAGCCTGCTCGGTGACGGCCTCGGGTCACCTCGCCGTTGCCGGCGTCGGCCTGGCCTTGCTCACCGGCACCGCCCCGCTGCCGATGGCCGTCGCTGATCTGCGTGCTCGGTTCGATCGGGATCGAACTGCTGCGCGAGTCGGGGCGGGCCAGCGGCGACGTCGGCCTGGCGATCCTGTTCTACGGCGGACTGTCCGGCGGCCTGCTGCTGGCCGGCCTCGCCGGGCAGGGCGCCGGCACGCTGTCGGCGTACCTGTTCGGCTCCCTGCTGACGGTCAGCGCCGCCGACCTGTGGGTGATCGCCGGGCTGGGCGCCGTGGTGCTGGTCGTCACCATCGGGCTGCTGCCGCAGCTGTTCGCGGTCAGCGCCGACGAGCCGTTCGCCCGCTCGATCGGGCTGCCGGTGCGGTTGCTCAACATCGCTCGTGGTCAGCCTCGCCGCGATCACCGTGACCGTGTCGATGCGGACGGTCGGGCCTGCTGCTGGTCAGCGCCCTGATGGTGGTGCCGGTGGCCACGGCGAACCACCTGGTGATCGGATTCCGCACCGGGCTGTTCGCGGCCATGGGGCTCGGCGCGGTGGCTGCCGCTCAGCGGCGCGGTCGGCTCCTACTACCTGAACACCGCCCCCGGATCGCTGATCGTGGTGATCGCGATCGGCCTGTTCGCGCTCAGCTGGCCGGTGTCCCTGCTGCTGCAACGGCGGAACCGTCCGATCATCGAGGTGATCGAGGACGCGGTGCCGACCGGCGCACGAGCTGGCCGAGAGCCACGCCGCACGTGCACAACGAGCACTGCGGCCACCTCGCCGTCCAGCACGGCGGCCACGTCGACTACGTCCACGACGGCCACCGGCACGCGCGCCCACGGAGACCACTATGACGAGCACTGACCGGCGCGCCCGCGCAACACCCGGCAGCGGACGGAGATCCGGGCGCCGTCGAGGCGCTGGCCAGCTTCGCCACCGCCCAGGAGATCCACGACCGGCTGCGCCACGACGGCTCAGGCGTCGGCCTCGCCACGGTCTACCGGACGCTGCAGGCGATGGCCGGCGGCGGCGAGCTGGACGCGATCCGCACCCCCGACGGCCAGGTCGCCTACCGGACCTGCTCGCCCGGCCACCACCACCACCTGATCTGCCGTTCGTGCGGTCGGACCGTCGAGGTCAGCCGTCCCGCCGCTGGAGAAACTGGTGCGGCGCGCTCGCCGCCGAGCACGGCTTCGCCAGCATCGACCACGAGGTGGAGTTCTTCGGCCTCTGCACGCGCGTGCAGTGGACGCCACCTGGCGTAGTCGCCAGGACGCCTCCACCTGAGCACGACCGGTGGCCGACGCCTCCGGGCTGCTCGGGCACCAGCGGCGGCACCAGGACGCCGCCGGCGGTCGGCTCACCGACGCCGAGGGCTGCCGAGCAGGATGGCCACCACCTGCTCGGTGGTGCCGGTCGCCGGCGACAGGGGATCGACGAAGTCGTGCATCCACTTCAGGTCGGCATCGATCGTGCGCCTCGCCGAGGTAGTCGGCCGCGTCGCCGAAGACGCGTGAGCGCGAACGCCCGCGCCGCGTCCTTGCCGGATCGCGAAGTCGCCGGGATTGGTCACCAGCACGACGCGCTCGAGGTCGTGGCCGAGCCGCACCGAGTGGTCGTACAGCCACTCCGACAGGTGCAGGAACGTCATGATGCCCGGGCAGCGGGAAGCCGGGGTAGGCGTGCGGGCTGCCCTCGATGCTTCGCCTTCACCCGCGGGTCCCACCACCAGTAGAGCCGGGGCACGATCCGGGGGAACTTCACGAACAGCGCGCACCAGCGGCAGCGGGAAGCCGACCGGCGCCACCAGCGGAGCGGCCAGCACGAGCCGGCTCACCTCGCTGCGCGTGGCCGCCGCCCAGCCGGCCATCGTCGCGCCGGCCGACAGCCCGACCACCCAGACCGGGTCCCCGAACCCGGCGGCGATGTCGATGACGGCGTCGAGGTGGGCGACCAGTTCGGCGGGGGTGAGCTTCACCAGGTCGCGGTTCAGGACGTCGGCCTCGCCGTGGTACGGCATTCGCGGCACCAGCACCCGATAGCCGCAGCGCCTGCAGCTGCTCCGCGACGGCGACGAACTGCGAGGGCGCATTGGTGAACCCGTGCCAGATCACGATGGTCGCGCCGGCCGGCGCCGTCGGGCTCGAACAGCCGGCGTGCGCGTGGCCTCGGGAATGCCCTCGTCGAGCGCGGTCAGTTCCGCGAAGCGGGCCAGTGCCGCGATCGCGGTCCGCGGGTCGGGCGCGGCGTCCGAGCGGCGGTGACGGCAGCGGCAGCAGCCGGCGGAACCAGGCCGGCCGGAGGGCTGCGGTTTCAGCGGTCATGGGCAGGTCCCCGATCTGTGACGTCGCGTTGCAGCGGAGACTAGCAGCCCGGCCTGTGGGCAAACCAGCCTTAGCGGCGGCCTGAAGCTCAGTGTTGGCGTCTTACTAGGGATCGATCGCTAGGCTGCCGCGAGGCCGACGCGATGAGCTGGTCCGTCCCGAACCCGCCAACCGAAAGGCAGAACTGCCCGAATTCTGGTCAACCTCGGGCAACACCATCTGGTATGCGCTGATCCTCATCATCTTCATCTCCTACCTGATGGCGCTGTTCTCGATCGTCGGCGACCTGTTCCGCGACCGCGACCTCAGCGGCGGCTGCGAAGGCCATCTGGATCGTCTGCCTGATCTTCTTCCCGTTCATCACCGCGCTGGTCTACCTGATCGTCCGCGGCGACGGCATGTCCGAGCGCTCCGAGGCCCAGCTGCAGTCAGTCCAAGGCCGCCACCGACGACTACATCCGTTCGGTCGCCGGCAGCCCGGCCGACGAGATCGCCCGCGCCAAGGCCCTCCTGGACGCCGGCACGATCAGCACCGAGGAGTACGCCAAGCTGAAGGCGAAGGCGCTGTCCTGACCCGCACCTGAGCAGCGCCCGGCTCCCGAATCACGTGCGAACGCCACCGTCTCGACGGTGGCGTTCGTCGTTCCGGCGCAGCGACCGGACTGAAAGACGCAGGACATTCGGACAAACCCGCCGCCATTTACGCACCCGTCGCGTTGACATAAATCCCCTTGTGAACCGGCGAGTCTTGGCGGGGGTAGATTGACTGCTCGAACCCCGTAAGAGACCCGACGAAGGGTGCCTCATGGCCCGCGATATCACTGGACTTCCCGATCTCGCCGTAGAAGGCGGTCGAGTCGCCCCGATCCGTTCCCGGATGCCGGTCTACGTCGACCTCCTGCCCCCGTGCAACAACGCCTGCCCGGCCGGCGAGAACATCCAGGAGTGGCTTCGGCTGGTGAAGGCCGGCCAGGAGGAAGCCGCCTGGCGCGAGCTCGTCAAGAACAACCCGTTCCCCGCCATCCACGGACGGGTCTGCTACCACCCGTGCGAAACCGCCTGCAACCGGGTCGAACTGGACGGCGCGGTCTCGATCCACTCCGTCGAGCGCTACCTCGGCGACCTGGCCATCGAGAAGGGCTGGACGTTCGACAAGCCCCGGTTCTCCTCCGGACGCCGGGTGCTGGTCATCGGCGCCGGCCCGTCCGGCCTGAGCGCCGCCTACCAGCTGGCCAGGATGGGCCACGACGTGGAGATCCGGGACTCCTCCGCCGCAGCCCGGCGGCATGATGCGCTACGGCATCCCCGAGTACCGCCTGCCCCGCGACGTCCTGGACGCCGAGATCGCCCGGCTGGTCGACCTGGGCGTGCGGATCGTCACCGACTACACCGTCAAGGACCTGCTGGCCGACCAGGCCGAGGGCGGCTTCGAGGCCGTCTTCGTCGCGATCGGCGCCCACCTGTCCAAGCGGGTCGACATCCCCAACCGGGACGCGTCCAGGATCGTCGACGCGGTCACCTTCCTGCGCGACGTCGCCTCCGGCGAGCGCCCGCTGATCGGACGCAAGGTCGCCGTCTACGGCGGCGGCAACACCGCCATGGACGCCGCCCGCGTGGCCCGCCGGCTCGGCGCGGAGGAGTCGATCATCGTCTACCGCCGCACCGAGGAGCAGATGCCGGCCCACGCCGAGGAGCGCGAGGGCGCGCTGAGCGAGGGCGTGAAGATGAACTGGCTGCGCACGATCAGCTCGCATGGACGAGGCCGACCTCACCGTCGAGATCATGGAACTCGACGAGAACGGCAAGGCCCGCGGCACCGGACGCTTCGAGAGGCTCGAAGCCGACACCGTCATCCTCGCGCTCGGCCAGGAGGCCGACTCCAACTTCCTGCGCCGCATCCCCGGCATGCACTTCGACCACGACGTGGTGCAGGTCGACCCGCGCACGCTGATGACCGACGTGCCCGGCATCTTCGCCGGCGGCGACGCGGTGCCCTCCGAGCGCACGGTGACCGTCGGCGTCGGGCCACGGCAAGCGGGCCGCGACGCAGATCGACGCCTGGCTGGCCAACCGGGACGCCGCCGGCCCGCCCCAAGCACGACCTGGCGAGCTTCGACAAGCTCCACCTGTGGTACTTCGGCGACGCCCGCCGCAGCACCCAGCCCGAGCTGGAACCCGTCCGAGCGGCTCACCGACTTCGACGAGATCGTCGGCGGCCTGACCGACGAGCAGGCCCACATCGAGGCGGCCCGCTGCCTGTCCTGCGGCAACTGCTTCGAGTGCGACGGCTGCCTGGGCGCCTGCCCCGAGGACGCGGTGATCAAGCTCGGCAAGGGCTTCCGCTACCGCTTCGACTACGACAAGTGCACCGGCTGCGCCACCTGCTACGAGCAGTGCCCCGTCCACGCCATCGACATGATCGAGGAGATCCGATGAGCCGCGTCATCATCGACGGCAACGAGGCCGCCGCGTCCGCCGCCTACCGGCTGAACGAGCTGTGCAGCATCTACCCGATCACCCCGTCCTCGACGATGGCCGAACTGGCCGACGAGTGGTCGGCGCAGGGCAACGCCAGAACGTGTACGGCATGGTGCCGTCCGTCATCGAGATGCAGTCCGAGGGCGGCGCCGCCGGCGCGCTGCACGGCGCGCTGCAGGGCGGCGCGCTGAGCACCACGTTCACCGCGTCGCAGGGCCTGCTGCTGATGATCCCGAACATGTACAAGATCGCCGGCGAGCTCACCTCGACCGTGCTCCACGTCGCCGCCCGCTCGCTGGCCGCCCAGGGCCTGAGCATCTACGGCGACCACCAGGACGTGATGGCCGTCCGCCAGACCGGCTTCGCGATGCTGAGCTCCTCCAGCGTGCAGGAGGCGCACGACATCGCCGCCATCGCCCAGCTGGCGACCCTGCGCTCCCGCGTCCCGTTCGTGCACTTCTTCGACGGCTTCCGCACCAGCCACGAGGAGAACTCGCGTCGAGCTGCTCACCGACGACGCAGCTGCTGGCGCTACGTGCCGGAGTCGCTGGTCCGCGCCCACCGGCGCCGCGCGCTGTCGCCCGAGCACCCCTACATCCGCGGCACCGCGCAGAACCCCGACACCTACTTCCAGGGACGCGAGTCGGTCAACCCGTACTACACCGCCGTGCCCGGCATCGTCGCAGAGGCCATGGACGAGTTCGCCGACCTGACCGGACGCCAGCTACGACCTGGTCGAGTACGACGGCGACCCCGAGGCCGACCGGGTCGTCGTGATCATGGGCTCGGGCGCGCAGACCGTCCGCAGCGACCGTCGACCACCTCAACGCCCAGGGCGAGAAGGTCGGCGTCGTCCAGCTGCGGCTGTACCGGCCGTTCCCGACCGCGGAGGTGCTGGCCGCGATCCCCGCGTCCGCCCGGGTGGTCGCCATCCTCGACCGCACCAAGGAGCCGGGCTCCGGCGGCGAGCCGCTCTTCCTCGACGTGGCCGCCGCGCTCGGCGAGGCTCACGCCGCAGGGCTGCGGCCCACGCTGCCCCGGCTGGTCGGCGGACGCTACGGCCTGTCCAGCAAGGAGTTCACCCCGGCCATGGTGGTCGGCATCTACGACGAGCTCGCGCTGGCGTCGCCCGCGTCCGCGGTTCACCATCGGCATCAACGACGACGTGACGATGCTGAGCCTGCCCTACGACCCGAGCCTCGACCTCGAGGACCCGGCGACCCTGCGCGCGGTGTTCTACGGCCTCGGCTCGGACGGCACCGTCGGGCGCCAACAAGAACACCGTCAAGATCCTCGGCGCGATCGACGAACACCTACGCCCAGGGCTACTTCGTCTACGACTCCAAGAAGTCGGGCTCGCGCACGGTGTCGCACCTGCGCTTCGGGCCGAACGCCGATCGAGGCGCCGTACCTGGTCAGCAAGGCCGGCTTCATCGGCTGCCACCACTGGTCGATCCTCGAGCGCGTGGACGTGCTCGAGTTCGCGCGTCCCGGCACGGTCCTGCTGATCAACACCCCGTACGAGCCCGAGCGAGGTGTTCGCCCACCTGCCGCGTGCCGATGCAGCAGCAGGATCATCGACCTGGGCATCGAGCTGTGGGCGATCGACGCCAACCTCGTGGCCCGCAAGGCCGGCATGGGCCGGCGCACCAACACCGTGCTGCAGACCTGCTTCTTCGCGATCAGCAACGTGCATGCCGCGCGAGGAGGCCATCGAGGAGGTCAAGCGGACGATCCGCAAGACCTACGCCCGCAAGGGCGCCGACGTGGTCGCCAAGAACGAGGCCGCCGTGGACGCCTCGATCGAGCACCTGCACCGCATCGAGGTGCCGGCCGCGCCCGGTCAGCGAGCCGGGCGATGATCCCGCCGGTGCCCGCCGACGCGCCCGACTTCGTGCGTAACGTCACCGCGTCCATGCTGCTCGGCACCGGCGACTACCTGCCGGTCAGCGCGCTGCCGGTCGACGGCACCTACCCGTCCGGCACCACCCAGTACGAGAAGCGCAACATCTCCGACATCATCGCCGAGTGGGACTCCGAGGCCTGCATCCAGTGCGGCAACTGCGCCTTCGTCTGCCCGCACGCCGTGCTGCGCGCCAAGTACTACAACGAGTCGGCGCTCGACGGGTGCGCCGGAGGGCTTCCAGTCCGCGCCGCTCAACGCCGCCGGCTTCCCCGGGTCCCGCTACACCCTGCAGGTGTACGCCGAGGACTGCACCGGCTGCGGGCTGTGCGTCGAGGCGTGCCCGGTGAAGCCGCTGGGCACGGGCGGGTCGCGCAAGGCGATCAACCTGGCCCCGGTGCTGGAACGCACCAAGGAGATCGAGAACGTGAAGTTCTTCGAGACCATCCCGGTGAACCGGCGCTCCCGGGTCGACTTCGCCAACGTCCGCGGCACCCAGTTCCTCGAGCCGCTGTTCGAGTTCTCCGGCGCCTGCTCCGGCTGCGGCGAGACGCCGTACCTCAAGCTGCTCACCCAGCTGTTCGGCGGCCGGGCCACGGTGGCCAACGCCACCGGCTGCTCGTCCATCTACGGCGGCAACCTGCCCACCACGCCGTGGTCGTCGCAACAAGTACGGACGCGGACCGGCCTGGTCGAACTCGCTGTTCGAGGACAACGCCGAGTTCGGACTGGGCCTGCGGCTGGCCGCCGACCTGCACACCGCCACCGCTCGGCGGCAGCTGGACGGCGCTGCGCGACGAACTCGGGGACGCGATGGTCGACGCGATCCTGGACGCGCCGCAGCAGTACGAGTCGGACCTGAGCCAGCAGCGGGCCCGGGTGGACGCGCTGAAGGCGCGGCTCGACACCATGTCCGGCCCGTTGGTCGACGACCTGCGCTCGGTGGCCGACCACCTGCTGCGCCGCTCGGTGTGGATCGTCGGCGGCGACGGCTGGGCCTACGACATCGGCTCGGCCGGCGTCGACCACGTGCTGGCGTCCGGCCGCAACGTGAACATCCTGGTGCTGGACACCGAGGTGTACTCCAACACCGGCGGCCAGGCGTCCAAGTCGACGCCGATGGGTGCGGTGGCGAAGTTCGCGGCCGCCGGCAAGCCGACCACGAAGAAGGACATGGCGCTGCAGGCCACCGCCTACGGCAACGTGTACGTCGCCCGGGTGGCGATGGGCGCCGACCCGCAGCAGACGCTGAAGGCGTTCCGCGAGGCCGAGGCCTACGACGGCCCGAGCCTGATCCTGGCCTACAGCCACTGCATCGCCCACGGCATCGACATGCGCAAGGGACTCGACCAGCAGTACGCGGCGGTGGCGTCCGGGCACTGGCCGCTGATGCGGTACAACCCGGTGCTGCGGGCGGCGGGCAAGAACCCGTTCCTGCTCGACTCGCCGCGTCCGCGGATGCCGCTGCGCGACTACCACGTCAAGGAACTGCGGTTCCGGATGCTGATGAACTCCGACCCGGAGAATGCCGAACGCCTGCTGGCCCTCGGGCAGGAGCAGGTCAACCGGCGGTGGGCGGAGTACGAGGAGATGGCCACCCGCGGCGCTGACCGGTTCGCCGAAGTTGCGAAGGGCTGAGGTCATGACCACCTACCTGGGTCTTCCCCTCCGCAGCCCGCTGATCGCTTCCGCCGGACCGTTGTCGGCATCGGTGGACGGGGTGCGGGAACTCGCCGACACCGGTCTGGGTGCGGTCGTGCTGTATTCGTTGTTCGAGGAGCAGGTGCGCCGGCAGGCCGAACGGGACGAGTGGCTGGAGGAACTGCACGAGGACTCCTTCCCCGAAGCGATGAGCTACTTTCCCGCCACGGCCCAACCGTCCGACAATCCGGCCTCCACCTACCTGAGCCTGGTCGAACGAGCCGCCGCCGCGATCGACGTCCCGCTGATCGCCAGCCTGAACGCCTCGGGGGTCGGGACCTGGGTGGAGTTGGGCCGGCAGCTCGCCGAGGCCGGCGCGTCCGCACTGGAATGCAACATCTACTTCGTGCCCGGCGACGTCACGTTCACCGGTGCCGACGTCGAGCGTCGGCACCTGGAGATCGTCGCCGCCCTCAAGCAGGTGGTGGACATCCCGGTCGCGGTGAAGCTGTCGCCCTACTTCTCCAGCGTCGGCAACTTCGCGCTCCAACTGATCGAGGCCGGCGCCGACGGACTGGTGCTGTTCAACCGCTTCCTCCAGCCAGGCGTCGACACCGAGACGCTGGAGGTGGTGCCGGGCGTGACCCTGTCGTCGCGGGCCGAGGCACGGTTGCCGCGCACCTGGATCGCCACGCTGCGCTCCCGCACGGCCGCCTCCCTCGCGGCGACGACCGGGGTGGAGACCGCAGACGACATCGTCGCCTACC
Organism: uncultured Actinomycetota bacterium; assembly: GCA_963769325.1. Lineage (GTDB taxonomy): Bacteria > Actinomycetota > Actinomycetes > Propionibacteriales > Propionibacteriaceae > Propionicimonas. The sequence goes on along the minus strand of CAVYLH010000008.1, from coordinate 546,035 downwards.
TGCTTGCCGGCGCCGACGTGGTGATGACCACCTCTGCCCTGATCCGACACGGCGCGAGCCACGCCCGGACCCTTCTGGTCGGCCTCGAACACTGGATGGCCCGCAAGGGCTTCGTCTCCGTCGACGAGTTCCGGGGTCTGTTGGCCCTGCCACAGGATGTCGAGGGCGCCGCCTATCAGCGGGCCGGGTACGTCAGCGCTCTCGAGAAGGCCATGTCCACCTACGGCTCCCTGCGCGGGTGACCCGCGCAGGATGACGGGCAGGCACACTCGCTAGAGTGTGCGCCAGTTCCCGCTCAGGAAGGTCCTGCGATCAGCGACACGACGAACGGCGCCGCAACGGCCGCTCACCATCGCCGAGTTCACCGACAACTACGGCCCCGCCCACAGCGGCCTGCTGTACGCCGTTCAGTTCCTGGAGGAACAGGTGCTGGCGGCGGGTCACAAGGTGCTCCTGGTGGCGCCGGAGGCCAAGGGGCCGAACCCGCACGCCGGACACCCGCATCGCCGCGAGATCCGGCTGCCGAGCGTGCCGATCCCCGGCACGCAGATCCGGCTCAGCATGGGCCAGGACTTCGACTACCGGCTCGCGCAGATGGTGGCCAACCCGCCGGACGTGATCCACGTCCACGGCCTGGGCCCGATCGGGCTGCTGGGCATGTGGGTGGCCGAGCGCACCGGCAAGCCGCTGGTGATCACCTGGCACACCGACCTTGAGGCCTACGCCGAGCACTACTGGCACGTGGTGCCGTTCCTGAACGCCGCGTACAAGGTGTACGAGATGCACCAGGCGGAGAGCACCTGGGCTCAGATCAAGAAGATGAAGTTCAAGCGGCCACGCCGCGGTGGCGCGCAGGTGGAGTTGCTGCAGCTCGCGTCCAAGATGCTCACCGACGCCGACCTGGTCACCACTCCGTCCGACAAGACGGCCAAGCGGGTGCTGGAGATCGCGCCGGCGGCCAAGGTGCGCGTGGTGCCCAACGGCACGGACGCACTGCCGGAACTGCCGCCGATCTCCAAGGGACGCGGGCCACGGCTGTTCTACGTCGGCCGGATCTCCCTGGAGAAGGGCCTCGGGCTGATGCTGGACGCGTTCGAGTTGGTGCGCGACCAGATCCCCAACGTGGAGCTGATGATCGTCGGGGATTGGAAGAGCACTCCGGCGTCGCTGCGCCGCCGGTTGCAGAGCGCGTCCCGGTTCGGCGGGGTCAAGCTGCCGGGCCAGATGCCGCGGGAGAAACTCGGCGCCTACTACGCCTCGGGCGACGCGTTCGTGTTCGCGTCCCTCACCGACACCCAGGCGTTGGTGCTGCACGAGGCCGCGCACGCCGGGCTGCCGTTCGTCATGGTCGACTCCGAATTGCGGCTGGTCGTGGAGCCGGGCGTGAACGCGGTGCTGGCCCGGCCGAACGCCGTGTCCCTCGCCGGCGCGATGGTCCGCATGCTGACCGCCCTGAAAGATCCCGAGTTCGCCGCCCACGCGCGAGCCCGCAGCCGGGAGCTGGCCGCACGTTGGACGATCGCGAACCAGTCGAAGGAGTTCGTAGACATCTACGAGACCCTGGCGGCCGGACGCGAGGTCGCCCTCACCGAAGGCCTGGACCCCGACTACGGCCGCAGGGTCTTCCCGGGTCGGACGGTGACCGCCACCTTCGAGCCGATCGACTGATCCCCGTTCACGTCGAACCCCTCCCGTCCACGCCGAACCCCTCCCGTCCACGCCGAACCCCTCCGTTCACGTCGAACCCCTCCGTTCACGTCGAACCCCTCCGTTCACGTCGAACCCCTGTGCTCGAGCACAGGGGTTCGACGTGAAGAGGAGGGTTCGATTGTGGCTGAATCGAGCGAATCGCGCTGTCGATCACGACCGTCGTGGCCCGGAGGGTTCGATGGCGGGATCGGGCGAACGGGAGGGTTCGATGGCTGGATCGGGCGAACCGGAGGGCTCGATGGCTGGATCGGGCATAGGGCGTGTGGACGAGCGTCGGCGGTCTCGGACGGCGCACCCGGCCGGGGCGAAGACGACAGCGCGCTGCACGACGTAGCCGGCGACGAACAACGCCGTCTCGGTGACCAACTTCGCGGCGACCAGTCCCATGACCGGCGTGAGCAGCTCCATGGACGCGAGGTTGACGACCAGAACCCCGCCGGCCAGGAGGGCGTACCGGCGTACCGCGGGCCAGAGCGGCTCAGCCCCGGCGCGGAACACCAGATGGCGGTTCGCCAGGAAGTTCACGCCGGCGCTTCCGATCCGGGCGAGCACTACCGCGGCGGCCAGAGTGCCGAGCAGCGGATAGAGGGCGAACAGCAGGGCCGCGTCCACGACGAAGCTCCCGAGGGAGGCGGCGAGGTAGCCCAGCAGCGGCCCCAGCACCCTCACCGAGTCCTGGACCGGCCGGAAATGCGAGGACGCGTTTCCGGCGAGGTAGACCGTGGCGATCTCCACCTGTGAGATCCGCAGACCTTCCCGGGTCGCCCGCAACAGCAGTTCCAGCTCGTATTCGAACCGATCCCCGGGAACGTCGACCAGCCAGTCCAACATCCGGTGCGGGTAGCCGCGAAGGCCCGTTTGGGTGTCGGCGATCCGGACGCCGGTGACCAGCCCGAAGAAGGCGGCGGTCACGGCGTTGCCCACCCGGCTGCGCAACGGCACCCGTCCGGTGAACGTCCGGACGCCCAGCACCATGTCGGCAGAGTCCGTCAGGGCGGCAGCGACCCGGAGGATGTCGAACAGCGCGTGCTGACCGTCACTGTCCGCACAGACCACCGGTTCGGCGGGCCACATCCGGCGCACGTGGGCGAAGCCCGTCCGCAGGGCGGCGCCCTTGCCGCGATTGTCCGGATGGGTGAGCACTTCGGCGCCCGCGATTGAGGCGCCGTCGAACCAGGAACGGAAATCCGGACCGCTGCCATCGTCCACCACGACCACCCGTGCTCCGGGCACGCCGGCGAGATCCATGACCAGGTCGACGAGGCGCTGGTCGGGCTGAAAGCTGGGGATCAGGATGATCATCGGGTCACCCGGCCACGTAGAGGATGTCGCTGGTGCCGCGTTCGACGCCTTTGCCCAGCGGGTTGTTGACCAGATGGGAGTTGAAGATCATGGCACTCGAGCCGCCGCCGTCCAGGTTGTAGGCGGTGTCCGCGCCGAGATCGACGAAGATCTGCGCGAACTCCGACATGGTCACCCCGCGGCTGTAGCCGGGGCTGCGTCCGTCCACCACGACGAACAGGACGTGGTTCTCGGCCAAGACCCCGATTCCGGTGCGTGGCTGTCGGCCCTGGACGGAGTGATTGCCGACGTTGGTGTCGATCTCGACCGAGTCGATGCCGCTGATCACGGAGCCACCGGCCACCAGACCGGGACCGAACGACAGCGTGTTCCATACGCCCTCGGCGACCAGTTCGGACGCTGTGGTGGCGGTCTCGTCGTAGAGGCGCGTCGTGCCGTCGGCAAGGAACGCCATGCCTTGGCGGGCGCCCTTGTCACGGTAGGCGACGCCGTTGCGGATCACGATGCCGGTGTCGCGGAACCCGTAGTAGTCGCCGTTGAGTGCCAGCACGGCACCGACACCGTCGGCGATGACGGAGGGATAGTCGATGACGTTCTCGCCGAACTCGTCGTTGGCGAAGGCCGACCGCAGGATGGTGGCGTCGCTGAGATGGATGTCCGCCACGAACCAGGTGACCAGGTCGCTCCCGGTCCCTTGCGAATGCCGGTCGATGCTGAACTGCGCGGTCGCCGACGAATAGGAATCGGCCGTGCTCACCCCGGTGCTGCTGGGCTCCACCGGGGTGATCTTGGACGGTGTCAGGGCGGATGCGTTCGCCACTTCGACGTGCTCGATCACGAACCGGTCGAGGGCCCACCCGGCGCCGCCGCCGATCGCAAGAAGGCCACCCAGGCCCGTGCCGAGCATCGCACGTCGGGTCAGCGGTCGGCCGATCGCCGGCATCCGTGCCTGGTCTGGAGAGCTGTTCATGCCCTTAAGTTCAGCGCCCCAGCTTGTGACCCTGCTGTGGCACCTCAGGCGAACGCCTGTCGATCAAGCTGGCCGCTCCCGGGCAGGGCAGGCCGCCCGAACCCCATGAAACGTCGAACCCTCCCGCTTCCGTCGAACCCCTGCGCTCGAGCACAGGGGTTCGACGAGAACGGGAGGGTTCGGCGTTTGAGGAAGGGAGGCCGTCCGGTGCAGGCCGGGGGCGGGCGCCGGGCCGGGCGCCGGGGGCGGGCGCCGGGCCGGAGGCACAGGAGTCAGGGACGGCGTCCGCCACCCCCACCGCCTCCCCCCATTCCGCCGGCCAGGGCCTCGCCGGCGGTGACCGTGGTCGCCTTGGTGGCCTTGGCGACGTCGGCGGACGCGGAGTAGGTGCCGACGGCCTTGCCGGTCAGGATCCCGCCCACGTACACGTCGTAGGTCTCGCCGCTGGTGATGTCGGAGTCGGCGACGATGAGGGCAGCGACCTCCTTGACCGTGGTGTAGGCGGCGATCACCGTCCCGTCCTTGACGATGCTCAGGGTCTTGCCCGCTGCCACCGTCTGACCGAGGTTGACCGCGACCCACCCGATGGTGGAGCTCTCCCCCGGACTCTCGGCCATCCCGGCGCTGCCCGCCGCGACGAGGACGCCGCCGGTCAGCGTGATGCCGCCGTTGGAGTCCAGCGCTCCGTTGCCGGAATTGGTCGGCCCGGAGACCACGGTGGTGCCGCCGGTCACGACCAGCGTGCCGTTGGAGTCAAGACCATCCCCGTCGGCGTTCACCAGGAGCGTGCCGCCGCTGATGGTGAGCAACGACCCGTCGTTGGCCATGCCGCCACCGCCGCCACCGGCGCCACCGGTGTCGCTGTCGGTGCTGGCGCCGGCGGTGGCGTTGAGCCCGTCGTCGGACGCGGTCACGTCGGTCGTGCCTCCTGAGATCGTGACGCTCACGCCCTCCAGGGCCTCGGTGGACTTCGTCACGGTCACCGTGCCGCCGGTGATGGCCAGATCACCTTCGGCGTGGGCGCCGTCATCGCCGGCCGCGATGCTGACCGTGCCGCCTTCGAGGAGGATGTAGCCCACCGTGTCGTCGTCCTCATTGTCGGACTTCAGTCCGTCCCCCTTGGCGTTCACTTTGACGCTGCCGCTGGAGACGATCAGGTAGTCCTTGCCGCGGATGCCGTCGTCGGCGGCCGTCACCTTGATCGTGCCACCGAGAATCACGAGACCGTCCTTGCTGGCGATCCCGTCATTGGTGTTGCCGGTGACGCTCAGAGCGCCCGACCCCCCGATGGTCAGGTCGGCCATCGAGAACAGAGCGGCGTTGGGCGCGTCCTCCGCCGAGGTGTCGTAGTCGGTGCCGTCGGTGAGGCTGTTGGTGGAGCCGTCCGCAAGCACCACCACGGCTTCGTCCGCAGCCGTGATCACGAACGCCGACCCGGTCGTCGACGTGATCGACGCGTTGTCGAGCACGATCTTCACCGTGCCGTCTGCATCGCTGTTCACCACGACCTGGCCGTTGGTGAGTGTGCCGCTGAGGCGGTAGGTGCCGGGGGCGCTGATCGTCACGACGTCGCCCCTGATCGCCACACCATCGGTCGAACTGGACGTCGTGGCACCGTCGGAGAGGGCGATGGCGACCGCGTCCGCCTCGACGTAGTCGACGTCGCCGGCCTCGGCGTGGCTCTTCGCGTTGTCAGCGAGTGCCTCCGCGGCGGACGTGATGTTGACCGTCGCCTGCGTGGTTGCGGCCTCCTCGGCGGTGACCCCGAGAGCCGAACAGGCGGTCAGGGTGGCGCCGGCCACGATCGCGGCGAGGGCCGCGGTGAACATGTGATGTCGGGGAGTCTTCATCTCGATAGTCCTTCGGTGTCGGGGCGGTCAGGGAAGGATCGCCGTCCGGTGGGGAGCTGGGTGAGCACGCGATGCCACTTCAAGTCGGGCAGGTCGTCGTCCAGGGCGGCGAGGCCTGCGCCGTACTTGCTGATCCGGCTGGGCCGGACGCCGTGTCCCCACAGCGCTCGGTCAAGCGCTGCCGCACGGGAGCCGGTCTTCGTCTCGAGGATCAGGCTGCCGGGGACGCAGACCGAGTGGGAAGCGCCGGGTCGGCGCCAGACTGAGCCCGTCATCGATCGTCGCGCGACTGGTCTGCTCGTCGTCCCCCAACAGCAGCGTCGACCGGTTGTACGCGGTGAGCAGGGACGGGACCAGTGCCGCCACGTCCACGTCCTCGACCCTCCGTTCGGCCAAAACGGCGGCCACGAACTCCCGTCCCGCCTCGGTCAGGCGTCCGGCGTCCGCCAGGTCGTACTGCACCTGTCCTTCACGGTAGTACCGCGGGGACCCCTGGTCTTGACTTCCAGCCAGGTCTCACCTGATTGACGATAGATCCGCGTCCGTACCTTGAACCGGCGACGGCGACCCCGTCCGGAGAGGTGGAAGGCGTCCAGCTCAGGGGTGTCGAAGTAGGTGGACCGGTAGGCGAAGCTGCGGTGACCGTCGATGGTGAGCACCCCCATCGGGCCTTGGACGCGGCCAAGAACCACGGCGAGCTCATCGGCCGAGAGCACGTACTTGCGGTCGACCCGGGTCTGCAGGGCGGCCTGGTCACGCAGCCGGTCGAGAGCGACGGACGGCAGGTCGGCGACGGTGACGGTGCGGGCGGGCACACCCCGCACGGTGGGTGCCAAGGCGGCGAGCGCGGTCATCGGGCACCTGCCTGGGTGCGAGCCGGCTCGATCGGAGCGGTCGCCCGGACGGAGCGGCTGTAGCGGACGTCGACGAGGGTGGTGTCGTTGACCAGGTCGGTCTTGAGGACGGTGAGCGACTGGATTCCTCCGCCCACGATGGACTCGATCCGGGCCTGCAGGCTGTCATCGTCGCCATAGACGTGGTCGAGCTGGAGTTGCTGCCGGGTGGAGCGCCGGGTGATCAGTGGGTGGTCGCCGACGAAGAGGGCGACCATCACCGTGGCCATCAGTCCGATCACGAGCGCGCCATCCAGGCCGGTGCTGCCGGCGAGGAGCCCGAGGGTGAGGGCCGCGAAGTAGTAGGCGACCTCGTGCTGGGTGAGTTCCTCCGAGCGCAGCCGGATGATCGAGAGCACACCGAACAGGCCGAGGCCCACACCCACCCCCACCGAGGTGGACGACAGGCTGACCATGACCGCCAGCACTCCCACATTCACCACGAGGAAGGCGACCACGAGATCGCGGCGGTGGTGTCTCGGCACGAACAGGCCGAAGACCAGCAGAACGATGGCCACCAGGTCGGCGGCGATGAGAAAGGGGGACACAGAAGGCTCCTTGTTCGGGTACGGAACCCATTCAGCCAGTCGACCTTGTCAGTTCCCCCCGCTCCTTTCTGTGGACTTTCTGTGTCCCGACCTCGACGGGCGCGGTGATCAGGATGACCGGGGTGAGAACCGGCCCCGGACGCTGCGCGTCACCGGGGATGCCCACGGGCGTCCCCAGAATCAGGCAGACGCCTGGAAGGTGCGCAGACGAAGGCTGTTGAGCACCACGAACACCGAACTGAACGCCATCGCGGCGCCGGCGATCATCGGGTTGAGGAAGCCCAGCGCGGCGAGTGGGATGGCGGCAACGTTGTAGGCGAAGGCCCAGAACAAGTTGCCGTTGATCCGAGCGAGGGTGGCTCGGGACAGCCGGATCGCGTCCGCGGCCAGCATCAGGTCGCCGCGCATCAAGGTGAGGTCGGCGGCCTGGATCGCGGCGTCCGTGCCCGTGCCCGAGAGCGATGCCCAGGTCGGCCTGCGCGAGCGCGGCCGAATCGTTCACCCCGTCCCCGACCATGGCGACCCGGCGTCCGGACGCCTGTAGCTGGGTGACCTTGGCCACCTTGTCCTGGGGCAGCACCTCGGCGATGACGTCGGGATGCCCACCTCCGCGGCGACCGCTTTCGCCGCGTCCCAGTTGTCGCCGGTGAGCAGGATCGGGGTGAGCCCCAGTTCGCGGAATCGGCGGACGGCGGCCGGCGAGGTCTCCTTCACGGTGTCGGCGACCAGAATCGTGCCGCGGAAGCGTCCGTCCCAGGCCACGGCCACCTCGGTCGCGGCCAGCTCCGGTCGCGATTTCGCATCCAGATTGGCGATCGCCGCCCCGGGGGGTTCGCTCGCAAGATCCGGTTGCGGAATCGCGACATCGACCCAGCCGGGACGCCCGACCAGCACCTCCCGGCCATCGATCCTGGCGGTGACGCCCTGCCCGGGTGAGTTGGTGAGCGATTCCACGCGCAGGTCGCTGGCCGCGTGGGCGGCGATGGCTCGCGCCACCGGGTGTTCCGAACCCGATTCCGCCGCACCGGCGTACCGCAGCAGGTCGCTCTCGGTCTCCCCGGGCGCCGGACGAACACCGACCACGGCCATGCTCCCGGTGGTGACCGTGCCCGTCTTGTCGAGCACGATGGTGTCCACGTTCCGGGCCCGTTCGAGCGCTTCGGCCCCCTTGATCACGATGCCGAGTTGCGCGCCGCGACCGGTGCCGACGAGCAGCGCGGTGGGGGTGGCCAGGCCGAGAGCGCACGGACAGGCGATGATCAGTACCGCCACCGCAGCGGCAGCGGCGAACGCCGGGCTCTCCCCCAGGAGCAACCAAACCCCAAGGGTGAGCGTGGCCATCCCGATCACGACGGGCACGAAGATCGCGGAGATGCGATCGGCGAGGGCCTGAACGCGAGCCTTGCCGGTCTGGGCCTCCTCCACGAGTCGCGCGATGTGGGCCAGTTGGGTGTCCCGGCCGACCCGGGTGGCGCGGACCACCAGCCGTCCGGTCGTGTTGACGGTGGCGCCGATCACCGGGTCGCCGGGGACGACGTCGACCGGCACCGATTCCCCGGTGACCAGGGAGTTGTCGACCGCCGAGAATCCCGACGACCACCACGCCGTCGGTGGCCAGCTTCTCCCCCGGACGCACGACGAACTCGTCGCCGACGGCCAGCTGGTCGATCGGGACGCGGACCTCGCGTCCGTCCACCAGCAGCGTGGCCTCGGTCGCACCCAGGTGAAGCAACGATCGGACGGCCTCGCCGGCGGCTGCTTTCGACCGGGCCTCGATGTAGCGTCCGAGCAGCAGGAACACGACGATGCCGGCGACGGCCTCGAAGTAGAGGTTGGCTTCCCCGTGGCCGCGCATCAGATTGAGCTCGAACGCGGTGGGTGTAGCCGAGATGTCCCGCGTCCCCGAAGAACAGGGCGTACAGCGACCAGCCGAAGGCGGCGGTGGTGCCCAGGCTGATCAGGGTGTCCATGGTGGTGGCGCGGTGGCGGGCGTTGACCAGCGCGGAGTGGTGGAACGGCCAGGCCGCCCACGTGTAGACCGGCGATGGTGAGGAGCGAGGCTCAGCCACTGCCAGCCGGGGAACTGCAGCGCCGGCACCATCGCCATCGCGATCACCGGGACGCCGAGCACCGCGGCCCAGACCAGCCGGGTGCGCAGTTCGGCGGCATGGTCGACCGGCACGGCCTCCGGCCGCGGCAGGGCAGCCTCGTAGCCGGTGTTCGCCACCACCTCGATCAGGTCCTCGAGCCGGATCGGCGACGGGTAGAGCACCTTCGCCTTCTCGGTGGCGTAGTTGACCGACGCCTGCACCCCGTCCAGCTTGTTCAGCTTCTTCTCGATCCGGGCGGCGCACGAGGCACACGTCATGCCGGAGATGTCGAGTTCCACCGACTCACGCTGCTGAGGTGCTCATGGCATTAGGCGACGCTGTAGTTCTCGCCGGCCTCGGAGACGGCCTCGACGATGCGGTCGAAGTCGACCGGGGCGTCGGAGGTCAGGGTCGAGCTTGGCTGTCCTCGAGGGTCAGGTCGACGGCGGTCACGCCGGGGATGGCCAGGACCTCTTCGGTGACGGCCTGCACGCAGTGGCTGCAGGTCATGCCGGTGACGGTGTAGGTGGCGATCATCGATTCTCCTTCTGGATGGATTGGCTTTCAGGAACGGACGAGGCGGGCAATGGCTTGCGGACGCTTCCGCGAGTTTGGCGTCGGCTTCCTCGCCGCCGGCTTGCGCGGCGCGGACGACGCAGTGGCTCAGGTGCTCGTCGAGCATGGCGAGCGCCAGCGCTTCGAGCGCCTTGGTCATGGCCGAGACCTGGGTGAGGATGTCGATGCAGTACTGCTCCTCGTCGACCATTCGTTGCAGGCCGCGGGCCTGGCCCTCGATGCGCTTGCAGTCGTCGCAGGTACTCCTCCTTGTGGTCGAGATACCCGTGCCCGGTGTCGTGGTGACAATCGGACGGGTGTGACAAGTGATCAACGTGTTCTTCAGTCATGTGCGTCCTCCCTTGTCAGGATACCCCCTATGGGTATAGCTCGGCAAGCTCGGGGGTGTGGAAACTGTGTGCATAACTTCCAGCGGACGACGCTCATACACCCATGCTGTGACGGGGTTGTCAAGTCGAGTGACACCTCTCGAAAATCGTGACCGACGACTTCTCGTCCACACTGGGTGCGTACCGTTTCTGCTTGTCAGACAAGGATTGAGGGACGTCGGAGCCAGCCGTCCACAGCTACCACCCCGACTCGTGCACAGGCCGTCCGGCGTGGCTGGGCAGTTGTCCCCAGATGATCCACAGGCCCTGTGGATATGCTTTCGTTGACAGCCCCTCCGAAAGGGTCTAGGTTGGCCCAGGTCGGGGTGCCGGGAACGGCCCGGCTGCCGCCCCAGCGCCGGGGTGTCAGTGGGCCTGTCCTAATGTGATCGATGGAGCCGAACGACGAGCTTTGGAGGGGAATCGCGGAATGTCACTCGCCGAGGTCATGCCGTACGACAGCGAAGCTGAGTACGCAGGGCCCGACCGCACCCCGCCGCAGGATGTGGCCGCCGAGCAGAGCGTGCTGGGCGCGATGCTGCTCAGCAAGGACGCCATCGGCGACGTCGCCGAGCTGTTGAAGGGGCGCGACTTCTACCGCCCTGCTCACGAGACGATCTTCGATGCGATCCTCAATCTGTACGGACGCGGCGAGCCGGCCGACGCGATCACGGTCGCCGACGAGCTGGCCAAGCGCGGCGAGCTGGGGCGCGTCGGCGGCCACATCTACCTGCACGATCTGCTGTCGCAGGTGTCGATCGCATCGAACGCGAGCTACTACGCCGAGATCGTGCGCGAGAAGGCGATCCTGCGCCGGCTGGTCGAGGCGTCGATCAGGATCAGCCAGCTGGGGTACGCCGGCCAGGGCGACGTGGCCGGCATCGTGGACGCCGCGCAGCAGGCGATCTACGAGGTGGCCGAAGGCAAGGCCAGCGAGGACTACGAGCCGCTGTCGGCGTTGATGGAGTCCACGCTGGACGAGATCGAGGCGCTCAGCGCGCACGGGATCATGGCCGGCGTGCCGACGGGGTTCGTCGAGCTCGATGAACTGACCAATGGCCTGCACCCGGGGCAGATGGTGATCTGGCCGCCCGGCCCGGCGTCGGCAAGTCGACGCTCGGGCTCGACCTGGCGCGGGCCGCGTCCATTCAGCACGGGCTGTGCTCGGCGTTCTTCAGCCTGGAAATGACGAAGACCGAGATCGTGATGCGGCTGATCTCGGCCGAGGCGCAGGTGCCGCTGCAGGACATCCGCAAGGGCCATATGAGCGACGAGAACTGGGGCCGGATCGCCCGGAAGACCTCCGACGTCTCCAGCGCGCCGTTGTTCATCGACGATTCGCCCAACCTGACGATGATGGAGATCCGCGCGAAGGCGAGGCGGTTGAAGCAGCGCAACGACCTGAAGCTGGTGATCGTCGACTACATGCAGCTGATGAGCTCCGGCAAGCGGGTCGAGAGCCGCCAGCTGGAGGTGTCGGAGTTCTCGCGGCAGATGAAGCTGCTGGCCAAGGAACTGGACGTGCCGGTGGTGGCGCTGTCGCAGCTCAACCGTGGCCCCGAGCAGCGGACGGACAAGAAGCCGATGCTGAGCGACCTGCGTGAGTCCGGCTCGCTGGAGCAGGACGCGGACGTGGTGATCCTGCTGCACCGCGACGACATGTACAACAACGCGTCCGAGCGTTCCGGCGAAGCCGACTTCATCGTCGCCAAGCACCGCAACGGCCAGACCAAGACCGTCACCGTCGCCTTCCAGGGCCACTACAGCCGCTTCGTCGACATGCAGCACTGATGTCGCCATGTTTGGCCCATCGCGTGGCGATGCGACGCTCACCCCGCCTCTGACGGCCCGGCGAAACGCCCGGGACGCCCTTCGCTTGGCCATCGGCTCCGTGCGGCCGAGAGTGGGACGTGGGTGAGCGCGCTGGTCGAGGCGTTCTCCCGCTTCGTCGTGCAAGACGTCACGCTCAGCCTCGTCAGGATCGCGCTCGCCACGCGGCGCCGGTTCGGCCCGTCGTTGTGGAACAGCGCGATCATCGCGGCTGCCCGGATGCTCAGCTGCACCGAGGTCCTGTCCGAGTACCTGAGCCCGGACCGGGACTACGCCGGGGTCAGGGTGTTCCGCCCGTTCGCCTGGCTACCCCGCGCGTCCGCTCGGGGACGCCATCACGCGACGATCCGTCTAGAGTCTCGGCATGGACACCTACCTGCTGGGGGAACTCCTCGTACGACGGATCGGTTTCGGGGCGATGCAGCTCCCTGGACCTGGCGTGATGGGCCCACCGCGCGACCGGGATGAGGCGATCGCGGTACTGCGGCGGGCCGTGGAGCTCGGCGTGAACCACATCGACACCGCGCAGTACTACGGCCCTGACGTCGCCAACGAGATCATCCATGCCGCGCTGCACCCCTACCCCGACGACCTGGTGCTGGTTTCAAAGGTCGGCGCGGTCCGCGACGCCAATGGTGGCTGGCCGGCGGCGCAGCGGCCCGAGCAGCTCCGCGCCGCCGTCGAGGACAACCTTCGCAGCCTCTCGGTCGAGCGGCTGGGCGCAGTCAACCTGCGGCTGCTCGACCATCCCATCGACGACCCGGCGCAGCGCGTCCCGCTGGAGGACCAGCTGGCCGAGATGGTCGCGCTGCGCGTGGAAGGCAAGATCGCCGGGGTCGGGATCTCCACCGCCACCGGCGCCCAGGTCGAGCAGGCGATCACACAGGCCGGCATCGTGTGCGTCCAGAACGCCTACAGCCTCGTCAACACCGCCGACGCCGAGGTGCTGGACCTGTGCCACGAGCGGGGCATCGCCTACGTCCCGTACTTCCCGCTGGGGTCGGCGTTCCCGGGCCTGCCGAAGGTCCCCGATCAGCCCGCCGTCCGGGCCGTCGCCGCACGGCACGGCGCCACCCCGGCCCAGGTCGGACTGTCCTGGCTCCTCAACCACCGCGACAACATCCTGCTCATCCCCGGCACATCGCGGCTCGCCCACCTGGAGGCCAACCTCGCGGCCGCCGACCTCGCCCTTTCCGCCGACGACCTGACCGAGCTCGCCGCATCCCAACCGGGGGATCGTGAGGGATCGGGCGTTACCTAGGAGGGTGGCGGAGTCTTTCGGCACCCTCAGTGCGTCGCCCCGGCATTGGGGGCGTGCCAGACCTGCGCGTACGCGGCGCGACCGCGAGAGTGCTGTCCAAGGAACAAGGCCCCAGCACCCTCGACGCCGTCTCCGTAGCGATCGGGCGTTGCCGATGGACGGCGCCGTTTTTGGCGGCCCGGCGGCAGCGTCAAGGCCGCGCAGGCCATTTCAGATCGGGCGTTGCTGATGGACGCCGCCCAGCAGCCGATCGGTCAGGCCGGGGGCAGCTGGTAGCCGGGCGTGGACTGCGAGATGGCCTGCTCCTCGTCGCTCATGTCGGCGGGGATCTCCTCGAACAGGGGGGTGGACAGGTACCGCTCGCCGGTGTCGGGCAGCATGCACAGGATCACCGAACCGGGCTCGGCCCGCTCGGCCACCTGCCGAGCGACAGCGAAGGTGGAGCCGCCGGAGACCCCGGTGAGGATGCCCTCCTTCGAGGCCAGCTCGCGGGCCCACTTGATTCCCTCCGGGCCGGGGACCGGAATGATCTCGTCGTAGTAGTGCTGGTCGATGGCCTCCTGAAGGACGAGCGGGATGAAGTCCGGCGTCCAGCCCTGGATGGGGTGCGGCTCGAAGGCGGGGTGGCTGGACGCGGGTTGACCGTCCGCGTCCCGCGGTTGCGGGGTGCCGCTGCCGATGAGTTGGGCGTTGGCGGGCTCGGAGAGCACGATCCGCACGTCGGGCCGCTCACGGCGCAGCACCCGGCCGACGCCCGTGACCGTGCCCCCGGTGCCGTAGCCCGTGACGAACCAGTCGAGGCGGGAGCCGGCGAAGTCGTTGATGATCTCCCGGCCGGTGGTGGCCTCGTGGATGTCGGCGTTGGCCTCGGTCTCGAACTGGCGGGCGAGGAACCAGCCGTTGGCCTGGGCGAGTTCGACGGCTTTGCGGTACATGCCGATGCCCTTCTCGGCGCGCGGGGTGAGGATGACCTTGGCGCCCAGCATGCGCATCAACCGTCGGCGCTCGACGGAGAAGCTGTCGGCCATGGTGACGACGAGGGGGTAGCCCTTCTGTGCGCACACCATGGCCAGCCCGATTCCGGTGTTGCCGCTGGTGGCCTCGACCACGGTCTGGCCGGGAGCGAGCGCGCCGCGGCGCTCGGCGTCCTCGATGACGCTGATCGCGAGGCGGTCCTTCACCGAGGCAAGCGGGTTGAAGTACTCGACCTTGACGTAGATGGTCACGCCGTCCACGCCGATGTTGTTGACCCGGACGGACGGGGTGTCGCCGACCGTCTCGAGGATGCTGTCGTAGCGGCGGCCGCGGCCCGCCGTCGTTCTGGTCTGTGCTGTCGCCATTGGTCTCCCCGTCGTCGCCGGTGCGGACGGAACACCCGCCCGACCCTGCCTCCTAGGTAAGCTCTCCCCCGCGCCCGGCTCCATGGGCACCCTTACTCACGTCACGTGCAACCAACTCCCCACAGACTGGAGAACGTCGCCGTTCAGGCGGGAGAACGTCGGCGTCTGTGACCGTGCCGCCAGTGGGGAGGTCGGCGCTCGATCTCCCCAACCTCGGGTCGACCCTGGGTTCAACCTCGCCAGCACCGATCGCCGGCGACGACCAGGGCGCGACGATGTCGAAGTTCAGGCCTCCCGTGGCCCTCCGGGAGCAGCCAGGGGCTGAGACTGGGGAAGCTGTGACATGAGTTACGCCATTGCCCGATCACCGAAGGAGCCCGTCATGCCCCGACCCGCATCTCGCGCGATCCGGACTCGATGCAGCCAGGCGGAGACGACCCGTGGCTGACGAAGTGACCCGACGCGACGTGATCGCCTTTCGCCTGGCCTCACATCATCTCGGCGAGCGACTGCCAGAAGGCGGTCTGCTCGAGGCGGCTCACGGGTGCGGCGTCCAGAACTCCCCGCCCGGATCGGCCCTGCTGGCCCTGCACGCGCGCGTGAGGGGCATCACGCAGGCCCAACTGGCCACCGCCCTCGACGCGGACAAGACCCTGCTGCAGACCTGGTCGCTGCGCGGGGCGCCCTTCGCCTTCCCGACCGCGGACGCCTCGGTATTCACCGCCGGCGTCATGCCGCCCACCGAAGCCGGGCAGCGTCATCTCATTCGGGGCGTCGAGCCGGCCCTGGACGCCGTTGGCATGAGTCTGCGCGAGGCCGTGGACCGTTGCGGTGCGGGCATCGGCGACGTGTTGTCGGGCCGTCGGCTCGCCATCGACGAATTGGGCCTCGAGCTCGCCGCTCGGATCGCCCGGAGGTTGCCTGACGAGCAGCGACGCAGGTGGGAGTCGCCGGGGCCGTACGCCGCCGGCCAGCCGTGGGGTGAGGCGATCGTGCACTTCTGTCTGCGCATCCTCACGCTGCGTGGGGTGGTGTGTTTCGCGCCGCGGGCCGGGAACAAGGCCCCGTTCGTGCTCGTCGAGGAGTGGCTTGGCCATCCGATCGCCGACGCGGACTCCGTCGCCGCGCGCACCGAGCTGCTCCGCCGCTACCTGCACTGCTACGGACCCTCCACCCGCGCCCACTTCGCAGCTTGGCTGGGAGTCAACGTCGGCGACGTCGGCCCATGGTGGGATCCGATCGCGGACGAACTGACGCCGGTCGTCTTCCGCGGCAAGGTTTGGGTTCACACCGACGACCTGGACGTGCTGCGCTCCCGGCCGACCCCTCGGGGTGTGCGTCTCCTGCCGCCGCGAGATCCCTACACCCAGCTGCGCGACCGGGACACGATCGTGGATCGCCACAACCACGGGGAAGTCTGGAAGACCGCAGGAGATCCGGGGACTCTCCTCATCGACGGCGAGATCGCAGGCGTGTGGCGTCCACGCAAGACCGGCGCGAAGGTTACTGTCGGCGTCCGTGCCTTCGACGCGCTGCCGGATCGCACCCAAGCGCTGGTGCGGGACGAGGCCGAGCAGTTGGCCCTGCTTCGCGGCGCGAAGTCCGCGGTGGTGGACTTCGCCGTCGTCTGATTCGGCCGCGGTCGCAGTCATCCGACGATTGCTTGAGGCAACGTCGGCCGCACCCCGCGGGACAACCCGACCATGCAATGAGCGCGACGTCATCGCTGCCCGCCACGCTCTAGGGTGCAGGAATGGCGCTGTGGCAGGAGGGCATGATCAGGCTCGCCCGTTCGGCACGGGTGACGTCCTTCGCCCAACGACAGCCGTGGCTGCGGGGACTGGCCGGCCAGTTCGTCGGCGGCGCCGGCGTGGACGAGGTTGCACAGTGCGCCACCGATCTGGCGAAGGACGGCATTTCGGCATCGCTGTTCTATCTCGGCGAATACGTCACCGACTCCGTCCTGATCGCTCGCACCGTCGCTCACCTCCGCGAGGCGATCACAGCCACGGCCGGCCGATCGCTGGATGTGTGCGTCTCCGTCGACCCGACCCAGATCGGCCTCATGGTCGACGCCGCCACGTGCACCACCAACGCCAGAACGCTCGCCGACGCCATCCGAACCGCAGCCCCGCAGCACCGTCAGGGCCATGACGCGCTCATGATCGACATGGAGGACGCAGGCGTCACCGACGCGACCTTGGGCCTGTACCGGACGCTGCAGGCCGACGGCCTTCCGGTGGCCATCACCATCCAGGCGTACCTGCACCGCACCCGCGTCGACGTCCAGGGACTCGTTCAGACCGGCGCGTGGGTGCGGCTCGTCAAGGGCGCTTTCGCCGAGCCCGCCTCCGTTGCGGTTCGTGGCGCTGGGGATCGTGACTCCCGCTACCGCCAGTCCGCCTCACTCCTGCTGAGCGGTGCCGCCCGGGACGCCGGGGTCTATCCGGCATTCGCGACCCACGACCATCGCCTGATCGAAGAGATCATCTGCCAGGCCGAAGCCCACTCCTGGCCTCGGGACCGGTACGAATTCGAGATGCTGTACGGCGTCCGGCCGGAACTCCAGCGCGATCTTGCCCGCCGCGGCCACCGCGTCCGGGTGTATCTGCCCTTCGGCACGGACTGGTTCCCCTACGCCATTCGACGCGTCGGCGAGTCCCCCCGCAACCTGCGTTTCGTCGCGTCCACGCTCCTTCGATAGCGGTAGCGGATCCGCCCTGGTGGATCCGGGGACGACAGGTGACACGGCTGGCAGACTTTCCGGCGTGGAGGTGCAACGCCAGAGCTGGTGGAGATGGATCGCCCAGCGCATCGACCCGGCCCAGGTCCGAAGCCGGGTCGAGAACGTCAACGACGGCATCCTCAGTATCGCCGGGTTCAGCCAGGGCCTTTCGGGCGGGGGCGAGATTCGCAACCTGTGGTCGCCGGTGATCCTCCTCGCCGGCTTCGCGGGTGCACTCGCCGTGGCGAGCGTGGTACTCGCCGGGTCCCTGGCCGACTGGGACGCGGAACAGCTGGTCGCGGAAGAGGAACGCCGGCAGTCGGCGCTCGAACCGGAGGAACAGATCGCTGAACTGGCCGCCTACTACGAGGAACGGGGCGTCAGCCCGTCCACCGCACGCACTGTCGCTGAAGAGCTCAACGCCGTCGACAGCATCGGCGCCCAGCTCTACATCGACGGATTCGCGAACCGCACGACCCTCGGCGCCGCCCTCACCCCCGCGATCTGGGCCGCCCTGGCGTTCCTCCTCGGCGCCAGCGTCCCGATCCTGATCTCGGTGGTGACCCCGGGCGCCTGGCGCGACGAGTACACGGTGCTGGCGGTCGCCGCAGCTCTCGCGATCACCTCCGTCGTCCTCGCCAGGCTCGGGCACACCCGCATCTGGCAGACGGTGCTGCGCTCGGTGGTGATCGGCTTCGCCGCGCTGGGTTCCAGCTACATCGTCGGCTCGTTGCTGCTGTGACGGAGGGAGCGAACTGATGTCCAACCTGCCGCAGAGGCTCAGCGCGTCCTTCCTCTCCGCGTTGACGGCGTCGGCCACCGCCGGTGCCGATCCCGCAACGATCAGCGCGACGGAGGTCTACACCGGGAGGCCGATCGCGGAGCTGCCCGTGGCGACGCCGGAGGCGGTCCAGGACGCCTTCACCCGCGCCCGGGTCGCGCAGCGCGCCTGGGCGACCACGCTCATCGCCGAGCGGAAGCGCATCCTGCTGCGCTTCCACGATCTGGTGTTGCAGCGGCAGGACGAGGCCCTCGACCTGATCCAGGCCGAGAACGGCAAGACCCGGCGCGACGCCTTCCTCGAGGTCGCCGACATCGCGATCACCGCGCGCTACTACGCGCGACGTGCCGATCGGTACCTGCACCCCCGGCGGCGGCGGGGTGCGGTCCCGGTGCTCACCCACACCACCGAACTGCGTCACCCCGTCGGTGTGGTGACCGTGATCTCACCGTGGAACTACCCGTTGAGCCTGGCCGCCGGCGATACCATCCCGGCCCTGCTGGCCGGGAACGCGGTCGTGCAGAAGCCGGACGCCCACGGCGCGCTCACCGCGCTGTGGGCGCGGCAGCTGATGCGCGAGGCGGGACTTCCGGACGCCGTGTGGCAGCTGGTGATCGGCCGGGGCAACTCCCTCGGCGGCACCCTGCTGGGCCAGGCCGACAACGTGATGTTCACCGGCTCCACCGCGTCCGGACGGCAGATCGCCGCGGAGGCAGGCAGACGTCTGATCGGGGCATCGCTGGAACTCGGCGGCAAGAACGCGCTGATCGTGCTCGACGACGCGGACGTCGACAAGAGCGTCGCCGGCGCCGTCATGGGCAGCTTCTCGTCGACCGGGCAGTTGTGCCTCTCCATCGAACGGATCTACGTTCCGGACGCCCTGTTCGACACCTTCGCGACGAGGTTCGCCGAGCAGACAGCGCACCTGAAGGTCGGTGCGGCCTACGACTTCAGCATCGACGTCGGCAGCCTCACCAGCCGATCCCAGTTGGCAACGGTCGCCGGCCACGTCGACGACGCGGTCGCCAAGGGCGCTCGCGTACTGGCCGGCGGACGACCGCGCCCCGACCTCGGCCCGTTCTTCTACGAGCCGACGATCCTGACCGGTGTCACCCCCGAGATGACGGTCCACGCGTCCGAGACGTTCGGTCCGGTGGTGTCGCTCTATCGGTACCAGGACGTGGAGGAGGCGATCGCGTTGGCCAACGACTCGCCGTACGGCCTGAATGCCAGCGTCTGGGGCCGCGACGGCGCCCGCGCCCGGGCCGTGGCCGCCCGGGTTCGTGCCGGCACGGTGAACGTGAACGACGCGTTCGGAGCGGCCTGGGGCAGTCTCGACGCGCCCATGGGCGGCATGGGCGACTCCGGGGTCGGACGGCGTCACGGCGCCGACGGCATCCTCAAGTACACCGAATCACAGACCGTCGCTCAGCAGCGGCTCTGGGGTTTCAGTCCTCCCGGGACCATCTCTCCGCAGGCCTGGGCCCGGCTGCTGACCCGTGCCCTGAGGCTCCTCAGAGTCATCGGCACCCCTTGACGCGCGACCTCCCAGGCGAGCCGTGCCGATTGCATCGCGCCGGTGGCGGTGAGGTGCTCGACGATCAGGTTCAGGAAGTCGAGTTGAGGTCATCGAGCTGAGTTGGCGTTGCTGGCGGTCAGGCTTGCTCGGATGGACCGCCGAAGTGGTCGTTATCAAGGCCCTCAGCTCGGCCTCCGACGGCGCAACCGCCAAAGTTGTTGCTTGAACGGCTCCCAGAGCGCCCCACAACGACGAGTTTGGCGGGGGGAAGGCCCAGAAGGCATTCACCCCGCGCCATAACGGCAACTTCGGCGGTCCAACCTCCCCTGTCCAGATGAGCACGTCGCCGGGCCGTGAGACCAAGCGCTCCGCCATCCTGCTCGCCGTCCTGCGCGTGATCGCCACCCGAGGGCTCGGCGCGGGTGAGCCTCCGATCGGTCGCAGCCGAGGCCGTCGTCTCCGTGGGACGGGTCCAGCACTGCTGGCGCTTTCCCGACGGACTCACCCTTCAGGTGCTGATCGGCCTCACCGGCCCCAGGCCCACGACTGCCTACGTGCGGTCCTTCAGACGTACCGGGCGCCCTGAAGCCACTCCCTGAAGTCGGCGGGCATCCGTAGAATCCGGCCATGGAACCCTGGCGTAGTTGCGCCACGTGTGGCGTGGAGAACGACCTCGACGACCAATTCTGCATGATCTGCGCCGACGAGCGGCAATACCTTCCTCCGGGCGGCCAGCGGTGGACGACGTCCGTCGAGCGAGCGGCAGAAGGCTGCCACATCGAGATCGCCGAACTGGAACCCGACCTGTTCGGGCTGACCGCCCGCCCCAGGGCAGACATCGGCCAGACCGGCCTGCTGGTCCGTACGGCAACGGGCAACCTGCTGTGGGACGTGCCGGGCTACCTCGACGCTGCGGCGGTCGAGGCCGTCGCCGGCCTCGGTGGCGTGGCCGCGGTCCTGGCGAGCCATCCCCACATGTACGGCGCCCAACTGGAATGGGCCCGGGCTTTCGGAGCGAGCGTGTGGGTCAGCGCGAAGGACCGCAGCTGGGTACGCCGGGAGGGCCCGGAGATTCGAAGCTGGAACGAGCCGTTCGAGGTGCTGCCCGGCCTGCTGGCCAGCCAGCCCGGTGGGCACTTCCCCGGCAGCGCGGTGCTGCTGTGGCCATCGGGCGCCGACGGGCGAGGAGTCCTGTTGAGCGGCGACACCATCTCCACCGTCCCCGCCCAGGGATGGGTGAGTTTCCTCCGCTCCTATCCGAACAGGATCCCCTTGTCTGCCACCGTGGTCGCACGGCTATCCGCCGCCGCGTCGGAGCTGCGCTTCGATCGGCTCTACGACAACTTCGGGGGTGTCGTGCGCAGCGGCGCACGCACCGCCGTCACCCGCTCGGCAGAGCGCTACATCAGTTGGGTGCGTGGTGACCATGACGCCGACACCTGACGCAGGAAGCCATCGAGAATCCACTGAAGAGAGGGACAACTAGCCCTTGCTGCCCTGAGGTCCGCTGTCGTCGGGGACGGCGGTGTGGCCGCGCTTACCGTCCGTCCGCTCGGACTCCTTCATCTCGGCCTCGAACAGGTGCCGGCGGCCGCCGACCAGCTCGTCGCGCACCGCCTGGTCGAGCCGGCGGAACACCGACCAATACGTGTCGTCGTATTCCTCGACGAGCTGGAACGTCCAGCGGCCGTGAACCACGTTCCGGCCGACGAGTTCGTGGTCGATGCGATCCGCGAGTCGCTCGTGACCGGCGACCCGCAACAGGTCCACTGCCTCCTGGAGGGTGAAGTCCGCGGTGCCGGTGCGGCGGTGGAAGGCATAGAGCAGCCCTCGACATTCCTCCACGACCTCCAGCGCCTCGGACAGCTTGCCGACCGCCGCGACGGTCGCGTCGGCGACGCCGTCCGGGCGTACATGCTCGCGCAGCGGCTTCCGGACGTTCGACCCGCGGCGATCCGCGCTCATCAGCCCAGGCCGGCCTTGTCGACGGCGCGGTGATACCGCATGCCGGCCAGTCCGCCCACGACGGCCCCGGCGAGGCTGGTCAGTGCCACCAGGACGAGTGCCGCGACGCCAGCCGTGGTCAGGTCGCCCTGGCCCACCGGGATCCGCGGGAAACTGTTCAACCGGGACAGGACGTCGTAGTTGCCTCCAGCCACCAAACCCACGATCGCCACCACGATGGCCACCGCGATCGCCCAGATCCAGACCGCCGCACCCTGTTGGGCGCCGTTGAAGCGAGCCATGCGCCCGGCGACGTAGCCGCCGCAGTAGTAGGCCGCGAAGACGACCACCCCCAGCACGATCGCCCCCACCATCCCGACCGTTCCCGGATCGGCCGTCGCAGAGGACGTGGCCGTGCCGAGATCGGTGCCGGTGGCCACCCCGACGGCCGTGCCGGCGCCGGCCAGCAGCGCGGTGAGGATCACGGTCATGCCGGTCGCGGCGAGCCAACCGAAGAACGCGGAGCCGATCTTCACCCCGCCGAAACGCTCCCGTTGGTGGGCGACGACGTCGTCCCGATGGACGCGGGGGTCCGTGCGCGGATCGATCCGGTGGTCCGCGCCATACCGTTCCGGCGTGCTCGCGCCGCCGCTGTCAGGCGTGCTGGTCACAGGTTCGCTCCGTTCTGCTGGTTGGTCGTCCGGGCGCTGCTCTCGTCCGTCCTGCTGCTCTCGTCGTGCCGGCTGTTCTCGTGCATCACACTGCTCTCGTCGTGCCCGCTGTTCTCGCCGCGGCGGTTGCTCTCGCCCGGCCCGCCGAGATCGTCCGGTCTGCTGCTCTCGTAGTGGGCGGTGAGCCGGCGCTCGTCCTCCGAACTCAGATGACCGGCATCGATGCCGACGTCGGGCGCATGCTTGATCGTGTCCTTGGAGTAGGGCACCCGCAGTCCGGCGCCGTCGGGATCCGCGCCCTCCAGCGGCACGAACCTGTGACCCAGTCCCAACATCCCGGTGCGGACGGTGATCCAGCGCGGGCGTCCACTGCCGTCGTCGAGGAACACCTGGTCGATCCGCCCGACGTCCTCGCCATCGACGGAAGTGACGCTCGCGCCGACGAGCTGTGCCGGGTCGGCATCTGGAAGGGGCATGGCAGTCCTGTCTGGGAGCGGTCGAATCGCCTTGTCGCGGCGACACGGAATCGATACCCAGCTCTCTCGCCGGCCAACCCTCCCGCACCGGCCGACCAATCACTGGAACGCGGGTCGAGCCGACGGACCGGGGTATTGGAGGAAGCGCGAACCACCGTGCGGGAGGCACCCGTCAACGTCCCCGGCCTGGCAGCGACCGGCGCCGCGAGGGGAGATCAAATGAAGCTCCTGGTCACCGGCTATGGCAGCACCGGCGACACCCAGCCGCTGCTGGCGCTCGCGGAGGGCCTGCGCGGCGCCGGTCACCAAGTCGTGCCGGCGACCGATGAGGGCGCGGCGGCGGCCGCGGCCGCGCTGGGCCTGGACTTCCGCGTGCTGCCCGGCAGCGCCAAGACGGTCGTCACCGAGGGCTCCCTCGGTGGGGACAGGGCCATCTCCTCCGGGCGCGCCTCAACCCTCCCTCGCCACCCGGGACTACCCGCCACCCGCGTCCGGCCTGACCGGGCTCTCCCGGTGGCTGAACCGGCCCTCCGCCTCAGCCATCGCCTGGCTTGGCGACCTGACGTTCCGCCGCGGGGTCAACCGAGCCCGCCGCGAACTCGGCCACACCCCGCTCCGCCTGAAGTGGGACGAGCTGCCTATCGTCCTGGCGTGGTCCCCCACCCTTGTGCCGGCCTCAACGGACTGGACCCATCCCGACAGACCATCACCGGGCAGTGGCGGTTGCCGGCCGATCCCGACCGGCAACCGCGGGCGGATTTGACCGAGTTCCTCGCAGCCGGCGAACCGAGGTCTACGTCGGTTTCGGTCGGGGGCATTCGAGCCGGTCGGGAAGAGGCGCCCTGCCCGCTCGCCCACGGAGTCATCGCGGGCCCGGCCATGTCGTTGATCGGTCAGGGCAGGTGGACGCGGATGCCGTCCTTGAGGTCTTCGAAGCGGCTGCCGAGCGGTTGGCGTAGAGCGACGCCCGCGAGGGCCCAGTCGCCGACGCAGCCGCCGAGGTGGAGCGCAGCTGCGAACGCGAGCCAGCCGCCCCACGGGCCCCACCAGACGACGGCGGCTCCGAGCAGGTTCACCACGACGGTGGGCGCGAAGGCCACGACGAGGTAGGTCCGGCGTTCGAAGCGGACTCCGACGGCCGTGGCGTACGCGTAGGGCAACACGCCCCCAGCCACCCCCACGCCGAAGGTCGGACGTATCCCGAAGGCCAGCATGGCCAGGCCGTGGATCCCCTCGTGGAGAAGGATCAGGATCGCGAGCACCGCGACCGTGTACAGGGTCCCGAGCAGGAGAGCCGGTGCGTCCACGCTGAACTCAGCGCCCGCGCCGTACCGGATCGCGGCGAGCAATCCGTACCCGGCGAATCCCACCACCGAGACCAGCACGCCTGCGACCTGCAGTGCGATCGCCTGCGAGCCAGTGGGCTTCCAGTCGAGCGTCCGGTCAGACGCGTCCGCCGACGAGGGTGAGGTGGGCATGGACCCATCCTGCCAGCGCCGGATGCCCCGAGCCTGACCCGAAACCCGCAGACCCGCCCGCGTCGCCCGAGCAGGCCGGCGATCAGCTCGGTGAGCACAGGCGCCGCTGACTCGGTGCGATGGCCACCCTGTTGGTGAGCACGGGCTCTGATTTCGCCGCGATGGCCGCCACGTCGGTGAGCACAGGCGCCGCTGACTTCGGTGCGATGGCGAGCCGGCCGATGCCGACACCGACCACAACGAGCTGCAGGCCGTGTACTCAGCCAGCGACGTCCGGCCATTCCGACCGGCTGTGTGGCGAGCGTGCGGATCGCGCCGTCGCCTCACGAGGTAGTCGATGGTGGACGCGACCACGAGCCCGAGCATGCCGGCATCCTCGCCGTCCAGCATCTGCTGGCGGTGCGGTTCGTCCACGTCGACCCCACCCGCCGGCGCCCGAGCCAGGGGAGCGGTGAGTGCTTCGCTACTTCGGTGGTGGGCCCTGCCCTCTGGACTTCCGGGACCGGCCGCGGAAGGCTGGAACTCGATGGAGCACCCAGGAATGCTCGACCCCGCCGATGCTTGGTACCGCAAGGTGCAGACGCTCGCGCTCTCGCTGCCGGGCGCGCAGGAGAAGCTTTCCCACGGCCGGCCGGCCTTCTTCACGAAGAAGGTCTTCGCCTACTACGGCGGCTCCCACAAGGTGGACGGTGTGTGGGTCCAGCACCCACAATCGGTCGTCCTCCTGGCCGACTTGGACGGGCAGCTCGCCCTTCGCGCCGAGGACGGCGCCTACGTGCCCGGCTACCTCGGTCCCTACGGCTGGACGGGTTTGGACCTCGACGAGCGCACTGACACCGAGGCACTCGCCGATGGGATCCGGGCGTCGTACGAGTTCACGGCTCCCCGGCAACTGGTGCGCGACCTCGACCGGCAGACACCCTTCAGGACCGTCCTCTCCGGCGGCAACCCGAGAACCCTGGTCGGGGTGGAGGACGTGCTCGCCGAGCTGAGGGGGCGACCCTCGCGCCTTCCCGAACTTCTCGACTGCTGCTCGGAAACCGACCCTGTGGTCCGGATGCGTGCCGCCGACGCGTTGGAGAAGTTCGCTCGACAGCGTCCCGACCTGGTGGCCCTGCACGTCGACCGACTGCACACCGAACTGGCGGCGAGCCCTCAGCCCTCCCTCCAGTGGCACCTGGCCCAGATCTGGGGCGAAGTGCCGCTCTCTGCGGCCCAGCGGCACCAAGCCGCCGAGTGGCTGACCCGCACGCTGGACGAGGCCGAGGACTGGATCGTCCTCACCAACGCCATGTCGGCACTGGCCGCACTCGCCGACACCGACCCGAGTTTGCGGCCGGCGTTGCGGGAGCGGCTGCGACGCCACGCGACCTCACGGCTGCCGTCCGTCGCCAAACGGGCCAACCGCCTGCTGGAGCGCCTGGGCTGACCGAGGCTCAGCGCCAGACCGATCCTGGGCACACGAGGACGCGCCGGGGTGACTGGCCCATCCTGCGGAGCCGGTGTGCCTTCTGCAGGTCGAAGACGCTCACCGATGTCGGGCCGCTGCCGGCGGTGCGCCGGCTGTGTGTTCAACCGGCGCACCCACCCGATGACTACCCGGGCAGCCATCGAGCGTTCCTGCAGGGCAATTGGCCTATACCCGCCTCCGACGAGGTCACGCCCCCCACGCATCGCCCGGCGTGTCGCCCGGGCAGAATGGGGAGATGAGCATCATCAAGATCAACGCGATCACCGTCCCGTCCGACTCCGGCGACGAGCTGGCCCGCCGCTTCGCCGCGCGGCTCGGGGCTGTGGACGGTCAGCCCGGGTTCGGCGGCTTCGAACTCCTCGCTCCCACCGACGGACGCGACCAGTGGCTGGTGGTGACCCGCTGGGATGACGAGGAGAGCTATCAGTCCTGGCTCGCCTCCGCGGACTTCCGCGCGGGGCACGGCCACGGACCTGGCGAGGCTCCGGCACCCGAACGGCCCAAGCCCGTCGGGGTCGCCAGCGAGATCTGGAGCTACCGGGTGGCGGTCACCAGTCAGGAGTGACGCGCGACCAGAGTGGGTTCGATGCCGGCCCCCCGCACCAGGGCGAGTGACGCCTCGTCGATGCCGCCGTCGACGACCACGTGATCGATCTGGTCCAACTCGCAGATCCTGACCATCGCGATCTTGCGGAACTTCGAGGAGTCGGTCAGAAGGACCACCGTCTCTGCGGCGTCGATCAGCGCGCGTTTGGTGACGGCGTCGAACTCGTTGCCGCAGAAGAGGCCGCGCTCGCTGACGCTGGAGGCGCCCAGGTAGAGCGTGGTGATGCGGAGGTTCTCGATCGCCCGAATGGTCATCGGGCCGGAGTAAGACAACGAGTAGCGGTGGAAGACCCCGCCCAGGTTCACCAGTTCGATGTTCGGATGGTGCACCGCCTCCATCATCACCGGCAACGAGTAGGTCACCACCGTGAAGCTACGGTCCGCGGGCAGCAGCGGCACAACCGCCGCCGTCGTGGTGCCGGCATCGAGGGCGAGAATCCCATCACGTGGCAAGAACCTCAGCGCCGCCTTCGCCACCGCCTTCTTCGCGGCGGTATGGAGCCGCCGCCGGTCCTCGAACTCGCTACCGCCGAGGTCTGAATCCAAGATCGCCGTCACACCCCCGTGGACATTGCGGAGCCGCCCGCGTTGCTCGAGCTTGGCGATGTCGCGGCGGATGGTCATTTCGGAGACCCCGAGGCCCGCGGCGAGCTCCGACGTCGCCGCGTAGCCTCGGTCGAGCACGAGTTGTTCCAAGGCCCGACGTCTTTCCGTGCCGGACTTCCTGGCTTGAGCCGCCTGGTCGTCCTGCTCAGGGAACTCCCCGACACTCACTCTCACCGGCAGCGTCCCTTCGCTCGTACACGACCCGACCCTTTCACCCCTCCGGCCCCAATCTACCCACATTTGTGCGATTTCGCTCATTCCGGTGTTAGGGTTAGCTCAACTTAGTGCGAGCACGGGGATGCGCAGACACGGTGACAGTGCACAACCCAGTGCTGGCGCAGAACACAGTGCTGGTGCAGACACGTGAGTGCAGACAGCTGCAGAACAGTGGCGCAGGACGGAGAGGGGTGGCATGACGACCAAGAGCGTGGCGGTGATCGCCGGGGACGGAATCGGTCAGGAGGTCGTTCCGGCGGCGATCGAGTGCATCGATCACCTTCTGCCCGGCTACGACCTCACGCTCGATTGGGCCACCTACGAGTGGGGTTCCGACTACTTCCTGCGGCACGGGCGGATGCTCCCGATCGACGGCTTGGAGCAGCTGGGTCGCCACGACGCCATCTTCCTCGGCGCCGTCGGGATGCCGGGAATCCCCGACACCGAAACCCTGTGGGGCCTGCTGATCCCGATCCGGCGCACCTTCGAGCAGTACGTGAACCTCCGGCCGGTCCGCGCGTTGCCGGGCGTGCCGTCACCGGTTCGCGGCGGCGACGACATCGACCTGGTTCTCGTCCGCGAGAACAATGAGGGCGAGTACTCCGAGATCGGAGGCAGGGCGTTCGTCGGCCTCCCTGATGAGTTGGCCATCCAGGAGAACGTGTTCACTCGCAAGGGCATCACCCGGGTCGCGCGGTACGCCTTCGATCTCGCCACCAAGCGGCGGGGGCTCCTCACGTCGGCCACGAAGTCGAACGGAATCATCCACACCATGCCGTTCTGGGACGAGGTCGTCTCCGAGGTCGGGCAGGGTTACCCGAGCGTCGAGAGCCGCAGCATGCTGATCGACGCCCTCGCCGCCCGGCTCGTGCTTCGGCCCGCCGAGTTCGACGTCATCGTCGCGTCCAACCTCTTCGGCGACATCCTGTCCGATCTGGCCGGCGCGATCGCCGGATCGATCGGCGTCGCGCCGAGCGCCAATCTCAATCCCGAGCGCAAGCATCCTTCTCTGTTCGAGCCCGTCCATGGCTCGGCGCCCGACATCGCCGGCCAGGGCATCGCCAATCCGATCGGCCAGATCTGGTCGGGGGCGATGATGCTGGAGCATCTCGGGGAACCGGCCGCCGCCGACCACCTGGTGAAGGCCTTCGAGGCGGCCCTCGCGGACGGCGTCCGGACCGGCGATCTGGGCGGAACGGCGACCACCACCGAGATGACGGCCGCAGTGATCGAACAGATCGATCGCATCACCTCCGAACGCTCCTGACCAATCACACATCCAATTCCACTAGCAAGAGGATCACGTTCATGGCAAAGGTACGAGTTGGTGTCGCCGGCTACGGCACGATCGGGCAACGTCTCGCTGACGGGGTTGCCCTGCAGGAAGACATGGAGTTGGTCGGGGTCGCCGATGTTGCGCCGACCCTTCCGGTTCAGGCTCTCGTCGAGCGTGGCATGCCCTACCGGTTCTTCAACGCCCTGCCGGGCAACGAGGGACTACTGGAAGAGGCGGGCGTTCCGATCACAGGGTCGCTGGAAGACCTGGTGGCCGACGTCGACATCATGCTGGACGCCACCAACGCCGGAATCGGTGCCCAGAACAAGGAGCTGTACGCGAAGCACGGAAAGAAGGCGATCTTCCAGGGCGGCGAGAAGAACTCCGTCGCGGACGTGTTCTTCCACGGCTACGCCAACTACGAGCAGGGCGTGGGCGCCCAATTCCTGAAGCTGACCAGCTGCAACACCACCGGGCTGATCCGGGTCGTGGACTGCATCGATCGCGCCGTGGGCGCCGAGCGGGTGGCGATCACGATCATCCGGCGCGTGGCCGATCCGGGCGACTACAACCGGGGACTCACCAATGCCCTGCAGGTCGAGGCGGCGCCGAGCCATCAGGCGCTCGACCTGATGACGATCATGCCGCACGTGCCCACCACCGGAATCCTGGTGCACACCCCGGTCACCCACGGCCACATCATCACGGTCCTGGTGACGCCGAAGAAGTCGATCGACAAGGCCGCGCTGCTGGAGCTCTTCGCCGAGCACGCCCGCATCCGCGTGGTCAGCCTGGCCAAAGGCTTCCTCGGCAACGCGTCCCTGTTCAAGTACGCGCGCGACCTCGGCAACCCCCGCGGCGACATGTACGAGGTCGCAGCCTGGGACGAATCCGTGGTGATGTCGGGCAACGACATCATGTTCGCCATCAACATCCCGCAGGAGTCGGTGGTGATCCCCGAGAACATCGACGCCATCCGGGCTTCGATGCGGATGCAGGAGGATCGGCTCGAAGGGCTTGCCCTGACCAACTCCTACCTCGGTATGGCCAAGGCCTGAGCGGCCGTGAAGCACCAGATCCTGACCCTCGACGACTTCGACGTCGCCGGACGGACGGTCCTGTGCCGGATCGACATCAACCAGCCGGTGGACAAGGCGGCCGGGCGGCTGAAGGACACGACCCGAATCCGGGCCTGCCTGCCCACCGTCCGCGAACTCGCCGACCGGGGGGCCAGGCTGGTGCTGCTCGCCCATCAGGGCAGCGACGTTGAGTACCACAACTACTTCACGACCCGTCTGCACGCCGGCTACCTGGCCGAGTTCCTCGGCCGGGACGTGGATTTCATCGATGACGTCGTCGGGCCAGCCGCTCGCGACGCGATCGGCCGCCTCGAACCCGGACAGATCCTGCTCCTGGACAACGTCCGATTCGTCGCCGAGGAACAGACCCTCTTCGAGACCACGCTGAACCTGAGCCCTGAGCAGATGGCCCACACTCTGTGCGTGGAGAAGCTGGCACCGTTGGCCGACCTGTACGTGTGCGACGCGTTCGCCGCGGCCCACCGCGCCCAGCCGACCCTGTGCGGGTTCGAGATGGTGCTGCCTTCGGCCATGGGACGGCTGTTCGAACTCGAGTACAGCGTGGTGTCGGGAATCATGGAGGCCCCCGATCGGCCCTGTGTCTTCCTCCTGGGGGGCGCCAAGGTCTCCGACGCCTTCGCCATGCTGGAGACCGTGCTGTCTCGGGGTATCGCCGACACCGTGTTGTGCGGCGGCGTGGTCGGCAACATCATGCTCGCCGCGCAGGGCCACGATCTCGGCGCCGCGTCGATGGAGTTCCTGCGCGCGAAGGGCCTGACGCAGTTCATCGCGGACGGTCGCAGGGCCCTGGACTCCTACGCCGACCGGATCGTGCTGCCGATCGACCTCGCCTGCGTGACCGCGGGGGGACGCAAGGAGGTGCCGCTGGACGCTGTGGCCGACGACGAGTCCTATGTCGACATCGGCGCCCTGACCATCGCCCGGTTCGCCGATCACATCTCCTCGGCTGCCACGGTCTTCATCAACGGTCCGATGGGCATCTTCGAATCCGAGCCGTCCGCGGCCGGCACGCGTGAGATCTGGCGCGCAGTGGCGGACTCGGCCGCATTCTCCGTGCTCGGTGGCGGCGACAGCATCACCGCGGCCGCGGCATTCGGAGTCACCGACGACCTGGGCTACGTGTGCACAGGTGGCGGGGCGCTGCTGCGCTTCCTGTCGGGCGACGAGCTCCCCGCCGTCGCCGCCCTGCGCCACGCCGCCGCAACCTTCGGAGTTCCCGAACAGCTGGCCGTTCGGCGTTAGCCGCGGACTGGCCGGCGATCAGCGAAAGCTCGGCACGCCAACCCAGCGCGAACCACCACACCCAAGGCCACAGACACGATCACCGCCCCGACCAAAGCCTGACCACACAACCACCACCGCTGCCCGGCTCCCCGCAAAGGAGCCGGGCAGCAGGCGTTCGCTGTGCCCTACTGGTGACGGCCGTCTGCCCGCGCATAGGGTGTCCGGCGTGCAGGATCTCGCCCCACGACTGATCGACTGGTACCGGCTGTGTGCCCGCGATCTGCCCTGGCGTCGTCCTGGATTCGGGGCGTGGGGAGTGCTGGTGAGCGAGGTCATGCTCCAACAAACTCCGGTCAAGCGAGTGGTGCCGCGCCTGGCCGAGTGGCTGGAACGTTGGCCCGTCCCCGCCGCGCTGGCGGCCGCGTCCCCATCGGACGCGGTGCGCCAGTGGGCGAACCTGGGTTACCCACGACGAGCGTTGCGACTCCACCAGGCCGCGGTCGTGATTCGGGATCGGCATGGCGGCGTCGTGCCCCGCGAACTGGACGATCTCCTCACCCTCGCCGGGGTGGGCGAGTACACCGCCCGCGCGGTAGCGGCCTTCGCCTACGGCGAGCGGCACCCCGTGGTCGACACCAACACGCGACGCGTGCTGGCCCGGGCGCTCGATGGCCGAGCCGGCTCCGCCCCATCGGCCACCCGTGACCTCAAGATCATGGCCGGTTTGCTGCCATCGTCCGCTGCGGACGCTGCGGTCATGAACGCCGCGACGATGGAATTGGGCGCGGTGATCTGCATCGCGTCCACGCCTCGCTGCGGACGGTGCCCCATCGCTGAGGATTGCGCTTGGCGCCTGGCCGGCTACCCCGATACCGGCGACCAGGCGCGCCGACAGCCCGCCTATCAGGGCAGTGACCGGCAGGCACGCGGCGCCGTCCTCAAGGTGCTGCGAGAGCATGATTCCCAGGACGTGTCGCTTTCGGAACTGAGATCCGCCTGGCCGGACTTGGACCAGCTCAACCGCGCGCTTGCCTCCTTGATCGCGGACGGCCTGGCGCAGTCCTCCTCCGGCGGCAAGCTGCGGTTGCCCGCCTGACCCTCACCGCTGCCCGGCTCGGGCGTTCCGATTCCCGCTCCGCCGAACCCGTCCTGCCACCGACCCCCCTTGCCACCGACCCCTCTTGCCGCTGACCCCCTCTTGCCGCTGAACCCCTCCGGTCGCGTCGAACCCCTGTGCTCGAGTACAGGGGTTCGACCGAAACGGAGGGGTTCGACATCGTGAGGTGGGCGAGGGCGAGCGGGCGGGGCGGGCGCTATCCGTGGGGGCGGACGAGCGGTATCCTCCGTCAAGCCCGCCGGCCACGGCCGGGAGGGGTAGGCGTGAAAGGGAGTGCAGCCGTGACCGTTCCCATCAACTCCGATCTGCTGGATCGCAGCCGTTTTCCGATCGATCCCTGGGCCCTGCGGGAGACCCATTACAGCGCCGCCGACCTCGGCGTGACCGAGTCTCTGTTCGCGGTCGGCAACGGTTATCTCGGCCTGCGCGGCAATGTCGAGGAGGGTCGGGACGCCTACGCCCACGGCACCTACCTCAACGGCCTCCACGAGACCTGGCCGATCCATCACGCCGAGGATGCCTACGGCTTCGCCAAGGTGGGCCAGACGATCGTCAACGCCCCCGACGCCAAGGTCATGCGGCTCTACGTCGATGATGAGCCGCTGCTGCTGACAGTGGCTGACTTGGCTCGATATGAGCGCGTCCTGTCCTTCCGGGACGGCGTCCTGACCCGTGAGCTGGTCTGGCGCACCCCGTCGGGAAAGCATGTCCGGCTTCGTTCCCGGCGAATGGTGTCGTTCGCCGAGCGGCACCTGGCCGTGATGGACTACGAGATCACGATGCTCGATGCGGACGCTCCGGTGGCCGTCAGTTGCGAGATCCTCAACCGGCAGGACGGAGAGGACGAATTCCACGTCCGCGCGGCGGCGATGGGCAGCGGCTTCGACCCGCGGCGGGCGGCAAACCTCAACAGCCGCGTCCTGCAGCCGGTGTCGCACTGGGCGGGCGGCGGACGGGCTGTGCTCGGCTATCGCGTGGCCGAGTCCGGGATGACGCTGGCGGTGGCCGCCGACCACAGGATCGAGACGGCCGACGAGCACGAGGTCCGCACCCAGATCGATGCCTGACGTGGCCAAGCACGTCTTCCGGATCCAGGCGACGGCCGGGACGACCACCCGGATCACCAAGGTGGTCAGCTACCACACGCTCGCGCGGCGTGCCGCCGCGGGAACTCGTCGACCGCTGCCGGCGCACCCTCGACCGGGCCCGGGACACCTCGCACGGCGGAGATCATCGCCCAGCAGCGGGCCTGGCTGGACGCCTTCTGGCAGCGCAGCGACGTCGAGATCGGCGGCCAGCCGGCGCTGCAGCAGGCGGTCCGCTGGAACCTGTTCCAGCTGATCCAGGCCTCCGCGCGGGCCGAGGGCACCGGGGTCGCCGGCCAAGGGCGTCACCGGCTCGGGCTACGACGGCCACTACTTCTGGGACACCGAGATCTACGTCCTGCCGTTCCTGACCTACACCTCGCCGCAGCTACGCCCGCAACGCGCTGCGCTTCCGCGTACACGATGCTGGACGCCGCGCGCCGGCGTGCGGTCGATCTGAACCAGCGCGGCGCCCTCTTCCCGTGGCGCACCATCAACGGCGAGGAGGCGTCGGCGCTACTACGCCGCCGGCACCGCGCAGTACCACATCGACGCCGACATCGCCCACGCCGTGTCGCAGTACGTTGCGGCGTCCGGCGACGTCGACTTCCTCGCCAGGGAGGCGATCGACATCCTCGTCGAGACCGCGCGGATGTGGGCCGACCTCGGCTTCTGGCGCCGTACCGACGGCCGCCGAGGCCGCTGAGCAGTTCCACATCCACGGCGTCACCGGCCCCGACGAGTACACCACGGTCGTCAACGACAACCTGTTCACCAACGTGATGGCCCGGGCCAACCTGCGCGGCGGCCGTGCGCAACCTGCGGTGGCTGTCCGGGCACGATCCGGAGGCCTATGCCCGGATGTCGGCCCGGCTGTCGCTCACCGAGGACGAGGTCGTCGAGTTCGCCCGCGCCGCCGAGGCCATGCACGTCCCCTACGACGACCGGCTGGGAATCCATCCCGCAGGACGATGCCTTCCTGATCCAAGGAGTTGTGGGACCTGGCCCACACGCCGCCGGACAAGCGGCCCGCTGCTGCTGCACTACCACCCGCTGGTCATCTACCGGCACCAGGTGCTCAAGCAGGCCGACGTCGTGCTCGCGCTGTACCTGCAGGGCGACGAGTTCACGGCTGAGCAGAAGCGTGCCGACTTCGAGTACTACGACCCGCTGACCACCGGCGACTCGACGCTGTCGGCCGTGGTGCAGGCGATCATCGCCGCCGAGGTCGGCTACGCGGAACTCGCCGCCACGCTACTTCTCCGCCGCCGTCTTCGTCGACCTCGTGCGACCTGCACTCCAACACGGACGCCGGCGTGCACGTCGCGTCCCTCGGTGGGGTGTGGAACGCCCTCGTGGCCGGGTTCGGCGGCATGCGCGACTATTTGTCGGTGTGGTCGTTCGACCCGCGGCTGCCTGAGGATTGGACGTCCCTGACCTACCGGCTCACCCTGCAGGAGAACCGGATGAGGGTGCACGTCGAAGGCGGCGCGATCACGTTCGAACTCGAGACCGGGTTGGAGGATTCAATTCCGGTCACCGTCGCGGGCAAAGCGTACGAGGTCACCCGGGACGCGCCCCTGACCGTCCCGCTCCCCCGGCCCCGGCGACTCGAGGGCCGCCCGTCCGTCCGGGACATCGTCGGCGCCGTGCGCGAGGACGGATCGGTGATCCGGGCCACCGTGCCGGCCCACCCGTCGTTGGAGGACGCTGAGCCGGAGGGCAGTTACACGCTGGCGTGAACGTCCCGCTACGGGTTCATCCTTCGGTGATCGCGTCGGCGGCGGCGAGCTTGGCCAGGCGGGCGCGAAGCAGGTCGATGCGGTGGGCGTTGCCGTGCAGGCCGAGGTAGCGCTCGCCGAAGAGGGCGAGCAGCGTGTCGTCGAGGCGACGCACCGCGCCCGGCGGGTACCGGTAGCCCATCCGCTGGGGCACGGAGTCGACGGCGGGGAGCAGGTCGGCGAGTTCGCGCAGCGACGTGATCCCCAGTTCGAGAAGCAGGCCCGACATCCACGAGTAGTGGTCGGTGCGGGACCATCCGGCCTCCGGGTAGTGGCCGGCCAGGAAGGCCGCCAGTTCCTGGTTCGCGATCCGCGGATCGTAGGCGTCCGGCTCGGGCGCGCCGTCGGCCATCTCCTCGCGCAGCCGGTCGCGGATGATCTCGAACTCCCGGTCGGCCAGCTCCAGCAGTCCGGCGGCCAGTGTGAAACGTCGGTCCAGGTCGGGTGCGAGCGACTCGGGAACGGTTCCCTTGTAGCGGATGTCGTGCTCGAACTGCGCCCAGGCATGCTGGAGCACGGTGCGGATCTGGATCTGCGCACTCGGGACGCGCACCCCGTCGACCGGCAGGTCGCCGAGCCACGCCGGATCGAGCGCGACCTGAAGGTGGCGGCTGACGTAGCCGAACCTGCCTTCGCTGGCCGTCTCGCGGCCCAGATCCTTGTCCTCGACCACCCGGAGTTGGTCGGCGATCAGGTCGGCCACCGCCGCGACATCGCCGGTGACGTAGGTGATCACCCGGGCGCCGATCTGGTCGGTGATGCCCTGCAGCGGGTCGGGGTAGGTGAGGGTTCCGGCCACGCTGCGATTGGTCTTCGCCGCGAAGGACGTGATGCTCTTGCCCCGCCAGGCGACGCTGAGGTAGTCGATGCCCGCATCGTCGAGAGCGACCGTCAGCCACACGGCCAGCCGCCGGGCCGACTCCTCGATCTGAGGCTGGAGGCGGGCGTAGGTGCGGACGGCTTCGCCGCCGGGATCTGTCGATGTTCGCTCCCGCGGCGACGGACGGAGGTCGGCGGGGAGAGTCGGGGTGAGGATGTACCCGGTCTCGAGGTCGCCGTAGACGGTGGTCGAGCCTGGGTTCTTGGCCGCCAGCATCGCCACGTACGCGCAGACCACCGCGTCCAGCTGGTCCTCGGCACGGCGCAGCTCGCTCTTTCGGCCCGCGGCGCCGATCGCGGCGACGAGGGCGTCCCAGTCTGGGTTGCCGGCCAGTCTCGCCGGGATGGGAAAGGAGGCCAACCCTTCGAGCAGCGAGGTCAGCCGAAGCATTTCGGCCCGCAGGCTCGCGAACGACCGGTTCGAGCGTTGCTTGTATTTCAGTGCCCTGCCCAGGCCGAAGAGAACGACCAGCGCCGGGTGGGGGTAGACCTCGATGGCGCGGCGCGGGGCGAGCGACGCCGGGTCGATGTCCAGGCCCAGGCGAGCCGCGAGCCGCGCGCCCCGGGGGGGTCCGCTGAATTCCGGCTTGGCGGTGTTCGACGGGTGCGCGCCCGCGTCGAAGCGGGCGAAGTCGCGGTTCAGGGCTGTCTCGCAAGGACGGCTGCCGGACGGGTTGACGACGACCAGCGGCGCGTCGATCCCCACCACGCAGTGCCCGCGGGCGTGATCACCCAACGCGGCGACGATGGAATCGTCGTCGCCCGCTCGCGACAGGTGCACCAACCCGCCATTGCTGTCGAGCACGGCGACACCGGTGGAGCCCCGCTCACCCCAGGCCAGGTCGACTCCCAGGTAGTTCACCTGCCCACTCTTCACCGTCGGCGTCGATCAGGCCGAACGCA
The DNA here is from genome assembly GCA_963769325.1 of uncultured Actinomycetota bacterium. GTDB lineage: Bacteria > Actinomycetota > Actinomycetes > Propionibacteriales > Propionibacteriaceae > Propionicimonas. The sequence goes on along the minus strand of CAVYLH010000008.1, from coordinate 509,439 downwards.
ACGCGGCAACCTCGGTCGCCGTCGTGCCGGAGTCGGCCAGGAACTGCTGGCAGCGCTGCGCCTCGTCGTGTTCGCCGATCGCCGCGGCCGCCTCGGCCAGGGCCAGGAGTGATCGCAGGAAGCCCTGGTTGGGCACGGAGCTGACCGGGATCGCTCCCGCTCCGCGCCACCCGGCACGACGCAGGGCGTCCAAGCCGCGGTGGTAGCCGGTGCGTGCGAACGCGTACGCACCCACGCCGTCGTCGGCGGCCAGCGCGTCCTCGGCCAGCAGCGCCCAGAGCAGGCAGGACGCCGGGGCGAGCGGCACTACATCCCGCAGCGGGACCCCGTCTGCCAACGCGGTGCGAGCGGTGGCGTCGGGACCGTCAGGTGGCAGGTGGATCGGCGGTGGAGCGAGCAGGTTCTCAGGTGTCATGGGTGACAGTCTGCTCCCTACTTCGCCGGACGGGACCTTCTGGTGACCCGGGCCAGCAGATCTCCTGGCTCGGCCGTCTGCCAGCCGAAGTGCAGGGACGAGTAACGGGCACCCACGATCACGAGGAAGGCCGCGATCTCGGCCCCGGCGACCGGAACGGCCAGCGCGCGCAGCAGCAGATAGAGCAGAGCGCCGGCCAATCCGGCGGTGGCGTTCCACGAGCCCCTGAGCATGATCTCGACCGGTTGGTCGCTGACGATGTCGCGGATCACCCCACCGCCGACGCCTGCGGCCACGCCGATCAACACCGAGCCAGCCGCCGGAACCCCGTAGAGTGCCGCCTTCTCCACCCCGACGATGGTGAACAGCGCCAGGGCGAGGGCGTCGAAGAGGCTGAACAGGTAGACCCAGCGAGTGACCAGCCGGAGCAGGACGATCGCCGCCAGCCCGGCCGAGATGGCGGTCAGCAGGTAGTTCTGATTGGTCACCGCCACCGGCCGCAGGCCCAGCAGCACGTCGCGGATGATGCCGCCGCCCAGGCCCATCACGATCGCGACCAGCAGCACGCCGATCAGGTCGAACCGCTGCCGCAGCGCGCCGGCGGCGCCGGCGAGCGCACCGGTGCCGATCGCCGCCAGGTCGATCCACACCGGCACCTGCAGCAGCGGGAACTCCTCGCCCACGTCATCCCCCGTTTCCCGGCCGTCTCGTCCAGCCGCGCAGCCTACCGGGGACGAAGTGGGAGGCCTTCCGGGCTTGGCACCGGTGAACCCGGAACGGCTTGTCCGCCTGCGGTGCCCTCCCCGGACAGAGCGACGGGGGCGGACGCCGTAGCGCCCGCCCCCGTCGTCGGCCCTGGTTCAGAGCCGGCGGCTGTCAGATCAGGAACAGCCCGTTGCCGGCCTTGACCACGTCACCGGCCACGACCTCCAGCTTGCCGGGCAGCATGGCCGCGTTGGTCACCAGCACCGGTGTGGTGGTCTTGAAGCCGGCCGCCTCGATGGCCTCCGGATCGAAGGTGACCAGCGGGGTCCCCACCTCGACGATGTCGTCCGCGGCGACGTGACAGGTGAACCCCTTGCCCTCCATCTTGACGGTGTCGAGACCGATGTGGATCAGCAGTTCCACGCCCGTGTCGGTGCGGATCCCGATGGCGTGCCCGGTCGGGAAGACCAGGGCGATGGTGCCGTCGACCGGGCTGACCACCGTGTTGGACGTAGGCCGGATACCCACGCCGGGGCCCACCATGCCACCGGCGAACACCGGATCCTCGACCTCGGCGAGCGGGATGACGGTCCCGTCCAGGGGCGAACGGACGACGGTGATCACGGCGGCGGCAGGGGCCGCTGCCACCACCTCGGCGGCGGCCGGCGCGGCGGCCGTGTCGAGATCCACCTCGACCGGGTTCTCCATGTAGCCGCGGACGGCGTTCGCCACCACGGTCACCTTCGGTCCGTAGATCACCTGGACGCCGCGGCCCGACACCATGACTCCGGCGGCGCCGGTGCTCTTCAACAGCTTCTCGTCCACCAGGGTGGAGTCCTTCACCTCGGTACGAAGCCGGGTGATGCAGTTGTCCACGTCGGTGATGTTGGCCAACCCGCCCAGGCCCTTGACCACCGAGGCCGCAAGGACGGTGTCCTGGCTGAGCGCCACGCCACCACCCTCGGACGTGGCCCCGGAACCGACCGAGGTGTTGAGGCCGGTCTTGGCGTCCACGTCGGCGCGGCCGTAGAGCTTGGTCTCCTCGTCGTCGTCCTCACGACCCGGCGTCTTCAGGTTCATCTTGGCGATCATGAACTTGAACAGGAAGTAATAGATGAAGAAGTAGACGACACCGACCACGGGAATCCAGATCCAGTTCGATTTCGCATTCCCTTGCAGGATGCCGAACAGCGTCAGGTCGATGATGCCGCCGGAGAAGGTCATGCCCACCCCGACGTTGAGAATGTGCATCAGCATGAACGACACACCGGCCAGCAGGGCGTGGATCACGTACAGGATCGGCGCCACGAACAGGAACGTGAATTCGATCGGTTCGGTGATGCCGGTGAGCATCGCGGTCAGCGTTGCCGACAGCAGCAAGGAGCCGGTGATCTTCTTCTTCTCCGGCCGCGCGGCCTGGTACATCGCGAGGGCGGCGCCGGGCAGGCCGAAGATCATGAAGGGGAACTTGCCCGCCATGAACCGGGTGGCGTCCACCGAGAACTGGGTCGTCTCAGGGCAGCCCAGCTGGGCGAAGAAGATGTTCTGCGCGCCCTGGATCATCTTGCCGCAGACCTCCATGCTGCCGCCCACGCTGGTCTGCCAGAAGGGCAGGTAGAACACGTGGTGCAGGCCGAAGGGGATCAGGGAGCGTTCGATGATGCCGTAGATCAGGGTGCCCGCGTAGCCGGACGCGATCACCAGTGCACCCAGTGCGTTGATGCCGATCTGGACGAAGGGCCACAGGTAGGCCATCGCGATGCCGACGATCAGGTAGACGACCGAGGAGATGATGGGAACGAACCGCTCGCCGCCGAAGAAGGACAGCACTTCGTGCAGCTGAATGTTGTGGTAGCGGTTGTGCAGGGCGGCGACCCCGAGGCCGACGATGATGCCGCCGAAGACACCCATCTGAAGGCTGTCGATACCCACCACGGTGGCGAATGAGCCGGGAGGCAGGCAGCCGGCGAGGTTCTCGCCCGCGGCCTGGGCTTTGGTGCAGGCTGCCAGGAACTCGTCCGAGAACCGGGCAGAGAGGACAGCCCCGATCGAGGCGTGCATCACGAAGAAGGCGATCGCGCCGGACAACGCGGCGACGGCCTTGTTCTGCCGCGCCATGGCCAGCGCCACGGCGATGGCGAAGATGATCGGCAGGTTGCCGAAGATGATGCCGCCGGCGGCGTTCATCACGTTCAGGACGTCGTAGATGACCGTTCCCGGTCCCATGACGCCCAGCAGGTTGAAGCTCGACAGCATGGTGGTGTTGGTGAACGAGCCGCCGATGCCGAGGAACAGGCCGGCGACCGGCAGGATCGCGATGGGGAGCATGAAGGCCCGGCCCACCCTTTGCATCGTTGCGAAAAGCTGGTCTTTCATTATTTCGAACCTCCGTGATGTGGGCGCGACCTCAGCAACCTAACAGCATGGTGTTCAGGTTGTGCGGCAAGCCGGTGAATGTCTTGAGACCGACTCGAGGATGCGCGCTCGGCACCGGGGAGTCGGTGTGGTTCCATGAGGGCATGACGCAGCGGGGAACCGTGGTGCTGACCGGCGTGGGCCGGCGGCGTTCGATCGGCGCCGAGCTCGCCCTCGGGCTCGCCGCCGACGGCTGGGATCTGGTGATCAACCACTGGGCGCCCTACGACGATCGGCTCGACCTCGAGCGGGGCACCGACGACCCGGCGGCGATCGCGGCACAGTGCCGCGCGCTCGGCGTCCGGACGGAACTGGTGCCGGCCGACCTGGCCCGGGTGGAGGCTGCGGCGGAACTGATGGCCGCCGCGGCGGCCATCGGCGACCTGCGGGGGCTGGTGATGTCGCACTGCGAGTCGGTGGACAGCTCGATTCTGGACACCACCGTCGCCAGCTGGGACCGCCACTTCGCCGTGAACGCCCGGGCGGCCTGGCTGCTGATCAAGGCGTTCGCAGAGCGCTCCCCCGCAGATCCCCGTCCGGACGCCACCGGACGGATCGTCGCCCTGACCAGCGATCACACCGCCTTCAACCTGCCCTACGGCGCGAGCAAGGGCGCCCTCGACCGGATCGTCCTGGCCGCCGCCGCCGAACTCGGTCACCGCGGCATCCGCGCCAACGTGATCGATCCCGGCCCGGTGGACACGGGCTGGATGACGCCGGAGATCCGTCGCTGGGCTATCGAGCGGACCCCGGCCGGACGGCTCGGTACGCAGGAGGACACCGCGAACCTCGTCCGCTTCCTGCTGTCGGACGCCGGCGGGTGGATCAACGGCCAGCTGTTGCACAGCAACGGTGGGTTCAAGGCGTAGCTCACAAAGCCTCCCCCTGACCCACCCGCACCTGGCTGAGCTGGAGTGCACCGATCCCGGCGCGGACGCCAGAACGCGCCTCTGAGAAGTCGAGAGCCCCAAGTGGTCGAATGGCCGGGAGACGGTCGGTGTCCGCGGGTGGCCCGGCGGCGAACTACCGTGTCGTCCGTGGAGCCCACACCTGAGGAACCGACGATCGACGACGAGGCCGCGGACGTCGCGTCCCCCGGACTCCCGGAGGCGCCGGAGCCGGTGTTCGACGAGCACGAACACGAGGACGCCCTGGAGCCGCGCCACCTGATCCGGCGCTCGGACGTGATCCTGCGGGCCGGGATCCTGATGCTCGGCGCCGGCACCTCCGGATTGCGCGTGCGCGAGGTGATGCATTCCGTGGCCCGCACGGTGGGCATCCGCAAGATCCGGGCCCAGGTGACCTTCACCGACATCGTGCTCACCGTGCAGCGACGCGGCATCTTCCGCACCCAGGTCGCCGAGATTCCCAACCCCGGCGTGAACGCGCACCGGATCGCGATGCTTGCCGACTTCGGTCACGAACTGCCTCAGCGCGCAACGGTCGCCGAGGTGGACGCCATGCTCGACCGGATCGAGCAGACCCCGAAGCTCTATCCGGCCTGGCTGCTGGTGCTGCTCGTCGCGGTGGCCTGCGCGTCGGTGACCGTGCTCACCAACGGCGGCTGGCGCGAAGTGGCCGCGGTGCTGCCTGCGTCCGGGTTGGCGTACTGGCTGCACCGCAGCCTGACATCCCTGCAGTTGAACCACCTCGCCGTCGTCCTCACCTCTGCTGCGACAGCGACCGGGCTCTATCTCGCCCTGACCACGCTGCTGAACCTGGCCCTCGGGACGCCCAGTCCGCGGATGGCCGCCGGTCTGGTCTGTGCCGCCATCTTCCTCATTCCGGGCTTCCCCCTCGTCACGGCGGGCCTCGATCTGACCCGGATCGACCTGCTGGCCGGCGTCCCCCGGATGGCCTACGCAGGCATGGTGTTGATCTCGATCACGATCGGCGTCTGGGTCGTGGTGGCCATCAGCGGGGTGACCCCCGACCCGGTGCCCGTCCTCGCCGGGCACCCGGCGGCGGTGTGGACGGCGTGGCTGAGCGCGAGTTTTTTCGCCGTGTTCGGCTGGGCCACCATGTTCAACTCACCGGTGCGGGCCGCGCTCGCGTCCGGGGTGGTCGCCGTGATCGGGAACCTGCCCCGGCTGCTGCTGTTGAACGCCGGCGTCAAGGCGCACGTGGCGACCTTCCTCGGCTGCTTCCTGATGGGCCTGCTGTGCGCCTTGGCCGGCCGGTTGTTCGGCCTGACCAAGATCATCATGACCGTGCCGACCGTCCTGGTCTCGATCCCCGGCGCCTCTGCGTTGCGGACGCTGATCTACTTCGATCAGGCCGACGTGGTGCAGGCCATGCAGAACGGCGTCGCCACCGTGCTCGCCGTGATCGCGATGGTCGCGGGCCTGTCCGGCGCTCGGATGCTCACCGACCCGGAGTGGGCCTTCACCCGATCGGACGGCACCGCCCAGCACGTGGTCGGCCGCCTGTTCGGACGTGGCCCCGAGCGCGACCCAGGAGACAGCCCCCGGCGATGACGCGGTTCGCGTCCACGCAAGCCGGACGCCCAGCCGCGGGCAAGCGCCGGCTCACCAGCCTCGCGCGCGCCACTCGGCAAGGTGCGGACGCTCGGCGCTCAGCGTGGTGGAACGCCCGTGGCCCGGATGGATGACCGCCTCGGAGCGATACTCCTCGAAGATGCGGCCGACGACGTCGGAGAACAGGCTCGCGAATCGTGCCGGATCGTGCCCGGTGTTACCCACACCGCCGGGGAACAGCGAATCGCCGGTGAAGATCTGCGCCGCACCGTCCGGATCGGAATAAGCCAGAGCGATCGACCCCGGAGTGTGGCCGCGAAGCCCGATGACCGCCAGTTCGATCCCGCCCAGAATCAGGGTGTCGCCGTGCCTCAGGCGCCGGTCGATCCTCACGCCGGTGGCCGCGGTGATGGCGTCGGCGTCCGCTTCACCGGCCAGGGTTTCGGCGTCCGGATGCGCCGTCGCGACGGCCGCGAGAGCCCCGATGTGGTCGTGATGGGAATGGGTGGTCAGGATGTGGCGCAGCGACGGGGACTCGGCGTCTCCCGAGGCCGCGGCCAGCAGCGTCTCGATCGCGCCCGGGTCGTCGGCGGCGTCGATCAGCACCTGATCACCCGTGGCCCGGCTGGTCAGGAGGTAGACGTTGTTGTCCATGCTGGACACGGAGATCCGCCGGATCGTGAGGTGGTGGCCTTCGACCAGTTCAGGTATCTGAGTCATCTCAGCCCCCAGTATGCCCGCGGACGCTCGTCGGTCGAACCCGCGCCGCGCTCATCTCAGGTCGCTGGCCGGGGGCAGTTCGGGAACGTCGCCGGGCCCGGAGGAAGGCTGGTCCCGGCTCCCGCGGGAGATCAGGGTCAGTACCACCGGGATGCCGATTCCGAACATCGGCCACATCGGCCAGTAGTAGAGCAGGCGTCCCGCGGTGAGCGACGTCATCACCCAGATCAGGTTGAACACGATCGCCAACCCCACCCACCCCAACACTCCGGCTCGGCGCAGCCGACTGGCGAGGGTGGCGTCGGGAGGTTGATCGGGGGGCAGCATCAGGTCGGCCACCAAGGGCGCGAGGTCGCCGAGAGTTCGTGACCGGTACACCTGATCCTTCCGTCCCGCGTGCTCCGCCGGGGCCAGCCGGCCATCGGCCAGCGCCTGGTCGAGGAGACCGGCCGCGACGCTGCGGTCGGCGTCCGAGGCACGCAGCCCTTGGTTGGTCACCGCCCGAGGGTCGGCCTGGAATCCCCGCGGGGACGACGGGTGCGGCTCCAAATGTGATCCGGCCACCGCCTCGGGCAGGTTCTCCCAGTGGGGTTCGGACATCTCGCTCCTTCGGTGGTACCTCGCTTCGAGGCTACGCGACGAACACACCGGCGAACGACCACGTCGTCACCGTCGGAAGCGAGCCGGCAGGCGGCCTATCCTCGTGCCGGGGGCTGAACCAGCCGCCGTGGGCCATGCTGGAGCCAGGAGGACCGATGACGACACCACTGGATCCCGCCGAGCGGGAACTCCGCGAGCTCACCTCCGCGGTCAAGCGACTACGGGTGGCGGCCATGTCCGATCCGAGCAAGGGCGACGACCTCGCCGACGCACTGGTCGGGCTGACCGGCCGGCGGCTCCTGGCGTGGTCCTTCACGGACGCGGCCACCGAAGCGCCCGAATCCGTGCTGCTGTCAGCGCGGATCCTCGCTTCCCGTGGCGCCGGCGGACCTTACGCCGTGCTCCCGGACGCGGTGCGCTACTTCACCGCCACCGCCCAACTGGCGGCCGTGCAGGCGCTGCTCGGGCAGACGGAGGGAAGCGGCCGGACCCTCGACGGCCTCGCCAGTTGGCGCGGGCAGCTGGGACGGTTGCCCCTGCTCGAACAGCTCCCCGATCCGGGCGTGATCTGGGCCCTGCTGGCCGGCTCCCGCTCGGTGCTGAGCACCGACGTGGCAAGAGCGAACGCGTATGCCGACGCGGCGGCCGTCCGCCTGTACGCCGCCGGACTGGACAGCGCGCCCCGGGACGCCTATCTGGCCGTTGCCGTTCACCTCCTGCTCGCCGACTGCCGCTGGGCCGCGGGCCACCCCGAGGCGGCCCTGGCCTGGCACCGGCTGGCCATCGACCGGCACCGGTCCGTCCTGCCGGGCCGCGCCGCGCGTCCGGCGGTCGCCGGCATCGCGGTGGCGCCGATCTCCGAGCTGTACGAGGTCTACGCCGCCCGCCTCGAAGCGAACGGTGATGCGTTCGGCGGGATCGCGGTACGCAGGGCTCAGGCTCACCTTCTTCAACGCTTCGACACCGTCGAACGCCTCGCCGCAGCTCGATTCGGCCTCGCGCAGGCGCTGGCCAGGGCGGGCCGTGGCACCGAGGCCGACGCCGAACTCGTCGAGGCCACCGCGCTCGCGCGACGCGTCGGGTTCGCCCTGGCCGAGTCGCCGCCGGCCACCCCGGCCGGGCCACTCCTCGCCTGGGAGCCGCTGCCGGCCGCGGCGGCCTGGTCCGCCACGGAGATGCCGGCGTCGGCGATCGCGCGCTTGGCGCAGGACCAGCAACGAGCCGTCTTCGCCGGTGCCGCGGCCCGCGCGGAAGCCGAACGGGACGAGTCCAGGAGCCGCGCCGCGGCCGAGGCCGAGGCCGCTGAGCGCTCGGCGCGACAGGCCGAGGCGGACCGAGTGGCGGCCCAACGGGCGGCGGCCGCGGCAGCAGCAGCGGTCGAGGCCGAACGGGCCGCAGCGGACGAGGCCGCCCGGCGGCGCGCGGCCGAGGAGGCCGCCGCTCGTGCCGCCGCGGAGGATCGGCGTCGTGAACTGGCGCAGGCACGTCGCGAGCGACCGGCCCTCGACGAGTCGGCGGTCGCCGCGGCGACCCGGGATCTGGCGCTGGCACGCGAAGCGGTCGAATCCGCCGGCGAGGACCTTCCCGGCCTCGCGCTCGGGCACGAACAGCTGGCCCGCGTGCTGCGTCCGCTCGTGGCGGTCGCACCCGACGACTACGGACCGGAACTGCTGGCCACCGTCGAGTCGCTGGTCGGGCTGCGGTGGCGACTGGGCGACGCCGACGGCTCTCGGGAAGCGGCGCGGGAGGCCAAGGTGCTGGCCACAGAGATCGGCAGGTGACCGGCGCTCCTAGACTGGGCGCGTGGGGATGCCCAAGTCAGCGCCGATGCTCGCCGTGGCGCGGGTGGTCACACTGGCCCTGGCCCTCCTTCTGGTCGGCTGCACGTCCTCAGGAGGTCCGATGACCGGTTCCAGCCCGTCCGCCGGCACCGGACGCCCCCCGTTCCGCACCGCGCCGCAGCTGCCTGACCGAGGCACGCCGAGCCCGGGAGCGGACGCCACTCCCACGCCCACGCAGTGGGCGGCGATTCTCACCGATCTCGCCGAACGCGGGGTCGCCACCGCCGACGTCGAACTGGTGAGCGCCCGGCAGGTGACCTGGAACGACGGCTCGCTGGGCTGCCCCAAACCCGGGTCGAGCTACACCCAGGCCCTGGTTCCGGGCATGCAGGTGCTGGTGCTGGCCGCCGGCACCCAGTACGACTACCGGTTCGGACGATCGAGCGTGCCCAGACTCTGCGTCTCCTAGCCTGCTGAGCGTGGGCCGTCCCCGGTCCACTCCGGATGAGGTGAGTGTCGCGATGTCGCACCCGGAGGTCGATGCGAGGGGGCGAACTCGGAACGAGGCGCCATCCAGGTGCGGAATAGCGACACCCTGAAGCGGCCGGACCCGTTTCGTGAGAATGTCGCGATGTCGCACCCGGAGATCGATGTGAGGGGACGAACTCGGAACGAGGCGCCATCCACGTGCGGAATAGCGACACCCTGAAGCGGCCGGACCCGCTTCGGTCGCAGCGGTCAGCCCACGCCGAGCAGCAGCGCCTCCCGCGCTCCCGACTTGTTGTCGTACACCACGACCATCACGCCCTTCGGCTTCTGCAGGGCGAGTGCCGCGCCATCGACGGCCACCGGCACCGTGACCGTCCGGTGGCGAGCCACCGTGACGTAGTCGCCGTCGGCGATCGCCTTGGCCGACGGGTTGTAACCGGCCCAGTCGTCGAACTCGTCATAGGCCGCGCTGTCCTCCAGCGAGGAACTGCTCACGGTGTAGGAGAAAGCGCCGAGCGTGGCGCCGTCCGGCACCAGATCGGACGCGAGCACCGGCAGCAGAATGGTGCTGCTGTCGGTCGGTGCCTGGGCGTAGTAGCCACTGGAAACCAGGGCGTTCGCTGCCACGTCGTAGACGTAGACCCCGGTCAAGCCATCGGGATCGCCGGTCGAGGCCGCACCGGAGTCGTAGCTGAACACCACGTAGTCCGCATCGCCGTCGGAGTCGGTGTCCACCGACACGTCGAATTCCTGGCTCGCTGCGGTGGACCAGCGGTCGTGGGTGTTCACCGCGAAGACGAGGAGCGTGCCGTTCTCGGTGTCGAAGGACTGGACGCCTGCCGCGCGGAGGTCGTAGCCCTTCCCGCCCGAACCCGCGGCAACGTCCTTGCCGTCGGCGAGCCCCCAGGTGTAGAAATCGGCGTCGGCGGCCAGCGCGCCCTGCGCGTTGGCCAGTTTCACCTTCAGGTTGCTCAGGGTCACCCCGCCCACGGCCTGGGCCGCCGCCGAGGTCACCGTCCATCCCGCGGACTGCGTCAGGGCCGCGGTCACCGACGCCTGAGCCCGCGGCACCAGCAGGTACGGAACCCGCAGGACGCCGCCGGAGAAGGTGACGCTCACGGTGCCGGACACCTCATGGAAGCCGAACTGGTCATCCCCGCCGATCGAGGATCCGATCCGGGACGCCGCCACGGCGAGGGACACCCGCACCTTCGCGGTGCTGTTCGCGCGCACCGTCACCTTCTTCGTGCTCAAGGTGAGGCTCGCCGGCCGCGACTGAGCCGAAGCGCGGCTGGCGAGAGTGTAGGTGACCGGCTTGTTGCTGCGGTTGTGGATGGTGATCGCCTTGGTGCCCCGATAGACCGACGCAGGCTCGGAGAAGCCGAAACTCAGGCTGGCCTCCGCTCCGGAACCGGACGTCGTCCGGTAGCCGTCCCCGGTGACGAACGACGTGGTCTTCACGGTTTGCGCGGCGTCCACCAGGCCGGTGCCGCCGAGCCTCACCGAGTATCCGGGGATGTTCGCCGGATCCGCGGTGCTGACCACAGCCGCGGCCACGTCGTCGGCGTCCCAACTCGGGTGTGCCTGGACGCCGAGGGCCGCCACGCCGGTGACGTGCGGCGCGGCCATCGAGGTGCCGGACATCACCTCCGCCCCGGTGCCTGAGCCGACGGCCGCCGAGGCGATCGACACCCCGGGGGCGGCGAGGTTGGGACTCAGTCCGGAATCGCCGTTGACCGGCCCGCCGGAGGTGAACGAGCCGAAGCCGCGATAGCCGGGGTTCGTCAGCGTGGTGGCCGACAGCGTCAGGCTCTTGGTGTCCGCTGCCAGCAGCGCGGCACCGTCGGCGGCGGACACGCCGAGGAACGGGATGGTCACGAGAAACGACGTGCCGTCGTCGGGATTGGTCCTGATCTCGCCTTCGTAGGGTGGGAAACCGTCCTCGTCGTTGACCATCACGACCGCAGCCGCGCCGGCCTGTTGGCCGAAGATGGCCTTGGCCACGCGGGCGCAGCTGCCTCGGGAGACGACAGCGATCTGCCGTCCGCCGGAGCCGATCCCGGCGTGGAGGTAGGCCGCCTTCGAGCAGCCCAGCGCCTCGTTCTCGGTGGTGTCGGGATCGTCGAGGACGTTCACGAGGGTGAAGCTGCCCGCTCCCACGCCGGCACCGTTGGCGTTGATCGCGGTCAGGGTGCTGCCGGGGAACTGCAGCTTGACCCCGCCGAACGTCCGAATGGAATCGACCGCGGCCACCGAGATCACTCCGGCTCCGGCGGCAGGCGACCCGGTGAGATACGGGTTCTGGCCGGAGTTGCCGGCCGAGGCGACCACGACGACGCCGGCGCCGACCGCGTTGCTCGCGGCGACCGCGTCCGGGTCGGTCGAACGTCCGAAGGTGCTGCCGAGGGACAGATTGATCACGTCCATGTCCTGGGCGACCGCCCAGTCGATGGCCTCGGTGGTGACCTCGGTGGATCCTTCGCAGCCGAACACGCGCAGCGCGTACAGATCGACCTGGGGAGCCACGCCGGGGCCCACCTTGAAACTGGTGCCGGCGGTGGCGGAGTTGTAGGGCCCGGCGTAGGTGCTGCCGCTACTGGTGACGCCGCTGCCGCCCACGGTTCCGGCCACGTGCGTGCCGTGACCGTTGCAGTCGAGCGGGTTGCTGTCGGGATGAGGGACCAGGGCCGGCGAGCCCTCATCGGCGGACGCGTCGTAGTCGTCGCCGACGAAGTCGTAGCCGCCCTTGACCCTGGGCGCGGTCGGCCCGAACATCGCGGCGGGAGCCGCACCGGCGGACGTGGCCGAGGCCTTGGCGAAGTCCGCGGGACTCCCGGGCCCCCCGAAGTCGGCATGGGTGTAGTCGATCCCGGTGTCGATGATCGCCACCTTCACGCCCTTGCCGGTCTTGCCGGTGTTCTGCCATACCGCGGGGACCCCGAGGTACGGCACCGACGCGGTGTTGTCCAGGGTGCGGACGGGAACCGAATGGACCGCGGTCACGCCGGGCAGCTTCGCCAGGCCGGCGGCCGACCTGGTGCTGATCCGCACCCGCATGCCGTTGTAGGCCGACTGCATGTGCGACATCACCTTGCCGCCCTTGGCCGCGATGTCGTCGCTGATCGCGTTCTGCGCTTTCCGGAGCTTGGCTCTGACGGCGGACCGCTGGGCGGTGGTGAACTCGTGGCCCGCCTCCGCCTCCTCGACCGCAACCGGATTGCCGGACATCTCGACCATCACATTGACCAACGCGTCGGAGGCCAGCACCCGCGGCGTGATCGACGCGCTCAACCGGCCGGCCGACGGCATCGTGCGGAAGGTGCTGTCGTCCGACTTCGGCGCGGCGGTCGCCACGGTGGGGACGACCAGGGCCAACGCGAAGGTCGCGATCAGAATGCGCGTGCGAACAGCCAAGACGCTCACCTTCCGGGCGAGGAGGGGGAAGAACAGGATCGCTGCGGCTCGCCGCGGCTGGTCCGAGGCTATGGCCACCCCGGAACCGGGTCCCAGCATCTCAAGAATCGCAGGTGCCGCGCGGAATCGGCGCCGAGGCTCACCGATCCGGCGAGATCTGGGCCAAGCTGGAGTCATGGCAACGAGCCTCACCTTTCTCGGCGGCGCCGGCACGGTCACCGGCTCGAAGTATCTGGTGTCCGACGGCGGTCGACGGATCCTCTGCGACGCCGGCGTCTTTCAGGGCGAGCGGGAGCTTCGCCGCCTGAACTGGGAACCCTTCCCCGTGCCCCCGGCGAGCATCGATCTGGTGCTGCTCACCCACGCCCACACCGACCACGTGGGTTACCTGCCCGCGCTGGTGCGGGACGGGTTCGCCGGCGAGGTTCTGGCCACCGAGGCCACCTGCGAGCTGGCCGAGATCGTGCTGAGGGACGCCGCGTTCCTGGCCGAACGGGACGCCGAGCACGCTGCGAGCCATGGCTACTCCAAGCACGAACCACCGCTGCCGCTGTTCACCGATCGGCGACGTGGAGCGGACGCTTCGCCTCCTCCGGGCGATCGACTACGACTCCGACGTCGACCTGGGCGACGGGTGGTCGGCGCGGTGGACGCGGGCCGGGCACATCCTCGGTGCGGCCAGCATCCGGCTGGTGACGCCGATCGTCCACGACGGTGTTCTCCGGCGACCTCGGCCGGGCCACCCATCCGGTCCTGCGTCCCCGCGAGATCCCCGCCGGGGCCGGCACCGTGCTGGTCGAATCCACCTACGGCGACCGGGAGCACCACGACCCGCGCGGCGCCGCACACGAACCGCTGGCCGACCTCATCCGACGGACGGCCCGCCGGGGCGGCTCGATCCTGATCCCCGCCTTCGCGGTGGACCGCACCGAGGTGGTCCTCCAGACCCTCACCGAACTGACCGCGCGCCGAGCGGATCCCGCACCTGCCCGTGTTCGTGAACTCGCCGATGGCTCTGGCCGCGCTGAGGGTCTACCGGGACCCGCGCCATGCCGACGAGCTTCGCCCCGACCTGGACGTACCCAGCTTCGTCGACCTGCCCGGGCTGCGCGAGGTCCGTTCCACGGAGGAGTCGATCGCCCTGAATCGTCCGAGGATGCCGTCGCATCATCATCAGTTCCTCCGGCATGGCCACCGGCGGCAGGGTGCTGCACCACCTGGAGCACCTGCTGCCCGACTCGCGCAACGCGGTGGTGCTGGCCGGCTACCAGGCCGCCGGTACCCGCGGCCGCGCCCTGCTCGACGGCGCACGGGCAGCTGAAGATGCACGGCCGGCAGGTGCCGGTGCGGGCCGAGGTGCTCGCCGACGAGGAGTTCTCCGTGCACGCCGACCGTTCCGAACTGCTCGACTGGGTCGGCAGCCCTCGACCCCGCCCCGGACCAGGTGTTCTGCGTCCACGGCACGCCCAGCTCCGCGGACGCGCTCGCCCGGGAGATCACGGCCCGGCTGGGGCTGGCCGCCCGGGTGCCCGAGCTGGGCGACACCTTCGAGGTGTAGTCGACGGCGTTCGGCCGGCGTTCACCGGGAGTTCCGGCCGTGGTACCAGCGGTGGCCCACCGCCGCTGCGACCAGCGCCAGCACCGCGGCCGCGACCACCCACCTCCTTCGGTCGGGTGGGGGTGATTGCTGCGCATCGCCGGCCAGATGGACGCGTCCCGCGGCACCGTCCACGGTGATCTCGTCCCCGGTGGAGATCAGTCGGGTGGCCGACCCGGTGCCCAGCACCGCCGGAATGCCGTATTCGCGGGCCACGATCGAGCCGTGGCTCAGGACTCCACCGATGTCGGTGACCACCCCGGCGGCCATCGCGAACAACGGCGTGTAGGCGGGGGTGGTGATCGAGGCGACCAGCACCTCCCCGGGTCGGAAGGATGCGAAATCGTCCGGGCCGGCCAGCACCCGCGCGTTCGCCGTCACCACTCCACCGCTACCGGCGGTGCCGACGAGGACGGATCCAGCCTGGCCGTCCCGGGCGGGGTACATCCAACTCATCGAATCCATGGCCGCGTTCTTCGGCAGGTACTGCGGCGGCTGGCCCAAGGCCTGGCCGCGGGCGACGACCTTCCGCTGGGCGACCGACTCCGCCAGGGTCTCCACCGTCCCGCCGCCGTCCAGGCGAGCGGCCGCCGCGCGCGCCTCGGCGAGGGTGAGCCAGCAGGCGTCCATCGGCTCGGCCAACGCCCCGGCCGCGACCAGGCGACCACCGAGCTCGCGCAGCAGCCGGCGGGCCGCCGGCACGTAGAGGCCCATCGCGGACAGCGCGTCCTCCCGCAACGGACCGGTGTGCTGAGCGGCGGTCAGCATGCTGCGGACGCGTTGCCGCCTTCGTCGGGGGAGCCGGATCAGCAGGGCCCCGGTGACGGCTTCCCGCCGAGCCGCGAGCTTCGCCTGCCTTGCCACCGGGTCGATGGCGGCGTCGGAGAGCAGGAACCGCAGTGCCTGGAGCACCGGTGCCGGGTGCGTCGGCAGGCACCGGATTGACGAAGTCGAGGTTGTACAGGGTGTGCCCATGGGCCGACAGGTGCTCGCGCAGGCGCCCGTGCCATTGGGCCCACGTCCCGGGCTCGACCCCGGGGGGTGCCGCGTCGCCGAGCGGGTCGGTCGCGCCGCCGAGCGCCTCGGCCGAGTCTCGGCTGCGTCCGCACCCACGCGGCCAGCGCGGCCAGCGACTTCTCCGCGCGGATCGGTTCTGAGTCGTAGCCCAGCAGGAATTCCTCGGCCGCGGGGTCTCCTGGCCGCTTCAGCAGCCTGTTGTAGATCCCCGTCCAGGTCAGCTCGGCGATCGACGCCAGCGGGATGACGGTCTGCACCGAGGTGTAGTAGTAGGCGACCTCGTCCACCAGGCGGCGATGCGCGCAAGCAGGTCGGTGGCCGGGGCGGCGGCCAGGTCGAGGTCGTCCAGCTCGCCGACCCGCCCGGAATACGACTCGAGCCGCTGCCGCCACCGGTCCTCGATCCATCGCCCCCCGTCCGTCTTCAACATCCGGAGCAGTTGCGGGGTCTCCTTCAGCATGCGCCCCATCGCCGCGTAGCTGTACCGGTAGAACGCGTAGCCGTTGATGGTCGGGAAACCCACGTCGAGCCGCGCGCCGGGCGAAAGCTCCCCGACCATCCGGTTCAAGCCCGCGGGGACAGCGGTCGCCATGAGGTCGGCGAACAGCGGCGTCAGCGGGTTCGGCAACTGCTCGGTGATCGAGGCCCGGAAGTACAGGCCCTTGCCCGGCACCGGCCAGTCGGTCGGTACCGGACCGATCCGTGCCGGCAGGGCCGTGATCGGACGCGACTGGACGATGAGCAGCGCCCCGTCGTCGAGCACCCATTCGATGTCCTGCGGCGCTCCGAAGTGAGCGGCGATGGCGGTCCCGACCTCGGCCAGCCGCAGCGCGTCCTTCGTCGGTCAGCACGGCTGCCCGCCGTTGCGCCGGAGGCACGGGCCGGGTTCGGGTCCGGTCTCCGTCCTCGCTGGGGTCGACCCGGAGGGCCTTGTCGGACACCACCTGCTCGGTGATCCGTCCGGTGGAGGTGTCGACCACGATCGTGTCGGGGTCGACGAGGCCGGCCACGACCGCCTCCCCGAGTCCCCAGGCGGCGGTGATCACCGTCTCCTCCGTGCGTCCGTTGGCCGGGTTGGCGGTGAACATCACACCCGCAGCCTCGGCCGGAACCAGGCGTTGCACCACCACGGCCAGCGCGACGTCGGCGGCGTCCAGCCCGTGTTCGTGGCGGTAGGCGATCGCCCGGTCCGTCCACAGCGACGCCCAGCACGACCTGACCGCCGCCAGCAGGGCGGGAATTCCGACCACGTTGAGATAGGTGTCCTGCTGGCCGGCGAAGCTCGCCTCGGCGAGGTCCTCCGCGGTGGCCGATGACCGGACGGCGACCGGCGTCTCGTCCCCCAATCGCCCGTAGGCGGCGCTGAGCTCGGCGACCAGGTCGCTGGTCAGGTCCGCGCCGGCGAACCACTGAGCGACCTCACTCGTGGTGTGCCCGGCCGCGGCCCCGCCGCTCTCCGCGATCCGGCGCAGCTGCTCGTCGAGGTGGTTGGTCGCGACGACATCCCGATACGCCGCCGTGGTCACCACGAAGCCGTCGGGCACGGCGAATCCGGCCCGGACGAGTTCGCCGAGGTTGGCGCCCTTGCCGCCCGCGATGGCGACGTCGTCCCTGGTCACCTGGTCGAGCCAGCAAATCTCCGCCATGTCCCACCTCCCGGTACAGACCCGCGCTTCCCGGGCCCGACTTTCAGGCTAGTGCGTGGCGTCGGTTGCGCCAGTGGTCCGGCGCTCCCGGTCCGGCGCCCCAGGGCCGGCGCCTCAGGGCCGGCTCCCCAGGGTCGGCGCCTCAGGCCGGCTCCACGGTCTCGCCGCTTCGGACCGAAGGGGGTTCGCGACGATCGTGGCGGAGGGAGCGGGTCAGCGGACGGCGAGGGCGAGGTACTCCGAATCTGCCAGCAGGCGCGGATTGGGGCCGGTCTGCTCCAGCCACTCTCCCACCGCTTCGGGCAGCGCCAGCTCCACCGCCGGGAACAGGTTGGTCACCAGGACCGGGAGCAGGAGCGCGTACGGTTCGGCGGGTTGGATCGGCCCGACCACGAGCGAACGCCCCACCAGCCCGGCGGTGGTCAGCAGCAGCACGTCGTCGAGTTGGCTCAACTCCTGTGGTTCGACGTCCACCGAGAGGGCCACGGCCACATCGCCCGATTCGGCCAGCAGCCGTGCCAGCGAGTCGGGGTCGTCGGGACCCAGCCGCACCAACCAGTGATGGCCGGGATGCTCGGTGTCGCGGATCGCCCGAATCACCGAACGGGCGTCGAGTTCGTGGGCCTGCCGCCAGCGGGCGAGTGTGCGGCGGGCGTTGCGACGCTGACGCGGATCGGCTCCCGATCGGATCAGGTGCGCCTCAAGCGCGTTGTCGGCGTAGTCGATCACCGCGACCGGCCTTGCCTGCCGGATCGCGTCCAGAGCCTGGCGCAGCCCCACGCCCTGGTGCAGCAACACCGCCAGGGCGGCCGACGGTGCCCGGTTGACCCCCATGTGGCAGTGGATCAGGACCTTGGTGCCCGGCTTGGCCAGGGCCGCGTCCACCCAGTCCGCCAGCGTCGCGAACCAGTCCCCACCGATCTCCTGGCCGGCGTCCTCCACCCTGTGGTGCAGGTACTCCAGCTGCGGCGCCCAGTTCCGCACCAGCGACTCGTCGCTCCACTCCGAGCGCAGGTCGGCGATGTGCGTGATCCCGGCGGCGACCAACTCCGCCAGCTGGGCTCGCGCCTGCCGGAAGTTGGGCGCCAGGTCGCCGCCGACGGCCAGCCGATCGGTCACGAAATCCGCGTTGGCAAGGGCAAAGTCGGGCCGCATCGATTCGGGCGGGTGTGGTTGCACAGGACCCCTGGACACGGGAGCACCGTCACGGGTTCCGGTCATGGGTCCATTCTGCCGCCTCCCGAATAGGCTGGGGCGATGCTGGACTACCTGCGGATCATCGAAGCCGAGACCGCCTCGTTCGCCGAGGCGCTGCGCTCGGTGCCGGACGACACCCCGGTGCCCACCTGCCCGGGCTGGACAGCTCTCGACCTGCTGTGGCACCTGGCATCGGTGCAGGGGTTCTGGGCCAGGGTGCTGTCGTTGTCCGCCCGCACAGATGAGGAGGCCCACGAGGCTGAGTTGGCCGGGCCGCCGCGCCCGGCCAGCCGCGGCGAGGTGGCGGCACTCCAGCTGCAGCACGCGCACGACCTGCTCGACGTCCTGGCGACCAGCGACCCGCAGGACCCCGCCTGGTCGTGGTTCACGCCCGACCAGACCGTGGGATTCGTCCTCCGCCGCCAAGCGCACGAGGCGCTGGTGCACCGGGTGGACGCGGAGCTGACCGCCGCCACCGGGCCGCTGCCGCTGCCGCGCACGACGATCGATCCGGCTCTGGCCGCGGACGGGGTCGCCGAACTGATCACCCATTGCTGGGGCGTGCCCCCCGGGGCCGAGTTCACGCCGATCCCCGGCGCTCTGGCGCTGGTGGCCACCGACACCGGCGACCGCTGGTGCGTGCGGGTGGGGACGATGACCGAGGCCACCGACGGCGGGAAGGATCTCGTGGAGCCGACCGCGGTGATCGTGGCCGACACCACCTGCGCCGCGACCGTGTCCGGAACCGCAGCGGAGATGGACCTGTGGTTGTGGGGACGCGGCCCGGCGCCTGCGCTCTCGGGCGATCAGGCACTGCTGGCCGGGCTCACCGCCGTGATCGCTCACGGCGTCTGACGTCCGCCGCGGGCCGAACGTGCCCCGAGAATCAGCTCAAGAGTCCGCGACGGTGCTCCCCCGCACCACCAACTGAACGGGCAGCCGCCGGCTGCGCGGACGGGAACCGGGGCTTCCCGCGCGCAGCGCGATCAACCGCAGCAACGCTCGTGCCGCGGCGCGGCCCTTCGCGTCCACGTCCTGGCGCACCGTGGTCAACCGCGGCCGCGTCCGCTCGGTCAGGGGATGGTCATCGAATCCGACCACCGCGAGATCGGCCGGCACCCGCAGACCGGCGTCGGCGGCAGCGGCCAGCACCGTCTGGGCGATGACGTCGGTGAGGCAGAGTGCAGCGCTGGGACGGTCGGGACCGGCCAGCATCCTGGCGGCGGCCTCGCGGCTGTCGGCGTTCTCCCCCGGCTGGTTGACCACGACGGGCGTGATCCCCGCGGGTTCCAGCGCGTCCATCCAGCCGGCGTGGCGCTCGCTGATCACCAGCTTGCGGCGCGCTGCGTCCGGTGCGGGACCGCTCACCGGGCCCGGTTCGTCGCCGAAGCCGGTGGTGACCAGCGCGACCCGACGATGGCCGAGATCGACGAGGTGCTGGGCCGCCGCCCGCGCCCCGCCGCGGTCGTCGATGGTGATCGCCACCTGGTTCTTCGGCGCTGTCATATCCACGTACACCAGCGGCAGGTCACGGCGCTGGAGCCAATCCAGTGCGGGGAGTTCGGGGTCGCAGGAGAACGCGATCGCGCCGTCCATGGCCACGTCCCGGGCCGGGACGACGGGTCCCCCCACGCCGGCGGGGACCAGGGTCAGCGCCAGGCCGGAGACGGCCAGTTCGTCGGCGACGGCGCCCAGGAATCGTGCCGAGATCTCATCCGCGAGGGCGAATCGAAGGTCCTGTGCCCACAGCACCCCCACCGTGCCGCTGGTGCCGGTGGCCAGCGAGCGGGCGAACGGGTCGGGCCCGAGGTAGCCCAAGTCGGCGGCCTCGGCGAGGATCCGCGTCCGCAGTGCGTCGGAGAGCTGGTCGGGTCGGGAGAATGCGTTGGACACCGTCATGCGGCTCACCCCGAGGCGGTCCGCGATGGACTGCAGGGTCACGCGCGCCATCTCTTCCCTTCGCGATCTCGATTCCGGGCCGGCTGCCATCGCGGGCCGGGGCGGGTTTGCCAGACTCCCGACAAGAGTCTATCTTTACCGGTACAGCATCGGTACTGTATCGGTAAAGAAAGGCCACCATGACCGCGATGGCGACGTCGAACCCCAGCACTGTCCCCGCTGACGCCGATTGGTGGCGCCGCGCGGTGGTCTACCAGATCTATCCCCGCAGCTTCGCCGACAGCAACGGCGACGGCGTCGGCGACATCAACGGCATCCGCGCCCGGCTGCCCCACCTGGCCGCGCTCGGCGTGGACGCGATCTGGGTGAACCCCTGGTACCCGTCCCCGATGAAGGACGCCGGGTACGACGTCTCGGACTACCGGGCGATCGAGCCGGTCTTCGGCACCATGGCCGACGCCGAGGCGCTGATCGCCGAGGCCCATGCTGCCGGCATCCGGGTGATCCTCGACATCGTCCCCAACCACACCTCCGATCAACACCGGTGGTTCATCGACGCGCTCGCCGCAGCCCCCGGCTCACCCGAGCGCGACCGGTTCATCTTCCGCGAGGGCCGCGGGACGAACGGCGACCAGCCGCCCAACGACTGGACCAGCGAGTTCGGTGGTCCGGCCTGGACGCGGGTCACCGAGGCCGACGGCCGCCCGGGCCAGTGGTACCTGCGGCTGTTCGCCCCCGAGCAGCCGGACGTCAACTGGGACCACCCCGACATCCAGGCCGAGTTCACCGACACCCTGCGGTTCTGGTTCGACCGCGGGGTGGACGGGTTCCGCATCGATGTCGCCCACGGCCTGGTCAAGGATGCCGGACTCGCCGATCTCAACGGCCTGCCGTTCCCGCTGCCGGCGGACACTCCTGAGGACGTCGACCATCCGCACTGGGACCAGCCCGGGGTCCATGACATCTTCCGGGCCTGGCGTCGGGTGGCCGACTCCTACTCCGAGCCGCGCGTGTTCTGTGGCGAGATCTGGGTGGGCCGCGATCACCGCCTGACCGCTTACCTGCGTCCCGACGAGCTGCACACCGCCTTCAACTTCAACTTCCTCATGGCCCCCTGGCTGGCCGCGCCCCTGCGGGAAACCATCACGTCCACGCTGGCCGCGCACGCCGCCGTTGGTGCGCCCGCGACCTGGGTGCTGGGCAACCACGACGTGTGCCGGCCAGTATCCCGCTACGCGCGTCCGCAGGAGGCGCTGACGCCGGGCTTCCCGCACCTGCAGGCGTACCTCGGGCTTCCCGCCGACCTGGCCGTCGGACGCCGCCGGGCGCGCGCGGCCGCGCTGCTCAGCCTGGCGTTGCCCGGCGGCGCCTACATCTACCAGGGCGAGGAGCTCGGCCTGGCCGAGGTGGAGGACATCCCGATGGAGGCCAGGCAGGACCCGATCGTGGCCGGCACCGGTGGGCAGAACCTCGGTCGCGACGGCTGCCGAGTGCCGCTGCCGTGGACTGCGTCCGGCGACAGCTACGGCTTCGGTCCGGACGGTGGCGCCGCCCCGTGGCTGCCGCAGCCGGCCGATTGGGGCCCGGCGAGCGTCGAGGCGCAGAACGGCGAGAAGGCGTCCATGCTCGAGCTCTACCGGCGCGCCTTGGCGATCAGGGCGGAGCATCCGGCGCTGGGCGACGGCGACCTCACCTGGGTCGAGGCCGGGGCGAACGCGGTGGCGTTCACCCGCGAGCCGGACTTCGGCTGCTGGGTCAACCTCGGGTCAGACCCGGTTCCCCTGCCCGCCGGTGAGGTGCTGCTGGCCAGCGACGAATTGGTCGACAAGGCGCTGCCCCCCGACACCGCAGCCTGGCTGCGGCTCGCGAGGTCCTGACCTCGCCGGGTCCGGCCCGCTTTCGGGGGTCGTGTCGCGATTCCGCACCCAGATGTGGCTGCGGGGGCGAATCCGGCGTCGTGACGCCATCGAGGTGGAAGACCGCGACATCGCCCGCCAGTCCGAGCTCTTTCGGGACTGCGCGGGCGCGGCCCGCTGCTGAGGTGGCCCTCACCTAACGACCCCGCCCATGGCACTGGCTCAGCCGGCATCCGTCGACGCTGATCAGCCACCGAATACTCGGCTCAGGCTCGGCCGCCGTTGCGTATGGTGTCGAACGGAGAGGACAAGGATGAGCGCTCTGATCGTCACCGAATCGCTGTTCGGCAACACGTTGGCCATCGCCGAAGCCATCGGCGGCGGCATCGCCGAGGTCCGCGGCCGGGAGCGAGTGAGCGTGATGCATGCTTCCCTGGCCCCCTCCGAGTTGCCCGCGGAGGTCGATCTACTGGTCGTCGGAGCCCCCACCCACACTCTGTCCATGCCGAACGCCGGCAGCCGCGGCGACGCCGCCCGGAAGGGCGCGGTGATCTCCGAGCACGTGGGCGTGAGGGAATGGATCGACTTCGTCGAGATCGCCCCGAACACCCGGGTGGCCACTTTCGACACGTCGATCCCGTCCTGGTTTCGGCTCGGAACCGCGGCCCGCGCCGCGGCGAAGGCGTTGCGGGGCCGCGGGGCCAGAACCACCGTGGGTCCGTCGTTCTACGTGACCGGCATGGAGGGTCCGTTGGCCGACGGCGAACTCGGCCGCGCCACCGCGTGGGGACGTGAACTTGCCGCCAAATCCCGGACGCAGACAGTTGAGGAGTGATATGCAACAGCGGAATCTCGGCGGTCGTCGGGTCAGCGCACTCGGCTTGGGCGGCATGCCCATGTCGATCGAGGGGCGTCCCGACCGCGACCAGTCGATCGCGACGATCCATGCGGCGCTGGACGCCGGCATCACCCTGATCGACACCGCCGACTCCTACTGCCTCGGCCCGGACGAGGTGGGCCACAACGAAAGCCTGATCGCCGACGCCCTCGCCGCGTACTCCGATGCGGGCGATGTGCTCGTCGCCACGAAGGGCGGCCATCTGCGCCCTGGCGACGGTACGTGGACCGTCAACGGCGACCCCGGATACCTCAAGGCGGCGGCGAAGGCGTCGGCGGCCCGGCTGGGGGTGGAGGCGATCTCGCTGTACCAGTTCCACCGTCCGGACCCGAAGGTGCCCTACGCGGAGTCCATCGGCGCCCTCGCCGACCTGCTGACCGAAGGCGTGATCCAGATGGCGGGGATCTCGAACGCCTCCGTGGCTCAGATCGACGAAGCCCGCGACATCCTGGGCGCCTCCCTGGTGTCGGTGCAGAACCAGTTCAGCCCGCTGCATACCTCCAGCCTCGCCGAGCTCGATCACTGCGCGAAGCTGGGCCTGGCGTTCCTTCCGTGGAGCCCGCTAGGCGGCATCGCTCGCGCGGGTCGCCTGGGCAGCACGCACAGCGTGATGTCCGAGATCGCGCTGGCCCGCGAGGTGTCGGCGTTTCAGGTGGTGCTGGCCTGGGAACTGTCCCTCGCGCCGGTGGTCATACCGATCCCCGGGGCCTCCAAGCCGGCGTCCATCCGAGACAGTGCCGCAGCATCGGAGCTGGTGCTGGACGCTGCCGAGCTGGTCCGGATCGAGAACTCCCTGGCCTGAGCGGACGCGGTCAGCACCTTCCGCAGGTGCACGAGCACCGTCCGGTCGTTGAACCGCTCCCGTCGCTCCTCCCGGTAGCCCGCCCGCTGATACAGGCGAAGATTGCCGGCGCTGAGGTGGCCGGTGAACAGCAGCGCCTCGTCCGCGTCTGCGACGGCCTCGCCTGCAGCCAGCAGGGCTGCGCCGATGCCGCGTCCCTGAAGATCGGGCGCCACGGAGAGCCGGCCGAGGTGTAGCCGGCGACCGTCCACGCGCACCCGGATCGAACCGACCAGCCGCTGGCCGAGCACGGCGACCACACCCCGGTGGGCGTCGTCCAGCGCGCAGATCTCATCGATGCCCTCGACCAAGGGCGGCAGGTCGGGGTCCCGGTACAGCTGCGCCTCCAGCAGGAAGGCGGCCCGCTGCACGGTCATCACCTCATCGGCGTCGCTTGCCACCATTGGACGCAGCACCAATCCCCGCACGTGATCTCCTTCCCGATCGGGAGGAAATGTACGCCGTCGCGGCGCATTCGGAATATCTCCCCGCGAGCGGCGTTAGGAGAGGAGTCACACTCGCCGCCCACCCAGGCGTGCCGCCGCTCGACGGACCCGAGACCACAGGGGAAGACAATCCATGGCCCAACAGATCGACACCGCCCTGACCGCCGAAGGACAGCAGGTGCACTCCGACCGGCTGCCGCCGGAGTCGGTTCGCGTGCTGACTGTGCTCCTGGTCGGGGCGTTCGTGGTCATCCTGAACGAAACCGCCCTGAACGTGGCGCTGTCGAGAATCATGACCGACCTCGCCATCGACGAGCGCACGGCGCAGTGGCTGACCACCGGGTTCATGCTCACCATGGCCGTGGTGATCCCGATCACCGGCTGGCTGATGGAACGGCTGCCCACCCGGACGGTGTTCACGCTGGCCATGTCGCTGTTCAGCCTCGGCACGGCAGTGGCCGCGCTCGGCTGGGCGTTCCCCAGCCTGCTGGCCGGACGCATCATTCAGGCCAGCGGTACGGCCATCATGATGCCCCTGCTGATGACCACCGTGATGGAGCTGATCCCGTCCCACCGCCGGGGCCGGGTGATGGGCACCATCAGCCTGGTGATCTCGGCGGCACCGGCGATCGGCCCGACCATGTCCGGGGTCATCCTGCAGTTCCTGCCGTGGCGCTTCGTGTTCGTGCTGGTGCTGCCGATCGCCCTGGCCATCCTGGTGCTCGGATTGCGCCAGGTGCCCAATCTGAACACTCCGGTGCCGGTGAAGCTGGACGCGGTCAGCATTCCGCTGGCCGGTCTCGGTTTCGGCGGCCTGGTCTATGGGCTGAGCCTCGTGGGCAGCCCCACGGCCGGCTGGCTGCTTGAGGTCGCGCTGGGCGTGGGCGTGGTCGCCCTCGGTCTGTTCATCTGGCGCCAGATCGCGTTGCAGCGCCAGGACGCGGCGCTGCTCGACCTGCGCACCTTCTCCTACCCGATCTTCACCCTTGCCCTCGGGGTGATGGCCATCGCCATGGCCGTCCTGTTCGGCACGATCATCGCCCTGCCGCTGCTCCTGCAGCAGGTGCTGCACGCCGAGCCTCTGTTC
Source organism: uncultured Actinomycetota bacterium (assembly GCA_963769325.1). Classification (GTDB taxonomy): domain Bacteria; phylum Actinomycetota; class Actinomycetes; order Propionibacteriales; family Propionibacteriaceae; genus Propionicimonas. Next base: position 483,939 of record CAVYLH010000008.1, on the reverse strand, counting down.
GTCGGACTCCTGCTGCTGCCCGGCGCCCTGCTCACCGGTCTGCTCGGGCCCGTGGTCGGACGCCTCTACGACCGAGTGGGACCGCGGTGGCTGGTGATCCCCGGCGGGTTGGCCGTGGCCGCCAGCCTCGCGCTGTTCAGTCAAGTCGCGGTGACCACGCCCTGGTGGCAGCTTCTGGTGGCGCACCTGTTGCTCAGCCTGGGGTTGGCGAACATGTTCACGCCGCTGTTCACCATCACCCTGGGCGCCCTGCCGCCGCACCTGTACGGGCACGGGTCAGCGATGGTCGGCACCGTCCAACAGGTGGCGGGTGCGGCGGGCACCGCCCTGTTCGTCACCGTGATGTCATCGGTCGGCTGCCGCCCAACCCGACTGGCTGAGCTCGGAGGAGTCGCTGGCCGCCGGTGCCCGGATGGCGTTCCTCACCGTCGGACTGCTGTGGCTTGCCGGGATCGTGGCCACCTTCTTCCTCCGCAAGGACGTCGACACGGACTCCGCCGCCGCCCCCGAACTCGCCCCGCTAGGCTCAACAGGTGCCGACGCCTGATTTCATCCTTCGACTTCGGGAGCAGGTCGGGCACACCCGGTTGTGGCTCTCCGGCGCCACCGCCGTGGTGGTGCGCGACGGCGAGCGCGAGCCCCAGGTGCTCCTCATCCGGCGCGCCGACAACGGTGAGTGGACCCCGGTGGCGGGGATCGTCGATCCCGGCGAACACCCACAGGTCACGGCCGTCCGTGAGGTGCGGGAGGAGGCCGGCGTCAGCGTCGAGGTGGAGCGCCTCGTCTGGCTGACCGTCACCGAGGTGATCACCTACCCCAACGGGGACGAGACGCAGTACATCGACCACGTGTTCCGTTGCCGATGGCGCTCCGGGGAGCCCTTCCCCGCCGACGGCGAGGCTTCGGCCGCCGAGTTCTTCCCCGCGTCCGAGCTGCCCAGGATGTCGAGCCGGCACATCGAGCAGGTACGCGTGGCCCTGGCCGACGAGCCGGAGACCCGACTGGGCTGACGCCACTCCGCCCTCCTCCCGCCGCTGGAGAACGCGCGGAAGGACGGCCTGCAAGCCCCGAACTGATCACGGTCGCCGACGTCCTGCCGGACGTGGCGGTCACCGCGATCCCCCACGCGTCGGGGTCGCGTCGCCCCTGCGCTGCTTGTGGCGCTGGATTCCCAACCATTGTCACCGAGCGCGTGGTGCCCTCGGAATGGGCGCTGGCTCCCTCCCAACCCCAGCCTGACATCGAGCGCGTCACGGTCCGTTCACGATGAGCGCTGGCTCCTGCCCAACCCCACCCTCACATCGAACGCGTCCCGGTCCCCCTCGGAATGGGCGCTGGTTTCCCGCCCGGCCGTGGTGGAGCAGGTGCGGACACAGCTCGCGCGGGCCCAGGCCGGCGATGAGGATCTCCAGTCCGAAGTGCGGCGGCCCGCCGGCACACCGCACGCTTCCGGCCACTGCGGGCCCACCACGATCAAAGCCCAGCGGCACCGCCTTCCGGCCCTGCGTGACCTCGGCACCTACCCTTCCGGCATCCCGGAGCAGACTCCTGCTGGCCGCCCTCTTGGCATCAACCCCCTGGCACAGGGCGATGAGTGGTTCAACCGCCGAACCCGTCGTTATGGAGGCCGTCTGGGACGGCCACCAGGTTCGGGCCGCCAAACTCGTCGCTTGAACGGCTCCCCGAGGGGCCCACAACGACAAGTTTGGCGGTCCGGCCCGCAAACCCGACCCCGGGGCCAGCCATAACGACCACTTCGGCGGTTCACCGACCAAATGCCCACGGTCGGGTTGATGAAAGCCACTCTGTGACCTCACGTTGACTCAACGGTTGACATCGAGCGCGTCACGGTCCGTTCACGATGAGCGCTGGCTCCCGCCCAACCCCGCCCTCACATCGAACGCGTCCCGGTCCCCCTCGGAATGGGCGCTGGTTCCCGCCCGGCCGTGGTGGAGCAGGTGCGGACACAGCTCGCGCGGGCCCAGGCCGGCGATGAGGATCTCCAGTCCGAAGTGCGGCGGCCCGCCGGCACACCGCACGCTTCCGGCCACTGCGGGCCCACCACGATCAAAGCCCAGCGGCACCGCCTTCCGGCCCTGCGTGACCTCGGCACCTACCCTTCCGGCATGCCGGAGCAGACTCCTGCTGGCCGCCCTCTTGGCATCAACCCCCTGGCACAGGGCGATGAGTGGTTCAACCGCCGAACCCGTCGTTATGGAGGCCGTCTGGGACGGCCACCAGGTTCGGGCCGCCAAACTCATCGCTTGAACGGCTCCCCGAGGGGCCCACAACGACAAGTTTGGCGGTCCGGCCCTCAAACCCGACCCCGGGGCCAGCCATAACGACCACTTCGGCGGTTCACCGACCAAATGCCCACGGTCGGGTTGATGAAAGCCACTCTGTGACCTCACGTTGACTCAACGGTCGGGCCACCTCCGGCCAGATCCCCGATCGACTCACGACTTCGTCTGGGGAAGCGCCGGAATGCGCACACCATCGGCGCACCAAGGCCGCGCCACTACCCAGCGGGGTATCCCGCGCCTGGCTTCAGACCAACTGCGATCCACAAGGACCGATGCGCCGGGTGCGTCTCTGAGTGTGCCCCGAGCATCCCTGATCGAGCCGTTCGAAGCGGTGACCACGTCCGGAGCGGCACTCATCTGAGCCAACCCGGGTTCTGGCCCTGCGTGACCTCGGCACCTACCCCTCCGGCATGCTGGACGCGGCGATGGCACAGCTGGACACCGAGCAGATCGGGATCGATTTGCCGGGCCCGCGGTCAACCGCCGAAAGCCAGCGATGAGCCGAAATCCCTCCTCCGGCCAGGTCCGATCTCACGCGCCCCGGCTCGGCGCCAACGACTGAGCGGGGGTTCTCGACTGGGCGTGGGCCCGGCGACCTTTCTCGGGGGGTGAGGGCAGGCTGAAGGTGCCCAGGTGGTTGGCCCGCAGCAGCAGCCGGCTCGTGCGCAGCGACTTGGATCGGCCCGACAGGGGGGCGGAGTCGGCGTCCCGGCTGAGTTCCACCACCCCCACCTTCAGGCTGCGGGCGAACGGCATCAGCAACAGCAGGACGCCGACGGCCAGCACCAGCACCCGGACGGTGTCCGACTCGGGGCCGGGCAGTTGGTTCGTCAGGCCCAGCCAGGAAACCAGCATGCCCAGCCCCACGAAGACGACGTTCTGCAGCCGCTTGCGCCAGTTGGCCCACCGGTACGCGATCATCAGCAGCGCCAGCCGGGAAGCCTCGTCGCGGTCGGCGAGGTGCCGCACCTGGTGGACCAACCGGAGCCATCGCGGCCCGGTCCGACGGCAGCACGGCCGGGTCACCGAGCGCAGGTGCTGAACCAGGTCCTGGGCGTCGTCGACCAGTTGGGCGTCCCCGCGCAGCCCGAGCCGATCGAGGGCCTCCTGAGCGAGGATCGACGCGTGCAGGCCGCGGCGGCACAGCTCCACGAACAGCCGCGGGGCGAGCGGCTCCGACCCGATCCGGGCACCGGGCCGGGCACGTCCGGACTCGAGGTACGACTTGGTGTCGCGGTGCAGGTCGGCAGCCGTTCGGTAGTCCGACACCGCGACCATCAGCTGCTGAGCGTTCTCGACCGAGCCGGCGGACCCGTCGGTGCCCTCCGCCATCGCCAAGGCCGCCTCGAACTCGCTCTCGGCCTGGATCGTGCGGGCCAGGATGTGCTCGGCGACGCTGTCGGTGATCGCCATCGCCTCCCGCAGCGACTCCTTGTACTCCCCGGCGATCAGGGATGCCTGCGCGTCCAGCACCCGCAGGTCGAGGTCGTGGCGTCGCAACGGCAGCACCTGCCCCAGCAGCGACCGGCGCTCCGGCGTCGTCGCCGAGCCGCAGGGCGAGCATCGCGCCCAGCACCTGCACCGACCACGGATCGGCCGTCGGTCAGCGGTTCGGCGGCCAGCATCGCGGCGGCGCGGTCGTCGTCGCCGGCCAGCAGCGCCAGCCGCACCAGTTGCCGACTGTTCACCCCCGCACCGGCCCGGGCCAGAAGAGACCGGGCCGCCGCCTGCCCGGCGTACCTTGCCCCGGCGAACGGGACGGCCGCCGGCGCGAGGGGCCGGCCCTCCGCGGTCGGCGTTCCCCACTGGGTGCCGGCCCACAGCGAGGCTTCGGCGTAACGCCGTGTCGTAGGGGTCGGACGTGGCGAGTTGCCGGAGCTCGTCCAGGATGCTCAGTGCCATCGGTGGGTCGGCGAGCAGGATCCGGACTCGCAGGATCGAGCGGCGCAGTTCCGGCGCCAGTCCGGTGTCGTCCACCTCCACCGACTTGCGCAGGTGGTCCCACGCCTCGCGGTAGCGGCCCTGCTGCGCGGCGAGCCGGTAGGCAAGCAACCGGTACACGTGCCGCCAGTGCTCGAACGCATCCGCGCTCACTCCCGGCGCACTCCAGCCGTGGGCGGCGTCGGGGCGGCTCTCGATCACCGCGAGCGTGCGGACGCAGGCCTCGTCGGCCTCGGCGAACCGCCCCACGTCGGTCATCGCCTGCATCCAGCGGGAACGGTCCTCGACGTCGAGATCGCGGACGCCGATTCCCCACTGGGTCGCCAGTTCGTCGAAGAGCGCGGCCGCCCGGGTGAAGTCGTCCAGCTCAGCGGAGGCGACCGCCTGCACCAGCACGGCGGCTGCCGTCGTCTCCGCGCCGGCCACCAGCTCCAGCGCCAAGCCCGGGCTCTCGGCGGCGAGGAGGTCGGCGGCCCGGAGGGTCGACTCCGGCCCCGCCGCGGCGAACCGCACCAGCGCCTCCTCGAACTCGGCGTAGGAGCCGATCGGGGTGCGCTGGCGGCGTCCGGCCTGGAAGAACCGGTCGAGCAGCCCGATCACCCGCACGCCTTCGCTGTCGGACGTCGGGAGCGGCGCCGTCATCCGCAGCGCGGCCTCCCACGCATGCCTGGCCAGTTCGTCGTCGGTCGCGCCGCCGGCCTCCTCGGCGCGACTCTCGGCGCGCTGCCACAGCTCCGCGGCCACGAATTCCAGAATGTCCTGATCGTCGGGGAACGCCTCCACGAGTTCGGTCAGCGTGGGCCGCTTCCGTGCCGTGCCCAGCGCGGAGAGGGCACGCAGCCAGTGGGGAGCATCGGCACGGGTCAGCAGACCGCCTCGATACAGTTCGCCGTAAGCCGCGTCGGCCGCGCCGAAGTCGCCCTCTTCGAGACAGGCTTCGGCGCGCCGACGGAGCTGGTCACTGTCGGTTCGCACCGTCGGCTGATCCAGCATCTGCCTCCCCCCGCAAGGAATTTTTGAGGCCGGCCGGGCGCGCAGCAAGGTGAAGAATTGCCACCGCAAATTCAGTATCAGTCGCGATTCAGGCCAGCAGGTCGGCGTCGGCGGGATTCCTGGCGAACCAACCGACAACATAGGAACACACCGGCCGCACCCGCCATTGGCCCTCCGCCCGGATCTCGTCCATGGCGAAGCGCACCAGGCGCCCAGCGATCCCACGGCCCTCCAACGGGGGCGGCACCACGGTGTGGTCGAACACCGCCACGGTGCCCGCCAGCCGGTAGTGGGCCACCCCGGCCGGTACGCCGTCGAGGGTCACCTCGAACTGGCGCTTCGCGCGATCATGAGTGAATTCTTCGGACATGCGACCTCTTTCGCTCCTTCATACCGAAATCGCAACTCGTCGGCCTCTATTCCCTCGACTAGGTTGGCACGGACGGAAAGGGCGCTCATGATCGAGTACCGGAATGCCGGCATGGTGTACCCGGACGGGACGGTCGCCGTCGGGGATTTCTCACTGATCGCACCCAGCGGCCGGACCACCGTCCTGGTGGGGAGCAGCGGTTGCGGCAAGACCACCCTGCTGCGGATGGTCAATCGGATGGTGTCCCCCACCTCGGGCTCGGTCTGGATCGACGACCTCGACGTGGCCACCGCAGAGCCCGTCGCTCTGCGGCGCCGGATCGGGTATGTGATGCAGAACTCGGGCCTGCTGCCCCACCGGCGGGTGGTCGACAACATCGCCACCGTGCCCAGGCTGAACGGGACACCGACGGACGTGGCCCGCGACCGCGCTCTCGAACTGATGGACCTGGTGGGCCTTGATCGCGCCATGGCGAGGAAGTACCCCGGGCAGCTGTCGGGCGGCCAGCAACAGCGCGTGGGCGTGGCCCGCGGACTGGCCGCAGACCCCAACATCCTGCTGATGGACGAGCCCTTCGGCGCGGTCGACCCGATCGTGAGGGCCGACCTGCAGTCGGAACTGCTGCGGCTGCAGCGGGAACTGCACAAGACGATTCTGTTCATCACCCACGACATCACCGAGGCGCTCACTCTCGGTGACCAGATCGTCATCCTGCGCACCCACGCCGAGATCGCCCAGGTGGGCAGCGGCGCGGACATCGTGACCGCCCCGGCGAACGACTTCGTGGCCGACTTCGTGGGGATCTCCGCCGGCCTGGAGCTTTCCCTCACCCCGATCGACGGTGGCTATCTGGTGGTGGACTCCTCGGGCCGGCCCGCCGGCCGCGTGACCGGTGAGCTGCCGTGAACTGGCTGGCCGCCAACCTTGGCCTGGTCGCCGACCGGACTCTGGCGCACCTGACGCTCGCGCTGCCCGCGATCATCGCAGCCTTCGTGATCTCCGTCCCGATCGGATGGGCGGCGCGTCGCTACCGCTGGTCGCGCGGGGTGGTGCTCACCGGAGCCGGCCTGCTGTACGCCATCCCGTCGCTGCCGCTGTTCATTCTGCTGCCCACCCTGATCCAGACGGCGGTGCGTGACCGCACCAACGTGATCGTGGCCCTGACGTTGTACGGCATCGCCCTCATGGTCCGCTCGGTCGCCGACGGTCTCGACTCCGTCGGCACCGACATCCTGGGCGCGGCCACGGCGATGGGCTATCCGGCCTGGACCCGGTTCTGGGTGGTCGACCTGCCCCTGGCCGGGCCGGTGCTGCTGGCCGGGCTGCGGGTGGTCGCGGTGAGCACCATCAGTCTGGTCACGGTGAGCGCCGTACTCGGCGTGAGCAGTCTCGGCATGCTGTTCATCGACGGCTTCCAGCGCGGCATCGTGGCCGAGGTGGTCACCGGAATCGTCGCGACCGCGCTGCTGGCCCTCGCCGTGGACGGGCTGCTCGTGCTGGCCGGGCGGCTGCTGCTGCCCTGGGCGCGGGTGGTGCGATGAACTATTTCGCTGCGGCCTTCGCGTGGATCGCGGATCCGGCCAACCAATCGGGTCCCGGCGGGATCGGCGTCCGGTTGGGCGAGCACCTGGCCTACACGGTGGTGGCGGTCACCATCGCCGCGCTGTTCGCCGTCCCGATCGGCTACCTGGTGGGCCACACCGGACGCGGCCGCGGATTCGTCATCACGACCTCGGGCGCGGCCCGCGCCCTGCCCACGCTGGGCGTCCTCACCCTGGCCGGTCTGGTGCTCGGGATCGGGCTGGCGGCGCCGATGGTCGCGCTGGTGCTGCTGGCGTTCCCCTCGGTGCTGGCGGGGGCCTACGCGGGGGTGGAGGCCATCGAGGGGGACACCATCGACGCGGCCCGCGCGATGGGCTTCTCGGAGTGGCAGGTGCTGACCCGGGTGGAAGTGCCGCTGAGCCTGCCGCTCCTGATCGGCGGCATTCGCTCGGCGGTGCTGCAGGTGGTCGCCACCGCCACGCTGGCCGCGTACGTGGGGGCCGGCGGATTGGGCCGGTTCCTGTTCCTGGGGCTGAAGACCCAGGACTATGCGCAGATGCTGGCCGCGTCCCTGCTGGTGGTGCTGCTGGCGATCCTGCTGGAGTTGGCCTTCGAAGCCTTGACGCGCCTCACGCGGGTCAAGGGTGGTTCACTTCAGAGGTGACCAGGTTCGGGCCGAGCATGCGTGCGGCACTCGCCGCCGTCGCCGGCGTGGCGCTGATGGCCTGCACGGGCCCGCTCGTCCCCACCGGCTCGGTGCCCGTGCCGTCGGATCCGACAGCGTCGGCGACACCGGGGCGGGCGATGCCTCCGGCCTCCGCTGCGTCCGCTTCACCGACGGGCGGCGGAACGGGCTCGGCGTCGCCGTCCGTTCGGCCTTCGACGAAGCCCGAACCCACCACGAAGCGGCTGCCGCTCGAGGGCCGGACGATCGTCGTCGACCCGGGCCACAACGGCGTGTGGACCAAGAAGCAGCTCCGGCAGGTGCCTGCGGGCAACGGCCGGACGAAGGCCTGCAATTCCTCAGGCACCGCCAGCAACGCCGGATACGCCGAGCACGCGTACACGTGGGCGCAGGCGAACGCGCTGGCCAAGGAGCTGCGCGGCCGCGGCGCCACCGTCCGGCTGACCCGAACCGACGATCGAAGCTCAGGTCCGTGCGTGAACCTGCGCTCCACCCTCGCCAACACCCTGAAGGCGGACGCGCTGGTCTCGATTCACGCCGACGGCAGCCTGGCCAAGGGCGCGCGGGGGTTCCACGTGATCGTCAGCACCACCATGGCGGGCGGGACGCGCACGGAGACCGCCTCGGCGAAGCTGGCGAAGCGGATCCGGTCGGCCCTGGAGAGCACGACGCCGATGCCGCGATCCACCTACATCGGCAACGGGACCGCGCTGAGCTTCCGCAACGATCTGGCCACGCTGAACCTGTCCCGGCGGCCCGCCGTGATGCTCGAGATGGGCAATATGCGCTCCAGCGCCGACGCCCACCTGCTCGCCTCGGCCGCCTTTCGAGCCAAGGCGGCGTCCGCTCTCGCCGACGGCATCACCGCCGCGTTGGGGTAGCGGTGCTTGGGGGTGGCCTTCGGCCGAACTAATCTCGGTGGGGAATGACCCCGGCTGAGGCCGCGTTGTGGCTTCCAGACCCGACCGAAAGGCTGAAGACGATGTTCACGACCCCACTTCGCTGGGCCAGGAGTTGGCTGGCGGTGCCGCTCAGCGCCGTGTTGCTCCTGTCGGCCTGCTCGTCCGCGTCGCCCCTGGCGACTCCCAGCGCCGACACCGCGACCCCGAGTGCCACCGCCGCCGGCGCCACCTTGGTGGTCGGTTCGCAGCAGTACTACTCGAACGAGATCATCGCCGAGTTGTACGCCCAGGCGCTGGAGGCGAAGGGCTACACCATCGATCGGCAGTACCAGATCGGGCAGCGTGAGGTGTACCTGCCCGACCTCGAAGCCGGCAAGATCGACCTGATGCCGGAGTACTCGGGCAACCTGCTGCAGTACTACGACGCCAAGACCACCGCGAAGTCGGGCGAGGAGGTGCTGGCCGCGCTCACGACCGTACTGCCGGCCGGGCTGCGTCCGCTGACCCCGGCGTCGGCCACCGACCAGGACTCCTACAACGTGACCGCCGAGTTCGCTGCGCAGCACTCCCTGGCTTCCCTGGAGGATCTCGCGAAGGTCCCCGGCCCGCTGAAGGTGGCTGCGAACTCGGAATTCGAGAAGCGGCCCTACGGCCCGAAGGGCCTGAAGTCGTTCTACGGCGTGGACGTCCAGGTCGTGCCGGTGGAGGATTCCGGAGGCCCGCTCACGGTGAAGGCGCTCAAGGACGGTGCCGTCCAGGCCGCCGACATCTACAGTGCCGACCCCTCGATCGCCACCAACAAGTTCGTCACCCTGACCGATCCCAAGAACATGATCCTGCCGCAGAACGTGGTGCCGATCGCCTCGGCCAAGGTGGACGCCCCCGCGTCAGCGACCATCGACGCGGTGAACGCCGCACTGACCACCGCCGAGCTGGTGGGACTGAACGCCCGCAGCGTGACCGAGCAGTCGGCCTCGGCCGTCATCGCCAAGGACTGGCTGACTCAGAAGGGCCTGCTCGCCTGAACCGGCAAAGACCCGCCGCGCGTCACTCCGGATTGATCGCCTGATCCAGCTTCAGGGTGCGCGGCGGGGCCTGGTCGCCGCCGAGTCGACGGGTCACCAGGACGTCGCAGTGAGCGTGCTCGACGACCTGGTCGGACACCGATCCGACCAGCAGGCCTGAGAAGCCGCCGAGGCCCCGGCTGCCGACCACCACCAGGCGGGCGCCCTCGGAGGCCCGGATCAGCTCCCGGCCCGCGGCCCCGTGCGGTACGGCGTACCTCACCTCCACCCCGGGATACTCGGCGACCCGGGCGGCGGTCTGGTGCTGCACCATCTCCAGCACGGCGGCGGCGAAGTCGTCCACCGGGGGCACGAAGCCGGGCGACCAGGTTTTCGGACGGGGCGCGTTGCTGATCGTCCACGCCCGGACGATGACGGCGGGCGCGCCGAGCTTCGACGCCAGCCACAGCCCCTTCGCCAGCGCCTCGTCGGAGAAGTCGGAACCGTCGTATCCGATCACGATGGGAGCCAAGTCATCCATGACCTGACTCTAGACCGCCGCAACCCACCCGGCACCTGGCGGAACCGGCGGCGTTCCCGCCGAGCCAGGCAGACACCGGAGTCGACGCCTCAACCCCAACTCGACGTTCGTGGCCCGATTCGACTGAACCGCGAGCGCCCCGTTGGGTCATGCAGGAATCTGATACAGGTAGGCGCAGCGTCATCGACTGCTCGTTCACCGCACCGGCGGATGCTGTGAGCGGAGAAGAGGGGAAATGAGAACAACACTCGGTCGCGTGGTCGCGATCACTCTGGGCCTGCTGCTCCTGGTCCCGGCGACCACGCAGCTTGCCACTGCAGCGCTTCGGGAGGCGACCATCAGCGTCTCGCCGACCACCTACTACAAGGGCGGGACGGTCAGCATCAAGGCCGACTTCCCGACCGGGACCTATGACGGGCTCACCTACGGCAACAGCCCGGTCCTCAGCCTCTACTCCGACATCGGCGGCACCTTCGAGAAGGTGGCCGGCCAGACCGGCAAGACCTCGACCAGCGCCGGGGTCTACACCTTCACCTACACCGTCACCGAGAACCAGAAGGTCAAGGTGATGAACGACGCCGGCAGCTACGCCGGTGGCGGCCAGGTCACCACGCCCGAGGTGAGCCTGACCCCCCAGGAGCCGGGGGCGGTCACCCTGAAGCAAGGCACGATCAGCGTTTCCCCGAGCACCTACTACCTCGGCGACACCCTCAGTGTGAAGGTCGACTTCCCCACCTCGTCGCCCTACGGCGCCAGCCCCGTGCTGACCCTGTACTCCGCCCCGGGCACGAGCACCAATTACGCGCCGGTTCCCGGCCAACAGAGTAAGAAGTCCAGCTCGTCCGGTGTCTACACGTTCACGATGACCGTCACCCAGGACCAGTCCATCAAGGTGATGAACGACCCCAGCTCCAGTTACATCGGCGGGCTGCAGGTCACCACCCCGGTCGTTCAGCTCACCCCGAAGCTGCGGCAAGTCGGCGAGCTGTTCATGCGCCGATCCGGGACAGACGCTGTGACGATCACCGGCACGCTGAACCCTGGCATCGCCGGCCAGCAGGTGGCCCTGCAGAACCTGTCGGGCAGCACCTGGAAGCAGGTCGGCTCCAAGATGACCTCCGAGGCCTCCGGTAACGTCACCATGACCGCGACCCTGAGTCAGCTCGGGATCACCAGCCAGTACGCCGAGAGGCAGTACCGACTGGTCGGCGACGCCACCGGCGCCTACCTGCAGGTCACGTCACCGACGATCAAGTTCATGGCCGGCCCCACCGAGCTGGGCACCAACGTGATGCGGATTCGCACCACCGGCAACGTCAACCCCTCGAAGAAGGGCGTGGAGATTCCCGGCACGGTCGTGATGGAGACCAACGGGACGGCCCGTGCCCCCGAAACCCTCGAGTACATCGATCTGCGCGGCAGTTCGACCGCCGGCTACGACAAGAAGCCCTACAAACTGAAGTTCGCCGACAACATCACGCCCTTCCCCGGCCTGACCGAGGGCAGTCGCTTCAACCTGGTGGCGATGTTCCTGGACAATTCGATGGTTCGGGACAAGATGGGTCTCGACCTGGGCCGCAAACTCGCACCGAACCTGCCCTGGACGCCCGGCTCGGTCTACACCGAGGTCTTCGTCAACGACCTCTACGTGGGCGCCTACCTGCTCACCGACTCGGCCAAGATCACCGACAAGGCCTCGACGCAGCCACAGCGTCAGCGGATCACCGTCCCCGACGTCAAGAAGGGGGCGCTGCTCGAGGTGGACGGCAACAGCGTCTCCTCCAGCAAGTTCGGGTTCAAGACCTCCAACGGCGTGGTCGTCGTGTTCGAAGATCCCGACGAGCGCAAAGTGACGGACGACGGCGTCACCGTCGACGAGAAGGGCTTCACCGACGCGAAGCTCACGGCGGTCAAGGCCAAGGTGACCGCGTTGGAGAAGGTGCTCTACGGCAGCAAGAGCACCGGCTTCCTGGCCAAGGTCGAGCAGCTGATGGATGTCGACGCCGCCATCGACTACTACCTGGTGAAGGAGTTCACCAAGGACAACGACGCCGACTTCTACCGCAGCCACTACTTCTCGATCAAGGACGTCACGGCCGACCCACTCACCAACGCCAACGGTCGAATCACCTTCGGCCCGGTCTGGGACTTCGACCGCAGCGCCGGTGTGATCACCGACACCAACAGCGCGGCCAAAGCCGTGTCCTCCAGTTCGAACTGGTACCTGCGTCCGAGCACGGTCTACGGCAGCACCCACAAGACCCACAACACCCACTGGTTCGTGCAGCTCACCAAGTCCAGCGAGTTCATGGATCGCCTCGAGACCCGGTGGGGGAACGTGAAGGACAAGTTCGAAGCGGTCGGGGACACCGACGTGGCCGCAGCCAAGGCCCTGCTCGGGGCGGCCGCGACGAACGACTGGAACCGGTGGAAGAGCGTGACCAGGCGGTACACGCCGCGCTCCTCCAGCATCTCCGGCGAGATGACCTGGGTCGCCGATTGGTACAGCGACCGGTTCGAGTGGATGGACGATCACATCGACGACTAGTCCGATCGTCCTGGACGGACTTGCCACCCGTGCCGCCCCTGCACCGAGTGCGGGGGCGGCACGCGCGCACCGTAGCCGTTGACCAGTGCTGTTGAACTGCTCCGCAGTGCCCCTGACACCCGTCGGAGTTGATCACTAGACTCAAGGCCAGGACGGAGTCCACCATGACATCACCCCGCACGATCCTGATCGTCGGCACCGGAGGACGCGACTTCCACGTCTTCAACACCATCTACCGCGACGACGACACCTCCCGCGTCCTCGGGTTCACCGACGCCGATCTGTGTCCCGGCGAGGCCGAGCGCTACCCGTCCTGCCTCTGCGGTGAGCGGTATCCCGACGGCATCCCGATCCTGCCTGAGGCGCAACTCGAAGAACTGATCGCCCGGCTTGGCGTCCAGACCGTCGTGTTCGCCTACTCCGAGATGGCCGGCAGCGAGGTCGCGCGGCTGGCGGCGCGGGCGCTCGCCGCGGGAGCCGATTTCCAGATCACGAGCCCGACGGCCTCCATGCTGCCGGCGACCAAGCCGGTGATCGCGGTCACGGCCGCCCGCACCGGTTCCGGCAAGTCGCCCACGGTGCGCTACCTCGCCGAACTGCTGCGATCCTGGGGGCTCAAGGTCGCGGTCGTCCGGCACCCGCTGCAGGTGCACAGCTTCGCTGAGGATCGCAGCCACAGTTATTCGATCATCGACGACGCCCAGATCGACAGCTGCGCCCTTCCCCTGCGGCAACCCTTCGAGGGTCTGCCAGGGGCCTGGGTGTTCTCGGGGCTCGACTACGGCGCCGTCCTGGCGAGCGCCCAGGCCAGCGCTGACGTCATCCTCTGGGACGGGGCAGGCAACGATCTGCCCTTCCTGCGCCCTCGCCTGCACCTGGTTCTCATCGACGCGTTGCGGGCCGGCGATGAGGTGCGCTACTTCCCCGGTGAGGTGTCGCTCCTGCTGGCCGACGCGGTGATCATCAACAAGTGCGACGCGGCGACGATCGAGCAGATCGAGCAGGTGGAGGCCTCGGTCACGCGAGTGAACCCCGCCGCCGAGATACTCACCGCCGATTCGCCGGTGATCGTGGAGAACGCCGAGCGGGTGAGCGGCCGGACAGTCGTGGTGCTGGAGGAGATGCTGACCCTCAGCTTGGGGAATCTGCGTCCGGGTGCCGGCCTGGCCGCCGCGCACCAAGTGGGCGTGTCGGCGATCATCAGCCCCCAGCCGCACGCGGTGGGCTCGCTCGCCCGGGTCTACCGGCGGCACCCCGAAGCGCATTCCGTCCTGCCCAATCTCGGCTACAGCCCGTCCGACCTGTCCGATTTCAAGGCCACGCTGGATGCCACGCCCAGCGACGCCCTGATCAACGCCACCCGCCTCGACCTGTCCACCCTTCTGGACACCTCGCGTCCGGAGGCGAAGGCCTCGTTCGGGCTGCGTCCGCACGATCCGGAACGGCTCACCCGGATGCTCCGGGCCGCGATCCAGCCGCGCTGACCGGCGTCCCCGCAGCGCTACGATTCCGGCCTGACCAAGGAAGGACCCCATGACTGATCCCGTGGTGCGCAGCACCGCCCAGCGACGGGCCATCGAGCAGATCGAGACCTACGGCTCCCACAACTACCACCCGCTGCCCGTGGTGATCGAGAGCGGGTCCGGCGCGTGGCTGACCGACGTGGACGGCAACCGCTACCTCGACTTCCTCTCGGCGTACTCCGCGGTCAACTTCGGGCACTCGCATCCCGAACTGGTGAAGGTCGCCACCCAGCAGCTGGCGAAGGTGGCGATCACATCCCGCGCGGTGTACTCGGCCACCTTCGGCCCGTTCATCGAGGCCCTGGCCAAGCTCTGCGGCAAGCAGATGGTGCTGCCGATGAACACCGGCGTCGAAGCGGTCGAATCATCGTTGAAGCTGGCCCGCAAGTGGGGCTACGAGGTGAAGGGCGTGCCGGAGGATCAGGCCAACATCATCGTGATGGAGGGCAACTTCCACGGCCGGACGATCAGCGTCATCTCGTTCTCCTCCGACGAGGAGGCGACCGGAAGCTACGGCCCGTTCACCCCTGGTTTCCTCAAGGTGCCCTACGGCGACCTGTCCGCGATCGAAGCCGCGATCGACGAGCACACGGTGGCGATCCTCGTGGAACCGATCCAGGGCGAGGCGGGCGTGATCACCCCGCCGCCTGCGTTCCTGCCCGGCGTCCGCGAGATCGCGGACCGGCACCAGGTGTTGATGATCGCCGACGAGATCCAGTCCGGCCTGGGCCGCACCGGCAGCACGTTCTACTGCGAACAGGTGGGGGTCGTGCCCGACCTGTACCTGCTGGGCAAGGCCCTGGGCGGTGGGCTGGTGCCGGTCTCGGCGGTGGTCGGGGACGCGGAGGTGCTCGGGCTGCTCCGGCCCGGCCAGCACGGCTCGACGTTCGGCGGCAATCCCCTGGGTGCGGCCGTGGGCCTGGCAGTGGTGAGACTGCTGGAGACCGGCGAAATGCAGCGGCGGTCCCGCGAACTGGGCGCGCACCTGCATGACCGGCTCACCGAGCTGCTCGGCCGCGGGGTCACGCAGGTTCGCGGGATCGGCCTGTGGGCAGGCGTGGACATCGACCCGGCCCTGGGCTCCGGGCGTGAGATCTGTGAGCGGCTGCTCGCCAGGGGTGTCATCGCCAAGGACACGCACGGCCAGACGATCCGGATGGCCCCGCCCTTGGTGATCACGCGGGAGGAACTGGATCTGGCTGTGGACGCGCTGGCGTCCGTCCTCGCCGAGTCGGCCGCGGTCGGCCCGCTGGCCCTCTCCTCGCTCGGCGACGCCCGCCGCAGCTGACCCTGCCCCGTCCGGGCCGGTTCGCGGGAGCGAACGGCCTGCCTCCCGGCGATCGTGGGAGCGAACGGCCTGTCTCCCGGCGATCGTGGGAGCGAACGCCCTGTTTCCCGGCGATCGTGCCGGGCTGGTGGCGGAGGTCCGGAGGGTCGAACCGGTCGGCCTCGCGCGGAGCGTGGCCGGCGCTCCGGGTCAACCGGATCGACATCCTCGAACGGGCGAGACGCCGGTCGCCACCAAGAGGTGACGACCGGCGTTCTCGCGACGTGGGAGGGCGTCAGGCGGCTTTGACCGCCGACACCTCGAGTTCGAGGACGACCTTGTCGCTGACCAGGACGCCACCGGTTTCGAGCGCGGCGTTCCAGGTGAGCCCCCAGTCCTTGCGATTCACCGTGACCTGGCCCTCGAAACCGACGCGGGAGTTGCCGAACGGGTCGACGGCCACGCCGCCGAACACGAACGGCACCACGACGGACTTCGTGACGTCCTTGATCGTGAGGTCACCGGTCACCTCGACGGTCTCGTCGTCGACGATCGCGAAGCCGGTGGCCTTGAAGGTGATCGTGGGGTAGGTCTCCGCGTCGAAGAAGTCGGCCGACCGCAGGTGGCCGTCACGGTTCGCGTCCCGGGTGTCGACGCTGGCGGTCTGAATGGCCACCTCGAGGTGGGACGCGGAGGGGTTGGCGCCGTCGATGGACGCGGTGCCGGTGACATCGTTGAACGAGCCCCGCACCTTGGCGATCATGGCGTGGCGTGCGACGAAGCCGACGCGGGAGTGCGACGGGTCGACGTTGTAGGTGCCGGACAAGTCCTGCAGCCGGGTAGACGAGGCGATGCTGGCGGTCATGGTTCCTCCTGAATGGGACGCTTCGAGGTAGTAGTTGAACTCTCAATTACTACTCTAGGCGGACTTGATTGATCTGTCAACTACTGGCGGGACGGCGGTCTCCCGAACCACCTGCCGCGCCTCTCGGGCGCGGGGTAAGGTGACTGACACATTGAGCCGGACGTCGCGACGCAGCCCGTCCGAGGAGACCCCTTACGGAGGATGGATGAGCAACGCGACGTTCAGCCGCGACGATATTCGCCTGGAACTGCCTCTGGTCCCCGCGACCCAGGGCAACAACGGCTTCGACATCACCAAGCTCCTTGCCAGCACCGGCGACACCACCTTGGACGTCGGGTTCGCCAACACCGCCTCCTGCCGCTCGGCCATCACCTTCATCGACGGTGACGCGGGCATCCTGCGCTACCGCGGTTACCCGATCGAACAACTGGCCGAGAAATCCTCCTTCCTCGAGGTCTCCTACCTCGTGCTGCACGGCGAACTGCCCACGCCCCTCCAGCTGCAGGAGTTCTCCACCAGCATTGCGAAGCACCATCTGATCGACGAGCGGATGCGGGAGATGTTCCGATCGCTGCCCCGCAAGTCCCACCCGATGCCTGTGCTGTCGGCGGGTCTCAACGCGCTGTCGACCTTCGCCGCGTCCAAGTACGACGACGCGGCTTTCGACCTCGAGCGGGCCACCCACCTGCTGATGGGCGCGATGCCCACCCTGGCCGCGTACGGGTACAAGAACTCCGTCGGCCAGCCGTTCCTGTACGCCGACCAGTCGCTCAGCTACATCGAGAACTTCCTCCGGATGTCGTTCGGCCTGCCGACCGGCCCCTATCCGTTCGACGACCAGATCACCCGGGCGCTCGACGTCCTGCTGATTCTGCACGCCGACCACGAGCAGAACTGCTCGACCTCCACCGTCCGCATGGTCGGGTCCTCCGGCGCGAACATCTACGTCGCGGTCGCCGCCGGCGTGAGCGCCCTGTCGGGGCCACTGCACGGCGGTGCGAACCAGGCCGTGCTGGAGATGCTCAAGGGCATCCGCGAAGAGGGCGGCGACGTGAAGTCCTACGTCAACCGGGTCAAGGACAAGAAGGACACCACCAAACTGATGGGCTTCGGCCACCGGATCTACAAGAACTACGATCCGCGCGCCGCGATCGTCAAGAAGCACGCGGACGCGATCCTTCGCACGCTCAACAGCAACGACCAGCTGCTCGACCTCGCGGTGCAACTGGAGGAGGCCGCGCTTTCCGACCCGTACTTCCAGGAACGCAAGCTCTACCCGAACGTCGACTTCTACACCGGCTTGATCTACCAGGCGATGGGCTTCCCGCAGAACATGTTCACCGTGCTCTTCGCCCTGGGCCGTCTGCCCGGCTGGATCGCCCACTTCCGCGAACAGTCCCAAGACCCCAGCACGAAGATCAACCGGCCCCGCCAGGTCTACGTCGGCGAAACCGAGCGCGACTACGTCCCGTTCGACCAGCGCGACCAGCGCGCTTAGCTGCGTCCACTTTCGGCGCGCCCGTTGAAGCAGGGTGGACGCCGCTGGGGTGCTGGCCAGGAACCGGCCCCCAGCGGTGACGCCCGCCAGGGGGCCGGAGCTCGTTCGGCTACTTGGTGAGCCCCTGCAGGTGCAGGACGGTCGGCTTGGAGACGTCGGCGAAGAAGTCGTTGCCCTTGTCATCGACCACGATGAACGCCGGGAAGTCCTTCACCTCGATCTTCCAGATCGCCTCCATGCCGAGTTCGGGGTACTCCAGCAACTCGACGCTGGTGATGCAGTCCTGCGCGAGCCGAGCGGCCGGCCCGCCGATCGACCCGAGATAGAACCCGCCGTGGGCCTTGCAGGCGTCGGTGACCGCCGTCGACCGGTTGCCCTTGGCCAGCATGATCATCGAGCCCCCGGCGGCCTGGAACTGATCGACGTAGGAGTCCATCCGGCCCGCTGTGGTCGGTCCGAACGAGCCTGACGGCATGCCCGCCGGCGTCTTGGCCGGGCCGGCGTAGTAGACCGGATGATCCTTCAGGTAGGCAGGCATCTCCTCACCGGCGTCGAGGCGTTCCTTGATCTTGGCGTGAGCGATGTCGCGGCCCACGATCACGGTGCCGTTGAGACTCAGCCGAGTCTTCACCGGGTACTTGCTGAGTTCGGCCAGGATCTCGGGCATCGGCCGGCCGAGATCGATCTCGACGACGTCGCCGCCTTCGAGGTGCTCATGGGTGGTGTCGGGCATGAAGTGCGCGGGCTCCCGCTCGAGCCGTTCGATGAACACGCCCTCCGGCGTGATCTTGCCCAGGCACTGCCGGTCGGCCGAGCAGGAGACCGCGATCGCGACCGGAAGGGACGCGCCGTGCCGCGGCAGCCTGATCACTCGGACGTCATGGCAGAAGTACTTGCCGCCGAACTGGGCGCCGATGCCCATCTGCCGGGTGAGTTCGAGCACCTGCTGCTCCAACTCGACATCCCGGAAGCCGTGGGCACTCATCGAACCCGACGTCGGCAGGGAGTCCAGGTATTTCGCCGAGGCGTATTTCGCGGTCTTCATGCAGAACTCCGCCGACGTGCCACCGACCACGATGGCGAGGTGGTAGGGCGGGCAGGCTGCGGTACCGAGGCTGCGGATCTTCTCGTCGAGGAACTTCATCATCGACGCCGGGTTGAGCACCGCCTTCGTCTCCTGGTACAGGTAGCTCTTGTTCGCCGATCCTCCGCCCTTGGCCATGAACAGGAACTTGTAGGTGGTCTCGTGCCCCGGGGCGGTGTCCGCGTACAGCTCGATCTGAGCGGGCAGGTTGGAGCCGGTGTTCTTCTCCTCCCACATCGTCAGCGGCGCGTTCTGGGAGTAGCGCAGGTTCAGTCGGGTGTACGCGTCGAACACGCCCTTGCTCAGCGGTAGCTCGTCCGTGCCCTCGGTCAGCACCTGCTGGCCGCGCTTGCCCATGATGATCGCTGTGCCCGTGTCCTGACACATCGGCAGGATGCCGCCGGCGGAGATGTTGGCGTTCTTCATCAGATCCAGCGCCACGAACTTGTCGTTCGGGCTGGCCTCGGGGTCGTCGAGGATGTTGCGGAGCTGCTGCAGGTGCGCCGGACGCAGGTAGTGCGCGATGTCGTGCATCGCCGTCTCGGCGAGCAGTTCGAGAGCCTCGGGGGCCACGGTGAGGAACGTCCGGCCGTCCGGGCCTTCGACGGTGCTCACACCTTCGGTGGTGAGGAGCCGATAGGGAGTGGCGTCCTCCCCGATGGGCAGTAGGTCCTCGTAGCGGAACTCGGGCATGACACTCCTTTGAATCGAACCGAGGACCATCCTTCCACTTGGCCGGGACGCAGATTGCCGGAACGAGATAACCGGACGCTGTGCTGGGTACCATCGAGAGTGTGCTGACGACGAGGCCAGCCGATCCCTCGGTACCCGGAGGTGTGATGTTCGGCCAGCCGCAGTACGAGGCCATGAACGCACTCATCAATGCCACGTTCGAGCGGGAGCGGATCCTGATCGTCGCCCATCGGGGCAGCGCCGGCGGCAGCGTGGCGGTGAACACCGCCCTGGGGGTCAAGGCGGCGGTCCTGCAGGGCGCGCGGATGATCGAGATCGACGTCACCGCTTCCCGGGACGGCGAGTTCTATTGCTTCCACGACGGCTGCGAAGCCGAACTACTGGGCTTCGAGTCGAACCTTCAGACCCTGCCTGCGTCCGACATCGACAAGGCCTCCTACCTGTGGGTGGACCGGCCCGGACGCCCGGCCCGAGTGGAGCGACTACTGCCGATGCTGCGGTCGTTTCGGAACTCCGATGTGCTGTTCAACGTGGACCGTTCGTGGTGGCGCTGGCCGCAGCTGCTGAGGGCCCTGGACGGGCTGTACATGGCGCACCAACTCGTGCTCAAATGCCCCGCCTGGGAGGAGGCGGCCCTGGACCGGTTGCGCGAGTTCCCGGTGAAGTTCCCGTTCGTCCCGATCTGCGCCAACCCCGATGACGTCTATCGCACCGTGAACGATCCGGCGCTGAACACCGTCGGCGTGGAGCTGATCACGAACACCCGGCATCATCCGTGGTTCTCGCGGTCGGTGATCGAGGAGTTCCAGGCGCTGGGCGTGTTCGTCTTCGTGAACGCCGTGACCTTGACCACGGGAATTCCGTTGTTCGGCGGGCTGGACGACGAACTCGCGATCTCAGAGTCGCCCGAGGTGGCCTACGCGCCCGTGTTCGACCTCGGCGTGGACGCCATCCAGACCGACTGGCCGGCGATCGTGCGCGATTTCCGGACGCAGTGGCTCGACCGGCGCTGAGTCCTCCCCAGAGGGTTCAGGCCTGTCGTATCCGGGTGCGGCCCTCGATCACCTCCTGGCATAACTGAACCGTTTCGGGCAGCAGGTCCACGCCGAGAATCCGGGCCTGCCGGGTGACCTGGCCGACCAATCGCTCCACCTCGGCCCGATGACCCGCTCTGTGCTCGGTGCGGATCCGCGCGCCGAGCAGCTGCTCGTCGTCGGGCGCGACCACCAGGGCGCGCGCCGCCGCCCAGCGCGCGAGATCGATGTCGCCCCGGGCCAGTGCCTGTTCGCAGAGCACGAGCCCGGCGTCCCGCAGCGCGCTGGCGATGTCGGTCCGAAGTTCCTCCGCCCAGTGCCATTGGCCCGGAGCGGCGTCGGCCAGCGGCGCTCCGCGCACCAGTTTCAAGGCGGCCACGAGCGTCGATTCCCCCACCCGATCCACCCCTGGCCGCAGGAGCAGCTCCAGCCGATGCCAGTCGGAGGTCACCGCCGGATGCAGCAGGATCCGGCCGGAGTAGGCGTCCGGAAGGTACGGACGGCCGTCCGCGTCGGCGCCCAGCCAGTTTCGCAACCGGCTCAGGTTGGAGCGCCGCGTGCCTTCGGCAATGGCGAGGCCCGCCGCCATCGCTGTGGCGTTCGACCCGGGATGCTCCAGCAGCCAGCCGCACGTCTCGATCAGCTGCGAACGTGAACGGGCGGGCTCCGGCCCTTCCGCGCCGATCAGGTCCGCCGGACCGATCAGGAGCACCTGGGGAGAAAGGGCTGACGGTAGGACTTTGACGATGTCCACAGGGTCCTCGGCTCGACGGGCCCGCTGGGGTAGGGCGCGGACGTTGCCGTCCTGCCCGCCCCACCAGGGTGCTGGGGTGGTGGCCGGGTCGTCGGCCGCCCGGAGCAGGGCGGCGAGACCGGCGCGGGTGGCTTCCGGGATGCAGTGAGCCTTCAGCGCCCGCGCGTCGCCGCTCAGGCGGCCGTTGGGGGCATACGGGTCGCCATCAACCTCCCACGAGGCCGGCCCCTTCGACGTGGTGGGCAGGATCGCCACCACGCCGGCGGCCGGGCCGGCGAGGAGCTCGTCGAGTTCCGCGGCGAGTTCGGCCGGAACGTCGCAGAGGAACACGAACACCACGGGCGTGACCGCGTCCGCACGGTCAGGATCGACGCGGAGCTGCGCCAACTGCTCGCCGGCGAGCGCGTCGCGGCGGTGGAGCACGAGGCGTCGAGCTTCGGCCACTGCGACGAGCGGCTCATCGATGCGGTCGACCCGGTCGCCGCCGGCGAGGGCCACGACCTCAGCCTCGGGACCCACCAGGATCAGGCGTAGGTCGGCCGACCAGGGGGCGCAGGCCAGTTCGACGCCCATCGCGGCGATCGTGGAACGACGCAACTCCGGCGCGTCGGCGGCGACGCCGAGCACCCGCGACTGCTCGGCGTCCACCAGGACGACATCTCCTTCGGCCGTGCTGGCCAGGCTCACCACCGCCGGATAGGGGCAGGGATGGTCGCTGATCGTCAGCGGCGGAGTGAGCGGCAGCAGCCATCGGTCTCGGGAACCGCTGAAGCCGGGGGGCGGAAGGAATGCCGGGGTATCGAAATCGAAGTCGATCTGCGTGGCCCCCACCGTGATCCGGGCGAGGCACGGCAACGGGACGCCTCGCTCGTGGCAATGCCGTCCGATGGTGCGCAGGGCCACATCGAGCATGGCCAGGCGATCCGGCCGCTGGCCGCTGCCGATCACCGTGCGCAGCCTGGCTGCCTGCTCGTCCGGGGGAATCAGCCGGCGGCCGATCGGCCGTTCCCGCAGTCTGTAGAACCGCCGGGCTTCCAGCGTTCCGATCAGCGCCGCCGCGGCCACCGTGCCGAGAATGCCCATCGGTGGCACGGCCGGGACACTGGTCTCCGCTTCTGCCTCGTCGGTCTCGGCGGTGTCGGTGCTCGCGGTCGGCGCGCGCTGGGCATTCGCGGCCGCCTGCACGGACGCGGTCGGGCCCGGTTGCCCGGTGGGGCCCGCCTGCCCGGTCTGGCCCGGTTGCCCGGTCGGCCCCGCCTGCCCGGTCGGCTCCGCCTGCGCGGTCTGCCCCGCCTGACCGGTCGGCCCCGCCTGCCCGGTCGGCTCCGCCTGCGCGGTCTGCCCCGCCTGACCGGTCGGCCCCGCCTGCCCGGTCGGCCCCGCCTGCCCCGGTCGGCCCCGCCTGCGCGGTCTGGCCCGGTTGCCCGGTCGGCCCCGCCTGCCCGGTCGGCCCCGGTTGTCCGGTGGAGTCCGTCGGCCCGGTCGGTGACGGGGACGCCGGACTCGGCTCGAGCGAGGCCGCCGGAGACTCCCCGGTCTGCTCGGTCGTCCGCTCGGGCCGGTCGTTGCGTCGGTCTGACTCCTCCGGATCGGATGCCTCATCCTCGTCGCGTCGGTGAGCGCCGGGAATGGTGAGTCGCCACCCCACCTCGATGTGGTCCGGATTCTGGACCAGGCGCGAGTTCGCGGCCATGATCCGAGGCCAGCGCCGCGCAGCCCCCAAGTGCTCCAGAGCCAGCCCGCTGAGGGTGTCGCCGCGCTCGACCTCGACCCGCAACGGCGCCACGGTGCCCGGGGCGGACGCCGGCACCCGCAGCCGTGTCCCCGGGGTGAGCGGACGGGTGGGGTCGGACTGGAGCGCCTGGTTGGCCGCCACCAGTTCCCGCCACCGCGCCCCCGCACCCAGAAGACGCTGGCTCACCGACCACAGGTCATCGCCCGCCTCGACCAGATAGCGGTCGTCATGGCGGTCATCGTCGACGTCGTCCCCAGGTGTCTCGACCGCGGGCTCCGCTGCGGGCTGCGGCGGCGGCGCCACCGCCACGCTGTGCACGACGGCACCGGAGCGAAGTTGGGGGGCCGACGCAGGCGCGAGCGCCACCACAGCCAACAGCAGCCCGGCACTGATCTGCTGCAGGCCGCTCAGCAGGGGGATCCGTACCCGTCGACGACCACCGCTGACCAGGCGCGCGGCCTCGGCGAGAGTCGCGGCGGTGAACGCGGCCCACGCCAGCCAGCCGACGATCGTCAACACGCCGAGCAGGAGCGAACCGTCGTCGGGGCGGGTCAGCGCGATCCACCCGGTGGGGAACCGGCCCCACGCGACGAGGGCCAGCGGTGCTCCCGCCACGACCAGCGCCAGTGACACCAGCGCGGCGCCGCCGCGAAGCCAACGCATCACTGCCGCCCTCGGTAGCGGTCGACCACGGCGCTCGCGTGCGCGCGAACCTCGACCGACCCCGGCCAGCCGGGAACAAGCACATCGGACAGCGGCACCTGGCAGGTCACTGTCGCCCGCACGTCACCCGGACGTCCCGGCGCTCCGGCCAACGCCGCAGCATCGATGTCGACTCCGAAATCGCTGCATCGTAGGCCACCGACCGCAGCCTGATCGGACGCGAGCCGCTGCGCCGATTGCCGGGCCGCGCCCGGGGACCGCGCCAGGGACGCAGCCCGCGCCGCGGCGCCGGCGGCCTGCTCGACCGCGCCGCGAGCCAGCCACACCCTCGAACCGCCCACGACCAACCCGAACAGCAGCACGACCAGCGGCACCACCATGGCGAATTCCACCGCGGCCGCGCCGCGCTGGTCGCGCCGAGCCGTGGTCGTCATGGTCGCCTCACCTGCTCCAGCGGCAGCACGGCTCGTTCGATGATGACGCCTTGGCCCAGGTCGAGGAACAACGGCGCCCGTCCGGAAACGGTGACCACGAGGCGGTCGGCGTCGGTGTCGACGCGGATCGTGACCTGCTGAAGCCCTCCGGAGGTCGCCACCCGCCGTCCGGCATCTCGTGCGGCGCCGTCCGCTGCTGTCCCACTCGCCCGCAGGTCAGCGACGACGGCGGCTGCCTGGCCGGCGACCGTCCGGGAGTGCAGCCATACGCCCAGTTGCACCAGCCCGAGCACCAGGGCCAGCAGAGTGGGCATCAGGATCGCCCACTGGGTCGATTCGGCGACCCCCCTCTGATTCACGGCCGTGGCAACTTGGCGGAGACGTAGGCCGTGACCGCGCCGACCACGATCAGTGCGACCGTGACCGCGCCGGCCAGCAGGATCGCATTCTCGGTGGACTGCGACAGCCCCCGCTGATCGCGACGAAGCGGCGGGCCCACCAGGGTGCCGATCACCAGGTGCAACAGTTTCATTTCTCTCCTTAGGGGTGGGTTCAGCCGAGCAGCCGCAGGATGGGCGGGACGAGGAAGAAGAGCCCGAAGACCAGCGACGGGATGACCATCCCGAACGCCATCCGTTCCGAGACGGCGGACGCCGACATCACGGCCTGGGTGAGGTGCGCATTACGCAGTTCCTTCACTCGGGCCCTCAGCGCGTCCGACAGGGCTGCGCCGGACTCGTCCAGAGCCATGATGTCGGCGATGTCGACGAGCGCGGGAAGTTCCAGTTCGATGCCGAGCCGCTGGAGTTCGGAGTAGGGCGGGCGCTGTTCCAGGCGCGCTCGCTCCAGCGCGTCCCGGATGGCGGCGAAGACAGGCACGTCGCTGACCGTGGCAGCGGAACGCAGCGCCTGGGTGCCCGACTGGTTGGCCAGCCGCTCCAGTGTGACCAGGTCGAAGTAGGTCAGGAGAGCTTCGGTCGCGTCCTGGGTGACGGTGCGATCGGCGTGCCGGAGCAGAATGTCGGGCAGGAAGAAACCGACGAACCCGAACACCGGTCCGACCAGGGCTGGGATCGCGAAACCGGCGCGTCCCGTGAGCGCGAGAGCGGCGCCGGCCAGACCCGGCAGGACGAGTCCGGCGAGCGCGAACGCACTCTTGTGCGCGTAGTGCCGATCGACGCCGCGGCCGGCCCTGCGCAGGCGGCGGGCGGTGTCGGCGGTCACCGGCCGTCCGAGCCGGCTCCGCACCCAGCCGCCCAGGCGGTCGACGCCCCGTCCAGACGTTGTCGGCGCGGGCGGGAGCTTGCCGTCCAGCAGGTCGAGTGCATCACCGAGGTGCGGCGCGGACGGGATCAGCGCCCCGAACCCCGCCCACAGGCCGAAACCGATCAGGGCACCGGCCAGTACGGCCTGCAACACCGGGTTCATGGCGTCCGCCTCAGGACGCGGGGCCGGGAGCGCGGCAGCGTGAGCCGGCGCAGGAACAGCAGTGATCCCAGATAGGCCGTCACCAGCGCGGCCAGCAGCAGTTGGCCAAGGCTCGTGCCGTACGGCGCGAAGAAGGAGCCTCCGAACAGCAGAGCCAATCCCAACACCACCACCGTCACGACGGTCACTTGACGGACCACGATTCTCGGTTTCGCCCGTTCGGTCTCGATCTCCCGCAGAGCTCGGACGCGGTCGCCGATGTTGTCGGCCAGCGCGGCGACGGTGGCCGACGCTCCCGTCCCACCGCGTTGGGCCGCGAGCGCCAGGGCGGCCAGCACCGCGTCCGCGTCGGGGCTGTCGAGATCGTCGGCCAAGGCGTAGAGCGCCTGTTCGATCGTCCAACCGTCGTCGAGGCGGGCCGTCAGCAGCCGCAGGTCGGCGGCGAGCAGAGGCGGCGCCTGACGCACCGAGACCCGGATTGCGTCGAGGATCGAACGGCCGGTGGGAAGGAGCGATCCCACTGTCCGGACCCACCGATCGAGCGCCTCCAACAGCGCCAAGTCACGATTGCGCGGTGCGGACAGCACCACGGGCAGGCCATAGACCACCGCCGGCACCAGCACGGCAAGCAATGGCCATCCGGTGACGGTGGCGATGACCAATCCCGCAGCGACCGCCAATCCGACCTGCCACCAGCGAGCCTGGACAGCCCGACCGATCCGGCTATCCACAGCCTTTTTCCACAGGCCTGTGGAGAACGTGGCTTCCGAGGCGGGAGCCCTGTGCATGCCTGCGACGGTCAAGGCGATGCCGCCCACGACCAGGACCCCGCACACAGCGGCCAGGAACTGATTCATCCCGCCTCCCAGGCCGACGTGAACGGGGCCAGTTCGGCCAGTAGCGTCGCGTCCGGGCTGAACTGGCCCTCGCCCCCTTCGCGGTAGGCCAGATGGGTGACCGGGCGCCCCGACTCGACGCCACCGGTGAGCTGCCGGATCTCGGCCACCGACCGCGTCCGGACACCGCCGCGCCAGGTGTCGTCGACGAGGTTGACGTGAATCAGCAGATGAATGTGGTGGGCAACCTGCCGGTACGCCTCCTCGACCGTCAGCACCCCACCCTGCGCCACCCGTGACGCGAGCCGATCGATCGTCGAGGCCGCCGAGTGCGAATGCGTCGTCGACAAAGTGCCGGCTCCGGCCGTCATCGCCTCGAACATCGCGCCTGCTTCGCCGCCCCGCACCTCACCGACGATCAGCCGGGAAAGGTTCTGGCGCAGTGCCTCGGGGATGAGGTCGGCCACGGTGAACTCCCCGACACGGCGCCCGTCCTGGATCTCGCCCATCCCCACCCGGGATTGAAGGGCGAGCATGTTGCGGCGGTGCGGTTGCAGGTGGGTGAGCAGCTCGTAGTCGGTCTCCAGGGTGCCGAACCGCTCGGTGTCGGGAATCGCCGCGATCAGCGCGCGCAGCAACGTGGTCTTGCCGGCGCCTTGATCTCCGGAGATCACCATCGACTTGCGAGCCAGCACCGCGGCGTGCAGGAATCGGGCCACCTCCAATGGCATCATTCCGCCCTCCGCGAGGTCGCGCAGGGTGACGTCGGTGAGTGTGTGCTGACGGATCGTCACCGACGGGCGGAAACTCAGGCCGAAGCCGATCGCGTGCAGGCGGAATCGGTCGCCAAGGGCCAGCGTCATCATCGGGTGCGTGTCGTCGAACGGACGCGGCGGCGTCACCGACTCGCCGAGGAAGCGGAGCGCCTCGACCAGCTCGGCGTCACTGTCGGCCACCGGCGGACGAGACTCCCGGCGTCCGTCGCCGAACTGGACCACCACGGAATCGCACCCGTGGATCTCGACATTCTCCGCGTCGGCGATCTCGAACAACGGCTGCAGTCGGCCGTAGCCGAAGATGGCGTTCTCCGTCGCCTGCGCGTAGGCCTGCTCCACCGCGACCGGCCACAAAGCCTCACCCTTGCTGGTGAGCGCATCCACATGCTCGCGCACCACCGCCTGCACGATCGAGCGGCCCAGCAGCCGCCGGTCCACCGTGGTGAGCGGGCCGTCGTGATCCCCGATCGCAGCGGAGATCCGCTCAGATGCGCGTCGCCGCAGCGTCACCACCAACGGCCAGTCGACCGACGGCTCCATCGGGCGGGCCTGGATCACACGCTCCCGGGAGAATCCGGTCTCGAAAGGGTCGGTCGCCGCCAACAGGTCGACCGCCGCCAGGCGCTTCATCGCGCCACCCCGACCACGCGTCGGCGGCCGGCCATGCGCTCGGTCAGCGCGCAGGACAGTGCCCGGACGTCCTCCACGTACGCGCTGGTCATCAGCCGCCGCGGCGGGAGCGTGCCCGCGGCGAAGACCTCCGCCTCCACCGGGGCCCAGGCGAGCTTGCCCCACACCGGAAGGTCGAACCGATGCCCGATCTCGCCCGACCCGTACGGACGGCCCGGCCCGACCACGACGAGTCCGGTCCGATCCGGTCCGGCCGCTGCCACCACCGACGGCAGGTACAGCCTCAGCGCCGCCAGGTCGGTCAGTCGGCTGCCCGTGACGACCACCACCGCGCTGCCGGCGTCCACGAGGGCCGAGGGCAACCCCGCAGGTGTGATCCGGCCCGCGTCCACCACGACGTCACGGCCCGCGTCGCCCAGCACGGACGCCAGGTCGCGCCACACCGGTTCGAAGAGCGCCACCATGCCAGGATGCGAGAAGCCGGGCAGGAAGGCCGCGTCGCGATCTGAGGCTAACGGCAGGGTGAGAGCGTCCAGGCACTCCGCCAACGGACGCCGCTCCCGATGGGCCTGCAGCAGGCCACCCAGCCCGCGGCCACCCGGGTCGACGCCCTGCAGGTGCCCGGCGAGCACCGACTGGTCCGGCTCCCGGTTCGCATCCACCAACAGGACCGGTGCCGGCCAGGTGAGCGCCAGCGCGACACCCAGCCCGGTCACACCGGGGGCATGCCCGGCGCTGGTCAACAACACGACGCTCATCGCTGGCTCCCCGGGCGACGCACCACCACCAACTGGTCGCCGGCGGCCAGCCTCGCCACCCGCTCGGCCTCAGCGGCCGCGACGCTCACGTCGACGAGCGAGGCACCATCGGGCAGGACATCGGCCAGCGTCGCGATCGAAGCCACCACGCTGGCTCCCTCGGGTGGCTCCGATCCGTCGCGGCCGACCGGCACCAGGAGCACCTCGGTGCCTGGTGGCATGGGGGCCGACGGCAGCCGACCGGCCGCCAGGTGCAGACCCAGCCGGACGTTGCCCGGTTCCACGTGCGGCTCCCCATAGGACCGGGGGCTCAACTGGGTGCCTGCGGTCAGATCGTAGAGCGCGGTCCGTCCGATGACCCGCTCCAGCTGGTCTGCCGGAACGCTCTCGACTCCCGGGGCTGGAACCGCCGACGTGACACCGAGATCAGCGGCGGTGATCACCTGGTCGCGGTACACCGTCCGCGTCACCG
The DNA here is from genome assembly GCA_963769325.1 of uncultured Actinomycetota bacterium. Lineage (GTDB taxonomy): Bacteria > Actinomycetota > Actinomycetes > Propionibacteriales > Propionibacteriaceae > Propionicimonas. The sequence goes on along the minus strand of CAVYLH010000008.1, from coordinate 454,660 downwards.
TCAGCACCGCCGATGCGTTACTGAGATTGCCGTAGAGCAACGCCGCACCGAGCCCGCCCAGGCAGACCGCCAGCACTCCGACGGCGATCCAGCGGAAATCACGCCGCCTGCGGACCGGGCCGCTGCCCGTAAGATCCTCGGCCATGAGCCGATCCCTCCTCGCCGGGGCGGCTGTACCGGGGGTGGAGAGCAGCGGCTGACCGACGATTCCCGGAATCGTAGGGGACAGCGCTGACACTGTGACAGAAGTCCACGAGAATCTGTGGATAACCCCGTCGCCTCGACCCGTGCCTTGCGCCGTGGTCTCCGGTGCGGCCGGACACTCCAACCGCCGACGTTGCGGTGATGACGGCCGGTGGAACCTCGGGTCAGGGGCCGGCCGCCAAACTCGTCGCTACCGACCCCGTTTCGATTCGAGCCAAGCAACCACTTTGGCGACCGGAACCTGGCGGCCGTCTCCGACCGCCTCCATAACGACGAGTTCGGCGGTTCAGGCACCGCAGCCCCTCCACCGACGCGTGGGAGCGTTGACTGTGAACACGACGTGGCGCACGTTGTGCGGTCACGACCCTCCGCCGCTGCGCTCAGGGGCTGCCGGCCGACCACGACCCCCAGGAGGGGCTCACGCGTTCCGCTCGGCTCAGGTTGTGCGCCTCAGGTCGGTGAATGCTCAAAGCCGGGTGCGGGCGTTAGGCTCGGCGCCATGGATGTGGACTCCCTCGCCGAGCGCTACCGCGACTTGGTCGTGGTGGCCTGCGAGTGGCGCGCGATCGGGCTGGCCGACCCGCAGGAAATGGCCGACGAGGTGTTCGGACTGCTGGACGAGCGACGTCATCACAATCTGGCGGATCTCTACAAGGTGATCGACAAGGTCGTCATGGCCAGTTATCGACGCCACGCCGGCAAAGCGAATGTGCTCAATCAGTTCCGGATCGGCATTATCACCCCCGCGCCGGAGCGAGTCGCCGGCCGATCATCTGCTGCGGGCGCTCAGCAACCTGCGCAGCCGTGATCGCGCCCTGCTGCAACTGCGCTTCTGGGACGGACTCGCCGAGGACGAGGCCGCCGACGTGCTCGGCCTGACCATCGAACAGGTGCGCGAACGACTGGCGCAGGCGGGCATCAACTACCTGGGCAAGCTCGCCCGCACCCACCCCGACCTGGCGCTGAGTGACGTCGTCGATACCATCAAGAGCATCAAGCCCGGCATCCACCGCCGCCGCGCCTGACCGACATCGTTCACAGCTGGCAGGCCGGCACCGTTCCCCGCTGATCGGCTCGGTCGGAGGGGTTTCGCCACCGACCAGGTCACCCGACCGGCTCAACTCAGCAGCAGGTACAGGCTGGGCAGGGCGAGGATTCCGATCAGGAGGGTGACCGACGTCATGAAGGCCGACAGTTCGACGTCCAGACCGGCCTTGGCGGTGAACCCGGGCACCATCGACGCGATCGGAGCGAACAGCAGCATCACCACCACGACCCGAGCCTCGGCAGGCAGCGGAAGCCAGGCCCAGCAGGCGAACGCCGCCGCGATCGAGAACGCGTACCGCACCGAGAGGTACTTCACTGCCATCGCGTACTTGCTCCGGTTCAGCTTGAGCTCCAACCCGACACCGATCATCAGCATCGCGAGAAACGGGTTCGCCGCGCCCACCGTGGCCGTGAAGGTGATCACCGGATCGGGCAGCCTCACCCCGAGCAGCCGCATGACCAGCAGTGCCAGGTAGGTCACGAACACCGGCGACCGGGACACCGTCCGGGCCGTGTTCCGCCACCGGAAGCTGCCCGGATCGCCCGCGAGCGCGCTGCCCCACCCGTAGGCCACACCGGCCGTCGCGAACGCCGTGCCGAAGTCGAAGAGGGTCGAGTAGATCATGGCCTGCGGCCCCATGAACCCCGAGAGGTACGGCGTCGCGAAGGCCCCGATGTTGTACGAGCCCGAGTTGAGCACCGCGAAGGCCTGCTCGCGGCGACCGCGACGTGACGTGACGACGTAGCCGATCACCTGCTGGGCCATGCTCAGCAGCAGCGCGAGCGCGGTCAGGCCCAGCAGCGCATGTTCCAGGTGGTAATCGTTGAACGCGGTGAACAGCGCGCACGGCAGCGTGATCCCGAGCACCAACTTGGCGAACAGACCGAAATCGTGCCGGGTCACCCACCCCAACCGCTTGATGCCGAGTCCGACGCCGACGATCGCGATCAAGGCCAGCGCTCTGGTCACGATGTCGGTCACGGTCGCTCAGGCTATCGCGCAGGCCGCGCCCGATATTCCGACAGGGTCAGCGGAAGATCGGCTCCACCGTCCGGGAGCGCTTCAACTCGAAGAAGCCCGGATAGGCCACGACGCGGACGAAGCCGTCCCACAGGGTGCCGGCCTCCTCACCCTTCGGCGCAGGGGAGAACACCGGCCCGAACAGGCTCATGCCGTCCACTCGGATCACCGGGGTGCCGACCTCGTCCCCCACCTGCTCGACCACCGCGGCCTGGGCGGCCCGCAGCGCGTCGTCGTTCGCGTCGGTGTCCCCGGCAGCGGCGAGCTCGACCGGCAGGCCGACCTCAGCCAGCGCCGCCTCATGGGTGGCGCGTTCGTTCGGCTCGCCGCCCGGATGGATCCGGGTGCCGAGCGCGGTGTAGAAGTCGCTGAGCTTGTCCGGGTGCTGCTCCTGGACGGCCAGCGCCACTCTCGCCCCGCCCCACGAACGATCCATCAGGGCGCGGTAACCCTCGGCGAGCTCGCGGCCCTCGTTCAGCACCGCCAGGCTCATCACGTGGAAGGCGACCTCCACCGGCCGAACCTTCGCCACTTCCAAAGCCCAGCGGGACGTCATCCACGCCCACGGGCACAAGGGGTCGAACCAGAGGTCGAGCGTCTTTCGTTCTGTGGTCATTCCGCGAGTGTAGGCAGCGGCACCCACACCGCGCCCGAGGATTGAAGGACATCCGAACCTCAGCGGAGCCGGAGATAGGCGGTGCCGGCGGTGTGCCGCTCGGAGTTCCAGCCGCCGAACACCAGCAGGCCCTCCGGACCGGCGATCACGCTCTGACCCTCCAGATTGCCCGCGGGCGGCGGGGTCAGGGATGTCCAGGTGCGGGTGGCCGGGTCGAGCAGATGCCCGGACGCGAGCAGCAGTCCCCCCGACACCGACGCTCCCGGACGGGAGGAGGCCACGCCGTCCGACGTCGGGCCGGCGGGCAGATCGGTCCACCGGCCTGCCACGGGATCGTAGATGCCGCCCTTGGCGTAGCTGCGGCCCCAGTTGCCGACCTCGCCACCGTCGGCCGAACCTGGCTCGGGCCACACCACCAGATCGCCGACCGTGACCGCGCCGCTCCCGATCACGTCGGAATCGGGCAGGCGCCGCCACGTCCGGGTCGCCTGATCGAACTCGGCCAGCCGCACCCGGGGCGGACTGGCCGAGCCGGCCCCGAGTTCCTTGCCCGCGAGCAGCAGCGTCCCGTTCACCCACACCGCCTCCCGGTCGAAGCTGGTCCCCAACGGGTCCTCCGGCAGCGCGGTCCACGCCCCGGTCGCGGGATCGTAGACCTCGTCGACCGCCGCGGTGTTCTCATCGCTGGAGCCGATACTGATCAGCCGGTCACCGGCAGCCACCAGGGTCCCGTGCCCCGCGTGGGGGGTCAGAGTGGTCCACGTGTCCGTCCCGGGGTCGTAGCTCACCAGGGACGCCCCGGAGTTCGCGAACGTGTGGAAGTACAGCCGCCCGGCGACCGCCACTCCGGCCGTGTCGGCGATGTAGCCCGGGGCGGGAGCGATCATCCGCCAGTCGTCGGTCACCGGATCGTAGCTCGCCCCGTCCAGGTACAGCCGGCTCGGCGCCACGCATTGCGCGCCGGCGGGGCACGGCGGGTCCATCTGGCCGCCGACCACGTAGAAGCGGCCGTCCAGCCAGCCCCCGGCCGCGTGCGAACGCGGCGAAAGCGGCGCTTGGGCACCCCGCACCCAGTCCCCCATCGCCCGCTCGGCCGCGGCGGGCTCGCTCACGCTCTGGTCCTGCCCTCCCCCCGCCGAAACCGACGTGGCCGCGTCCGGTCCCACGAGCCTCGCAATGCCGAGAGCGAGCCCGGTGATCACCACGGCCGCGGCCGCCGCAGCGGCGATCCCCTTGCCCCACGCGACCAGCCGGACGGGCGGACGGACGCGTTCCGGCGCGGTCGTGAACTCCCCCGGGTCGAGCGGACGGAACGACTCGGCGTCGGCGGCGTTCCGCAGCGCCGCGGTGAACGCCTTCTCCTCGCGTTCGAAATCCTCAGCCATGCTCGCCTCCTTCCAGCCTGGCCCGCAGCGCCAGCAACGCCCGGTGGACGTGGGAGCGCGCGGTCGACTCCGGACAGCCGAGGACCTCGCCGATCTCGGCGTAGGTGCGGTCCTCGTAGAATCGCAGAACCACCGCCGCCCGCTGCAAGGGCGGAAGTTCCCCGCAGAGCCGCAGTGCCGCCTCGGCGTCCACGATCTGCTCGGACGCGTCCGCGGCTATGGGCGCGGTGGCCGCCAGCGTGGGGTCGGCGGTGGGGACGAGCCGGCGCACCTTCCGCCAGGACGACACGTGCGCGTGAACGATGGAGCGCCGCACGTAGGCGTCCACCTCGCCGCGGGCGGAGACCCGCTCCCATCGGGGGAACAGGCCGGCGAGTGCGTCCTGCACCGCGTCGTGCGCGTCGTGGGAGTTGCGGGTGACGAGGTAGGCGAACCGCAGCAGGGCCGCCGATCGGGTCGTGACGTACTCCTCGAAGGAGCGGACGCCCGCGGTCGTCGCCGTCGGCTCGCTCACCAGCACCCCCTGCCAGACCGTCACATCATGAACACGCCCGCGCGGCCGATGTCGTTGCACCTACTCACCGGGATAGCGAACCTTCACTTGTGTTCGGATCTCGTCCAGCACGCCCAGGATCGCCACGGTCTCGTCCAGGGGCAGCTGCGGCGACTCGGTGAACCCGTCCGCGACCAGCTGAGCGAAGTGGGCGGCTTCGTAGGCCAGGCCCTGGTGGCCGGAGATCTCCGGCGGCGCACTGGTGAGCGAGGTCCCATCGGGCAGCACGAGCCGGACCGTGCCCGGCACATAGAACGGACCGTCCAGTTCGATCCGGCCCAGCGTGCCGCTGATCGTCGCGGTGGTCGGCGTCCGGGCGGCCAGGGTGCAGTTCACCACCGCCTGGGCATTCGGGTTGCCGGTGAACCGAGTGAGCAGCGCCGAGACCTGCCGGTCGACGCCGGTGTCGGTGTGGGAGCCGGCCGCCAGCAGGCCCGCCGGCACACCGAGGGCGAAGCAGGCGAACGAGACCGGATAGATGCCGAGGTCGAGCAGCGCGCCGCCGGCCAGAGCCGGGTCGTGGAGTCGTGGCGTCCGGTCGCGGTCGAGGCGCTGGCCGTGGTCGGCGACGACCGTCTCGAGGTCGCCGAGCACGCCGTCGGCGAGGAGTTGGCGGACGATGTCGTAGCGCGGAAGGAAGCGGGACCACATGGCCTCCATCAGCGCGACGCCCCGCTTCTGCGCGGCGGCCACCACCTGCCTGGCCTCCTTGGCGTTCCTGGTGAACGCCTTCTCGACCAGCACATGCTTGCCGGCCTCGATCGCGAGCAGCGCCAGAGCGGCGTGTTCGCTGTGCGGGGACGCGACGTAGACCGCCTCGACTTCAGGATCCTCCACCAGCGCGCGGTAGCTGGCGTGGGCTTTGGGGACGCCGAACTCGGCGGCGAAGGCCTGCGCGCGTTCGGCGGTCCGGGAGCCCACCGCCACCACCTGCTGGCGGGTGTGGGCGCGCAGCGCTCCGGCGAACGCGTGCGCGATGAAACCGGGGGCGAGAATGCCCCACTTCAGAGCTGGAGCAAGCGCCGGGTCGGGCACGCGGGACGCGGGAAGCACCTGGAAGACCATGACACCCAACCTAGGCACTGCGCCCGTCGCCGTCGACACCCAGGAGTCGCGTTCCGGCGAACGCTCCGGCGCGGGTCAGGCCAGGGTCGCGACCAGAATCGCCTTGATCGAATGCATCCTGTTCTCGGCCTGGTCGAAGACGATCGAGGCCTCGGACTCGAACACCTCGTCGGTGACCTCCAGTTCTTCCAGCCCGAAACGTTGGAAGATCGCCTCCCCCACCGTCGTGTCCCGGTTGTGGTAGGCCGGGAGGCAGTGCATGAACTTCACGTCGCTCACCCCGGTGCGCTCCAGCAGTGCTGTGTTCACCTGGTAGTCACGCAGCAGCAGGATGCGTTCGGTCCACACACTCTCCGGCTCCCCCATGGACACCCAGATGTCGGTGTGCAGGAAATGGCAGCCCACCACGCCGGCCAGGTCCTCGGTGAGCGTGATCCGGGCACCCGTCGATTCGGCGATCGAGTGCGCGGTGCGAATCACCTGATCCGGTGGCAGCAGGCGGGACGGTGCCACCACCCGCACGTCCATGCCGAGCAGGGCGCCCCCGATCAGGAGTGAGCAGCCGACGTTGAACCGGGCGTCGCCCACGTAGGCGAAGGTGATGTCGTGGTCGTCCAGGCCGGACGCCTCGCGCATCGTGAACATGTCGCAGAGGCTCTGGGTGGGGTGCCACTCGTCGGTGAGCCCGTTCCAGACCGGAACCGAGGAGTGGTCGGCGATGACCTCCACCGTCGACTGGGACGCGCCGCGGTACTCGATGCCGTCGAACAGCCGCGACAGCACCCGTGCCGTGTCGGCCGGGGATTCCTTGTGGCCCAACTGCGAGGAGTTGCCGTCCATCTGCGTCACGTGCGCGCCCTGCTGGTGCGCGGCCACCTCGAAGGCGCTGCGCGTGCGGGTCGAGGTCTTCTCGAAGATCAGGGCGATGTTCGCCCCCGCCAGCCGCTGCACCTCCGCGCCGGCCTTCCGGGCAGCCTTCAACTCCCCGGTCAACGTGAGCAGGTCGCTCCACTCCGCCGGGGTGAAGTCCTGTTCCTTGAGGAAATGCCGACCCCTCAGACCGCTGCCCACTGTTGCGCCTCTCACCCGTTGCCGTCCCCGTGGGGAGAACTCTGCCACGACCGGGCCTTCCCGACGCACGAACGACGACCGGGGTGGGCTGCACGCCGCCGGACGCGGGAGGCGTCCGAGGCCGGGGGCGGAGTCGCCGCCGACGGAGCAGCCGTGACAGCATGGGTGTCATGCTCGTCCGATTCCTCGCCAGCGCGGCGGCCCTGGCCGTGGCGACCTGGCTGGTGCCCGGTATCTACGTCGACAAGCCCGACATGCAGACCGAGATCATCACGATCATGATCGTGGCGGCCATCTTCGGTGTGGTGAACACCGTGATCAAGCCGCTGTTCAAGTTCGTCTCGGCGCCTCTGATCCTGTTGACCCTCGGCATCTTCCTGCTGGTCATCAACGCCCTGCTGCTGCTCTTCTTGTCGTGGCTCGCCGGCAACCTGGGGGTCGGCTGGCACGTCGACGACTTCGCCTCGGCCTTCTGGGGCGGACTGATCGTCTCGATCGTCAGCTTCATCCTCAACGCCTTCTTCGGCAGGCGTGGCGAAGACCACCGATGAGCCAACCCACGATCCTGTTCATTTGTTGGGGCAACATCTGCCGATCTCCCATGGCGGCGGTCGTCGCCACCGCGATGGCGGAACGGGAGGGCCTGCGCGGGGTGCGCTTCACCAGCGCGGGAGTGAGTGCGGAGGAGGCCGGCCGGCCGATGGACCCCCGGGCCGTGAGCACGCTCACCGCCGCGGGATACCGTCCCGGCCCGCACGCGGCACATCGGGTCACCGCGGACGAGATCCGGCAGGCCGGCATGGTGATCGGGATGGAACGGCTGCACCTGTCCCGGATCCGCCAACTGGTGCCCGAGGCGCATCCGCTCTACCTGCTCAGTGACTTCGACCGGAATGCGCTGCCGGGGTCGGCCATCGAAGATCCTTGGTACGGCGACGACGACGACTTCAAGACGACGCTCGGCGAAATCGAGGCGGCGGTGCCGGAAGTGATCAAAAGGGCCCGCGAACTCGTTTCCTGAGAGCTGGCTGGGCGGAGTCGGGGCCGCCTGCAACCCCGTCCGCCCCGCGCATGGCAGGCTGGTGACATGCACATCCTTGTTGTCGACGACGATCAGGCCGTCCGCGATTCGCTGGCCCGCTCGCTGCACTACTCCGGCTGGGAGGTGACCACGGCGAGCGACGGGATCGACGCCCTGGCGCGGCTGTCCGGTCTGCGGCCGGACGCGGTGATCATGGATGTCATGATGCCAAGACTGGACGGGTTGGAGACCACCCGTTCGTTGCGCGCCTCCGGGAACGACGTTCCCATTCTCGTTCTGACGGCACGGGACGCGGTGGGCGACCGGGTGGACGGGTTGGACGCCGGCGCCGACGACTACATGGCCAAGCCGTTCTCGTTCGACGAACTGCAGGCCCGGCTGCGAGCGTTGACCAGACGCGTCCGTCCCCCCAACGACGAGCCCGGGGCCGAGGTGCTCAGCTTCTCCGACCTGAGCCTCGACCTGCAGACCCGCGAGGTCACGCGGGGCTCGCGGCGGATCAGCCTGACCCGCACCGAGTTCGCCCTGCTGCAGACCTTCCTGGAGAATCCCCGTCGGGTCCTGGAACGCAGTTGGCTTCTGAACGAGGTGTGGGGTTTCGACTTCCCCACCACCGCCAACTCCCTCGAGGTGTACATCGGGTACCTGCGCCGCAAGACCGAGGGCGAGGGTGAGTCCCGACTGATTCACACTGTGCGCGGCATCGGATATGTGCTGCGCGAGACCCCGCCGTGATCCGCTGGTTACGCGCGGCGCTCTCGGTCAACAACCGGCCCCTGCATGACCGTTTGACCGCACTGGTCTCGGCCGCAGTGGCCGGCGCGGTGGCGATCACCGGTATGGCGGCCTATGTCATCACGACCCTGGCCGTCTACGACCAGCTCGATCAGGAACTGATCAACATCGCCGACGTCAGCAGCAACTGGATCAAGGGCGACATCGAGTCGATGGGCGGGCTGAACAGCGACGCGCTGGCCACCGCGAACGTCACGATGCTGGTGATCAGTTCGGACAAGCGGACGATTCCCCCGCCGGGGACGGCGACGGTGCTCAGATGGAACGAGTTGGAGCTCGAGGTTGCCCGCACCCAGACCGGCTCGTCGGCTCGTACCGGCGTCGACACCCAGGGCAACGCCTACCGGATCGTGTCGGTACCGCTCACGGACGGCACGTTCCACTACGCGGTCCTGGTCGGCAGGCCGCTGGCCGCCACTGACGAGATCCTGCGCATCCTGGCGTTCTCACTGCTCGCCTTCGGTCTGCTGGCCGTTCTGGTGGCCGGTGCGATCGGCTGGGTGATCGCCCGCTCGGCCCTGCAGCCGATCCAGCGTCTGACCGAAGCGGTGATCCGGGTCACCGAGACCGACCGGCTCACCCCGATCGACCCGGGCGGCATGGATGAGCTGACCGACCTGACCCGTTCATTCAACGCCATGCTCAACACGCTGGCGTCCTCGCGCGATCGGCAACGCCGACTGATCGCCGACGCCGGCCATGAACTGCGCACTCCCCTGACCAGCCTGCGGACGAACGTGGAGCTGCTGATCGCCGACGACCGCCGAGGCATGCTGCCCCCGGGCGCCCGCGGGGAGATCCTGCGTGACATCGCGGCGCAGATGGGCGAGTTCACCCAGCTGATCGGCGACCTGGTGCACCTGTCCCGGGAGGACAAGGTGGAGGCCCACCCCGAACCCATCGATCTGCGCGACGTCGTCAACTCGGCCGTCACCCGCGCCAAGCGGCGCGGACCAGGGCTGCACTTCGACGTCGACCTCGACCCGCTCTACCTGGTGGGGGAGCCGGACAGCTTGGAACGAGCGATCACCAACCTGCTGGACAACGCGGTCAAGTTCTCCCCGTCCGGCGGACGGATCACCGTCACGCTGGTCGGGGACCGGCTACGGATCTCCGACGAGGGCCCCGGCATCGCCGAGTCCGACCTCCCCCACGTGTTCGACCGCTTCTTCCGCTCCGATCAGGCCAGGACGACCCCCGGCTCGGGGCTGGGCCTGTCGATCGTCGCGCAGACCATCAAGGCCCACGGTGGTTGGGTGAAGGCGGGGCGTTCGGCGACCGGCGGGGCGGAGTTCACGATCCGGCTGCCCGGGAGCAGCGTCCCTCCCGGCGATCCCGACCCCAGCGACATCACCGCCGAAACGGTCGTACTCCCTCGCGTCCTCGGTTGAGGTTCGCGGTCTTTCCGGGTCGCGGTGCGGGCGCGTGAGCCGGCCTGCCGGGACCGGTGAGGTCCCGACAGGCGCTGAGCTCAGTAGCCGCGCGAAGCGTCCGTTCCCGCTTCCCCGGCCAGACTCGCCACGAACTCGGCCGTCGTGACCGGCTTGGAGAACATCGGGTAGTCGTAGGCGATCGCGTTCTCGTGCTCGGCCAGCGACGTGGCCCCCACGGCGTCGGTGAGGGTGTACACCTCGAAGCCCTTCTCGTAGGCCGACCGCATCGTCGATTCCACGCAGCAGTTGGTCAGGAACCCGGCCAGAACGATCGTCTCGATGCCCAGGCTGCGCAGGATGAAGTCCAGGTTGGTGGACGCGAACGCGTCAAGACCGCGCTTGCCCTCCAGCACGATGTCCTTCCCGGAGGGCGCCATCTCGTCGGTGATCTCGCACCCCCAGGTGCCCTTGACGAACGAATTGCTGTCGACGACACCCTTCAGAATGCCGTAGGGGTGGCTCGTGATCTCGTAGTAGCCGGGCTGGAACGAGATCGGGCTGTGCACCACGGTTGCCCCCGCGTCGCGAGCGGCCGCGAGAGCGGTCTTCGCGTTCGGCAGCGTTCCGCTGGCCGACATCACCTCGGACACGGCGCCGTGCAGCGTCCCGCCCTCGCTGGTGAAGTCGTTCTGGAACTCGATCAGGACCAGCGCGGTGGTCTTAGGATCCATGGAGTCTTCCTCTCCTCGCTCGGGGGCGGACCCTGCGTCCGCCCCTCTCCTTCCTGCGACGGGGGTGCTACAGCGCCTGCTCGGCCAACAGTTCCACCACGTGCCGGTACGGCTTACCGGTGGCCCGGGTGAGGCCCAACTCGCAGGTGCGGTTGCAGCTGGCGTGCGCCTCGGCGTCCAGCTGGGCGGCCTCGGCGGCCTCCCGGCGGGTGGCGGACGCGGTCAGCTCGGGGTGGAGCATGCCGCGATCGCCGGCGAAGGCGCAGCAGCCCCAGTCCATCGGGATGTTGACCTTCTCGGCCACCGCGCGGGAGACCGTCACCAGATCGGGGTTCAGCCCCATCTGCGTGGACGAACAGGTCGGGTGGATGGTCAACGATTCGAGCTTGGTGTACTCGCCCAGGACGGGCAGCACGTACCGAGCCACGAAGCTGACGCAGTCGATCACCTCGATCTGCAGCGTGGGGTCGGTCTCCAGCATGTGCCGGAATCCTTCCGTGCAGCTGGACGCGTCGCAGATCACGGGCAGCCGGCCGTTCTCGGTGGCGGCCTTCAGCACCGGCAGGACGTGATCGCGCATGGCGCCGTAGCCGTTGGGGATGCCCTTGCTCGACCACGGGGTGCCGCAGCACAGGCTCTCCACCTCGGCCGGGACGAGCAGGTTGATGCCGGCCTGGGCGCAGAGCTTCTCGAAGCTGACCTGCACGCCGGGGCCTTCCATCGGCCCGAACATCACGTTGACGCAGGCGGGCACATAGACCGCGGAGATCTTTCCCGCCGGACGCGGTCGCCTCCGCGACGGGCCGCCGCCGGGCAGCTCCGCCGACCACAGCGGGATCGAGTCCGTGCCCAGGACGGCTCGCGCCGCCTTGTTCACCCCGGTCAGGGCCACCTCCAACGGCCCGGGCAGGGCGTCGGTGATGCCCATCACGGTCGAGAAGGTCGCGGTGGTTCCCTTCCAGTGCTTGGCCAACGTCGTCCAGACCGCGGCGGTCGGCTTGGGAATCGTGGTCCGGCGCAGCTTCTTCACCAGCAGGCCGGTGTTGATGTTCACCGGACACGCGGTGCCGCACATGCCGTCCACGGCGCAGGTGTGCACCACCTGGTAGTCGAAGTCCTTGTCCAGCCGCGCCACCGCCTCGGTGTCGCCGGCGAGCTCCAGGTTCTCGATCTCCCGGCGGACGGCGATCCGCTGTCGCGGGGTCAGCGTCAGATCCCGGGACGGGCACACCGGCTCGCAGTAGCCGCAGGAGGTGCAACGGTCCACTTCCGCCTCGACGCTCGGGTTGAGCTTGATGTGCTTGAGGTGGATGTCGGGATCGTCGGTGATGATCGTGCCGGCGTTCAGCAGCCCGCGAGGATCGAACAGCGACTTGATCTGGCGCATCACGTCATACAGTTCGTCGCCGTACTGCCGGCGGACGAAGGGCGCCATCACCCGTCCCGTGCCATGCTCGGCCTTGAGGGAGCCGTCGTTCGCGATGACCAGTTCCACCATCTCCTCGGTGAAGTCGATGTAGCGACGCATCTGGTCGTCGTTCTCGAACCGGTCGGTGATCATGAAGTGGATGTTGCCGTCCTTGGCGTGTCCGAAGATCACCGAGTCGGCGTAGGCGTACCGGTCGAACAGTACGGCGAGGTCGACGCAGGTCTCGGCCAGGTTCGCGACCGGCACGACGACGTCCTCCAGCAGGGCGGTCGTGCCGCTCTTCCGGGCGCCGGCGACCGACGTGTACAGGCCCTTGCGCAAGGTCCACAGCCCGGCACGCAGCACGGGATCGTCGGCCAGTTCCACCGGGCCGCCCACCGGGAGCTGCGCCAACGTGGGCAACGCGGCTTCGGCGACCTGACGCAGCTCCGCCTCGCTGGTGGCCTGGTACTCCACCAGCAGAGCGGCCTGCTTGTCGACCTTGAGCGCCTTGATCATGGCCGGAGTGTCGGGGAAGGCCTGCCCCACCCGCAGGGACGTCGCGTCCATCAGTTCGAGCGTCGCCGCACCGGTGGCCACCAGGGCGGGAAGCGCCTGGTTGGCGGCGTAGAGATCGTCGAACACCACCAGCGCCGTGTTCACGAAGGAGCGCAGCGGGATCGTCCGGAAGGTGGCCGATGCGACGAACGCCAGCGTCCCCTCGCTGCCGATGATCAGGTGGGCGAGGATCTCCGCCGGACGATCGTGATCCAGCAGGGCGTTGATGCCGTAGCCCATGGTGTTCTTCATCGAGAACTGCTGGGTGATCTTGGCGACCGAGGCCGGGTTCGAACGCACCCGGTCACGCAGCCCCAACAGCCCGGCGTACAGCTCGGGCTCCAGCGTGCGCAGCTTCTCGTCGGCATCGCCGGCACCGGTGTCGATCACGGTGCCGGACGGCAACACAGCGACCAGCGACTCCAGCGTCTGGTAGCTGTTCTCCACCGTCCCGCAGGCCATGCCGGAGGAGTTGTTGGCCACGACCCCGCCGATGGTGCAGGCTGCTTCGCTCGCCGGGTCGGGGCCGAACTTGCGTCCGTACCTGGCCAGGCGGGCGTTGAGTTGCTTGACGGTCACGCCCGGTTGGACGCGGACGCGGGCGCCGTCGTCGAGGATCTCGATGGCCCCGAAGTGCCGGCGGACGTCGGCCAGGACGCCCTCGGTGCCGGCCTGCCCGGAAAGGCTGGTGCCGCCGGAGCGGAACGTCAGCCCTATTCCGGCGCCCGCGGTGGCCCGGAGCAACCGGGCCACCTCATCGGCGTCGCGCGGAGCGACGATCGCCGAAGGCAACAGCAGGAAGTGCGAGGCGTCGTGCGACAACGCCCGCCGGTCCAGTTCGGTCATCCGGACCTGGGCCGGATCCGCGACGCACCCGGCGAGGAGGGCGGCCAGGGATTCCACGGACGCTACCTGGGTGCTCACGGTACCGGCACCATCCACGCCAGCGGACCGGCCTGCAGCCAGACGAGCACGGTGAAGTAGGCCAGCAATCCGAGGCTCCACAGCACCACCTTGCGGAAGATGTCACCCTCGCGGTTGATCATGCCCACCGCGGCGGCCGCGACCGCCAGGTTCTGCGGCGAGATCATCTTGCCCATCACCCCGCCGGAGGAGTTGGCCGAGGCCATCAGGATCGGGTTCAGCCCGGCCTTCTCGGCTGCGGTGACCTGCAACAGGCCGAACAGGGCGTTCGAGGAGGTGTCCGATCCGGTGATGGCGACGCCGATCCAGCCGACGAGCGGCGACATGAGGGCGAAGGCGGTACCCACCGCGGCCAGGGCGTTGCCGAGGCTGGCGGTCTGCCCGGACAGGTTCATCACGTACGCCAGGGCCAGCACGGACAGCACGGTGACGATGGTGAACTTCAGCTGCTTCAGGGTGGTCAGGTAGGCCTGGACGGCGTCGGCGGCCTTGATCTTGTAGACGAAGCAGGTGATGATGCCCGACAGCAACAGGAGGGTGCCGGTGGCCCTCAGGTGGTCGAAGGTGAAGATGGTCGAGACGGGCTTGCCACTCGCGTTCAGGATGGTCGAGGTGAGGGCACCGTCCGCGCCGGGGGCGTTGAGGCCCGGCCACGGGAACTTCACCTGGCCGATGCTGAGCAGCCACGCCTTCACCGCGGGGATCTGGCTGATCGAGAAGACGACGATGATGATCGCGTAGGGAGCGATGGCGCCCCAGACCTTCGCGCCGCCGGTGGCCGAGATCTCCGGGTAGTGGGCGAGCTTGCCGGACTTCATCGCCTCGGCCTCTTCGAGCGGGATCTCGGTGTGGTCCAGAGGGATCGGGTTGATCGGCTTCCAGAACCGCAGCATCACCAGGACGACGGCGATGGTGACGAGGGAGGCGACCACGTCGGTGATCTCGACGGTGATGAAGTTCGAGGTGATGAACTGCGCGAGTCCGAAGACCACGCCGGCCACGATGGCGACCGGCCAGACCTCCTTCACGCCGCGCCAGCCGTCGACCAGCAGCACCAGGACCAGCGGGACGATCGCCGCAACGAACGGGGTCTGGCGACCGGCCATCTGGGACAGCACGTGGGTCGTGATCTCGGGATGGGTCGACGAGATGGCGCCGGCCAACGCGATGATCGGCGCGCCCATGGCGCCGAAGGCGACCGGGGCGGTGTTGGCCAGCAGGGAGACGATCGCCGACTTGAGCGGCTTCATGCCCGCGGCCATCAGCATGGCGGCGGAGATGGCCACCGGAGCGCCGAATCCGGCCAGTGCCTCCATCAGCGCACCGAAGCAGAAGGCGATCAGGATGGCGAGGACGCGCTGGTCGTCCGAGATCGAACGGATCAACTGGCCCAGCGTCTCGAACCATCCCGTGATCACGGACAGCTGGTACACCCAGATGGCGTTCAGCAGGATCCACATGATCGGGAAGGCCCCGTAGAAAGCACCCTCCGCGGTGGCGCTGAAGGCCATCGCCACGGGCATGCCCCAGCCCACGATGGCCACGATGATCGAGGCCAGCAGGCCGATGATGGCCGCCAGCCATGCCTTCATCTTGAAGACGCCCAGCAGAAGGAAGAGAAGAATCAGAGGTAGCGCCGCGAGGAGCGCTGAGAGTGCGAGGCTGCCTGCGATGGGCGCCAACGGTTGGGTGAACACGGGGGAGGATCTCCTCACTGAGATTGACCGACAAGTAGGATTGTCGAACAAGTGCACTCGCTATGCAAGCGATTCGGGTGTAATTGTTGACCAGTGTCGGAGCATCGGGGGTGAGGTGTGGTTCGCAAGATCGTCGTGACCTCGGTGATCGACGCTGTAGTGGAGGATCTGAAGTCCCAAGTACTGGCTCGGGAACTCGAACCGGACCGTCCGCTCACCGAAACCGAACTCGCCACGCGCTACGACGTGGCCCGCGCGACCGCCAAGGCCGCCATCGAGCGGCTGGTCTCCGACAAGGTGCTCGTCCGCAAGAACCACAAGACCGCCCGGGTGGTGAAGCTCGGCCCTGACGACGTCCGCGACATCTACCGGACGCGTGCCTATCTCGAATCAGAGGTGCTGCGGCGGCTGGCCAGCCGCCGGGAGGTGCCGGTGGACGCGCGAGTCGCCAACGCCGAGATCGCGGCGCTGTGGGAACAGGGCTCCTACGACATCATCGAACCGGACATGCGCTTCCACACCTCGCTGATCGATTCCCTCGGCAGCGCGCGCACCACCGCCGTGTACGGGTCGCTCGCGTTCGAGGTGAAGCTGTGCATGGCCCAGCTGCAGGGCAGCCAGCGACTCAGCCCCGAAGTGATCGTGGCCGAACACGCCCGAATGCTGGAACTCATCGAGGCCGGCGACGCCTCGGGAGTGGCGAACCTGCTCGAAGAACACCTCGCCCGGGCGAGGGAACTGCTGGCCGGCGATCTGGGCGGCGTGCCCGGCCCTGAGGCCACGCTCCCCCCGTCCGTCCTGGCCGACCGGGCGCTGGCCTAATCACACGGCTTGATCGCTACCAGCCCTGGGCCGGGCTCTGCGCAGGGCTCTGCGCAGGGCTCTGCGCCGGGCCGTCAACAGATGACCTTCGTCCGTCTCCACCGACCGAGTGCGTCAGGGGTAGGGCCAGGCGTTGGCGGTGCAACCGTCCAGGTCGCCGGACTGGGGCATCATGACCGGCGCCGGCTTCGCCTTCTTGGTACAGGTGGCCGGCTTCTCCCCGAGCAGGCGGCCCACGGCGTGATTGACCAGGTACGCCTGCCATTCCTGACTGCTGCCGAATGAGGTCCCAACTCCGCCGCCGGCCCACAACGCGGCGCTGATCACCACGTCCGAGTCGTCGAGGCACGTGCCGGTGGCGTCCGGCTTGCACAGCTTGGCTGCCGTGCCGGGTGCGGCGAGGGTGATCGTGAAGTGCGCTCGGTCGGGATCGGCGACCAAGGCGAACCGGATGCCGCCGCTGCCCGTCCAGCTCCGCGGGTCATTCAGAACTGCGGCCACCTGTCTGCCGGTGGCGTTCGCCTTGAGCTTCGCCGACGTCTCCACCCGGAGCGCGAACCGGCGAAGCTCACCGCTGGAGCTCGCGGCCGCGACGCCGACCCCGGCCGTGTCGAACACGCCGGAGGACTTCATCGGCGGCAGAGCGGACGGCGTCGGTGTCGGGGACGCTGATCCGGCCCCCGTCGGGACGGGGGTCGGTGTGGGCGGGCTCGTGGCCGGCAACGGAGAAACGGTCGTGGTGGGAGCCCCGGCCCGCGAGACCGGTGTGGTGAGGGCATTGATCCACGCCACCAGCACCACCACACACAGGACCCCGAAGCCGATCGAGACCCACAACTGAGGATTGCGCCACCGCGAATCGCGTCCGGCTGTGCGCCACCGCGCCAACCTCGCCCGAAGTCGCGTCCAGCGGCTCGGTGGTGAGGGGTCGGTCACCCGTCCACCCTAGCCTCGGCGTCACTCACCGGCCGGGAGCCGCCCCGCGGAGCCGGCCGCAACCCGTCCACTCCCCACGCCGCGCCGGCACTCCGTCCCACCCCACGGGGGGGACCCGAACCGGCGTCCCGGCAATCGGTTGACCCTTGCCGCTGCGGCAGCGGACGCAGCGACGCCGGCCGCCCCCCAGGGCGACCGGCGTCGGGACTACTGCGAACTCAGGCGGCGACGACCGCGACACTGATGTGCGCGGTGACCCCGGAGGTGAGCTTGATGCCGACGGTGTGACTGCCGACGACCTTGATGGGCTTGCCGATCTCGACCGAGCGCTTGTCGATCGCCGGACCGCCGGCCTTCTTCACCGCGAGGGCGATGTCGGCGGGGGTGACGGCACCGAACAGCTTGCCGGAATCGCCCGTGCGCGCCGGAAGGACGACTTCGAGGCCCTCCAACTGCTCACGGATCTGGACGGCGTGGTCGACGCCACGGATCTCCCGGGCGTCCCGGGCCCGCTTGATGCCGTCGATCTGCTTCTCCGCGCCACGGGACCACTTGATCGCGAAGCTGCGCGGCAACAGGAAGTTGCGGCCGTAGCCGTCCTTGACCTCGACGACGTCGCCGGGGACGCCGAGATGCTCCACGGGGGCGGTAAGGATGAGTTTCATCTGTGTCCTCCCCCGATTCAGCGAGCGGTCGAGGCGTAGGGCAGCAGAGCCAGTTCGCGAGCGTTCTTCACTGCGATGGCAACCTTGCGCTGCTCCTGCACCGAGAGTCCGGTGACACGACGAGCGCGGATCTTGCCCCGCTCGGAGATGAACTTCCGCAACGTGGCGGTGTCCTTGTAGTCGATGTGGCCGATGCGAATGGACTTCGCCGGCGCCACCTTCTTTGATTTCACAGGCTTGCGCTGTGAGGCCATTGTGGTGCTCTCCTAAGTTCTGCGAAAGCCCGGCTGTTGCCGGAATGACGTGGGCTGATCGTCGGCCCGTGGTCGGGACCGACGCTGAGCAGCGATCAGAATGGGGGCTCTTCGCTCTGGGCCGAGGCCCAGGGGTCGGCGCCGCCGCTCCGCTCACTGGAGTTGCTCTGATGGGATTGGCCGGCCTGGTTGCCCCAGTTGTTGGAGCCGCCGGACGAGCCGCCGGAGTACGAGCCGCCGCCCCCGGAGGACCGGGTGACCTTGGCGGTCGCGTACTTCAGCGCGGGACCGATCTCTTCGACCTCGACCTCGAACACGGTGCGCTTCTCACCTTCGCGGGTCTCGTAGCTGCGCGAGCGCAACCGGCCCTGGACGATGACCCGCATCCCCTTGGTGAGGGATTCGGCCACGTTCTCGGCCGCTTGGCGCCAGACCGCGCAGTTGAGGAACATGGCGTCGCCGTCCTTCCACTCGCCGCTTTGGCGGTCGAAGGTACGCGGCGTCGAGGCGACCGTGAAGTTCGCCACGGGGGCCCCCGAAGGGGTGAAGCGCAGTTCCGGGTCAGCGGTCAGATTGCCGACCAGGGTGATGACGGTTTCGCCAGCCATGTTGTTTTCTTTCGATCGGACGTAGCTTGTTGACCCCTAGCCTGTCAGGCGGTCCTGACACGGCGCGAGGGGTGGAAGCGATCAGTGCAGATCGGGACGGATCACCTTGGTCCGCATGATCTGCTCGTTGAGGGTGAACTGGCGATCCATCTCCTTCACGACGGCCGGCTCAGCGGTCACGTTCAGGACGGCGTAGATGCCTTCGGACTTCTTGTTGATGTCGTAAGCCAGGCGGCGCCGGCCCCACACATCAATGCTGTCCACGGTGCCACCGGCTTTGGTGAGGCCGGCGAGCGGCTTCTCCAGCAGGCCGTTCACCTGGCGGTCATCGACGTCGGGATCGACAATCACGACGACTTCATATTTGCGCATACGCGATCTCCACCTCCTCTGGTCTTGTAGCGGCCATGAGCGGGTCCCATGGCAGGAGGGCGTAGCAACGGCTGCGAACTGAACAGCCGAAGATCCACACTACCGGTTGAGCGTTGACCGGAGCCAATCGGTCGAACGCCAGCCCCGGAGCGTCGCGCAAGTTCAGCGCTTGGGCATCCCCGTCCGCGCGTACATCTCCTCGACCAGCTGTGCGAAGCGGCGTTCGACTTCCTTGCGCTTCACCTTCAGCGACGGAGTGAGGAGACCGTTCTCCTGGGTGAACTCCTCCACCAGCAGCCTGAAGTCGCGGATTTGTTCGTGATTGGCCAGCTTGGCGGTCAGTGCCTCCACGCGCCGGTGCAGTTCCGCCAGGATCGCGGGGTTGGTGAACAGCTCATCCTTGTGCGCCCAGGTCAGCTGCAACTGTCTGGCGATGGTCTCCAGGTGGGGCAGGGACGGCGCCACCAGCAAGGTGAGGTAGGGACGGTTGTCGCCGAGCAGCAGCGTGTACTCGAACAGCGGATCGGTGGCCAACAGGCCCTCGATCGAGGACGGGGCCACGTTCTTGCCCGTACTGGTGACGATGAGGTCCTTGATCCGATCGGTGATGGTGAGGAAACCGTCCTCGTCGAGGTGGCCCACGTCGCCGGTGTGCAACCAGCCGTCGACGAGCACGGCGGCCGTCTCCTCCGGCGAGTTCCAGTAGCCGAGCATGAGGTTCGGGCCGCGGTAGCAGATCTCGTCCGCTTCGCCGATCCGGATCTCGGCCCCGTCGATGACCCGACCGACCGTCCCGAACCGGTACGCCCCCGGGTGCGGGAAGCTGACCAGCGGTGACGCCTCGGTGAGGCCGTATCCCTGCAGCACCAGCAGCCCGCAGGCGAAGAAGAACTCCTCGATCTCCTGTCGTAGCGGGGCTCCGCCGCAGGCCAGGACTGTCTTGGCCCCACCCAGGGCATCGCGCACGGCTCCGAGCACGAGCTTGTCGGCCAGCTTGTACGACAGGATCAGGCCCGCTCCGCGAGGCAGCCCGTCCCGCACGGCGCCGTGGAAACGGCTGCCCACCCCGAGCGCCCATGTCATCAGGCGCTGCTTGACCGGGCTGTCGGCCACCTTGTCCTTGGCGGCAAGGAACACCTTCTCGTACAGCCTGGGGACGCTCACCAGCAGGCTCGGCTTGGCCTTGACCAACATCGCGGCGATGGACCGCGGGTCGGGCACGTAGGTGTTCAGGCTGCCGTTGGCCAGCACAACGTAGGTCCACGCGCGCTCCAGCGCGTGGCTGAGCGGCAGGAAGCAGAGCGACACGTCGCTGGAGCTGATGTCGAAATACTGGTTCAGTACCGCCACCTGGGCGGTGAAGCCGCTGTGGCTGAGCATGACGCCCTTGGGCTCCCCCGTGGTGCCGGACGTGTAAACGATCGTGGCCAGGTCGTCGCCGGACGCCGAAGCCAGGCGCGCGTCCACCTCGGAGAGATCGGACGGTGCCGCGGCCAGCTCATCGGCAAGAGAGCTCGCGGTCATTCCTGGTACTACAGTGAATGACACCACCTGGGCAAGGTCGGGCAGTTGATCGCGGATCTGCGCAAGTTTCGTCAACTCGTCGGCTCCGGCGACGAACGCGAACCGGCACCCCGAGTTCGACAGAATGTGCCGCGCCTGGTCGGGCGTGCTCGTGGGATACAGGGGCACCGAGACCAGGCCGGCGTACGCGCAGGCCAGGTCGACCAGCGTCCACTCCGGGACGTTCGTGGCGAAGATCGCCACCCGGTCGCCGGGGTCGAGACCGAGTGCGATCAGTCGGCCGGCGAGTCGCCGGACGTCGGCGGCCAGTGCCGCGTAGCTGCGGACGGCCCACTGATCCTCCCCGACCAGCAGCCGAGTGGCAGGGCGGGCGGCATGCGCGATCGCGGATTCCGCGAACATGACCCCCAGGTGACCCGCGTCCATGGGTGCTCCTTCGCGTCGTTCCGTGCTTGCCCCAAACCTACCCCGGCGTAGGTCCCACGGGCACTGGTTCCTGCCACCGCCGATCGCAGGTGCAAAGCTGGCGTCATGACTTCCGACACCGCTGATCGTTCCGCGGACGATCCCGCTGATCTGGCGGGACTGCTGCGCCACCTTGATCCGGTGGTCCGACCGGGTGAGTTCGTCGTCGTGACGACCACCAGCCAGACCACCCTGCCTGCGATGGCCAGCGTGGTCGAGGACGAGGGCACCACCCTGGTGCTCGAACGGCACCACGCCGACGCCTATCGGCTGACCCACGCCTCGGTGTTCGGATGGATCACCCTCACCGTCCATTCCTCGCTCGAAGCCGTCGGCCTGACCGCGGCCGTCGCCTCCGCGCTGGCCCACCTGGGCATCCCGTGCAACGTGCTGGCCGGCTATCACCACGACCATCTACTCGTCCCCCTCGACCGGGTGAACGACGCCCTGGACGCACTCCGAACCCTGTCGGCGTCCGACTGAGCGTCAGGTCGTCGCCCCGTCAAGGGGCGCGAACCAGGCCCGATGTTTCGTCGGACGTCGCGCCTACACTGCTCGCCATGGTGTTGAAAGGCGCGCACGTAGACCAGACGGACCCGATCGCGGAAGCGCAGGCGCGCGGAGCGGGGCTGAGCCAGTTCTTCCTCGGCGACCCGCAGGGCTGGAAGGGTCCGCAGGTCGCCTACGCGGGCGGTGCGGCCCAGTTGAAGGCCGACGCGCAGGCCGCGGGCGTGGCGCTGTACGTCCACGCGCCGTACGTGCTCAACGTGGCGACCACGAACAACCGGATCCGGATCCCCAGCCGGCAGCACCTGCAGAAGCAACTCAACGCCGCGGCCCAGATCGGCGCCGCCGGGGTGATCGTGCACGGCGGTCACGTGCTGGCCTCCGACGACCCCGAGGTCGGCTTCGACAACTGGCGCAAAGCCGTCGACGGACTGCGGTTCGACGTGCCGCTACTGATCGAGAACACCGCGGGCGGGGCCAACGCCATGGCCCGGCAACTCGACCGGATCGCGCGGTTGTGGGACGCCATCTCGGCATCACCGAACGCCGACCACGTCGGCTTCTGCCTCGACACCTGCCACGCACACGCCGGAGGAGTGGAGTTGTCGGGCCTGGTGGATCGGATTCTGGCCATCACCGGACGCATCGACCTGGTGCACGCCAACGATTCCCGGGACGCGTTCGACTCCGGCGCCGACCGGCACACCAACCTCGGCCAGGGCAACTGCGATCCCGAGGGCGTGGCCGAGATCGCCTCGACCGCCGGCGCGCCGCTGTGCGTCGAGACCCCGGGCGGCGTGAGCGGCCAGACCGCCGACCTGACGTGGCTCGCCGACCACGTGAGCTAAAAGAGGATTGCGCGGCTCACCGCGCGACCATTCTCACCGTCGGCAAGGTCGGGCCCCACGGGTCGGGATAACCTGACCTGCGTGAGTAACAGCATCTACGTGGCCGCGCCGGAGGGGCTGACGGGGAAATCGATGGTCGCCGTGGGCATGATCGAGGCCCTGATCCGGACAGTCGGTTCGGTCGGCGTGTTCCGTCCGGTGGTTCGCAGTGACGCCGAAGACGAGATCGCCCGGATCCTGATCGGCCAACCCGGCATCGCCCAGACCTACGCCGAAGCGGTCGGCGTCACCTACGAGGACGTCCGTTCCGACCCGGACGCCGCGCTCCACACCCTGGTGGAGAAGTACGCGGCGATCAAGGAGCGGTTCGACTCGGTCGTGGTGCTCGGCTCGGACTACACCGATGTGAATGCCCCCACCGAACTCACCTTCAATGCGCGCGTCGCGGCGAACCTGAACGCCCCGGTGATCCTGGTCGTCTCGGCGAAGAACCGCACGCCGGAGATCGTTCGCTCGGTCGCCGAAGGAGCCCTGGCCGAGTTCCGGGCCCACCACGCCAAGGTGATCGCCGTGATCGCGAACCGGGTGGCGTCCTCCGACCGTCCCGCCAGCGAGGAGGTCGACCCGGTCGATCTGGACGCTGTCCGGACCGAACTGGCCAAGCTCGGCAGCGACCTCGTCGTGGCGGCGTTGCCCGCCGACCGACTGCTCGCCGCGCCCACCCTGCGGGCGCAGTTCGAGGCGGTCGAGGCCAACCTGGTGCTCGGCAATCCCGACCTGCTGAACCGGGAGTCGGCCGACATCCTGGTGGCGGCGATGACCCTGCCGAACGTTCTGCGCCGACTCACCCCGGAATCGACGGTCATCATGCCCGGCGATCGCTCCGACATGCTGCCGGGATTGCTGCTCGCCCATTCCTCGGGGTCGTTCCCCCAACTGGCCGGCATCCTCCTGCTCGGCGGCTACGAGATCCCCGACACCATCGTGAAACTGATCGCCAGCATCCACAACGAGCTGCCGATCGGCATGACCAACCTCGGCACCTACACCTCCTCGGACCGGATGTTCCGGCTGGAAGGTGCGATGACGTCCAGCCCCCGCAAGGTGGAGGTCGCCCGCCGAATCTTCTCCGAGCACGTGGACGTGGCCGGCCTGCTGTCGGCGTTGCAGGTGCACCGTTCGGAAGTGATCACCCCGTTGATGTTCGAGCATCAGCTGCAGGATCTCGCGCGCTCGGACCGTAGGACGATCGTGATGCCCGAGTCCACCGACGACCGCATTCTCACCTCGGCGGACATCCTGCTGCAGCGCGGAGTGGCGAACCTGATCCTGCTGGGCGACGCGCAGGCCATCAAGCTGCGGGCGACCCAACTCGGTCTGGGCCTTCAGGGAATCCAGGTGGTCGACCCGACCGACCCGAAGCTCCTGGACCAGTTCGCCGCCGAATACGCGCGGCTCCGGGCCAAGAAGGGCGTCACCCTCGAACAGGCGCGGGAGAAGCTGAAGGACCTGTCGTACTTCGGGACGATGATGGTGCATCTGGGGATGGCTGACGGCATGGTGTCGGGGGCCATCAACACGACCGCGAACACCATCCGTCCCTCCCTTGAGTTCATCAAGACCAAGCCGGGCGTCACCGTGGTGTCGGGGTCCTTCCTGATGTGCATGCCGGACCGCGTGGTGGTCTACGCCGACTGCGCGGTCAACCCCGACCCGACGGCCGAGCAATTGGCCGACATCGCGATCAGCTCGGCTGAGACCGCGGTGGGGTTCGGCATCGAGCCGCGGGTGGCGATGCTGTCGTACTCCACCGGGACGTCGGGCACGGGCGCGGACGTGGACAAGGTGCGCGCGGCCACGGACATCGTCCGGGAGCGGCGTCCCGATCTGGCGCTGGAGGGCCCGATCCAGTTCGACGCCGCGGTGGATCCCACCGTCGCGAGGACGAAGCTGCCCAACTCGCCCGTGGCCGGCAAGGCGACGGTGTTCATCTTCCCCGACCTCAACACCGGCAACAACACCTACAAGGCGGTGCAGCGGTCGTCCGGCGCAGTGGCGATCGGACCGGTGCTGCAGGGCTTGAAGAAGGCCGTCAACGACCTGTCCCGCGGGGCCTTGGTCGAAGACATCGTGAACACCGTGGCGATCACCGCCATTCAGGCCCAAGCCGACGCCCCCGCGGGCTGACGCCCCGAAACAACACCGTCCGCCTAGAGGAGGCCACGAGTGAGTACCCCCATCCTGTTGCTGAACTGCGGCTCGAGTTCGATCAAGTACCAGGTGATCGACGCCGACTCCGAGGACGTGGTCGCCAACGGCATCATCCAGCGGATCGGTGAGAGCGAGAGCACGCTCGACCACAGCTACGCCGGCCAGAACCGGCACGACCAGCACGGCTTCCCGAACCATGCCCGGGCGCTGGCGCACCTGGTGTCCGTGTTCAACGAGGTGGGACCGAAGCTCTCCGAGGTGACGGCTGTCGGACACCGCACCGTCCACGGCGGCGAAGCCTTCCGCTCCACGGTGGTCATCGATGACGACGTCCTGGCCAAGCTGCGGGAGCTCAGCCCCCTCGCTCCGCTGCACAACCCCCCGGGGATCGCCGGAATCGAAGCCGCCAGAGCGGTGCTGCCGGACGTCCCGCACGTGGCCATCTTCGACACCGCCTTCTTCTCCACGCTGCCGCCCGAGGCCTACACGTACGCCATCGACCAGGAGTTGGCGCGCGCCCACGGCATCCGCAAGTACGGCTTCCACGGCACGTCGCACTCGTTCGTGTCGAAGAAGGTCGCCGAGGTGCTGGGCAGGGACTACACCGAGTTGAACCAGATCGTCTGCCACCTCGGCAACGGCGCGTCCATCTCGGCGATCCGAGGCGGGGTGGCCGTGGACACCTCGATGGGCCTGACCCCGCTCGCCGGCCTCGTCATGGGCACCCGCTCCGGCGACGTCGACCCCGGTCTGCACGCCTTCCTCGGACGGACGCTCGGCGTCGGCCTCAACGAGGTCGACTCGATGCTGAACAAGAAGTCCGGGATGCTCGGCCTGTGCGGGGTGACCGATTTCCGCGATGTGAGCGACCTGATCGCCAATGGTGACGCGGACGCAAGCCTCGCGATGGACGTCTACGTGCACCGTCTGATCAGCTACATCGGCTCCTATCTGGCGGTGCTCGGACGGGTGGACGTGCTCTCCTTCACCGCCGGTGTCGGCGAGAACGACGCCGTGGTGCGCCGCCGCGTCCTGGAGCGCCTCGCCCCGCTGGGGTTCGTGATCGATGTCGACCTGAACAACGTTCGGTCGAAGGAGCCGCGGGTCATCTCGGCCTCCGACTCGCCGGTGACGGTGATGATCGTGCCCACCAACGAGGAGCTCGCCATGGCTCGCGAGACGAAGGCAGCCACCAGCTGACCGAAGGTCGCGAGGTGGTCACACGTCTGCCTCGCCCGGGGAAATCTGGGCGCGATGCCACGCGTCGCGGTAGCGGTCGAGAATCCTCGCCACCGCTGCCGGGTCAGCGGGCGGGCCGCCGATGGGCAGGCCGCCGGCGGGCAGGTCCCCGGCGGGCAGGTCCCCGGTCGGGAGGAACGCCTGCGCCCAGGCGTGGGCAGGGGGAATGAGGCTGTTCGAACTTCCATCGAGCCGCGTGACGCTCGGCAGCCGGGCGTAGGTCCCGTCCGGGTCATGCAGCACGAGCAGCACCCCCCATCCGCCGTCGCGCGGCACACACCTCACCCCCGCCACGTCCGCCCACCCGATCCGGCCGATGCCGGTGACCGCGTCCTCGATGCCTTCGCCGTCGGCCAGCAGGTAGCGCGCCGGCTGCCGGAGAAGGGGCCGCACCACCACCGCCCCGGCCCCGAGGGCGATCGCGGCGAGTCCCCACGGCACGGGGCCACCGGTGGCGAGCAGCACCAGTCCGGCCCCTGCGAGCACCACCGCTGTCCCCCACAGGGCGACCGCTGTGCAGCCCGGAGCGAACCCCAGAACGCTCAGCCGCCCTGCGAACCCGACGCCGGCCGCGAGAGGGGCGCGCCGGGATCCGAACCACACCGGCTCGGGGAAGGACGGCTCACTGCGGACCGCCATGGGCCACCGCCCAGCTTTCCCGATAGTCATTGATGAGCAGCGCGACGTCCTCCGCCGGAAGCCCCAGCGCGTTGATCCACACCGGCGTGTCCGCCAGGCCTCGGTTGGCGGACGCCACCGCACGCTTGACCGGATCGAGGCGGGCGAGCACGGCCTCCGGATCACGCACGAGCACACCGACCAGCCGGGCGCTGGCCAGCTGGAATGCCGCGGCCTCGATCACGTCGCCCCACGCGACCCGTCCGACCGCTGACGGCGACGAGGTGTCGACCAGCCCGTCCGCGTCCAGGCGGAGAGCGACCCGGGGCCTGACCGTCCGATACAGCCCGTACAACGTCGCCGGGGCGAAGAGCACCAGCCCGATCCAGCCCACCCAGGCCATCCCGCCGGAGCGACCCGACGGGCTCGCCGGCATGCCGACCAGCAGCCCGGAGACCACCGCCAAGATCACACCGAGGGCCGTGAGCAGGACAGAACTGCGTCGCGGTGCAGTGAACTCGACCGGTTCGGGATAGCGGCCGAGGTCGCGCCAGTCGCCGCTCACGCGTCCACCGCCAGTGCGAGGGATCCGCTGATCCGGCGCCACAACTCGGCCGTGGTGGTCGGCGTGAGGGTGACCTCGTCCACGTCCACCCCGACGACGAACAGTCCGGCGCGGGTGTCGAACAGCACGATCCCCTCCGTCTGCTCCCCCCTGGCCATGTGGATCAGTGACAGCCGCCAGTCTCCGGCCTCGATGGCGTCGGCCACCGCGCCGTCGCGGGCCGCGAACGTCCCCACGAGTTCGTCCACGCACGCCAGCACCCGGCCGTGGTCGCCCTCCAGCAGAGCCGGTAGCAGATCGCTGCTCACCGCCACGGGCAGAGCGACCGACGGAATGCCCCGCGGCCCGATGCCGAGTTGTTCGGCGAGCCGGACGGGCGCCACCGCGGTCGCCACCGAACTGAGAAAGAGCCGGTCCGCCACCCGTTCCACGGCGGTCGATTGGCCGGGGGCGAGGAAGAGGTCCAGGTCAGCGGCGGTGCGGGCGCGCACGGTGCGCACGGAGACCACTGCCCGCGCGTCCGCGAGCCCGGCAAGGGTGCGCGCAGCGTCCGGCGCGAAGGCCCGGCCGTCCGCGGCCAGGATGTCCGCCGCCACCAGTCGGGTGCGAGCGTCACCGTCCAGCTGTCCGCCGGCGAGGGCGTCGAGGACCAGCGGCCACAGCTCGGCCTCGATAGTCAGGGTCGGGGGCTGCACCGATCGTCCTCCCGGTAGCTGTGGACGATGTCGCTGAACATGTCGACGAGGCCGGCGTAGTCCGCGGTGGCGCAGGTGGCGGTGACCGTCGTCCCGGTGGCGCCGGTCAGCCAGGCCCACTGCGCGACGGTCAGCGAGCGGTCGTCCAGGCCGTAGGTCCCCAGGCGGACGAGCGCTTCGTGGCCGGCCACCTCGTCGGGCAACACGTCGAGCAGGTGATAGCTGTGCAGCAGCCCGCGCAGGACCTCCACCGAGGAGTTGCTCCACTCTCCGAGCGTGGCGGGCGGCGGGACGTCGTCCGTGGCCACGGTGATCGTGGGGGCGAATCCGCCTCGGGCCGGGCCGGCCGCGACGAGAACCAGGCCGGGCGCCTGACCATCGTGCCAGTCGTCGGGCACGAGCAGGCTGACTCCCGCGACGGCCACTCGTTGCCACGGCACGGCCGCGTCCTCGTGGCTCACCAGCGGATCCCGTCGATCCAGGAATGCATCGTGTCCCCTGCCCAGTCGCTGAGCGCCTCGCCGGCACCGCTGCCGATGAACCCGCCGACGAGCCCACCCACCACCGCTCCCACCGGGCCACCCACGGCAGCGCCGATGGCCGCGCCGCCGGCTGCTCCGGCGAGGGCGCCGGCGAGTTGGGGGCCGTCGTCCGCGAGCACGGTCGCTCCGGAGCGGACGATGCGCTCTGCGGTGTCGAGGGTCGGGTCGTGGGAGTCGAGGTCCCACTGCTCCTTGGCGTCGATCCCGGCACTCACGGCGGTCAGGACCCAGCCGACGCCCTCGACGAACTTGGCGCCCCGAACGAGGCCCGCCACCTTCGACCACGAGCCGGCCCGGCCCGCCTTGGGAACCCAGCTCGACAAGCTCTGGGTCGTCCACGCGGTCACCGCCTCCGCGGAGGCGAAGCTGCGGAAGCGTCCGTTGGCGTCCCGGGGTGCGTAGCGGCCCCATCGCGCCATCAGGGCGAGCACGCCACCGTCCATCAACTGGGAACCGGCGTCGGAGAGGTCGGCGCCCCCGCTCAGGACGTCGGCGATGTCGGTGTCGCGCTGGCCGACGACCAGACCGGCGGGGGCTTCGACGTGCTCACAGGCCGTGCGGAAGGCCAGGTGCGCTTCGTACAGGGTCGACAGGTCCTCATCGCGCTCGGTCGAAAGCTGGTTGTAGAGGGCAACCTTGTCGTCGTAGGCGGCCAGCGTCGCCTTCGCGGACGCGCTCAGCTCCTGCCCGGGGGCGGTGATGAAGGTGGGCGAGGGTGGCAGCGTGATGGACTCGCCGTTCACCACCAGGCCGCCGGTCCGTGCGCGG
The DNA here is from genome assembly GCA_963769325.1 of uncultured Actinomycetota bacterium. GTDB lineage: Bacteria > Actinomycetota > Actinomycetes > Propionibacteriales > Propionibacteriaceae > Propionicimonas. The sequence continues at coordinate 425,531 of CAVYLH010000008.1, read as the reverse complement.
TCGCGGATGCCGTGCAGCTTGCCCTGCACCGAGGTCACGCTGTCGTGGAAGGTCTGGACGGCGGCCGCGTAGGTGTTCACCTGCTCGTGCAGTTCGGACGTCCAGTCGTGGGCGTTCTGGGCGACCTGGCCGAACATGTCGGCGGCGTTGCCCTCCCACTCCGAGAGCGCCTTGGTGCGTTGGGTGTTCACGGTGTCGGCCCAGGTCGTGAGGTCGGACGCGAGCGTACTGAGCTGATCGTGGTAGGTGGCGATGGCGGCGGGGGACTCGTTGATGTGCAGGTCGATCGGCACGTCTCACCTTCCCCAGTTGCCCTGGTAGGTGGGCATCGTGTCGTTGCCGGGGTACCAGGTGGTGGTGGCGAAGCGATGGTTGATGGCCTCGTCGATGAGCTGGAAGCCTTTGGCCGAGTCCTGGGTGTTGGCGGCGATGCTGCCCACGATGTTGCTGAGTTGCTGCACGCTCTGGGTGAGGACGTACTGGGCGTCCAGAGCACGATCTTGTGACCAGTCGCAACCGGACGGTGTGGGCAACGCGGCCGAAGCCATGGTGGTGGACAGCTTCTCGAGCGCGGTGGCCACGGCCGCCGCGACCGCTGCATCGATGTAGATTGACCCGCCCACTCCGCCTCCTGCCCCGCCGGTCGTCCGGCAAGCGTCCGCCCACGCGAAGTCGCGCGCCGGGGTGGCCGACCGTCGGACCATCATGCCAGCATCGCTCGGATCCACTGTCCGATCTCGGACGGGGTTATCCACAGGCGTCATCCACAGTGGGGATAACTACACGCGTGTGATTCGCCCGAAACAGGTTCGGCGTCTTCCTCTCGTGTCCGACCCGCCCGATTCTGGTACGGGGACGTCGACTCTGATACGGCGTGGTACGGATCTGCCGTGTGAGCGCGAACTCTGATACAGAACGCCAGCGTCCGGCCTCGGCTCAGGTCGGGTCTGCGGCGATGGGCCATCCCCAGTAACGAGGCGGTTGCTTTTGCGCCGTTTTGATTTCGCCCCGGCCGTGCCCGTGGTGAGACGACATGACGGTCGCGGGGGTGACCCCAAGCGCCCGTCACGTGGCGACGGCCAAGCGCGCTGCCGAGGGGAATCGGGTCGCGGAACCCGGGCCCTGTCGTCCGGCAGGAGATCCCGGGCTCCACTTCCGAGGCTCACCGCGGTGGCTCGGCTCGCGTCCACTGTGCCACACGGCGAGCCGTGCCTCAATCCGCAACCCGTCGATCTCGAGGCGTCTGAACGCTCTTGCGCGGCGGGAGGTGCGCGGCCAGCTTGCGCTTAGGAGCGTGCGGAACCACGTTCGCGATGCGGGTCGTTTACCCCGTAGCGAAGCAGGTGCCATTCAATCCACTTCTGGATCGCAAGGAGCTCTCGGGCCGGGATCGGCCGATCGGCCGCGGCGTGCGTTGCGACGACCCGCGCCCAGTCCTGCAGGAGTGACTGCCTGGCCCTGAAGTAGGTGAGGCGGCATCGGTCCGAGCAGAAGTTCCTCTGTCGGCCCTGCGCACCCGATCGTCGGACACAGGGGTTCGGGCAGTCCGGGTTCAGGCAACGCGCCGAGACGGAGAGGTCCCCCGTGAGCGCGGTCAACTCTTCTACGCTCATCACATTCGTGGCCACGGACGCCTCCCTCAGCGGAAGTCCAAGAACCCTGAAACGAAAAAGGCTCCAAGGCCAACGATACCGGGCGGGCGGGCCGCCATGGGTATCGCACGTGTATCGCACGTGTATCGCGGAACTGGGGCGCGGGCTCATCGGAGACGCCAGCGGGCCGCAACGAAAATGCTGGACGGCAGCGCGCCGCGAGGGTTAGCGTTGGTGCGGGCGCCGGAAACGGCGAGTGGCACCGCTCTGGAAAGCGGCGCCACTCTGGATCGGCTCCCTGATGTGCAACGTGACGAAGCTCAAAGGGATGATCCTGGTGCCCAACTCTAGATTGATTCGCTCCTTCAACCCAGTCTGTCGCCGTCCTCCGCCGGCGGTGTCGCGACTGGGGCCGGCTCCGCTAACGAGTCGGCAGTTTGGTAGTCGACTTCCGGACGTCGTTGGCTTCCGCGAGCCGTGGGAGTCGGCGATTGCATCGGTCGTCGAGGACGAGCCCTGCAGAGAGATCGCCAGGTCCGCGCAGTTCATGTACCTCGTCGACAATCCTTACGGCGCCCCGCATGCGGCCCTCGACACGATCGATGCTGCGCGTCGCCTGTCGCCGGTCGGCCTGCGTGAGTGCCGGGCACCGACGGCGCATGTCGGGATGCCCAACTACACCGGCTGCATCCCGGTGCCGCACCCTCATCGTCCGGCGTCGGCGCTGGTGGAGAGCTTCAACGAGCGGTATCAGTTCATGGACTTGATCCTCACTCGCGCGGTCAGATCGTTCTGCGCCCAGCCCTTCCGGGTGTGTTGGAAGTTCGCGCGCGGCGTGCGAGTGCACACTCCTGACGCTCTGCTGCTTCTGGAGGACGGCACCCAGCTGCTCATCGACGTCACTCGCAGCTCCAAGCTGGAGGATCCGAAGGCGATGGCGGTTTTCGCGCTCACAGCGGCGACCGCGGACCTGCTCGGATGGGACTATCAGTTGCGTACCGAGCTGCCAATCCAGCGGATCCTCAATGTGCGCCACCTGTGGTGCTACCGCACCGACCCCGAGCCGAAGGATCTCGCAGTCTGGCGCGACCAAGCCGCCGCCCTGCTGTGGCCGCTGCCTGTGCGCCAGGCTCGACACGCGTTCGATGCCGGCTCGATGGGTCTCGCCGCAATCTGGCATCTGCTGGGCCGCCGCCACCTCTTCGTCGACCTGGATCGACCGATCACTCCGGACACGCAGCTGTCCGCGCAAGCCTGCGTAGAGGAGGAGCCGTGGGTGACGCCCGTATGAGACAGCCTGTCGAGCGGACGGGTGTGGGCGAAGCCCTCCAGTTTCGGGGGGAGTCGTGGCTGGTCGTCGGCTACGAAGGTCTGCCCGGAGTCTCGGAGCGGCGCGTGATCGTGGAGCGGGAAGGCACCCAGGCCAGCATCGGCTGGTCGGAGTTCTGGATGGCGATCGAAGCGGCAGCCATCGAGCCCATCTACGAAGACATGGCCGACCATCTCCCGCGTGCCGCGTTCGATGACCTGACCGACGCCGAACAGGGGGCCCTTCTTCCGCGCATCCGGGACACCTTGCAGATCCTGACCGGCAGCCGGACCGGTACACCGGAACTCGACCGTGAGCGCAACCTTCTGGACCCCGCGTTCGACCCCGCTGTCACCGAGCTTTCCGACCGAATCAAGACGATGCTCGACCGTCAGGCACGCGACCCCGCTCGGCGATCCAGGATGACGCTGTACCGGGACTGCAGCGGGCTGCAGACCCTCGGGCTCAACTACTTCGTGCACGGCAACCGTACAACCACAGGCTCGCTTCCACCCATCGATGCCGACACCGAAACCCGGCTACGCGAGGTCATCACCCAGGTGAGCGTCGGCCCGAAGGTGTCCCAGGCCCACCTGGCATCCGAAGCGCGCACCTACTTCACCGATCACGGCTGGCCTCTCCCCCTGGCAGATGGTGAGCTCGGCCGGTGGCTCGGGTTCCTCACCCGCGGCAAGGGCCTCCACCGGGAGGCGCGAAGCCGCGAGACCCTCACCAACCGGCCTCAAGGGGTGTTTGGGCGTCTGACGGCTACCAGGCCCGGTGAGTATGTCCAGATCGACGCCACCGACACCGCCATCCACTGTCTGTTCCCCGGTTTGGGCTGGGCCCGGGCCAGCATTCTGATCGCTGTCGACGTCTTCAGTCGCAGCGTCGTTGCGCTGCGCGTGGTCCCCGGCCGGGCCAACTCCCGCGACGTCGCGCTCCTGCTCTACGACATGGCGCTGCCCGGGGCGATGCGTGCCGGCTTCCCGTACGACTACCAGTGCTACTGCGGCGTCCCGCGGCTGGTTCAGGTCACGACCGTCGACGGTGAACGAACGGCCCAGTTCCCCGAGTCGATCGGTGAGAAGCCTGCGGTGCAGGCCACGCACGTGGTGTTCGACCGCGGCCGCGAGATGGAGAACCTTCACCTGATGGCGGTGGCTGAGGAGACGGGCATCGGCCTGGTGTTCTGCCCACCCGGCGCGCCGTACGCCAAGGGAATCATCGAGTCGATCAACCGGATGGTCACCCGCCTTCAGGAACTCTTGCCTGCCTACAAGGGAGCCTCGCCTGCGAACCATCCCAAGGGTGTCGAGTCCCGCGCGCTGCTCACCGTCGCCGACCTCCAGGACGCCCTCTGGACCTACGTCCTCCAGATCTACCACCACACGCCTCACAAGGAGCTGAAGAACCCGGCGCACCCGTCACAGAAGCTCAGCCCGGCGCAGGCCTACCAGAACTACCTCGATCACGGCGGCTGGATCCCGATCACCACCCGCTGGGACCGGATCTTGTCCTTCCTTCCCCGCGAACGTCGCACCGTGCAGGACTACGGCATCAACCTGCACAACCACGTGTACAACAGCCCCGAGCTGATCGAGATCCGCCAGCACATCCAGCGCGGCGTCGGGGCCAGAGCCGTTCCCCTCACCGTCTACTACGACCCCTACGACGTCACCCGGATCTTCCTGCGTCACCCCGTCACCCAGAAATGGCTGCGGATCCCGATCTGGGATCCGATGGGCCTCGCCATGCCGCCGTACAGCCAGGTCCTCGCCAACGCCGCCCTTGAGCAACTCCTCGACGACCCGCTGAGGCTGACGAAGTCGGAACTTCGGCAGGCCGAAGCGAAGTTCCAAGCCGCATGGAGCCGCGGCGTCTTCGAGGACCGTCGCGAACAACGTGCTGCAGCGCTCGAGGCCCAGCGGCGCGCGCAACACGCCTTCGACCTCGAACTCGCCGGTGACGAGTTCCGCGAGTTCGGATACGGCCCAGCTTCCCCAGCTGTCCCGCCGGAGGCCACCTACCCCGACGACTCCGACGACGACGTCCTCACCTACGACGACCTCGAACTCGATGGGATGGCCTGGTAGTGGCCATCAGGTTCCAGCCCACCATCGCCGCCGACTGGGCGAACGCCACCCCAGCCGACCTGCCACGCCCCGAACCCGTCCTCGGCCGCGTCGACGAGCAGACCGCCCGTGTGTTCCAGCGCTTCAACGTAAGCATCCCGCCGTTCCGCACCCCGGAATTCACCGCCGTTGCGAACAAGCTGAGCGACACCATGCTGTTCAACGAGCACCGGCCCTTCGGCGGACGCCGCGTCCTGATCGTCGACGGAGTGGCGCACATCGGCAAGACGACCGCAATCCTGGCCGCCGGAGCTGCCCGCGTCAGCGCACACGACCCACCGATCACGGTTCACGACAACGGCAGGGTGTGGCCGATCCCGTGGGCCTACGTCGAGGCGTCCGCGCAGGGACACGGCAGAGCGCTCGCACGCAGTCTGTGCACCTTTCTCGGACTGCCTATCCAGTCCAGCGAGACCGCTCAGACATCGATCGACCGGGTCGCCTGTACCGCCCGCGCGCTGCAACTTGAGGTCATCGTGATCGACGACTTCCACATGCTCGGCGCCGCCACGGGCCCACAACAGGAACAGATCGCGAACACAGTGAAGCACCTGATCACCGCCGTGCCGGCCACCTTCGTCATCGCCGGCAACAACCTCGCTCACCACCCGCTCGTCCAACCCACCCGAACCGGCAGCACGGCGGCCGACCAGATCCGGGCCCGTGCCGACTGGGCAGGCTTCCGGCCCTGGCCCTACGGCAGCGACGAATCCGACGAAGCTTGGCGAGTTCTGTTCGGCCTACTCAAGCGCGCGATCGCGCTGCCCCGAGGCGAGAAGCAGTGGAAGCTCGACCAGCTCAGCACCCTCCACCAGGTCCAACAGCGCTGCGGCGGCCGGCCCAGCACCGCTACCGAATGGATCATCACCGCCGCCAACGCCGCCATAGCCAACGACATCGCGCTCAACCTGAACACCCTCAACAGCGTCCGGGACGGGGTCAAAGGACTACACCCATGACCGCGGCACAAGTCGTCGCGCGACCGTGGCCGCTCCGGATCCCGCCCAACCCACCCGAGTCATGGTTCGGCTACATCAACCGGCTGGCCAGCACCTACCTGTGCACCCCCGCGACCCTGATGGCCTCGATCTCACCGGCCGGGGTTCGGCAACACCCCCACACAGGCCGGGCTCTGGGAATGCTCGCGACGGACGACACCCTCACCAAGATCAGCCACCAGTTCAGCCTGACCGCGCACGAAGCCCGCGGCCTCTTCCTCATGCGCTACCAACCGTTCCTGCAGATCAGCGAGCAGGATCGTGCCCGAGCCGACCCCGCCTCCGCCGCCAGGACCACTTCGTTCCCTCAGGCGCGGCGCAGCGGCGTCCGAGGAAACCAGGACCGCTACCGCTGCCGCCTCTGCCAGGACGAGGATCCGACCCGCTGGGACCTGAGCTGGCTCCTGCGCCTGCACCTGATCTGCACTGACCACGCCATCACCCTCACCAACCGCGCAGGCGCCGAACCCGACCCGATTCCGGTATCGTCCGCTGCCGTCGAGGCCCAGCTGCAGGTTCTCCACGCGCTCGAGGAACCAGGGGCCAACGCCGCACAACTGCGACAGTGGGCAGCCAGCTACGCGGGCGTGCACAATCCGACCCCGGCCGACCTCATCCACGCGCTCGAACCGCCCCCGCCTCCTTCGCCCGCCGAGACAAGGCCAACGCCGCCGAGGAGGCCACTGAACCGGAGGATCGGCTCCTCCCCGGCAGTCCTCGGCGTGGCTCTTCGCGCCGGATACACCCCTAACGACCCCCAGGTGATTGAGCTCGCCAAGGGCGCAAGCCCGACCCTCGCCGCCCTCCTGGTTCGCTACCACCAACCCCAGCGGACCTCGCCGCAGCACAGACGTGCCGACCACCTTGCCCGCTACCCCCTGCTGGTGCCCGTGAGGATCTACTACGGCGATCTGTCCGACCTCACCTATCCGCTGGACCTGTGGCTCGGCCGTCGTCTAGCCAGACTCGCGATCCAGATGCACGACACCGGCTGCACCACCGCCGACGCCTGCGCCCAACTTGGCATGCGCAAGATACGCGACCTCGCCCGCCTCCAGGCCCGTCTCGAAGCCGAAGGTCGGCTCGAGCGCTACTGGGATGCCGTCAGCCAAGCCTCCGACGCGCTCCGCCACGACCCCACCGACTATCAACGGCGCCGTCGCCTCATCGAGGACGGCACCGCCCCACGGGAGGCGGCACAAGCGCAAGCGGACCTCCGACTCGACCGTCCCCCGATGAAGCGCTGGCTCGTGGACCGGTGGGCCAACCACTGGCAGACCGGTAACTTCCCCTTCGGTGACATCCCGAAGCTCGATCGCTTCGACCTGACATACGGTCACCACATCACCGAGTTCTTGGCGCCGATCGAACAGGCATCGTCTGCATGACCCCGCTGCCGATCGTGACTCAACCAGAGCCGGACGAGTCGTGGCGCTCCTACCTGGCCCGGGTTGCCACCCTTTACCACTGCACCAGCGAGACCCTCGGCGCCCATCTCGGTCTGCGCGACACCGGACGCTGGCCTGCACACCACGGCATCACCCTCGACTCCGACCGAACCCGACACGCTGCTGACATCCTCGGCCTCGACCCGGCCCAAGTCACCGCGATGCATCTCCAACGCTGGGATGGAATCGCCATCGACATCGCCGCACTCACCGGCGCCGCGCCCCGACGCTGGAAGATCGTCCCGCTCAGCTGGACCTATCTCACCCATCCCCGCCCGTGCCCGGACTGCCTCCCCCAAGACGGCTTCGAGCACCTCAGTTGGTACCTCCCCTGGGTCACCCATTGCACTCGCCACGCCACGCTTCTCGGCCCTGGGGACGACGAGGTGCGACGGTCGTCCAGCCCCGCCGCCCGCACCGTCGACCTGCTGCGGCTACTCAACGCCGACTTCGCCAACTTCGCCGGCGAAGCCCTGCAAGCTCCTACGGCATTGCGCGCCTGGCTTGAGGCCGCGGTCCTCGTCGCGGCCTCCGAAGCCCGCACCGACTGGCGCACCCCACCAAGCGCAGCCGACGCGGACCGCTGGCTCAGCCAGGCCGGCGCCATCGCCCTCGCGGATACTCGCGAAGACGCCGAAGCCGGAGTGCGCCAGGTCATTCGACAGCCGTCAGTCCGAGCCGGCCGATACGCCCGAGCGAACCTCTACAGCCCGCCCATGCGCGATCTGATCGACTCTACGCTCGCCCGCTGGGGCCACAAGTCCTGACGAATTTGTGGCTGCGTGGGACGCGGTTGACCATGCGAACCCTGCCAGGGGGCTGGTGCTGGCGAATCTAGATCCGACTGAGGGACCGCTCAGTGAACGTCGCCGACTCGAAGTCGAGGTACCGGCTCATGGTCACCTGATAGCCATCGGTGAACGTCACCTTGCACATACAGATGACCGGCCCGTAGGCGGACGTGACGAAGCCCAGCCGCTGACCATCGGCATACGTCACCAAGGCACTGCTCGGCGTGAACTTGGGACCGAGATAGAACTCGGCCGACCCCACATCGGACAGGTCATCCGGCAACCCGTACGCCGATCGGCGCCACCCACTCAGGTATACGAAGATGTCGTAGTCCTGGCCATCGGTAGGTACCGCGACATGCACGACATGAACCCCACGCTGCGCCTTCCCGATCGCTGTTCGGGGGCCCTCCAGTGAGCCCGGCGCCTCGTCCTCTACGCCTGCGGACTCGTCGCCTGGATCAAGCCGGACCATGCCGACGGTCTCTCGCTGAAGTTCCGCGTTGAAGCCTGCAATGCCGACCTTCACGGTATCGCCGCCTTCGATCCGCGCTCGCACCGCGCCGAGGATGCCGCTCCAGTAGCGTCGTCCCCAGATGAGCACCCCCACGATCAGCCCCACCCACACCACGGTCTGAAGAAGCGGGACCAGGGCTGCCAGTACATCCATGTCTGCCATCCTGTCGTCTTCTTCGCCGCCGCGACGCCTCTCGCGGTAAGGACCGACCACCCTGGTGCCTGCAGTGAGAGGAAGGGTGTCCTGCTCGTGACCAAGGACGACCCATCGGCGCGCGCCAGCCCTCGTACTGGGCTCGGCCTTGACTGCTCTGGTGGGCGCCGGTTGCCCGGCACCCACCCTGCCGTCGGCTACGGGATCTGGCCCCCGCCGGCGTTCCGCCGGACGTTCTCGGCAGCGGCCTCGGCCGACGCCTTGCTGGAGAACGATTCGCCGGAGGCGGCGACCTTGTCCGAGCTACGCCACGCCCGCCAGCGCCACTTCCCCGCGGCGTCGGCGTAGATCTCGTAGCGAGCAGTGGGTGCCCCCGCTTTAAACGACTCGGCGGCCCTCTTGGCGTTGTAGAGCGAGGCGAACGACTCCCCGGCCCACGCGACCATCTCGTGATTGTTGGAGTACAGCCACCAACTCGGCTGGCCTCCCTGGTTGTTGGCGATGCGGTAGTTCCACATAGCGATCCTTACTGTGAGAAACGGCGGCCGGGGCCGGTCGGCCCCGGCCGTGTGTCAGCGCCCCCGCTTGGGGGTCTGCGACAACGCCGAGCCCGCCGCTGACTTCGCGGCCTTGGACGCGGTCTTGCTGGCCAGCGTCTTGCTGGCGGCCTTCGCCGCCGCAGCGCTGGTCTGCCTGCTGTTGCGCGTCATCCGTCTCACCTCCTCTCGTACCGTCTTGCGAGCCGGCACGAGAGGTGATCTGCTGAGTGCTTCAGACGCATGCGATCACCTCGCGTGCCCCGAGCGCCCAGCTGACCGGCTGGGCGCTCGGTTGTTCCGGCGGACGGAACTTCCGCCCAGTCCCAATTTCAAGCAGCCGGCGCGCCGCTCAGCGACCCGACACGCCGCCAATCGCGCGACTTCTGCCAGACATCACCAGGCAGTGCTAGCTTTTTCGCGCGAACTGCATCGCCATCGTGTCGGCGTGCCTGGCACATCACCCACTGCTGATCAGGAAGCATGATCTGCAGCGACATGATTTTCGCGCGACTAAAGGAGACCAGGTGACCACTACTCCGGTGCGGCCGGTTGGCGACGAGGATCAGCAGGAGGTCGAGGAGTTCGACTTCGTCGACTATTGCGCGAGACCGATGTGCCGCAAGGAGTTCCGCCGCAGCGCCGGTCGGGGACGCCGTCGCGACTACTGTTCTGACATCTGTCGCCGCCTGGCTGACCGCGACTACAAGCGGGCCAAAGCCATGGTCGAGCAGTTCGAACGACTCGCCCGCCGGTCACGGCATGACGTGCTCGCGTTCGGCCGGTCTGCCGACGAGCAGGATCCGGCCCAAGTCAGCGAGGACATCGCCGTGGAGCGTGCCGTGGGCGCACTCGGTCGCGCCGAGACCGTCCTCAACTTCGCCTCCGACGCCGACGAGAGACTCCTCGCAGAGATCCGACGCCTGTGCGACGCCGTGCGGCCGTTGATCGAGCAAGCACAAGCTGGCTGACCCATCCGACGAGCGAGGTTCGTTCGCCCAACTTCGGAGGCACGCCACTGGTCACGGCCCCTGAACGAGTGCTGATCGATAGCGTGTGGTCTGCACCCCGGAGAAGGAGCCAGTGTTGGCGACGAAGACAGCCGTCCATGACGTGATCGAGCAGTTCCGTGCTGCGTCGAATGTGGAGGCCGGCACGAAGTTCGAGAAGTTGATGGTCGACTACTTCTGGCTGGACCCGACCCTGTCGGTGGAGTACGACGAGGTGCAGCGCTGGCCGGAGTGGTCGCACCGGGAGGGCAAGCACGATGTCGGGATCGACCTGGTGGCGCGGAACAAGCTGACCGGTGAATGGACGGCGATCCAGTGCAAGTTCTATCGACCCGAAGCACACCCTGGCGAAGGCGGACATCGACTCGTTCTTCACCGCGTCGGGCAAATCGTGGACGGGATCAGCTTCACGAACCGGATCATCATCTCCACCACCGACAAGTGGTCGAAGCACGCCGAGGACGCGCTGGAGAACCAGCAGATCCCGGTGCAGCGGATCGGGCTGGCGGAGATCGCCGAGTCGCCGATCGACTGGATGCGGCTCAGTGCCGGGCGGGCTGGACTTCCAGCTCAAGAAGGCCGTCAAGAACGGGCTGCGCGCCGCACCAGAAGGAGGCGATCGACGAAGATCGCCGCCGGGTTCGCCGCCGCATGACCGCGGCAAGCTGATCATGGCGTGCGGCACCGGCAAGACGTTCACCTCGCTTGAAGCTGGCCGAGCAGCTGTGCGCCGAACGGCGGCCAGCTGCAAGGTGCTGTTCCTGGTGCCGTCGATCTCGTTGCTGTCGCAGTCGCTGCGGGAGTGGATGGCACAGTCCCAGACCGACATCCGCCCGTTCGCGGTGTGCTCGGACACCAAGGTCGGCCGCGCAGGCCGAGGACATCTCCACCCACGACCTGCCCCTGCCGCACCACCGACGCCGCCACGCTGGCGACGAGCCTGACAGTCGGTCGGACGAGCGGCTGCGCGGCATGACCGTCGTGTTCTCCACCTACCAGTCGATCGACGTCGTCGCCCAGGCCCAGAAGGCTCGGCGGCCGCGAGTTCGACCTGATCGTCTGCGACGAGGCGCACCGCACCACCGGTGTGACCCTGGCCGGCGAGCGGACGAGTCGGCCTTCGTCAAGGTCCACGACGACACGTTACCTGCCGGCCGCCAAGCGGCTCTACATGACCGCCACGCCGCGGATCTACGACGACGCGGTCCAAGGACGAAGGCCGACGAGGCCGACGCCGTCCTGGCCTCGATGGACGACGAGGACCTGTTCGGGCCGGAGTTCCACCGGCTCGGGTTCGGCGAAGCCGTCGAGCAGCGACCTGCTCACCGACTACAAGGTGCTCGTGCTGGCCGTCGACGAGGCGACGCGATCGCCGAACCTCTCCAAGCCAGCTCGGCCGACGAGAACTCCGAGCTGAACCTCGACGACGCCGCCAAGATCGTCGGCTGCTGGAACGGCCTGGCCAAGCGCGGACCGCCGACGGACGACTTCGGCCGCCGACCCGACCCCGATGAGGCGCGCGGTCGCGTTCCTGCGCGACATCAAGGTCCTCCAAGCGGCTTCGCCGACGCGTTCCCCGAGGTCGTCGACGCCCTCGACTCGACGACGCCGACGACGACGACCCGGCCTGACCTGCGAGGTCGCAGCACGTCGACGGCACCTGCAACGCCCTGCGAACGCAACCGAGACGCTCGACTGGCTCAAGGCACCGATCCCCGAGGGCGAGTGCCGGATCCTGACCAACGCCCGCTGCCTGTCCGAAGGCGTCGACGTGCCCGCCCTGGACGCGGTGATGTTCCTGTACCCCCGCAACTCGCTGGTCGACGTCGTCCAGTCCGTCGGACGGGTGATGCGCAAGCGCCGGGCAAGGAGCTACGGCTACATCATCCTGCCGGTCGGCGATCCCGGCCGGCATGACCCCGGAGCAGGCCCTGAACGACAACAAGCGGTTCAAGGTCGTGTGGGAGGTCCTGCAAGCCCTGCGCGCCCACGACGACCGCTTCAACGCGATGGTCAACACGCATCGACCTGGACAAGAACACCAAGGGCAACGATCACCGATCGACGTCATCGGCAAGGGCGGCCCCGACCGACGACGAGGAACGGCAAGCCGCTGCGACGGCGAAGGCCGACGCCGGGCGTCCAGCTGCCGCTGTTCACGCCTGCGGCGAGTGGCGCGACGCGATCTACGCCCGGATCGTCGAGAAGGTCGGCGACCGCGAGCTACTGGGAGGACTGGGCCAACGACGTCGCCGACATCGCCGCGCAACCACATCACCCGCATCAACGCCCTCCTCGCCGCACGGCGACCCGACGCGTGCACCAGCGAGTTCGACCGAGTTCCTCGACGGGCTGCGAGGCAACCTCAACGACTCCATCAGCCGCGACGACGCCATCGACGATGCTCGCCCAGCACCTGATCACCAGGCCGGTCTTCGACGCCCTGTTCGAGCGACGACCCTTCGCCGCCCACAACCCCGTCTCCCAGACCATGCAGCGCATGCTCGACGCCCTCGACGACCACGGCCTCGACGCCGAGACCGCCAAGCTCGACAAGTTCTACGACTCCGTCCGCATGCGCGCCAGCCGGATCGACGACCGCCGCCGGACGGCAGACAGCGTCATCGACGAGCTCTACGAGAACTTCTTCAAGAACGCCTTCCCCAAGCAGGCCGCACGCCTCGGCATCGTCTACACCCCGGTCGAGATCGTCGACTTCATCCTCCGCGCCGCCGACGACGTCTGCCGCGAGGAGTTCGGCCACGGCCTCACCGACGAAGGCGTCCACATCCTCGACCCGTTCACCGGCACCGGCACCTTCATCGTCCGGCTGCTCCAGTCCGGGCTCATCCGGCCCGAGGACCTGGCCCGCAAGTACGCCAGCGAGCTGCACGCCAACGAGATCATGCTGCTCGCCTACTACATCGCCGCGTCAACATCGAGACCACCTACCACGCCATCTGCAGCGCAGCAGCCCGACGCCGAGGTGCCGTACGACCCGTTCGCCGGCGTCATCCTCACCGACACCTTCCAGATCACCGAGGACGGCGACCGCGCCGACACCGAGCTCTTCCCGGTCAACAACGACCGCATCGAACGCCCAGCTCGCCGCACCGATCAAGGTGATCGTCGGCAACCCGCCGTACTCCGTCGGGCCAGGACTCCGCCAACGACGACAACGCCAACCTGAAGTACCCGACCCTCGACGCTCGCATCGCCGACACCTACGCCGCCCGGTCGACCGCGACGAACAAGAACAGCCTCTACGACTCCTACATTCGCGCCTTCCGCTGGGCCACCGACCGCGTCGGCGACCAAGGCGTCGTCGCGTTCGTCTCCAACGGCGGCTGGATCGACGGCAACACCGCCGACGGCATGCGCAAGACCTTCGCCGACGAGTTCAGCGACATCTACGTCTACAACCTGCGCGGCAACCAACGCACCGCCGGCGAGCTGTCCCGCAAGGAAGGCGGCAAGGTCTTCGGCTCCGGAGCCCGCACCGGCGTCGCTGTCCTCATCGCCGTCAAGCGCCACGAGCCCAGGGCACCTGCGAACTCCGCTACCACGGTGTCGCCGACTACCTCACCCGCGAAGAGAAGCTCGCCGACCTCGACGTCGCCAACCTGTCCGACCTTGGCGGCAGATCTCGCCGAACGAAGCCGGCGACTGGCTCAACCAGCGCAACGATGCATTTCGGTCAGCTCCCTGCGCTTTGCGACGAGCCGACGGCCCACTTCGACTCGCACTCGGCCGGCGTGCAGACCAACCGCGACGCCTGGTGCTACAACTTCAGCGGCTGAGCCGTCGACGTCGAACATGCGAGCGCATGATCGACTTCTACAACCCAAGCAAGCTACCGTCGCGGTCGGAGATCGAGGCAAGACTCGACCTCGACCCCGACAGCATCAGCTGGTCCTCGAGCCTGGTGCCCCGCGCGCTCGCGGGGCGAACGCATCGCGTTCCACGCAGGAGACGCGGTCGGCCTGCCTCGTATCGACCGTTCTGTCGGCAAGCGCTCTACTTCGATCCCAGTCCTGAACCACCGCGCCTGGCAAGAACTGCAGCTACTTCCCGACGCCGAACCACTCGAACCTCGGCTTCTACACCGTCGGCGCGCGGCTCCGACAGCCCGTTCGCCGTCCTCCAGACCGACGCGCTTCCCGACCTCGCGATGTGGGGGTCCAGCAACGGCCAGTTCTTCCCGCGCTGGACGTACGAGAAGGCGTCCGAGGGCGACCAGGACTCGCTGCTGGACGTCGACCCAGGGGACCGCGTGGACGAGTGGGGCTACCGACGCGTCGACAACATCACCGACGGGATCCTGGCGCTGTACCGGGACAGAGTTCGGCGCGCAGGTGACCAAGGACGACATCTTCTACTACGTGTACGGGGTGCTGCACTCCGAGCAGTACCGCACCACGTTCGCGGCGGACCTGAAGCGGATGCTGCCCCGGATCCCGCTGGCCGCGTCCGCGTCCGACTTCGAGGCCTTCGTCGACGCTGGTCGGAGACTGGCCGACCTGCACGTGAACTACGAGACCGTCGAGCCGTACCCGCTGGCCGAGCAGGCGCCGTTGAGCCGGCGACCCGTGGCAGACGTACCGCGTGGAGAAGATGCGCTGGGCCGACAAGACCACCAAGAAGGCGATCATCTACAACAAGCACGTGACGCTGGGCGACATCCCCGCCGAGGCGACACCGGTACATGCTCGGCTCACGCTCGGCGCTGGAGTGGCTGATCGACCGCTACCAGGTCAAGACCGACAAGGCGTCCGGCATCGTCAACGATCCCAACGACTGGTGCCGCGAGCACGGCGACCCGCGCTACATCGTCGACCTGATCAAGCGGGTCACCCGGGTGTCCGTCGAGACGATGGCGATCGTGGACAACCTGCCCAGCCTCCCGATCTGAGCCCAATGCCCCGAGACAGGAAGCGACCGTCAGCACCTGCGCGGTTCAGCCCCGCGCCCCGCGATCAGGCATCGCGATCGAGGGACTACGTGCTGGTCGACGGCGTCGTTGTGCCTCGAGATGACGTTGTTCGCGGGCACCTGGAGGAGGCGGCGAGCTACGAGGGACCGGCCCAGACCGAGGTGGTCCGACGAGGCGCCGATCAGCGACCGACGGCACTCCGGGACAGCGAGCCGCCGCGCACCCAGGGTCCTACGGCCTACCAGCGAGAAGTTGCTCGCCTCAATCCCAAGCTTCGAGACTCCACACCGCCAGCGTGATCTGCGCGACGCTCCCACGGATCCTCGAGCCGGATGAGCGCATCACAGTTCGGCCGGCGCTGGCGTCCGGCAATGACCCGACCCGGCACGACGACCTGGAGACGGATCGCCGAATCGCCGAGTTCAAGGTCGCGGTGTGGCAGACCGGCAGCAACGTGATGCGCAAACGCACTGTCTTCGCCGACCTCGTGTCGCTGGCCATGGACCCCCGGCCGCTCCGCAAGCAACTGTTCGTGATGGGGGAACTCCCAGGCCGGTTCCTGCGAGGCTCACGCTCGAGGGCCGACATGGTCCTGCAGCGGGCGCATCAGAACCTTCGTGACAGCTATGCCCAGACGTACGGCGGGACGCCGGTCTCGGTGGCCGAGTTCACGCGCGGCCCCGCGTCCCAGGTGGAGATCGTCGACCTGCATGACCTGCTACCGGAACTGCAGCGCTGATAGCGCAAGGGTGATCGGACGACGGTCTTCAGGGCCCACGAGGATGGCGTGCGGAGTTGACTGCCACGATCGCCCGACCGCGCGGTGTGGGACCGAGTCAGGGCTGCGCCGCCAGCGCCGTCGAGCCGACACTCGCCTGCAAGCCCTTGATAGCTTGACCATCTCATGCCACGGTGGGCAGAGCCAGCAAGTGACCGACTTCCCCCGACTCAATGCTGCAGAGGAGTTGCCCCGTGATTCGCACGATCAGACGCGCGTCGGCCCAGACCCCAAGCCTGGACCGGCGCTGGAGGGGACGATCATGCGGGAGGCGACAGTGATCCAGCTCCCCGTTGTCGAACGCTCCGGCGCAACGGCCGTCGAGTTCCCATTCTCGGCATTCGGCGCCGATGTGCTTGTCCGCGCGCGCTTGGTGCACGACGAGCTCAACGTCGCACCGAGATCGGCCTCGGCGCAGTCGAGTCGATCTCGGCACTGCGTTACTTGTCCAGCCTGCCCGCGGATCTGCCGTGGCCAAGAAACTCCGTCTCCGAGGGTGAGCGGTGCAGGCTGCCCGCCGGCTGCATCGAGAACGAGAGCGATCTTCTGGTGCGCCGCCTGGTGCCCGCCATGACCATCGGTTCGGTATACGTGCCGGGGCGAGGATGGCGCCGACTCCTTGAACGCGCGGCACGGTTCGCTCCGTACGCGGCACGCTATGTCTGGGTCGCTCGCGTGCCAGGCGAGGCCACGGCGCTGGTGCGAGCCGCGGAAGCCACTCTCTGGGGGATTGGGATCGTCGAAGGCACAGATCGGCGGGTGGTGCTCGAGGCTGAGCCCTTTACGAGAATGCGGTGGACTCCAGCGAGCTGGCTGTTCAGTGAGATGGCGTACGGCCAGTTCCTCCGACGCCAGCGATTGCAGTTGCCGCTCGCCCGCTCCAACCGGTGAGGTCGGCCGGCACGTCAATCTTCACCTTCGTCTCCGCGGCCAGTTCGGCGTGTCGGTGCATCGCCAAACGCACCAGTCCATCCCACCAAGTCTGGCGAGCTACGGTGTCTGATGGCATCTGAGCGATGAGGTTGCTCAGCGCCAGTTGGTTGTGTCCAGCCGCCTCGGCACTCATGTTGGCCTCGACGAACCGGTCCAGCGGCCGGCCCTGGCACACGGCGCACGTGCACGTGAGCCCGGGGTAGTTCGCGAACCAGTGGATGTGCATGAACAGGCCGCGGGCGTACCTCAGGAGCGGTTCAACCAGCACGTGGGGAGACTGATCCTTCGGATCGGACCGACGGTTCTGCTCCTGTGGCTTGAATGCCCGCCGCAAGCTGGCGATCGACCCTATGGCCGCACCGGCCGCCCCGTGACTCATGGCGTCCAAACCGGTCAGGTCGCAGCGCCAGAGCACGAGGTCCGGAAGGTCGGCGCTGAGCCGCCGCAACGTGTCCAGGACGCCCTTCTCGGCCCAAGGGTTACGGCTGGTTCCGGTAAGGGTCAGGGCCACGGGATGGCGGCTCCGCAGCAGCACGGCGCGCAACTGGGCGGCCGCGGGCTCCTTGCACCAGCGGGTGTCGACAGGCATCAGCAGCAGCGTGTCGGTCCGGTCCAGCATGTTGGCCTGTTCGACGGCCGCCTTGAGCGGGTCGGCGTTGCCCGCCGCCATGAAGCCGGTAGGTGTGACGGCCAGGGCGGCGCCGGCCCGGATCTGCCCGTCAAGGACATCGCTCAGGCTCGGTGCGACGAGCTGGCTCTCGTCCACCAGACCGAACGGGTTCTCGGCCGTGGAGAAGTGATCGATCAGCGCTTTGGGCTCGAAGAGCAACGGAGCACCATCGAGGAGCGGCCGGACCCTTCCCGCAAGATCCAGGACCTTCTTCCCACTCAGAACCAGCCCACCGCGCGTCGGGTCGATCATCTGGGCCAGGCTTGAGGCGTTCTGGCCAGCGAGAGTGAAGACACGATTTGCCACGATCGTGCGGGCGTCCAGATGCGGGTCGACCGTGGTCGGCGAGGTGGTCACAGCAGGTCTCCGTAGGTGTGAAGGAAGTCGTGCGGGGTCATGAGAAGGTCCGCGGCGATCGCTTCGACCGGTTGCCCGGTGGCCAGTCGCTCGCGAATTGCGCTGGCGAGCGCCATCGGCGGCTCCGCAGGAATGTCGATGGGCTCGCGGGTTCGATAGCCCGCCGTCGACAGCGCCACGTTCAGGTTCTTGTAGTCCCAATCACTGATCGAACCCAGATCACGGCTGCGCCTGATCACAGCGGCCATGGACACACCCCACCGCTTCTTCAGCGCGGGCAGTTGCTCTCGGGTCAGACCGTCAAGTTCGCCGGCGATCGAGGCCGCGGGCATCAGCAGCTCGCTTGCGAAACGATCAGCTTCGCGCTCCTGATCGACGGCCGGCACAGTGTGCATGACCACGTGCCCGATCTCGTGCGCCAGCGTAAACCGCCTACGATCCCCAGAACTAGCCTTGTTCAGCAGGATCAGGGGCCGCTCGCCGTCCTGCGCAGTGCCAATGGCGTCCAGCTTCGACGCCTCGAACTCAAGCTCCACAAGACCGACACCGAGCGACTCGGCCAACGCAGTCACACTGTTCAATGGGCCCGCGCTTGGCTCGGCGAGCAGGCGCACCTGCCGGGCGATGTCCTCTGGACTCACGTAGCCGTCCTCGGAGGGTCGTACCGACGGTGGTCGACGCGCTCCGAACCACTCCTCCAACAGGCTCCCAATCTGCAGACGCGTCAACTCCAAGGTCGCCCGCAAGCGCCTGGCCTGGGAGACCGGCAGCGAACTCCGCTTCCTGTGAAACGCGCACGCCGACATCAAGGTCCGGACCTCAGGGCCCACGGTCAGCCGTCCGACCGGAACATCGAGCGCCTCAGCAAGTGCGGGCGCCCGCCCTCCATCGTCAGGCAGCAGCCCGCTCTCCAGCTTCGAAATCACCGACTGGGAGATGTTGGCCTTCGCACCCAGCTCCCCCTGCGTCAGGCCGCGCGCCACACGCACTAACTCCAGCATCTCGCCGGAGACAGTCGCTTCGCCTAGCACGCGGCAACTCTACCGCAGATCGCACACCGCAGCAACAGGAATATTCCTGCAACGAACGGAAAGCCTCAGACCCGCACCGGCAGCCAGGTGCACGCCTTGTGTAAGACTCGAGGCTATACAGCCCTACACATTCCTACACTTCGGCATCCTCATCTTCGCCGCGAGGGTCTGGGGGCTACGCCACCATCGCGGGCAAACGTCTCCGCTCTTGCCTGTTGGAACTGTTTCGACTATCCACTACCCGCCGACGAGCTGCTCGATCCGCTGGGGCAGTGCCTCAAGCGCACACATCAGCCTCAGATGTGACGGAGCATCGGGGTTCACCTGCGCGACTCGCACGTGGACCGCGCCAGCGTTCAGGAGCTCGTGCACTTCGCCGACCAGCCAGTCGGGCACCCAGCCCACGGGTTGCCCGGCATCGGCGTCGAGCAGGATAGCGAGCTCGTTGACAGGGTTGTCCGGCTGAGGGCGAAGCAGTAGTTCCTGCCCAGGTACGAGCGCCCGAAGCCGCTCGTCAGCACCGTTCACGTATCGGACGCCCGATGCGAAGAACCGCCCACTGTGCACGCCGTCCAAAGGAAGAAACGAGTCGACCACGTGGAAGGTGTCGGTGGCGCGCCCCCCACCGGTCCGGGCCAGGATCTCCATCGGGGTCGCGACGTCGGACAGCCCCAACCAGCCGCAGTACTGCCCGTACGACTCACGCTGCGACGACATGACCCGGTTGCCAAAGAACGCCGGCAGTGCGTTTGACTCGTAGATGCCGTCCCGATCCGGGAACTCGGCAAGACACTGGAACCGAGGGTGGTCTGCGCCATCGGAGTACTGGAAGCTGAAGGCACCGTCGGCAAGCTGACTCAGCCGGCCAACCTCGATGAACCGGCGGGTGTCCACGTCCTGCCAGACCAGACGAAGCATGCTCACTGACTGGTGGATGGTGTGGGCAGTCGGAGGCGACTTAAGCGCTGAACGCATCAAGGATCCTCTCGCGATTGGTGTCGAGTATACGTTCGATGAATCTACGACGACCCTCTGACACCAGGTTCTGCGGCACAGCGGCAAGGATCGCCCGGACGTCATCGGCGCGCACATCGCGAAGGCGGGACACCCAATACACTGCGGCATCGGGATCCCCCAGGTTCAGCGCCTCGCAGGCGATCTCCACCAGTGACGGCTGGCCCGCGAAGTGCGGACTCGTGCCGTCCTCGCACCAGCGCTGGATCCGGCCGGGCGAGTCGAACAAGGGAATCCGGCGCTCCGGTTCGGCAAATCCCAAGGCGTTCCCGTGATCGAACGACGGAGCGAGGCGGACGTGATCCTGACCCCTAGCCACCGCCCAGTTCTCGTGATGGCGATCGCGTCCAGCCACCCATGCGTCGAGGAGGACGTAGCCAGACCAAACCCCGAAAGCTCCCCATGGTGCCGACGCGACGGTCGGCGCGTCGATCCCCTGCAGCACGCGCTGGACCGCCACCACCGTGTACCCGGCGTTCTCCCGCGGCTCCGATTTCTCGTAGGCGGAGTCGTGTTGGGCGAGCAATTCATTGCCGTGTTCGAGCCGTTCGTCAGGCGTCTGGACGGCGCGAGAGAGAACCGCACGGCGCTCGTTGCAGACTGCTGGACGAACGCAGGCAGTGGGTACGCCAATCAGCCCCGCGAGTGCGTGAACGATGCACTCGGCCCAATCCTCGCCGCGTACGCCGTCCGCCTTCTCGCGCGCGAACTTGAGCAACCACAGTTGGCCACTGGGGTCGCGGACCCAGTGCTTCTCCTTGCTCCCCATGGGCTCCTCTCCGACGATCTCCCACCCGTCGGACACTGGATCCACCGGACGCCAGCGATGCGGCGCGTACTCGAAGCACGTCGCTTCCCACTGGTTGCCGTTCATGGCGGAATCGTCCCACAGGGCACCCACGCCGCCATGGACTCCGGGGCCATGGCCGAGTGGCCCGCCACCTCATCCGATGCCGGCGAGCCGGTGTCATAACGTCAGCCGTGTCAGAGTCCCCGCACGCAATGCGTGTCAAAGTCAGGAGAGTGAACGCACCCGCGTCTCAAATCTCCGACTGTCGGACATCTCGCGCCTGGCAGATGGTTTTGGGGCACCTCGACGGTTCGGCGAAAAATTCTCGCCGCTCCCGGACGGTTTTGAGCGGGCCCTCATGCCTCAGAACCCTCACCGAGCGGCGAGACGCTCTTCCCGCCCGCGCCGGACCCGCCATAACCGTCGTCGAGCGGCGGGAAGCCAAGTGGCTGCGGCCGCCTCGACCCGGTGGCGACGCGCGCCGGGATAGTGGCGTCAGGCTCACCGGTCCCTCGGCGCCGGCCGCGGTCCTGACCCACCCGGAATGAGGATGGTTCCCCGCACGGTCAACCCTCGATTGCCGGACCGGCGATGGCGAGACGGGCAACCGGATCGATGGGGTCATGGGCAGGGATCCCTCGAACCCCGGATGGTGTGTGGTTCAGTCGATGGCGAGCTCACTCATCGCGTCCCAGCCTGAACCGTCCACCTGACGACTGACGATCTTCGGCGTGCGGGCCAGCGCTTGGCGCATCGTGGCCATCCCCTTCTTGAAGTGGTCGCTGTTCACGTGCGGGCCGGCGCCCTCGTCGGTGAACGCCTCGACCAGCACGAAGGTATTCGGCTCCTCGACGCTGCGCGACCACTCGAACCACAGGTTCCCCGGTTCGGCGCGGGTCGCCGTGGTGAACTCGTGGACGAGGTCGAGCCAGCGGTCCGTCCAGTCAGGTTTTGTCTCGAGCTTCACGACGATCAGGTACACGTCCGCCTCCTCCATCGGGATGCTCCCGATGCTAGTGGGCGTGACTCCCCACCTGCGGGGACGCCGGACCGGAGTGGGGACGGTACTTCCTCCCGTCCACCCGGCGCCTCACCACTGCGGGTGGACGCTCGTGCGCAGGAGCGCGTCGTAGATCCGGCGGACGGCGGCGTCGAACTCGCCCAGATCGAGCAGGGATGCCGCCTGTGCGTTGGCCTCGGCCTGGGCCACGGAGCGCGCGCCGGGGATCACCGTGGTGACGCCGGGCAGCGAGGTGATCCACGCCAGCGTGGCCGCCGGGAGGGACACCCCCTCAGGAACCGACGCCGCGAGCCGGGACGCGGCCTCCAGGCCGAGGTCGAAGTCCACGCCTGAGAAGGTCTCCCCCCGATCGAAGGCCTCACCGTTCCGGTTGTAGGTGCGGTGATCGTTCGCGGCGAACCTGGTGCGGGTCGTGTACTTGCCCGACAGCAGGCCGGACGCCAGCGGGACGCGGGCGAAAACCGAGACCCCGGCCTCCGCCGCTGCCGGCAGCACCTCGTCCAACGGCTTCAGCCGGAAGGGGTTGACGATGATCTGCACATTGGTGACCTGCGGTCGGCGGATCACCGCGAGCGCCTGCGCGCAGGTCTCCACGGAGACGCCGTACGCGGCGATCAGGCCTTCCGCGACGAGGTCGTCGAGAGCAGCGTAGGTCGCGTCGTCCTCGATCACGGCTGTGGGCGGACAGTGCAGTTGCACCAGGTCCAGGCTGTCCACGCGCAGGTTGACGAGCGAACGTCCGATCCAGGCGCGGAAGTTCGCGGGCGAGTAGTTGGCGGTCTCCTGCGGGAGGCGGCGTCCCATCTTGGTCGCGACCGTGACCGCACCGGGACGCTCGGCGAGGAATCGGCCGATCAGCGCTTCGCTGCGTCCATCGCCGTAGACGTCCGCCGTATCGAAGAGCGTCACTCCTTTCTCAACGGAGGCTGCGAGTATCGCGGTGGCGTCCGCCGCGCTCACCTCGCCCCAATCGGCGCCGAGTTGCCAGGTGCCGAGCCCGATGACCGAGACCTCGCGCCCGGTCCGTCCCAGTGGTCGTTGCTGCATGCCGTGACCCTAACCCTTCCGGTGTGCTCGCTCCCCGGCACAGCAGAAGTGCGCGCTTGTCGAAGGCGGGACGGTCCCTGCAGGGTGGTCCCTCAAGGAGGACACGATGGCCGACACCGTCACGCACACCCTGGAGGTCGCCGCGGGCTCTCTGGTCTACGACGTGACCGAGGGATCCACCGACGGGCACCGTCCGCTGTTCCTGATCGGGCACCCGATGGGCTCCTCCGGATTCGCGGCGCTCGCGTCCCACTTCCCCGAGCGGACGATCGTGAGGTACGACCCGCGCGGGTGCGAGCGAAGCCGGGTGGCCGATGCAGACCACAGCCCTCGGCAGAACGCGGCCGATGTGCACCAGCTGATCGGACTGCTCGGGGGCGGCCCGGTGGACGTCTTCGGCAGCAGCGGCGGCGCGGTGACCGGGCTGGCCCTCGTTGCGCAGCATCCGGACGATGTGGCGATTCTGGTGGCGCACGAACCACCGATCCTCGCCGTGCTGCCCGACGCGAGGCTGGTCCGGGAGGCGTTTCGACAGGTCACCGGCGACTATCACGAGCACGGTTTCGGTGCGGGTATGGCCCGGTTCATCATCCTCACGTCCATCGAGGGCGAGTTCACTGCGCGGCATCTCGAGCTGCCGGCGCCCGACCCAGCCAGGTTCGGGCTTCCGACCAGGGACGACGGCGGGCGCGACGACGTGCTCCTCTCGGGTGTCTCCGACCCGGTGATCGACTTCGAACTCGACGCGAACGCCGTCACCGCGGCGCCGACGAGGGTCGTGATCGCAGCCGGGGTCGAGTCACGCACTCGAGTGCCCGGACGCGCGGCAGGCGAGGTGGCGAGGATCCTGGGCGGCGAGCTGGCGTTGTTCCCCAGCCATCATGGCGGGTTCAGCGGCGGGGATGGTCCCTACGCGGGCCAGCCGGAGGCATTCGCGACCGCGCTTCGCCGCGTCCTCTCGACCGCCGGTCCGTGAGGAAGGGCCGCACCGCTGCAGCGATCGCTCCCCGGAGCTCGCTCACCGACCGGTGCGCATTCTCGGTGAGTGCAAGTGAGGTCGGCCACGCGTCGGCGGCCATCCGAGTCATCCCACTCACCTCACGGACCCGATGCCGGTGGCTCGTTCGCTGAGGTGACGTGCCGTCGCGGCAGCCACCCTCTCAACCGCCACCCGCGTTCGGTGGCAGCACCGGCCACTCTTCCTCGGGCTCGCTGAGTAATGGCCAAGGAGCGCCGGGCTCGTGCCGAACACCCTCACCGGCGGGCTCCAGGTCTGATGCGTCGAGAGCGGCGAGCGGACGGCCGCCCGCTGCGCTTCGGTGCATAGGAATGCGTTGTAGCGAGTCGGATGGCGCGGCGAACGTCCTCCTGATGCGCTGTGAGGGCTTGGTGTCCCATCGCATTCAAGGAGGACGTTCATGAACGACGGTAGTGGTGTTTCGCGGGGTGACCGCAACAGGAACGCTCGGCTCACGAGGCTTCGGGAGGCGGTCCCGGTGACCAACGCCATCGTCGGTATCGACCTGGCCGACCGGAAGCAGATGGTCGTGGTCACCGATCACGACTCGAAGGTGCTGGCCCGCCGCACGTTCCGGTGCAAGGCGTGGGACCTCGGGGCGGCACTGGACTGGGCGAAGGAGCGGGCGGCGAAGGCTGGGTACGCCGGCGTGACGGTGGCGTGTGAACCGACCGGCCACCGGTGGCGGGTGCTGGGCCAGTTGGCCGCCGACCGTGGCATGCCGTACGTGTGTGTGCAGCCGGCGTTGTCGTCGTGGGCCCGCAAGACCGAGGACCTGACCAGCGACAAGACCGACGACAAGGACGCCGTCCTGATCGCCCGGCTGACCGCCCAACTGCGCTGCTACCTGCCCGAACCTGTCGACGAAACGTGGGGACGGCTCCGCCATTTGGGTGCCCGCCGCGAGGCCCTGCTGGAGGAACACACCGCGTGTGTCCAACAGATCCGGGACCTGCTCGAGTGCGTGTGGCCAGCCGCCCTGCCAACAGCGAAGCAGCCGTTCAAGTCGACCACCTGGGTCGCAGCGCTCACCGTGATCGTGGCCCGTGACGCCGGCGACCTGGCCCGCACCCGCCGGCTCGGCGCCACCCGGTTCGCCGAGCAGGTCCGCAAGGAAGTCCTCCGCCGCGGCAAGCGCAAGCCGTGCCTGCGCATCGTCCGAAACGTGTTCAACGCCTTGTCGGACGAGTCTGGGGTGGTGACGCACCGTCGGGGTGCCCTGGAGCGCGTCGGCTGGGTCCTCGCCGACTGGGACGCCGCCCGAGCCAACCGGACCGTCGTCGAGGAGCGCATGGTCGCCGTCCTCGACGAGCTCGACCTGACCGACCTGGTGTGCACGATCAAGGGTCTCTCGGCGGTCGGTGCGGCGGCCATCCTCGCCGAAACCGGCGACCTGCGCCGGTTCACCTCCGCCCGAGCCGTGGTCAAGCACGCTGGCCTGGCGCCAAGGGAACGCATGTCGGGCACGTTCACCGGCAAGGCCCGCCTCACCGGCGCCGGCCGACCCGGACTCCGCCTCGCCGCCTGGCGGGCTATCTTCGCGACCCTGCGCAGCAACCCGGTCCACGCCGCCCGCTACCGGCACCTGACTACCCGTGCAGAGCATCCACTCAAGCCCACCCAGGCTCAAACGGCGGTCGCCGCTGCCCTGTTGCGGCAGCTCCATGCGATCGTCGTCACCGGGCAGGTATGGGACCCCGCCATCGCCACCCATGGCAGCCGGCGACCGTCTATGGAGGTGCCACAAGCTGCCTGACCACCGCTGACGCGTGAGGCGTCAACTAACCCCAAGAGCAGGGTCGGGGCGAGCCCTCTGCGGCATTGAGAACCCTCGGGTATCTCGTCGGTCATCATGGGCAGCCCCGACCCGTCGTCGAACCAACCCGATCACACGCTGCCGGGCCACCAAGCCCCATTCCGCTATGCAGGGACCGACGACAGGCCAGGCACCCGACCCCAGCTCTTGACACAAAACGCCTCACGCTGATGAACGGACGCAGGACTGGGGCGGCTGCGTTCAGCAGAGCCGCTTCGCGGCGCTGGTCGTAATCGCCGGGCCCTGGCGGCGTCCGCATCGCGTGCAGGCGGATGAGTTCGCGACCCAGTTCGGTCGCCTGGGGTCCTCGGATCCGCCAGCGGCCCGGCTGCGACTCCGCGCCGAGGGTCCGCGCGGCCCGGACGGCGGCCTGCGCCAGCACCGGATCAGTCAACACCGCCTTCTTGCGACGCTCCCACAAGGCGTGTCCCCAGGCGCTCAGCAGCCCGGCGGCGACCACTACGAGTAAGGGTCCGTCACCCAGGAGCCACCACCCCCCGGCACCGATCACGACCAGGTTGCCCGTCATCAGCCCCAGCCGGACCCAGCGTGGGAATCGCGTCGCAGACACCAGCCCGGACCGGCCGACGACCACGTCGCCGATCACGACCTCGAGCTGGTCCGGCAAAGTCGCCAGACGCAGCCACTCAGCTGCCATGACGGCATCCTAGGTTGTGCGGGATGCACCGGATCGCGATCGGCGGGTTCTGACCGTTCCCGTGGTCAACCGCGGGCTCGACGACCCCGCCGTTGGCACACCCCGCGCTCGATCGATGCTGGTCAAGGATCCGGGGCATCAGTCGCCGGACGTGCCCGCGCAGGCGTGCGCCTGACCGGTGGACGGCGCGGCCATTTCGACGGGCGGGGAATGCCGGACCGGCGCTATTCGTTGGAATGACGTGGAGACTCTCCGGGACCGTGGCGAGCCGTCCACTGAGCTGAGTCGCCGAGACTGGTTGAGCCGCCAAGCTCATTCAGACTGCAGCGGCCCGGATCACCCTGGAGCGAGAGTTGATGAGGAGAACCGCGTGACCACGATCCACGACTTCGAAGCCCGCAGGATCACGGGCCAGGACCAACGCCTGGCGGAGTACCGCGGATCAGTCGTGCTGGTCGTCAACACCGCGTCAAAGTGCGGGCTCACTCCGCAGTTCACCGGGCTCGAAAAGCTGTACTCAGACCTTCGGGACCAGGGCCTTGTGGTGCTCGGCTTCCCCTGCGACCAGTTCGCGAATCAGGAGTTCGGCGCCGATGAGGAGACCGCCGAGTTCTGCCAACTCAACTACGGCGTCAGCTTCCCCATGTTCGCCAAGGTGGACGTCAACGGCCGCAACGCGCATCCGCTGTTCGCCTGGCTACGCAGCGAACAGGGCGGCGTGCTGGGCGACGCGATCAAGTGGAACTTCACGAAGTTCCTGGTCAACCGCGAAGGTGAAGTGGTCCGTCGCTACGGCCCGACAGTGGCGCCGGCCGACATCGAAGCCGACATTCGCGCCCTGTTGTGACTCGACACGGTGATTGCGGTGGTGGCATCGACGTCACGAAGTGACCGAGCGTGGGGATGCGCGCCGCGATCGATCAGCCACGAGCCGCTGGCGACCAGCGACAACCACGAACGGCGCGCGACCACGCCGCAGCCACAAACAGCAAGAGACCAGCCCAGCGGCCGCGATCTGACCATGGCGACACCCGCGCGCCCATCCGACTCCGGCGAACCGCTGAGGGCGGCATCGTCCACGCGCCGAGTTCTCAGCGACGCCACGCAGCGAAGCCGCGTGAGCACGACCCTCGGCGACCAGCGCTTCGGCCAGGCGTGGCGCGCGACGAGGCGGTGGCCCGAGGCTGACGCGCCGGGGAGTGATCGGTCGCTCGAACCAGGCTCACCACCCGATGGTGCCCGGTGCTCCCTTGAACGGTCCCGCCACGTCAGGTGTGATCCACCCGCCGTAGAAGCCGCCCGGCTGCGGCTGCACGCGTCGGCCGTCCACGAAGCAGCCGTCCACCCTGCCCGCGTAGACGGCCACGTGCCCGGCCAGCGCCTCGAAGCCGGGACTCGGATTCGGGTAGTACCAGGCGGCAGCGGACGCCACCCTGCCGCCGGCGACGATGTCGAGGTAGGCGGCCGCGCCCTTCCATTCGCAGAGTGAAGCGCCCCTGGCCGGACGCAACGCGCCGGCCGTGAAGGTCGATCGTGGCAGGTAGTAGACCGGCGGATGACTGGTCTCGAGGACCTGCAGTGACGAGGTGGTCCGGCACACGACGTGACCACCGAAGGACACCTCGATGCTTCGGCTGCACGGACGGACGGCGGGCGGCCGCGGATAGTCCCAGACCGACTCCTGTCCATCGAGAACGGGGTCGGGCGCGGGGGATGCTGGCATGTCGCAAGGGTAGGTGACCGGCCACTGAGATCGGCTCCGGCGGAAGGTCGGTCGCGGGTTGCGACACGACGGCGACCCGACCCTTCCTAGGGTCGTCGAATCTCCGGGCTACGATGGCTGAACCCTGGCTCGCACCCCTAACCGAGAGCCGGACAATGATTGGGCAGCAATGAAGCGCACATCGAAGTTCCTTGTCGCGGCCTCAGCGGTGGCCGTGATCGTGGCGGGGAGTTCGCTCACGCCGGTCCTGTTCACACCCGCCGCCCCCTTTGTGACAGCCACGGCCATGAGCGAGCCGGCATCGCCGTCCGGCGCCAGTCCCACTCTCGTCGGGGCCGCTCCGATGGCGGGAACCACCAAGATCACCTCCCAGCCCGGCGACGCCGAGATCAGCCGCTACGGGACGCGCACCAGCGCCACCTTCGCCGTCAAGGCGTCCGGTTCGAAGCTGAAGTACACCTGGCAGCAACGCTCCTCGGCCAGCGCAGCATGGAAGACGATCTCGGGCGCCAAGTCGGCGAAGTACACGGCCAAGTCCAGCGCGTGGGCCAACGGCACCCAGTTCCGGGCCGTCGTCACCGGCACATCAGGGACGGCGAAGTCGCGCGCGGCCACCTTGACCGTGCTGTTCCCCACCAAGACACCCGCCCAGGACGCCGAGAAAGCGTTCGGGCTCGCCGGGTTGCGCCAAGGACTCGACCTCTCCGCCTATCAGTACACGCCGAACGCCAAGGTCAAGATGGCGGCCGTCGACGCGTGGGCGGGCTCCGACGGCTTCACCATTCTGCGCAACGGCAGCGGGGCGCGTCCGATCAAGCAGAAGTACACCAGCGTGTGCACCGACAAGTCCGCGTCGACGGGCAGCACCCCCGTGACCGAGGACTGCGCCTACCGCATCCTGGCCGACGCCGCCAAGGCCCGCGGCCTGTCGCTGGGCCACTACTGGTTCAACGGCTGGATCTCGTCGATCGACACCACCAAGAAGGACCTGTTCGCCGGCAACTACACCCCGACGGCCTCGGCCAAGCAGTTCGTGAAGTGGCTGATCGCCGACGGCAACTACACGAAGTCCAGCACCGACCCGCTGGTGCTGGACGTCGAAGCCGGACGCGCCTGGACCAAATCGGACGGGAGCAAGAAGTACACGCTGACCCTGCGGGCCTGGAACCCGTCCGAGACCATGGAGTTCCTCAGCGTGGTGAAGAAGCTCCTCACCGACGACGGCTACTCCGCCAACCTGTACGTGTACATGAGCGCCAACGCCGCGGACAAGCAGTCCGGCGGCGCCTACGTCTGGAGCGGAGTGGCGGGCATGGCCCGGCTGTGGGTCGCGTCCTGGGGCACCGACAACGCCCGCATTCCCGCTAGTCAACCCAAGGTCGGCCCCTGGATGTACTACGGCGGCTGGTCGATCTGGCAGTACACCAGCAACGCGCGCATCTCCGGCTCGGGGGTCGAGGCGGTGGACGCCGACGTCGCCAAGTCCGACGCGTGGACGCCCCGCTGATCAGGTGCGAGCGAGCTTCGAGGTTGCTCCAGCGCTCCGAGCCCGGGGAGCCGACTGCCCTGGTGGCGAAGACCCTGAGGGCTGAGTCGAACTGCTCAGCTGTTCCAGCGCAGGACGGCGGCCGATTCCTTCTCCCGTGCCGAGGATGGACACGCTCCCCACCTCGAGCGGGAAGCTCTGCCCGAAGATGAGCGGGAAGTCGAGCCAGCACAACGCCAGCACCCGGGACGCATGCCCGTGGCCGAAGCAGATCGCCCGTTCGACCCCGGACGCCCGAACTCGTGCCACGACACGGGTCAGCCGGGCACGCACCTGATCGGCCGATTCGCCGCCGGGGCACCCGTTGAACCAGATCCGCCAGCCGTGCCACCGTTCGCCGGATCTCGGCGCTGGTGAGGCCTTCGAAGTCGCCGTAGTACCACTCCGCCAGGTCGTCGGTGACCTCGACGTCGCGAAAACCGGCGAGCTCCGCCGTTCGTCGGGCCCGGAGCCGCGGGCTGCTGAGCACCAGCTGGAAGTCGGCCGGGTGGAGCCGTGAGCGCAACGAGAGGGCCTGCCGCACACCCTCCTCGGTGAGGTCCAGATCGGTCACCGAGGTGTGCTGGCCCGAGCGACTCCATTCGGTCTGGCCGTGGCGGACGAGATAGAGCTCGGTCATTCGTTGTCTCCCCCAGTAGAAGCGGACGCGGTGTCCCCTGCGGCATCCCCGGCGTCCGGCCACACCCAGTCGGCGATCTCAGGCAGATCGACTCCCCATTCCCGGGCGTAGGCGCCGGCCTCGATCCGGCGATCCACCATGGCCTGGCGGACGGTGGCGTAGCGCGACCGCAATCCCTCCACCCGGTCGATCACGTCGATCACCAGGTGGAACCGGTCGATGTCGTTGCGCATGCACATATCGAACGGGGTCGTGGTGGAGCCCTTCTCCTTGAACCCGCGAACGTGCAGGTTGGCGTGGTTGGTGCGGCGGTACGCCAGCCGGTGCACCAGCCACGGGTAGCCGTGGAAGGCGAAGATCACCGGCCGGTCGGCCGTGAAGATCGTGTCGAAATCGCGGTGGCTGAGCCCGTGAGGATGCTCGCTGTCGTCCTGCAGTCGCATCAGGTCGACCACGTTCACCACCCGCACCTTCAGGTCCGGGACGTGCCGGCGCAGCAGGTCGGCCGCCGCCAGCGTCTCCAGGGTCGGAACGTCCCCGGCGCAGGCCAGCACCACATCCGGTTCGGTTCCCGGCTCCTCGGTGCCGGCCCAGTCCCAGATGCCCAGCCCCCTCGTGCAATGCGCGATCGCCTCCTCCATGCCCAGGAACACCGGCTCCGGCTGCTTGCCCGCCACCACCACGTTCACGTACTGCGAGCTTCGCAGGCAGTGGTCGAACGTGGACAGCAGCGTGTTCACGTCCGGCGGCAGGTACACCCGGATCACCTCGGGCGATTTGTTCATCACCACGTCGAGGAAGCCGGGGTCCTGGTGGCTGAAGCCGTTGTGGTCCTGGCGCCACACGTGCGAGCTCAGCAGGTAGTTCAGGGATGCGATCGGACGCCGCCAGCCGATCTCGTTGGTCGACTCCAGCCATTTCGCGTGCTGGTTGAACATGGAGTCGACCACGTGGATGAACGCCTCGTACGAACTCATCACCCCGTGCCGACCGGTGAGCAGGTAGCCCTCCAGCCATCCCTGGCACTGATGCTCGCTGAGCACCTCCATCACCTGCCCCTGCGGGCGCATCGGGTCGGGTTCGTCGCTGGGCAGGTAGTCGCCGAGCCACTGCTTGGCGGTGGCCTCGTAGATCGCCCTGCAGCCGGTTGGACGCGGTCTCGTCTGGCCCGAAGACCCGGAAGTTGTCCGGGTTCGCGCCGCACCACCTCGGCCAGGAAGTCGCCCAGCCGCTTGGTGGATTCGACCAGCGGGCCACCGTGGCCGTCCGCGTCGGGCTCCACCGCGAAGTCGCGGAAGTTCGGCATGATCAGGTCCTTGCAGCACCAGCCCGCCGTTGGCCACCGGGTTGGCCGACATCCGGCGCTCCCCGCGCGGACGCAGGGCGTCGAACCTCGACTCGAAGGCGCCTTCGGCGTCGAACAGCTCGGCGGGCGCGTAGCTGGTCAGCCAGTCCGAGAGCACCGACAGGTGTTCGTCTGAGTCGCGGGCGTTGGCCAGCGGCACCTGATGGCTGCGCCAATGGTCCTCGGTCTGCTTGCCGTCCACTGTCGACGGGCCGGTCCACCCCTTCGGGCTGCGGAAGACGATCATCGGCCACCGCGGACGTTGCACGTCGTCTGCGTCCCGCGCTTCCGCGTCGGCCTTGATCGCGACGATCCGGTCCAGCGCGTCGTCCAGCAGCCGCGCGAAACGCCGATGCGCGTCCAGATGGTCGTCGTCGGGTGTGACTTCGAAGAACAGCGGTTCGTGGCCGTAGCCTCGCATCAGGTCGGCCAGTTCGTCGGCAGGAATCCGGGCCAGCAGGGTGGGGTTGGCGATCTTGTACCCGTTGAGGTGCAGGACGGGCAGCACGACGCCGTCGGTCTGCGGGTTGACGAACTTCGTTGCCGTGCCAGCCGGTGGCCAGCGGCCCGGTCTCGGCCTCACCGTCCCCGACCACGGCGAACGTGAGCTGCGTGGGCGCGTTGAACACCGAACCGTAGGCGTGGGACAACGAGTAGCCCAGCTCGCCGCCCTCGTGGATCGAGCCGGGGCACTCCGGCGACACATGGGACGGGATCCCGCCGGGGAAGGAGAACTGCTTGAACAGACGGCCCAGACCACGCCTCGTCGCGGCTGATCGCTCGGATAGACCTCGGTGTAGGTGTCGATCGAGGTAGGCGTTCGCGACCAGCCCGGGCCCGCCGTGCCCCGGGCCGGCGATGTAGATCGCGTTCAGGTCGCGCTCGACGATGGCGCGGTTGAAATGCGCGTACAGAAAGTTCAGCCCCGGGGTGGTACCCCAATGGCCCAGCAGGCGGCGTTTCACGTCCTCCCGGCTCAGCGGTCGGCGCAGCAGCGGGTTGTCGAGCAGGTAGATCTGGCCAACCGAGAGGTAGTTGGCCGCCCGCCACCAGCCCTCGATCAGCTCTGCGGTCTCCTCCGAAATGGTCTGGGGCGCCTCCTGCGGCCGCTTGCGCCACGCCGTCCTCGCGGTGGTGGTGGACATCGCTGCTCCCCTTCGTCGACCGGTCGGCTCTCGGCCGCTCCCCGATGCGGAGGTACCCGCTGACAGCGCTTCACACCGGAGGATGTCATTCTCGCCGTGTTGGACGGTGATGGACAGCCCCCGGGGCCCGATTCGGCGCTGGAGGAGAAGGCGTGCGAAACTCGTTCGATGCGTCCGTACCGGGAGATTCTCGCCATCCCGGGCGCTGCGAAGTTCAGTGCGGCCGGGCTGCTGGCGCGCTCCGGCGGGGCGATGATGGGGCTCGGCATCGTCCTGATGGTCTCGGCTCTCTACGGCAGTTACGGGTTGGCCGGCGCTCTCGCCGCCGCCAACGGTGTCGCCTGGGCGATCGGGACGGCCGTCCTGTCGAACCTGGTGGACCGCTACGGGCAGCGGCGCGTGATGTATCCGGCAGCGATCGTGTCGGCCACGATGCTGGCCCTGGTCGTGGTGCTGGCCATGCTCGGGCTGCCGGCGTGGACGCTGATCGTCCCGGTCGTCCTCAGCGGCGCCACCGGCGGTTCTCCGGGAGCGCTGGTACGGGCCCGCTGGAACCACGTCACGAGCGACCCCGACCATCTGCACACCGCCTACTCGCTGGAGTCGACGCTGGACGAGCTCACCTTCGTGATCGGGCCGGTCGCCGCGACCGCCCTCTCCACCGGCGTCCATCCGGCCGCCGGACTGGTGGCGCCGGTGATCCTGTCGCTGGCCGGGGCGCACCTCTTCTACTCCCAGCGAGCCACCGAACCACCGATCGCGCCCCGTCCCGACGCCGGAGCCGCGCGGCCGAGACTGGCGAGCCGGGTGATCCTGCTCGTGCCCGGCGTCGGTGCTGTGGTGGCGGTCAACCTGCTGATCGGGTGCGTCTTCGGAGCCATCGATGTCAGCGTCGTCGCTGCGGCGAGCGACTGGGACGTCCGCGCCGCGTCCGGGATCGTGCTGGCGGTGTTCTCGCTGGCGTCCGGTGTGGCGGGGTTCTACTACGGCTCGCGCCGGTGGTCCTCGCCGCTGCCCGGTCGTTTCGTGGTCGGCGTGGTGGCCATGTTCGTCTGCTGCTGGGCGCTCGTGCTGGCCGACTCGGTGCTGCTGTTGGCTTCCGTTGGCCTGCTCGTCGGCGTCACGGTGGCGCCGACCCTGATCAACGCGAACTCCCTGATCGGCCGGCTCGTCGCACGCGAACGACTGACCGAGGGCCTCGCCTGGATGGGCACCGGCATCGGCATCGGCGCCTCGGTGGGATCCAGCGTGTCCGGCCAGGTGATTGACAGCTCCGGCTACCACGGCGGCTTGGTGATCGTGGCGATCTTCGCCACGATCGCCGCGCTGATCGCGGTCGGATCAGTCCGCATCCTGCGTCGCGCCGTCGACGGCGCGAGGTTCGCCGGCAGCGCCTCACAACTCGGGGTGGACGCGTAGCCCGTCCGGTCTTGCCGAAGACCATGCCGGCCCGGCAGGCTCACCGGGTGAAGCACATCAGCGACGAGCAGCGGCGGCAGCGGATGGCGGTGCGCCACGGGCTGCACCCCGACCACAGGTTCGCCGACCCGGCCAGTGCCACCCGGGGCATGACCGTGCTGCACGCCACCGAAGCCGCCACCGTGCACCTCTCGCTGCGGGCGAGGGTCCGGGACCTGTCGATCGGCGATGTCGAAACCGCCTTGTACGACACCCGCGAACTCGTCAAGCAGCTGGCGATGCGTCGCACCTTGTTCGTGTTCCCCCGCGCCGCGTTGCCCGCCGCGTGGGGGAGCGCGTCAGCGCGGGTGGCCGCGTCCGAGTTCCGGCGGCTGGCCGCCGACGTGGCGAAGGCCGGGGTGTCGGTCAGCGGTAGCGACTGGGTGGAAGCGGCAGCCGCCGCCGTCGTGCACCACCTGCGGGACGGCGACGAACTGGACGCGGCCACGCTGCGGCGCGAGGTGCCGGAGCTGGACACCCGGATCGTCTACGGCTCCGGACGGTGGGCCCAGGTCGCGCCGGTGGGTCCCCGCGTCCTGACGCTCCTGGGCGCGCGCGGGCAGCTCGTCCGCGGACGAAACGGGGGTGGCTGGCGGGTCTCCAGGCCACGCTGGACCGCGATGGCGTCCTGGCTGGGCGAACTGGTTGATCCGGTCGACGAGGCCGCCGGCTACGCGGACCTCGTCCGGTCGTGGCTGTGGACCTTCGGCCCGGGCACCGAGACCGACCTCGCCTGGTGGCTGGGAGCCACCAAGACCGCCGTCCGCACGGCGCTCGCCGGGGTCCAGGCGGTGCCGGTGGCGCTGGATTCGGGGGACGTCGGCTGGGTCCTGCCCGGCGACGACGTCGACGTCCGCGACGAAGGCCCCTGGGCCGCACTGTTGCCCACCCTCGACCCGACCACGATGGGCTGGAAGCAGCGCGGGTTCTATCTCGACGAGGCCGACGTGAGGTACCTCTTCGATTCGGCGGGCAACGCCGGCACCACCGCGTGGTGGCGCGGACGCGTGGTGGGCTGCTGGGTGCAGGATGCGGCGGGCGTGGTGCGCGTGCTGCCTCGCCGGAATCCCGGGCGTCTCGCCCTGGCCGCGCTCCGGGACGAAGCCGAACGGCTCACCGAGTGGCTCGACTCCGACGTGGTGTCCTCGATCTACTCCTCACCCCAGATGCGGGGCGAAACCCTTCCCTGACCGCTGACAGCGCCCGGGCCGGCGCACCGGCGCACCGCCCCCCGAAGCAGCCTTGGTGCGGCGTCGACCGAGTCCCCCCTCTCGGTCATCGGCCCGGGCACTGGACGTCGGCGGGTCAGCTCATCATCCGTCTCCCTCCCCCGGACCACGTGCGCCGACCGACACCCCTCAGAGCCGGATCCCCTCACCGTGATACATCGTGGCGCCCTCGGATCCCGCATCCACTCCGCGTCGGAGGGCGTCTTCGTCCATCCGTCCAGGTATCAGGGTGCGTAGGGTTCGCCTCTACCCAGTGAGGCGCTCGCTGAATAGTCTGGTCGCGCCACCCCCGAGGAGGTCGTCGCAGTGATCCGAGTACTTGATCCCACCACCGCCGTTCGTCGGAAGGACTCCGACCCGCTCCCCACCCTGTACGTCTCCGACCTGCTCCAGGTGTCGCAGTCGGTCGACACCGGCGTGAACGGCCGGTTGGCCGGAATCCTCCGCGAACTCGGCTGGAGGATCGAAGCGGCCGACAAGCCACGCCCGCGCCGCTCCTACGACCTGGGGATCGAGTTGCGGTCGGCGCGGCCGATCATCATTCAGCTCGTGGTGGAGCCCGAAACCGCCGCCGCACCGCCGGACGCCTGGGTCGCGCTGCAACGCATTCTCGACGCCGACCCCGATCTCGAAACGGACATCGAACTGGTGCATGTGCTGATGGCCACGACCATGACCGGAGTCGGCGGCTACTGGAACGGCATCGGCGGCTACTGGAACGGGATCGGGGGTTATTGGAACGGCATCGGTGGCTACTGGAACGGGATCGGAGGCTACTGGAACGGGATCTCCGCTTCGCAGTTGCCCGCCGAGTTCGGCGTCCCCGGCTTCGGCGGACGCGTGCCCGTGGCCGTCGTGGTCGACGATCCCTCAATCACCGCCCCTGCGCTGAAACGGCCACCGGTCGTGGTGATGCCCGACACCGGCATCGGCCCCCATCCGTGGTTCCCGCGGGAACAAGCCACGCCGCCACCTCCCGGAACGTCGCGTCCGGTGCGGATCGTGGTCCCGCCCTGCCCCGACGACACGGCAGGGATCGGCGCCCCGCTGACCGGCGAACTCGACCGGCTCGCCGGGCACGGCACGTTCATCGCCGGCATCGTGCGGCAGACCTGCCCGGCCGCGACCCTGCAGGCGCACCCGATCCTCGCCACGGCCGGGACTCTGGAAGAGGACAAGCTGCTGACGCTGCTCCACGACCTGTTGGAACAGCAGCTCGACGCGCTCGAAGCAGGCGACGCGCACCGGATTCTCGACGTGCTGACCCTCTCGGTCGGCTACTACCACGAGGATGACGACGACGGGGCCACCGACTCCAACTTTGCCGACGTCCTGGCCGACCTCGGGGCGGCGG
Source organism: uncultured Actinomycetota bacterium (assembly GCA_963769325.1). Classification (GTDB taxonomy): domain Bacteria; phylum Actinomycetota; class Actinomycetes; order Propionibacteriales; family Propionibacteriaceae; genus Propionicimonas. Next base: position 388,557 of record CAVYLH010000008.1, on the reverse strand, counting down.
GGGTCCTGGTGGTGGCCGGCGCCGGCAACGACGCCACCGACCGGCCGATGTTCCCCGCCGGCTTCGCCGCCGGCATCCCCGGCGCCGACCCCAAAGCCCTGCCGGTGGTGAGCGTCGGTGCGCTGAACCCCAACGGGACGACCGTGGCGCTGTTCTCGAACGCCGGGGTGTGGGTGACGACCTACCGCAGCGGCTCGGCGATCGTGTCCACGATGCCGCGCTCCCAGGTGGCTGCCGTCCAGGCGTCCGTCGTCGCCGGCCCGGGCGCCCCGGACACCCGCAACCGCGCCACCATCGACCGCGACGACTTCTCCGGCGGCTTCGGAGTGTGGAGCGGCACCTCGTTCGCCGCGCCCGTGCTCGCCGGAGAGCTGGCGCAGGCTTTGGTCGATCAGGACCCCGTGGACGTGTCCCGAGAGGCGATGCTCGCCCGGGGCTGGGAGGCGATCCACCGCGTCCTGAAGGCCCGGAAACCCGACCGATCATGACCACCGCGACGCTCGGTCTCCGCGCGGGGGCCGCCTTCAGCGCCTACCGGGACGGTGACCGCGCCCGGCTGGCGGAATTGGTCGAGATGCTGACCCCGCTGCTCTGGCACACCGCCCGAGCGCAGCGAGCGCCGCAGGGCATCGCGGAGGATGCGATCCAGACCGCGTGGCTGCATCTCGTCGACGCCGCGGAGTCGATCAGCGATCCGCGCGCGGTCGTGTCGTGGCTCGTGGTCACCGTGAAGCGCGAGACCTGGCGCCAGCTCCGCCTCACCGGACGCGAAGCCGAACCGGACGGCGGGCTGCCCGAGACCGCGGCGGACGACTCGCCGGAGGACAGGACGATCGCCTCCGACCGCCAGCGCGTCCTGTGGCGCCACGTCGACGACCTGCCCGAACGCTGCCGCGCCCTGCTGCGCGTGATCGCGTTCGCACCCACCCCCGACTACGCCGCGGTGGCGACCAGCCTCGGCATGCCGGTCGGCAGCATCGGCCCCACTCGGGGACGGTGCCTGGCCAAGCTGCGTGCCGCCCTGACGGCCGATCCCCGATGGGAGCTCTGACATGAACGAACCACTGCTGGCCGACCAAGCCTTGGACGAGGGCGACGAGGCGATCCTCGCCGAGTTGGCTGCGCTCTACGAACGCATCGACCCCGTTCCGTTCGACCTGACCGAACGCATCGGATTCGCGATCGCGGTGGCCGAACTCGAAGCCGAGATCGCCGAACTGAGCCTTGCCGAACCGGTCGGCATGAGGGGTGAGGAGACCGACTCGGTCACTTTCACCAGCGGGTCGCTGAGCGTGATGATCACCACGGTGGTGAGCGGCCGACGCGTTCGCGTCGACGGCTGGGTGACCAACCCCGACGCCGCCGTCGATGCGGTCGCAGAAGGCGTCACCCGCTCGGCACTGGCGGACGCGCAGGGCCGGTTCTCGATCGACGACCTGCCACGGGGCAGGGCGCACTTCGTGATCAGACGGGAAGGGTTGCGGCCGGTTCTCACCCCGTCCATCGAGATCTGAGGGCGATGACCCCAGCGCTGGAGCGGGCCCGCGAACTGCGGCTCGCGGCGGTCGCCGACAATACCGCCGGCCGGCCCGTGCGTGCAGCCCGGCTCCTGCGTGCGGCGCTGCGTCTGCTGCCGCCGCTGGACACCCCGGCCGCACGCGATGTGGACTCCGTCCGGGTCGCCTGCCTGCTCACGCTCGCCGCGTCCGAGCTGCCCACGTCAGGGCTGCCCGGTGCGCTCCCGTTGCTGGAGGAGGCCCGCCGGATCGCCGGTGACGACGCCGAGTTGCTGGCCCGGTGGCGCTGCCAGCGGGGCATGGTGCTGGGCCGCTCGGGCGACCTGGCCAGTGCTGCCGAGGACCTGGCCGTGGTGTCCGACCAGCCGGAGTGGTTCACGGCGCAGGAACGGTGTTCGCTGCTCCTCAACCACGGCATGGTCTTCCTCGAACTGGGCCGCCCGGCCGACGCCGCCGTGTCGTTTCGGGCGTCCGCCGCGTTGGCCCGAGAGATCGACCACCAGCCCCTGGTCTTCATGGCCGAACACAACTTCGGCTTCGCCAAGTACCTCACCGGTGACCTGCCCGGGGCGCTCGCCGCCATGGCCGCCGCCGAGGCGATGCCCGTGGACGTGTTCCGCGGGCCGTCGCTTTTCGACCTCGGGAAGGTGCTGCACGAAGCGGGACTGCTGGACGAGGCGGTCGCCGCCCTCGAAGGAGCGCAGCGCGCGTGCCGTCCCCGACAGGACCAGATCCTGCGGGCCGAGATCGACCTCGAACGGGCCCGCGTGCTGCGCCTCGCCGGAGAGCCGGCCGACGCCGCGGCGGCCGCCCGCTCGGCCCGACGCCGGTTCACTCGGATCGGCGCGACCGCCTTGGCAGCCCGCGCAGACCTGACCGTTCTGGACTGCGACCTGACCCGCGGACGCCGGCTCGCCGCCGTGCTGACCGGCGCACTCGCGGACGAGGCGATCGCGGTGGCCAGCGGCGACAGCGAGTTGCGGGCCCGGAGCATCTCGGTGGCAGCCGAGGCGGCCAGCCGCAACGGACGTCCGGAGCTCGCCCGCACCGTGCTCGCCCGCTACCCGCAGGAGTCCTTCGGCCTGGTGGTGGCGCTGCGGCACGCCTACGCGTCCGCCGTGACCGATCTCGCCTCCGGACGCTCACCGCGTCCTCGGTTGGCGACGGCCGCCGCGGCGCTGGCCGAATCGCAGGCCGCCAGCGCCTCGCTGGACTCCCGGGCGGCCCGCAAGGTACTGGGCCTTCGGCTCTCCGCGCTCGACCTCGATCTCGCTGTCGGCCGTGGACCTGCCGACCTGCTGTCCACTCTCGAGCGTTGGACGACCCGCGGCCTGCCCGTGATCCGGCCGCCGGCCGACCCTGAGCTGGCCGCGATCATCCAGGAACTGCGCCTGCTCGCCCAGGCGTTGCGGGAGGAACCCGAATCGCCCCAGGCGGGGGCGCGCCGGGCCGAGATCGCCCGGCTGCGCCGGCAGCTGTCCGATCGGTCGTTGGCGCAGCGGCAGAGCGAAGCCACGGTCGATCCGCTGCCGACGCTCGACGTGGCGCTGAGCGTCCTGAGAGAGGCTGATCGGGATCTGCTGTGGCTGTTCCCGCACGACGGCGCCCTGTGGGGGATCGCGGTGACGGCCGGACGGCGAAGCGTCCGCCGGCTGATCGGGCTGACCGCCTGCCTGGAAGTGTCGCGTCGGCTGCAGGCCGACCTCCGCGCCGCCGCCTACCAGCCTCCGGGGCCGCTGCGTGAGTCGATCGCCGCGTCCCGCTCTCAGGGGCTGGATCGGCTGGATGAGGAAATCCTTCGGCCGTGGCGGTTCCGGTCGACCGGACTCGTGGTGATCGGCACCCACGCGGTCGCGTCCGCGCCGTGGAACCTTCTGCCGTCGCTGCGCGGAGTCCCGGTGACGGTGGCGAGATCGGTCACCGAATGGGCGGCTCGCCGGGCGTCGCGGGTGCCCCGGATCGTGCGCGTGCTGGGCGGCCCCGGACTGCGGTTCGCCGCCACGGAGGTGCGGGACGTGGCCGCGTCCTGGGCGGACTCGGAGGTGCTGACCGAGGCCAGGACCGCTGATCTGGTCTCGGCGCTCGCCGAGGCCGAGGTCGTTCATCTCGCCGCCCACGGCCAGCACCAGCCCGCCAGCCCGCTGTTCTCCTCGGTCCGCTTGACCGACGGGGACCTGGTTGCCCACGAACTGACCCAGACGCCGGTTCGGGCGGGCCATGTGGTGCTGTCGGCCTGCGAAGTGGGCACGGCCGCCGTCCGTCCCGGCGACGAGCCGTTGGGGTTGGCGAGCACCCTGCTCGAACTCGGCGTGAACTCGGTGGTCGCTGCGGTGGCCCCGGTGGCCGACGACTCCACCGCCGCGATCATGGCGGATTACCACGCCCGGCTGGCCGGCGGGCTGCCGACCGACGAGGCCCTGGCCGCCGCGACGCCGCAGGGCTCGCCCTTCGTCGCCCTCGGCTCCACCTGGCGAGCCGCCGTCTGAGCCGGGGCAGCATCGACTCCCGCCTGGATCCGGCCCCGGGGGAACGCTGCCTGAGGACCTGGTCGAAAACCCGAACCGAGGTGCCGGCCCTGTGTAACACTGCGTACTACGCACCCGAAGGAGCAGGAATGCCCGAAGCTCACCGCAAACGCAGCCTCGTCTACTCCGTGCGGCTGAGTCCGGCGGAGAGCAACGCGATCCAGGCGGTGGCCGACGCCCGGCACCTCCCGGCGTCCACCCTTGTCCGCTCATGGATTCTCGATCGGCTCGAGCAGGAGCGCGGCGCCTGACCCTGGCCGGTTCTCGGCCGCGTGTGCAAGGCTGCCAGCGTTCGTCTGCAGAAAGGAATGCCCATGCCCCGTCCGCTCCCCGCCGAGACTCGGGGATCGCCTCCGGACGGCTCGTCCGCGTCCGGCACACCCCGGGTCGATGTCGGCGTCCCCGCGAACGAGGCCTGATGCGATTCCTGTTCCTGGGCGCGGGCGCCATCGGTACCTACGTCGGAGGCTCCCTGGCTGCTGCCGGACATCGGGTGACCTACAGCGAGCAACCCCAGGCCGCCGCGATCATCGCCGAGCAGGGGTTGCGGCTGACCCGGAACGGCCGGACGTCGGCCGTCCGCGACCTCGCCGTCTTCGGCTCGGCGGGCGAAGCTCTGGCCGCGGGCCCGTATGACGTGGCCGTGTTCGCTCTCAAATCGTTCGACACCATTCCGGCGCTGGACGGACTCCTCGCGACCGGCGTTGACCTGCCGCCGATCCTGTCGTTGCAGAACGGTGTGGACAACGAGCCGGCGATCGCCGCCCGGCTGGGCCCGGACCGGGTGATCACCGGAACGGTGACCACCGCCGTCGGTAAGCCGGGAATCGGCCAGGTGATCGAGGAGAAGCGGCGTGGGATCGGGATCGCGCTGGACCACCCCCTTGGCGTCCCTCTGGTCGAGGCGCTCAACGATGCCGACCTGCACGGGGTTGGTTATCCGCAGGCCCGCCCGATGAAGTGGTCGAAGCTGCTCACGAATCTCACCGGGAACGCCACCTCGGCAATTCTGGACGAACCGGTCTCCGCGCTGTTCGCCGACCGCCGGCTCTATGACGTCGAGATCGCCGTGCTGCGCGAATGCCTCGCCGTCATGGACGCTCTGGGGTTCCCTCCGGTGGATCTACCGGGCACTCCCGTCCGCGCTCTGGCTTTGGCCGCGCGGAGGTTGCCGCGGTGGATCGCACAACCGGCGCTCACGCGCGCGCTCGGAGGCGGACGCGGCGACAAGATGCCGTCCTTCCACATCGACCTGCACTCCGGACGGGGGCAGACCGAGGTGCGCTTCCTCAACGGAGCGGTGGTTCGCTACGGCCACCAGGCCGGGGTGCCCACCCCGGTGAACGATGTGCTCACCACCACCTTGGAGGCCCTGAGCAGCGGCGCCGAGAGCGTCGAGACCTACCGGCACCACCCGGACGCGCTGCTGGCACTTCTGGGCTGACGCCCCCGGCTCAGACGTCCTTCAGGCAGAGCAGCGTGCCCTTGCCTCCTGAGCGACCCTCCCAATAGGTCGTGGTCGCCTCGGCAATGGCCTCGCAGGGGTTGGCCGTGAGGCCGAGCGGACGGTCGACGTCAGGGAACACCGCGACGACCTGGTAGGCGGCGTCGGGGGACCCGCAGTGGGTGGACTTCACGCTCTCTTCACCGTCGGCTGCCAGGCAGTCGCCCACGGAGGCGGCCTTCGGATTGAACTGCATCATGGCGAAGACGGCGCCGGTGAGGATGAGTGCGGCCGCGATTCCGAGGCGCACGAACAGCCCGACCTTGGACTTCTTCGCCGTGACCGGGGCAGCTGCCGCGGGCTGACCGGGCGGAGGGTAGCCAGGCTGACCGGCCGGAGGGTAGCCAGGCTGACCAGCGATGGGATAGCCGGGCTGACCCGCCGCAGGGTAGCCGGGCTCACCTGCTCCCCGGTAGCCAGGCTGACCCGCCGCAGGGTAGCCGGGCTCACCTGCTCCCTGGTAGCCAGGCTGACCCGCCGCAGGGTAGCCGGGCTGACCTGCTCCCTGGTAGCCGGACTGACCGGCCGGAGCGTAGCCGGGCTGAGTGAAGCTCGGGTAGGCGGGCTGACCAGCGGCGGGGTAGCGCTCCGGGCCGGCGTCGGGCGCGGAAGCCTGACCGGGGTCGTCCCACTGGCTCGGGGTCGCCGTAGCTGGCGAGTCCGGCCGATCCGAGTTCCAGGGGTCCGCGACCGGCTGTTCGGGAGGTTGGGGGTCGACGGACGGGTTGGACATGAACTTCCTCACTCCTGGTCGGAAACCGTGGCGCACAGCTAACCACGTCCGACGCCTCCTGTGCCGCCATCCCCCGGTCAGGCACGCCGGAACGGCCTGCGACCACGCTGCCCGACCCGACGTGCTGAGCCGCTCCGGGACACCTCCCGAGCCGTTCAGTAGCGGCGGACGAGCCCGGTCTCGTAGGCGAACAGGACCAGACCCACCCGATCGCGGCACTGCAGCTTGGCCAGCAGGCGGGTGATGTGGGTCTTGACCGTCCCCTCTGCCATGTAGAGCCGGCCGGCGATCTCGGCATTGGTGGCGCCGCCGGCGATCTCCACCAGCACCTCCTTCTCCCGATCGGTGAGGATGGCCAGCCGGGCGTCCGGACCGTCCGGGTTCGCCGGGAGCGTGGGCACCACGTGATCCAGAAGCCGGCGGGTCGCGGACGGCGCCATCACCGCCTCGCCCGCGGCGACCGTCCGGATCGCGTTCAACAGATCCCCGGGCCGCGCGTCCTTCAACATGAAGCCGCTGGCTCCGGCCTTCAGTGCGCTGAAGACGTACTCGTCCAGGTCGAAGGTGGTCAGCACGAGGACTCGGGTCGCGATGCCCTCGGCCACGATCCGGCGAGTGGCCTCCACCCCGTCCATCACGGGCATCCGGATGTCCATCAGGACCACGTCGGTCGGCGTCCGAAGCACCCCGGCGACGGTGCCGGCCCCGTCGGCCGCCTCACCGACCACCTGAAGGTCGTCTTCGGCCTCGATGAGCATCCGGAAGCCGCTGCGCACCAGCTCCTGGTCGTCGGCCAGAAACACCCTGATCGTCATCTGTCTTCACCCTCTCCGGACCGTTGGTGTGGCGCGATCGGCAACACTGCCGTCACCTGGAACCCGCCACTGGGGCGGGCCCGGGTGAGCAACCGCCCACCCATCGACGCGACCCGTTCGTGCATGCCGCGCAGACCGTGTCCCGGATTCCGTGGCGGTGAGGACGGCGTCGCAACGCCATTGTCCAGCACGTCGATGGCGATCTCCCGCATGCCGTAGGTGATCGTCACCAACGCCGTCGCCTGAGGCCCGGCATGCTTGAGGAAGTTCGTCAACGCTTCCTGCACGACCCGGTAGGCGGTCAGCTCCAAGGCTGCCGAGACCCGGGGTGGTTTCCCGTGAACCGCCAGCCGCACCCGATCGCTGGTCCGCTCCACCAACTCGGGAATATCGGTCAGGCGCGGCGCGGGAGCAAAATCTGCCTGCTTGCCCGGCTCGGGCTCGTCCCTCAGGACACCGAGGATGCGGCGCATCTCGCTCAGGGCCTCGCGTCCGGTCTCTGCGATGGTGGTCAACGCCTGGGTCGCGGCCTCCGGCTTCTTCGCCGCCAGCGCCCGGCCTCCCTCGGCCTGCACGATCATTACCGAGAGTGAGTGGGCGACGATGTCGTGCAATTCCCGCGCGATCTGGGTTCTGGCCCGCGACTCCGCCAGCCGCGCGTCCTGCTCGCGCTCGGTCAGCATCGTCCGGTAGCGCTCCTCCGCGGCGGCCACCCGGTCGAGGTGGGCCTCGCTGGACTCCAGCACCCGGCGTCCCACCGCGTACGGCGTCACGACCAGGCCCATGCAGACGAACCAGGCAAGCATCAGCCAGATCAGGTCACGGACGCTGATGTAGCCGGGATCGCTCACGATCCAACGCACGGGGCCGAGGACCGAGGAGATCGACCCGACGACCAGCACGATCCGGGCCTGCCACCCCGGAATCCAGCGAGCCACCGAGTAGGCCACCACCGGCACCGCGATCAGGGTCGCCATCGGCTCGGGGGAGAACACGAGCTGAATCAGTCCGGCCAGGGTCACGCCCGCCAGGGCGAGCAGGGGGGAATGCCGGCGCAACACCAGCGATCCGATCATCAGCAGCGCGCTCACGAACTGGCCGGTGGACGGCGCCTCGGCGAATCCCCGCACGCCGTAGGGCGGGACGGTGATCAGGCCCAGCCCGGCGGCCAGCGCAGCGTCCAGCACCCAGTCGTGACGGGTCGCGCCGGGCGGGAACAGCACTGGGTTATCGCGCATCGGTGCCAAGACTAGGACCCGATTACCATGGACACCGAGTCGAGGAGAGGGACCAGGACCATGGGGCAACGGTGGATCGGAGCCGCGCTCGTCGCGCTGTTCGCGTTCGCGGGCTGCAGCGCCGGTCAACCGAGTGCCACGCCGGTGCCCGAGACGGGTGTGGCCGAGACGAGTGTGGCCGCGGCGTCCGAGACCCCGTCCGCGGCACCCGTCGCAGCCCTCGAGGTCGGGAACTGCACCGGGCCGGTGGATCTCACCGGCGCGTCGATCAGCAGTCTGACCAGCCAGCCGTGCGCGCAGGCTCACTACTACGAAGTGCACGCCCGCATTCCGCTCACCGGCGACGTGTACCCGGGCGCTGAGGTTCTCGGCGAGCAGGCCAAGACTCAGTGTTCACCGAGTTTCGTCGAGTACGTCGGCGTCGAGCCGCAGTACAGCCGGTACACCTCGGCCTACCTGGTGCCCGACGAGGCCGCGTGGGCGGTGGCGGAGAACCGGGTGATCACCTGTCTCGCGGGCTCGGCCGAGGGCGGCCTGCTCGGATCGGCGAAGGGCGACGTGATGGTGTTCCCCGACAAGGGCGAGTGCACCGGCAAGCAGGACGTCGCGGCGCTGGAGGTGGCGATTCTGGATTGCTCGTCGGCGCACAACTATGAAGTGTTCGCCACCCAGATTGTGAAGTCCAAGAAGGCACCCACCGACAAACAGCTCGACAAGCTCTACAACGACGTGTGCGTGGCGGGATTCACCAAGTTCGTCGGGGTGAGCGTCGGCAAATCGAAGTACGAGATCAGCTACTTCATCGCGAGCTCCGAGGTGTGGACCAAGGTCGCCGATCACCGCATCGTCTGTTCGGCGGGACTTCCCGCCGGGGGCATCAAAGGGTCGCTCAAGGGCGTCAAGAAGTAGGTTCACCTCCCTCGCGGCCCCCAGCCGGTCCTGATTTCGATGGAATAGCCGAAGTCGTGGTCACCAGGTCGGTCGGCCACGATCGGAAGGAAGCGACCGCCGAACTTGCTGCTGTGGAGGCCGGGTCGCCCACCCGACATCGCCGGGCGCCGAGATGGCTGGTTCGTCGTGCGCGGATGAGCTCGACGGGGCTCCCGAGACCGAAGGACGTAGTCAACCAAACGGTTGATCTCGAACGATCTTCGATGTATGCTCTCGTTCTCAACCAAACGGTTGAGGAAGGCACGATGACGACCGACCAGCTCTCCAGAACATTCGCGGCCCTCGCGGACCCCACCAGGCGCGACCTGGTGGCGCGGCTGGCCCACCAGGACGCGACGCTGGTCGAACTCGCCGGCAGTTACCGGATGAGCCTGCAGGCGGTGTCGAAGCATCTCACCGTCCTCGAACACGCCGGCCTGGTCACCCGGCGACGGGAGGCCCAACGACGTCCCGTCCATCTGGAAGCCGACGTCCTCGACTCGATGACGCAGTGGCTCGACCGCTACCGCCATCAGGCCGAGGAACGCTACCGACGCCTGGACGCCGTCCTCGCCGACCTTCCGACCGCAGAACCCACACCCGAGACGGCGACCCGGCCGTCCGATGTCGATTGAAGGAGGTCCCCCCATGACCGAACATCACACCAGCGCCGTCATCACCGCCGACGACTCGCTACCGGTGATCAGGATCGTTCGCGACTTCTCCGCGCCCGCGGAGCAGGTGTACCGGGCGCACGTGGACCCGGATCTCTTCGCCCGGTGGATCGGTCCGGCGGACGTGACCACCCGGATCGAGTTCTGGGACGCCCGCAGCGGCGGCAGCTGGGCATTCAGCAACCTACGCAACGGTGAGGCGTACCGGTTCCACGGCTGCTTCCACGACGTGTCGCCGACTCGGATCGTCCAGACCTTCGCCTTCGACGAGTGGCCCGAAGCGGTCTCCTTGGAGACCTTGACGCTCACCGATCTCGGCGACGGCTGGACCCGGCTCCAGGCCCAATCCCTCGTGGACTCCTTCGAAGCCCGTGACCAATGGCTGGCCAGCGGAATGGAGGTCGGCGTCCAGGACGGTTACGACAAGCTCGACCGGCTTCTGGCTGAGCCCGCCTGAGATCTCTCGAACTGGACGCACATCGCTTCGGCCGCCGCAAGAACCCGCTCGCGTGGCGCAGCCACCGGGGCCTCGCCCCCGCCGAGGTGGGCGCCAACCTCGCGACCACGCCAGGTGGCGTCCACCTCACCAGACCGCTGAACCATCCCCAGCAAAGGTGAGCGCCACCCCGTGACCACGCCAAGTGGTGTCCACTCGACCAGGCGGCGCCGCCCCACCGAAGGACGGGGGCGGGCCAGGGCCTCCGTGGCGACGAGGGCTATTCGCGCAGGAGATCGGAGAAGTCCGCCACCTCGAACTCGTCGGACGACTTCGCCGGCTTCGCGGCCAGCACCATCGAGGCGAACGCGTCGGCGGCGGTACGGATGCGGCGGCCCAGTTTGCCGCCCGCCGCGCCCCAGTCCTTGGTGGCGACGAAGACCGGGTGCGGCGCGATGGCCGCCTTCAGGTAGTAGAACAGCGGAAGCATCGCGTGTTCGATGACCAGCGAATGCCGGGCGCTTCCTCCGGTGGCCGCCGCCAGCACTGGCCGCCCCCGCAGCGCGCCCTCATCGAGAGCGTCGAAGAAGAGCTTGAACAGCCCCGAGTACGACCCGTTGAACACGGGGGTGACGGCAATCACTCCGTCCGCGGCCAGGACGGCGTCGAAGGCTTCGCGGAGTCGGGCGTCCGGCACGCCGGTGGCGAGGTGGTTCGCCAGGCTGACCGCCAGCGTCCGCAATTCGAGGTGCGTCACCTCGGCCGTCGCCTCCGCCTCGGCGAGGCTCGCCACCGTGGCATCGGCCAGGCGCTCACCCAGCAGCCTGCTGGACGACGGGGTGCCGGTGCCGGCGGTGATCACGACCAGAGCGGTCATCGGCTCACCTCCGGGACGTCGGGCGAGCCTCCGGTGACCGTGTCGAGCAGGATCCTGGACGCGGGCGATTCGGTCGGCTTCGGCGGATCGGCCGCGTCCGATCGCGCCCTGGACGCGGCGACGAGCGAGTCGTGCGTGGGTGCCTCCGGAATGTGTGCCGGACGGCCTTGCGCGAACCCGGCCCGCAGAGCGGGCAGGATCTCGCCGAGCAGATCCATCTGCTCCAGCACGGTCTTCAGCGGCAGTCCCGCGTGATCGACGAGGAACAGCTGACGCTGGTAGTGCCCCACCTCTGCGGTGAACGTCAGGGTGCGTTCGAGCACCTGCTGTGGTGAGCCGACGGTGAGCGGGGTCTCAGCCATGAACTCCTCCAGGCTCGGCCCGTAGCCATAGACGGGAGCGACGTCGAAGTACGGCCGGAATTCCCGGATCGCCTCCTTGGAGTTTCGCCGCATGAAGAACTGTCCGCCCAGCCCGACGATGGCGGTGTCGGCCGGCCCGTGACCGTGGTGCTCGAAGCGGCGGCGGTAGAGGCTCACCATCTTCTTGGTGTGCGACATGCTCCAGAAGATGTTGTTGTGGAAGAAGCCGTCGCCGTAGTACGCGGCCTGCTCGGCGATCTCGGGGCTGCGGATCGAGCCGTGCCAGACGAACGGCGGCACGCCGTCGAGCGGACGCGGCGCGAGCGTGAAGCCTTGCAGCGGAGTTCGGAACCGGCCCTCGGAGTTCACGACCTCCTCCCGCCAGAGCCTGCGGAGTAGCGCGTAGTTCTCGATGGCCAGCGCGATCCCGTCGCGGATGTCGCGGCCGAACCAGGGGTAGACCGGGCCCGTGTTCCCGCGTCCCATCATCAGGTCGACCCGGCCTTCGGCCAGGTGCTGCAACACGGAGTAGTCCTCAGCGATCTTCACCGGATCGTTCGTCGTGATCAGGGTGGTCGCGGTGGACAGCAGGATCCGCTCGGTCTGGGCGGCGATGAAAGCCAGCAGCGTCGTCGGCGAGGACGGGTGGAACGGCGGGTTGTGATGCTCACCGGTCGCGAAGACGTCCAACCCGATCTCCTCCGCCTTCTTCGCCAGAGTGACGGCGGCCTTGATCCGCTCGTGCTCGGAGGGGACGCGTCCCGTCGTCGGGTCGGGAGTGATGTCGCCCACGGTGAAGATGCCGAGCTGCATGTCTGCTCCAAATGGTTGCTGATTCAACTATCTTAGCCAACAAGGGGGTCGGAAGCCCTATTCCCCGCGCGATACTGGAGCACGGAGGTGAACGTACGGAGGTGAACGTATGGGGCGATCCGCTCTGCTCAGCCTGATGCTGGCCCTGCTGTGCGCCTGCACGTCCGGCACGGTGGTGGGGCCGGCCGGCCCCGTCCCGCTCACTCCCAAGATGCTGGCGGTGGTGGTCGAGGACCACCTCGGCGCCGGGTTCGCCGCCTACGCGCCGCCGACTCACACCGCTGGTGAGGTCGCGACCTCCGTCTACTACGCCGCCGAGCCGGGCCATGAGGCGTGGACCGTGACGGCATCGCTGGGGCCGGGCGGACAACTCCAAGAGGCGACCTGCGCCGCCACATCACCCGAGGCACCCAAGCCCCACTGCCTCGAGCACCACGGCGTCCGCCTCGCGTGGTCTGAGGGCATGTCCACGTTGCTCCTCTCCTCGGCGAGAACGACGGGTTTCGCGGTCGTGGCCGTCGAGGTTCAGGCCGAGCTCACCGCGAAGACCGATCCGCTCACCCTGGAACTTCCGGTGGCGCTGGACGCACTCGTCGCCCTGGCTAAGGACGCGCGGATCGCCATGACCACCGATGCCGGGCTGTCCCGGCCCGCGGGCACCTACCCGCGCTGGAGCGATGACCCTGACTGCGAACAGAGCCGGAACGCTCCCCGACCGGTCGCGGCCTCCCTTCCGTCGGTGGGGACGCCCCAAGAGGCGATCACACCGCAGGCGATCGCCGCCGTGGCCCGCGTCCACCTCGACGGATACTGCGCCGGGGCGGCTGCATCCGAGTCCGAGGCGGCTGTGGGCGCCACGATCTACTTGACGTCGTCGACCGAGCGAATCAGCGTGGTTCTCACCCCGGATCCCGTCGCGGTCAGCTGCGTCGGGTGGGATTCGTGCACCGACCGGGGCGGGATCCGGACCGCCTACCTGTTCGACGTTCCAGAGGAGTACCCGGCCCGGCTCAGGCTCAGCCGGGCGGTGCCGGGCGGGTATCTCGTGGTCACCGAGCGGAGCCACCTGGCGAACCCGACGAGCCGCGCCTTCCCCGTACCGACCGGCCAACTTCGAGCCGTGTTGGACGACCCGCACCTCACCTTCGAGGTCGATCCCGCGCTCAACCTCGCCGCAGACCAAGGAACGAACCCGTGGCGCCTGACCGCGGTGACGGATGAGTGACGCGTCGAACCTCTGATCCGGCGGCGGACGGAGAACTGCTGCCCCACGACCCCCAAACCGGCCCTCGCATGGGCGAACAGCGGGTCCGGACCGCCCCATCCCGACCGACGAGCACCTCGGCGAGCGCCGCGGACTGCCGGCCGCCGCCCAGCGACGCGTCCCTGACTCCAACGATGGTGGCGCGCGGGATTTCCGTCCGCGGTGGCGCGTGCCGGGTGCAGGCCCCTGATTCCGGAAGAATGAGCCCATGCGACTAGAGGACTGGATCGGCACGGGCGACCTGATCATGATCGGAATCGTTGTCCTGGTCGCGTTCGTGGCCCGGTTTGTGCTCGTGCGCCTGACCAGGACACTGACGACCCGCGCTCTCAACCGGGCGAAGGACCGTCGGGCGCACGCCGAGACCAGGGCCGAGAAGCTGCTGTCGGCCATGACATTCGGCCGCCAGGAACGCTACGAGCAGCGCACGGCCACGCTGGGCTCGTTGATCTCCAGCCTGATCACCGTGGCGGTCTGGGTGATCGCGATCCTCACGATCCTGGCGATCCTGAAGATCCCGCTCGCCCCCCTGCTGGCCTCGGCCGGTGTGGGTGGTATCGCGATCGCCTTCGGTGCGCAGAGCCTGGTCAAGGACTTCCTCTCCGGGACCTTCATGATCATGGAGGACCAGTACGGCGTCGGTGACCTGATCGACACCGGGGAGGTGACCGGGACGGTCGAGGATGTCGGGCTGCGGGTGACCCGGGTTCGCGACGGCTCGGGCACGGTGTGGTACGTCCGTAACGGAGAGATCCTGCGGGTCGGAAACCAGAGCCAGGGGTGGTCGACCGCCGTCGTCGACGTGCCGGTGGCCTACGACGAGGATCCCGGCACGGTGATCGACGTGCTCGAGCAGGTCACCGTCGACATCGAGTCGGACGCCAATTACGCCGACCTACTCCTGGAGAAGCCGACTGTGGCCGGGGTCAATGCGGTCACCGCCACCGCGATGACGATCCGGATCACAGCCAAGACCGCGCCGAACCAGCACTGGGGTGTGCAGCGTTCCCTCCTCGAGCGAAGTCTGTATGCCCTGGCCAAGGCCGGGATCCGCAGCCCCGCGCCGACCCCTGGTCCCGTCGGGCCCTAGATGGGCCGCAGCCTCCACCGTCGCCCGCCGAGCGACTCTCGGACGGCGATCCGCGGCGGAGGCCGAAAGTCGACACGACCCGCACTGGATCGTCGCCCGCGGTGCAGCCGGCCTGATGCGTCTCGCCAAGGCAGCGCCGGTGACCTGCACCTGGTTTCAGCCGTCGAAGTTGTCGTTATGACGAGGGCGGCGGCGGCAGTTTCGTGACCAACCGCCAGACTTGTCGTTCTGAGCCGCTGATCTGCCGGGCGGAACGACAACTTTGGCGGCCGCTTCGGTTCCGGCGCCGTCGACCACGCTGAAAACGACAACCTTGGCGGTCTCAAGCCCACCGAGCCGACGATCCGGGCAACGGCGTCCCGGATCGGCTCGGCTTTCCTCGCCGCCCCGGTCAGAGGCTGAGGGCGCGAGCGATCCGATCCACGACGCAGGCCGGATTGGTCATGATCTCCTTCGCCTGCCATCTCACGATGCCGTAGTTGAGGTCTCGGAGGACCTGCTCCCGCTCCCTCTCCAGTACGACAGCGGACGCGTCAAGGTACTTGACGGCGCCGTCGCATTCGCCGATCAGACCTTGGCCCTCCCACAGACAATCGGGGTAGAAGGTGCCCCGCTCAGTACGTATCCGCGGCTGGAACGTGGGTCGGGGAAGACCGGCCAGTTCCATGTGGCCGGCCGACAGCGATTCGGCCGCGGATTCCCTCGTGGCGTTGACCAGAGCGAGCGTCGGTCTCAACCGCGCGATCCGAAGCCGGTCGGCGGCATCGATCAGCAACGCCGTCGCCGCGCCGGCGAGGCGGGGGTTCGCGTAGTCCCGCCGACGAACCCGGGGCACGAGCGATTCACAAATCCGGCGCGCGGCGGCATCCAGCACGACGAGCGCTTCGGGCAAGGCCAGATCGGCAGCCAGGTCGACCGCGGTTCGCGCGGGGCTGGTCACCGGATAGCCCTCGGCATCGCGTTGGACGTGGTGCGCAGGCAGAGGTCCGACGCGGTGAATCGTGGCGCGGGAACGGGAGCTGTGCCCGCCGACGGGGAGCGTCACCGAGACCGGCAGGTCGCGCCAGTCGCCGAAGCCAGGAGCGGGAAGCGCCCAGGCGACGGCCGCGCTCTGGTGGCTGATGACCGATTCGGGATTGACCATCTGCTCGGCGTGCGCCCGCACAAGGTGTTGCGCGGAAAGCTCGGCAGGCCAGACCGCGGCGCTCAGATAGACGCCCTGCCTGACCGGCACGAGGTCACCGGCTCGCACCCGGGAGCGAATCATCGCCTCGGTGACTCCGGCGGCCAGAAGCAGGGCCCGACTGGCAGGTTGAGTGGGCAGAACCCAGGGGTGGGCGGTTCGCATCGCTCCAGCCTGCGGCAACCCCTCGGCCCGAAGGAAGCCCACGGCGGTCAATCTGTGGACAACTCACCGAGTTCGCACCGTCGCGACCAAAGCGGTCGTGCCTTCACCCGGCGAACCCGCCCCCCGGCCGACCCTCCGCCTGACCTCGCGCCACGCCCCACCGCCCCGAGGTTGACTCGGCCGCGCCGCCGCCCGTGACATAAGCACACCGACCCCGCACCGCGGCGACCAAAGCGGACGCCCCTTCACCCGGCGAACCCGTCCCCCGGCCGACCCTCCGCCTGAGCTCGCGCCACTCCCCACCGCCCCGAGGTTGACTCGGCCGCGCGCGCCGTGACGTCAGGAGGGTTCCTGGTAGGCCTCGGTTCCGCCTGCGGACGGACGGAAGCCAGCCCGGCGATACACCCGACCGGCGTCGCTCTCGGTCTCGGTGACGATCACCCATTCGGTACAACCCTGGCTGCGCGCCCACTCCCCGGCAACGCCCAACAGGTGGCTGGCCAGCCCGCGGCGACGAAAGTCGACGTCGGTGGACACGTCCTGGTAGCGCGCCCGGTTCCCGCAGCGGACGATGCCCAAGTCGGCCACGAGCCGATCACCGGAGAAGGCGCCGAACCAGACGGCCAGGCCGCGTGCCACCAGGTCGCGGCGCTGCTCGGACTGCGCGGTCACGAAGGCCTCGAAGGCCGCCGGATCGTGACGGCCGGACGCCGCGTTCTCAGCCATGCCGCGGGCCAGGTCTCGCTCCCAATCACCAGGCCCGAACGGACGCACCACGTGGCCCGCGGGGCAGGAGGTGGCCACGGGTCTCGAGCCGGTGACGAGCACGTCGAGGTCCTGCAGTGGAAGGCCTGCACGCTCCCAGGCAGCAGCCTCCGACGGACGGACGGGCAGCCCGATGGCCACCCAGTCGGCGTCGGGGAAGTTCTCGGCGAACACGCCACGCCAACGGTCCGGATCGTCCACGGTGCCGGGATCGGTGACCAGCACGAAGTTGCCCCAGTGGAACTGCGGATTCGCGGCCGTCCGCACCACCAGGTGATCGCCGTGGTCGGCCACCTTTGAGCCTCCGGCGGCGAGGATCGCCAGGTCGGTGGCCCAGTTGGGTGTCAGGTGCGTCATGACTGGCCTACTCGTTCACCGCCGGCGCGGCCGCCAGCGTCCGCGTGGAACCGACGGACGCGACGATCACGCAGGCCATCGCGACCAACTCGATCCCACTGAGCCGCTCACCGAGAATGATCAGCGCGGCGAGCGCGGCGGCCGCCGGTTCGAGGCTCATCAGGATCCCGAAGACCCCGGCCGGGATCCGCCGCCTGGCCACCATCTCCAACCCGTAGGGAATCACCGAGCTCAGCACGCCGACCACCACCGCCAGCCCCGCCACCTGAGGCTGCCACAGGGTCGACCCGCCGGCGAGCAGTCCCGGGACGAGGAACACCACCGCGCCCACCAGGCTGCCGACGCTGACCCCGGTCACACCCTCCCACACGGCGCCGACCGGACCCGACAGCACGATGTAGGCCGCCCACGCGGCCCCGGCCAGCAGTGCGAAACCGATCCCGATCCAGTCCACGGTCGCGGGGAACACGCCCAGCAGCGCCACGCCGAGGGCCGCCAGTCCCACCCACACGTAGTCCCGAGCGCGCCGCGACCCGATCAGGGCGACCCCGAGCGGGCCGAGGAACTCGATCGTCACGGCCAGCCCGATCGGAATCCGCGAGAACGACACGTAGATCGACCAGTTCATCGTGGCGAGGGCGATGCCGTAGCCGATCGCCACCCGCCATTCCGGCCACGAACGCCCCCGCAACCGGGGACGGGCGAAGACCCAGAAGATCAGGGCGGCCGCCGCCATCCGCAGCCAGGCGACGGCGGTCGGTGCGGTGAGGGCGAACAGCGACTTGGCCATCGCCGCCCCCATTTGGACCGACACGATGCCGCCGAGCACCAGCCACACCGGATTCAGCCAGACCGGCAAGCTTCTGGGCTCTCGGGACGGGTTCATGCCAGTGCCGCGCACCGGTCACGGGCGGGGCAACCCAGGAGGTGGTCGTTGACCAGGCCGACGGCCTGCGCGAACGCGTAGACGATCGTCGGACCGCAGAACCGGAACCCGGCCTGTCTGAGCCGTTTGGCCAGCTCGTCACCGACCGGGCTCGTGGCGGGCACCTGGCTCAACTCCGTCCACGAGTTCTGGATCGGAGCAGATCCCACGCCGCTCCAGATGAAGGCCGCGAACCCCCCGGGATGGGCCGCCTCGACCCTTTGCCAGGCCCGGGCGTTGGTGATCGCCGCCGTGATCTTGCCGCGGTGCCGGACGATGCCGGCATCCTGCAGCAGCCGCTCGACGTCGGGGGTCTCCCATGCGGCGATCACGTGTGGTTCGAAGCCGGCGAAGGCGGCCCGGAAGTTGTCCCGCTTCCGCAGGATCGTGTACCAGCTGAGACCGGCCTGGAACCCGTCGAGCACGAGCTTCTCGAACAGCGCCCTGGAGTCATGCTCGGGCACGCCCCACTCGTCGTCGTGGTAGGCGACATAGAGGGGGTCGGTCCCGCACCACCCGCAGCGCTCGCCCATACGGCCTCCCGTCCGTCGGCGCCATGCTATCCGGGCGACGGCGCCGTGCTCACGTCACGACCGGACGCGATCGGCAGCTGCCATCCTCAGGGTTGTCACGCCCGGATTTCGTCGCAGCTCGGCATCTTCCCTTCCGGGGACGGGCGACGCCGGCGGTCGGGCACGACTTCCCAAGCCCGCGCCGGGACCTCGACGCCGCATTCCTCCACCTGTCAAGGTGAGCGCACCGAACCACTTTCGCGGACGCCGATCGGAAGGAAAGAGCCAGTGCCACAGCGGGTCAAGGGAGTCATCGCTCCCGCCAAGGACGCTCGAGTCGAGTTGGTCACGATCGTCGTGCCGGATCCGGGGCCGGGAGAAGCGGTGGTCAGAGTGCAGGCCTGCGGGGTCTGCCACACCGACCTGCACTACGTCCAGGGCGGGATCGGGAACGACTATCCCTACCTGCTCGGCCATGAGGCCGCCGGCATCGTCGAGGCCGTCGGTGAGGGCGTCCGCGACCTCGAACCCGGCGACTACGTGGTGCTGAACTGGCGCGCGGTCTGCGGCACCTGCAGGGCGTGCAAGCGGGGGCGGCCCTGGTACTGCTTCGCCACGTTCAACGCCACGGCGAAGATGACCCTCGAGGACGGCACGCCGCTGTCGCCGGCGCTGGGCATCGGCGCGTTCGCCGAGCTGACCCTGGTGGCGGCCGGGCAGTGCACCAAGGTCGATCCGGCGGCGCCGCCGGAGGTGGCCGGCCTGCTCGGCTGCGGGGTGATGGCCGGCTTGGGTGCCGCCCTCAACACCGGCAATGTCGGACGCGGCGACTCGGTGGCGGTGATCGGCTGCGGCGGCGTGGGGGCGGCCGCGGTGGCCGGTGCCCGGCTGGCTGGGGCGGCCCGCATCATCGCCGTCGACGTCGACGACCGCAAGCTCGCAACCGCGTCCGAGCTGGGCGCGACCCACACGCTGAACTCCACGACGACCGACGCCGTGGCGGGCATCCGGGACCTCACCGGCGGGTTCGGTGCGGACGTGGTCATCGACGCGGTCGGGCGTCCCGAGACCTACCGGCAGGCCTTCTACGCCCGTGATCTGGCCGGGACGGTGGTGCTGGTCGGCGTCCCCACGCCGGAGATGACGTTGGAGTTGCCGCTGCTGGACGTGTTCGGACGCGGTGGCGCGCTGAAGTCGAGCTGGTACGGCGATTGCCTGCCGAGCCGCGACTTCCCGGTGCTGATCGACCTGTTCCTGCAGGGAAGGCTGCCGCTGGACGCCTTCGTCACCGAGACGATCGGAATCGGCGACGTCGAGAAGGCGTTCGGCAGGATGCACGGCGGCGACGTCCTGCGTTCGGTGGTGGTGTTCTGATGGTGGCCCGGATCGATCACGCCACCACGTCCGGCACGTTCAGCCTGGACGGTGACACCTTCGAGGTGGAGAACAACGTCTGGGTGATCGGCGACGACGACGAGTGCGTGGTGATCGACGCGCCGCACGACGTGGCCGCGATCCTGCAGGTGACCCGCGGGCGCACCGTGCTGGCCGTCCTGTGCACCCACGCGCACGACGACCACGTTCGCTACGCCCGCGAGCTGGCCCAGGCTGTGGGAGCGCCGGTGCTGCTGCACCCGGCGGACCTGCCGGTGTGGGAGCTCACCCACGCCGACCCCCCGGACGGCGAACTGTCCGACGGCCAGCAGATCGTCGTCGCCGGAACCGTGCTGCGGGTCCTCCACACCCCCGGCCACTCCCCCGGTTCGGTCTGCTTCTACGTTCCCGCGCTGGGCACGGTGTTCTCCGGCGACACCCTGTTCCAGGGCGGACCGGGAGCGACCGGACGCTCGTTCAGCGATCCCGACCTGATCGTCCGCAGCATCACCGAACGGCTGCTGACCCTGCCGCCAGCGACGGTCGTGAAGACCGGCCACGGGCCGGACACGACCATCGAGAACGAAGCCGCCGAACTCACCGAGTAGCGCCGGGTCGCTGCGGGCCGGCGCGGTTGTCTCGATCGGTGCGTCGCCACCCGCGACCGTACGCCTCGATCGGCCCGCCTCGATCCGTGCGTCGCCACCCGCAATGGTTCGTGTCGATCGGTGCGTCTCGATCGGTGCGTCAGCCGCGGCTGACCCGCAATGGGCTCGCGCGCGGTGGCGACGTCGGGTGCGACCGCGGTGCAGCTCGATCAGAGGCGTCAGTCGAGGCTGACCCGCAAGGCGCCGGCGGCCGTCCGGGCCCGCTCGCGGGCGGTGGCGACGTCGGAGCCGCGGGCCAGCGTGACCGCCACTCGCCGGCGTCCGTCGACGAGGGGCTTGCCGAACAGGCGTACTTGGACGCTGCGCACCGCGAGGGCGTCGGTGACCCCCGTGAAGCGGGGCACCCCGACGCCCTCGGCGAGCACTGCGCAGGACGCGGCCGCCGGCTCGTCCGGACCCCCGATCCGGACGGCGCCGCCGGCAGGGAGGCCCAGCACCGCCCGGGCGTGCAGGGCGAACTGCGACAGGTCCTGGGAGACCAGGGTGACCAGGCCGGTGTCGTGCGGGCGCGGGCTGACTTCGGAGAACAGCACGTCGTCGCCGACCACGAACAGCTCGACGCCGAACACGCCCCAGCCGCCCAGCGCATCGGTCACCCTGGCCGCCACGTCCTTGGCCCGCTCCCACGCCGCCGGTGGGAGTTCCGCCGGCTGCCAGGATTCCCGGTAGTCGCCGTCGACCTGAATGTGGCCCACCGGATCACAGAAGTCGGTGCCCTGCGCATGCCGGACGGTGAGCAGCGTGATCTCCGAATCGAAAGTCACGAAGCCCTCGACGATGCAGCGCGTGGCTGATCCGGTGCGCGAGCCCGACTGCGCGTAGGCCCAGGCCGCGGCCAGGTCGGCGGTGCCGCGGAGGACGGATTGTCCCTTGCCCGAGGACGACATCACCGGCTTCAGCACGCAGGGCAGGCCGAGTGCGGTGACCGCGTCCGCCAACTGCTCGGCGGTGTCGACGAACCGGTAGGGCGAGGTCGGGATTCCCAGTTCTTCGGCGGCCAGGCGCCGGATGCCTTCGCGGTCCATCGTCAGCCGGGTGGCGCGGGCCGTCGGCACCACCCGGACGCCCGCGGCTTCCACCTCGGCCAGGACGGCGGTGGCGATGGCTTCGATCTCCGGCACCACGACGTCGGGCCGCTCCGCCTCCAGGACGGCGCGCAGGGCCACGGAGTCGAGCATGTCGACCACGTGGCTGCGATGCGCGACCTGCATGGCGGGCGCTCGGGGGTAGCGGTCGACGGCGATCACCTCGGCGCCGAGTCGCTGCAACTCGATCGCGACCTCCTTGCCCAGTTCGCCGGCGCCGAGCAGCAGTACGCGAGTCGCGGACGCCGACAGCGGCGTCCCGATCGTTCCAGGGACCAGGACCATGGCTTCATCCTCCCGCACAGCGACGCTGGGCAGGTGCCGCTTCCGCGAGGCGCGGGCTCCGGCGTCGCCGCGGGAGGAGCCGCGTTCACCGCACGCGGCAACCGGCGTCCGGCTAGGGTCGGGGTCGTGGATGCACCCTGGGTCAGGCACTACCAGCCGGGCGTGCCGGCGGACATCGAGTTGCCGACGGAGTCGCTGGTGTCGTTGTACGAGCGATCGGTCGAGGAGGCCGGGCCCTGCGTGGCCACGGAGTTCTTCGGCCGGACGACCACCTACGCGCAGTTGGGCGAGGCGATCGCGCGGGCGGCGGAGGGCCTTCGCCGGCTCGGTGTGAAGGCCGGCGACCGGGTGGCGCTCGTGCTGCCGAACTGCCCCCAGCACGTGGTCGCGTTCTACGCTGTACTACGCCTGGGCGCGGTGGTGGTGGAGCACAACCCGCTGTACACGGAGCGGGAACTGCGCCATCTGTTCGAGGACCACGCCGCCCTGGTCGCGATCTGCTGGGACGTTGCCGCCGCCAAGCTCCGCTCGCTTCCGGATGATCTGCACCTGACCCACGTCGTGTCGGTCAACCTGGTGAAGGCCTTCCCGCGGCTCAAGCGGTTCGCGCTGGGATTGCCGATCAAGAAGCTCCGGGCGACGAGGAACAAGCTCACCCAGCCCGCGCACGGCACCATCGCGTGGGAGGAGCTGCTCAGCGCGTCCCCGCTTGCGGCGTCCCATCCGCGGCCGAAAGTCCACGACCTGGCCGTCATCCAGTACACGTCGGGCACCACGGGCGCGCCGAAGGGCGCGATGCTGAGCCACTACAACCTGTTCGCGAACGCTCGCCAGGGCGAGGCGTGGATGCACGGTGCGGAGTACCGCAAGGAGGTGTTCTACGCGATCCTGCCGATGTTCCACGCCTTCGGGATGACCCTGTTCCTCACGTACGGGATCCTCAAGCAGGGCCGGCTCGTGCTGTTCCCGACGTTCGACGTCGACCTGGTGCTGGACGCGGCGCGCACCTCTCCACCGACGGTCTACTGCGCGGTCCCGCCCATCTATGAGCGGACGGCTGAGCGGGCCAAGGAGCGGGGAATCAGCCTTCGCTCGGCGAAGTACTGCATCTCCGGAGCGATGAACCTGCCCGATTCGGTGGTCGAGCTGTGGGAGAGCGTGTCCGGCGGGCTCCTCGTCGAGGGCTACGGCATGACCGAGGCTTCCCCGGTGTGCCTGGGCAACCCGTTCCACCCGAGCCGGCGGACGGGGACGATCGGCATCCCCTTCCCGAGCACCCGGATGCGGGTCGTCGACCCCGCCGATCCCACGCGGGAGGTCGCGCAGGGAGAACGCGGCGAGCTCTTGATCCAGGGCCCGCAGGTCTTCGGTGGCTACTGGAACAACCCAGAGGAGACCGCGAAGTCGCTGCTGCCCGAGGGCTGGCTCCGCACCGGGGACGTCGTCACGGTGGACGCCGACTCCTTCACCACGATCGTCGACCGGGTGAAGGAACTGATCATCACCGGCGGGTTCAACGTGTCCCCGTCCGAGGTGGAGAACACGCTGCGCGGTCACCCGGACGTGACCGACGTGGCCGTGATCGGGGTGCCGGCGCCGTCGGGCGGTGAGAACGTGGCCGCTGTGGTGCTGCTGCGTCCCGGCGCCGAGCTGGACGAGGCGGCGTTACGCGGCTATTGCCGCGAGCGACTGGCGGGCTACAAGGTGCCCCGGCAGATCGTCGCGGCCGACGACCTGCCCCGCTCGATGCTGGGCAAGGTGCTCCGCAAGCAGGTCCGCGACCAGTTCCTGGCCTCCTCCTGACGCTCACCCGTCCCCCACTCGCGACCTCGGCGGTGTTCAGGCGACGGTGATGTCGATCGCGTCGTTGCCGAGCGGATGCCACCGCGGCCAGTCCCAGCCGTTGCGACGCAGCAGGTACAGGCCGGCCGCCACGACCGCCAGCCCGCAGGCGATGGCGCCGATGGCGAGCGTCCAACGGGGACCCCACAGGTCGCCGATCCAGCCCAGGACGGGGGCCCCGATCGGCGTCCCGCCCAGGAAGATCGCCATGTAGAGGGCCATCACCCGGCCGCGCATCGTGGGCTCCACCGCCAGCTGCACCGAGGTGTTCGCAGCGGTCATCACCGTCAACGACGCCAACCCGGCCGGCAGCAGCGCGACGAGGTAGAACACGTAGCTGGGTGAGAGCGCCAGCACGCCGAGCGACACCGTGAAGGCGGCCAGGGCGGCGACGATCAGGCGCAACGGAACCCTGGTCCGGCGGGCGGCCAGCAGGCCGCCGGACAGCGACCCGATCGCCATCACCGAACTCATGAAGCCGAATTCCTCGGGGCCCACGTGGAACACCGCGGTCGCCATCAGCGAGTTGGTGATCTGGAAGTTCAGCCCGAACGTTCCCAGCATGAACACCATGAACAGCACCAGCATGATGTCGGGACGGTTGCGGACGTACCGCAGCCCCTCGCGCACACCGCCGGCCCGGGTGGCCCGAGGAGCCGGATGGAGCTGGGAGGGGTCCATTGCCAGCAGGGCCAGGAGCACCGCGACGAAGCTCAAGGCGTTGAGCATCATCGCCGGGCCGACCCCCCACCAGGCGATGGTCAGACCGGCCACCGCGGGCCCGATCAGCCGGGCGGCGTGGAAGCTGGTCGAGTTGAGCCCCACCGAGTTGCCGATCAGCCGGTCGGGAACCATCTCGGGAGCGAATGACTGCCGGGCCGGCGCGTCGAAGGCGGACGCGATCCCCTGCGCGGTGGCCAGCAGGTAGACGTGCCACAGACTGACCCAGCCACCGATCACCAGGATGGCGAGAACGGTGCCGGTGACGGCGAGCGCGGCCTGGGTCGCGAGTAGCAGTCTGCGCTTGTCGAAGCGATCGGCCAGCGTCCCGGCGTAGGGGGCGAGCACGGCGGTGGGCAGGAACTGAAGCCCCGTGACCACGCCCAGCGCGATGGCGGAGTTGTTGGTCAGGATGGTGAGCACGAGCCAGTCCTGGGCGATCCGGGCCATCCAGGTCCCGATGTTGGAGACGAAGCCGCCGAGGAAGAACAACCGGTAGTTCGGCACGTTCAGGGACGAGAACAGCGGCACCCGTTCGATGGTCGCGGTGCTCATTGGTCCAGCACCCGGTTCAGCAGCGTGGTCGCCTCGGTCAGCAGTTCGCGTTCCTTCGTGGTCAGTCCTTCCAGTTGGTGCACCATCCAGTCGTCCCGGGCGCGGGCGGTGCGGTCGAGCATGGAGCGTCCGGCCTCCGCGAGTGTGACCATCTTCGAGCGGCCGTCGCTGGGGTGGTCCGCGCGGGCGACGAGCCCTCGCTCCACCAGGCAGTTGATCGTCTTGGTCATGCTCGGAGCGCTCACCCGCTCGATGTCGGCGAGTTCGCCGGGGGTCTTGGGGCCTTTGCGCAGCTGCGCGAGCGCGCTCACCAGGTGCGGCGCCAGTTCGGCGCTGGATTCGTAGCGGACGCGGCGGCTCACCCGCTGGCAGGCGATGCGGAGTTCGCCGGCGAGGCTGAGGAGGGCGTCCGTGGTCATAATACTTAGCCTAACTCATTAGTTCGGCTAAGTATTCCCAGAGTTCAGGCCGTCCGCGACCATTCCCGCAGGCGCTCGTCGGCCAGGGACTCCAGCACCAGGTCCGCGACGAAACCCGCGGGGTCGAGCGTCGGAATCCCGACCACGAACATGCCCGCAGCCTTCGCTGCGGCGACGCCGGTGGTGGTGTCCTCGAAAGCGACGGACGCCGGGGCCGCCACCCCGAGCCGGACGCAGGCCTCCAGGTACAGGTCGCCGAACGGTTTGGGACGCAGTACTTCGTCCGCCGCGACCACCGCGTCGAACGACCCGGCAAGACCCGCCCGGCGCAGTGACATCTCCACGATCGCCCGCGGCGAGTTGCTGGCCACCGCGATCGGCAACCGCCCGGCCAACTGCCCGACCAGCTCGACAGCGCCCGGCATGGCCTCGGCCTGCGCCCCGATCACAGCCTCGACCGATGCCAGCACCTCACGCTGGATCGATTCGGAGTTACCAGGCTCGCCGAACAGGACCGCCATCAACGCCACGGAGTCCGGCACGCTCTTGCCGATGAACCGGATCTTCTCCGCCGGACCGTAGGGTAGCCCGCGCGCAGCGAACAAGGCCGCCTCGGCGACCGTCCAGGACGGTTCGGTGTCGACCAGCAGGCCGTCGCAGTCGAACACCACGCCCGCCGGCCGGAACCCGAACAGTTCACTCATGCCCGCTCCCCCGCTCGGCCCACCACTGGCGCAGCAGCTCCGAGGCCTGATCCTGGGTCATCGGTCCGTCCTCGATTCGGCGCTCCAGCAGGAAGTTGTACGCCTCCCCCACCACCGGTCCCGGCCCGACTCCCAGCAGCGCCATGATCTGCGTCCCGTCAAGATCCGGACGCAGGGACGCCAGCTCCTCCTGCGCGGTCAGCTCATCGATCCGCCACTCCAGCTCCTCGTACGTCTGGCGCAGCCGGTTCGCCTTACGGACGTTGCGGGTGGTGCAGTCCGACCGGGTGAGGATATGCAGCCGTTCGAGTTGCGTCCCCGCGTCCCGCACGTAGCGGCGGACCGCGGAATCGGTCCACTGGCCGTCCCCGTAGCCGTGGAAGCGCAGGTGCAGCTCCACCAGCTTGCTCACCGCCTTGATCTCCTCGGTCGAGAACCGCAGGGCCTGCATCCGTGCGCGGGCGAGTTTGGCGCCGACCACGTCGTGATGATGGAAGGACACCTTTCCGCCCGGCTCGAACCGGCGGGTCGCCGGCTTGCCGATGTCGTGGAGCAGAGCGGCCAGCCGTTCCACGATGTCGGGCTCGTGACCGCGGGCCTTCTCCAGCGCGATCGCCTGGTCCAGCACGGTCAAGCTGTGCTCGTAGACGTCCTTGTGGCGGTTGTGCTCGTCGCGTTCCATCCGCAACGCCGGCAGCTCGGGGAGGACGATCTGCGCCAGTCCGGTGTCGACGAGCAGGTTCAGGCCGGGTCGGGGATCGTCGGTGAGCAGCAGCTTCACCAACTCGTCGCGGATCCGTTCGGCCGACACGATCGTGATCCGGGATGCCATCTCGGTCATCGCCCTCACTACGTCCACATCGGGCTCGAAGCCGAGCTGGGACGTGAACCGGGCCGCGCGCAACATGCGTAGTGGGTCGTCGGAGAACGACAGTTCCGCGGCGGCCGGCGTCCGAATCACCTGTGCGCGCAGGTCGGCCAGCCCCCCGAACGGGTCGAGCAGTTCGCCGTCGACAGCATTCAGCGCCATCGCGTTGACCGTGAAGTCGCGGCGGATCAGGTCGCCGCCCAGATGATCGCCGAAGGCGACCTCTGGCTTGCGGGTGTGATCGGCGTAGCTGTCAGCCCGGAAGGTGGTCACCTCCACCAGCCACTGCGTGCCGTCGGCCTCGTCGATCCGGCAGGCGATGGTCCCGAACGCGCGGCCCACGTCCCACACCGCCGAGGTGACCCGCCGCACCAGCGCCTCGATCGCGTCCGGACGCGCGGAGGTGGTGTAGTCGAGGTCGTTGCCGAGACGGCCGATCAGCGCGTCCCGCACCGAGCCGCCGACCAGGTAGAGCTCGTGGCCCGCCTCGGCGAACAGGTGGGCGAGCCGGCGCACCTTGGGCCCGGCATGGAGCACGGTGTGCAGCGCGGTGCGCTGTTCGTCGGTCAGGCTGGGCACAACCGGACACTCTACCGGCCCGCACGGTCGTGGTCCCGGCCCCGAGGGTGGCGGCGGTCGGTCGTCGCCGCACCCCCGTACGATGGGACGGTGATTGGCAGCACCCGCTCCCGCCGGCGTGCCCCGGCGCTCGTGCTCGCCTGGGGGACGGCGCTGCTTGGCCTCGCCCTCAACCCCGTTCCGACCGCCTTCGCCGCGACCCTCGCGGTCACCCCGACGCTGAGCGCGCTCACGGTCACCGGCCCCAAGGCCGCCGACACGGTCACCGTGGAAGCCACGCTCACCAACACCGGCGACGTCCCCGCCTACGGCGTGCAGGTCTATCTGTGGCGCTCCCGCGACCCGATCGAGAACCTGCCGAAGCTTCGGCTGATCAACGAGGGCGACCAGTTGTGGGGCACCTCGATGCCGCAACGTCCCGGCCCGTACCAGTTGGTCACCAACTCCGTCACCGCCCTCGAACCGGGAGCGAGCCGGGAGGTGGAGTTGCATGCGACGCTGGCCGAACTCGGTTTCGACACCCGCGGGGCGGCCTACGCGTTGGGCGTCCAAGTGGTCGCCACCGCCGACATGAGCAGCAACTTCATCCAGGTCGGCCAGGCGCGCACCTTCGTCGCGGTTCCGGAGGCGGCTGCCGTGCCGATCACCTCGATCGTGCTGCTCAGCGCACCGCCGACGAAGCTGGTCGAGAACCTCTTCCGCACCGATGATCTCAGCGGGCAGCTGGCCGGACGCTTGGAGAACCTGCTGGACGCCGCGGCGCAACCCGGCATGAGTTGGCTGATCGACCCCGCGCTGCTCGACGAGGTCCGCGACATGGCCGACGGCTATCAGGTCGTCGACGGTTCGGGCACCGCACCGGGCACGGGCGCGGAGGTCGCCGCCGCTTGGCTGCTGGCCTTCGCCAAGCTCGACTTCCACGCCGGCGGACGCACGCTGTACGCCCTTCCCGATCTCAACGGGGCCAGGGTGGCTTCCGACGCGCAGGTGCTGCCGCGGTCGCTGACGGCCGCCGACGCCGTCGACGGCGTCGACGACCTGCCCGTGATCGCGATCCCGGCCGGGCAGGGGCTGCAGGCCGCCACCTACGAATTCCTCGACCAGGCGGACGCCGACGAGGAGATCGACGCGGTGATCGCCAGCAATCCCACCCGCGCCGGGGCGCTCCAGTCGGGCGCCGGGCACATCCGGGTGCTGGCGCTCTCGGCGGAGCTTCCCGTCGACGAGACCCCCGCGCTCGAGCGTCGCCAGCTGGCCGCCGCCACCGCTGTGATCGCGGGGACGCACGGCCAGGCCCGGCTGCTGACCACCCTGTCCGACCTCGCGCAGGACCAGGACGCGACCCTGGCATGGATGAGTCGGCGCACCTTGGGTGACCTGCTGGCCAGCACACCGAGCCGCCAGAAGGCCAGCTTCACCTCCGTCCGGCCGGCGCGACTCAGCAAGAGCCAGTTCGGTGAGCTGACCCGGCTGGAGAAGGACTTCGCCGCCTACGGCGAGCTGGTGCCCGAGTCGGCGCTGACCGAGCAGGCCGCCGCCGCCCTGTCGCGGTGCGCCGCGTCCGCCTGGGTGGGGGACGCCAACGGCTTCTCGGCCCAGATCAGGGGGCTGGCCGAGCTCGTCGGCGGACCCGCGGTCGCCGATGCCGTGGTGCTGGACGCCACCCCACGATTCCTGATGTCGTCCCGGACGAACCAGTTCCCGGTGACCGTGACCAACCACCTGAGCGAGGCGATCCGGGCGAAAGTCGTCATCGAGACCGACAATCCACAGCGGCTCACCGTGCCAGCGTCCGAGGTGGTCACCGTGGCGCCGGGGCAGAGCGTGACGGTGAACATCCGTCCCGAGGCGAACTCGAACGGCCTGGTGATGGCCCGAGCCCACATCGCCACCGCCGGCGGGCACCGGGTCACGCGGGACACCTCGATCGTCGTGGAGGTCACCGACCTCGGCGTGGTGGCCTGGATCATCGTCGCGGTGTCGGGCCTGGTGCTGGTCGGGGCGACGGCTTGGCGCATCCGCCAGGTGCGTCGGCGGACGCCCTCCACCGAACCGGGAGGTCCGTCGTGAGCGGCGAGGTCCCCGCGGGTGGTCGCCGGCTGATCAACGCGACCGCGGTGATGGCGTCCGGCACCATGGTCTCGCGCGTGCTCGGGCTGGTGCGATCGATGCTGATCGTGTTCATCCTCGGCAACGCCGGCTGGCGGGCCGACACCTTCGGCCTGGCCATGACGGTGCCGAGTTCGCTCTACCTGCTGCTCGCCGGAGGCACGCTGAACAACGTCCTGGTGCCGCAGATCGTGCGCGCGGTCAACCACGACCCTGACGGCGGCAAGGCGTTCGTCGACCGGATCATGACCGGTTTCCTCGTCCTGCTCGGGGCGTTGACCATCGTGTTCACCGTCGCCACCCCGTTGGTGATGAGCATCTACACCAAGCAGGTCTGGCGTACGCCCGAGGTCGCCGAGTACTGGCGTTCCCTGCTGCTGATGAGCTACATCGCCATGCCGCAGATCTTCTTCTACGGGCTGTTCTTCCTGATCGGCCAGGTGTTGAACGCGCGGGAGCGGTTCGGCCCGATGATGTGGGCGCCGATCCTGAACAATGTGGTCTCGATCGGCACCCTCGGCGTGTACCTGTGGGTGTGGGGGGCGCAGTCTGATCCGGCGCAGGGGTTCACCGACTCGCAGGTCTGGTTGCTGGGCATCGGGTCGACGGTCGGGATCGCGGTCCAGACCCTGGTGCTGCTGCCCTATCTCAAGCGGGCGGGCTTCTCGTACCGTCCCCGTTTCGACCTGAAGGGCACCGGGTTGGGGCGCACCTTCCACGTGGCGAAGTGGATGGTGGGCTACGTGGCGCTCACGTCTCTTGCCCAGGTGGTGGTCACCAACCTGGCCTCCGGCGCGGCTCCGGCCAGCCAGGTGGCGGCCGCGACCGGCGGCGGCGTTCAGGTCTACGGCAACGCCTACCTGATCTGGATCCTGCCGCACTCGCTGCTGACCGTGTCGCTGGCCACGGCCATGCTGCCGACGGCCAGCACGTTCGCCGCTGCCGGCGACCTGACCGGCGTCAGCGCGGAGACCCGCCGCGCTCTGCGGCTGTCCCTGACGTTCCTTGTGCCGGCGTCGGCCGCGTTCGTCGCTCTCGGCGACCCGCTGACCAGGGCCCTGTTCGGCAACGGCGCCGGCGCCGCCGACTACCACCTGGTGGCGTGGGCGTTGATGGCGTTCGGCATCGGCCTGGTGCCGTTCACCATCCAATACCTCTATCTGCGGGCGTTCTTCGCCCTGGACAACACGAAGGTCCCGTTCCTGCTGCAGATCTGGATCAGCGGGGCGAACGCGGCCCTGGCGGTGGGCCTCGTGATGGCGTGGGACAGCCCCGGTACGGTGGCGGCACGACTGGCGTTGTCGTATTCGCTGGCCTACACCCTCGGGGTGTTCCTCACCCATCGAGCTCTGAAGCGCCGGCTGCCCGGGCTCGACGGCACCGGCACCTGGCGGTTCGTGCTTCGGCTGCTGTGGGCCACGCTGCCCGCGGCCGCGCTGGCCTGGGTGATCACCTGGTGGTTCGCCCGTTATCCGAGCGCGCTGCTGCGGATCGCCGGCCTGGCGCTGGCCGGGCTGCTGGCCGTGCTGACGTTCTTCTTCGCGGCGAAGCGGCTGCGGATCCCTGAAGCCACCACGCTGCTCAGCGTCCTTCGGCGGCCGAAGCCGTCCGCCGGCGACTCGGACGCGGTGGAGGCGATCCTTGACGAAACCAACGAGGAGGACGACCACCCGGCCGTCCCCGGCTCCCGTGCTGGCGCTGAATCGGGTCCTGGCGTTGCATCGGTTCGCGACGCCCACTCCGGCGCCGACGCCGAAGACCCCGACCCGGACGGCACCGGCGTCTTCGTCCCGGTGGCCGCGGCCGCTCCCCCCGCCGAAGTGCTGGACTTCCCGTCGCCGCCGGTGCGGGCGGCCGGGCCGCGGAGGAGCGCTCCCCGACGACCCGGTGCTGGGCGCGCGGTACCGACTCGAGGAGAGGCTGTCGGTGCGCGGGGCCAACGAAACCTGGCGGGGGCAGGACGAGGTGCTCGGCCGTCCGGTCCTGGTGCACCTGCTGGCTCCTCGGGATCCGCACACCGCGCAGGTGCTGCGGCTGGCCCGTGATGCGGCCCTGGCCACCGATTCCCGTTTCCTGCGGGTGCTGGACGTGGTGGACACCGAGGTCGGCACCGACCCCTACTTGGTTTATGAGTACAGCGCGGGTCAGACACTGGAGAAAGTGCTGCAGGCGGGTCCGCTGACGGGCGTCGAGACTGCGTGGATCCTGCGCGAGGTGGCCGATGCCCTGATCGGGCTGCACGCCCAGGGGCACTATCACCGGCACCTCAGCCCGGCGACGCTGCTGATCACGGCGTCCGGCAACGTGAAGATGCTCGGTTTCGGAGTCAACGAGGCCGCCCAGCCCTCCGATGACCGGCTCGACGGGCAGTCATCCGACGTCCAGGCTCTGGGGAAGGTGCTGTACGCCAGCCTCACCGGGCGGTGGCCGGACGGGGAGCGGTTCGGCCTGCGGGCGGCGCCGAGCGTCGACGGCCGGCCGGTGTTGCCGAGCCAGGTGCGCGGCGGCGTGACCCCTGCCGTCGAGCAGGTCGTGGACCGGATCCTGTCCCCCCTGCCGCGGGGGAACGCCACCCGGCTGGTGACAGCCCAGGAGGTCACGACTGCGCTGTCGCTGGTTCTCGGACCGATCAGCGCCGCCTCCGAGCTGCAGTCGCGGCTGCATCCCACGATCGATCCGGACGGGGCGCCGCCGGCCCCCCGATCAAAGGTGGCCCCACCGGTGCCGACCCCGGCGGCGAGCAGATTCCAGGTCGTGGCGCGTCCCGCCGACCTCGACGACGGAGCCGACGAAGCGGACGTGATCGACGAGGCGACGGCGCCGTTCGTTGCCGAAGCGCTCAGTCGGGGGGACTCGTTCACGCCGGTGCCTCCTCCGGCCGACCGCGGGACGGCGGAGGCTGCGCCGGTCGCCTCCCGGACGCCACGGGCGCGGTGGGTCCTGGGTGGGCTGGTGCTCGTGCTGGCGTTGGGACTGGTGGCGGCACTGGGAATGTGGCTGCAGCCCTCGGAGTCGCCGTTCGCCGCCGCCCCGGAGGTGCTCAAGGTCCGCGCCGTCACCGATTTCGACCCGAAGGCCGACGGCGGCAGCGGGGTGGAGAACTCCACGCAGGCGGGGTTGGCGATCGACGGCGACGCCAAGACGTTGTGGCGCACCGAGCGCTACCGCAAGCTGGCTGCCCTGGGCGGCCTGAAGCCGGGGGTGGGGCTGGTCCTCGACCTGGGAGCGAACCGGGAGGTCACTACGGTGGCGGTGCAGTTGGCCGGGAAGGGCACCGCCCTCGACGTCGGCGTCCCGGGCTCGAGCGGCGAGACGTCGCGGATGAAGTCCATCGACCGGTGGGAGCGGATCGTGAGCGCCGACGACGCGTCCGGCACGCTCACGCTCGACCTTCCCGCATCGACTCGTACCCGCTACCTGCTGGTCTACCTCACGTCGTTGCCCGACGTCGGCGACGGCTACTACCGTGGCGGCATCGCCGAGATCACGGTGCGCGGTCGTTGAGTAGTCGCTTC
The DNA here is from genome assembly GCA_963769325.1 of uncultured Actinomycetota bacterium. Taxonomy (GTDB): domain Bacteria; phylum Actinomycetota; class Actinomycetes; order Propionibacteriales; family Propionibacteriaceae; genus Propionicimonas. Next base: position 355,149 of record CAVYLH010000008.1, on the reverse strand, counting down.
CATAACCGACCGACCCCGCCCCCTCAGGTGACCCCCCCGAACTGGCCACGTCCTCAGGTGGGACCCAACCCCCGAACTGGCCACGTTGTCCCCATTTCCGGCCGTGAATGACCTCAGTCGGTTCACGGTCGGGTCACTTTCCCCCGGATACCCGATCGACTCACGATTTCGTCTGGCGGAGTGCCGGAACGTGCGCACTCATCTCCTGGCCCAATCCCCTGGCACAGGGCGATGAGTGATTCAACCGCCGAAGATGTCCTTATGGAGGCCCTCGGAGACGCTCGCCAGGTTCCCACCGCCAAACTCGTCGTCTGAAGGGCTTCCAGCGGGCCCCACAACGACAACTTTGGCGGTCCGGCCCGCAAGCCTGACCCTGAGGCCCGCCATAACGACTACTTCGGCGGTTCACCCAGCAGATGCTCACGGTCGCGGGGCGAAATCCACCCTGCGACCCGCGTCGGAAACGGTAGGGCCACCGTTCGGCCGGATACCCGATCGACTCACGAGGACGCGGACGCCGAGCGGCGCCGCCGGGATCACTCCCGACGGCGCCGCTTGCCCTTGTCAGCGAGAGGTCACTCGACAACGTCCTCGTCGACCCAGTCGAAGGTCTTCGTGACGGCCTTCTTCCAGTTGCGGTAGAGGCGGCCGCGCTCGGAGTCGTCCGCCTTGGGCTCCCAGCGCTTGTCCTCGGCCCAGTTGGCGATGACGTCGGCTTCGCCGTCCCAGTACCCGGTCGCGATGCCGGCCGCGTAGGCCGCACCGAGAGCGGTGGTCTCGGCCACCACCGGACGCACCACCGGAACGCCCACCTGATCGGCCTGGAACTGCATCAGGGTCTCGTTGGCGGTCATGCCGCCGTCGACCTTGAGCTCGGCCAGCTTCACACCCGAGTCGGCTTCCATGGCTTCGAGCACCTCGCGGGTCTGGTAGGCGGTGGCCTCCAGGACGGCGCGGGCGATGTGGCCGCGGTTGACGTAGCGGGTGAGGCCCACGATCGCGCCCCGGGCATCTGCTCGCCAGTAAGGGGCGAACAGGCCTGAGAACGCCGGTACGAAGTAGCAGCCGCCGTTGTCGTCCACGGACGCGGCGAGCTCTTCGATCTCGGGAGCGGAGGAGAACATCTTCAAGTTGTCGCGCAGCCACTGCACCAGAGAACCGGTGACCGCGATCGAACCTTCGAGGGCATAGATGGGCTTGTCGTCGCCGATCTTGTAGCACACGGTGGTGAGCAGCCCGTTCTTGGAAGGAACGATCTCCTCGCCGGTGTTCAGGATCATGAAGCAGCCGGTGCCGTAGGTGTTCTTCGCCATGCCAGGCTCGAAACAGGCCTGGCCGAAGGTGGCCGCCTGCTGGTCCCCCAGGTCGCCGGCGATCGGGACGCCACCGAGCAGGCCCTCTTCGCGGCCGTAGCCGTAGATCTGCGACGACGACTTGATCTCGGGCAGCATCGACATCGGAATGCCCATGTCGGCCGCGATCTCCGCGTCCCAGCTCAAGGTCTTCAGGTCCATCAGCATGGTGCGGGAGGCGTTGGTCACATCGGTCACGTGGACGCCGCCGTGCACCCCGCCGGTGATGTTCCAGATCACCCAGGTGTCCATGTTGCCCATGACCAGCTTGCCGGCCTCGGCGTCGGCGCGGGCGCCTTCGACGTTGTCCAGGATCCACTTGACCTTGGGCCCGGAGAAGTAGGTCGCCAGCGGTAAGCCGACCCGCGCCTTGTACTTGTCCTGGTCGCCGCCGCCGAGTTCCTCGATGATCTTGCCGGTGCGGGTGTCCTGCCAGACGATGGCGTTGTAGACCGGTTCGCCGGTCTCCTTGTTCCAGACCAGCGTGGTTTCGCGCTGGTTGGTGATGCCGACGGCCTGGATGTTGTCCTTGTTCAGGCTGGCCTTCGCCAGCGCCTCGCCAACGACCTCGCGGACCGCGTCCCAGATCTCGATTGCGTTGTGCTCAACCCAACCGGCCCTGGGGAAGATCTGCTCGTGTTCCTTCTGGCCCACGGAGACGATCTGGCCCTCGTGGTTGAAGATGATTGCCCGGGAGCTGGTCGTCCCCTGGTCAATCGCGAGAATGTACTTGTCCGCCATGGATATTTCCTTCCACGTCATTGTTTGAGGATTTTTGGTTGTCCGGGCGGTTCGGACCTACGCCCGATCCGTCCGGTGTTGAGGGCGGGTCTTCGACGTGCGGTGGGCCGGACTCTGCCGGCCCACCGCGGGCCGTCGAACCTTGCGTTACGCGGGCAGCAGGACGCCGCTCAGCAGACCGGCGAGGAGGCCACCCAGCAGGGGGCCGGCGATCGGGACCCAGGCGTAGCCCCAGTCCGAGCTGCCCTTGTTCGGGATCGGCAGGATCGCGTGGGCGATGCGGGGGCCGAGGTCTCGGGTCGGGTTGATCGCGTAGCCGGTGGGACCACCGAGAGACGCGCCGACGCCGACGACCAGGAGCGCCACTCCGAGTGCACCGAGCCAGCCCAGTCCGGCCGGAGTCTTGGTGGCCGAGTCGCCCCAATGACCGGCGGCGAGGATCACCAGGACGAAGCCGAAGGTGGTCACAACTTCAGTGATGAAGTTCCAGATCGGGTTGCGGATCGCCGGGCCGGTCGAGAACACGCCGAGCTTGACGCCCTCGGGGGCGTCCTCCGCGAAGTGATCCTTGTAGGCCACCCAGGCCAGGACAGCACCAAGGAAGGCGCCCACCAACTGGGCCGACAGGTACGTGGCGACAGACGCCGCGTCCACCGGGATCCCGGGGACGAATTCCTTCGCGCCGGTCGCGATGATGGCGACCGTCACGGCCGGGTTCAGATGCCCGCCGGACTTGTACGAGGCCAGCACGCCGCCGAAGACGGCGATACCCCATCCCCAGTTGATGAGTAGCCAGCCGCCTCCGTTGCCCTTCGTCTTGGGAAGGATGGCGTTGGCGACCACACCCGCACCGAAAAGGATCAGGATTGTGCTGCCCACAAATTCGGACAGGAAGATCGTGGCGAGGCTCACGATGGCTCACTTTCCGACACCAGCGCTGGTGTCAGCTTAGGCGTCCGAGGACGCATGTGTGGTTGTCGTACCCCTTGTTCGGGGCTGTTGGGAGAATAAATGGATCGACTCAACCAGCGCGGGACGCCACGCGCTGCCACCTACGCGTGGTCGGGAGTGGCCCGGCTGGGGCATCGAGGACCGATCGCGCGTGATCTGACGCCGCGTCGATGGTCTTGTGCGTCCGTGACCGCATCATCGTGAGACACCGGACGCCGGGGCCGCAATGGGCGACACCCTCGTCCGGGCCCCGGGGCCGGATCGAGGGTGGAACGGCGAGGTTCGAACTGTCAGCCTCGCCCTCGGAGTCGCTGGGTGGGGTGGTGTCGATCACGCCGGACGCCGCTGCCGTTGCCACGCACATCGACGACTCCTTCGTACGCTCAACGAACCCTGGTCATGGCGCGGTCGAGGATTGAAGACCACCCGCCCGCAATGCCCATCTTGCTAACCCTTGAACATGTGCGCTAGACCTGTGAACGAACGTGCACGAGAGGGGTGCAAGGTTGAACGAGCGCTACGAGGACATGTACCAGGCGGCCTCCCGCTACTACATCCAGGGCGAGACGATGGAGAGCATCGCGCATCAGTTGCGCCTGTCTCGGTCGTCGGTGTCGCGCCTCCTCAAAGACGCGCGGGAGTCCGGATTGGTACGGATCAGCCTGGCCGATCACAGCGGGTCCCAGTCCCCGCTGGCGGCCACTCTGAGCCGGATGTTCGACGTCCGGGTGCACATGGTCTCGGTGCGCGAGAACGCCAACGAGAACGTCCGTTTCGACCAGGTCGCCCGGCTCGCCGGTCGGCTGCTCACTGAGGCTGTGGACGACCACCAACTGATCGGGGTGGCGTGGGGCGTCACCCTCTCCCACGTGGTCAAGCATCTGGGCCGGCGTCCGCTCGTGGGTTCGACCGTCGTGCAGATCAACGGCGGGGCGAACCAGCGCAGTTCGGGCATTCCCTACATCGGAGAGATCCTGCAGTCGATCGGCGACGCCTTCGATGCCCGCGTGGTGCTGTTCCCGGTGCCCGCATTCTTCGACTACGCGGCCACGAAGCAGGCCATGTGGCGGGAACGCTCCGTGCGCAACGTGCTCAAGCTGCATCAGTTGCTCGACCTGGCCGTATTCGGGGTGGGCTGTCTCGAAGGACGGGTGCCGTCCCACGTGTACACGGCCGGCTACATGGACGCCTCCGACATGCGCCAACTCGCGGCGGACGGCGTCGTCGGGGACGTCTGCACCGTCCTGCTCCGAGAGGACGGATCGTACGCCGACATCGCCTACAACGAGCGCGCCACGGGGCTGACCCCGGGCGAACTGCAGCGGGTGCCTCGCCGGATCTGCGTGGTCGCCGACCCGTCACGAGCCCCGGCGGTGGTGGGGGCGCTCCGCGCAGGGGTCGCCACCGATCTGGTGCTGGACGAAGGCACCGCGCGCGCCGTGCTCGACCGCTTCCGGCTGTAGCGAGCAGACCAGGACGCGGCCGGTCGCGCTCATCCGCAGCCAGCCCCGCGTGCCGGACGTGCCAGCTGAGGGTCGATTTCCCACCGCGCCGCAGAAGGCCTGCACGTCTGGGCGACCTTCCCCCAGGTGGTGAATCGGGAATCGGAGCGTGGTTAGCCTGACCCCAGGCGGCACGCTGTGCGCTGCCCGGACGCCGAGCAGGGCGACGCCCGGGCCGTCCGAGGGACAAGGAGGTTCGACGTGACAAAGCTGGCTGTTGACGTCGTGGTGATCGGCGGCGGTTCGACCGGTGCCGGGGTGGTGCGGGACGTGGCCATGCGGGGCTACAGCACGGTGCTGCTCGAACGGGCCGACCTGGGACAGGGCACCACCGGACGATTCCACGGACTCCTCCACTCCGGCGGGCGCTACGTGGTCAGCGACCCGCTGTCGGCGACCGAATGCGCCCAGGAGAACGCGATCCTCACGCGGATCCAGGCCTCGGCGATCGAAACCACGGGCGGCTACTTCGTCACCTGTCCCGGTGACGATCCCGAGTTCGCCGACAAGTTCCTCGCCGGCGCCGCCGCCACCGGCGTCCCGGCCACCGAGATCTCGGTCGCCCAGGCGCTGCGCGCCGAACCCCGGCTCAACCCGGGCCTGCTCAGGGCGGTCGAAGTGCAGGACGGCTCGGTGGACGGCTGGCAGCTGGTCTGGGGCGCGGCCAACTCGGCCCGGACCTACGGCGCCCAGATCCTCACCTACCATCGCGTCACCAGGATCGACCGGGACGGCGACCGCGTGGCCAGCGTCCACTGCACCGACCTCAAGAGCGGCGAGGATGTCCAGATCGATTGCAGCTTCGTGCTCAACTGCGCCGGGCCGTGGGCCGGCCAGATCGCGGCGATGGCCGGCGCCCATCCCGTGGACGTCGTTCCCGGACGCGGGATCATGATCGCGATGAACCACCGCCTGGTGAACCGGGTGGTGAACCGGATGATCTATCCCGCCGACGGCGACATCCTGGTCCCCGTGCACACCGTGAGCATCATCGGCACTACCGATGTGAAGGTCGACGACCCCGACGATCTCGCGATCGAAGCCGACGAGGTGCAACAGATGCTGGACGCCGGCGAAGTGCTCATTCCCGGATTCCGGCAGGCGCGCGCCCTGCACGCGTGGGCGGGCGCCCGTCCGCTGATCAAGGATTCGCGGGTCGCGGCCGCCGACACCAGGCACATGAGCCGCGGCATGGCCGTGATCGACCACACCGAACGGGACGGCCTCGACGGCATGCTCACCATCGGTGGCGGGAAGCTCACGACCTACCGGCTGATGGCCGAACACATCGTGGACGCGATGTGCGACAAGCTGGGTGAGAAGCGGGCCTGCCGCACCGCCGACGAGAACATTCCCGGCCCCGAGCCGACCAAGAACTACGTGGTCACCCACCGCCTCGAGGACCGTGAGTCCGACCGGTTGGACGATCAGATCCTCTGCGAGTGCGAACTGATGACGAGGAAGATGTTCACCACCGCCCTCGCGGACCAGCCCAAGGGTACGTTCGATGACCTGCGTCGCCAACTGCGGCTGGGCATGGGGCCTTGTCAGGGCGGTTTCTGCAGCATGCGCGCCACCGGGGTGGCCCTTGAGACCGGGCACATCGACATCGAACGGGCGACCGGCCTGCTGCGGCTGTTCCTGAAGAACCGCTGGATCGGCCTGTGGCCCATCCTGTACGGCGATCAGGTGCGCCAGACCGCCCTCGACAACTGGATCTTCTGCGGCACGCTCGACGTGGAACATCTCCCGCAACCCGAAAGCGAGGTGGCCCGATGACCGCACCCCTGTGAGCCGCGTTCTCGTGCTCGGCGCCGGCCTGGCCGGTCTGGTCGCCGCCAACCGTCTGGCCAGGCTGGGCGCCCCCGCCGGAGTCCGCGTCACCCTCCTGACCAAGGGGATCGGCGGGCTCCAGCTGGGTCAAGGCACCATCGACGTGCTCGGATACGCCCCCGACCGGGTCACGAACCCCGTACTCACGCTGTCTGCCCTGGCGTCCGCGAAGCCGGGGCATCCGTACGCCACGATCGGCGTCGCGCCCGTGCTCGCCGGCGTCGCCTATCTTGCCGACCTGCTCGGACCCGACCTGCTGGTGGGCGACCCCGAGACCAACTACCAGCTCCCGACCGCGGTGGGGGCGATTCGGCCGACGTGTCTGGCCTCGCCCAGCATGGTGGCCGGCCACGTCCAGGACGGCCAGCGACTGGCCATCGTCGGATTGCGGCGCCTGAAGGACTTCCATCCCAAGCTGATCGCGGAGAACCTCGCCCGCACGCCACTGCCCGACGGCGGACGGCTGAGCGCGCGTCCGGTGTCGGTGGACGTGCCGGCCCGTGACGGTGAGGTCGACTCCTCCGGCCTCACCTATGCCCGGGCGTTCGACGATCCGAACTTCAGGCAGCGGTTCGCCAGCACGCTGAAGCCGTTCCTGACCGACGGCGAAGTCGTGGGCCTCCCAGCGGTGCTGGGGTTGAAGGACCGCCAGGCGTGGCGGGATGTCGCGGAGCGGCTCGGTCACCCGGTGTTCGAGATTCCGCTGCCACCTCCGAACGTGCCGGGGATGCGCCTGAACGAGGCGCTCACCGAGGCGGCGGTGGCCGCCGGCGTCCGGATCGTCAACGGTGCGCGCACCGTCGGCGTCCGGGTCGAGGACGGTGTGGTCAAGGGCGTGACGGTGGCCACCGCCGGCGCTGCCCGGGAATACCTGGGGGACGCGTTCGTGCTGGCCACAGGGGGTTTCGAGGCCGGAGCGCTGGCTCTGGACTCGTTCGGCGCGGTGACCGAAACCCTGTTCGGGCTACCGCTGGCCGGCGCCGAGGGCCCGCTCATCCACGGCGACTACTGGGGGGCCGAGCAACCCTTGTTCAAGGTTGGCGTCCGGGTCGCGAAGGACATGCGGGTGGTGGACGGCAGCGGCGCCGTGGTTCATCCGAACCTGTTCGCTGCCGGGGGGATCCTCGCCGGCTCGTCCCGGTGGCGGGAACTGTCCGGGGACGGCATCGCGCTCGCCAGCGGGCTCCAAGCCGCGGACTCCATCCTCGCCCTTTCCGCTTTCGCCCCACCGATGGGAACACCGTCCGGCCAGCCCGGCGGGTCGAGCCCGAAGGAGATGTCATGACCAGCAGCGGTATGGAGTTCGCCGGCCACGAGCTGTCCCGGGCCAGCCTCGACGCCTGCGTGAAGTGCACCATCTGCGAAACGCAGTGCCCCGTATCGGCGGTGACGCCGCTGTTCTCCGGGCCCAAGTTCGTCGGTCCGCAGGCTGAGCGGTTCCGCCACGGAGAGAGCGTCGACCACTCGCTGGACTACTGCTCCAGCTGTGGCACGTGCACCCTCGTCTGCCCCCAAGGGGTGCAGATCGCGGAGCTGAACTCCCAGGCTCGCGCCGTGATGAAGGCCGATCACATGCCGCTGCGCGACCGGCTGATCGGCCAGACCGTGCTGATGGGTAAGGCGATGACCCCCGTTGCCCCCCTCGCCAACGCCGCGCTGCACAACGGGCCGATCCGCACGATCATGGAGAAGGTCGTGAAGGTGCACCGGGACGCCCCGATGCCTCCGGCGCAGACCCAGACGCTGCACGGCTGGCTGAAGAAGCGGCCGGCGCCGGTGCGGCGTCCGACCCGCGGGGCGGTGGTGTTCTTCCACGGCTGCGCAGGCGGCTACTTCGAGGTGGAGACGTCGAAGAAGTCGATCGAGGTGCTGGAATACCTCGGATATGAGGTCATCGTGCCCAAGCAGGGCTGCTGCGGGCTCGCTCAACAGTCGAACGGTCTGTTCGACCAGGCGACGGCGTCGGTGCTGAAGCTGTGCGACGACCTGCGTGCGGCCGGCCGCGACCTGACCATCGTCTCGTCGTCCGGCTCGTGCACCGGCATGCTGAAGCACGAGGCGCACGAGATCATGGGTGTGACGGCGGAATCGCTGAAGGACGTGGCGACGCGGGTCCGGGACATGATGGAGTTCCTGCTCGACCTGCACGAGGCAGGCGAATTGCCGACCGACTTCGCGTCCGTCGAGATGACCGTGCCGTACCACGCCCCCTGCCAGTTGAAGAGCCAGGGCATGGGCAAGCCGGCCCTTGAGGTGTTGCGGCTGATCCCGGGCCTGACCGTGGTCGACTCCGAGAAGGTGTGCTGCGGCATCGCCGGCACCTACGGCCTCAAGAAGGAGAAGTACGACATCGCGCAAGCCGTCGGCAAGCCGCTGTTCGACATGGTGCGCGCCACCAACCCCGACCTGGCCCTGTGCGACACCGAGACCTGCCGCTGGCAGATCTCCCAATCCTCCGGCGTGCAGACCGAGCACCCGATCTGGATGATCCACAAGGCCTACGGACTGTCGTAGGAGCTGGGCTCGCGGACCGGCTCGCAGGCCCGAAGCAGCGCCCGACTCCACCGGGCGGCGTCGGGCTCCCGGGCTGGACTCGAGCGCTCAGCTCCGGCCCGCGAAGGCCCGAACGAACACGGGCACCTCGGGCGTCGATGCAGCCTTGTCGTAGGCATAACCGGCGCCGTCGAAGGCCCTGAGCGCCGACGGCGTCCGGGCGCGGCGGAGCACCAGCCACGCGGCCAGTTCACCGCGGGCGCGCTTGGCGTAGAACGAGACCACGCTGCGCCGGCCGCGGGCGTCGGTGTCCTCGAAGCGAGGCGAGACCACCGGCGCGCCGAGTTCGTCCGGTCGCACCGCACCGAAGTACTCCGCGGAGGCGAGGTTGACCACCAACGCAGGTCCCGGCGAGTCGGCCACGTCGTCGCGGAGCAGGTCGGTGATCGCCGATCCCCACCAGTCACGCAACGTGCGGCCCCGATCGGTGGTCAAGTGGGTGCCCATCTCCAGCCGGTACGCCTGGATCAGGTCGAGCGGACGCAGCACGCCGTACAGCCCCGAGAGGATCCGCACCGTCTTCTGCGCCTCGGTGAAGTCCCGCGTCCCGAACCGGCGCCGAACATCCATTCCCTGGTAGACGTCACCGTTGAACGCCAGCACCGCTGGACGAGCGTTCCCTGGGGTGAAGGGCGTGTGGAACGCCGCCCATCGCTCGGCGTTGAGCGCCGCGAGCTCATCGGAAACACCCGAGAGTGCGGCGAGGTCGGCCACCGATCTGGTGCGCATGACCTCCACCAGCGCCTCGGCCCGGTCCAGGAGCCGCGGCTGGGACGGCGCGACCCTGGGCAGCTTCGACGTGAAATCCAGCGACTTCGCCGGTGAGAGCAGGATCAGCACCCTCGCGAGCGTAGCCTCGCTCGGGGAGAAGATGTACCCCGACGGGCCCACGCCCACGCCATCGAGAACCTCAGGCGGTGGCAATCGAGGCCGCGCGTTGGTTGGATGCGAGCATGACCGCTCCCAGCCACCGCGGCGCGTCCCTGGAGCTCCGCCTTCGCGCCCGTCCCGTATGGAGCTCTGTGGGGCTCACGGTGCTCACCGCAGCCGTGGTCGGCGGCGGGTCGGCCGTTCTGGCCGCGCTGGCCCCGGGCCTCCCGGGTTACTCGACAACGGGCCCCAGCCGGAGTCTGGTGCTGGTGGTGGTCCTCACCGCGTTGCTTCTGGCTCTGCTGGCGGCGCTGGGCTGGTGGGCGTTCGCCGGATTCACCAGGCCGTCGCAGTGGCGCGCGATGCACCTGTACTGGCTGCCCGGCGCACTCCTGGTGGTGCCCCTGTTGGGCGGAGTCGAATGGCCCGGTGTGGCCGCACTCCTCGTCCAGTTGGTCGGATACGCCTGCACGGGGGTTTTCGAGGAGGGCCTGTACCGCGGCGTGATTCTCGGTCTGCTCCGGCCACAGGGAACCTGGCCGGCCGTGCTGTTGTCCTCGTTGCTGTTCGGCGTGTCACACCTGGTCAACCTCGGCCTGCGGGGAATCTCGGTGCTGATCGTGCTGCAAGTGCTCGGGGCCACAGTGCAGGGCGTCGGGTTGGCGGCACTCCGACTGCGCACGAACACGATCTGGCCGCTCGTCGTCTTTCACTCCCTCAACGACCTCGGGCTGCAGCTGGGCCTCTGGCCGGTGGCTGCCGTCGCGGCGCCGCTCGACCTGGCGATGCTGGCTTTCGGCATCGTGATCCTGCGCAAGGATCCGGACGCGCCTGAGTTCGAGCCGAACCTGGCGAAGTAGCGATCCCCGGGAACCTTCTGCACCCCAGCCGGCGCGAACGTGGGAAGAGCCACGATCCGGGACGGCGCCGCCGACCGGGAATGACGAGGCCACCGGTTTGGTTGACGCCAGGTGTCCAGCACCGCTCGATACAGTGGGACCTCCGCGTCCCCGTCTTGTTGAGGAACCCATGTCCGACACCCGTGAGGTCATCATCATCGGCTCCGGCCCGTCCGGCTACGCCGCGGCCATCTACACCGCCCGTGCCGGGCTGGAACCGCTCGTTTTCGAGGGCGCTCTGGCCGCCGGTGGCGCGCTGATGAACACCACCGAGGTGGAGAACTACCCCGGCTTCACCGACGGGCATCATGGGCCCCGACCTGATGCTGGCCATGCGCGCCCAGGCCGAACGGTTCGGCGCCGAGATCATCACCGACGACATCACCGCCGTCGACCTGACCGGCGAGGCCAAGACCGTCACCGACTCCGAGGGCAACACCTACTCCGCCCGCGCGGTGATCCTCGCCATGGGCTCCGGCTACCGGAAGCTGGGTCTCCCGGCCGAGGAGCGACTGAGCGGACGCGGAGTGTCCTGGTGCGCCACCTGCGACGGCTTCTTCTTCCGCGACAAGGACATCGCCGTCGTCGGCGGCGGTGACTCAGCTCTTGAGGAAGCGACCTTCCTGACCCGGTTCGCGAAGTCGGTCACGATCATCCATCGCAGGGACGAGCTTCGCGGGTCGAAGATCATGATCGACCGGGCGACGGCCGACCCCAAGATCAGGTTCGCCTGGAATTCCGTGGTGACCGACCTCACCGGCGATCAGGCCCTGACCGGCCTCACGCTCACCGACACCGTCACCGGCGGCGTTCGCGACCTTGCCGTCTCGGGCCTGTTCGTCGCGATCGGCCACGATCCGCGCTCGGCGATCGTCCGCGGCCAGGTGGAGGTGGACGTCGCTGGCTACGTCCTGGTGGACGCACCCAGCACCCGCACCAACGTTCCCGGGGTGTTCGCCGCCGGCGATCTCGTCGACCACACCTACCGACAGGCGATCACGGCGGCCGGCACCGGATGCGCAGCGGCGTTGGACGCCGAACGCTATCTCACGGCGCTGTCGGACGCCGCCACCAGCCTTACTGTCCCTGCGACCGCCTGATCAGGAGAACCCTCATGTCCACTGTTGCCGATGTCACCGATGCCACCTTCAGCGACCTCGTCCTGAAGTCGTCCAAACCGGTGGTGGTCGACTACTGGGCCGACTGGTGCGCGCCCTGCAAGCAGCTGTCCCCGATCATCGACGAGCTCGCCCGCGACCACGGCGACAAGGTCACGTTCCTCAAGCTCGACACCAACGAGAACACGCAGGTGCCCACCCAGCAGGGCGTGATGAGCCTGCCGACCATCCAGGTGTTCGTCGGTGGCGAGGTCGTGAAGTCCTTCGTCGGCGCCAAACCCAAGTCGGTCCTGCTGAGGGCCATCGAAGAGTTCCTCTGATTCTTCTGCGCGCCTGAACTGGGTTCCATCAGCCTTTACCGGCCGCGCTCAGCAGGCTCGGAAGGCCGACCGCGGGCGTCGTCAGGCTCAGCGCACGTCGCTCGTGGCCGTCGCCATCGCCGGCCACGCCGTTCGACCTGACCGGTGTCGCCGTTCGACCGTGTCTCGATTTCGCCACCGGATCGCCGCCGCCCGGGCGGGCGGTCCGCGGCGGGGTGATCTGGCCGCGAGATCACGACACCGGCCCGAACGGCAGTCGGTTCGCCCCAGCGTGGTTCACTGAAGTACACGGTCCCCGATGACGGAGCGTCTGCTGGCCCGCGGCGACGCCGCGGCCGCACTTTCGGGTCTTTCGGCCGGTCCGGCGGTGAGGACGTCGATCAGGCGCCGGGGGTGGTCGTCCGACCGGAGATCGCACCCCCGGCGGGCTCAGGAGGAGTCGCGGGCCGCAGGGAGTCGATCAACCGCTCGAAGACGGAGCGGACGCCGTTGCGCTCGGTCACGGTTCGGTCCAGGTCCAACCGCCAGATCCGCTCGTCGGGGGATCGGGTGAAGCCGACGGCCCGAAGGAAATCTCTGGGCGGAGCGCTGCACCGCAGTGAGCGCCGGCCCCCGACGGCGATGATCGACGGCACCCGGCGATGGACCAGTTCGGCCGCCGCCGCCTGAACCAGTTGGCGACCGTAGCCCGACCGGACGCTGCCGGGCTCGACCCACGCGCAGGTGAGCAACGCGCCGCTGCGATCCTCCGTCGGGGCGAACAGCAGCAGTCCCACCGGCCCGGCCGCTGCCGGGCCGGGGTCCATCAGTTTCACCCCGCAGGTACCCCAGAGCGTCGCAGCGGACACGGCCTCCGGGGTCTCCGCGGTCTCCGTCCGACCGCAGTAGGGGCAGGCCAGCCCAGGTAGCTCCGCCAGCGTCACCAGCGACAGTCTCGGCATCCCACCCCCGGCTTCTTCCCCACTCCACAGGTGGGTCGGTTTCATCCTAGGCCCGAGGTGCGGCAGTCTGGTGCGGTGAGCCTGCCAGAACCATCCCGCCGTGACACCCGGCTGGATACCTACGTCGACGCGTACGCCGAGCGAACCCATGGCCTGACGGTCTCGGCCGTCCGGGCCCTGTTCGCCGTCGCCAACCGTCCCGAGGTGGTCTCGCTGGCCGGCGGCATGCCGAACATCGCCGACCTCCCCCGGGAAGCCCTGGCGAAGGCGGTGGACCGGCTGATCGCCGAGCGCGGTACCCAGGCCATGCAGTACGGATCCGGCCAGGGTGAGCCGTTCATGCGGGAGAAGATCGTCGAGGTGATGGCGGAGGAGGAGATCCACGCCCACGCCGACGACATTGTGGTGACCTGTGGCTCCCAGCAGGCTCTCGACCTGGTCACCCGCGTCTTCTGTGATCCAGGAGACGTGGTCCTCGCCGAAGCGCCGAGCTATGTGGGCGCGATCGGCACTTTCCGCGCCTACCAGTGCGAGGTGGTGCACGTCGGGATGGACGACGACGGCATCGACCCGGTCGCCCTGCGGAACGCCCTCGTCTCGCTGAAGGCGGCCGGCAAGCGGGTGAAGTTCCTCTACACGATCCCGAACTTTCAGAACCCCACCGGGGTCACCCAGTCACTCCAGCGACGCCGGGAGCTGCTCGCCGTCGCCAAGGAGCACAATCTGCTGATCGTCGAGGACAACCCCTACGGGCTGCTCACCCTCGACTCCGAGCCCATGCCCGCGTTGCGCTCGATGGAGGCCGAGAACGTGGTCTACCTGGGCTCGTTCTCCAAGATCTTCGCCCCCGGGTTCCGGGTGGGGTGGGCGTTGGCGCCGCACGCCGTGCGGGAGAAGCTGGTCCTCACGCAGGAAGCGGCGACCCTGTGCCCACCCGTGTTCAGCCAGTTCGCCATCGCCACCTACCTTGAAGAGTTCGACTGGCGCTCCCAGATCATCGTCTACCGCGACATGTACCGCCAACGTCGGGACGCGATGCTGCAGGGGCTCGTTGAGCACATGCCGCCGGGCACGACCTGGACGCATCCGCACGGCGGCTTCTTCGTCTGGGTCACGTTGCCCGAGGGCCTGGACTCCCAGTCGATGCTGCCCCGCGCGGTCAACGCCCGGGTCGCCTACACCACGGGTACGGCGTTCTACGCCGACGGCCTGGGCAGCCGCAACATGCGCCTGTCCTTCTGCTTCCCCACCCCTGAGCGCATCCTCGAGGGCACCCGGCGGCTCGGCGAAGTGCTCGAGCAGGAACTCGAGATGCATCGCACCTTCGGACTGGGCATCCAGACGCAGCGCCACTACGACCTCACCACCGGCCCCGCGCCGGACGTCACCTAGGAATCGACATGAGCGACAGCACCACCCACGGCCCGATCGTCGTCCTTGCCGGCGGCCTTTCCCACGAGCGGGACGTCTCGCTGCGCTCGGGACGCCGAGTGGCCCAGGCCCTACGCGACCAGGATCGCGAGGTGATCGAGTCCGACGTGGCCCCCGAGCTGATCGACCTGCTGAAGGGGCTCCCCGACCCAGTGGTGTTCCCCGTCCTGCATGGCGGTGTCGGCGAGGACGGCGGGCTGCAACAGGTGCTCAGCCTGCTCCGCGTCCCCTACGTCGGCTCCGAGCCGGCGTCCTGCCGGCGCGCGTTCAACAAGGCGGTCGGAGGGCCCCTGATCGCGCAGGCCGGACTGGCCACCCCGCTGATGGCCGCACTCCCCCACGACATGTTCCGCGAACTCGGTGCACGCGCCCTCGTCACAGCGTTGGGTGAACGGATCGGCTTCCCGATGATCGTGAAGCCCGCTCGGAGTGGCTCGGCGCTGGGCACCACCAGGGTGGACGCCGAGTCCGAGCTGCCCTCGGCCATGGTCGGCGCGTACGCGTACGGCGATCTTGCGGTGGTGGAGGAGTTCATCGAAGGAACGGAGATCGCGGTCACCGTCGTGGAAACCGACGGCGAGGCGATCGCACTGCCGGCCGTGGAGATCCGGCCCAACTCCGGCATCTATGACTACACCGCCCGGTACACGGCCGGCGAGACTCGCTTCATCGTCCCGGCCGCGCTGGACGAACCCACCGCGGCCGCCTGCGCCGAGGTGGCCGTCTCGGCGCACCGAGTGCTCGGGCTCCGTGACCTGTCCCGCGCCGACATCATCGTCCGCCCGGACGGAACGCCGGTGTTCATCGAATCCAACTCGGCGCCGGGCATGACCGAGACGTCGCTGATGCCGCAGGCCGTCGAGGCGGCGGGCCTGAACTTCGGCCTTCTCTGCGCGCAGCTCGTCGACAACGCCTGGGCGCGCCGGTCCGGCTAGTGCGTCGGCCACCAACCCCGCTTGCTGCGCGACCTCCAGACGCCGGCGCGCGGCGAGCTCCAGCGCTCCCCCGCCGGCCCGGTCTGCCGTGCGCGCCGGCGTCTGGAGGTATCCGCCCGGACTCCGCTCGCCAGGGCGAACCACCACGGCGAAGGCGCGAGGCTAGATGAGTGTCCGCGGCAAGCAGTGGTGCGTCGCCCTCCTGGGCACTGCCCTGACGCTGGGCATGCTGTGGCTGGGGCTGTGGCAGATGCGGGTGTTCGAGGACAAGGAGAACGAATCGGCCGCGGCCCGTGCCGCTCAGCCGCCGGTGGCCCTGCTCGACCTCGTCTCCGCCGACGGCACCGTGGGCGACGTCTACGGCAAGCGGGTCACGGTGGTCGGGCGTTACCTGCCCGACCAACAGCTGCCTGTGGTGGCAGCGGACGGGACCACGCGGATCGTCACCGCGTTCCTGCTCGAGGACGGCCGCGTGCTTCCGGTCGTCCGGGGCAGCGTGCCCTCGGACGCCGGCGCGAACGCCGTCCCGTCCGCGCCGTCGGGAAGCCTCACCCAGGGCGGGGTGTTCCTGCCGTCGGAAGCGGGCGCTGACCACGAGACGCGCGAGGACGCGCTGGGCTCGGTCAGGCTGCCGGCGCTCGCCCAGCTGTGGCCGCAGCAACTGATGCCCGGGTTCATCACCTTGTCGGCGGCGGATTCGGCCGATCAGGGGCTGGGACCGGCGACCACCGTCCTGCCGACCGGGGAGGGTTCGCTCCAGAACGCCGGGTACGCGTTGCAGTGGTGGGCCTTTGCCGCGTTCGCAGCGTTCATGACCTTCCGGTTCGTCCGGACCCTCGGGCGCAGGGGCAGCCTCGGTACGCTGTCCACCCAGGAGGACGAATGACGCAACCGACCGAACTCGACGTGCCCCCACTCACGCCTGAGATGGCCCCGGCGATCCGTGCCGCCCTGCTCCGGTATCGAGTGATGGCCTATCTGGTGGGCGTACTGCTGGTCGTGCTGGTGCTGATCGGCCTCCCGCTGAAGTACCTGGGCGGCAACGGCATCGTGGTCACGATGACCGGCGTCCCCCACGGTTGGCTCTACATGGTGCTGCTGGTCACCGCCTACGACCTCGGCCGCCGGGTGCACTGGCCCTGGGGCCGCCTGCTCGTGATCGCTCTGGCGGGCACCGTACCGTTCCTGTCGTTCTGGGCCGAATACTCTGCCCGCAAGGACGTCCAGGCCCGCCTTCGCGCGGTGACCGGGACCGGCGCTCGGGCGGACGACGAACCCGACGGTGTCTGAGGCTCCCGACGCTCGAATCGGCGTCGTCTCCCCCGATCGGTTTCCGGAATGCCTGGCCGTGGTTCGGGCCGCGTTCGCCACCGATGTGGACGAGTTCAACATCACGCGCGAGAACACCCCGAACCACCCCGCGTTCTGGGAACTGAGGCGGGTCGAGGAACTGGCGGCCCGCGGTGCCGACCTGATCGCACTGTCCGTTGCCGGCCGAATACTCGGCTGTGCCTTCGTGCTGGCGTCGCGATCCCGTCCGACGACGTGGGAGTTGCGGCACCTCGCCGTCCTGCCTGAGGCGCGGCGCCGGGGCTACGGCGAACGCCTCGTCGGCGCCTCGGCCGACCGGGCACGGGCCGCAGGCGCCACGGTGTTGCGCATCGGAATTGTCGCGGACAACCTTCGCCTCGCCGCTTGGTACCGGCGGCTTGGCTTCGTGTCGTCGGGTATCGCGCGCTACCCCAGCCTTCCGTTTTCCGTCGAACACTTCGAGCTGACCCTGGCCTGACCCACCCTGGACGGGCAGCGCACGGAGCGACCTCCTGAACCACGCCGCCACGAGAGCCGGCTGAGCGGCGCAGCCCCTCAGTGCCCAGCTGGGGGTGGATCTGCACCGTCCACGCCCGGTTGCACCGTCAGGCCCGTCTTTCGCCGAAGCAGTGCAGCGACTGGCCCACTCACCTGGTCGGGGACGACCACCGCGCCGATCGTGCAACCCCACCATGAGCCTGATACGCGGGCAGTTGCCCGCGGCGGTGATGCTTTATCGACAAATTGTTAAAGTGCTAACTCGATAGAAGGTCGCTGATCCGGAGGAGGTCCTCCTGGCCCGCGAAATCGATCACGATTCGACCCTTCGTACGTCCCTCGCTGATCATGACCCGGGTATCGAGGCGCTCGCTCAGCTCGCGCTGGAGTTCCTGCGCCGGCTCGGACAGCTCCTTCGGCGCCATCGCGCGCGGAGCGCGCTTGGTGCCGTGCTCCCCGATCGAGACGATCTCCTCCGCGGCGCGCACCGACAGCCCCTCAGCGATGATGCGCGTAGCCAAATGCTCCATCGCGGCGCTGTCAGGAAGCATCAACAGGGCCCGGGCATGTCCCGCGCTGAGCACGCCGGCAGCCACCCGACGCTGCACCGGCGCAGGGAGGCCGAGCAGCCGGATGGTGTTCGAGATCTGCGGACGCGACCGCTTGATCCGCACGGACAACTCTTCCTGGGTGCAGTTGAAGTCGCTCATCATCTGCTGGTAGGCCGCAGCCTCCTCCAATGGGTTCAACTGGGCGCGATGCAGGTTCTCCAGCAGGGCGTCGCGCAGCAGGTCGGCGTCCTCCGTACGACGCACGATCGCTGGTATTGTCGACAAACCTACAAGTTGACTTGCTCGAAGGCGCCGCTCCCCCATGACGAGTTCGTACTGGTCCTCGCCAAGGGGGCGGACCACCACGGGCTGCAACAGGCCCACCTCGCGGATGGAGTCGACCAGTTCCGCCAAGGCGTCCTCGTCGAAGACGGTCCGGGGTTGACGCGGGTTCGGGCGGACGTGGGCCACCGGCACCTCAGCGAAATGCGCACCGACGGGTTCGGTCGGCTCCGCCTGGTCGCCGTGCAACTCCGGATCGGTCCGCTGCAGGAGGTCGCCCAACCCCCTGCCCAGCCCCGTTCGACCCCGGGTCGCGTTCATGCCGACCGCTCCTTCATCTCATCAATCCCAGCTCCGCGCCTGGCCAGTTCCGCGGCGGCATCGAAGTACGCCTGCGCGCCGGCGGAGGCAGAGTGGTAGGTCAACACCGATTGCCCGTAGCTGGGCGCCTCGGAAACGCGCACCGACCGCGGGATCGCAGCGGTCAAGGTCTCCTTCGCGAAGTGCTGCCGGACCTCCGAGGCCACCTGCGAGGCGAGGCGGGTGCGGCCGTCGTGCATCGTGAGCAGCACCGTCGACAGGCGGAGGTGGTCGTTCATCGAACCCTTCACGAGGTTGATCGTTCGCAGGAGCTGCGAAACCCCCTCCAGCGCGTAGTACTCGCATTGGATCGGAATCAGGATCTCGTCTGCGGCGACCAACGCGTTGAGCGTCAGCAATCCCAGCGACGGCGGACAGTCGATGAACACGTAGTCGGGGTGATACTTCACTTTGAAGGCGCGCAGGGCGTGCAGGAGGCGGCTTTCGCGCGCCGGCGTCGACACCAGTCCGATTTCCGCCCCGGCGAGATCGATGGTGGCCGGCAGCACCCAGAGACCGTCGGACTCCGGCGAGGGCTTGATCAAGTTCTCGATGGGGGAGTTGGTCGTGAGTACCTCGTACGTTCCTTGGACGCCCTCGTGATGCTCGATGCCCAACGCGGTGGACGCGTTGCCCTGCGGGTCGAGGTCGATGACCAGGACGGTGAGTCCGCCGAGAGCCAGCGCTGTCGAGAGATTGACCGCGGTGGTCGTCTTGCCCACTCCGCCCTTTTGGTTGGCGATCACCAGTGTGCGCGTCCGCAGGGGACGCGGCAACGTTGTTTCACGTGAAACATTGAAGTCCAGATCATCTGGTTCCTCGTTGGCCGGCACCCCGAACTCGGGCTCGTCGAACACGACTCGGCGTGGGACCGGTGGGGGAGTGATCGTCATGAGTCTCCTGCGAAGTGCGGCGTTTCACGTGAAACAACAGGATAGGGGTTTCTCCCGACGCATCCGTTGAGGCCCACCGCCGGGCCCGTAGGAAGCCGATTCGCAGCCGCCGTCCGACCCGTCAGGCCCGACGCACCACGATCGCCCAGGTCGTCTCCGTCCGATCCGGCACCGAAAGCTCCTGCACTTCCGCTTCCAGGCCCGCACGCTCCAACTCCTTCCGGGCGTCCGCCACTTCCTGCGAAGCCGACGAACCCTTCAGAGCAATCAGCCGTCCGTCCCGGGCCAGCAGGGGACCACACCAACCGATCAGGCGGGGGAGAGGCGCCACGGCGCGGCAGGTCACGACCTCGTACCGGTCGTGGTGGCTCTCGGCGCGATCCCGCACGACCCGCACCCGGTCGGCGAGCCCGAGCTCGGTCACCGCCAATTCGAGGAAGTTCACCCGGCGAAGCAGCGGCTCCAGCAAAGTGACGTGGAGATCAGGGCGCCGGATCGCCAGCGGGATGCCCGGCAGGCCAGCCCCACTGCCCACATCCACGACGGACCCGGAGGGCGGAATCAGGGGGGCGAGCGCGAGGCTGTTGAGCACGTGCCGTTCCCACACACGATCGGCCTCACGAGGCCCGAGCAGACCCCATTCGATCCCACGCCCTGACAATATATCTACATATTGCTTAAGCGCTTTATCATTCTGAGGACGGACGGATTCCTCCTCCACCTCAGGACTTCTGAAGCACCACGACCCGGCGCTGAGGCTCCTCGCCCTCGGACTCGCTGATCAGTCCCGCGGCGGCGACGGCGTCATGGACGATCTTCCGCTCGAAGGGGTTCATCGGCGCCAAGCGAACGGGTTCGCCGCTGTCGTTGACCTCCGCGACCGCGTCCGCCGCCAGTGCCTGCAGCACCTTCCGTCGGCGTTCGCGATGCCCGGCGATGTCCAGCATCAACCGGCTGCGGTGGCCGGTCTCGGTCATCACGGCGAGCCTCGCCAGTTCCTGCAGCGCCTCCAGCACCTCGCCGTCCTTGCCGACGAGCAACTCGGCATCGGTCAGGATGGAGACGTGCGCACGACCGCCTTCGCTGAAGGTGTCGATGTCACCGTCCAGGTCGGCGATGTCCAGCAACTCCTCGAGATAGTCCGCCGCGATCTCGCCTTCGGTCTCCAGCGCGGACTGCTTCTTCGACCTGGCCGCGCCGGACGGGCCGGCGTCGCCCTCGTCCGAGGCCTCCTCGTCCACGCCCGCAGGATCCTCGTCCACGGCGGAGCCGTCCTCGTTCTCGGGCAGGGACTCGCCCAGCTCGGCAGTCGCTTCCGCCTCTGATTCGCTCGCTTGCTCCGCGAGTGCCTGCTCGTCGAGCGGCTCTGCGAGATCGGGCTGGTTCGTGTCTTCGCTCATTGCTGTCCTCTACCTTGTCACTGCTTACGGGCGGCGCGACTGTTCTTTCGCGGCTGCTGCCGCTGGATCACCTGCCGTTGCACCGTCGGCGTCTCCGCGTCCGGTTCGGTCGTCGCGGGCGACCCAGAGGCGGTCGTGCCCTGCCGGGCCACCTTGGTGGGGTCGGCGCCGCCGGTCTCGGAACGCTTCTTCGAGCCCCGACGCTTCGCGGCGATGGCGTCAGGGTCGAGACCCTTGGCGCGCATCCGCTCCTCCCAGTCGACGTAGGCGGGGGTGCCGGGAGCGGGATTGTTGTGGATCAGGATGTACTGCTGACCCATCGTCCAGAGGTTGGTGGTCAACCAGTAGATCAGCACGCCGATCGGGATGCTCACCCCGCCGATCGCGTAGATCACCGGGAACATGTAGAGCATGGTCTTCTGCTGCTGTGCCATCGGGCCGGTCAGCGCTTCGGGCGGCATGTTCTTGCGCATCAGCTGGAGCTGGGTGATGAACAACACCCCGGTCATCAACACGATCAACGTGAGCGCGACCACCTGGGTCGGACCGAACCCCGCGGACAGCGGCAAGAACCGCGACGAGATGGGGGCGCCGAAGATCGTGGCGTTCTGCAGCGAGGTCACCAGGTGAGCATTCGCTTCGCCTTCGAAGAAGTACCCCAGAGCGTGACCGCCCGACACGCTGTTGAGCACGTAGAACAGAGCCAGGAAGATCGGCATCTGCAGCAGCAGCGGGAGGCAGGACGCCATCGGGTTCACGCCCTCGTCCTTGTACAGCTGCATGGTCTCGCGGCCGAGACGCTCGCGGTCGTGACCGTACTTGTCGTTCAGCTCCTTGACCTTCGGCTGAATCAGCTGCATGTTCCGCGCCGAGTTGATCTGGCGGACGAACAGCGGGATCAACGCCGTCCGGATCACCATCGTCAACAGCACGATCGAGAGCGTCCAGGTCCAACCCGAATCCGGGTTCATGAAATTCGACAGCAGGCTGTGGAAGCCCACCAGAATTCCCGACACCGCCCAGTACAGGGGCGTCATCATCGCATTGAGCATGCCGAGGAAGTCTTCCCACAAGCCCAGCGGCACCATCATCGGAATCAGCAGGAACACAATCTCACCTCACGGACGCGGGTCGCGTCCCAGTTGTGGCCGGTTGGGCCGGGTTGTTCTTGGCGGACAGCTCAGCAGCCCACAGCTCCGCCGCGGGGGTGCCAGGGACGGGGTCGTATCCGCCCGCGGCCCAGGGGTGGCAACTGCCCAGACGACGAGCGGCCAGCCAGGTGCCCTTCATCGCCCCGTGCACCGTGACCGCCTCCAGGGCATAGGCGGAACAGGATGGGTAGTACTTGCACACGTTGCCGTACAGCGGACTGACCAGCTTGCGGTAGACGACCAGGAGGGCGATCAGAACGTACTTCACGCCGCCAGCCGATCCAGGCAGGCCGCGAAAGCGGACGTGAAATCGGCACCGAGGTCGGCGGTGGCGGCCGGCGGGAGCGCCCGGACCACCACGTCCACGTCGAACGGTGCGTCCGGCAGGGCGGCGGCGGCCAGGTGCCGCAGGCGGCGCTTCACCCGGTTGCGGTGCACCGCGTTACCGACCGCCTTGGACACGATGAAGCCCGCGCGCGACGTCCCCGACGCCGTGCGTCGGGCGTGCACGACGAGGCTGGTGCGTCCGCACCGGACGCCCTGGCGGAGGGTGTCGCGGAAGTCCGTGGGGTGACGCAACCGCGACCGGGCAGGAAGCACCGACGGCCGGCTCAGCCGGCCAGACGGACGCGGCCCTGACGTCGGCGGGCCGAGATGATGCTGCGGCCGGCGCGGGTGCGCATCCGCAGACGGAAGCCATGGGTGCGGCTGCGACGCCGGTTGCTCGGCTGGAAAGTGCGCTTGCTCACGCGAGTGCCCCCAAAAGTTCGTGTTGTTCGGCTCGAATGCGACCACCTGGACGCACGGGATGTCGCGACAGCGACTTACCAACGATACGCGGCTCGGATGACCCTCGGCAAACCGGGCATCTTCGTCCGCGGATGTCGAGAGGACACGCCGTCGTGACATGGATCTTCTCCCAGACTGTTTGCGCAGGTGCCGAGACATCGCTAGGTTGCTCTACGCCACGGGGGGAACGGCGCTCCCGAGCTTCGTGCATTGTCGTACACAGTCTGTGGATAATCGTGTGGAAACCTGGCTGGGGCAGGTAGTGAGGAGCCGAAGCAGGAGCCATGGCGCAATCACCCACCATCGAACCCGGGCCGTCAGCTGAGCTGGAAGCCGCCTGGTCCTTCGTCCGGGTTGCCTCCGACGCGGCGACGAGAGGCTGGTTGCAGAGCACTCGCCCGATCACGATCCACGACTCGCTGGTCATTCTGGCCGTTCCCAACGACTTCACCCGAGAACGGGTCGAGAGCAGGCTGCGCGCCAGCATCGAGGCCCAGCTCAGTGACTACTACTCGCGTCCGATCCGGTTGGCGATCGACGTCGACCCCACCCTCGATGTGGAAGGCGATGCTCAGCCGTCGGCCGCGCCGCCCCTGCCCGAACCGGTCGAGGCGCCCTCAGCCCGTGGGTCCGGACGTAGCGCCGGCGACCGGCTGAACCCCAAGTACTCGTTCGAGACTTTCGTGATCGGAAACTCGAACCGGTTCGCGCACGCCGCCGCCGTGGCCGTGGCCGAGGCGCCAGGCAAGGCCTACAACCCGCTGATGATCTATGGCGATTCCGGGCTGGGGAAGACCCACCTGCTGCACGCCGTGGGCCATTACATCCGCAACTACTACGACCGGGTGCGGGTGAAGTATGTCTCCACCGAGGAACTCACGAACGACTTCATCAACTCGGTGTCGGAGAACCGCACGGCGGAGTTCCGTCGCCAATACCGCGACGTCGACGTCCTGCTGATCGACGACATCCAGTTCCTGGAGGGCAAGATCCAGACGCAGGAGGAGTTCTTCCACACCTTCAACACCCTCCACACCGCGCAGAAGCAGATCGTGCTCACCTCCGATCGTCCGCCGAAGGGTCTGGAGGCACTGGAGCCGAGGCTGCGAAGCCGCTTCGAGTGGGGCTTGATGACCGATGTGCAGCCGCCCGACCTGGAGACCCGGATCGCGATCCTTCGAAAGAAGGCGGCCGCCGAGCGGCTCACCGCCGGCCCGGACGTCCTGGAGTTCATCGCCAGCAAGATCCAGAGCAACATCCGTGAACTCGAGGGCGCGTTGATTCGCGTGACGGCGTTCGCCAGCCTCAACCGCCAGGAGGTCGACATCACGTTGGCCGAGGTCGTGCTTCGCGACCTCATTCCCGAGGGCGCCGAGACCCGGATCTCGTCCACGGCGATCATGACCAACGTCGCGGACTACTTCGGCATCACCGTGGACGACCTGTGCGGACAGAGCCGGACCCATGTGCTGGTCACCGGACGACAGATCGCGATGTACCTGTGCCGGGAGCTCACGGACCTGTCCCTGCCGAAGATCGGTCAGTTGTTCGGCGGCCGCGACCACACCACGGTGATGCACGCCGACCGCAAGATCCGCCAACTGCTTGGCGAACGCCGCAGTGTTTTCAATCAGATCACCGAGCTCACCAACCGGATTCGGCAGTCGACGCTGCGCTGACCTCGGCCATCGGGGTGGACGCCGTCCGGAAGGTCCGGCGCGCCCGGACCGGGGCTTCGCCTTCTGAAGGAAACCTGACCGGAGGCTGTGGACGCTGTGCACCGCTGGGGATAACCCTGGGGACAAACCCCGTCCCGATGTGGATTCGATCGCCACCACCACCGCCGTCCCCAAATCCTCCCCGTGTAGTTTTGGGTTGTCCACAGCGGCCGTCCACAGCCGACACGCTGCCGGAGTAGCGCGGACGCGGGTTGTCCACGCGATCCACAGCCGCTATGACGAAGACGAATTGATAGATTCCAGTGATCGTTGAAGTCACCGCCGTGCACAACCTGGGGAAACGCCACCACAGAGCCTGTCGAATCAATCGGCGTCGATATGATCAACCGACCACGCGTGTGTTTCTAGGGAGCAATGGTGAAGATCCGTCTCGACCGCGACGTCCTGGCCGAAGCAGTGCAGTGGGCTGCCCGTAGCCTGCCCACCCGTCCGAGCGTCCCGATCCTGGCCGGGCTGCTGGTGAAGGCGGCGGGCAATCAGGTCGTCATGAGCAGCTTCGACTACGAGACCTCCGCCCAGATCACGGTCTCGGCCGACGTCACCGACGACGGTGTCGCCCTGGTCTCCGGCCGGCTCCTGGCCGACATCGCCCGGTCGCTGCCGAACAAGCCCGTGGACATCACCGCCGATGAAACCAAGATGGAGCTGGTCTGCGGTACGGCCCGCTTCACCCTGCAGACACTCCCGGTGGCCGATTACCCGGCGCTGCCGGAGATGCCGGAGGCCACGGGTTCGATTCCCAGTGAGGACTTCGCGAAAGCTGTCGGCCAGGTCGTGGTCGCCGCCGGACGCGACGAACTGCTGCCGGTGTTCACCGGCGTCCGGATGGAGATCGAGGGCGACACGCTGTCCCTGCTGGCCACCGACCGGTACCGGATGGCGCTGAAGGAACTCGACTGGAGCCCCCGCACCCGGGGCGACGGCGCGGCACTGGTGCCGGCGCGCGTCCTGGCCGAGACCGCCAAGAGCATGACCGCCGGCGAGAAGGTGACGTTGAGCCTGTCGTCGGCCGCCACGGGCGACGGCTTGATCGGTTTCGAAGGCACCGGGGCGGCCGGCCTACGGCAGATCACCACCCGGCTTCTGGACGGCGAGTTCCCCAAGGTGCGGCACCTGATGACCGTGCAGGCCACGGTCACCGTCCGCGCCAACACGGCAGAGGTGATCGCCGCTGTGAAACGGGTGGGGCTCGTGGCCGAGCGCAACACCAGCCTGCGGATGTTGATCGCCGAGGGTTCGATCACGCTCGAAGCCGCGACCGGCGACCAGGCCCAGGCGGTGGAGGCGCTGGAAGCCGTCGTGGAGGACAGCAGCGGAGGTGAGCTGACCATGACCGCGGCCGGCTTCAACCCGCACTACCTGTCCGACGCTCTGTCGGCTCTGGACGCGCCCGTGGTGCAGTTCTCTTTCACCCAGCCCGGCAAGCCCTGCCTGCTCACCGGTCTGAACGAACTGGACGGCGAGCCGCTGGACGACTACAAGCACGTCATCATGCTGATGCGCCTGCCGGCGTGATCCCTGGTCGCCTTTCGTCCGAGGTCATCCCGGCCATCCCCGAATGACTTCCTGGGTGGGGATGAGGTTTTCGTGACTGAAGGGGGCGGCCGGGCATGTTCGTGACCCACCTCAGTCTCGCCGACTTCCGGTCCTACCCCCTGGTCGAGGTGCCCCTGGAGGCCGGGGTCACGGTGTTCACCGGCGCGAACGGGCAGGGAAAGACGAACCTGATCGAAGCGGTCGAGTTCCTGGCCACGCTGGGGTCGCACCGGGTGGCCACCGAGGCGCCGCTGGTGCGGGCCGGCGCCGAGCGGGCCGTGGTTCGAGCCCGGGTGCAGGCCGGGCTGGAGGACCCGCGCAGCCTGCTGCTGGAGATCGAGATCATTCCCGGACGGGCGAACCGCGCCGCCCTCAACCGCGGGCCGCTGCGCCGGCCGCGCGATCTGCTCGGCGCGTTGCGCGTGGTGCTGTTCTCGCCGGAGGATCTGGCCATCGTGAAGGGCGACCCAGGGGAGCGGCGGCGGTTCCTCGACGATCTGATCACCGCCCGCTGGCCGCGGATCGCCGGCGTCCGCTCCGACTACGACCGGGTGCTCAGACAGCGGTCGACCCTGCTGAAGTCGTTTTCCGGACGCGGTCCGCGCGGACTGACCGACGACGTCGCGATCACCCTCGACATCTGGGACGGGCAGCTGGCCGCGCTCGGCGCCGAGATCATCGCCGCCCGGCTCGCCACCCTGGAAGAGTTGCGGCCGCTGCTGGCGTCCGCGTACGCCGACATCGCACCGGCGAACAACAGCGCCGACGCGCAATACAAGTCCTCGTCGCCCGTGACGGCGGGCGACTCTCCCGCCGACCTGACCCGGACGCTGATCGTCGGCATGCAGGAACGCCGGGGCGAGGAAATCGCCCGTGGCCTGTGCCTGGTGGGGCCGCACCGTGACGACGTCACGCTCACGTTGGGCGACTTGCCCACCAGGGGGTATGCCTCGCACGGTGAGTCGTGGTCGATGGCGCTCGCCCTGCGGTTGGCCAGCTTCGGCCTGCTGCGGGCCGACGGGGTCGAGCCGGTGCTGATCCTCGACGATGTGTTCGCAGAGCTGGACGAGACCCGCCGCGGCCGACTCGCGGCGTTGGTCGGCGCCGCGGAGCAGGTACTGGTCACGGCCGCCGTCGGTGCCGACGTCCCCTCGGCCTTGAAGGGACGCCGCTTCGAGGTGCAGGCTGCCACTGTGATCCCGCTGGATGAAGCCGTGACCCCCGAGGACCAGCCCGGCCAGGACCAGTCCGGCGAGGACCGGCCCGGGGATCACCAGTCCGGCGAGGAACGATCGGAGCATCGCCAGCAACCGAGCGAGGATTCCGAGGGTGACTGAGGACGCCGCGGTACCCGAACACGATCCGCAGGGCCTTGACCTGGCCAAGCAGATCGCGCGCGCCGCGCGTGGCGCGACGCCGAAGCCGCCCCCGCGCAGGCGGGCGTCCGCACCCCGCAGCGACGAGCCCACTCTGCTGGGTGAGGCGCTCAAGGACGTCATCGACGATCAGGGCTGGACGCGCGACGTCAGCGTCCATCAGCTCCTGGCCCGCTGGCCCGACCTCGTCGGAGTGGTCAACGCCGAGCATTCGGCGCCGATCAGTTATGCCGAGACCGTGCTGACCGTCCGCGCCGAATCGTCGACCTGGGCCACGTCACTGCGCACCATCGCCCCGCAGCTCGTGGCGCGGCTGAACGCCCAGCTCGGCCAGGGCACGATCACGCGGGTGCAGGTGGTCGGTCCCGAGGCCCCCAACTGGAAGAAGGGCCGCCGCTCGGTGCTCGGCCGAGGGCCGCGGGACACCTACGGCTGACGATCCTCGGTTGCGAGAACGGGCACTGAGCGCCCGAGGGCGGCATCGCGCCCCGGATCCCCCGGTCAGGACGTGCTGGCGGACGGCGTGCGGGCTTCGTCGGCCGCGTCGAAAGCGCCCCGCACCTCGTCCAGGATGACCTGCATGGCCGCGCGCGCGGCCGGTGGGTCGCCGCGGAACACCGCCTCGGCGACGGCTTCGTGCCCGTCGAGTGCCTCCGGCTTCGGTTGGGCGGGCATCAGGCCCAGTTCGGTGCGTCCCTGCAGCACTACGGCGACCAGGTCGCTCAGCGCCGCGAACAGTTCGTTGCCGCAGGACTGGAGCAGCAGGCTGTGGAACTCGATGTCGAACCTCAGGAACTGCTGAAGCTCTCCGGCCTCACCGGTGCGTCGCATCTCGGCCGCCAGCGGAAGCAGCCGCGCCCGGGTGTGGATGGACGCGACTCGTGCGGCGCTCTCCGCCGCGGCCGGTTCGACCGCCAGACGCAGCTGGGTCAGGCTGCGGATCTGCTCCTCGCGCCGGTTCGAATGCAGGCGCCAGTCGATCAGCAGCGGGTCGAGCACGCTCCACTGCTCCAGAGGCTGCGCGAGCAGTCCGTGGCGCCGGCGAGTGGTCGCCAGGCCCATTGCCTCCAGCTGCCGGGACACCTCCCGAGCCACCGTCCGCGAGACGCCGAACCTCGACTGAAGGTCCTCCAACGTGCGGGCCTGCCCCGCTGCCCAGGTCCCTTCGATGATCTCGATCCCGAGTTCGCGTGCAATGGCGTGGTGCATCGGCGCTCCCGAGCCCGCGGTGTCGGTGACCATCCGTACCCCCTCGATCGTGTCGAAGAGCATACCTCTGCCGATGGCCGTATGACCGAATCAAACTGAAATACTCTGTACCGCTTGAAAGAGAGTACCTATTGTGGGTAAGGTCATCTTACCGACGCATCGAGGCGACGGTAGAGGAGGTTGGGAATGACAATCACTCACCTTGTGGTCATGGGCGTGGCGGGCTGCGGGAAGTCCACGATCGCCCAAGGTCTGCGTGATCGGCTGGGCTGGTCCCTCGCGGAGGGGGACGATCTGCACCCTGAGGCCAACATCGCGAAGATGAGCTCAGGCATACCGCTCACCGACGAAGATCGGTGGCCATGGCTGGACGCGATCGTCGAGTGGACGGCGGGCGAGCACGACGCCGGTTCTTCGACGATTGTCACCTGCTCTGCACTCCGGCGGATCTATCGCGACCGGCTGCGCCAGGCACCCGGGCGGACGGTCTTCGTCCACCTGGCCGGCAGCCCCGAACTACTCGCCGAGCGGCTTGCGGCCCGGCCGGGCCATTTCATGCCGCCGTCACTGCTGCCGTCCCAACTCGCCACGCTGGAACCACTCCAGGCCGATGAGGAAGGCGTCGCCCTCGACATCGACCAGGCTGCGGACGCGATCGTCGGCCAGGCCATCGACCACTTCGATCTTCCGACCAACCCCCTGACAAAGGAGTCCTGACATGACCACGCCCTTGATCCTGGCCGCCCTCGGCGGCATCGCCACCATCGTCGTCCTGATCGTCTGGCTGAAGGTGCATCCCTTCCTCGCCCTGATGGCGGGCTCCGGCGTGATGGCCGTCTCCGCCGGCGTCGCCTACGCCGATCTGTTCAAGAGCTTCACCGCAGGCCTGGGGTCGACCATCGCCGGTGTCGGCCTGCTGATCACCTTGGGAGCGATCATCGGCACCCTGCTGATCTCCTCCGGCGGCGCGGACGTGATCGTCGACACGATCCTCGACCGAACGCCGCTAGAACGACTGCCGTGGGCGATGGCCCTGATCGCGTTCGTGGTCGGCATCCCGCTGTTCTTCGAGGTCGGCGTGGTCATCCTGATTCCGGTCGTGATGTTCGCCGCCAAGCGTGCGAAGGTGCCGGTCATCCTGTTCGGCATCCCCGCTCTGGCCGGCCTGTCCGCGCTGCACGGCCTGGTGCCGCCCCACCCCGGCCCGCTGATCGCCATCGACGCGCTGCAGGCGAACCTCGGTCTCACCCTGGGCCTCGGCCTGATCGTCGCCATCCCATGTGTGATCATCTCGGGCCCGATCCTGGGTCGGATCATGGCCAAGTGGGTTCCGATTCAGGCCCGCGAAGACTTCCTCGGCAGCGGTGGCCCGGCTGAGGGCGCCAAGCGACCCAGCTTCGGCGCTGCCCTCACCGTGATCCTGTTGCCGGTCGCGCTGATGCTGGCCCGCACCGTGGTCGAGATGACCGGCGGCGAGGAGAGCCCGATCGGCGCTGCGATCGTGTTCGTCGGCACCCCGCTGATCGCGCTGTCGATCACGACCGTCGTGGCCATGTTCGTCCTCGGCTTCCTGCTGTCGAAGACCCGCGACGAGGTCAGCCGGCTGGTCGGCTCGTCCTTCGGCCCGATCGCCGGCATCCTGCTCATCGTCGGCGCCGGTGGCGGCTTCAAGCAGACGCTGGTCGACTCCGGCATCGCCGACGTGATTGCCAAAGGCCTGGTGGACGCGGCCCTGCCGCCGCTGCTGGCCGGCTGGCTGGTCGCCGTGATGATCCGCCTCGCCACCGGTTCGGCCACGGTCGCCACGATCACCGCGTCCGGCATCATGGCCCCCCTCGCGGCCGGGCTGTCGCCCACGCACGCCGCCTTGATGGTGCTCGCGATCGGCTCCGGTTCGGTGTTCCTCAGCCACGTCAACGACGCCGGCTTCTGGATGGTCAAGGAGTACTTCGGAATGACGGTGGGCGAGACCTTCAAGACGTGGTCGTTGATGGAGACCGTGCTCTCGGTCACCGGCCTGACCTCGGTGATGCTGCTGAGCCTGGTCGTCTGACGATGACCGAAGCAGCGCTGAACGCGAGAGTCGCCGAGGTGACGCAGCGCATCCGGCGACGCAGCCACGACGGACGCGCGGCCTACCTGGCCCGCGTCCGCGCGGACGCGGATCGCACCAACCTTCGCGACCGGCTGAGTTGCGCCAACCTGGCCCACGCCTTCGCCGCGCTCGATGCCGGTGACCGGGACGCCGTGCTTCGGCAGCGGCGAGGAAACCTCGGCATCGTCACCTCGTACAACGATCTGCTCTCGGCGCACCGTCCGTACGAGGACTATCCGGCGATCATCCGCGACGAGGCCCGGCGCAACGGGGCCACCGCCCAGGTGGCGGGGGCGACACCGGCCATGTGCGACGGGGTCACCCAGGGTGAGCCGGGCATGGAACTGTCCCTGTTCAGCCGCGACGTGATCGCGATGAGCACCGCGATCGCGCTCTCCCACGACGTCTTCGACGCCGTGGTGCTGCTGGGCATCTGCGACAAGATCGTGCCCGGCCTGCTGATCGGGGCTCTCTCGGCCGGTCACGTGCCCTGCGTGTTCATCCCGGCCGGGCCGATGGGCACCGGCATCGCGAACTCGGCCAAGGCCAAGGTGCGGGAGGCGTTCGTGCGTGGGGACGCGACCAGGGACGAGTTGCTGGCCACCGAGCAGCGGGCCTATTCCGGCGCCGGCACCTGCACCTTCTACGGCACCGCCAACTCCAACCAGGTGCTGCTGGAAGCCATGGGCCTGCACGTGCCGGGCGCAGCGTTCGTGCCCCCGTACGCACCCCTGCGTGAGCACCTCACCCGGCACGCCGTGCGCACGGCTCTCGACCTGCGTCGCGGTCGGCGATTCACCCCGATCGGGGAACTCGTGGACGACAGGGCGATCGTCAACGCGCTGGTGACGCTGCTGGCCACCGGCGGTTCGACCAACCACCTGATCCATCTGGTGGCGGTGGCGCGCGCGGCCGGGATCACGTTCGACTGGAACGATGTCGACCAGCTCTCGGGCGCCGTCCCCCTGCTGGCCCGCATCTACCCCAACGGCCAGGCCGACATCAACGACTTCGAGCGGGCCGGGGGCTCCGGTTTCGTACTGTCCCAACTCCTCAGCCTCGGCCTGCTGCACGCCGACGTGGTCACGGTGTCGGGACAGGGGATGGTCGGGCAGACCCGGCGTCCGGAACTGACGGACGATGGCCTGGTCTTCGCCGATCCACCGAGTGCGAGCCCCGATCCGACCGTCGTGCGGGCGGGCAACGACCCGTTCGACAGCACCGGTGGGCTGGCCCTGCTGACCGGGAACCTGGGCCGGGCGGTGATCAAGGTCTCCGCCGTGCCCCCCGAGCAGCGGCACGTCACGGCGCCTGCCTTCGTGGCGGACTCCCAGGAGGAGGTCGTGGACGCCTATCGGCGGGGCGAACTCAACCGGGACGTCGTGGTCGTGGTCAGATTCCAGGGCCCGCGCGCCAACGGCATGCCCGAACTGCACCGGCTCACGGCCGTCCTCGGCGCACTGACCAGCGCAGGTCATCGGGTGGCGCTGGTCACCGACGGCCGCATGTCGGGCGCGTCCGGACGCGTTCCCGCGGCGATCCATCTCACGCCCGAAGCTGCGGCCGGCGGCCCGAGCGCCCGACTGCGGACCGGCGACCTGCTGCGGCTGGACGCCGATCGCGGCCTGGTGGAGTTCGTGGGCGACGACAACGAGTTCGCCGCCCGTCCGCCCTCGCACCATCCCGACACGACACCGCTGGGACTGGGCCGCGACCTGTTCGCGGGGTTCCGCGCGGGGGTCAGTGGCGCCGAGGAAGGCGCGTGCAGCTGGGGGCCGCCCGAGCGGTCGTGTACACAACCACTGAAAGAAGAGGCCTTCGCATGAACGAGAACACCTATCCGTGGCTGGGTCGCGGGCCGATCATTCCGGTGATCGTCATCGAGGAGGTCGCGGCCGCCGTCCCGCTGGCTCGCGCCCTGGTGGCGGGCGGCCTGTCGACGCTGGAGGTCACGCTGCGCACACCGGCGGCGCTGGACGCGATCACCGCGATCGCGGAGGCCGTTCCGGAAGCGCTGGTCGGGGCGGGCACGCTGCGCACGCCGGCGGACGCGGGGCTCGCCCGGGACGCCGGAGCCGAGTTCGCCGTCTCCCCCGGCTACACCAGTGAACTGGCGGCAGCGTGCGCGGCCGTGGGGCTGCCGCTGCTGCCGGGCGTCGCGACCGCGTCGGACGTGATGCGCGCCTACGCGGACGGCTTCCGCTTCTGCAAGTTCTTCCCGGCCGTCGCGGCCGGTGGGACACCCTTGCTGAAGGCCCTCAGCGGGCCATTCGCCGACGTCCAGTTCTGTCCCACGGGCGGGGTGACCCCTGCCAACGCGCCCGAATTCCTCGCTCTGGCCAACGTCGAGGTTTGCGGTGGCACCTGGCTGACTCCGGCGGACCTGGTGGCAGCCCAGGACTGGGACGCGATCACCGAGCTGGCTCGTCGCGCGACCGCCCTGGCGTGAGGATCCGACCGTGCCAGGGCGCGGTGATCACGTGCCGATTCTGACGATTGGCTAAGAAGTCGTGCCGATCGGCGTGCCGAGGCGTCCAAAGTCTCAACCTGTGAATTCGCCGTGGCTCAGGACTGGTATTGATAGGGCATCGCTGGACTGTCCCGAATCCGTTCGCGGACGTCATCCAAGACGAGCGAGGGGGAATAGTGGGGGCTGCGAAAGCGCAACGAGTGGACCCGCGGGATAGGGCACAACTGGCCGAATCCCCGGTCCCGATGCGTCGCGTCCTGGCATTGTTCAGCCCGTACCGGTGGCAGCTGTCGGTCGTGACCGTCGTCATCCTGCTGTCGTCGGTGGTGACGCTCGGCCAACCGTTCCTGATCCGGCTGACCATCGACGAGGCCTTGCCGCAGGGCAATCAGGAGCTGCTCATCTGGGCGGTCGTGGGCATGGTCGCGGTCGCCATCGCGTTGGGGCTGCTGGGTGTGGTGCAGACCTGGCTGGCCACCTCGATCGGGCAGCAGATGCTGCACCGGCTGCGTTCGAAGGTGTTCGGGCACCTCCAGGCCCAGTCGATTGACTTCTTCCGCCGGACCCGCGGGGGAGAGGTCCAATCCCGACTGGTCAACGACATCAGCGGGATGCAGTCGGTGATCACGTCGACCGCGACGTCGATCGCGGCGAACCTGACCACCGTGGTCGCCACCGTGATCGCCATGACAGCGCTCAGCTGGCGACTGTCGCTGCTGTCGCTGGTGATCCTGCCGCCGGCGATCTGGGTCACCCGCAAGGTCGCGATCGTCCGGCGCAGCGTCACGGCGGAGCGACAGCGGGCGATGGCCGGACTGCTGGTCCAGGCCGAGGAGTCGCTGTCGGTCAGCGGTGCGCTGCTGACCAAGACGCTGGGCACCGCCGACGTGCAGCAGGCCAAGTTCGAGAGGACGTCGAAGTCGCTGATCGACCTCGAACTCCGCGCCAAGCTGGCCGGCAAGTGGCGCATGGCCGCGATGAACATCGCGTTCGCCGCGATTCCTGCGGCCACCTACCTCGCTGCGGGTTTTCCGCTCACCGCGGGGGAGCTGAGCCTCGGCACCCTGATCGCTTTCACCACGTTGCAGGTCAGTGTCTTCAAGCCCATCCTCGGGTTGCTCAACATCAGCGCCGACTGGATCGCCTCGCTCGCCCTGCTGAGTCGGATCTTCGACTACCTCGACCTCCCGATCGAGGTTCCGCCGCCCGCTGATCCGGTCGAGCTGTCGAAGGACCAGGTGCGCGGCGAGGTCCGCTTCCAGAACGTCAGCTATGCCTATCCCGGCGCCGACCGGATGGTGCTGGACGGCATCGACCTCGTCATCGAACCGGGACAGTCGATCGCGGTCGTCGGCGAAACCGGCTCGGGCAAGTCCACCCTGGCCGCGCTGGTGCTGCGGCTGGCGGACCCGACCTCCGGTGCGGTGACGATCGACGGCCACAACTTGCGGGACCTCGACCCGGCCACGCTGAGCCGCATCGTCGGAGTGGTCACCCAGGACCCCTATCTCAGCCACGCCTCCATCCGGGACAATCTGCTCCTGGCCAAGCGTGAGGCCACCCTGGAAGAGATCTACGAGGTCCTCGAGGTGGCGCAGATCGCCGAGACGATCGCAGCCCTGCCCGACGGCTTGGACACCATCGTGGGGTCGCGGGGCCACCGGTTCAGCGGCGGTGAGCGGCAGCGTCTGGTGATCGCCCGCGCGCTGCTGCGCGACCCCAAGATCCTGGTCCTGGACGAGGCCACCAGTGCCCTCGACAACACCACGGAACAGGAGTTGCAGGGAGCGCTGAACCACCTGATCGCCGGTCGGACCACGATCACGATCGCCCACCGGCTGAGCACCGTCCGGGATGCCGACCGCATCTATGTGCTCGACGGTGGCCACTTCGTCGAATCCGGCACCCATGACGAACTGATCGCCCTCGGGGGGCACTACGCCACCCTGGCCGGGTTGGGCGCCGACGTCGAGGACAGCGGCCACGCCGAGCGCTCCCTTCAGGCCACGGCCGCCGACGAGGTCGCGCACAAGGCTGCGGCTTCGCTGCCGTCCGGCCGGCCACGCCGTGCCGCCGGGCCAGACGGACGGCGTCCGCGGCGGCGCGGCCGGCTCGCGATCGGCGCGTTCGGAGCGGTGATCGTCCTGCTCGGGGCCTCGACGCTGTTCAGCTTCGCGTCGAGCCCGACCGCCACCTCCGGTCAGCCCACCGCCACCGCGGCGGTCTCGGGGTTCCTCGAAGCGCTCCGCTCGGCCGATGCCGAACGCGCGCTGGGCTACGTCGTCGACGTCCCCAAGGACCGGACCTATCTGACGGACGCGGTGCTGCAGGAGTCCCAGCGGCACGCGGCGCTCACCGATGTCCACGTCGCCGACGTCGCCGGAGAGGGACGCACCGAGGTGGTGGCGCAGTACCGCATCGGTGCGCGCCTGGTGAAGGCGACCTACATCGCCGAACGGCGGGATACCCGCTGGCTGCTGGTGGACCCGTTCACCACCTTGGACGCGCCGCGGAGCGCCGGTGGCATGGCCGTCCTGGTCAACGGCGTACCGGTGTCCAGCCCGGTGGTGGTGTTCCCTGGCTCCTACAGCTTCACCGTCGCCTCGACCTACCTGACCCTGGGCTCCTCCAACCTGGTGACGGTGCTCTCACCGGGGCAGTCTTCCGGCACCGCCCCGACCGAGATCTCCGTCACGGCGGCCGCGATGGACGCGCTCCGCGAAGCCGGCGAGCGTTCCTTGTTGCGTTGTTTCGCATCCACCGAGCTGCGGCCGCAGGGATGCCCGAACGCGGTCGAGTTCCGTCGGCTGTCGAGCAGCAAGCCACGCCCCGCCAGCTGGACGCTGGTCGGCGACCCGTGGGCGAAGGCGCAGATCACCCCGGTGGCCGGGGAGCCGACCCAGCTCGAGGTGCCGCTGACCGTGCGCGCCCGCGTGATCGTCACCGATCCGGAGAGCACCCGGGTGCTGTTGGCGATGAATCATCTGACCTTCAAGGTCACTGTGCGCAGCACGGTGTACCGCGATCGGCTGACCCTGGAGTGGGTGACCGGCTGAACCCTTCCGACCGCTGGCGTCGAGGAGTTGGGCCGACGGCCGACCGTGGCCGATCTGGCCGTCTGCGGGCCCGGGCGTGTATCGGACCTTGCAGCGCGCCCCGCGAGGCGGAGGAACCGCCCAATTCGGTCCAATGGCAGCCATCCCCGACTCGGGCAGCCCCGATCGTCGGCGATGATCGGGTAGTATTGGCCTGTTCCCGAGCGTGCCGCCCACTCCCCGGAGTCGGTGGCGCTTTCTTACGTCCGGAGGGAAGACCCGAGTGACTGACGAGCCGATCGTCGCTGCCATGTCCGCTGCGGAAGCCGCCCATGTTGCCGAAGGCAACTACGACGCGTCCGCGATCACCGTCCTGGAAGGCCTGGAGGCGGTCCGCAAGCGGCCCGGCATGTACATCGGTTCCACCGGTGAGCGGGGCCTGCACCACCTGGTGTACGAGGTCGTCGACAACGCGGTGGACGAGGCACTGGCCGGCTACTGCGACACGATCCTCGTCGAAATCCTCGACGGAGGTGGGATCCGGGTGACCGACAACGGCCGGGGCATCCCGGTCAAGGAGCACCCCAAGGAGAAGATCTCCGCGCTCACCGTCGCGCTCACGATGCTGCACGCCGGTGGCAAGTTCGGCGACGGCGGCTACAAGGTCTCCGGCGGCCTGCACGGCGTGGGTGTCTCGGTGGTGAATGCGCTCAGCTCCAGCCTGACCGTCGACGTGCGGCGGGACGGCTACCACTGGCGGCAGTCGTTCGCCCTCGGTGATCCGCTGGCGCCGCTGGAGCGCCTGGAGCCGAGCAGCGACACCGGCACGGTGGTGACCTTCTACGCCAGCTCGGACATCTTCGAGACCACCAACTACTCCTACGAGACGCTGTCCACCCGGTTCCGGGAGATGGCGTTCCTCAACAAGGGTCTGTTGATCACCATCGCCGACCGCAGGACGCCGGACACGGGTGACGACGAGGAGCCGATCGAGGACGCCCTGGCGCGGGAGCAGACGTTCAAGTACTCCGACGGGCTGATCGATTACGTGAAGTACCTGATCGGCAGCAAGGAGACGATCCACCCGTCCGTGATCGCGATCGAAGCGACCAACGACGAGGCGAAGATGAGCCTCGAGGTCGCCATGCAGTGGAACACGTCGTTCAACGAG
Source organism: uncultured Actinomycetota bacterium (assembly GCA_963769325.1). Classification (GTDB taxonomy): domain Bacteria; phylum Actinomycetota; class Actinomycetes; order Propionibacteriales; family Propionibacteriaceae; genus Propionicimonas. Next base: position 317,837 of record CAVYLH010000008.1, on the reverse strand, counting down.
AGCGTCCATACGTTCGCGAACACGATCAACACCCACGAGGGCGGCACCCACGAAGAAGGGTTCCGCGCGGCGTTGACGAACACGGTCAACAAGTGGGGTGAGACCTGGGGAATGATCAAGAAGAAGGAGGACCGGGTCTCCGGCGACGACATCCGCGAGGGATTGACCGCGATCATCTCGGTGAAGCTGGCCGAGCCCCAGTTCGAGGGCCAGACCAAGACCAAGCTGGGCAACACCGAGGCGCGCTCGTTCGTGCAGAAGGTGGTCAACGACCTGTTGGGCGACTGGTTCGAGAAGAACCCGTCCGACGGTAAGGACATCGTCCGCAAGAGCCAGGCCGCAGCCACCGCCAGGCTCGCCGCCCGCAAGGCCCGAGACATGGCGCGCAGCCGGAAGGGTCTGCTGAACAAGGGCCAATACGGCAAGCTGAGCGACTGCTCGTCGACGGAGCCGGCCGAGTGCGAGGTGTTCATCGTCGAGGGCGACTCCGCAGGCGGCTCGGCGAAGGGCGGACGGGACCCGCGCACGCAGGCGATCCTGCCGATCCGGGGCAAGATCCTGAACGTCGAGAAAGCGCGGCTGGACCGGATCCTGCAGAACAAGGAGGTCGAGGCGATCTTCAACACCCTGGGCACCGGGGTGCACGACGACTTCGACGTGGACAAGCTGCGCTACCACAAGATCGTGTTGATGGCCGACGCCGACGTGGACGGGGCGCACATCCGCACCCTCCTGCTGACGCTGCTGTTCCGGTTCATGAAGCCGCTGATCAACGCCGGCCACATCTACCTGGCCCAGCCGCCCCTGTTCCGGCTGCGCTGGTCGAACGCGCCGCACGAGTTGGCCTACTCCGACGAGGAGCGGGACCGGCTGCGGGACGCGGGGTTCGCGGCGGGCAAGAAGTTGCCGAACGTGAACCCGATCCAGCGCTACAAGGGCCTGGGCGAGATGGACGCCGGCGACCTGTGGGACACGACGATGGATCCGCAGAAGCGCGCGCTGTTGCAGGTGACGCTCGACGACGCCGCCGCCGCCGACCAGATGTTCACCATCTTGATGGGGGAGGACGTGGAGCAGCGTCGCGCGTTCATTCAGCGCAACGCCAAAGACGTCCGCTTCCTCGACATCTGAGATGACTCGCTCGAACACCTCCCCAAAGGAGCACATGCATGACTGACGGTCCCGACGAGCCGACCGACGGCGTCGACACCGAGGCGGCTGCCGCCGCTGACCAGAAGCTGGCGCCGACGCACGCGAAGACCGAGGAGATCGACCTCCAGGTCGAAGTGGAGAAGTCGTACCTCGACTACGCGATGAGCGTGATCGTGGGCCGGGCGCTGCCCGACGTCCGCGACGGCCTGAAGCCGGTGCACCGCCGGGTGCTGTACGCGATGTACGACGGCGGTTACCGTCCCGACCGGGGCTGGAACAAGTGCTCCCGCGTGGTCGGTGAGGTGATGGGTCTGTACCACCCGCACGGTGACTCGGCGATCTACGACACCCTCGTCCGGCTGGCGCAGCCGTGGGTGATGCGGGCACGGCTGGTGTCGGGCCAGGGGAACTTCGGCTCCCCGGGCAACGACCCGGCCGCGGCCATGCGGTACACCGAGTGCAAGATGGCGCCGTTGTCGATGGAGATGGTGCGCGACATCACCGAGAACACGGTCGACTTCACGCCCAACTACGACAACCGCGAGATGGAGCCGACGGTGTTGCCGGCCCGGTTCCCGAACCTGCTGGTCAACGGGTCGACGGGGATCGCGGTGGGGATGGCGACCAACATCCCGACGCACAACCTGCGGGAGGTGGCGTCCGCGGTGCAGTGGGCGTTGCAGCATCCGGAGGCGACGAAGGAGGAGTTGCTGGAGGCCGCGATGGAGCGGATCCAGGGGCCGGACTTCCCCAACGGCGCGCTGATCGTGGGCCGGCAGGGCATCGAGGACGCGTACCGCACCGGACGCGGCTCGGTGATCATGCGGGCAGTCATCGAGATCGAGGAGGACAAGGCCGGACGCACGTGCCTGGTGGTCACCGAACTGCCGTACATGTGCAATCCGGACAATCTCGCGATGAAGATCGCCGAGCTGGTGAACGCCGGGAAGATGACCGGCATCGCCGACATCCGGGACGACTCGTCGGCCCGCACGGGGCAGCGGCTGGTGGTCGTGCTGAAGCGCGATGCACAGCCGCGGGTCGTGATGAACAACCTGTACAAGCACACTCAGCTGCAGGACACGTTCGGTTGCAACATGCTGGCGCTGGTCGATTCCGTGCCGCGGACGCTGCGGCTGGATCAGTTCATCTCCTATTGGGTGCGGCATCAGATTCAGGTGATTCAGCGGCGCACCGCGTACCGGCTGGAGGAGGCCGAGAAGCGGGCACACCTGGACCGCGGGTTGGTGAAGGCGCTGAACCGGCTGGACGAGGTGCTGGCGCTGATCCGTGCTTCGCGGAATGCGGAGGCGGCGCGGGAGGGTCTGAAGGACCTGCTGGACATCGACGACGACCAGGCGCTGCACATCCTGAACCAGCAGCTGCGGCGGCTGGCGGCGATGGAGATCCAGCAGATCATCGACCGGCTGGCCGAGGCGGAGCGGCTGATCGAAGACCTGTTGGACATCCTGGCGCGGCCGGAGCGGCAGCGGCAGATCATCAGCAGCGAGCTGGCCGAAATCGTGGACAAGTACGGTGACGAGCGCCGGACGCGGATCATCGCGGCAGACGGGGACATGTCCGAGGAGGACTTCATCCCCGATGACGACATGGTGGTGACGATCACGCGGGGCGGGTACGCGAAGCGGACGCGGAGCGACCTGTACCGCGTCCAGAAGCGGGGCGGCAAGGGAGTCCGCGGAGCGACGCTGCGGGTGGACGACGAGGTGGACCAGCTGTTCGCCACGACCAACCACCACTGGATCCTGTTCTTCACGAACCTCGGCCGGGTGTACCGGGCGAAGGTGTGGCAGTTGCCGGAGGCGGGCCGGGACGCGAAGGGCGGCCATGTGGCGGGGCTGTTGAGCTTCCTGCCCGAGGAGCGGATCGCTGAGGTGTTGACGCTGCGCAGCTACGACGATTCCCCGTATCTGCTGCTGGCTACGCAGAACGGGTTGGTGAAGAAGACCGAACTGCGGGCGTACGACTCGCCCCGGCAGGCGGGGGTGATCGCGATCAACTTCCGTGAGGACGGGGACGAGTTGATCGGTGCGGCGCTGTGCAGTGCGGCCGACGACGTGCTGTTGGTATCCCGGAAGGGGCAGGCGATCCGGTTCGCTGCCGACGACGACCAGCTGCGTCCGATGGGGCGGGCGACGTCCGGTGTGACGGGAATGAAGTTCCGCAGTGGGGACGCGTTGCTGAGCATGTCGATCATCGGCGCGGACATGCCGGAGGACGACCGGTACGTGTTCACGGTCACCGACGGCGGTTTCGCGAAGCGGACGGCGGTCTCGGAGTACCGGCAGCAGGGCCGGGGCGGGCTGGGAATCAAGGCGATGAAGCTGAACGAGGATCGTGGTTCGCTGGTCGGCGGACTGGTGGTGCAGGAGTCCGATGAGGTGATCGCGATCAAGGTGAGTGGCCAGATCATCCGATCGGCGGTGGCCGAGGTGCCGGCGAAGGGTCGGGACACGATGGGGGTGAGGTTCGTCGGGGTGTCCGGCGACGACTCCGTCTCGGTGATCGCCCTCAACCCCGAGTCCAGTGCGGACGAGGACGAGAATGGTTCAGTTGACCCGGAGCTTCCCGCGGACGGTACCGTTGGGACCCGAAGCCCGACGGTGACGAGTGACGATGGCCAGCCAACGGCCGAGGAGGAACACCGGTGACTGATCGACAAGGCACCAGCGGCAAGACCAAGGAAACTCAGGCAGACAGTGCGGGAACCCAGGAGTGGAGTGTCGACGGCTGGCAATCAGACTCCGATGTCGACCCACGAGGGCTGAACGACACGGTCGTGCGGATGCCGAAGATCTCTGCGGACGGCCCGCCGCCGTCCCTGCCCACGCCGCCGAGCGTGCATTCGGAGGCCGACGCTCCGGTCTCTGACGCTGCCGAATCTGACTCTCCGGTTTCTGAGCCTCTCGAACCTGAAGTCCTGGTGTCTGACGCGTCGGTGTCTGACGCGCCTGACTCTGATGCGCTTGACTCTGATGCGTCGGTGTCAGGTGGGTCGGTGTCGGGTGTGCCGGCTGTCGAGGCTCCCGCGTTCGAACGGTCGCCGTCGGAGTCATCGGAGGCGGCGGTGTCCGAGGCGCCGGTGTCGGTGGCGCCGGTGTCGGTGGCCGCGTCCGCAGCGTCCGGTGTGCCTGCTTCTGCTTCTGCTCCTGCGCCTTGGGCGACGGCGCCGGCGGTGGCCGCTTCCGTGCCGGGACCCCACGCCGGGCCGGTGTTCGCGCCGTCCGTGCCCGGCGCTCCTGGTGCCGGGGAGGCGACGACCGCGCTGCCGCACGCTCCCGGATCCGCGGCGAAATCTGAGCCAGCGAACCGGACCGGGCTGCGGCGGACGCGGAAGGCTCGGCTGCGGTTGTCGAGGGTCGACCCCTGGTCGGTGATGAAGACGTCGTTCCTGTTCTCCATCGCCTTCGGGATCATGTCGTGGGTGGCCGTCTGGGTGCTCTGGACGGTGATCGTCCGGTCCGGTCTGTTCGAGGCGGTCAACAGCGCGATCCTGAACATCGTGTCCAATCCGACCAGCACGGAGACGTGGCGAATCGAGGACTACATCAACACGAACAAGGTGCTGGGGATCACGGCGCTGGTGGCCGTGATCAACGTGGTGATCACGACGGCCCTGGGTACCTTGGCGGCGTTCCTGTACAACCTGAGCGCGAACATCCTCGGCGGGTTGGAACTCACATTGGCCGAGGACTGATGCGTCCGGTCCCTCGGCGCAATGCCGGCGATGCCGCTCAAGTTGAGCCGGAGGACCAGACTCGGTAACGTTCTCTCTTGCGTGCATCGCACCCGGGCCTATAGCTCAGACGGTTAGAGCGCTGCCCTGATAAGGCAGAGGTCACTGGTTCAAGTCCAGTTAGGCCCACCAGATCTCCATGAGATCCACGCACCCCACTTCCCGCCTCCCTGACTAGGGCTTATGCTTGTTCTGAGCAGGTCAAGCAGGTGGTCAGAAGTAGGCAGATGAGGTCAGAAATATGCCCTCATAATGCACGCAAGATGCACGACACGCCGGTAGAACGGGCGGGTGAGAGCCATGGCACGGACGAAGCGATCCTTCGGGACGATCCGCAGGTTGCCCTCGAAGATGTACCAGGCGAGCTACATCGGGCCCGACATGGCTCGGCACAACGCTCCGGGCACATTCACCGCCAGAGCGGACGCGGAGGGCTGGATCGCTCTGGAGCGCCGGCTGATCGAGTGGGACGAGTGGGAGCCGCCGGCTCAACGGCGGGCGAAGCAGCTCCACGACGACACCCAGACGCTGCGGACGTACGCCGACACCTGGCTGCCGGAGCGGACCGCCGTACGCGGCTTGAAGCCGAAGACGGTCAGCGAGTACCAGCGCTACCTCGTCCGGCTGATCTATCCGACGCTGGGGGACCTGCGGCTGAAGGACATCACGCCTGCGGCGGTGAGGGCGTGGATCGGGAAGCTGAACGCCAAGACGCCTCGGATCAACGAGCACGCCTATGCGTTGGTCAAGACGATCCTCGCAACGGCCGTCCAGGACGAACTGCTCGACCGGAACCCGTGCCGGGAGCGGATGCGGAAGCCGGTCCGGCACATCGGGGAGCCGGCGACCCTCGACGAGCTGGCGCTGCTGGTGGCGGCGATGCCCGAACGACTGCGGCTGATGATCGAGCTGGCGGCGTGGTGTGCGTTGAGGTTCGGCGAGGTCGCCGAGCTGCGCCGGGGCGACGTCGATCTGACGAGCGGCGTGATCCGCGTCAGTCGGGCCGTCCAGTGGGTCGACGGCAGGAAGATCGTGGCCGCGCCCAAGGCCGACAGCGTCCGTGTGGTGGCCTTCCCGCCGCACATCGGGGAGGCGATCAAGGAGCACCTTCAGCGGCACGCCCAGTGGGGCAAGGACGGCCTGCTATTCCCCACGACACATGGTGAGCAGTACCGGGCGCCCACGTTCCACCACGCCTACTTCAGGAAGGCCAGGGAGGCCGCTGGGCGACCCGACCTGCGGTTCCACGACCTCCGGCACACCGGAGCCACCTTGGCGGCCGCGTCAGGCGCGACGCTGGCCGAGCTGATGCAGCGCCTGGGCCACTCCACTGTCTCGGCCGCGCTGGCCTACCAGCACGCCGCGCAGGGCTCGGACAAGCGGATCGCCGCGCAACTCTCTGCCCTAGCCTGCTCGCGCCGCGCTGACTCGTTCTCGTAACTCCCAGCACTTTCGACATCTATTGCCGATCGGGGGTTCCCAGCAGATGTGAGTCGGCTACAGTGGGCCTCTGCTTCTTGCTTCTTGCTCTTCCAGATTCGGAGTGACGTGACTTACAACCTGAGTAGCGAACTCAGGCGAGTCGCGGACAGGGCAAACTACATGAGTGTAGTTTTGCCTCCAGCGAAGAGCATTGATCCGAAACGGTCGGAGGGGCCCATGTCGAAGCGCATCGACCTGGACGCGTCGAAGCGCGTTCCCCGAACATCAGAGGGCGCTGGCTCGATTGCCTGCGGCCTACTCGTTTCACGTGGATTCACGCCCATCCCCAACTGAAGGGCTTGCTGGATGCCAAAGCCGCAGAAATCCTATACAGCCATCGAGGGATCTTCCCTGAGAAGTGTTGACGGCAATCGGTACTGGGTCGTTCCGGGACCGGTTGTACCCGTCAACCTGCAGGGCAGAGCGCTTGGCAACGTCGAGAACCGGGGCCGGACGGATCGTCTCAGCGCTTCGAGTTAACAACTTGGCCAGCCATCTCGAACATCGAGAGTTGGAGTTGCCGCATCTGCTCGTTGCTGATGTGCGCGAGCACCGAGCATTGATTGGGATCACGTGCACCCTCGACGACTGTCGGCTGCGTGCTGTTCACTGAGATCGCTCCTACCGTGAGTCGATCCAGCACGAAGTTGTTATGAGCGATCATTGAGCCGAAGCCAAACTGAACCAAGGGAACGGCCATCGACCCCTGCCAGTTCCGCCGGCGAGTGGAGTCAACGTTTCTCACGATTGTCTTGCCGTGGTACACGGCGAGCGCGGGCGTGTACACGCTGAGTGGACTGACCTCCTGAACGTTCTCGCCGGACCACGAGTCCCAATGAAAATACGTGGACGAAGCAATGAGGCGAATCTTGTACGATCCGTTGTCCCTAGTAGCGCAGGGATCGCGGAGCCAGAGAAAGAACCCGAAATCCTCGCTGCTGGCGGCTTGACCGTGGTAATACTCGTGGCGCCATAGGTTCAATAGCTTCAGTGGGCGCTTCGCAGCAGCTCGTAGAGAGCGACTGACTTCCTCGGCCGAGCTTTGGGTGGTGGGCGTGCCCAGGCGAGCGTGATAGCCCAGCGCCTTGTAGGTCGAGGAGAGAGCTTTGGTGAACCTGCTCCCGTAGAGCAACTTCTGTTCAGCTGGACGAAAGCGTGCGCCGTAGCGGGCAGGCTCTAGGTGCGCCAGACTCAAGTCGCTCAGGACTTGGACGATCTGCCCGTAGGACTTGAGTAGAATGGGCTTGACGTTGAGGTCGGTGGCCAACATGCTGCTGCTCTCGACGGCGTACTGAGCGCATTCCTCCCGTGCCTTCACCGGATCCTCCTCGGAACCGGGGAGTTGTGCGAACAGGTCAGGAACCGTGACGACGTACCTTGCTCCCTTCGAATCTCGAGTCTTGCGAAGCGGGCCGAGAACGTTGGGGTCAGTCATGCTGAGGCCCACGAGGATGACGATCGCGTCGGGCAGCACATCAGCGATAGCGTCACGGATGCCGCGCCCGTGAGCCGAAAAGTCCGTCTCGGTAAGTATGAGTGGAAGGTACGGCTGAGCCGCATCATCGTCACTCAGCATTCCATGGACGTGGAGGATGGACTTCGACCTGTTGAGGGGAGAGAGCGCCAGCCAATCCTCATGGGTGTGTGAGGCCGGACTAGCTCCAGACAGTCCCTCCATGGAGTACGACGTCCCAGCCATGCCGTGATCGTGATACGCGGCCTCCATGACGCCATCGAAGTTCGTGGTCAAAACCTCGACGTCACCGCGGTAACAGGCAACTAGCCTCGCCAGCGCGCGCGCCATCTCACCTGGCTGGATGCGATTGTCCCGATAAAGCGCGGACCGAAGTTGGTTCCAATCCGGGTGGAGGCGTCGGCCCCTCGACAGGTGGTAGAAGACCTGCTGAGCCCGTCGCTGGAGATCTGTTGAGCCTAAGAGGCATAGTCGATTCCGCACCCCGATCTCGAGTTCCAGTTCAAGACGGCTAATCAGTTCGTTCCACGATGGCAAACCTGCGTCCATCGACACTCCCGCGCCGGCGATGATAACGAGCTTCCTGTCCCCCTGGGAGATGTCATTGAGGAGGTCACCCAAGAACTTCTGATTCACGGTGGACATGGCGGAACCACGAGCAAGCAGGGTTGGGGCCACGATGCGGTGCATCTCGAACGCAGACGGCATTCTGTCTCCCGATAGTGGTGGTTCCGAAGCATATCAACTAGGGGCGTGACGTCAGGGTGCGACACTGGCTTGATTCAATGTTCCGTACGCAGATTAGTCATGCAGTACTCCGTGGCAAATCCGTCGAGTGACGGAGGGCAGCGCTGGCGAGCTTGAATCGGGTTGAGTTGAACAGCACCGCCCTTCCCTAGTGCAGGCGCCGACCTTCGTTGACAGAAGTCTTGGACGAATCAGGATTCCCGGTCAGCTTCGGACTCTGACAATAGTGGCTCAACGCCGCCGCCTTGATGGCGGCAATTCGCCGAGCTCCGTGCCAAGGACGTAATGGCTTGCTAACCCTCCACAGCATGTCTCCCGAACTCCTCGCTTCGGGCGTTGGCGGTTGCGACACCGGAGCCTGGCGCTGCCGCATCAAGTCAGTGCCATCTCGCCAGATGCGCGGCTGCTTCCTCGTAGGTGATGGCGCTACTCGCGATGGCGATGACCAGGTCGTAGGCGTCGTCGTCGGGTGCTTCGAGTTCGATGTTGTTGAGTCCGTAGAACACGACGGTCGCGAGCCAGCCGATGCGCTTGTTGCCGTCGATCAGGGCGTGGTTGCGGACCAGTGACTCCAGCAGCACGGCAGCCTTCTGGTCGATCTCGGGGTAGGCGTCTGCACCGAACACCGTGGCCTGTGGTCGGTGCACAGCGGAGTCGAGCAGCCCGACGTCCCGGATCGGGCCGACCTTGAGGTCGTCGATCAGCGCCAGGACGTCCTCGAGCGTGAGGTACTCGATCACTTGCCCAGGCGGTCCAGCAGGTCGGCGTACCGCTCTCGGGCGCCGGCGGAGAGGGTGCGGATCTTGTCCTGCCGCAGCCTGCGCGAGGCGGCCTCGTGGATCGCACGGACGGTCGCTTCCTGCTTGCTCACACCGTCAGCCTCAGCGAGCAGCGCGAGGGCGTGCTCATCGTCGGGGGTCAGTCGCAAGGTCATCGCCATGAGCCCATGATACCAACCTGGTATCGCGTCGACCATGCCCGCGGGAGGCGCCGTGAGTCCCCGCTCCGGGCGGCTTTGGGCAGCGCGCTTCGTACATCGTTTGGCTGATGTGGAAGGGTCGACAATCGGGTCTGCGAAGCATCGCACCGGACGCACGCGGCGACGCCGAATCGTTTCGTGCCAACGACTTGATTTACTGGCGGGTTCTCGTATTCGGATGCATCGAGTTCGGCTGTGGCTGCGAGGCTTGGATCCCCTTGGTGGGCGTGGGGTTGCTCACCACGGTGATCGGGTTCAGCCGGGTTGTTGAACGATGGCGAGGGTGGCGGGGTTGGGCCTGTCGTGGTCGTGGTGTGCGGCGAGTGTCGGGTCGGTGGCGAGCCGTCGGCGTGCTCGGTGGAGGCGGACTCGGGCGGCTGGGGCGGTGAGTCCGATGGCGGCGGCGGCTTCGCTGGGTGTGAGGCCTTCCCAGATGGTCAGGGTGAGGAGTTCCCGGTCGGTCTCGTTCAGCTTTGCGAGCGCGGCGTGGACGGCGTCGTTGGCGGCGGTGTCGGTTGGGGTGTCTCGGCTCGGGGCTGCGGCGGTGTCGGTGAGGCCTGGAGTCGGCTGGTGTTGGCGATGGTGGGCGAGCCGGAGCCGGCGCGCGGTGCTGAATAGCCAGGCGCGCTGCAGGTCGGGTGCGGGGAGAGCTTCGCGGCGCCGCCAGGCGACCAGGAAGGTTTCAGACAGTAGGTCTTGGGCGTCGTCGCCTGCACCGCGGCGGCGTAGGTAGCTCAGGATGTCGGCGGCGTTGGCGCGGTAGAGGGTTTCGAACTCGGTCGGGCTGATGGCCATGTCAGGGCTTGGAGGTGGGGGTCGGCTTGGTGGTGGTGTCGCTGGACGGGGCGGGCTGTGGCGCTTCGGGCTGGGTGGACGTCGCGCACCAGCCGGAGGCGTCGACGGCGTTGGTGAACTGGGTGGGGCTTCCCTTGGCGGCAGCCTTCACGATCCCGGGTAGGTAGCCGAACACGGTGGGCTGGTTGCCGTTGTCGCCGGCATAGCCGTCGATGGATGGGGAGGGGTCGAGGTCGGTGACGGCTGTCCAGGTCAGCGAGCCTTGGAGTGCGTTGGTGGCGGTGGTCCGTGTGTGGGTGTCGTTCCAGGTGGTTGCCCAGGCGCAGATCGCTTCCTTGGCGAGGTTGCCGCGGACGGCGCCGGTGGTGGTTTGGGCGTCGTGGCCGGCGCCGGCGGCTTCGTCGGCGAGGCGGGTGATTGCGGTGGTCTTGCTGGCCTGGTTGGGGAAGGGGATGTCGGCGCTGAGGGTGGTGAGTTGGGAGGCGAAGTCGGTGCCGTCGAGTCGCAGCTGTTCGCCGGGTCCGGATAGGGGTACTTCCGCGGCCGGGTTGTTCGTGCCGGTTCTGGTGGAGATGACGACCGCGGCGGCGCTGGCCGCGAGCGCGATCGATACTGCGCCGATCACGGCTGCGGGCCGCTGCCAGCGGCGGCGAAGGGGGATGACGGTCGTGCTGGCGGTCATCTCGGCGTGGATGGTCGTCCAGGCACGGTCGAGGGTTGGCTGGTCGTCCAGGGGGCGGAGCGGGTCGGCGGTGGCGATGATTCGGGTGAGGGCTTCGTCGTTCTCGTTCATGATGGGGTGCCTTTCAGAGCCGGTAGGTGTTCTCACCTAGACATGTCGGGCCGTTACATGTCGGGCCTGGCTGGTGCGACGCGGGGTTCGGGTCGGCGTTCACGGGCGGGTTCCAGCGGCGTAGTTCTTCCAGGTGTTCCCGGCTTCGGCGGCGATCTGTTCGGCGGTGTCGGCTTGGTAGCCGAGCAGGGGCGCGATGACGGCGGGCGGGGCGTGGAGGAGGAGTTCGCGTAGTGCCCTGGCGCGGCCCTTGCTGTTGGGGATGCCGAGGGCGCGGAGCCGGTCGCGGACGGCGTTGGGTTGTAGTGGGTGGCCGGGGTGGCGGCCGGGGAATAGCCATGGGCTGTCGGGGTCGGTCGCGGGCAGGTAGTGGGCGCGGTGGGTCAGGTAGCCGCTGATTAGATGCTGGACCGCTGGCGGTATCGGAATTGGGGTGCGGTGGAGGGTGAGTTCGCAACTGTTGTTGCTGGTGCGGATGCTGTCGGTGCGCAGGTGGAGGATGCGCTGGAGGGGTTGGGCGTACAGCAGGATCAGGGTGCCGATGAGCCGGTCGGCGATGGGCACATCGGGGTCGTTGAGGAGGCGCTGGAGGAGTTCGAGACGCTGCTGGTAGGTGATGAACTCCCCGCGTTCCCGTGGCCGGGGCGGGAGCCGTAGCGGCCGGGTGATGCGGGCCCGGGCGGCCCAGGTGATGAAGGGCCGTAGCGCGGTCTTGTCGGCGGGTGTGGAGTTGGCGTGCCACTGGTCGAGCAGCGCCTGGGTGCAGCTCTGAAGGGTGCGTTGGTGTCCGGCGAGGAAGGCCAGGAAGGTCGCGGCGGTGCGGAGGTGGTGGCGTGCGCTCATCTCGCGGTAGTAGGTCAGGCCGTGTTCTCCGGTGCGGCGCAGCTGTCGCAGGACCCGCCAGCGGGCGTACCGGGTCAGGGTGGCCTGCTGGTCGGGGTCGGTGATGCTGTCCAGCCAGCCGGGCAGCCAGCGTTCGAACCGGTCGAGGTGGTGGTCGTAGCCGGGCAGGGTGCCGACAGCGGTCAGGAGTTGGCGGATGTAGTTGACGCTCCGGGTGGGGCTGAGGGTGGCGATGCCGTCGTGGGTGAGCGGCACGACTCCGGTGGCGATGGCTTCCAGGATGGGTGGCACGTGGGGTTTGTCGAGCCACAGGATCCCGGTCCGTGGCCTGGGCATGGCCAGGAGCCGGTCGGCCAGGGGTTGCAGGTGGGGTGCGATCCGGCCGGTGCCGTCGTCACAGATCGTGGCGAGCCGGTCGGCGAGAACGCAGCGGCCGCACACGCCGCGTAGCTGCATCCAGCCTTCGTGGCCGCAGCGGGTGCAGGTGAAGTTCCCGATCCCGCCGGCGCAGTCGGTGCACCACCGCTGGCCGTCGGGGCCGCGTCCGGGTAGGAGCCGCTGGGTGGTGCAGCTGTCGCAGGCGCCGTAGGTTTCGCAGGCGATCGCGAAGCATCCTGAGCAGATCATCCCGTCGGGCCAGTGCCGGATCACGGTGAGCACTTGGCCGCGGGCCGGTGACGGTTCGGGGGTGGGTAGCCGTGCCGGTCGCTGGCAGCGGGCGCAGGTCAGGTTGCCGGGGTCGGGGACCCGCCGGGCCGGGCTCACCGGTCAGGATCGAGGTCGGGCACGATCACGGCCCGGACCGGGCGGGGCACCTGCCCGGCCGGTGGCGGGGTGTGGTTGACGACCTCGCGGGCGGCCAGGCTGGCCGATTCGACCATGATCAGTGCGCTGGGTTCGGTGCCCAGGATGTCGCACAGCGCGGCCAGCACGGTCAGGTTGAGCCGTTCCGGCGGGGTGGTCACCAGCCGGTGCACCTGGGAGGCCGACAGGTTCACGCCACGCTCGGCGAGCGGCTCGATCAGGTCGGTGGTGGCGAACAGGCCGGCCTCGGCCATCACCTTCCGTAGCGTCCAGGTGTAGGAGACGACACGTCGCTGTCGGGTCATTGGGGTCCTTCCGCAGGGGTTCGGGAACGGGTGTGAGTCAGGGCTTGGCCGACCATGTCGTCCAGCGCTCGGCGCAGGGTCCGGGTGCGGTAGTCGGAGGAGACGCAGGTGTACAGCGAGGTTGTCGAGGCGTGTTGGTGGCCGACCTGTTCCTGCACGAACCGGGCGTCCCAGCCGTCCTCGATCAGGTGGGTGACGTAGGAGCGGCGCAGCGAGTGGAAGTCCAGGACCGGGTCCAGCCCGAGACCCTTCCGGGCCTGCCGCAGGGCCAGGTCGACCGCGTTACCGCCGATCCGGACAGCGCGCTCCGAGGGCCACACCGCCGGGCTGTCAGCGGCCAGCAACGGCCGGACCTCACCGAACCACTGTTGCAGCACCGGCACGATCCAGGGCCGAACGGTCAGCACGCTGCGTCGTTTCGGTGGCGATCCGCGCTGGGCCTTGCCGTAGCGGACGTACACCACGCCGTAGTCGCCGAACTCGGCAGCTGACGGGTTCGGCCCGAAGTCGGCCAGATCCAGCATCCGGGTCTCGGTGCGGCGTAGCCCGAACGCGTAGGCCGTCTTCAACAGCGTGGCGTCGCGGAACGCGGTCAGCCAGCCCTTGCGGCCCAGCGTCCGGCGCCGTTGCACTTGGTCGTCGGCATGATCGAACAGTGCCTGCAACTCCTCCCGGGTGAACGCCCGCTTGCGGGGTTCAGCTTCGCTGTCGGCCACGTGGGCGGCGGAGTTGACCTCGTTGATCACCTGGATCGGGAACGACCCGAACCGCCGCTCGCATTCGGCGGCCCACCCGTAGCCGGGATCGGTCACGAACCCGCAGAATCCGCGCAGCCCGCCCTGATAGTTGCGCACCGTCGAGACCGCTACGTGGCGGACCGACCGCAGGTCAGCGAACCACTCATCGGCCAGTGCCGGTGTCCACGCCCATGGGAACTCGCCGGTATGAGCGAAGAACGCGCGGACCTGGTTCAACCTCGCCTCGACCGTTCCCGCTGACAGGTTCCGGGCCAGCATTTGGTTACGCCAGCCTTCCAGCATCGCCTCGAACACCTGCGTCTCCGGATGCAGCAACGGCAGCCCGGACGGCAACAGCGACAAGCTCGACCCCGGCAGCTCGGTCGTCCGCTTCGATCCCACGACGTTCCCATCGACTCGCATCAGATGCGAGATTATCCCGTCAAACGCGACCGTGGCGCAAGGCTCCTAGCCGCGAGCGCAACCGACCACGCCCCGACCAAGCGAGATCGCCACGAACGCCCTTGCCAACCGCTGACACCCGCATCTCGATATCGCCCCTGACCAGCCCAGACACTTCTCAACGCCACCCAGATGCGCCCAACACCAAGATCCCGTCAGGCGGGATTCGATGCCCTTTGCTGCTCCATGCAGGAGGTGTGTGCGCCATTACAGCGGGGAAGTTCCCACAGGTTGAACCCGAGGTCAGCAGGGTGGGCTGGGCTGGAGCGGGACCAGATGTGCGCGCACGGTCAGTGAGGTTGCTGGAGCGTGCGGTTCCAGACTTCAACAAGGCGTCGGACGGCCGGCTCAAGGGTCGGGAGATCTCGACGGTAGATGCGACCCTGCGCCAGCCGAGTCGCAAGCACTTCGAGCAGGGCCTCCCACTCGCCCGCGGTGGTCCGGGGCTCGGTGGGTACCGGGACCTCCACAGTGCGGATCGTCGGCTTCTCAATCTCGATCATGCGAGTCACGACCCTGACATCGCCCACGTGCTCACGGTCTGCGCGGCGGGCTTCCCATGCGCGGTGTCTGCACGACGACGAACACCAGGACGGAACCCGACCGCGGGTCGGCACTTCGACGGCTCGACCGCACCAGCCGCATTCGACGGTCTGACCAGGACGTCGGTGACCTGAGCCGGGTACTCCGTCCTGACCGACTTCTGCTTCAGCCACGTTGCACCTCCGCTTTCGTGCCAACGATTTTAGGTCCATCCGGAAATGCACACTGTGTGTCGCGGTTGGAGTAGGTGCGTGTAGAGATCGGCAAGGGGAGGGGTGATGGATCGGAGGGGCGGGGTGCGTGCGAGAGGTGGGGCGGCGTGTGCGGAGCGAGATGTGAGGAGGAGGGAACGTTGCGGGGTTAAGGGGCAGCAGAGTGAAGGCGGACCCTGTGCTTACAGCCACGGAAGGGCACGGACCGCCGCTTGCGACTTCCCCGGGCCGGCAGCGGCACGCTCGCCCCGCTCGCTAGGGTGCTTGGCATGGTGGTTGAGAAGCGCGAACAGGTCTTCATCAGCAGCACGTTTAGGGACCTGGAAGATGAGCGTCGGTCCGTCATCCAGACACTGCTAGAGGCCGACTGCATTCCAGCGGGCATGGAACTGTTCCCAGCGTCCGATGCCCAGAAGTGGGACCTCATCAAGGGCGTGATTGACCTCTGTGACTACTACGTCGTGATCGTTGGCGGTCGGTACGGCTCGCTCGACACGGACACCCAGCTGTCCTACACGGAGAAGGAGTTCGATTACGCGGTCAGCAGGAAGATCCCAGTAATGGGATTCCTCCACGGCGATCCGGGGAAGCTAATCGGCGACAAGCTCGACCTCGATCCCAAGCTCCGAGACAGGCTGGACGGCTTCCGCCGGAAGGTCGAGCAGAGGATGGTGAAGTACTGGCGTGACCCTGCGGAGCTCCCGGGCCTCGTCGCCTTGGCCATCATGCAGATTCGCAAATCCAGCCCTTCTGTAGGTTGGGTGAGGGCCGACGAGGCCATCACCCCGGAGGTGAAGGCCGAGCTGCTTGAGCTTCGCGCGAAGATCCGAGAACTCACTGCCGACCTACGTGTTGAGCAGGCGCACCAAGGTGCGTCCCTCGACCGGTCGCTACTCGCCCAGGGTGACGACGAAGCTCGTCTACGATGCGTGCTGGAGTACCACTACCAAGACACGATTGATGACAAGAAGGCTTTCAAGAACAACCGCGAGCGCGCCGTGTGGGTCGCCGAGACCACGTGGACTTCGGTATTCACCCACCTCGGGCCAGAGCTCATGGACGAAGCCACTGAGGACCTCCTCGAGGAGCGTCTGTCAGCGTTGTGCCTCCGGATCGCCCGCGACGAACTCATGGGAGAGGAGGCCCGACGTGGGGATGCCGGCAACGAAGCCGAGGAGAACGACGCGGCCAAGATCGGGGGGATATACGAGGCGGAGGTTGGTAGGGAAGCCCTAAACGATGTGAAAGTCCAGTTGGTCGCCCTGGGTCTGATGGAGAAGGGCAAGCGGCGCCGGACCAGCAGCGACGGCAACACGTACTGGATGCTCACCGACTTCGGGCAAGCGGAGCTGGTGAGGCTGCGCGCGATCCGGAAGGCCGACGCCGAGGCAGGCCAGTAGGAGGCGGGATCGCACCACCCAGCCCGCGACGCTCTGCGAGCTGGACCATCTGGGGCTATCCGGAGGCGAAATCGGTGCACGGTGGAGCCCATGCGTCTGACCAATCGATATTGCACGCAAGACGCACGACGGTGAAACCAGTTAGGTGACGCCACCCGTTTTTCCTTGTGAAGGGCATATTCGAAGAACCACATTGGCTGGTTCAAGTCCAGTTAGGCCCACCACCACCATTCCCGCTTTCACTAGGGGTTTTGCGTTCGCCGCCGACAATGGGTTCGCGGCTTGCACCCCTATTGCATCCTTAAGTCTTCTCTCAGGCGTCGTTCGGACGGGCTTTCGAGCACGCCAGACCAGCCTCACGGTGCAGGCCTCTAGACCCCTAGGACGCCGAGAGGGATCACGTGAACTCCCGACGGCAGGGTGTAGGCGTACTGGGTGCCGGTGACGATCGCCAGGAAGGCCGGTGGTCCGACGCGGTCGAGGTTGACCCGGTGATCGCGCAGGGTGCGGAGGCTCTTCTCGGCCTCCGCGATCTTGTTCGATCCGAGCTTCACCTCGATCGCGGCCCATCGGCCGTCCGGGTACTCGAGGATCGCGTCGACCTCCAAGCCGGTGTTGTCGCGGTAGTGATAGACCCGTCCCTGCTCTGCAGACGACAGGGCGCGGACGTCGCGGATCGCCATCGCCTCGAACACCTGGCCGAAGAACTCGGGGTCGCCAGCGAGCCGCTCCGCGCCGATCCCGAGGACCGCACACGCCAGTGCGGGGTCTGCGAGATGAAGTTTCGAGCTGGTGCGCAGCCGTGACCTCGAGCGCAGTGCGACGATCCATGCCGGCAGCTCTTCCAGCGCGAAGACTCTGGTCAGGGCGTCCAGGTAGGTGCGCACCGTTTCGGCGTTGAGCTGGCCGCCGTCGGCCGACACGTCACGTGCGAGGTTCTCCAGGGTCGCCTCGCTCGCGATGTTGCGGGAGATCGATCCCAGCAGCCGCCGCATCCGAACCGAGTCGTGGCGCACACCGGTGGCCAGGGGGATGTCGGAGGAGCAGAGGTCATCGATGTAGGAGCGGTTGAAGGTGACAGCGTCCGCGGCGGTAGCCGACAGCAGCGCGGGCCAGCCGCCGCGAACGGCTTCCACCGCGAGGTCGGTGTAGCTCAGCGGGCTGGTGCCGGTGACCTCGACGTCGCCGCCGAGCGAGGCGAGCGAGACCTCGGAGGTTGAGCGCTGGCTTTCGGCGAGCGACATCGGCCGCATGCGGAGGCGCGCGATCCGGCCGGCCCCGGAGTGTCTGGTCACATCCTCTGGAGGCGCCGCCGAACCCGAGAGGATGAACTGCCCGCGTCGTTGGCGCTCGTCGATCTCGTGGCGGATCACGTTCCACAGGCTGGGTGCGAGTTGCCACTCGTCGATCAGCCGCGGCGCCTCACCCTTGAGCAGTTCAGAGGGGTTCAGCGAAGCGAGTTCGATCAGCTGCGGGGAGCTGTCCAAGCGGAGCGAGCTATGTGCGTGCTCCAGCCCCGTGGAGGTCTTGCCGCAGCCTCGGGCACCCTCGATCAGGACGGCTCCCATCGCGTGCAGGAGCCGGTCGAGCGCGGTGTCCACGGCTCGCACGAGGTAGGCCATGTACGGACGATACCGGGGATCGCAACGGATCTATACCGGAGTCTGCAACACTATCGAATCGGAGATCGCAACATGACCTCGCTGGACACTCGCGACTATCAAGATGCGCAGGTTGCACGACGCCGAAGACAGTCAGGCAAGCGTGACCGTAATACCTTGTGAAGTGGCATTTCGGAAGGCTCGGTTGGCTGGTCCGAGTCCAGTCAGGCCGACCATGCCGTGCCGGTCCGCACGTGGTGCAAGGAGTTCGGCACGGTGCCGAGCACGTCCGCCTGGACAACAGGGCGGACGCCGCCGACGTCGAGTCCCTGGCGGCGGAATCGGCCCAGCTCTGCGCTTGGCCGGAATCGAATCGTTGACGGCGGTGCTGTAGCCAACGCGTCCACAGGACGTGGGAGGGGATGAGCATGGCCGATTTCGTGATCCGGGCGGCGACTCCGCGTCCGGCGACGGCGTGTTTCGAGCAGTTGCTGGACTGGGATGCGCACGCGGCTGTCATTCCGCTGACCACTCTCCGGCACGAGGGCCGGCCCCGGATCGGCCAGCGGTTCGTGGCCAGGACGGGTTCGGGATGGGTGGGCTTCGACGACGTGATGGTGGTGGCTGCACTGCGTCCACCGTCGGGCGACTGCCCGGGCGACAAGCCCGGGGTGGTGGAAGTGGTGAAGTCGGGACGGGTCGTCGGTGGCCGGGTGCGTTGGACGGTGACCCCGTCGAGCCGTGGCGCGGATGTCGAATGGAGCCAGCGGCTCACCATTGCCTGGCTGCCGAAGTGGGCAGACCCTCTTGTCGGGCTGGTGGGCCGGGCGGCCTACGGCTTCGGGCTGCGCCGGCTGCTGCGACACCAGCCGCAGGCCGACCGCCCCAGCTCGGGTGGCTGACCTTTCTTCGGCCGGACTGGACGCAACCTGGGTACGAGTCGCCCACACTGGATCGAGCACAGGCTCCCCGAAGGATCCGAGGCCGACCATGAGTAACGCCGAGCCCAACCCCGAGTTGATCGACCGCGAGGGGACGGAGCGTCCCCATCCCGAGCACGTCCAAGTCATCGAGCCCAGAGACCTCCGAGGTCGGGTTTCTCCTTGTCAACAAGCTGTCGACGTCCGCAGCCCGGTCACCGCGGACGGGAGGTGCGACCCGAAGAAGTCCCGTGCGATGAGCTGGCCACCAACGAGCGCCAGCCGCGATCGTCGGAGCGGCGTTGGGGGCGAGCGGGCAGGGCGCTCAGCGTCGCACCCTTGGATCAGGGGCTAACGACCCAGGAGGCTGCCGACCTTGTCGGCATCAGCCGTCCGACTCTGGTGAGACTGCTCGAGCAGCGCGAGATCTCCTACGAACGGCCCGCTCCGGGCAGCCGACAACGACGGGTGCGACTGGACGACCCCCTCGATCAACACCTCCTGCTGAACCGGCTGGACGGAGCCGAACCTCACTATCGCCACCCGGCATCGCCCGGCGGCCGCGACCCAGTGTGGGCCATGACGACGAAGATGCTGCTCGACCGTGCATCTCGTTCGCATTCGCCAACCAACGAGGCTCGCTCGAAGGCGTTGTCGCGGCCTCGTCCTCTGTTCAGGTGGTGGCTGGTTCGGGACGGGCGCGCTGCCACAGCAGGAGGCCGAGCTTCACGAGGGCCACGGCTAGGAGCACGCTGATGCCTCCGGTCGCGAGCAGGATCGCCGTCACCGCCACCAGCGCGGATTGGCCGGGCCCGGTACCGCTGAAGGGGGCGATCAGGCACAGCGCGCCCCCCACCATCGCGGAGGCCGTCGCCAGCCGCCGGGCGAACCGGAACCCGCTCCCGCGCAGCGCCGCTGCCAGCGCGAGCAGGGTGGCCCCGACGAGGAGCCCGAACAACGGCAGCAGCCACACGTTGGCCGCGATCCACGTCGCGAACTGGACGGTTTCGGCAGGCAGCCCCACCTCCAGCGAGGACGCGGCGTACGCCCAAACCAGATGGATGGTGGCCGATGCCGCGCAGGCGAGGGTCGCGACGGCAGTGGTAAGGGCGAGGCCGAACGAGCGGCCCGCGGTGACCGCGTGGGCCAGCCCGACCACGAACACCAGCAACGCGATGTCGATGACCAACAGCAGCCCCGCGACCAGGTTGATCCCGAACGGGGTTGCGGTCCCGCCCTGGACGATCGCCTCGATCGGCCTCATGCCGACGCTGAACAGGACAGCGGTCCCCACGGCGACCACCGACCCGGAAATGAATGCGGTTGTCGCGGCCAGGCGGTGGTCGGAGTCCCACTGGGCGGCGAGTCCCTTGTCGGTCATTACCAGTCCTCCTGCGGGCCGTTCCATGTCGACCGCAGCGGTGGCCGGAGCGGACCTTCGCAGCCCCAATTCTAGACCTCGGCTGGTGCCATCGCGCCGATCGAGCGTCCGTCCGCGACGTCCTCCGCCCTGCCCAGATCAGTTCTAGGGTGGAAGTGTGTCGACGATTGGGGGCGATCGAGGTGCATCCGTTCTACGGGCCCAACGGCCGACTGGCGTCGGGGCTCGACGCCCGGATCGGGGGGCTGCTCTCGATGGCCGCCTACCTGGCGTTCTGGGCGGCCGCGCTGGTGCTCGCCAGGCGTGAGCTGGACGCCCGGTGGCCCCCGCGGCAGCGCGGCGATACCGGCGGTGACTCTGCAATGGCGGTGCTGCGGGAGCGCTTCGCCCGGGGTGAGCTCGACGAGGTGCAGTTCCAGGCGATGGTCCGGGCCCTCCGCGAGGAGCCCGGCGGCCGGCGATGACCACCGCGATTCCCGTCCGGCCGGGGCTGAGGGACTGGCTGGGAGTGGGGTGGTTCGGGCTCACGACGGTCCTGTTCCGGCGCCGCGACCCGTTCATCGGCTCCCTGATCGTGACCGACCGATGCAATCTCGCCTGCCGGCACTGTGCGGTCGCCAACCTCCGCCGGGTCGACTACCCGTTCGCGACGCTGCACCGGGACCTGCGACGGCTGTACGCACAGGGAGTGCGAATATTACTGCTCTACGGGGGCGAACCGCTGCTGTGGCACGACGGCCGACTGGCCCTGCGCGACGTCATCGCCGATGCCCGCTCGATCGGGTTCGGGTGGGTGTGCATCGTCACGAACGGAACGCGTGGCCTCGACCTGCCGGAGGCGGACCTGGTCTTGGTGAGCATCGATGGGACCCGGGAGCATCACGATGCGATCAGGGGCCGGAGCTACGACCGGGTGCTGGAGAACATCCGGGCCGCACCCACCGCCAACCTGTGCCTCTACATGGCCGTGAACCGGATGAACGTCGGCGACGTCGAGTTCGTGGCCGAACTTGCCGCCGCCCTGCCCACGGTGCGTGGCGTGTCCTACAACCTGCACACCCCCTACCCGGGTACCGAAGCGCTCACCCTCGGACCCGACCAGCGCCGGGACGTCTGCGAGCGAATCGGAGGCCTGATCCGTGACGGCTACCCGGTGCTCAACCTGGCCTCCGCCCTGCCCCGGATCGCAGACGGCTCCGCGCCCCGGCCGTGCCCCCAGTGCGTCATCGCCGAGGACGGCGAGCAGTGGACCTGCGGACGCTGTAGCGAGATCCCGGGGTTGTGTGAGCAGTGCGGATTCCTCTTCGCCGCCGAGCTGTCGCTGCTCTTCCGGGGCACCCCCCGGGTCGTGGTCGAGGTGCTCCGCCGCTACCGGTCCTTCCTGCGCCCGTCGAACCTCAGGACCACGGCTCACGCCGGGTGAGCCGCTCAACCATCCGCCACAGCCGCCGGCTGCGGCCCGCTGCCGGCGCCGCCCAGTCGGCGCGGCCGTCCTCGAGCGCGTGTTCGGCGAGCAGCTCCGACCAGAGCGGCTCGATCAGGTGGTAGGTGACCCAACGCTCCAGATCGTGGTAACAGTCGAAGCCCCGCGGCGAGAGCGGGTGGCAGCCCTGCGATGAGGCCGTCCCCACCAGCCCGCCGGCGAGGAGCAGGGACGCGGCCACGCGCAGGGCCAGTGCTCCCGCCTGACCCCGAGCCGGTACGCACAGGTGTCCCGAGTACGCCTGCCAGAACGCGTCGTACGCCGCCCCGCCGAGCGGGCCGAGGTGCAAGTGCCGGGCCAGGGGGAGCCGTCCCGCACCGACGTCCGTGATGTACGACTCCACGCCGAAGTGGTTGATCAGGAAATCTCGGCCGAGGAAGGACGACGCTCCGGCACCCAGGCCGAGGAAGCGACGCCGGGTGATCGAGGTGTAGCTCGGTGAGGCCGGCCGGTTGAACGTCCAGACCGAGCGTCGCTCGTACCCGTGTTCCCCGGCCAGCCGGGTAGCCTCGGCCAGCACCTCGTGCTCGCGACGGCGGTCGTGCCGAGCGGGGCCGAAGGCCGTGTAGCCGAAGCGCATCAGCGGGTAGGTCGACACCTGGTCGACCCCGAGGTCGAAACACCGCACCAGGTCGCGCAGGAACGTCCCGGCGTGCGCGTCGTCGTACTCGACGTCGAGGATGAGGTCCGCATCGACGAGGTCGAACCGGCCGACAGCATTCGCCAGCGCCGTCCGTCCCTGCGCGGCGTCGTGCGGGCGCCGCAGGTGTCGGAGCACCTTGTCGGAGAACGACTGGACGCCGATGCTCACCGCCGTGAAGCCGACGCCGCGCAAGGCGTCGAGCCGATCCGGCGTGGCGTGGGTCGGCAGCACTTCGATGGCGCGCTCGCCGGAAACGGGGAGGGCCTCGACGACCGGGCGCAGCAGGTCGGGGAAGAGCGTCGGCGTGCCGCCGCCCACGTACAGCGAGGTGAACCCCCTCGGGCCGGCCGCACCCGCGTCGACGTAGCCGCGCGCCTCGGCCAGCAGGGCGTCGAAGTAGCGTTTCGGCTGGCCCGTCCGGGGAACCACCTTGTTGTAGGGGCAGAACGGGCAGATCCGCGCACAGAACGGCACATGCACGTACGCGCCGAGCGGACCGTCCGCCATCGCCACCACCCGCGCGGGGCTCCCGGCGTCCGGCACTGCCCAGGCGCACGCCGGACGGCCCGGCTGTATTCCGGCCATGCCCATGGGCCAGTCCTCCCGTGCCGGAACCGCTACACCCTGTAGCCCGCCTCGAAGCCTTCCCTCACCGCGTCGTAGATCTTGCGTGGGCTGACCGCGTCCCCGACTACCGTGTACGACATCCCGGCCGCGTTCAGGGAGTCCGCCAGCGCGGTGTTCGGCCGATAGCCGACGGCGACCACCACGGTGTCGAACGGTCCGAGCCGTCCCGTGTCGGTCACCACGTCGTGGTCGCTGATCTCGAGCACCCGGCGCCCGAACTCGAACCTCGTGCCGGTCTGGCGGATCCGGGCCTCAAGCGGTGCCCTGGTGCCGAAGTCGAGGTCGCCCAGCATGTCGGGGGCCAGCTCGATCAGCGTCACCTCCCTCCCGCGTTCGCACAGTAACTCCGCCGCCTCCACCCCGACGGACCCGGCTCCGATCACGGCGACAGCGTGGCCGACCGTCGCCCGGTCGAGCAGCACGTCCTCGGCGAGGACGACCCCGGGGGAGTCGATTCCCGGGATGCCCGGGACGATCGGCTCGGATCCGGTCGCCACGATGATCCGCTCCGCGCCGAGCCCGGCGAGGAAAGCCGCATCCACCGGTTTGTCGAGGCTGACCTCGACCCCGTTGGCTGCCAGCTGGTTGCGCTCGTAGGTGAGGCACGCCGCGATCTCGGACTTGAACGGCGGCCGGGTGCCCGGCACGACGTGTCCGCCGAGCCCGTCGCCGGCCTCGAACAGCCGGACGCGATGGCCGCGGGCCGCGGCCGTGTTGGCCGCTTCCATGCCGGCCATGCCGCCGCCGACCACCACCACGTCGCGAGGCGTGGCCGCCTTCGCTGTCAGGTCGAACTCGGTCTCGCGACCCGCCACCGGGTTGTACAGGCAGACGAGCGAGCCGCCGCCCGAAACCGTGTTGATGCAGTAGTTGCAGCTCAGGCAGACCCGGATCAGGTCGTCCTGACCGGCCCGGGCCTTGTTGTAGAACTCGGGGTCGCAGATCAGCGGCCGTCCGGTGCTGACTAGGTCGGCCTGCCCAGAGGCGATCACGTCATCGGCGAACTGTGGGGTCTTGATCCGGTTGGCCACCGCCACCGGCACCGCACCCCCGATCGCCTGCTTGATGCCTCCGGCGGCGGGCACGAACAGGCCGAGCGCGTCCCACGGCCCGCCGGCGACGCAGTTGGCCTCGTAGGTGCCGCCAGAGACGTTGATCGCGTCGATGCCGTGCTCGACCAGGTGGACGCAGAACGGCCCGGTGTCGGCCAGGGTGAGTCCGCCCGGCACGTACTCCTCCGCTGAGATCCGGTAGATCACCGGAAAGTCCCGGCCCAGCGCCGCGCGCAGCCCGTCCAGGATCTCCAGCGCGAACCGCTCACGTCCGGTGGCGTCCCGACCGTACTCGTCGTCGCGCTGGTTGGAGTGCGGTGAGAGGAACTGGTTGATCAGGTAGCCGTGTGCGCCATGCAGTTCGACCGCGTCGAACCCTGCCCGTTGGGCGCGGACGCCGGCCCCGACGAACGCCTGCACCAGTTCGCCGATCTCCTCGACGGTGAGCTCGTGCGGCATCACCTGCACGACCGGGCAGGGGATCGGGGAGGGAGCCAGCAGCACGCCGCCGCCCTCGGCCGGGTTGCCTTCCCGTCCGGGGTGGAACAGCTGGACGGCGATTCTGCCCCCTGCGGCGTGCACGGCTTCGGTGAGTCGGGTCAGCCCCGGCAACAGGCCGTCGTGGTCGATGCCCAGCTGGCGGGGGAAGTCCCTGCCGCTGCGATGCACGTAGGCGGCCTCGGTGGTGTTGAGGGCGACCCCGCCCCGGGCGCGGGCGGCGTGGTAGGCGATGAACCGCGGGCTCACCGAGCCGTCGGTTTCGCAGAGGTTGGTGACCATCGCGGGCATGATCCCTCGATGGGGCAACTGCAGGCTGCCGATGGCCACTGGAGTGAAGAGGTGCTGGGTACTCATGGTTGGCGACCTTTCGCGACGTCCCTGTCGCTGTCTCCACACTACGCCGGGTGGGGCACATCTCCGGGGCTGTCTGGACGATAAGCGGCCGGAGCCCTGAGTGCGTCCGGACGGCTCCGCTCATCGACATCTGGTGGATGGCGGCGGTGCCACGCCCGGCCAGTCCCGCTGGATGGCAACCCTGAATGCGGAGCTCGACGTCGACGTTCCCGCGCAGGTGATTCACGGTCGGACTGGACGCAACCCGGTCTGCAAACCGTGAGCTGGCTGTTCGACGGCGAGATCGAGCACCGCGACTCAGCCGGAGTGCAGGCGCTGGTGCGTCCCGGTGAGGTGAACTTGATGACGTCCGGTTTCGGTATCGCGCACTCGGAGGTGTCGACCCCGCAGCGCGACCTGTTGCATACGGTGCAGCTGTGGGTGCTGCCCGAGTCCAGCAAGGATCTTCGAGCAGGGCGTGGTGATGTGGTGGAACTCCATCGGTCGCAGCCATCAGGACATCGTGCGGCTGGCAAAGGAATGGAAGGACGCCCCGAGGATCGTTTCGGGCGCGTGGCCGGCTACCGCGGGGTGGTCCCGCGGCTGATCGCCCCGCCGTTGCCCGAAGACCTGCGACTCAAACGGAGGTTCCGCCGGGGACGCCAGTGACGCTGGTTCGCGGTTCTTCGCGGCGGTGGACGCGCGGACGCCGCTTACCGGGGACATCGATGCCGAGGGTTTCCCCACTTACACACCGCAGACGGTGTTGGTGATGTCGCCGCCGATCAACGTCGCGCCAGTCCGGTCAGAGCCGATCGCGCTGACGGGAGCTCCTGGAAATTTCCAGCGTCCGCCATCCATTGGTGACGACCATTGTCATCTGAGCGCGATCCATGGAGCGACATACAGGGGAGGACTCCAACGTGTGCTGATCAGAGATGAAAACTATTGACAACAGTTGTCATCACGCCTTAGCGTTACCTACGTGACTACGACGATGAAGTACGCAACTCGGCTCAACTCATACGTGGCCGACGGGCGAGACGTGGCGACGGCGCTGAAGGACATCGCGGCCACCGGATCTATCAAGTACGTGGACCTCAACTACCCTGAGCACTTCTCCCAGATGTCGATCGACGACATGCGGCAGTTGCTTGCGGATCTGGGGCTCACGCTCAACAGCGTTGCGATGCGCTTCCGCAAGGAGTTCATTCATGGCGAGTACACCAATCGCGATCCCGAGCTCAGCCGCAAGGCGATCGAGCTCACCAAGGAAGGCATCGACGCCACTGCGGCGCTCGGCTGCGACCTGGTGACCGTCTGGCTCGGCTACGACGGCTATGACTACACCTTCCAGAAGGACTATGTCGCCGGCCTCAACCAGGCCGTTGCCGCATTCCAGGAGCTTGCCGACTATCGCCCCGATGTACGGCTCAGCATCGAGTACAAGCCGTACGAGGAGCGGGTCCATGCGCTGATCTCGAGCCTGGGCATCACACTTCATGTGCTGAACCTGATCGACCGGCCCAACGTCGGCGCGACCCTGGACTTCTGTCACATGCTGATGGCCGGCGACATGCCCGGCTTCGGCGCTGCGTTGCTCCTTGATCAAGGGAAGCTGTGGGGCGTCCACCTCAACGACGGCAACAACAGCGTCGACGACGGTCTGATGATCGCCTCGGTCCACCCGTGGGAGACAGCCGAGTTTCTGTACTACCTGCTGCGTCACAACTACGACGCGGTCATCTACTTCGACACCTTCCCCAAGCGTGAAGAAGCGGCCGCCGAGGCGGTGGCCAACGCCGACACCGTCGACCTGTTGGTGTCGAAGCTCGAGAACTACGGGGTCGACAAGATCACGGCACTCATCCAAGAAGCGGACGGCGTGAAATCACAGCTGTTCCGGAACGCACTGTAGGAGGAATAGGAATGAAGGCGACAAAGGCGTTGGCAGCACTCGCGATCAGTGTGCTGGCACTTACCGGCTGCACCGGCCCGGGGGGCACCCCGGCAGCCCCCGGCGGGTCGGGCGGGGCGACACTCGCACCCATGACGAACCCGGACGAGGCTTCCGAGGGCAAGAACTTCACAGACGTCCGGGCCAGCCTTGGCGCGGTCCCGAAGGTCACCGGCGACATCAAGCTCGGCGGCGTCGCGAAGGCGTTCGAGAACGAGTATTGGCGCACCCTCAAGCAGGGCATGGAGATCGGCGCCCAGAAGATGACCCAGCTCGGTGGCATGAATGTCGCGATCGACATGCGCTCCGCCCAGGGCGAGTCCGACGAGCAGGGCCAGCTGGCGATCGCCAAGGACATGATCAACAAGAAGTACTCTGCGCTGCTGCTCTCGCCGATCTCCGACGGCAACCTGGTGCCGGCGGTCGAGGACGCAGCCAAAGCCGGCATCCCGGTGGTGAACGTCAACGACGGCATCATCGCCAATGCACCGAACTACGTCGGCCCGAAGGCCAAGCAGAACGGCTCGTCGGCGGCGGAGTGGATTTCCAAGAAGCTCAACGGCCAGGGCGAGGTCGCGATCGTGATCGGCCTGCCGAAGGCATTCGCCGCCCGGCAGCGCACCGCTGGCTTCGAGGAGTACATGCAGGCCAATTCTCCCGGCATCAAGATCGTGGAGAAGCAGAACGCTGACTGGGATCGCGCGAAGGCCAAGGATCTGGCGGATACCTGGATCAAGAAGCACCCCGACCTGAAGGCGATCTTCTGCAACAACGACACCATGGCCCTCGGCGTGGTCGAGGCGGTCAAGGCGTCGGGCAAGCAGATCTTGGTGGTCGGCGTGGACGGCATCGGCGAGGCCTACGCCTCGATCAAGAAGGGCGAGCTGTCGGCGACGATCGACTCCTTCCCCAAGTTCAAGGGCCAGATCGCAGTCGAGATGACCATCCGAATCCTGGGTGGCCAGAAGGTCCCGCGCGTGGTGTGGACCCCCCAGGCTTTGATCGACTCCACCAATGTCGACACCCCGGCCGAGCAAATCATCAGCTGGAAAGATCCCAACTTCTGATGAGTGATGAACCGGGGGCCGCTCACCGCCGCCCCCGGTTCCAATCAAGGAGGATGAGCATGGACGCTCTCAAGCTGCGGCACGTGTCGAAGAGCTTCGGTACGAACACCGTGTTGAAGGACGTGAACCTTGACATTGAGGCCGGCACCCTTCACTCGATCGTCGGGGAGAACGGCGCGGGCAAGTCAACGCTGCTGAACATCATCCACGGCGTCTACTCCGACTACGACGGCGAAGTCGACCTCTTCGATCACACCGTCCACTTCAAGTCGCCCTTCGAGGCGATCAAGGCAGGCATCTCCAAGGTCCACCAGGAGATCCAGATCGCCCCCGACCTGACCGTGGGGGAGAACATCGCCCTCGGTTCCGAAGGCGCCTACATCCGGGCAGGTCTTCTGGACCGCAAGAAGCTCTACGCCCGCACCGACGAACTCCTCGACCGCTTGGGCTGCAGCTTCCGGAGCAACGTCCGGGCCGGATCGCTCACAGTCGGTGACATTCACATGGTCGCCATCGCCAAATCGCTGTACCACGACGCGAAGGTCATCTCCTTCGATGAACCAACCGCATCGATGTCAGACCGCGAGGCCGAGATCCTGTTCAGCGTCATCAAGGACCTGCTCGACGCCGGCATCACCATCCTCTACGTCAGCCACCGCCTCGATGAGGTGATCACGCTGTCCGACAGGATCAGCGTGCTGCGGGACGGCGCGGTGATGGGCACCTGGGAACGGGGGCACATCGACAAGCAGCAGATGATCGAGCGGATGGTCGGGCGCGAGCTCAACACCGTCCTTCAGGAGATCGACATCACTACCTCGGACGAACCCGTGGTCCTGAAGGTGCAGAATCTCACCGGCAACCGTTTCCGCGACATCAGCTTCGAGGTCCGCAAGGGGGAGGTGCTCGGCTTCGCCGGTCTTGTCGGAGCCGGACGGACCGAAGTCGCCGAGGCGATCTTTGGTATCCACCCCTACCAGTCCGGAACTATCGAGGTGAACGGTGAGCAGGTCGCCGTCCGAAACCCGCGCGATGCGATGGCGCACGGCATCGCCCTGGTCCCCGAGGATCGCAAGCGTCACGGGTTCGTTCGCAACCTGGACAACAAGATGAACATGTACCTGCCTCTGTTCGAGAAGCGCAAAGCCCACACGGTCAACAAGCGCAAGATCACCGAGAACTTCACGGCGATGCAGGAAGCCTTGAACATCCAGCCAAACGACCCCAACTACATGACCGTGCAGCTGTCCGGCGGGAACCAGCAGAAGATCATCCTCGGTAAGTGGCTTGGCACCAGCGCCGACATCCTCATCTTCGATGAGCCCACAAAAGGCATCGATGTCGGCGCGAAAGCCGAGATCTACCTGATCATCCAGAAGCTTGTCGCGGCCGGCAAAGCCGTGATCGTCATCTCCTCCGAACTCCCCGAAGTCCTCGGTCTGGCGCATCGCATCGTCGTGATGCACGAAGGACGCAAGGTCACCGAACTCGTCAACGACCACCTTGACGAGAAAACCATCCTCCATTACGCAATGGGAGCAAACCAATGACCGCAGTAAGGCAACTACTCCAGCGGCGCGAGGCCACCACAGCAGTCGCCCTCCTGCTGGTCGTCATCGTGTTCTCCATTCTCAATCCCCTCTACCTCTCCGGCGCGAACCTGGTGGACGTGATTGACCAGGCCACCATCAACGGCCTGCTCGCCATCGGGATCACCTTCGTCATCATCACCGGCGGCATCGACCTATCGGTCGGCTCGACGATGGCGATCGTGATCGTCGTGGTCGGCCAGCTGCTCACCAGCGGCGGACTCAATCCGGTGGTGGCAGTCCTCGCCGGGATCGTCCTCGGCATTCTGCTGGGCTTGGTCAACGGGGTACTGGTTGCCAAGCTCGGCCTCCAGCCCTTCATCGCGACGCTGGCAACCATGAGCGCCTTCCGAGGCGTGGCGTACATCATTACCGGCGGCTACCCCGTCCTCGATATGCCCCCGGCCTTCCGGGCGATGCTCGACGGCGACTTGCTGGGCGTCGTCCCGATCGCCATCCTGATCCTGCTTGCATTCGCCGTAGTGGGCCACTTCATCCTCACCAAGAGCCGCACCGGCGTTTACATCTTCGCCATCGGCGGAAATGAGGAATCTACCCGACTCTCCGGCGTCGACATCTTCCGCAACAAGGCGATCGCCTACGCCCTCTGCGGCATCGGCGCAGCCCTCGCCGGCATGGTGCTGCTCGCCCGACTGGGCACCGGTGAGCCGGCAGCAGGCCAAGGCTACGAACTCAACGCGATCGCCGCCGCCGCTATCGGTGGCACCAGCCTCGCCGGCGGCAAGGGCAGCATTGTCGGCACCCTCCTCGGTGCGTTGCTACTGTCGGCACTGCGCGTCGGGCTGGTCGTGCAGGGCGTCGACTCGTTCTACCAGTTCATCGCGACCGGCGCGATCATCGCGTTCGCCGCCTACTTCGAGATCATCAGGGACCGGATCGATGTCAAGGCCTGACATCCTCGTCGTTGGCAGCATCAACGTCGACCTCCTTCTCTTCCAAGACAGGCTCCCGGCACGGGGGGAGACCTTCCTCGCCAACGGGCTGCGGGAGGAGTTCGGCGGTAAGGGCGCCAACCAAGCCGTCCAGGCGGCCCGTCTCGGGCAGACTGTTCGCTTCCTCGGTGCAGTCGGAAATGACGAGCGTGGCCGCGGCAGCGAGCAGAACCTGCTCGACAACGGGATCGACTGCCATCTTGCCAAGGTCGACCTCCCCACCGGGATCGGCGTGGTGAACGTACTGCCTCACGGCGAAGTCCACGCCACCATCCTCCGCGGAGCCAACGAGGCGGTGACCCCCGCGCTGATCCAGGCGAACGCCCAGCTGTTCACATCGGGCAGCGTGGTCATCCTGCAGAACGAAATCCCTGCCGAATCCAACGCTGAAGCGATCCGGTGTGCCACTGCGGCCGGTGCGAAAGTCATCTACAACGCGGCACCGGCAAGGGATGTCGACCCTGCGCTCACCCGAGCCTGCAGCTACCTGGTCGTCAACGAGGAGGAAGCCTCCCATTTCCTAGGCAGACGAGTGGACGACGTCGCGGACATGAAGTCAGCCATCACCGAGCTCAACCAGATCTGCCCCAGGGTCATCGTCACGATGGGTGCGGCAGGCAGCCTCCTGTCCACACCGGAGGGGGTGACCGTGATCCCCGTGCATGCGGTGAAGGCGGTCGACACCACCGGGGCTGGGGACGCCTATGTCGCGGCATTCGCCGCAGGGCTGATCGACGGCAAGGACGAGGTGGGAGCCGCTAGGATCGCAGCCACTGTCGCCGCCTTGGCGACACGCTCGGTCGGAGCGCAAACCAGCATGCCGAAGGCCCAGGATGTCCAAGATGATCCAGTACGAGCGTAAACAGCTCATCCTGGAACAGCTGCGCGGGTCCGAGGTCGCCCACATCGAGGAACTCGTCGACACCACGGGCGCCTCGCCGTCGACCGTGCGGCGCGACATCGACGCTCTGGTCAAGTCCGGGAAGATCATCGCCCTCCGCGGCGGTGCAATCAAGCTCAACGACCGGCCCTCCGAGCTGCCGACCTCCGAGAAGCGACTCATCAACCGCGACGCCAAGCAGGCCATTGCGGCAGCGGCTGCCGAACTCGTCCATGACGGCGACACCGTCTACATCGATTCCGGCACCACGACCCTGCAGATGATGCCCCTACTGCGGCATCGGCGGATCCACGTGATCACCTCGAACACCCAGATCTTCACTATGGCACCGGGGGACAGGGTGAGGGTCACCATCCTTGCCGGTGACTGGATCGCCAGCATCGGATCGATCGCCGGCTCCCTCACGGAGCGACTGCTCAGCGAGCTGTACTTTGACAAAGCGTTCATCGGTGCCAGCGGCTGCAGCGCCAAGGCCGGCATCAACACGTTCGACATCCGAGAAGCAACGAAGAAGCGCATTGTTCACGACAACAGCGAAGACCCTTTCGTCCTCCTGGACAGCAGCAAGTTCGGCAAGTCCACGCTCTGCAAAGCCTTCGAACTCAGCGAGACCAACCTCATCACAGACGCCTACCACGAGCTGCTCGCCAGCATGAAGTCCTACATCGTGGCCGGTTCCGAGCAGCCCGCGAATCCGTCTGGCAAGCAGCCTGAGCCCACGGAGCGGGGCGGTCCACGTGCATGGTCGCACCAAATTTCTGACGTTGACCTCTAGAAGCAAGGGCGCGCCTGCCGCGATGGAGCTGGCACGTCTGTTGTCACATCTGCTCACGGCGAGGATGGAGCGGTGGCGGAACTGTACGGACGGCATGGGAGGGAGCGATTGCTCGAAGGGTCCCCGTAGGTGCAACTCCACTTCCGCGCATCATAAAGCGTCTTCGGCTAGGGCAAACACGGAGGGGTGAACCGCTCTTGGGTCAGTTCCTGATCTGACTCAAACCGCTGTTCGGAGTAGGGGTAATGCTCGGCGGAGTGGGCGTCGGAGGGCCGGGTAGGCCTCTCTCGGGACACCCCGCCTGCCCCACGGAAGACCCAGATCGCAGTCCGGCTAGCTGACGGGATTGTGGCTTTCCTCGACCAGGCCGTCGCCCAGGGGAAGGCCTCCAGTCGCGCAGAAAGATGTCGGGAATCCGTACCTCGATGGCGCCAGCAACCCGGATCAACCCTCGCACCGACATCTGGGAGCGGGATTGCGACACGATCCTCTCAGCAGCCACTTGCGCGACAGGGCCAGCATCGTCGGCGCCGAGGAGGTCGGTCAGCCCGGCTACGCGATGGGGGACCTCTCTCGTCGGCGAAGTGCCCGCCGTGAGAAGGCCGAGTGGTTCCAGGTTGATGATGCCACCTTTGGTGCGCCCTGCCGAAGGCCCGGTGGGACTCGCCGGTGACGGGGAGGCTTGCCGGCGCCGGAGAGTTCTCCGCCGCTCAGTGGTGGAGGTAGCGTCGTCGGTGTCGCGTTCGACGACCACGGTTGACCCTGGACACAAGGGCTGCGTTCGCGCCGACGGCGATCAGGTCGGGGGCCGGGCCGCGGTCATGACGGGGCGGTCCTGAACCTGGGTGCTGGCTGCGGACCGTCGCCCCAGATCGTCGAGACTGCTCGCCGACGCGAAGGCCCGGGCCTTCAGATGCAGCGGCAACAACTGCCTAATAACGTCGCCCGACGTCAGCGGATGGCGTCCTCAGCACTCAGCCGGTCAGTGCCTTGAACAGGTCGTAGACCATCCACGCCGGCCAGAACAGGCCCTGGAAAATCGCGAGAACGTAGTCCCAGAACGAGTGAGCCTGCTGGAAGAACCAGACCCAGGCCCCGAAGATGCCCAACGAGTACAGCGCTCCACCGCCCGCGGCTCCGGCCCGGCCGTTGTTCATCGTGTCCTCCCTCTCATGGGTCGACTCACCTCATGGTGCCCTTGCCGTCGGGAGTCGGGTCCACGGCCATCCTCGGCATGCTGGGACACACTCCCGGCTCGTTGCTCGGATCCTCCCAGTCGAACACCTGCTTTGCCGGCGCATCGATCGCAATGCTGCGCGTGAGGCGTGCCATAGCTACAACCTACGCTCGGAGTGGTGCGATTGCTCTGGCGAATTTCCTAGTGCTGTCGCGAGTGAGCCGGGGCCCCCTCCGCTCCAACGCGCCTCGCACGTCTACGTCGAGCGATCCCAGTTGCCGGGGGTGATGGCTGCCGCGCGTCGAGAGGCGCCATTCTGGCCGCGTTTGGGCCGGAAGGGGAGTTCGACCGCCGAGTTGGTCGTTATGGCGGGGGGTGAGAGCCTTCTGGGCTTTCCCGCCGCCGGGGTTGTCGTTGTGGAGCCCTCTGGGGGCCGGCGGTCAAGCAACAACTTTGGCGGTTGCGCCGTCGGAGGCCGAGATGAGGGCCTTGATAACGACCACTTCGGCGGTCCAAGGGCTATCCGTGTACGCACCCGACCGCCAGCAACGCCAACTCAGCTCGATGACCTCACGGAAGGCTGAACTTCGACATCGTCGCGCCCCCGTCTTGCGATCGGTGCGGGCGAGGTGAGCCGGGTCATCAAGAGGCGGACGCTGCGCTGCGTAGCACATCCGCAATCGACGTGGCGGGGTGGCCCGTGAGGCCGAGGACATGATCGGTCACCCCGGCCAGCTCTCCCGCGGCGATGGCGGTATAGGTCGACACCCAGGCATCGAGCTGCCAGCCAGGGGCGCCGTAGCGGGCTCGCGAAGCGTAGGCCTCCGTCACGGTTTCGGGATGGTAGCTGACCGGCGCATGCCGGGTTTGCGTGAACTCCCGGGATTCGGTGAGGACGGCCGCGATCTGATCGAGATCGAGTGCCTCGGGTCCAGTCAGGGAGTAGGTCGCGCCGGCGTGCGGCACCGGATCCAGCAAGACGGCCACGGCTGCGTCTGCGATGTCGTCCTGGGCGACGGCGGCGACGCGCCCTCGTCCGGCGGGCCCGCGAATGACGCCGTCGTCCCCAACCAGAGCCGGCAGGAAGTCGGCGTACAGATTGTCCCGCAGGAAGGTGAAGTCCATCCCGCTGGCGCGCAGGTGTTCCTCCGTGGCGTAGTGGTCGCGGGCCAGGGTGAACGTGGCGTCGGGCGCAGCTCCGAAGAACGAGATGTACACCACGTGTCCCACGCCCGCCCGTGCGGCGGCGTCGATGAATGCGACGTGCTGGGCCACCCGGTCGGCGCTCTCCGACGCCGAGACCATCAGCACAGTGGGCACGCCGGTCAGCCCAGCGACCACCGCGTCCGAGTCGGCGAAGCTTGCCCGGACGGCCGAGGCGGCCAGGGACGCCGGCAGCCGGGACGGATCGCGCGCGAGCAACCGCTGGTTCGCCCCGGTCGCCGCCAGCCTGCTGACGATCCGTCCGCCCAGGCGTCCGGTGGCTCCGGTGATGCCCAACAGCGTGTCGTTTGTGCTCATGCCCCATCTTCGCGCGTCCGCGGTCGCCGGACGGCGGTGTTAGGGTCTGCCGGTGGCGTCCCTCATCTGCGTGAACGGGCCGCCGGCGATCGGGAAGTCCACGATCGCCGCGCTCTACGCCGAGCGGCACCCCGGCACCCTCAACCTGGACATCGACCGTCTGCACACACTGGTCGGCGGCTGGCGGGACGAGGGCAATCGCACCCACGACGTTCTGCGACCGGTGGCGCTGGCCATGGCCGCCGCGCATCTCCGCGGAGGACGCGACGTGATCGTGCCCCAGTACCTGACCCGTGCCGACGAAATCGAAGCCTTCGAGGATGTCGCCCACCACGAGGGTGCGACGTTCCGCGAGATCGTTCTGATGGACGAGCTGGCAGGATCGATCGACCGCTTCGAGCAGCGCGAGGACGTCAGCGAATGGGAGCTGCACAACCGCCGCCTCGTGGCCCGGCATGGGGGCTCAGCCCTGCTGGCGTCCCTGTACCGCCGCTTTCTGGACGTCCTGCTCCTGCGCCCGCGCGCAGTGATCATCCGAAGTGAACTGAACGCCATCGAGGACACCTACGCCCAACTTCTACAGGCTGTGGAAGCCGGACGCTGAAGCGGCGGGTCCGATCAGGGCGGAGCGAAGTCAGCCCGCCAGAGATCGGGAGCCGCCGGCTTCCTCGGCGGGCAGAGCCCGGACGAGTTCCGCAAGCAGACTGACCACCTCGTCGGGGCCCAGGCGGATGGTGGCCTGGCAGCGTCCGTCCTGCCAGATCGACAACACCACCCGGGACAACTCGGGATGTCGGGCGATCCGCAACGTGCGGCCCGCGCGGTCCCTTCCGGAAAGGGTCGCGCCGTCTCTCGGCAACGGTGACACCGTCATGGCATCAGGATGACACCGAGTCAGGATGTTGGGAATCCCCGCAGGAGCCGACAATGACACGACCTGCCCGACCCCGCGGCGGGTCACCTGGATAGGCTGCGGGAGTGCCGAACCTCGTTCTCACTGTTGTCGGCGACGATCGCGCCGGGCTGGTCGCGGCGCTCGCCGACGTCGTCTCCGCGCATTCAGGCAACTGGGAGCGCAGCCAACTGGCCGAACTCGCCGGCACTTTCGCCGGCATCGTGGTCGTGTCCGTCCCCGCCGATCGGCTCGAGTCGCTCACCACAGCGCTCGGCCACCTCGACGGCCTGTTGAAGATCACCGCGCACGCGGCCACCGACGTCACTCCGCCGGAGCACGTTCGAGAGCTGTCCCTGCGGGTGATCGGCAACGACCGCCCGGGAATCGTCCGCGACGTTTCGGCCGCCCTCAGCCGGCACGCGCTCAGCATCGAGAGCCTCACCAGCCAGACCATGGACGCACCCATGTCCGGAGGTCGCCTGTTCGAGGCGCGGGTGGTGGTTCACGTGCCGCTGGACGCCGATCTGGACGCGATCAGATCCGACCTGGAGCGGCTCGCGTCCGAGATTCTCGTCGATCTCACGCTGGGTGACCGGTCCGACGAACTCGCGTAGGCCTGGCTCGTTGCTGGCGTAAGTGGCGGCACGAACCTGCGGCGGGTCGGGACGACGCGGCCTCGACGTCGGGACGAATCTGGCGGCGGTGCGGCTCGGGTCAAGGCCGAGCGGATCGGGGATCACGAGTATTGCCACCTGCCGTGGTCTGTGGTCGCCGGTGCCGATCGGCCTAGCATGGCGCCAGCCAGCGGAGAGGGCCGCGGATGACGGCGGACAATTCCGGCAGGATCTTCATCAGCTACCGGCGCCAGGAGACTGCCTGGCCGGCCCGGCAGCTCTACGAGGTGCTCGTCGCCAGGTTCGGCGCCGAGTCGGTGTTCAAGGACGTCGACGACATCGAACCCGGCGATGACTTCGTCGACCGGATCACCCAGGCCGTGGCGGCCTGCGACGTGCTGCTGGCGCTGATCGGTCCCCAGTGGCTGACGATGACCGACGACAAGGGTGGCCGACGTCTCGACAATCCGGACGACTTCGTCCGGTTGGAGCTCAAGGCAGCGCTCAGCCGTGGCGTCCGCGTGGTGCCGATCCTCGTGGACGGTGCTCGGATGCCCGCTGCCGATCAGCTCCCCGAGGATCTGGTGGCGATCACCAGGCGCCAGGCGGTGGAGATCAACCCGGTCGGATTCAACACCGAGCGCTTACTGACGACCCTGGCCGCAGCCTTCGGCGCCCAGGAGTCCCGGGGCGCGGGCGGCCAGGAACCGTCGCTCCCGGGCAGCCAGGCACCGTGGGCCCGCGGTACCCAGGAGCCGTCGACCCCGGACACGCAGGAACCGTCGGCGACGAGCGGCTTGGGGTCGGCCGCGCTGGGCGACCCGAGGCCGCCGGTGCCGCCGGTCCCCGGCCGCACTTCGTCCGCCGCTGTGGATGCTGAGCCGAGTCCTGTCCCGCCCGGACCCGGGGTCAGGCCAGGCTTCGCTGGTTCGCCTGCCCCCGAACCGGTCCCGGTCCAGACGGCTGCCGCCCGACGCCGGCCGATCCTGCTCGGCGCGGTGGGGCTCGCGCTGGCGTTGATCGCCGTCGTCGCGGTGTGGCGGCCTTGGACCGGGGCCCAGGCCAGTGATCGGCCCACGGCCGTGACCGTCCTGCCCAGTGCACCGGCCACCACCCCGGCTGCGACCCAGCCGGGGGTTCCGTCGGTCACCCCGTCGGCCACTGTCGCAGCAGACCTCCCTTCCCCGCCGATCGTCGCTCACCGTGGCGGGCTGGAACAGCATCAGTTCGAAACCCAGCAGGCCATGGAGGCTGCGGCCCGGGACGGCTTCGCGGTGGAGACGGACGTTCGCTATACCAGCGACGGGGTCGCCGTGCTGGTGCACGACGAACGCGCCACCAAAGGCCTGGATTGCGGGGGCACCGACATCCGGGTGTCCCAGACCACATGGTCGAAGCTGCGCGCCACCTGCCACTCGAAGCCGACCTCGGTCGACGCCACCCGCCACCCCGTACCCACCCTGGACGGCACCTTGGAGGCGATCGCCGCCGCCAGTCCCAACACCTGGGTCTTCCTCGAACTGAAGACCGACCAGACCGCTGCGCAGCGGAAGGCCTTTCTCGCCGTCCCCACCGAGTTCGGATTGCGTGAGCGCACCGTGGTCACCTCCGCCGAACTGAGCCGGCTCCGCGCCATTCGGGACGCCGACAGCTCCGTCCGCCGAATGCTGTTCGTGTCGGGGGCGCCGGTGCCGGCCGACCAGCTGAAGAAGGAGAAGCTGTGGGGGGTGGCGGTCGAGCAGGAGGTCGCCACGGCCGGCTACATCAAGCAACTGCAGGCCGCCGGGCTGACCGTGATGGTCTGGGTGGTGAACGACGCCTCGCAGTGGGCGGCGGTGACCGCGCGTGCTCCCGACCTGCTGATGACCGCTTACCCGGCGAAGTATCAGGCCTGGCTTGCCGCGCGGTAGAGGACGGGTCGGCCGGCTTTGCTCCGAGCGGTCCCGGCGTGATCGGTCATTGGCGGAGGGTCAGGCTGGGCCCGCCGCACGGTAACCCGCTCGAAGGTGATCGTCCGGGACGATCCATTGGTTGCCCTGTTCGTCCCGCGCCACCCACTCGTTGCTGCCTGCCACGCTGGGACCCTCTTGGGTATCGATCCTCTCCCCGGCCACAGCCGGACGCACGCCCACCCGTCCGGTGCGCTGCCAACGATCACCGTCGAGGTGCCGGTGGCCGGCCCGGAAGCTGGCGTCGGTGACGGTGCGCCGCCCGCCGGACGCGTCGGTCACCACCCAGTCTCCCGGCGCCCCGACCAGCTGATCTCCGCCTGCAGACTCCCACGACAGCGGACGGTCGAGCCGGTCAGCCCGTACCTCGCCGACGCGTTCGTACTCGACCCAGTCCTCCGAGGTTGGCGCTTCGGAAGCGGAACCGGAGGCGGAAGCGGAACTGGAGGCGGGGGTGCGCGCGGCGGCGGAGGTGGCGACGGAGGCGGGGGTGGGGGTAGCGAGAGCGGAGGTGGAGGCGGAGGGGGATGAGGCGGAGGGAGGGGAGATGGCGGAGGGGCGCACCGACCGGTATCCCAGCGCCCGCAGGGCGAACAGCGTGTCCACGACCCCGGCCATCGTCTTGCGTCGGGCGTCGAGATCAAGCTCGGCCCAGGGCTTCAGCCCTGGGTGACGGCGCCGTTGGTCGTCGCGGGACGGTCCCAGCCGCCAGCCGTCGCCCAGATACTGCCGTCGCCAGGACTCATGCTCCTGTTCTGCGACCCGCTCCAACTCGGCCCGGTTCAAGTCGAAGAACGCCAACCCGGCCTCGATCCGCACAGTGGCCGCCGCCGACGCGAGTCGGTCGGGATCGGGGCCGGGGCCCGGCTCGGGCCGAGTGGGTGCCCAACTGCGGCCCAGCGCCACCATCGCGTCCAGGATCGAGTGCAACTGACGCCGGTTGGAGTCGCGGTAGAACTCCCGGGGAAGCTCCGCCCAGGGCATGGCGAGAGCAGCGTCCGGGAACCGCCGGCGATAGCGCTCATGGACGGCGCGCGCCGCCCGTTCCCAAGCGTCCGCGGAGCGTCCGGTGGCGTCGGCCAACGCCAGGTTGAAGGCCGTCAGATGGCCGACGGCCGGCTCGTCGACGGGTACCGGACGCGACCCGGTGGCCAGTTCGAACACTGGAAGTTCCGGATGCCGGACGGCCAGCCGCGTCCCCAATCTGGTGCCCGCACGGGCGATCACCACGGCCGTCAGACCGCCGCCGGCGGCCACGCGATCCAACCGTCCAGACACGGTCGGGAGCGTCGGGATCGCGTTCACCGCCGTCAACTCCACCGGATCGGACGCGAACCGCTGCTGGCGCACGCGATGATCGGCCGCCACGTCGCCGGCGTCGCGGCCGATCAGCGTGACCCTCGGGAGTGGGGCGGCCCCGTCGAGAAACTGCAGCTCCCGGCCCTGCTGGGACAGCTCGGCGCAGAGCGCGAGCAGCAGCGGCGCCTCCCCGGTGAGGATGATCTCGTCGAGGCGGGGCAGTTCGCGAAGCCGGGCGACGACGGCCTCCGCGGTGGCTTCATACGTGCCGATCGCGTCGAACACGACACCGGGCTCACCGAGGAATCGCTTGCGCCAATCGTCAGCGTGCCACGGGTCGTCAATCCGCACCACCACGGTCATCCGTCCCGTCCGGACGGCGGTCTGCTCCCGCACCTCCTGGCGCAACGCCATCGCCCGGCTGCGGTTGGTGGCGGCGTCCGGGGACAGCAGGTAGCAGCGTTCGACCTTGTGCCACGGCATGGACTCGCCCAATGCGAGCGGATCGTCGGATCCGGTGCGCAGCACGAGCACGCCTGCGCCTCGCGCGCGCTCGGCCAACGGACCGACGTCGCTGGTGAGCAGCAGGGTCCGATGCCCGGGCTCGCGATTGCGGGCGAGTTGTTGCAGCACCGGCCACGACGCGTCGTCCAAACCCACCACGGCCGTCAACCGGCGTGCCCTCAGGAGCCCGAAGCGGTCCAGTTGGGACCGGGAGACCGCGAACAGCACGGAGGTGGCTCCGCTGAGTGTGGCCACGATGGCCAGCAGGCGCGCGAGCTGCAAGCCCAGCGGAACCGGGTAATGACAGGCCTCGCCCTCGCCGAAGGGGACCTCGAAGCTCCCCAGCAGGAGCGCGAGCGTGGAGGTGACCGCGGTCCAGAACGGCGGCGAGTCGCCGGTGCAGGGCAGGTACGCAGCCATGGCCAGCGGTGCGGCGGACGCCGCGCACCAGGCCGAGAGCAGGAACGGGGTGCGTCCGAGGGCGGGCCCCCTGCTGGCCATCACCGCGCCGAAGGCCGCGCCACCCAGCAGGAGCCCGACCGCCATCGCCTCCGCCGAGTGGGGAGTGGCCAGCCACCCGAGCCAGCCGGGTGCGAGTTCGCCCAGAGCAGGCGACAACGCGGCGGCCGCCAGCCACGCAATCAACAGCGCGTAGGCGAGCACCAGCAGCGCTGCGGGGAACAGCCAGCGCCGTTCGTCACCCTCGGGTCCCATCACCCAACCTCCCCGGGTCGGCTCACGATAAATCTCACCCCGACCGCTACGGCACCCTCGGTGCAGTGGAGCAATTGCCCGGGCGTGCGTGAGGTGGATGGTTGGGATCGGTGGTCAGCCGGCCGACGAGTTCGGGCACGATCCTCACGCACCCATCGGGGGACTGATCGACTGGCGAAGACCTCCCGGCCTCGCGATCGGAGCCTCGCAATCAGAGCCTGGCAGTCAGACCCGAGTTGGCTCACGGCCGGGCCGCCTTCGTCCGGATACCCGATCGACTCACGATCTCGTCTGGCGGAGCGCCGAATTGTGCACACTCATCGGCGCACCAACGCCGCGCGCAACCCAGTGAGGAATGCCGCGCCTGGGCTCAGGCCACTTGACCACCTCAGGAGCGGCACTGGCCCTTGAGCCAGGCCAGGGCAGACTCCCTGCTGTCCGCCTCCTGGCATCAAGCCCCTGGCACAGTGCGATGAGTGGTTCAACCGCCGAAGTGGTCGTTATGGAGGCGGTCGGAGACCGCCGCCAGGTTCCGGCCGCCAAACTCGTCGCTTGAACGGCTCCCCGGGGGCCCCACAACGACAAGTTTGGCGGTCCGGCCCGCACACCCGACCCCGGGGCCCGCCATAACGACTACTTCGGCGGTTCACCCACCAGATCCTCACGGTCGGGTTTGCGGAGAGCCACCCTGCGACCTACATCGACGTAACGGTCGGGCCACCTCCTGTCCGTCGGGATACCCAATCGACTCACGATTTCGCCTGGCGCAGCGACACCTCAGCTCAGGTCCTCACGCACCCATCGGGGGACTGATCGACTGGCGAACACCTCCCGGCCTCGCGATCGGAGCCTCGCAATCAGAGCCTGGCAGTCAGATCAGAGGAGACGACCCCAGGCAGACGAACACCCGCCGGTCTCGAAGCGAGACCGGCGGGTGTGCAGATGCCTGAAGAGTCGACCGACCCTTCGGGATCGATCAGGTGAAGACGCTCACCCCGCCGGGTCCGACCAGCAGGCCGACCACAATGAGCACGATCCCCCACAGCATCTGACCTCTCACGAGGGCGAAGATGCCGGAGACCACGAGTACGGCTGCCAGAATCCACAAAATGGTGGCCATGTCCGCTCCTTTCCGAGCGATTGATACTCACACAGGACTGAGTCCTACTTGAAAGCGTCCTTAACGTTCTCGCCGGCCTTCTTGAGATCGGCGGCGGCTTGGTCCGCCTGGCCTTCTGCTTGGAGTTCGGGATCGTCGGTGACCTTGCCCCAACCCTCCTTGACCTTGCCCTTGGCGTCCTGCGCGGCGTTCTTGATCTTGTCGTCGAGACCCATGATTCCTCCTGATTGTGAAGCGATGTGTGTTGAGAGAAATACCCGATCGGTCGGGCGATAAACGTGCCGTACTTAGTTTGCGTAAGCCCCGAGGATGGATCCGCGCACGGGGGGAGTGAGCATCGGATCCACCCTCAGGGCAGGCTCAGCCAGCCAACGGCTCGGGCGCGCTCAAGGCCGCACGTGCCTGGCCGAGGATCCTGCGAATGATTCTCGACACCTGCATCTGGGAGATGCCCAGACGGCTGCCGATCTCACCTTGGGTACAGCCGTCCTCGAAGCGCCACCGCAGCACCATCTGGTCCCGCCGGGTCAGGCCGGACAATGCCCGTTGGAGGGCCAACCGGTCGGCGATTCGTTCGATGTCGTTGCCGGCATCCGCCAGCGTGGCGCCGAGGGTGTTGTCTCCGTCCGCGTCGAGCGGGGCGTCGAGCGACCACGGCCGGTAGCTGCCGTCCGCCGCCCGCGACTCGTGCAGGAGTTCGGCGTCGACGCCGAGTTCGGCGACGAGTTCGTCGGTGGTGGCTGACCGGCCCAGAGTCTGTTCCAGAACCTGGCGCTGCCGGTTGGCTCGCGCGCGGAGCTCCTGGATGCGACGGGGTGGACGCACGACCCAGCAGTGGTCGCGGAAGTGCCGCTTCAGTTCGCCGCTGATGGTGGGAACGGCGAAAGCCACGAACGATCGGCCTTCGGTGTGGCGGTAACGGCGGACCGCCATCAACAGGGCCAGCCGGGCCACCTGGACCAGATCGTCCCGGTCGGCGCCGCGATTGGCGTATCGGTTGGCGAGCGCATCGCACAGGCCGAGATTCAACTCGACGAGCTCTGCGGTGATGGCCTCACGGTCCGTCACGGACGTGCTGTCGGCCAGGGTGTGAAGAAGTTCTTCGGTCCGCTGTTCGCGGGTGGTGACGCTGGTGCGCGTGGTTCCACGTGCCATCGTCATCTCCTTTCGGAGGCGTCGTCTAAGTCGGCACGTGGTTTGACCGCTTGAACAAGGACAACGCTGGCAGAGACCGGACGCCGGACGCAATGCCTTCTCGAACCCGAACCGCGGAAAGCGACCGTGGTTGTACGCAATTTCGCCCCATCGAATCCGGACGCGCGACAGGGCCGGTCCAGCATTCCAGCGCCTTCCGCAGAAGTAGTCGCGAAATGCTCGGCCGGCCCTGAAGGTGGGACCGATCAGTCGGGAATGGTGCCCGCCGCGGTCTCCAGATGCGCCCGCAGGAACCACTGGAACTTCTCCAGGGAGCCGGTCTGGCCGATCAATAGGTCCTGGGTGACCAGGTCGAGATCCTCGACGTCCTCGATAGCCTGCCGGTTGTCGGCGATCACCCGGTCGTACTCCTTGTCGAGCGCGGTCAGGTGGGCCGGGACGGTGTCCCGGTTCAAGGGGTAGTCGTCCCATGTGCGGGTCTTCAGGATCGCGCCCACCGTGCCACGCGGGGACGCGCCGAGAGCGGCGATCCGCTCGGCGACCTCGTCGGCGTCCAGGCGCACCACGTCGACCTGGGGGTCGATCATCTCGTGAACGCCGATGAAGCTCGCCCCCACGACATTCCAGTGCACGTGCTTGAGGGTGAGGTGCAGATCGTTGTAGGCGTTCAACCTCTCCTGCAGGATCGTCACCACCTTGTCGGCCTTGTCCTGGGACAACCCCGGGAGGGTGAACCGACTCTTCGCGGTAGCCATATGTGATCTCCTTCGCTCTCGCTTCGGCCGTTCTGGGGTACCCCAGAGGGCCGTTCGTGACTCCTCTACGCTTTCATGAAACCGTGCCGAAGCGGGAGGCATTCCTGCACACTCCCCTCGGGAGTGGCTGTTCCGACCCGCCAGGTTGGCTGTTCAGGCTCCGAAGAGGACGGCCGCCAGCCACACGCCGGCGGCGGCCAGCGCAAGACCCAACTCGGCCAGCATGCCCAGGCCGGTGGCCACCAGGGCGACCCTCGCCGACGCGAGCGCTGCCCTCGGATCGCGCAGGCGTGCATACTCCGCCAGGTACAACCCCGCCGGGAAGAAGAGCAGCAGCCCGATCACCGGCACCACGAAGAAGCCGACGATGCCCGCCACGCC
The DNA here is from genome assembly GCA_963769325.1 of uncultured Actinomycetota bacterium. Taxonomy (GTDB): domain Bacteria; phylum Actinomycetota; class Actinomycetes; order Propionibacteriales; family Propionibacteriaceae; genus Propionicimonas. Next base: position 273,485 of record CAVYLH010000008.1, on the reverse strand, counting down.
CGCGATCACCAGCGACCTGCTGGGCACCCCGGCGGCGCGGGTGTTGCGGGCCGTGATCAGCCAGGTGACGCTCGCGCCGGCGACCAGCAGCGCCGCCGAGGCGGCGAATACCCACCACGCCGTCGTCGTGCCGGTGCCGATGGCCCACACCAGCACCGCCAGGCCGATCAGGATCGATCCCGGCAGCACGGGAATCACGATGCCCAACAGGCCCACGACGATCGCCACTCCGACCAGCAGATCCAGCATTCGTGCCTCTCTCGCCGGGGTGCTCGGCCCTCGACTCTTCGGACGCCGGCGCGACCGTCGCGTCCGGTCCCTCCAACGAGCGTCCGCAGCCTGTCCCAACATTGTGCCAAGGGGGTCCCAACGCCGCCTTGGTGACTATGGTGCGTACGGTCGGCGCCAGCTCGAGCGCCCGGGAGCCACGAGGTCATAGCCCATGCCACTGGACGCGTCCGCCCGCTTGATCACAGCACCCAGCAACGAGGCATACGCCGCCGCCCGCCGACTCAGCGACGGCCAGGCGAAACCGCTGGGCGCCCTCGGAGACCTCGAGACGCTCGGCGCGTGGGTCGCGTCCTGCCAGGGAATCTGCCCGCCACACCAGTTGGACGACGTCCGCGTCGTGGTGTTCGCCGGCGACCACGGCATCGCCGCGGACGGGGTGTCGGCGTACCCGGCCGAGATCACGCCGGCCATGGTCTACGGCATCGCCGGCGGCCACGCGGGCGTGTCGGCGCTCGCCGCCGCCAACAACGTGCGGGTGTCGATCTACGACCTCGCCGTCGCCGTGGACTTCCCCGACCTCCCCGACGAGATCAGCCGCTTCAAGGTGCGGCAGTCCTCCGGGGCGATCCACCTGACCGACGCACTGACCCGCGCCGAAGTCGAGCAGGCACTTGCGGCCGGCGACGAGATCGCCGCCGAGCAGATCGCCGACGGCGCGCAGCTGCTGATCTCCGGCGACCTCGGCATCGGCAACACCACGATCGCCGCGGCCCTGGTGGCCGCCAGTCTCGGCGTGCCCGCCAGCGCAGTCACCGGACGCGGCACGGGCATCGACGAAGGCACCCTGGTGCACAAGACCGCCTTGATCGAGGCTGCGCTCGCCCGTGCCGGCGAGCGGGTCACCGACCCGGTGGAACGGCTTGCCGCCCTCGGTGCCGCCGACTTCGCAGCTGCGGTGGGCTTCATCTCCGGAGCCGCGCGCCGGGGCGTCCCGGTGGTGCTGGACGGGGTGATCGCCGTCGCCGAAGCCCTGGTGGCCGAGGACTACGCCCCGGGAACGAAGGCGTGGTTGCAGGCCGGGCACCGGTCCACCGAACCAGGCCAGGCACTGGGTCTCGATCGGCTGGGACTCGAGCCGTTGGTGGACTTCTCGATGCGGTTGGGCGAGGGCAGCGGCGCGGTACTCGCCGTCCCGATGATCCGCTCGGCCGTGGCCGCGCTCACCGGTATTGCGCAGCTGGCCGACCTGACGTGAGGTTCGCCGGACTGCGGTTGGCGGTGGGACTGCTGACGATCATCCCGGTGCGTCCGCCCGCGACCATCGGACGCCGGGAGGCACGCACGGCGATGCTGCTGGCCCCGGTCGCGGTGCTACCGGTGGCGCTCGCGTCCGCGCTGATCGGGGGGCTCATGGTGTGGCTGGGCTACCCTGCGACGCTGGCGGGGCTGCTGGCGATCGCGGCGCTGGCCGCCCTCACCCGGGCGATGCATGCCGACGGGCTGGCCGACACGACGGACGGACTGGGCAGCGGCAAGGACGCCCTGCGCGCCCTGGAGATCATGCGGCGGGGCGACATCGGGCCGATGGGCACGGTGGCGCTCATTCTGACCATCGGCCTGCAGGGTGTTGCCGCCGGTGTCCTGCTCGCGCGGCCGTTCGGGTGGCTGCTCGTGGCCGCCCTGATCTGCCTGTCCCGGACCGCGCTGGCGTTCGGATGCGCGACGGGGGTTCCGTCCGCGCGTCCGGAGGGCCTGGGTGCGTTGGTGGCTGGCAGCGTCCCTGCCGTGGCCGCGGTGCTCAGCCTGCTGTGCTGGCTCGTCATCGCGGGTGCCGCCGGCGTGCTGGCCGGGCAGCCGACGTGGCTGGTTCCCGTGGCGGCGGCGCTGGCCGCAGTCGGGGTCGCGGTTCTGGTGGTGCGCTGTGTGCGTCGGCTCGGCGGGATCACCGGCGATGTGCTCGGCGCGCTGGTCGAGGTCGCCGCGACCGTGATGCTCGTGGTCGCCGCTCGGGGCTGACTGTTCCCGTCGGCCGGTCTGGTCGGCTGGTGCCGCTACGGGGGTTACGAGAGGACCAGGGGGCGGCCGGCGACCAACAGCACCACCTGGTCGCAGGCGGCGCCCACCGTTTGGTTGATCCGGCCGAGGTTGTCGGCGAACAGCCGCCCGGAACGGTACTCCGAGACGAGTCCCCAGCCGACTTCATTGGTGACCACCACCACATCGTGCGGGTGGTTCTCCACCGCGTCAGCCAGGGCTCTGGACGCCGCCGACGCGGGCTTCGACCAGTTCGACTGCTCATCCTCCCAGGCGTCCCAGGAGTCGAAGAGCCTGGTCAGCCAGGTGCCGAGGCAGTCGATCAACACCGGTCCCGGGGCCGAGGAGACCTGGCCGGCGAGATCGAGCGTCTCCACCGTCCGCCACGCCGGTGGCCGACGCAGTTGGTGAGTGGCCACGCGCGCCGCCCATTCAGCGTCCGCGTCGGGGTCGGCGGGGTACCCGGGCGTGAGGTAGCTGACCGGGGCGTCTGAGGGGAGGAGGGACTCCGCGTAGCGTGACTTGCCGCTGCGCACCCCGCCGGTGACGAGGACGTGTGCCATGGGCGGAACCCTACTAACCTCACCGGTATGAGTGCTTCGGATGCGTTCGTCTCCACCGGTCACCTGGCGCCGTCCGCTGATGTGCGACGCATCCTGCTCGAGATCCAGCACGACCTGGCCGACGTGACCGAGGGTGAGAACTCGCCGGTGTACCCGCCCTTGGCGGCCGCCGACCCCGACCAGTTCGGGCTGTGCATGGTGAGCACCACCGGCGAGGTCTTCGATGTCGGCGACGCCTACACCGGGTTCGCGATGATGAGCGTGGCGAAGCCGTTCACCTTCGCCCTGGTGTGTGCCCATCTCGGTGCCGAGCGGGCGCGCCAGGAGTTGGGGGTGAACGCCACCGGAGCGGCGTTCAACGCGGTCGACCCGGTGGTGGCAGCGTCCGGCGGACGCACCAACCCGATGGTGAACTCCGGAGCGATCGCCACCTGCTCGCGGCTGCCTGGCGCCGACGTCGAGGAGCAGTGGGCGCATCTGTTGGCCGGACTCTCGGCCTTCGCCGGACGGGAACTCGCCTTGGACGAAGAGCTGTATGCCCAGGTCAGTGCCACCAACTTCCGCAACCGCGAGATCACCGCGGCACTTGAGGGTCAGGGCGCCTTGGCCTGCGCCCCCGAGGACGCCTTGGATCTGTACTCGCGGCAGAGCAGTCTGGACGTGAGCGCCCACGACCTCGGCGTGATGGGGGCCACCCTCGCCGACGGAGGTACGAACCCGGTGACCCACGCACAGGTGATTGAGCCGGAGCTGTGCCACCACGTGCTGGCCGTGATGGCCACCGCCGGCATGTACGAGCACTCCGGCGACTGGCTCTACGACGTCGGGCTGCCCGGGAAGTCCGGGATTGGTGGAGGCATCGTCACCGTGTCTCCCGGCAAGGGTGGACTGGGGTCGTTCTCACCTCGCCTCGACGCCGCCGGTAACAGCGTCCGCGGCGTCCGGGCCGCCGCCCGCCTCGCGTCCGAACTGGGACTGGGGCTGTTCATGTCCCGTCCGGAATAGCTCCGCTTCCCGCCCTCGCATCCGACCGACCCTCCCAGGGCTCGTGCAGCCGGTGCGTCCCGGGCAGGTGACTCGCGCCCGCCGGGCCATCGAACACGCTGAGCCCCTCCGTTTCCGTCGAGGCCCTGTGCTCGAGTACAGGGGTTGAACCGAAACGGAGGGGGTCAGCGTTCTTGGGGTCGCAGGCGGGGCCAGCAGGCGATCGGGACGGCGAGCCCGGCTCAGTACCCGATCGCGGCCAGGGTGGAGCGGATCTCGGCCGCGGACTTGTTCAGCAGGCCGATCTCGTGGGCGTCCATCGGGAACTCGAACACCCTTTGGATGCCGGTCGGACCGACCAAGCTGGGAACGGACAGGGCCACACCGGACACGCCCCGGTAGTCGGTGAGCACGCTCGACAGCGGCCAGACCTTGCGCTGATCGCCGAGGATGGCTTCCACGAGGCGTGCTCCGGCCAGGCCGATGGCGTAGTTCGTCGCGCCCTTGCCTTCGATGATCGAGTAGGCGGCGTGAATGGTGTCATGCGCGATCGTGGCGAGTACCTCCTCGCTGAACACGCGCTGCCCGTCGGTGTCGGTCCAGTCCCGGATGGGGATCTGAGCGATCGACGCGGACGACCAGATCGGGAACTCGGTGTCTCCGTGCTCACCGAACATGGCCGCGTGCACGTTGGACAGCGACACTCCGGCGCGCTGTGCGATGGCCCACCGCAGTCGCGACGTGTCCAGCAGCGTCCCGGTCGACAGCACACGGTTGACCGGGAGCCCGCTCACCTTCTGGGCCACGACGGTGAGGACGTCGCAGGGGTTGGTGACCAACACCAGCACGGCGTTGGGCGCCTGCTCGAGCAGTTCGGGAACGAGCGTGCTCATGATGCGGGCGTTGACTCCGGCGAGGTCGAGCCGGGTCTGGCCGGGCTTCTGCCGGGCGCCGGCGGTGATGATGATCACAGAGGAGTCCTTCACCACCTCCAGATCCGACCCACCGGTCACGACCGAAGTGGGTGTGAACTGCGTGCCGTGGGCGAGGTCGTGAACCTCTGCCTCCACCTTCTTGGTGTCGATGTCGTACAGCGCGATCTGCCGGGCGGACCCGCGGATCAGGGACGCATATGCGATCGACGTGCCCACCGAGCCGGCGCCCACCACCGTGAGCTTGGAGTTGGCGAGGTTGTTGCTTTCCACGGAACCTGACGTCATGCGGCCAGCCTATCGAGTGCTCAGGGTTCGCCCACCAGAGAACGCAGCACCGCGGTCAGTTGTTGCCGACGCGTCCCGTCGTCCGGTTCGAGACCATGCAGCAGGGCCGTGCTGCCGCTGTGGGCATAGACCGCGTGCAGGAGGTCGATCGCCTGCTCGGTCGGCACCAGCATCTTGGCACCCACCCGGTCCACCGCGGTCTCGAGCAGGCCGCCGACCTTGGCCACCATCTCCGCGTTCAGAGCCAGGAATGCCGGCCTGAGCGCGGGATTCCGGATCGCGTAGAGCCGGAGTTCGAGCCCGGCGACCATGTCTTCTGTGCTGCGCGGCTGGGCGGAGATGAAGACGCTGAGCGCCGCGTCGACGAGTTCCTCGATGGACGACGCCCCCAGGACGCCCGGACGCAGAGCGTCGACCGCCTCCTCGGTGGCGGCCAGTTCACGCGCGGCCTGGCGGATGAGCACGGCCAGGCACAGGGCGTCCTTGTCGGAGAAGTTGGAGTAGAAGGCTCCGCGAGTGAACTGGGCCCGCTCGCAGATCTCCTCGACGCTGGCGCCGAGCACTCCCTTTTCGGCGAACAGCACCACCGCGGCGTCGATCAGCCGCTCCCGAGTCTGGCTGCGTCGCGGGGTGACGATGGCCTGGGTCACGCGACCTCCCTTGGGATACGGACCTGTATTCAATACGATACTGTATCGAATCGGAAGTGGCGAACGTCCCGGAAGGTCACCGTGTCCTCATTCCTGTATCGGCTGGGTCGCCTGTGCTATCGCCAGCGCGTCCGAGTCCTGGTCGCCTGGACCGCTGTCCTGGTGCTGTTCGGAGGGCTCGCGGTGGCCGTCGGCGGTCACTTCAACGACGTCTTCGAAGTGCCCGGCGCGAGCTCCACCAAGGCGCTGGCCCAGCTGAAGGTCACCTTCCCCGAAGCGGCGGACGCCTCCGCCACCGTCCTGATCACCGTGGCGGACGGACGCAAGATCGAGGACGCCGAAGTCTCCGACGCCATCGACGAGTGGGCCGACCACCTGGGCACCCTGCCGTTCGTGCGGGGGACGGTGGGGCCGTTCAGTGAGCATGTGGACGGGCTGATCAGCGCCGACGGCGCGAGCGGACGGGTGAACGTGCGGGTCGCGGGCACGGCATCCACGGTCACCGACGCCCAGCGCGAAGAACTGACCACGGCGGTCAAGACGCTGGAACACACCCTTCCGGGCACGCAGGTGCTGATCGGGGGTGAGATCTTCTCCACCCACGTCCCGAAGCTGAGCGTGGTGGAAGGCCTCGGCCTGATCGTGGCCGTGATCGTGCTGCTGATCACCCTGGGATCCGTGGTCGCTTCGATGATGCCGGTCGGGACGGCCATCGCCGGCGTGGGGTTGGGGGTGCTCGGCGTCCAGATCGCGGCCGGCGTGATCTCGGTGAGCTCCACCACCTTGATGCTGGCCATCATGCTCGGCCTGGCGGTCGGCATCGACTACGCGCTGTTCATCCTCTCCCGGCACCGCGACCAGCTCTCGACCGGGATGGACGTGGAGGAGTCCGCGGCGCGAGCTGTCGGCACGGCCGGCGGTGCGGTGGTCTTCGCCGGCCTGACCGTGGTCATCGCGCTGGTCGGGCTGAGCATCGCCAACCTGCCGTTCCTGACCGTGATGGGCGTCTTCGGGGCTGTCACCGTCGGTATCGAGGTGCTGCTCGCGCTCACCCTGCTGCCGGCCTTCCTGGGTTTCGCCGGCGAGCGGCTGCGTCCGAAGCCGCGTAAGGCCCGCACCCGGGGTGGCTCCGCGGACGCCTCGACGCGAGCGCCCGCACCCCTGCCGCCCAGGGGCGACGGTCGGGCGCAGACCAGTCCGGTGCCGGCCGCGGACGCCTCGACGCGAGCGCCCGCACACCTGCCGCCCAGGGGCGACGGCCGGGCGCAGACCAGTCCGGTGCCGGCCGCGGACGCCGACGAAGCGCGGGCCGACCCGACCTCGGCGCCCAGGCCGCGGTTCAGCGCCGCGGCCACCTGGGTGCGGCTGGTGACCACATGGCCGCTGCTCACGATCGTGGTGGTTCTGGTGGGGCTGGGCGCCCTGGCCTACCCGGCCACGGACCTGCAGATGGCCCTGCCCACGTCCGGACGCTCCCTGCCCGGCACTCAGGACCGGGAGACCTACGACGCCATCACGAAGACGTTCGGGGTCGGGTTCAACGGGCCGCTGATCATGATCGTGGACATCGTCGAGTCCGATGAGCCGGTCGACGTGCTGGACGCACTGAAGGCCGACATCGAGGCGATGCCGGGCGTCGAGATGGTGGCTGCGGCCGTTCCGAACGCCAACGTCGACACCGGCATGGTGCAGATCATCCCGACCACCGGCCCGGACGATCCGGCCACCGCCGACCTGGTCGAGCGGTTGCGCGATCGGGAGGACGAGTGGCAGCGACGCCTCGACGTGGCCACCGCGATCACCGGTTTCACCGCGATCCAGATCGACGTGACCACCCAGTTGGAGAACGCCCTGGTGCCGTTCGGGATCTTCGTGGTGGGCCTGTCCCTGGTGCTGCTGACGATGGTGTTCCGTTCGGTGTGGGTGCCGATCAAGGCAGCGCTGGGTTACCTGCTGAGCGTGGCGGCCGCGTTCGGCGCCACGACCCTGGTGTTCAACCAGGGCTGGTTCGCCTCCCTGATCAACCTGCCCGAGAAGGGCCCCGTGATCAGCTTCCTGCCGATCATCCTGATGGGCATCCTGTTCGGCCTCGCGATGGACTACGAGGTGTTCCTGGTGTCACGGATGCGCGAGGAATTCGTTCACGGCAACGTCGAACGCTCCGTCGAGGACGGCTTCGTCCATTCCGCCAAGGTCGTGGTGGCCGCCGGCCTGATCATGTTCTCGGTGTTCGCCTTCTTCGTGCCCAACGGTGAGGGCGCGATCAAGCCCATCGCGTTCGGCCTGGCGGTGGGCGTGGCTCTGGACGCGTTCGTGGTCAGGATGACCCTGGTGCCGGCGGTGATGAAGCTCCTCGGCCGGCACGCGTGGTGGCTGCCGACATGGCTGGATCGCCGGCTCCCGTCGTTCGACATCGAGGGCGAATCGCTCACCCGCCAGGTGCAGCTGGCCGACTGGCCGAGCCCGGACAACACCTCGGCGATCGTCGCCGAAGGGCTGTCCGCCACGGTCGGCAGCCGGACGCTGTTCAGCGGGGTCGACCTCGACGTGCCGCCGGGCGGGGTGCTGGTGATCGAGGGCGAGCACGCCCAGCGGCGGGCCCTGCTGCTCGCTCTGGCCGGACGGCTGAAGCTCACCGGCGGACGGCTGAAGGTGCTCGGCCTGGTACTGCCCGAGGAGTCGCCGGTGCTGCGTTCCCGCGCGCCGATGCTCGGACCGTCCGTCGCCCACTTCGGTCGGGTGCTGAAGAAGCAGCGGGGCGGCCTGGTCTGCGTGGACAGCGCGGACGAACTCGCCGGCGTCCAGGACCGGTCCCTGAGCCGGGCGCTGACGGCGTCCCGCGATGCGGAGGAACCGATCACCTGGGTGCTCGGCCGTCCTGCCCGGATCCGATCTCGAAGCCCAGCTGCCGGTGCCGTACCAGGTGCTGCGGCTGCCGTCCCATCTGGCTCTGGAAGGAGCGACCCGATGAAGGCCGAGCTGATGAACTCGACCCCGGCCCGCTGGTACACGCTGGTGGGGCTGGTTCTGGTGCCACTGCTGGTGGCCGGCGGTTTCCTGCTGGCCGGAGTCAACGCGGACAGCCGCCTGGACAGCGTCAAGGCGGCGGTGGTGAACCTGGACGAACCGGTCACCATCGACGACCAGTACACGCCGCTGGGCAGGCAACTCACCGCCAACCTGGTGGATTCCGACCGGCAACAGAATCTCACCTGGGTGCTGGAGAACGAGCCGGAAGCCCGCGCCGGGCTGGCCAGCGGAACCTACGCCGCGATGGTCGTCATCCCGGAGAACTTCTCCGCCGCCGCGACCTCGTTCACCAAGGACGCCGACGAGGCCGAACAGGCGACCATCGGCGTGTACACCTCGCCCGTCGCCGGCGTGGCGGACGCGACCCTGGGCAAGCTGGTGGCCAATGAGGCGGCCGTGCTGCTGAATCAGACGCTCACCGAGTCCTACCTGGAGCAGATCTACATCGGCTTCAACGACATGGGCGATCAGTTCGTCACCATGGCCGACGGCGCGTCCGAGCTGGCCGACGGCACGCGGAAGCTCGCCGACGGCATCGGGGAGGCCTCGGACGGCACCAAGCAGCTCGTACTCGGGGGCTCGGCAACTCGCTGACGGCCTGGGCCAGATGAAGACGAAGACCGCCGAGCATGCCGTCCGACATCCGGAAGCTCGCCACGGCGTCGGCGACTACGTCGACGGGGTGAACCAGCTGGTGGACGGCTCGGTCGCCGGCCAGAAGACCATGATCGCGACGGCGAAGAAGCTGGAGACCGGCGCAGGCGACCTGGTGGATGCCTTCGACGGGTTCGGATCGAACGATCAGCTGGTGTCAGGGGCGGTGCGGTGCGGCCAAACAGGCTGCCGCCGCCGCGATCGCGTGCCCCACGCTGTCCCCCGATCCGGATGCTCAGCAGCAGATCTGCGCCGCTTTCGAGGCCGGACGCGACGGAGCCGCCGAGATCGGAGCCAACGTCGGGGTGGCTGCGGGCGGGCAGGCCGCTGCGCAGGGGGCCACCCAGTTCAAGGCCGGGCTGACCCAGTTCCGTCAGGGGCTGCAGGACGCCGCCAGCGACAAGGACACCGCCAAGCAGCTCGCCGAGCTGAAGGCGGGCGGTAAGAAGCTCGCCGCCGGCACCGACGAACTGGCCGACGGCATGCCCGCTCTGGTGAAGGGCATTGCCGCGTCCGCCGACGGCTCCGACCAGTTGGCCGACGGGGTCGACCAGCTCGGTGCCGGGCTGATCGACGCAGCAGCGGGCAGCACGAAACTGGCCGACGGCATGCGCGAGATGGCCGACGGGATCGCCGAGGGCAAGGACAAGCTCCCGTCCTACTCGAAGTCCGATCGGGAGAACCTGTCCACCGTGGTGGCGTCCCCGGTCTCGACCGACTCGCTCAGCGGCCTCGCGAATCCGGACGTGGGCTGGATCAGTCTGGTCCTCGTGCTCGCGCTGTGGCTGGGGGCGCTGGCGACCTACGCCGTGGTGAAGGCGGTCGGGCGCCGGCCTGCTGAGCTCATCGGATGCGACGGTGGTGCTGTTCGCACGCTCGCTGCTCCCCGGCGTGATGGTGGTCGGTGCGCAGGCCGTGCTCATGGCCGGGCTCGCTCAATTCGGGCTCGACCTGTCCTGGCAGAAATGGCTGGCCGTGAGTGGCGTGCTGATCCTCGCCGGGTTGACGTTCGTGGGCATCAACCACGCGCTCGTGGCCTGGTGGGGAGGCATCGGTCGGCTGGTGTCGGTGTTGTTCGCCGTCGTGACGACCGCCGCGGCGCTCACCGGCGCCGCCCCAGGCGTGTTCGCGGCACTGCGGCCGTTCTCGCCGCTGACGCCGGCACTCGACGCGATCCGGGCCATCGTGACCGAATCGTCCGGCGCAGTCACGTCCACCCTGGTGCTGGTCGGGTGGAGCATCCTGGCGTTCACCTTCAGCGCGATCGCGATCGCTCGCCGCAGGACGACGACCCTCTCGGCGGTGCTCGCCGCCGGGTGAGTTGGACTCAGCCCGCGCGCGCTTCGGGCTCGGACGGGGGCGTCTCCGGCTCGGGCGCGGGCGGTGCGGCGGGTGGCGCCGATTCGGCCGAGGCGGCAGCAGATGCCGCCGCCTCGTCCCGTACCCGGTCGAGATCGGCGACGGCGTCCAGGCTCGCCAGTTCAGCTTGGGCCGCGGCGGTTCGCAGTGCGACGGCACGGGCGAAATCGGCCTGGGTCGGCATGCCGTAGGCCCGGGCGGTCGTGTCGTGCATCTCGACCACGTAACGATGCAGGCGTTCGGAGAATTGATGCGCGATCTCGCTGGGCGCAGCCCGCAGTGGACGGCCGAACACCACGTGCACATGCGGACGCCCGGGCACCGGAACGTTGGCGCCGTACGGCATCGCCGCGTAGGCGCCCACCAGGGCTATCGGCAGCACCGGGACGTTGCGGGAGATGCTCAGGGCGGCCGCTCCGGGGGTGAAGCGAGCCATCGCGCCCGTGCGGGACCGCGTCCCCTCGGGGAAGATCAGGATCGGGACGCCTTCGTTCACCAGGCGTGCCGCGAGCCCGCGTTGCCCCGTCCGGTTGGCGTGACCCTGACGGGCCACCGGGAAGGAGTTGAAGAACACCGTGGTCGGGATCGCCTTGTACCAGGCGTTGAAGAAGTAGTCACCGGCAGTGGCCGCGGCCAGATTCTTGGACAGCCGTCGGGGCAGGGCGCCGAAGATCAGCGGTGCGTCGAGATGGCTCGAGTGGTTGGCGATCACCACGAACGGCGGCTTGAGGCCGTCCAGGTTCCGCATCCCGTGGGTGTGCACCGACAACGACGACCAGATGTACGGCTTCATCACCAAGTGCTGCGCGAACAGGCGCAGCGCCCCCGGCGCGGCAGCCGAATACCTGTTCGTACCCGCCTCAGACACCCGCTTCCTTCCCCATGGTCGGACTGCCATTGTGACGCAACCATGCCCGCAGGCAGGCCTCGTCGCGACTGTTGGTCAGGACTCAATCGTTCCACCACGCCGGCCGCTTCGTGACCCGCGCCCCGGAAGACCTCGCGGGATCTCCGCGCGGCGCCCCGTCCGAGGGCCGCCGGAACGCTCGGGAACTCGACGCGGAGGGTGGCCGACGCGAAGGCGTTGCGCCGATCGGCGTGGGTTCGGTGTTCAGGCGCTGAGCAGATCCGCGTAGCCGGAGAGCCGGCGCAGCGCGCGGCTGCAGCGCCACCGGATCAGCTCGGGGGTGGTGCCCAGTTCGTCGGCGGCTTGCGCGCTGCTGCGTCCGGACACGTACACGCACGACAACGTCCGGTGGGTGAGGTCGTCGATCAGACCCAGGCGCCGGGCCTCCGCCAGTGTGTGCGCTGCGTCGGGGTCGTCCTGTGGGGGTGGGGCGGGGCGGTCGAGGACCGCGACCGGCAGGGCGCCCGTCGAGGGCCGCAGCTGTCGGCGGACGGTCCAGGCGAGATTCGCGGCGATGGCCCGTGGGCGTCTGTCCACCGGGTACTCAGCGATCGCCACCCAGAGCTCGGAAACCGCCTCAGGGAGTTGGCTCGGTCGCCCGGAGCAGGCCCGCACCGCCATGCCCAGCATCGCCTGCAGCACGACCCGAAACGCGCGGGGATCTCCCGACCCGCCCAAGCGGAGAAGCGCCGCGAGGGTGGCGTCGGGATGCACCCGGATCAGGTGCAACACGTCGATCAGGTCACCCGCTCCGCCCAGCACGGGTTCTGCCGACGCCCATCCGGAAAGGATCTCGGTCGACCCGGTTGCCAACTCCAGCCATTCGCGGTTCAGCGCCGCCACGGCGTCACGTCCAGTCATGGCAGGCAGCCTGGCCAGGCGGTGTTGCCGAGGTTGTTGCCCGACCGCGGGGGAGTGTTGCCGGGTGGCGCGAAGGGCGTCCTGACGCTTTTTCTAACGATTCAGCAACGAAGGGCGTGAAAGGTGTTGCTGAAACGATGTGAGGCGTAACCTGAGAGCGTATTCATCCAGGGGGAATAGGCGGTCTGACTCGCCTTCACGTACGCCCAGGGGGACGCTCGGATATCCAGCGGCCCCCTGGTGCCGTTTCAGCCCCGTTTTGGTCCCCTCCCGTGTGCTTCGCCGAGGTGCCTTGGGTGGAACGCCAGATCGCGTCGTCGGAACGAACCGTCCACCCAAGCGTGGACAAACAAGCCGTCCACCCAAGCGTGGACAAACAAGCCGTCCACCCAAGGCTGGACGAACCTCCTGGGCGGGGTTTTCAGCGGGCGGAGTAGTCGAGCAAGGCCCGGTCGAGGAAGTCGGCCAGGTCACCGGTCTCACCGTCACGACCGCCACGTCCGATCACCAGCGTCGGTGCGGCGGGACGCAGCTTCACCCCGGTGAATCGCGCCAGGGGGCCGCCGGAAGTCACCAACTGGTAATACCGGCCGTCCGGCGCGACCGCCAGGGTGCGCGCCTTGTTCAGGTACCAGCCGAGCTGGTCGGTCTTCACCCGGGCCCCGCTGAGCAGGGTCGCCTGCAGCGGTTCCGGCGCCACACCCAGCGAGCTCAGCCGGGCAACGAAAGCGTCGAGCTGTTCCTGAGCGGCGAGCGCCTCAGCCCGCGCCGCCGCGGCGGCGAGTTCATGTCGTCGGCGGGCGTCGGCCTGACGCTGGCTTTCCTCAGGCATGCGTTCAGGCTAGCCCCTCGGCTTGGCCCGGGCTTCTAGGCTGGCGTGGGGAGAGTGGGAGGAGGTGGAATGCAGCCGATCGCGGAACCGCCGACCTCACGGCGGGCTCTGGTCGACCGACTGGCCCTCGGCATCCTGCTCGGCGTGGTCGTGGTCTCGATCGGCGCCGTTGCGCTCTTCACGGTGTACATGAACCGGATCGAGGTCGCCGCGGAAGGCCTTCGACGGGTCGATGCGCTCCCGTCCTACGAAGGCCGCCCGGTCGCTGTCGGCTCCGACGGTGTGGCCGCCGTCAACTATCTGCTGATGACCACCTCCCAGGACGGCTCGCTGGAGTCGGTGCTGATCGCCCACCTCTCCGCGTCCCGACGCCACCTCACCTTGATCGCCCTGCCCGCCGACCTGATCGCGGACGACGGCTCCGGGAGGCTGACCCTGGCCACCAGCTACCGGCTCGACCCGCTACGGACGGCGCGGGCCGTGGAATCACTCACCGAGACGCGCATGGACCATCAGGTGCACATCAACCTGCACGGTTTCCCCAAGGTCGTCGATCGCCTCGGCGGAATCCAGCTGGACGGCGTCCGGCTCTCCGGCGACGACGTGGTGGCCCGCCTGATGGAGATCCCGGACGCCCGGGAGCGGTCGGCGTGGACGGCCGCTCTGCTGCAGGGCGCGTTCGCCCGGTCGTCGCTGGGCACGTCGATCACCGATCCGGACCGGTTCGACAAGCTGTTGGACGCCTTGACGCCGTGCATCGTCGTAGACGCGGGACTGACCGCGGACGAGATCCAATCAACCCTGGTCGAGTCGCGCGTGCACGCCGACGAGATCACCACCTGGACCCTGGCCACCGCCGACCCGACGACGTTCGGGACACTGCCGGACCCCACCGACCTCGACGAACTCAAGGATGCGCTGCGCAACGACAGCCTGCCGCACGGCGGCTCGCAGTCGGTCACCGTGACCCCGATGCCCCAGAGCACCCGTTGACCGATCCTGCTCCGGACCCCTTGCCGGGTTGCGGCGATCACGGCCACTACGCTGGCGTCGACACACACGATCCCTCGGAGGTGGAGCATGTCCAAGCTGTTGGGGTGGACGACCGTGATCGTTGGGGTCGCTTACGGCGCCTGGCTCTACTGGCGGTCGAGCAATCAGGCCAACGCCGACGCTTGGGCAGCCGGTACCGACCGCATCGAATGAGAACCTGGCCTTCGACGCCAGCCCTCGACGCTGGCCAGGAGGGTCACTCCACGAATCAGTCGAGGATGTCCTCTGGCGCTCGCTCCTCCGATTCCAGTACCCGGCCCACCGCCTCGCCCACGGCCACCGCGTGCGCGGCTGGATCGTCGAAGACGTTCAGGCGATCATGCAGCTCCGGATCCAGGGACGCGGCCCAGGCGAGGAGGTCGAAGATCTCGAAGTCCACCCGGATGGGATCGCCGTGGGAGTCGAAGCACACCCACAGCCGCAGGGCGTCCGGCGGCCACGCGCCGGGATACGAATGCTCGATGCCCAAACCGCGGTGGGCCCGTACGAAGGAATCCGGATCGGCGGTGAACAGGACTGCCGTCTCACCGTCCTCGTCGGTGGCGACGGAATCGAACTCGAAACCGTAGGGCGCAAGCTCGTCGACCAGCAGATCGGGGTAATCGTCCGGGAGCCTCATGGCCAAACGCTAGCGGACGCGGCCCCCGATAACGGCAGGGCGGTGAGGTTGCGAGCGGGTGAGGCCGAAATCGACGCTCCAGCGAAGGCGTGCGGTCCTCGACCACGCCCGCCGCCGGCGGCCCGCCCCCGCCACGAGACCGCGCCACTGGCTGCGCGGATCTGGGTGGGATCTGCGTTGTTCAGGTATCGTGTGTCGCCCAAAACCGGGAGAGTTCGGAGGCTAGGGGTTCAGCCACCTGCATCGGCAACGAGTGTGTGGTGTTGGGCCACACCTTGGCGAGCACATTCCCGATCAGCTGCGCCTTGTCCAGTGACGCCGGTCCCTCGGTGATCGGGCTGCCGTCGGCGAGCGCCACGTACACCGGCATGGTCAGGCCCCGGAGTTGGTCGTCGGACAGCGGCTGCGGCGTGGGCAATTCGGCGGTGTATGCGGTGCCGCCGAGCGTGATCATCCGAGTGACAGGGTTGGTCTGATCTAGCTCGCCGGGGTCTTCGCCCGCGATCCGGGCAACGGCTGCGTTGCGCCATGACTCAGGCAAGAAGGGCAGCGACGCCGGGACCGACCACAGCAGGGTGCCCAGGGGTGGCCAGCGGAGCACGAAGGCGGGCTCGAGCAGGGTAAGGGTGCTCACGCGTCCGGGCCGGTGAACCGCGAGCGCGGCGGCACTGGAGGCTCCGAAGGAGTGGCCGACGACGTGTGCGTGGTCGATGTGAAGTGCGGCCAGGGCTTCGTCGATCCAGACCGCCTGGTCGACGGATCCGGTGAGGGGTGTGGACTGCGTGGACAGCCCGGCGTCGCCGATCGCATCCAGCGCGTAGACCGTGCGCCGGGCGCGCAGGCTGGGCAGGTTCTCCGACCACATCGGGACGCCGCTGCCGCGGCCCGGAAGGAGGACCACCGGATCACCGGTGGCCGCCGGGTTCGCCCATTCGTAGGCGCGCACGGTGCCGAACGATGTCCGAACGTCGAGGGTGCGGGTCGGGGTCGGCATTCGGGTAAATGCCTCGGTGTAGGCGTCCAGGTAGGCGTCCCGCTCAGCTTCACCGCGGAATTGCCCGACCCGCGGCGCGACGACGAACCAGCCGACGACCTGAGCAACCGCCAGGGCACAGACCGCCGCGGTCACAGCCCTGCGCAGACGACGGTGCGCTCGCGGCGTCGGCTGGGCTGCCCGCATTGTTCCTCCGAACTCGTCAATACATGCGTATCGTAGCCCAAGGTCAATACGGCTGTACTGGTATCTTGCGGCGGTGGACACCGACGCTCCCGATCCCGGGCGGCAATCGATCATGGTCGCAGTCTGGGAACTGATTGCCCTCCACGGCATAGAAGGCGTCACGTTCCGGCGCGTGGCCGGGCGGGCTCAGGTCTCCGTGGGTCGCATCCAGCATCATTACCGGACGCGGGAGGCGCTCGTGCGTGCCGCCTGCGCAGCGATGATCGAAGGAGCTAACGACCAGTACCAGCAACTTCCAGGAGATCCGCTGGCACGCCTCACTCACATCCTGCTGCACGCCCTTCCCGACTCACCCCGGGCACGTTTCGGCGCGAGCGTCTGGCACGCCTACTTGGCGAAATCGGTGGATGACCCCGAGATCGGCCGACTGCTGGCCGACACCAAACGCGGCACCGAAGACGAGTGCGCCCGCCTGATCGAGCTCTCCAGACGACCACTCTCCCGGCCCGACCAAATCGACGCCAGGGCTGCTGCGCGACGGCTGCTTGCCCTCTCCGACGGACTCACGGTGCGGGTCTTGATCGGCGACATCTCCGGCCCAGAAGCCCGCGAGGTCCTCGATGCCGAACTGGCCGCTCTCAGCCGCCAGCAACGGCCGGACCAGGACCCCGCATCCCCGGAGTAGTGACAAGCCACGAACGCGCTGTTGTGCCGCGCAGAGTGCGAGGACAGCCTCCGGCTCCGGTTGCCGACCGCACGACCCGCCGGGCACGTCAGAGTTGAAGGTGGAGCCGGAGTGCGTCGTCGAGTTGGGTGACGAGTTGAGTGGGGAGGCGGCCGATCATCGCGCCGACGCGTTCGACCGATACGGAGCGGACTTGCTCGGCCTGGGCCTTGGAGTCCATCGGGAGGCCGGTCTCCTCAGCGGGGAGAAGAACTTGGAACGCAAAGACCCGGCTGGTGTTGCTGGTGATGGGCATGACCGTGACGACGCCACGGCCGAGTCGGGCTGCTGTCGCGTTGGCGCGGTCGTTACTGACGATGACCGCTGGCCGGCGCTTGTCGGCCTCCCCCGACCGTGCCGGTTCCAGGTCGGTCAGCCGGATCTCGCCACGGAGCATCAGCCGAGCCCGTCGGCCATGGTGACCGCCCACGCCTGGGCGTCGCCGGAGTCTTCCCAGTCCTGCCAGGCCGCGGCGTAAGCGTCCTCCAGTTCGGGGTCGCCCAGCAGTCTGATGGCCTGCTGGATGGCCGCTGATCGGGACTTCAAACCCGCAGCCTCGGCGTACTTGTCGAGCGTCTCGACCTCGCTCGAGGAGAGACTTACGCTTAGCTTCACCTGACTCATACCACCATAGTAGTACCACTCTTGCTACTGCGGTAGCTGTACCGCATCTGCCGCAGAGTTGCTTGGCGCTTCACCTCGCACGCGGTGGCAGCCGATCTCGCGCTCGCCACTTACTTCGCGAGCTGCTTGCAGAATGCTAGCATTGTCTCATGACGACGCTGTACATTCGTGAAGTCCCTGAGTCGGTCGCGGAGATCCTGAAGGAGCGAGCCGCGGCGCAAGGCAAGTCGCTGTCCGCGTACGTCGGTGCGGAGTTGGCGAGGATCGCCGAGCGGCCGACCAACGAGGAGATCGCCGCGAGGCTGCGCGCACGGGATCGGTCGACTGGTCCCACGACCGAGGAGATCGTTGCCGCCGTTGAGGCCAGCCGTCGGTGATCGTGATCGACGCATCGGCCATGGTCGAGGCGCTCGTCGGGCGCGACGCGGACGAGGAGCTGCTGCAGGCCATCAGCAGGGATCTGGACGCGCCACACCTGCTGGACGTCGAGGTGCTGTCGGTCCTCCGGGGACTTCTCCTCGGCGGCAAGCTCAGCATCGAGGAAGCCGAGCAGGCGCGCAGAGACCACTTCACGTTCACGATCACCCGCCACGAGACCGCGCCACTTGCTGAGCGGATCTGGCAGTTGCGCCACGAGTTCACCAGCTACGACGCCAGCTACCTTGCACTGGCCGAAGCGCTACGAGCACCGCTATGGACCTGCGACGCCAAGCTCGCCGCCAGCGGTCACAACGCCGAGATCCACCTCATCCAGCAGACGCACTAACCCGTCCAGACCCACGCGGTCGCTGGCCCCGGCCCGACCAATCCCGCCTGCCCTGCCTCACCGCACAACCGATCGCGCCTGCGGTCCTCCGAAGCCAACCCCACACCGGGTCAGGTGCCATTGGGCACGGTGGAGCATAGGGGACTCGAACCCCTGACCTACGGCTTGCAAAGCCGCCGCTCTACCAACTGAGCTAATGCCCCGCGCGGCGCCATTCTCGCACCGGTTCAGCACGTCGCTCAAACCGGCCCAGGAGCGCGGAAACCTCACCGGCGGAGGAGGGCAAATCGACCGATCCGAAGACGGCAACTACCCTTGAACCCATGTGGTCCAAGCGGGAAGAGGTCGACTACGCCCTGCAGCGGCGCAATACGCTGCAGGCGCTGCGACGTCCCACCAGGTCCATCGCCGCTGCTGACGTATGCGATGCGGACCCGCTGTTACTGCGTGCCGCGATGCATCACGGCGAGGACTCCAGGGTGCCGTGCCCGATCTGTCGCGCCGAGCGGATGGTGAACCTGAACTACGTGTTCGGTGACCAACTGGGTCAGTACTCCGGACGGATTCAGTTCGGTGGCTGAACTGGAGGACATGCAGTCCGAGTTCGGCGAGTTCAAGGTGCGCGTGGTCGAGGTGTGCGTCGACTGCGGCTGGAACCACATGATCGCTTCCTACCTGCTGGGCGACGGCGTGAAGCGCAAGCCTCCGCGTCGCCAGCCGACTGTCGAGGACATCTATGGCTGACCCCAAACGCGCCGCGGGACCGCGCGGCACCACGTCCACCCGGAAAGGCAAACCGAAGCGAGGGTTGTGGGCGCGGATCTCGATCTGGGTGCTGTCGATCCTGCTCGGTCTCGGCGTGATCGCCGCGGGCGCGATCGGCGTCGCGTACGCCACGATCAAGATCCCCGACCCCAACGCGGACTTCCGGACGAACACCACCTTCGTCTACTACGGCGACGGCAAGACCAGGATGGGCTCGTTCCAGGTGCAGAACCGGCAGTCCATCGGCTACGACCAGATGCCCCAGTACATCAAGGACGCCATCGTCGCTGCCGAGAACCGCACGTTCTGGACCGACCCCGGGATCTCGGTGAGCGGCCTGTTCCGGGCGACGCTCGGCCTGGTCGGAATCGCTCCGGAGAACACCACCGCCACCGGCGGCGGGTCGACGATCACCCAGCAGTACATCAAGATCATGTACCTCACCCAGGAGAAGACCTTCAGCCGCAAGGCGAAGGAGATCCTGCTCGCCGCCAAGATCGGCCAGGAGCGCAGCAAGGAACAGATCCTCGAGAGCTACCTGAACACCGTCTACTTCGGACGCGGCGCGTACGGCATCGAGGCGGCGGCGCAGGCCTACTTCGCCAAGCCCGCCGCCAAGCTGACGCTCGCCCAGTCCGTCGCTCTCGCGGCGATCGTGAACTCCCCGGGCAACCTCGATCCGGCCAACGGAGACAAGCAGGCCGCCGACCTGCTCGAGCGGTACCAGTACATCCTGAACGGCATGGTCGAGCTCGGCACGATCACGGAGGCCCAGAAGGCTGAGATCTACTCCGAGCTGCCGAAGTTCCCGAAGGTGGCCACCGACTCCCGAATGGGTGGCCCGAAGGGCTTCCTGCTCAGCCTGGTGCAGAAGGAGCTGCTCGCCCAGGGCTTCACCGAGGAGCAGATCAACGGTGGCGGCTACAAGGTGGTCACCACCTTCGACGCCGACGCCCAGGACGCGATCGTGGACGCGGCGCAGAAGATGACCCTGCAGGCCGCGGGCAGCACGAAGTCGGCGAAGAACCTGCACGCGGGGATGGCGTCCATCGACAACGAGACCGGTGGCGTCGTTGCCCTCTACGGTGGGCCGGACTTCGTGAAGAACTCGCGCAACTGGGCGACCACCACCGTCCCCGGTCGGCTCCACCTTCAAGCCGTACGCCCTGACCGCCGCCCTGCGCGACGGCTGGACGCTGACCGACCGGCTGGACGGCAACACGCTGTCCCTGCCCGGCACCAGCAAGCAGGTGCACAACGCCGGCGGGGCGAACTACGGCTCGGTCAGTCTGCTGACCGCCACCACCAAATCGATCAACACCGCCTACGTCGACCTGACCATGCAGCTCAGCGGGCGGACCGGAGACGGTCCTCGAAGCGGCCAACGACGCCGGCGCGCCGACCGTGGAGGGCTGGGACCCGGTGGCCACCGTGGCGCTGGGGACGCCGGAGGTGAGCCCGCTGTACCAGGCGGCCGCGTACTCGACGTTCGCCAACCAGGGCGTGCGGCGCACCCCGCACGTGGTGACCAGGTGACCGACTCCACCGGCCAGGTCGTCTACGCACCCAATACCGAGGGGGAGCAGACCATCGACGAGGACGTCGCCACCGACGTCACCTACGCGCTCACCAAGGTGGCCCAGGACGGCACCGGCTCCCGTGCCTCCCAGCTGGGTTTCCCGGTGGCGGGCAAGACCGGCACCGCCTACTACTCCACGGCGGGGGCCACGAAGACGGTCGCGGCGTGGTTCGTCGGTTACACACGCCAGATCACGACCGCGGTGATGTACGTGCGGGGCGACGAGGGCAACGCCGACCTCGGCAACAGCTTCTACGGGTCGGGCTATCCGGCGATGACCTGGCTGGAGTACATGCGGACGGCGATGAAGGGCAAGGAATCGCTCAGCTTCGACGCACCCACCCAGCGACACTCCACCCAGACGCCCACGCAGAAACCCACCCGGTCGCGGCCCACGTCCAAGGAGACGTCCGACTCCAAGGAGACCAGCACCGACGAGCCGACGAATGAGGCGACCACTACGTCCGAACCCTCGTCCGAGCCGAGCTCCGAACCCTCGTCGAACCCCACCAAGACCAGTGATCCGAAGCCGACTCAGACCTCGACGAAGGACCCCTAGGATCAGCCAGTGACTACTCCCGCACCACCGCTGTCGACTGTTCTCGGCGGCGCGACTGGGGCGGCATGTCAGGCCAGGCGGGGTCTGGTTCACCGCCGGGCCGTGGGCTTTCCTGACGCTCACGATCTCCTATCTGGTGTTGATGCTGCGCCAGGTGCCCTGCCTGACCGACGGGGATTCGTTTCCCAACATGTGCTACTCCGACATCTCGGTCCTGTACTACTGGCGCGGGCTGAAGGACGGCCAGATCCCGTACCTCGACTCCGACGTCGAGTACCCCGTGCTCACCGGCGCGTTCATGGAACTGGGCCGTCGGCTGGTCATGCTCCTGGGCGGGCAGAGCCATGCCGGTGTGAGCGACGCGGAGGCCAGTCACGCGGCCGGGCTGTTCTTCGGGGTCAACGCGGTGGCTGCTGTTCGTCCTGTTCTGTGTGCTGATCTGGGCGCACCTGCGGATGCACCGCCCCTGGGACGCGCTGATGATCGCGGCCGCGCCGGCGATCTGGACCACCGGACTGATCAACTGGGACGCACTGGTGGTCGCCCTGACCTCGCTGGCCCTGCTGGCATGGTCGCGCAAGCATCAGGTGTGGGCCGGAGTGTGGATCGGGCTGGGGATCGCGGCGAAGCTGTATCCGATGCTGCTGCTGGTGCCACTGGCGGTGCTCTGTCTGCGGACCAACCGGCTCAAACCCTTCTTCGTGACCGCCGGCGTCGCGCTCGCGTCCTGGGTGGCGGTGAACCTGCCGGTCTACCTGGCCACGCCGGAGGGTTGGATGAACTTCTGGACGTTCAACGTCGACCGTGGCGGCGACCTCGGCTCGATCTGGTACGTGCTCGGCCTCGCCGGTGTGGAGATCGGCTCGGTGTCGCGACTGGGTGGCCGCGCTCATGGTCGCGGGGACGCTGGCGATCTGCGGCATGCTGCTGCTGGCGCCGCGACGGCCCCGGCTCGCGCAGGGCGTGTTCTTGATCGTCGCCCTCTTCCTGATGATCAACAAGGTCTACTCGCCGCAGTACGTCCTGTGGCTGCTGCCGCTGCTCGTGCTGGCCCGGCCACGGTGGTTCGACTGGTCCGTCTTCGCGGTGGCCGAGCTGATCTACTTCGTGGCGATCTGGGCCCACCTGGCCGGCGTCGCGGCGTCCGGGTCGGGCCAGGATCGGCTGTACTGGCTGGCCGTGTTCCTACGCGATGGCCGTCCAGTTCTGGTTGTGCGTGCGGGTGTCGCGAGACATGTTCGCGCCCGAACGGGACGTCGTCCGCGACGGTGGCCTCGACGACCCCGACGGTGGCGTCCTCGACCGGGCGCCGGACGCGCCGTGGGTGACCCGGCTGAACCTGGCGCTGGCCACACGATGAGCCGAGGGTCGTCCCCGCACGGGAACGTCCGGCTGGTGATCCAGACCTGGTTGGTCACGCGGCTGATGATGGCGCTGGTCGCGGTGTGGTTGATGCTCACCGAGGGTCGTGAGCTGGGTGTGATGGTGACCAACTGGGACGTGGCCCACTTCGTGGCGATCGCCGAGCACGGCTACTCGAGGCGACCAACATGGCCTTCTTTCCCGGGTGGCCGCTGTTCCTGCGGCTCGCCGCATCCTCGGGGCTTCCGGCGGTGGCGGTGGGCACCCTGCTGGCGCTGCTCGCGTCCGGTCTCGCGGCCGCGGCGCTGTACCGGCTCGCGGGCGCCCCGGCAGCGATCGCCTGGTTGCTGGCACCGACCGCGGTCTTCACGATGGTGCCCTACACCGAGTCGGTGTTCTGCGCCGCAGCCTTCTGGGCCTGGGAGCGCGCCACCACCAAGCACTGGGGAGCTGCCGCTGTGCTGACCGCGTTCGCAGCCTCCGTCCGGGTGTCGGGCATCTTCCTGATCGCGGCGCTGGTCGTGCTGGCGCTCACGCAGTCGGGTCGGCAGCGGGGAGCGCTGGCGGCGGCTGCTGTGGCTGGTGTTTCCGACGGCGGTCGTGGCGGGTTACGCGGTCTTCCTGTACTCACTGACCGGCAGTTGGACCGCCTGGTACGACGCGCAGGCCGCCGGGTGGGCCCGCGGCCTGACCTGGCCGTGGGAATCGCTGCAGCACACCCTCGACGTGTTCGCGCCGGGCGCCTACGCCGACCACCCGGAATGGGCCTGGGTGTTCCGGGCCGAGGTGGTCAGCATGGCGGTCGGCGCCCTGGTGACGATCGTCTGCCTCGTCAAGCGCCGGTGGGCCGAGGCGGTGTGGGTGGGCCTGCAGGTGCTGGCGTTCTCGGTGTCCTACTGGTTCATGAGCGTCAACCGGGCCGTGCTGCTGTGGTTCCCGCTGTGGACGCTGCTGGGCCGGCTGGGCGAGAGCCGTCGCCGGATGCCGACCTGGCGGGCTCTGCTGATCGGTCTGCTGGTCGCGGTGGCTCTGGTGGTACAGGCTGTCTGGGCCTGGCTGTTCTTCACCGGACGCTGGGCGAGTTGACGGCGAAGGTGACCTGATGACACTGGTGATGTCAGCGATGATCCTCGCGACGGGGTTGATCTGTGCGGCGGTGCCGAGCATCTCCTCACCCACGGTACCGTTGGGGGTGAGCGTGCCTCGGGTCCGAACCTCGGAGCCGGTCGTCACCCGGGCGATCCGGTCCTACCGTCTGGCGTGCGTGGCGTTGACGCTGGCGTGCATCGTCGGCGCGTGGCTGACCCGCGCCTTGCCGGCGTCCGGGTCGCTCTGGCTACTCGGGCTGATCCTCGCCGCGATGGCGGCTTTCGCGGTCTGTCGAGCGCCGATCGTGAGGACCAAGCGCGAGCAAGACTGGTACGGCGCTGGCGCGTGCCCGGCCCCGAACGCGTCGGGCACGCCAGCCGGCGAGGCGAAGCCAGAGCCACCCGACGACGATCACCTCTGGAAGCTCGGCCTGGTGTACTACAACCGCGCCGACCGCCGCGCCTTCGTCCCCAAACGAAATGGCGTCGGCTACGAGCCGAACGCCGGCCATCCGCTCGGGCTCGGAATCTACCTGCTGGCTCCGATCGCGATCAGCGTCGCGTTCGCCGTCGTCCTGATCCCCGGATGAACCTCACAGGTCGGTAGTACCCTCCTCAGCCGCCTCGAACGGCTGTCCCGTCACCAGAGCGGAGACGAAGCTGAAGGCGGTGGCGATCCGGCCCAGCGGGTTGTCGATGTACTCGGCGTGTTCGCCCACGAGCTTGAGGGCGACGACCGATTCGTCGTCCGGCCCCTGCGGGAGGTAGGCGGATGCGCCGGCGTCCCAAAGATCCTTCACGACAGCCCGGTCGTCGACCACCTCGAGGCGTCCGGAGATGGTCAGCCACGTGCCGTCGCCGGCGAAACTCATGGCCGCCGTCGGATTGAGGCTCAGGTCGTGGACCTTCCGCGTCCCACGCTCGGTGAGGAACCACAGGTTGCCGTCGAACTCCTTGTGCTGGCGCGCCATCGGCCGGGACACCAGCCGGCCCGACTCGTCGATGGTGGTGAGCATTCCGATCTCGAACTCCTTGACCAGTTCCGCTACCTTCGCTCGGTCGTCGTGGTCAGTCATCGCAGGCTCCTTCGGTCGCGTTCAGGGGATGGTCGCCGGCTCCGGGCCGGGCTCCCCGAGCATCTGTACCCGTGCGATCCCTCCGCCACGCACGCCGCGTTGTCGGGGTCGCGGGGGAAAGGTGCGACCCGCACGGCACCGTTCGGCGCTCGCCCGTGGGTGTTCCTCAAATGCTTCGATTCGCTATTCGGGAGCTCGGAGGGGCTCGAGGGCGGCGAGGACGAGGTCGAGGCCGAAGGTGAACTCCTCGGCAGGGTCGTAGCCGGCAGCGAAGAGCGCCGCGGCGGACTCGTTGAGATAGGGGAACTCGTCAGGAGGAAGCTGAGGCAGGTAGACGTTCTCGGTCATGTCCGCGAGCTCGGCGGCGGTCTCGAACGGCAGGCTGGCTGCCTGCAGGGCGTAACCGTAGACATAGCTGTTGAGCAGCCAATTGGCGTGCGTCGCCGTCAGGACCGAAAAACCGGCGTTTCGCAGGCAGGAGGTGACCGCTTCGCGGTGGCGGAGGTTCGCGGGCCCGGGCGTTGTCCGCGACTCCATCAGGCTGATCGCCCACGGGTGGCGGGCGAGAACCTGTTGGGTGGATAACCCCTCCCGGCGCATCGCCGAACGCCAGTCGGAGTCGACAGGCGGGGGTTCGATCTCCTCGAACACGATGTCGATCATGGCGTCCAGCAACTCGTCCTTGCTCGCCACGTAGTGATAGAGGGACATCGCGCCCGCGCCGAGAGCGCCGGCCAGCCGGCGCATGCTCAGCCCCTCGACCCCCTCGCGGTCGGCGAGCCGGACCGCCTCGGCCACCACCCGCTGTTTGCTCAGTCCCGCGTCTGGCGCGACCTGGCGTTGCTTCTTCGCGGACACGGGTCTCCTCGCTCACTCGAACGGCTTGACAAGCGTACAGCGTACGAGCATAGTACAGCGTACGACGTACGGTGTACGAGTCTGCGAGAGCCGCAGCTCGGGCGTGAGGAGGCTTCGGTGGGAATCCAACGGTCATCGAATGCGGGAGCCCAGGAGTCGGGGGCGAGTCGGGCCGGGGTAGCGACGATGCGGGCCGCCGTCCAGCACCGCTACGGCCCGCCCTCGGTGCTCACCGCCTCCGAGGTCGGGATCGCGTCGCCCGGACGAGGCGATGCGCTGGTCCAGGTGGCCGCGGCCTCGATCCATCCCGGCGACTACTTCGTCATGACCGGGGAGCCGTACGTGCTGCGCCTGGTGTACGGGTTCCGCCGGCCGCGTCACGGCATCCCCGGCAGAGATCTCGCCGGCGTGGTGAAAGCGGTGGGAAAGGATGTCACCGCTGTCCGCGTCGGTGACCAGGTGTTCGGGTGGAGCACCGCTGGGACGCTCGCGGAGTACGCCTGCGTCCCTGCGAACAACCTCGTGTCCGTGCCCGCCAACACCTCGGTCGTGGCCGCGGCAGCGGTGCCCACGTCGGCCCTGGCGGCGTGGCAGGCGTTGCGAAGGGTCGCGAACGTGCGACCGGGCCAGACGGTGCTGGTCACGGGCGCGTCCGGCGGGGTGGGCTCCTTCGCCGTACAGATCGCCAAGTCGATCGGTGCCGAGGTGACGGGTGTGTGCAGCACCGGCAACGTCGAATTGGTCCGCTCACTCGGTGCCGACCACGTCGTCGACTACACCACAACCGACTTCACCCGCGCCGGGAAGCGCTACGACGTGATCCTCGACAACGTGGAGGCCCAGCCGCTGGCCGCTGCGCGGCGAGCGCTGACGCCCAGCGGCACCCTGATCCCCAACAGTGGACGAGGCGGCCGCTGGCTCGGTCCTCTCGGTCGGATCGTCCAAGCGCGCCTGCTGTCCGCGTTCACCCGTCAGCACCTGAGGCCCTTCACCTCGGTCGAGAAGCACCGGGACCTCCTCATCCTGGCCGACCTGCTGCTTTCGGGGGAGGTCACGCCCGTGATCGACCGCACCTACCCCCTCGCGGAAGCAGCCGACGCCCTGGCCTTCGTCGGGGCGGGCCACACCCGAGGGAAGGTCGTGATCACCATCTGAGGACGACAACGAAGCGGACCACCCCACCTGCGCATGCGCATCTCACACCTGCCGCCACTTCGGCGGAGGGACCACTCCTGGCGAAAGAAGAACCGATGACCATCGAAACCACAACCCCGAACCTGATCGGCAGCCCGCCGATTCCCGTCCAGGCCAAGCTTGCCGCCGCGTGGACGAGCTTTATGCTTCTCTACGTCTACGTCGACATCCTCAACTTCTACAAGCCCGGCGTCGTCGACAGCATCGTGAAGGGCCTCGTCTGGAGGTTCGACGTCAGCGCGACGTTGCTGACCGTGATGCTCGTGTCCGTGTCGATCCCGGCCCTGATGGTGGTGCTCTCCATGACGCTGCCCGCCCGCGTGAACCGCGCCACGAACATCGTTGTGGCATCGCTCCTGATCCCTTACTCGATCTTCAACGCGGCAGGTGCATCCTGGGAGTGGGCCGCCTTCTACGGCTTCTCCATCGGAGTCGAGGTGCTGCTCCTGGCCTTCATCCTGCGCTCCGCCTGCACCTGGTCTCGAACCCCCACCGTCCCAGCCGGCCCTCGACGACCGACCCTCGACACCACCCTCGAGCATGGGCAACCGTGAACAGGCCGACGGCGGGAGAGGCCGCGCGGTGCGGGTCGCGCGTTGACACCTATGGTTACGTAACCGTAGGTTAGGAGGCCTGCCGGAGCCACCGCAACCAGGAGACCCCTTGATCGAGTCCGCAGGCGCGCACGACTTCGTCCAACTGCTCGACCCCAGCGGGACCAGGGTCGAGCACCCCGAGTTCCAGTTCGACGGCACGGACGCCCAGATCGCCGCCCTCCTTCGGGACATGCTGCTGACGAGGCGGTTCGATGCCGAAGCCACCGCGCTCCAACGCAAGGGCGAACTGGGCTTGTGGCCGCCGATGCTCGGCCAGGAAGCCGCCCAGATCGGCTCGGGGCGTGCGCTTCGAGCGCCTGACGTGATCGTGCCCTCCTACCGCGAACACGGAGTCGCGTGGTGCGCGGGGATCGATCCTGTCGACATGCTCAGCACCTTTCGGGGCACCTCGATGGTCGACTGGCCCTCCCGTCCCGACAACTTCCACCTGTACTCGTTCGTGATCGGCACCCAGACCCTGCACGCCGTCGGCATGGCGATGGGGCATGCAGCGCGACGGACTCGTCGGTCAAGAGGACGCCGACGCGAACGGCGCCGCCGTCGTCTACTTCGGCGACGGAGCCACCAGTCAGGGTGACGTGAACGAGGCGTTCATCTTCGCCGCGTCCTACGCCGCGCCGGTGGTCTTCTTCTGCCAGAACAACCAGTACGCGATCAGTGAACCGATCGCCCTGCAGTCGCGGATCCCGCTCTACCGCCGCGCATCCGGCTTCGGTTTTCCCGGCGTCCGGGTGGACGGCAACGACGTGCTGGCCGTGCACGCGGTCACGCACTGGGCGGCTCGAACACGCTCGTCGCGGGTCCGGCCCGGTGCTCATCGAGGCCTACACGTACCGCATGGGGGCACACACCACGTCCGACGACCCGACGAAGTACCGACACAAGGCGGAGCTGGAGGAGTGGCAGGGCGAAGGACCCGATCGCGCGAGTCCAGCGCTACCTGCGCGAGCACCGGCGCCATCGACCAGGCGTGGCTGGACGCCGTGACCGCCGAGGGGGACGCGCTCGGCGAGCGGTTGCGCGCCGGCTGCGTGGATCTGCCAGAGCCACGGCTCGAGGACGTCTGGTTTCACGCCTACGCCGAACCGCCCGCCTTCGTCGAGCGGCAGCGCGCCGAGTACCTGGCCTACGAGGCGTCGTTCGAGGTGACCACGTGACCACCCTGACCATGGCCAAGGCGCTCAACGCGGGGCTGCGCCGCGCGCTCGCCGCCGACCCGAAGGTGCTGCTCGCCGGGGAGGACATCGGCAAGCTCGGCGGCGTCTTCCGGGTCACCGAGGGTCTGCAGGCCGAGTTCGGGCCGGATCGCGTCGTCGACTCGCCGCTGGCCGAATCCGGCATCGTCGGGCACGGCGGTCGGGCCTGGCCCTGCGCGGCTACCGTCCGGTGGTCGAGATCCAGTTCGACGGGTTCGTCTACCCGGCCTTCGACCAGATCATCTCGCAGGTGTCCCGGCTGCGTTTCCGTTCGCACGGCCGGATGAGTGTCCCGATGGTGATCCGGATCCCCTACGGCGGCGGGATCGGCGCGATCGAGCACCACAGCGAATCGCCCGAGACCTACTTCGCGCACACGCCCGGGCCTGAAGGTGGTGACCTGCTCCAACCCGCTCGACGCCTACTGGATGATCCAGCAGGCCATCGCCGACGACGACCCGGTGGTCTTCCTCGAACCGAAGCGCCGCTACCACGAGAAGGGCGAGGTCGACCTGGACGCCACGGACGCGCCGTTGTCGCTGTACCGGCCCGCGTGGTCAAGCCCGGTGACGGACGTCACCCTGCTCGACCTACGGTCCGATGGTGCGCACCTGCGTCGAGGCGGCGCTCGCCGCGCAGCAGGAGGGACGCAATCTCGAAGTGATCGACCTGCGCTCCCTGTCGCCGCTGGACGACGCGGCCGTGTTCGCGTCCGTCCGCAGGACCGGACGCGCGATCGTCGTGCACGAGGCCGTCGGCACGCTGGGCCTGGGCGCCGAGCTCGCCGCCCGGATCCAGCAGGAGTGCTTCTTCGAACTGCAGGCCCCGGTGCTGCGCGTGACCGGCTACGACCTTCCCTATCCGCCGAGCCGGGTCGAAGATGGCTACCTACCCGATCTCGACCGGGTGCTGGACGCCGTCGACCGCGCACTGGCCTACTGAGGAGCCCGCCATGTACGAGTTCAAGCTGCCCGATCCGGGCGAAGGGCTGCTGGAGGCCGAGATCGTGTCCTGGCGGGTTGCGGTCGGCGACGACGTGGCCGTCAACGACATCCTGCTGGAGATCGAGACCGCCAAGTCGCTGGTCGAACTGCCCTCGCCGTACGCCGGCGTGGTCGCCGAACTCCTGGTGGCCGAGGGTGACACGGTGGACGTGGGGACGCCGATCATCCGGATCGCCGACCGGGCCGGGGAGCCGGACCGGGTCGGTGAGCCGGACCGATCCCGGGAGGCCGCGCAGCAAGCCGGCGCCGTGGATTCCCCCCGTCCGGCACCAGGTGGGGGGGCGCCCTCGGGATCGCCGGACGAACCGAGCGCGGGCCCCCGGGCACCTGAGCCGGCCGGTGGCGGGGAGCCGTTGACCGGTCCCGTCGAACAGGGCACCGCGCCGACCAGCGATTCGGGGTCGATGCTGGTCGGATACGGAGCCAAGGCGGGCGCGATCAGCCGGCGTCCGCGCAAGGCCACCCAGGCCGTCGCGGTACCGGCCACCGACCAGGTGCACGAGTCGTACGACACCGCGAACCCGGTGTCGCGGCACACCGACGATGTGACGCCCTCGGCGCGAGTGGCGGCGAGTGCGTCCGGCCAGCGTTTGCCGACGCCGGGACGCCCGCCCGCCAGCGCCGACACCGGTCGCCCGCCGCTGGCCAAGCCGCCGGTGCGTCGGATCGCCCGTGACCTCGGGGTGGACCTGTCCCAGGTGACCGGCACCGGTCCTTCAGGCACGATCACCGCGGAGGACGTCCTTGCCGCGGCGCAGGGCCGGCAGCCGTCCGGAGGGGACCGGCGGGTGCGGCTGCGGGGCATCCGGCGGGAGATGTTCCGGTCGATGACGGCGTCGTTGAACGTCCCGCAGGCCACAGCCTTCGTGGAAGCGGATGTGACCGGGACCATCGAACTGATCGAGATCCTCAAACACCGTCGCGAGTTCGCCGGCCTGCGGATCTCACCGTTGCTGGTGTTCGCGAAGGCTGCGTGTCTCGCGATCGCCCGCAATCCCGAGATCAACTCCAGCTTCGACGCCGCGACCGAGGAGATCGTGCTGCACGGCGACGTGAACCTCGGGATCGCCGCGGCCACGCCGCGCGGGCTCGTCGTGCCGAACATCAAGCGCGCCAACCGGATGAACCTGCTGGAGTTGACCCAGGCGCTCAACGAGATGGTGGCGGTGGCCAAGCAGGGCCGCGTCCAGCCCGGGGACCTGGCGCTGGGCACGTTCACGATCACCAACGTCGGAGTGTTCGGAGTGGACGGCGGCACCCCGATCCTGAACCCGAACGAGGCCGCGATCATGTGCCTTGGCACCATCAAGCGCAAGCCGTGGGTGGTGGGCACCGGTGAGGACGAGCGGATCGAGCCGCGCTCGGTGTGCACAGTGTCGCTGACCTTCGACCACCGACTGGTCGACGGAGAGATCGGCTCCAAATTCCTGTCCGACGTGGCCACGATCATGGCCGACCCCGGACTCTCGCTGCTCTATTGAGCGGCGGCCGCCCCGCTCACAACGCCGACCCCTCTCGCTCTCGTCGAGGCCCTGTGCTCGAGCACAGGGCCTCGACCGGACCGGAGGGGTTCGGCGTTCTGGAGAGCGGACGGGGCAGCAGCGGGGGGCAGCAGCGGGGGCAGCAGGCGGGGTCAGCAGCCGGGGGTCAGCACGTCGAGGCCGCCGAGGAACGGACGCAGGGCCTGCGGCACCCGTACCGAGCCGTCGGCCTGCTGGTGATTCTCGAGCAGCATGATGATCATCCGGGTCATCGCGCACAGGGTGCCGTTCAAGGTGGCGGCCGCGCGGACGCCGCCGGCGTCCCGCATCCGGATGTTCAGCCGGCGCGCCTGGAACTCGGTGCAGTTCGAGGTGGACGTGATCTCGCGGTACCTGTCCTGGGTGGGCAGCCAGCCGTAGCAGTCGTACTTGCGGGCCGCGCTCAGCCCGAGGTCGCCGGCGGCGACCTCGAGCACCTGGAACGGGATCTCCAGCGCCGTCGATGAACTCCTTCTCGAAGCCCAGCAGCGCCTGGTGCTCGGCCTCCGCGTCGGCCGGGTCGCAGTAGACGAACATCTCGACCTTGTCGAACCAGTGCACCCGGAAGATGCCGCGGGTGTCCTTGCCGTAGCGAGCCGGCCTCGCGCCGGAAGCACGGGCTGTAGCCGACGTAGCGCCGAGGCAGGCTGGCCGCGTCCAGGATCTCCTCGGAGTGGTAGGCGGCCAGCGCCACCTCCGACGTGCCGACCAGGTACAGGTCGTCGGCGGGCAGGTGGTACACGTCCTGGGCGGCCTGGCCGAGAAAGCCGGTGCCCTCCATGGCGGACGGCTTGACCAGCGCCGGCGGCAGCATCGGGGTGAAGCCCCAGCTCATCGCCTTGGTCATGGCGAGGTTGATCAGGGCGAGCTCCAGCCGGGCGCCGATGCCGGTGAGGAAGTAGAACCGCGAGCCCGGACACCTTGGCG
The DNA here is from genome assembly GCA_963769325.1 of uncultured Actinomycetota bacterium. GTDB lineage: Bacteria > Actinomycetota > Actinomycetes > Propionibacteriales > Propionibacteriaceae > Propionicimonas. The sequence continues at coordinate 241,449 of CAVYLH010000008.1, read as the reverse complement.
CCGCGCTCCATGTCGATCGCGCCGAGCACTCGCCGATCTCCAGGTGGTCGCGGGGGCGAAAGCCCTCGGCGGCGAAGTCGCGGGGGGTGCCGACGGTCTCGACGACGGTGAAGTCGTCCTCGCCGCCGCGGGGGACGTCGTCGAAGACGAGGTTGGGCAGCTGGTTCATCAGTTCGTCGAACGTCGCACCGGCCGAATCCGACGCGGCCTGGGCCGCCTTCACCTGGCCGGCAAGGTCCTTCGTCCGGGCCAGCAGGGCCGCCTTCTCATCGCCCTTGGCGCGGGCCACCTGCTTGCCGAGATCCTTCTGTTCGGCGCGCAGGCTCTCGAAAGCAGCGATGGCGGCGCGGCGGGCGCTCGTCGGCGCTGACCAGCGCGTCGACCAGTTCGACGGACTCCCCGCGCGCCTCCTGGGAGCGGCGGACGAGGTCGGGGTCGGTGCGCAGCAGCTTCGGGTCGATCACAACGCGAAAGCCTATCGTCCCCGCTTTGGCCGGCAACCACGCCGGCTGCCGCTGTCCCGACGCGGCCGTCAGTCGTCGTCGGGGTGGACGAGGGTCGCGTACCACTGACGGGCGGCGGCGAAGTCGGTGTCCGTGAAGCCTCGGGCGATGTGCGGACGGATCCCGTCGGCACGGGCGTAGGAGCCGAGGAAGATGACGTCGCTGCAGATCCGATGAAGACCGAGCATCGCCTCGGCCAGCCGCGGGTCGCGCAGGTGGCCTTCGGCGTCGATGCTGAAGCAGTAGTTGCCGATGCCCGTCTTCGTCGGCCGCGACTCGATGCGGCACAGCGACACCCCGCGGCCGGAGAACTGCTCGAGGATCTCCAGCAGGGCGCCGGCACGGTCGGTGTGCATGTAGGCCACCAGCGTGGTCTTGTCCGCGCCGGTCGGCGGCGGCGGTTCGGTCGGACGCGAGACCAGCACGAACCGGGTCACGGCGGACTCGTTGTCGGCGATCTCGTGCGCGATCGCCGTCAGTCCGTACAGCTCGCCGGCGACCCGGCCACAGATCGCGGCGTCGTAGCGTGGATGCGGGATCGGCCACCTCCTGGGCGGCGGCGGCGTTCGATCCGCCCTCGGTGATCGCCACGTCGGGCAGGTTCGCCGCCGTCCAGTAGCGGGTCTGAGCGGCCGAATGCGGATGGGTGATCACGCGGTGGACGTCGGCCAGCCTCGTTCCCGGCCGTCGCGTAGAGGTTGAACTGCACCGGCACCAGCACCTCGCGGACGATCATCAGCGGCTTGCCGTTCGCCAGCGAGTCCAGCGTCGCCGAGACCCCACCCTCCACCGAGTTCTCGATGGGCACGACGACCGCTTCCACCTGACCGGCGCGGACGGCGTCCAGCGCTTGCGCGACGCTTGCGAAGGGGACCGCCTCGGCATCGGAGAAGGTCAGCAGCGCCTGATGGGTGAAGGTTCCCGCGGGTCCGAAGTATCCGAGCACGCGCTCAGCGTAGTGGTGGCCCGGCGCCCCGCGAGTCCGGCGGCACCGGCACCGGCACGCCACCGGCACCGGGCGGACGCCGGTCAGCGAAACGTGGGTCGGCTCACGCCGACTGCGGGACGGTTCGGCGGCGATGCAACCACCGCGGCCACGTCGGCAGGTCGTGCCCCCACGTCCACCACCAGGAAACGATCAGGACCAGCACGAGCACCTGCGCCCCGGAACAGAAATAGTCGCGGACCACCTGAGCGATCGAGACCATCGTCGGGCTGAACTCCACCGACCGTCCGGTCACGTAGGCGATCGACAGCCAGGCGCCGCGCCACATCATCAGGCGTCGAGCCGGGACGCGGCCATCAACCCCAACGGCACCCACGTGGTCAGGTCGTACCAGCTCAGCGTGTAGGGCGAGGTGACCAGCCAGGACGCGGTGAGGATCACGGCGGTGCGGACGGTGATGGTCAGCGGGTCGTGGCGAGGCTCATCGTGCTCCGGCGTGCCCGGCACCAGGCGCCAGGGCAGCACCCGGGAGAGCATCCAGGCGACGGCGATCATCATCAGCCAACCCAGTGACCCGATCATCGAGCGCGCGAGCGGCTCGCCGACCACGAACGCCAGCGGGGTCAGCAGCCACGGCGCCCACGACCCGGCGGAGATGTAGCCGGTGTTGCGGCCGGCCGCGAGCAGCGCGTGCGGAACGACCAACCCGTAGGCGATGCCGAGCGGCACCGCGGCGCCGAGCGGCGAGCAGCAGCAGCTTGCGCCAGTCGCGCCGGTAACCCCAGGCCATGGCGATGCCGTAGAAGACCAGCGACACCTTCACCGTGCCCGCCAGTCCGATGCCCAGCCCGGCGACGAACGGGCTGCGCCGCATGAACCACAGCCCGACGATCGCGAACACCAAGGTGAACGCCTCGTTGTGGGCGCCGGCCAGCACCGACCAGATCATGATCGGGTTGAGGATCGTGAACAGCACGGCCCGGGTCTGGATCTTGTGGTCGTCGTGCGCCAGCGAGACGACCAGGGTGCCGATCAGCAGGAACGGCAGCAGGGCGAACATCTGCAGCCAGAACACGGTGTTGTGCATGTTCCCGTCGCCCAGGTACGCCGCCAGCCACTGCGAGGCGGAGGCCAGCGGGCCGTACACGCTCGGCGTGTCCTGCCAGGGACGTTCGGTCCAGATCAGGACGGCGTCGAACTCCTGCCGGAAGATCTCCGCCGGGGTGATGTTGTACGGGTTCAGCCCCAGCACCTGAAGTCGTCCGTACGCCGCGTACATCAGGACGTCCGCCGACGTCAGCGGGGGCACGAGGGCGGTGAGGATGCTCAGCACCGAGCCCAGCAGGAACAGCCGGCGGTTGTTCGGACGCCAGCCCGCATTCACCGCACGCCAGCAGATCCACAGACCGATCGCGCCCACCGCGAGCGCCAGCCACAGCGCGGGGACGGCCACCCACTCGCTGAGTGCCACCCATTCCACCGGCAGGTACCACGGCGGCAGGTAGTTGACGCGGGGCCCCAACCTGAGCGCCACCGAGGACGGCCCGCAGAAGGCGACCGCGATGGTGACCAGGCACCCGGAGACGATGAACCCCAGTCCGAGCCGGTGATCGCTGGCCCAGGGCGCGCCTGCCAGGGCGCGCAGTCGCGCCCACATCATGCGCCCGGCGTTCCGCATCGCATCCTTCGGTCCGACAACCCCAGCAGGCTACCGGCTGGCCTCCGGCGTCCCGAACGTTGCCCGGACCCGATACCGGACCGTTACCTAGCCTGCCCGCGGCTACTTCAGCAGGCGGGACAGCCGACGATCCGCGAGCGGCTTGCCGCCGGTCTGGCAGCCGGGACAGTACTGCAGCGAGCTGTCGGCGAACGACACCTCGGCGATCGTGCCGCCGCACACCGCGCAGGTCTGCCCGGTACGACCGTGGACGCGCAGGTTCGCCCGCTTGTCGTCCTTCAACTCTTTGGCCGCCAGCCCCGCCGATCGGGCCACCGCCTCGGACAGCTCGGAACGAATCGCGGTGTAGAGCGTCGCCCGCTCGGTGTCGCTCACGCCATTCGCCGGCTTGAAGGGGCTGAGCCGGGCCCGGTGCAGGATCTCGTCGGAGTAGGCGTTGCCGATGCCGGCGATGATCCGCTGATCCCGCAGCACCCCCTTCAGTTGCGCGCGGCCGGCCTTCGTCAGGATCGCGGCGAACAGCTCCGGCGTGAAGTCGGTGCCGAGCGGGTCGGGTCCGAGCGCGGCGATGCCCGGCACCTCAGCCAGGCTCGTCGACGACGTAGAGCGCGAGCCGCTTCTGGGTGCCCGCCTCGGTGAGTTCGAATCCGGTGTCGTCGTCGAAAACCACCCGGGCCGCCAGCGGTCCGCGTCCGGGCCGCGCCGGCTTGTCCGGCATGGGATCGCGCCACGTCAGCCACCCGGCGCGGGCCAGGTGGAACACCAGCCACACTCCGCCGGTGGAGAGGCACACGAACTTGCCGCGCCGGGTGACCGCGTCCACCTCGAGCCCGTGCAGCGCCGACAGCGGCAGCTGGAACGTCTTCAGGCACGCGAAGGCCACCAGCTCGGTGCGCGCCACGGTCCTGCCGACGCAGGCGCCGTGCAGGAAGACGCGCAGTGCTTCTACTTCAGGGAGTTCCGGCATGTCCCTCCTCGGGTGGTGGCCAGTTCGGTTCGGGGACGGCGATCGCTTCGGCCAGAAGGCCCAGGTACTCCTCCCGGTCGACCTCGATCACGCCGAGCGTGGCCAGGTGATCGGTTTGCCATTGCACGTCGATGATCCGGTCCTCAGCATGTTCATCGCTCAGCAGCTGCGCCAGTGCCAGCAGTGCCACCTTGGACGCGTCCCGGCCGTGCACCGGATCGTGGAACATCGATTCCCCGGCGAACAATCCGCCCAGGGACACTCCGTACAGGCCGCCCACCAACCGGCCCTCGGCGTCCCAGGTCTCGACCGAGTGGACCCGGCCGGCTCGGAACAGTGAGGTGTACACGGCCCGGATGTCGTCACTGATCCACCCGTGCGGCCGGGCGGGGTCGGCGCAGCGGTCGAGCACCTCGCTGAACGCCGTGTCCACGGTGGTGGTGTAGCGCTGGGCCGACTTCCGCAGCGACCGCGGGACGCGGAGGGCGTCCAGCGGAAGCACCCCGCGCTGCAGCGGTGACCACCATCCCATCTCGGGGAACCTCGACCTGGTCAGCGGCATCGGGAAGACGCCGGACGCGTACGCGGCGAGCACGAGCGCCTCGTCGAACTCGGCGGAGAAGGCGATCAGATCCTGCTCGGGCCACTCACCCGACGGACCGAAGATCCCCGCGCCAGCCATGGCCCGATTGTGCCAGCCTGGTGCGACACCCCGGGATCGCTCAGGGAACGCCGAGGGGCCGAGGCCTCCCGCTGGTTCGCACTCCACGCCTACGCTGGCAGGGTTGGACTGCGAAAGGAACACGATGGCGAGCGCCGGCGACATCGGCAAGCAACTGGTGGGCCGAACCCCCGAGATGGCCGGCGGTCTGCTTCGCACCCTCATCGAGTTCGGGATCGAGGGCAACGGCGCCTTTCCGGGCGCGAAAGCCACCGCGGCGCGCTCGCTCCAGGCCAAGTCCGACCGGGAGCAGGCCATCGATTCCCTGGTCGTGGCGCACGTGAGCCTCGCCTCGGCGCAGGGTTTCCTCACCAGCGTCGGTGGCTTGATCACTCTGCCGGTCGGTCTGCCGGCGAACATCGCCGGGCTGGCCGTGCTCAGCGTCCGGATGATCGCCTCGATCGTCCACCTGCGCGGCTACGACGTGGACGACCCGCGGGTGCGGGCCGCCCTCACCCTGGCTCTGCTGGGCGACGACGAGGTGCGCCGGCTGGTGGCGGACGGCAAGGTGCCGGCCTACCCCTTGGCGATCGCCACGGCGCCCATGTTCGACGCGGCGCTCGAACGAGTGATCAGCGAACGGGTGATGGGGTCGCTCGCCGGACGCCTCGGCGGCAAGCACCTCGCCGTGGTCATCGTCCGCCGGATCCCGCTGGTCGGCGGCGGCGTCGGGGCCGCGGTGGACGGCTGGCTCACCTACGGGCTGGCCGGGTACACCAAGCGCGAGTTCATCGCCCGCCACCAAACCTCCATCCCGCGGCAGTAGATAGACACTCAGCCCACGAACTCCCGGCCGACCCGGCCGGTGATCAGGCAGGTCACCTCGTAGGGGATCGTGCCCATCAGCTCGGCGATCTCGGTCGTGGTGATCGACTCGCGCGCCGCTGCGTCCGATCAGGACCACCTCGTCGCCCACCGCCACGTCGGATTCCGCGCCCAGGTCGAGCATGGTCTGATCCATGCAGACCCGCCCGGCGATCGGGTAGCTGCGGCCGGCGATCAGCATCCGGCCGCGGTTGGACAGCAAGCGCGAGTAGCCGTCGCCGTAGCCGACGGGGACGGTGGCGATGCAGGTGTCGGTTGCTGCCGTCCAGGTGCGGCCGTAACCCACGGTCTCGCCGGCCCGGACGGTCTTGACGAACGTGACCCGGGTGCGCCATTCCAGCCCGGGCAGCAGCGGCACGCTCTGCGGCGTCTGCGGGTCGGGCAGGGCGCCGTAGATCATGATCCCGGGCCGCACCAGGTCGAACCACGAGTCGGGGTGGCCGAGGACCCCGCCCGAGTTGGCCAGGTGCACCAACGGCACCGGTCCGCGGGCGCGCTCGACCGCGCCGACGGTGTCGCGGAAGCGGGCGATCTGGTTCCGGGTGAAGTCGACTCCCGCGGGCGTGTCCGAGATCGGCAGGTGCGAGAACACCCCGCTGAGCCGGACGCCGGGAGTGGCGTCGATCAGGCCGGCCAACGCGGGTGCCGCGGCCGGCTCGCAGCCGATCCGGCGCATGCCGGTGTCGACCTTGAGGTGCAGGTCGGCCTCGACCCCGAGAGCGGACGCGGCCGCGGCGGCCTCTGCGATCGACTCGGCGTCCACGACGCAGAGCGTGATCCTGGCGCCCACTGCAGCGCACACCTCGTCGCCACGGGCCACCGACAGCTTGAGGATGGGCAGCCCGACACCGGCGTCGCGCAGCTCGAGCGCCTCGCTGACCGTGGCGACCCCCAGCCAGTCCGCGGCCCCGGTGCGCTCGATCATCCGGCTCACCGCCACCGCCCCGTGTCCGTAGGCGTCGGCCTTGACCGCCGCCAGCACCCGCCGTCCGGTGTGTGCCCGGACGGCGTCGAGGTTCGCCCGGATGTGGTCCAGGCGGGTGGTGGCCACGCTGGAGGCACCGAGGGTCATGCGCCCACCGCCACCGGGCGCGCGGGATCGGCCGACCAGCCCGACCACGACGCCGGGTACAGCGCGGCAGGGACGCCGATGCTGTGCAGCGCGAGCACGGCCTGAGCGGCGGACACCCCCGACCCGCAGTAGACGGCGATTTCTCGGCCCGGCGGAAGGTCGAGCTCAGCGACGAGGTCAGCAGCGGCGGGAAGCGTGCCCGCGGCGGTGAAGAAGCCGGTCACCGGGCGGTTCACCGCTCCCGGGATGTGCCCGGCGGAGGCGTCGATCGGCTCGACCTCGCCCCGGAACCTCGGCGCGGCGCGGACATCGATCAGCACACCGTCGAAGGCGGCGACGCCAGCGGCGTCCAGGGTGGGGAGGTGTCCGACGGAGAGCTGCAGCGGATCGCCGGGAACCGTCGGCGGCTCATCGGTGGCCAGCGGACGCCCGGCATCCCGCCAGGCCCGAAGGCCCCCGTCGAGGACGCGGGCGTCCAGCCCGGCCCAGCGCAGCACCCACCAGGCCCGGCCGGCCGCGAACGAACCCGGCTCGTCGTACACGATGAGCGGCCGGGACGGGTCGACACCCAGCGCGCCCAACCCCGCGCCGAGCTGCGCGGCGTCGGGCAGCGGGTGGCGGCCAAGCAGGGGGTCGGAGGCCGGCCCGGTGAGCACCGCCTCCAGATCGAGGAACCGAGCACCCGGCACGTGGCCGTCCAGGTACCGCGCGAACCCGGAGCCCGGCTGCTCCCCGAGCTCCCAGCGGACGTCCAGCAACTGGGCGCCGGACGCGAGAGCGTCCGCAAGTCCGGCGACGGTCACGAGCACGGCCTCGGTCTTCATCCCAGCACTCTAGGGCGCGGGTGGAGGGCCGTGCGTGCGCATCCCGCCGACGTCCGGAGTTCTGAGTTCGGCCACCTGGGGTTCACCGGGGTGGTCGGACCGCTGAGCTAGCCTGGGACGAAGATGAACAGTTATTCAGACGCGGCCTGGAGGCCGCAGGTGGTGGCACTCGATATCGACGGGACGCTCGTCGACCACGCAGGAGTGCTCCCCGAACAGATGCGCCGGACGATCCGGCGAGTAGTGATGACCGGGGTTCCGGTGGTCCTCACGACCGGACGGAGTTGGCATGCCACCCGTCCCGTCTTCGAAGCTCTCGGTCTTCCGCCCGGCCCGGCGGTGGCGTCCAATGGCGCCGTGATCGTCAACTTCCCCCCGTTCGAACTACAGCAGGTGACCACGTTCGACCCGAGCGAGGCGATCGCGAAGGTGCTGGCCGAACATCCCAGCGCAGCGATCGCGGCCGAAGTGATCGGCCAGGGCTACCGGGTCAGCAAGCGGTTTCCCGACGGCGACCTGCACGGCGAGATCGAGGTGGTCAGCGTCGACGACCTGGCCGGCAGCGACGTGACCCGAATCGTCGTGCGTGACCCGGAGGCCTCCGACCGTGAGTTCATCGCCTTGGCGGATCGGCTCGGTCTGCACGGCGTGAGCTACTTCGTCGGCTGGAGCGCCTGGCTCGACATCGCCCCGGAGGGGGTGAACAAGGCGACCGCGCTGGCCTCCGTCGTCGAGACTCTCGGCGTGGCCGCCGACGACGTCCTGGCGATCGGCGACGGGCGCAACGACATCGAGATGCTCACCTGGGCAGGACGCGGGGTCGCAGTGGGTGACGCCTGCGACGAGGTGCGCGCCGCCGCCGACCATGTCACCGGATGCTTCCTCGACGGTGGCACGATCGAGGAACTCGAACTCTGGTTCGGCTCCTCAACCCGCGGCCGCTCGATGGGCCGAGCGGTCGCGGCCTGCTGACCGCACCGTGGGCGGGATGGGGAACTCGGCTCGATTTCGGGGCGGGTCAGGGCCAAGGCCGGTCCGCTCCGGGTTAACCTGAATCGGTACAAGTCGAGGCAAGGGGTACGTCGTGGTGCATCCCTATCTGCGTGAGCCTGAGTTCATCACCCAGCTGAAGGACGGGACGGTCAAGCAGCTCAACCCGTTCAGCGGCACTGAGGTGTGGACGGTGGCGGGCCGCGGAAACCGTCCGATGGGGGTGACCCTGCCCGATCCGGTGCCGCTGGACCCCGACGAAGCATGGCCGGTACTGCCCCTTCTGCGAGGGCCGCTACCTGGACACCCCACCGGAGAAGGCGCGGGTCATCCGCCCACCCCGACGGCAACTGGGAGACCCGGTACCGGGTTCCGGCGGAGGACCTGAACGCCACCGTGGCGGAGTTCCGGCGGGTCCCGAACCTGTTCGAGATCCTCAGCTACGACTACTGGCACGACAACTACGGCTACGAATTGCCTGCGCGCGTGCGGGATCGGAAGGCTGCCTACCTCGCCTCAGCGGCGGGACGCAGCCACGTCCTGGATGTGGTGCGGAGCAAGCTCCGCGCGGGCGGTCGCAGCGACGCGGTCATCGACGCCCTCGGCGAGGAGGGCCAGCTCGAAGCTGCGTCCGGTTTCTTCGGCGGCGGTCACGACGTGATCATCGCCCGCCGGCATTTCTCGGACGGGGCGATCGACAACACGCAACTGGCCGCCTCGGGCACCCTGACTCCTGAGGAGCACTACCGGTTCATGGCATTCACCGTGGAGTCCACCTCGGCACTGTTCGACCTGAACCGTTATGCCCGCTACATCGCGGTCTTCCAGAACTGGCTGCGTCCGGCCGGGGCCTCCTTCGACCACCTGCACAAGCAACTGGTGGCCATCGACGAACGCGGCGTGCAGCACGAGCAGGCCATGCAGCGGCTGCGGACGAACCCGAACATCTACAACGAGTACGGCGCGAACTACGCGGCCTACCGCAACCTGGTGGTCGCGGAGAACGAATTCGCGGTCGCCTTCGCGGGTTTCGGGCACCGCTATCCCGACGATCGAGATCTACTCCAAGTCGGAGGCGTGCGATCCGTGGAACCACACCGAGCAGGAGATGAGGGACTTCTCCGATCTGGTGCACGCGATGCATGCGGCGTCCGGCGTGGCGGTGCCCTGCAACGAGGAATGGCACTACCGTCCGATCGACACCGACCTGGCCATGCCCTGGCGGGTGATGCTGAAGTGGCGCAATTCGACGATCGCCGGCTTCGAAGGAGCGACGAAGATCTACCTCAACACCATCGACCCGTACGCACTGCGGGATCGGATCGTTCCGGCACTGTTCGCCCTGCGCGACCACCGTCGGATCGCCGAGACGATTCAGATCGCCACGGAGTGCCCGTGCCGGCCCAACTCGTTGCGGTACCGGGCGAACCGCTCCTGAGCGTCCGGTCCCGGTCAGGCATCCGGTGCGGACTTCCGCCGGTGTTGGAGGTGGGGACTCCCGGAGGGCTACGGTCTGCTCATGAACACCGGCCACCGGCTCAATGACGGCCACCACCTGCCCGCCATCGGCCTGGGAACCTACCCGCTCGGCGGGCCCGACGGGGTGGACGCCATCGTCGGCGCACTGCGGCAGGGCTACCGGTTGATCGATTCGGCGGTCAACTACGAGAACGAGGGCGCGGTGGGTGAGGCCGTCCGGCGCTCCGGGGTACCGCGGGACGAGATCGTCCTCACCACCAAGCTCCCCGGACGGCACCATGCGTACGCGCAGGCGGTGACCTGCGTCCACGAATCGCTGTATCGGATGGGCCTCGACCACATCGACCTGTACCTGATCCACTGGCCCAACCCGATCACCGACCGATACGTCGAGGCGTGGCAGGCGCTGATCGACCTGCAGCGCGACGGAGTGCTGCGCTCGATCGGGGTCAGCAACTTCCTTCCCGAGCACCTGAACCGGATCATCGCCGAGACCGGGGTGACCCCCGCCGTGAACCAGGTGGAACTGCACCCCTACTTCCCGCAGGAACAGCAGCGCCTGGTGGACGCCGAACTGGGGATCCTCACCGAAGTCGTGGAGCCCGATCGGCCAGTCCGGCGGTCTTCGCAGCGATCCGGTGCTCGCCGAGATCGCGGACGCCCACGACCGAACGCCGGCGCAGGTGATCCTGCGGTGGCACCTCCAGCTCGGTGTGGTGCCGTTGCCGAAGGCCACGTCCAGCAGCCGCCAGTCGGAGAATCTCGGCATCTTCGATTTCGAGCTGGACGCCGAGCAGATGGAAACCATCACCTCACTGGCCAGGGTCAACGGTCGGATCAGCGCCTCCGACCCGGCCATCCACGAGGAGTTCTAAAGACCGAGGGTCGGCTTCGGGATCGCGACGTGCGTGGGATGTCGATCTACGGTGTCGATCGGGTGGTGGTCGAGCCGGACGTGGCTGCGCCGGGCCCGTGGCGTCCCGGGCGTGCCGTAGGTTCTGCGAGAAAGGAGAGACAGTGATCGCAATCGTCGCGGCCCTGCCGCAGGAGCTCGCCGCCATCGAGGAGGCAGCGGCAGCCGAGGGTGCGGTCGTTTCCCGCACCATCGCCGGGCACCGGATTCACACCGGACGGCTGGCGGGGCGCGAGATCGTCTTCGCCCTGTCGGGGCTGGGGAAGGTCGCGGCGGCATCGGCAGCCACCGTGCTGGTCGAACAGGCCCGAGCGGTCCTCGTGGTCGGCACTGCCGGGGGGCTCGGTTCCGACGTGCGACCGGGCGACGTGGTCGTTGCGGCCGAGCTCCTCCAGCACGACATGGACCCGAGACCTCTCTTCGGGCGGTGGGAACTGCCGTCGCTCGGACTGTCCCGGATTCCGGCCGATCGCGCCCTGACCGCCGCGCTCGCCGCTGCTGCGGAGGTGGTGGTGGGCTCGCACCGTCCCGACCTCGCGGCACTCGGGCTCCCTGACCCGCACTGGCATCTCGGGTTGGTCGCGTCGGGCGACGTGTTCGTGGCGACCACCGACGTCGCCGAGCGGCTGCGGCGGGAACTTCCCGACGCGCTCGCCGTCGAGATGGAGGGCGCGGCGGTTGCCCAGGTCTGCCACCAGGCGGGGGTGCCGTTCGCGGTGGCACGGACGATCTCCGATCAGGCCGATCACGAGTCCGCGATCGATTTTCCCCGCTTCCTCGGCGCGGTCGCCGCGCCGTACGCCCGCGATCTGGTGATGACCGCGCTGCCCTGGTGCGGTTGACGGGCTCAGGCGCTGCTCGGACCCGCCCAGAGGTTGATGCCGCCGTCGACGGCGTAGCTGGTCGATCCGCGCGAGCTCGTCGGCGCTGAAGTCGAGGTTCGCCACGGCCGCGACGTTGTCCTCGAGCTGGCGGACGCTGGAGGCGCCGATCAGCGCGGAGGTGACCCGCGCGTCGCGCAGCACCCAGGCGATGCGCCAGCTGGGCGAGGGTCTGGCCGCGTTCGGCGGCGAGATCGTTGAGCGCCCGGATGTGGGCCAGGTTCTCGCTCGGTCAGCAGGTCGGGGGACAGCGACTTGCCCTGCGCGCCGCGCGGGAGCCGGCCGGGACGCCGTCGAGGTACTTGTCGGTGAGCATGCCCTGGGCCAGCGGCGAGAAGGCGATGCAGCCGAGGCCGGTGTCGCCGAGGGCGTCCAGCAGGTCGTCCTCGATCCAGCGGTTGAGCATCGAGTAGGACGGCTGGTGGATCACCAGCGGCGTCCCGAGGTCGCGGGCGATCGCGACGGCCTCCCGCGTCCGCTCGCCGGAGTAGGACGAGATGCCGACGTAGAGCGCCTTGCCCTGCGCGGACGGCGGTGTCGAGCGCCCCCATGGTCTCCTCCAGCGGCGTGGTCGGGTCGGAGTGGTGGTGGTAGAAGATGTCGACGTAGTCGAGGCCCATCCGCTCCAGCGACTGGTCGAGGGACGCGAGCAGGTACTTGCGCGAGCCGAGGTCGCCGTAGGGGCCGGGCCACATGTCCCAGCCGGCCTTGCTGGAGATGATCAGCTCGTCGCGGTAGGGCGCGAAGTCCTCGCGGAGGTGGCGGCCGAAGTTGGTCTCGGCCGAGCCGTAGGGCGGGCCGTAGTTGTTGGCCAGGTCGAAGTGGGTGACGCCGAGGTCGAAGGCGCGGCGCAGGATCGCGCGCTGGTTCGCGAACGGGGTGTCGTCGCCGAAGTTGTGCCACAGGCCGAGCGAGATGGCCGGCAGCTTCAGGCCGCTGCGCCCCACGCGTCCGGTAGGGCATCCGTCCGTCGTAGCGCTCGGGATCGGCCGCGTAGCTGTCCAGGATCATCGTGTGAAGCCTTTCTCGGTTCGCCGCCCGGCGCGGATGCGGGACGGTTCGGATGGACGGTTCGCTGCCCGGCCCGGTCGCGGGTTCTGGATCAGCACTCGATGACGTTGAGAGCGAGGCCGCCGCGAGCGGTCTCCTTGTACTTCACGCTCATGTCGGCGCCGGTCTCGCGCATCGTCTTCAGAACCGAATCGAGACTGACGATATGGACGCCGTCGCCGCGCAGGGCGGTGCGGGCAGCGGTGACGGCCTTCACCGCAGCGATCGCGTTGCGTTCGATGCACGGGATCTGCACCAGGCCACCCACCGGGATCGCAGGTGAGGCCGAGGTTGTGTTCCATGCCGATCTCGGCGGCGTTCTCCACCTGACCCGGCGTGCCGCCCAGGACGGCGGCCATGCCGGCGGCGGCCATCGAACAGGCGGCCCCGATCTCGCCCTGGCAACCCACCTCCGCGCCGCTGATGGAGGCGAGCTCCTTGATCACCACGCCGATCGCCCCTGCGGTCAGCAGGAACCGGATGATCCCGTCGTCGCCGGAACCGGGCACGAACCGCCGGTAGTACATCAGCACGGCGGGTACTACACCGGCCGCCCCGTTGGTGGGGGCTGTGACGACCCGTCCGCCGGCCGCGTTCTCCTCGTTGACGGCCAGCGCGTACAACGTGATCCAGTCCATCCCGCGCAACGGGTCGGTGGTGTCGGTCTCCACCTGCAGTCGGTGCAGCAGTTCAGGAGCTCGTCGGCGTACCTTCAGCCCGCCGGGCAGGACGCCCTCCGTGGTCATCCCGGATGAATGCAGTCGGCCATCACCTCCCAGATGTGCAGCAGGCCGGCGTCGATCTCGGCGTCGCTGCGCCACGTCCGCTCGTTCTCCCGCATCAACCGGGCGATCGAGAACCCGGTCTCGGCGCACTGCGCCAGCAGCTCGGCCCCGGTGCCGAAGGGACGTGGCAGCACGGTCGCAGTCCGGGCTGATCCGGTTCGGCCCGGTCTCGGTCTCGTCCAGGACGAACCCGCCGCCCACGGAGTAGTAGGTGCGCTGGGACAGGAGACGACCCTGTCGCGTCCTCCGGCGCTGAAGATCATTCCATTGGAGTGCACCGGCAGCGATCTGCGCGCGGTACAGCACCACGTCGCCCGCAGGGTCGAAGGCGATCTCGTGGCCTCCGGCGAGGGTCAGCCGGCCGCCGGCGCGGACCGCGTCCACCAGAGGACGCACCGACGGCGGGTCGACGGTGTCGGGTTCGTGCCCGGCCAGCCCCAGCACGACCGCAGGCACGCTGCCGTGGCCGTGCCCGGTGGCGCCCAGTGAGCCGAACAGCTCGGCCCTGACCCTGACCACCCGTGCGTAGCGAGCCGTCCGCGGAGAGGCTCGCGACGAAGCGTCCGGCGGCCTTCATCGGCCCGACGGTGTGGGAGGAGGAGGGCCCGATGCCCACCCGGAACAGATCGAAGACGCTCAGCGCCATGGCTCGACGATAGTCCTTCCTCGTGGCGCGGCCGAGATGGCATCCGGACCGCCGATGTCGCAAAGTCGCACCGAGATGGCCCGGGTGCGGCGTTCTGCCCACTCCCGCCGCAACGAGCGACGAGACCGCGACACGGCGACGAACGAACCGGCCCCCGATCGAACGGCCCCCGATCGAACCGGCCCCCGATCGAGCCGGCCCCCGATCAAGCCGTCGGCGGTCAGCTGGAGAAGAACAGCCCCGACAGGCCACCCCGCCGGTACTTGTGGTTGCCGTGGCTGCCCCACGAGGGACCGTAGCCCGGTTGCGGGTAGGCGGGCGGTGGCGGCGTCTGCTGCAGGAAACGGGATTCCAGCTGGGTCAGGTGCTCCAACTCGCCGAGGTCGAGGAAGACGCCGCGGCAGCCGGCGCACTGCTCCAAGTGGACGCCGTTGCGCTCGTAGGTGCGAAGGGTGCCGTGGCATTTCGGGCAGATCATGGCTCCGGCTGCCGGGTGCGGGCTGGTGTAGGGCTCGTAGCGCGGAGGATCAGTCGGTGAACTCATGTGCTCAAGCTTGCATGCGCAGGCAAGCCGCCAGCAGGGCTTCGGCCGTGTCGCCGCTGTGGGGGGTTCGCAGCGCCTGCACCGCCGCGACCAGCACCGCTGCCCGTGCCGGCAGGTCGAGCGTCGGCCACGGGTCACCACTGGCGGGAACGGCGGGTCCGCCGGCGTCCCGGTAGGACTGCAACAGGGTGTTCCACGACTCGTCGTCGAGAAGTCCCGAGGCCCAGAACCCCGCCGGGCGGGCCAGATCCCAGGCGGGATCGCCGACGCCGAAATCGTCGACGTCGAGCAGCTTCCAACTCCGGCGCAGCGGGGTGTGACCGAGTTGGCCGAGGTGGAAGTCACCATGGGCAAGCGTGGTCCGGGCCGGGTTCTCCAACCGGGCGGCCAGGCCGTCTCCGAGCTCGGCCAGCCAGGCCATGTGGGGCGGGCCCGATCGCCGCAGGTAGTCGATGGCCCGGTGAAGCCGGGAGTAGCCGCCCAGCCGCGGCGGATTGTCGGTGATCGGCATGGTGTGCAACCGCGCCAGCAGTGCCCCGACCTGCGGCCACGGGGGTTTGTCGATCGTCGCCAGCACGGTGACCCGCGGCCAGATGGTGGCCAAACGATCCTCCGGCGTCGAGAACGGCGAGGGCACCAACGGCTGGATCCAGAGCCGGTCCATGTCGGTGCCACCGATGCAGTGCAGCCGGCGGGCCAGCAGGCCGGCGTCGGTGTCGGCGCTGTGGATCTTGACGATGACGCCGGCGCAGACGAACACCTGCGAGTGCTCGGGGGCGAGCGGACGCGTGGGCAGCCCCCGGGTCAGCAGGGGGACCACCGGCGTGGCCGGGGTGACCCGCGGATCCTGGGCGGACGCGACCTGGCGGACCCATGCGGCCAACGAGGGGGTGAGCCCATGGTCGCTGGTCGGCATCGAGGCTCCCGTCTGGCAGTGGTGGCCCGGCGGGCGCACAGCCGCACCAGGCTACCCCCGGTCCGCCTCAGGCAGCCTCAACCAGGTCGGCACGGCTGAGGGTGCGAGCGCGGAGGCGGCGAACCTCGGCGAAGCAGAGCGCGAACGCCGTGGTGGCCAGCGACAGAGCGCCGGTGGCGATCAGCGCGGCGTGGGCGCCGAACACGAGCGCCGCCGGTCCGGCCAGCAAGAGGCCTACCGGTCCCAGCATCAGCGACCCCAGCGCGTCGTAGGACGCGACCCTGGACAGTGATTCGGGCGGCACCTCGTCCTGCATCGTGGTCATCCAGAGCACACCGAACAGGTCGAAGCCGATGCCCATCAGGAACGCGGCGCCGGCCACCAGCACCAGGGGAGCGGAGAAGCCGAGCAGGATCGCCGGGATGCCGGCGGTGAACGTCAGCAGCGTGGCGACCAGGATCGGACGCCGGGGCTTCCAGAACATGGCGATCACCACCCCGATGACGGCACCCAACGCCTCACCCGCGAGCACCGTTGTCCAGGCTCCGGCTCCGCCGAGTTCGGCCTCGGCGACCACGGGGCCGAGCACGCCCTGGGCAGCCTGCAGCGCCATCAGCATCACCGACCACTGCAGCACGACGACCCACAGCCATTGCCGCGAGCGGAACTCGGCCCAGCCGTCCACCAGCTGCCGCAGCGGGGGCTCGGCGCCGTCCGCGAGCGCGCCGTCGGTCCGGGGCAGGCGCGCCACCAGGAGCCCGGCGACCGCGTACAACGCACCGGCGCAGAGCATCGCCCAGCCGCCCCCAAGCCAGGTGACCACTGCGCCGCCGGCCACCAGACCGATCAGCCGGGACGCGGACGCACCCATCGCCAGCCACGCGTTGCCCTGCGCTCGGAGCGCCGGGGGCACCAGGTCGGGAATGATGCCGTTCAGCGCCGGGTACACCAGCGAGCCGGCGATCCCGGCCGCCGCCGCCGCGAGGCTCAGAGCCCAGATCGGGGTGTAGCCGGTCAGCAGCATGACGCCGATCGCACTCCAACCCAGCGCTGCCAACCACTCTCCGGCCAACAGCACCTGCGAGCGTGGGTGGCGGTCGGCGATCACGCCGCCGACCAGCATGAACACCACCATCGGAAGAGTCTGGGCCGCGAGTACCACCGAGAGTGTGCCGGCGTTCGCGCCCGGCAGTTGCAGGATTCCGAAGGCCAGCGCCACCGGCGAGAAGGCCATCCCCAGCATCGAGATGGTGCGCGCAGCCAGCAGCACCAGGTACGGCGGGTTGGCGAGCAACTCGCGGCTCGGACCGGACGTGCGCATGAGGAAAACTCCCGAACGGGTGTGGGGACAGCCGACCATGCTCTCACCGGCGCCGGACGGAGGCAAACCCGGGCCCGGGATGGTCGACACCGGGGCCTTCGCGCGGTTCGATGGAGCCATGGTGATCGTCCACGTGTTTGTCCACGTCCAGCCCGGCTCGGTCGAGGCCTTCGCCGAGGCGACGCGAGCGAACGCCGCGGCATCCCGGAAGGAACCGGGGGTGGCGCGCTTCGATGTGCTGCAGACGGTCGAAGACCCCACCAGATTCGTGCTGGTGGAGGCCTACCGCGGCGAGCAGGCTGCGCTGGCTCACAAGGAGACCGCGCACTATGCGGCCTGGCGGGACACCGTCGCGCCGATGATGGCAGAGCCCCGCACTTCGGCGAAATTCCACGGCATCGACTACCCCGACCGGGACTCGATGCCGGCGTCCATGCCCTGAACCGTGGTCTGACCGGGGTGGGAGGGTTCGCTCGCTCGAAGCTCAGGACTCGAACAGGGCTTGGCCGACGTAGCCGCCGGCCCTGATTCCCGGGGGGACCACGAAAACCGAGGACGAGGTGGTCTTCAGATACTCCACGAACATGTCGTCGCGCGCCATGTTGGTGTGCACGGCGCTGAACCGCTCGGGCGCGTTCACGAAACAGATGAAGAACAGGCCGGCGTCGAGGCGACCCGCCGCGTCGTTGCCGTCGACGAAGTTGTAGCCGCGACGAAGCATCGCGATTCCGCCGTTGTTCTGTGGGCTGACCCTAGCCACGTGCGACCTGGGATCGACCAGCGGTTGTCCGTCGGCGCCGGTCGTGGCGAAGTCGACCGCGCTGAACTCGTCGCCTCCGGACAGCGGCGCGCCCGTGGCCTTCTGCCGTCCGAGGACGCGATTCTGCTCCTGCAGTTGGACGCTGTCCCAGGTCTCGATCAGCATCGAGATCCGCCGGGCGACCAGGTAGGAGCCCCCGCGTGACCAGGCGGGTCCCTCGCTGATCCACACGTTCTCGGCGAGTCGCACCGGCTCCTCGGCCTTGAGGTTGTTCGTTCCGTCCTTCTGGCCGAAGAGGTTCCGCGGCGTCGTCTGGGACGTCGAGGTGGACGAGGTCCGTCCGAAGCCCAGCTGGGACCATTTCAGCGTGGAGCGGCCGAAGCCGATCCGGGTGAGATTGCGGATGGCGTGCACCGCCACCTGGGGATCGTTCGCGCAGGCCTGAATGCACAGGTCGCCGCCGGAGCGGGCCGGCTCGATGAAGTCGTTGACCATCTTCGGCAACCCGGTGAACTGCTCGGGCAGTTGACCGGCCAGCCCGAAACGGTCCCGCCCGTCCTCGGTCGTGAACAGCGATCGCCCGAAACCGAAGGTGATCGTCAACCCGAACGGCCCCAGACCCGCCGCTTCGCCGGTGTCGTCGGGGGGAAGGTACGGGCCGCCGTCGAAGGCTCCGCGGGCGCTCACCCCGAGACCCATCACCATCCGGCTCGCCGCATAGGTCCAGTCCTGGAGGAGTTCGATCAGGTCCTCTCGGGTCACGTCCTCGCGCAGATCGTAGGCCGCGAAGTGCATGCGGTCCTGGGCGGGGGTGATGATCCCGGCCTGGTGGTCGGCGAAGAACGGGTACTCCAGGCTCTCGACCGCACCGCTGCTCGCTGAGTCGAACACGCCGGACGCCACCGCCGCGGCCCCGCCGACGGCACCGACCAGCAGGCCCGCGCCACCGCCGAGCGCCAACAGGCCGCGCCGGGACAAGCCGCCCGCCCGTGCCCCGTCTGTCGCGCCCGTCCGCGCCTCACCTGAAGAGTCGTCCGGCGTGACCGATGCGCCAGCAACGGACGCAGAGTCGTCACGCTGGGTGCCCCTCGTCTCCTCGGGCGTCGGTCTCACGTGGTCAGTCACTGTCGTTCGTCCGTCCGAGAGTGTTTCAGTCGATCCCGAGGACGGCGTTGGTGAGCTTCGAGAGCGGCTCGCGGGTGGCATCGATCTGGTCCACCAGTTCGCGCTGCTGCTCGCGAGTCACCGTGTCGTAGCCGACATAGCCGGATTTGAGGCTGCCGTATTTGTCCAGCAACGCCTGCAGCGAGTCGAACTCGGTCCTCAGCCCGGCCACGAGCTGCTTGCCCTCGTCGCTCTTGCGCTCGGCGATCGGCGCGACCAGGTCGAACGCGATCCGCGAACCCTGCAGATTGGCCTGGAAGTCCCACAGGTCGGTGTGCGACCACCAGTCCTCCTCGCCGGTCACTTTGCCCTTGGCGATCTCCTCCAGCAACGACGACGCCCCGTTGGACACCGTCGCGATGTCGAGCTTCTGAGTGGCGATGAAATCGGAGGCGTGCACGGTCTCGTAGAGCCGGTCGATGTCGGCCACCATCGCGTCGGCGATCACCTTCCGCTGGGCCGGGGTGGACGCCTCCCAGCCGTCCCACGCCGACGTCCCGTCGGGCTGGACGGCGTTCTTGGCTGGCACCCACAGGTCCTTCTCCATCCGGTGGAAGCCGAGCCACTGGGTGAACGTCGGATCGTCCGTCTTCAGCGCTGCCGCTTCCGCCAGGTAGTCGATCTCGCGGTAGTCGATCCGCGGATCCAGGACGCCGAGGGCTTCGGCGATCGGTTCGATCCGCTCGTAGTTGACCCGCGTCGGAGCGAACGCCTCGCGGGCAGCCTGGTCCTCGCCGTCGGCGTAGGCCTTGGCGAACTTCTCGACGTTGGGCTGAAGTTCGGCGACCTCGTTCTTCACGAAGTTCACGTAGTCGACCACGGCGGCGTCGAACAACTCCTGGTCCGCACCCGAGAGTTGAATCGGTTCGCCCGTCACGGTGAACGCGGTCTCCCCGACGTTCTCGCCGCGCATGCCGGGCTTGCAGGCGGTGAAGTAGCTGCCCGGTTGCAGAGCCACGGAAAGGTCGGCCGACGCCCCGGGCGCGATGTTCTCGCGTTCGGCGACGATCCGGAGCCCGTCCTCCCCGAGCAGGTAGAACTCGGTGGTCGCCGAGCCGGCGTTGGTCACCTTGAACGTGGTGTTGCCGCTGGTGGCGGTCGTCGAGGAAACCGTGCAGGCCTCCGCCGTGGACGACACGGTCAACACGCCCTGCGCGGCGGCCGTGCCGGCGGTGGTGGCCGCGGGCTGATGGGCAACGCAACCGGTGAGCAGGGTCGTGGTTGCTCCCGCGGCGGCGATCCAGGCCAGGCTGGGCTTCATCGGTGGGTCCTTTCGTCACTGAGCACGAGGTCGCGAGCCGGTAGTGGCTCGGAGGCGGTGGAGTCGGGTGCCGGCGCGTCGGAGTCGGAGTCGGGTGCCCGCGCGTCCCGGCCGGCGTCGGCGGCAGCCTGGGCCCTGGCCGCTTTGGCCGCCTTCTGTGCTGCGCGATTGCGCCGCACCTGGCGCAGGAACCGGGGCAGCACGATGGCGAGATAGACCGCCCAGGCGGTCACCTCCAGCCAGCTCATCACGGGGGCGAATCCCACCGTCCCCTTGAGGAAGGTGGCCAGGACGCCGCTGGGGTCGAGGCTGGCGCTGAGGTCGAAGGCCCAGCCGAACGGGAAGGCGGCCAGCCAGAACGGGCCGTCGGTCAGGCCGACGAGCACGTCGCCGGTGCGTAGATCGGTCGGGGTGATCGGGTGACCGGAGAACGGCCCGGGCAGGACCGCCGCCTCCTGCAGGTCGTGGATCCCGTAGGCGAGGATGCCGGCGGCGACGATGATCAAGAAGGTGCCCGTCCACGCGAAGAACGTGCCCAGGTTGATCCGGACCATGCCGCGGTAGAGCAGGTAGCCGATGCCGACCGCCACGAGGATGCCGGCGAGCGCCCCCAGCAGGGCTTGGGGCTGCCCGGCCCAGCCCCAGAGCATCAGGGTGGTCTCGATGCCTTCGCGTCCGACCGAGATGAAGGCGATCCAGGCGATCGCCCAGCCCGAGCCCACCGCCAGCGCGCCCGCGGCTTCGCTCTCCAGCTCGCCCTTGAGCCGGTGCCCGGTCTTCATCATCCAGAAGACCATCCAGGTCACCATGCCCACGGCGACGAGCGACATCAGGCCGCCGATGATCTCCTGGCCCTGGAAGCTGAGCCCATACGCGCCGAAGGTGAGGATCGCGCCGAGGACGAGTGACCCGACGACCGCGAGGCCCACGCCCCACCAGATCTTCGACAGGACGTCGCGGCGGTGTTGCTTGCCGACGTAGGCGACGAGGATGCCGACGATGAGCGACGCTTCGAGGCCTTCGCGCAGACCGATCAGCAGGGACGCAAGGAACACCGTGTGCCGCCTCCGAGTTAGGTGAGTCTTACCTAATTTGTTTTCGCAACGCCGACCTTAGCGAAATCGCTCAGGACGCGCGAACTGTGACCAGGCAGTAGACGAGCGCGAGGGACCGCAACGATGCGGCAGGCTTGACCCATGGCCCAGCAGTTCAGCGAAATCACCGAACGGCTGCGAACCTTCATCGAGGCGCAGCAACTGTTCTTCGTCGCCACCGCGGCCCGCACCGGACGGGTGAACCTGTCACCCAAAGGCCTGGACAGCCTGCGAATTCTCAGCCCGACCCGGGTGGCGTGGCTCAACGGCACCGGCAGTGGCAACGAGACCGCGGCGCACCTCCTCGACGACCCGCGGATGACGATCATGTTCTGCTCGTTCGTGCGCGAGCCGCTGATCCTGCGACTGTATGGGACGGCGTTCGAGGTGCGTCCCGCCGACGCAGCCCGGAGCGGCCTGTTGGCGCTGTTCCCGGCGATGACCGGCGCCCGGAACCTCTTCGTCCTCGACATCGACCTGGTGCAGACCTCCTGCGGCTACGGTGTTCCGCTCCTCGAGTTCGTCGAGCAACGCGACCTGATGGAGGCCTGGGCCACCAAGAAGGGACCCGAAGGACTGGCCGCCTACCAGCACGAACACAACCTGACCAGCATCGACGGGTTTCCGACCGGTCTGCCGACCGGTCTGTGAGCAGGCCCGTGCGCCGAGGTGAGCGAGCGGCGCAGTGACCCGGACCCGGTCATCGACGATCGCCAGCGAGATCAGCGCAGCCGGACCGGATCGCTGTGTCCGCAGCAGAGCCATTCCACATCCAGTGCGCGCAGCCGGGCCAGATCGACCAGACCCTGTTCGACGTCGCTCATCAGGAACGCCGGCATCGGACGCAGACCACCGGCGTCCGCGAGGGCGGTGTCGCCGACGAACAGCACCTTCCCCGCCTGGAAGCTGTGATGGCCCGGGGTGTGGCCAGGCGTGTGCAGGGCCAGCAACCCGGGCCACAGCTCGGTGTCGCCACCGGGCAGCAGACGCAGGTTGCCGGGCAGTTCCGGCCGGATGAGGGCGCCGGTGAACCGCCGGAACGGCGTGGATGGCGGCGGGATCGCTCCGGTCAGAACGGCCGCGTCCGCGGACCCGAGCCACACCCGAGCTCCCGTCCGGCGCTGCCACTCGGCAGCCGCTGCGGCGTGATCCACATCGCCGTGCGTGAGCAGGATGTCGGTGACTTCGTACGGTGAGCGACCGGCCGCCCGCAGCTCGCGAGCCACCGGATTCAGGCCCGCCTTCATCCCAGGATCGACGATCGCCACGCGGTCGCCCGTGTCCAGCCAGTAGCAGCAGGCGCCCACCGCCGAGGTCAGCCGGCAGACGTCGTGCGTGAGTTGTTTCATGATCCCTCCCGGAGGCGGCGCCGGCCCAGCGTGAGCCCCACGATGCGGGACACCGCGACCGCAAGATAGAGCATGCCCGCGATCTGTTGCACCATCACGACCGACCGGGCGAACGGCTTCACCGGCACCACGTCGGACAACCCGGTGCTGGTCATGGTCGTGGTCGACAAGAACAGCAGTTCGAGCCACGTGCGCTGGGCCTCTGGGTGGACGGCGGCGACGAACGAGCCCGGAGCGACCGTCTGGACCGCGGAGTAGGCATAGGCCCACAGCCAGACCGCGACGGTGAAGGTGGCACCGATCGCCCAGATCTCATCGTTCGTGACCACCTCGTCGGCGAACATGTACCGCAGCAGGCCGATCAGCGTGTACGCGTAGAAGCCGACGTGCACCACGTCCGAGACCAGATGCCACGGCTGAGCCCCGGCGGTCGACCAGTCGATGATGGTCAGGATCACTGCCGGCACCCCGATCAGGAGCCCCAGCCAGGTGTACGCCGGGGTGGCCCGAACCACGCCGAGCGCCAGTACGACGACCAGCATCCCGAACAGCGACAGCGCCAGCCGTCCGATCGAGTTCGCCGGATCGTCGTCGACGAACGCGTACAGCAGGATGCCGAGCAGTTGCACCACCAGGAGCGTCGCCGACGGGTTGCGCTGCACCGTCTGGAACCCTCGCCGCAGCCACCGCATGGCGCTCACCCTACTTACCGGCGCGGGGCGCGGGTCCTCCCGCCGGTCGCGGACGGCGCGAGGAGCCGAGCGGAGCCACCGACCGGCCGTCATCGGTCGGCGCCAACCCGCCCTGGCAGGCGGGGCAGTAGAACATCGTCCGCTCCCGGGTGGGCGGTCCGATTCCGGCCACCCGCACGGTCGCACCGCACCGCCGGCAGGGCCGCCCCGAGCGGGCGTGGACATAGGTGTTCTCGCCGTCGCGCCGGCTGCCGGTGGACGACTGGACGGCGAACGGAAGGTTCGCCGTCATCAGGCGACGGGCCTGCACGATGAGGGCGGTCAGTTGGGCCTCACTCAACTCGGCGGCCGGCGTCCACGGGTGCTGCCGGCGCAGGAACAGCGACTCGCTGGCCCACATGGTGCCGATGCCGGCCAGGATGCGCTGGTCGAGCAAGGCCGCACCGACAACCGCGTCCGAGCGGGCGAGATTCGTCACCGCCCGCGGCCACTCGAAGTCGGGGTCGAGGATGTCGGGACCCAGGTGCCCGATCAGGGTGTGCTCCTCGCTGGTGCGCACCAGGTCGAGCATGCCAAGACGACTGCCCACGGCCGTCCATTCCGGAGCGACCAGCACCGCGCGGACGCCGTCGCCCAGGGAGGCCGGCGTCCCCGGGACGGCCCCCGGGAACACGGCGGAAGGGTCCGTCGGCTCGATCCGCCACTGGCCGTCCATCCGCAGGTGGGAATGCACCGTCCAGCCGGAGTCGAGCCGCACCAGGATGTGTTTGCCGCGCGGTACCACCTCGACCACGGTCATGCCCCTCAGGTCCGCGGTGGCGATGCCCGGCCAACGCAGGTCTGATGCGAGCAGCCGCCGGCCGGCGAGGGCTTCGTGCAACCGGTGGCAGGTGCGCCAGACGGTGTCACCTTCAGGCATGGCTAGCGCCTCAGCCGGAGGCCGCTGGGCGTGAGGCCGAAGCCCGCCGACGCCAGCGCCTGCGCCAAGGGCAGCTGAGAACCCAGCACGGACTCGCCGTCCACCTTCGCCACCGTCAGCTTGCCCAGCGCACCGGCGTGTACTGCGTCGGCCAGGGCGCGGGCGGCCGGTTCGAGCAGTGCCGACTCGTCGGTCCACGACAGCAGGGTGCGGCCTCCACGTTCGACGTACAGCACGAGGCGTCCCGCGACCAGCACCACCAGCGCCCCCGCCTTGCGCCCGGGAAGGTGACCACCAACGGAGCGTGACGGCCACGCCACCGCCGCGCCGAACGGATTCGCCGGATCGGCCGCCGCCAGCACCAACGCCGGGCCGGACGACTGCTCCTCCAGCGGACGGGACGTGGCGCGCAGCCGATCGACCGCACCGGTGCCGCCGAACTGGGCCGCTCCGAGACCCTCGACGAAGTAGCCGCGCCGCACCCGACCGGAGTCCTCCGCTGCGGCCAGCACCCGATACACGGCGGCGAAGCCTCCGGCGACCTCCTCGGCCGCCACGCTGCCGCGCGTGACGATGCCGTAGCGGTCGAGCAACAGCTCCGACCGGGCGACGGCGCGTGCGGTGGCGTCCGCCTCGCACGGTGGCAGCGCCGACCAGCGTCCGGCGGTCTCCGGAGGCCCGGTGCGCCGGGGGAGTGGCGACCGGGACAGCGACCCACCGGCGGGAATGCCCCCCCGGCCCATCCGGCCGCGGGCCGGTGCGGCCGATCGGCTGCGGTGTGCCGGACGCCCCTGTCCGAGCAGCGCCCTGACCGGGGCGAGGGTGTCGTTGCCGAGCCGACCGGCCCAGACCAGATCCCACAGCGCCCGGGTGAGCTCGACGTCACCCACCCGCAGCTGATCGGCGAGCGCTCGGAAGAAGTACCCGCCCTGCCCCACCTGGTCGATCACGGCCGCCGCCACTGCATCCTCGACCGGATTCGGCTCGGCCAGGGTGAGGGGAGCGAGTTCGGCCGGATGGAGGGAGATCCAACCGTCGCCGCCGGCCATCTCACCGTGCCCCTGCCACAGCAGCTCGCCGGCCGTGGTGAGTTCGTCCAGCATTCCCGGCCGGTAGTCGCGGACCCGCGCCGGCAGGATCAGCGACTCCAACGCGCTGGCCGGCACCGGGACCGCTGCCAGTTGTTCTGCCGCCCTCAGCACGCCGTCCACTCCGCGGAGCTCGCCCACGCCCTGCCAGGACGGAAGGAACCGGGCGAAGTCGGGAACGCTCACCGGTTCGACCGCGTTGCGCAGCGTCGCCAGTGACCGGCGGCGCAACAGTCGCAGCACGCGCGCGTCGCAGAACTGCGTCCGGGAGCCGGAAGGCGCCTCCGCGGTGCCGTACTCCGGACCGGGGGGCAGCCACCCGGCCGGGCGTAGGTCACCCTCGACCACCCGGCCCGACGCGACCAGTCGGCGCAGCACGTCACGCACCACGGCGACGCCGAGACCGACCCAGGCGGCGGCCTCGCCGGCGGTGAACACGGTGTGGGTGCGGGCGTAGCGGGCGAGCAGGTCGCCCACCGGGTCGGCCACCGGGTCGAGCAGCGCGTCGGGGACGCCGACCGGCAGCGAGACCCCGAGGGCATCCCGCAGGCGGCCGGCGTCCTCGATGACCGCCCAGCGGGATTCGGCGACGCCGCGGAGTTCGATCACCCTTCGGGTCGTTCGCAGCTCGTCCAGCCAGCCCGCCACCATCTCGAGCGAGGCGGTCGATCGAGCGGCGAGCTCGCTGGTGGACAGCGGACCGAGCCCACGAAGGACGTCGCTGAGCTCGTCGGCGTTCCGGCCGCGTCGGGATTCGTCCAGGTGCTGCAGCTCGAGTTCGGTGCGGGTGAGCGCGTCCGGGTCGAGGAGATCGGCGAGCGACAGGCCCTCGGTGGTACCCAGCAGTTCGGCCAGCAGCGTGGGGTCGAGGGAGAGGGCCGCCGCCCGGCGCTCGGCCAGCGGCGAATCTCCCTCGTAGAGGAACTGCGCCACGTAGCCGAACATCAGCGACGACGCGAACGGCGACGGGTGGGCGGTTTCGACCGCCACCGTTCGAACCTGCCTCGACCGGACGTTCCTCAGCAGGGTCACCAGGCCGGGCACGTCGAAGACGTCATTCACGCATTCGCGAACCGTCTCCAGCACGATCGGAAAACTCGGATACCGGCTGGCCACCTCCAGCAGCTGCGCAGCCCGTTGACGCTGCTGCCACAGTGCTTGCCGCTGACCCGGACGCCGCTTCGGAAGCAGCAGGGCGCGACCGGCGCACTCCCGGAAACGGGATGCGAACAGGGCCGAGCCGCCGATCTGCTCGGTGACCTGCGCTGCGACCTCGTCCGGCTCGGGAAAGATCAGCTCAAGGAGTTCGTCCATGGCGCTGGCGGGGGACGCCTCGGGGTGGCGGCTCGCCGCCGACCCGCTTCCCGGGGAGCCTCGGTGACGGTCCGCGCCGGCCTCGTCGCGGGCCCGATCCGGAAGCTCCAAGGATCCGGACGGCGACTCCGGATCGTCGGGCCACTCGGTGTCGGGGAGACGGAAGACCAGCCCGTCGTCGGCATGCATCGCCTGGACGTCGACGCCGTAGCGCTCCCGGAGCCGGGCGGCGACCAGCAGCGACCAGGGGGCGTGCACCTGAGCTCCGAACGGCGAATGCACCACCACCCGCCAGTCGCCGATCTCGTCGCGGAACCGCTCCACGATGATCTGGCGGTCGTGCGGCACGCGCCCGATCGCTTCGGTCTGCTCGGTGAGGTACCCCAACAGGTTGTCGGCGGCCCACTCGTCGAGTCCCGCCGCCAGCACCCGGGCGCGCGCCAGCGCCGGGGTCAGTCCCGAGACCTCGCGCACGAACGCCCCCACCGCCGCTCCCAACTCGGCGGGCCGGCCCAGGGTGTCGCCCTTCCAGAACGGCAGCCGCGCCGGCACGCCCGGGGCCGGGGTGACCAGCACCTGATCGTGGGTGATGTTCTCGATCCGCCAGGTCGAGGTGCCGAGGGTGATCACGTCGCCCACCCTCGATTCGTAGACCATCTCCTCGTCCAGCTCGCCGACCCGGCGTCCGCCCTGACCCGAGCCCGATTCGGCGCCGGCAAGGAACACCCCGAACAGGCCGCGGTCGGGGATCG
The DNA here is from genome assembly GCA_963769325.1 of uncultured Actinomycetota bacterium. Classification (GTDB taxonomy): domain Bacteria; phylum Actinomycetota; class Actinomycetes; order Propionibacteriales; family Propionibacteriaceae; genus Propionicimonas. The sequence goes on along the minus strand of CAVYLH010000008.1, from coordinate 213,995 downwards.
TGCCACCGGAGGTGACCGCCAGGCGTTGCGCGCCACGGCGTCCGCTGAGGGTGTCGGTGGTCCGGTCCCAGACCAGGCGCGGACGAAGCTCGGCGAACTCATCGGAGGGGTAACGCCCGGACAGCATGTCCAGCACCGATTCGAGCACCGGGCGGGTGAGGCCCGCGAACGGAGCGGACCGGCGAACCAGCGATTCGACGTCGGCGACCGTCCAGTCGTCGAGGGCGACCATCGCCACGATCTGCTGGGCCAGGACGTCCAGCGGGTTCGCCGGGATTCGCAGCGACTCGATCGCGCCGGCCCGCATCCGTTCGACGATCACGGCGGTCTGTACGAGGTCGCCGCGGAACTTGGGAAACAGGACACCGTGCGACACCGCGCCCACCTGGTGGCCGGCGCGGCCCACCCGTTGCAGCCCGGACGCCACCGACGGCGGTGCCTCCACCTGGATCACCAGGTCGACCGCGCCCATGTCGATGCCCAGTTCCAGCGATGAGGTGGCCACCACGGCGGGCAGCCGTCCGGCCTTGAGGTCCTCCTCGGTGAGTTGGCGTTGCTCGCGGCTCACCGAGCCGTGGTGCGCGCGCGCCAGGACCGCGGGCGCACCACGGCTGATCGCCGACTGCGCCATCACCTGGGCCGGAGCATGCCGACCGGGAGTCGTGCCCCCGACGGCGGGAGGGACGGTAGCGGTGGTGGCTGCAGCGGGCGGGGTGAAGCCGGTGTCCGGGGCGCCACGGGCTGTGGCCTCGGTCACGTCGTCGGGGTCGTGCCCTGGGATGTCGGTGCCGGCCTGCTCCGCTTCCAGGCGTTCGAGCCAGATCTCGTTCAGCCTGGCGGTGAGGCGCTCGGCCAGCCGCCGCGAATTCACGAACACCAGCGTCGAGCCGGCCTGGGTGACCTGGTCGACGATCCGCTCCTCGACATGCGGCCAGATCGAGGTGCGCTCGGGATCGCCGGCGGCGGGTCCGGACAGGTCGCCGGTCGGTTGCCCGATCGCGGCCAGGTCGGGCACGGGAACGATCACTTCCAGGTCCCACCGCTTCTCGCTGGGCGGGGTGACCAGGCTCACGTCCCGGCCGCCGGCGAGGAAACGAGCGACCTCGTCCACCGGCCGCACCGTCGCCGACAGCCCGATCCTTTGGGCCGGGAGGGTCAGCAACTGGTCCAGGCGCTCCAGGCTGAGCGCGAGGTGAGCTCCGCGCTTGGTGCCGGCCACCGCGTGAACCTCATCGAGGATCACCGTCTCGATGCTGCGCAGCGTCTCCCGAGCGGCCGAGGTGAGCAGGAGGAACAGCGATTCGGGGGTGGTGATGAGGATGTCCGCAGGAGACCGGGCGAACTTCCGGCGCTCTTCGGCAGGGGTGTCACCGGAGCGAACCGCGACCGTGATCTGCGGCCGGGGCAGCCCCAGCCGGGTCGCGGCGTGACCGATGCCCACTAAGGGGGACCGCAGGTTGCGTTCCACGTCGACCGCGAGCGCCTTCAACGGGGAGATGTAGAGCACTCGGCAGCGCTCCGCCGGTGCCGGAGCAGGTTCGGCGGCCAACCGGTCGAGCGCCCAGAGGAAGGCCGACAAGGTCTTGCCGGAACCGGTCGGGGCCACCACGAGTGTGTGCCGGCCGCTGGAGATCGATTCCCAGGCACCGGCCTGCGCGGCGGTCGGCGCGGCGAAGTTGCTCGCGAACCACTCCGCGGTGGGCCGGGAGAACCGTTGCAGCACGTCGTCGTCCATGGTGCGACCACTCTGCCACGCGCCCCCGACAGCGTTACTTCAGGCTTCGGCCCGGGCGGCCTTTCGGCCCGCGCGCTTCTCGCGCCAGTTCTCGAGCAGGTCGTAGAGGACCGGCACCAGCACGAGCGTGAGCACGGTGGAACTCACCAGGCCGCCGATCACGACGATCGCCAGTGGCTTGGAGATGAAGACACCGCCGCCGGTGAGCCCCAACCCCATCGGGACCAGCGCGAAGATCGTGGCGAGCGCGGTCATCACGATCGGCCGGACGCGGAGCCGGGCTCCGGCTTGAATCGACTCCTCGACCCCTGCGCCGGTCTTGCGCTTCTGATTGATCAGGTCGATCAGCACGATCGCGTTGGTCACCACGATGCCGATCAGCATCAGCAGGCCGATCATGCTCGGCACGCCCAGCGCAGTGTCGGTGATCAGCGAGAGCCCCAGCGCACCGGTCGCGGCGAACGGGATCGAGACCAGCAGGATCAGCGGCTGCAGCAGGGATCCGAAAGTGGCCACCATGATCAGGTAGACCACGAAGATCGCGATCAGCATCGCGAGCCCCAACTGCTGGAACGACTCCGTCTGCTGCTGGGACACGCCACCGATCCGCACGGTGACCCCGTCCGGCAGGCCGAGGGCGGCGAGGCCGTCCTTGATCTGCGTGGTGGTCGCACCCAGGTTGGAGGATTCCGAACTGCCCGAAACGGTGGCGGCGCGGATGCCGTCCACCCGAGTGACCACGGCCGGCGCCTGGACGAGCTTGACGTCGGCGACGGCCTTCAGCCGGATCGGGTCAGCGGTCGCCTTGGCTGCGTCCTTGCCGGCCTGGGTGATGTCGGCCTGCTTGTCCTGTGCATCGAGCGACTTCGTACGGGATTCGGCCAACGCGTCCAGCTGCTTGTCCGCCGCCGTGATTCCGGCTTTGGCCGACGAGACGGCGCCGGCGAGCTGAGCGACCTGCATCCCGGTCGCCGACATCTGCTGGCTGAGGGTGTAGATGCCGGCCGCCACCGGGACACAGTCGGGGTCGGTCGGCGTCGTCGCGCACTTGGCCGGGATCGCAGCGAGCTGCTTCTGTAGCTTCGCCAGCTTCTTCTTCGCGTCTGCCAGCTGCTTGTTCAGGTTCTTGACCGCCTTCTGCGCCGAGGCGCGGCTCTTCTTCACAGCGGTGACCTGGTCGTTGTAGGCGTCGGTCGCACTGGCTTTGGAGTCGTCCTGCAGCTTCTCCGAGCGTTCGGTGACCTTGTCCGCGGCGTCCGACTTGGCGTTGGCGTTCATCACCTGAGTGACGGGGAGCTTGATCTCGCGCAGGTCGTCGATGTTCTTCACCGGCGCCTGCGAGCGCAGGTACACGTTCAAGGTGGTGTCACCCTTCGCGAGGGTGCCGATCATCTGGCCGCGGACGGAGCGGGCCACCGCCTGACCGATCGAGGCTTGGGTCATCCCCGCCTCGGCGGCCTTCTTCTCGTTCACGTTCACGCTCAGCATGTCGCGGGCGTCGGCCAGGTCGGACGTGACATTGGTGACCCCGGACACCTCCTGCATCATCGCCACCACCTTGTCGTTGGCTGCGGTCAGGAGTTCGGAGTCCGAGCTCTCGACGTAGACCACGACGCCGCTGGAGCTTCCGGAGGAGGCCCCGATCGACACTTCCACCGTTCCCGCGCTGGTTCCGAGGTCGGCGATGCCCTGCCGCAGCCGCGTGGCGGTCTCCTTGGCGTCCGCACCGGACTTCAGCGGGACGGTGAAGGTTGCCTGGTTGGTGTCGGACTGGCTGCCCATGAAGACGCCGCTGGAACCGCCGATGCTCGTGGAGTAGGTCTGGACGGACGGATCCGCGGCCAGCATCGCCTCGATCTTCTGGGCGGCTTCGTCGGTCGCGGCGAGGCCGGTGCCGGACGGCAGCTTCTGGGTGATGGCGAGGCTCTCGGTGCCCATGCTGCCGATGAAGTCGGTCTTGAGTTGGGGCACCAACGCCAGCGTCCCGGCGAAGAGCCCGGCGGCGAGCAGAAGGGTGATCCAGCGGTGACCCAGCGTCCAGTTCAAGACCGGGAGGTAGGCCCGGTGCAGCCAGGTCTCCTTCTCGGCTTCCGGGCCGGACGCGGCCAGCGCGGCCTGTTGTTTGGCGGTCGGACGCATGAACCAGGACGCGAGCACGGGCACGACCGTGAGGGAGACGAACAGCGACGCGGCGAGCGCCACCACGACCGCCACGGCGAACGGGCGGAAGATCTCGCCCGCCTGGCCGCCGACCAACCCGATCGGTGCGAACACCGCGACGGTGGTCAGCGTGGAACTGGTGACTGCGCCGGCGACCTCCCGGACGGCGTTCGTGATCGACTCGCGGCCGAACTCGCCGTAGCCCTGGTGGCGTTTGATGTTCTCGATCACCACGATCGAGTCGTCGACCACCCGTCCGATCGCAACGGTGAGCGCCCCGAGGGTGAGGATGTTCAGGGTGTACCCGCCGACCCACAACCCGATCAGGGCGATCAGCAGTGAGAGCGGGATCGAGATCGCGGTGATCAGTGTGGGCCGGATCGACCCGAGGAACACCATGATCACCAGCACCGCCATCGCCAGGCCGATCCCACCCTCCACGCTCAGGTCGTGGATGGAGTCCTCGATGTAGGGGGCCTGGTCGAAGACGGTCACGAACTGGGCGTCGTCGCCCAACTGGGCGGTCAGTTCGGTGACCTTGTCGGCCACCCCGTGGGCCACGGTGACGGTGTTCGCGTCAGGGTCCTTGGTGATCGAGAGGGTGAGGGAGGTCTTGCCGTCCACCCGGGAGATGCTGGTGGTCTCGACCGGCTGCTCCTTGACCGTCGCGAGGTCGCCGAGCCGCACCGGGCCGTCGGTGCCCTGCAGCATCAGGTTGGCGATCTCCTTGGCGCTGGCGTACGTGGTGCCGGTCTGGACGTCGTAGTTGTCGGTGTCGGTGCGCATGGTGCCGGACGGGACCGCGGTCGAGTTCGCGGCGAAGAGCTGGGCGATGGAGGTGGGGTCGACGCCGTAGTCGGTCACCTTGGCCTGGGCGTAGGTGATGATGATCTCGTGCTTCTCCTGACCGGCGACGGTCACGTCCCGCACCCCTGGCACCGTCTTCAGTCCGGGCGTGACCAGGTCGGTCACCTTGTCCGAGAGGGTGGTGAGGTCGGCGTTGGAGGACAGTGCCAGCACCACGACCGGGATGTCGTCGGTGCCACCGGTGATGACGGTGGGGTCGACGCTGCCGGGCAGGGTGGCCGAGATCGAGTCGATCGCGCTGCGGAGCTTGTTGGCCATGTCGTCGGCGGAGACGCCGTAGTCCCACTGAACGGTCACCTGGGACACGCCGGACGAACTCTTGGACGTGACGGAGGTCACCCCGTCCACCGCCTTGACGGCGCTCTCGATCGGCTTGGAGACCTGAGCCTCGACGACGTCTGGGCTGGCGCCGGAGTAGGTACTGATCACGCTGCCGCGGGGGAGGTCGATCGACGGGATCATCTCCTGCTTGAGCGCGACGGTGGCGTACACGCCCATGCCGATGGTCAGAAGGCTGAGCAGCAGCACCACCGTACGGTGGGCGAGGCTGAGCTTGGTCAGGCGAACCACTGATGTCCCCTTCGTCGGTTGCCCGGTCGGTGATGAGGTGTGGCTGCACGATCCACATCAGTTAGCATAGCTCTAACTATTTCACTCGAAGAAAGCGACTTCCGTGCACCAGATGCCTGAACTCGGCCTCGACCCGGAGCGCGAAGCCCTGGTGCGCGAACTGTTCGAGTTGAACTCGTTGGTGCACGACCGGGCCGTCGGCCTGGTCGGACCGATGCCGGTGCCGCCCGATCTGACCATGCAGCAGGTGCGGGTACTGGGTCACGTGGCCAAACGCCCCGGGATCTCGGGTCATGAGCTGGGAACGCTGCTCGGGGTGAGCGCCCCGACCGCCAGTGGTTTGGTCGAGCGTCTGGTCGAGAAGAGGCTGATCGTCCGCAGCGACGATCTCCAGGATCGGAGGGTGCGTCGGTTGCACCCCACCGAGACCGGCCTGGAGGTGATCCGGCAGATGGATTCGATGTTCGGGCGCGCCCTCGGCGTCGTGATCCAACGGCTGTCGCGCGACGATCTCGACCTGCTCTGCCGCGGATCGCGGGCGATGCTGAACGCCCTGGAAGCCACCCGGCTGGAGCAGGCGATCCCCTGACCGGGGTGATCCGGACCGGCCGCCAGAGCACTTCTGTCACCGCTGTCACCCGACACGCCGACGACACGCCGGGACGGCCGAAAATGGGTCGAGGAAGATGCCCAGCAGGCCTTGCGGAAGGGCCCTGGCAGGACTAGAAATGACCTATCGGACCACTTCGGTGGACCGATGATCGGAAGCAGGAAGTCAGCTTCCCTGCGGGTTCGCTCGCGGGAGTCCCTGGTGATGCAGGTGATCCGGCTGGCTGGTGGTTTCCGACCTGACTCGAACATCACAGACGAGTCGCCCAGAAGGCCCCGGAGACTCATACTCACCGGGGCCTTCGCCTTTACCGTGGGGCTGCCACCCCCCGGGGATCCTGGGTCAGCGGCGACCCAGGACCCGTGCCGGGATGGGTGAGTTGTGAGAGTCAGCCGACCAGCCACTGGGTCGTGGCCGCGTACTCCTCGCCGGGCCGCAGGACGGTGCTGGGGAAGTGGGGATGATTCGGTGCGTCGGGGAAGCCCTGGGTCTCCAGTGCCATTCCCGCCCGCCGCACGTAGCCGGACCCGGACGTGCCCACCTGGGTGCCGTCGAAATGATCGCCGCCGTAGATCTGGAGCGCCGGCTGGTCGCTGACGATGGTCAAGGTCAGCCCCGTGGATCCGGTCAGCCGGCAGTGTTCGCGCAGCCCGGCGCCGTCCACCACGAAGTTGTGGTCGTAGCCGCCGCGCCGGGTGATGCCCTCGGCCTCGGCCCGGTCCCGGATCGGACCGAGCAACTCACCGGAGCGAAAGTCGGCTGCGGAGCCGGTCACGTCGCGGATCTCTCCCGTCGGGATGCCGTCGGCGTGGTTCGGGGTGTAGGTAGACGCGTGAATGGTCAGCCGGTGCCCGTCGGTGCTGCCGGATCCCTCACCGTCGAGATTGAAGTAGGGGTGGGTGGTCAGATTCACCACCGTCGGGGCATCGGTGGTCGCACGGTAGGTCACCCGTGCGCCGCCAGGGATCAGCTGATAACGAGCCGCGACGTGAACCTCGCCCGGGAAGCCCTGGTCACCGTTCGCGCTGATCAGCTCCAGCTCCACCCAGTTCGTCCCGGAGCCGGACACGACCCACTGTCGGGAGTGGAACCCGCCGGTGCCGCCGTGCAGGTGGTTGGGCGGCTCGTTCACGTCCGCCTGATACTGGCGGCCGTCGATGCTGAACCGCCCTGCGGCCAGCCGGTTGGCGAAGCGCCCCACGCTCGCGCCGAGGTAGCCGGCGAAGGTGAGGTAGCCGGCCAGATCGGGGTGGCCGAGCACGAGATTGCGCCAGCTGCCATCCGGCATGCGCACTTCGAAGCGGTGCAGGGTGGCGCCAAGACGAAGGATCTCCAGCCGGACGGAGTCGTCGGCGATCCGAATGAGGAACTCGTCGCTGATCACGGTGATAACGCTATCAAGCCGGGTGGGATTCCGACCCGGTTTGGCGGTCCTGGGAGGTCACAACTCGTCGAGGGGTTCGTAGGCGGCGGCGTCCGGCGAACCGTGGGGCTCGATCGTGGTGACCGCGAGGTGCCGGCGCCACAGGAGCCAGGCGGCGGTCATCAGGACCAGCGAGCCCAGGGCGAGGCTGGTCATCGAGAAAGCCAGTAGCGGCGCGAGGATCCCGGCGATGAGGGCGTTGGCGAGCAGGGCCACGAAGTTCTGCACCGAGGATGCCGAGCCGCGCAGCGACGGGAAGAGGTCCAGCATCGCGAGGGTCAGGATCGGGAACGCCAGGGCGATGCCGAAGGTGAGGAACGGCAGTGGCAGCACAGCCCAGGGCAGCGCGCGGGTGGCCGGGAGGAGTGTGAACCCGACGTTGACGACGGCCGCGACCAGGCTGATCCGGTACCCGAGGCTCGCCAGCCGACTGCCCTTCATCCGTCCGGCCAGCCGTCCGCTCACCCAGGAGCCGACCACCATGCCGGAGATCAGCGGCACGAACAGCACCCAGAAGTCCGATTCGCCGAGCCCGAGCAGGTTCACCACGAACATCGGAGCGGAGGAGATGTAGAGGAACATGCCGGCGTTGTTGAACATGGCGGTGAAGGCCAGTCTGCGGCCGGAGCGGTCGCCCAGCACCCCGCCCACGCCGCGCGCGAGAGTGCGGATCTGCAACCGGTGCCGCAGTTCGGGCGGGTGCGTCTCCGGCATGCAGAACACCACGAGCGCCAGCAGCACGATGCCCAAGCCGGTCAGGAACCAGAAGATGTCCCGCCACCCGCCCGCAGCGAGGATCAGCCCGCCGACCACCGGGGCGAGAGCCGGCGCCAACCCGAAGATCATGGCGATGTGGCTCATCGTCCGTTGCGCGCGGGCGTCGGAGTAGACGTCGCGGACCATGGCGCGGCTGATGATCGCCCCCGCGCCGGCGCTCAGGCCCTGCACGGCGCGGAAGGCCAGCAACACCCCGAGGTTGGGCGCCAATGCGCACCCCACCGACGCGGCGATGTAGGCGATCGTGCCGCCGATGATCACCGGCTTGCGCCCCAGCGCGTCCGACAAAGGGCCGTGCACCAGGCTCATGACGGCGAACGAGAGCAGGTAGACGCTCACGATCTGTTGCAGGGCGAGTTCGCTGGCTCCCCACTCCGCCCCCATCCGGGCGAAGGCGGGGAACATGGTGTCGATCGAGAACGGACCCACCATGCCCAGGCCGGCCAGGATGACGAGGAACAGCCACTCGGGCCCGGCGACCCGCCCCGGTGGTGTGCTGGCGATCGGCGCGGGCGGGGACGTCACCGACGCATCTTCGCACGTCCCGCCCACGCCGCCTCGGCCGGGTCGCGCACGGAGCGGACGCCGACCGCGCGGCGAGCGGGGACTCTCCCGCGGGTCGTGGTGACTATGCTCGGCGCGTGTCGCGCCCCCTTCGGATCTGCTTCGTGTCTCTGCACACCTCCCCGGCCACGCTGCCCGGCTCCGGCGATGCGGGAGGCATGAACGTCGTCGAACGGAGCCAGGCCGAAGCGCTGGCCGATCTGGGTCACGAGGTCGAACTGGTGACGCGACGCTCCAGCCCCGATGACCCCGACCGCGTGGAACTCCTGCCGGGCGTCACCCTGCGCCACTTGGACGCCGGCCCGCCGACGCCGCTGGCCAAGAGCGTGATCGATGACCATCTCGACGAGTTCTCGGCCGGCTTCGACCGGCTGCCACCCCCGGACGTGGTGCACTCCCACCACTGGATGTCGGGAGTGGCGGCCCTCCCCGTGACCCGACGGTGGGGCATCCCTCACGTGCAGAGCTTCCATTCGGTGGCCGCGCTGCCGGGATCGCCGCTGTCGGCAGGAGAACCTCCCGAATCGTCCCGCCGGGTGCCCGGCGAGGCGCTGGTGGCGACCCAGTCCCAGGCGGTGGTGGCGATCAGCGCCGCCGAGGCGCGGACGGTGATCGAACGCTGCGGCGCGGAGGCGGATCGGGTAATGATCGTCTCGCCAGGGGTGGATCAGGAACTGTTCCGCCCGCTCGCGCCGGGTGAATCGAGTTGGTCGTGGCCGGCGGCGAGCCCGTGCGACTGGCCGCGCGGGTACGTGTTGTTCGCCGCCCGCCTGCAGCCCCTCAAGGGACCCGACCTGGCGATCTCGGCGATGGCGGAACTCGATCCGGCGATCCGGCCGCACCTGGTGGTCGCCGGCGACACCTCGCCCGACTTCGCGCACTACGAGGCCGAACTGCTCGCTCTGGTCTCCCGATTGGGGCTGGCCGGCCAGGTGACGTTCATCGGTCCGCAGCCGCGTCCCGAGTTGGCCCGCTTGATGCGCGGCGCCCGGGTGGTGCTGGTGCCGTCTCATTCGGAGACCTTCGGCCTGGTCGCGCTCGAAGCCGAGGCCAGCGGGACGCCGGTGATCGCGGCCGCCGCCGGCGGCCTCCGCGAGGCTGTGGCCCACGGCGAGACCGGGCAGCTGATGGACTCCCGCCGGCCCGAGGACTGGGGCCGCGCGCTCCAGCTGCTGCTCACCGAGCCCCGTCTGCTGGACCGGATGGGGGTCGTGGCCCGCGTCCATGCCCGACGTTTCGAGTGGCGCTGGGCGGGGCGGCGCCTCGCCGAGATCTACACCGGGCTGCTGGAGGCTTGATGCTGCCGGTCCCCGGGCGTCGCATCGTCTTCCTGCACGCGCACCCCGACGACGAGACGCTCGCGACCGGCGCCTTGCTCGCGGCCCTGGCGGCGGACGGCTACGACGTGGCGGTGGTGACGGCGACCCGTGGTGAACAGGGCGAGGTCGTGCCGGGCCGGTTCGCGGCACTGGCCGGAACCCAGCAGCTGGTGGCGCACCGGATCGGAGAACTCGCGGGCGCACTGGCCGAGTTGGGGGTGCGTTCGTCGGCGTTCCTCGGCACACCGCCGGCGCGCGCGGCCGGGCTCCCGCCGCGGATCTATACCGACTCCGGCATGCGGTGGGTCACCGATGAGGTCGCCGGACCGTCAGGAGATGCAGGCCCGGACAGCCTGACCGCGGCCGACGTGGGCGCCGCGGCCGCCGACCTGACCGCCTACCTGCGCAGCTTCCGCGCCGACGCCCTGATCGCCTACGACGAGCACGGCGGCTACGGCCACCCAGATCACGTCGCGTGCCACCGGATCGCGAGGGTGGCGGCGCGGATCAGCGGAGTCCCGCTGGTCGAACTCGTCTCCGAGTCGCTGCTCCCTACCTCGGGCGCCGAACGGATCGACCTGCCGGGCTACCTCCCCGCAGTCCGCCGCGCGCTGACGCATCACGCCAGCCAACTCAGCGTGGACAACGACGAGGTGGTGCACGTCGGTGGCCAGCGCCAACCGATCGTGACCACGTTCTGGCTCACCGGTCCGCACGGGACGGCGCCGACTGATGAAGCGCCGCCGGAGGAACCGCCGCGGATCGCGATCGTGGGCGCCGGCCCTTCCGGGCTGTTCGCCGCGGCCGCGCTGATCGCCGATCCGAACGTGCGGGTGGACATCTTCGACCGGCTGCCCACCCCGTTCGGGTTGCTGCGCTACGGCGTCGCGCCGGACCACGCCAGCATCAAGGCGGTCGCCGGCAGCCTGGCTGCGGTGTTCGACTCGGAGCGGGTGCGGTTCCTGGGGCTGGTCGAGTTCGGCCGCGACATCACCGCCGACGAGCTCCGCAGCGCCTACGACGCCGTGATCTACGCCGCCGGGGCAGCGGAGGACCGGCGGATGGTGGTGCCCGGCGAGGATCTGCCCGGCAGCCGCTCGGCGCGCGAGTTCGTCGCCTGGTATTCCGGGCATCCGGACGCCGCTCCGCAGTCGCTGGCCGGCGTCCGCACCGCGGTGACGGTGGGGGTGGGCAACGTGGCGATCGACGTGGCCCGGATCCTGTTGAAGAGCCCGGCGGAACTCGCGGCCACCGATATGCCGGACGCGGTTCTGGCCGAGCTCTCGTCGGCCAACATCGACCAGGTCTGGGTGATCGGGCGCCGCGGCCCCGAGCACGCCAGCTTCACCACCACCGAATTGCGGGAGGTGCTGGCCACCCCGGGCATCGGCGTCTCCGTCGCGGGCTGCGACCTGGGGGCGATCGACGACGGCGCGCTCGACCGGCGCACCCGCGCGAACGTGGCCGCGTTGGCCCTTGCGGTGGCCGACCCACCGACGGCGCCCCAGCGCTGGCTGCGGTTCCTGTTCTGGCACCGGCCGGTCGAGGTCCTCGGCGAGGCGAGGGTCGAGGGGTTGCGCCTGGAATCGACCCTGCCGGCCGGACCGGGCCGGGTCCGGCCGGGCGGGGAGTTCACGACGATCCCGGCGGACCTCGTGCTGCGTGCCATCGGTTACCGCGGCGTGCCCCTGCCGGGCGTCTCGTTCGACGACGCCACGGGCACCATTCCCACGCTCGCCGGTCGGGTGCTCGGCGCCGACGGGTCCGTCCGCCCGGGCGAGTACGCGGTGGGCTGGATCAAGCGCGGCCCGATCGGGGTGATCGGCACCAACAAGAAGGACGCCCAAGAGACCGTCGCGTCCGTGCTGGCCGACCTGCCGGAACGACAGCGGCGCGTCCTGGCCTCGCCCGACGAGCTGCTCGCAGCCAAGGGCATCGTGGCGAGCACGTTGGCGGACTGGCGCCGGATCGACGCCGCCGAGATCGGCCGCGGTGGTCTCCGCGGCCGTGAGCGGACCAAGATCGAGGCCTGGCACGAGCTCCTCGATCTGGTCCGCAGCGGACGCCCCGGCGGACCCCCGTCCGCCGCCGACGACTCGTCCGCCACTGATGACCTGTCCGCCGCTGACGACCCGTCCGCCCGCTGAGTTGAACACCCTGGCGAGCACGCCGGTGGTGCGTCCGGCGTCGCCGCGTTGAGTGGACGTGCTCTGGCGAGCACGCCGGGTCGTGGCCCCCTCAACGGGTTGGGCCGAATGCGAGCGGGGAGCGGCGTCGTAGGCTGTGCACCGTGATCAAGCACATCGTGATGTGGAGCTTCGCCGACGAGGCCGAAGGCGCCGACCGGGCCACCAACCTGCGGATCGCCCGGGACCGGCTCAGCAAACTGGCCACTGTCGTCGAAGGGATCCTCACCCTCGAGCCGGTGATTCCCGTCGACCCCTTCGAGCACAGCTACGACCTGGTGCTCTACTCCGAGTTCGAATCGGTCGAGGCGTTGAAGGCGTACGCCACGCATCCCGATCATGTGGCCGTGGCGGGATTCATCCGTTCCGTGGTGACTGCGCGAGCCTGCGTCGACTACGAGGTCTGACCGCGAGCGCAGGGGGCCGGCGACGCCGGAGACCACCGGTGTGGCGGGTGTCGGGGACTCTTCGTCCGCGCCCCTACCATTGTCGAGGGCGAGGGACCCCCGGCTGCCAGCGCAGCCGGCAGTAGAGGAGACACGATGGAATCGGTGAGTCGTCGCTCGGCCGTGCTCGGAGCGCTCGGCGTCGCGGGAGCAGTGGTGGCCGGTTGTTCGGCCGAGGCGCCCGTCCAGACCCAGGCCCCCACTGCGCCGGTGGCGCCCGTGGAATCGGCCACGCCGACCCCGACGGTGGACACGACCCCCCGGTGGCCCCTCACCGGCAAGGTGCTCAAGGACGCCGATGACGCCAAGCGGATCGCCGTCGCCGTCAAAGTCCCCGACAACAAGGGCGAGCATCCCCAGATGGGGCTCGAGAAGGCGGACATCGTGTTCGTCCAGCTCGACGGGTACCCCGCGGCGGTCGGCCAGTCCGGGACGCGCCTGATGCCGGTCTTCCATTCCCAGTACGCCGACACCGTCAACCCGGTGCGTTCGATCCGTCCGGTCGACATCCCGGCGCTCAGCCCGATCACGGCGATCATCGGCAACACCGGCGCATACCCCTGGGTGATGGGCTACGCCGAGACGTTCGGCGAGTTCCTCGTGCCCACGAAGTACTACATGGCCGCCAAGGGCACCGGCGCCTACAGCATCCTGGGGAGCCGGGTGCGGACGCTGAACGGCGTCACCTACTACGACCGGGCCGTCGCCTGCCATCCCAAGCAGCTGGCCAAGCTCACCAAGAAGTTCAATGACGGGCCCCAGCAGAACTACTTCCCGTGGGCGGCCAGCGACGACGAGGTCAGCACCGAAGTGTCCGGAAAGGCGGCCAGCTTCGTCAGTGTCCCCTGGAAGAAGCAGAACACCTACGACATGAGCTACACCTGGTCGGGAAAGGCCGGACGCTACCTGCGCAGCATGCCGTGGGGCAAGCACATCCTGGCCAGCGGCAAGCAGGTCGCCTGCGACAACGTCCTGGTGATCCGCGCCAAGCAGGTGTTCGGCAAGATCTACCCCGACGGCCGGATCAAGACCGAGGGCGCTTTCCACTACGAGCCGATCCACCAGATCATCGAAACCGAAGGCACCTTCTACTACGCTCACGGCGGCAAGTACGTCAAAGGCACTTGGACCAAGGGCGCGGTCAACGAGGTCTTCAGTTTCACCCTGGACGACGGCACCGACCTGAAGATGGCACCCGGCCAGACCTACGTGGAACTGCCCAACTACAACGCCAAGATCGTCGTCAAGGGCTGATCCGGCCGACAATGGGCACCCTGGGGTGCCGCGTCGCAGTCACGTTCGCAGTCGTGAGGGAGGGCAGTCCGTGCGATCACTGATCCGCATCCTCGGGGTGGCCCGGGAACTGTTGCCCGCCTACGGCGCGATCGTCCTGGCCGGGGTGCTCACCGCGGCCACCGGCCTGGCCGTCCCCTTCATCATCAAGGCGGCGACCGACGAGGTGGTCGCGGGGATGAGCGGCAGCGGCGGCGGCGTTCCCGCCGTGGTGTGGCTGGCGTTCCTGCTGTTGCTGGTCGATCTCGCCAACACCGCGATCACCAACGTCGGCGGCTACCTCGGTGACGTGATGGCCATCCGGCTGCGGTCGATCCTGTCCCGCACCTACTTCGCCAAGCTGCTGCGCCTGCCGCAGCGCTACTTCGACTCCGAGCTCACCGGGACGATCATCTCGAAGCTGCAGCGCTCGATCACCGAGACCACGAGCTTCCTGAACATGTTCGCCAACAACTTCCTGCCGATGCTGATCACCGTCGGGGCGGCGCTGGTCATCATCGCCGGCTATTCGTGGTGGCTCGCGCTGCTGATGATCGCGGTCTACCCCCTGTTCACGTGGCTGACCACGATCACGTCCCAGCGTTGGCAGGTGCTCGAGACCGCCAAGAACGCCGAGTTCGACGTCGCCGGCGGACGGTTCGCCGAGGTGGTCGGGCAGATCCGGGTCGTGAAGAGCTTCGTGGCCGAGCCGCGCGAACTGACCCACTTCTCCGGTCACTACGACGCGACGATCTCCCTGACCCGGCAACAGTCCCGCTACTGGCATCGGATGGATGCGATCCGCCGTGGCGTCCTGAATGTGATCTTCTTCGCCATCTACGCGATCATCTTCGGCCTGACCATGTCGGGGGAGTTCACCCTCGGCGTGATGGTGCTGCTGATCCAGCTGGTGAACCTGGCCCGAGCACCGGTCCAGTCGATGAGCTTCCTGGTGGACTCCTCGCAGCGGGCGATCACCGGCTGCAGGGACTACTTCGCGGTGATGGACACCCCCGTGGAGAGTGCCGAACTGCCGCTTGAGACCCCGCGTCCGACGCCGCCCCGGGCCGCGCCGGGGGAGTCGATCGTGCAGTTCCGCGACGCCCGGTTCAGCTATGCCGAGGGCGCTGAGGTGCTGCGCGGGGTCAGCTTCGACATCCGGCGAGGCGAACGGGTGGCCTTCGTCGGTGAGAGCGGGGTCGGCAAGACGACCATGACGAGCCTGCTGCTGGGGCTGTATCCGCTGACCGGCGGCCAGTTGCTGGTCGACGGCCGGGACGTCGCCGCCATCCCGCTGGCCGAACTTCGCGGCCAGGTGGGGGTCGTGTTCCAGGACCCGGCGCTGTTCTCGGGGACGATCCGGGAGAACATCGCCTACGGGCGTCCGGACGCGTCCGCGGACGACATCGTCCAGGCGGCCCGGCGCGCGCACGCCCACGGCTTCATCATCGCGCTGCCCGGCGGGTACGACGCCACCATCGGCGAGCGCGGGGTGAAGCTTTCCGGCGGTCAGAAGCAGCGCATCGCCGTCGCGCGGGCAATGCTCAAGGACGCCCCGATCCTGGTCCTGGACGAGGCCACATCCTCTCTGGACTCCAAGGCCGAGCGGCTCGTGCAGGAGGGCCTGGAGGAACTGATGGCCGACCGCACGACGTTGATCATCGCGCACCGCTTGAGCACGATCAGCAACGTGGATCGCATCATCACGCTGCGGGACGGCGAGATCGACGAGATCGGGACGCCGGCCGAGCTGGCCATCACCGGCGGCATCTATGCCGAACTGCTGGCGCTGCAGGCCTCCGCCACGAAGGCGGGACGCAAGCTGCTGCAGCGCTACGAAATCCTCGGCTGAGCCGCAGCGGCATCCGGCTGTGAAATGCTGCACACGTACACGGACGGAGGGTAGATGAGCGATCGGAGACGGACCGAGCGCCGATTACGGATCCTGTTCCTCTTCTCCGACACCGGAGGCGGGCATCGCTCAGCCACCGAGGCGATGATGGAGGCCCTCGAATTGGAGTTCCCCGGGCGCTTCGACGCCCGGAAGGTCGACTTCTTCCGCGAGTACTACCCGCGTCCGCTCAAGTTCGCGCCCGAGATCTACCCGCCGATCTCGCGGGTCCCGCAGGCCTGGGGCTTGTCGTTCAAGGCGTCGGACGGACGGAGCCGGTCCCGCGCGGTGAACGGCCTCACCTACCCCTACCTTCGCCGGGCCGCGCAGCGGCTGGTGAAAGAGAATCCCGCCGACCTGATCGTCTCGGTGCACCCGCTGGTGAACACCACCTTGATGCGTGCCATGAAGGATTCGCCGCGACCGTTCGTGACCGTGGTCACCGACCTGGTCTCCACGCACGCGTTCTGGTTCGATCGTCGGGCCGACCTCGTCGTGGTGGCGACGGAGGAGGCGAAAGCGAAAGCGATCTCCTACGGCATCCCCGCAGGGAACCTGCGGGTGATCGGTCTGCCGGTGGCCCAACGGTTCGGCACCCCACCGGCAGATCGAACCGCGTGGCGCGAGCAGATGGGCTGGCGCACGGATCTCCCGGTGGTGCTCCTGGTCGGTGGCGGCGACGGCATGGGCCCGCTGAAGCGGGTCGCCAAAGCCATCAATGAAGCGCGGCTCGGAGTCTCGCTCGTGGTCGTCTGCGGCCGGAACGCCGAGTTGAAGGCCGAGCTCGAAGCGGTCGACTGGAAGATCCCGGTGCACGTCTACGGCTTCACCACCGACATGCCGGCGTTCATGGCCGCCTCCGACATGCTGGTCACCAAAGCAGGCCCGGGCACCATCAGTGAGGCGTTCATCACCGGCCTGCCGGTCATTCTCTACTCCCGGTTGCCAGGGCAGGAGGACGGCAACGTCAGCTACGTGGTCAAGGAGCGGGCCGGAGTCTGGGCGCCGCGTCCCCGCGAAGTGGTGGACGCCGTCCGGCTGTGGGCGGAGGACCCGGAGGCGAGGGCGGCCGCGGCCGCCGCGGCGGCCCGCGTGGCGCGTCCGAACGCCGCCCGCGACATCGCCCGGCTGCTCGCCGATCAGGTCGGCGTCCGCTGATCCCATCGGCACAAGCTAACCTCGAATGTCGAACCATCGAGGAGCAAGCACTTGACGCAGGATGAAAAAGGCACGCCGGAGAAGGAACCGATCAAGGTCGCCTTCTCTGTTCCACAGATCGCCGGCGGCGCTCTCGCCGCGGCCACCGCGGCGACGATCGGATCGCAACTGGGGGTGGCGGGCACGATCGTCGGTGCGGCCGTGGCCAGCGTCGTCGGTGGCGTGGCCGGGACGCTGTACAGCGCCGGCCTGGACCGGACCCACCGGAAGGTGACCGAGGCGATCCACCGGGGCTACGAGAAGGTTCGCACCGAGGATTCCGACACCCGCACCGACCTTTCCGCCGTGCGCGGCGACGCCACGTCGTTGCCCGAGATCGGGGATACCCCGACGCACTCCGATCTGGACGACACCATCTTCCGCAAGGACGGCCCTCCCGCCGTGCTGCCCGGCGCCGCCGGACGGGACGGGCATCCGGCCCAGGGCTCGGAGGAGGCCAAACCCGCGCGCACCGTGTGGAAGGTGGCCGCCATCACCGCCGGGGCCATGTTCGTGCTCGCCCTGGTGGTGGTCACCGTGATCGAACTCGGCCTGGGTCGGTCCCTGAACGGCCAAGGCGGGACCACGGTGTCCCAAGTGGTGCGTCCGGCGGCCTCGGCGAGCGCCACACCCGGGACCACCTCGTCCCCGACCCCGAGCCCCACCGCCACCCCGACCCGGGCCACGCCCACGCCGACTCCGGCGGAGACCACGCCGGCGCCCTCGCCGACGGTGACGCGCACCACGGCCGCCCCCACGCCCGCGGCCACCGGGTCACCTGGCGTCACGCCCACCCCGGCCCGGACGGCCACCCGGGCGACCACCGCGGCCCCGGCGCCCGTGGCGACGCCCACCACCTCGGCGCGCTGAGCGGGGAAGATCACCCGGCCGCGTTGATCACTGAGTTGGCTCACGGTCGGGCCACCTTCGGGCGGGTACCCGATCGACAAGGGATTTCGTCTAGCGGAGCGCCGGATGTGTGCACCCTCATCGGCGCACAAAGGCCGCCCCACTACCCAGTGGGTCATCCCGCGCCTGGCGTCAAATGAACTGCGATCCCAAAGGACCGATGCATGGGGCGCGTCCTTCTGTCGGCCCCGGATGTTGCCTGGTCGAGCCCGCTCGAAGCGGTGACCACGTCGGGAGCGGCACTGGCCCTTTGGGCCCACTGGGGCGGACCCCCTGCTGTCCGCCTCCTGGGATCAAGCCCCTGGTGTGGCACACCAAGCGGTGAGTGATTTCAACCGCCGAAGTGGTCGTTATGAAGGCGGTCGGAGACGGCGGCCAGGTTCCGGCCGCCAAACTCGTCGTGTGAACGGCTCCCCGAGGGCCCCACAACGACAAGTTTGGCGGTCCGGCCCGCACACCCGACCCTGAGGGCCGCCATAACGACTACTTCGGCGGTTCACCCACCGGATGCTCACGGTGGAGTGAAGAAAGCCACCACTGGGTGACCTGCGATGACTCAACGATCGGGCCACCTCGGTCGGAATACCCGATCGACTGACGATCTTCGCCTGGCTGGCGGAGCGCCCCAACGTGCACCCTCATCGGCGCACCAAAGCTCACAGGAATACCCAATGAGGTCCACCGCGCCCCGGCTTCCGACCAACTGCGATCCACAACGACCGATGCACCGGGTGCTCTGAGGGTCCCGACGTTGGCTGATCGAGCCGCTCGAAGCGGTGACCACGTTCGCAGCGGCACTCATCTGAGCCAACCCAGCACCCCGGCCCGGACAGCCACCCGGGCGAGGACCGCGGCCCCGGCGCCCGTGGCGACGCCCACCACCTCGGCGCGCTGAGCGGGGAAGATCACCCGGCCGCGTTGATCAGGAACGCGGACGCACGAGTGACGTACTCGCGGAACTCGCCGAGTTCCGGCTCGGCGAGCGACAGCGAGTCCAGCGCGGCGTTCATGTGGCGCAACCAGCGGTCACGCATGTCGGCGGTGACCTCGAAGGGGGCGTGCCGGATCCGCAGCCGGGGGTGACCGCGCGTCTGGGAGTAGGTGTGCGGTCCACCCCAGTACTGCTCCAGGAACAGGCGCAGCCGTTCTTCCGCGGGCCCGAGGTCGTCCTCGGGGTACAGCGCCCGCAACTCCGGGTCGCCCGCGACGCCACGGTAGAACTCCGCGACCAGCCGCACGAAGGTCTCGTGGCCGCCGACGCGCTCGTACAGCGGTGAGTCCATGCCCCCATTCTCGGTCGCGGCACTCCCCGCGCCAACCCTCCGGCGCCGGCGGACGCGGTGTCACACAGCGGCCCGCGCTGGCGGGGCCTTGCCCGGGGTCGTAGGGTCGAAGGCGTGAGCGTCGCGAAACTCATCCCCGTCGCGACCGCGTTGCTGGCCCTGGTATGCGGCTGCGCGGTGCACCCTCCGCCTGCCGGCGCGCCGGGCGCTCCGCTGTCGGCGCGCCCCGCCGTGACAACCCCGATCCCGCTGCCCACGATCACGCCCGCGGCGCCCGCGTCGTCGGCTGCTCCCCGCGCCACCGCCACCGTGACCCCGGTGCGGACGCCCACCGCCACCAGCACGCAAGCGACCAGCGGCGCCGTGAACTGCGCCAAGGTCAAGTGCGTCGCCCTGACCCTTGACGACGGTCCGATCGCTCAGACGAACGCCGTGCTCGACGTGCTGAAGCGCAAACACGTGCACGCCACGTTCTTCGTCCTCGGTGAGCAGGCCAAGGCGCACCCGAGCGTGATCCGCCGGATCGTCGCCGAAGGGCACGCGCTCGGCAGCCATTCCTGGGACCACCCGCAGTTCCACAAGATCAACAAGGCGGCGATCCGCAGCCAGCTCACCCGGACGAACGCGGTGCTGAAGAAGATCACCGGCCGCAACCCGAAGCTGATGCGGCCGCCCTACGGGCAGTTCGACGCGCGGGTGCGCGACGTCGCCAAGTCCCTGGGCCAAGCCATCATCGTGTGGAGTGTCGATCCGCTGGACTGGAAGGACCACAACACCGGCCGCGTGGTGAAGCGGGTGCTGAAGGCCGCTCGGGGTGGCTCGATCATCCTCACCCACGACATCCAGGCGACGACCCGGAAGGCCTACGGCACGATCATCGACAAGCTCCGGAAGAAGGGCTACACGTTCGTCACCGTCCCCGTGCTGTTCGGCGGCAAGACCACCCCGGGCCGGGTCTACTTCTCGCGCTGAACCGACCGGTAACGGGCGAGCGCTTCGACCCGGGCTTCGGCATGATCGACGATCCGCTCGGGATAGCCGCGCGCGTAGCCGTCCGCAGCCTCCCACGGACGGTGGGCCGCCGCTCCGTCCAGGTGGGCGAGTTCCGGCACGTGCCGACGCACGTAGTCGCCCCGCGGATCGAACTTCTCACCCTGCAGCGTGGGGTTGAAGACCCGGTAGTAGGGCGCCGCGTCGGTGCCGGTGCCGGCGACCCACTGCCAGCCGTGGCTGTTGGACGCAAGGTCGCCGTCGATCAGCGAATCCAGGAAATGGTCGGCTCCGTGCGGCCACCAGACATGCAGGTCCTTGGTGAGGAAGGACGCGGTGATCATCCGCACCCGATTGTGCATCCACCCTTGGGTGCGCAACTGCCGCATGCCGGCGTCCACGATGGGGTAGCCCGTGCGACCCTCCCGCCATCGCTCGAACGCGGAGCCGGGTTCGTCGTAGGCCAACTCGACGTGATTCAGGTCGGCGGTGGTCGAGTGCGGGTTGCGTGCCAGCACGTCGGCGTAGAACTCGCGCCAGGCCAATTCGGTCTCGAAGCGCGCGGCTCCGGGTCCCGCCCGCTCGGCGTGCTCGGCGAGATCGGCCAGCAGCGTCCGTGGGTGCACCACTCCGAACTTCAGGTAGGCCGACATTCGTGACGTGCGGTCGAGGTCGGGCCGATCGCGGTCGACCGCGTAGCCCGACAGGTCGTCGTGCAGGAACTCGTTCCAGCGCTCCATCGCCGCCGTTTCGCCCGCGACCGGAAGCTCGATCGGGCAGGCGGCCCACGCCCGGTCCACCCGATCCCAGGCCGCCGGGTCGGAGGGCGCGTCGGCAAGGCGCAAGCCTGGCGGCTCCACCGCGGGGCCGCGCCAGCCGTGCTCCCGCCAGGCCCGGTGGAAGGCGGAGAACACCCGATACCCCTGTCCCTCGCGTCTCGTCACCCGTCCGGGGCTGACGGCGTAGGGCGAGCCGGTCTCCACCCACCGCACGCCGCCCAACGCCGCCCGGACCCGCTCGTCGCGGCGAGCGCCGCCGGGTTCGGTTTCGGTCGAGACGTGCACCTGCCCGGCACCGGTCTGGCGGGCCAACGCCGGGATGACGTCGGCCGGGTCTCCCCAGCGCAGGCACAGGCGGCCGTCGTAGGACTCGTTCAGTGCCCGCAGGGTGGCAGCCAGCCAGCCCTGCCTCACGGGGCCGGCGGGTTCGAAGAATTCCGGGTCGAGCACGAAGCAGGGCACGACCGCCCCGGCCGTGGCTGCGGCAGCGAGGGCAGGGTGGTCGCCGCGGCGCAGGTCCCGGCGCAGCCAGAGCACCGCAGCCGCCTCAGCCATCGCTCGGCTCTTCCGCCATGACCGAACCCGGGGGCCTGCGGTGCGAATCGCGCGCCGCAGCCAGTTCACGGGCAGCCGCGCCGATGCTGTGACCCAGCGGTCGTGCGCCGTCGAGCCGATCCTGGAAACGCCCGCCTGCCCACACCGGTATTCCGGGGTCCTCGGCCAGGTGGGTCACCACCTTCGCGGCCCGGACGGCGTCGCGGCCGCGGTGGACCGAGGTGACGGCCGCCCACGCGCTGGAGCGGCGGGCGGCGTCCCGCCACGCGTCCAGCGGCACCTGCGCGCCGAGGTAGAGCGTGGCCAGGCCGACCCTGCGGGCCGCCGTGGCGAACGCCATCAGGCCGAGCTGGTGATCCACGCCGGGCGGCGCGCCGATGACCACCGCGGGACCCGCCTGGCCATCGCCCACCGCCTCGTAGCTGGCCGCGAGCCGACGCGTCACCACGTTCGCCACGAGGTGCTCACCGGCCACCGAGATCGCTCCCGATTCCCACGCCAGCCCCACGTGGTACAACGCCGGCATCAGCCAGCCGTCCACCAGCGTCTCGAAGTCGGTGCCGGCGAACCGGTCATCGACGACTCGACCCACGGCGGCGCCGTCCAGGTCACCGGCGGCCCGGATCAGCGCCGAGTAGGGGTCCTCCGCCAGACCCGGACCGATATGTCGGTCGACCTCGGCCGCGGCCGCCCCGGCGGCCCAGCCGGCTTCGACGAGTCGGTGCATCAGTCGGATCCGGTCCAGTTCGCCGTCGTCGTACGTCCGGTAGCCGGAGGGGGTTCGGGACGGGGTGACCAGTCCGTAGCGGCGCTCCCAGGCACGCAGGGTGTGTTCGGACACCCCGGTGAGAGCTGAAGCCTTCTTGATGGTCACCATGATCGGGATCATCGTAAGCCGGAGCCCCGGTGGATTCTGCCTGAACTACGTACATTGTCTAAGGTTTCCGGCTCATCGCTTGGCAATTCAGGCTCACTTCGGCATGCTCGTGTCGAAGGTTGTGGCGGAGCGTCCGCGCGCGGACGGTTCGCGGGAGACAGGGAGCACAGGAATGACAGATCGTTCGCGACAGTTGCTGGTCACCGCCGGTGCGGTCGTCATGATCGTCGGCACGTTGTTCGGCTTCGGCCTGATCGGCACCCGGGTCGAGGAGACAGCCGGGGGCAGCTTCGCGGCTGACGCCACCCTGCTCAGCCCCGCGACCCGTGCGTTCTCGATCTGGTCGGTGATCTACCTCGGCCTGATCGCGTACGTGGTGTGGCAGTGGCTGCCGGCCAACACCAGCGTCCCCTCGGGCGCGGCGGATCGGCTGGCTCTCGGCACTGTCGATGGCGCTCAACGGTGCCTGGCTGCTGGTCACCCAGGCGGGCGCTCTTTGGCTGAGCGTGGTGGTCATCGCGATGCTCGCGCTCACTGTGGGCCAACTGGTGCGAGTGCTGGGCGAGCCACGCACCCTGACCGAGCGGATCGTGCTGGACGGCACCTTCGGGCTGTACCTGGGCTGGGTGGCCGTCGCCACACTGGCCAACGTCACCGCCGATGCTGGTCGCGTCCGGCGTCGATCCGCGCCCGGAGATCGCCGAGTACTGGGCGGTGGCGGTCTTGGCCCTGGGCGCCGGGCTCGGCGTCGTCCTCGCCCGCGTACTGGGCGGCCGCATCGCTGTGGCCGGAGCCATGGCGTGGGGCCTGTTCTGGATCGCGGTCGGACGGCTGATCGGAGAACCCCGCTCCGATCTCACCGGGGTCGCGGCGGCGGTGGCCGCGACGGTCGTGCTGGCGGCAGCCGCGCTGGTGCAACTTCGCCGCAAGACCTGGCGTCCGGTGCTCGAACGCGCCTCGCGCGGGTAAGGAAGAACAATGATCGACGCCACAGACCTGGTGGTCCTGCTCGACGAGCACGGACCGGCCCTCCGGCACCGCACCCCGACGGGAACGTGCACGGCGCCGGCCACTCCCCGCCACCTCGCGTTCTCCTGCTACCTGTTCGACGAGCAGGGACGCGTGCTGCTCACCCGCCGCGCCCTGACCAAAGCCACCTGGCCGGGCGTGTGGACCAACTCCTGCTGCGGGCATCCGCGGCCGGGCGAGCGGCCCGGTCGACGCCGTCCGGCGTCGGATTGCCGCCGAGCTCGGCGCGACCGCCGTCCGAGCTGACCTCGTGCTGCCGGAGTTCGCCTACCGGGCCGTCGACGCTCCGGCGTGGTCGAGAACGAGTTGTGCCCGGTCTGGGTGGGGCGCCTCGCAGGACCGCTCGCGCCCGATCCGGCCGAGGTCGCAGAGACTGACGTGGGTGGACTGGGACGACCTGGTCGCGCTCGTCGACGGCGCACCCGCGCTGCTCAGTCCGTGGTGCGTGGCCCAGGTGCCACTTCTTCAGCTTGCCTTCCAGAAAGTCGGTGCCGCATGACCTTGACCAGTTCCACCCGCACCGAGAAATCCCCACTGTCCCCCCCGGCGGTCACCTCCGCCGATGACATCACGGTGGCCGCCGTCGAAGCCCTGATCGCCGAGACCCTCGCCTCCCTCCGGGCCGGCTGGGTCGAACTGGCGGCCGCCGTGGTCCCCCGACCGGGCGTGCTGCACACCGACTCCGTCCTCGACCTGCTCACCGGCATGGTCGACTCCGGCGGTAAGCGGTTTCGTCCGCGGATGGCGCACTGGGGCTGGGTGGCCGCCGGTGGTCAACGCACCGGCTCGCGGGCACGCCGACCTGATCCGGATCGGCGCGGCGCTCGAACTGCTGCACGTGTTCGCGCTGATCCACGACGACGTCATGGACTCCTCCGAGACCCGCCGTGGCCGCCCGTCCGTCCACGCCAGCGCGCGCCGTCAGCACGTCCGGCTGCACGGCTTGGGGGACGCGCCGCGCTACGGCGAGAACATCGCCATCCTGGCCGGCGACCTCGCCCACAGCGAGGCCGACCTGCTGGTCGCCGGCGCTGCCGGCGCCGCTGCAGAGCCTGTGGCGCACGCTCATCGTCGAGCTGATGCTGGGCCAGGGCCGCGACCTCGTCGGTGCCGCCAACGGTCGCCGCGACCTGGCCCACGCCCGCGAGGTGGCTCGGGCGAAGTCGGGCGCCTACACGGTGTGGCGGCCGCTGCAGCTGGGCGCGGTCGCGGCCGGTGCCGGGCCGGAGACGCTGGCGGCCCTCGAACGCTACGGCAGGGCGGTGGGAGAGGCGTTCGCGCTGCGCGACGACATCCTCGGCGTGCTCGGTGACCCGGTGCCGACCGGCAAGCCGGTCGGCGACGACCTGATCGGCGGGCAAGCCGACCGTCCTGCTGGCGCTGGCGACCCAGCGGTTCAGCCCGTCGTGGCGCCGTGCGCTGGATCGGGCCGGCAGCGGCCGCGCCACCGGGGCGAGGGTGCGCGCCCTGCAGACCGAACTCGTGCGCTCCGGGGTGATCGCCGACGTGGAGACCATGATCGAGCGACGCAGGTGGCGACGGCGTTCCGGGCGCTCGACGATCCGGCGATCGACCCCGCGGCCGCCGAAGGGCTGGCCGCCCTCGCCCGCCGGGTCGCCTGGCGGACCACGTGAGCCGCGTCGTCGTCGTCGGCGCCGGGCTGGCCGGGCTGGCCGCGGCCTGCCGCCTGGTCGCCGACGGCCACGACGTGACCGTGGTCGAGCGGGGCGCCGAGCCGGGCGGACGCAACGGCATCCTGCGGCCAGGACGGGTTCACCTTCGACACCGGTCCGACGGTGTTCACCATGCCGCACCTGCTCGACCGGGCCGTTCGCCGCGGCTGGGACGCGACCGAGCGACCGAGGTGCCGCTGACGCGGCTCGACCCGGCCTACCGGGCGGTGTACGCCGACGGCTCGCGAACTGCTCGTGCGGGCGACGGTCGACGACCAGGTGGCCGAGATCCGCACGCCGAGGCCTCGGCCGCGGACGCTGCCGCCTTCCCGGGCTTCGTCGACCTGGCTGGAGGAGCTCTACGACGTCGAGATGCCGAACTTCATCGAACGCAACTTCGACTCCCCGCTCGACCTGCTGACCCGTCCCGGCCGCGGCGGCCAGGCTGCTGCGACTCGGCGGCTTCGGCAGCCTCGAGAAGGCGGTCGGCGCACGCTTCGCGCGACTCCCGGCTGGTGCGGCTGTTCACCTTCCAGGCGATGTACGCCGGGCTGGCGCCCGCCGACGCGCTCGCCATCTACGCCGTCATCACCTACATGGACTGCGTCTCCGGCGTCTACTTCCCCGAGGGCGGCATGCACGCCGTGCCCCGCGGCGCATGGCCGCGCGCGCTCGGCGAGTCCGGGCGCCGACCTGCGCTACGGCCGCCCGGTCGGCGCGATCCTGCGCGACGCCGCGGGCCGGGTCGCCGGCGTGACCGCCGGCGGCGAGCAGATCGCGGCCGACGCGGTCGTGGTCACCCTCGACCTGCCGACCGCCTACGCGCGAACTGCTGCCCGACCTGCGCCCGCCCCGCGGTGCTCGACCGGGCGCGCCTACTCGCCGTCCGCGCTGGTCTGGCACGTCGGGCGTCCGCGGCGCGCCGCCGGCGCGGCGTCGCGCACCACAACATCCACTTCGCCGACGCCTGGGCGGAGTCCTTCGAGCAGCTGATCAAGCG
Organism: uncultured Actinomycetota bacterium; assembly: GCA_963769325.1. Classification (GTDB taxonomy): domain Bacteria; phylum Actinomycetota; class Actinomycetes; order Propionibacteriales; family Propionibacteriaceae; genus Propionicimonas. The sequence goes on along the minus strand of CAVYLH010000008.1, from coordinate 187,883 downwards.
CAAGCAGCTGATGACCGACCCGTCCCGGCTGGTCACCATCCCGAGCCTCGACGCCCCCGCGATGGCGCCCGCACGGGCACAGCGCGCTGTACGTGCTGGAGCCGGTGCCGCACCTGGGCGCCGGACGTCGACTGGACGACGGAACGCGGCCCGGCGCGGGAACGGCTGCACCGCTTCCTGGCCGCGCAACGGCTACCCCGACGACATCGTCACCGAGCGGCTGGTCACCCCGGCGGACTGGGCGGCCGCAGGGGATGGCCGCTGGGACGCCGTTCAGCCTGGCGCACACCTTCGGCCAGACCGGGCCCTTCCGGCCGCGCAACGTCGAGCCGCGGGTGCCGGGGGTCTTCTTCGCCGGCAGCGGCACGACGCCGGGCGTCGGGGTGCCGATGGTGCTGATCAGCGGTGAGCTCGCCGCCGACCGGGTGCGCGACTACCTCGGCACGCCGACCCGCGGAGTCGTCGCTGCCCCGGCCGGGGCGGCTCGATGAGCCACGACCTGGCCGCCGGCTACGCCGAATGCGCCCGGCTGACCCGGGCCTACGGCACCACCTACTACTGGGGCGCGGTCCTGCTGCCCCGCCGAGCAGCGCCGCCACGTCCACGCGGTCTACGCGCTGTGCCGGCTGGCCGACGACATCGTGGACGCCGAGGGCGCCACCACCAGCGCACGTCGAGCCGACCACGGGCAGGCCCTGGCCGACTTCCGGGCGCGGCTTCGACGCCGCCCTGGCCGGCCGACCGCCGGCGACGCGACGCTGGCGGCGATCGCCGCACACCGTGCGCCGAGTGCGGCATCGACACCGAGTGCTTCGACCGCTTCTTCGACGCGATGGCGATGGACCTCGACACTCGCCAGCTACGACACCTGGGACGACCTCTGCGGCTACATGGAGGGCTCGGCGGCCGTGATCGGCGAGATGATGCTGCCCGGTCCTGCAGCCGCTCAGCCCCGCGGCGAAGGAGCCGGCACGGGCGCTCGGCTTCGCGTTCCAGCTCACCAACTTCCTGCGCGACGTCGGCGAGGACCTCGACCGCGGCCGGGTCTACCTGCCGCAGGAGGACCTGCGACCGGTTCGGTGCCGCCCCGTGGCCGCGGCGGTCGACGACGCGTGGCGCGAGCTGATGGCGTTCGAGATCGAGCGCAACCGCGAGCTGTACGATGCCGCCCGCGACAGGCGTGCCGCATGCTGCCGCCCCGGTCGGCCCGCTGCGTCGCCACCGCGCTCGACGCTGTACTCGCGGATCCTCGACCGGATCGAGGCGCGCGACTACGACGTCTTCTCCGGACGCGCCCGGGTGCCCACCTGGCGCAAGGCCGTCACCGCAGCCACCGTCCTGGTCGCCGGCCCTCGTGACGCGGAGGTGGTCTGAGTGCAGTGGGAGTACCTGCTGCTGATGGCCGCCTGCCTGGTGATCACGCTGCCGCTGGAGTTCGTCTTCGGCGCCCGGGTGTACCGGCGGTCGCGGCGGCTGCTGGCTGGCCCTGGCTGCCGGTGGTGGCGATCTTCTGCGTCTGGGACGCCGTCGCGATCGCCCGCGGCCACTGGAGCTACAGCCCCGGCACACCACGCGGCTGGCCTGCTGCCGGGCGCGTGCCGCTGGAGGAGCTGGTCTTCTTCCTCGTGATCCCGATCTGCGGCCTGCTCACCTTCGAGGCGGTCGGCCACAGTCCTCGCCCGCCGAGGCCGGGCGGCGCCGCGCCGCTCGCCTGGTGCGGGGCGCCCGGAACGCTCCCGGGAGTCACACCATGCCTGAGTACACCCTGGCCACCCTCGTCGCGGTCGTCGTCGTGGTCGTCGTCGAACTGCTCTGGGCGCGCACCGGCATCTTCCGCACGGCCGCAGTACTGGATCACGATGGCGATCGTGTTCTTCTTCCAGGTGCTCGTGGACGGCTGGCTGACCAAGCTCGGCGACCCGATCGTGCTCTACGCACCGGCGCACTTCCTCGGCGTCCGGTTCCCGTTCGACATCCCGATCGAGGACTTCGGCTTCGGCTTCGCCCTCGTCACCGCCGCGATCCTGGCCTGGCAGGTGGCCGGACGCGCAGAGGAGGCCGCATGAAGCTGGGTGCCGGGACGCGACCGGCACGCCGTCCGGCACGCCCCGGGCCAACCCGCGCGCCCGGCTTCCCCGGAGGCGCCGACCGTGGTCGTGGTCGGCGGCGGCATCGCCGGCCTCGCCGCGGCCACGGGGCTGGCCGAGCGCGGCGTCCGGGTGCGCCTGCTGGAGGCCGAGCCGACGCTCGGCGGGCGGGTGCGTGCGTGGCCGGTGGCCGGACCCGACGGCCCGGTCACGATGAGCCGCGGCTTCCACGCCTTCTTCCGGCAGTACTACAACCTGCGCGCGCTGCTGCGTCGCGCCGATCCCGGCGCTGACCCGGCTGGTGCCGATCGCCGACTACCCGCTGCAACTGGCGCCCGAGCCGGGGCGGCGTCCGGTGGTGGACTCGTTCACCACATCCCGCGCACCCCGCCGTGGAACCTGGTCGGCTTCGTCGCGCAGAGCCCGTCCTTCCGCGCTGTCCGACCTGGCGAAGGTGGACGTCACGCGCCGCCCTGGGCCTGCTCAGGGTGCGGTTCCCGCGACACCTACACCGACCTGGACGGGGTGAGCGCGGCCGACGTGCTCGACCGGCTGCGGTTCCCGCGAGGCCGCCCGGCACCTGGCGCTGGAGGTGTTCGCCCGCAGCTTCTTCGCCGACCCGCGGGAGTTCTCCGGCGGCGAGCTGGTGGCGATGTTCCACACCTACTTCGTCGGCTCGGCCGAGGGCTGCTGTTCGACGTCCCCGACGACGACTACGACACCGCACTGTGGGCTCCGCTGGGGCGAGTACCTCGCCCGGCTCGGGGTCGAGGTGCTGCACCGGCTCGCGGTCACCGGGCTCGCCGAGACCGACGACGCGGCGTCGTGGTCGCTCACCGGCCGGGCGAGCCTCGCGGCGGACGCCGTCGTGCTGGCCGCTCGACACGTCCGGCCTGCACAACGTGGCCGCGGCCGCCGGACTGGCTCGGGGACGCCGCGTGGCGGGAGCGGGTGGCGGCGCTGCGCACGGCTCCGCCGTTCGGCGTGGGACGGCGCTGGCTGGCCGGGCGCCTCCGCGGGGTGCCGGCCTTCCTCGGCACCAGCGGCTACGGTCCGCTGGACAACCTCAGCCGGCTGGACGCCTTCGAGGCCGGAGCGGCACGGTGGGCCGAACGTGCCGGGGGCAGCGTGGTCGAGGTGCACGGCTACGCCCTCAGCGACACCTCCGACGCCACCCGCGACCCGACTGTGGGACGAGGCGGCCCGGGTGCATCCTGAACTGGGCGCTGCGGCCGTGCTGGCCGAGCAGTGGCTGGTGGCCGACGACTGCCCGCTGGTCGACACCAGCCCGTGGCGGCGACCGTCCCGACGGTCACGACGCCGGATCCGCGGGTGGTGCTCGCCGGCGACCTGGTCCGCTGCGACTGGCCGATCGCCCTGATGGAGCGCGCCGCGACCACCGGCTGGCAGGCCGCCAACACACTGCTGGCCGGCTTCGGCCGCCGCGGTCACGAACTGTGGTCGCCCCCGTTGACCGGCCTGCTGGCCGGACGACACTTGCCCCGCTGAACGGTCGGCTGCGATCCGGCGTCAGGCGACCCACCGTTGCGCCGGCCACCCGTTGGTCTGGACGACCATGCCGCCGATGTGCACCAACCGGCCAGGCAGTTCGCGTTGGGTCAGCCAGCGCGGAGCGTCGTCGGCCATGGCCAGCGCCGCGGTGCCGGCGGCACGCGCGCGTTCGCAGCTGCGGGCAGCGACGGTCACCGAGCGCCAGTATCCAGGCGGTGGGTCCTTCGTCCCGACCCTCGAACGTGCAGCGGCGGTCGCCAGGCCACCCGGCCAGCCCATCGAGATCACCGGGTTCGGTTGCCCGACCCCAGGGCCGTCCTGGATCTCCACCTGCCAGCCGCCGGGAGGCACGTCGCCCCGGACGGCGATGTCGCCGCCCAGATTGACCAGGCAGCCCACCCCGTACGCCTCGTGACAGCTCGTCGCGATCCAGTCCGCGGCCCACGCCCTGGCCGTTCCGCCCAGATCGAGCACAGCGTCCGCAGGCAGGGTGAGGGTGCGGGACGCCTCGTCGATCACCACCGCTCGCCAGCGGCTGAGCAGGCTCACGTCCGCGCGGAGCTCGGCCGCCCGCGCAGCGGCAGCGACGACACCGGCCAGCACAGGGGAGACCCGCTGCGGCCGCCCCCGTACCAGGGTGGCCCATTCCGAACCGCTCGAGGGTGAGCACGCCTCGTCCACGGTCATCGCCTGCGTCCGGGCCAGATCGGCGATGGCGGGCAGGTCGTCCTCGCCGACCGTGAGCACTTCGCACCAGGTGCCGAAGGCGTCCCAGCGGCTGACCGCGACCACTACGCCCCCGTCCGGGTGTGGGCGGGCCCGGTGCCCAGACCGACCCTGGCGTCGGCCGGCGAGTCGGCCGAGGGGTCCGTCCGGGTGGAGGAGACGGCGGCGGTGGCGACGGTGTCCTGCGGGGCGAGGGTGAACCAGCCGGAGACGCCGCCCACCGTCGCACCCAGGACGCCGAGGCTCACCCCGGCTGCACGAAGGGCGCTGGCACCGCGATCTCGGTCGGCATCGACTCTCATTCCTCAAGGATGCGGGCCCCTCCTGTGTACCGGATGTGAAGAGCCTGGCCGCCTGCTGCCAGAGTCAGGTTCAGCCCGCGAGGTTGCGGATCACCATGAACCCCAGCCCCACTGCGGTGAACGCCGCGTACCACCACCGCGCCTCGGCGAGCCGGGCGGGAAGGCGAAGCCGCGGGCCACCCACAAGCTCCCACAGCCAGCACCCGCAGGCGATCGCGAGAACGCAGAGGCCGACGAAGACGAGCTGGTTGGCCGCCCAGGCCGCGGCGATGTCGCCGCGCAGCAGCGCCGACCCCATCGTCGTGGCTCCGCACAGCGGACACAGGGTGTGAGTCAAGGCCCGCCAGGGGCACGGAATCCCGACCCCGGCGACCGCGTGCAGCGCGCTCAGGAACAGCCCGGTCGCGCCGAAGATCGCCGCGCCCTTGAGCCCGGACGCGGCACTGAACGCCGGTGTCGGGGAGAAGTACGCCACGCCGCCATTATCGACCCGATACCCACCTCCGGCCGAGCGGGCCTAGGATCGTGGCACCCACATACCAAGGGAGAGAGCATGTCCGACCAGACGCAGCCACCGGACCCGAGCGAAGCGGTCCCCGGTTACCGTCCGCCTTCGCCCGCTGAGCCCCCCGCCGCCCCGGAACCACCGGCCTACAGCCCGCCTGCCACCCCGCCGGCTTACACACCCCCGACCTACACCCCACCGGCTGGGGGCTACCAGCCTCCGGCCAGCCCGCCGCCCTACACCCCGCCCGCCACCGGCGGGTATGCCCCGCCCACGCCGGCCGCCGGCGGTTACGAACCTCCGGCCTCTGGTGGGTACAACCCGCCGCCCTCGGGTGGCTACAGCCAGCCGCCGGCCCCCAGCTTCGGTGAACCCGGCGCGGGCGCCTACCCGCCCGCTGGCGCCTACGGCCAGCAGCCGGGCTACGGACAGCAGCCGGGCTACGGGCAGGAGCCGGGCTACGGGCAGGAGCCCTCGGGCTACCCGCCGGCCGGCTACTCCGGCGGCCCGGTCGTCCCCGTCGCCGGTGGCCAACTCGTCGACTGGAGCAAACGCGCCCTCGGCGGACTGATCGACTACGTCGCCCCGGTGATCGTGTTCGGAGTGGTCGGGATGGTGCTGAGCGGGATCTCGCAGAACCTCGGCAGCGTCGTGCAGAGCATCCTGGGCATCGCCTGGTGGGTCTACTTGGGCTACAAGAGCGGCACCACGGGCATCACCCTGGGCCGCAGCATCGCCAAGACCAAGCTGATCAGCGAGCAGACCGGAGGGCCGATCGGAGTCGGCAACGGCATCCTGCGCCAGCTCGCCCACATCATCGACTCGATCATCTGCTACATCGGCTGGCTGTTCCCGCTGTGGGACTCCAAGCGTCAGACGCTGGCCGACAAGATCATGAAGACCGTCGTGATCGACAACTCCGCCGACCCCAACGCCGGCAACTACAACTGGCAGTGAGTCCCGAACGGCGTGGCCCCGGCTTCGGCCGGGGCCACGCCGTTGTGTGCGGGGCCTACGGCTCGAAGCGGTAGCCCACGCCGGGCTCGGTGATGAAGTGCCGGGGGTGCCCCGGTTCGTCCTCCAGCTTCCGGCGCAGTTGGGCGAAGTAGACCCGCAGGTAGTTGGTCTCCTTCGCGTACGTGGGACCCCAGACCTCGGCGAGCAGTTGGGCGCCGGTCACCAGCGTTCCCGGATGCCGGATCAGTGCCTCCACCAGGTGCCATTCGGTGGGCGTGAGCCGGACGTCGGAGTCGCCCTTTCTGGCGCGCTTCGCTGCCAGATCGAGCGTGAACTCCGTCGTGGTCACCACTGGCCCGGGCAGTTCCTGCACGTCCGCCCGGCGCAGCGCGGCCCGCACCCGGGCCACGAGTTCGTCCATGCCGAACGGTTTGGTGACGTAGTCGTCGGCGCCGGCGTCCAGGGCCCGGACCTTCTGCGCCTGGCTGTCCCGAGCCGACAACACGATGATCGGCACCGTCGACCACCCCCGCAGCCCGGCGATCACCTCAAGACCGTCCAGATCGGGCAGACCCGAGATCGACGATCACCAGGTCGGGCGGGTTGGCCGCTGCGGCGCGTAGGGCGGCCGCCCCGGTTCCGGTGGCCTCCACCTCGTAGTGGCGGGCGGCCAGGTTGATGGTCAGGGCGCGGCGCAGCGCCGGTTCGTCCTCAACGATCAACAGCCGCGGCATTGGCCAGACTCCCAGGGTCACGGTCATGGTCAGCCCGCCGCCGGGCGTGCGGGACGGGGTGAGGGTACCGCCCATCGCCTCGGTGAAACCACGGGCGATCGCCAAGCCGAGCCCGACCCCCGTCCGTGGACCGGTCGCCGAAGTGCTGGAACGGCGCGAAGATCTCGTCCAGCCGTTCGGGTGCGACACCGGGCCCGTGGTCGATCACCGACACGGCAACTGTCCCGTCGGCGCGCGACGCCAGAATCTGCACCTTCTGGCCGGACGGGAGGTGCCGGTCGGCGTTGTCGACGAGGTTGGCCAGGACCCGCTCCAGCAGTCCGGCGTCGGCGTGGATCAGCGGGCAGGTCCTCCGGGATGTCGAGCTCGACCCGACCCTGGCCGAGCCGCACCACCCCGGTGAGGACCTCCAGCAACGCGGTCGCGCGAGGGTGGACCGACAAGGCGCCGGCCTGCAGACGGCTCATGTCCAGCAGGTTGCCGATGATGTCGTTGAGCCGGCCGGCGTGCTCCTCGATCGTCGCGCAACAGCTCCGTCTGGTCGTCCGGGTCGATCTGGATGTCGGTCTGGCGCAGCGTCGACGCCGCCGCTGTGATCGCCGCCAGGGGGTTGCGCAGATCGTGGCCGACGGCGGCGAGGAGGCTCGCGCGCAGCTCGTCGATCCGGACGAGTTCCTCGGCCCGGCGCGCCTGTTCGGCGAGTTGCTGGGTGCGCCACAACCGTCCGGTGGTCTGGGCCAGTGAGCTGAGCAGGCCGCGGTCCTCACCGAGGCGCGCCGGCCCGCTGAGTTCAAGGTGCAGGCGGTCTCCCGCCCCGGTGACGATCACCTCGTCATCCGGCTTCGGCGTTCCCGAACTCGCCAGCACGACACCGTGCTCGGTGAGGCTGGCGGCGTTCACCCGGTACAGCGTCCGCGCGTCCGACAACGCCAGGTCGACAGCGTTCGGGCTCTGCTCGCGGTTCCCGAAATCGGCCAGCCAGCCGGCCTCCAGGCGGGTCCGCTCGGCACGTCCCCTCGCCCGGGCGCCGACCTCGGTGACCACGCCCACCAGGACCGCCACCGCGAGGAAGACCACAAGGTCGACGAGTTCGGAGTCGTTGGCGACCAGGAGGCTGCCGTAGGGCGGGGTGAAGAAGAAGTTCGCCAACCCGAAGCTGACCAAGGAGGCCACCATGGCGGGTAGCAGGCCGCCCACCACGGAGGCGGACACCGAGACGAGCACGAACAGCAGCAGCAGGGTGTCCAGGCCGAGGCTTTCCCGGATCGGCAGCAGAATCAACGTGAGCAACGGCGCGCCCGCCATCGCCACCCCCAGGCCGTAGAGCTGCCTCCGACGAGGCAGCCGCGTCACCAGCCCGCTGGCCACACCCGCGTCCGGCCCGGTGAGATAGTCACTCACCTGCCCGAGTGTGCCAGAACCCGCTCGTGCTGACCGGCGGCCGGGAGGCTCGCTTCGCCTCGGCTCGGCGCGGCAGGGGTCGGCGAAGCCCCAGGAGCCTGGACGGACTCGGCCTCGGCACCAGGCCGTTCCAGGGAGTACTGCTCAGCGGACTTGAGCTGGTAGGGCACGCTCGTCACCATCACTCCCGGCATGTACAACAGCCGGGTCTTCAACCGCAGCGCGCTCTGATTGTGCAGCAGCGTCTCCCACCAGTGGCCGACCACGTACTCGGGAAGGAAGACCTGCACCACGTCGCGGGGGCCGATTCGAAGCCGGGACAGATAGTCGCAGCACGGGCTCGGTGAGATCGCGGAAGTCGGAGGTGACGATCGTCAGTGGCACCGGCGATGTCGCGGGCGGACCACTCGTCCACGAGCTTGCGGGTGCGTCGCGCATCGGTGTCCACGCGCAGCGCGGTGATGGTGCTCGGGCGGATCGCGCGGGCGTAGGCCAACGCCTGCAGCGCCGGTTCGTTGAGTTGACTGATCAGTACGACGGCGTGCATGCGGCTGGGCAGGGTGATCCCGGACGCCTTCGGGCGAAGCTGCCAGGACACCCGCTGGTAGTGGCGGTGGATCCGCCGCATCGGTCCAGACCAGGATCGGCATCGCGATCACGACCAGATAGGCGCCATGGGTGAACTTGGTGATCAGCACGATGACGAGCACCACGGCTGTCGCGACCGCACCGACCGCGTTCACCGCCGCCGATCCGATGTGGGCCGGGCGTCCATCGCGACTCACGGGCGCGACGACGCCAGTAGACGACCATGCCGCCACTGGCTGAGGGTGAACGACACGAACACGCCGAGGATGTAGAGCTGGATCAGCCGGGTCACCGATGCGTCGAAGGCGACGATCAGGGCGGCCGCGCTGCCCGCGAGGATCACGATGCCGTTGCTGAACACCAGCCGGTCGCCGCGCCGGCTCAACTGCTTGGGCAGGAACCGGTCGCCCGCCAGGATCGATGCCAGGATCGGGAACCCGTTGAAGGCGGTGTTGGCCGCCATCGCCAGGATCAGCGTGGTGAATCCCTGCACCGCGAAGAACCCGACGCTGTTGTTGCCGAACACCGCTGCGGAGAGCTGCGCCAACACGGTCCGCTGCTCGTAACCGCGGGGGACGCCGGTGAGGTCGGCGAGGCTGTCGGCGATGTGCACTCCGGCTGCGGTGCTGAGGACGGCGATCCCGGCCATCATGGCGATGCTCAGCGCCCCCATGCTCAACAGGGTCAGGGCGGCGTTGCGGCTCTTCGGCGCGCGGAACGTCGGGACGCCGTTGCTGACCGCCTCGACGCCGGTGAGCGAGGTGCAACCGGACGCGAACGCCCGCAGCACCAGGATGACCAGGGCTGCGCCGGCCGGGCCGCCGTGCGCGAATCCGAGATTCGCCGACTCCGCCACCGGCGCATGCCCGGTCAGCAGGCGCCACAACCCGACCGCGAGCATCACGTAGACACTGATCAGGAAGCCGTAGGTCGGGATCGCGAAGAGCGTTCCCGACTCCCGTACCCCTCGGAGATTCATCACGGTGAGGACGACGATGAAGCCGATGCACAGCGCCACGCTGTCCCCTCGGAGGCCTGGCAGGGCCGAGACCAGGTTCTCGACGCTCGCGGCGATCGACACCGCCACCGTCATCACGTAGTCGACCATCAGGGCGGCCGCGGCGATCAGTGAGGCGGTCTGGCCCAGGTTGTCCTTGCTGACGGCGTAGGCGCCCCCGCCGTCCGGGTAGGCGAAGCAGGTCTGCCGGTAGCTGATGGTGACCAGCGCCAGCAACGCGATCACCGCCAAGGCGATCCACGGGGTCAACCCGACGCTCGCCGCTCCGCCGAGGGCGAGCACGAGCAGGATCTCTTGGGTGGCGTAGGCGTTGGACGAGATCGGATCCGAGCAGTACACCGGCAGGGCGAGCCGCTTGGGCAGCAGCGTTTCGTGCATCTGGTCCGAGCGCATCGGGACGCCGACGAGCAGTCGCTTGGGTAACAGCAGGTTGGTCACCCGATCAGCCAACCCCCTTCAGGGGTGCTCCGGGCGACCCTTGACGCGGCCTTAGCGGTTCGGGGTTCGGTCTTAACGCCGTCTTGACACCCGCCTCCGCTCGACCGTGGACGGGTGCCCGTACGGCCACGCCCACCCACGGCCTCCCGCCGACACCTGGGCCCGCGGCGGAGGCGGAGGGATAGGTTGGCGGTATGCGCGCGTTGATGAAGACCGATGCTGGACCGGGGCTCGAACTCGTCGACGTGCCCGAACCCGAACTGCGGCCCCGACCAGGTCAAGATCCGGGTGCTGCGGGCCGGCCTGTGCGGCACCGACCTGCACCTGGAGTCCTGGGACGACGTGGGCGGCGAGCACCGTTCGGCGCGCCGCTGGTGATCGGGCACGAGTTCTACGGCGAGATCGTCGAGGTCGGCAGCGACGGTCACCGGGCCTGCGGTCGGCGACCGTGCCTCGGGCGAGGGCCACATCGTGTGCGGGCACTGCCGCAACTGCCGGGCCGGACGCCGGCACGTCTGCATCCACACCGTCGGCCTCGGCGTGAACACCGACGGCGCCTTCGCCGACTACGTGGTGCTCCCGGCGTCCAACGTCTGGCTGCAGCCGGACGCCATCGACCCTGATCTGGGCGCGATCTTCGACCCGCTCGGGCAACGCCACCCACACCGCGCTGCAGTGGCCGGTGGTCGGCGAGGACGTCCTGGTCACCGGCGCCGGACCGATCGGGGTGATGGCCGCGGCGATCGTCCGGCACGCCGGGGCCCAGCACGTGGTGGTCACCGACCTCAGCGACTACCGGCTCGGCCTCGGCCGAGGCCGCCGGTGCCGACCTGTGCGTGAACGTCGTCACGCGACGCGGATCGCGGACGCGCAGCGCGCGCTCGGCATGCTGGAGGGCTTCGACATCGGGCTGGAGATGTCGGGGGCGCCGTCCGCGGTCGACCGAGATGCTGGCGAACCTCAACCACGGCGCGAAGGTCGCGATGCTCGGCCTGCCGCACGGACCTACCCGATCGACTGGGGCCGGGTGATCACGCACATGATCACCATCAAGGGCATCTACGGCCGGGAGATGTTCGAGACCTGGTACCTGATGAGCTCGATGCTCGCCACGTCGGCCGCCTTCGCCGACGCTGTGCGATCGGTGATCACGCACCGCTTCCCCGCCGAGGAGTGGGCGCAGGCGTTCGACACCGCCCGGTCGGGCCAGTGCGGCAAGGTGATCCTCGACTGGGAGTGAGAGGATCCCCGCACGCGATCGCGAACGCTGATGGGCACGTCGGAAAATGGCGCATGCGGCGCGCAGATCCTCCCGGGATCCAGGGTTAGGCTGCGATTCATGTACCCGGACGAATTGCGGACGGAACTGGCTGCGTCCCTGGAGGCCATCCGGAATGATGGCCTGTTCAAGCGTGAACGAGAGCTGACCACCGCCCAGGGGGCCCGCGTGGCCACCGCGTCCGGACGGTCCTCAACTTCTGCGCCAACAACTACCTGGGGCTGGCCGACCATCCGGACGTGGTCGTCGCGGCGAAGGCCGCGCTCGACGAGTGGGGCTTCGGGATGGCGTCCGTCCGCTTCATCTGCGGCACCCAGACGCTGCACACGCACGCTGGAGAAGCGCCTCTGCGGAGTTCCTGGGCACCGAGGACACGATCCTGTTCTCCAGCTGCTTCGACGCCAACGGCGGCGTCTTCGAGGTGCTCTTCGGCGAGGAGGACGCGATCATCTCCGACGAGCTGAACCACGCGTCCCTGATCGACGGCATCCGGCTGGCCAAGGCCGACCGGTACCGCTACCGCAATCGCGACCTGGCGACCTGGAGACTCAGCTGCGGGCGGCGGCCGGCGGCTCGACGGCGGGTGATCGTCACCGACGGTGTCTTCTCGCATGGACGGCTCCTACGCCCCGCTGGAGGGCATCTGCGACCTGGCCGACGCCTACGATGCGCTGGTGCTGGTGGACGACTCCCACGCGGTCGGCTTCATCGGCGGGCACGGGCGCGGCACACCGGAGCTGTTCGGTGTCGCCGACCGGGTCGACATCGTCACCGGGACCCTCGGCAAGGCGCTGGGCGGAGCGTCCGGCGGCTACGTGTCGCGGCCCGGCCGAGATGATCGCCCTGCTGCGGCAGCGTGCGCGTCCGTACCTGTTCTCGAACTCGGTCGCGCCGGCAGTGGTGGCCGGCTCGCTGGCGGCGCTCGACCTGGTGGCCTCGTCGGGGGAGCGGCCGGGAGCGGCTGCGCGCGAACGCGGAGCTGTTCCGCGACGCTGATGGCGGCGTCCGGTTTCGACCTGTTGCCCGGGTCGCACCCGATCGTCCCGGTCATGTTCGCCGGGCGAGGACGGTGCCCGCCACGCCGCGGCGATCGCCGAGCGGATGCTTCCGAAGGGGTCTACGTGATCGCGTTCAGCTACCCCGTGGTGCCGAAGGGCCGCGCGCGGATCCGCGTCCAGCTGTCGGCCGCGCACTCCGAGGATGACGTCCGCGCCTGCGTTCGCGCCTTCGAGGTTGCCCGTGCCGCCACGCCGGCCCATCTCGGGGAACGGTTCGGCTGAGGCCTTGACGGCGAAAACCGAGTAGCGCTATGGTTTTATCAGGAACCAAGGGGTTCCCCAGGGTTGTTACTCGAATGAGGCAAGACCTGAGTCTTTTCCCGTGACGCGGGATCGGCTCGGGTCTTTTTTTGCGTTCTGAGCCCTGGACGAGGTTCGAAGGAGAACCGATGCCAAGCGTCGACTTCCGGTCACTGGCCGGCGACATTCTTCAGAACGTGGGCGGTGAGAGCAACGTGGCCTCGCTGGCCCACTGCGCCACCCGGCTGCGGTTCAAGCTCAAGGACAGCGCCAAGGCGGACAAGGCGGCCGTGGAGAAGCTGCCCGGCGTGATCACCGTGATGGAGGCCGGCGGCCAGTTCCAGGTGGTCGTCGGTAACGACGTGCCGCTGGTCTACGCCGAGGTCGGACGCATCTCCAAGCTCACCGGTGACGCCGCCACCGTGGACGAGGGCCCCAAGGGCAACCTGTTCAACCAGTTCATCGACCTGATTTCGAAGATCTTCAGCCCGATCCTGTGGACGCTGGCTGGCGTCGGTCTGCTCAAGGCGTTCCTCGCCCTGTTCACCACCGTCGGCTGGCTGGGCGCGGAGAGCCAGACCTACACGATTCTGTTCGCGGCCGCCGACGGCATGTTCCAGATCTTGCCGGTGTTCCTCGGCTTCACCGCGGCCAAGCGTTTCGGTGCGAACCAGTTCACCGCCATGGCGATCGCAGGGGCCCTGGTCTATCCCAGCATCATCGCGCTGAACACCGCGGGCGACCCCGTGACGTTCCTCGGCATCCCCGTGGTCATGGTCAGTTACGTGTCCTCGGTGATCCCGATCATCGTCGCGGTGTGGTTGCAATCGATCCTGGAGAAGGCGCTGACCAAGGCTCTGCCCTCGGTGCTTCGCAACTTCACGATTCCGCTGATCAGTGTGACGGTGATGGTGCCGCTCACCCTGATCGTGGTGGGTCCGATCACCAGCTATGCAGCGAACGGCCTTTCGGCCGGCGTCACCTGGCTGTTCACCGTCGCCCCCTGGCTGGGCGGCGCGGTGATGGGTGGCTTGTGGCAGGTGTTCGTACTCTTCGGCCTCCATTGGGGCCTGGTGCCGGTCATGATCAACGAGATCGCCACCCAGCATCACTCGCTGCTGATGGGGCCGCTGCCCTCAGCCGTCCTCGCCCAGGGTGCCGCAGTCCTGGCCGTCGCGATCCGTTCCCGCAACTCCAAGCTCAAGCAGATCGCCGGCCCGGCAGCGATCTCCGGCATCCTCGCCGGTGTGACCGAGCCCGCCATCTACGGTGTGAACCTGCCGTTGAAGAAGCCGTTCTACTTCGGCATCGCCGGTGGAGCCCTCGGCGGCGCCATCGCAGCCATCGGTGGATCCGCCTCCACCACGATGGCGCTGCCCTCCCTGATCGCCCTCCCCTCCTTCCTGACGGTCGGTAGCTTCACGATGCAGTTGATCGGTGTGGCCGTCGCCATGGGCGTCGCCTTCACCCTCACGATGGTGGTCGGGTTCAAGGATCCGGTGGAAGCCCCCGAGGACGAGGATCTGATCGTTCCGCCCGCGGTCGGCGCGAGTGAGATCAAGGCTCCCGTCTCCGGAGCCCTGGTGCGGCTCGCCGAGGTCAACGACAAGGTGTTCGCCTCCGGCGCGCTGGGCAACGGCGTGGGCATCGTGCCCAGCCAGGGCCAGGTCTACGCCCCCTTCGCCGGCACCGTGGTGACCGCGTTCCCCACCGGCCACGCCTTCGGCATCAAGAGCCCGGACGGGGTCGAGGCGCTGATCCACATCGGTATCGATACGGTGCAGCTTGAAGGCAAGGGATTCGCCGCCGCCGTGAAGCAAGGGCAGGAGGTCGAGGCCGGTGATCTGCTGTGCACCGTTGACCTGGACGTCGTCAAGGCCGCCGGCTACGACCCGACCACCATCGTCGTCGTCACCAACACCACCGAGTTCGCCGCGGTCCTGCCGGCCGAAGGCCATCAGGTCGGCCACGGCGACACCGCCATCGTCATCGAACGCTGAGAAGGAGTCATGATGCAGTACCGAGAGCTCAAGGGTTTCCCGCAGGACTTCCTGTGGGGCGCGTCCACCTCGGCCTACCAGGTCGAGGGGGCCTGGGACGCCGACGGCAAGGGGCCGTCGGTGATCGACGCCCGCGAGTCGTACCCTGCCGGCACCACCGACTTCACGGTGGCCAGCGACCACTACCACCGATTCGCCGAGGACGTGGCGCTGTTCGCCGAGCTGGGTCTGAAGGCCTACCGCTTCTCGATCGCGTGGACGCGGATCCTTCCCGACGGCGACGGGGACGTGAACCCGGCGGGGGTGGCGTTCTACCACCGGCTGATCGACGCCCTGCTGGACGCCGGCATCACCCCGATCGCCACGATGTACCACTTCGACCTGCCCGCGGCGCTGGACGCCAAGGGCGGCTGGACGAACCGTGGCTGCGTGGACGCGTTCGCCAAGTTCGCGGACGTGATCTTCCGCGAGTACGGCGACAAGGTCAAGCACTGGCTGACCATCAACGAGCAGAACGTCATGGTCCTGTTCGGCGAGGCGATCGGTACGGTCAAGCCGGGCATGCCGAAGTCGGCGATCTACCAGGCCAACCACCACATGATGCTGGCGCAGGCGAAGGCGAACCAGCTGTGCCACTCGCTCGTGGAGGACGGGAAGATCGGCCCCGCCCCCAACATCGCGTTGTGCTACCCCGAGACCTGCCACCCCGAGGACATCCTGGCTGCGGACGACTTCAACGCGATCCGCAACTGGCTCTACACCGACATGGCCGTCAACGGCCGGTACAACTCGGTGGCCTGGGCCTACCTCGAGGCCCAGGGCGCGGCCCCGCAGATCGCGGACGGGGACTCCGAACTGCTCGCTGCCGACCGTCCGGACTTCATCGCGTTCAACTACTACGCCACTCACACCGTGGCGCGACCGAACCCGGACACCGCGAGCTCTGCGGCCACCAATCAGCAGTTGGCCGCCGGTGAGGCGGGGGTGTACGCGGGCGCGTCCAACCCGTACCTGCCGACGACCGAGTTCGGGTGGGAGATCGACCCGATCGGCTTCCGGTCGACGTTCCGGGCGCTGTGGGATCGCTACCACCTGCCGCTGCTGGTCACCGAGAACGGCCTGGGGGCGTACGACAAGCTGGAGGACGGAAGAGTTCACGACAGCTACCGGATCGACTACCTGCGCGACCACATCGCCCAGATCCAGCTGGCGGTGAACGATGGCGTCGAGGTGATGGGCTACTGCCCGTGGTCGGCGATCGACCTGATCTCCACCCGCGAGGGCTGCTCCAAGCGGTACGGCTTCATCTACGTCGATCGCGAGGAGTTCGACCTGCGGGACCTCACCCGGTACCGCAAGGATTCCTTCTCCTGGTACCAGGGTGTGATCGCCAGTAACGGCGCCGACCTGTCCTGACCGCCCTCACCTGTCCCCGCCTGCGTGTAGCGTCCTGACGTGGCAACGCCGGCGGGGACGGGTGCGACCCGACGTGAGAGGGACTGCACATGGAGGTGCTGAAGGTCTTCAACAACAACGTCCTGCTGGCCAGGGAATCTGAGGGACGCGAGGTGGTCCTCACCGGACGTGGCCTGGGCTTCCAGGCCCGGCCGGGTGATCCGGTGGACGCCGCCCGCGTCCAGCAGACCTTCGTCCCGGACTCGACGCACCGCGCCGAGGACCTGACCGCCTTCCTCACCGAGATCCCACCCGAGCACCTGGTGCTGGCCGCCGAGATTCTCCAGCGGGCGGAGGCGGAGCTGGGCACCCGGTTCCCGCAGGCCATGGTGATCCCGTTGGCCGACCACATCAGTTTCGCGATCAAGCGTCTGCGCCAGCAGCTGGTGGTCGAGTACCCGCTGCGCTCGGAGGTGGCGCACCTGTACCCCGCGGAGCTTCGGGCGGCCCGCGCAGCGGTCGAGGTGGTGCGGGAGCGGACGGGGGCAGACCTGCCCGTCGACGAGGCCGTCCCGATCGCTCTGCACTTCGTGAACGCCATGTTCACCACCGACGACCTGTCCCGCACGTTCGCCATGACGCAGGTGATCCGGCAGGTCTTCGAGGTGCTGGAATCGGCGTACGGGCGGCGCTTCGATCCCGACACCGTCAACGCGGCCCGGTTCCTCACGCACCTTCGGTACTTCTTCGTCCGCGTGGATGCCGACCACCAGCTCGAGGAGAACCCCGACAGCTTCCGCAGCGCGATCCGTACCGCGTTCCCCGAGGCGCACAACTGCGCGGAGAAGGTGAAGATGCTGCTGGAACTGCGCCTGGGCAAGCAGATCAGCACCGACGAGGTCGTCTATCTGACGTTGCACGTGGCCCGGCTCGCGGCCGAAGGGTAGCGATCAGCAATTCCCGCAGCCCCCGCGATGTGGGGCTCAGCCCCGTCCGACCCGTAGACTCCAGGTTCGAGGGGAGTACTTCCCAAGTCATCTGTTGGTCATTACGGGTTCGTCGATCGAGCCCCCGCAGGTGCGCCGGAGACGGTGAAGGAGACCTCACAGACATCGCTGTGAGGGGTTTCCATGCACGCTGCCCGCTCTGAGATCGAGATCGGTTCGCCCGAGCTGTGGGCGATCAGCATCGCCGTCGTGCTGGCGCTGTTCGCCCTCGACTTCGTGATCACCCGCAAGCCCCACGAGGTCTCCATGAAGGAGGCACTGGGCTGGTCGGCGTTCTACATCGCGTTGCCGCTGGCTTTCGGCGTGTGGATCTGGACGACGTTCGGCTCGCAGCGCGGCCTGGAGTTCTACGCGGGCTACCTGGTCGAGAAGTCGCTGAGCGTGGACAACCTGTTCGTGTTCATGCTGCTGCTGAGCTCGTTCGCCGTGCCGCGGGAACTGCAGCAGCGCGTCCTGCTGATCGGCGTGGCCGGGGCGCTGCTCCTGCGCGGGGTCTTCATCGCCCTCGGCGCTGCCATGCTGGCCAACTTCTCCTGGACGTTCCTGCTGTTCGGCGCCATCCTGCTGCTGACCGCGGTCAAGGTGCTGCGGGACACGCTGAACCCGTCCGAGCACGAGATCGACCCCAGCGAGCTGCGGGTGGTCAAGCTCGTCCGCCGGTTGTGGCCGGTCACCGACGGCTATCGCGGCCCACGGATGAGCGTCGTCGAGGGTGGCCGGCGGGCGCTCACCCCGCTGGCGTTGGCGACGCTGGCGATCCTGGCCACCGACGTGGTCTTCGCCGTCGACTCCGTGCCTGCGGTGTACGGCATCACCGGCGACCCGTACCTGGTGTTCGTGACCAACGCGTTCGCGCTGCTCGGCCTGCGCGCGCTGTACTTCGTGCTGGAGGGGGCGCTCGGCGCACTCGTCCACCTCGGTTACGGCCTCGCGGCCATCCTGGCGTTCATCGGTGCGAAGCTGGTGATGCACTGGGCGCACGGGGTGTGGAGTTGGGTGCCCGAGATCGACACCCTGTTCTCGCTCGGCGTGATCGTCGGCCATCCTCGCCATCGTCGTGACCACCAGCCTGATCTCCAACCGGAGACGCGCGGCGCACCTCGACGTGACCACGACCGATCCGCGGTGACCGCGGGATTCGCCGCCCTCGCGTCAGAACTGCAGGGCGCGGACGAGGGTCGCGGCCACGATCAGCACGGTGAGGACGGCCAGGCCCAGCACCTGGGTCCGGCCGCGGTTCGGCTTCGGGGCATGGACGATGATCGCAGCCGCTGCCAAGCCGCCGACCAGCCCGCCGAGGTGGCCCTGCCACGAGATGCTGCCGGGGCCGGCGAAGGTGTAGACGACGTTGATGCCCAGCCAGATCAACACGTTGCGGACGTCGCCGTGCACCTTCCTCGCCAGCACCAGCAGGGCCCCGATCAGGCCGAAAACGGCCCCCGAGGCGCCCAGGGTGCTGCTGAACGGGTTGGACAGCCACAGCACCACGGCGGAGGCGGCGAGGGCGGACAGCACATACACCGCGAGGAACCGGACGCGCCCCAGCGCGCGCTCGAGCGGCGGGCCGAGGAACCACAGCGCAAGCATGTTCATGCCGACGTGGAGCACGTCGATGTGGGTGAAGGCGCTGGTCAGGACCTGCCAGTAGGCCCCGGTGGACACCCCGGGGTGCCACCAGCCGTCCGCCAGGGCGCCGCACGCTGCAGCGGTCGCGTCGGGGTACCACTGGGTCGCATCAGACGCCGACATGCAGAACCCGCGGGGGGTGAGCGAGAGCACGTCGACCCACCGGCTGGTGCTGCCGCCGGTGAGGGTGATCGCCAGCCAGATGGCGAGGTTCGCACCGATCAGCACCGCCGTGGTGAGCACCGGGTTCGCGACCAGCGTGCCGCCGTAGGGCAACTGATTCGATCGCGTCTCCCGCGCTCCGGCGGCCACGCAGTCGGGGCATTGGAAGCCGACCGCCGCGCTGATCATGCACTCCCCGCAGATCGGTCGACCGCAGCGTTGGCAGCCGATGTAGGTAGGCCGGTCGGGATGGCGGTAACAGCCGTAGGCCACGGGCTGCTGCGGCTGCGTCATGGGGAGCACGATACCGGCGTCGCCAAGGTCGGCATTACCTACGAAGCCGTAAGTTACGCTACCGTAGGGTATGACTTCCGATCCCGAGGAGATGCCGATGCCGGTGACGACGACGCCACCACCGACCGTGATTCAGGGCGGCATGGGTATCGCCGTCTCGTCGTGGCAACTGGCCCGCGAGGTCTCGCGCAGCGGCCAACTCGGGCGTGGTCTCCGGCACCGCGCTCGACGGCGTGCTGGCCCGCGTCCTGCGGCGACGGCGACCCGGGCGGTCACCGCCGCCGGGCGCTGGCCCACTTTCCCGTCCCCCGCCATGGCCCAGCGAGTCCTCGACACCTACTTCGTCGAAGGCGGACGCAAGCCCGGCCAGCCGTACCGACCGCACCCCACCCTCACCATCTCCCCCAGCCGGGCGGCCATCGAGCTGAGCCTGGTGGGCAACTTCGCCGAGGTCTGGCTGGCGAAGGAGGGCCACTCGCGGCGTGGTCGGCATCAACATGCTGGAGAAGATCCAGACCGCGAACGCCTCGGCCATCCTCGGCGCGATGCTGGCCGACGTCGACTACGTGATCATGGGTGCCGGCGTGCCGCGCGAGATCCCGCGGCTGCTCACCGAGTACGCCGCCGGGCGCACCGGGCCACCTCACCATCGACGTGGCCGGCGCCACCAAGGTGCACCGGGCCGCACTCGACCCCGTCGCCTACCTGGGCGACGACCTGCCGGTTCTGCGGCGGCCGAAGTTCCTCGCGATCGTGTCGCTGCACGTCCTCGCCGGCTACCTGAACCGGGATCCGGAGATCCGACCCGACGGCTTCGTCGTCGAAGGCCCCCGCGCCGGCGGGCACAGCGCCCCGCCGCGGGGGAAGATGGTGCTCGACGACGCCGGCGAGCCGGTCTACGGACCCAAGGACGACGCCGACCTCGCGAAGGTCGCCGAGATCGGCCTGCCGTTCTGGCTGGCGGGCGCCTACGCCACCCCCGAGCAAGGTCGCCGAGGCACGGGCCGCCGGCGCCGCCGGCGTCCAGATCGGGACGCTGTTCGCGATGGCTGCCGAGTCGGGCCTGCGTCCTGACCTGCGTGCCCAACTGGTCTCAGAACTCGGCACCCAATCCCTCGTCGTCCGCAACGACCCACGCGCCTCGCCCACCGGCTTCCCGTTCAAGGTGGCCGAGCTGGAGCAGACACTGTCCAACGAGGAGAACTACCAGGCACGCGAACGGATCTGCGACCTGGGCTACCTGCGCACGCCCGTCGAACGACCTGACGGCAAGGTGATCTACCGCTGCGCCTCGGAGCCCGATCACATGTACCTGAAGAAGGGCGGCAACGTCGAGGAACTGGCCGGCCGCAAATGCCTGTGCAACGCACTGATGGCCAACATCGGCCTCGGCCAGGTACGTCGCAGCGGCTACGTCGAGCAGCCGGCCGTCACGCTCGGCCAGGATCTCGACGGCGCCCGCCGGCTGGGCGCGGAGTACCCCGACGGCTGGACGGCCAAGCAGGCCGTCGACTGGCTGCTCTCCGCCCTACCGCAATAGTCCCGCTCGCCGCGGCGATTCCGCCGGCCGGTGATAATGAGGCATGACTGAAGCTCCGAAGACGGTGGCGCTGATCCTGGGCTCCGGCGGGGCCCGTGGTTATGCGCACATCGGGGCGATCCAGGTGCTGGTCGAGCGTGGCTATCAGGTGGTCGCGGTGGCCGGCACGTCGATGGGAGCCCTGGTCGGCGGCCTGTTCGCCGCCGGCAAGCTCGACGCCTACACCGAATGGGTCACCGGATTGTCGCAGCGGGACGTGATCCGGCTGCTCGACCCCGCGCTGCTCGGAGCGGGCGCGTTCCGCGCCGAACGGCTCCTGGCCCGGATGAGCGACCTCCTCGACGGGGCCCTGATCGAGAAACTGCCGATCCCTTACACCGCGGTCGCCACCGACATCGGCGCCCGCCGTGAGGTCTGGTTCCAGTCGGGGCCTCTCGACGTGGCCATCCGGGCGTCCATCGCCATCCCGGGGGTGATCACGCCGATCATGGTGAACGGTCGACTGCTGGTGGACGGTGCCGTGCTGAATCCGGTGCCGGTGGAGCCGGTGATGGGGGTGGCCTCGGACTTCACGCTGGCCGTCAGCCTGGCCGGCCAGGCCGACCGCACCTTCTCCGGCAGCCCCGCCAAGGAAACCTCGGCCCAGCGGCCACCCAACGAATGGCTCGACCGGTTCCTGAAGTCGGCGGCCGGCGTCTGGGAGAACGATTTCGTGGCCTCGATCCTGTCCCGCTTCAGCCGCGGTTCTGACGCCGAGCATGCGCCGCCGCCCCGCCCGGCCTTCGACCCGCCGCCGCCCGGCGTGGGGCTGACCGACGTCGCCGCGATGGCGCTGGACACCATGGGGTCGCTGGTCACCCGCTACCGACTGGCGGCGCTCCCGCCGGACGTTCTGGTGACCGTGCCCGCGGAGGTCGCCAAGCTGATGGACTTTCATCGGGCCGTGGAGCTGATCGCGCTGGGCCGTACCCTCACCGAGCGGGCCCTGGACGATGCGTTCGGCGCTCCCGAGATTCCCGCAGAACCGGCGCTCGAGGGCGGGAGCCCGCCGATCCTGGAGGCCTCCGTCGAGCCCGTGGCCGGCCCCGTCGCAGAATGAGGTCCGGCCGGGCCGGCCGCGGCCTCAGGCGCCGACGTCGTGCAGATGATGACGCAGGTCGTGCAGGAAGTAGCGACCCAGGGAATCGATCGTGAACCGCGAGCCGTTGCTCCGCAGGCCCGGACGCGACCAATCCTCCTCGGCCACCCGCGTCCACACCTCGGCGTTGCCCCGAGCGGCGTCGGCCAGTTCGGCGCCCACGCGGCTCGGGTCCTGCTGCCAGTAGCGCTCGGTCAGCGCGGCGGCGTCGGAGTCCCAGTTCTCGAAAGTGGGGAGGTCCTCGGTCAACATCAACTCCACCCGGGCGGCGAAGACCCCCAACAGGTCACGCACGTGGCAGGCGTACTCCAGCGGCGACCACACCTGCGGCGCCGGGCGGACGCCCGCGTCCGGCCTGGCCAACACCGACGCCCAGGGCGCGGCCGCGGCATGCACGAGTGCGGCCAGGTCGCGGGTGTCGACGTCGGCGGCGAGAAAGCCGCACTCAGGGCAGATCCGGTCGAGGACGAACGTCCAGTCCTTGTCGTCGGGTACGGGCGCGGCCGGTTCGAAATCGGTCATGCCTGCTCAACGCGCAAGCAGCTCGGAGAACTCCACCACCCGGTGCAGGCCCACCCCGTTGCGCTGTTCGGCCGCCAACGTGTGGGACGACGAGCACGACAGCATCAGCAGCGGCGGATACCCCGGATCCCGGGTGTGCACGGTGACCTGCAGCCCCTTGGTGGGCTGCTCGTAGGGCAGTTCAGTGGCCAGCCGGCCGGCGAGCGGCGACATGGCGGCCCGGTTGGGGTCGCTCCAGGAGCGGGCGATCGCCGCCATCGAATCCTGGTCCATCTCGATCCAGACCGACCAGACGAACACGTCCACATCGCCGCCGACCACCGGCAGCTGGATGTGGCCCCGGATGTAGTGCCTCGTCACGCCGCGGAACGGCAGGATGCAGACGTCGGGGGTCAACTCGGCCTCCAGCCGTTCCCCCTCGCTGGCCGCCAGCCAGTCGTCCGGAGCCGTGCTGCCGAGCACCCGCACCAGCCCGCGATGCACCTGATGGCACACCTCGCACAGCACGCTCGAACCATCGATTCCGGCACTCACGCGATCTATCTTCGCTGAGGACGCGAGGCCGCGCGGGGAAACGGGGAATTGGGATCGTGTGGGTTCTGGTCTGCCACGCAGCGCGGCCTCCCGTCCGGGCAGTCGGAGCGGTCCGGGGACCGGGAGCGGTCAGAGCTGCCGACCGGACCGGGTTAGGTTGGCCGTCATGCAGCTCGGTGTCGACTTCGGAACCACTCGTACCATCGTTGCCCGGGTGGATCGGGGCAACTACCCGGTGGTGGCGTTCGCTGACGCCGACGGGGACACCCAGGAGTACTTCCCTTCACTGGTGGCGCTGCGCGGTGACGAGTTGGTGTACGGCTTCGAGGCCGCTGACGTCGCCCGTCGCGGCGCCCCCTACCTGCGTTCGGTGAAGCGGCTGCTCGGCCGTCCCGGTGTCTCGGCGGGCACGCCGGTGGAGATCGGGAACCACCGGTTCCCACTGCTGTCGGTGCTCACCGGCTTCCTCGCCGCGCTGCGCGCAGCCCTGGTGGAAAAGTCGAACCTGCACCCGAACTCGATCGGCGATCGGGTGGTGGAAGCTGTGGTCTCGGTGCCGGCGCACGCCCAGGGCGCGCAGCGGTTCCTCACCCTGGAAGCCTTCCGCCAGGCCGGGTTCGAAGTCACCGGCCTGGTGAACGAGCCTTCCGCCGCCGGTTTCGAGTACAGCCACCGTCAGGGTCGCACCCTGACCTCCCGCCGCAACCAGGTGCTGGTCTACGACCTGGGTGGTGGCACCTTCGACGCGTCCCTGGTGACGGTGGACGGCACCAGCCACGACGTGGTCGGATCGGTCGGAGTGAACCAGCTCGGCGGGGACGACTTCGACCAGGTGCTGGCTGAACTGGCGCTGACCGCCGCTGGACGGCCGACGCTGGACGCCGCGGCCAGGCGGGCCGTGACGGAGGAGTGCCGGGAGGCCAAGGAAAGGATCAGCCCGCAATCGAAGCGGATCATGGTCGAGGTCGCGGGCGAACCCGAGCTGGTCGCTGTCGACGAGTTCTACCGGGCCGCGCGCGGGCTGGTGCAGGCCTCGGTGGACGCGATGGCGCCGCTGGTGTCGGCGATGGCCACCGATTCCAGCCTCGACCACGTGGCCGGTATCTACCTCGTCGGCGGGGGCAGCGGCCTGCCCCTTGTTCCCCGGATGCTGAGAGAGCGCTTCGGCCGGCGAGTGCACCGTTCGCCCTACCCGGCGGCGTCGACAGCGATCGGGCTGGCGATCGCCGCTGATCCCGCGTCGGGATACTCCCTCGCCGATCGGCTGTGGCGCGGGTTCGGCGTCTTCCGGGAGGCCGAGGGCGGCCGCGCCGTGGGCTTCGACCAGCTGCTGGACCGCGAGACCCAGCTGCCGACCTCCGGCGAGGTCACCGTGCGCCGCCGCTATCGGGCCGCGCACAACGTCGGCTGGTACCGCTTCGTCGAATACTCGGGGGTGGACGCCGCCGGCGAGCCGACCGGTGATCTGGCGCCGTTCGCGGAGGTTCGGTTCCCGTTTCAGGCGTCCCTCCAGGGCCGCCGCGGCCTGGACGACGTGCCGGTGGAGCGGTTCGACCACGGGCCTGTGGTGGAGGAGACCTACATCGTCGACCGCAACGGCATCGTGAGAGTACGGATCACCGACACCGAGACCGGCTACAGCCAGGTGTACGCGCTCGGTCGCTGAGGGTGGCGCACCAGGGCGCGGCGATCAGGACGCCTCGTCCCGCGGCACCGGTTCGACGTCCACCTCCACCGCAAGGTCGGACGACGAGGCCTCGGTGAAGACGACGCCCCGCAGCGGCGACACGTCGGAGAAGTCCCGGCCCCAGGCGGTCACGATGTAGCGGGAGTCGGCGAAGTGGTCGTTGGTCGGGTCCAGATCGAGCCAGTCGCCGGTGGGTGTGAGCACCGCCGCCCACGCGTGGGTGGCGTCCGCCCCCCGAAGCTTCGGACGGCCGGGCGGGGGCGCGGTCTCCAGGTAACCGCTGACGTAGCGGGCGGGCAGCCCGACCGCCCGCAGACAGCCCACCGCCAGGTGGGCGAAGTCCTGGCACACGCCCTGGCGCAACTCCAGAAGTTCACCCAGTGTCGTCTTCACCGAGGTCGCCCCCTTGCGGTAGGTGAAGTCGGAGTGGATGCGGTGGGTCAGCGCGTCGATCGCCTCCCCCAGCGGACGCGAGGGCGCGAGCACCTCGGCGGCGTAGGCCCGCACCCGGGCCCCCACCGCCACCAGGGGCGACGGCAATGTGAACTCGGCGAACTCGACCGGGTCGCTCCGCTCGGCCAGCAATTCCGAAGCCTCCGCCACCGTCCAACGGTTCAGGGCGGGCAGGTCGGGCTCAGGCCAGTCCACGTCCACCAGGCTGACCGCTGAAACGGTCATCTCGGTGGCCGGCGCCCGAGACTCCAGGTAGACGGAGTGGTTCCCGAAGTAGTCCAGATGCGTGGTGAGCTGGTCGGATTCGGGGCTGGCCACCACCTCGGCCGCGATCACCCGCTGGCTGGGGGTGTCGCGCGGGCGCAGCACCCCACGGTTGTAGACGGCTTCGAGTACGTCGTCGTAGGAGTACCGGGTGACGTGGCTGACCCGGTAACGGTGCGGTCCGTAGCGGGTGCTCATTCGTGCTCCTCCTGGCCCATCGACCACGAGGGCTCGGCCGTCCGCCGGGTCGCCTGGCGAACGAAGTGCCGGGCGGCGATCCGCTCACCCAGGCTGTTGACGGCACCGGCCAGCTTCAGCAGCCGGGCCTCCGCGTCCTGCTCGACAGTCTCTGCGGCGGCGGCGTCCAGACCGGCCAGTAGCGCGTCGGCCCGCTGGGCGAGCCGCTCGTCGCCGACCAGCCGAAGGTCACGGGCCAGCTCGCCGAGCTGGTGCGCCACGGACCGCGGGTTCGTCTGGTCGTGGACCAGGAGGTGCCGCACCGATTCGGTCGTCGTCGCCGGGCCAGTGCCGGACGCGGCCCGCCGACGGTGCGTGATGATGCTCTCACCGGCCCGCAGCACCGCGTCCGCGATCAGTTCCGCGGTCGGTTCCGCCGTCGGTTCCGCGGGTCGGCGCAGCATCGTGTGCCGCAGTAGGGAGAGCGTGTGCCGTGCCCGCTCCAGCCGGCCGCCGGCATCGAGGAACGCCCACGACGAGTCCCGCACCATGCTCTGGGCCATGATCCCCGCATAGGCCAGCAGCGACTCCAGCACGTCGGCCAGCAGCGGCTGCAGCTGGTCGGTGGTGTCGTCGGGGTGGCTGGCCAGGGTGCGTTCGAGACGGCTGAACACGCTCCAGACGTCCACGCTCATCAGGTCGCGCACCTCCTGGGCCTCTGCCGTGAGCCGCCGGGCACTGTGGTGCACGCCGCCGGGCGCGGACGCGTCCAATGCCACCCGGGTCAGGTAGCCCAGCGGGCTTTCGGCATACCAGCGGGGGATTGCGGTGATCCGGGCGACCGCCTCCAGCAGCCCGTTCGCCGCGGCCGCGCCCCATGAGCCGGGACGGGAGTTGAAGTCCTCGGCGAGATCGTCGGCCACCTTCACGAGCCGGGCCGTGCCCTCGGCCCGCTCGGCGAACTTGCCGATGGTCATCAGCACGTGCGCCACCCGTGGCGGCACCGCCGACTCCCGAGGAGCCAGGACCAGTGGCCGCCGGGCCCGCTCGGCCGGCTCGTGACGGTCCTGCGCCGTGGCCGGCACCCAGACGTCCTTGGCGAGGGTCCCGGCCGCGCTGGACACCGTGTGCTCGGAGATCCTCGCAGCCACCCTGCCAAGGCCGCCGGGCAGGAAGCGGTACCCGTCGTCCACGGCGACCCCGAACGTCCGCAGCACGAACCGGCGCGGCTCCAGCCCCGTCCGGGTCACGACCGGGGCGGTCGACAGCTCGATCGGCTCCTGGCCGCACCAGGCCCACGGCTCGTACCGGATCTGCCGGGCCAGGTCCTCCCGCTCGGCAGCGCTGAGCAGCCAGCCGTAGCGGACGGGGGAGCCGCCGCTGCGTGTGACCGGCTTGACCACCAGCCGGTCGAGGCCGGCCAGCACGTGCGCGGCCTGCGCCGGGTCACCGCACCACCAGGTCTTCGGGGACTTCAGTAGCGGTTCCTCGCCGAGTAACGCCTGGGCCACCGGGCGCAGGTAGGCGATCAGAGCCGGGTTGTCCAGCACTCCTGCGCCGACGGGGTTCGCGATCGTGACGGCACCCTGCCGGGCGGTCTCGACCATGCCGGGCAGGCCCACCTCGGAGTTGCCGCGGAACTCCAGCGGGTCCGACAGTGCAGCCTCCACGCGGCGCAGGATCACGTCGACCGGTTCGAGGTCGTCCCCCGCGCGCAGCCAGACCCGGCCCTTGCTGACCACGAGGTCGTCGGCCTCGGCCAGGGGAAAGCCCAGCATCGAGGCGAGGAAGCCCTGGTCGTAGGCGGTTTCGCTGGCCGTCCCGGGGCTCAACAGCACCACCCGAGGGATCTCCACCTCCCCGGGTGCCGCGTCCAGCAGCGCGCCGGTGAGCGCGTGGAAGAAGTTGCGCAACCGGGCCAGGTCGGCGGTGCGGTGCAACCCGGAGAGAACCCGGCTCACGATCCTCCGGGTGGCCATCGCGTAGCCGGCCCCGGCCGGCGCCTGAGTGCGATCGGAGATCACCCGCCATGCGCCGGTGGCGTCCCGGCCGAGGTCGGTCGCGGTGAGAATCAGCTGGCGTCGGGAGGGCCCGATCACCCGATCGGCCTGGCGCGTGAATCCCGGGTGACCCAACACGGTCGCCGCCGGCAGCACCCGGCGCCGCAGCAGGGTGCGCTCGGAGTACAGATCGGCCAGCACCGCGTCCAGCAGCACGGCCCGCTGCGCCAGCCCGCGCTCCAGCGCCACCCACTCCCTGGACGCCAACGGCAGCGGCAGCGGGTCCACCAGCCACGGCTGTCTGGTGCCGGAATCGGTGGCTCCGTAGGTGATGCCCTCATCGAGCACCTGGTTGGCCGCTTCAGCTTTGGCCGCGAGCAGCCCACCCAGTCCCATTCCGGCGATGCTGGCGGCCAATCCCTCGGTGTGCGGGTGGACGCCGGCGTCGTCGACCAGCTCATCGACGCCACCCCGTGCGGGGTGCGCACGGTAGGCCTCCACGATCTGGTCGGAGAGTTCGGATGCCGGGACGGACATGGCGACACGATAGCCAGCGGTGGTCGTCGGCGGCGCGCTGCCCATCCCGGCGCCGATCTCGGTGCAGCAGGTCGCTCGTACCTGAGTTGGCTCACGGCCGGGCCACCTTCGCCCGGATACCCGATCGACTCACGATTTCGCCTGGCGGAGGGCCGGAATGCCCACACTCATCGGCGCACCAACGCCGCACCATTACCCAGCGGGTATCCCGCGCCTGGCTCCTGCGATCCACGACCGATGCACCGGGTGCGTCTCTGAGGGCCCGATGCTGCCTGATCGAGCCGTTCGAAGCGTGACCACATCGGGGACCGCACTGGGCCTTGCGCCAGGTCAGGGCAGACCCCCTCCTCTCCGCCTCCTGCCATCAAGCCGCTGGCACCGAGCGATGAGTGGTTCAACCGCCGAAGTGGTCGTTATGGAGGCCGTCGGAAACGGCCGCCAGGTCCCGACCGCCAAACTCGTCGTGTGAACGGCTCCCAGAGGGGCCCACAACGACAAGTTTGGCGGTCCGGCCCTCACACCCGACCCTGCGGGCCGTCATAACGACGAATTCGGCGGTTCATCCACCACATCCCCACGGTGGGGTGATGAAAGCCACCGTGCGACCTGCGTCGGCTCACGGTCGGCCCACCCTTCGACCGGCCGTTGACAATCGACTCACGATCTCGTCTGGCGGAGCGCCGGAATGTCCATGCTCATCGGCGCACCAACGCCGCACCATTACCCAGCGGGGTATCCCGAGCCTGGCTTCAGACCAACCGCGATCCACACGGACTGATGCACCGGTGCGTCTCTGAGTGCCCCGATGACCCTGATCGAGCCGCTCGAAGTGGTGACCACGTCCGCAGCGGCACTCAGCTGAGCCAACTCAGGGCTGCCCATCCCGGCGCCGATGTCAGTGCAGCAGGTCGCTCTTACGGATCAGGCCGTGCACGCCCAGCGTCCGGTCGACGAATTGGGAGACCACGAAGTCGCTGGCAGCGGACAAGTAGGCGTAGGCGACGTCGCGGCTCAGGCCGCGGTCATGCTCCAGGAAGTCGAGCGCGTTGACGACGGCCCTGCGCATGGCGACGTTCAGGTCTGAGACCTGGCCGGACACCGACCCGTCCGGGTCGGACAGGCCGATCGCGATCCAATTCGAGGAGGTCTCCGCGAACGGGTACTTGAAGGCCACGCTGGGTGCGTCCTTGCTGCCCGGCTTGCAGACCGTCAGCCGGAACGTACCGCGCATCGAACCCTCCATCGCGGTCAGGGCCACCTCGCCGTCGCCCATCGCCATGTGCGGGTCGCCGACGTAGAACAGGGCGCCGTCCGCGTTCACGGGCAGGTAGAACGTCGACCCGACACCAAGGTGCCGGATGTCGATGTTGCCCCCGCCCAGCGTGGGCGGGATCGAGTTCGCCGTCGGGTCGGTGAGCGTGGTGGCCTCGCTGATCGCGACGCCCAGCATTCCGAAGAAGGGGCGCAGCGGGTAGCGCAGCGCTCGCCGTCCGTCCTTCATCACCCCCGATTCGCCGCTGACCGAAGCGAACACCGAGACGTTGCCGTACCTGGTGGGGTCCTTGGTCGCCCGCCCGTCGGTCGCGGTGGGCGGCATCACTTCGTCGAGCGTGATGCCGCCCGGCGCTGCCCCCGACGAGGTGATGCCGAGCGCCCCCTTGCCGTGCCGGTTGGACACCACGCCGTAGGGCACCCGGGCCCGCAGGTCGAGGGTCTCGATCTTCAGCACGTCGCCGGGCTTGGCGCCGCGGACGGCGACCGGGCCGGTGACCACGTGCGGACCGTCCACGTCGAAGTTGCGGGTGGTGCGCGAGTAGGTGGCCGCGACGTCGACGGCGTCGGTGAGGACGTTCTTGGCGGCGACGCCACGCTCGCCGAACCAGGCCATCGGGTCGCGGCCCTGGTCTTCGAGGATCCCTTCGTGGGAGAGCGCGTCGATGGTGATGGTCTCACCCGACTGGATGGTGGTCACCGGGGTGGCGTGGACGGTCGGCACGTAGCCCCACAGGACCTCGCCGGGGCGGGACGGCAGGTAGTGCTTGCCGGGGATGCTGCCCTTTCCCGGCTGAAGGACGCCGGAATAGAACTTCTTCGAGCTCGCCTCGGCCGGGATGGCGGGCAGGGCGGTCAGCGCGGTGGTCGCGCCGAGCGCGGCGGCGGCGCCGAGCAGGCCACGTCGACCGACGCCCCCAGAGATCACGTCTGCGGCGTCCTTACCTGATACGGCCATGGGTTCCTCCTGATCGGTCCTCGACGACGCTGAGGCTAGGCAGCCCACTCACGCCTCGGGTTGCGACCAGGTTGAGATCGGGTTACAGGCCCGCCGTTGCCTGCGCCGTGCCCGGACGGGCAAGGATGGGGGGCATGGAAGGTGCTCGACGCGCGCTCGTGCTGGGCAGCGGCGGCGTCACCGGGATCGCCTGGGAACTCGGCGTCCTGGCGGGGCTGGCCGAGGGCGGCCTGAGCCTGGCCGCCGAGCAGGTGATCGGGACGTCGGCCGGCGCCCTGGTGGCCGCCCGCCTGACCAGCGGCTCGACGATCGTCGAACTCCTGGCCGAGCTGGCCCGGAACGAACCCGCGCAACGAGCCGGACGGGTGGGTGCCGCGGCCCTCGGGCGTCTGCTGGCCGCCCAGGTGGTGCCCGATCGCAGGCAGGCGGTCGTGCGGCTGGGGCGGGAGGCCCGGCGCTCCTGGACGCCGGCGGCCCAGGCAGCGTGGGTGGCAGCGCTCGTGCCCCAACTCGCCGGACAGCCGTGGCCCGAACCGCTCGCGATCGTGGCCACCGAGGCAGAGTCGGGCCGGCCGATGCTCTTCTCCGCGCGGCAGCCCACTGACTTGGCGCTGGCTGTGGCGGCCAGCTGTGCGATGCCCGGGGTGTTCCCCGCGGTCCGGATCGACGAGCGGTGGTACTTCGACGGCGGTCTCCGGTCACCGGCGAACCTCGACGTGGCGACGGGCGCCGAATCGGTGATCGCGCTCGCGCCCCTCGCCGGTTCCCTGAGTCCTCACCGGCGTCCGAGCGTGCAGGCGAAAGCGCTCGACGCCGCGGTCGTCCTGGTGCGTCCGGACACGGCCAGCCGGGCCGCGATCGGGCTCGACGTCCTCGACCCCAGCCGGGCCGCGAAGGTGGCGGCCGCCGGCCGCGTGCAGGGCCGCAGGACGGCCGTCCGATGGGGCGGGGAGTGGCCCACGCTGACGGGCACCCGAACGCGGGCGTGAACCAGGGGTGCCGAACCGGCCGGTTCGGGGAATAGAGTTCCCCGACGACCAACACCTGAGTAGAAGGCTGGGCCGATGTTCCGCAAGATCCTGGTCGCGAACCGTGGCGAGATCGCCGTCCGTGCTTTCCGCGCAGCCACCGAGCTGGGCGTGACCACCGTCGCGGTCTTCCCCTACGAGGATCGGCACGCCGAGTACCGCCTGAAGGCGGACGAGTCCTACGAGATCGGCGAGCGGGGTCACCCCGTTCGGGCCTACCTCGACGTGGCCGGCATCATCGCGGCCGCCCAGCACGCCGGCGCCGACGCCATCTACCCCGGCTACGGCTTCCTGTCGGAGAACCCCGACCTGGCCCAGGCGTGCGAGGACGCCGGGATCACGTTCATCGGCCCCACCCACGAGCGTGCTGGAACTCACCGGCAACAAGGCGCGGGCGATCGCAGCGGCCCGGGAGGCCGGGCTGCCGACGCTGCGGGGCTCCGAGCCGAGCGACGACGTCGACACCCTGGTGGCCGCGGCCGCCGACGTCGGGTTCCCGGTGTTCGTGAAGGCGGTCAGCGGCGGCGGCGGCCGCGGCATGCGCCGCGTGGACGAGCCGGAGCAGCTGCGCGGCGGCGCTGGCCGAGGCCATGCGCGAGGCCGAATCGGCCTTCGGCGACTCCCGGATGTACCTGGAGCAGGCGGTGATCCGTCCGCGGCACATCGAGGTGCAGATGCTGGCCGACGCCACCGGCGACGTCATCCACCTGTTCGAGCGCGACTGCTCGGTGCAGCGCCGGCACCAGAAGGTCGTCGAGATCGCGCCCGCGCCGAACCTCGACCCCGAGCTGCGTCGCGCGGATCTGCGCGGACGCGGTGCGTTTCGCCCGGCACATCGGCTACGTCAACGCCGGCACGGTCGAGTTCCTGCTCGGCGAGGACGGCCGGTACGTCTTCATCGAGATGAACCCGCGCATCCAGGTCGAGCACACGGTCACCGAGGAGGTCACCGACGTCGACCTGGTCAGCTCCCAGATCCGGATCGCGGCGGGCGAGACCCTGGTCGGGATGGGCCTGACCCAGGACGAGATGCACGTGCGGGGCGCCGCCCTGCAGTGCCGGATCACCACCGAGGACCCGGCCAACGGCTTCCGTCCCGACACCGGCGTGATCTCGGTCTACCGGACGCCGGGCGGCGCGGGCGTCCGGCTGGACGGCGGCGTGGTGTTCGCCGGCGCGACGGTCGGCGCCCACTTCGACTCGATGCTGGTCAAGGTCACCTGCCGGGGCAGCGACCTGCGTAACGCGGCCCGCCGGGCGTACCGGGCGCTGACCGAGTTCCGGGTGCGCGGGGTCTCGACCAACATCCCGTTCCTCGAGGCCGTGATCTCCGACCCGGACTTCCTCGCCGGGCACACCACGACGTCGTTCATCGACGAGCGTCCGCACCTGCTGCGCTACCACATCCCGGCCGACCGCGGCACGAAGCTGCTCACCTACCTGGCCGAGGTGAGCGTCAACAAGCCGCACGGCGAGCCCGCGGACGATTCTGCGTCCCCGCCGCAAGCTGCCGGTGCTGCCCGCGGGCGTGGCCTCGGCGCCACCGCCGTCCGGCTCGCGGCAACGCCTGCTCGAGGTGGGCCCCGCGCAGTGGGCCGCCGACCTGCGCGCGCAGACCGCGGTGGCGGTCACCGACACCACCTTCCGGGACGCGCACCAGTCGCTGCTGGCCACCCGCGTCCGCACCCGCGACCTGCTGCACGTCGCCCCCGTGATCGCCCGCACCCTGCCGCAGCTGCTCACCGTCGAGGCGTGGGGCGGGGCCACCTACGACGTGGCGCTGCGGTTCCTGAAGGAGGATCCCTGGAACCGGCTGGATGCCCTGCACGAGGCGATGCCCAACCTGCCGCTGCAGATGCTGCTGCGGGGCCGCAACACCGTCGGCTACACCCCCTACCCGCTGGCGGTGACGAAGGCGTTCGTGGCCGAGGCTGCCCGTTCCGGGCTGGACGTGTTCCGGATCTTCGACGCCCTGAACAACGTCGACGCGATCCGGCCGGCGATCGAGGCCGTGCTGGAGACCGACCACGCGGTGTCGCGGAGGCGGCCCTGTGCTACACGGGCAACATGACCTCGCCGGACGAGCACGCTCTACACCCTCGACTACTACCTGCGGCTGGCCGAGCAGCTGGTCGCGGCCGGGCGCTCACGTCCTGGCGATCAAGGACATGGCCGGGCTGCTGCGCGCACCCGCGGCCGCGCGGCTGGTGACGGCGCTGCGCAGCAACTTCGACCTGCCCGTCCACCTGCACACCCACGACACCGCCGGCGGCCAGCTGGGCACGCTGCTGGCCGCGATCGACGCGGGGGTGGACGCGGTGGACGTGGCGGCGGCGTCCATGGCGGGAACGACGTCCCAGGTGTCGATGTCGGCGCTGGTGGCGGCGCTGGAGGGCACCGAGCGCGACACCGGGCTCGACCTGGGCGCGGTGACCGCGCTGGAGCCGTACTTCGAGGCCGTGCGCAAGCTGTACGCGCCGTTCGAGTCGGGGCTGCCCGGGGCCGACCGGACGGGTGTACGTCCACGAGATCCCCGGCGGGCAGCTGTCGAACCTGCGCCAGCAGGCGATCGCGCTCGGCCTGGGCGACCGGTTCGAGGAGATCGAGGACATGTACGCGGCGGCCAACCGGATCCTGGGCAACATCGTGAAGGTCACCCCGTCCTCGAAGGTGGTCGGCGACCTCGCGCTCGCCCTGGTCGGACGCAACGCCGACCCGGCCGACTTCGAGGCCAATCCCGCAGGCTTACGACATCCCCGACTCGGTGATCGGTTTCCTCAACGGCGATCTGGGCGACCCGCCCGGCGGCTGGCCGGAGCCGTTCCGCACGAAGGCGCTGGCCGGTCGGGTGACGAAGCCGGTGGTCACGGAGCTCTCGGACGAGGATTCGGCTGCGCTGGCGGCCGAGCCGCGGCGAACGCTGAACCGGCTGCTCTTCCCCGGCCCGCTGCGGGACTACGAGGAGGCGGTGGAGAGCTACTCCGAGCTGTCCGTACTGCCGACCCGGGAGTTCCTGCACGGGTTGCGGCAGGGCGCGGAGATCGAGGTGGAGCTGGAGCGGGGCAAGTCGCTGCTGCTGGCGATCTCGGCGATCGGCGAGCCGGACGACCGCGGCATGCGCCAGGTGGTGTGCACGGTGAACGGCCAGATGCGGGTGGTCTCGGTGCGCGACGAGTCGCGTCACCTCCACCGTGGCGATGGCCGAGCGGGTGAACCCGTCCGTGCCGGGGCAGGTGCCGGCGCCGTTCGCGGGTGTGGTGACCCTGATCGTCGAGGTGGGCGACGAGGTCGCCGCCGGCGCAGCAGGTGGCGACGATCGAGGCCATGAAGATGGAGGCCGCGATCACCACGCCGGTCGCCGGCGTTGTCCAGCGCCTGGCGATCGGTCACGCCCAGGCCGTCGAAGGCGGCGACCTGCTGGTGGAAATCGCCTGACGGCCCCGTTCTTGATCCTGGCTTTCCCAACTGCGTCAGCCGGGGCGGAAGGCGGAGGTCATGTAGGCGTCGTCGGACATCGGCAGTCTGCCGGCCTTCGCCGCGGCGACCAGTGCCGCGTGGTCGGCCTCGGTCTGGTCGGCGTAGCGGCGGGCGAACGAGGCGAGCGCTTCGCCTGCAGCGAGCCCGTCGCCCAGGTAGCCGGCGATCATGGACGCACCCGATGTCCGCGCGTGGCCCTTGGCCAGCAGGTGTCCGACGATGCCGGCGTAGTCGCTCAGCGCCGATTCGGTGATCGCGTTGAGCGGCACCGTCCCCTTCATGTTCCGGAACTGGCGGACGTAGTAGTCGCGGCCATCGATCGTCGTCCAGCCCAGCAGCGGGTCGCTGACCGTCTGCAGCGCCTGCTGGTACTCCACCACCCGCTGGCCCTGGTGGGCATGCCAGGCGTCCTCGCCGTGGACGAACCGGGCCAGCACCGAACGGCGCGCCTCCTTCAGCTGCAGGAACAGCACGTCGTCGGGGCCGGAGCCGCTCAGCAGCACCACGTAGGCGCGCAGTCCGACCGAGCCGACTCCGACGACCTGGTGCGCGACGTCCTCGACCGTGTAGCCGGCGACCACCCGCCGCCAGTGCGGGGACAAGGTGGTCAGGTAGTCGTCGAGACCGGCTCCGATCGCGGCCACGTCCGACTCCGACACCGAACTCGTGATCGGCGGTTCGGCCACGATCCGTCGCCGGCCGGCGACTTCGGTGGTGAGCTTGGGCAGCGCCCGGTCGCTGGTCCGTTTGCGGGCCGTCTTCGCCGCCCGCTTGATCTCCTCCCGCAGCGTCGTCTCCTTCACGGACGCGCTCAGCCGGTCGACGTCGAGCCGGTTGTACGAGCGAGCCAGCAGCGGCTGAGTGGCCAGATCGGCCACCTCGGCGCGTACGCCGCCACGCACGATCGGACGGCGCCGGCACACGCGTCCTCGCGAATAGCCGTTCTCCCGCCCGGCCACCCAGACGCTGGCGACGAGACGACGCAGGTCCCACTCCCAGCCGCCCGGGTGCGCCTCGTCGAAGTCGTTCAGGTCGATCACCTGGCTGCCCTCCGGCGAGCGGTAGAACCCGAAGTTGCCCAGGTGCGCGTCCCCGCAGACGACCGGACGGATGCCGGTCGCCGGCAGCGAGGCGACGTCGGCGGCCATCACCACCGCTGCGCCGCGCAGGAAGCCGTAGGGCGAGGTGGCCATCCGCGCCACCCGGATGCCCACCAGGTCGGGCAGCCGACCGGCATGGCTCATCGCGATCAGCGCGATCGGGTCGAACCTGGCCGGCGTGGCCGACCACTCGGCGAGCGCCGCGTACGGCACCTGCTCGCGCAGCGACCGGCCCAGGCCGAACCGCTCCGCCCGGCTGATCGTGCTTTCCCGCACCGAGCGGTATCCCCGGGAATCACCGGACGCGAACACGGCATGGTTCATCTGCCCTCCTTGCTCGCGACCATTGTTCCGCGCCGAAGGTCAGCGGCCTCCCAAAACGGGCGGACGGTAGGCATCTTTGCCGAAGCCGAGGATCAGATAACCCACGATCGGGAACAGGACCAGCAGGAAGAACGACCAGGCGCCGCCCTTTCCGAACCGTTCGCCGAGCTTGAAGGCCAGCATGATCGCGATCACGATATTGGCGATCGGCACTAAAAGCAGCAAGCACAGCCAGGGATTGAGCCCCGCGATTCTGAACTCCACCACGACGTTGTACAGCGGGATGATCGATGCCCAGCCCGGCTCGCCGGCTTTGACGAAGATCTTCCACAACGCCACGATCATGAGCACGCCGATCACTGCGGCGATCACCATGAACGGCATCATCGCGGCGGCCGTGGCGGCCGAGTCGAAATTGGTTTCCATCAATCCCCTTTGTCTGTAGCGACTGGGAAGCTTAGCGGCGATCGGGGACGTTTGCCCGAGGGGTCTGCGACGGCCCGTCGGATTACTGCGACAGACCACGGCCGAACGGGCTGGCGGGGCTGCCGCGCGCGGACGTCGCCAGGTGAGGCAGAGTGGAGTCATGACGTCCCTCGTGCTGCGCGGGCACCGGTTCGACCCCGGTCGGCCGGCGGTGATGGGCATCCTCAACCTGACACCGGACTCCTTCTACGCCCCCGCCCGCTATTCCGGTCTCGACTCGGCCCTTGCCGGCCTCGAGCGATTGGTGGCCGAGGGCGCCGACCTGATCGACGTCGGCGGCGTGCGCGCCGGGCAGCAGGGGGGCGAAGTGGCTGCCGGCACCGAGATCGATCGGGTGCGGCCCCTCCTGCTCGCCGCCCGTGAGCGCTATCCGCAGATCCTGCTGAGTCTCGACACGTGGCGCGCCGAGGTGGCCTTGGCGTGCGCGGACGCGGGAGTCGACCTGCTCAACGACACCTGGGCCGGCGCCGATCCCGAGCTGGTGACGGTGGCGGCCGAGATCGGAGCGGGCTATGTGGTCTCGCACACCGGTGGGCTGCCGCCCCGCACCGATCCGGTCAACGTCTCCTACGGGCCCGACCCCGACGATGTCGTCCGCTCCGTCCTGACCGGCCTGGCCGAGGGTGCGGCCCGGGCCGTCGCGGCCGGCGTGCCGCTCGAGCGGGTGCTGGTGGACCCCACGCTCGACTTCGGCAAGACCACCCGCCACTCGCTGCGAGTTCTGCGGGCGACCGACCAGATCGCGGAGCTGGGCTTCCCGGTGCTCCAGGCGTTGTCGCGCAAGGATTTCGTGGGCGAGACCCTCGATCTGCCGGTCGACGAGCGCCTCTACGGCACCTTGGCCGCCACCGCCGTCGCGGCCTGGCTGGGCACGACGGTCTTCCGCGCCCATGACGTCGCAGCCACCCGCCAGGTGGTCGACATGGTGGCCTCCATTCGCGGCGACCGTCCGCCGGCACTCGCTCGTCGTGGCGAGCCGCAGGCATAGGCTGCACGGGTGGACCTGCGAGACCTGCGAAAGAACTACGAACGCGGCGCCCTCGACGAGACCGACGCAGGCAGCGCGCCGTTGGCGCTGTTCCAGCGCTGGCTCGCGGACGCGGTGGCAGCGAAGGTGCCAGAACCCACCGCGATGACGTTGGCGAGCGTGGGCGCCGACGGCCGCCCGTCCACCAGGATCGTGCTCGTGAAGGGCGTGGACGAGCGTGGCCTCACGTTCTTCACGAACTACGCCAGCCGCAAGGGTCGCGAACTGGCGGGGGAGCCCCGGGCGGCCGTGCAGTTCCACTGGGTCGAGCTCGAACGGGTCGTGCGCGTCGAGGGCCGGGTGGAGCGCACCTCGACCGAGGAATCAGACGCCTACTTCGCCACCCGGCCGCTCGATTCGCGGATCGGGGCGTGGGCGTCCCCGCAGAGTGAAGTGATCAGCTCCCGCGCCGTCCTGCTGGCCAACGCGGCGAAGGCATCCGCCAAGTACGGGCTGAACCCTCCCCGTCCGGACCACTGGGGCGGCTACCGCCTGCACCCCGAGGTCTGGGAGTTCTGGCAGGGCCGCAAGAGCCGGCTGCACGATCGGGTCCGATTCCGGCTCGACGACGGACGCTGGGTGAAGGAGCGGCTGGCCCCCTGAGGACGGCCGTCCCGGTCAGGGCCACAGCCGGAGCCGGATCGCGGCGGCGAGCGCGGTGGCAGCAGGCTGGTCGGCCGCCTTGGGAATCACGTGAGCGGACGCCGGCCCGGTGTAGACGAAGACATGGGCGGCCGTCTCCTCGACCCGGGTCACCGCCGACCATCCCACGTGCTCGGACCGTTCACCCACGGCGACGTTGATCCCGGCCTCGTCGAGCCAGACCCGCCGGTGGGCTCCGGTCCGGGCCAACGCCTGCCGCGCTTTCACGCGGTAGCGCCGGTCTTCCCACCGTTCGGCGAGCCCCCCGCGACGCCATTCCCACACCCCCGCGATCACCCCGAGGCCCAACGCGAGCGCCTCGGTCAGCCCCGCTGTGGGCAGTTGCCGGGCCAGCAGCAGCGGAATCGTCGCCACGGCCGACACCGCCAGGTAGGCAGCGACGCCCACCAGGCTCGCCGCGATCACAGCGCGCCGAGTCGTGGCCCGCTTCTCCTCACCCGACTCCGGCGTCCGGAAGGCGGCGAAGGCGATCAGGTCGGCCTCGGTCAAGGTGAACTCCAGCACGCCGTGAGAGTACCTGGTGGGCTATCCCGGACGCCTGACGTTCATCGGCGCTAGCGTGGGCGGAGAACGAGAGGGTGAGAGATGCGACTCGGCAAGCTGGTGGTGCTCGGCGCTTCGCTCTGGGTTGCGGCCCAGGCCATCGGCTGGATGAACCGGTGGGGTGCGTCCGAGGCTGAGTTGGTCGCCGTCTACCCTGGCGACGAACTGGTGGCGGACCCGGCCACCCAGGCGACGATGGCCGTCACGGTGGCGGCGGACCCCGAGCGGATCTGGTCGTGGCTGGTGCAGATCGGTCAGGACCGGGGCGGCATGTACAGCTACGACTGGCTCGAGCGGGCCGTCGGCCTGGAGATCACCTCGGCCGAGGCCATCCGCGAGGAGTGGCAGCACCTGGTCCCCGGCGACCTCGTCCGGG
This sequence comes from uncultured Actinomycetota bacterium, assembly GCA_963769325.1. Taxonomy (GTDB): domain Bacteria; phylum Actinomycetota; class Actinomycetes; order Propionibacteriales; family Propionibacteriaceae; genus Propionicimonas. Next base: position 148,448 of record CAVYLH010000008.1, on the reverse strand, counting down.
TGGTGCCGCCGGGCTGGGGGCCGCTGGTCAAGGGCTACGCCTTCAAGGTCGCCCAGGTCGATCCGCCGCACGCGCTGGTGTTGCGCCAGTGCCCGCCTGAGGACCCGTGGGACGGCGTGTGGACGTTCGTGGTCACCTCCGTCGAACCGGGCGTGAGCCGGTTGGTCACCCGGATGCGGACCAGGCAGGACGTGGGCGTGGTGGCGACGGCGTTGCGGCCGCTCACGGCGCTCGGCGTCCCGATCACCTGGGTGATGACCCGCAAGATGCTGCTGGGAATCAAGGAGCGCGCCGAGCGAACGTAACCGCGCGGGATCGTCGCGATCGGGGACGTCAGCGGAGTCCGGGGACGCCCAGAGCGCCGAGCCGGCACCGCAGGTGACCGTAGGTGTCGGTGTGGGAGAAGTGCACCGCGTGCAGGCCGGCGCGTGCGGCGCCGCGGACGTTGATGGCCATGTCGTCGACGAAGACGGCCTCGGCCGGGTCGATGCCGAGAGCCTCGACGATGTGGGTGAAGAACGCCGGATCGGGCTTGGCCAGACCCACCTCGAAGGAGTGGAACTGATGGTCGAAATGCTCGGCGTAGCCCAGGTTGGCCTGGATGTACCCGCCTCGGTAGCTCTGCTGGTTGGTCGCAAGGACGGTGATCACGCCCTCAGAGCGAATCCGGTCGACGAGGTTGAGCATGAACTCGTCGATGTCGATCCGGGTCCAGACTTCGATCACGTCCTCGGCTGTGGCGGTTCGCCCGCGGCGCTCCAGAATCTCCTCGACGACCTCCCGCAGGTCGACCTTTCCGGTGAGGGTGGTCATCTCGCGCCGAAACACCTCGGGGATGAAGCCGGGTCCGCCCAGGCGGGCCATGTCCTTCAGCCAGCCGGCGCGGGGGTACTGCATGACACCGTCGGCGTCCATCAACAAGGCGCGCACGGGCGCGACCGCCGCCACCGTCAGCGAACGACGGCAGCCGCGGGCTGCGCCGGCTCGAGGGATCGCGCCGCACCCTTGTCTGCGCTCAGGGCCAGGGACGCGTACACCTTCAGGGCGGTGGACACCTCGCGGACGCGGTGCTTGGGCTGCCAGCCCGCCGCGTCCTGCCGGTCCCGGCGCTCGGCGAGGGTGGTCTCGTCCACCAACAGGGTCACGCTGCGCTCGGGAATCGAGATCTCGATCTGGTCGCCGTCCTCGACCAGCCCGATGACCCCGCCGGCCGCTGCCTCGGGTGACACGTGCCCGATCGACAGCCCGGAGGATCCGCCGGAGAACCGGCCATCGGTGATCAGCGCGCACTGGGGGCCGAGGCCGAGTCCCTTGAGGTAGGAGGTCGGGTACAGCATCTCCTGCATGCCCGGTCCGCCCTTGGGGCCTTCGTAGCGGACGACCACCACGTCGCCGGGCTGCACCCGTTTGCCCAGGATGGCCTCCACAGCCTCCTCCTGACTCTCGGTGACGATGGCCGGACCGCGGAACGTCCACTGATTGCTCGGCACGCCGGCGGTCTTGATGATGCAGCCGTCGGGTGCGAGGTTGCCCTTCAGGATCGCCAAGCCGCCTTCCACCGTGTAGGGCGTCGCGACGCCGCGGATGCACCCGTTCTCGGCGTCGGTGTCGAGGGTGTCCCAGCGGTTGGTGGACGAGAACGCCTGCGTGGTACGCACTCCGCCAGGAGCGGCGTGGAAGAGTTCGATCGCCTCCGGCAGGGGAGAGCCGCTGCGGATGTCCCAGTCGGCGAGCCATTTCTCCAGGCTCGGTGAATGGACGGCGTGGACGCCGCGGTCCATCAGCCCGCCACGGTCGAGTTCGCCGATGATGGCCGCGATTCCGCCGGCGCGGTGGACGTCTTCCATGTAGTAGGTCGACGTGTTGGGCGCCACTTTGCAGATGCACGGGGTGGCGCGCGAGATGGCGTCGATGTCGTCGGATCCGAAGTCGACCCCGGCTTCCCGTGCCGCCGCCAGCAGGTGCAGCACGGTGTTGGTCGAACCGCCCATGGCGACGTCCACCCGCATCGCGTTGGCGAACGCGTCTCTGGTCGCGATCGACCGGGGCAGCACGGAGGCGTCGTCGGCGTCGTACCAGCGCTTGGCGAGGTCGACGACCAGCCGGCCGGCGTTCAGGAACAGGTCCCGGCGGGCAGCGGCCGTGGCGAGCGTGGAGCCGTTGCCCGGCAGCGCGAGCCCGATCACTTCCAGCAGGCAGTTCATGGAGTTCGCGGTGAACATGCCCGAGCACGAGCCGCAGGTGGGACAGGCGTTCTGCTCGATCGCCAGGATCTGCTCGTCGCTGACGCTCTCGTCGACCGCCTTCACCATGGCGTCGACCAGGTCGAGACGGGTGTAGGCGACACCGTCGGAGATCTGCGCCTTGCCGGCCTCCATCGGTCCGCCGCTCACGAAGACGGTGGGAATGTTCAGCCGGAGCGCGGCGAGCAGCATTCCGGGGGTGATCTTGTCGCAGTTGGAGATGCAGACCAGGGCGTCGGCGCAGTGCGCGTTGACCATGTATTCCACCGAGTCCGCGATCAACTCGCGGCTGGGCAGCGAGTAGAGCATGCCGCCGTGGCCCATCGCGATGCCGTCATCAACCGCGATGGTGTTGAACTCCCGGCCCACTCCGCCGGCCTCGGCGACTGCGCCGGCCACCAGCGAACCCATGTCACGAAGGTGGACATGTCCGGGCACAAACTGGGTGAAGGAGTTCGCGATGGCGACGATCGGTTTGCCGAAGTCGCTGTCAACCATGCCGGTGGCGCGCCACAGCGCTCGGGCGCCGGCCATGTTGCGGCCGTGGGTGACAGTGCGGGAGCGCAGGACGGGCATGGCGGACTTCCTTCAGATCGGTCAACTCAACCAGAGTAATCGGTGTGTCATTCCCCGCCGGCGCCGATCCACGCCGGGTCCCGGGTCACCGCTCAGCCGGCCCAGGCCGGGTTGATCCTGAATTTCATCATCGGGCGGGTGCTCAGCGACGCCTGAGGCGGCTCCAGGAAGCCCGTACAGGATCGAACCGTCGGGCCCCATTCCTAAGAAGTTCCTCGGAATTATCTAAAGGAAGAGCGAGGAAGGCACCCCACCCCAGGCCTTTCCCCGGCCCCGCAGAACACTGAAACGACGCAACTCCAAGCGTTAGTTGAGGCGTGAGGTCGAGGCCCTGATGCTCAGTAGTCCTACTCATCAACGAGGTGTTTCCTCGCTCGTCATGGCTCAGTAGTGTCCAAGTATTGACGCGGACGTTCTAGGGGGGAATGAACCGATGTCCATCATATCTGCCGCATCAGCGCGCACACTCTTCGATTCAAGGGAATCCGCAGCCCGGAGCTATTGCCGGGGATTTCCTTTCGTTCTCGCAGCTGGCACTGGGAGCATCGTCAGAGATGTCAACGGGCGAGAATTCATCGATTTTCTGGCCAACGCGGGCGCTCTCAACTACGGTCACAACGATCCGGACATGAAGGCTGCGCTCATCGACTACATCGCATCGGACGGGATCACGGCATCGCTCGATCTCTTCACGACGCCCAAGCACGCGTTCCTGATGGCGCTGGAGAACACGATCCTGGCTCCTCGGGGCCTCGACTACCGGGTCCAGTTCACCGGACCGACCGGCACGAACGCCGTCGAGGCGGCGCTCAAGCTGGCTCGGAAGGTCACCGGGCGGAACAACGTGATCGCGTTCACCAACGCGTTCCACGGCGTCAGCCTCGGGTCGCTGGCCGCCACCGCGTCCAGCCACCACCGAATGGGTCCCGAACAGGGCCTGCACGGGGTGACCCGGATGCCGTACGACGGCTACTTCGAAGGCGTCGACACCGCAGGATTCCTGGCGTCCATGCTCGAAGACCCCTCCGGCGGCATCGACCCGCCGGCGGCGATCATCCTCGAGACCGTTCAGGGCGAGGGCGGGCTGAACGTCGCGTCGCCGCAGTGGCTGCAGCGCATCGCGACCATCGCACGCCAGCACGGCGCCCTGCTGATCGTGGACGACATCCAGGCAGGATGTGGCCGAACCGGCACGTTCTTCAGCTTCGAAGGCGAGGGGATCACCCCCGACATTGTGCTGCTGTCGAAGTCGCTGTCGGGCTTCGGTCTGCCGATGTCGGTGGTCCTGATCCGTCCGGACCTGGACGTGTGGACGCCGGGTGAGCACAACGGCACTTTCCGGGGCAACAACCACGCCTTCATCACCGCGACGGTCGCTCTCACCAAGTTCTGGGGCGACCGGAGCTTCGCCGACGACATCGCACGCAAGGCGGAGATTGTGCGCACATCGCTCACCGCGATGTCGCGGTTGACGGAATCCGGCAAGGTCAAGGGCCGTGGCCTGATGCAGGGCCTCGACGTCGGAACGGGCATGGAGGCGGCATCGATCCGCAGCCGGTGTGTGGAGCAGGGCCTGCTGATCGAATCCAGCGGCTCCTTCGACCAGGTGCTCAAGGTGATGGCACCGCTCACCATTCCCGACGATCTGTTGATCAAGGGTCTGGGAATTCTCGCCAGGTCCGTCGCGGAGGAGTACCGCATCGCGGCCTGATCGCGAAGCGGACCCACCCCTGCGCCTGCTCAAGGAGTGCATTGTGCTCGACGGAACTCTCGCGCCGACGCTTGCGGTTCCACCGGATGTGCTGGTCGACACGCACTACGACCAGCACATCCGATGGAGCCCTGGCGAGAGGCTTCATCACCTGTTCGAAGAGCGGGTGGACCAACTACGGGCCGAAGGCCAGGCCGACCGGCTCGCCGTGGACACCTCAGCGGTACAGCTCACCTACGAACAGCTCGATGCACGCGCCAACCAGCTCGCCCGCTACCTGTTGGCGCAGGGCGTCCGAGCCGGCGATCGGGTGGCCCTGCTCTGCGACGGCGGCGTCGACACTTACGTCGGGGAGCTTGCGGTGCTCAAGGCGCACGCGGCCTATGTGCCCTTGGACGCCGGCTTCCCGCCGGATCGCATCGCCTTCATCTGCAGCGACGCGAACGCGCGCTTCGTCCTGACCAGCTCCAGGCTCCGTTCGTGCCTGGCGCTGACGGACGCATCGCTGATCTGCCCTGATGAGGCCGGCGAAGAGATCGCCGCACTGGCCTCGTCCCGGCTCGGCGCGGAAGAGCACGGCGGGCCCGTCGAGGAACTGGCCTACATCATCTACACCTCCGGCTCGACGGGCCGTCCCAAGGGGGTCGCGATCGAGCAGGCCGCCATCTGCAACTTCGTCCGGGTGGCCGCCGAGGTGTACGGCATCCTGCCCACGGATCGCATCTACCAGGGCATGACCGTGGCGTTCGACTTCTCGGTGGAAGAGACCTGGGTGCCGTGGATGGTGGGGGCGACGCTGGTGCCCAAGCCCGGCAGCACGGCGCTGGTCGGGCAGGAACTCCAGGAATTCCTCCAGGAGCGCCGGATCACGGCCCTGTGCTGCGTCCCGACGCTGCTGGCCACGATCGACGAGGACCTGCCGCAGTTGCGCTTCCTCCTGGTCTCCGGCGAAGCCTGCCCGCAGGACCTGGTCGCGCGCTGGTACCGGCCCTGGCGCCGGTTCCTCAACGTGTACGGCCCCACCGAGGCCGCCGTGACAGCGACCTGGGTGCCGTTGCGGCCGCACCGTCCGGTGACCATCGGCCGGCCGTTGCCGAGCTACTCGGTGGTCATCCTGGAGCCGGGCACCACGAATCTCGCTGCGCCGGGAGAGGTCGGCGAGATCTGCATCGCCGGCATCTGCCTGGCCGCCGGCTACGTCAACCGTCCCGACCTCACCGAGAAGGCGTTCATCGAGGCGCCCGGGCCGATTCCGAACAACCCGTCGGGCCGGTTGTACCGCACCGGCGACCTGGGCCGGGTCGACGGGCATGGGGAGATCGAATACCACGGCCGCATCGACCTGCAGGTCAAGATCCGGGGCTACCGGATCGAGCTGACCGAGATCGAGTCGGTGTTACTGGAGTTTCCCGGCGTCGCGGCGGCCGTGGTCGAGCCGTATCGCCCCGAGCCCGGCGTGGTCGACTTGGTGGCGTACTACTGCCGGCGCGCTGACGCCGATGCGATCGACGCGGCAGAGCTGAAGCGGGCGCTGCGCGACCGGGTGCCCGGCTACATGGTGCCGGCCTACTACGAGGAACTGGCCGAACTGCCCCTGCTACCCAGCGACAAGGTGGACCGAAAGCGGTTGCCCGCCCCCGACGTGACCCGTCGGCAGTCCGGCGGCGAGGCTCATGTGGAGCCGACCACGCCGATCGAACGCCAGTTGGCGGCCGTGCTGGCTGACCTTCTGCACCTGGACAAGGTCTCGGCCACGGCCCACTTCTTCGACGACCTGGGGGCGAACTCGCTGGTGCTCGCGCGCTTCTGCGCCCGGGCGCGGACACTGCCGGACATTCCCGCACCCGCGATGCAGGACGTCTACCTGAATCCCACGCTCCAGGGATTGGCCGCGCGCCTCGAGGCGTCGGGCTCCGAACTGGCCGGCAGTCCGGAGGACTGGACGCCGCCCGTGTCGAGCCGGGGAGCGCTCGCGAGCACCGCCCGGTACGCGGCGACGGGCATCGCCCAGCTCGGCCTGTTCGCCGGCTACTGCTGGTTGGCCGCCGTCGTGACCGCCTTCGGCTGGGGGTTCCTCGCCGCTGCCACCACTCCGGTGGAGATGTACTTGGCCGCCGTCGGGTTCACGACCGCGCTGTTCGGCTTCGTCCTGGTCTTCCCGATCGTCGCGAAGTGGTTGCTGGTCGGACGGGAGCGCGAACGCGAGATCGAGGTGTGGAGCCTGGGCTACCTGCGGTTCTGGCTGATGCGGATGCTGCTGCGGCTGAACCCGGCCCGGCTGTTCGCCGGGACGCCGATGCTGCCGCTGTACCTGCGGCTGCTGGGAGCACGGATCGGACGTGGCGTCCTGATTCAGACGAACCTGCTCCCGGCGTGCCCCGACCTGCTCACCATCGGCCCGAACGCCACCATCCTGCGTGGAGCGGCGATCCCCGGGTACCGCGTCGAGGCGGGCGTCATCCGCACCGGCCGGATCCGGATCGGCGCGGGCGCGTTCCTGGGCGACGGGGCGGCCATGGACATCCACACCACGGTCGGCGACTTCGCGCAACTGGGACCGGCGTCGGCGTTGCTGCTCGGCCAGTCGATCCCCGACGGCGAACGGTGGCACGGCGTCCCCGGACGTCCCACGGAGGAGAACTACGCCCGGATCGAGGGCATGCCGCTGTCGGCGGCGCGGGCCTGGGTCTACGGGCTCGGCCGGCTACTGATCCCGGTGCTGGTGGTCGGGCCGCTGTTCACGTTGGGATCGGTGCTCCTGATTCAGGCCTTCCCGTGGGCGGAGGACATCCTGCTCGGACACCCGACGCTGGCCTGGTCAGACCCGAGCACCTACCTGATGGCGGCCGGGGTCTCGCTCGGGCTGTATCTGGGTGGCCTCACGGTGGGGGTTCTCGTGACCTGGACGGTTCCTCGGTTGTTCAACCGGATGCTCGTTCCCGGCGCGGTCTATCCGCTCTACGGAGTCGCGTACTTCTGCCTTCGGGCGGTTCGCCGCATGACCAACGGGCGCTTCATCCCGCTGTTCGGCGACAGCAACTACATCACCGGCTACCTGAGCCGGCTCGGCTACCGGCTCAAGCCGTTGAGGCAGACCGGCACGAACTTCGGCATGGCGGTGTCCCACGACATTCCGTACCTGGTCACGATCGGAACCGGGACCATGGTCTCCGACGGGCTCAACCTGTCGAACGCCGACTTCTCCAACACCTCGTTCCGGGTCCGTCCCACGGTGGTGGGAAAGAACGTCTTCGTGGGCAACGGTGTGCACTACTCACCCGATGCCAAGATCGGGGACGACTGCCTGCTCGGCAGCCACGTCCTGCTCCCGATCTCAGGGGAGGTGCGCACCGGCGTCGGTCTGCTGGGCTCGCCCGCGTTCGAGATTCCGCGCTCGGTGGCCCGCGACCGCGAATTCGAGGATCTGAGCGCGTCGCCGATCCGGTTCGCGCGGACGCTGAGAGCCAAGCTGCGCTACAACACCGCGACCATCGGGCTGTCGCTCCTGGTCCAGTGGCTGTTCCTGAGCGCGAGCAGCGTCGCCCTGATCGCGGCGTTCGACCTGATGCCTCAGTATGGAGCGCTCAGCCTGGCGACGCTGTACTTCACCTGGCCGCTGGTGGGCCTGGTCTACTTCATCTTCGTCGAACGCGCCGTCCAAGGGTTCAAGCCGATGATCCCGCGGCTGTGCTCGGTCTACGACCCGGCGTTCTGGCGCCATGAGCGGTTCTGGAAACTCGGCGCTGACCGGGTGTTCGGCACCGTGACGGGCACACCGTTCGCGAGCTGGGTCTACCGAGCGCTGGGAGCGAAGATCGGCCGCCGGCTGTTCGACGACGGCGCCGCGATGGTCGAACGGTCCCTGACCACGATCGGGGACGATGTGACCCTCAACGCCGGTGTGACGCTCCAGGGCCACTCCTTGGAGGAGGGTGTGTTCAAGTCCGACCGGATCGTGCTCGGTGACCGCTGCACGATCGCACCGTCCGGCTTCGTGCATTACGGGGCCACGGTGGGGGTCGGGGCGGTCGTGGAGACGGACTCGTTCCTGATGAAGGGCGAAGTGGTGCCCGACGGCCAGCGGTGGTTCGCCAACCCGGCCCGGAGCGTGCGGCTGCATCCTGACGCGGAGGTGACGGTCGAGGAGAACCTCAGCCCGGCGCGCCGGCGTCGTCTTTTCACGGTCAGCGGCCCACGCGCCGAGCCCAGGTATGCCGCCGCGGGCTGAGCGGTCAGTCGCCGAGCCCGGTGCCCAGCTTGCGCGCGGTGAGGATCCATTCGTGGTCGGGCGGCACCAGCTTCAGGTGCCCGGCCACGTCCTTCAAGGGTACGAGTTCGGTGTCCTCGCCTCGGGCGGCCACCATCATCCCGAACTGGCCCTTGCCCACGGCGTGGGCCGCCGCGGTGCCCAGGCGGGACGCCAGCAGCCGGTCCGCGGCGCAGGGGATGCCGCCCCGCTGGACGTAGCCGAGGATGGACACGCGGGATTCGAGCCCGGTGGCGGCCTCCAGTTCGCGGGCGAGTTTGAACGTGTGCTCCCGCTGGGTGTCTTCCACGTTGGCCAGGTGGGCCCTGGCGGCGCGGACGGCTTCCGGCGTCTTCGATGCCTTCACCAGCAAGGCCGCGGCTTCGTAGTCGGCGGCGTCCTGGATGTCACGAGCGCCCTCTGCCACCGCGACCACGCTGAACGTGCTGCCCCGTTGCAGCCGCTGCTTGATGGTGTCGGCGACGTTCTGCACCGAGTACGGGATCTCGGGCAGGAGGATGATGTCGGCGCCGCCGGCGATGCCGGCGCCCAGCGTCAGCCACCCGGCGCGGTGGCCCATGATCTCGGTCAGAATGATTCGGTGGTGGCTGTGCGCCGTGCTGTGCAGGCGGTCGACCGCCTCGGTGGCGATCTCCATGGCGGTCGCGAAGCCGAAGCTGGTGTCGGTGTGCGCGATGTCGTTGTCGATGGTCTTCGGCAGCGTGATCACGTTGAGCCCGGCGTCCGCGAGCCGCAAAGCGTTCTTCGCCGTCCCGCCGCCGCCCAGCAGCACCAGCCCCGACAAGCCTTCCCGCTCGTAGTTCTCGACGACTTGCGCCCGCATGTCGCGCACCTCGCCGTCGACCACCATCTTGTGCACCTTGTCGCGACTGGTGCCGAGGATGGTGCCACCGATCGTGAGGATCCCCGAGAGCGCGCCGGGGTCCAGCGGGGTGTACCGGTTCTCCACCAGGCCGCGGATCCCGTCCCGGTAACCAAGCAGTTCCCACCCGGTGCTGATGGCGGCCTTGCCGAAGCCGCGGATGGCCGCGTTCAGCCCGGGACTGTCGCCGCCTGCGGTCAGGATGCCGATTCGCTTCTTCGCCGGAGTCATGCGGATCTCCTCTGCTGGGTTGAGCACAGGCTAGTGGGAAGCGGGCGTGGCGGCGACGCCCGGCCTGTCGGCGGGTGCTTTGCTGTGTTCGAAGCCCACGACAGGAGCCGAGCATGAACCGCCACCCGTTCACCCTTGCCCTGCTGATTCCGATCCTCGGCGTGATCGTCGGCTGCGGGACGACGGCGCCTTCACCGGCGGGGACGGCCGCTGTCCCGTCCGCGCCGGCGACGCCGATGGTCACCACGCCGGCCGGTCCGGCCACGTCGGAGGCTGCGGACGCCGAGCTGGAACTGCGTGGGGACGGCCTCGGCGATTTCGCCTTCGGCGCCTTGCAGGTGGACGTGAGCGAACTGCTGAACGAACAACTGGGCGACCCCGACGAGACCACGTCCGGGGTGCTGTGTGAGCTCGACGATTCGAGCCCGTGGGCCGAGACGGTGCTCTACGGGGGGCTCTGGGTGCAGTACGAGGCCAAGGACCGGTCCAAGAAGTCCGTCCGGTACCTCTCGGCGTGGGGGTTCACCCTCGACAAGGAGTTCGGCCCGCCCCTGACCATGGTCGACGACGTGCCGCTCACCCTCACGTTCGCTGAGCTCAAGACGACGTACCCCGCCGGGAAGATGGTGGCGGTGGGAATCGGGGACGCGATGCTGTTCACCCTGCCGAACCAGATTCAGTTCCTGGGCTCCGGGAAGCCCGATCAGGTGCGCGCCGGAGCTTTCAACACCTGCGAGTGAAGCAACGCCGGATCCAGGGGGAACTTGGTGTCCAGGGCACGCCTCACCTAGGCGGGCTGGCCCCAGACGCTGGTCGCACCGGTGTGGCCCACGATCGCGATCACGGCGAGGCTGGCCAGGGCGGCGATGACCGTGAGCACGCCGAGGGTGAGCTGAAGGGGGCCGCGCTTCCCGCGTCCGGCTACGACCAGGGCCGTGGTGGTCAGGGCGAGCGCCACGGCGGGCCAGGGGGCCAGCAAACCCCATGCCATGTGGGTGCCGAGAGCACCGACGCCGGTGGTCGCGCCGGCGAATGCTTCGCCTGAGAGCCGGGCGCCGACCACGGCGCCAGCCGCGACGACAGCGCCGACGGCCACCAGGGCGCCGTAGGCCTTCCGGGCCTTCGCCGAGATGACGATGACCAGTGCGCCCAGAGCAGCCAGCGGCAACAACACGACGGCGGCGTGCACGACGAGCGGATGAACGGGAAGCCCGAAGATGTCCATGATTGATCCTTCAACCATGCGAGGTCACTATGCAAGGTTCCGTGGCTGAGCGACAGCTGTGAATCTGGCTGCCACCGTCGTGGTTCGGCGTGAAGCCTCAGATGGGAATCGAGCTGCCTTGTCCGAAGCTCCGTGGTGAAGCGACCGGTGTGAATCGAGCCGCCGCTGTCTGTCCACGGCCAGGTCTTGGTCCCCGTCAAGGCCGCGTGGTGAAGCGGCGGGTGTGAATCGAGCCGCCGCTGTCAAGGCCGCGCGGTGAGCGACAGGTTGAATCGAGCCGAGCCGCCCCGAGCCCGACGAGCAAGGGCGGCGAGAGCGCTAGCGTTGGTCCGTGCCGAAGCAACGCCCGCCCCTCCAGGACCCCTCGCGTTCCTCCGGCCAGGGGTCAGGTCGTGCGCGACGCCGGCTCGCGGCGGTGGTGTTGCTGGGAATCCTGACCGTCTACTACGGCGTCTACGCTCTGGCCGTCTACTTCATGTCCCCCCTTGATGCGATCTCGGCCGCGATCCTCGCTGGAGTCCTGATGCTGGTCGCGCTCGCGCACGGGCTGTCAACCTTGTGGGTGGTGCGCCAGCGCCGCTGGGGTCATATCGTCGCCGTGGTGGTGACGGCGCTGTCCGCCCTGAGCGGATGGGTCGGGATGACCTGGCTCGAACTGGCCGCACTGGCTCTGAACGTGGTGGCGTTCGTCCTGCTCCTGGGCTGCGTCCCGCGTAAGCCCGCCTGAGTTCCGCGCCGGTCGCTGACACCGGTCGTCTGGGCCCCGTACCGGTCGGCTGGGTCCAGTAAGGGTCGTCGGGGTGGTGTCCGGTGGAGCGGGGTTGGGGTGCGGTGGCCGCGCCGTGGCGAGTGTGCCGGGGTGGTGTCCGGTGGAGCGGGCTGGTGGGTCCGGTGGGTGGTCGCGTGTTGGCGATTGTGCAGGCAGGTGTTCGCCGAGCCGGAATCCGGGCCCGGGCCGCCCCCCGCACACTTGGTGAGAGCGGGCGGGAGGACGAGGATGGACGCCATGTCGCTGGATGCCACCAATCCTTTCGCTGCGCCGTCCACACTGCCCTTCGAACTGCCCGATTTCACGACGATCCGCACCGAGCACTACCGGCCGGCCATCGAGGCCGGGATGGCCGAGCAGTTGGCGCAGCTCGAGGTGATCGCTGCCGATCCCCGTCCCCCCACGGTCGCCAACGTGATCGAGGCATGGGAGCGTTCGGGGCAGATGCTGGCGCGATCGCTGTCCGCGTTCTACACCAAGCAGCCGGCCGACACCGACGATGAACTGGACGAGGTCGAAGCGGCGCTCGCACCCGAACTGGCCGCTCACCGTGACGCCGTCTACCTCGACCGTGCCCGGTACGAACGGGTGGCCGCCCTGGCGGCGCGGGGCGAATCGGGCGCGGTGCCGCTCGACCCCGCGTCCGCCTACTGGCTGGAGCGTCGGCTGCTCGCCTTCGAGCGGCTGGGGGTGAACCTCGAACCGGCCGACCAAATGCGGCTCCGAAAGCTGAACTCCCGGATCGCCGAACTCCAGTCAGCCTTCGGACGGGAGGCGCTGGCCGGCCGGAACGCCGGCGCCGTGCTGGTCATCGACCGCGCGGAACTCGATGGCTTCAGCGAGACCCAGATCGAAGGTGCCCGGGAACGAGCCCGCGACACCGGTCATGACGAGGGTTGGCTGATCGAACTCGACAACACCTCCGGCCAACGTTCCCTTGAGGTGCTCAAGAATCGTGACCTGCGTCACCGGATCCACCTGGCGGCCGTGACCCGCGGGCTGGGCGGCGACCACGACACCCGCGGGATCATCGTCGAGCTCGCCCGGCTGCGAGCCGAAAGGGCGCGGCTGCTCGGATTCGCCACCCACGCCGACTACGTCGCCGCCGACGGGTGCGCCCGCAGCGGCCGGGCCGTGTGGGAACTGCTGACCACGATGGCGCCGGCGGCGGTCGCCAACGCTCGGCGGGAGGCTGACGAGATGGAACCGGTGTGGCGTCGGATCGAGCCGGTCGAGCCGATGGCCGCGTGGGACTGGCAGTACGTCAGCGAACTGCTCCGCACCGAGCTCTACGCCCTGGACGCGACGGTGCTGCGTCCCTATCTGGAACTCGAGCGGGTGCTCCACGAGGGAGTCTTCGCGGCGGCCCACGAGTTGTACGGCGTCACGTTCACCGAACGCCCCGAACTCGTCGGCTACCACCTGGAGGTGCGCCTCTTCGAGGTCAACGAAGCCGACGGCGCAGCGGTCGGTCTGTTCGCCGCCGACTTCTACGCCCGTCCCGGCAAGCAGGGCGGAGCGTGGATGAACAACCTGGTGGACCAGAACTCACTGCTCGGGCAACTGCCGGTGGTGACGAACAACGCCAATCTGGTCAAGCCACCCGCCGGGCGGCCGACCCTGATGACCTGGGACGACGTGATCACGTTGTTCCACGAGTTCGGGCACGCGTTGCACGGGCTGCTCTCCGAGGTCCGGTACCCCTCGCAATCGGGGACGAACACGCCGCGTGACTTCGTCGAGTACCCGTCCCAGGTGAACGAGATCTGGGCGCTCGATGCGTCCCTGCTGGGCCGGTACGCCGTGCATTCGGAGACCGGTGAGCCGCTGCCGCCTGAGTGGGTGGAGACCTTGCGTGGCGCGACCCTGTTTCAGCAGGGATTCAAGACCACCGAGTACCTCGCCGCGGCACTGCTCGATCAGGTGTGGCACACCACCGCGCTGGAGGATCTGCCCGTCGACGCCGACGGGGTGGAAGCCTTCGAACGGCGCGCGCTGGCCTCGGTCGGCCTCGACTACGCCCTGGTGCCGCCCCGGTACCGGTCGGGTTATTTCCGGCACGTGTTCGAAGGCGGTTATGACGCCGCCTACTACGCCTACCTGTTCTCCGAAGTGATGGACGCCGACACAGCGGCTTTCCTCACCGCCAACGGCGGACTGACCCGCGAGAACGGAGAGCGCTTCCGTCGCTTGCTGCTCGCCCCCGGTGGCTCGCTCGACCCGATGTCCACCTACCGCACCTACCGCGGCCAGGATCCGGACCTCCGTCACCTCCTGACCCGCCGCGGCCTGTAGCGGGCGCGGACAGCCGATCAACCCAGCGTCTGGGCGATCAGGGACTTCAGGGCGGCCGGGTCGTTGGGCAGGTCGATCACGTGCCGGGGCAAGTCCTCCAGCCCAACGAACTGGGACGGACGCTCGGGCTCGCGTCCGACGGCTTCGAGGATCGTGTCGGAGAACTTCACCGGCAGGGCGGTCTCGAGCACGATCATCGGGGTGCCCGCCACCACGAACCGGCGGGCGACGTTGATTCCGTCTGAGGTGTGCGGATCCACCAGGACGCCGTCGCGGGCGTACACCTCGGCGATGTTCGCCAGCCGCTCGGCGTGGGTCGAGGACGCCGACACGAAGCCGAAACGCGACTGCAGGGTCTCGAACTCCGGCGTCGCCGAGAGGTCGAAGAACCCGTCCCGCGGCAGCGCCACAGCGAACAGCTCGCGCACCCGATCGCCGTCCCGGCCCAGCAGGTCGAACACGAAACGCTCGAAATTGCTGGCCTTCGAGATGTCCATCGACGGGGATGACGTGGCGTGGGTCTCGGCCGAGGAGCGCACCCGGTACACGCCGGTGCGGAAGAACTCGTCGAGCACATTGTTCTCATTGGTCGCCAGCACCAGCCGGTCGATCGGCAACCCCATCATGCGGGCCACGTGCCCCGCGCAGATGTTGCCGAAGTTGCCGGTGGGGACGCAGAACGACACGCGCTGCTCGTCGCTCGTGGTCACCCGGAACCAGGCGGCGAAGTAATAGACCACCTGCGCCACGAGCCGGGCCCAGTTGATCGAGTTCACCGCGCCGAGTGAGAACCGTCGCTTGAACGCCAGGTCGGACGCGACCGCCTTCACCAGATCCTGACAGTCGTCGAACACGCCCTCGACGGCGATGTTGACGATCGCCGGATCGTCCAGGCTGAACATCTGCGCCTGCTGGAAGGGGGTCATCCGTCCCGCCGGGGTGAGCATGAACACCCGGATCCCGACCCGGCCACGCATGGCGTACTCCGCAGCCGAGCCGGTATCGCCACTGGTCGCGCCCAGAATGTTCAGCTCCTGGCCGCGCCGGGCCAACTCGTACTCGAAGAGTTGCCCGAGCAGCTGCATGGCGAGGTCCTTGAACGCCGCCGTCGGCCCGTCCGACAGGTGCGCCAACCACAGGCCGCCCTGCAGCGTCGTGACCGGCACGACGTCGGCGGTTGCGAACACCGTGTCGTTGTAGGCGCGCTCGCAGATGCCGCGCAGGTCGGCGTCGTCGATGTCGTCGAGGAACAGGCTCAGGACGGCGTGGGCGAGGGCCGCGTAGCCCTCCGTGTTCAACAGGTGCCGCCACGACGCCAGGACGGCGGCGTCCACCTGCGGGTAGTACTCGGGCAGATACAGCCCACCGTCGGGGGCGAGCCCTTCGAGCAGGATGTCGCCGAAAGACTTCGCAGGAGTACCGGCTTCGCCCCGGGTCGACAGATAGCGCACGGACGAACTCTACCGAGCCGCGCCGGCGTCCTGGCCGGTGCGATGCGGGGTAAGGCTGCACCTCCACCTCAGACCCGGTTCGCGACACTCCGGCCCAGGTTGCACAGATTGGAGTCGGCCTAGCACGATGGCGGAGTGCTCGATCCCGCTGTGCGTCCGCTCACCCAGCCGGCCGGTAGCGAGCTGACTAGGCAGGCGACCGAGATCCTGACGCAGGCGCAGAACCTGGCCGATCAGCTACGCACCGAAGCCCAGGCTGAGGCCGACGCCGTGCGCGCCGAAACGCTCCGCAACCTCCAGATCAACGACCAACTCGCACGTGAGGTGGCCGAGAACAGAGCAGCCGCCGAGGCCGCGCTCGCGACCGCGGCGGCACGCCTCGACGAGGCCCGTCAGGACTCGGTCACCCTCGTTCAGGACGCCGTCGAACAGGCGGGCATGATCACCCAGGCCGCTGAACGAACCGCCGCAGAGGTCGCCACCAGCTCGCGTGCGGAGGCCGACCGCATCCTGAACGAGGCCCGCGCCCACGCCGGCGCCGCAGCGGAGGCGGCCCAGCGCACCGAGGACGAAGTGCGCACCCGGCTGGACGCCCGGGTCGCCGCCGTGGACGCGGAACTGGCCGAGCGCTACCGGGAGATGGCGGCAGAGGAGGCCAAGCGCCGGGAGATGCTGGATGCCGAGCTGTCCGACCTGCGCAGCCGGGTCGCCGACGAGCTGGCAGCACAACGGGCCGACCTGGCCGACGAAGCCCAACGCCTGCGCGCCGAGATGGCCGCCGACCGGGACCGTTTCGACGCCGAGGCGGAGCGCGCCCGAACCGAGGCGCAGGAGCAGCGCGATGCCCTCGACGTCCAGGTGCAGGCCGACGCCGAGGCGAAGTTGGCGGACGCGGCCGCGCACGTCGCCTGGACGGAACAGGCGATGGCGGAACTGCGCGGCAGCGTCGCTGCCGAGGCGCAAGCGCTACGGCGGCAGACTCATTCGTCACTGGCCGAGCATGTCCGCGGGGTGCGGGAGAAGGCCGAGGTGGCCTTCACCGCCGCGACCCACCGGCAGCAGTCCCTTGTGGCCGAGGCGACGGCGGTGGCCGAGGACCTTCAGGCCCGCGCCCGCGCGGTGCTCGAGGCCGCCGAGCGGGACGCCGTCCACACCCGCCAGCACGCGCAGGAGGAGGCTGATCGGCTGCTCAGCCACACCAACGGTGAGGCGAAGGCCCAGATGCAGCGCGCCGAACGGCGCCTGGCCGAGGCGGAGGCGGGCGCGAAGCTGATCCGCGAGCGGGCCGCGTCCGACCTGGAGAAGCTGCAGCGCGAAACGTTCGAGTCGGCCCGGGTCTCCCGCGATGAGGCGGTCACCCTGCTCAACCAGGCTCGCGCCGACGCGGACGCCGCCCGTGCCGAGGCCCGCAGCATGCTTGAGCGGGCCAGGTCCGAAGTGGCGCAGCTGGCCCGCCGCCGCGACGACATCAACGCCCAGCTCGGGCACCTCTCCGGGGTGATCGAGGCGTTGGCCGTCTCCGAACGCCCCTCCCCGCCAACCCCGCAAGGAACGGAAAATCAACCATGACCCAGCAGAATCCAGGCTTCCGGACGGTGATGCGCGGCTACGAGCCCAGCGAGGTCGACCGGGCCGTCGCCGAACTGCGCAAGCTCGTCGAGCAGGCGCGCAGCCAATCCGCAGACAGCTTGGTGGCCGAGACCAAGCTGCATTCCCAGGTGGCGCAGCTGGAGGAGCAGGCGAGCAGCTACCGCACTCGGATCGCCGCGTTGGAGCAGGAGCAGCGAGAGGTGGTGCGCTCCTTCTTACGCAGACCTGGGGGCTCGGATCGGCAAGATGCTGAAGCTCGCCGAGGACGAGGCCGCCGAACTCCGCTCCAAGGCGAAGGCTGAGGCCGACCGGCTGGTCACCGAGGCTGAGTCCGCCGCCGCCCAGACGCGGACGGCTGCCGATCGCTACGCCGCCGACCTCACGAGCAAGACGGACGCGGAGTCGACCCGGCTCCTGGAGTCGGCCAAGCGGCAGTCCGACGAGATCCTCGACTACGCCGATCGTGAGGCCACGGCTCGGCGCGAGGAGGCGGAAGCGGTCTACGAGCACCAACGGGCCCGGGCCGCAGCGGCCGCTGCCGATTTCGAGAAGACTCTCGCCGAGCGCCGGGACAAGGCGGCCGCCGAGTTCGCCGTCCAGATGCAGGCCAACGAGCAGGCGATCGCACGTGCCCAGGAGCGCCAGGCGGTGATCGACGCCGAAGCCGACCGGCACCTGGCCGAGGCCAAGGCGCAGTCGGAGGCCCAGCTGAAGGCGGCCCGCGACGAGGCCGGGCAGCACATCGACGCGGCCCGGCTCTCGGCAGAGAAGATCCGCCGCGAGTCCGAGCGCGAGTTGCACGCCGCCACGTCCCGCCGGGACGCGATCACCGCCCAGCTGACCAACGTCCGGCAGATGCTGGCCACCTTGGGTGGCGCGGCCATCGTCAACCCCCTCGCCGAGCCGGACGAGCCCCAGAACCAGCCTGAGTCCGAAGCCCAGCCCGAAGCTGACGCCGATACCGATGAGGCGGACGCCGAAGCTGAGGCCATGGTCGAGCAGGAGGCCAAGCAGTGAAGTTCCGCTACCTGGGTAACTCCGGGCTGAAGGTCTCCGAGATCTGCTACGGCAACTGGCTCACCCACGGCTCGCAGGTGGAGAACGAGACCGCCGAGAAGTGCGTCCATGCGGCGCTGGACGCCGGGATCACCAGCTTCGACACTGCAGACGTCTACGCCAACACCGTGGCCGAGAAGGTGCTGGGGAAGGCGCTGGCCGGTCAGCGGAGGCAGTCGCTGGAGATCTTCACCAAGGTGTACTGGCCGACCGGTCCGCACGGCCCGAACGACGTCGGGCTGTCCCGCAAGCACATTCTGGAGTCGATCGACGGGTCGTTGAAGCGCCTTCGCACCGACTACGTCGACCTGTACCAGGCGCACCGCTACGACCACGAGACCCCGCTCGAGGAGACCATGCAGGCCTTCGCCGACGTGGTGCGGCAGGGCAAGGCGCTTTACATCGGGGTGTCGGAGTGGGACGCGAACCAGATCCGGGCCGGTCACGCACTCGCGAAGGACCTGGGGTTCCAGTTGATCTCGAACCAGCCGCAGTATTCGATGCTGTGGCGGGTGATCGAGGAGTGGGTGGTGCCGACGTCGACCGAGCTGGGCCTGTCCCAGATCTGCTGGTCGCCGGTGGCACAGGGCATCCTGACCGGCAAGTACCGTCCCGGCCAGTCGCTGCCCAAGCACTCCCGCGCCACCGACACCAAGGGTGGCGCCACGATGATCGGCCGCTTCCTGCACGACGACGTGATCGAGGCGGTGCAGGGCCTGCGTCCGATCGCTGAGGAGATGGACCTCACCATGGCCCAGCTCGCGGTCGCCTGGGTGCTCCAGAACGAGGCCGTGGCGTGTGCCATCATCGGCGCGTCCAGGCCGCGTCAGATCACCGAGAACGTTGCGGCGTCGGGCGTGGTGATTCCGCCGGAGATGATGTCGAGGATCGACGACGTGCTCGGCGACGTTGTGGTGCGCAACCCGATGCTGACGGCGGAGAATACGCCCAAGGGCCGCCCCTGCTGAACCGTTGACTCGGGGCCTAGGTTGAGGGCATGGATGCCCCATCGGTCGACATGCTTCCCGACGCTGACTTCCGCCGCGTGCTCTGCGTGGTGGCCCACCCCGACGATCTCGAGTACGGGACGTCGGCGGCGATCGCCGCCTGGACCTCTCGTGGCGTCGAGGTCAGTTACCTGCTGCTCACCAAGGGTGAGGCCGGAATGCAGCGTCCGCCGGCCGAAACCCGGGAGCTCCGCGGCGCCGAGCAACAGGCGGCCTGTGCCGCGGTCGGCGTGACCGACCTCGTGATGCTCGATCACCCGGACGGAATGCTGGTCTACTCCCTCGACCTGCGCCGCGCGATCGCCCGGCGGATCCGGGAGGTGAGGCCGGATGTTGTGGTCACCGGTTCCTGGGAGGTCGAATTCGTCGCCGGATTGAATCAGGCCGACCACCGGGCCGCCGGGCTGGCCTGCGCGGACGCTGTCCGCGACGCCGACAACACCTGGGTCTTTCCCGAACTTGCCGCCGAGGAGGGTTTGGCGAAGTGGGGAGTCACCTGGCTGCTGGTCTCCGGTGACACCCGGCCGACCCACGGCGTCGCGGTGTCCGAGGACGCGCTGGAGCGGGGTGTCGCCTCGCTGGAGGCGCACTCGGGGTATCTGTCGGACATTCCCGGGCACCCGTCCCCGCGCGAGTTGATCACCGGCATCACCAGCGCTCAGGGCAAGGCGCTCGGAGTGCCGAACGCTGTGCTGTTCCGGGCCTTCACGCTGCGCTGAGGCGGATCGGTTCAATCGGTGGCATAGCGATCGACGAAGTTCCGCAGCACCCGATGCTGCTCGCCGTCGACCTGGCTGGCGTACGCCATGGTGATCAGGTCGTCGAGCTCGGACGGGTCGAAGTACCCGGCGTGCTGGTAGATCCGCATCCTGGCGGCGAGGTCGTCGGCGTCCAGCTCCGGGTGGAACTGGGTGACGTAGACGTTGTTGCCCACCCGGTACATCTGAACCGGGCACTCAGTGCCGGTCGCGAGCAGCGCCACGCCGTCGGGGACGCCGTTGCAGGCCTCCTTGTGACCGACGAAGGCATGGAACTCCGAACTGATCCCGGCCAGCAGCGGATCATCGACGCCGTCAGGGGTCAGGCTGATCTGGGTGGCTCCGACCGGTTCGCCGAACTCGCGGTCCACCCGTCCGCCGAGGTGCATCGTCACCGTCCCCACCCCGTAGCACATGCCCAGGAACGGAAAGTCGGTGTCGACGATCAGGTCGACGAGCGCCATCAGGTCGGCCTCCACCCGCTGCTGGACGGGCGACTTGATCGAGTCGGAGATGTTGAAGGAACTCCCGCCGAGGACCACCCCGGAGTAATCCGCCAGGTCGAGCGCCGGCAGCGGCTCGGATTCCACCCTCAGATGTTCGAGCTGTGCGGCCGCCAACCCAGAATGCCGCAGCACCGACTTGTACTCGGCGAGGGCGGCTTGGTCGTGGTCGCGGGTCGCCAGCAGCAGGAACGGCTTCACGCCCGACAGGTTATCCGAACGGTGTGGCCTTTCCGGTCTCCTCCAGCAACAGTCGCAAGGCCGGCTCCGGTCCGCCGGCGGCGCGCTGGCGGGAGTAGCTGGCGCCGTGGTCGGCCAACTGGCCGGCGAAGGCCAACTCGCTCTCGCACCCCAGGTCTCGGGCGATCGGGGTGAGTCGTTCCAGCCACTGCGCCAGTCCGGTGCGGAGCGGGACGGGACGTCGCTGCCTCGGGGTGATCACCTCGGCGTCCATCCCGTATCGGGCCGCGCGCCACTTGTTCTCCCGCACCGACCACGGGGGCAGCGACTCGTAGGTGGCCTCTGCGGCGTAGCCGCGGGCGATGTGCTCGGCGAAGCACTGGGTGAGGGCGGCCACGCACCCCAGTTCGGCGAGCGTCGGAACCGAGTCAGCGGTCCGGTTCTCGACGGTGCCGAACCGCGGGGAGGGTCGGACGTCCCAGCGGATCTCGGACGGGACGCTGATCATGCCGCTGCGTTGGAGGTCCTCGGCGTAGTCCTCGAACTCCTCCCAGCGGCTCATCGGGTACGGCAGGCCGTTGGTGGAGAGCTGCTGGAAGAGCATGGTGCGCTGGGAGGCGTATCCGGAATCCTCACCCTCCCAGTACGGCGAGGAGCAGGTGACCGCCAGCAGGTAAGGGTAGAACCTGGCCAGCCCGTTGGTGATCGGGAGGGCCAGGTCCCGGTCCGCGACGCCGACGTGCACATGGGTGCCGCAGATCGCCATCTGACGGCCCCAGTAGCCGTTGCGCTCGGCCACCACGTCGTACCGAGGGCCTTCGAACCGTGCCTGTTCCGACGATCGGCTGAAAGGGTGCGTGCCGGAGCCGATCACACCGATCCCGAGAGCAGCGGTCGCCGTCCGCACCACCGCCAGGTTCTCGGCCAGGTCGGTCACCGCGTCGCCGACGCAGCGATGAATTCCGGAGACGAGTTCGACCATCGTCTGCAGGTACTCCTTGCGGATCGGTTCGGCCTCGCCTCCCGAGCATGCTTCCAGCACCTCCGCCGCTCGAGGGGCCAGCTCTCCGCTCGCCACATCGACCAGTGCGAGTTCCCACTCGACGCCCACGCTCGATTTCTCGGATGGCGCAAAGTCGATCAGCATGGTCGCTCCTCACTCCTGCGTTGCCCGATTCTAGGTGCGTGGGCGGGAATTGCTGCCTGACATCGATCGCCGATCAGCGTAAGGTTCGTCGGCTATGCACGACTTCCCACCCGCCGTCGACGCCTACACCCCGGCGCAGACGTCGCGTCCCGACACCCGCAGCCCGACCAGGTTCCTGGTCTGGCTGCTACGGGTGCAAGCCGACGTGGTGGCGGCGATGGCCGTGGCGGGGCTGTTCTGGTTCCTGCCCGGGGCGCTGAGCCCGCTGCTGCTCGGCAAGGCGATCGACGTCGGCGTCCTGCGCGGCGACGCCTGGGCGACCATCGCCTGGGCAGCCGTCCTGACGTGCGTGATCCTGATCGGGGCTGCCGCGGGAATCACGCAGCACACCCTGGCCGTCCGCGGCTGGTTGATCGCGCTGTACGGGACGCAGAAGCTGGTCAACCGCAAGGCGGTGGAGTTGGGGCACATCCTGAGTCGTCGGCTGCCCACCGGCGAGGTGCTGAGCATCTCGTCGTCGGATTCCAACACCTTCGGCCAAACCATCGAGGTGGTCTCCAGGGCCATCGGCTCGCTGGCGGCGTTCATCCTGGTCTGTGGGCTCATGTTCGCCACCTCGCCGCCGCTCGGCTGGGTGGTGGTGATCGCGGCTCCGCTGCTGGTGGGTGCGGCATCGCCGGTGCTACGGCCGCTGAACTCGGCCCAGACCGCTGAGCGCACCCAGACCGGTGAGCTCACCTCGATGGCGACGGACATCGTCTCGGGCCTGCGGATCCTGCGCGGCATCGGGGGCGAGCGCACCTTCGGCGGAAACTACGCGCAGCAGTCGCAGCGGGTGCGCCGCCTCGGCGTGACGGCGGGCACGTGGCAGGCGGTCACCGAGACGATCAGCGTGCTGCTGTCGGGGTTGCTGCTGGTCACCCTGGTCTGGCTCGGCTCGCACGAGATGCTGGCCGGGCGCCTGACCGTGGGCCAGTTGATCAGCTTCGTCGGCTACGCCGTGTTCATGGTGTGGCCGCTGCAGACCTTCTTCGAGTTCGCGCAGAAATGGGTGCAGGGCCTGGTGTCGGCACGCAAGACCATCGCCCTGCTGGCGGCCGAGGTGCCGTTCACCCAGGGTGCCGACCCGCTGCCGCCCCGTCCGCGGCTGGAGGACGCCGCCAGCGGACTGGTCGTCGAACCGGGCCGGTTCCTGGCCGTGGTCAGCGCGGTGCCCGAGGACTCGGCCGCCCTGGCCGACCGGCTGGGTCGTTATCTGCCCGCGCAGCAGGCCGAGGGGGAGGACGCGGAGGCCCCCGAGTTGACCGGACGGGCGGCGCGTCGCGCGCTCAGCGAGCGCGAGGCGCGCCGCGCGGCCGCTGCGCTGGCTGACGCCGCTGTGGCGTCAGGCGATTGGGGCGTGAGGGCAGACGGGGTGGACTACAGCCGCCTGACGCTCGCGTCCCTGCGCCGCACGGTGGTGGTCAGCGACACCGGCAGCCAGTTGTTCGCCGGCACCCTTCAGCAGGCCGTGGACCCTTGGGGCAACCATTCCCGGGAGCAGGCCGACGCGGTGTTGCGCGCCGCGTCCGCCGACGATGTCCTCGCCGGTCTGCCCGGCGGGTGGCAGGGACGAGTCGATGAGCTGGGCCGCGGCCTCTCCGGTGGCCAGCGGCAACGGATCGTGCTGGCCCGGGCGCTGCTCCTGGACCCTGAGGTTCTCGTGCTCGTGGAACCGACGTCGGCCGTGGACGCTCACACCGAAGCGACCATCGCCGAACGGTTGGCCGAGTTCCGCCGCGGCCGGACCACGGTGGTGATGACGGCGTCCCCGTTGCTGCTGCACTATGCCGACGAAGTGGCGCTGCTGATCACCGGACGCGAGGCCGCCCGGGGACGGCACACCGACCTGCTCGCCGATCCGCGGTACCGCGAGATCGTCGGCCGCGGCATGGGGGAGGACGAATGAGCCCCCATCCTCCGATTCCTGATCCCCGCGCCGCATCGGGTGAGCCCCCGCAACAGCCGCGGAGCGACGCGTGCCCGGCGGGTGCCGAGTGGGTCGAGAACCCGGCCCTCGATCAAGTCCCGCCACAGCTGCTGGTGACACCGGGTCTGTCCTGGCGCGACCGACTGGCGGCTCTACGGCGAAGGCATCTGCTCCGCGGCGAGCGGGCACGGGCCTTCTACGCCGGATCCCGCAACCCCGACCGAGGGCTTCCCGTCGCCGGAAACGGCGCCGCCTGGACGTTCGTGACCCGGCTGCTGCGCACCCGCAAGGGCATGCTGGCGCTGGTCGTGGGCACGAACCTGGCGGCGGCCATGGCCGGCCTGGTGGTGCCCTGGATGCTCGGCCTCGTCGTCGACCAGGTCGCCGGCGTCGGGTCCGCGGGCCGGGTGGATCCGATCCTGAGCGTCATCGTGGTCGTGGTGCTGGTGCAGTCCGCCCTGGTGTTCGCAGCCCGCCGCACGTCGGCGGTGCTCGGGTACGACCTGCTGGCGGCGGCCCGCGAGGAGATTGTGCACACCGTCTTGCGCCTGCCGTTGGGACGAGTGGAGTCGGCGTCCAGCGGCGACCTGTTGACCCGGATCACGTCCGATGTGTCGAAGATGAGCCAGTCGGTCCGCTGGGCCTTCCCCCAGTTGGTGATGTCGGCGGTTCTGGTGGGAGCGAGCCTGGTGGCGCTGGTGCTCAACTCGGTCTTCCTCTCGCTGGCCATGTCGGGTTCGCTGGTGGTGCTGTGGCTGGCCACGCGGCACTACCTCAAGCACGCCGGGGCCGGCTACATCACCGAATCGGGCACCTACTCGCAGATCAACTCCACGACCACCGAAACCGTGGAGGGTGCCCGGACGGTGGAAGCGCTGGGTTTGGGTGAGCGGCGGATCGCGATCGGGGACGCCGACATCGAGCAGAGCAACCAAGCCGAGCGGTACACGATGACGCTGCGGAACCTGTTCTTCATCTTCCTCGACGTTTCGTATCAGCTGCCGCTGGTGGGGGTGGTGCTGCTCGGCACCTGGGGGTATTCGGAGGGTTGGGTGACGCTGGGTCAGATCACCACGGCGGCGATCTACGTGCAAGGGCTGGTGGAGCCGATGGACCGTCTGATCCAAGTGTTCGACACCCTTCAGGTCGGCCTGGCCGCAACCACTCGACTGCTGGGCGTCGCCGAGGTCCCCGACGACCGAGAGGCCGGCACCGAACACCCGGACGGCACTGACGTGATCGGCTCGGACCTGCGTTTCGCCTACCGGCCCGGCACCGACGTGCTGCACGGGATCGATCTGGCGCTGCGGCCGGGGGAGCGGCTGGCGATCGTGGGTCCGTCCGGGTCGGGGAAGTCGACGCTCGGGCGGTTGCTGGCCGGGATCAACGGACCACGGACCGGGGAGGTCGACATCGGTGGCGTGGACGTGATGACGCTGCCCTTGGATCTGCTGCGCACCGAGGTCGCGCTGGTCACTCAGGAGCACCACGTCTTCGTCGGCACCGTGAGGGACAACATCGTGCTGGCGCGCGACCGGCAGTTGGCCGAGCACGAGGTCGACGCCGCCGTCACCGACGCGCTGCGGGCGGTCGACGCACTGGACTGGGTGGAGCGGTTACCGCAGGGACTCGACACCGTCCTGGGCCACGGGCGCGTCCACCTGACTCCGGCGCAGGCCCAGCAGGTGGCGTTGGCGCGGCTGATGGTCGCCGATCCCCACACCTTGGTGCTCGACGAGGCGACGTCCCTGATCGATCCTCGGACGGCCCGCCACCTGGAGGGATCGATGGCCGCGCTGCTGGCCGACCGCACGGTGATCGCGATCGCTCACCGCCTGCACACAGCGCACGACGCCGACCGGATCGCGGTGGTCATCGACGGACGGATCGTCGAGTTGGGCTCCCACCCCGAACTCCTCGCCCACGACGGCGAGTACGCCCGCCTCTGGCGAACCTGGCGCAGCTGACCTGGCGGCGCTACAGCGTGAGGATGACCTTGCCGACGTGGTCGCCGGTCTCCAGATGCCGGTGGGCGTCTGCGACCTGATCGAACCGGAAGCGGGTCTCGGGAACCGGTTTGATCTGGCCCGATTCGATCAGCGGCCAGACGCGTTCGGCGACCGCGGTGCAGATCGCCGCCTTCTGCTCGGTCGGACGGCCACGCAGGCTGGTCGCGGTGACCAGGGCCCGCTTGGTGAGCAGACGGTTGAGGTCGAGGGTGCCCTTGCGTCCGCCCTGCAGCCCGATCACGACCAGGCGGCCGTCCATACCGAGGGCGGCGACGTTGGCCTCGAGGTACTTGGCCCCGATGACGTCGAGGATCACGTCCACGCCGTTGCCGGACGTGGCTTCGGCGACGCCGGCCGCCCAGTCGTCGTGGTAGTCGAGGGCCACGTCGGCGCCAAGCTCGCGGCAGAGGTCGAGTTTGTCGGCCGTGCCCGCGGTGACGATGACCGTGGCGCCGAGGGCCTTGGCGTACTGAATGGCGAAGGTGCCGATCCCGCCTGCTCCGCCGTGGATCAGGACGGTCTCACCGGAGCCGAGGTGCACGTGGTCGAAGTTCGAGACCACGGTGGCAGCAACCTCGATCAGCCCTGCGGCGCTCACCAGGTCAAGCCCGTCCGGCGGCGCGATCACCTGTCCGGCGGGGACGTTGACGAACTCGGCGTAGCCGCCACCCGCCAGGATCGCCACGCACTTGTCGCCCACCCGAGCCCCGGTCACGCCGTCGCCGACGGACTCGATCAGGCCCGACACCTCCAGCCCGATCACCTCGCTGGCGCCGGGTGGCGGCGGGTAGAAACCCTGCCGCTGCAACAGGTCGGCCCGGTTCACCCCGGCCGCCCGGACGCGGATCAGCACCTCGCCGGGCGCGGCGACGGGTCGGGGAACCTCGGCGATGGTCAGGTTCTCGGGCCCGCCCGGTTCGGTGACTGTGACGATGCGCATGAACCCAGCTTCCCACGAGCCGTGGACTCGTGGTTGGCCGGGAGCCATTAGGATGAGCCGACGCAGGCGAGGTCGCATAGTGGACTAGTGCAGCCGCCTTGAAAGCGGCCGAGCTTCACGGCTCCGTGGGTTCGAATCCCACCCTCGCCGCCGGGGACGAGAGGGCAGCCAATGGCGATGACCACGCACGTGGTGCGGCAGCGGCCGCCGTTGCGGGCGCTGGTGCTGGCGGCGGGAGCGATGCTCGTCGGTGCGGTGCTGATGCTGATCTCGGACCTGCTCAAGGGGCCGGTCGCGTTGACGTTGACCGGCCTGACCGTGCTGGTGATCGGCGGGGTGGCGTTCTGCGTCCCCTGGTTCACGGCGCGCTCGATGAGGGTCGAGGTGGTGCTGGATGAGAACGGCTACCGCATCACCGGCGCCGGGAACTCCGAATCGGGCGACTGGTCCGACATCACCAAGGTCACTCGCGGGGAGGGTCGCATCACCTTCCATCGCCGCGACGGCGCTCGCGTCCAGCTCGTGATGGCACCCAACGGCCGGGGGGATCTGGACGCGTTGGGCGACGACATCGCCCGTCGCCTGGACGCCGACCGCGGGTACTCCTGAGCCCTCGGTGCTTCTGACCTCCCGGGAGAGTCCTACTCGGGGTGGTACCCGCAGATGGAGTCGAGGTCGTCGCTCTTTGCTTCGGCGGTCGAACTCGTCTTGGTGGTCGGCGACGCGCTGCTGGTGGCAGTGCTGGACGTGGACGCGGTGGGCGTGGTCTTGACGCCGCTCTCGGTCTCCTTGAGGGCCTTCTTGACCCGGGCCCGGACCTTGTCCCAGTTGGGGTTGGAGCTGGCGAAGCCGGCGGTGCCGGGCGTGAACACGACGCTGCGCAGCTTGGTGCCCTTGACCTTGGTGGCCACGGTCGAGCAGATCGGGCAGCAGCTTGCGGGGCACGTCGGTGCGGATGGTGCTTCTCGCCGGCTTTGGCGATCGCCTGGTAGTTGCTGAGCACGTTCTGCGGCGTGGTCTGCTGCACGACGGCGTTGATCACGCAGCGCTGCCGCTCCATGCGCTTGTAGTCGTCCAGGCCGTAGCGACCGCGGGCGTACCAGAGGGCGAGTCGACCGTTGAGGTGCTTGTTCTTCGCCGGCTCGAGGTAGCCCTCCGGCGGGATTCCGGCGTCCGTCTGGCCGCCGATCGGGATGCGGTAGTTGATGTTCAGAGTGACCCCGCCGATGGCGTTGATGAAGTCCTTGAACCCGTCCATGTTGACCAGGACGTAGTAGTCGATGTCGAGTCCGAGGGCCTCGCCGACCGACACCTTCAGGACGTCGGCGCCGAGGTCCTGGTCTTGCCGAGGACATCCTTGGGCACCTGGTGCGGGACGTTGCGGTACATCGCGTTGAGCAGGTACTCGGCGTTGGCGGAGTTGACCCCGTCGTAGAAGCCGTTCGGGAAGTACTTGTGGAGCGGAGAATCGGTGGGGAACGGCATATGGGCGGTGTTGCGCGGCAGGGTGATCAGCGTCGTCGCGCCGGTGTGGGTGTCGACGGATGCCACGATCACGGTGTCGGTGCGGTCACCGAGCGTGCTGGAGCGGTCGTTGCCGGAGTCGCCGCCGAGGATCAGGAAGTTGAGCCGGGGCTTGTTCTTCCATGGGTCGACGGCGTCGAGGGTGGGCTGGGTCGCGTTCGGGGTTTCGTCCTGGGAGAAGATGTCGCTGCCCAGTGCGCCGGCCGTCGTCCAGACGAGATTCGACGCCGATGGCCATCGGAGCGGCGACCACGAAGGCCAGGGCGCCGACGACGGCGGCACCTGCCGTCCGTTGGCCGAGGCTTGGGTTGGCCGGACGGAGGGCGAGGTGGGTCAGGCCGATCACCGTCACCCAGAGGGCGGCCAGGATGAGCAGGCCGATCGCTGCGCCTTTAAGGACGTCGGGGGTGATGACGGCCTGTTGCACCATGCGCTGATTGGTGACGTAGAGCGCGGCGAGGCCTCCGATCGCCACCAGGATGGCGCCCATGATGAGGCCGCCCAGCACGCGGCGTCCGGATCGCCAGAGGCCGAGGCCGGGGATCAACGTGCCGAGCACCGTCCAGCCGACGGCACTTGAGAAGGTGCGTTCGTCGACGACTCTTCGTGCCGTGCCCGCCGCGACCGGGGATTCGGAGTCGGCGATGCGACGCGCTGGGGACGCGCCGTCAGGCGCCGATTCAGAGTCGAAGGTCATCGAGGCAGGTTCCTTATAACAGATTGAGAGCCAGATCAAGCCTACCGGGCTCCGCAAAACGGTTCATCTTGGGTCTCTTCAGGGGAGTGGGAGCAGGCTTGCCTCGACCGCATTGTTCGCCGTCAGCCGCCACCACGGACCACCTTCAACCCCTCCGCCTCGCGGGCCGGAGCAGCAAGTCGGCGGTGAGGGAGAACCCTCTGAGAATCCGAGTCAACTCGGTCACTTTGCCGCGGGGAAGCGTCGCCTTGTAGGCTGAGCGCGGCCTGGAGGTGTCGCCTAGTCCGGTCTATGGCGCCCGCCTGCTAAGCGGGTTTCGGGCTTCAACCCGATCCGGGGTTCAAATCCCCGCACCTCCGCCATGACAAGGGGAAACGCCCCTCCCGGGAATAGTCCGGGAGGGGCGTTGTGGGGTCTCTTCGGAGGCTTAGCCTCATTTCTAGTCTCAGTTGAAGCGGGCGCCGTCCCGGACACACATGGACGGCAGCAAGCATGCCCGGCCCGGGCTGAACCTAACCCAGCGAACGGTCCAATCTCGTGCTCGTGGGTCTGGGAGCGGAGCAACGGGGGCCTGGATGCGCCCATCGGGAGTGACCGTGGCCATGTGGGGCAGTCCGAGCATGGGCGTTGTCAGCGGGTCAGGTCTCCCTGTCCTCCACGGGTCGCGTGTACATGGTGCCTATGGCGAGGCCGAGGGCGAGGATCCGTAGCCCGTTGAACAGCAGCCCAATAAGGAAGTGCCGCATGTCGGGAGGGGATGTTGCGATGAGTTTGGCGGGTGCTTCGAGCACAACGGTGACGGCGAGGAGCGCTGCGCCGCTGAGCACTAAAGCCTTGAGGACTGGGCTTGTCGGCGGGATCTTGTCGAAGAAGCGTTGCAGCAGGTAGGCAACGCATAGTCCGATCACCATGCCGCCCACGAGGGCTTCGAGCAGCATCGGGACGTAGTCGATTGATAGGGCCGACCGGTACTCGGCGGCGATCGGGGTCAGCGAGATCGCGAAGTTGACGACCCAGAACGCCAATCCGCCGGCGCTGGCCAACGCGATTGTCCTTGGCTGACTGACCCGCGGTCGCTGAGGGCGGACGCGCCCTGGTCGCGACCTCCAGGACTGCCCTACACGGGCGCGTTCCGTGGCTGGGGTGAGACTCACTTGAGCGAACCTCCTTCGGATCCTGCTGTGACCGACTCTGGTTGGCTGTCGGCGGTGGACTGGTCGACCTTGACGCCCAGGATCAGCAGCCACAACGCCAGACCGACTTCAGCGAGGAAGCTCACCACGGTCCCGGGAATCCTGATGGCCGGGTTGGCCGCCGGCAGTAGCAGGGCCTGAAGCAACCAGACCAGCTCGGCGACCCCGTCCAGGAGGAGGAGCACACCGAGGAACCGGGGCAGGAGTCGGGACCTGATCACCAGATAGCCGAGCGGGAACAGCCAGGCGCCGAAGAACAGCTGGGCGGTGACGAAGCCGGTTCGGTACGAGTCGAGGGCCAGTTGCATCAGGGCCTGCGCTTGGACGGGCGGTAGAGCGGTCGATCCGGCGGCAGGGTCGCTGGCAACCAGTGCCCACACGAGCCCGAGCATGCTCGCGCACTGGATCGCGACCCCCACCGTGTTGAGCACCAGGAACAGCAGCGCCAGGTCCTTGTCGACCGGCCGAAGCAGGACGTAGAGGCCCCAGGCGGCCAGCAGGAACAGCAGCGCCGAGAAGAACGCGAAGACGAGACCCAGGCGGAAGGACGCGGGCGCTGTGGTAATCGAGTCCGCCATCTGCTGGGCGGTACCAAGTCCGATGTGGCCCAGCGCGTCGGCGATGACGGAGGCCACGATGAAGGCCAGGTAGAGCGAGCCGGTGATCCTTGCGAGCGTCTTCGGCGTGACAACGCGTGAGTTGGCGAGCGTCATTTCGGGTCCTCCATTCACCTCGGCCGAGCTCAGGTGTACTCCGTACACCGCTCTCTTCCATGATAGGTGTACCCTGTACACTCGTCAATGGTCGGGACGGCCGGAAGGGGTCCGAGCGAGGCATGGGAACGTTGTTGGTCCAGGACAGCGGAAAGCGTCGAACGACACTGAGCCGGGACCGGGTCCTCCGCTGCGCTGTCCGCTACGCCGATGCCAACGGCATCCAGTCTCTGAGCATGCGGAGCCTCGCGAACGAGCTCGACGTCGTACCCATGGCGCTGTACAAGCACGTCGCCAGCAAGGAGGACCTGCTCGACGGCATGGTTGAGATCATCGTCGGCGAGATCGACCGGACACCTGCAATTGGCCACTGGAAGCACGACGTCCGGCTCCGCATCCTCGCCGCGCGGGAGTCGCTGCTGAGACACCCTTGGGCGCGCGCCGTCCTCGAATCCCGAAGCGCAATGACGCCGGCCATGCTCGACTATCTGGACGCCCTGACCGGGCTCTTTCTCGCCGGCGGCCTCTCCGTCGACCTGACCCACCACGTGATGCACGCCCTCGGGAACCGGATGTGGGGCTTCAGCCAGGAATTGTTCGCAGCCACGCCACAATCAGACACTGAGTCCTTCAGCGCCCAGAAGGACGCGCTGCCGGCGCACCACCCCAACCTCGCCGAGATCGCCAAGGCGGCAACGCACGTCGACCCGGACTCGGGTCACGGACCCGGCTGCGATGACCAGACCGAATTCGAGTTCGCGCTCGATCTTCTCCTCGACGGGGTAGACACGCTGCACGCGCACGGCTGGACCCCACCCCAGAAGACACCTCGCTGAACGCCCTGGTGCCCGACGCCTACCCCCGTGGTCGACAAGACAGTCGGCAGTGACGTTGACCACAGACAGCTACACGGCACTTTCGGAACCGCGTCCCTTGCCATACTCGATCTAAAGGATCTCAAGACATTCAACATCGGAGTCGAGATGGACGTGGCGACGATCTCCGCGAACGGGCAGATCACGCTCCCCGTGGGCGTGCGCAAGCGGCTGCAGCCCGGCCCTGGCGACCAGGTCGTGTTCGTCGAGAACGAGCAGGGCGACTCCGAGGAAGGCCTTGACGCGCTCGTTGCTGAACTGCGCACCGAAGGTCGGCCGCGGACGGCGTGAGGCGCGTCCTCGTCGGTACGAACGTTCTGCTGGCGGCCCTCCTGTTTCCCGGTGGAGTGCCGGCCTTGGCGTTCCTGCAGGTCGTCGCCGCCCAACCCGCGAGTGGGTATTCGAACAGGGAACTCAAGGTGTCTGGCGAACCCTAGTCTCAGTTCTAGTCTCACTTGCACCCGTTCGGGGCGGTTCGCTGGCGTGCACCGATCTGGTGAAACGCCTAGCCACGGCCACGTACGGACGCACCCGGACCCCTGGCCGCCCTACTGCTAAGCGGGTCTCGGGATTCAACCCGATCCGGGGTCAAATCCCCGCACCTCCGCCATGACAAGGGGAAGCGTCCCTCCCGAGGGTCTCTCGGGAGGGGCGTCTTCGGGTCAGTTCGGGCAAGTGGGCCCAAAGGTGGTCGCAACTGTTGAGTAGCTGTCTTGGTAGTACTGTGGTGGCATGGTTCAGGTGAAACTGAGTGTCAGCCTCTCCGAGAGCGACGTCGAGGCGTTGGACAAGTTCGCACACGCGGCGGGTCTGAAGTCACGGTCGGCGGCGATCCAGCAGGCGATCAAGCTGTTGGGCGATCCCGAACTTGAGGCCGCCTACGCTCAGGCGTGGTTGGAGTGGGAGTCCTCCGGTGATGCCGGGTCGTGGGAGGTCACCACTGCAGATGGGCTGGCTGATGCTTCGCGGTGAGATCCGGCTCACTAGCCTGGACCCGGCGCTGGCAGGCGAGGCGAACAAGCGCAGGCCGGCGGTCATCGTGAGCAACGACCGGGCGAACGCCACCGCGGCGAGGCTTGGGCGCGGGGTGGTTACGGTCGTGCCGGTCACCAGCAACGTCACCCACGTCTTTCCTTTTCAGGTGCTCCTACCTGCCGAAGAGGCAGGGATCCGGGTGGACTCCAAAGCCCAAGCCGAACAAGTCCGCTCCGTTTCGGTGGAGCGAATCGGAGCGGTGATCGCGCGCCTACCAACGCACCTGATGGCCCAACTTGACGACGCCTTACGCCTGCACCTACAGCTGTAGAACACACGGACGGTCGGCAGAATAGGTGTACTGAAGCGTTTCGACAGCGGCGATCTTGCATCCGGTGGCCGGCCTGCGGCTCCGATGCGGGTGGCGGCTCTTGATGGCGCTGACAGCCCGGGTGGACGCCACCACGCCAGCCCCCTTGGCAGGAAGGGATCACAGATCAATCGAGGTCAAGGCTTGTCGGGTCGTCGGGATGCGGGTCTGGGCGTTGTCGGTGTCGTGTGGGGAACTTCGAGCCTGGTCCGCAGGTGACGCCGGGTCCGCGGTGGCTTTGCTGGTCTTGGTCAGACCCGCTCGGAATCGGACGCTTGAAGTGCACATGCGGGCCAACTCCGCGCCCACCGGCTCGATCCCGATCAGCCCGAGGGTCTTCCCACTCAGCTGGATCGCTCTGGGCAGGATTCCGGCCGCCGAGAGCCCTCCGGCCGGCACCGGCAAGTCCTGTTGGACGCCCATGGCAGTGATCGCGCTAGCGATCCACCCGGGCGGAGCCGCCACCGGCGAGCTTGTGCACTTGGTCGAGGGTGGCCATGGAGGTGTCCCCGGGTGTGGTCATCGCCAGTGCGCCGTGCGCCGCCCCGTACTCGACGGCTGTGTGCAGGTCGGCGCCTTCCAGCAGCCCGTAGATGAGGCCGGACGCGAACGAGTCCCCGCCGCCGACCCGGTCGAGGATCTCGAGCCTCTCGCGGTGGGTGGCCTGCACGAGCCCGCTCACCGGGGACCAGGCCAGTGCCCCCCAGTCGTTGATCGTGGCGCTGCGCACGGTGCGCAGGGTGGTGGCGATCACCTTGAAGGCTGGGTACGCGGCGCCGACCCGTTCGATCATGGCCGCGAAGTTGTCGACGTGGAGGTCGGCGAGGTTTTCGTCCACCCCTTCAACGGCGAAGCCGAGGGCGGCGGTGAAGTCCTCCTCGTTGCCGATCATCACGTCGACGAACGGGGCGATCCGGCGGTTGACCTCCTGGGCTCGGGTCTGGCCGCCGATAGCCTTCCACAGCGACGGCCGGTAGTTGAGGTCGTAGGAGACCACGGTGCCGTGCCGCTTTGCTGCCTGGACTGCTGCCAGCACTGTGTCGGCGCTGGTCTGCGAGAGTGCGGCGAATATGCCGCCGGTGTGCAGCCAGCGGGCGCCGAGGTCGCCGAACAGGTGATCCCAGTCGACATCGTCGGGACGCAGTTGCGACGCCGCTGTGTGGCCGCGATCGGAGACGCCGACTGCGCCGCGTACGCCGAACCCCCGTTCGGTGAAGTTCAGGCCATTGCGGCTCTCGCGTCCCACCCCGTCGAACGTTGTCCAGGTGATGAAGCTGGGGTCGACACCGCCGGCGAGGATGAACTCCTCGAGCAGGCGCCCGACTTCGTTGTCGGCGAGCGCCGTCACGATCGCAGCGCGTTTGCCGAAGGCGCGGCGCAGACCACGGGCCACGTTGTACTCGCCGCCGCCTTCCCAGGCGCTGAACGTGCGTGCGGTGCGGATCCGACCCTCACCGGGGTCGAGCCGCAGCATCACCTCGCCGAGGGAGACGATGTCGTAGCGGCACTCGGACGCCGGACGCAGGGCAAGGGCGGCGACCTCGGGTGGCAGGGTGGCCGGCTCGGAGTTCCCTGCCGGGCTGCGGGGAATGGTGGTCATCTTCGATCCTTCGATTGGTTCGCGGTGGGAGGACTCAACCGGCGTGGGCGAGGCGGGTGGCCTCCGCGCACAGTTGGGCGACGGCTGCGGTGTCGCCGGCGGCGACGAGGTTGCTCGGCACCATCCAGGAGCCGCCGGCGGCGATGACCGCAGGCAGGTCGAGGTAGGTGCGCAGGTTGTCCGGCCCGATCCCGCCGGTGGGAATGAAGGAGACGCCGCCGAACGGGGCGCTGAGCGCGGCGATCGCCTTGGGCCCTCCGGACGTGCCGGCCGGGAAGAACTTGATCGTGGTGATGCCCTCGTCCAGCAGGGTCATCACCTCGGTGGCGGTGACCGCACCGGGGATCACCGCGACGCCGAGCTGCTGGCAGCGGCGCACCACCGGAAGGCTCGTGCCTGGCGACACGATGAAAGTGGCCCCGGCGGCGACGGCGCGATCGACTTGTTCGACCGTCACCACGGTGCCGGCCCCCACGAGGACGTCGCCCCTTCTCGCCATGATCCGGATGGATTCTTCCGCGGCCGCCGTGCGGAAGGTGATCTCTGCCACCGGCAGGCCGCCCTGGACGAGTGCGGCGGAGAGGGGTGCCGCGTGCGCGGCCTCCTCCAGCACAACGACGGGGATCACCCGGTGGGCTGCGAGTTGCTCGATGGTCTGCATGCGTCTGTTCCTCTCGATGGGGGTTGGTTAGACCGTCAGGGGTGCGGACGCGAAGGCGCCCATACCGGTGGGTGGGGCGACGAGCCGGTCGGCCAACAGTTGGCGGACCGCCTGCCGCGGACCGTCGCGGAGGATGCTCGCGGCAGCGGTGGTCGCTTCTGTGGCCAGACGGGTGCTCTCGGGAAGTCCGCCAAGCCCGATGGCGTCGAGGCTCGCGCTCACCCAGGTGCCCAGTGCGGACGGCGAGAACCCGCCGTGGATCGCGTCGAGATACGCCGCTTCGTCGCGCGGCACGAACCCCGGGTTCGCCGAGTGCCCCGAGTAGAGCACCAGAAGGGCGGCCAGGGAGAAGACCGAGAGATGAGCGCTGTCGCCGGCCCGCCACAGGTCGAGGACCACGGGCAGGTTGCGGGCCTTCCATTTCGAGACCGAGTTGAGGTTGATGTCGGCCAGGCGATGCTTCAGGAAGGGGTTGTCGAACCTCTCCAGGATCGCCGCGGCGAAGCGGCGCAACGCTGCGGGGTCTCCCTCGATCGTGGGCAGCACCTCGTCGGAGATCAGGGTGGTCAGGTAGCGACGCAGGTCGGCATCGGCGAAGGCCTCACCGACAGTCTCAGTTCCGATCTGGAGGCCTAGCTGGGACATCGCGGTGTGGCAGCCGTTGAGGATCCGCACCTTCTTGTCCCGGAACGGCCCGACCTCGTCGCGGGGGACGTAGCTGACCCCCAGGTCGAGCTGGTCCAGGGGCAGCAACTCCCGAAGACCGGGGTCGCCGCCGATCACCCACAGCGAGAAGAACTCGCCCTTGACCAGGGCACGGTCCTCGAAGCCGACCTCCTGCTGCAGGGTGGGCGCATCGTCGGCCGGGAAGCCGGAGACGATCCGGTCGACCAGGGTGTCGTAGAAGTGGTTGGCCCGCTGGAGCCAACCCAGGAACTCCTCACCCCAACCGGCGCGCTCGGCGTGACGGACGACGAACCCGCGGAGGGCTTCGCCGTTCTCCTCGATGAGTTCGCAACAGATGATGGCGAGGCCGGCGGCATCGCTGCCCTCGAAGGCGAGGTAGCGGTCGTGCAGAAGTTGGGCGATCTGAGCGGGGAAGGACGCTGGCGGGCGGGCCGCCAGGTCGTCCTCGTGGTAGGTGATGCCTGCCTCTGTCGTGTTGGACAAGATGATCTGCAGCTCGGGGCTCAGCGCGATCCGCTGGAACGCGTCATAGTCGTGGTAGGGGTCCACCACGCCCTGGACGACCTCGACCAGGTCGATTCCACGGGTGGGCTGCCCATCCTTGATGCCTTCCAGGCAGACGTGGTACAGCCCGTCCTGAGAGACGAGCGGGTCGTGGCGCGGTCCCGGCCGGTTGGTGGCGTAGGCGATGGCCACGCCGTGGTTGGTCAGGCCGGCGTCGTTCGCCCGCTGGATCATCCAGTCTGCGAAGCCGCGCAGGAAGTTGCCGGCACCGAACTGGAGGATGGTGATCGGGCGATGGGTTCGGGCCACCGTGGTGTTGTTCAGCTGCTGCATTTCGCTTCCTTGCTCGGGAGGTGTCCGGTGGTTACGTGACGGCGCCCAGTTGCCAGGGGACGAACTCCTCCTGGCCGAGGCCGAGTTCTTCGCTCACCGTCTTGGTTCCGGAGGCCACCGCGATGATCTCCTCGAAGATCTCGCGGCCCACCTGTTCCGGGGACGCCGTGCCGTCGGCGATCCGGCCGGCGTTGAGGTCCATGTCCTCACTCATCCGGTCGTACATGCGGGTGTTGGTTGCCACCTTGATCACCGGTGTCGGTCGGGCTCCGATGACCGACCCGCGTCCGGTGGTGAAGACGATGATGTTCGAGCCACCGCCGATCAGGCCGGTCAGCGAGACCGGGTCATAGCCGGGGGTGTCCATCAGCACGAGACCGCCATTCGGGATCGGTTGGGCGTACTCGATCACGGCGCTCAGGTTGGCGCGTCCGGCCTTGGCGACGGCGCCGAGTGACTTCTCCAGGATGGTGGTCAGCCCCCCGGCCTTGTTGCCGGGGGAGGGGTTGTTGTCGAGGCTCCCGCCACCTGCGCGGGCATAGTCGCGCCACCATGCGAGGCGGTCGAGCAGCTTCTGCCCCACCTGTGTCGACACGGCGCGGCGCAGCAGGAGCGCCTCTGCGCCCATGACTTCGGGCACCTCAGCCAGGACGGATGTCCCGCCAGCGCCGACAAGCAGGTCGGACGCGTAGCCGAGCGCAGGGTTGGCGGTGATCCCGGAGTAGCCGTCCGAGCCGCCGCAGTTGAGTCCTAGGACCAGTTTGGAGATCGGTGCCGGGCGCCGGATCCGCTGCTGCAGCTGCGGCAGCATCGCCCGGACGGCCGCGACGCCTGCGGTGACTGTCGCCCGGATGCCGCCGGTGTCCTGGATGGTCAGGGTGTCCACA
This sequence comes from uncultured Actinomycetota bacterium, assembly GCA_963769325.1. Classification (GTDB taxonomy): domain Bacteria; phylum Actinomycetota; class Actinomycetes; order Propionibacteriales; family Propionibacteriaceae; genus Propionicimonas. The sequence goes on along the minus strand of CAVYLH010000008.1, from coordinate 110,640 downwards.
AGGGTGTCGGACGGGATCGGCGCCGAGTCGAGGATGCTGCGCACCTGCACCATCTCGCAGCCCAGTCCCAGCAGCAGCAAGCCCCCGAAGTTGGGGTGGCCCGCGTAGCCGTGAAGGGTGCGCTGCAGGACCGAGCCTCCGACGGAGGTGGGGATCATGCCGCACCCGCTGCTGTGGGTGAGGGCGACCACCCCGTCGACGCCCGGGAACTCCGCCAGGTACGGCTTGACCTGTTCGGCGATCATCTTGGCCGTCGAAGCCGAGCAGTTCACCGAGGCGAGGATCCCGATGTAGTTCCGGGTGCCCACCCGTCCGTCCACCCGGTGGTACCCATCGAACGTCCGCTCCTTCTCGGTGTCCGGCAACTCGACGTCGACCGTGGCGATCTCGTAGTCACCGGCCTCTTCCACGTAGCCGAGGTTGTGGCTGTGGACGTGGCCCCCGGCGACGATCGGGGCCGTCGCCACCCCGATCGACTGGCCGTACTTGTGGACGTGGGCCCCGACCGGGACGTCGCGCAGGGCGATCTTGTGTCCGGCGGGCACGTTGGTGGTCACTGTCAGAGTGCCGGTCGGGCCGCTCACGATGTCGCCCTCGTGAAGCTCCCGCATCGCCACGGCGACATCGTCCGCGGAACCCAGCACCAACAGGGCAGGGGCCGGTGTCGGCAGTGCTGAGGTCATCGTGATCTCCAGTCCTTGGTCGGGTATGTGGGTGTGGTCAGCCGGCGGCAGGGGGCTTGGGCGCGCCGGGGTCGCCGGCCGAGGTGTGCGTGGACGGATGCTGGGCGGCGAGGTCGGCTTCAAAGGCCTCCAGCACCTCGGAGGGGGCGATGCCTTCGAGCTCGGCGCCCTCGGGCAGGTCACCACTCTTGATCTCGGTGGCGTCGCGCTCGTACATCTCGTTGAGCATGTTCTTGAGCTTCGCCTCGGTGAGCGGGTAGAGAAGCAGGAGGGTCACTGCCGCCAACGCCAGGGTGATGCTGGGGTAGAGCGTCAGCAGACCCTTGATCCCGACCTTGACCGAGTCCGACATCTGCGGGCTGAGCGTCTTGTCGAAATCCTTCACGTAACCGATCCAGGTCAGCCCGACGCCGGCCATGGCGGCCGCCAACGCCTGGGCCAGCTTGCGGGAGAAGTTGAACATCGAGTAGGTGATGCCCTCGCGGCGCACCCCGGTGCGCCAGTCGCCGTAGTCGATCACGTCGGAGACCATGGCCCAGGTGACGCCGTTGGGCAGGGCCACGCCGATGAAGGTCAACGCGTACAGGGCGGTGAAGACGTAGAGGTTGGTGGGCACGAGGAAGTTGATCCCGGCGGCCACCGCCGCGATGACGAAGCCGAGCAGCGCGGTGTTGCGCTTGCCGAGCTTCTTGACCAGGAAGGGGATGCAGAAGATCGCGATGATCGACGCGCCGATGCTGAAGAAGTTGATCACCGACAGCAGCTGCACGTTGGCAAGGTTGTACTGGGCGAAGTAGGCCATCATGGCCGGCATGATGTTGTAGGCCGAGATGGAGAAGATCGTCATCAGGATCAGGGTCAGAAGGGCCTTGTTGGTGAAGACGGTCTTGACGAAGGTCGCCGGGGTGATCCGCTCCTGGGGCTTCCGGATGACCGGTACAGCCTCTGTGGTGCCCCGGAAGCAGGCGTAGAAGCCGAGTACGCCGACGACGGACATGGCCGCCGCGGCAGCGGCGTAGCCGGCCATGTTGAGTTGGCCCGCGCCGCCGCTGACGGCGACGACGATCGGCATGAAGGCCACGCCGGTGATGAGAAGCGCGGTCACCGATCCGGCCTGGCGGAAGACGGCCAGTTGGGCGCGTTGTTCGGAGTCTTGGGTGATCACAGAGGCCAGCGAGCCGTACGGCACGTTGGTGAAGCTGTAGAGAACGCCCCACGCGGCGTAGGAGAGGTAGGCGTAGACCAGGTTGCCGTCATGGCCGATGTTGGGGGTGAGGAAGGTGACCACGGTCAGGACGCCCAGGGCGATGCTGGAGTACATCATCACGGACTTGAAGCGTCCGTGCTTGCCGATCTTCTTGCGGCCGTCGACGAACATGCCGGCTACCGGGTCCATGAAGGCGTCGAAGATCTTGGTGAAGGCGAAGACGCCGGCTGCGGCCAGCGGCGTGATTCCGGCGACCTGGGTGTAGAAGAAGAGCAGGTAGGCCTGCCCCAGATCGAACATGAAGCCGTTGCCGAAGTCTCCGAGCCCGTAGGCCAGCTTCTCCTTCAATGACAGTTGCCGCATTCCCGCCTTGGCGAGATCGGCGGCCAGCACCTGAGTGGACATGATTTTCCTCGTCTTTGAGACTGATGGGTGTGGTCGAAACACGCCGGAGCGCGGGTCAGGCCTGCCGGGACTGGTAGGCGAGTCTGGGCAGGTTGTAGGCGAGATCGATGGCGGTCTCGGTGGCTTCGTCCTCGCAAAGCCGGTGGTCGGCGACCAGGCGGGCCAGGTAGCCGGCGCTCATCCGGCGGTAGAGGTCGTGGCGGGCCGGGATCGAGCAGTAGGCCCGGGTGTCGTCGACGAAGCCGGACATGTTGTAGAAGCCGGCGGTCTCGGTGGCGGTCTCGAAGAACCGGCGCATGCTCTCCGGGGAGTCGATGAACCACCACGGGGCGCCGAGACGCATCGCCGGGTACACCCCGGCCATCGGCGCCAGCTCACGGGTGTAGGCCGTCTCGTCGATCGTGAACACGATGCACCGGAACCGGGGGTCCATGCCAAAGGCGTCCAGGAGCGGACGCAGCGCTTTGGTGTACTCGGTGGCGAAGGGGATGTCGAAGCCCTTGTCCTGACCGTGTGCGGCGAACACCCCGCTGTGGTGGTCGCGCAGGACGCCCGGGTGGATCTGCATGACCAGCCCGTCCTCGCAGGACATGGCCGCCATCTGGAAGAGCATGTGCGCCGCGAACGCGTGCACCTCGGCCTGGCTGACCTCACCGCCGGCCGTCCGGCGCTGGTAGATCTCGGTCGCCACGACTTCCGGGAGCGGCGTGGTGTCGGCGAAGAAGTGGCCGTGGTCGGTGGCCAGGGCCCCCATCCGGACGAAGGCCTGGCGCCGCTCGCGAAGCGCGGCGAGGTACCCGGAGTAGGAGGCGACGTCGATCCCGGATGCCTGCCCCAGGGCCTCGATGCTCGCCTGCCAGTCGGCTCGGTCGAGGTACACCACGGCGTCGGGCCGGAAGGTCGGCAGTACGCGATCGCCGAGGCCCTGCTCCGTCAGCGAAGCGTGGTGCTCGAGCTGGGACCCGGCCGGGTCTGTGGTGGAGATCAATTCGATGTTGAACCGGTCGAGCAGCTGCTGCGGCCGGAAGGTGGCGTCGGCCAGCACCGCTGCCACCTGGTCGTAGAGTGCGTCGGCATTGTCCGCGGACGGCGCTTCGGTGATCCCGAAGACCGAGCCGAGTTCGTCGGCCAGCCAGTAGCGGGACGGTGTGCCGCGGAACAGCTTCCAGTTGCTGCAGAAGTGACGCCAGATGGCTCGGGAATCGGTTTCGGTGGCGCCGCCATCGACCCGGGGGATGCCGAGTTGCTCCGGGCGCATGCCTTGGGAGTAGAGCATCCGGCACACGTAATGGTCGGGGACGATCAGGAGCTGCGCCGGGTCGGCGAACGCCTGGTTGCCCGCGAACACCTCGGCCTCGACGTGCCCGTGCATGGAGATGATCGGCAGGCCCTTGATCTGTTCGTAGATGGCGAGAGCCACCGTCCGCTGCTTCGCGTCGGTGGGCAGGGCGCGATCCGGGTGGAGCTCGAGTGGCGTTGCTGGCATGGAATCCCTCTTCCTTGACGGACTTCCGCGGATCCTCAGCTTCGAGGCCGCTTGTTGTTCTGGCTGATGCGGACCTTCATGTCGAAGCCCGCGATGCAAACGTTAGCATCATCATGCACACGGTTGCAACGGGTTCGGTCAGCGTATTTGCGGTCAAGGCTCGAAGCTTGCTGCAGTCGACGTGCAAACAGATGCATGAGCCGGGACGTGTTTGCTAACGTGTGCTTGGAGCGTGCCGCAGCGGGGCGGAACCACGCCGATCGGGAAGGGGCAAAGGTGTCCGTGACCATCAAGGACGTCGCTGCAGCAGTGGGAGTCTCCGCATCCACCGTGTCACGCGCATTCGGCCGCCCCGAGAAGGTGGACGAAGTGACCAGGCTGCGGATCCTTGCGGCAGCCGAGACCCTGGGCTACCGCCCCAACCGGGCAGCGCAGGCGTTGAACACCGGCCGTACCGGGTGCATCGGAGCCATCCTGCCCGACCTGGAGAACCCGTTCTTCGCCGGTCTCCTCAAGGGCATCGAACAGGCCGCCGAGGAACTGGGTTACCAGATCCTGGTGGCAGACTCCGGCGAGAACGTCGCAGCGGAACGGCGGGCCATCGACGCCCTTTCGCCACAGGTGGACGGGCTTCTGCTGTGCTCGACCCGGCTGGAGGACGACGAGGTTCTGCGGATCAACGAGTTGCGTCCGCTCGTGCTGGTCAACCGTTCGGTCGGGGACCTGCCGCACGTGAGTTTCGACAACCAGTCAGGCATGCAGGAGGCGCTTCGGCACCTGCTCGCGTTGGGACACCGCCGCATCGGCTACGCGGGGGGCAACCTCCTGAGCCGTTCGGCCCGGCAGCGTCTGCGCGCCTTCGAGGTGACCAGCGACGACCCAGGTTTTGGGGTCGCGGGTCAAGTGCTCGGTGAATTCCCGCCGACCTTCGAAGGAGGCGGCGCTGCCGCGGACGTGGCCCTGAACGCCAACGTGACAGCTGTCGTGGTCTACAACGACATCATGGCGATCGGGCTCATGCACCGCCTGCTGAGCTACGGCCTGTCCCTGCCCGCGCGGCTCTCCGTGGTGTCGTTCGACAACGTACCCATCGCCGCCATGGTCACCCCTTCCCTGACGGCGGTCGACCTGCCGAGGATCGAGGCGGGCAGGCTGGCTGTCGAAGTACTCAACGCCGTCCTGAGCGACGCCACCCCCGAGCGGGAAGGCCGCGACGCGCGCCATGTGCTTCTCCCGGCCCGACTCGTCGTGCGGCGATCGACCGCTTCGCCCAGCGAGGTCGCCAGGACCGCTGAGGCTGCCCGCGGCTCCGGGCCTGGCTAGCTGGATCCTGGCCATTGGCGGAAACCGAAACCCGATGCGCCCCCAGGCCCGCCTCCCGGATCGGCAGCGAAGGCGGGATGCCGTCGCAACTGCCGAGGCCTCCGACATGATGTCGGGATTTCGGACCTCGATGGCTCCCGACGCCGATCCTTCCCCTGGCGCTGCCATCTGGGTACGGAATCGCGACGCGATTCGGTCAAAGACGCCGGGCCGATCTTTCACTGGCGCGCCGGCACGCTCTCGCTGATCAACGTGGGCTCTCACGGTGGTGAGGAAGTCGGCGACCGCGGTGAAGTAGTTCTCGGCGTTGCCGGGCCGAGTCCGCACTCAGTGCAGGACGGCCAGGGAGATGGCGAAGTAGATCACCAGGGAGAGCATGCGGTGGGACGGCTCAGCAGGCGAGCAAGGACGTGGGTCGGCGTGGTCGGGCCGATGGTGGCGAGGACGGCCTCCACCGACGCCGGTGCGCAGCTGAACAGCACGCAGCTGGCCGGCCCGCCGGACGCGGTACGCGATAGGGCCGGGAGGTCGAACTCCACGTACTCGAGGCCCGCGGACCCAGCGAGTTGAGCGAGTTCCCAGGCCAGGCCCATGGAACCGACCGGCAGTGCGTCGTGGACCAGCCCGGACGCGACCACTGCCGTGACGGCGGCCACGGTGACCTGCACGGGGTGCCCGATCCGTACGTCGTCGTGCGGGGCGGAGAGTGGCAGTCCGGCGCAGACCACCACGTCGCCGGCGCGGGAGCGGCCACTCAGCAGGGCGCCCGCCTCGATCCGTCCGAGAACGGTGACGCCGATCCCGGTCGCCTGGGTGGTGACGTTCTCCTCCGTGCTTCCGGTGACGGCGAGTGGATCGACGCCCGCTTCGGCAGCGAGTCGCCGGATCTCCTCGAGCATCACGGCGCCGGTGGGTTCCCGCTCCACGCACAGGTTGTCGACCACCGCGATGGGCCGGGCCCCCGAGCAGATCACTTCGAGGAGTGGCACCCGGAGCGCGAAATGAGCCACGGTGCCGGCGTCGGCGCGCACGGTGTCGGCCGGTTTGGGGCCGATTCCCCCGATGGAATCCGCGGCGATCACCAGGGTGCCGTCCAGGATCAGGAGGTCCCGGACCCGCATCACTGCGTCCATGTCACACCACTCCGTAGCCGAGGCCGAAGCGGAGCCAGATCGCCGCGACGAACAGCGAAACGACGCCGAGCAGCACCGCCGCGTCGGTGCGCCTGAACGTGAGGTCGCGCATGTGGGTCATCGAGTTGGCGCCCCCGTAGCCACGGTTGGTGAGGGCGATCGCGAGGCTGTCGGCCAGCACGATCGCATTGGTGATCAAGGGAACCATGATCGGCACGAAGGCAACGACTTGGCCCACGGGCCCCTTGTCCTTCACCCGCGCGCCACGGGCGCGCTGGGCCTCGACGATGAGGTCCCTGCGACGGGCCACGGTGGGGATCAACGAGATCGCCGTGGTCACAAGGATCGAGAACCAGGCCGGGGCATGCGCTCGGCCAAGGACGATCAGGAGATCGTCGACCGGCGTGCTGGTCACGAACGCGTAGGTGGCCATCACCATGACGACGATCCGCACCACGAAGTTGAGCCCTCCCAGCAGGCCGCCGAGGGTCGCCTGCAGTCCCCAGAGGTCGACCAGGACCGCCGCGTTCTCCGCGTGGGCGACCTGGGGGGTGGTGACCGCCGTGACGGCGACGATCAGGACGAAGACGAGCACCAGGGGTTGCAGCATCGGCCACAGTCCGCCGAGCGGGGTTCGGGACGCGACGAGCGCCGACCCGAGCAGGGCGAGCACGACGAGGGTGCCCGCGGGATGAGTGATCGCGAAGAGCGTGATCATGATCGCCGCGAACGTTGCGAGTTTCACCCTCACGTCCAGTCGTTCAAGCGGCACCGGGCACCCCCAGCTCCAGCGTCTTGGCCAGGTGGCGGCCCAGCTCGGCGGGGTCCACCAGGGGCGTGGCCTCGGGCCAGAGCCGGAGCGAGAGCGCCACCGTCTCGGTGGTGTCCACGCCGGCCGCACGCAGGATGCTGGTTTGGCGCAGGACGTCGACGGTGGGGCCGTCAGCAATGATCGCTCCGTCGTTCATCACCACGACGCGCCGTGCGTGGCGGGCCACCAGATCGAGGTCGTGGCTGACCATCACGATGGTGGTGCCCTCGGTGTTGAGCCGGTCGATGAGCGTCATCATTGACCGGACGCCGGCCCAGTCCTGTCCGGTGGTGGGCTCGTCGATGACCAGGATGGCTGGGCGGAGCGCCAGGATGGAGGCGATGGCGATGCGCTGCCGTTCGCCCTTGCAGAGTGAGAACGGGTGCTCCCCGCGGACGCCGGCCAGCCCGGTCACGGCCAGCACGTCCTCGACGCGCTGTTCGACGTCCGTGGCCGGCAGCCCGGTGAGCGTCAGGCCGTAGCGGATCTCGTCCTCGACCCTGGAGTTGAAGATCTGGTGGTCGGGGTTCTGGAAGACGTACCCGACGTGGCGGGCGAGCTCCCAGGTCTCCAGCTCCGCCGCGTCCTGCCCCTCGATCGTCACCGTGCCACAGCTGGGGTCCAGGATCCGGTTCAGATGCTTCAGCAGGGTGGTCTTTCCGGCGCCGTTCCGGCCGATGATGGCGACGTAGTCGCCCCGGCGGACGGTCAGGTTCACGCCGGACAGGCCACGGCGGCCGCCCGGGTAGGTGTGCACGAGGTTGCGGAGTTCGACGACGGGCTCCGCCGCCGGCTCGGACGGCGTGCCGGGGCACTGGGGTGCCGGGAGCGGACGCCCGGTGCCGAGGCGAGTGACCAGGCTGGAGGCCGCGTCGATATTCAGCGGTATCTGGTCAGGCCCGATCAGGCCTGCGGCCACCAGTTCCGCACCGAGCACAGCCATGGGCAGCGGTCGCAACAGATCGGCCTCGACCATGGCCGTTCCCCGGAAGTACTCGGCGGGGTGCCCCTGCCACTTGACCCGGCCGTCCTCGAGCACCACCAGGTGGTCGGCTCGGCTGATGACGTCGCTGCCCTCGTGCTCCACCGCCACGATGGTGGTCTCACCCGAGCGCCGCAGAGCATCCACCGTCTGGTACAGCTCGGCCCGTCCCTGCGGATCGAGTTCGGAGGCGGGTTCGTCGAGGCAGAGCACCTGTGGGTGGAGTGCGAGGATCCCGGCGATGGCCAGACGTTGCCGTTGGCCACCGGACAGCTGCGCGGTCTCCCGAGCCTCCCACCCGCCGAGCCCGACGGTGGCCAGGCAGTCGTGGACCCGGCGCAGGATCTCCTCGCGGGGGATCAGGTAGTTACGGGGCCCGAACGCGACATCCTCGGCGACGGTGCGGCCAAGAATCTGGCTGTCCGGGTCCTGCAGGACGAGACCCACGTACTCGGTGATCGTCTGCACCCGAAAGCCGGCCAGGTCGGCGCCGTCGAGCAGGATCCGGCCGTCGAGCCGCCCGGCCTTGAGGTGGGGAATGACGCCGTTGAGCGTCATCAGCAGGGTCGACTTGCCCGCCCCCGCACCACCCATCACGACGGTGAAGCTGCCTTTGCCGAAGCTGACGTCGACGTGCCGGAGCGCCTCGGTGCCGGCCTTCGGATAGGTGTAGCTGACGTCGAGCACGTCGAGGGAGTGCTGCATCAGGTCAATCGAGCAGAGTGCTGTTGCTCAGTGCGCGGTAGGCGACGGCGGCGAGAACCAGGTTGATCACCGCGCCGAGGAGTAGGGAGGGGACCGAGGCGAGGTACATTCCCCAGCCGCCGATCGGCACCACGATGAGACCGAGGCCGAAGCTGTTCAGCAGCGCTGTGGTGATCACGCTCACGACGAGCCAGGCCGTGCCCCGGCGTCCCACCCAGCGAAACGCGAGGGCGCACACGCCCATGCCGATCGCGATCGCGAGGTGGACTCCAAGGGTGAGCGGGAACCCGACGATTGCGGACGTGAGCAGGTGGCCGATCGCGATGACGAGAAAGCCCAACCACCCGCCGAAGGCGAGCGCCGTGAAGAAGCCGGGAGCCGAGTCGAGCCCGACCGAGCCGAGCGGGCTGGGAATCTTCACGAGAGAGCCGGCCGCGCTGAGGGCCACGAAGACAGCGATGATCGCCAGCTTGCGGGCGGGCAGTGGTGCAGTGGTGGCCCGGTCGGGGGTGCGTTGGGACAAAGACATCGCTAATCCTTGATCGTGGTGGGTGAACGTGGGGGAGCGGGATCACGGCGACGGCACCGAAGTCGTCGGCAGCCTTTGGGTCGGCCGGTCAGGGTGGGTGCGTCAGGAGCAGCAGCAACCATGGAGCCTCCTCAGGTGTCCTCGCCCGATACGTCGCTCTGCAGCGAGGTGAGTTCCTGGCTCCCGGTGCGCACGCGTGTGCGGCCGGCCACAGTGGCGGGACCGCTCCGGACTTGCCCTGTCGGGCTCACCGGAATTCCTCAGCCATCTCTGCGATGCCCAGTCTGACACACTCGACGGCGAACTTCTGGCACGCTGCGGTCCGCGAAATGAGGGGTGGAGGGCTCGCAGTCGAACCCATCTCGCGCGCAGGGTGGCGCACCCGGCCCGCGGGCGCCGGCGGCATACTGGTGGATCGTGCCCGAGCAGACCCACACCGCGCTGAGAAGCGGGCGGCCCCGCCTCTCCCGCGAGATCTGGGTGCTCATTGCCGCGGCCTTCGTGATCGCCCTCGGCTTCGGGCTGATCACCCCGGTGCTGCCCTCCTTCGCGCAGAGCTTCGGCGTCGGAGCGTTCGCCTCCAGCGTGGTAGTGAGCGTCTTTGCTTTCTTCCGCCTCGTGTTCGCCCCCGTCGGTGGGCGGCTCATCGCCAAGCTCGGTGAACGCACGGTCTATCTCGCCGGCCTGATCATCGTCGCGCTCTCCACGGGCGTCACCGCCTTCGCCCAGGACTACTGGCAGCTGCTGCTCTTCCGGGGCCTCGGCGGCATCGGGTCGACGATGTTCACCGTCTCCGCGGTCGCGCTCCTGGTCCGCCTGGCGCCCGCGACGATCCGGGCCAGGGTCTCAGCGGCGTACGCGACCGCGTTCCTGCTCGGCGGGGTTGGTGGTCCGGTCGTGGGTGGTCTGCTCGCCGGCCTCGGTCTTCGGGTGCCGTTTCTCGTCTATGCCGTCACGCTGCTGATCGCTGCCGGCATCGTGGGAGTGTTCCTGCGCCACACGTCGTTGCAGCCGCCGCCGGGCAGCCCGGTGCTGCCGGTGATGACCGTGCGCGAGGCGTGGGGTGACAGCGCCTACCGGGCGGCATTCGGCTCGGGGTTCGCCAACGGTTGGGGCAATTTCGGGGTGCGGAACGCGATTCTGCCGCTGTTCGCGATCGCGGTCGTCGGCAACCAGCCATGGGTGGCGGGGATGGCGCTGGCCACGTTCGCCATCGGCAACGCGGTCGGCTTGACCTTTGCCGGACGGTGGTCGGACCGAACCGGCCGCAGACCGTTCATCCTGGGGGGCCTCCTCGTCTCCGGCGTGGCCACGGCGGTGACCGGCCTGGCTCAGGACCTGGTCGTGCTGGTCGTCTTGTCGGTGGTCGCCGGGATCGGCGCCGGGGCCCTCAACCCCGCCCAGCAGGCGACCCTGGCCGATGTGGTGGGCCGGGAGCGAAGCGGTGGCCCCGCGCTCGCCGCGTTCCAGATGTCGCAGGATCTGGGGTCGATCACCGGCCCGATCATCGCCGGGTTGTTGGTCGATCTCGGCAGCTACTCGCTGGCGTTCGCCGTCACCGGAGCGATCACGCTGCTGGCCGCCGTGCCGTGGATCGGGGCTCGCGAGACTCACGGTCTGCCGCGTCCACCGGCACGGTCATGATCAACCGGGGGTTTCAGCCCGAGGCAGTCTGGCCCGGAGCGCGGCGAGTTCGTCCTCGTTGATGGCGTAGGTGTGTTCGCCGGCGGGGAAGTCCCGGTTGCGGACGGCCGTGGCTGTAGTCGGTGAGTCCGCGGACGATTTCGGCGTGCACGTCGGCGAAGGTGCGGACGAACTTGGCGAGGTGTCCGCCGGTGATCCCGAGCAGGTCGTGCCAGACCAGGACCTGGCCGTCGGTGGCGCCGCCGGCGCCGATCCCGATGGTGAGGCAGCTGAGCCGGTCGGCGAGCAGTTCGGTGACGGCCGCCGGGACGGCCTCGACGACGATCGCGAAGCAGCCGGCCGCCTGCAGGTCGAGGGCGTCGCCGAGAAGGCGCTCGGCGTCCGTCGGCGGTCTTGCCCTGCACCTTGTAGCCGCCCAGCGACGTGGCCGCCTGCGGGGTGAGCCCGATGTGGCCCATGACCGGAATGCCGGCCTCGACGATGGCGCGGGCCCGCGCCGTGGTGGTGCCGCCGCGTTCGATCTTGACCGCGTCCGCGCCGCCTTCCTTGACGAACCGCTGGGCGGTGTGGACGGCGTCGCGGTCGCTGGCTTCGTAGGAGCCGAACGGCAGGTCGGCCACCAGGAGCGCGGTGGTGAGGCCCCGCCGAACCGCCTTGGTCAGCATGAGCATCTCGTCGACGGTCACCGGCACGGTCGAGTCGTAGCCCAGCACGACGTTGGCCGCCGAGTCCCCGACGAGCACCATGTCGACGCCCACCTGGTCGGCGACTCGGGCGCTGGGGAAGTCGTACGCGGTGACCATCACGATGGGTTCGCCGGCGGCCTTCTGCTGTGCCAGCGAGGCCAGGGTCACCCGTTTGCGTTGCACCTCCGCGTCGCCCGCTGGACATGCTCACTCCTCCCCGTTGTCGTAGAGGGACGCCACGTCGGCATCCACGGTGAGGATGCGGTTCGTCCGGTCGACGTGCACGACCACCGGCACGATAGCTGGCGAGTTCGTCGGGCGAAGTACTGGCCGTAGGAGATCAGGATCACGGTGTCCCCGGTGTGCACGAGTCGGGCAGCGGCGCCGTTGACCTTGATCTCGCCGGTGCCGCGCTGGCCGGCGATCGTGTAGGTCTCGAAGCGGGCGCCGTTGTCGACGTCGACCACGGCCACCTGTTCGTGGACGCGGATGTCCGCGGCCTCGAGCAGGTCGGGGTCGACGGTGATGGACCCGACGTAGTGCAGGTCGGAGTCGGTGACGGTGGCGCGGTGGATCTTGCTCTTGAGCATGGTGCGGATCACGGCGTGACCTCCAGTTGTCGATCAGGCGCACTGGGCCGACCGCGGGCGGCCAGCGCGATCAGGGCGGGGCGCTCCACGGTGCTCAGCGGCGTGAACGTGTCCGGGTCGAGCACGGCGATGTATTCGGCCTTCAGCGACGCCCGTGCCAGTTCACCCCGCACGATGTCGGCCAGGGCCGCGGCGTCCCGCTGCCCTGCGGCGGCCGCGTCCCGGGCAGCGGCCAGGCCACGGTGGAGCGCGAGGGCGCGCCGCCGTTCGTCCGGGTCGAGGCGGACGTTGCGGCTGCTCATCGCCAGCCCGTCGGGTTCTCGGACGATCGGCAGCACCTCGATCGACACTGGGATGTTCAGGTCGGTCACCATGCGGCGGACGACGGCCACCTGCTGGGCATCCTTCGCCCCGAAGAAGGCCACGTCGGGGCCGACCATGTTCAGCATCTTGGCCACGACCGTGGCCACACCGTCGAAGTGTCCGGGCCGATGGGCTCCCTCGAGGATGTCGGCGATTCCCGACACGGTCACGGTCGTCGAGAACCCTGTCGGGGTAGACCGCTTCCACTGGCGGGGCGAACAGGATGTCGGCGCCGCACTCGGCCGCCAACGCCGCGTCGCGCTCCTCGTCGCGGGGATAGTTGACCAGGTCGGACGCGTCGTTGAACTGGGTCGGATTCACGAACAGCCACACGACCACCAGATCGCAGGATTCCCGGGCCCTGCGGATCAGCGACAGGTGGCCCTCGTGGAACGCACCCATGGTGGGCACCAGCCCTACGCGACCGGCCCCTTTCACGGCGGCTCGCACCGCCGCAGCATCCCTGAGAAGTCCTCATCCTCGGGCCACCTCCACCATCGCGTCGTACACAGTGAGCAGTTCGGGTGCTCGGGCCAACAGCGCCTCCCGATGCGAGGCGAGCGTAGCCTCGTCCCCGCGAACGAGGGGCCCGGTGAGCGCGTCCGGTCCCAGCCGGGCCCAATTCTCCACGGTGGCGCGCACCAGCGGAAGCAGGTCGTCCCGGGTCAGGCCTGCCGTCGCTCCGACGCGCGCGGCCGCCTCCTCCAGCACCACCAGGAAGTTGGACGCCATGCACGCGGCCGCGTGATAGGCCGCCCGATCGGCATCGGCGATCGCGATCGGGCGCATGCCCAGCCGACTCGCCAGGGCGAGGGACACCGCATCCCCGGCCACCGCGCAACCGACTCCCTCGAAGACGGTCACGCCCTCGGCGGGGATCGTCATCAACGGGTGAAGGGAGAACGCGCGGTGTCCGGCCAGCGGTGCCAGCGTGGTCACGCCCGAGCAATGACCCACGAGCGGACCGGGCGCGACGGCTGCCGCGGCGTTCCCGATCTCTCGGTCGGGGACGCACAGGATCACGATCTCGGCAGTGTCGCTGGGCCGCTGGCCTCTTCGCAGCGGGCCTTCTACTTCGACGCCGGCACCGCGAAGGGCTGCGGCAAGGGCAGTGCCGAGGCGCCCGGCGCCCACGACAGCAACCCGCTCCAGATCCGGCATCGTCCTCCACGGCTGATCGCGACCACGTCGGCCCCGACGAGGCCCGTTCCGAGAGCGGCCAGTGTAGTGCCGCGAGGTCAGCCGTCCCAGACGTCCTGCGGGATCAGTTGATCCAGCGTGGCGAGCACGTAGTGCGGGCGTTGTTTGACGGGGAGGGCGGACGCCTCCGTCAGGGTGCTGTCCCCGGTCAGAACGAGGGCGGTGTTCATGCCGGCGGCGCGTCCCATGGCGATGTCGGTGGCCAGCCGATCGCCGACCATCATGGTGCGGCCGGGCGCCACGTCGTAGCCCTCGAGGGCTTCGGCGACCATCAGCGGGTCGGGCTTCCCGAAGTTCGCCGAGCAGGTCACGCCGGTGCAGGCCTCGATGGCCGCGACGATGGCGGCGCAGTCGGGCTCGCCGCGTCCGCCGGGGAAGGGGCAGTAGCGGTCGGGGTTGGTTTGAACCAGGATCGCTCGCTTGTGGAACCACAGCGCGTCGAACGCGATCTGGAGCTTGCGGTAGTCGAAGGTGCGGTCGTAGGACGCGAGCACGATGTCGATCTCCGCGGGATCCTCGCTCATCCGGATCCCTGCCGCAGCCAGGGCGGCGATCAGGGGTCGCTCCGCGATGGGGAAGACCACCGCATCCGGGTGGTGGGAGGTCAGCCACCGGACGGTGGTGACGATCGTGTTGGCGATGTCGGGCAGCGGCGTGGGCAGCCCGAGGGCTTCGAGTTTCTCCTGGTAGGCGAGCGGGTCCTTGGTCGGGTTGTTGGAGAGGAACCGGACCGGAATGCCGCGCTTGCGCAGCAGTCCGATCGTCGCCGCGACGCCCGGCAGCAGGTGATCGCCGAGGTAGATCGTGCCGTCGAGGTCGAACACGTAGGCGTCGAAGAGCCGGTCGGGACGGGCGTTGTCGGGAAGGGCGGGGCCCAGCGGGGCTGTCCTGCTCCACGCGGTCATGGGTTCAGCTCCACAATCCGCCGGGAGCGAAGACCTCGTCCACCAGGTCGGCGAACCACCCGGCTTCACGGGCGAGGTCGAGGACGGTGTACCGCGATCTGTAGTACATCGCTTTCGGGAAGGTCGCTCGCACCTGGGCGGCGGTGAGGCCGATGTCCTCGGGTCGAGCGGGAGCGCCGGCGGCACGCAGCATCTGCTGCAGTTGCCTGGCCGGAAGCAGCTGGTCGACGAGCCGGGGCTTCAAGACCTCCCACTTCGCGACGTAGGTCATCAGACGGTCGCGCAGGCCGTCGTCGTCGACGTACTTGAGCTTGGTCTCCTTGACGGCGTTGTCGGCGAGCGCGCCGCTGAACCGGCTGCGGATATCGGCTTCGACCTCGTCCCACGGCGCCCACGACGCAACGGCGGCGTCGATGTCCAGGCTGGTCAGGTCGCGGGCGAGGAACCGTTCGTAGAAGGCGCACATGGCCAGCGTCCCGATGGCGACCTTGAAGCCGTGAGACAGGGGCGGATCATTCTCGGCGCCGAGGTGATCGAGTTCCCACAGGTGGCTGAAGTAGTGGTCGGCGCCGGACGCGGGGCGGGTGCCGCGGTAGACCTGCATGGCGAGGCCGGACAGGATCAGACCCGACACGAGCCCGGCGTATGCGTCGGGGTCGCCTGCTGCCAGCGCCTCCGGCCGGGAGAGCGCTTCCCCGACCCCGCTCTGGACGAGTTCCCAGGCGAGGGGATCGATGGGATCGATGCCGACCGCGTCGGACAGTATCCAGTCGGCGCCCGCGGGGATCTTGGCGGCGAGATCGCCGTAGCCGGACGCGACCATGCTGGGCGGGGCTGCCGCGGCGACGTCGAGGTCGAAGACCACCACCGCCGGGGCGGGGCAGGGAATGGTCAGCTTGACGCCGTGGGAGCTCATGGGTGCGCCGAAGCCCGAGTAGCCGTCCATCGAGGCAGCGGTGCCGACGACCGCGTATCGGCGACCCAGTTCGCCTGAGGCGAGCTTCACCAGGTCGTTGATGGTGCCCGAGCCGACGGCCACACCGAGCGCGCCGGTGGTTCGCAGGCGTTCCCGGATGGTCTCGGTGTTGTCGTAGGAGGCGTAGAGAACGGGGTAGCCGGGGAAGACCAGTGGCTCAACCAACCTCACTCCGGCCGCCCGCAGCGCCTCTTCGACGGCCGACCCCGCCGCCGCCCAGGTGCGCTCGTCTGCCACCAGCAGGGCCGGTTGGTCGCCGGTGAAGAGGGCGTCGCGGAGGATGGTGCCGCTGCGTGCCAGCAGCCCCCGTCCCACCTCCACCACATCGGTGTCGGTGGCCTTCGCCAGCCCACGGGTGAATAGGTCGGTGTTCATGAAAGAGTCCTCTTCGCGTTGTCAGGAGTCGATGGATGGGACGGAGGGCGCGGGGCGAGCACCTCGGACACCGCCTCCAGCGCGGCCGCCTCGTCGAGGCCGTCGGCCAGGACGGTGACGCGGACGCCGGTGCGGAGCCCGAGGGCGAGGACGGAGACCGGGTGCCCAGCACTCGCCGTCCGCCCCTCGTGACGCAGGAACATGCTGCTGCCGTAGCCGTTGGCGACTATCGCCAGTTTCTGCGCCACGAGGGCGTGGATGCCCCCGGGGCAGGTGATTTCGACGTCGCGGGTGATCACGCCGCCTCGATCGTGAGCACGCTCCCGATCGTGATCTCGGGTGCGGGACCGTCGCAGCGGATGTGGATCGCTCCCGCCATCTGTGGCTCGGAGCCACCGTCGAGGTTGACGGTGATATGCCCCAGCGCTTCGAGGTTGCGTTGCGCGACGTCGCCCACCGCGGTGATCGGGAAGGCCCGGCCGTCCACGGTGAACTGCTGGCCCGGGGCGAGTGCAGCCGTCATCTCGTTGATGTCGACGAGATAGCAGAACTCGCGGAGGGCTTCCGGGGCGTCCGCACCGAAGGTGACGAACAGTCCTTCCGAGACGAACGCTTCGGCCAGTGGTCCTGCGTCGTGCACGGTGGTGCGATAGATCTCGGTCATCACCTGACTCCTTTTCTGGTTGATCTGGATCCGCTCAGGCGGCGTACAGGCCGATGCTCGCCAGCCACGCGACGGCGACGCGGGGAACGCCGTTGAGGAAGCGGGAGTACAGCACGGCGGGGACCCCGACTTCGACGGTTTCTGGTTCGGCTTCGGCCAGTCCAAGACCGACCGGGATGAAGTCGCAGGCGTTCTGGGTGTTGATGGCGAACAGCGCCGGCAGGGCGAGGCTCGGGGCGATGCTGCCCTTGCCGATCTCCACGCCGATCAACGTGCCGATGATCTGGCCGATGACGGCTCCCGGCCCGAGCAGTGGGGACAGGAACGGGATCGAGCAGATGAAGCCCAGGACCAGCAACCCCCAGCCGGAGCCCGCGAGCGGGGTCAAGAACGCGGTGAACCACTCGCCGAAGCCGGAGGCCTTGATGACGCCGATGAGCATCGCGATGAAGGCCATGAACGGCAGGATCGTGCCGATCATCGTCTGGATGCCGTCGCGGCCGGCCTGGAAGAGGATGGCCACCACGCGACCGGCGCCCAGGCCGATCTTCACCAGCAATGACTTATTCTTCTGTTCAGCGAGCGTCTGGGAGATCTTCTTGTCCGAAGTGAATTTGGGGCTCTCGCTTTCAGCGGCGGACACCGGCCGGCCAGCCGGTGCCGCCGCGACCAGCGCCGGGTCGGCGAGACGAACCTGAGCGACGTCCACAGCGGAGACGTAGATGTCCTCGTTGATGAACTGGGCGAGCGGCCCGGTCTTGCCGGTGGGCATGACGTTGATCGTGGGGATCCCCTTCTTGGGGTAGATCCCGCAGCGAAGGGTTCCGCCGCAGTCGATGACGGCTGCTGCGATCTGCTCATCGGGCACCGAGGTGGCGAACCCGTTGACCGGCTCGGCGCCGGTCAGTTCGCAGAGTCGATCGACAACCGCGGGCTTGGCGCCGCCGCCGACGATGTACACGATCTTGTTGCGTTCGGCGGTCGGGGCGATGGTGAGCGGGCCGCCGTAGCCACCGCGGCCACGTTCGACGATTGCGGATTGGTAGTCGGTCATGGTGTTCAGACCTCCAGGCTGACGACGGAGCTGAGAGTGACGCCCTGCTGCTTGGCGACCCAGGGGGTGATGAAGTCGGTGACCCAGCCACCGACGAAGTTCATGACGATGCCCACGAGCATGTAGCGGATGGCGAGTTCCATCGGGTCGAGGCCGAGGGTGGTGATGCCGCTGGCGATGCCGAGCCAGATGAACAACTCGCCGGCATTGATGTGCGGGAACACGCCGTTGCTGGTGTGGCAGAACTGAGCGGCGGAGGCGTAGTAGCTCGGCTTGTACTTCTCGGGCAGGAACCGTCCGAGCGAAAGCGCCATCGGGTTTGCCAGCATGAACGCACCGACGAACGGCAGGATCAGGTACCGGCTGACGGGGTTCCCGCCGGCCTTCATGGCGAGTCGGTTGATCCGGTCCTGTCCGATGAGTTGGATCAGTGCGTTCATCGCGACCAACAGCATCAGCACGGTCGGGACGAAGCCCAGTCCGGTGACCTTGCCGTCGGCGTCGACCGACACTGCTGTCCAGCTGATGAATACCTCGCCGCCGGCTTGGAACAGCCCGTAGAACCACTGGGCTGCTTGGACGAAGAAATCCATGTCTTCACTCCTTTCGAATTACTCTGAGATCCGGTGGGACCGGGTGGTCCTACCGTGGCTGCGGCAACGGGATCCGTTGCGTGGCCGGACGTGGGGTGCCGGCCGTGACCCGGGCGTGTTTCGATCCTCGTCCCAGGACTCGTCGGATCGAATCGGCGATCTGGGCCAGGGGGCCGGGCGGCTCGGGCGGGGTCTGTCCGGCGGTCCACTCCAGGTAGTTGTCGCGGGCGTTGTCGATGGCCAGCCGGACGCTGCGTGTGAATCGGCGGTCGGCGCTCGCATCGATGCTGGCCAGCGGATGGCCGTCGAACTCGTCGAAGGGACGGAATCGGGCGAGCACCGTGATGCCCGTCAGGCGAGTGCCCTCCAGGATCGTCCCGTCTTCGTCGAGCTGAAACATGACGATCGCTCCCGTGGTCAGCAGGCCCTTCTTCTTGCCGATGGCCACGCGGCCGCGGCGACGGAGGGTCGTGTAGGCGGTCGTATAGTTCTTGGACTGCAGGAGCGCGAGCACCACATTGGCGCCGTAGACGAGCGCGAAACAAATGGCTGCGAACCAGAACATTCAGTTCCTCCCTTGGGTTGTTGCCTCGGTGTAGTCCTCCATGAGGTAGAAGAACTGCACGTAGCTGTTCAGTCGTGAGACCTTCCGGACCAGGAGCGGGTCCTGGCTGAGCCGGATGATCTCGTCGTAGACGCGGAGCAGGATCCGGTCGTCATAGTCGGTCTTGAGCGGTACGGCCATCAGGAAGATGATCCGTAGGCCCTCCTCGGTGTCGCCTCGTGGGATGACGCCCATCGCGCAGGCGACGCCCTGGAGATCGTGCGCGCTGGCGTGGGGGAAGGTGACTTCGGCGTTGATCTGCATCGGTGCCAGCGCTTCCCGCTCCATCAGGGCGGTACGGAATGCCTCGTTCACCATGCCGAGGGTCAGGAGCCGGTCGACGAGCAGGGCCACGCCCTCGGCGGAGGTGGTGTCGGCCGGGAGTTGGAGGAACCGCTCATCATCGAGGAGCGACACCAGCATCGAACCCGACGCTCCGCTCAGGACCAGCGGACCGTGGTGCGCGAACTCCATCGCGCTCAGTTTGCGGATCAGTTCGCCGCGGTCGAAGACCTCCGAGAGCTCGAGCGTGGGCACGTCGAGGCGGAGCCTCGTCCCCGGAGTCGTCACGACCAGGTCGACTCCGGCCAGTTGCGATGACTCCGCGCTGGGCGACAGCAACGAATAGGTGGTGTCCTGCGGAAGGAGCTTGGAGAGCTGGGCGCGAATCAGCCTGGCCGTCCCCGGCCCCTGGCCGGTGAGGATGGCCACTTTGAACGGCCGGTGCTGGCGGGCGACATGATCCTCGACGAAGACCTGGAAGTAGGTGGTCGCCAGGGCGAGCTCCGCACCGTCCATGATCAGGCCGGTTTCTTCGGCGATGACGTCGCGGGCGACCTCGGCCATGCGGCTCGCCACCGGGAACCGGGACCGCAGCTCGCTCTCGTCGACCGTGCGTTCCACGTGCAGCGAATAGCGGAGCCGGTTGATCATGTAACCGATGTGGTGGGCGAACTCGACCACAACCGCGGATGGCTCCACGTCGAAGCCCAGATTCATCGTGTTCCGGATCCGCTCGAAGATGCGTGCCACGAGCCCGTCGAGGTCCACCGCGGCACTCGGCCCAGCGGGGGCGACGGACGTCGTGGGCGTCCTGCGGCCGGCCGCAGGTAGGGCGAGGAAGATGATCTCAGCGGCGGGGATCTGCTCGTCGATGAGCGGCGAGATGCGTGCCGCCAGCGCGGCGGCATAGGCGTGAGCGGGCGTGCCGCGAATCTCGGAATAGGTGGCGGGAATCTCCGTCAGCCAATGGTCATTCACGGTGCGGTCGAGCATCACCGTCAGCCAGCGAAGCAAATCGGCCCGCAGGTCGTCCTCGAACTGGAATTCGTCGGCGGTGTCGGTGAACGCTTTTTCGAGTTCCGGGCCGATCGGGAAGTCGTCGTAGGCTGCCTGGTAGGCCTGTCGCAGGAGCAGGGAGCGAATCGCCAACTCCGGTCCGCGGAGCTGCAGCCCCACGTGCGGTCGACCCTCGATCGACACCCCGGAGTCGGCCAGGTGGTCGCGCAGCGCCGCGATGTCGCCGCTCACCGTGCTGCGCCCGACGCTCATCTGCGCGGCGAGTTCCTCGGTGCGAACCGGAATGTCGGAGCGGGTGAGCTTTGCCAGGATGAAGGCGGACCGGCGTTCCGGGTCGTTGAAGGATTCCTGCTCGCCGGTGATCCGGTCGCGGACGACCCGGAAGGCCTCGGCGTCGACGACCAGCAGTCGGTAGCGTCCCTCGGAGAGCCGGATGGAGCCCGAGCGGCCCAGGCTCTGATTGAGCGCCGCGACCTCGGTCGCCACGGTTCGCACGCCCACCCCCAGCCGTCGGGCCAGCGCTTCAGGAGCGGCGGAGAGGCAGGTCTCGAGTTGAGTCAGAATGGTTGCTGCTCGCTGCATTGCCTCTCCCCTTCTCGATGTGACTTGGGCTCGTCAGGAACGCTATCGGTGCGCCCTGGCGAAAGGGAGAGAGGAATCCTTCATTGAATTTCCGGCCTGCGGAAATGGCGTGCGCGAAAGCCGTCGGAACTACGCGGGGTAGCGGGCGATCTTGCCATGGGGCTACCCCCGCTGGTAGCCCGCATCGACCGGGTCGAGGAGTCGGGACTCCGCGCACTGGGACCCTCCCGGCTCCCGCCGAACCGCATCGCGGGACGGGTGGGCCCTCAGTTGGTCCTGCGGCGATAGCGGGCGCTCGCGGCTGCGAAGGTGAGGAGCAGGATGCCTGCGCACCAGGCAAGGGCGATCCAGATCTCCTGGCCTGGCGGATTCCCGGCGAGCAACTTCCGGATGGTGTCGACGATGGCGGTGACCGGCTGGTTCTCGGCGAACCAGCGCACCGGGCCAGGCATGGTCTCGGTGGGGACGAAGGCGGAACTGATGAACGGAAGGAAGATCAGCGGGTAGGAGAATGCGCTCGCGCCGTCGACGGTCTTCGCCGACAGGCCCGCCAGGACCGCGAGCCAGGTGAGTCCGAGGATGAACAGAATCAGGATGCCGGTGGTGGCGAGCCAGCCCAGGACGCCGGCCGCCGGCCGGAAGCCCATGATCAGGGCTACGCCGATCACGAGCAGCAGTGAAACCAGATTCGCGACCAGCGAGGTGAGGACATGCGCCCACAACACGCTGGATCGTGAGATCGGCATGGCCTCCAAACGTTCCACGATCCCGCCCTGGAGGTCCAGGAACAGGCGGTAGGAGGTGTAGGCCACCCCGGAGGCGATCGTGATCAGCAGGATGCCGGGCAGCAGGTAGTCCACGTACGAGTCGGTGCCGGTGGCGATCGCACCGCCGAACACGTAGACGAACAGCAGCATCATGGCGATCGGCGTCACCGCGGTAGTGAGAATCGTCTCCGGACTGCGGGTGATGTGCCGCAAGGAGCGTCCGGTGAGGACAGCGGTGTCGGAGAGGAAGTGGGTGGTCATCGTGAATTCTCGGTTGCCGAGCCGGCGCCGACCAGCTCGAGGAACACGTCCTCCAGCGTCGGTTGCTTCACGACGTACTCGACCTCGGCCGGCGGGAGCAGCGCTTTGAGTTCGGCGAGCGTGCCGTTGACGACGATCCGACCCCTGTGCAGGATCGCGATCCGGTCGGCCAGCTGCTCGGCTTCGTCCAGGTACTGCGTGGTGAGCAGCACGGTGGTGCCCGCTGCGGCGAGTTCCTTGATGCACTTCCACACCTCGAGCCGTGCCTCGGGGTCGAGCCCGGTGGTCGGCTCGTCGAGGAAGATCACCGGGGGATTCCCGATCAGGCTCATCGCGATGTCGAGGCGGCGGCGCATCCCGCCCGAATACGTCGCCACCCGCCGCGCGGCGGCCTCGGCCAAGTCGAACCGGTTCAAGAGCTGATCTGCGATCGTGTCCGGGTTCTCCAGATGCCTGAGCCGGGCGATCAGGGTGAGGTTCTCCCGTCCGGTGAGGACCTCGTCGACGGCCGCGAACTGCCCGGTGAGGCTGATCGACGCCCGAACGTCGGCGGCCTGGGTGGCGACATCGAAACCGTGGACGCTGGCCGTCCCGGCGTCCGGTTTCAGCAGGGTGGACAGGATCTTCACCACCGTCGTCTTGCCCGCTCCGTTGGAGCCGAGCAGGGCGAAGATGCTCCCTGGGGCGATGTCGAAGTCGACGCCGGTCAGCACGTGGAGCTCCCCGTACGACTTCTGCAACCCCTGCACTCGCGCCGCCGGACCGGCGTCGGGTCGGACGGTCACGACAGGCCTTTGTGCTCGGCTTCGGCCCGGGCGATCGCCTCGTTCAGCCGCCGTCGCTCCTTGTTGATCCACGAGCCGTCGGAGTAGTTCGCGACAAAGGCCTCCACGAACTCGACGGGGTCGTCGCCGACGATGTCGCGGATCGGGGTTCGGTTCGCCGCGCTCTCCTCGAACAGCTCGACCAGGTCGCCGTACATCCTGATCATCACGTCGCCACCGGCGATTCCCCCGGCGTACATCAGGTACCGCTCCACCGCCTCAGCCGCGACACGATAAGCGGTCGGAAGCTGCTTGATCCTGGCCCGGTACTGCCGGTACTGCTTCTTCTCCTCCAGCGAGCCGATGACCAGCTCGATCCATTTGGACGCCACTACTATTTCCCCTTCTCGCGGAGCGTTTCGAGCCGTTCGACCAGGAAGCTCCACGTCCTCCAGAACTCGTCGAGGTAGTCGCGTCCCCCAGCGTTGAGCGAATACACCTTGCGCGGTGGGCCCTTCTCGGACGGGAGCCTCGTCACGGTCACGAAGCCGCGTTGCTCGATCCGGACGAGAAGGGCGTAGATGGTTCCTTCAGCGATGTCGCTGAAGCCTTGGTCACGCAACCGCGCGGTGATCTCGTAGCCGTAGGCGGGCCGATCCGACAGGATCGCAAGGACGATCCCTTCCAGGACGCCTTTGAGAATCTCGGTCGCTTGCTTGCCCATCACCCCGCCTCGCTACTCAACATCACTGACTACCAGTAGATAGTAACACTGAATAGCGGGAGTTCAACCGTCCCGTCGCAGACGGTGACGATCGCGTCGGTGCTAGCCGAGAGCGCGCGTGATGAGGTCGGCGATCCGGGCTTCGACCTCGTCGTCCCACACCGTGATGGCGAACGCGGTGGGCCAGATCACCCCGTCATCGAGGTGGGCGACGTCCTCGAAGCCGATGTGGCCGTAGCGCGCCTTGAACTTCCCGGCGAACTGGTAGAAGAACACCACCTTGCCGTCCTTGCAGTAGGCCGGGAAGCCGTACCAGGTCTTCGTGGCCAGATCGGGGAACGAGCGGCGCACGAGCGCATGCAGGCCTTCTGCGATCGGACGATCATGCTCATCCATTGCCGCGATCGCAGCCACGACGTCGGCTTCGCCGTTCTTGCCTGCCCGCGAACGCTTACGTTCAGCGGCGGCCTGCTTGATCGCTGCCCTCTCCTCCGCCGAGAGGCGGCCATCGGTATCTGCCATGCACCGATCCTGCCACGCCTCCAGCCCCAACCCGGGCGCCCGTTCATTCGGCGCAGGGACGCACGGCCTCGATGACGTGGTCGAGCGCGATCCGGAACCCGATCTCGGAGGGAACCTCCCGGCGCACCACGTCGGCGCGGCGGACGTCCAGCCCCAGACCGCGCAACTGGGACGCGACGAACTCGGCGGTCGTGAGCACGTCAGGGTTCCGCGGGCCGCCCCAGCCGGAGTCGAGGTTGGCCGCGTCGTGAGCGACAACCAGTGCCGTTGCGCCGGGGGCCAGAGCGGGAGCGACGTTCGCGAACACCCGCTTCAGCTGGGCCTGCGGCAGTTGCAGATAGCTCATCAGAACCAGGTCGAAGGAGCCGGGGGCCGGCTGGAACGAGAGCGCGTCGCCGACGATGGCGTTCACCGGCCGGTTCAGCAGCGCCGAGCGGCCCTGGATCCGGCCCACCGCGACGGTGGCGAAGTCGACCGCGGTCACCTGCCATCCACGGCCGGCCAGCCACAGCGCGTTGCGTCCCTCCCCGGCCCCGAGATCGAGTGCCCGGCCGGGGCGCAGCTTGCGGCAGGTCGCCACCACGAACTGGTTGGGGGTCGTGTCCCAGACCATCGTGGCTGCGGCATACCGCTCGGACCAGCTGGCCGCGTCCATCATCGCCTCACCTTCCTGCGTCGAGGCTAGAGGCATTCTGTGGACGGAACCCGGCCTGCAACCGAGCCGTCCCTAACCTGTAACCATGGCGTCTCTTTTCGATCCTCTCCGGCTGCGCGACGTGACCATCCCCAATCGCATCTTCCTGGCGCCGATGTGCCAGTACCAGTGCGAGGCTCAGGACGGCATGCCCACCGACTGGCACCTCGTGCATCTGGGTGCACGGGCGGCCGGCGGTTTCGGGCTGCTGATCGCTGAGGCCACCGGGGTGCTTCCGCAGGGACGGATCACCCCGCAGTGCGCCGGCATCTGGAACGACGACCAGGTGGCCGCGTGGCGCCGGATCGTCGACTTCTGCTCAGGCCAGGGCGCCACGATGGGCATTCAGTTGCAGCACGCCGGACGCAAGGCCTCGGTCTATCGCGACTTCGAGCCGCACAAGTCGGGCTCGGTCCCGATCGACGACGGCGGCTGGGAGACCATCGGACCGTCCCCGATCCCGTTCCCTGGCCTGACCCCGCCGCGGGAGGCGACGCCGGAGGATCTGGCCGAGGTGGTGGCGGCGTTCGCCGCCGCCGCTCGACGCGCGGACGACGCCGGCTTCGACGTGGTGGAGTTGCACGCCGCGCACGGCTATCTGTTGTTCCAGTTCCTCTCACCGCTGTCGAACCACCGCACGGACGGCTACGGCGGGGATCTGGCCGGACGCAGCCGGCTGCTGCTGGAGGTGACCGACGCCGTCCGCGCGGTCTGGCCGCAGGGCAAGCCGCTGTTCGTGCGAATCTCAGCCACCGAGTGGACCGAGGGCGGATTCACCGTTGAGGAAGCGACGCAGGTGGCGAGGATGCTCGGCGAGCACGGTGTCGATCTGATCGATGTGTCCACGGGCGGGAACGTGGTGGCGAAGATCCCGGCCAAGCCGGGTTACCAGGTGCCGTTGGCGCGCGCCGTGCGGGCCGCGGGCCTGCCGACCTCAGCGGTGGGCCTGATCACCGAACCGGGCCAGGCGCAGGCGATCCTCGACGACTGCGCCGCCGACGTGGTGTCGCTGGGCCGGGTCGCTCTGCGCGAGCCGTCCTGGCCCCAGCGTGCGGCCGCCGAGCTGGACGCCGATGCGATGGCCCGTTATCCCAACTCCTATCTCCGTGGCCGGTGGCCCGCCGTGGAACCCGTCCGCTGATCGGGCGGCGGTTATCCTGAAGGCACCGACGGTGGGGGGCGCATTGCCGAAGAGGGCGACTCTGGCTGACGTGGCACGGTTGGCCGGTCTCTCGACCACCACCGTGAGCATGGTGCTGAACAATCGGCCCAACACCCGGTTGTCGGCCGACACCGCCGCGCGCGTCCGGGCCGCGGCGGCCGAACTGAACTACCGGCCGAACCCTGCTGCGCGGGGCCTCCGTCTGGGCAAGACGCGGACGGTGGGCTTCATCTCCGACGAGGTGACGGTGACCCGGTACGCGTCGGCCATGATCCGGGGGTTGCTGGAAGAGGCGGAGCGTCTCGACCACACGGTGCTGATCGCCGAGTCGGGATCGCGGGCCGAGAAGATCGCGAACGCCCTGGAGGTGATGCTGGACCGGCAGACCGACGGAATCGTGTTCGGTCTGATGGGGGCGCGGCGGGTCGCGTTGCCGGACGTCGCCGTCGATGTGCCGGTGGTGATCAGCAACGGGTCCACGACAGGAGGGCATCCGTGCGTGCTCCCCGACGAGCACCAGGCCGGTTACCAGGCGGTGCGTCACCTGTTGGACCGCGGTCACCGTCAGATTGCGTTCATCGGACGCTCGGAGGAGCTGCTCGACCCGGCGAAGTCGGCCACGGTCGCCGAGCGCTACGCCGGGATGGACGAGGCGATGGCGGAGTTCGGGGTGAGGTTCGCGCGCGAGATCGAGGGGATGTACTGGGAACCCGATCTCGGCTACACCGGGGCGGCGCAGATCTTCGACGCCGGGCCGGTGACCGCGGTGGTGGCCGCGAACGACCGGGTCGCCCTCGGCGTCTACCAGGCGGCCCAGGAGCGCGGACTCCGGGTGCCGGAGGACCTCTCGGTGATCTCCTTCGACGATGAGTACCTGGCTGGCTACCTGCGTCCGCAGCTGACCACGATGCGCATCCCCTACCGGGAGATGGGCCGGAGGGCGATGGGGTTGGCGCTCGGTGGCGATCCGCCCGCGAAGACCCTGGTCACGATGCCACTGCAGGAGCGCGGCTCGGTGCGCGACCTGCGCTGAACTTGCCCGGACAGAGACCCAGGAGTAGAGTCCGTCGGCTGTCCACCGGAAGGATCATTCCCGTGCGCTATCAACTGCGTGAATTCCCCGTCAAGGGGCTCTGCGGGCGTGCGTGCGTGGGATCGGACTGACCCAGCGACACCCAAGTTCAGAAGCCCCGGACCATGGATGGTCCGGGGCTTCTTCGTTGAAAGGAGTAAACCATGGAGCGGATCAGCGATCGGCTGGTCAACTGGGCGTCCATCCTGGACGAGGGGACCAGGCAGCAAGCAGCGGCGGCCAGCCGGTTGCCGTTCATCCACCCGCACATCGCGCTGATGCCGGACGCGCACCTGGGCAAGGGCGCCACCGTCGGCTCCGTCATCCCGACGCTGGGGGCGATCATCCCGGCGGCGGTCGGGGTCGACATCGGGTGCGGCATGATCGCCGTCCGGACGCCGCTGGTCGCCGGCGACCTGCCGTCACAGCGGCGGAGCGTCCGGGAGGCGATCGAGCGGGTCGTGCCGACGTCCGCCGGCGCGTACAACACGACCGTGTCGAGGGAGCACACCCTGGCTCGGGTCGCCGAGCTGGAGGCTGCCGCCGAGCAGGCCCGGTTCGACCCCGGCGCCTACGCCGGCAACTGGCGGCTGCAGCTGGGGACGCTCGGGTCCGGCAACCACTTCATCGAGGTGTCGCTGGACGAGTCCGACCGGGTCTGGCTGTTCCTGCACTCGGGCTCGCGGGGTGTCGGGAACAAGATCGCGACGCATCACATCGGGGTCGCCCGGCGGGTCGCGGAGCGGTACTGGATCGATCTGCCCGATCGGGATCTGGCCTATCTGGCCGAGGGTACCGACGAGTTCTGGGCGTACCTGCGGCAGTTGCGGTGGGCCCAGCGGTTCGCGCTGCTCAACCGGGAGGAGATGATGGATCGGGTGCTCGCGTGCGTGGCAGCGTGGGTGGGGACCGACTCGCTGGAGCGGGTGGCCGAGGTGAACTGCCACCACAACTACACCGAGTCGGAGCGGCACTTCGGCAAGCAGGTGTGGCTGTCGCGGAAGGGCGCGATCGACGCCTCGGCCGGCACGTGGGGCCTGATCCCGGGTTCGATGGGGACGGCGTCCTACGTCGTGGTCGGCAAGGGCAACCCGGTGGCGCTGAATTCGGCTCCGCACGGCGCCGGGCGGCAGTTCAGCCGGTCGGCGGCGCGGCGGCAGTTCAGCGTCGACGATCTACGGGCAGCGATGGACGGCATCGAGTACCGGGACACGGCCGCGTTCGTGGACGAGATTCCGGCCGCGTACAAGGACATCGATCAGGTGATGGCGGACGCGTCCGATCTCGTCGAGGTGCGGCACGTGCTGCGGCAACTCGTCAACGTCAAGGGCGATTAGCGTTCAGCGGGGTTCAGGCCTGGTCGCGGGCCGCCTTGACCTTGCCGATGCGCTCGCGCAGGTACCAGAGCTGCTGATGCAGGGCCTCGGGGACCTTGTCGCCGAACTGGGCGAAGTACTCCTCGGTGAGGGCGGCTTCGCGGTCCCAGGCGTCGGGGTCGAGGTCGAACAGGGCGGCGAGGTCGGCGTCGGTGATGTCGAGGCCGTCGACGTTGAGGTCGCCGGGCGCGGGGATGCGTCCGGAGATCGCGTCGACGGCGCCGATCTCGCCGTTGACCCGGCGCAGCGCCCACTCGATCGCACGGGAGTTGTCGCCGAAGCCGGGCCACAGCCACTTGCCGTCGGCGTCCTTGCGGAACCAGTTCACCTGGAAGATCGCGCGGCGCCTTGTCGCCGAGGACCTTGCCGACTTCGAGCCAGTGCGCCCAGTAGTCGGCCATGTTGTAGCCGCAGAACGGCAGCATGGCGAACGGGTCGCGGCGCAGCGAGCCGACGGTGCCCTCGGCGGCGGCGGTCTGTTCGCGAGGAGACGGTGGCGCCGACGAAGACGCCGTGCTCCCAGTCGTAGGACTCGCTGATCAGCGGGATGTTGCGGGCGCGGCGGCCGCCGAACAGGATGACGTCGATCGGGACGCCGGCCGGGTCCTCCCAGTCGGGGGAGATGGACTCGGCCTGGGAGGCGTGAACGGTGAAGCGGCTGTTCGGGTGGGCGGCGGGGCGGCCGGAGTCCGGCGTCCAGTCGTTGCCCTGCCAGTCGATCAGGTGGGCCGGGGGCTGCGTCGGTCAGGCCCTCCCACCACACGTCGCCGTCGTCGGTGAGCGCGACGTTGGTGAAGATCGACGTCGTGGTTGAGGGCGTGCAGGCAGGTCGGGTTGGTCTCCTCCGAGGTGCCGGGCGCGACGCCGAAGAAGCCGGCCTCGGGGTTGATCGCGTACAGGCGTCCGTCCGCGCCGGGACGCATCCAGGCGATGTCGTCGCCGACGGTCTCGACCTTCCAGCCGGGGATGGTCGGACGCAGCATGGCGAGGTTGGTCTTGCCGCAGGCGGACGGGAAGGCCGCGGTCAGGTGGTACTCGCGGCCGTCGGGGCCGGTGATCTTGAGGATCAGCATGTGCTCGGCCAGCCAGCCCTCGTCGCGGGCGAGGACGGAGGCGATGCGCAGCGCGTAGCACTTCTTGCCGAGCAGGGCGTTGCCGCCGTAGCCGGAGCCGTAGGACCAGATCTCGTGGGTCTCGGGGAAGTGGGTGATGTACTTCTCGTCGTTGCAGGGCCACGGCGACGTCGGGCGCGGTCGTTGCCGTCGGCGTCGACCAGCGGGTAGCCGACCGAGTGCACGGCGGGCACCCAGGCCTCGCCGGCGGCGATGCGCGTCCAGGGCGGGGGTGCCGATGCGGGTCATGATGCGCATGTTCACCACGACGTAGGGCGAGTCGGTGATCTCGATGCCGAGCTTGGTGATGTCGCCGCCGAGCGGGCCCATCGAGAACGGGATGACGTACATGGTGCGTCCGCGCATGCAGCCGGCGAAGCAGCCGGCGAGGGTCTTCTTCATCTCGGCGGGGTCGGCCCAGTTGTTGGTGGGGCCGGCGTCCTCGGGCGTCTCGGAGCAGATGAAGGTGCGGGACTCGACGCGGGCGACGTCGGAGGGCTCGGAGCGCGCGAGGTAGCGAGTTGGGGCGCTTGTCCGGGTTCAGCTTGGATGAAGGTGCCGGCGGCGACCATCTCGTCGTAGAGGCGATCGCGCTCGGCCTCGGACCCGTCGCACCAGTAGACCGCGTCGGGCTGGGTGAGCTCGGCGACCCCGGCGACCCAGGTGACAAGCTCCTCAGGGGCGTTGGCAGGGGCGGTGGTGGCGATGGCGGTGGTTTCCGGGGCCATGGGGTCTCCTAGGCGGGACGCTGCGATGCGGCTGGGTGCCTTCCATCCTGCACCAAGATGCGTTGTCCGGGGCAAGAAGGCAACCATTGGTGCAGATTCGTCACGAGGGGTTACGTACACCCCCGGGGGTATCGTAGATTGATCTTCCTGCCGGCTCTCGGCGCTGCATCGTTTCGGCACGGCTCGCAGGCTCGCTAGGGGAGTTGGCGATCTGCAGCTGAGGCTGGCCGGGATTCGCGGACGCCGCTGACGCCGCCGGAGCGGGTGGGCTGAGCCTCGGTTGGACGCTCCCTGGCGGGTGAAGTAAGGTTGAACACGCTTTCCCAGCGCTCGTGGCTCAATGGATAGAGCATCTGACTACGGATCAGAAGGTTGGGGGTTCGAGTCCCTCCGAGCGCGCAGCGGTGATCAAGAGCTCAGGCCCCGCCTGGGCTCTTTGTCGTTGGGCCTTCCCCATTTTCCGCGATGCTCCGCCACGCGGAGGTGAACCCGTGAAGAGGTTTGGTTGAGCACCGGCCCCGCCGTGCGGGGGATTATGGAGGCAAGTTGCCGGACATCTCCGGTGGAACGTGAAAATGTTAGGTTGAGTGACTGAATCAGGGACGCTAACATCGAGCTATCAGCGCCACTGCCAGGCATTGAAGCTTGCCAGGCGACGCGGACAGATCGAGGTGAGGATGGATTGGTCGCCGGAAGCCTGGTCAGTGTGGGGCAAGCTCTCGCCCATTTCTGACGGGTGGATGCCGCTGGTAACCCACCTCGAGGACAGTTCCGCGGTCGCGGGCTACATCTGGGACGAGTTCCTGCCTGTCGCCACGAGGTCACGCATCTGCGAGGCCCTCGGGATTCCTGATGAGGAGGGCAGGCGGCTGGTCAGCTGGTTGGCAGGAGTTCACGATGTCGGCAAAGCGACGCCGGCTTTCGCGGCGAAGGCCGCAGTGATCATGCCGTCGGTCCTGGATTCCATGCGCGATCAGGGGCTTGATGCCCGCCCTACTCCAGAGGATCGACGTGTCGCGCACGCCACCGCCGGCCAGCTGGTCCTTGAACGATGGTTGGCCTCGGGCTACCCGAATTCCCTCGCCAGCGTGAGAGTGGGCTTCGCTTGCATCGTTGGCTGCCACCACGGCACGACACCGAATGATGCGGTGCTGGGGCCGGCCGGAAGAAGCCCCGCGCAACTCGGCCAGGGTCGCTGGGTAGACGTGCGCAACGAGATCCTCGACCACATGGCCGAAGCTACGTGTGCTGGCCGTCACCTTGATCAGTGGCTGACCCATCGCATACCCGTTCCGATCCAAGCGCTGCTCACCGGAGTTGTGATCATGGCCGATTGGATCGCCTCGAACACGGACTACTTTCCGTATAGCGGAGACCGTGCGACCGCGGACCGCATGGAAGCGGCCGCCGCCTTGCTGGACCTTCCGCCGCCTTGGGCACCGTCAGTGCCTGAAGGGAACATCGACGCCTTTATCGGCGCCAGGTTCGCTTCCCTGTCGGGCCGGACCGCTCGCCCGCTTCAGGAGCGGCTCGTTGCCACCGCTCGGGAGGTCACGCAACCGGCGCTCTTCATCGTGGAAGGGCCGATGGGTGTCGGGAAGACCGAGGCGGCCCTGCTTGCCGCGGAGGTCCTCGCGGAACGTTTCGGGCTGGGCGGAGTCTTCATTGGCCTTCCCACAATGGCGACCGCCAACCCGATGTTCACCCGGGTCAAGCGATGGCTCGCGACCACTCTTAACGGGCGGGACGCCAGCCTTTCGCTGGCCCATGGCAAGGCAGCGCTCAACGATGAGTATGTCGATTTGCTTCGCCACCGGTGGGTCGGGCAAGTCTACGACGACGCGGGAGCTGGCGATCTTGATGCGGCCGTTGTGGTCAACCAGTGGCTCCGCGGGCGTAAGCGGACCGGGTTGGCGGACTTCGTGGTGGGCACGATCGACCAGGCTCTCTTCGCGGCGCTGAAGGCGAAGCACGTGGTCCTGCGGCACCTGGGATTGGCCGGGAAGGTGGTGATCATCGACGAGGTCCACGCTGCGGACGACTACATGCGCGAGTACCTGAAGCGTCTACTGGTCTGGCTCGGCGCCTACCGCACACCGGTGATTCTGATGTCGGCGACATTGCCGCCTGCTCAGCGCGACGAGTTCCTGAATGCCTATGCGTACGGCGTCGACCGTATCGAAGGGATCAGCACTGCTGCTACGGACGACTATCCGAGGATCACTGTCTACGACGGGGTAAGGGACGGCCCCGACGTGCCCGTTCCGTCCGATGCCAGCGAGCTTCGAGTCACGCTCAGGACGCTGCCCGACGAACTCCCGGCGTTGGCCGAGTTGCTGCGCCACTCACTCGTCGCCGGTGGCTGTGCGGCAGTCATTTGCAACACGGTGACCCGTGCGCAGGAAGCTTTCGCCGCCCTTCAACCGGAGTTCGGGGCCGACGTCCAGCTTGTCCACAGCCGGTTCATAGCGCCGGAGCGGGCGCGCCGCGAGACCGAACTCGTCGGGCTGCTCGGGCCGGAAGCAGAACATCGGCCGCAGCGGCTGATCGTGGTTGGCACGCAGGTGTTGGAGCAGTCGCTCGACGTCGACTTCGATCTTATGGTCACCGATCTGGCTCCAATGGATCTGGTGTTGCAGCGGTCCGGACGCTTGCACCGGCACCACCGAGAGCATCGGCCCGATCCCGTCTCCACGCCAACGCTCTGGCTGCGAGGAGTCGTCGACGTCTCGGCAACGCCGCCGATGGCGGTCAAGGGCTCGCGGGCGGTCTACGGCACCCATCGGCTGCTACTTGCGGCGGCGGGCCTGGCGGGAGTCGAGTCGCTGCACTTGCCGTCCGATATTCCGCGGCTGGTGCGGCTTGCCTACGACCAGGACGCCGTTCCGCCTGCTGGTTGGGAGGAGGCCTGGCGAGGCAGCGAGGAGCGGGAGTTCACAGAGAGGCTGAGGACGGTCGGACGAGCACGCACCTACCTCCTGGAGGACCCCTGGATTCACGGCAACCTCAATGGTCTGATCGATGTGGACGGGGGTGATCCGGACAAGCACGAGGAACAGGGCACATCACAGGTCAGGGACAGCGATGAGGGGCTCGAAGTCATGGCGCTCTGGCGCGGCGAAGACCAGCTCCTTCGGCTACCGGAGGGTGCAACCCGCTTCCCGGGCCGAGTGGTCAGCGAAGGGGTGCAATGGGGCACGGCCGACGACGAGCGGCTGGCCCGCGAGATGGCCGCGTGCACCCTTCGACTGCCGGCTTTGATGTGTTACCCCGGCGTGATCGATCAGGTGATCGCCGCCCTTGAGAAGCAGGCTGACTACTCCGGGTGGCAGAACTCGCGCTGGGTCGGCGGCGAGTTGGCTGTGGTTTTCGACGCGTCGGGAATTTGCCACGTGGCGGGCTTCGACTTGTCCTACGATCCGGACCAGGGTCTACAGGTGGTCCGCGCGAAGGAGTCGCATCAATGAGGAGCGATCGGGTGGCATTCAACCTCCTGGACGAACCCTGGATCAAGGTGCGGACGCTTGATGGGGCGGTACGGGAGCTCTCCCTCACCGACGTGTTCACTGAGGCGCATGAACTCAGGGGGCTGGCAGGGGAGATCCCCACCCAGGACGTTGCGGTTTTGCGACTCCTGGAGGCCGTGCTGCTGGGTGTCACTCGACCGCGGCGACCGCGCAGCGATGATGAGAGCGTCGAGCTGTGGGAGTCCTGGTGGCGGGCGGGCCACTTTCCGGTCGAAGTCTGCGATTACTTTCAGACACATCGTGAGCGTTTTGATCTCCTGCACGATCAGACGCCCTTCCTCCAGGTGGCCGGCCTGCACACCGCCAGCGGCGGCACCTCCGGCTTGGTGAAGCTTATCGCTGACGTGCCGGACGGTCACCAGTACTTCACCACCCGTGCGGGAGGTGGGCTCGAGTCCTTATCGTTGGCGGAAGCCACGAGATGGCTGGTTCACTGCCATGCCTACGATCCGGCCGGGATCAAGACCGGGGCCGTCGATGACGACCGAGTCCATGCCGGCAAGGGCTACTCGATGGGCTACCCGGCCTGGGCGGGGAACCTGGGCATCATCCTCGCCGAAGGGGCGAACCTCTTCGACACCCTCATGCTGAATCTGCCGCTGCTTCTGGCCAAGGTCGATGACGTGCCGGTGTGGGAGCGCGCGGCCCTCATGCCGGGTGTGTCCACCGATCACCCGATGCCGACGGGCCCCGCGGACTTGTTCACCTGGCCATCACGGCGCGTCCTGCTGCACGTCAAGGGAGACAGGATCGTCGACGTGCAGATCTCCAACGGCGACCGGTTGGGGCCGCAGCAGCAAACCGGCAACGAACCAATGACGTCCTGGCGCAAGAGCAAGAACCAGTCCAAGGGTGGCGGTGACGTCTACATGCCCGTCACCCACTCGCCGGACCGGCGAGTCTGGCAGGGCCTGGCGGCACTGCTTGTCAGCACG
This sequence comes from uncultured Actinomycetota bacterium, assembly GCA_963769325.1. Taxonomy (GTDB): domain Bacteria; phylum Actinomycetota; class Actinomycetes; order Propionibacteriales; family Propionibacteriaceae; genus Propionicimonas. The sequence goes on along the minus strand of CAVYLH010000008.1, from coordinate 76,197 downwards.
GACGGAGCGTCCAAACGAGCCCCGGTGCTCGATTGGCTGGAGAAGCTGCGTCGAGCAGGGGTTCTCCCAGAAGACCGCACGGTGTTCCTGCGGGCGGTCGGCATCGAGTACGGGCCACAGGCCTCCTCCATCGCCGGGGCCCTTGATGACGGCCTGCAGGCCCACGTCGCAGCACTGATCGATCAAGCGTTGGTGCAGATGGCGGTCGATGCGGCCGCCCGGGCTGGCACCGGCGTCGTCGCGCTGGTCAATCTCGCCAGCAATCTCGCCGTTGCGGCGGGTGGCGAACCAGAGCGCCCGCGCACCGAGACCTTCGAGTTCGGCTACAGCCTGCTTGACCGTCCGTACCGGACGTGGCTCGCCGAGCTGGATGATCCGGTCACCGCCTCGCTGCGGCTGGAGCACTGGGGCGAGCAGGCGCGACGAATCCTCCTCGACGCTGGCACGACTCTGATCTCGGACGCAGGACCGGCTGCGGTAATCGGGCGAGAGGTGGCTCAGCGTGGCACCGACAGCATGCAGCGGATAGACGCCGGCCTGGCCGAAATCTGGTTCCGGGCCGCCCTATCGAAGGCCCTCGTCAGCAAGCCCGTCCCTGCCCAACTACAGAAGGCAAGGCCATGACCGAACCGACCCGCACAAAGTCGCGCGGCGAAATGCTCAAGGATGAGGTCGGGAAGCGGGTGTGGAACCTTCAGCGCGCCTTTCTCGCTCCGACGGATTCCGGGAATGCCGAGGCCATGGCGACCTTGGCGCGGCTGCGGCGGTGTCCCCCTGACGCACCGGGCGCCGATCCGTCCGTCTGGGCGATCACCCTCGGAGGTCTCCCCGATGAGCTTCGAGGCCGCGACTTGCCGAGCGCCGCCGAACGTGCCATCCATGCTGCGCTCGTTCTGTACGCGACCCATCAGCAGTCGAAGGACGCACCGATGCATCAAAGCGGCATCGGCTTGGGCCGCGCAGTCCAGATGCTGGCCGAGGCGCGTGGACGTGAGGGCATGCCGGACGAGTCGAGCATCCGTCGCCTGCACCAGGTGGTGCTGGCCAACGACCCCTCCGGGCGGCTGTACCACCTGCGCGGCCTGATCCTGCTGATGCGCAGCGAAGCCAAGCCCATCGCGCTCGACTACCGGATTCTGGCAGCCGATCTGTGGCGATTGCTCGACCCCAAGCAAGACAGCGATTCCGTCCTCATGGTTTGGGGACGCGACCTGCACAACCGACCCCGCAGTACGACAACAGGAGAATCCGTATGAGCCTGATTGTGGATGTCCACGTCATCCAGTCCGTCCCGCCGAGCAACCTCAACCGCGACGACGCCGGCAGCCCCAAGACGGCCGTGTATGGCGGCGTGCGACGTGCCCGGGTGAGCAGCCAGGCCTGGAAGCGGGCCACCCGACGCGACTTCGAACAGTATCTGGACAAGTCCCAGTGCGGCGTTCGGACGAAGCGGGCAGTGGAGCTCCTCGGCGAACGGATCCAAATGCTCCAGCCGCATCTCGCCAAGGCGGCCACGCTCGAAAAGGCAAAGGCCACGCTGAGCGCAGCCGGCCTTAAGACCAAGGCTGCGCGCAAGGCGGTGGAGGGTGCAGCGGAGCTCACCGAATACCTTGTCTTCCTCAGCAACCCACAGCTTGACAGATTGGCCGAGTTGGCTGTGGCCTCCGGCGATGCGGTCCCTTCCGGACGTGCGGCCAAGCACGTCCTCAAGGAAGGGAACAGTTTCGACCTGGCGCTGTTCGGGCGGATGGTCGCCAACGACGCCGACCTCAACGTCGACGCTGCGTGTCAGGTTGCCCACGCCTTGAGTACCCACGCTGTCACAAACGAGTTCGACTACTTCACCGCCGTTGATGACGAGAACCCCGAGGAGGAGACCGGCGCCGGCATGATCGGCACGGTCGAATTCAACTCTTCGACGCTGTACCGCTACGCCACCGTCAGCATTGCTGCCCTAGACGCGAACCTCGGTGACGTCGAAGCGACGGGACGAGCGGTCGAGGCATTCGTCCGCTCGTTCGTCCAATCGATGCCCAGCGGGAAGCAGAACACGTTCGCCAACGGAACGCTTCCAGAAGCCGTCGTGGTGATGGTGCGCGACGGGCGCGCGGTGAACCTCGTGGGGGCGTTCGAGGAGCCGGTCAAGAACACCCAGGGTGGCTTCATCAAGGCCTCGTGCAGCAGTTTCGCTGCGTACGCCAAGGAGGTCGCTGACGCCTATGCCGGTCAACCGACAGCATCTTGGGTCACCCGGGTAGGCGAGCAGACCGCAGCGCTCGACAGCCTGGGAGGCGAGCGTGTCGACCTCGACGAGTTGGTCGCCGGCGTGGGGGCGCGGGTCCGAGGCTCGCTGCTGGCGCGGCAGTGACTGTCCTGCTGCTTCGGCTCGCGGGACCCCTGCAGGCCTGGGGCGACGCGAGCCGGTTCACCCGTCGTGACACCGGCAGATATCCGACCAAGAGTGGGGTGCTGGGGTTGCTGGCTGCCGCGGACGGGCGCCGGAGAACCGACGCGATCGAGGATCTCGCCCGCCTCCGATTCGGCGTCCGCGTCGACCAACCTGGGCAGCTCCAGCGCGACTTCCAGACTGCGATCAACTGGACGACCGGCAAGTCGATGCCGCTCTCCTACCGCTACTACCTGGCTGATTCGATCTTTGTGGCCGGAGTAGAAGGTGATTCGAACCTTCTGAGGGGGCTCGCTGAAGCACTTGAGCACCCAGCATTCCCGCTCTACCTGGGGCGAAGGTCGTGCCCAATGACCGGACAGGTTTCGCTAGGCCTGGCCGAGTTGCCTCTGGAGGATGCTCTTCGCAGTCAGGGTTGGCACGCGGCGCCATGGTACCGGCGCACCCAGGAGCGAACCGTCGAACTCGAACTCGTGGTGGATGCGCTCGAGAATGATCCGGATCCCGTCGAGACCAGGCGAGACGTCCCCCAGAGCTACAGCCCCGAGCGCCGGGAGTATGGCTGGCGGGAGGTGGCGCACCGTGCGCCGGTGCCGATCAGCAACCCACTCGGACGCCCGCCACGATCGAGCGATGCTCCGGATTGGCTCGCCGCGGTGGAAGGACTCTGATGTACCTGACCCAGATGCCACTCAACCCGCAACGTCGGTCCACCCGGGATCTAGTGACTTCGCCCCAACGGCTTCACGCCGCAGTGTTGGCGGGGTTCCTTCCAGGAGCCGGAATGCGCGGTCGCATCCTGTGGCGGCTAGACGCCGACGGTCCACACAACCTGACCCTCTACGTGGTGAGTTCGGAAATGCCGTCGTTTGACGCTCTCGCAGAGCAGGCAGGGTGGACGTCAAATCCGGTTTGGCGCACAGCCGACTACGAGCGCTTCCTCGCTCGACTTACTAGGGGTCAACAATGGGCATTCCGATTGGTGGCGAACCCGGTGCGCAACCTCCGTGATAGATCGGTAGTTCGCACTGCTGAGGGAAGGCTGCCGAGAGGTAGCCGAGTGCCGCTGATCAAAGAGCCTGATCAACGTAGCTGGCTTCTTTCGCGAAGCGCGGGGCTTGGTTTCGCCGTGCCTTCAGGAGCCTCGGGAGGCCCCAATCTACGAGTCACGACGAGCAGCAGGCAGCGCTTCGATCGACGCAGCGACGGCGAATCGCGGCGGGTCACTCTTCAGACGGCTCAGTATGACGGCGTCCTTGAGATCACCGATGTGGTTGCAATCCAGCGGGTGTTGACACAGGGGGTTGGGGCGGGGAAAGGCTACGGCTGCGGTTTGATGACCCTCGCCCAGATAACATGAAGCCGATCCCTGGAACGGCGCCTGCAACCGTCGGTGAGCTATCGCGTGTTACGGACAGGATCACATTCCTGTATCTCGAGCATTCGATCATTCACCGCGAGGGCAACGCCATTACCGTCCGAGATGATCGAGGCGTTGTTCACGTTCCGGCAGCGACCATCGCCTCGGTCATGCTTGGCCCAGGCACGACAGTCAGCCATCAAGCGATGATGCTCCTCTCGGACAGCGGGGCGGCCACGGTCTGGATAGGGGAGCAGGGCGTCCGCTATTACGCCCATGGTCGGCCCCTTTCTCGCACCAGCAGGTTGCTACAGGCCCAGGCCTCCTTGGTCACGAATCAATCGAGTCGGCTTCGGGTCGCGCGCCAGATGTATGCGATGAGGTTTCCCGGCGAGGACACCGAACGTTTGACTATGCAGCAGTTGAGGGGTCGCGAAGGCGCACGGGTCCGGAGACTCTATCGAGATCACGCCGCCGAGTTTGGAGTCGAGTGGAAGTCCCGCGACTACCGACCGGAGGATTTCGAGGCAAGCGATAGTCTCAACCAGGCTCTGTCGGCCGCGACCTCGTGTCTCTATGGGGTGGCGCACGCTGTCATCGTTGCCCTGGGTTGTTCGCCGGCCTTGGGGTTCGTTCACACGGGACATGACCGCTCCTTCGTGTTTGACGTCGCGGATCTCTACAAGATGGAGGTTGCTGTTCCCACAGCATTCAGCGTCGTGGCCAGGGGGAGTGAGGACATCGGCGCGGATGTCCGGCGCGCAATGCGTGATGCAATGTACGGTTCACGCTTGATGGCTCGCTGTGTCGAAGACCTTCACCGCCTCTTGGGGTCCGATGGTGAGCACGATTCGGACTTCGCATGCGACGTTATCGAGCTCTGGGATTCCCAATCGAGGGTCGCCGGAGGGCGGAACTATTCGGATGAACTGCCGTGGTAGTGGTGGTTCTGACTGCCTGCCCTGCAGGGCTGCGCGGCCACCTCACCAGATGGCTGCTCGAGATTGCGCCGGGGGTCTTCTGCGGACGAGCTTCCGCCAAGGTACGCGATCAGATGTGGCTGCGTATCGTCGAACTGGCGAAGGATGGCCGCGCGCTCATGGTCTTCAGCCGGCGCGGCGACCAAGGTTTGGACTTTCGCGTGCATCGGCATGACTGGGAGCCGGTTGACTGCGATGGGGTAACCCTGATGCGCCGCCCCGAACATGCAGTTCTCGAGAGCACCATGCGGCCTGGCTGGAGCGCAGCCAGCAGACGCATGCACGCGCGGAAAGTGAAGTAGAGTCCGCCCTGTTCCTTGTGCCATGGCTAGTCAGCAAGTACCGTCCCCGCCCGCGCGGGGGTGAGCCCGGCATCGCGTCGGGCCGTCGCAGCTCCGACCGGACCGTCCCCGCCCGCGCGGGGGTGAGCCCGTCGACGATCCGGCTGCCGAGCGCCGCGGCGACCGTCCCCGCCCGCGCGGGGGTGAGCCCCACTGCCGCTGATCCGCGATCGTCGGTCAGACCGTCCCCGCCCGCGCGGGGGTGAGCCCCGCGCGACGCGATCGCGATCGCCTGAGCCGGTACCGTCCCCGCCCGCGCGGGGGTGAGCCCATCGACGGCAGGACGCGTCGACGCCTGGTCGCACCGTCCCCGCCCGCGCGGGGGTGAGCCCCGTGCGCGTCGAGCACCGGCAGCTCGACGCACCGTACCGTCCCCGCCCGCGCGGGGGTGAGCCCGCTGCGGCTCACCGTCGCGCGACGCGGCGTCGAACCGTCCCCGCCCGCGCGGGGGTGAGCCCCGCGCGTCAGCCGACGTGGCTGCAGCTGACGCGACCGTCCCCGCCCGCGCGGGGGTGAGCCCCGACGCCGGGTGCCGCTCGCCGAGCCGATCGGAACCGTCCCCGCCCGCGCGGGGGTGAGCCCTGCTGGCACGGCCGGCGTCGACTGGCCGCGTCGCACCGTCCCCGCCCGCGCGGGGGTGAGCCCGCGGCCTGCAGTCCCGGATGGTCGCGACATCGCGACCGTCCCCGCCCGCGCGGGGGTGAGCCCGGCGGCCTGCACCGCGGGCGGACACGCCGCGACCGTCCCCGCCCGCGCGGGGGTGAGCCCGTCGCATGCTCCGCGGCAGGTGACTGCGCCGGGACCGTCCCCGCCCGCGCGGGGGTGAGCCCTCGCGCCGAGCGGCCGACTCAGACGCTGCCGAGACCGTCCCCGCCCGCGCGGGGGTGAGCCCCGCCACGGCTGGCCGGCGTGCCGCGTGCCGGGCCGACCGTCCCCGCCCGCGCGGGGGTGAGCCCGACGTCGGCACCGCAGCCTGGCGCCGACGTTGCACCGTCCCCGCCCGCGCGGGGGTGAGCCCGGCCGTCGCACGCGCCGAGGCGTGGCCGCACGACCGTCCCCGCCCGCGCGGGGGTGAGCCCCCGCGCTGGCGTCGACCGTCGCCGAGACGCTGGACCGTCCCCGCCCGCGCGGGGGTGAGCCCCGTCAGCCACGTCGAGCCAGGCGCAGTCAGGCGACCGTCCCCGCCCGCGCGGGGGTGAGCCCGCCACCGCCGACGAGCCAGCCACCGCCGGCGGACCGTCCCCGCCCGCGCGGGGGTGAGCCCCGCACGAGCATCGAGGCGGCTACGTCAGGCGAACCGTCCCCGCCCGCGCGGGGGTGAGCCCACATCGGCTCGGATGCTCGATCAGCCGTGCGGTCGACCGTCCCCGCCCGCGCGGGGGTGAGCCCAGCGTCGCCAGTGATGGCAGACGGCCACGCTAGACCGTCCCCGCCCGCGCGGGGGTGAGCCCGTCGACGTCGCGCACCAGCTCATCGGACCGAGCGACCGTCCCCGCCCGCGCGGGGGTGAGCCCGCCGGCCGAGCATGCGATCGGCGCGCGACGCGCGACCGTCCCCGCCCGCGCGGGGGTGAGCCCGCGCACCAGCGACTCTGCCAGCGATGCAGGCGCACCGTCCCCGCCCGCGCGGGGGTGAGCCCGTGGCGAGTGGCGCCGGCGGTCGGCGCCGGCGACCGTCCCCGCCCGCGCGGGGGTGAGCCCGTCGACTGCGGCGTCCGCGAGCTGTCGCGCGAACCGTCCCCGCCCGCGCGGGGGTGAGCCCGACCGAGCCGCACCTCGCGATCGAGCGCGCGGCGACCGTCCCCGCCCGCGCGGGGGTGAGCCCGTCGACCTGGCCGCGAACGGCACCGACGCGGAACCGTCCCCGCCCGCGCGGGGGTGAGCCCGTCGAGCGTCGGCTGAGCGTCGCGCGCCGTCGACCGTCCCCGCCCGCGCGGGGGTGAGCCCTGCGTGCGTGACGCTCGCGGCTCAGTGCCGCGCGACCGTCCCCGCCCGCGCGGGGGTGAGCCCGCGTCCCGACGCGCCGGACAGTCCGCCGACGACCGTCCCCGCCCGCGCGGGGGTGAGCCCGGTGCCGAGTGGCTCGACGATGCCGGGCGACGACCGTCCCCGCCCGCGCGGGGGTGAGCCCGGCCGTCGCCAGCAGTCGAGCGCGCCAGAACCGTCCCCGCCCGCGCGGGGGTGAGCCCGGCATGCCGACAGCCGCGGCCGGCGGTCGCGACCGTCCCCGCCCGCGCGGGGGTGAGCCCTCGGCCAGCCGTCGTCAGGCCGCGCCAGTAGCGACCGTCCCCGCCCGCGCGGGGGTGAGCCCGCCGCCAGCGGCACGGTCGCGCGTGCCCGACCGCACCGTCCCCGCCCGCGCGGGGGTGAGCCCTCGGCCGGCGTCGAGCCCGCCGGCACCGGGACCGTCCCCGCCCGCGCGGGGGTGAGCCCCGGCCGCTCAGCCCGACTGGCAGCGGACCCGACCGTCCCCGCCCGCGCGGGGGTGAGCCCCGGCCGCGCCGAGCACGCGCCGACCCGCGCCAGACCGTCCCCGCCCGCGCGGGGGTGAGCCCTCGGCCGCTCGAGGTCGGCCACCGATGCCGGCGACCGTCCCCGCCCGCGCGGGGGTGAGCCCTCGGCGCCGTCGCGGCCGACGTCGACCTCACCGACCGTCCCCGCCCGCGCGGGGGTGAGCCCGTCGGCGAGCGGATCGTGGCCAGGATCAGCCGGCGACCGTCCCCGCCCGCGCGGGGGTGAGCCCGGCGGACGGCATGATTCCGGCGCCGGCTCGTGCTACCGTCCCCGCCCGCGCGGGGGTGAGCCCCGCGATCGACTGGCTGCGTGGCACGCGGCGCGACCGTCCCCGCCCGCGCGGGGGTGAGCCCGACGTGGCCAGTGACCGACGATGATCGGAACCACCGTCCCCGCCCGCGCGGGGGTGAGCCCTCTCGCTCGCCGTGCGTGCCGCTTCCAGGCTCGACCGTCCCCGCCCGCGCGGGGGTGAGCCCTCGCCGGCCGACTCGCGAGGCCAGCTCGAGCGCACCGTCCCCGCCCGCGCGGGGGTGAGCCCTGAGTGGCAACCTGCTGCGTGCGGTCTGGCGCAGACCGTCCCCGCCCGCGCGGGGGTGAGCCCCATGGCGTCCGTCGCGTCGGCACTGGTCGGCGGACCGTCCCCGCCCGCGCGGGGGTGAGCCCGCATGCGCCGGCCTCACGACGCGGCCGAGCTGCACCGTCCCCGCCCGCGCGGGGGTGAGCCCAGACGCGACCGCTCGGGTCGACGGCGAACGTCACCGTCCCCGCCCGCGCGGGGGTGAGCCCGTCGTAGCGTCGCACTGCCAGCCTCCGACGCCGTACCGTCCCCGCCCGCGCGGGGGTGAGCCCGACTGATGCCAAGTCTCGACGGTAACCGACGTAGCACCGTCCCCGCCCGCGCGGGGGTGAGCCCTGCCGTGCGAGATGGACGGCCGTGGTGTCGACGTCACCGTCCCCGCCCGCGCGGGGGTGAGCCCCACCGACTCGCCAAGCGTGGCATTGCGACACCGTCCCCGCCCGCGCGGGGGTGAGCCCTCGAGGAGGTGCCGAGTCTGTCGAACTGCCGACCGTCCCCGCCCGCGCGGGGGTGAGCCCCAGCGACTTGCAGCCAGTGTCGAGCGCGTCGCAACCGTCCCCGCCCGCGCGGGGGTGAGCCCAGGCTGACGCGTGCGACTCCGATATCGACCGCACCGTCCCCGGCCCGCGCGGGGTGAGCCTGGCCCGCACCCTTCCCCCGCGATCGGGGACTGACCCGGGGATTGCGCCCGGCTAAGCGGAAGCGGGCGATCGCGGCGTCTGCCGTTTCCCCCGCGCCGATCTGCTCGGCCCGATAACGGGTAATGGACGCGCAGGAGGTTGCGATGGTTTCAGTGTGGCTGGATACCCACCCCGTCCCCGAACGGGGGACAGCGTTGCAGGCCGACGAGAGCCACGACGTCGCGGTGGTCGGCGCCGGGCTCACCGGGGTGGCCGTCGCGGTGTTGCTCGCTCGCGCCGGTCGCCGAACCGTCCTGATCGAGGCTCGTTCAGTGGGCGCGGTCGCCACGGGCAATACCACCGGCAAGGTGAGCCTGTTGCAGGGCACCATCCTCTCCGGCCTTCGCGCTCGACAGGGCGACGACGTCCTTCGAGCCTACGTAGCGGCGAACCTGCACGCGCAGGCCTGGCTGCTGAGCTTCCTCGGCGAACACGGCGTGGCACACCAGCAGCGGACCGCCGTCACCTACGCCAACGCAGAGGCCGCCCGTCCCCAACTCGAGGCCGAGCTGGACGCCTGCCTCACGGCCGGACTCCCCGCCGAATGGACCGAGCACCCTGGCCTGCCATTCGATGTGGCCGGCGCCATTCAGCTCCCCGACCAAGCGCAGATCCACCCCACCCGAGCACTGGACGCACTCCTCACGGAGTTCCTCGCCCTCGGTGGCACCGTCCACACCGGCTGCCGCGTCCTCGACATCGATGTTCGCGACGGTTGCCGGCTGACGACGTCGCTCGGTGACGTCCGCGTCCAACAGGTCGTGCTGGCCACCGGCGTCCCGATCCTCGACCGTGGTGGCCACTTCGCCCGGCTGCAAGCCCAGCGTTCCTACGCCCTCGCGTTCCGGGTGCCCGGTGACCTCCCGCAGGGCATGTACCTCTCCGTGGACGACCCCAGCCGCTCCCTACGCACCGCTCCCGTCGCCGACGGCGAACTGCTCATCGTCGGCGGCAACGGCCACCCCGTCGGACGCGCGGAGTCGCCCCTAAGACTCGTCGACGACCTCATCGACTGGACCACCCGACGCTTCCCCGGTGCCACTCCCACCCACCGTTGGTCCGCCCAGGACTACGCCCCCACGGCCGCCATGCCGCTGGTCGGCGCGCTTCCCTGGAGCGAGGGCAGGGTGTTCGCGGCGACCGGCTATCACAAGTGGGGCATGACCAACGCGGTCGCGGCCGCGCTTCGCCTGGCCGGCGCAATCACCGGGGATCGGCCCGCCTGGGCCGCCGCGCTCGACTCCGCCCGCGGCGTCGGCGTGCTCGCGGCAGCCAAGCTCGCTGCCGAGGTGTCCGGCAGCGCCACCGCAGGTTGGTTCACGTCCGAGTTCCGCGCCCTGCCTCAACGCCCACCCGGTGAGGGCCACGGCGTGGTCGGACGGTTGGACGGCCGCCCCGCCGCCCGCTCCACCGTGGACGGAGACACGCGCACCGTCAGCGCTGTGTGCACCCATCTTGGCGGCGTCCTCACCTGGAACGACGCGGAATGCTCGTGGGACTGCCCCCTGCACGGCTCCCGATTCGACGCCACCGGCCGCGTCCTCGAGGGACCGGCCACCACCGACCTGGCCGAGCTCTGATCCGCTCCACGCCTGGGTAGCGGTCACCTCAGCCGGAGAGGCACCAGCACGCCACCATTGCCCGATCAGGGTGTCGGCTCGCCACCGGTGACGCTCAACGTCTCACCCACCACATAGCTCGATTCGGCAGAGGCCAAGAAGACGTAAGCCGGAGCCAGTTCGGCGGGCTGACCCGCTCGTCCCAACGGCGTGGACTGACCGAACGTGGTGAGTTTCTCCATCGGCTGGCCGTGGGACGGCTGAAGTGGCGTCCAGATCGGCCCCGGGGCCACCGCGTTCACCCGGATGCCCTTCGGTGCCAACTGCTGCGCCAGGCCCTTCGTGAAGTTGTTGATGGCCGCTTTGGTGGTGGCGTAGTCGACCAGCGTGGGCGAGGGCTGGTACGCCTGGATCGAGGTGGTGTTGATGATCGTCGATCCGGGTTCCATGTGGGGCACGGCAGCCTTCGTGATCCAGAACATCGCGTAGACGTTGGTCTTCATCGTGTGGTCGAACTGCTCGTCGGAGATGTCGGTGATGCTGTCCTGGGTGACCTGCTTGCCGCCGTTGTTGACCAGGATGTCCAGGCCTCCGAACTCCTCGATGGTGCGCTCGACCAGCGAACGACAGTAGGTCGGGTCCTTCAGATCCCCCGGCAGCGCGAGCGCCTTCTGCCCCGCGGCGCGGATCAGTTCGATGACCTGCTGCGCGTCCGGCTCCTCCTGCGGCAGATAGCTGATCGCGACGTCCGCCCCCTCGCGAGCGAACGCGATCGCGGCGGCCGCACCGATGCCGGAATCGCCGCCGGTGACGAGCGCCCGGCGACCGGTGAGCCGCCCGGAACCGCGGTAGGACTCCTCGCCGTGGTCGGCCTTCGGCTTCAGCTCGCGGTCGAGGCCGGGCTCGGGCTGCTGCTGCTCGGGCGGTGCGATCCGCTCGTAGCGGGTGACGGGATTGTCGAAGCTGTACTGGTCCTTCATGCCGAGGTGCCTCCGTTCACGTTGTGCAGTTCTGATACCCCCGCGGGACGCCCGATAACGCCCGGCCGCGGCCCCTGCTTGGACCCGCTCTGCAGACTTGGCACCATGCCCACCACCACTTCAGACGGCGAGGCAGCTGCGTCGTTCGACCTGCGGCGCCGGCTCGGCGAACTGCTGCGTTCGAAGGTGGCCGGCGAGGACGCTGCGGATCGGGGTGCTCAGATCTGGGGCAAGCCGGGGCCGCGCTGGTTCTCCCGAACTGATCCGATCTGGCGGGTGCACGCGGACGCGTCCATGTTCGCCGGCGGGCTGGCCGCGTTGCTCCTGCAGTCGCTGCACCCGCTCGCGATGGCCGGTGTGGCGGGCCACAGCGGGTATCGCTCCGATCCGTGGGGACGGCTGCAACGGACGAGCCACTACCTCGCCGTGACGACCTACGGCACCATCTCCGACGCCGAGGCCGCCATCGCGACCGTCCGCGACGTCCACTCCCGTGTGCGTGGACGCGATGATCAAGGACGGCCTTACCGGGCGTCCGACCCGCACCTGCTGACCTGGGTGCACATCGCCGAAGCGGACAGCTTCCTTCGCGCCTATCAGGCTTTCGGCGCTCGGCCGCTGACCGATGACGAGGCCGACACCTACCTGGCGCAGATCGCGATCCCGGGGCGGCTGCTCGGCGTCCCCGATCCGCCGACGAGCGTGGCGGACCTCGCTGAGCAGCTGCACGCCTACGCCCCTGAGCTGCACGCGAGCCCGGCTGCCTTGGACGCCGCCCGCTTCCTGCTCAGCGAGCCGCCGCTGCCGTTGGTGGCCCGTCCCGGCTACTCGGCCTTGGCCGCTGGAGCCGTGGCTCTGCTGCCGCACCGGGCCCGATCGATGCTGGAACTGCGCGTGCCAGCGTTGGTCGTGGACCTGTTCGGGCCCGCGCTGGGTGGGGTGTCGGTAGGCGCCGTCCGCTGGGCCTTGGCCGCTGTTCCGGACGGACGGTGAGCACTCATGCATCGACGGGGGTGACACAACCGTCGTGGCTGTGGCTTCGAGGTCTTGTGGCTTCGAGAGCAGGAAGTGGGCTGAGGCCGCCGGTCGAACCCTGGGACCGTCGAACGGTTCGGGGTGGCGACTCTGAGGGACATCGCCAGGGAATAGCTTTCAGTTCTCTTTGCGTGCCGCGGCGGGCCGCCGCGCAGGCCCACACCAAAGTCTCCCGGAGGGCTATCCCGGCCCGCGCCCTGTCACCGAAGTCCTGACACATGTCATGCCACACGACATTGATGTGGAAGGTGCGTGAGGGGGGAGTGTCGGAGGCGGGCTCTAGAATCGAACACATGAGCGATTTAGAGAAACTGGATTCGGGTGCCACGCTTGCGCGGCTGGCCGAGTCGGTGCGGGCTCAGGCGGCAGCGGAGGCGGAACAGGTGGCGGCTCTCGCGCACCTCGCCGATCTTCACGGTCCGCTGAGCCCCGATCAGGCCAGCAGTGACCTGTTCAGCCTGGTCATGGGCGAGCGGTATCTCCACATCGGCGCCGATGGCACAGCGCCGGTGGGGGAGTTCCTGGCGCTGGAGGTCGGCCCAGTGATGAACATGGCCGCCCTGGCAGCCGGGCTGTTGATGGCCGACGTCCTGAACTGCCGTGACCGGCACCCGTTGTTGTGGGACGCGGTGATGGCCGGCGAGGTGCGGTTCTGGCAAGCCCGGCAGGTTGTCCAAGCCGTCACGCTGGCCGGGCTCGATGTGGCTGCCGCCCACCAACTCGACTCCGCGCTCGCCTCCGCGATCACGCGGCTGGGGTGGACGCGGGCCCGGCGGCTCCTGCGTGGACTCATCGTGGCCGCCGACCCAGCGTCCGCCGCGAACCGGGAACGCGAAGCGGCGAAGGCCCGCTTCGTCCACCGGGCTGGGTCGGCGGACGGAATTGCCACCATCGTGGCCCGGGTGAAGCAGGCCGACGCGCTGTTCTTCGATGCCACGCTGAGCCGGATCGCCGAGATCCTTGCCGATCGAGACGGGAACCCCGATCGCGACGTGCGGCGATCCGAGGCCTTCGCGATCATGGCCACCCCGGCCCGCGCGCTCGCCCTGCTGCAATCCGCAGCGTCGAGCGGCCCTTCCCCCGACGAGCAGCTGGCGGGCCTTGGCAGTTCGGTCGATGACCTGGATTCGCGCGGTCCGCGCGGCTGCGCCGGACACGTTTGTGGCACGATCACGGTCGATCCTGAGCGCCTGCTTCCCCGAACGACTCTCGTGGTACACATCAGTGACGAGTCGCTGCTCTCCGGACGGGGGGTGGCCCGGGCCGAGAAGCTCGGCCCGGTTCCGGTGAAACGCCTTCGCCGGCTCCTGGGGAACAGTCGAATCACCGTGCGTCCGGTGTTCGATCCGAGCGGCGTGGTGCCCGTGGACAACTACGAGATCCCAAGCCGGATGCGGGCCGCGGTGGTGTTGCGCGATCCGCATGAGGTATTCCCGTTCGGTACCCGTTCCGCCACCGGACTTGACCTCGATCACACAACTCCTTACCGCTGGGATGCCGACGCACCGCCCGGTCAGACCCGCACCGACAATCTTGGTCCGTTCACTCGGCGAGTCCACCGAGCCAAGACCCAGGGCCGCTGGCAGGTCGTTCAGCCGGCACCAGGGTTCTTCGCCTGGACGTCGCCCGCCGGCTTCCAGTACCTCGTCGGCCCGCATGGCACCATCGCCGAACCCAGGAGTGGAGCCGCCTGAGACCGACGCGAAGCCGCCTGAGACCGACGCGAAGCTGCCTGAGACCTACGCGAAGCCGCCTGAGACCGACGCGCAGCCCCCTGAGAGCTACGCGACCGGGCAAGATGGCTGCATCTCTTGAGGAGCCGCCATGCCCGACCATCCCCAGATCGATTCCGACGCGCCCGATTCCGTCGCGCCCGATTCCGTCGCGCCCGATTCCGTTGCGCCCGATTCCGACGCGCCGCCGGTGGCGGCCGGGAGTAGGCCGGCCCCCGGCTCCGCGCGGATGGTGCTGGCGACGGTGCTTGGCCTGGTCTTCCTGGCGGTGGCAGTGGCAGCCGGTCTCGGCGTGGTGGCGTTCCTGCGGACCATGCCGCCCAGCTCAGGACTGACCGCGGCGGCGACCCGACACGTCACCGTCCGAGCCAGTGTCACGCAGTTCACGGCGGACCTCAGCCTCACGACGCCCACCGGCCACGACACGGCGACGGTGCAGTCGTCCTCAGCGACGCCCGAGACGCGGAGCTGGGAGGTCGACCTTCCGATCGGCGGCAGTGTGGGCCTCACCATCAGCGGAACGCCGGTCGAGCCGGACTACGAGGGAGGATCCCAAGTCGGCGAGCCGCTGGCCGCCTGCGTGATCCTTGACAGCGAAGGGGCCCCGCTCGTCAGTCACCAGGGCTCGATCAGCGGTCAGCCGGCATCCTGCCTGTGGACCAACCCCGTCAGCTGATCACTTCTTCTTCGGGGCCGGCCACAACGCGATCGCCAGGATCGCGATCGTGGCGCTGTTGAACCACACACCGTCCATGCCCTGAAGGATTCCGAACACGTAGATCGCACCGACAGCAGCGAAGACCGCCATCCTCACCGGGAAGTTGCGATTCACCCGGAACGCCCAGTACATGGCTGCCAGCGCGGCCACGGTCAGCACCCAGACGACGATCTCCACTGGTCATCTCCTACGCTCGGGTCGTGGAAACCCTACCCTCTGGCGCGGTTCCTTCTGGCACAGCCGCGACGGAATCGTCGACCAGCCGCACCTCCACCCACGGCATGAACAGCTGCACCAGCGGACCGATCGCCAGCGCATAGAGCACTGTGCCCACACCCACCACCCCGCCGAGCAGCCAACCGACGCCGACGATCGTGACCTCGAGCGCCGTCCGCACCACCCGAATGCTGTGCCCGGTCCGTTTCGTCAAAGCCACCCACAGCCCGTCCCGCGGCCCCGGACCCAGCCGCGCACCCACGTACAGCGCACCGGCCAGCCCGTTGAACGCGACACCGCCGACGAGCATCGCTACCTGTCCGGCGAGATCGGTCAGCGCCGGCATCACGGCCAGCCCCGCGTCGGCGGCGAGGCCGATCACGAACACGTTCAGCACCGTCCCGATACCTGGTCGCTGCCGCAGCGGGATCCACAACAGCAGCACCACGGCGCCCACCACGATCGTCACCTGGCCGAAACTCAACGGCACATGATTCGTCAGCCCCTGATGAAACACGTCCCATGGGTCCAGACCCAAGCCGCTGCGCACCAGCATCGCCATCGACCAGCCATACAGCACCAACCCCGCCATCAACTGGCTCAGGCGGCGGCTGAATCGCGCAGGGAGACCTTTCATGCGTCCATCTTGAACCGAAAGTGGCCTTTCACCAAATAGCCAATCGTGAGACAGTGGTCTGGTGGAAGCTCGACAATGGCTGGACCTCCTGCCACTCCCCTCCGGCACCCCTGGCTACCTCGGGCTGGCGTCTGAGTTGCGGGGAATGGCGATGGAAGGCCGCCTCGCCACGGGCACCCGTCTCCCCAGCGAGCGCGCGCTCGCCGAGGTGCTCGGGCTGAGCCGCACGACCGTCACCCGCGCGTACGGCGAACTGGTCGCCACCGGTTGGGCGCGCGCCCGCCAAGGGTCCGGCACCACGATCAGGTTGCCCGCCGGCGCCCGCATCCCTTCCCTGCCGCTGGTGCCGGGGCAACCCACGGACGCGATCGACCTCTCCGCCGCCGCCGGGCTGGCCCCCGCCGGCACGGAGGCCTTGATCCGACGCGCGATGGACTGGCTGCCCGCCACCCTGAACAGCGCCGGCTACGAGCCATTCGGAGCGCCGCACCTGCGCGACCGGATCGCCGCCTGGTACGTGAATCGCGGCCTTCCCACCACTCCCGACCAGATCATCGTCACCCCGGGCGCCATGGCCGCGGTCAGCGTCGCGTTCCACCTTCTGCTCAGTCCAGGCGCCCGGGTCGTGGTGGACTCACCCACCTACCCCGGCGCCCTCGGCGTCCTCGCAGCAGTGCGTGGCCGGCCGGTCCCCGTCGCCCTCCACTCGGCCTGGGACCTCGACGCCTGGGCCGCCGCCCTTCGACGTTCAGGGGCACGCTGTGCCTACCTCATCCCTGACTTCCACAACCCCACTGGTCTGGTCCTACCCGACAGGCAACGAGCGGTGGTGTCCGCGCTCTTCCGAGACCAGGGATGCACCGCTGTCGTGGATGAAACCCTCGTCGAACTCGATTTCGACACTGCCGGCCAGCAGCCCTTCGCCGGGTTCGACCCGGGCGCGATCACCGTGGGCTCGTTGTCCAAGACGCTCTGGGGAGGCATTCGGATCGGCTGGCTGCGCTGCCCGTCCCGCCTTGTCGAATCAGTCCGGGCCAAGGCCGTCCAACTCAGCCTGGGTGCGTCCGCGCTCGACCAACTGATCGCGACCACCTACCTCGAGCAGCCCCAGTCGCTCCGCGACGAGGTCGTCGGAAGCCTTCGTTCCGCCCGGGATCGCTGGCTGACCGAGCTCACGCTCCGCCTGCCCGACTGGCGGGCGGAGCCCCCGGCCGGTGGCCTCGCACTGTGGGTCGAGCTGCCGCGGCGGTCAGCCGCCGAACTGGCCACCGCCGCGGCTGCGCACGGGCTGGTGGTCGCACCCGGACCGGTGTTCTCCGTCGACCGCACCCATCAGAACCGGATCCGGCTCCCGCTGACGCTGCCGTCGGCAGTCATCCCCGAAGCGGTCGCCCGGCTCGCCGCAGCCTGGGCCGACGTCATCGCCGGCCCGACCACCGGCGCTTTGCCGAATCGGCTCGCTCTGTGAGCGGCCCGACCACATCCGGGCCATTCTGGACCTGCGCCTCCGAGAAGGGATCACCATGACCCAGAGCACGCCACCTGCCCCCGTCAGAACGGCGAGGCGAACCTCGATCGGTCTCGCGCTCGGGGCGCTCCTGATGGTCATCGCTGCCGGCTCCGCCCTCGGGACGATCGCATTCTTCCGCACGCTGCCGCAGGCGACGCCCAGCGCGAGCGGACAGGTCTCGCTCACGGTGAAGGTCATCGGGGTGACCGCGGAGGTTGCGATCGTGACGGCGACCGGCACCGACACCGCCACGGTCCAGTCGACGAGTGCGCAGGCCGTCGAACACACGTGGCGTCCCGACATCCCGGCCGGCGGCACCGTCACCCTCACAGTGCTGATGACAGCCCAGCTGTCGGCCGACGACGAGAGCGGCTTCTCCGGCATCACCTGCACGATCGCCGATTCCGACGGCCGGGTCCTCTCCACGCACTCCAGCAAGAGCCTCAGTCAGCCCGCCGTCTGCACGTGGACCAACAGCAGGTAGAACGAACCGCCTGTCGCCTCCTGGCCCAGCACGTCGGTTTCGGCCGCCCCGGGGTGGACCCCCGGACTCCGACAGGTGGTGGGGAAACGCGACCTCACTCGGCCAGCCGGACCCTCAAATGTGCGAGGAAACACCTGATCACGGCCGTTGAACCGCCGGAGTTGTCGTTTTGGAGGGCCTCTCAAGGCGGCGTACGAACGCAACCGCCAAAGTTGTCGTGTGAAGCCCCAGGAGACAGCTCCACGACAACGAGTTTGGCGGCCGAGCGCCCGATGCCGGTCGGCGGGCCCCTGATAACGACGACTTTGGCGCTCGATCTCCTACAGCGCCGCGAACGCCCGCACGGTCGACACGGTGTCGGCCTCGGCCGCGGTCTTGTCGTCGCGGTAGCGCACCACGCGTGCGAACCGCAGGGCCATGCCCGCCGGGGTACCGGGTCGACCGCTGGACGCCGTCGAAAGCGATCTCGACCACCTGCTCGGGCCGAACGTGCACGACGTGGCCCTCCCGGTGACGTCTCCAGCGCGAGGAACCGCTCGGTCTGCCACGCCAGCATCTCGTCCGTCATGCCCTTGAATGTCTTGCCCAGCATCACGAATCCGCCAGCCGCGGAGTCCCGAGCACCGAGATGGATGTTCGACAGCCAGCCGCGACGCCGCCCCGAACCCCACTCGACCGCCAGCACCACCAGGTCGAGGGTGTGCACCGGCTTCACCTTCACCCACGACGCCCCGCGCCGACCCGCCTGATAAGCGGCGTCGAGCGACTTGATCACGACCCCCTCATGTCCGGTCGCCAGCACGTCCGGCGAGAACGCCTCGGCACTCGTGCGGGTCGGCGGTGACCAGTCGCCGCACCAGCAGTTCCGGCGGCACCAGCCGCGGCCAGCCGAGCCTGCCGGACGGTCGGTCGGCTCGTCCACCAGGTCGAGGTCGTCGACGTGCAGCAGGTCGAAGAAGAACGGGCTCAGCGGCGCCTGCGTCGAAGCGGTGTCCTGGAACAGCATCGGACGCCCGTCCGGGCGCAGCGCCGAGCGCCTCGCCGTCCAGCACCAGGCGTCGGGCGGGCAGCGCCGCGACCGCAGCGACCACTCCCGGCAGGCGGGCGGTGATGTCGTCGAGGCTGCGGCTGTACACCGCGATCCGGTCGCCGTCGCGGTGCACCTGGATCCGGATGCCGTCGAGCTTGGCCTCCACCGCCACCGGCGTCCCGGCGCCGAACCGCGCCATGGCCGCCGCGACCGTCGGTGCGCTGGACGCCAGCATCGGCAGCACCGGACGGCCGACCTGCAGCGTGATCGCGGCCAGCGCCTGCGCGCCGCCGGCTTGCGCGGCGACCGCCACCATCGGGATCGAGCCGGCGAACATCGCCGCCCGTCGCACGGCGTCCACGCCGACGCCGAACGCCGCCGCGATCGCCGGCAGCAGCACGCCCTCCAGTGCCCCCTGCCGAGTCTCACCGGTGATCAGACCGCGGAGGAAGACCTGCTCCGCGGCGGTCGCGCTGCCCAGCAGTTCGGCCAGCAACTCCTGCCGCGTGCGATCTGCGAGCCCGTGCCGGCGAGCAGGCTCAGCTCCTCGAACGCGGTGTCCACCGCGACCAGGGTGAGGCTCGGGCTCGGCGGCCGGGTCGCGGCGCGCCGACCAGCGAGCGCCAGCCCACCCCGGTGCGGCGCTGCCGCAGCGAGCCGGACAGGTAGTGGGCGGCGATCTCCAGCTCGTCGCCCTCGGCCTGCGCCAGCGTCTCGGCCAGAGCGGCCACCTTGGCCGTCCGGGAGCCGGTCGCGGCCACCCGGGCCGACGTCTGCACCACCTCGCTCAGCAGCATGAGCCATTCTCACTCACCGCAGCGCCTCAGGTGCGGGCCGGGACAGCTCGGCCAGCACCGGTCCGTCCAGAGCCTCGGCACGCACCTCCTTCGGCTGCACCGCCAGCACCTCACCGCCCGAGCGCACCACTTCGATGGCGATGGCCGCGAGTACGTCGTAACCGTTCCGATCGGGGCGCACCTCACCGGTGAAGGGGTCGAGCACGCCGGTGACGTCCGCGGTGGCGTCGTACACGAACGTGCGTACCGCGCCGGCGGCCGCGCCGCGGGCGATCTCGGGCAGGTCGGTGGTCGGCAACCCGTCGGTGCCCTCTTTGCGGATCAGGGCGATCCGGTCGCTGAGGTGATGCCGGGCGAGCACCACGGCTCGGCTGCGCAGTTCGGCACCGAGCTTGCCGCGGCTCAATCCCTCCGGGTTCAGCGGCACCACCTCCACCCGCCACGGCAGGCTCCCCTCCTGGAACGGGTGGTCAAGCGCCGGTCCTCCGAAGACGAACAGCGGACGCCGCGCCTCAGGGTCGAGACGGCCGAGCGCGGCCCGCACGTCGGCGATGCTGCCGTCGGCCAGGGGACGGACCGGCGCCGACGCCGACGCCTGCCACAACCTCCACCCCGAGCCCGACCCGGTCACGGCGAACGCCTCCTGCGGGGAGCTGACCACCCGCATGAGCTGGCCGAGATCGAAGTAGCTGCCCGTCCGCACCTCCAGCTTCAGATGGTCGGGCAGTGCGTAGGCCAGCGCGAACTCAGGGCTCAGAAACAGGGCGAGCGAGCGACCCGACCACAGGCTGGTCGGCCCGAAGGCCTCCAGCCGGGCGGTGATCGCTGCTCGCTCGGACGCGTCAACCCCGGCAGCGTTCAGCCTGGTCAGAGCCTGTTTGCTGGCCTGGCGGAGCGCCGTGGCGTTGCGGGCGCGCGCATGCGGACGCGGGTCTGTCGGTAGATAGATCGTCACCGCCGCGGGGTGGGGCGCGCGGAGCTGGAGCAGTTCGCTCACCGTCGGCAGCCGCTCGTGAGGTCGATCGGCACGGACGGGGTGGGCCGGCCGGGGGACCACGGCCAGCGTGCGGCCGGTGATCGGCGCCGGCGCTACGTCCTCGGGTTTCACCGGCAGCACCGTCCCGCTGCCGCGGAGCACGTGCAGCGCGATTCGCGGCAGGAGGTCGCCGCCGCCGACGTCGAGGGTGACCTCGCCGGTGCGTTCGTCCAGCGTGCCCCGCACCTGCTGGGTCGAGTCGTACCACAGGGTCGCGATGCGGCCCTCGATCGCGGCGGGGGCGATCTGGGCGAGGTCGTCCAGCACGATGTCCGGACCGGTCCTGGCGATCAGGTCCCGGATCAGGGTGCTGTGGAGCCTTCTGGCCGCCGCCGGTAGCCGGTCGGCGAGGATCGCGGAGGCCGTCGCCGGGTCAGCCTGCCCGTGGCGCTCGACCACGCCGGAGATCCGCCGGCCGAGTTCGCCGTCGCGTACCATCCGGGCCCCGACCGGGTCGCCGGCCAGCAGGACGGGACGCAGGCCGCGCGGGTCACGGCGCGCGAGCTCCGCACCCACGACCCGCGTGACCTCAGCGACCAGCGAGCGGCCGGGTGGGGCGGCTGACCGGAGCACCTGGGAGCGGACCCACGACCAGACACCGCCCGCGCGGTAGAGGGTGAAGCCGTCTCCCCGCACCCGCGCCGCGCCCGACACCGGCGTCCCCTCCCACAGCTCCCAGCCCGACGCGCACACCGTCACCAGGTAGCCGGCCTGCGGCGCCGCCACAGCGCGCATCAACTGCCCCAGTTCGAAGCTGCTGCCACGCCGGGCCTCCGCCTCCACCGTCTCGGGAAGGACATATCCGGTCAGCGAGGACGGCGTGAGGAAAGCTGCCAGCCCCTGCCCGCTGCGCAGATCCCACCGCCGCGCCGCGTCGTCCCACTGCTTCCGGATCGCGACCCGCGGCCCGCGCGGCGCCCCGCCCAGCGCCTTGCGGAGCAGCACGGTGCCGGCGCTGACCGCGCGACGTGGATGCGCAGCGTCGAGAGGCACGTACAGGCTGACCGCCTCCGGACGCGGCCCAGCCAGCCAGTGCAGCTCGTCGGCGTCGGGCAGCCCGACCCGGATCACGCCTGCGTTCTCCGCGGGCTCAGGCGAGCGCGTGCCGGAGCCGGGCGAGGGCGGGCCCCGACCAGATCTGCGCGGTGACCTCGCCCGGGCGGACGGCGATGATCTCGCCGCCGTAGCCGAGGACGGCGATCGCGATCCGGGACAACAAGTCGTAACCCGCCTCGTCGTACGTGATCGCGCCGGTGGCGTCGTCGTAGGTGCCCAGAATGTCGACGGTGAAGTCGTAGATCAGCGTGCCGACGGCTCCGGCCGCGGCCGCGCGGGCGATCTGGGCGAGGTCGGTCGATGCGAGGCCGGACGAGAACCCGTGCCCGATCTGATCGGCACGTTCACTGACGGCGGCGGTGGCCAGTGCACCGATGCGCGAACGGATCGCTTCGTCGACCTGGTCCGGACGCAGTTCGTCGGGAGCGCCCGGTACCGCGACCACGGCCCAGGGGAGATCCTCGGCGGTGATCATGCTCAGCAGCGGCTCGTTGGCGAACACGAACAGCGGTTTGGTCGCGTTCGGGTCGAGCTTGCCCAGTTCGGCGCGCAGAGCGTCCGCGACGATGCGGGCGTACCGCTCCAGCAGCACCTTCTTGCCCTCGTCTCCGACCAGGCGGCGCAGGTGCTTGCGTCCGCGGATGGTCATCCGGTTGGTGGCGTCGGCGGCGTCCTCGGCGTACTCCTCGCTCAACTCCAACTCGCTCGCCCTGGCGCCGGCGGAGGCCTGCCACAGGTTCCAGCCGTTGCCCGACAGGGTCAGCGCGAACGCGTCCTGCGTGGCGCTCACGGCCCGCACCAGCTGCCCGAGGTCGAAATACTCCCCGACCTGGGTCTGGGGTTCCAGCTCGTTGGGCAGCACGAACTCCTCCGAGATCTCCGGCGACAGGAAGATCGCCAGCGAAGACGACAGGTTGCCCCACAGCTTGGGATCCTCGGCGATCACCTCCCATTGCAGCCGCACCGCGTCCTGCCCGGCCGCGTCCACACCCGAGGACCGCAGCTGCCGGATGGCCTCATCGACCGCGCTCTTGGCCGCGGTGGCCGCCTGCTCGCGTCCGGTCGGCGTCGGTGAGGTCGGCAGGTAGACGGTGATCGCGTTCGGGTGGCGCCGGCCCAGGCGGAGCAGATCATCGGTGGTCGGTAGCTGGAAGCGGATCATGGCGGCTCCTCCGGAAAGGTCTCGATTGGTGGCTCCATGCATACCACCCGACTACCCTCGCCGCATGGACGATGCCCGCACCCGAAGCTGGCGCCCGGAGTGGCCGTGCCCGGTGCCCCAGGTGTGGGGCACGTTTCGCCGCGGCGCCACCGATCCGACGTACCGGGTGGTCGCCGGACGCCACTGGCGAGCCCTGTCGACGCCCGGTGGAACGGCCACGCTCGCGGTGAGCCCGCTCACCGACGGTGTGATCACCGCGCACGCGTGGGGTGAGGGCGCGGAGTGGGCGCTGGAGCACCTGCCGGCGATGCTCGGCGCGGCCGACGACCCGTCCGGCTTCTGCCCGGAGCATCCGCTGCTGGCCCGGCTGCACCGGCAACGCCCGCACTGGCGAATCGCCCGCACTGCGTCGGTGTGGGACGCGCTCGTGCCGGTGGTGATCGAGCAGAAGGTGACCGGCCAGGAGGCCACCCGAGGGATCCGCTCGCTGCTGGCCCGGTTCGGCGACCCCGCTCCCGGGCCGGGGGCCGAGTGGGGGCTGCGCACCTTCCCCGCGCCCGAGACCGTGGCGCGGATCCCGTCCTGGGAGTGGTTGCGGCTGCACATCGACCCGGCCCGGTCCCGGACGCTGATCGGTGCCGCGAGGGTCGCCGGCACCTTGGAGCGAGCGCTGCCGGCATATCCGGAGTTGGCGGACGCGCGGCTGCGCAGCCTCGCCGGGGTGGGGATCTGGACCAGTGCCGAGGTGCGCGCCCGGGCCCTGGGCGACGCGGACGCGGTCAGCTTCGGCGACTACAACGTGCCGCGCGACGTCGGCTGGGCGCTGACGGGCTCGCCGGTGGACGACGCCGGCCTGGCGGAGTTGCTCGAGCCCTATCGGCCGCACCGCCTTCGCGTCCAGCGGCTGATCGGAATGGCCAGGCTGGCACCGCCCCGGCACGGCCCCCGGCTGGCGCCGCGCACCCACCTCCCGCGATGAGTCAGGCGTTCGCCGCCCCCGACCCGACGAGGCCCAGCGCCTGCGGCATCACCGACGAGCGGCACCGAACCCAGGTTGAGGGCGCGGGTGTGGAAGTCCTTCAGGGTGAAGGCTCGGCCCTCGGCCGCGCCTTCGCTTCGGCGTCGGCGCGGTAGCTCTCCCACAGCCGCTGGCCGATCTTGTACGACGGCGCCTGCCCGGGCCAGCCGAGGTAGCGGTTGAGCTCGAAGCGCAGGAACGCCTCGTCCATGTTCACGTTGGCCTTGAAGCACTCCCACGCCTTGGCCGCGTCCCAGGTGCCGCCGCCCCACTCGCGCAGGGGCCGGCTTGCGGCAGTGGACGCCGATGTCGAGCACCACGCGCGCCGCGCGCATCCGCTGCGCCGTCGACCAGGCCGAGCCGGTCGCCGGGATCGTCCATGAAGCCGAACTCGTCCATCAGCCGCTCGGCGTACAGCGCCCAGCCCTCGCCGTGCCCCGAGCTCCAGCTGACCAGCCGGCGCCACGTGTTCAGCTGCGTCGCGGTTCAGCACGGCCTGCGCGATCTGCAGGTGATGACCGGGGACGCCCTCGTGGTAGACGGTGGTCTTCTCGCGCCAGGTGCTGAACTCGGTGACGCCCGGCGGCACCGACCACCACATCCGTCCCGGACGGGAGAAGTCGTCGGACGGGCCGGTGTAGTAGATGCCGCCGTTCTCGGTCGGGGCGATCATGCACTCGATGCGTCTTCAACGGCTCGGGGATGTCGAAGTGGACGCCGTCGAGGGCCGCGATCGCCTCGTCGGCGGTGGCCTGCATCCACTCCTGCAGCGCCTCCGTGCCGTGCAGGATCGCGGGCCGGGTCGGCCTCGAGCTTCGCGATGGCGTCCGCGATCGTGGCCCCGGGCCCGGCGATCTCGGCTGACGATCCGGTCCTGCTCGGCCGCCATCCGGGCCAGCTCCTCCAGGCCCCACTCGTAGGTCTCGTCGAGGTCGACGGCCGCGCCGACGAACTCCCGCGACCACAGCGCGTAGCGGTCGCGGCCGACGGCGTCGTCCGGCGGGCGCCTGCGCCGCCAGCTCGTCGGTGAGGAAGTCGACCAGCTCGCCGTAGGCGGCGGCGGCCTGGCGTCCGGCCATGGCCAGGTCGTTGGCCAGCGCGCCGGTGGCCGGGGCGCCGTCCGGGCGGGCGCCGGCGAGGAAGGTGACGAAGAACGACGACGCCGGGTCGGCCAGGTCGGCGGCCTGCTTGATGCGCCTCGGCCACCTGCAGCTGGGCCGGCACCAGCCCGCGGCGCGGCGCCTTCGCGCAGCGACTCGATGTAGCCGTGGATCGCGTCCGGCACCCGGCTGACGCGGGAGGCGATGGTCGCCCAGTCGTCGGTGGTGTGCGGTCGGCATCAGGTCGAGCACGTCGCGCAGGCCCTGCAGCGGGGATGCGATCACGTTCAGGTCGGCCAGGAGCTCGCCGGCCTCGTGCAGTTCGAGCGCCAGAGCCTGAGCCGATCGGTCATCGCGGCGACGGTGACCCGGTCGACGTCGTCGCGCGGTGTCGGCCTTCGCCAGCTCGGCGAGGGTGTCGCCGGTCGAGTTCGGCGCGCTCGGCGTGGCCGTCGGGGGAGAAGTCGGTCATCTGGTGGTCGTGGCCGGGGATGCCCATCGCGGTGGCGTCGAGCGGGTCGAGCTCGGCGAAGCGGTCGGTGTAGGCGTCGGCGATGGCGTCGATGGCGGTTGGGTCGACGTACAGTCACGATTGCCTGCGACCCGACTACGTCACGGCCGAGGAGGTGACATGACCCAGATCTGGGCGCACCGGGGTGCCCGCCGCGAGGCGCCCGAGAACACCCTGCCCGCCTTCGAGCTCGCGATCGGCAAGGCGCGGACGGGGTCGAGTTCGACGTCCAGCTGACCGCGGACGGCACGGTGGTGGTGATCCACGACGAGACGGTCGACCGCACCACCGACGGCACCGGGCCTGTGGTCGGGTTACACGCCTCGACCAGCTGCGGCGAGCTGGACGCGTCCGCGGGGCATGGCCGGTTTCGCCGGCGTCCGCATCCCGACCCTCGCCGAGGTGCTCGAGCCTGGTGGCGCCGACGCGGCTGGCGCTGAACATCGAGCTGAAGAACTCGGTCGAGCCCTATCCCGGGCTGGAGGAGCAGGTGCTGGCCGCGGTCGCCGAGTTCGGGCTCGCCGACCGGGTGGTGCTGTCGTCCTTCAACCACTACTCGCTGCAGCGGGTGCAGGAGCTGGACGCCGACGATCCCAGCTGGGCATGCTCTACACCGACCCGCTGTACAAGCCGTGGCGGTACGCGGCGTCGCTCGGGGTGGCGGCGATCCACCCGCCGGCCCGCTTCGTGCTCGGGCGGCGGTACATCCGGCGTTGCCATGCGGCGGGCCTGGCCGTCCGGCCGTGGGTGGTGAACGGCCGGCGCGCACCTCGCCCGCATGTTCCGCTGGGGCGTCGACGGCGTGTTCACCGACGTGCCGGCGCTGGCGCTGCAGCATGCGCGGCGCCGCCTCGCTACCCTGAGCGCATGAGTAACCCCTGGCAGCCCGAGCGTTGGCGTCCGGTGGAGGGCTTCGAGTTCACCGACATCACCTACTCACCGCGCGATCGACGTGCCGGCCGTGCGGATCGCGTTCGACCGTCCCGAGGTGCGCAACGCCTTCCGTCCGCACACCGTGGACGAGCTGTACACCGCGCTCGACCACGCCCGGACGAGCTCGGACGTGGGCTGCGTCCTGATCACCGGCAACGGACCCTCGGCCGAAGGACGGCGGCTGGGCGTTCTGCTCCGGCGGCGACCAGCGGATCCGTGGCCGCGCCGGCTACCAGTACGCCGAGGGGGAGTCGGCAGCGACCGTGGACGCCGCCAAGCTGCGGCCGCCTGCACATCCTGGAGGTGCAGCGGCTGATCCGGTTCATGCCGAAGGTGGTGATCGCCCTGGTCAACGGCTGGGCCGCAGGCGGCGGACACTCCCTGCACGTGGTCTGCGACCTGACCCTGGCGTCCGCCGAGCACGCCCGGTTCAAGCAGACCGACGCCGACGTCGGCTCCTTCGACGCCGGCTTCGGGTCGGCCTACCTCGCCCGGCAGGTGGGCCAGAAGTTCGCTCGCGAGATCTTCTTCCTCGGCGAGGTCTACGACGCCGCAGCGCTGCCCACGGATGGGCATGGTGAACGCCGTCGTGCCGCACGCCGACCTGGAGACCGTCGGCCTGGAGTGGGCGGCGAAGATCTGCGGCAAGAGCCCCACCGCCCAGCGGATGCTGAAGTTCGCGTTCAACGCCATCGACGACGGACTGATCGGCCAGCAGGTCTTCGCCGGCGAGACCACCCGCCTGGCCTACATGACCGACGAGGCGGTCGAGGGCCGCGACTCGTTCCTGGAGAAGCGCGACCCCGACTGGTCGAAGTTCCCCTACTACTACTGAATAGGCACTATAAGGCCTAGTCAAGGCGATTTGCGGCCCCGCTAGTCCGCACAGAGTCCGCAGAAAGTCCGAGGACGGTAGTCATCAGACCGCCTGCGGCGACCCGTGTCCGGTCCTCTGCGGAGGGCCACAGATGGGCGTAGGTGCCCAGCGTCGTGGATGCCGACGCGTGGCCGAGAGCCCGCTGCACGGTGACCACGTCACACCCGGCGGCGATCAATCCGGACGCGTAGAAGTGCCGCAGATCGTGCAGCCTGACGCCGCCCACGTCCGCGCCGCCGGCCGCCCGCCGCCACAGGTAGGTGACCCGGTTGTCATGCCACGACGTCCCGCCGTCGGCGAACAGCCAGCGCGCCGGATCGTCACCGGGGCACCACCGGGCGACGTGCTCGGAGAGCAGTTCGACGAGTTGCTCGGGTAGGTAGACGACGCGCTCCGAGCCGTACTTCGGCGGCACGACCTCCATCCCGCCACCCTCAGCCCGCTGCAGCTGCCGGGACACGGTCAACGTCCGTCGCAGGAAGTCGACGTCGCCGACGCGGACGCCGGCCGCCTCTCCCTTGCGGAGCCCGGCGAAGGCGCACAACGCCATGAACGCCCGGAACGGGGTGCGCACCCCGAGCAGCAGCCCCACCTGCTCCGACGAAGGAATCCGCATGGCCGCCTCGGCCCTGCGCTTGCGGGGCAGCCGGACCCCGACGCACGGGTCCACCGCGATCACCTTGTCCCGGATCGCGGCGCGAAACACCGATCGCACCTGCTGGAAGCGGACACCGATCGTGGATGCCGCCAGCCCGTTGGTCACCTGGCTCTGCACCCACGCCTCGACGTGCGAGGTGCGAACGGATCCGATCGGAAGCGCGCCGAACGGCACGGTGGCCATCGCCCGGTCGAACGACAGGCGGGTGGCCCGCACCCAGACCTGGCGAGCGGACCAGCCCTGGTAGTAGGAAGCGAACGTCACCCGACCGGCTTTCGGGTCCGCGTATAGGCCGGTGAGGATCGACGTGGTGACCTCGTCCAGCCACCGCTGCGCATCGACCTTACGGCGGAAGTGGCGGGAGCGCTCCCTGCCGGCGTCGTCTCGATAGCGGGCTCGCCATACTCCGTCCGGCCTTCGCGAGATGGACGCCATCACGCCCTCCTTTCACCGACCAATGCTCCGGGTCGGAAGCTGTCCGGTACGTTGCCACGCACGCGGGGAAAGGCCGTAGGTCCACCATCTTCTTGCCCGTCATCAGTTCGTCCCCCCGTCTGGTGACTCGTGCGCGTCCGCGGCGGCGGCTTCGGACTCGGCGCGCCGGGCGGCGACCGCCGCGTTGTGGGCGGTCAGGATCCCCGCGAAGTGCTGGCGGTTCACCTCCTCCCTCACGCCGCCGGGCTTGGGCGGCAGTTGCCCGGTGATGCCCTGCAGTACGCTCACGGCGCCGGCGGAGAGGGTGTCGAGCAGTTCCAGCACTTCCTCGGCCCAGGCCTGTATCTGGTCGCCCTGGGCAGAGTCGCTGCTGCGTGCGAGGCCGGCTACGACCCGTTCACGGTCGCCGTCGATGGTCGCGAGTTCCTGGTGGATGCCCATCGAGATCCGGAACTCGGTCTCCTGTGCGCGCCTGGCGATGTTGGTGAGTTCGCGGAAGGCGTCGTCGGCGTTCGACCAGTCCGCCAGCATGTCGTCCACTGTGGAACCTAGGACCTCGGCGAGTGCGTAGACCTCGTCGAGTCGGCAGGGGCGTTGGGCCTTCTCGACCCGGTCGATGGTGGCCTGGTGGAACTTCAGCCCGTACTGCTCGCGGAGTTGGACGGCCAGGTCGGTCTGGGACAGGCCGCGCAGCTCCCGGAGGCGTCGAACTTCGCGTGCGAAGGTCTGGCCCAGCGGGCCGACATCGGCGCCGCTGGTGGGGGCCTCGGTGTCTGTCATGCCCTCAGCGTAACAACGCCATGTTGCGTTGCCAATACAGTGCTTGACAAGTCGGGGCCTGCCGCTCATAATCAACATGCTGGTATCCCTACACGCTGCTATGGAGCGAGCGATGATCGACGACACCGAGATCTGGTACACCGACCAGGTGGCCGAGTACCTTCACACCCCCGCCACCACGATCCGGTGGTGGCGCTACATCGGCCAAGGACCCAAGAGCGTCAAGCTCGGCACCCGCAAGGTCGCCTACCTCCGCAGCGACGTCGAAGCCTGGCTCCAACGGCAGTACGCCGCATAGCAGGGCCGCCGTCGGCCACAGGTGCAGAGGACCTCCGCGCCAGGCTGGCACGGAGGTCCTGTGCTGGTTGGAGGACGGTCCAGGTAAAGCGAGTCGACGTTGACCTGGACGAGGTGGTCCCCCGGTCAGTGCTGGTGGGCCATCTGGTAGCCGAGGAGCGCGGGATCGAGCATGCCGAAGATCATGGCGACGTGGGCGACGACGAGGAAGATGGCGATGAAGATCGCGTGCAGCTTGAGCGCTTGGCCGTCGCCGGTTCCGATCACGCCGAGTTCGACGAGTGTGATGCCGGCGAAAGGAACGACGCCGGAGAGGTAGAACAGCACGGCGATCACGTCAGCGGGGCCACGCCAGCCGCCGGTCAGGGTGAGCGGGATCACCGCGTTGATCAGCAGGTGAAGGAAGATCGCGACCATCACCGGGCCGGCGAGCAGGCCGGCGACGCGGCTTGTGGTGCGCACCCAGGCGGGGGTGGCGTCGCGGAGGAAGAGGATCGCGAGTTCCGTGATTGCCAAGGTTTCGGCGAGCACGACCGGGATCGCCATGAAGACGATCAGGTTGCGCGGCTGGTGGACCGCGAGGAGTTCCATGTAGTGGGTCATCCCCATGCTCATGGTCATGCCCAGCTCGTTGGCGACCAGGCTCGGCCCAAGCAGCGCGGCGATGGCGAACGCGGCGGTCAGTGCGAGGACGGCCGCGGCGACACCGGGGTTCGGCAGGGTCCGGAGGGTGGGGGGACGACGGGCGGTGCTGGTGGTCATGGACGGTCCTCGGTTCGGGGAATCGGCGGGTCTGTCCAAGGGTCTCGTGCGCGGCGTCCCGTACCCGGCCGCTTTCGATGAAGTTTCGATGAAGTTCGCTGCCCTCGGCTCCGGAGGGGGAATGAAGGACGTGACGGGTCCGTTGGTCCGTAAACCCCATGGGGGTATAGAGAGTGGAGGATCGCATGGCCGAGCACGAGACTGCCCATCACCCACACGGCGATCATGCCGTTGGCGGTTCAGCGGCCCCCAAACCCGCGCCCGCCCACCTGGCGGGCGGCTCTCCGGCCACAGGAGCGAGGATGGCGCACGATCGCCATGCCGATGGTCACGGCGACCATTCGGGACGCTTCCGGCGGCTGTTCTGGGGGATGCTGCTGCTGGCGGTGCCGGTGGTGGTGTTGTCGCCGATGTTCGCGATGCTGGCTGGCTACGAGTTGCCTGCGGGCGGACTGGTGGCGTGGGCGGCGCCGGTACTGGGCACCGTTCTCTACGCGTGGGGCGGGTCCCCGTTCCTGACGGGCGCGGTCGGCGAGTTGCGGGCTGGTCGCCCGGGGATGATGCTGCTGATCGGGTTGGCGATCTCGGTGGCGTTCGCGGCCAGCTGGGGCGCCACCATCGGCCTGCTCAGCCCTGAACTGGAGTTCTGGTGGGAACTGGCCCTGCTGATCGTCATCATGCTGCTGGGCCACTGGCTCGAGATGCGTTCGTTGGCGCGGACCACGAGTGCTCTGGACTCCCTCGCCGCACTCCTGCCGGACACCGCCGAGGTGGTCCGGGGCGAGAGGGTGGAGTTGCGTGCTCCGTCCGAGTTGCGGGTCGGTGAGGTGGTGCTGGTACGTCCCGGCGGCAGCGTGCCGGCGGACGGACGCATCCTCGAGGGCGAGGCCGATCTTGACGAGTCGATGGTCACCGGGGAGTCGAGCACGGTGCACCGCCGTCCGGGCGACCTCGTAACGGCCGGAACCGTCACCACCGACTCGGGGCTGCGCGTCGAGGTGACCGCAACGGGCGACGACACGACCCTGGCGGGCATCCGCAGACTGGTCGAGCAGGCCCAGAGTTCTACCTCCCGGGCGCAGCGGCTCGCCGACCGTGCCGCCGCCTGGCTGTTCTGGTTCGCTCTGGTGGCCGCCGCCGCGACCGGTGTGACATGGACGATGCTCGGCGAACCCGAGCAGGCTGTCGCGCGAGTGATCACGGTACTGGTGATTGCC
The DNA here is from genome assembly GCA_963769325.1 of uncultured Actinomycetota bacterium. Classification (GTDB taxonomy): domain Bacteria; phylum Actinomycetota; class Actinomycetes; order Propionibacteriales; family Propionibacteriaceae; genus Propionicimonas. Next base: position 44,798 of record CAVYLH010000008.1, on the reverse strand, counting down.
TGCCCGCACGCGCTCGGGCTGGCGATTCCGCTGGTGGTGGCAATCTGCGACCGAGCGGTCGGCCCGGGCGGGGGTGTTGGTGAAGGACCGGCTCGCCTTGGAGCGGATGCGCACGGTTACCACGGTCGCGTTCGACAAGACCGGGACACTGACCAGAGGCGAACCGGCACTGGTCGCGGTCGAGTCCGTGCCGGGCGCGGGCGCCACCGAGGACCAAGTTCTCGCTCTGGCCGCGGCGGCGGAGGCTGACAGCGAACACCCGCTGGCCCGGGCGATCGTCCGGGCAGCGGCGGAGCGAGGACTTCCCGTGCCGGCGGCGGCTGACTTCGCCTCCCAGCCGGCTCTGGGAGTGACCGCGACTGTCGGCGGTACGCAGGTCCGGGTCGGCGGGCCCCGGCTGCTCGCCGAGCAGGCACTGGTTGATCCGGCGCCCTATCGCGGGGAAGGTGTGACCCGGCTGTTCGTCTTGCGTGACGGCGTTCTGGTGGGTGTGCTGAGCCTGGCTGACGAGGTCCGGGCCGAGTCGGCTCCGGCGATCGCCGCGCTGCATCGGCTCGGTATCCGGGTGGCGATGATCACCGGCGACGCCCGTTCGGTGGCCGACCGGGTGGGGGCGGAGTTGGGCGTGGACACCGTCCTGGCCGAGGTCCGTCCCGAGGACAAGGCTGCCCGGGTCGCCGAGTTGCAGGCCGCGGGCGATCGGGTGGCGATGGTCGGCGACGGGGTGAACGACGCGCCGGCCCTGGCGCGGGCCGATGTCGGTCTGGCGATCGGTGCCGGCACCGATGTGGCGATCGCCTCGGCCGGGGTGATCCTGGCCGGTGACGACCCACGGACGGTGGTGTCGGTGATCGAACTGTCCCGGGCGAGCTATCGCAAGATGTTGCAGAACCTGTGGTGGGCGGCGGGCTACAACCTGGCCGCTGTACCACTTGCCGCAGGCGTGCTGGCACCGATTGGGATCAGCCTGCCGATGGAGCTGGGTGCGGTGCTGATGTCGGTCTCGACGATCGTGGTCGCGCTGCGAACGCCCAGTGGCTGCGACGGCTCGACCTGCGCCCCGCCCGGCTCGCTGTCTAGTACTGCAGGGTCGTCATCATGCCGATCTCGGCGTGGTAGATGTTGTGGCAGTGGTACGCCCACCTGCCGGGATTGTCGGCTTGCAGGTCGGCGGTGACGGTCTGCATGGGCAGCACCAGGACGGTGTCCTTGCGCAGCCCGCCGTTGCCGGGCAGCGACCAGGTGTGGCCGTGGACGTGCATCGGGTGGGCCATCATCGTCTCGTTGGTCATCTGCAGCCGGACGCGGGCGCCCGCCGTGGTGCGGATCGGGGTGTCGGAGCCGAACATGGTGCCGTTCATGCCCCAGGCGTACGGCTGCATCTGGCCGTTGAGGGTGACCTGTTCGACCTGGTCGGGTTCCCGCTCGGGCAGGCGGGCCGCGTCGGTGGGCAGCAGGGCGGCCATCAGCAGCGGATCGGTGTCGAGCTCGGCAGGACGCACGGTAGCCGAGGGGGCGCCCCCGGAGCCGGTGCGCACCAGGATCAAGCCCTGCCCTGCTTGCCTTCGGCGGCCGCAACCAGCGGGAAGACACCGTCGGCGAGGGTGACGAGCACGTCGACCCGCTCGCCCTGGGCGAGGTAGAGCGCGCGGGTCTCGTCCGGCTGCACCGGGTAGCCGTCGGTGTGGGTGACCGTCAGCATGTGCCCGCCGAGGGCGACCCGGAACAGGGTGTCGGCGGCGGCGTTGATGATCCGGACCCGCACCTTCTGGCCCGGCTTGGCGGTGAGGGTGCGGGGTGCGGTCGGGACGCGTCCGTTGATCAGGTAGTGCGGGTAGGCGATGTCACCGACGTCGCCCAGGGGTGAGCGAGCCCATGCCATCCATGCCGGACATGTCGTGGTTCATGCCCTTGCTGACCGTGCCGTTCTGGGCCTTGAACTCGGCGAGGATGTCGTCGGGGCTCTTGCCGACGCCGTCGGTCCAGTCGTCGAGCACCAGTACCCATTCGGCGTCGTAGCCGCCCGGCTCGGCCGGGTCGTCGATGATCAGCGGCGCGTACAGACCGCGGTCGATCTGGACGCCGCTGTGCGGATGGAAGAAGTAGGTGCCGGGGTCGGGCGCCCGAAAGGTGTAGGTGAGGTTCCCGCCCCGGCAGCGATCGGGTCCTGGGTGAGGCCGGGCACGCCGTCGGCGGCGTTGTGCAGCCGGATGCCGTGCCAGTGGACGCTCGTCTCGGCCGGCAGGCCGTTCTCCACCCGCACCTGGAGCACGTCACCGGCCTTTGCCCGCAACTCCCTGCCGGGCAGCACGCCGTCGTACAGCCAGGTGGACGCGGTGATCCCGCCGAGGTCGACCTGGGCGACCCCGGCGCGGAGGGTGGCCTGCACCGCCGGCGTCCCCAGCGAGGGCGTCGGCGGCGCAGTGATCGGGGTGGTCGCCGTGGGCCGGGCTGGCGGAGCAGGCGCCGAGCAGGGCGGCGCCGCCGAGCCCCAGCCCGGTGGACAGCAGGTGGCGGCGGGAGAACGGTGTCGGCAAGGCGCGGCCCTTCGTGTCGGTTCCTTCCAGCGTGCGCGCGAACCCTCGCCGCGTCCCTACGGGTTTGATGAAGTTTCGCTGTCGTTTCGTCCGCTGTCCGGGGCAGCCGCAGGGTGACGGTTGCGCCGGCGCCCGGGCCGTCGCTGGTCGCGGTCAGCTCCCCGCCGTGGGCGCGGGCGATGGCGCGGCTGATCGCCAGGCCGATCCCGGTGCCGCCGTGGTCGCGGTCCCGGGCGGTGTCGGCCCGGTAGAACCGTTCGAAGATGTGGCCGCAGGTGTTCGGCGGAGATCCCGTCGCCGGTGTCGCCGACGGCCACGTTGACCGTGTCGGCACCCGTGTCCAGGCTCACCGTCACCCGTCCGCCGGGCGGGGTGTGCCGCAGCGCGTTGGACAGCAGGTTGGCCAGCACCTGACCGATCCGCGCCGGATCAACCTCGACCAGCGGACCCGCTTCGCCACGGCGTCGAGGACCAGCTCGACGCCCTTGCGGTCGTAGCCCTCACCGGCGGCCAGCACTGCGGTGGCGGCGAGGTCGTGGGCGTCGACCGGACGCCGGGCGAGGTCGAGCCGTCCCTCCTCGGCGGCGGACACCTGAGCCGAGGTCGTCGGCCAGCCGCGAGATGCGTTCGATCTGGCTGGACAGGATGCTGCCAGGCCTCGGGCCCGGGCTCGATGGCGCCGTCCTCGAGGCTCTCCACGCAGATCTCCATGCTGGCCAGCGGGGTGCGGATCTCGTGGGCCAGGTCGGTCAGCAACTGGCGACGGGTGGCCTCCACACCGGCGAGCCGTCCAGCCATGGTGTTGAAGCTGTCGGCCAAGGTGGCCAGCTCGCGGGAGTCGGCCGGCCCGACCCGCAGGTCGTAGTCACCCTCCGAGATGCGAGACGCGGCCTCGCCGAGGTCGTCCAGCGACCGGCGGAGGCGACGGCTGATCAGCACGCTGACCAGGATCGCGCCAGTCGCCGCGATCGCCAGCCCGATCCCCAGAGCGAGGGTGCCGGCGGTGTTGAACGCCTCCTCCGAATGGGCCAGGACGTCCGGGCTGTCGTGGCCCGCCTCCAGCATGTGCGCCTCGAACAGCGGCGGGCCGGCGATCGCCGCCACCACGACCATGGTCAGCGCCATGGCTACCGTCACCCCGACCTGAGCAGCCAGCAGCCGGGTAGCTCAGACTGCCCGGGGGTCGGGTGTTCATCGGCACGGTCCCATCCGGTAGCCGACCCCCCGGATGGTCTCAACGAACACCGCCGGCGAGACCACGGCCAGTTTGCGGCGCAGGTGCAGGACGTGGACATCGACCAGGTGCTCGTCGCCGACCCAGTCCTCGCCCCACACCGCAGCCACCAGCTGCCGGCGGGCGAATGCCGCCTTGGGACGGGCCGAGAGAACGCTGAGCAGATCGAACTCGGTCCGGGTGACCTCGACCTCGGTGGCGTCGACGAACACCCGGCGTCCGGCCGGCTCGACCCGCAGCCGGCCGACCGTGCGGGTCGGCTCCTCCACGACTCGATCAGCCCGGGGTCGGCGCAGCAGCACCTGCACCCGGGCCACCAGCTCGCGAGCGCTGAACGGTTTGGTCATGTAGTCATCAGCCCCGCTGGTCAAACCGACCAGCTTGTCGATCTCCTCGTTGCGGGCGGTCAGCATCAGGATGTAGCAGTCGGAGTGCCGGCGGATCTCCTGGCACACCTGGAGCCCGTCCTTGCCCGGCAGGCCCAGGTCGAGCACCACCACGTCCGGACGCTCGGCCAGCGCCCGCTCGACCGCGGTGTTGCCATCGAAAGCGGTCGAGGTCCGGAACCCGGCCCGCTGCAGGTAGTTGGCGACCATGCCGGCCAGCACCGTCTCGTCGTCCACCACCAGGACATGAGCCGCCGCGGCAGCAGGATCGTGGGTCATGACCGCAATGATGCCCCCGCTGGCCCGGCCCGCCTGAGCCGGCGGCGTGCACCTTCATCGTTTCTTCATGGAGAGTCCGGAGTTTAGACCGGACGGCCACCGCAGGCTATGTGCCGAGCAAGAGACCGGAAGGAGAAGCGAAGATGATGGGATTCGGCGCGATGGGCATGGCCAGCTGGATACTCGGCGCAATTGCGCTCACCACCATCTGGGGAGGGCTGTGCTGGGTCCTCGCAGTGGTCGGCCACCGAACGGCCCAACCTCCACCCGGCCTCCCGACGGGCTTGGCCGGCGACGAGCCGCCCCTCACCGCTGGTTGGCAGCAGCCCGCCTTCGGACCGCCGCCCGTCCTTGGCCCACTCACCACTGACCAACCGCCGCAAGGCGCCCCTGCCATTCCCTCCGGGAGCGAACTTCGATGAGCCCCCACCCCCTGACCGCCACGACACGGATCACTCTGGTGACCGCCGCCGGCTGCCACTTCTGCGATGACGCCCACCAGGTTCTCGCCAAACTCGCCACCGATGACCCGTCGATCAAGGTCGAGCAGGTCGATGCGTGCTCCGAGGACGGGCGCCGCCTGCTCGGCCAGCACCGGGCAGCCATGAATCCGCTCGTCCTGATCAACGGTACCTACTTCTCCGCCGGGCGTCTGCCCCGACGCAAGCTCGAAGCACTGCTCAGCACCAGGACCCACACCGAGGCCACGGTGAACTCCCGTGGGTGACCTGCTGACCACCGGCGGTGTCCTGGCCGCGTTCTTCGCCGGCGGAGTCGCACTATTCGCGCCCTGCTGCATTGTGTTCCTCGCCCCCAGCTACCTCGCCGGCGCCGTCAAGAACCGTCGTTGGCGCCTGCTGCCCCTCACCTTCCTGTTCGCAGCCGGGCTGGCTACCATCCTCGTCCCGATCACCGTCGGGATCAGCCTGATCGCCGCAGCCATCGCCAAGTACCACGCCGTCCTGTACTACGCCGGCGGCGCTCTGATGCTCGTCCTGGCCGCCTTCACCGTGTCCGGACGGATGTGGAGCCTTCCCGGCCTTCTCCGCAGCCCCGGACACCACCCGGGGCGACGGCGCCAGCTTCTACGCCCTCGGCGTGTTCAGCGGCATCGCGTCCAGCTGCTGCGCGCCCGTCCTGGTCGGTGTCATGACACTGTCCGCCCTGGCCGGGAACCCTCTCGGTGGAGTCTCCCTGGGCCTGGCCTACGTCTTCGGAATGGTGTTCCCGCTGTTCGTGATGGCGCTGGTCTGGGACGCCACCGGACTGCGCCACCGGCGTCTCATCGCCCGCCCCGTCCGGCTCCGCCTCGGCCGCTGGACCTTGGCCACCAACACCGTCAACCTGATCGTCGCGGCCGGCTTCACCCTCATGGGCGGCTTCATCATCTACCTGGCCAACACCGGCCAGATGACCAACGGCCCCGACATCCAGGTCGCCACCGGACAGGCCCTCGCCGGCTGGTTCGCCCAGCTCCAAGGCTGGCTGCAACCCGTCCCCGAACCCGTCCTTGGCAGTGGTCTGCTGCTGGTGGCCGGTGCCTTGATCTGGGCCACCCTGATCGGGCGACACGACGATCCCGCCCCCGCATCGGAGCCGGCCGAGAACCTCTCCGACGAACCCGCCGAACACTCCTGCCACTAGCCAGAGAGACGACCATGACTACCAACACCCGACAGCAGCTTCATGCCCGGCAGCGCGCGGCCGCGCAGACCGACCGGCGCCGCCGCAACATCAAAGCGCTTGGCCTCCTGGGCTTCGGTGATCGCCGTCGTCGTAGCGATCACCGCGATGCTGGTCACCTCCCAGACCACCTCGGCCACGATCAGCACCACCGCTCCGGAGTTCACCCTGCCCACCACCAACGACACGACGGTCACCTTGTCGAAGCTGCGCGGCAAACCCGTCCTGCTCTACTTTAACGAAGGCGCCGGCTGCGGCGCCTGCATCATGCAGATGACAGCCATCGAGAAGCAGAAGGGCGACTTCGACGCCCTCGGCGTCACCGTCCTGCCAATCGTCATGAACACCAAGGCCGACATCACCACCGACATGACCCGCTACGGTGTCACCACCCCGTTCCTCCTCGACGACGGCAGCGTCTCCCGCGCCTACGGCACCCTCGGCAGAGGCATGCACGCCGACCTGCCCGGCCACAGCTTCGTCCTCATCGATGCGGCCGGCGTCCAACGCTGGTACGGCGAATACCCCTCCATGTGGCTGGAACCTGCCGACCTGGTCAAGGAGATCCAGGGTCGGCTCGGGAGCTGAGCGTGCGGACGGCGGCTCGACCCGTGTGTCCACCCCGCCAAGCGATGACACAATCGACCAACGTCGGGACGAGATCGGGAAGGCGAAGATGAGAGCGGCAGCAGCCAACCGCGGCGTGCAGGCCGCCCTGGTGTCCGCGGTGCTCTTCGGCGCCGGCACGCCGCTGGCGAAACTCCTGCTCGGCACGGTGAATCCGTGGCTGATGGCCGGCCTGCTGTACTGCGGTTCAGGCGTCGGGCTCCTTCTGGTACGGCTGATCCGCCGGAGCCCGCGCGTCCGACTCACCCGGCATCAGATCTGGCCGCTCGCCGGCGCCATCATCGCCGGTGGCGTCGTCGGACCGGTGCTCCTGATGATCGGGCTGTCAGCGATGCCGGCGTCCGGAGCGTCCCTGCTGCTGAACGCCGAAGCCGTGTTCACCGTCGTGCTGGCCTGGCTGGTGTTCAAGGAGAACGTCGACCGCAGAATCCTGCTAGGAATGCTCGTGATCGTCGCCGGTGCGGTGCTCCTCAGCGTCCCATCTGCGGTGGAACTGGGCAGCCCCTGGCCCGCCCTCGCGGTTGTGGGCGCCTGCCTCGCCTGGGGTCTGGACAACAACCTCACCCGCAAGGTCGCCCTGACCGACGCCACCTGGCTCGCCGCGATCAAGGGCAGCGTCGCGGGCCCGGTGAACCTGACACTCGGCCTCCTGCTCGGCGCGGCCATGCCCCCGCCCGGCCCGACTGCCGCCGCCATGTCCGTGGGGTTCTTCGCCTACGGGGTGAGCCTCGCGCTGTTCATCGTCGGGATGCGTCACCTCGGGACCGCCCGAGCCGGCGCGTACTTCTCGATCGCGCCCTTCTTCGGAGCGCTGCTCGCACTCGCCCTCGGCGAAACGCCGACTTGGCCCCTCGTGATCGCTGGCGCCCTGATGGCCCTGGGCGTGTGGCTGCACCTCAGCGAACACCACGAGCACGCTCACCGGCACGAGCCGGTGACTCACACTCACACCCACGTCCACGACGAGCATCACACCCACGACCACGAGCAGCCAGTCCCGACCGGTACCCGGCACAGTCACGAGCACACCCACAACGCTGTCGTCCACAGCCATCCCCATTACCCGGACGCCCACCACCGCCACTCGCACTAAGCCACCCGCTGCCGAGACATCTAGTGGTCCGTCGCCGTATTAGCTGACTACTTGGTTCAGGGCTGCTCGTGCGCGGGCGACTTTGGCGAGGATGGATTCGGCGGTCGCGGTCCATGTGTAGGGCTTGGGGTTGTCGTTGTTGGCGTCGAGATAGTCCTGGATGCTGTCGATCAGGTCGGGTACGGAGGCGAAGACGCCGCGGCGCAGGTTCTTCTCTGTCAGGTCGCGGAACCAGCGCTCGACCTGGTTGAGCCACGACGAGCTGGTCGGGGTGAAGTGCAGGTGGAACCGTTTGTGTCGCTTCAGCCAGTTCTCGACGTCGGTGTGTTTGTGGGTGGCGTAGTTGTCCAGGATCAGGTGGACCTGCAGGCCGCGGGGGACCTCGGCATCGATGGTCTTGAGGAAGGCCAAGAACTCCTCGTGCCGGTGTCGGGGCAGGCACTGGCCGATGACCTTGCCGGTCAGCACGTCGAGCGCGGCGAACAGCGTGGTGGTGCCGTTGCGCTTGTAGTCATGGGTCATCGTGCCGGCCCGGCCCGGCACCATCGGCAGGGACGCCTGGGTGCGGTCCAGCGCCTGGATCTGGGACTTCTCGTCCATGCACAACACCATCGCCCGCTCCGGCGGGTTCAGATACAGCCCGACGACATCGATCAGCTTCTCGGTGAAAGCCGGATCGTTGCTGAGCTTGAACGTGTCGACCCGGTGAGGCTGGATGCCCAACTCGTTCCAGATCCGCCGCACCGTGTCCTTGCTGACCCCGGCACGCTCAGCCATCGTCCGCGTCGACCAGTGGGTCTCACCGGCAGCCTTGGTCTTGGTGGTGAGTTCCACGATCTCGGCGACCTTCTCATCGCTCACGCTCGCCTTCCGGCCACGCCCTTTGGCGACCTTGCCCCACCTATTCAGCCCGTCGGTCTCGAACGCAACACGCCAGGACCGCACCGTCACCGCGGTCACCTGGTGCCGCTGGGCGATGGTCAGGTTCGCGATCCCGTCAGCCGCATCCAGCAGTACCCGGGCCCGAACCACCTCACGATGAGCCGCCGACGACGAACGGGCCACCCTTTCCAGGACCTCACGTTGGGTCGGCGAAACCCACAACGGTGCAGCAGCAGGAGACGGCATACCTCATTCTACGACCCAAGTAGATATCCATTTGTGCGCCACACCACTAGCAGCTCTAGCCCTCTTCCAATGAAGCGATCCTGCGGGCGGGCGGAGCCGCTGGCATGGTGCGCTATCTGGCGACGTGCGGGCATTCGCGGGCTGATGAGTATCTGTCGGAGCACGGCCAGGCGCTGGTGACGTGGCGCGGGATCGGTGCTGATGGTCAGCTGGTGGAGCGGGAGTTGGATGCGGACCAGTTCGCCCGGTTCATGGCTGGCTTCGAACCGGACACGGGGGAGTCGCGGTGGGCGCAGCGGGTTGATCCGGAGCATGTTGCGGTGGTCGACTTCTTGGTGAACGGGCCGAAGGAGTGGAGCATTCTGGCCGTTATCGAGCCCGACGTGCGCGCCGCTCTGTTGCGGGGGCAGGTGGATGCGGAACGGGCGGTGTTGCGGTATCTGTGGGAGAACGGCACGGTGCAGGTGAAGCAGGCGGGCCGGGTGGTGCGGGTGCCGGTGGAGCGGATTGAGATCGCCTCGGTGCAGCACTTCTCCTCCCGGTCCGCCGATCCGCATTTCCACCGGCACATGGAGATCTCGGCCAGGGTGTGGGCGGCGGGGAAGTGGCGGGCTTTGGACTCGTTGGGGGCGAGGAATCTAAACGTGGCTGTGCAGGCGATCTTCCAGCGCGAGCAGCTGCGGGCGGTGCGGCCGGTGTTGGAAGGGCTGGGCTACCAGCTGGACGAGAACGGTCAGATCCGGCTGTTGCGGCCAGTGGTCGAGGCGATGAGCCGCCGCTCGGCGCAGCTGGAGCGGAACCTGGCCCGGATAGAGGCCGAGTGGCGCGCCCAGCATCCCGGCAAAGAACCCTCCGCCAGGCTGGCCAAGCTGTGGGATGTGCAGGCGTGGGAGCAGCGAAGGCCCTACAAGGCCGAGGCCGGGGCGCTCGACGACGAGCTGGCGGTGTGGGCAGGCCGGATCCGCGAGGTGATCGCGGAGCACCACATCACGCTGCCGGAGCCGACTTTGGTGCCGCTGGATGGCCGGGTGAGCGTCGGCCGGCTGGACCGGGACGCAGTAGCCGTGGAGATTGTGGAGGCGCAGGGCTTGAAGCGGTCGGCGTGGTCGCGGGCCGATCTGGAAGCGGCAGCGATCCTTGCCGTCGAGGGACGCGTCACGGGTGACCCGGCCGCGGTGGATGAGGCCGCAGCCGATGTCGCCGCCCGGGCGTTGGCCTTGTCGCAGTTGCTGCCGGGGGTGGCGGAAGGGGTGCCGTCGGCGGCGGTGAAGTGGCTCACCTCGGTCGGGGTGATCGAGCGGGAGAACGAGTTGCGGGCCGGGCTGGCCGCGCTCGCCTCAGCCGACCGGCTCACGGTGGTCGAAGGGGCCGCGGGTGCGGGGAAGACGACCAGCCTGGCCGAGCACGTCGCCGCCGCGTCGGCTGCGGGTCGGCGGGTGTTGGTGGTGGCGCCGACCGGTGCCGCGGCGAACGTGGCCGCCAGCCAGGTTGCCGGGCTGGAGGCCTCCACGATCGACCGGTTCCTGATCCGGCACGGCTGGGACCGAAACACCGCCGGGGCTTGGGAGTGGGTTGAGCCCACCTCACCGGCCGATGTGCTGCCCGTCGGTGGCTGGCTGGTGGTGGATGAGGCGGGCATGGTCAGCCAGGACAGCGCCCGAGCGTTGGTCAGGACCGCGATCGCGCACGGCTGGCAGGTTCGGGTGCAGGGGGACTCGTTCCAGTTCGGCGCGGTCGGGGTCGGTGGGGTGATGGACCTCGCCAAACAGGCCGCCGATCCGGGACGGGTGTGGCTGCTGGATGACGCCAACGACGTGCACCGGTTCCGGCTCCGCACCGGCGAGAAGGACGAGGCCTATGCCGCGCACAGTGTCGCATTGCGGACCGGCGCCGATCCCGAACAGACAGCACGCACGGTGATGGAGTATGCCCAGGTGTACGGCTCCGGCGCCGAACGGGCCGCGGTGGTTGCGGGTGTTTGGGCTGGGCGTGTCCATGCCGGTACGGGGCTGGTGATCGCGGGCACGAACGATCAGGCGCAGCTGCTGAACGGGCTGATCCGCGACCAGTTGGTCGCGGCTGGGATCATCGGTGGCGGTCGGTTTGTCGCGACCGCGCCGGCGGAGGGTCGTTGGGCGTCGGAGACGATCAGTGTCGGGGATGTGGTCGCGACCCGCGTGAACGCCGCCGGCGCCGACGGCTGCCGGTACGCCAACCGGGAGCGCTGGCGCATCCGCGAGGTCGACGCGGATGGGGGAGTGCGGCTGGTCAGCCTGGACGGCACCCGGGCGGTCCAGCTGGACGCGCGGGCGGCCCGCCAGCATGTGCAGCTGGCCTATGCGGTGACCGGCTACGGGGCCCAAGGCTTGACCGTCGATGAGGCGATCCAGCTGGTCGATGACGGTACTGACCGTCCCGGGTTCTATGTCGGTGCCACCCGCGGCCGGTACACCAACCAGACCGCGCTGGTCGCCGAGAACGCCGACCCCAATCTCGCCCGCCAGCAGGTCGAGGACATCCTCGGCCAGCCCGGCGCCGACACCGGCTGGCGATCCGCCGACCTGCACGCCAAAGCCGACCGGGAACGCATGGGAGACCTGGTCGACCTGCGCAGCCGGCACGTTCCCGGGATCGATGCCGGCCGGGTTGCTGAGGCTGCCGAGCAGATCGCTCGGGACGCCGGCTGGCCCGACGAGGTTCGCGACCCGCACCTGTTCGACCGGGCACTCGCCCACGTCGATCAGCTGCAGTGGGAGCGGGCGGCCGACGCCGACCGGCAGGAGGCCAGCCTCGAACAGCTACGCGGCAGGCTCGCCCAGGCCAGTGACGCCAACGAGCAAGTGGCGGTCCGGGTGGCCAGTGCGGCGCAGCGGGTCGGGCAGGCCGAGCAGGCCACCCGGGCTGCGCAGGAAGCCGTGCTGGCCGGCGAGCAGCGTGTCCGGCACGCGAACCCGTTCAACCGCGGCGGCCGCGAGCGTGACCTCGCTGCCGCCCGGAACAAGCTGTGGGACGCCCGACAGGCAGAGACCGGCCAGCGAGCGCGCCACGCCGAGCTCACCCAGACCGCCCAACGGCAACAGGAAGCCGCCCGGCAGCTCTCCCGCGAAGTCGAACTCGCCCAAGGCCAACTCGGCTGGCTGCGAGACGAGCGGCACCAGCTCACCCTCGACCTGATGCCGCTGCCCGGCGTGGAGTACCAGGAGACCTACAGTCGCGCCGACCTCGAAACCCTCCGGGACGCCTGGCTCGCCGAGCCCCAGCCCCGCGAGACAGCCGACCCTGCCCGGGCGGTCATCGACCTAGTCAACGACTACCGCCACCTCGCCGACCTCGCCACCCCCAGCCAGTGGCACACCCTCGCCGACTCCGCCAGCCCCGACGACCTCGTGTCCAGCGGCGACTACGACAGGCCCCAGCTGCGAGGCATGCGCCAGCCCCTCCTCGGCTGGCTCGACCAGCAAGCCACCCGGCTCGCCAGCAACCCCAGCTGGCACGACGCCGCCGACCAACTCACCAGCCGCTGGACCACCATCAAACAGGCCGCCGAAACCCGGCACACCCAACTCAAACCCAGCCGGCCGCCCTCCGGCACGCGGACCGACCCCCGCCGAGAACCCCCGAGCCTCGGCCGATCCGGACCCGACCTCACCCCAGGCTGGTGAGCCCACCCGAAGGCCTTGGGTTGGATCGCACGGAGGTGCGACGGTGTCCCCGACGAGGACCGCCCATCCTCAGCCAGCAACGATCATCCTGAGTTTGAGGGGCATCATCCTAATCAGTGGTGGTGTTGGGAAGATCGAGGATTCACCTTCCCGAGCGGTCCCTGAGCCCCGCGCTACGGGCCTAAGGACGTGATCGGCACGACGAGGATGCCGTCTGGCCGCCGATAGGCGAAACGTCCACCGGTCACGACCACGAGGGCGGCGGGCTCACCGTGCCTGGCCTTGTCCACCTTGCTCGCCATGTGCAGCAGCGAATCGGCCGCAGCGTCCGCCTGGGCTTCACCGAGCTTGAACTCGAATCCGGCCCAGCGACCGTTGGGGAGCTCGAGAATGGCGTCGATCTCCTGGTTCAGTTGCGTGTCGCGCCAGCAGGACAACGTTGCGCCGAGTGCCTGGCTGTAGACGCGGAGGTCCCGCAGCCCAAGCGACTCGAAGTGGAAGCCGGCAGCCTCCAGGTCGGCGAGCAGCTCGGCCGTTCCGACGCCGAGCGCCGCAATCCCGATCGAGGGATCCACAAAGTGGTGCACCGGGGTCGTGCGGAGACGAGTTCGTGAACGCATGTGGGGCTGCCAGGCGGGCAGCGGCTCGGTGAGCATGAGCCGGTCAAGTGCGTCGAGGTAATTGGTGAGGGTCTTGTCGTCGATCGGGCCGTTCTGACCGCCTACCTCGATCGTGACCGCCGACCTACGTAGCGGAGTGCCCACGCCACGACCCAGCGATGCAAGCAGCCGGGTGAGGTTGCCCGGGTTGCGTCGCGGTCCCAGCGCGGGAACGTCGACCTCGACGACGTTGCGGTTGTAGGCGGCGACCCACGCCCGCGCCGCCCGTTCTGGGAGGTCGATGGTCTCGGGCCAGCCGCCGACCACGATGCGCTCGATCAAGTCAGGTATGGACAACGGGGCGGGGGCGCCACTCGGCTCGGCGCCATCCAGGATCGCGGCCAGGCTGACCGCGCCGGTCGAGTGGCCGGACTCGAACAGGCTCATCGGCCGCATCCGCAGACGAGCGATCCGGCCCGCCCCGGAGTGCAGCCGTGCATTGTCGCGGGGCCGCGACGAACCGGTGAGGAGGTAGAGGCCCTTGTCGCTGTGGTCGTCGACCGCGCGCCGGACGAGGTTCCAGATGTCCGGAGTGTCCTGCCACTCGTCGAAGAGGATCGGCGTTGGGGATGCGAACAACTGGTCGGGGTACGTCTCCAGTGCCGCCCGGGCGGCCCGGTCGACCTCCATCCGGAAGATGGTCCGGGCGAGCTGGGACGCCGTCGCGGTCTTCCCGACGGCCTTCGGCCCGTCGATGAGGACGGCACCCATGAAGCCCATGAGGTCCTGTAGCTCGGCGTCGACCACGCGGGGACGGTAGCTCGTCACCGGTCCAGTCTAGGCTGAGGCGTCACGAAATCCCAGATTCGTCGGAGCTGAAATCCCAGATCCGTCGGTCTTGAAGTCGGAGATTCGTCGAAGCCTGCTTGGGCCGGTGGGTGAACCCGGTCCACCCCCTTTGGGTGTGGCACGATCCTTCTGTCCAGACCAGCACGCGGCGGCGGGGACCCGCAAGACTGTTCGACTTCGCCTTCTGGACGGGCGCCATCGCCATTGCCCCTGAAGCTCAGTCCGCAAAAAGTCCGCAAGAAGTCCGCAGGACCACCGAACCCGCCCCACCGTCACCAACGCAAGCAAACACCATAAGCCCTAGTCAAACTGCGTTTGCCAACGCCACTCACAGTTCCCGCGACAGGCCGTACACTGCCTTGATAGTTCCCTTACTACTACTGACGCAGCCACCGCACGAGCCTCCCAACTCCGCGAGCGCGTCCAGCCCACAACGCGCCGCGTCCGCCCCGAGGACAAACACCACCACCGACCCGACCGCGGCAGAACGGCGCTCCGCTGTCCCCCCAGAACTGGGGATGTCGAAGGTGCGGGCCCACCCGTAAGTTCGGGTGGAGTCGGCGTCAGGCTGACGCTGTGACTTGCCCATCCGCCACCGGGGAGCTCTCGTGATCCTGTACAAACTGCCCACCACAGAGGATCTGCTCCGGCTCGCGGAGCCGCAGCCTGACGCGCTGTCGATCTACCTGCCCACCGAACCGACACCGGCCGGACGCACCGCAGCCATGACGGCTGTCAAGAGCGCAGTGGACGAGGCCGTACAGAGCCTGCGTGACCGGGGACGCTCCCACGCCGAGCAGGAGTCCTTACGGGCGGAGTGGGTCAAGCTCACTGAGGACCTCTCATTGTGGGGCAACCTGAGCCGTTCTCTGGTCGTGTTCCTGGCTCCCGGTTTCAGCGAGGAGTATGTGCTTGCCAACGCCTTCAGTCCGCGAACGAGCCGTGGGACGCACTTCGACCTTGCACCGTTGCTGCGCGCGGTCACCACGCCGCAGGAGGCGTTCGCGCTGACGCTGTCCAGCGCGGGTTGGAACCTGTGGCGGGCGACCGGATCGGCCAGGGTGAGCGAGTTCGAGATGGTCGGCGACTACGCCGACGACGCTGCGGACGCCACCAACCGGATGAGCATCCGGGGACGCAAGCTCCTTCGTCGTCTGGGTGGGGACGAGGGGCAGAAGGTGCTGCTCGAGAGGTATGCGGCGGTGGTCGCCGACGCCCTCCGCAGTGAGCTGGGACGTGTCGACCCTTCGGCGTCGTTGCCCCTGTTCGTGTTCGCCAACGACCCGCTCGGGTCGATGATCCAGGACCAGGGACTGCCGTGGGACATCGAGTGGGTCCGTGGCGCACCCGACGAGTTGCGACCCGACGAGCTGGATGAGGTCATCCGGGAGCGAATCGGCGGACTCAACAGTGCCGAGCTGAGCAGGCGGGCTGACGAGATCGGTGACGGCTTCGCGCGCGGGCTGGCGTCGATCGACACAGCGCAGGTCGCTCGGGCGGCTGTGGTAGGGGCGGTCGGGACGCTCTACTACGCATTCGACACCGATGTGAAGGGATCGCTCGATCAAACAACGGGCAAGATCGTGTTCGACGACGAGGGCGACGACCTGTTCACCCAGATCGCGTTGGCGGTGCTGCGCAACGGCGGCGAGGTGCGCGCCGTGCGTCCCGACGAGATCCAAGCCGAGATCTGGAACGGTCGGCTGCTCGCCGGCCTGCGGCGTCCTCTCGCCTGATCGGAGTCGGGATGCCCGTCGAGCAGCATTCGTGGAGTGACCGCGGGTGTCTTCGGCGCCCCGATTTCCGCAGAGCACTGCCACTCAACCTTCCGACAGAAACGAGGGGAGCATTCCGTGACCGCTATCGCCCCTGAGGCAAGGCCGGCCGACAGCTCGAAGGTGCTGGACTGGATCGAGCGCGTCGGCAACAAGGTGCCGAACCCCACGATCATGTTCGTGTACCTGATCGGGGTCGTCGCCCTCCTGTCGGCGGTCCTGTCGTGGGCAGGGGTGAGCGTGACCGACGAGTTGGCCGTCCCCGTCCCCAGGGACGAGTTCAGCCAGATCAACGAGCATCTGGGCGGCACCTGGTCGATCTACGACTCCGTCACCGGCGAGCCGGCGGTGGTGCCCGACTTCATTGTCAAGGAGCAGACCATCGCCGTCCGCAACCTGATCTCGGTGGACGGCGCGCGGTTCTTCTTCTCCTCCTTCGTCGACAACTTCGCGGGCTTCGGGGTGGTGGCGGTGGTGCTCGTATCGATGGCCGGGGTCGGTGTGGCCGAACACGCCGGCCTGATGGGAGCGCTGATCCGCAAGATCGTGAAGGTGGCACCGGCCAAGTGGCTGACGTTCATCCTGATCTTCGTCGGCGTCCTGTCCTCGGTGGCGACGGACGCTGGCTACCTGATCCTGGTGCCGCTGGCCGCGGCCGCGTTCTACTCGGTGGGACGCCACCCGCTGGCCGGGCTGGCCGCCGCGTTCGCCGGTGTGGGCGCCGTGTTCGCGGTCAATCTCCTGCTGACGCCGTCCGACGCGATGCTCACCGAGATCACCAACTCGGTGCTGACCAGCCTCAACCTTCCGGTTCTGGAGATCACCCAGAACTTCTACTTCTCGATCGTCTCCTCCTTCGTGCTCGCGGCCGTCGTCTGGCTGGTCACCGTGCGGATCACCCAGAAGAGGCTGGGCACTTTCGACGGGACGGACGGCAGCTTCCACGCCGACGAGGAGGTGGCGCCGGCGCACCCGGGGCTAGGCTCACGACGGTCCTTCGAGAAATCCGTCCTCCACGGCGCGACGGTACAGATCGATCTTGGTGGACGCCGGACGGGCAGCGCCGGCGTACTTGGTGCGGACGTTCTGGATATGGTCCAGCACGGTCTCGCGCGATATCCCGAGCAGTCGGGCGACCCGATCGGCCTTCTCCCCGGAGGCGTACAACCGGAGCACCTCGGTCTCGCGGGGGGTCAGCCCGACCGCAGCCACGTCGCTGTCTCCGTCCAACGCAGCCGCCCAGTCCGTCGAGGCGACCACGTTGCCCTGCAGCGCCTGGCGCACTGCCTGGATCAACTCCGTGCGGGGTTCGCTCTTGGCGACCACGCCGATGATCTGGGCGCTGGCTGCCTCGCGGAGCAGCGCCGGGCTCTCCGCGGAGGTGTAGGCGAGCACCTCAGCGCCGGCCTCCCGCAGGCGGCGCACGTTCTCGGCCGGCCGGCTTCCGTCCCCCAGCCGCAGGTCGAGAAGTACCAGATCGACGTCCACCTCCAGAGCCAGAAAACCCGCCACGGTCGTCGCGCTCGCCACCAGGTGGACATCCTCCAGGGCGGCGAATGTCGCCGCCGCGCCCGCTGCGATCAACTCGTGGTCATCGACCACGCCGACGCGGGTGCGCGGAGGGGGTTGAGTCATCATGTGCTTCTTCGCGTCGAGGGGGTTGGCGTCACCATTGTGGCAAGCTGCGAGAGCGCATGAGCCGTTCCGACGATGCCGTGCCGGTCTTTCCGACGGCCTTCGGGCCGGGCCGCAGAGCGCCTTGATGGTTTCCTCCTACTGCCGAGCTGGGTACCCTGCGGAAGGTGTTCGCTGACCTCAGTCCCGTCCCCGCCATTCGGCGCCCTGACCTGCTACCGCCGTCCGTGCTGGCCGCGGTCGCGGAGTTCGTGCCGATGGCGCAGGTGTTCGGCGTTGATCCGGCGCATGCCGACACCGAAACGCTCTGCCAGGTGCACGACCTGCCCCTGAACGTGATGGCGAACGCTGTCGTCGTGCTGGGGCGTCGCGGAGGGGAGGAGCGGATCGCCTGCTGCATGACCCTGGCGCACCGGCGGGTGGACGTGAACGGGGTGGTGCGCCGCCGCCTCGACGCGCGCAAGGCCTCGTTCGCGCCGATGGACCGGGCCGTGGCTGAATCCGGCATGGAATACGGCGGCATCACCCCGGTCGGACTACCGGACCATTGGCCGGTGTGGGTGGACGGCGCCGTCGCCGACGCCGAACTGGTCTGCATCGGTGCTGGCATCCGGGGGGCGAAGTTGCTGCTTCCGGGAGCCGCGCTGCTCCGGCTGCCCATGGCGGAGCGGGTCGACGGCCTGGCCAAGGACTCCTCGCCGCCGCTCAGCCCGAACGGGGACTCTCGTCCAGCCCGATGAACTTCCGGAACGCCTGCACGCCGGCCACGGTCAGCTTCGGGCCGCGCACGAGATTCTCCGGCGTCAGCACCCACTGTTGGGAGGGATGCCACTCCCCGAGCCGGCGCGTCTTCCGCTGGACGCCGTTGGGTCGGTAGCCCACCTTCCGGCTGACCGCGTTGGACGCGGGATTGTCGGTGTAGGCGGCGGAGGTGACCTCCTCGGCGTCCAAGTGGTCGAACACGAACGCGCAGATCGCCTTCCGCATGGCCGTCCCGATGCCTCGTCCCTGAAACTCCTGACCAAGCCACGACCCGGTCTCGCCGGTGCGGGTCACCGGGTAGCAGCCGGTGAGGAAGCCCTGGCAGCCCACGAGCCGGCCCTCATACTCGACGGCGAACTCCAGATCCCACAGGTCGGGGCGCCAGTTCGAGCGGACGCCCCAGTGGAACTTCGCGTAGTTGAACGGCTGCTCGGCGGCCGGAGCCTCCGTCCACGGGTACAGGAACGGCATCTGCCCGGGCTCGTGGACGCCGGCCATCGACAGTTCGACCAGGGCCGGCAGCAGCTCGTCCGTGATCGGACGCAGCACCAGCGGCCCGGCCTCCACCCGCAGCCCCAACGGCGGGAAGATGTCGGCCAGAAGCACGCTCTACCCCTACTGGGCCAGGCCGTAGAGCCGGTCGCCGGCGTCACCGAGGCCCGGCACGATGTAGCCGACCTCGTTGAGGCGCTCGTCCAGAGCTGCGCACACCAGGGTGCAGGGGACACCGATCGGGTCCACCAGTTCGCGCATCCGGGCCACGCCCTCAGGCGCTGCGATCAGGCAGATGGCGGTGATGTGGTCGGCGCCACGGTCGACGAGGAACTGGACGGTGCCGCCCAGCGAGCCGCCGGTCGCCAGCATCGGGTCCAGGACGTAGCACTGCCGGCCGGACAGATCGTGCGGCAGCCGTTCGGCGTACGTGAACGGCTGCAGCGTCTCCTCGTCCCGCACCATGCCGACGAAGCCGACCTCCGCGGTGGGGATCAGGCGCATCATGCCTTCGAGCATGCCCAGGCCGGCGCGCAGGATCGGGACCACAAGGGGCCGCGGCTTGCTCAGCGCAACCCCTGTCGTGGTGGTGATCGGAGTCACCACCTGCACCTCGTCCACCCGCACCTCGCGGGTGGCCTCGTAGGCCAGAAGGGTGACGAGCTCCTCGACCAGCTGGCGGAAGGTGGGGTTCGCCGTGTCCTGGCTGCGCAGCAGGCTCACTTTGTGAGCGACGAGCGGATGGTCTATGACGCGGAGTTCCACGGGCACTAGGGTGCCACACCGGCCGCGATCTGCGACTATGGGGCGGTGGAGCAGGGTGAGGAGGCCGCGATGGTCACGTCCGAGGATCTTGAGTTCGAGTTGCCCAACCGTGGTGATGACCGGCCGGGCCTCGACGACCTCGACGAGCCCGACACGGTCTCCGACGACTTGGCCGACGAGTTGGCCGACGACGACGATGACGAATTGGACTATCCCGACGACGCCACGGACGAGGACGTCGATCTGATCGTCGCGCTGTACCGCGAGGACGGCCAGCCGATGGCGCTCGCCCTGGACTACGACCTCGCCAACGACCTGGAAGCCCTGATCACGCAGCTGCGCCGGATCCCGGGCGACGGCGGCGCGGTGGCTCTGATCTCGATCGCCTCCGAGGTGTTCTTGATCATTCGGGTGCGCGGCAAGCACGTTCAGGTGTTCTGCTCGGACGCGGTCGCCGCCAATGATTGGCCGCTGGCCCGCGATGTGGTCGACCTCCTCGGCATCGAGGTGCCCGACGAGGAGGACGATTCCGTGCCTGCGGGCGACCTGGGCATCCTCGCCGACGTGGGCCTGCACGACTTCGAGCTGGAGGCGATGGCCGAGGACCTCGAGGAGGATTCCGCCACGTTGGTCGAGCGGATCGCCGCCCGGCTCAAGTTCGGGCCCGAGTTCGCCAAGGCGCTCAACTCGTTCGAGTGAACCGCTGGTCGCCGGCCATGGCCGAGGCGCTGGCGCAGGCTCGCCTGGCCGCTGATGCCGGTGACGTCCCGGTCGGCGCCGTCGTGCTGGATGCCTACGGGCGCGTGCTCGCCGCAGCCCACAACGAGCGTGAGCGTCGTGGCGACCCGACCGCGCACGCCGAGGTGCTGGCGTTGCGCGACGCTGCCGCTGTGCTGGGTTCGTGGCGGTTGGAGGAGTGCACTTTGGTGGTGACGCTCGAGCCGTGCACGATGTGCGCCGGCGCTCTCGTCCTGGCCCGCGTCCGCCGGTTGGTGTTCGGCGCCTACGACCCGAAGGCAGGCGCGGTCGCGTCGTTGTGGGACGTGGTGCGCGACCCCCGCCTGAATCACCGACCCGATGTCGTCGGCGGGATCGACGCCGCCGAGTGCGGCGCCGTGCTGGCCGCTTTCTTCGCCGACCACCGCTGATCGGCCGCGATCCCGGCGATTGGCCCGGCCCGGCCCGGGCTCGGTACACTCCTGCGCGGTGGCGTGTCTGAGCGGCCGAAAGAGCGCGCCTCGAAAGCGCGTGAGGGGCAACCCTCCGAGGGTTCAAATCCCTCCGCCACCGCCAGCCACAGCCGGACCCCCGAGGTCCGGCTGTCGTGCGTTTCGTGCACCCCAGGTGCCCTCGTTGAACGTAAGTGCTCCCGGCACCCCCTTTCCGCACCGCTCGCGACGCGGCAGAGTTGGCCATGCCCACCCACAACGCGCCTCAAAGGAGAGCCCTGTGAAGAAACTGATCAACGACCCGACGAATGTGGTGGCCGAGACCCTGGCGGGTTTCCAAGCAGCACACGCCGATCTGGTCACCGTTCATTTCGATCCTGACTACGTGGTTCGCGCCGACGCGCCGGTGCAGGGCAAGGTCGGGCTGGTGTCGGGGGGAGGCTCGGGCCACGAGCCCCTGCACGCCGGCTACGTGGGGAAGGGAATGCTCGACGCCGCCGTTCCTGGTGCGGTCTTCACCTCACCGACCCCCGACCCGATCCTCGAAGCAACGAAGGCCGTCGACGGCGGCGCGGGTGTGCTGCACATCGTGAAGAACTACACCGGTGACGTACTGAACTTCGAGACCGCGGCGGAGCTGGCCGAGATGGACGGCATCGCGGTGAAGGCGGTCGTGGTCAACGACGACGTCGCGGTGGAGGATTCCACCTGGACCGCCGGGCGCCGTGGCGTGGGCGGCACGGTTCTGGTGGAGAAGATCGCCGGCGCCGCCGCCGAACGGGGGGACGACCTGGACGGTGTCGTCGCGGTCGCGGAGAAGGTGATCTCGCAGGTGCGTTCGATGGGCGTGGCGCTGACCGCGTGCACCGTCCCGCACGCCGGCAAGCCGTCGTTCGACCTCACTGAGGACGAGATCGAGATCGGCATCGGCATCCACGGCGAACCCGGCCGGCACCGGATCCCGATGGCTCCGGCGGACTCGATCACCGACCAGCTGGTCGACCCGATCCTGGCCGACCTGAAAGCCCCCGAAGGCTCGAAGGTGCTGCTGTTCGTCAATGGCATGGGCGGCACCCCTGAGGCCGAGCTCTACATCGTCTACAACCATGCCCGGCAACGGCTTGAAGGTGCCGGGTTGGAGGTCACCCGGTCGCTGGTGGGCAACTACATCACCTCGCTGGAAATGCAGGGGTGCTCGATCACGGTGCTGCTGCTGGACGACGAACTCACCGCCCTGTGGGACGCTCCGGTGCTCACCCCCGCCCTGCGTCGTGGGATCTGAGCCGGTGAGCGACACCTTGTCGGTGGCTTGGGCGCTCGCGTGGATCCGCGGCGCCCAGGCCGTCCTGGCCGAGCACCGGATGGAACTGATCGACCTCGACCGGGCCATCGGTGACGGCGACCACGGCGAGAACATCGACCGCGGCTTCAAAGCCGTGGTGGAGAAGCTCGACGACACCGTGCCGGACGTCCAGGGGGTGCTGAAGATCGTCGCGTCCACCCTGATGTCGAAAGTGGGCGGAGCTGCGGGTCCGCTCTATGGGACGGCGTTCCTGCGTGCCGCCAAGGCCACCGACGGCGACGTCGATGCCGAGGGCGTGGTGGCCCTGCTGGCGGGCGGGTTGGACGGCATCGTGGCCCGCGGCAAGGCGACCACCGGGGAGAAGACCATGGTCGATGCGTGGACGCCGGCGCTCGAGGCAGCGAAGGCCGCCGCCGCGGGTGGATCCAGCGCGGCGGCCACCCTCCGGGCGGCGGCGGACGCCGCCGCGGCGGGTGCGGAGGCGACCATTCCGATGCAGGCCACCAAGGGCCGGGCCTCCTACCTGGGCGAGCGGTCGATCGGGCACAAGGACCCCGGCGCGACCTCGACGGCCTACATCCTCGACGAGGCGGCGAAGGCAGCCGGCGCGTGAGCGGGGTCGGGTTGGTCATCGTCTCGCACTCGGTGGCCTTGGCGGACGGCGTGGTGGAGCTGGCCTCGCAGATGGCCAAGGACGTCCCCCTGCGCGCCGCCGGCGGCACCGACGACGGCCGGATCGGGACCTCCTACGACAAGGTCAGCGACGCCGTGACCGAGTTGCGCACGGCCGGTCACGACGTCGCGATCCTGACCGACCTCGGCTCGGCCACCATGACCGTGGAGGCGGTGCTCGACCTTCTCGACGAGGGCGAGGCTGCGCACGTGAGGCTCATCGACGGGCCGTTGGTCGAGGGAACGGTCGCGGCCGCCGTCACCGCGCAGGTGGGCGGCGACCTGGACGCGGTCGTGGTCGCCGGAAGGGCACGCGAGCTGTTCAGCTGACCTCCCGCCCCGACCCGCCCGATAGGGTGGGAGAAAGGGGAGGCAGCGTGGGACTGGACCAGGTGTTGCTGCTTGGTTCGGTGGTGCTGCTCGCGTCCATCGGCGCTGCCCGGCTGGGTGCCCGGTTCGGATTGCCGTCGCTGCTGCTGTTCCTCGGCCTGGGTGTGCTGGTGGGCGAACTCGGCGTCGACTTCAACGATGCCGGTCTGGCGCACTCCCTCGGGTTCGCGGCCTTGGTACTGATCCTTGTCGAAGGCGGCTTCACGACGCGCTGGGTCGAAATTCGGGGAGCGCTGCCGGCCGCGGTCCTGCTGGCCACGCTCGGCGTGGGCATCTCGGTGGCTGCCGTGGCGGCGTTCGCGCACTTCGTGCTGGGGCTGGACCCGGCCAGCGCTGTCCTGCTCGGCGCCATCACGTCACCCACCGACGCGGCCGCGATCTTCTCTGTGCTGCGCAGAGTGCCGCTCCCGGCCAAGTTGAGGGCCACGATCGAGGCCGAATCGGGATTCAACGACGCTCCGATCGTGCTGCTGGTGGCCACCGCGACCTCCTGGTCGCTCGGCGAGGGCCTCGAGGGCGGGCCGGTCGGGATGGTGCTGATCATCCTGCTCGAACTCGCCGGCGGGGCCGTGGTCGGCGCAGCGTTGGGTTGGCTCGGCGTCCGGGTGCTCCGCAGCATCGCACTGCCGGCGTCCGGCCTGTACCCGTTGGCGGCGATCGGCTGGGCAGTGATGGCCTACGGTCTGGACAGCTGGCTGCACCTGTCGGGGTTCGCGGCGGTGTACGCGTGCGCCCTGGTGCTCGGCAACGGCCAACTGCCGCACCGGCACGCCACGCGATCGTTCGCCGAAGGAGTGGGGTGGATCGCTCAGATCGGACTGTTCGTCATGCTCGGGATGCTGGCCGATCCACTGCAGGTCTCGTTGGCCTCCGCGGTCGCCGGGGTCGCGGCCGGCGCGTTCCTGACGTTCGTGGCCAGGCCGTTGTCGGTGCTGGCGTGCGTGACGTGGTTGAAAGTGCCGTGGCGGGAGCAGGCGTTCATCTCCTGGGCGGGGCTGCGCGGAGCGGTGCCGATCATCATGGCCACCGTCCCGCTGGCGGCCGGCGCCCCGCGGGCCACGGAGATCTTCGACATGGTGTTCGCGTTCGTGGTGGCGTTCACTCTGCTGCAGTCACCGACCCTGCCCTGGGCGGCCCGGCTGCTGAGGGTGTCCACCGGCGAGGACGCCACCGACGTTGAGATCGAGTTCGCTCCGCTGGACACGATCAAGGCCGACATGATGCAGGTGCACGTCCCCGAGGGCTCCCGGCTGCACGGGGTGACCATCCGGGAGCTGCGGCTACCGCGCAACTCCGTGGTCTCCTTGATCGTCCGCGACAACGAGCCGTTCACGCCCGGCCCGGACCGGATCGTCCGGGTCGGGGACGACCTGTTGATCGTGACCAACGGCGTCGATCGCAAGCGGGTCGAATCCCGGCTGCGCAGCATCTCCCGCGGCGGCCGGCTGGCGCGCTGGCAGGAGGAGGGGTGAAGCGATCGAGGCGGTGTTCGTGGATTCCGGCAGATCAATGGCGAGGGTTTGCGACTCGGTGACGAGTGGTTTTTTGACTGTTCTCACCCGCGATTGAAACCACGGGGGATAGTGTGAATCTCACTCATATCCTCAGGAGGTTCCGGTGTTTCGACATCTTTTCGCTACGGCCCTAACCGGTGCGCTGCTCATCTGGCCGGCCACCGCCGCCGAGGCAAGCACACATTTCTTCAAAGCAGAGTCGGCGTCTTGGCCGACTTCCTACACGAAGGGCGCCAGCGCGGCTGGGGTTTCAGTGCGGTGGGTAGCGGGCGGGGACAGGCTGTACGTGAAAGACACAGCTGCGGATGGGAAACGCGTAGGAGCTTGGTTCATCATAGTCGGCTCGGGATCAGTCGATGGGATTTGCTACAGCACATTGGGATCGGGAAAGGCCGGATTGTGTGACCTCGAGCTCACTGAGGGCCGTTCTCTCACCATCTTCCTTGCGACCTGCGATGCTGACACGGCCAACTGCAATGACGATAACCAATGGAAGGTTCTGCCCTCCTACATCGAAACGACGACCTAAGCGAAAGTCTGCGTGGCTCCAGCATTAAGAATCCCTCGAGCCACTCGCGCCGCCGATGACCGACCCAATCCAGTTGCGCTGATCACCGTATCGAGGTGTCGGCGGCAGCGATGCTGCATTGAGGCGTCGCTGCCGCCGACAGCTTCTACTTCTTCGACGGAGTCGCCGACGGGGACGCGCTCGCGGCGGTGATCGCTGGCAGGCAGACAGGGCCCGAGACCGGGACGCTCGCCTTCGGGTCATCGACCTGCTGGGTCTTGTCGTGGATGATCACGTCCACCACGTGGTCGGCTCGGCCATCACCCTCCGCAGCGGCGTCCACGAAGAACTGTTGCAGTAGCTTGACCTCCGGATTGTCGGGCGAGTTGCCCACGATCGTGGTCCGACTGAGTTCGCGGCTGCTGTTGTTGATGAGAATCACTCGGAAGTCGTAGTGGTTCAAGGCGATCCGGGTGAGGCTTGCCGCCTTCGGCTTCGTTCCCGAGTTGAAGATCCGAACTGTGACCTTGTCGGGGGTCAGTTCGGTCCCCACGTCGGTCATCACGCATGCTGCTTGTTGTCGCGGGGCATCGTCCATCGTGACGTGCTGCAAACCCCAACTGGCGCCGAAGCCAAGGATGGCCAGCAGCAGAATCAGTGTTACCGGGGTCTTGAGGACCCGGATCGCCTGACGCACATGTACTCCTGAACCGCTCGCCGAAATGAACTTGCCGTCCTCAAGACTACTTGAGTTCCAGAATCCGGGCATGCATGGTCTGGCGCTGCTGCAGCGCCGCCCGTAGGGCCCGGTGCAGACCGTCCTCCAGGTACAGCTCGCCCTCGAACGAGACGACGTGGGCGAACAGGTCGCCGTAGAACGTCGAATCCTCCTCCAGCAGCGCCTCCAGATCGAGGTTGTGCTTGGTGGTCACGAGCTGGTCGAGGCGCACCTGTTCGGGCACGATGGCCGCCCATTGCTTCTGGACGTAGCCGTGCGGGGGATACGGACGGGAGTCACCGACGCGCTTGAAGATCACCGGGCCAGTCTAGGAGGGGAGCCTGAAGGCTGGCTGAGACGCCTACCGTCCGGTGCCGGCGTAGACGACGGCCTGCTCGCCGGAGTCCAGTCCGAACGCGGTGTGGCCGGCCCGGACGGCCCGATCGACGTCGTCGATGTCGACCACGACCGAGATCCGGATCTCGGAGGTGGAGATCATGGTGATGTTCACGTTCGCCGCCGCCAGCGCCCGGAAGAAGCGTGCGGTCACCCCCGGATGCGACCGCATGCCGACGCCGACCACCGACACCTTGCCGACCTGGTCGTTGTACTGCACGTCGACGAAACCGATCCGTTCCTGCGCGGCGCGCAGGGCGGCGATCGCCTTGTTCGCGTCCTGCTGGGCGAGGGTGAAGGTGATATCGGTGGCCTGCTCGTGCTCGCGGGAGACGTTCTGCACGATCATGTCGATGTTCACGTCGGCCTCGGCCACGGTGCTGAAGATCTCGGCGGCCTCGCCGACCCGGTCGGGCACCCCCACGATCGTGATCTTCGCCTCACTGCGATCGTGCGCGATGCCCTCGATCAGCGGCTGCTCCATGCCCATCTCCTCGTAGTTGATGTCCTTGACCCAGGTGCCCGGCAAGTCGCTGAACGACGAGCGGACGTGCACCGGCACTCGCTCCCTGCGGGCGTATTCCACGCAGCGCAGGTGCAGGATCTTGGCGCCGTTGGCGGCCAGTTCGAGCATGTCCTCATACCCGATGGCCGGGATCTGGCGCGCGCCGGGAACGATCCGGGGATCGGCGGTGAAGACACCGTCCACATCGGAGTAGATCTCGCAATAGGACGCCTTCAGCGCGGCGGCGAGGGCGACCGCTGTGGTGTCGGAGGCGCCGCGGCCCAGCGTGGTGACGTCCTTGGTCGTCTGGGACACGCCCTGGAAGCCGGCCACGATGACGATCTCGCCGTCGGTCAGCGCGTTGACGATCCGGCCAGGAGTGATGTCGATGATCCGGGCGTCGCCGTGCGTCCCGGTCGTGATCACGCCGGCCTGCGACCCGGTGAACGACCGCGCGGTGGCGTCCAGGTCGTTGATCGCCATGGCCAGCAGGGCAGCGCTCATCCGCTCGCCGGCGGTGAGCAGCATGTCGAGTTCGCGCGGACGCGGGTCGGGGGACACCTGGAGGGCGAGGTCCATGAGCTCGTCGGTGGTGTCACCCATCGCTGAGATGACCACGACCACCTCGTTGCCCGCGGCGTGGGTCGCCACGATCCGGCGCGCCACCCGTTTGATGCTCTCGGCGTCGGCGACCGACGAGCCGCCGAACTTCTGTACCACCCGCACGTGCGTCCTCTCCTGCAATCCCGGGTGAGCCGGCCACTCCGGAGCCTTCACTACTGTGCCAGAGGCGGACCGCTGATGCCCACCCGCGCCACGGCTTGCGGACACTCAGGGGAGGCTCGTGGAGTCGCCCGATGGGAATCGCACCGGACCGCGCCTAGCCTGTTTGCATGACCTCACCGCAGTTCACCCCCGGTTCGCAGTCGCAATGGGAGCAACCGATGTTCAGCGCCGGTTCGTCCGAGCCGGTGGTGGAGGGCCGGGTCGTGGCCGTTCAGCCGCACCAGGTGCCCGCGCCCACCTCGCAGGAGCGGGCTTGGCGCGCCGTCCGTTCGTGGGTGTGGCCGGCCTTCCTGGTGATCGGTGTGATCACCGGCAGTTGGTGGCCCACCTGGATGCTGGTCATGGTCGTGTTCATCGTCGCCGGAAAGCGAGTCACCCAACTCCAGCGGGAGCGCCAGGCTAACCTGCTGCGGTGAGCATCCGTTGGGGTATCGCCGGACCGGGTCGGATCGCGGCCACGGTCGCCGGGGAGTTCGTGCATGTCCCGGACGCGGAGCTGGTGGCGGTCGGATCACGCTCCCTGTCGCGCGCGCAGGATTTCGCCGAGCGGTTCGGGATCCCGCAGTCCTTCGGCAGTTACGCCGAACTCTTCGCGTCCGAGATCGACGTGATCTACCTGGCCACACCGCACGGCCAGCACACCGAGCTGGCGCTGGCGGCGATCGAGGCCGGCAAGGCGCTCCTGGTGGAGAAGTCGTTCACCACGTCGGTGGCCGACACCGCCGCCGTCGTCGACGCAGCCAGGGCCCGCGGGGTGTTCGTCATGGAGGCGATGTGGACCCGCTTCCTGCCCGCGATCGCACACCTTCGCGAACTGGTGGCGTCAGGCGAGTTGGGGGAGGTGCAGGCGGTCTACGGCGATCTGCTCGCGTTCCGCGAGTACGACCCGGCCGACCGGTTGTTCAATCCCGACCTGGGCGGCGGCGCCGTTCTCGATCTGGGGGTCTACGTGCTCTCGTTCGTCCACCAGTTCCTCGGAGCGCCCGACTCCGTCGCGGCGGTCGGCTCGTTCTTCGACAACGGAGTCGAGGCTGCGGTCGGCCTACTGCTGGGCTGGGCCGACGGGCGCCACGCCAACCAGTCGATCGGTTTCACCGCTGCCGGCCCCGGCCGCCAGGTCGTGGCCGGCACCAAGGGCTGGGTGGAGGTGAAGCCGCGGTTCCACCGTGCCGAACAGCTGTCGGTGCACCTACGCGGGGCTGAGCCGCAGGAGTTGAGTTTCCCCAAGACCGGAGCCGGCTACAGCCATGAGCTCGCCCACGTGAGCGAGGCTCTGGCTCAGGGGCTGACCGAGAGCCCCATCATGCCGCTGGCCGACACCCTCGCCGTCCAGCAGATGATGGCCGACGTGCTGGAGCGCCTGGGCCGCAGCGTGGCCGGTCGCGGCTGATTCAGTCCATCACCTCGGGTTCGATCAGCGCGGGCTGGCGCGCCGCGCGCAGGCTGTCCGCGGTGAGCAGCACGAGGGCCACCCATACCAGTCCGAAACCGATCCAGCGCGGCGCGGGCATCACTTCGTGGTTGATCCAGACGCCGATGGCGAACTGGATCGTCGGGGTGAGGTACTGGATCAGGCCCATCATGCTCAACGGGATCCGACTGGACGCGGCCGCGAACAGCAGCAGCGGAATAGCCGTGACGGCACCGGCCAATGCCAGCCCCACGGTGAGCGTCGGCCCGTGGCTGAGGAACGCGCTCGATCCGGTGGCCTGCAGCCAGACGAGATAGGCCAGCGCCACCGGGGTCAGCAGCATGGTTTCGACGGTGAGCCCGACCAGCGGGGACACTCGGCCGCCGACCTGCTTCTTGACCAGGCCGTAGGTGCCGAAGGTGGCCGCCAGGCTGAGCGCGACCCAGGGGATCTGGCCGTAGCCGACGGCGATCACGAGCACCGCGGCCGACCCGATCGCCACCGCCACCCACTGCAGCCGGCGGAGCCGTTCGTGGAGCACCAGGACGGCGAGCGCCACGGTGATCAGCGGGTTGATGAAGTAGCCAAGAGCGGCGTCGACGATGTGGTCGTTCAGCACACCCCACACGTAGATCGACCAGTTCACCGTCACCAGGACGCCGGCCGCGCTCAGCCCCCAGAACAGGGTGCGGTTGCCCAGGACGTCCTTGAGGTGACCCAGCTCCCGCCACACCAGCACTCCGGCGAGGCAGAAGACGAAGGTCCACAGCACCCGATGGCCGATGATCTCGAAGGATCCGGCAGCCGCGAGCAACTTGAAGTAGAACGGGAACGCGCCCCACAGCAGGTACGCCGCGAGCGCGAGCAGCATCCCTCGGGAGTCGAGTGGTGGCTGCTGGCGTGAGGGCACCAGCACACCCTAGCGATGTGCTGGTGCCCCCAACTCAGTGGGCGACTGCTCCGGCGGCACCCGCTCCGGTCATCGAGCGCACCTCCATCTCGGCCTGGAGGTCGGGGTCGGCCGGCTCCTTGGACATGGTGGTGCCCAGCCAACCGGCGAGGAACGCCAGGGGAAGGGCAACGATGGTCGGGCTGGTCAGGGGGAAGAAGGCGAGCGGGTTCTTCCAGGTCGGGCTGGAGATGGCGGGGGACAACACGATCAGCACGATCGACGACACCAGGCCGGTGTAGATCGACCAGACCGAGCCGCGGGTGTTGAACCGCTTCCAGTACAGCGTCATCAGGATGGAAGGCAGGTTGGCGCACGCAGCGATCGCGAAGGCCAGCGACACCAGGAACGCGATGTTCTGCCCGTTGGCCGCGATACCGCCGCCGATCGCCAGGACGCCGATCACGACCGCCGTGGTGCGGGCGACCTTCACCTCCTCGGCCGGATCGGCCTTCCCCTTCTTCAGCACCGAGTTGTAGAAGTCGTGGGCGAAGGACGCCGACGCCGTGATGGTCAGCCCGGCGACGACGGCCAGGATGGTGGCGAACGCGACCCCGGAGATCAGGCCCATGAACACCTCGCCACCCAGCTTGAGCGCGAGCAGCGGCGCCGCCGAGTTGGCCTTGCCGGGAGCGGCGAGAATGGCGTCGTAGCCCACGATCTGCACCGCGCCGTAGCCCAGCACCAGGGTGAACAGGAAGAAGATGCCGACGAGGACGATCGCGTACACCGCAGAGCGCCGGGCTTCCTTGGCGGTCGGGACGGTGTAGAAGCGCATCAGCACGTGCGGCAGGCCCGACGGTCCGGCGACCAGGGCGATGGCCAGCGAGATGAAGCTCAGTTTGGTGATCAGGCCACCGGCGCCGTACTGCAGCATGGGTTCGAGGATCTTCTCGCCCTTCGGGTGCACGGCCACGGCGTTGGCCAGCAGGGTGGAGAGGTTGAAGCCGTTCTTGGCCATCACCCAGATTGCCATGATGCCGCCGCCGGCGAACAGCAGGGTCGCCTTGATCATCTGCACCCAGGTGGTGCCCTTCATGCCGCCGATCAGCACGTAGGCGATCATGACCACACCGACGATGGCGATCACCACGCCCTGTCCGGTGACATCGGTCACGCCCAGCAGGAGGGCCACCAGGCCACCGGCGCCCGCCATCTGGGCCAGGAGGTAGACGAACGACACCGTGAGGGTCGACAGCGCTGCCGCCGTCCGCACTGGACGCTGGTTCATGCGGAAGCTGAGCACGTCGGCCATCGTGTACTGGCCGGTGTTGCGGAGGGGCTCGGCCACCAGGTACAGGGCCAGCAGCAGGGCGACGAAGAAGCCGACCGAGTACAGCAGGCCGTCGTAGCCGTAGATCGCGATCGCGCCGGGCACGCCGAGGAACGTCGCTGCCGAGAGGTAGTCGCCGGTGATGGCCAGGCCGTTCTGGCGTCCGGAGAAGGAGGCGCCACCGGTGTAGAAGGATCCGGCCTTCTTCTCGGAATTCCGGGTGACCTTGATGACGACGGCGAGCGTGGCCAGCACGAACGCGCCGAAGATCGCGATGTTGATCAGCGGGTTGCCGGTGTTCATGCGCCCACCTCCGACTCGATCTGCTCGCGCAGCTTCGCGGCCATCGGGTCGAGCACCTTGTCGGTGCGCCGGACGTAGAGCCAGGTGGCGAACCACGTGGTCGGGAACTGGAGCAGACCGATCACCATGCCGGTGGTCAGATTGCCCAGGAGCGGAGCACCCATGAATCCCTCCGCGAACGTGGAGAGCAGGACGAACAGCAGATACCACGCCAGAACGGCCACCACCGTGGGAAAGGCGAACCCGCGGAAGCTGCTGCGTAGGCGCTGGAAGTCCGGTGCCGCCTGGATCGCCACGTAGGCGGAGACCGGGGGATGGGCGTGCGGCTGCACCGTGCTCAAGGCCGGCAGCGGCCAGTGGTCCTTCGGCAGGTGGTACTCGGGGTCAAGCTCGTCGTCGCGGTTACCCGGGGGGGTATTGGGTGTGGTCACGTAGGCCCCTTCTGTTCGGCTGCTGGGTCTGCGGAGGTGTGGGGGTGGCGTGGGCGAGGGTTCGCCCGGCCTACGAAGGAACGGCCTCACGGACGTCACAAAAGCGGGGTGAGTCCTCCGTAGGAATGCGGAGGAACGTACGGGAATTGCGCAGGAGGTGTCAATGGTTTTGCTCTGAACGCCGCTGTCGAAATGACGTCGGCGGTGCTAAATGCATTCACCCAGTTGTGCGCACATTATGTTGGCAGAACCAGGAATTCCGTCAGCAGCCGGTTGTAGGCATCAGGGCGTTCCAGGTTCGGATTGGGCCCTACCCCGGGCAGTTCCTCCAGCCGCGCATTGGGCAGACGTGCGGCGAGGGCCCTTGCCGAAGCCAGGGCGGGGTCGGCGGACCCCGCGATCAGGAGCACGGGGATGCTCACCGAGGCGAGCCGCTGACCGAAATCGGCGCCCGCCACCACGTCGAGAGCGCGCAGCAGGTCCGCCTTCGTGGCGCCGCTGTCGGCGAGGGATCGGGTCGGGCAGCATCCGGATCAGTCCTCTCTGCACACCCAGCGCCAGCCGTCCCGGTGAAACCACCGCTCCCGACAGCACCAGCCCGGCCACCCGCTCGGGGTCGGACGTGGCGACCTGGAGGCCGACCATCGCGCCCAGCTGGTGGCCGACCACCACGGCCCGTTCGATGCCGTAGCGGTCCAGCTGGCTGACGACCTCGTCGGCGGCACCGGCGCAACGACAACTCGGCGGCTCGGCCGGGCCGCAGGCCGGCGAGCCACGGGCGCGATCACCTGCGTCTCCGCACCCACCGCCTCCACCTGGGCTTGCCACATCTGCGGCGTCAGCCCGGCGGAGTGCAGGAACACCACCGGCGTCGGCCGGCCCGACCCGCTCACACCGGCTCCACCCTGGCCACCACGAAGCGCAGTCCGAGCTCGTCGTCGCTGAACCACTCGCCCACGTCCGCGGCGGAGGCATCGGCCTCGGTCACCGCCGTGGCGAGCACCTCATCACCGATCAGCTCCGCGTTCGCCCGGATGGCGGTCGCGGTGAGGTCGTCGGCGGCGTGCCAGGTGAGCGTGATCCGGTCGGACACCTCGAAGCCGGAGGTCTTGCGTGCCTCCTGCACGCCCCGGATGACCTCGCGCGCCAGCCCGGCCTGCCGCAGCTCGGGGCGTCAGCTCGAGGTCGAGCGCCACGGTCTCGCCCTGCTCGTTGACGACCGACCAGCCCTCGCGTGGCCGCTCGGAGACGATCACGTCCTCGTCCGATCACCTCCACCTCGCCGAGGTCGGTGACCAGGACGATCGCCCTGCCGTGGGTGGTCAGGTCGGCCGAGAGCACGGACGGCGTCCGCGGAGGCGATCGCGGCGGCCACCAGCGGGGTCTGCTTGCCGAACCGCTTGCCCAGCGCCCGGAAGTTGCCCTTGGCCGAGTAGTCGACCAGGTCGCCGGCGGAGGCGAACGACTCCACGCGCTCCACGTTCAGCTCGGCCATCACCTCGGCGCGCAGCTCCGCGTCCAGCAGGCTGAAAGCCGCGGACGGGATCAGCGCGCGGCTCAGCGGCTGGCGGGTCTTCACCTTCGCCTCCGAGCGGGCCGAGCGGCCGAGTTCGACGATCCGGCGGGTGAGCCGCATCGCCTCGTCCAGGTGCGGGTCGATCGCTGCGGCGTCCGCCACCGGCCAGGACGCGAGGTGCACCGAGGCCGGGGCGGTCGGGTCGGTGGCGACGATCAGGTCCTGCCAGACCCGCTCGGTGACGAACGGCACGAGCGGCGCCATCAGCCGGGTGACCACGTCGAGGGTGTCGTGCAGGGTCGGCAAGGCGCCGGGCTGGCCGTCCCAGAAGCGGCGGCGCGAGCGCCGCACGTACCAGTTGGACAGGTCGTCGACGAAGGTCGCCAGCAGCGCGCCGGCCCGCTGGGTGTCGAAGTCCTCCAGCGCGTCGGTGACCTGCTGCACCAGCGTGTTGCGCGCGCTGACCAGCCAGCGGTCGAGGACGTGACCCGACTGGGGGACGGCTCCCCGCCCGGCCCGCTCTGCAGCCGAGGCCGGCGACCAGCCGTTGGCCCGGGCGTACAGGCTCTGGAACGCGACCGTGTTGAAGTAGGTCATCAGCACCTTGCGGACGGTCTCGGTGATCGTGGCGTGACCCACCCGCCGGGACGCCCACGGCGAACCGCCGGCGGCCATGAACCAGCGAACCGCGTCCGCTCCGTGGGTGTCCATCAGCGGGATCGGCTCGAGGATGTTGCCCAGGTGCTTGCTCATCTTGCGGCCGTCCTCGGCGAGGATGTGGCCGAGGCAGAGCACGTTGCGGTAGCGACGACTGGTCGAACACCAGCGTGCCGACCGCCATCAGCGAGTAGAACCAGCCGCGGGTCTGGTCGATGGCCTCGCAGATGAAGTCGGCGGGGTAGGCCGTGGCGAACGCCTCGGTCGAGCCCGTCCGCGTACGGGTAGCCCCACTGGGCGAACGGCATCGAGCCGCGAGTCGAACCAGGCGTCGATCACCTCCGGGACGCGATGTGCCGGCTGCTGGCAGGACGGGCAGGCGAAGATCACGTCGTCCACGAACGGACGGTGCGGGTCGAGGTCGGAGCAGGTCGCGTCCGGTCAGCTCGGAGAGCTCGGCGCGCGAGCCGACGCAGGTCTGGTGGCCGGCCGGGCAGCGCCAGATCGGCAGCGGCGTGCCCCAGTAGCGGGTGCGCGACAGCGCCCAGTCGATGTTGTTGTTCAGCCAGTCGCCGTAGCGGCCCCACTTGATGTGCTCGGGGTACCAGTTGGTGCCCTTGTTCTCGCGCAGCAGCGCGTCCTTGATCTGCGGTCGTGCGGATGTACCAGGACGGCTGCGCGTAGTACAGCAGCGTGGTGTGGCAGCGCCAGCAGTGCGGGTAGGAGTGCTCGTAGTCGCAGCGCCGCGGAACATCAGGCCGCGCGCGGTCAGGTCGTCGACGAGCACGGCGTCGGCCGTCTTGAAGAACATGCCGCCGACCAGGTCGAGGTCGGCGTCGAAGGTGCCGTCCGGACGGATCGGGTTCACCATCGGCAGCCCGTACGCGCGGCAGACCGCCATGTCGTCCTCGCCGAACGCGGGCGCCTGGTGGACCAGGCCGGTGCCGTCCTCGGTGGTGACGTAGTCGGCCAGCACCACGTAGTGGGTGCCGCCGACGACGTCGGGGAACTCGACCAGATCGAACGGACGGGAGTAGCGCCAGAGCTCGAGTTCGCGGCCGGTGAAGGTCTCGGCCGAGCCGCCAGCCGTCGCCGAGCACCTTCTCGGCCAGCGGCTCGGCGACGACCAGGCGTCTCTCCGGCCGGCGCGTCGCGGGTGGCGACGACGTAGGTGACGTCGGGGTGCACGGCGACGGCGGTGTTGGAGACCAGCGTCCACGGGGTGGTCGTCCACACCAGCAGCGACGCCTTGCCGGCCAGCGGGCCGGACGTCAGCGGGAAGCGGACGTAGACGGTCGGGTCGGTGACGTCCTCGTAGCCCTGGGCCAGCTCGTGGTCGCTCAGCGTGGTGCCGCAGCGCGGGCAGTAGGGCGCGACCCGGTAGTCCTCGACCAGCAGGCCCTTGGTGTGGATCTGCTTCAGCGCCCACCAGACCGACTCGACGTAGTCGGGGCTCATCGTCCAGTACGCCTCGTCGAGGTTCACCCAGTAGCCCATCCGTTCGGTGAGCTCGGTGAACGCGTCGACGTGGCGGCTGACCGACTCGCGGCACCTGCGCGTTGAACGCCTCGACGCCGTACGCCTCGATGTCGGGCTTGCCGTTGAAGCCCAGTTCCTTCTCGACGGCCAGCTCGACGGGCAGGCCGTGGCAGTCCCAGCCGGCCTTGCCGCTCGACGTGGAAGCCCTGCATGGTCTTGAAGCGGGGGAACACGTCCTTGAAGACGCGGGCCTCGATGTGGTGGGTGCCCGGCATGCCGTTGGCGGTGGGCGGGCCCTCGTAGAACGTCCACGGCTTGCCCGCCGGCGGTGCGCTGCAGCGACGCGGCGAAGGTGTCGTTGGCCGCCCAGAACGCCAGGATCTCGCGCTCCATCGCCGGCAGGTCGAGCATCGCCGGGACGGCGCGGTAGGTGCTGGTGAGTGCGGTTCGGTGGTCATCGTGTGGCTCTCCTTCGTCTGCGTGCCTGCCTGCTGACGAAGGGACGAGCCTTCGGGCCCGCGGTACCACCCTCCTTGGGCCTGCCCGGCGGTCGGACCGCCCCACTTCTTTCACTCGCCGCAGCCGGTTCTAGTGGAGCCCGGCCGGTGTCGGGACCGTCCGTTCTTCCGGCAGCTCCGGGGTGATGGCCCCATCAATGCCTTGCGACCCGAGACAGTCTAGCCGGGCAGGAGGGTTGCGATGATCCGGTCTTCCAGCTCCGGCGTCAGTGCGTTCGGCACGCCCTGGTCGCTGACGATGATCATCGGGTAGTCGCGTTCGGCGGAGGTCAGCAGCGCGACGGTGAAGCGCATCCTGGGCGCAAGGCAGCTGTAGGCGTCCGTGACCTGCGGGGTGAAGGTGATCGAGGCGACCTGCAGGGTGCCGGCCACGCCGGTCACGGTACGGAGTTCGGGGGTGGGGACCGGGTAGCGGGTGTCGTCCGACTCGGTGTTGCGGGCCTGAGCCCAACGGCTGACGAGGAGCGCGGCCGTCGCGGCCGGGTTCGGCCGGGCGGCGGCCGAGCGGTTCAGCCCCACGAAAGCCCGGCGGCCGTGCGCGTAGTCGGGGCAGCTGCCGCTCAGGTACACCGAGGCGGTGTTGGCGATCACCAGAACACCCGAACGGGTCTCGTAGCCGATCAGCAGGGACGGCTTCGGCGCCCACTCCGGGCTGTCGGGAACCTCGTAGCTGACGGACTCACGGGAGCTGGGGACGGTGAGCCAGCCGGCCCGTTTGCGGAACGGCGTCGGCGCCGCGGTCGTGGGGAGAGGCGCGGCGGTGACGGTGGGAGGCGGCGGTATGGGTCGGAGCCGCCGGACGGGAGGGACCAGCGCGTCCGCTATCACCGGGAGCAGCGCCAGAACCACGAGGATCGCCACCAACCAGGTCGCCCAGGCGGGCCAGCGTGATTGGGGGCTGCCCGGTGGCGGGTGTGGTGGTGGTTCCAGAGGGGGTTGCGGGTCTGGTTGCGGGTCTGGTTCGGGGAGGTCCCCGGCGGCAGGAAGTCCGGACCGGAGGAGTTCAACGGCTCGTCCGGTCCGGACTTCCCCCTGCTCACAGCAGCAGGTTAACTACTCCGACCTCAGATCGCCGGGTCGGGCTCGCCGTCCGGACGGGCGTCCGGTTTCGGTGCTTCAGGCTTGGGCGTCCATTCGTTCGTCGCCGGACCGTTGCTGCCCAGCAGTGCGGTCTTGCGGGTCATGTAATCCTCCACCTCGATGTCGCCGTTGGCGAGCCGTTCGTCGAGGATCTGCAGCGCGGGCGGCATGGGAGGACGGTGATGGCCGTGGCGGCCGGGTTGACCCATCGCGCCGGGCTGCCCGGGAGCCTTGCCCTTGGCTCGCTTCACGAGGTAGATCACAAACAGGGCGATCAGGCCCAGCACCACCAAGGTGCCGATGAACCCGAGGAAGCCGAACAGCAGGTGGCTGCCGATCATGCCTCCTCCTCCACCTGGGGAATGACGCATCTCTCCTCCTACTCGGTATTTCGACGCGGTCGTCGCTATGAATCCATGGTGCCTCGCAAGACTGTGCTGAGGCTGTGCGAAGGCCCTCGATTTTCTGGCGGCGGAACTACGAGCCGGTCCCGGCCCTCGCCAGCAGGAGTTCGATGGCCAGGGCGAGGCCATCCTCGTGGTTGCTGGTTGTCGTCCAGTCAGCGGCAAGCTTCGCCTCGGGGACCGCGTTGCCCATGGCGATCCCGAGACCCGCCCAGCGGAGTAGTTCGATGTCGTTCTTGGCGTCCCCCGCAGCCAGCACTTCGGCGGCAGCCACACCCAGGCAGTCGCACAGCCGCGCGACCCCGCTTGCCTTGGTCACGCCGTCGCCCTGGATCTCCAGGAACGGGGCGCCGGACGTGGTGGCGTGAAAGCCGCTCAGCCCGGACGCCGCCAGGGTCGCGAGGAGGTCGTCGGCGCTCAGGCTCGGATGCCGGACGGTGAGTTTCAGCGTCGGCTCGGCGACCACGTCGGCGAGGCTTTCGACATCGAGGTGCGCCCATTGGAGTTGTCGCTCCTGCGGGGTGAGGAGGGCAAGGTACCCCGGTTCGCAGGCGTGCCGGGCGCCGTGGTCGCGGACCGCGGAGAACCGAACCCCCTCCAGTTCCGCCACGAGGTAGCGCACAATCTCGGCGCAGGCCGTCGGGCTGAGCAGGTCCTCGAACAGCACACTCGCTGTGGCGAGGTCGAAGCCGATGCCGCCGTTGCTGGCGACGACGTAGCGGATGCCGGTGGCGGTGACCGGCTCCGGCAGTTGGAGAGCCTGGCGGCCGGTCGCAGCGATCACGACCAGCCCGGCGGCTTGGGCGGCGGCGATGGCCGCGACCGTGCGGGGGCTCACCGCCTTGTGTTCGTGCAGGAGGGTTCCGTCCAGGTCACTGGCGATCAGCCGGATCGGGCGGTCGGAGGTTGGCAGGTCGGTGGGGAGGGACGCGATGGTGGTCATGGG
Source organism: uncultured Actinomycetota bacterium (assembly GCA_963769325.1). Lineage (GTDB taxonomy): Bacteria > Actinomycetota > Actinomycetes > Propionibacteriales > Propionibacteriaceae > Propionicimonas. Next base: position 6,364 of record CAVYLH010000008.1, on the reverse strand, counting down.
CTCCAATCTTCAGGTGGTCGGGCGGCGGCGCCCCTGGAAGGCTCTGCCCAGGGTGACCTCAGCGGGGTCCCGTCCAGGTCACTGGCGATCAGCCGGATCGGGCGGTCGGAGGTCATGGGCTCCAATCTTCAGGTGGTCAGGCGGCGGCGCCCCTGGAACGCCCGGCCCAGGGTGACCTCATCGGCGTACTCGAGGTCACCACCGACCGGCAGGCCGCTGGCCAGCCTGGACACAGTGACTCCCATCGGGATCAGCAACCGGGAGATGAAGGTGGCGGTGGCCTCACCCTCGAGGTTGGGGTCGGTGGCCAGGATGACCTCCGTGACGGCCGTGTCGGCCAGTCGGCGGCACAACTCGCTGATCCGCAGGTCGGCGGGGCCGATGTTGTCGATCGGGCTGATGGCGCCGCCGAGCACGTGGTAGAGGCCGCGGAACTCGTGCGTCCGCTCGACCGCCATCACGTCCTTGGACTCCTCGACCACACAGATCGAGGTGCGATCACGACGCGGGTCGCGGCAGACGCGGCAGGTCTCGGCCTCGGAGATGTTGAAGCACACCTCGCAGAAGCGCACCTTCTCGGTGACCTCGCGCAGCGTCGCGGCCAGGCGTTCAACGTCGGCCTTGTCGGTCTGCAGGATGTGGAACGCGATCCGCTGCGCACCCTTCGGGCCGATGCCGGGCAGTCGGCCCAACTCGTCGATCAGGTCCTGGATCGGGCCTTCGTACACGCGGCTACAGACCGAGTTCGGGCATCGGCGGCATGGTCGCCTGGGCCAGCGCCATCGCCTGGTGGTTGGCGTCGCGGACGGCCGCGACGATCAGGTCGGCCAGAGTCTCGGTGTCCTCGGGATCGCAGGCCTCGGGCTTGATCACGAGCCCGACGAGTTCGCCGGTGCCGGTGAGGGTGGCCTCCACCAGGTCACCGCCCGCCGTGCCGGTCACCGTCCGCTCAGCGAGAGCGGCCTGGGCCTGCTCCAACTGGTCCTGCATCGCCTGGGCCTGGGCCATCAGGCCCTGCAGGTCGAAGCCGCCTGGGTCGAACATGGTCACTCCTCGGTGTCGGGCTGCCAGCCATGGTAGGCGAGCGGTTCAGGGTTTCAGACGTCCTCGTCGGCGATCAGCTCGGCGCCGAGGTGTTTCTTCAGCAGTTCGTCCGTGGATGTGGTCGCTTCGTCCACCACGGCGTCGTCCGGCTCGGCTCGGTCTCGGGAGGCTCCGGCTCGGCTGCCGCCGGTTGAGAGCGGGTGGGTCGCAGGTTGGATCGGGCCGCCTCCGCGGCGGACGACCGGACGGGGCTGGTCGGGGAGGCCGGTGGTGCGGGCTCGGCAGGGGCTGACGGGGTGGCCGGGACGGGCTCGGCCGTGGCGTCGACGATCGGGGTGATGTGGAGAGCGGCGCCGAGTACTTCCAACACGGCCTCGCGGAGCACGTCCACGCTGCCGCCGCGGCCGAACGCTGTCGCGGGCGCCGGCGTTGGAGAGACCCAGCGTGAGGATGCCGTCGCGCACCTCGACCACCTGGGCGTTCTGGCTGAGCAGGATCCAGGTGAAGCGGCGACGGCCCTTCACGTTGTCGAGGATCTGCGGCCAGAGGCGACGCACGTCGGTCGTACCGACCGTCCCTGCGGCGCCAGATCGTTCCGAGGGTTCGGATCGTTCCGAGGGTTCGGATCGTTCCGGGGGTTCGGATCGTTCCGGGGGTTCGGATCGTTCCGGAGGTTGTTGGGGTCGATCCGGGGGTTCGGCAGCGGGCGGTTCGGGAGCGGTTTCGGCGGGGGCGGTCGGTTCGACTTCAGGCGCGGGTTCGACCGGCGCCGGTGGAAGCGGGGCTGGGGCCGGCGTCCCGATGCTCAGGCGGCGTTCGAGCCGGTCGAGGCGGGCGTGCAGGCCGCGTTCGTCCACGTCGGCACCGGGCAGCAGCACCCGGGCGCACATCAGTTCGAGGTGCAGTCGGGGGGCGGTGGTGCCGCGCATCTCGGTCAGGCCGAGCGGCGATCACCTCTGCGGCGCGGGTGAGTTCGCCGGCGCCCATGGCGGTCGCCTGGGAGGTGAGCCGCTCGGCCTGGTCGCCGGCCACGTCGACGAGGCCGCTGCTCAGCGCCTCCGGTACGGCGGCGACGATGATCAGGTCGCGCAGCCGGCGCAGCAGGTCCTCGGCGAAGCGGCGGGGATCCTGGCCGACCTCGATCACCTTGTCGACGGCGGCGAACACGCCCTCGCGCGTCACCGGCGGCGAAGGCGTCCACGATCTCGTCCAGCAGCGCGTCGGGGGTGTAGCCGAGCAGCGCGGTGGCCTGGCGGTAGCTGACCCCGTGCTCACCGGCGCCGCCCGAGCAGCTGGTCGAGCACGGACAGCGAATCGCGGACCGACCCGGCACCCGCGCGGACGACGAGCGGCAGCACGGCCGGCTCGACAGCGATGCCCTCGGCCTCGCAGAGGGTCGCCAGGTAGGTCGAGAGGGTCTTCGGCGGCACCAGCCGGAACGGGTAGTGGTGGGTGCGGGAACGGATGGTGCCGAGCACCTTGTCGGGCTCGGTGGTGGCGAAGATGAACTTCACGTGGGGCGGCGGCTCCTCGACCACCTTGAGCAGGGCGTTGAAGCCCTCCGTCGTGACCATGTGGGCCTCGTCGATGATGTAGATCTTGTAGCGGCTGTGCACGGGGGCGAAGAATGCCCGCTCGCGCAGGTCGCGGGCCTCGTCCACGCCGCCGTGCGAGGCGGCGTCGATCTCGATCACGTCGATGCTGCCGGAGCCGCCCCGGGCCAGGTCGCGGCAGGACTGGCAGACCCCGCACGGTACGGGCGCAGGGCCCTTGTGCGCAGTTCAGGGCACGGGCGAGGATGCGGGCGCTCGTGGTCTTGCCGCAGCCGCGCGGGCCGGAGAACAGGTAGGCGTGGTTCACCCGGTTGTTCGCCAGGGCGCGTTGCAGTGGCTCGGTGACATGTTCCTGACCGATGACGTCGGCGAAGGTGTCGGGCCGGTAGCGCCGGTAGAGCGCCAGCGGGGTGTCGGGTCGGCTGACCGCGCCGTGTGGCTGGCGAAGGGCGTCCACCGCCTCCATCAGTGAGGCGGTCACCTCTTCCTCGGAACGCCGATGCGGTCCGGGTTCGACAGCCGGTTCGGCAGCGTCAGCGGGTGGTTCGGCGATCTCGGGTTCGGCGTCCGCGGCTCCGCCGAAGAGGTCGGGACCGTCCTGTTCGAAGAGCTCGAGGGGCTCCTCATCGAACAGGTCTTCGTCGCGCTCGTCCACGGGCTGAACCTTACGGGTAGCCGGCGACACCTCGGTTGCCGGCGCCAGGAATTGCAGCGGCCCCCGCGCACCCGGAAGAGCTCACTTACCCTTGCTGTCTTCCGACCCTGGGGGAGTTGGGCGAGGTACCGCCGCGCGGGGAACCAGGACCCAGCTTAGTCGGCAGCGGGCAGGCAAGGCGAACCGACCGCCGTGACCTCACGAAGGGCCGCGGGAAGAGGGGCGGGGAGCGCGTTAACCGCCGAAGTTGTGGTTATCAAAGCGGTCGCATGGGCCCTGCGACGTTGCGGCCGCCGAAGTCGTCGTTTGCAGCCCCACCTCAGAGGGCGTAACGACCAGTTTGGCGGTGGGAGTCCCAGGCAGGCCCGGGCCAGCCCTCATAACGACCATCTTGGCGGTTGGAACGGTCTGATGCCTGAACTGGAGTCGGACATTGCTAGGGGCGAGGCCAAGTCGGCGCGGTGGGGCCCGGTCGGGCCGGCTTCGAGAAGCAGCATGATGAGTGATCATTCAGGCCGAACTCTTCTTGGCCGACTGCCGGGGGTTGGCTACAGCGGACGCGCCGAGCTCGCGGAAACTCAGCCGATCCGCTACAGGTTGCGGGTGTGGTTGAGCACGGGCAGTTGTTCGCGCACGGCAGAGACCGAGTCAAGGTCGAGATCGACGATCGCGGATTCCTCACCGTCCCCGAGTTCGAGGATCACGTGGCCGGTAGGCGAGACGACCAGCGAATGACCTACTCCGGTGGGAGTACGGCCATCGGGTGCGGCGGCCGGCGACGCCTGGTCGACGGCGACGACGAAGGAGGTGGAGTCCATCGCTCGGGCCGTGACCAGGGTGCGCCATTGATGCAACTTCTCCGGCCCGGGCGCCCAGGAAGCGGGAAGCAGGATCAGCCCGGCGCCTTGCCGGGCCAGTGCGGTGAACAGGTTGGGAAATCGGACGTCGTAGCAGGTGGCGAGCCCGATGGTATGTCCGGCGAGCGGGAAGGTGACGGGTGTCGCGCCGGCTTCGATCTGCCGCGACTCGGCGTAGCCCAGCGCGTCGAAGAGGTGGAGCTTGTCGTAGCGTGCTTCGGCGGCGCCGGTGACGAGAAGGGTGTTGCGCACCTTGGGAGACGAGGTCGTGGTGAACATTCCCGCCACGACGGTGACTCTCGCCGATGTGGCCAGCTCACGGACGGCGTTGGCCCAGGGACCGTCGAACGGTTCGGCGGCCTCAGCACGAGGTCGAGCGAAGGAACACATCGTCGCCTCGGGGAACACGACCAGTTCGGCGCCCTCTTGAGCAGCGGTGGTGACACCGCGAGCGAGGAGTTCGAGGTTCACGGTGGGGTCGGTAGTGGCGGCGAGTTGGACGATTGCGATCCGCATGAGGCCCAGCGTGGCATGTCGGAGTGCGAAGGAGAATGAGCCCGGGTGAGGAAGGCCTTCCACTACTCCTGCGCAGGGGAGGGCAGAGCAGCGAAGAGAGTGTCTGCTCGCTGGCGTTGGCGTCCGGTCGTGGCGGTTAAGGTGGTCGACGGGCGGACGGGTCGGCGCAACCTGGAGGCCCGCTTGCCACTTGAGCTCGAAGAAGAGCGGACCCTTCGTCCTCGTGTCCCGTGGTCAGACTCAGGTCGAAGCCGAAGGTCCCTTGATGGATGCTCTGGTCAACGCCGACGCCCAGGGAACGCCGGGTGACGTGCTGGCCGTGAGGCCCAGCTGTGTGGGTAAGGGCCGGTTCGTCTTGCCTCACGTCAAGTTGATCGCGAAGTCTGAGCGCGTGCCTCACGTGTTTTGATCGCGAGATCGGGTGCTGGCGGTGGTGGTTCGGTCGCGTGCGGAGTCTATGAGTCGGTCTTGGATGGTGTTGATCTTGCGGGTGACCGCAGCGGGGTTCAGGTCGTGGTGGATGGTGGCGAGTCGGTCGGCTTTCGGGCCGGTGATGGCGCCGGTGGCGAGTAGTCGCGTGTATGGGGTGGCGGGCTTGTCGTAGATCCGTTTCTTGCGACCGGATCGGGTTTCGGTCCAGCCGGTCGCTTTCACGCAGGGCAGCAGGTGGTTCTTGCGTGCCATGACCTGGGTCCAGAGTAGGTTCAGCTCGTCGAGTTCGGTATGGGTTTCGTAGCGGTAGCGGAAGGCGTGGCGGCGTACCCAGTCGCTGTTGCGTTGCTCGACGTGGGCGTTGTCGTTGTGCTCGTAGGGTCGGGATCTGGTGATCGTGGGGATGCCGTGGTCGTCGCACCAGCCGATCAGGCTCCAGTTCAGGAACTCGCTGCCGTTGTCGAAATCGACCCCGAGGAGTGGGATCGGATAGCTGGCAAGGATCCAGTCCATGCCGGCTTTCATGTGGATGAACGCTTTGTTCTTCACTGTTCGCATGACGCCCCAGCCGAGGTAGGGGTCGGTGGCGTTGATCGTGACCAGATAGTCGCCCTCGTTACGGTGCCCGCAGTGGGCGACGGTGTCGATCTCCAGATAGCCCGGCACAGCGGGGAAGCCGTCCATCGCGGTGCGCAGCGGGATCGAGGCGCGCAGGATCGTGCCTGGCCGGGTCGTCGACTTCGCTTCGGGGTAGCGGGCGGCCTTGACTGGTTTCAAGTAGCGGTCGATCGTAGCTGGGGACATCGCGCGGACCTCGGCGAGCGTTTCGTCGCTGATCCGGTCGGCGACCTTACCGAGTTCGTGGAACCTGAGCAGCCGTTCCAGGGTGTCGTCCATGACCGGCGCGAGGTACTTCCCGCAGGGTTCACCAGCCAACGTCCAGGTCTCGGTGAGCAACTTCAACGAGTCGTAGGAGTACTTCCTGGGACGGGGCTTGCGCCGCTGCTGATCGGCGCGCCCTTTCCGTTTCGCGGCTTCCCTGATCGCCCTGCGGGCGTTCACCCTGGACCAGCCCGTGGTGTCACACAGCTGGTCCAGCATCACCCCTTTGGTCTTCTTGTCCGCACGCGCGTAGTCCCGCGCATAAGCCTTGGTCAGATCCCGCCTGGTGGCCATCGTCAGCTCCCTCACGAACCCGAGCGAACCGACCCACCGACCCCACCACCGGCCACGACACGCACCCTCGCGTTTCGCGATCATCGGCATCTGAGGCAAGCGCTCCGTTTCGCGATCATCTTTCGTGAGTC
>CAVYLH010000007.1:0-134487 GCA_963769325.1 uncultured Actinomycetota bacterium | reverse complement strand
CGGGGGAGGCGGCCCGGCAGCGCTACGGCCACAAGGTCGGGTGAAGCCGCGAGCCAGCTACTTTGGCTCACGCAAGTGTGATATGCCTCTGAGCGCAAACGTAATACTGTGCGAAACGCAAACGTGATACTCCATGGTCATGGCCTACCGGGACCGCGTCGCAGACGACCTCGTGCGCACGGCGCTTGAGACCTTCGGGGCTGTCATCCTCCAGGGGCCTCGCGCCGGTCGGGAAGACGACCTCGGGGCTGCAGCTGGCCGCGAGTTCCGTCCGACTCGATTCCTCACCCACGTCGTCACACTCGCCGAGGTTTCGCCCGGCCGGGTGCTGGAAGGCCCCACCCCACGGCTGATCGACGAATGGCAACTGGCGCCCACCCTGTGGAACGCGGTCCGTCACGAGGTCACGACCGCGGGATCGCCGGGCAGTTCATCCTGACCGGCTCCGCAACTCCGGCCGACGACGTAACCCGGCACAGCGGCGCCGGACGATTGCGCCGGATCACGCTCCGTCCGATGTCACTGGACGAGAGCGGCGAGAGCACCCGCTCGGTGAGCTTCCCCAGCCTGTTCAGCTCCTCCGACGGCACTGAGGAACCTGACGTCGGCGGCCTCGGCGGTCCGCCGACGACCTCGTGCGCACGGCGCTCGAGACCTTCGGGGCTGTCATCCTCCAGGGGCCTCGCGCCGTCGGGAAGACGACCTCGGGGCTGCAACTGGCCGCGAGTTCCGTCCGACTCGACTCCTCACCCAACGTCGTCACACTCGCCGAGGTTTCACCCGGCCGAGTGCTGGAAGGCCCGACCCCACGGCTGATCGACGAGTGGCAACTGGCGCCCACGCTGTGGAACGCGGTGCGTCACGAGGTTGACGACCGCGGGCTCGCCGGCCAGTTCATCCTGACCGGCTCCGCAACTCCGGCCGACGACGTGACCCGGCACAGCGGCGCCGGACGGTTCCGCCGGATCACGCTCCGTCCGATGTCACTGGACGAGAGCGGCGAGAGCACCCGCTCGGTGAGCTTCCCCAGCCTGTTCAGCTCCTCCGGCGGCGCTGAGGCACCTGACGTCGGCGGCCTCGGCGGTCCGAGCGTCGAGGAGTACGCGGCCCTCACCGTACGGGGAGGCTGGCCCGCCCTGGTGACGCAGCCGACCCGATCAGCCACCGACTACCTCGCGGACTACCTCGACGATGTCGCCCGCACCGACCTCCGGTTCGCCGGGCTGAGCGCCGATCCCGTTCGGGTGGCTGCGCTGCAGCGCGCTCTGGCTCGCAACACGGCGACCGAGGCGTCCGCGTCCAGGCTGAGCGCAGAAGCCGAGATTCCTGTGCCCGGCACCGCGACCGCGGAGGTCTCGGCACAGACCGTCCGGAAGTACATCGATGCCCTGACCCGGATCTTCGTCGTCGAGGAGCAGCCGGCCTGGGCTCCTCATCTGCGCTCGAAGGTGCGCCTGCGCGTCCAGCCGAAGTGGCACTTCGTCGACCCGTCGCTGGCAACGGCAGCGCTGCGCGCCCAACCGGACGCGCTGCTCGACGACCTCGACGCCTTCGGCCTGCTCTTCGAATCACTGGCCATCCGTGACCTCCGGATCTACGCACAGCCCCTTGGCGGGACCGTCTACCACTACCGGGACGATTCCGGCCTCGAGGTCGACGCGATCGTCGAACTCGGCGATGGACGCTGGAGCGCCTTCGAGGTCAAGCTCGGCGGCACAGGCAACATCGAGAAGGCGGCCTCGAGTCTTCGGGCACTGAAGGCCAAGGTGTCCGAGCAGCGGGAACGGCAACTCTCCACGCTGAACGTGGTGACGGCCGGCGCGGAAAGCTACACCCGCCCCGACGGCGTCAACGTGATCGCGCTCGGTCACCTCTTCGCCGGGCAGGTGTCCAGCGCCTCGGCACCGAGCGATCGTCAGTCGCCGTCGCCCCCCGGAACAGCTGGCTGAGCCAGCAGCGCCATGCGGTCGGCGATGATCCGGTCGCGGCCCTCGGCGACGTGCTGGTAGACCAGCGCAGCCTTCGCCGTGGAGTGCCCCATGCGGGCCATCAGCTCCGCGAGAGTGGCACCGGCCTGCGCGGCCATGGTTGCCGCGCTGGGCCGAAGGTCGTGGAAGCGCAGGTCCGGCCGTCCGGCAACCTGACGAGCCCTGTGGTAGGTCTTGCTGAGTGTGTTACGTGAAGGTGGCCCGTCTCGGTCGCGTTCGGGAACTTGCGCGACTTCTGTGCACTTTGTCACCCCCTCATCGCGGACCGGTAAGCCAGACGGCGGCCTCCCTCTGCGGACGCTCCCTTTACAGGCGCTTGCGCGGCCGCTGAGGAGTAGCCTGGTGAATGGAGCTGCGGGCTCCCGTGGCACCAGGCTCTCCCTCCCTCGGGGGTGTGTCATGAACGAACAGCGCGTCGTCCCCGGCGATGTGTCCGGCGAGATGATGTTCCGGCTCCTGAACCTGCACACCGGCGTCCTGACCCAGCGGTTCGGCGCCGCGACGGCCGCCGTGATGCGGCGGGAGATGCTCCAGGAGTACCGAGCGCTGATCCCGGGCCTGCCTGACATCGGCGGCCGCAGCAACCCGGAAGCGATGTCCATGGTCCTGGCCCCGTGGGCTCTCGCGCTGTACCGGGTGGTGCGACGCCACGGTGGCTCGGTCGAAGACGCCGGCGAGGTGATCCACTACGGCGTCCAGAAGCTCTATGGCCGCATTCCGCAACCCGTGCGCCGCTCTATGGGCCGGTCCACCACCAAGGAGCGAGCGCAGGCGAAGGTCCGCTGGTTCGCCGAGAATCACTATCCCGACAATTGGGTCTACGAGTTCGTCGACGGTGACGGGCAGGGCTTCGACTTCGGGCTGGATGTGACCCAGTGCGCCCTCGTCAACTACCTTCACGCCCAGGGGGCCGACGAACTCACCCCTTACCTCTGCGACCTCGACTACGTGACGTTCGCGGCCCTCGGCGTGGGACTCACCCGCACGAAGACGTTGGCCTGGGGCTGCGATCGCTGCGACTTCAGGGTGACGAATCCGGGCAAGACGACCAGCACATGGCCCCCCAGCTTCTCAGAGCGCGCCTGCGGAGTGCTTGGAGCGCCTGCGACTGCCTCCACAGGCTCGACCTTCGAGCCTACGACTCTGCTGCATCAGAAAGAGGTTGAGACGATGTCCACCCGGCTGTACACGAGGAGCGTCACTGTGGACGCCTCGGTCGAGCGAGTGTTCGACTACATCAAGGATCCGGGCAAGTCCTGGGTCGCCATGGGCACGAAGATCCATGACATCAAAGGCACTCCTCTGGGAGTGGGCTCTACTTTCGAGTGGGAAGACAAGATGTTCGGGTTCCGGGTGTCCGGTACCAACGAGATCACCGAATTCCTCCCGAATGAACGGATTGTCATCACCGCATCGAAGGGCTTCATCTGGAACTTCGACGTCGAGCCCGTCGGCGACGGGACGAAGCTGACCCTCGGTATGGATGACGTCACGTCGAACCGGGCCAAGGGGGCTGTCGACGCCGCGCTCACGAAGCTCTCCGAGCACGACCTCGACGTCTGGCTTAACGACGTCAAGACAGAAGTGGAGACCGGGGTACCCCGCCACCGCGGGGTGGAACGGCACCTGATGGTCACCCGCGCAGTCACGGTAAGCGCCCCGATCGAGAAGGTCTATGCCTTCCTGACTGATCCGGCCAACACCTTGGGCCAGTATCCGGGAACCAGAGTCACCGAGTTGGCCCCCCGACCCGGCGTCGTCGGCACCACGTGCCGCTGGCACTCTCACATCGTCGGTGTTCCTGCCTCGGTGAAACTGGAGTACACCGCCGCGGTGCCCTCCGACCACGTCAGCATGAAGTCCACCAGCGGATTCGTGCAGACCTGGGCTGTGGAGCCCGTCGACAGCGGGACGAAGCTGACGCTCAAGCTCGAGAACGAACTGCCAGGCCCGCTCGGCGCCGTCGCGCGCTCCACGATGCTCCGGCTGGAGGACAGGGCGGCGGACGAGTGGATGGAGAGGATCGCCACCTTGGTCGAGGCACAGGCGGGATCCTGACCTATCCGCCGCCGCCCGAGGTAAGCGATGGGGCAGCGTCGACCGCACGTAAACGCCATTCGCACGTGAGCGAAACTGATGCTCTACGAACCATCGCAAACGTGATCTTCACCCCCGCCCCGACGGCGTCAACGTGATCGCCCTCCGCCACCTCTTCGCCGGGCAGGAGTTCAACACCTCCACCCCCCGCCGGGCGCGCTCAGTCAACTGCGGCCCTCGGAACAGCTGGCTGAGCCGGCAGTGCCATGCAGTCGGCGATGATCCCGTTGTCGCGGCCCTCAGGGAGTGCTGGTCGTCCAGACAGCTGAGTCTCACGTTCGGGCCACTTCGGACGGATACCCGATTGACTAGCGATTTCGTCTGGTAGAGCGCCGGAATGTGTCCACCCATCGGCGCACCAACGCCGCGCCACTACCCAGTGAGATGCACCGCGCCTGGCTTCAGACCGACTGCGATCCACCACGACCGATGCGCCGGGTGCGTCTCTGAGGGCCCCCGATGTTGCCTGATCGAGCCGCTCGAAGCGGTGACCACCTCAGGATCGGCACTGGCCTTGAGCCAACCCGGGGCAGACTCCTGCTGTCCGCCTCCTGGCATCAAGCCCCTGGCACCAAGCGCTGGGTGGTTCAGCCGCCGAAGTGGTCGTTATGGAGGCGGTCGGAGACGGCCGCCGGGTTCGGGCCGCCAGACTCGTCGTTTGAACGGCTCCCCCAGGGCACCACAACGACAAGTTTGGCGGTCCGGCCCTCACACCCGACCCTGAGGGCCGCCATAACGACCACTTCGGCGGTTCACCCACCAGATCCTCACGGTCGGGTGATGAAAACCAGTGTTCGACCTGCGTTGGCTCACGGTCGGAGCCACCTTTCGCCCGAACACCCGATCGACTGGCTGAGCCAGCAGCGCCATGCGTCGGCGACTATACGGTCGCGGCCCTCAGCGACGTGTCAACGGTCCAGGAACAGCAGCCCGTCCGGGCCGGGCCTGAGGTGGTCGGCGGCTACCGCCTCGAACTTGGATACCCCAGGGGGTATAGGTATCATGGATCTCATCCGCTTGGAAACAGCGGCATATTGATCCCGCTAGGAGCATGCATGGCCACCCAGAACCTCACCGGCGCAGACTTCGAGACCACGGTCACCAGCAACCCCGTCGTCCTGGTCGACTTCTGGGCCGCGTGGTGCGGACCCTGCCGGTCGTTCGCGCCCACCTTCGAGGCAGCCTCCGCCAAACATGACGGCGTCGTGTTCGGAAAGGTCGACACCGAGGCAGAGCGGGAACTCGCCCAGGCCGCGCACATCAGCTCCATTCCGACCTTGATGGCTTTCCGTGACGGCATCCTGGTCTATCGCCAGCCGGGCGCGCTGCGCGCTGCCGACCTCGACGATCTCATCGAACAGATCCACGGGCTCGACATGGATGCCATTCGCGCCGAACTCGGCACACAGCAGAGCGCCGGCGTCTGATGCCGCACGAGAGCCGTGAGGTCGACCCTCCCCTGTTCGGCCCCGATGGACGCATCCCCACAGCACAAGCGGTCACCCTCACCCGCCAGCCGGGCATTGAGTCGCTGCGGAAGGGGTGGCTGCCACGCCACACGGTGGCAATGGTCGCGCTGAGCCCGCTGTTGTTCCTGGCGTACAACGCTGCTCTCGGCGTTGGCTTCGGCGACCCGATCTGGAGCGTGCTGACCGGCGCCATGGCCGTGATCGCGGCACTGATTCTCACCACCTACCTTCCGCTGCGCGGGGCTCAGCGAGCCCAGGGGACCTCCTGCGCCGTCATGTCCGGGCTCCTCGTGCCGGGCGCGGCCATCCTCCTCCACCAGGGCACCGGGCCGCTCAGCGGAGCACTCACCCTGGCCATCCTCAGCCTCGGCCTGTGGCAGCGGGTCTCGGGCACCTCCACCTGCGGCTAGCCATTCCCGAGTTTCGACCGCGGAGGACGCTTCGCGGCCACGATCCACACCAATGTTGGAAGAGGGAAGATCATGAAGCAGAACATCAGTGGCACCGACCGCATCGTCCGCATCGTCATTGCCGTGCTCCTCGCACTCGGCGCCTGGATGACCGGCGTTGGTTCGGTCGGCGGGATCATCCTGCTCATCCTGGCCGCGGTGATGCTCGTCACCTCTGCGGTGGGCTTCTGCCCGCTGTATGCACTCTTCAAGTTCAGCACCAAGCGGAGTCCTGCCAACAGCTGAGCCGCCGCTGAGGTGGCCGGACGTCGGCCGGCCACCCGCCCATCTCCTCCCGACCCTTCAGCCGCCGAAGGCCCGCGGTGATCTTCCATTGGCGATTCACGCCCGGATGAACACCAGGGCGAACACGACGGTGCCGATGATCGCCAAGCCGGCGCTCCGGTTTGAACCACCACACCAGCACGAAGCTGGCAACGAAGCTCAGCCGGGTTTGCGAGTTGACAGCCAGTTGAGACCGAACTCGATCGCGATGGCTGCGACCAGCCCGATGAATCCGCACGGAAAGCCGGCGACCATCGCCTGGACGATGCGCTTCTGCTTGATCCGGCCGTGCAGCTCGGCGACCAGCACGATCAGGATCGCCAGCGGCAGGAAGGCGCCGAACGTCGCGGCGAGTGCGCCGACCACCACGTTCTCCAGGAACGCGAACCCGCCGCCGGACGCCAACCGGCCCACCTGGAGGAACGCCCGTCACATGGTCCGGCTCGTGAGCAGTGACCGCGATCATGAGCCAGCCCAGGAGCACGCGGACCGCGAACCGGTGAACACGGCCCGCCCCCAGGCAGAGCGTCACGGACAAGCAGGGCAACGACAGAGGCAAACTCCGCCGGTCAACTCCAGCTGGTGTCGGAGCGCCGCCACCACGATGATGCCAGGTTCGCGGCGAAGCAGGCGTCCTGGCCGTCGCTCGTCGCCGTCCATCAACTCCGCTGTTCGACTACGACAAACGGGCTCGACACCCGAACGAATGCTCGACGGTCGATACCCCCCGGTGTATTCGCGCGCGACGCGTACCATGACCGCGTGAAACTCGTTGTTGTGGGCGGCGTCGCCGCTGGCGCGTCGGTGGCGGCTCGCGCCCGTCGTCTGGATGAATTTGCCGAGATTGTGGTGCTGGAAAGGAGTCACCACGTTTCCTTCGCCAACTGTGGCCTGCCGTACCACATCGGTGAGGTGATCAAGGATCGGAACCGGCTGCTGCTCCAGACCCCGGAGAGCCTGCGCGAGTCGTTGGACATCGATGTTCGCGTCGCGACCGAGGTCGTCTCGATTGACCGGGTCGCCAAGACGGTCACCGCCCGCGAGCTCGACGGGGACCGGACCTACACCGAGAGCTACGACAAGCTCGCCCTGTGCATGGGTGCGAGGGCGCTGCGTCCGCCGCTGCCCGGGATCGGCCTGCCCGGCATCCATGTGCTACGCCGGATCAGCGACATGGACCAGATCAAGACCATCGTCGACGGCGCGATGGCCGGCGCCAAGGCCGGCAATCGTGACAAGTTGCGGGCGGTCGTCGTAGGGGCTGGCTACATCGGCCTGGAGATGGCGGAGAACCTGGTGCATCGCGGCGCGAAGGTCGAGGTGGTCGAAATGGCAGACCAGATCCTCCCCCCGCTGGACCGGGAGATGTCCATCCCCGTCGAGCACCACCTCAAGGCCCACGGCGTCCAACTCCACCTTTCCACCGCGGTCGCGGCGTTCGCCGCGCTCCCCGAGGGAGGCCTGCGGGTCGAGCTCAACAACAACACCACCCTCACCGCAGACCTGGTGATCCTCGCCGCCGGCGTCCGCCCCCGCACCGACCTGGCCAAGGCGATCGGTCTCGAGCTGGGCGAGCGCGGAGGCATCCGCGTCGATCACCACATGCGCACCTCCGACCCTGACATCTATGCCGCCGGCGACGTGGTGGAGACCCCACACACTGTGCTGCCCGGATCGCACCTGGCACCACTGGCGGGACCCGCCAACCGGCAGGCCCGCGTCGCCGCCGAGAACATCTGCGGACGCGACACCCAGTACCGCTCCACCCAGGGCACCTCCATCGTCAAGGTGTTCGACATGGTGGCCGGCGGCACCGGCGCCTCCGAACGCCAACTGAAGACGTTCAAGATTCCGTTCCGCGCGGTCCACGTGCACCCGTCCGGCCACGCCGGCTACTACCCCGGCACCGCCATGCTGCACCTCAAAGTGCTGTTCGATCCGAACAGCGGCAAGCTCCTAGGGGCCCAAGCCACCGGGTTCGACGGGGTCGACAAGCGCCTCGACGTTCTGGCCGCCGCGATCCGCAACGGCTCGACCGTGTTCGATCTCGAGGAGTACGAACTCGCCTACGCCCCGCCCTTCGGCTCCGCGAAGGACCCGGTCAACATGGCCGGCTTCGTCGCGGCAAACACGATCCGTGGTGACCTCGCTCTCTGGTACGCCGAGGATTACCCGGCCAACACCGAAGGGGCGCGGATCATCGACGTCCGCACCCCGGAGGAGTACGGCATCTGGCACCTCCCCGGTGCCGAGCTCGTGCCGCTGGGCACTCTGCGTAGCGTGTGCGAAAGCTGGGACAAGACCATCCCTCTCCGTCTGTACTGCGCGGTCGGTTTCCGCAGCTACCTCGCCCAGCGGGCGCTGGTCCAGCGCGGCTTCACTGACGTCGCCACCCTCTCCGGCGGCACGACCACCTTCCGGTTCTGGCACGACCTCGCCGAGGAGGACAACGCGTCCCCTGCCCCCATGGAGCCCTACGCCGAACGGGAATCGATCAAGGCACCCGAACATCCAGCGTCCGGGGTCCGCATAGACCTCGACTGCGCGGGCCTCGCGTGCCCCGGACCCATCCTCAAGCTCAGCGAGAAGATGGGCTCGCTGAAGGCCGGCGACGAGATCCTGGTCAACGTGTCCGACCCCGGCTTCGCACAGGACGCTCCCGCCTGGGCCCGTCGCAACGGCCACCAGTTGCTCGAACTGACCCCGCGGGGACCCGGCTACGAGGCACTCTTCCGCAAGGGCCAGGCCGGCCAGCTGTCGGCGTCCACACCGGTCGGCGTGCCGGCAGGCAAGCTGAAGACCTCGTTCGTGGTCTTCTCCGGCGACCTGGACAAGCTCATCGCAGCCTTCATCATCGCCAACGGCGCCCTGGCAATGGGCGAGGACGTCTCCATGTTCTTCACCTTCTGGGGCCTGAACTCGCTGCGCACCAAGAACCCGCCCAAGCGGAACCGCAAAACCATGGACAGGATGTTCGCCGCCATGATGCCCAGCGGCGCCGATTCACTGAGCCTGTCCTCGATGAACATGATGGGGGCCGGCACGGCGATGATCAACCAGGTCATGAAGAAGAACGGCGTGGCCCCACTGCCGGACATGATCGCCACCGCCCAGGCCGGCGGCGCCCGGATCATCGCCTGCACCATGACCATGGACCTGCTCGGTATCGCCGAATCCGACCTGCTCGACGGCGTCGAGTTCGGCGGCGTTGCCACGTTCCTCGACGAAGCCGCAGACTCCCGCACCACACTGTTCATCTGACCCGCTCGACCGAACCCGGGGGTGCATCACACAAGCTTCATCCCCGGGCACCGGATGGCTTCCTGCCCGGCTCCTACGCCGACCACATCGCGTCCGGTCGCAGCGTCGGCTTTCCCCTCGCGACCAAGCTGCTCGCTGGCCACGAACTGCGATCCGCGATGGGAACCGGGCATAGGAACTCGCCAGCCATACGATGCACTGGTCCATCGGCGGGACTGCTCAACTCCGCCGGCGGCTACTTTCGAGCCCACGCCGTCGCGTGAGCACCCCACCACCGTTCGTGAAGGGTTCTCTGCACAAGACCATCCTCAGCCGGTCGGCTGATCCACTGCTCCGCCGGCTTCGACCCAACCCTGGAATCCGCCGAGGTTGTAGACCTGGTCGAAGCCGAGCTCCTTCAAAACCTTCCCGGCGAGCGCCGAACGGCCGCCGGAAGCGCAGTAGACGATCAGTGGCCGGTCTTGTCGGAACTGCGAATCGTGTGAAGCACTGGACGGGTCGGCTCGGAACTCGAGCATTCCGCGCGAAATGTTGATGGCTCCGGCAACCTTCCCGTCGCGTGCGACCTCCGCCGCGTCACGGACGTCGACGACCAAGGCCCCACTGTCTGCGATCAGCTGCTGCGCAGCCTCAGGCGTGATCCGGGGTACCACTGCGTCTGCGGCCTCGATCATTCGCTTAACACTCGTGCTCATTGGTCCCATCTCCCTTGATGCGGCAACCCGATTCTCAGCGTATTGCCTGCCCGGAACCACCGCGGCGGATTCGAACTGTCGGCCGGTTTGGCCGATCTTCTGAGCCTGGTTCGTCGTGTTCGAGGCGTCGTGGACTTTTGAACAACTGCGAGTAGCCGCGCAACCCGGGAGTCCAAGGCGTGCCAGGATCGATCCCATGACCGTTTGGCTACCGAGCGGCTTCAGCGCGGAGACTCAGACCGTGGTCAGACGGTCTCGATTCATCACGCGCCTGGCGCGCGTCGAGACCGAGGACGCAGCGCGCGCAGTCGCAGCCGAGGTTCGCGCGCAGCACCCGGAAGCTCGGCACCACTGTTTGGCGTTCGTCGTCGACGTACCCGGCGCCCACCGAATCGAGCGGTCCTCTGATGATGGCGAGCCGGCCGGTACCGCGGGGATGCCCATGCTCGAAGTCCTCCGGGATTCTGGTGTTTCGAACGTGGTCGCCGTCGTCACGCGAATCTTCGGCGGGGTGCTGCTGGGCACGGGCGGTCTGGTTCGGGCTTACTCCGACGCCGTCTCGCGCGCCCTTGTGGAGGCTCCGCTGGTGCGTCCTGTGGCGCGGCACCTGCTGAGACTCGAGGTGCCACCCTCCGACGCCGGTCGCCTACAGGGTGCTCTCCTGAATCGCGGGGTCGACGTGGTGGACGCCGACTGGGGCGACTCGGTGCTTCTCACCCTCGCGGTCGCCGATCCCCACACGGCACTCACGGTGGTGCGCGAAGTGGCACAGTCCGAGATCGAGTTGGTAGCCCTGGGGTGCCAGGTTGTAGAGGAGCCGATCGAGGGACAGTGAGGGGGCGTGGATAAGAGCCACCTCCCCACCGCCGGGAACGCGATCACCAGGATCCTCGCGGGACGGCACCGAGTCGTCCCGCCGGTCGCCCCGCGGACGCCCTAGTTCCCACTGTCGGCATCTCGCAACTGGATCGAGCAGCAGCCACTCCGCCTGGCCCATCCGCCCATTCAGGGGCGGAATCGCGACAGGAATCCGCACGGTCTTTCTCCGAGCGGCCCACCGTCGATGCTCAGAGCCGAGCGATGGCCGTGATGTCCTCGAGGAATTCTTCGACGGTCTCCTGCGACACGGTCGCCCGGGTGTCGGCGAGGGCCGCCAGGTAGTCGGCGGTGTCCAGCTCTTCGCCGGCGGGCGGGTCTTCGTCGGTGGCAAGCGCTCGGGCGAGGGCTTCCTGGGAAGCCTTGCGCGCCGCGTACTCGATGTCGGCCGGCGTGAAGCCTGCGCTCGCCTCGACCAGGGCGTCGATCTCGATGCCGGAAGCGACGCTGGCAGGGATGTAGCGCTTCCAGATCGCCTGCCTCGCCTCGGCATCCGGCAGCCCGATCGGAATGACGTAGTCGAAGCGCCCGTGGCGGAGGAACGCGGCGTCGAGTGCGCGCACGAAGTTGGTGGCGCAGATCAGCAGGTGACCGGACTGGTCACGGAAGTCGGCGACCAGCTTGAGGAGCTCGTTGGTGACCCCCTGCGTCGGGGAGGGCGGGAGTCCGCCGCGGCGCGACGCGATCTCCTCGACCTCGTCGATGAACACGACCGCGTGCTCGAGGTTGCCGGCGACCTCGAAGCTCGTGCGCAGGGCGGCTGCGAGACCCGCGGGAGTATCGGAGAGCCGGGAGGGAAACAGTTCGACGAAGGGCCAGTCGAGACGGGACGCGACCGCGCGCGCGAAGGTGGTCTTGCCGGTTCCCGGCGGGCCGAACAGCATCACGGCGCGAGGCGGGACGACACCGTAACGGTCCGCGAGGTCGGGGTTGGCCAGCGGGGTCACCAACCGCTCCTCCAACAACTGCTTCTCGTTGCGCATCCCACTGACCCTTCCCCACAGGTTGCGGGGCAGGATGCGACCGCCGACCTCCTTCAGCAGGTCGAGTTCGCGTCGCTGCACCGGCATCTGACGTTCGAGGTAGCGCAGGTGGTGCCGAACGTCGAAACCGTTCGCGGTCAGGCCATCGAGTCGATCGGCATCTTCTGGAACCAAGATCGACAGTTTCCCCAGGCCGAGCGGCGCCATGCGATGCTCGAGCGCATCCAGCAGACCCGCGCCCACCTCTTCTCCGGCCACGTCGTCGGCGAGGCCGAAGAAGACGATCCAGCCCTGTGCGTGCGCCGCGCGTCCGACTGCCGCACCGATGATCCGCTCCCCCTGGACCGCGACCACCGCATGGTCCTCACGACAGGAGGCAATCACCTCCGACAGTGCGTAGACCGGACGTGAAGCGCCCTGGCCGGCGTCCTCGTGCAGGCGCACGACCCCATCCAGGTCGTCGTCGTGGAAATCGCGGATCAGGATTCGACTCATGCGCGTCATCCTCGCATCCGAGCCTTAATTCGGATCAACCCGTTGGCCTGGCCGAACGCCCGCCGCACGGATGCGTCGAAGCAGGGGGTCCGGCTCAACAGCCAAACCCCCTGCAGGACGAGCTCACCAGCCTGTGCGGCAGGAACAGATCACTTCTTCAGCTTCAGCCCGAGTGCCCGCCGGATCGTGGTGTTGAGATCGGTCTGATCGGTCAATCCCACGATGTTCGCAGCGCCAGGGCCGTAGCCGGCGATCCGCAGCTGGGAGCCGGTGTGCTGCATCGAAGCGCCTTTGGCTGCCGTGGCGTAGTTGATGGTCATCGGCGCGTCGTCGGCGGTCAGCAGGTTGACGGTGAGACCCGGGGTGACCGAACCGGCCTCGACGATCTGGCTGGTGTGAGCGTGGTCGGCCGTCACGAAGACCGACGTGTTGCCGTCCTTCTTCGCAAAGGCCAAGGCCGCCTGAACCGCCTCGTCCAGGTCGACCGTCTCGCCGATCTGGCCGCAGGCGTTGGCGGCGTGGTCCTGCTTGTCGATGCTGGCGCCCTCGACCTGCAGGAAGAAGCCCAAGCCATGCTTGGTGCTCAGAAGGGAGATCGCCTTGCTGGTCATGTCGGCCAGCGAAGGCTGCGTGGCCGTCCGGCCAGGGTTGGCGGAGCAGGTCGCGGGATCCTTCTTTCCTCCGTCCGCCGTGGCCTCGGGGCCAACCCAGCGGACGGGCATGTTGCCGTTGGCGAACAGCCCCAGAAGGGGAGTGGTCTGATTGGCCTGCTTGACCGCCTTCAACTCGGCCAGGTCACCGACGATCTGGTACCCGCGCTCGGTCGCCTGCTGCTTCAGTGTCTTCCCGGCGTAGGCGCCCGCCGTCGCGAGTTCGTTGAAGGTGGTTGCGCCGCCGCCGAGAGTGACGTCGGCCCGGGTGGAGATGATCTGCTCAGTGATCGATCCGGCGCCGCCGTTCTCCAGCGCGTTGCCGGCGCACGTTGTCAGGGTGGCCTTCGGCCCGTAGCACGACCGCGCGGTCACGTGCGCCGCCTGCACTGCCGGAGTTGCGTCTTGAATCTCCGCGGTGGTCACGTTGCCGGTGCGCAGGCCGCCGGCCTTCGCCAGCTCGAGCAAGGTGGTGTGCGCGGTCCCGTGAATGTCCACCGAGATCGCGCCGTCGTAGCTCTTCACGCCGGTCGCCCAGGCGGTGCCGGTGGCTGCCGAGTCGGGGTCGTAGTCGGGCTTGCCCGCTTTTGTGAGGGAGTAGGTCGTGTACTGCCCGGTCAGCGGCAGCGCGTCGATCCCGGCGAAACGCCCCGCGGCTCCCTCGGCATAGTTGCGGGCGATGGTGATCTCGGAGTCACCCATTCCGTCGCCGATCAGCAGGATGACGTTGCGCGCCTTGCCACCTTCGACGGCCCTGCCGACCCCTCTGGTCTGGTCGCCATCATTGCGATTCGCTGCCCAGGGCAGACTGAGGTCGACGGTGGGCGCGGCCGCGGCGAGCGTCGCCACCGAGACGGTGACGGCAGTTGCGGCCAGTATCACGCGGGCCACGCGGGAACGGGCAGGGGATCTCATTCACATTTCCTCTCGATGCATTCGGACGTGAGGAAGCCCACCAGCACCGCACCAACGAGAGGCGACCCCCAGGTGAGCAGGCCGTGTCGACCGCGTGGCCACTTCGCGGACGTCGGCGAGATCGACGATTTGCGCGCGCACTCCCGACCCGCGCTCTAGCTAGCCTTGAAGGTGCTTGTCCGAGCCTCGCACCGCTCGAAACACCCAGGGGAGGGCCACCAGATGACGTCATTCGAGCACTTGCTGCAGCCGATCAAGATCGGTGGCCTCCAACTTGCGAACCGGCTCCTCATGACGCCCATGGGAACAGAACTCGGCACCCATGACGGGCATTCGACACCGGCTGAAGCCGCCTACTACGCCGAACGCGCCAAGGGCGGCACCGGGCTTGTGATGACCGGCATCAACTTCGTCTCCGGCGTGTTCGACCCGATTGCTCCCGGCCTCGCCCGCATCGATACCGATGCGCATACCCCCGGCATCAGGGCGATCGCCGAGGCCGTCCATGAAGCCGGCGGTGTGCTCGCTCTGCAGTTGACGATGGGCCTGGGGCGCAACAAACCAGTACTGCCAGACCCTGAACATGGAGCCGCGGTCGTCGTCGGACAACACCTGGTTTTTCGACCCGAGCGTGCTCTGTAAGCCGCTGACGATCGAGGAGATCCAGCGCATCGTGTCCGACACCGGCGAGGCTGCCCGTCGGGCCTATGAGGCCGGCGTCGACGTGATCGACATCCACGGCCACACCGGTTACCTGGTCGACCAGTTCATGAGCTCGTGCTGGAACCGCCGCACCGACCAGTACGGCGGCACCACCGAGAACCGCTGCCGGTTCGCGGCTGAACTCATCGTGGCGATCAAGCAGAACGCTCCCGGGCTGCCCGTCAGTTTCCGCATCTCGGTGAATCACCGCTTCGAGGGCGGCCGCAAAGGGGCGGAGACCCAGGAGATCGTCCAGCACTTGGAGCGGGCCGGCATCGACCTGCTGATTTGCGACGACGGCTCCTACGAAGCCATGGACTACGTCTTCCCGCCCTACTACCTGGGCGACGACTGCATGGTGTCCGCCGCAGAAGCAGTGAAGCCCGTCGTCAGCATCCCCGTCGCAGCCTGCGGCAACATCACGCCTTCCAGCGGCGAGAAGATTCTGGCCCGCGGCGCCGCCGACATGATCGGCATCGGGCGGGGCCTCATCGCCGACCCGTACATCATCCGCAAGATCGAGGCCGGTCAAGCTGCCCGCATTCGTCCCTGCATCCGCTGCAACCAGCTCTGCACGGGAAATGCGTTCAACGGCAAGGCGATCGGCTGCGCCGTGAACCCGGAGGTCGCTCACGAGGCCGACCGCGTTCTCACCAGGACCGACGCCCCCAAGAGGATCGTCATCGTCGGCGCCGGCCCCGCCGGACTCGAGGCGGCCCGGGTCGCGGGCCTTCGCGGCCACACCGTGGACGTCTACGAGAAGGAAAGCCGCATCGGTGGGGTCCTGTACCCGGCCGCGACGCCCGACTTCAAACGGGAGCTGCGGAAGATGATCGACTGGTGGCGCGGAGAACTCGCCGAACTGCCTCACGTGACCGTCCACCTCGGCACCGAGATCTCCCCCGACTCGGCCGAGCTGGACGACGCCGACGAGATCATCGTGGCCACGGGTTCACATCCACTGCATCCGCCGATCCCGGGCATGGACAAGCCCATCGTCATGGAGGTCATCGACGCCCATACCGGCGGCGAGCCCGGTAAGCGGGTCATCGTCTGCGGTGGCGGGCTGTCAGGCTGCCGACCTCGGCCTTGAGCTCGCTCAGGACGGTCACGAGGTCACCGTGGTCGAAATGCTGGACGAGATCGCCCGCGACATGCTGTTCCTCAACCGCATCTCTCTGCTGCGGTCGATGGCCGAGCACGACGTCCGAATCCTGACCGGCCACAAGGTGAAGCAGATCACCGACACCGGCGTGGTCGTGGAAGGCCCCGACGGTGAGACAACCCTGGAAGCCGACACGGTGGTGGTGGCGTTCGGCGTCCGTCCGGCTCAGGAGCTGACCGAGGAGCTCGACAAGGTCAGTGCCGGGGCGCCCTTCGCTGCCCGAATGACGCAGCCCCAGGTCCACCCGGTCGGTGACTGCGTTGCGCCACGCAAGGTGGGGGACGCGATCAACGACGCCTACGAGTTGGCTTTCCGCCTCTGAGTGAGCCGGCGGAGGGCGGCTACTTCGGAAGGCCGTCGCGATCGGCCCACTCCAGCAGCATGTCGATGCGATACGCCACGTCATCGATGGCGGCGTGAGGGTCGCCGGACTTCGCGAACCGCGCCGGGACGGTGGCCAGCGTCAGCTCGCGAGGATCCACCGACCCCAACTCGTCCCAGGTGAACGGGGTGGAAACCGTGCCCTCCGGGACTCCGCGCACCGACCAGGCGCTGGCGATGGTGTGGTCCCGGGCGTTCTGGTTGTAGTCGACGAACACGTGTCGAGGGTCGCGGTCCTTGCGCCACCAGGTGGTGGTCACATCCTCGGGAGCCCTTCGCTCCACCTCCCGGGCGAAGGCCAGCGCGGCCCGACGAACCTGCCCGAACTCCCACCGCGGCTCGATCCGCACGTAGATGTGCAAACCGTGTCCGCCGGAAGTCTTCGGGTAGCCGACGATACCCAACTCGTCCAGCAGGTGGTGGGCGACGTCCGCCACCCGACGCACCCGTTCGAAGCCGGCGTTCGGCATCGGGTCGAGATCGATCCGCCACTCGTCCGGGCGCTCCACGTGATCGCGCCGCGTGTTCCACGGGTGGAACTCGACGGTGGCCATCTGGACCGCCCAGATCACCGAACCGAGTTCGGTGACACACAGCTCATTCGCCGTCCGCCCGTAGCGGGGAAAGTAGACCTGCACCGTCTCCACCCACGGTGGCGCGCCCGCGGGAAGCCGCTTCTGGTGCACCTTCTCCCCCGCTAGACCGGACGGGAAGCGGTGCAGCATGCACGGCCGCTCGCGCAGCGCCCGGACGATTCCGTCCCCCACCGCCAGGTAATAGGTGGCCAGGTCGAGCTTGGTCCAGCCGCGCTCAGGGAAATAGACCCGGTCGGGACTGGTCAGCCGGACGGTCCTCGGCCCGACTTCGAGTTCGACGGGCGCTGCCGTGGCGGGCATGGGTGGGCCGTCCTACAGGCCAAGGATGCGGCGAATCGTGGCGTTCAGGTCGGTCTGATCGGTCAGGCCCACGACATTGGCTGCGCCCGGACCGTAGCCGGCGATCCGCACCTGTGAGCCGGTGTGCTTCATGGAGTCTTCGTCCTCTGACGTCGCGTAGCTGATGGTCATCGGCGCGTCGTCGGCGGTGAGCAGAGTTACCGTGCTGCCCGCGGTGAGTGAACCGGCCTCGACGATCTGGCTCGCCTGAGCGTGGTCGGCGGTGACGAAGATCGAGGTGTTCTGGTCCTTCACCGCGAACGCCAACGCCACCTGGACGGCCTCGTCGAGGTCGACGGTCTCGCCGATCTGCCCGCATGCGTTGGCGCGGTGGTTCTGCTTGTCGATGCTGGCGCCCTCGACCTGCAGGAAGAACCCGGAACCCTCAGGCGTGTCCAGCAGGTCGATCGCCGTCGACGTGAGGTCGGCCAGGCTGGGCTGGGTTTCGCTGCGCTCGGGGTTCGCGGTGCACTTCACCGGATCCTTCTTGCCGCCACGATCGGTGGCTTGGGGACCCGTCCAGCGGACGGGGAGGTTGCTGGAGGCGAACAGCCCCAGAAGTGGCCGGCTCTGGTTCGCCTCCTCCACCGCGTCCAGCCCCGCCGCGTCGGTGACGAGCTGGTAGCCCCGCTCGACGGCCTGTTGCTTCAGGGTCTTGCCCGCGTAGTCGCCGGCTTTGGCGACCTCGTTGAAGACCGCAGCTCCGCCACCGAGGGTGACGTCGGGCCTGGTGGTGAGGAGTTGCTCGGCGATCGAGCCCGGGCCACCGTTCTCCAGAGCCGACTCCGGGCAGTTCTTGCTCGTCGCGACTGGCCCACGGCAGGAACGGGCCGGTACGTGAGCCACCTGCACCGCGGGCGTGGCGTCCTGCACCCTGGCTGTCGTCACGTTGCCGGTGCGCAGCCCTTTAGCCTTGGCCCGTTCGAGCAGGGTGCTTTGGGCCACGCCGTGGATGTCCACCGAGATGGCCTTGTCTGAGGTCTTCGTGCCGGTCGCAAGCGCGGTCCCGGTGGCTGCGGAGTCGGGGGTGTAGTCGGGCTTGCCCGACTTCGTGAGCGAATAGGTCGACACCTGACCGGTGAGCGGCAGTGCGTCGATGCCCGCGAACCGGCCCGCGGCGCCCTTTGCATAGTTGCGGGCGATGGTGATCTCGGAGTCACCCATTCCGTCGCCGATTAGCAGAATCACGTTGCGCGCGGTGCCGTCCTCCACTGCCTCGCGGATCGCCGTCGAGCGATCCCCGTCGCTTCGATGAGCCCCGCCAGGGGTGCTCAGGTCGTCGGTGGGCGCGGCGTGGGTCACCAGGGAGCCGGCTCCGGCACCCAAGAGGGCGAGCGCGACGAGGCCAGTGAGGAGCAGGGGGCGTCGTGGGGAAGCAGGGCGCACCTTGATGCCTTTCGTCGAGCGGACGTCTGGAATCAATCATCGCCGGACGGAACGGCTGTCAAGAAGCATACGGGCCGTTCAAGGTTCAGCACAGGGCACCCGCGAGCGCGGCTCGCCGAGGACACCCTGCCGGAGCTGTCTGAAACGAGTCGGTCAAGGACCAGAATGGGGACGGTTCCGATGACGGTTCAGGCGGCAGCGTGCCCTGCGGCGATCTCCAGAAGCTCCACGTAACCCTCGACCCGATCGCGATCGCGATGGTGGGACCGATGGTCGGAGCGAACTGGGTCGACGCGATGTAGAGGCCCGTCGCGGTGCCTTTCTCCCGCGGCGGGAACCAGGAGTTGACCGTCGAGGTCATGCCTACCGGCACCGGGCCTTCAGCGAGCCCGAGCAGGAGTCGCAGGACCAGCAGTCCGACCGCCGCCATCGTGAAGCCCATGATGAAAGTCACGATCGAGAACGCCAGGATCGCCAGCGACACAGTGGCGCGGGTGCCCTTCTTACCGATCACCAGGCCGGCCGGGATCTACGACACCGCGTAGCAAAGGAAGAAGAAGCTGGAGATCGCGCCGGAGGTGAAGTTGTCGATGTGGAATTCGGCCTTGACGAAGGGCAGGACCGCACCGATGTTGGAACGGTCCGCCATACAGATCACGTACGCGGCAAAGATCGTGGCCACCCACTGCCCGACCGTGGTTCCGTTGGGAGTGGACGGCAAGCCCGTCACCCTTGGGGTCACGTGGGACAACCCCGCGCTGGCGGCCTATTTCGACCGCTACAGCTCGCGGCGGAGCGCCGACGACATCCGCGCGACCGGCAACCACCCATCGCAGTCCACCTTCGCGGCAGTGGCGTACCACTACTTGCGCGAGACGGAGCCCGAAGCCTTCGCGCGAATGGCGACGATGGGTTTCTCCGGCACGTGGCTGGGCAGGCTACTCACCGGCGAGCTGGCGATCGACCCGACCCAGGCGTCCTACTCCGGAGTGTTCGACACCGTGGGCAAGGAGCCTGGCTGGTTGGTCACCGCTTTGGCCGATCTCGACATCGATCCCGCCGTCCTGCCGCCGGTCCGGCAGCCACTGGACGTGCTCGGTGAGGTGGACACCGACTTCGCCGAGTCCGCCGGCATCCCCGCCGGAATCCCGGTGGTGGTCGGCAGTGCCGACACCCCGGCAGCGTCCTACGCACTGGGGACGACCCCCGGGGAGCGGCCCTTCCTGATCATGGGCACCACCCACGTGGTGAACAGCTGTCTGGCCCAGCCCGACCTGCGTGCGCGGGCGCTCCAGCGACGCGGGCTTCGCCAAGGCGAATGGCTGATCAACGGCGTCACCAATGGCGGGGACGGGCTCGCGGTGGCAGCCGGGTTGTTCGGGTTCGGCGATCGGGAATCCGCCGTCGGGGAGTTGGTGCGGCTGGCGGCCGGGCTCACTCGCGACGAGGTCCTCACCGCTCCCATGTTCGTGCCCCACGTCATGCCCGAACGGGGGCCGTTCTGGTTCGAGCAACCCTGCGCGGGGCTGACCGGCTTCGACCGCTCGACCACCCGGGCGCAACTGGCGCGGGGGGTGCTGGACGGCGTGATCTACGCCGACCGGATGGTGTTCGAGGCCACGATCCCTCCCGGCGACGAACTCGTCTATCTCACCGGCGCCTTCGGCGAGGACCCGGTGCTTCCCCAACTGCTGGCGGACGCCACGGGCCGAGCCTTCGATGTCGCGCCCGAACCGGACCTTCCCGCCATCGGCGCGGCCGCCATGTGCGCGCAGGCCTCCCGCGGTGAGATCCGATGCCGCCTCACGACGAGGAGCATCCAGCCCCGCAAGGAGCAGGCCGACCTGGTCGAAAGCCGCTGGCAGGCGTTCCGGGAACAGTGGACCACGATCACCGGTCGTGAACCGCTTCCTTCGCTGCACCGTCCGACGTCCCCTCCCTCCGATGCATTCGCACCCATCCAGGAGCTGATCCCATGACCAAGCCGCACCTGTACGTGGCTCGCACCTTGACCCCGGCCGTGATGGCCGAGCTCACCCACCTCGACCTGCCCCTGGTGGTGGGCGAGGCTGATCCTCCGGCTCGGGAGCGGATGCTCGCCGATCTGGCCGGAGCCGCCGCTGCCATCGTGACCCTCACCGAACGGGTGGACGCTGAGTTCCTCGACGCCGCCGGACCACAACTGAAAGTCGTGGCCAACGTGGCCGTCGGCTACGACAACATCGACCTGGCCGCCGCTGCCCAGCGCGGCGTCGTGGCCTGCAACACCCCGGGCGTCCTCGACCAGGCCACAGCGGACCACACGTTCGCCATGCTGCTGGCCGCGACGCGGCGGGTCGTGGAAGCGGACCGTTTCGCCCGCAGCGGCCAGGCGTGGGTGTGGGGTCCGAACATGCTGGTCGGGCTGGACGTCAGCGCCGGGGCAACCCTCGGCATCGTCGGCTTCGGCAGGATCGGCAAGGCTGTGGCGCAGCGCGCGCAAGCGTTCCGGATGAGGGTGATCGCCAGCGACCCGGGACTGGACGTGGGCGCCACTATCGACGGGGTCGAGATCGTCGGCTTCGAAGAGCTTCTCGAAGCCTCGGACGTGGTCTCGGTGCACGTGCCGCTGCTGCCGTCCACCCGGCACCTGATCGACCAGGCCGCGCTGGCTAGGATGAAGCCCGGGTCGTACCTGCTGAACGCCGCCAGAGGTGGCGTGGTGGACGAGACCTCACTGATCGCGGCGTTGCGCTCGGGTCGCCTCGCCGGCGCCGGACTGGACACCTTCGAGGGTGAGCCCCAGATCAACCCGGAGCTGACCACGCTGGAGAACGTCGTCCTGCAGCCGCACATCGCCAGTGCCGGCGACCGCACCCGGGACAACATGTGTCGGCTGGCCGTCCGCAACGTGACGCGGGTACTCGCCGGTGCACCGGCCGAGACACCCGTGCCCCTCCCCCGCACCTGAGCAGCGGCGTTAGGGTTTGCCCATCCGGACCGGGGTCTGGCGGGGGGGAGAAGTGAGTGGCCGAGCAACGCAGTTTCCTGGAACGACCGCTGGCCGTCGTCGCTCTGGTCGGCGGCGTCCTGGGTGCTGTCGGGACCGTCGTCGCCATCGTCACGAGCCTGGGCGCCGTGGCGCCCGATCAGCCCCGCGATGACCTCGCCCAGGCCCGGGTGTCCGCATGCGTCAGCGCCCACGGCTTGACGGAGCCGAGCCAGACGCAGCAGTTGGACGAGGGGCGCTGGTACTTCCGGGCCTGCTCCTGGCCGGCGCCGGCCGGGGCCGGCGCTGACGGGTTCAGCGAGATCACCGTGTTCACCGAGGCCGGGCCGGGAACCTCCGAAGCCGAAGGTCTGACCGTGGCGCACGTGCTGACCAGTTCTTGCCGGGACCTCGAGGTGGCCTACCTGTTCGAGAGCCAGGGCACGTTCGTCCCCGAGCAACCGGTGCGGCTGACGAAGGGCGAGGTCCGCCGGGTGGAAGGCGGATCGGTGGTGCCCGATGCGGTAAGGCCCGGACGTGACCAGTTCGTCGTCTTGAGCAGCGGCCGCTACCAGTTGGGTTCGGCCCGCTGCGTCTGACCGCGCCGTCTCGTCGCCGTCACGCGCCGCTGCGCACGCCGCCCATGGGCAGTCGGCAGAGCACCCCGACTCCTCCGGTGAACCCGACTCCGGCGATCTCGAAGTCCACCGTGACGTCCTCGAAGCCCAGGGCGCGGTGCAGGTCGAGGGAGGCGAGATTCGTCGCGGCGGCGAAGTACCAGACCTCGCTCGCCCGTCCGCGCAGCCAGTCCAGGCGTGCGAGGGTGAGCGCCCTCCCGATGCCGCGGCGGCGAAACCCGGTGGCCACGGTCAGGCCGGTCAGATACCAGCCGTCGGGCGCTCGGCGACCCCCACCCGCGTGGGGTGACAACCAGCCGGCCGTGGCGTAGCCGACGACGTCGCCGTCCACGACCGCCACGAAACCGCCGTGGTCAGGGCTGCCCAGCCCGCCGCTCAGCGCGGCCGCCCATGCATCCCGGTGGCCACCGTTGCGTTCGGTGGCGATCGCAGCGCACGCCTCGACGTCCGCCCCGACGAGTTCCCGTATCGTCACCGCGATCGGGTCGCCATGGGCGTCCGGTCGGTAGGGGACGAACAGCGAACTCACTGTGGCAGGTTACCCGCCGAGGCAGTTCACCACGACGCCCAACGCAGCAGCAGGTCGGCCTGGTCCCGGTGACCGCTCACCAGGACGGCGTTGCGCTCGTCGGTGCCCAGCACGTGGGTCCGCGCCTGAGCGGGCGGTTTGCCGAACCGCTCGTGCCGTTCGATCAGCCGGGAGACCCGCAATTCGTCCGTGGGTGCCGCCAGGAACCACACCTCGTCGAGCTCGGCCCGCACCCGGCGCCAGCTCGGATCAGGGTGCAACAGGTAGTTGCCTTCGGTGATCACGATCCGGCACGACCTCGGCACCGGGAGGGCACCGGCCACCGGATCCTCGATCTCACGCCGGTACTCGGGTGCGTAGACGACCTCGTCGGTCATCGCCCGAAGCCGCCGCAGCAGAGCCGCGAAACCGTCGGGGTCGAACGTGTCCGGCGCGCCGCGCCGGCTCGCCCGGTCGTCGGCGGCGATCACGGACGCGGCCAGGTGGAACCCGTCCATACCGACGACCACCGCCGTGCCGGGAACGTGCTGGTTGAGCTCGGCGACCAATCGCTCCGCGAGGGTCGATTTGCCGGCCCCCGGAGCGCCACAGAGCCCCACGATGATCCGGGACGCCCGTTCCGCCCGGTCCAGCAGCCGCTGGGCCAGGCGGAACGGGTCTGCCGGCAGTTCGGGCGTGCTCACCCCGCGAGCGCCTCGTCGTGGCCCACCGCGTACTGCATCACCGTTTCCTCGGTGGCTTCGCTCCGATCGAGTTCTTTCACGATCCGGCCCTCACGCATCACCAGCACCCGGTCGCTCATGCCCAGCACCTCGGGCAGTTCGGAGGAGATCATGATGATCGCCACTCCCGACTCCGCGAGGTCGGACATGATCTGGTAGATCTCGGCCTTGCTGCCCACGTCGATCCCCCGGGTGGGCTCGTCCATGATGAACACCTTGATGCCCAGGCTCAGCCAGCGGGCCAGAATGACCTTCTGCTGATTGCCGCCGCTCATGTTGACGACCATGAACTCCGGCGAAGGCGTCTTGATCCTCAAGTCCGTGATCCACTTGCGCACCAGCGTCATCTCGTCCTTCAGGCGCAACACGCCGAAGGAGGTCAGCCGATCCAGCCCGGAGACGGTGGTGTTGAAGTAGACCTGAAGCTTCAACAGCAGACCTTGACGCTTTCGGTCCTCGGTGACGAGGGCCACGCCTTGGTTGATCGCATCTCGGGGCGACTTCGGACGGTAGGGCTTGCCGAAGAGCTGCATGTCGCCACCCGTGGCCCGATCGGCGCCGAAGATCACTCGGACGGCCTCCGTGCGGCCGGAGCCGGTGATCCCGGCGAAGCCCACGATCTCCCCGGCACGCAGGTCGAAACTCACGTCCCTGGCCAAGTGGGCCTGTGCCAGGTGGGACACCTGCAGTACCACGTCGCCCGGCTTGTGCACCCGGGTCGGGTAGACGTCGGCGAGGTCGCGGCCGATCATCAGCTTCACCAGGTCGTCCATGTCCACGTCCGCGACCGAACGTGTGTCGACATACCGACCGTCCTTGAGGACGGTGACCTCGTCGGCGAGTTCGAAGATCTCCTTCAGGCGGTGGGAGATGTAGATGATCCCGATGCCGGAGGCCTGGAGCCGACGGACGACCTGAAACAGATTGTCGATGTCCCGCTCGCTGAGCACCGCGGACGGCTCGTCCATGACGAGGATCCGGGTGTTCCGGTTCAACGCCTTCGCGATCTCGACCATCTGTTGTTGAGCGACCGAGAGGGTGCCGGTCATGGTGTCCACCGGAAGGCTCACGTCGAGACTGTCCAGCAATTCCCGCGACCTTCCCTTCACGGTGGCCCAGTCGATCCGACCGGCCTTGATGGGAAGGTGACCGAGGAAGATGTTCTCCGCGATCGTCATGTTCGGAGCGAGGTTGAACTCCTGGTAGATCGTCGAGATCCCCAGCCGCTCGGCGTCCGCGGGCGTCTTGATGTCGGCCGGTTCACCGTCGAAGAAGACCTCGCCCTCGTCGCGGGTGTACGCGCCGGAGAGGATCTTGATCAGGGTCGACTTGCCCGCACCGTTCTCGCCGAGCAGCGCGTGCACCTGCCCCTCGCGGATGGTGAGGTTCACCCCTTCCAGCGCCTTGACACCGGGGAACGACTTCCCGATGCCCTTCATTTCCAGCAGGACCCGTCCGGGGGTCTGCGGGGCCATGTCCGCTCCTCTCACTTTCGGTGGGTGAGCTGGTCGACCGACACGGCGGCGATCACCAGGATGCCGGTGATCAGCACCTGGTAGGTCGACTCCACGCCCAGCAGCTGAAGACCGTTGCGGAAGACACCGACGATGAGCGCGCCGATCAGAGTGCCCACGATGCTGCCCCGGCCACCGAACAGGCTCGTCCCGCCGAGGACCACAGCCGTGATGCTGTCGAGGTTGGAGGTCTGGCCTGCCTGCGGATCGCCCACGCCCGTACGGGCCACCTGAAGGATCGCCGCGATGCCGTAGGTGAGGCCGGCGAGGGTGTAGACGCCGACGAGGACGCGGCGGGTGTTGATGCCGGCGAGACGGGCGGCTTCGATGTTGTCGCCCACCGCATAGACCGAGCGGCCGGCGGGGGTGTAACGCAGCAGGAACCAGGTGATCGCGTAGAGGACCAGCATCAAGATGGTGCCGTTGGCGATCGCCGTGCCTGCCACATTGAACGTCTCACCGAGGAAAGTGAGTTCCTTGGGCAGGCCCGCGATCGTCGACGTGGTGTAGATGCGGGTCAGAGCGTAGGCGATGTTCATGGTGCCGAGTGTGACGATGAAGGCCGGCAATCCGATCCCGGTGACCAGGCTGCCGTTCAGCATGCCGAAAGCCATCGCCACCACCAGGCCCAGCAGCATCGCGAGCCAGGGGTTGAGCCCCCGCTGCGCGGCGAAGCTGGCGATCAGGACCCCTGCGAGCGCCATCACCATGCCGTTGGACAGATCGATGCCGGTGGTGATGATCACCAGGGTCTGACCGATCGCCAGCACGCCGACGACCATCACCTGCTGGAGGATCAGGGAGAAGTTGGGGCCGGAGAGGAACCGAGGGCTCATCACGGCGAAGAAGATGCTGGCCATCAGCAGCGCCGCTACTGGACCGAGGATGGGCGAAGCAAGCAGGACCTTCACGAAGCCGGGCCGCTGGTCAGTCACCGGGTTCTGCGCTGAACTCATGAACGTTGTCGACCTTTCTGGAGCCGGGCGGCGGCAACGAGTGTTGCCGCCGCCCGTCCGGGTTGGATTACTTGTTGCCCCAGCAGTTGGCCAGGCCGTAGGCGGAGTCCTTGCTGTCGACGCCGGTTTGCGCCTTGTCGGTGATCAGCGTGACGCCGGTGTCGGTGTAACCGGACGGCTTGGTGCCGTCCTTGGCGAACTTGACGATCGCCTCCACACCCATCGAGGCCATCTTCAGCGGGTACTGCTGCGAGGTGGCCGCGATCTTGCCGTCGACGATGCCCTGGACGCCCTGGCAGCCGCCGTCGACCGAGACGATGGTGACGTCTTTCTCCTTGCCGGCGTTCTTCAGCGCGGTGTACGCACCGAAGGCAGCAGGCTCGTTGATGGTGTAGACGAGGTTGATGGCGCCGTTCTTGCTCAGGCAGTTCTCCATCGCAGTCTGGCCCTCGGTCTGGTCACCGTGGGTGTCCTGTGCGCAGACGACCTCCTTGGCGGTGGCCAGGTCGGTGGTCTTGCCGTCGAGGCCGGACGCCAGCCCCATGCCCTGCAGGAAGCCGTTGTGGCGCTGGGCGCCGACGGTGATGCCAGGTGCCAGGTCGAGGGTGGCGATGACCGGGGTCTTACCGGTCATGGCCTTCGCAGCCCACTGGCCGATCAGGGTGCCGGCGGCGAAGTTGTCAGTGGCGAACAGGGCGTCGGAGGCGTCCTGCGGGTCGGTTGCGGTGTCGAGAGCGATCACCACGGCGCCGGCCGCGCGCGCCTTCTGGATCGAGGGAACGATGGCCTTGGTGTCGCTGGGAGTGATCAGGATGCCTTTGGCTCCGGCGTTGATCATGTTCTCCATGGCGGTGACCTGGCCTTCGTTGTCACCGTCCTTGGCGCCGGCGCCGGTGAGCAGCTTGGCCCCCAGCTCGGTGGCCTTGGCCTGAGCGCCCTCCTTCATCTTCACGAAGAACGGGTTGGTCTCGGTCTTGGTGATCAGGCCCACGACGATTTCGCCGCCTGCGGCGGGGGCGCCGGTGGCGCCGGGAGACGCTGCCGGCGTCCCCGAGCTACAAGCGGTGAGTGCGATCGGAAGGGCGAGTGCCACAACAGCCGCGATCTTGCGGAACATGTAGTGCCTTTCTTCATTGGGAGACACGGGACGAGTAGCTTCGGTACTCATAGCGGAAACATAGCGCAAACCAACCATTCACAGATAGACCTTTGCAAAGGTCACAAAACAACCATCACTTTGGTTTGGATTTGGCCTCTCACATAAGGTGGTCAGGTTCTGTGGGATCGTGTCGGTTGTCGATGAATCCAGAGATCGCCCCCGGACCCAAAACCACAAGGTCGTCTCTTTTGCTGTGGCTTTGCTGCCCTTGGGATTGACCTCTTCCTGCGCGCGCCGACCGCGCCGCACCTGATGGCCGGGCCTGATTGCCCCGCGGCATCGTGAAAACACCCCCCGCGAGGACGGCGCGACGACCCTAAGCCACATTCGCTCCGCGATGACGGTTGTTTCGTGACCGAGTGGAGAACCCGACCGGATCCGAGCGCGATGTGGCATCGCGCCGAGGCCCTCCCGGCAACCGCAGAAGAATCGCGTTCACAACATCGTGCGGCTGCGGCGACCTCTCAGTCTCGGAGGCGAACGCAGGCGTCCGGATCGAGCCGGACGCTCAGGTTCGCCGGCAACGAACCGTGAGCGAACGCCGCCTTCGTCCGCAGTCCGGCGACCGGCCCTCCGGGCAGTCGGACGGTGAACTCGCTGCCGCCCCGCCGGGCCCGGCCCTCGATCACGGCCACCTCAGGGCCGGTCTCGTCCAGCACGAGACCGTCGGGGCCCACCGCCACCAGCGAACCGGAGGGCACCCGCCACCCGAGTTCGTTCGCTTGTTCGGCGTCCAGGAAGGGTCCGTAGCCGAGAAACTGCGCCACCTGGATGCTCGCCGGCTCTCGCCACAGCGTGGCAGGGTCGTCGACCTGCAGCAGTCGTCCGTCGGCGAGGACCGCCACCCGGTCGGCGATCGCGAACGCCTCGTCCTGATCGTGGGTGACGTAGAGGGCGGGCGTGCCGGTGGTTCGCAGCGTTTCGTCCAGCACCCCGACCAGGTGTTCTCGCAGCCCGCGGTCGAGCGCAGAGAGAGGCTCGTCCAACAGCAGAAGTCGAGGTTCGGCGGCCAGCGAGCGGGCCAGCGCTACCCGCTGCGCCTCCCCACCAGAGAGCGCTGTGATCGGACGCCGTCCGTACCCGGCCAGTCCGACCAGGTCGAGCAGTTCCTCCACCCGGGCGGCCCGCTGGGCGGCGCGAGAGCTCATCGAGGGCGTAGCCGACGTTGCCCGGCCACGCTCAGGTGCGGGAACAGCTGGCCGTCCTGGAACATCACCGCGAAGCCTCGCCGGTGCACCGGCACCCGGGAGACGTCCCGGCCGTCCCAGGCGATGGATCCGCCGGCGAGGGGTTCGAGACCGGCGATGGCCCGCAGCAGCGACGACTTTCCCGAACCGGACGGCCCCAGCAGCGCCACCACCTCACCGGGAGCGACGTCGAGACAGACCCCATCCACGGCCGTGATCGGACCGTAGCGGACCACGGCGTCCTGCACGTCCAGCCCCGCTGAGGTCACCACGGGTTCACCTCCCGCGGGCCGACCCACTCCGCCAACGCCATCACCGCACCGGTGAGCAGCGCCAGCACCACGGACGCTGCCATGGCCATTCCGAAGTTCTCCGCCCCTGGGCGTCCGATCAGCTTGAAGATCACCACGGGCAGGGTGGGCCGGTCGGGACGGGCCAGGAACGAGGTGGCGCCGAACTCGCCCAGTGACGTCGCGAAAGCGAACCCGAGCGCAAGCCCAAGGCCGCGCAGCGCGAACGGCAGGTCGATCGTCCGGACGATCCGACCGGGCCCGGCGCCCAGCGTGGCGGCGACCTCGTGCAGGCGTGGATCGATGGCCCGCAGGGTGGGCAGCAGGGTGCGCACCACCAGTGGCAGCGCCACGACGGCCTGCGCGATCGGGATCAGCACCCAGCTCGAGCGCAGGTCCAGCGGCGGACGATTCAAGGTGATCAGGAATCCGAACCCGACCGTGACCGCCGACACTCCCAGCGGCAGCATGAACAGGGCGTCGACCGTCCGCAGAGTGCGTCGACCTCGCGCCGAGACCGGACGCCGGGACAGCACGTAGCTGACCAGGAGCCCGAGTGTGAGCGCGATGGCCGTGGCGGCCGCACCGGTCATCAGCGAGTTGATCAGCGACTGCCACACGCTGACGGTGAGCTGGCCGGCGCCTCCGGACAATGCGGCGTAGTTGCCGAGCCCCACCCCGTCCGCCGTGATCAGCGAGCGCCAGGCGAGCGTCGCCATGGGGAACACCAGCAGTCCCAGCACCACCACCCCGGTGACCGCCGCCGCCAGAGCATCGGATCGCCGCAGCGCGCGGTCGACGGGCTTGCCGGACAACCGCAGCGCGCGCTCCTGCCGCACGCGGGTGGCGTTCGCGACCATCAGGGAGGCGGCCACAACCACCATCTGCAGGATCGACAGCGCGGCCGCGGCCTGCAGGTCGAGCAGCTGCGTGGTCTGGTACCAGATCTCGGTCTCGATCGTGCCGTAGGCCGCCCCGCCCAGCACCAGCACGACGCCGAACGCCGAAGCGCAGAACAGGAACACCAGAGCCGCCGCGGAGGCGATGGCCGGTGCCAGCGCCGGGCAGCGTGACGCGTGATCAGCACCCGGACGCGGCCCGCGCCCAGGGTGCGGGCGGCGTCTTCCGCCCGCGGATCGAGTCGTGACCACAGGGCGCCGACCGTGCGCACGACCACCGAGTAGTTGAAGAACACCAGAGCGGCCACGATCGCGGCGAAGGACTCCTGCAATCCCAGGACGCCCAGCGGGCCGCGGTCGCGAGCAGCGCCTGGAAGGCCACCCCGACCACCACCGTGGGCAGCACGAACGGGACGCTGACCACCGCCCGCAGCACCCGGCGTCCCGGGAATCGACAGCGGTACAGCAGGTAGGCGCCCGGGACGCCGAGCATCACCGACAGCAGCGTTCCGACCGATGGCCTGGGCAAGCGTCTGGCCGACGATCCGCCACGTGCGCGGGGCGCTCAGGACGGCGTTGACGCCCGACAGGGTGAAACTGCCGTCGACGACGAAGCCGCGCGCGACCAGGGCGACGACCGGCCAGGCGAAGAAGAGCGCCAGGAACGCGACCGGCACCGCGCCGGCCAGTGCCCATGCCCAGGGATGCCCGCCGACCCCGCGGTACCGCGGGCCGGATCGAGCGGGGGCGGCGATGCTCATCGGCTCGCCGTCACCCTCCCGGCGAGCGTCGGGAGCAGCAGCTGCCTCACCCGATGACCGTCGCCGTCCATGCCTTGATCCACTGGTCGCGGTGCGCGGCGATGTCGGCCACCGAAACCTCGATCGGGGCGGTCGACGACGGCGGCGTTCTGCTTCCAGTCCTCGGGCAGGCCGACGGAAGAGTCGACCGGGTTCATGTACATCGTCTCCGGGATCTGCGTCTGCACCTCGTCCGACAGCAGGAAGTCGACGAACTGCGCGGGCGCCGACCTCGTTCTGCGCGCCGGCGATCACCCCCGCGTACTCGACCTGCCGGAAGCAGGTGCGGACCAGCGCTTCGGTCGCCGGTTCGTAGGCGGGCGAGGAGGCGTAGGAGAGCACCAGGGGCCGGGCGCCCTTGCCGGAGGAGCCGGAGAACTCGACGGTGTAGGCCTCCGTCCAGCCCTTGACCACCTTGACGCCGTTGGCCTTCAGCGCCGTCCAGTAGTCGAGGTAGCCGGGATCGCCCTTCGCGCCGACGGTGGCGATCAGGAAGGCCAGCCCCGGCGAGGACGAGGCGGGTTGGCGACCACGAGCAGGTCCTTGTACTCGGGCTTGAGCAGGTCGTCGAGGGTCTCGGGCACGGCGAGTCTTGTGTGCCTTGAACCAGGCCGTGTCGGCGTTCAGGCAGACGTCGCCGTAGTCGACGGGGGTCAGCGAGTTCCGGTCGTCGGCGGCCAGCGCCGCGGCGTCGGCGGGCAGTGCGGGCGAGGAGTAGGGGGTCAGCACGCCGGCGTCGATCGGCCGACCGGCGAACGTGTTGTCGATGCCGAACACCACGTCGCCCAGCGGCGCGTCCTTGGTCAGGACGAGCTGGTTGACCACCGTGCCGGCGTCGCCGGGGGCGACGAACGTGACGTCGTAGCCGGTGTCGGCCTTGAACGCTGGCGACGGTCTCGTCGGCCAGGGCGAACGAGTCGTGCGTGATCACGGTGAGCTTCTTGCTCTGGGTCGGCGTGGTGGTGGTCACCGATGCCGTCCCGGCGGGCTGGGCCGGTGTGGCGCAGCCGGCCAACACCACGGTGGCCAACGCGGCGGCCACGAACTGTCGAATGGGCATGTGAACTCCTCCAATCAATCGGAGGGCCCGGGTTTCCCGGGGAGAAACTCCCGACTCCCTACGCCGGTGCTGAACCGGATCAGGTTCGAGGGTCTGCGGCTACCCGCACTCTCAGCGCCCGTGGCGCTCCCCTGTCTGTGCTGTGCAGATTACCAGCTTCACAGCTGGCACGGATGTGCCAATCTTGGGCGCATGACTGCGCAGTCCGACGCCGCCGGCACGATCAAGGCCGGCTACACCTTCGAGACCCCGTCCATCGACCTGGGTGTGCTGATGGTGGACGGCACCCCCGTCCCCGACACCAGGATCCGGATCTCCCTGTCGATGCTGAACCGGCACGGGCTGGTGGCCGGGGCGACCGGCACCGGCAAGACGCGGACGCTGCAGCTGCTGGCCGAGCAGATCTCGGCGGCCGGGTGTTTCGGTGTTCGCCGCCGACATCAAGGGCGACCTGTCCGGGCATCGCGATCCCCGGCACCGCGAGCGAGAAGCTGCTGGCTCGCACGCAGAAGATCGGCCAGGACTGGACGCCGGCGGGTTGCCCCACCGAGTTCTACGCCCTCGGCGGCCAGGGCACCGGCGTCCCGCTGCGCGCCACCGTGTCGTCCTTCGGTCCGATCCTGCTGTCGCAAGGTGCTGGGGCTGAACGAAACCCAGGAGTCGTCGCTCGGACTGGTGTTCCACTACGCGGACGCCGAAGGGCCTGGCTCTGCTCGACCTCGCGGACCTGCGGGCCTTGCTGCAGTACCTCACCTCCGACGAGGGCAAGGTCGAGCTGAAGGCGATCGGCGGGCTCAGCCCGGCCACGGTCGGGGTCATCCTGCGCAGCCTGATCACCCTGCAGACCCAGGGCGCGGACGAGTTCTTCGGTGAGCCCGAGTTCGACACCCGCGACCTGATCCGCACCGCGCCGGACGGAAAGGGCGTCATCTCGCTGCTGGAGCTGCCGAACCTGCAGGACCGTCCGCAGATGTTCTCGACGTTCCTGATGTGGCTGCTGGCCGACCTGTTCCACGACCTGCCCGAGGTCGGCGACCTCGACAAGCCGAAGCTGGTGTTCTTCTTCGACGAGGCGCACCTGCTGTTCGACGGGGCGTCCAAGGCGTTCCTCGACGCGATCGCGCAGACCGTCCGGCTGATCCGGAGCAAGGGTGTCGGCATCTTCTTCGTCACCCAGTCGCCGACCGACGTGCCCGACGAGGTGCTCGCCCAGCTCGGTTCCCGGGTGCAGCACCAGTTGCGCGCCCACACTCCGAAGGACGCCAAGGCGCTCAAGCGCCACGGTGGAGACCTACCCGACGAGCCAGTACGACCTGGCCGAGACCCTGCAGTCGCTCGGGCATCGGCGAAGCCATCGTCACCGTTCTCAACCCCGACGGCGCTCCCACCCCGGTGGCGTGGACGCGGATGCTGGCTCCCCAGGCTTCGATGGAGCCGATGCCGGCCGACTGGCTCACCGCGGGCGTCGCGTCCTCGGCGATGATGGCGAAGTACGGCGCCGACATCAACCGGGACTCCGCCTACGAGATGCTCACCCGCCGCCTCGAAGCCGGCGCCGCCAGGGCGAAGGCCGAGCAGGAGGCCGCGGTCGCCGCCAAGGCGCAGGAGGCGGAGGCCAAGCAGGCCGAGGCGGAGGCCAAGCAGCGGGCCCGTGAAGAGGCCGCCGCCGAGCGGGCCTCCCGTCCGCGGACGTCCTCGTCCCGGTCGGCCCCGAAGTCGGGCGTGGAGAAGGTGCTCGGCTCAGCCACGTTCTGGAACACCGTGATCCGCACCGGAAGCCAGGTCGTCCGCACCATGTGGGGCACTGCCAAGCGCTGATCGTTCAGCCGATCGCCCGTCCTTCTGCCCAACCAACGCCGAACCCCTTCGTTTCGGTCGAGCCCCTGTGCTCGAGTACAGGGGTTCGACCGAAACGGAGGGGTTCGACCGAAACTGAGGGGCTCGACCGAAACGGGGGGCGGAGCGAATCAGGTGAGGTCGGTCAGGGGGACGGACGGATCGGCGAGGCGTCCGGGTGAGACCACGGTCCGGGCCCGGATCAGGGATTGGACGCCGTCCATCGTGTCCCAGGTGTTGACGTGCATCCCCGCCAGCAGCCGGACGCCGGCTTCGGCCGGAACCACCCAGAACGCCATGAATGCGCCCGTCCCCGGATCACCGCGCAGAATGACCTCCGCCTCGGCATCGCGGGGCACGTAGCCGGCGTACTCCAACCCGGCGTCGTATTGGTCGGAGTAGAAGAACGGCACCGGGTCGTAAGCCACCTCCGCGCCGGCCATCGATCGGCCGGCCGCCAGGCCACCGTCGTGGGCGTTCGCCCAGTGCTCTACCCGGACGTGCCTGCCCAGCAACGCGCTCTCCCAGTTGGCCACGTCACCGGCGGCCCAGATCCCAGGGACGCTCGTCCGCAGGGACGAATCGGTGACCACCCCGTTGTCCACGACCACCCCGGCGCCCTCGGCCAGCCGCGTGTCCGGAATGATTCCCACCCCGACCACCACCACGTCCGCCTCGATCGTGACGTCGTTGTCGGTCACGACCGCGCGCACCGCGTCGTCCCCGACGAACCGGGACACTCCGGTCTTCAACCGTAGGTCGACCCCGTGATCCTCATGGAGTTGCGCGAACCAGCCGCCGACCCGCTCCCCCAGGACGGCCCACAGCGGCGTCGGCTGCGGTTCGAGGACCGTCACCCGGCAGCCGTGAGCCCGAGCGGCCGCAGCCACCTCCAGACCGATCCACCCCGCGCCGACCACCACCACGTCGCCGCCGGCGCGAAGCTGATCCAGCAACCCCAGCGAGTCGTCCAGGGTTCGCAGGTAGCGGACGCCGGGAAGGTCGGCGCCGGGAACGTCGATCCGCCGCACCACCGAACCGGTGGCCAGCAGCAGCCGCTCCCAGGCCAGGTCGGCGCCGCTGGCGAGGCGGACAGTGCGCTGCCGTGCGTCCACACTGACCGCGGGGTCACCCAGATGAAGCTCGACCCCCTGTTGGTCGTACCACTCCTGCGGGTGCGGATAGACGGTTTCGGCGCCGTCGTTGCCGGCGAGCACGCCCTTCGACAACGGCGGACGCTCATAGGGCAGGTGGGTCTCGGCGGTGACGACCGTGATCGGTCCGGACGGATCATGCTCCCGGATGCCTTCGACAGCCTTGGCCGCGGCCAGTCCACCGCCGACGATCAGGTACCGAGACTGCGCTTCGCTCCTCATGCCGTCACTGTCCCCCACCGCAGCCCTCGCGTCCAGACACAACTTCTCGCGAGTTTCGTCGGAGGATAGGGAAGGCCGCTCAGCACGCCTCCGACGGTCACGATGGGTCGATCAGCGCTTCTAGGCTGCGAAGGTGTCGGCCTGGTAGTGCCTCAGGAGGCGCGCGACCTCGCGTCCCATCGCTTCGCTGGCCGGCGCTGTCCACTTGCGGGTGTCCACCAAGCCAGCAACCTCTAACTTGGAAACTGCTTGGAGTATTTGCGTCACGGCTCGCCGGTGAGCTTCAGCTCAGGGCTGTGACCAGCTCCGCCGCCAGGGCGATCACACGGTCGTCGGAGGCTGTCGGGGTGAATCCGAGCCTCGCCACCACCAACTGCTGCGACGGGACGACCACCAGCCACTGCCCGTCGTGACCCTTCGCGAAGTAGGTGTCAGGGGGCAGGCTCGGCTCGAGCGTGGTTCCCTCGGCGCCCCGGTTCGCCCACCACCCCGATGCGTAGCCGTCTTCCGCTGTGGTGACTCCGGCGACCGCCGTGGTCGAGGAGGCCATCCAGCCCTTCGGCAGCAGCCGGGCGCCGTTCCAAACCCCGTCCGCGAGGGCGAACTGGCCGATCGAGGCCCATTCTCTGGGCGTCGCCCACAGGTAGGAGCTGCAGACCGGCGTCCCCGCGGCGTCGGGTTCGAGGACGGCGTGGGTCAGTCCGAGTGGGGCCAGGATGCTGGTGCGGGGCAGATTCGGGCCGCCGTTCTCCGGCGCCAGGATCGCGCAGAGCAGCGTGCTGCTGCCGCTGGAGTACTGCAGCGACGTGCCCGGCGCGCTGGCCAGCGGCAGGCTCGCGACGTAGGCGCCCATGTTCGGCTCGAGGTAGAGCATCCGGGTGATCGGGGTGCCCAGATCGTAGGTCTCGTCCCAGGCGAGCCCGCTGGTCATCTGCAGCAGGTTGCGGATCGTGATCGCGGCCCGGCCGTCGGTCCATTCCGGACGCAGGTGGTCGTCGTCGAGGCTGACCCTCCCGTCGGCGACCAGGCGTCCGACCATCAGGTTGGCCACACTCTTGGTCATCGACCAGCCCAGCTGCGGGGTCCGGGCGTCGAAGCCGGACGCGTACCGCTCGGCGACCAGCGCGCCGTCCTTCAACACCACCACGCCCCGGGTGCCGAGAGCGGCGCGGTCGACCTCAGGCAGATCGTTGCCGAAGGCCCGGTCGAGCGCCGCCCTCACGGAAGCGGACGGGGTCGGCGCGGCCGCATCCTGGTACGGGTTGGCACCGAACGGCACCTGCGCCGCCGAGGGCAGGACGGGTCGCTGGTCGGCGAGGGTGCAGCCGTAGGAGTCGGTGGCCCAGGCCCGCTTGGTGGCGAGGACGCCAAGGACGGACGCATCCGCGACGCCTTCCCCCACGTGCGTGCTCAGCACGGGGACGAGCGGATTGGGCGGCAGGTCGGTCTGGGGGTCGGGCCGATGGGCGATGGAGGTCAGAGCGCAGGCGTTGTGCGCCGCGTAGCCGCTGCCGGTGAGCAGCATCGGTCGCTGCCAGAAGTACACCCCGGCCAGGCCGGCACCCAGCAGCGCGAAGATGAGGGCCAGGATCACAACGGTGCGCCGCATCTCGCGAGCCTAGGCCTGGGCCCTCTCCTTCGTCGAGGAAGCCGGGCGGATACCGGCAGCCGGGGTCAGGAGATCCGGATGCCCCAGATGCGTTTGGCGTAGGAGGCCACGACGATCATGTTGCCGTAGACGGCCGGCGAGGCCTCGGTGTTCTTGCCCAGGCTCAGGGTGCTCAGGTCCTCGCCGGTGTTGGGGTCGAACAGGTGCATGGTGCCGCCCGAATCGGTCACGATGCCGTAGGCCCGCCCGTCGGTGCCGGTGATCTGGACCGGCGAACTCCACGAATAGCGCTTCAGGTGCCGCTCCCAGGCCACCTTGCCGGTCGTGCGATCGAGGGCGATCATCGTGCCCTCCTTCAGACTGGTGGTCTTCGACACGTTGAAGATGATCAGGTCGGAGATCTCGCCGGTGCCCAGCAGCGGCGTGGCCAGCAGCCCGCCGTTGTTGGGCTCGTCGCGCAGCGTCGGCACGGTGTGCTCCCAG
Source organism: uncultured Actinomycetota bacterium (assembly GCA_963769325.1). Taxonomy (GTDB): domain Bacteria; phylum Actinomycetota; class Actinomycetes; order Propionibacteriales; family Propionibacteriaceae; genus Propionicimonas. The sequence continues at coordinate 97,729 of CAVYLH010000007.1, read as the reverse complement.
ACCAGTTCACCGGTGAGCGCGTTGATCTTGCGCAGGTTGGTCACCTGCTCGGCCCCGCTCTGCGGCGTCCGCTTGTCGAGAGTGTTGCCGTGGTAGAGGAACACTCCGTCGGCTGTCTGCTCCAGCACCATCGACGCGTCGGAGTCGTCGCCGATGTCCCGGGCCCACACCACGGCCAGGGTGTTGGCGTCCCAGCAGAGCAGGTTCCCGTCGTTGTCGGACGCGAACATCAGGTTGCGGTAGGCGACCGCGGACGACTCGATCCCGAACTTGTGGCTGGACGGGGTGCGGTACTCCATCTTGGTCACCTGCGGGTCGACGCTGACCGTCTTGGCGGCCGGGTCGAACGTCGCGTTCAGCTTGGCCTTGTAGACCAGGCCGTTCTCGGCCGGCTCGATCAGGGTGTCGGACGCAGCGTTGACCAGCGCGGAGGAATCGAACGCGCCCCAGTCCTTGCGCGGGGCGGCCGGGTCGGAGCCGGTCCATTCGGCGACCTGCTTGTTCTGGATCAGGTCGAAGATGCGGTACTGCCAGGGGCACTCGGTGCCGTCCATGTCGTTCGAGGCCCTGACCGGTGTAGAGCAACGGGTAGCCGCGAGGGTCGATCGAGCCGGTGCCCTTGTAGCCGCAGCCGGTGTCGATCGGCGCCTTGGTCTGCTTGCCGGTGGCCAGGTCGAGCCGGTAGATCATCCCGGTGAAGGTCGGGTAGATCACCTCGGTGAAGTTGGGGTCGTTGCGAACTCGTCGGCGAAGCCCCATCGCCGTGCGGGTGGCCTCGGGCCAGTGCACGAGCAGCGGCTGTCCGGTCCAGCCGGCGCCGGGCCAGTACGAGCCGTCGCCGCGCACCTCGCCGGTGTCCTGCGTCCAGACGACCTGCAGCTTCTTCTGCTTGCACGTCGGCGGTGCCGTAGGCCGGGCGCGCTGCGGGCGTTGTTGCCGCGGAAGGTCAGCACGCCGGGCACGTCGGTGTAGGTCGGCGGGTCGCCGAAGGCGACCGTCGTCGGTGGGCCGGTAGTCCGATCGGCCTGCCGTCCGCGTCAAGCACCCGCCACGCGAAGTCGCCCTCGGCGTCGGTCATGGCGTTGCTCGTCCAGCCGTCCGGATTCGGGGTGGCCGCCCGGAAGGCGGGCACCTGGTCCAGCGGGATGCGTCAGCACGGCCGGGTCGGTCTCGGTGCTGAACGTCGGGCTGGACGCGCCGGTCGGGCGGTTCGGCCGGGTGCCGGTGGTCACGGGCCCGTCGGGGACGGCGCACGCCGCCAGCCCGAGGGACAACGAGGCACCGACGAGGACGGCCACCCAGCGGCGGCGGTTCTGGTTCTCCTTCATCACCGCGAAGTCTAGGCCGCCGGGGCGGCCGGGCTTTCAGACGTGCCGGCCGGAGTGCAGGACGGCCTTGTACTGGGCGCGTTCGTAGGCGGACGGGTCGGGCACGGACGCGGCGCTCATCGCGCCGCGCAACGCGTCGACCCCGGAGTACTCGTGCTCGACGAGCCAGGCTTCGGCCTCCGCCAGCATCGGCGGTGATCGCCTCCGGACCCCTGCGCAGCACGGCGGACGTGGTGCAGGCGACGTCGGCCCCCACCAGCATCGCCTTGATCACCTCGGCGCCCGAATGCACACCCGAGGTGCAGGCCAGGCTCACCTCGGGCAGTTGACTGCGCAGGATGCCGAGCCAGCGCAGCGCGATCCGCTGGTCGTCGGGCTGGGACAGGTCGGCTCTGGCCTCCACCGTGAGTCGGGTGAGGTCCAGGTCGGGGGCGTAGAAACGGTTGAACAGCACCAGCCCGTCCGCGCCGGCGTCCACCGCCAGTGCGGCGAACGTCGACAGGGCGGAGTAGTACGGCGACAGCTTGACCGCCAGCGGGATGTCGACGGCGATCCGCACCGCCTCGATCGCGGCCAGGTGTTCCAGTTCGATGTCGGACGCGCCCCGCATCGGGTCGGCCGACACCGTGTAGAGGTTGAGTTCCAGGGCGTCGGCGCCGGCGTCGGCCAGTTCGCGGGCGTATCGCTGCCAGGAGCCCGGCCGGGTGGCGTTCAGGCTGGCGATCACGGGCACCGTCAGTTGCGCCTTGGCCTGCCGCAGCAGCCGCTCGTGGCGTCCGGCGCCCAGGTTCGGCTGCTCGATCTCCGGCAGCGGGCTGCTGGCGAACTCGGCGAAGTCCTCGCCCGCCTCGAGGGCGTCGGCGAGCTGGGTCTCCTCCTCCAGCACGTCCTCCTCGAACAGGGACGGCAGCACCACGGCTGCGGCGCCGGCCGCCTCCAGGGCGAGCAGCGAGTCGATCCGTCCGGTCAACGGCGAGGCGGACGCGATCAAGCGGCCCCCGCAACGGTAGTCCGAGGTAGGTGGTGGCCAGCTGGGGCCTCATGATTCCTCCTTGACCACCGGCAGGTTGCGTTCGATTCCGGCCAGTTGCGAGTAATAGTGCCAGCGAACGTCGGCGTCCGCTTGTGCCAATGCTGCCAATTGTTCCGCTCTTGCCGGATTGGCGCGCGCCAGCATCGCGAATCTGGTCTCGTTCAGCATGAAGTCGCTTCACCGCCGATCGTGGGCGCCTTGCTGTCCAGGTGCAGCGGATGCCCGTCGCTGCCGGGACGGAACCGGTACAGCGGCCAGTAGCCGCTGGCCACCGCCTCGCTCTGGTGGCTCATCGACGTGGCCATGTCGATGCCGTGCGCGATGCAGGTGGAGTAGGCGATCAGCAGCGACGGCCCCGGCCACGCCTGAGCCTCCAGCATGGCCCGGACGGTCTGCTGCTGGTTCGCACCGATGGCGAGCTGGGCGACGTAGACGTCGCCGTAGGCCTGCGCCAGCATGCCGAGGTCCTTCTTCGGCTGTGCCCTTGCCGGCCGTGGCGAACTTGGCGGTCGCGCCGCGCGGGCTGGCCTTGGACGCCTGTCCGCCGGTGTTGGAGTACACCTCGGTGTCGAGCACCAGGATGTTCACGTTGCGTCCGATGCTGAGCACGTGGTCGAGCCCGCCGTAGCCGATGTCGTAGGCCCAGCCGTCGCCGCCGATGATCCACACCGACTTGTCCACCAGCTCGTCGGCCAGCGACAGCAGCCGCCGCGCAGCGTCACTGACCGCGTCCCCGGTGCGTTGGCGCGGCACGATGGCTGCGCCAAGACCCGCTTGAGTTCGACGACGCGATCGCGCTGGGCGGCCAGACCGGCCTCGTCGGCCTGGTCGGCCGCGAGGAGCGCGTCCGCGAGGTCGTGGCCGATCTCGTTGCGCAGTTCGCCCAGCAGGCGCCGGGCCTCGGCGTGCTGGTTCTCCCAGGCGATCCGCATGCCGAGCCCGAACTCGGCGTTGTCCTCGAACAGCGAGTTCGACCAGGCCGGGCCGCGGCCGTCGGCGTTGGTGGTGTACGGGGTGGTCGGCAGGTTGCCGCCGAAGATCGACGAGCAGCCGGTGGCGTTGGCGATGATCATCCGGTCGCCGAACAGCTGGGTGAGCGTCTTGATGTACGGGCGTCTCGCCGCAGCCCGGAGCAGGCCAGCGAGAACTCGAACAGCGGCTGCAGCTGCGCCACGCCCTTCACCTGGTCGTGGCGCACCTGCGTCCGGTCGATCTCGGGCAGGCCGAGGAAGAAGTCGAAGTTCGCCCGCTCGACGTCGCGGTGCTCGCGCGCCGGCACGCATGTTCAGCGACTTGTGCTTGAGCTCGCTCTTCGAGCGGGCCGGGCAGATGTCGACGCAGATGCCGCAGCCGGTGCAGTCGTCGGGCGCGACCTGGACGATCAGCCGGCGGCCGGGCAGCTGCCGGTCCTTGTACTCCTTGTGCTGGAAGCCGTCCGGGCGCGTCGGCGAGGTCGGCCGGGGTCGGCCAGCTTGATCCGGATCGCGGTGTGCGGGCACATGATCGCGCACTTGCCGCAGTCGATGCACAGCGACGGGTCCCAGATCGGCAGTTCGGCGGCGAGCCCGCGCTTCTCCCACTTCGACGTCCCGGTCGGCCAGGTGCCGTCCACCGGCAGCGCGCTGACCGGCAGCAGGTCGCCCTGGCCGTGCAGCATCGCGCCGGTGACCTGCTGGACGAAGTCGCCGGCGGCCTCGGGCAGCGGCGGGCAGCCGGTGCTCGTGGCTGGACACGGCCGCAGCGCGGCCGGCAGCGGCGCGCAGCGCCGCGATGGCGGCGTCGATGGCGGCGAAGTTGCGCTCGACGATGGTGCGGCCGCGGCGGCCGTAGGTCTTCTCGACCGACTGCCTTGATCGCTGCGATCGCCTCGTCGGCGGGCAGGACGCCGGACAGGTAGAAGAAGCACGGCTGCATCACGGTGTTGATCCGCTTGCCCAGGCCGGCCGCCTTCGCGACGGCCTCGGCGTCGATCACCCAGGTGCGCAGCTGCTTGTCGGTGATCTCGGCCTGCACCTCGACCGGCAGGTGGTCCCAGGTGTCGGCGCCGTACGGCGAGTTCAGCAGCAGGGTGGCGCCGGGCTTGGCGACGTCGACGGTCTTCATCGACCGTCAGCAGGTCGAACTGGTGGACGGCGACGAAGTCGGCCCGGTCGACCAGGTAGGTGGCCCGGATCGGGGTCTGGCCGAACCGCAGGTGGGAGACGGTGACCGCGCCCGACTTGCGCGAGTCGTAGACGAAGTAGCCCTGCGCGTGGGCGTCCGGGCTGCTCGCCGATGATCTTCACCGAGTTCTTGGCCGCGCCGACCGTGCCGTCCGAGCCGAGCCCGAAGAACACCGCCGAGAGGTGGTCGTCGGGGACGCGGAAGTCGGCGTCGGGGGTCAGCGAGAGGTGGGTGACGTCGTCGACGATGCCGACCGTGAACCGCGGCTTCGGCTCGGGCTTGGCGAGCTCGTCGAAGACCGCCTTCGCCATCTGCGGGGTGAACTCCTTCGACGACAGCCCGTAGCGTCCGCCGATCACGCGCGGGAGGAGACCGGACGCGGTGCCGGGCGCGCGCTGCGACAGAGCGACGAGGACGTCGGCGTGCAGCGGCTCGGCGGGGGCGCCGAGCTCCTTGGTGCGGTCGAGGACGGCGATCGCAGGTCACGGTCGGCGGCAGGGCGGCGAGGAACGCCTCGACCGGGAACGGCCGGTACAGCCGGACGGTCAGCACGCCGACCTTCTCGCCGCGTGCGGACCAGTTCGTCGACGGTCTCGGCGAGGCAGCCGGCGGACGGAGCCCATCGCCACGACGACGCGCTCGGCGTCCGGGGCGCCGTGGTAGTCGACCAGCGAGTAGCGCCGCCCGGTGCGCTCGGCGAGTTCGTCGAAGACTTCTGCGACACGGTCTCGGGCACGGCGAGGTGGAACGGGTTGGCGGCCTCGGCGGCCTGGAAGAACGTGTCGGGGTTCTCCGCGACGCCGCGGATCACCGGGGCGTCCGGCGTGAGGCCCGCGGGCCCGGTGGGCGAGCACGTCGGCCTCGCGCACCAGCGCCCGCAGGTCGGACGTCGGCGAGCAGCTCGATCGTGTTCACCTCGTGGCTGGTGCGGAAGCCGTCGAAGAAGTGCACGAACGGCACCCGGCGTGCGCAAGGTCGCGGCGTGCGCGACCAGGGCGAAGTCGTGCGCCTCCTGCACGCTGGAGGCGCAGAGCATCGCCCAGCCGGTCGTGCGGGCGGTCATCACGTCGGAGTGGTCGCCGAAGATGCTCAGCGCGTGCGTGGCCACCGTCCGGGCGGCGACGTGGATCACCGCAGGGGTGAGTTCGCCGGCGATCTTGAACATGTTCGGCAGCATCAGCAGCAGGCCCTGGGACGCCGTGAACGTCGTGCCCAGCGTGCCCTTCGTGACCGCGCCGTGCAGCGCGCCGGCCGCGCCGGCCTCGGACTGCAGCTCGACGACCTCGGGGACGCCGCCCCACAGGTTGCGGCGCCCGCCGGCCGACCAGGCGTCCGCCGATTCGCCCATCGCCGACGACGGGGTGATCGGATAGATCGCGATCACCTCGCTGAGCGCGTGCGCGACCCGGGCCGCCGCCTCGTTGCCGTCGAGGGTGGCGCGTGCGGGACGATCCGGGTCGGGGACGCCGGTCGAACCCGAGATCACGGCCGTGGGGGCGGGTCGGGGCGCTTCGAGGGGTTGGCTCACCCCGACATTGTGCCCCTCACAAGGGCTGGCGGCCGACCGTCCCGACGATCTGCGAGCGGTACTCCGCACTGCTGAACCGGGTGTACTCCGCCTCGGCGGCCTGGATCCGGCTCGGCACGTCCAGGCGTCCGGTCGGCTCCTCGTTGCCCGGCGTCGTGGCGAACTGCTGCAGCGCCTTCAACCCGGCCTCTGCGCGGCTCGCGGCGGCGGCCTGCTTGGCGTCGAGACGTTCGGCGTACCAGTCGGAGGCGAGGATCGCTGCTCCGGGTGAACAGCGCCCGGAACTCGGGCGAGTCGAGGTCCCAGCCCTCGGCGGACGTGCCGTTGGCCATGATCTCCAGCAGCGCCCGCAGCGGCGGGATCGCCAGCTCGATCGTGCCGTCGTCGAAGTAGGCCTGCGCGACCCGCTGGTGGGTCGTCGACGATGGTGGCCATCGACTCGGCGAAGACGTCGAGGTCCTGCAGTTCGGGCCGCAGCATCTCCGCGGTGAAGACGGCGTGCGGGTGCAGGAAGATCCGGCCGAAGTACTTGCGGCGAACGCCTGGGTCATGCGGTAGCCCAGCCGGCTGGCCAGCACCGGCTCGCCGTTGTGCTCGAAGTCCTCGATCCGCTCCAGCGCGCCCTCGTGCGATCAGGTTCGCCGCGCGTGCGCTCGGCCGGGCGTCATCCGGCTGAACACCTCGGGCACCAGCATCGAGATGTCGTGGTCGACCCGCACGTGCGGGCCGACGTAGCCGGCGCAGGAGACCCAGCCGTCGTAGCCGGTCAGCGCGTACGACAGCAGGGCGGCGTTCAGGTCGATGATCGCCGGCATGCGCGTTGAACGGGCCCTTGGTCATCGCGCCCTCGGAGCCGGCGCCGGTGGTCGACGGCGACTTGCCGGTCATCGAGGAGATGAACTCCATGAACAGCTCCGGCAGCTCCATGTAGTGCAGCGGGTTGTACGAGCACAGCGGCGGAACCGTGTCCTCCGGCGGGTTGTTCCGGCGTCCGGCCGCGACGACGTCGACCGGCAGCGGCAGCGGAGCGTGCGACGGCAGCTTGCGCACCAGGTGGGAGGCGAGGTCGGCGACCGCGGTGGCCGTGGCGTTGGTGACGGTCGGGACGCTGTCTGCAGGTAGCGCGGGTTCTTGCTGGGCTTGCCGTCGACCAGGCGCGGGTTCGCCGAGCGACACGAAGTACTGCCGGAGAGCTGAACCGGCGGGCGAGTCGGCGAAGGTGCTGATCAGCGTGCGCATCGGCTCGGTGAACTGGCTGAACGCCACCGCGTCGTCGCGCATCTCGATCGCGTCGGCGCGGGTCAGCGGCTGGAAGTTCGACAAGAACGTGCCCGGGGCAGGCGATGTCGGCCTCGGCCTGCTTGTCGTAGCCGCGGTGGATGGCGTCGTCCGGGCGCTGGAAGAGCAGCTGCTCGCAGTTCTCGACCAGCTTGTAGGAGCGGTCATCGTCCAGGCCGAGCATGTGCCCGCCGATCACGACGGACGCGGTGATGTCGTCCTCGGTCTGCACCTTCACGGCCGGGCTGAAGTCGTGCCGCAGCCCGAACAGCCGCCAGGATCCGTCGGTCTCGAAGCCGACGCGCAGCATGTTCACGTTGATCTTCTCGCCGTCGAGCCGCAGCGCGTTGCCGAGGCGGCCGTTGATCAGGCCGACGGTGAAGTGGCTGCGCCAGTCGCTGCCCCACTCCGGTGAGTAGAAGCGCTTGACGACGAACACGAGCTCCTTGACGTGCTGCGGGATCGACTCCAGCCAGGCGTTGTACTCGGGGGTGTACTCGCGTCTCGGACGGGGTCAGCAGCTTGATCACGCTGCCGATGGAGCGCTCGTCGTCGAGGATCTTGCGGTGGTCGTCGGCGCCGACCGCCGGGTCGGCGAACCGGTGGGAGAAGTCGTGGTCGAGGATGGCGGCGACCGCGTCCAGTCGCGGTCGAAGTCGGGGACGTAGGCGTTGCCGAAGATGAACGCGTCGGTGATCGCCTTGGAGATCTCCGACTTGCCGCCGCCGGAGACGGTGCTCGGCTTGTGGCAGCTGGTGGCCGTCGGCACGGTACCGACCAGGCTCCACTGGGTGCGGTCGGCGGCCTGCTGGATCATCGTGCACCTGGTAGCCGTCGGGCGTGAGGTAGTCCTTGTCGGCTCGCAGCTTGATCGCACCGGTCGTGCCGTCGGGGTTCTCCCAGGTGACGGTCAGGGTGCGCAGCGAGTAGGTGGCGCCGCTCGGTACCAGCACGATGTGCGGCTGTTCGGAGTCGAGCGCGTGGCCTTCGGGCTGCAGACGGAACCGCTCCGGGTCGCGCTCCAGCACCTCGGCGAGGTCGTAGCGGACGTCGCTGCGCGGCGCGACGGTGTACTCCTGGCCCAGGTTGTAGCTGGGGAAGACGAGGGCGCCGCCGGCGTGCTCCTCCTCGGCGTTGCCGAACAGATTCGCCGAGTACGAGATCTGGGTCTTGACCTCCTTCTTGCAGTAGCCGAAGTAGTTGTCGGCGATCACGGTGACGATCACGCCGCGGGCGTCCCGTGCGCACACCTTGAAGGCCTGGCCGCCGTTGTACCGCTCGTCGTCGGACTCCCAGCACAGGCCGTCGCGTCGCTGCCGGGCGCGTGGCGTCGCTGACGTGCGGCAGGCCGAGGCTCTTCTTGGTCACCGACGTCAGGTGCGGAGCGAGGATGACCGCCCCGGTGTGCCCCGTCCACGTCTCGGGTGCCAGCGATGCGTCGTTCTCGGGCAGGTAGGGATCGCCACCGTTGCCGAAGATGCCTTCGACGAAGTCGAGGTTCGCCACGAGTCCGCCGGGGACGATGAAGCGGGTCTCCATGCGCTTCTCGCGGACGTAGCCGGGCACGGCCGGGGCGACCAGCGGACGCAGCTGCAGCGACACGAAACAGGCGGCCGGCTCGGGCTGGTCGGAGGTGTAGGGCAGCATCAGATCCTCCGCCGGCGGCTGGAACGCCAGTTCCAGCAGCCGCGCGAACACCGCCTTGGGGACGGCGATCTTGTCGTCGGGAATGGGCAGCCCGCCCTCGGCGATGTGGAACACGCCGGCCGTGGTCCGCCGGTCGTTGGCCGGGTTGTGCAGAACGCCGTTCGCGAGGCGGTAGCTGCTCAACAGGGGTGAGGTGAACTCGTCGGAGCTTGCCGGCAGCGACAGTTCACGGGCCAGCCCGGGCTCGTCGAGCACGAAGGTGCGCTTTGGCAGCTTCGGTGTGACCCCGGTCTCGGCCAGGTAGTCGTCCAGCCAGTTCTGGATTCGTCCGTCGGCCGCGCACAGCCGGTCGGCCAGGCGCCGGCTCAGTTCGCGTTGCCGGGCGAGGATGGGCGCGACCAATTTGGCCGTGGCTGAGCCTTGGATGTCTGCCGACAGCGGCAGCCCGAGCTGGGCCAGGCGGAGGTTGATGGCGGCGTGTTCGTTCTTGGCCATGGCTCCATTCTGTGCCGTAGCGACGCCAGAACCGACACCGGTCTCGTCCAGAGCATGATTTGTTGACGGATGTGCAGCGCGTGTGCAGCCCGGTTCACAGGCGAACCGTTGGGAAACTGTGACCAAACAGAATGCGGAAGCTGCTTAGCGCGTGTTCAGGTGGGGTCTACATTGTGCCAATCCTCCGCCCTGCGAATTTCCGCGTTGAATCAAGTGAGAAGGGGACAATGAAGATCACACCCAGGACCGGCCTCGTGGCCGCCGCGCTCGCGCTGGCGCTCTCGCTGGCCGCATGCTCTGCCACCGCGCCGACCGGCACGACCACGGCGGCCGGCACCGCCGCGGCCGGCGGCGGCAGCTACATCCTCGGCACCACCGAGACCGTCACCGCCCTCGACCCGGCCGGCGCCTACGACATCGCCTCGTGGAACCTGCAGTACGCCCTGTTCCAGCAGCTTGTCGTCATCCCTGCCGGGAGCGACACCGAGGCTGCGGACGCGGCCACGAGCTGCGCGTACGACGACGCCAAGACGGTGACGTGCAAACTGCAGTCGGGCTTGAAGTTCGCCAACGGGCACGACCTCACGTCCTCTGACGTGAAGTTCTCGTTCGAGCGGAACCTGAAGATCAACGATCCCAACGGCTCCTCGGTGCTGCTGGGCAGCATCTCCAACGGCGACACCAAGAACCAGGCGCTGGAGTCGGGAGCGATCGAGACCCCGGACGCCACGACGATCGTGTTCCACCTCAACGCCCCCGACCTGACCTTCATCAAGGTGCTCACCACCGCGACCGCGTCGATCGTGGACGAAGAGGTGTTCCCCGCAGACAAACTGCTCGCCGACGACCAGGTCGTGGGCTCGGGGCCGCTGGCGTTGGAGTCCTACTCCACCGGCGACCAGGCCGTGTTCAAGGCCAACCCGAACTACACCGGGGACCGGAAGGCGCAGGCCGACCAGATCTTCGTGAAGTACTACAAGGACTCCTCCCCGCTGCGGCAGGCCGTGGAGAACAACGAGATCGACGTCGCCTGGCGCGAACTGACCCCGACCGATTACGTCGATCTGGCCAACTCGGGCAAGCTCGACGTGATCAACGGCGAAGGCTCGTCCTTCCGCTACTGGGTGTGGCAGTTCGGCACCGACATCGGCAAGCAGAAGGCCATTCGTCAGGCTGCCGCCTACCTGATCGACCGCGCCGCGATCGCCAAGGACTCCTACGACGGCACCGTCACCCCGTCGTTCTCGATCGTCCCGGCGGGCTTCGCGGGCCAGAAGGACTCCTTCAAGGAGGTCTACGGCGAGACCCCGAACATCGACGCTGCGAAGAAGGTGCTGGCCGACGCCGGGGTCTCGACCCCGGTGAAACTCACCCTCGGCTACACCCCGACCCACTACGGGCCGAACGCCGTGGACGAGGCGAACCAGTTGGCCGACCAGCTGAAGGCGTCGGGTCTGTTCGAGCCGAAGACCGAGAGCGCGGAGTGGGAGCAGTACCAGACGCTGTACAAGCAGAACGCCTACGACCTGTTCATCCTGGGCTGGTACCCCGACTTCCTGGACGCCGACAACTACCTGACGCCGTTCCTGGTCGATGGCGGCTTCTTCAAGAACAACTACTCCAGCGCCGAGATGAACAAGATGGTGGAGGCGCAGCGTGGAGAGACCGACGCCACGAAGCGGGCCGAGATCATCGGCCAGATCCAGGACCTCACGGCGAAGGATGTGCCGCTGATCCCGTCCTGGAACGGCAAGAACGTCGCCGTGGCCAACAAGGACGTCAAGGGCGTGAAGGAGACGCTCGACCCGACGTACATTTTCCGGCTGTGGGCCATCAGTAAGGCTGCCTGACCTCACCCCCGTCCCGCCCTCCGACCACGAATTCGGGGAGGGCGGGACGGGAACCGGACCTCTTCAGAAAGGGGGACGCGGGTGTCCCGCGGCTCTCTCCCTCGCTACATCGTGGCGCGCATCGGGCTGATCATCCCGATGATGCTGGTGTTGCTCACCCTGGTCTTCCTGCTGTTGCGGGTGGCGCCGGGTGATCCGATCACCGCGGCCGTGGGCGGCAAGCTCGACCCGGCCGTGATCGAGGCCCGCCGGGAGGATCTCGGCCTGAACCGGCCCCTCATCGTGCAGTACCTGGAGTACCTGTGGCAGGTCGCCCGCTTCGATTTCGGGCAGACCATCTCCGACAATCGGCCGATCCTGGAGATCATCCGGGACAACGGCGGCGCCACCCTGACCCTCACCGTCGGAGCCTTCCTGATCGCGCTGGGCATCGGGATTCCGCTGGGCCTGGTCGCCGGGCGGGCCCGCGACTCCGTGCGCGACGTGGTGATCCGGCTGTTCGGCGTGGTCACCTACGCCGCGCCGATCTTCTTCGTCGGACTGATGATGCAGATGTTCGTGGCCCGCCCGCTGGGGTTGCCGACGTCCGGCATCGCCAATCCACGCACCCAGTTCACGGTGGCCACGAAACCGGTCACCCACATCCTGTTGATCGACGCCCTGCTCCAGGGCAACTTGCCGGCGCTGGGCGACATCCTGATCCACCACCTGCTGCCGTGCCTCACCCTTGGCCTGTTGATCTGCGGGGTGTTCATCCGTCTGGTGCGGGTCAACCTGTTGCAGACGCTGCAGGCCGACTACGTGGAGGCTGCCCGCGCCCGCGGGATCCGCGAATCACGGGTAGTGCGCCAGCACGCGTTCCGCAACGCCCTGGTGCCGGTGGTCACGGTGATCGGCCTGCAGGCGGCCATGCTGCTCGGCGGCGCCGTGCTCACCGAGAACACGTTCAACTGGCCGGGTCTGGGCACGCAACTGGTGCACTACATCCAGGCCCGCGACTACATCGGTGTGCAGGGGTTGGTCACTTTCTTCGCCGTGATCGTGGTTGTGATCAGCCTCGCCGTGGACATCATCAACGCCTTGATCGACCCGAGGGTGAGGTACTCGTGAAGACGATTCTGGCGCCGTTTCGCAACACCACCGGCATGGCGCGCTGGTTGCTGGTCTTCGGCCTCGGCCTGGTGCTGTTGTTCGTGATCATGGCGGTGTTCGCGCCCTGGCTGGCGCCGTACGGCTTCGCGCAGAACTCGGTGGACGGGGTGAAGTTCGAGAAGCTGTCGGCTCCCGGGCCGGGGCATCCGTTCGGTACCAACGACCTGTTCTACGACGTGCTCAGCCGGGTGATCTGGGGCGCGCAGACCGCCTTGGTGGTGGTGCTGCTCAGCGTCATTCTGTCGGCGCTCCTCGGCGTCCCGCTCGGTCTGTTGTCGGGCTATGTCGGGGGCTGGACCGACCGGGTGCTGGTGCTGATCATGGACGCGCTGTACGCGTTCCCCTCGCTGCTGCTGGCGATCGTGTTCGGCTTCCTGCTCAAGAGCGTGCTTCCGTCCGGCGTGGTCGCGGCGGCCCTGTCGCTCACCGTGATCTACATTCCGCAGTACTTCAGGGTAGTACGCAACACTGCGGTCAGTGCGCGTGAGGCGACCTACGTCGAGGCCGCCCGCGCGTTGGGCGCGTCCAACCCGACGATCATGGGCCGCTACCTGTTCAGCAACGTGATCCAGTCGGTGCCGGTGATCGGCACGCTCAACGCCGCCGACGCGATCTCGACGCTGGCAGCACTGGGGTTCCTGGGGTTGGGCATCCAGCCGCAGGAGGCCGCGGAGTGGGGCTTCGACCTGAGCCGCGCGATGGATGACGCGGCGTCCGGCATCTGGTGGACGGGGTTCTTCCCCGGCATGGCGATCGTGCTGTTGGTCACGGGCCTCACGCTGGTGGGCGAGGGCCTCAACGAGACCGTGAACCCGACGCTGCGGAAGCGTCGGTTCGCGGCGGTCACGCTGCCCCCGCGCGAGCAGCAGGAGGTGCGGCCGTGAGCCAGACGGTCATCGACGCCACCGACCTGCGGATCTGGTACGGCACCCCCCGGGGACCGGTACGGGCGGTCGACGGGGTGTCGTTCTCGGTCGGACGCGGCGAGATCCTTGGCCTGGTCGGCGAATCCGGCTGCGGCAAGTCGACCCTGGGCCGCGGCCTGCTCGATCTGCTCCCCGAAGGCGCCACGATGGACGGCGCGCTGAACTTCAAGGGTGAGAACCTGTTGGCCATGACCCGCAGGCAGCGGTTCCAGCGTCGCGGCCGTGACCTGGCGATGATCTTCCAGGAGCCCTTGACGCGGCTCAACCCGCTGATGCGGATCAGCGAGCACTTCATCGAGACGTTGCGCACCCACCACCCGAAGATGTCGCCGTCCGAGATCGAGAACCGCTCGCTGGAGGTGCTGCGCGTGATCGGCATCCCGCCGTCGCGCTGGAAGGCCTACCCGCACGAGTTCTCCGGGGGGATGCGGCAGCGGCTGATGATCGCGCTCGCCCTGGTGCTGCGTCCGGCGTTCGTGGTGGCCGACGAGCCCACGACGGCGTTGGATGTGCTGGTCGAGGCGCAGATCATCAAGATCCTGCACGACCTGAGGGCGAACTTCGACACCTCGTTGCTGCTGATCACGCACAACCTGGGGATCATCGCGGAGGCCTGCGACCGGGTGGCGGTGATGTACGCCGGGAAGATCGTCGAGATCGGCGACGCCCGGACGGTGTTCGCCGATCCGCAGCATCCCTACACGCGGGAGTTGTTGCGTTCGACGATCACGCTGGCCACCGACGGGCTGCATTCGATTCCGGGGGCGCCGCCGGATCTGGTGTCGCCGCCGTCGGGCTGCCACTTCCATCCCCGATGCCCGGACGCGATGGCGGTCTGCCCGATGCGGGAACCGGCGATCCAAGCCCGCGGGGGTGGGCCGGTGCGGGTGGGCAGCAACGACGTGGCGTGTTGGGCGGCGAACCCGGCCGGCCTGAGCGCTGACGAGCTGGCTCCGCTGCAGCGAGAGGAGTTGTCCGTTGCCGACGAAGCCTGAACCCACTCTCGCGCCCACCGGCGATCCGGTGCTGCGCGTCAACGATCTGCAGATCCACTTCGCGCTGCGCGGCAGTGGCTTGGCCCGCCTGTTCGGCCGGGACACCGGGGTGGTGCGGGCCGTGGACGGGGTGAACCTGCAGCTGGAGCGCGGCGAGGTGCTCGGCCTGGTCGGTGAGTCGGGCAGCGGTAAGACGACGTTGGGCCGCGCGTTGCTGGGGCTGGTTCCGGCGACGGCCGGCAGCATCAGCCACCGGCCCAGCGACGGTGGTCCGCAGACCGACATCGCCGCGTTGCGGGGTGCGGATCTGCGCCGGCACCGGACGCGGCTGCAGATGGTGTTCCAGGATCCGCATGCGGCGCTGAACCCGTCCATGGACATCGAGACCGCCGTGGGCCACCCGTTGGTGATCCACAAGCGCGCCGCGGGCGCTGAGCTGCGGCGGCAGGTGATCGCGGCCCTGGAGCGGGTGGGGCTGGCGCCGGCGGACCAGTTCCTGGCGAAGTATCCGTCCGACCTGTCCGGCGGGCAGAAGCAGCGGGCGGTGATCGCGCGGGCGATCATTCTCGACCCGGAGGTGCTGGTCGCCGACGAGCCGGTCTCGATGCTGGACATGAGCGTGCGGGCGAAGATCCTGCAGTTGATGCTCGACCTGAAGGCCGATCTGGGACTCACGTACGTCTACATCACGCACGACCTGGCCACGGCGAAGTTCTTCTGCGACCGGATCGCGATCATGTACCTGGGCAAGGTGGTCGAGATCGGGCCGACGGCGGAGATCTTCGCTCGTCCGCGGCACCCATACACCCAGGCTCTGCTGAAGGCGATTCCCGACATGGACCCGAACACGGTGCTGGGTCGGGATCTGCCGCGGGGCGAGATCCCCGACGCGGCCCGTCCGCCTCGGGGGTGCAGCTTCCACCCGCGGTGTCCGGTGGCGAGGGCCGAGTGCGGCTGGGAGCCGCGCGACCTGAAGGCGCTGGTGGAGGAGCATTGGACGAGGGTGCCGATCGCCGACTTCGAGCGGGATCAGGCACTGCTCGGTGGTCTGGGCGACCTTGACCACAGCGAACGTCGCGCGGTGGTGAAACCCCGCAGCGGGACGGTGGCGGACGTGGCTGCCCTGTTCGAGCGGATCCGTGGCGAGAACGCCGACGAGCCGCTGTGGCAAGGCGTCACGGCGTCCAGGGTGACGGAGGTGGGGGTCGAGTTCGAGTTCGCGGATGCCTCGCCGGTGCCCCTGCGTCCGGCGGGTGCGGCCGACGTGGCCTGCGTCCTGTATCCGCTGGGTGAGCCGGAGCCGGGCGGTTCGGCCACGCCGTAGCGCCGGGACGGTGTTGCACAGCGCCTGGCCCAAGTACAGAGCGCGCCCTGGCCCGGGTGCGCAGCGCGCCTGGCGCCGAGGACACAGCGCGGCCGGGTAGCCTCGCGGGCATGGATCAGGTGTGGGTGACGGGGTTGATCGACATCGGCCTGGGTCTGGTGTTCTGCTTCCTGGGGTATTCCGCGGCGCGGATCGTGCTGGCGCTGTGGGGTGCGGTGGTCGGTTTCGTGGTCGGCAGCTTGCTGCAGGTGGCGGTGGCTCCGTCGCTCGCGGACGGCCCGCTCGCGTCCGTGCCGAGCTGGGTCTTCGGGCTGGTCCTGGCACTGCTGTTCGCGTGGCTGGCATTCGCGTTCTATCGGGTGGCCGTCCTGCTGTCGATGGCGTCCGTCGGATTCGGACTGGGACAGTTGGCCTCGACCGCCTTCCACTTCCCGGACTGGCTCGCGCTGACGGTGGCGATCGCCGTCGCGATCGGCCTGGTGGTGCTCGGGTGGGTCCTGAACCTGCCGAAGCTGCTGCTCGTCGTCCTGACCGCCCTGATCGGGGCCGGCGCGGTGATCACCGGCGCGCAGGTGCTGACCGGAGTGCAGGTGCCGCTCACCGACGTGGCGCATTGGCAGCTCTCGTCGCCCGCCCAGATCGCCTGGAGTGTCGCCTTCGCGGTCCTCGCGATCGCCGGCGTCCTGGTGCAGTTGAGGCAGAAGTCCGGCGCCAACCTGCGCGACGCCTACCGCAAGTGACTTCAGCCGGTCCAGCGTCCTTGTGCTTGAGACGAACCACCGGCCACAGCATCGCGGTTTTCGCCACCCTCTGGCTCGCACCAACAGGCCCGTCTCGACCATGATATATGCGTGACCAGCTAGCTTGTCTAACAAGGTAGCCGGCGATACAGTCTAGCGGTGCGAAGCAGAGAGCAGGAGGGCTGGGGGTCCCAGCTGCGCAAAGGAGTGATCGAACTTGCGGTCCTCGGGTTGTTGGCGCGAGAGCCTAAGTACGGCTCGCAACTGGTGGACAAACTCGCGGCGCGCCCCCAATTGGCGATCACTGCCGGCACCGTCTATCCGCTGGTGGCCCGCCTGGCCAGGGCCGGCCTGGTGACGTCGAACTGGCAGGAATCGCCGGTCGGTCCCCCCAGAAAGTACTACGCGCTCACCGAAGCCGGTCGTCAGGCGCTGGACGAGATGGCGTCCACCTTTGCCGCGGTAGCCGCCGCGGTGCGCGAAATCGTCGAGGAGTCACGATGATCGAATCACTGGATGTGCTCGGCCCTGAGGCCCGAGCCGCGGTCGGTGAGGTGCTCGCACGCGTCCGCTCGGGGGTCGCTGACGAGTATCTGGATGAAGTGCTCGAAGATGTCCGCGCCTACCTCGCCGACCGCCTCGACCCCGACGCGACCGCTGCCGACGTCGCCGAACTGGCCCGCACCCTGGATGATCAGAGCCGCGATCACGGCGAGGGCCATAGCTGGCTCGGACGGCTGCCCCTGGACTTCAGCGCACCGTCGGCGGAGAAGGTGGCACGCACCTGGTGGAACCCCCGCGACCCACGCCTGTTCGTGCCTCGGGTCTTCGGCCTCGGCTGGTCGCTCAACTTCGGCTCGGCTGCGGTGAAGCTGGGCCTGATCGAACCGGACGCCGAAGACGAGCCGTTCGAGAACACCCCCGCAGCGGCGACTCGAGCGGCGCTAGCGGTGCCAGTCGTGCTGACTGCCGCGGTGGGTGCCCACTACCTGTTCCGCTGGCGCGAGCTGCCTGGGCGGCTGCCCAGCCAGCTCGGAGCGACGGGACGCGTGGACGGCTGGACGACCAAGTCCGCCGCGGCCACCGTCGACGTGGCTGTTGCAGCATTTCCAACCCTGTGGGCCGGCCTGCTTGCCGCCAAGCGAACGACCGGAGCCCGCGCCGCTGGTTCGCTGGCGGCGGCGACCGCCGCTGCATCGATCGCCACGGGCCTTGCCCTCTGGCGCACTGCCGCCGCAGATGGCCGCCCGCGGCCCCTGGCCGGGCCCGGGATGCTGGTGGTGTCTTGGGTGCCCTCAGGCGTCCTGCTCTTCGTCCTGGCACGCCTTGGCCGCAACGCAGAGGTTCGCCGAGATCTGGGAAGACGCGCTTCGGGAAGGAAGGGCTGACGACCGACTCCGTCGGGGTCGTCGACGCAGGTCTCCTGAAGCCGAGGTGACTTGTTCCAGGACGTCGCGGCCGCACTCGTACAGGTGTTCGATTTGTTCAGTCGATTCTTAGCTTGGTAAGCCTGGATGGGGTCGGTGTGGGCCGGAAAGTGTCGGTGGCGGGTGGTTGGCTGGGGTTATGGCAACCACCCCGGCCGTCACGGCGCTGGATTCGATCGAAGCGATTCTGGACTCCTTCGATGCTGCCGGGGTCGGGCGGGGTGAGCGGTTGGTGTGCGCGAGTAGGTCTCGTGGTTTGGCGTCGCGGTTGACCGCGGTCGCGGCGTTGTTGGTGGCAAGGGCCGAGGCCGGCCGGGAGTCCGAGCAGCGCAGCGGCACCCCGGCCACGTCGTGGCTGGCGTTGCAGCCGGGCTGGTCGAAACGGGAGGCTGCCGGGCTGCTGCACCAGGGTCGTGACCTGGCCGAGCATCCCGGCGTCGCCGATGCTGCGGTGTCGGGGCGGATCAGCGTGAATCAGGCCCGCGCCATCCACACCGCCATGGCAGGCTTGGACGGGCTGGATGCTCCCGGCCAGGCCAAGGCTGAGGACATGCTGCTGGAACTCGCCGGGAGCATGGACAGTGACCGGTTGGTCAAGGCCGCGCCGCAAGTCCTGGCGAAGGTCGCGCCGGAGCGGGCCGCGGAAACCCTGGAGCGCCGGTTGCAGCGCCAAGCCGAAGCGGCGCAGGCGAACCGCTCGTTGGTGTTCAGCCGGGACAACAACGGGTCGGTGAAGTTCAGCGGCAGCCTCCCCTTGCCCGACGGGCAGGCGTGGATCACGCTGCTGGATGCCTACACCGAATCCCAACGCCGCACCGCGGTGGAAGAACGCGACCCGCTCGCGGCCGGGATCAGCCCCCAACAACGCCGCGCTGACGCGATGGTGGCGATGATCCAGGCCCACCAACAACAACGGCGGGCACCCAAAGTAGCCGGAGACCGGCCCCGGATCGTGGTCACCCTCAACTACGACACCCTGCTGCGCGGGGCTGCGGCGGCCGGGCTGATCGGCGCCGACGAACCGATCAGCGCCGGCGACCTGCGCCGGCTGTGCTGCGACGCCGACCTACTCCCCGCCGTGCTCGGCGGCCCCAGCGACATCCTCGACGTCGGCCGCGACCACCGCCTGGTCACCCCACCCATCCGGGCCGCGCTCACCCTGCGAGACCGCGGCTGCATCTTCCCCGGCTGCCACGCCCGCGCCTGCAACTGCGACGCCCACCCACATCGTGCCCTGGCACCAAGGCGGACCGACCGCACTCTCCAACCTGTGCCTGCTGTGCCACCACCACCACACCCTGCTCGAACCCGCCCGATACCCCACCCGAGACCAATGGGAAATCCGAATCGCCCACGACGGCATCCCAGAAGTCATCCCACCGGCCAGATACGACCCCCACCGAAAACCCATCCGCCACGCCCGCTTCCACACCAACGAACCGGCCAGCCAAGCCTGACCAACGACATCCGGCCGCCCAAGGGTCCCCGGCGCCCCGACCGTCCGGCGATGTCGGCGGCAGCCGGCCACCCGCGGGCCGGGAAGGAGACCGCCCGGTTCCCGGCGACCCCGACCCGGGTGCGGCGATGTCGGCCGCAGTTCCGCGGTCGCAGCGAGGATGTCCACACGCCCTGTTGCGCCCGTTCTGGGTGGGCTGAGACGAGACCCTGGGTAGCCCGTAGAGGTAACCATGTGGGTATGACTGATATGGCCACTATCAAGGTTCCTCGCGTGGTGCGTGACAGCGTGCGCGATGCGGCCCGGGCGGCACACCTGACCCAGGGCCAGCTCATCGAGGAGATGCTCGAAGCGCGGCGCAAGGCTGCGTTCTGGGCTGCGCTCGAAGCCGAGACCCCCGACCAGGAGTACCTGGACGATCTTGCCGAGGCGGACGCGGCGTTCGCCGAGGAGTCCATCGCTCGGTTCGAGAAGAATCAGTGACCCACCAGATTGCCCGCGGTGATGTCGTCTGGGAGACCAGGAGCCCGACCATCGGTCGCGAGCAGGCCAAGCATCGGCCCTGGCTGGTGCTGTCCGAGCCGACTCTTCACCGTGCCCGCGGACTGCTCATCGCCGTGCCACTGACGCACACCGATCGCGGATGGTCCACGCACGTGAAGCTCACGTCCGGCGACTCGACAACCACCGTGGCGATGTGCGAACAGGTCAAGTCGATGTCGATCAACCGCGTCACCCGCGTCGACCGCGCGCCCTACCCGGTGGCCCAGGTCGATCAGGTCCACCAGATCCTCGCGCTGCTCACGCCGGTAGCCGCAGCGACAGAGCTGGGCTCGTGGACGCAACTGGCTGAGAGTGGGGTTGAACGGCACCGGGAGTCCACTACCATCCCGCCATGCTGATCGTCACCTCGAACGACATTCCCGGTTACCGCGTCGAGGCCGTCCTGGGCGAGGTCATGGGCATGACCGTCCGCGCGGCCAACGTCGGTGCGAACATCGTGGCCGGATTCCGCTCCCTCGGAGGCGGCGAGGTGGACGAGTACACCCGCCTGGTCTACGACAGCCGCCAGCAGGTGATGAGCCGGATGTGGCAGGACGCCGTCAACCGCGGCGCCAACGCGATCATCGCGATGCGGTTCGACACCGGGTCGATCGGGCAGGCGTTCTCGGAAGTCTGCGCCTACGGCACCGCGGTCGTCGTCGAACCGATCCCCCACGGACAGCCCGGATCGACCAAGCAGTCGATCGGCGACCCCGGCGTGGCCGGCCCCCAGCGCTGAGCGCTCCCAGGGCCTACGAAGTCAGTCGTCCGACGACAGAGTGCCCAGGACAGACGCCGCCACCTGCTCGTAGCTACGCTCGGGGTGGAACACCAACCACTCCAGCCCGGCCATCAGGCTCGCCCCGATGATCGCGGCAGCCCGCACCCCCGCGACCGCCGGCTCCACGCCCGACCGCTCCAGATCCTCGATCAGCGGCGAGAGCGCCAGTCCCCGCCACTTCTCGATCGACTCTCGCCACGACCTCTCCGTGCGGAACAGTTCCGTGACCATCACCCGCGCAGCGGCCGCATGCTCCTGCACCAACCGCAACAGGACGCGGACCACCTCATCGCGCAGCGCGTGTCCCGTGCGTCCGACCCTGGCCTGCGCGATCGCGGCGGCCAGCAACTCGCTGTTGCGGCCCATGATCGCCTCGACCAGTCCGGCCTTGGATTCGAAGTTGTAGTAGATCGACCCCTTCGCGATTCCCGCCCGCTCCGCGATGTCATCGATGGAGGTCGACGTGACGCCACGAGCGGCGAACAGCTCGGTGGCGGCGTCCATGATCGCCTCGCGGGTGCCCTGGCGCCGCGCCACCCGTCCGTCCGGCTTCTCAGTAGGGATTGCAGCCATCGCGGTCTCCTCAGATGCTCAACGCCGGGTGCAGCCGGGACATCGTCCACATCCGCTTGCGTGCCGAAACGATGGACGTAGCCGCAAGCGACACCACGAAGATAGCCGCCAGGACGGCGACACTGGTCCAGAACCGCGCCTCCATGCCGCCGGTGATCGTCTCCCGAAGCCCGTTGACCACATAGGTCATGGGCAGGTAGGGGCTGATCGCCTGCAGGAACGACGGCGTGGTCTGGATCGGATACGTGCCGCCCGCGCTGGCCAGCTGCACCATCAGCGCGACGATGATCACCACCTTGCCGACCGCGGAACCCAACGCGACCTGGAAGAACTGCTGCAACGCGAAGAAGGCGGCCGCAGCAAGCATCGTGAACGCGAAGGTCGCCACCACGTTGACCGGGTTGAGGCCGATCGCGAAGTGCATCACCGACAGCATGATCGCCACCTGGCCCAGCGACAGCAGCAGCGCCGAGTTCAGCGATCCCCACGCCATCCGGAAGCCGTTGACCGAGGTCATCAGCGCCCGGGTCTGCAGCGGACGCAGCAGCAGCCACGTGATCAGGGCCCCCACCCAGAGCGCGAGTGAGATGAAGAAGGGCGCGAAGCCCTCGCCCCACGAGTCGGCCTCGTGCACGTGGTCGGCGGCCACGCTCACCGGGACGGCGATCGCCTCGGCCCGGTCGCTGCGCACCGCGGCCGAGTCATTCGGGATCTCCGCGGCACCGTCGGCGAGCTTGCCGCCCAGCTCGTCCGCGCCCGCCGTCGCGTCGCCCAGGCCGTTGGCGAGAGCCGGCGTGTTCGCGGCGAGCTCGGACGAGCCGGCGCTGAGCCGAGCCGCGCCGTCCCGCGCATCGGCCAGACCGTCGGCGAGGGTGGCAGCCCCCGACCGCAACGCCTTCGCCCCACTGACCAGCCCCGCTTCGGGATCGGACGCGGTGAAGGCGGCGACGAGGCTGTCAATTCCGGACTGAAGAGCGGGAATGCCCTTCTCCGGATCGGACGCCCCGTCGCTGAGTGCTCCCAGCGCGGTGGAGAGCCGATCGGCACCGGTCTCCAACTGCTGCACCTTGGTCAGGGTGGCCGGGTCGGCGAGTTGCGCGGCGCCTTCGGCGAGGCTGTCGGCACCGGTGGTCAACTGCCGCTGGCCGGCATCAAGCGTCGAGAGCGGCGCCCCCAACGCGCCGTCTGAGGCAAGCGCGCCGTGAACGCTCGCCCAGCCCGTCTGCACCGCGTCGGCGCCCGTCGCGAGCTTGCTCGCGCCGGTGTGGAGGTCGCCGATTCCGTCGCTGACCGTGCCGGCACCCTTCGCCAGGGCGCCAGCGCTGCCCTGCGCGTGGTGTAACTGATCCCGCGCCGCGGCGATGATCCTCGCGGCCGAGTCCGCATCGCCCGACTCCTGCGCCTTCTGAGCCTTCGCGAGCGCCTCGTCGATCGACCCCAGCCCGGCGGCCAGCTGGGAATTGCCGGTCGCCACCGCAGCGGCACCGGTGCGCAGGTCGGAACCGCTCGCGGTCTCGTCGGCGAGGGCGGTCGCTCCGGACGCCACCGCGGCCGTGCCCGACGTCAGCTTGCCGCCGGTGGCCTCGTACGCGCCGGAGCGCCAGGCCTGCGCACCGGTCACCCAATCGCCGGCGCCCGTGGCGAACGTGCCGGCGCCGGTGGCGAAGCTGCCAGCCCCGGACGCCAGGGTATTCACGCCGCCGGCGAGTTCCCTCACCCCTGACGCCAACGCCGGAGCGCCAGTGGCCGGGTCGGCCACCTGGGCCAGCCCGTCCTGGAGAGCGGTGAGACCGGCAGCGCCGTCCCGCAGTTGCTGGGCGCCCGCCGACGCCTTACTCACCCCGCTCACGTAGTCGCCGAGCTTCCCGGCCAGGGTATGCGCGCCGGTCGCAGCGTCGACCGTGCCCGCGGCGAGCCGGGCCGCGCCTTCGGCAAGGTCGGAGGCGCCAACGTTCAGACGGTCCGCGCCGTCGGCGGCGTCGGTCAGGCCGTCGCGGAGTTCGAAGGCCCCGTCCGAAGCCTTGGCGAAGCCGTCCCGGGCGTCCCCGACACCGACGAGGAGCGTGTCGACGGCCTCTTGGCTGACCCTCTCGCGAACGGCCCGCTGCACCTCGAGCATTGCCGTCTTGCCCAATGTGGAGGCGAGGAAGGAGTTGGAGTCGTCGTAGGTCACGTCGATGCTGGCGGCGAGCGGTTCGTCCCCGCCGAGGGATTCGATGCGGGTGGAGAAGTCGGCCGGAATGGTCACCGAGAAGTAGTACTTGCCCGACTCGAGGCCCGCCTTCGCGGTGTCCGCGTCGACCAATGCCCAGCCCAGCGAGGCGTCGTCGGTCAGTTCGTCCACCACGTCCTGGCCGTAGCTCACGACGCGTCCGTCGTCGGTAGTGGCGACGTCGGCGTTGACCAGCGCCACTGGAAGGTCGTTCATGCGGCTCGTAGGATCCCAGAACGCCCAGACGTACATCGCTCCGTAGAGCAGAGGAATCAGCAGCATCACGGCGATGGCGGCGCGAGTGATCGGTTGGCGACGGAACCGCTTCAGTTCGGTTCCGTGCGAGCTCCAGGCAAACATGTGGTCTTCTTCGATGGGAGATGTGGGGGGATGCGCGCGGAGGAACGCTCCGTGCGCGAAAGGCGGCCTCAGAGGGCGATGTGCCCGACGGAGTCACCGAGCCGGTGGAGCTCGTCCGCGGAAGCCGCTGCGGCGATGACCGTCACGCCCTGCTCGGTCAGTGCCCGCAACGACGCCGCGACGCGATGGCGGCTGTCGAGGTCACGTAGGGAGTCGAGATCGTCGACGACGATCAGCTGGGGGTGGCTGAGCAGCGCGAGCGCCAGGCGCAACTGGAGGTTCGCGGCCTCGTCCAGCTCGTGGATGAGCTGTCGCGCCGACGGGACGGGGTGGTCACCGAACACCGGGACGCACACCTGCGCCACCCGCTCGTCGTCGGGCGTGCGCACGATCTGCCACCAGGGCGCCAGCCACGCCTCGCGTTCCCGAATGGTCGCGGCCACGCTCACCTCCTCGTCAAGGTCGTCGAGGCCGTGGACGCCGACCGCCGCGGTGCGACGCTGCACCCACCGCGCCCGCGACGGCAGTGACCGGCCCAGGACGACCAGATCGGAACCGCGGTTCGGCCTCATCCGCCCCACCAGGCTCAGCAGCAGCGACGTCTTGCCGCTGCCGGCCTTGCCGGTCACCAACGTCAGGCTGCCCGCAGGAACCTCCGCCTCGATCGGCCCGTAGATGCGGCCCCGCTTGCCGTCCAGCTGGAGCCCACAGGCGCTCACCGCCGGGGGGATCGGCTCGACAGCGTCGTGGACGACGTCGGGTTCTTGCACGCGGGTGCCGCTGTGATCGCTCACGCTCGTGGTCACACTTCGTCCTCTCGTTCCCTTCCAGAGTACTTAAACTGACCGGTCATTACAAATAGATGGGTGCGTTCGTGAAGGGACGTCGCAGCCTCAGAGCAAGGCGGCATAGCGAAGGTGGCGACAGCGCATGCGGCAGCCGGCCGCATCACCGGAGCAGGCAGTGCGACACACGGGGGCCAGAGAGGAGGCCCGCAACAAACGGGGTGCGCCTACCGCAGGCGCACGTTCAGCTCTTGGGTGCCTCGCCGCGGAAGGCGCGGTATTCCTTGTAGGCCTGCCAGAGGGAGACGAAGCCGAGCACCAAGATGAACCAGTCCAAGATCGAGGAGTCGATCGACATGAAGAACAGGGCTCCCGCGATGGCCGCCACTCCGACGACCAGATACATCCACATCAGCACCTTGGGATCCTTCACCCCAGCAGCCTAGTGCCAGGGCACCCGCGATCGGGCGGACCGGCGAGACGACTGCCGGCCGCGTCCGGATCTGGCCTAGTTTCGAGGCGTGCGCAACCTGCCTGACGACGAGCCGCCCGCCGAGCTGTCGGTCGTCGACCGGACGTCGGCAGCGCCGACGCCGCGCACCCTCATCGATGTGCTCCGCGCCACCGCAGCCCAGCATGCGGAGTCGGGAGCGATTGAGGACGCGAACGGCACCCTGACCTACGCCGAACTCCTCGATGCGGTCGCCGGCTCTGCCGCGGACCTGCGGCGGGCAGGGGTGCGCCGCGGAGACCGCGTCGGCGTCCGGATGCCGTCCGGGTCCCGCGGACTCTACGTGGGCATCCTGTCCATCCTCGGCGCGGGCGCCGCGTACGTGCCCGTGGACGCCGACGATCCGCCTGAGCGGGCCGCACTGGTCTTCGGCGAAGCCGACGTGGCCGGCGTCCTCACCGTCAACGGCTACGAGCCGGCCGCCTCCCCACCACCCGAGGCACCGCCCGACACCGGCTCAGACCCGCAACCGGAGAACGACGCGTGGGTGATCTTCACCTCCGGATCGACGGGCGTGCCCAAGGCAGTGGCGGTGACCCACCGGTCGGCGGCCGCCTTCGTCGACGCCGAAGCTCAGCTGTTCTCGGACGCCGCCCTGGGTCCCGGCGATCGGGTGCTGGCCGGATTATCGGTCGCCTTCGACGCGTCCTGCGAGGAGATGTGGCTGGCCTGGCGCTACGGCGCATGCCTGGTGCCCGCGCCGCGCTCCATCGTCCGCAGCGGCGCCGACCTGGGCGGCTGGCTGGTGCGCCACCGGATCACCGTGGTCTCGACCGTGCCGACGCTGGCCGCGTTGTGGCCCACCGAGGCGCTCGAACAGGTGCGGCTGCTGATCTTCGGCGGCGAAGCCTGCCCACCCGAACTGGCGGCCCGACTGGTGGCCGACGGCCGAGCGGTCTGGAACACCTACGGCCCCACCGAGGCCACGGTCGTCGCCACGGCCGCCCGCCTGGACGGGGTCTCCCCGGTCCTGATCGGCGCTCCCCTTCCCGGCTGGGCGATCGCGGTGGTCGACTCCGATGGCCGGCCCGTCCCGCCGGGCACGACCGGTGAGCTCGTGATCGGCGGGGTCGGGCTGGCGCGCTATCTCGATCCGGCGAAGGACGCCGACAAGTACGCGCCGCTGCCCTGGTTGGGCTGGCACCGGGCCTACCGCTCAGGCGATCTGGTGGCGCTCGAGCCGGGAGGGCTGGCCTTCCACGGACGCGCCGACGACCAGGTGAAGGTGGGCGGGCGACGAATCGAACTCGGCGAAGTGGAGGCTGCGCTGGCCGCCCTCCCCGGGGTGGAGGCGGCCGCCGTCGCGGTGCGCACGACCGAGGCCGGCGTGGCCGTCCTGGTGGGGTACCTGGTGGCCGGGAAGGGATTCGACCGGCAGCAGGCCCGCGCGGAGCTCGCCGAGCGGCTCCCCGCGCCGATGATCCCGCTGCTGGCCCGCCTCGACGACCTGCCGACCCGTACGTCGGGCAAGGTCGACCGGGACGCGCTCCCCTGGCCCCTGCCGGAGGTGACCCAGGCGCTCACCCTGTTCTCCGGGGATGAGGCCTGGCTGGCCAGGCAGTGGCTGGCCGTGCTGGGAACGCCGGTGCTGGATCGACGCGCGGACTTCTTCGAACTCGGCGGCGGTTCTCTGGCTGCGGCGCAACTCGTCTCCCGAATCCGCACCCGGGCGCCGGAGTTCAGCGTCGCCGACGTCTACGACCACCCGCGGCTGGCCGCCATGGCCACCGCCATCACCGAGACCGAGGTCGACACGCCCTGGCGGGAGTCGTTCAGCAAGGCACGCGCGACCCCCCTCGCGACGCGGTGGGCCCAGACGCTCGCCTCCGTCCCGCTGTTCGCCTTCTCCGGCGCGCGCTGGCTGGTCTACCTGCTCAGCGCGAGCTGGGTGCTGCGAACCTCCACCGGCTCGGACGCGGGCGGGTTCAGCTTCCTGCCCGCGGTGAACGGCTGGTTGCTCCTTCTCGGATTGCTGCTGTTCGCCGTGCCGTTCGGACGGATGGCGATCGCCGCTGGTTCGGCCAGGCTGCTGCTCGCCGGCCTGCGTCCGGGCGACTACCACCGCGGCGGACGGACGCATCTGCGGCTCTGGCTGGCCGAGCAGATCTCCCAGCAGGTCGACCCGGTGGGTTTGGCCGGCGCGCCCTGGGTGACGTTCTACGCGCGGGCGCTGGGGGCCCGGATCGGTCGCGACGTCGACCTGCACACGCTGCCCCCGGTCACCGGCATGCTCCGGGTCGGCGACGGCGCGTCGATCGAGCCCGAGGTCGACCTGTCGGGCTACTGGATCGACGGTGAGACCGTCCGGATCGGCGCTGTCCGGATCGGCGCCGGAGCCAGCGTCGGTACCCGCAGCACGCTGGCGCCCGGCACCCGGATCGACCCCGGGGCCGAGGTTGCCCCCGGCTCCGCCGTGTTCGGACGGGTCCGCTCGGGACAGCTGTGGGCCGGCTCACCCGCCGCACGCGCCGGCGAGCCCAGCCTCGACTGGCCGGCGGAGCGCCCACCCCGCGGCTCCGCCTGGCTCGCCGCGTACGGGGCGTCCTCGATGGTCCTCGGCTTGCTCCCGATCGCGGCGTTCAGTGTCGGCGGCCTGGTCGTGGCCCACGGGATTCGAGGCTCTGCCGACGTCGCCGGCGCAGTAGTGGCGAGCCTGCCGTGGCTCCTTCCCGGCGTCGCAGCCGCCGGCATCACCTTCAGCGTCGCGATCATTGTCGGGGTGCGACTGCTGGCGATCGGCATGACACCTGGCACCTACCCCGTGCGCAGCCGGGTCGGCTGGCAGGTCTGGACCACCGAGCGCCTCCTCGACTACCGCCCGCACGCTGCTGTTCCCGCTGTACGCCAGCCTCGTGACCCCGCTCTGGCTCCGGCTGCTGGGCGCGAAGGTGGGCAAGAACGTCGAGGCGTCGACCGTGGTGCTGTTGCCGTCGCTGACCACGATCGAAGACGGCGCCTTCCTGGCCGACGACACCATGGTGGCCTCCTACGACCTGCACAACGGTTGGCTGCGGATCGGGCCGGTGACGATCGGCAAGCGTGCGTTCCTGGGCAACTCCGGCATCGCCGGCGCCGGCCACACCGTGCCCCGCGACGGCCTCGTCGCGGTGCTGTCGGTGGCCCCGGTCAAGGCGAAGCCGGGCTCGTCCTGGCTGGGTTCGCCCGCGGTGCGGCTGCGCCGGGTCGTGGTCGGAGGAGACCTGGCCCGCACCTACCGCCCGACTCCAGCCCTGGTCTGGGCACGGGCGGCCTGGGAGGCCGGACGCCTGACCGCGGTGGTCACCACCAGCGGCGTCGGCCTCGGCGTGCTGCTGACCATGGCCTGGCTGGTCGAGGCAGTCGGCACCGTCTGGACGCTCGTGCTGTCGGGCCTGGTGATGACGGTGGCCGGGATCGTGGCCGCAGCTTTGACGACAGCGGTGAAATGGCTGGTGGTGGGCCCGATCCGGCCCGGCGAGCAGCCCCTGTGGTCGAGCTTCGTCTGGCGTACCGAGGTGGCCGACACCTTCACCGAGATGGTCGCC
The DNA here is from genome assembly GCA_963769325.1 of uncultured Actinomycetota bacterium. Lineage (GTDB taxonomy): Bacteria > Actinomycetota > Actinomycetes > Propionibacteriales > Propionibacteriaceae > Propionicimonas. The sequence goes on along the minus strand of CAVYLH010000007.1, from coordinate 69,098 downwards.
GGGCCCTGGTTCGCCAACGCCAACACCGGCACGCCGGCCCTGGCGTTGTGGCTGCGCAGCCTGGGCGCGACGATCGGACGCGGGGTGTGGTGCGAGACCTACTGGCTGCCCGAACCCGACCTGGTCACGCTCGGTGACGGTGCGACCGTCAACCGCGGCTGCGTTGTGCAGACCCACCTCTTCCATGATCGAATCATGAGCATGGACACAGGTCACCATCGAGCGCGGCGGGACGCTGGGGCCGCACAGCATCGTGCTGCCCGGAGCGACCATCGGCGCCCACGCGACCATCGGACCGGCGTCCCTGGTGATGCGCGGTGAGAGGGTGCCCACCGGAAGCCGCTGGAGCGGCAACCCGATCGGCCCGTGGCGGGCGGTCAAGGTGCGCAGCTACCAGGCGGAAGCCTCGTGACGGCGGCCGCCGAACCCGGTCCCGACCCGTACGCGCCGACCAGCGGAGACCTGTCCTATCGGACGTCCTTCACTACGACCTGGCACTGAAGTACCGCGTGGCCACCAATCGGTTGGACGGCGTGGCCACCCTGACCGCGGAAGCGAACCGGCGGCTGACGTCGTTCAGCCTCGACCTGACCGGCCTGACCGCCGCCCGCGTCCGGGTGGACGGCGACAAGCGCACCGGTTTCCGCCAGGGCGCCCGGCAACTCACCGTGCGTCCCCGCCGCGCCGATCGAAGCCGGCCAGCGGTTCGAGGTGCAGGTGCGGTACGCCGGGTCGCCGGCGCCGCGGAACTCCCGCTGGGGCCGGGTCGGCTGGGAGGAACTCGACGACGGAATCCTGGTGGCGGCGCAGCCGGTCGGGGCGCCCACGTGGTTCCCGTGCAACGACCGCCCCTCCGACAAGGCGACGTACCGGATCGCGATCGAACTCGAGGACGCCTACGCCGTGATCGCCCCCGGTGACCTGCGTTCGCACGTCCGTTCGTCGGGACGAGGCACCTGGACCTTCGACGAGGACATTCCCACGGCCACCTACCTGGTGGCGCTGCACATCGGTCGTTACCGCCGGGCACCGCTGCCGCTCGGATCGGTGCCGGGGGCCGTGCACTACCCTGCCCCGCTGCACAGCCGGGTGCAGCTGGCCCTGGCCGGGCTGCCGGCGATGATGTCGCTGTTCGAGCGCTGCTTCGGGCCATACCCTCTCAGACGTTACGACCTCGTCGTCACCCCCGACGTGCTCGACATCCCGCTCGAGGCCCAGGGGATGGCCGTGTTCGGCTCGAACTTCCTCGACGGACGCTGGGATTCGGAGCGGCTGATCGCCCACGAACTGGCGCACCAGTGGTTCGGCAACAGTGTCGGCCTGGCCCGCTGGGGCGACATCTGGTTGAACGAGGGCTTCGCCTGCTACGCCGAATGGCTGTGGTCGCAGGAATCCGGCGGCCCGAGCTGCTCTGCCGCAGGCCAAGCGCCACTGGGCCATGGTGTCGTCGCTGCCACAGGACCTCGTACTGGGCGATCCGGGGCCCGACCTGATGTTCGACGACCGGGTCTACAAACGTGGTGCGCTGACCCTGCACGCGGTGCGCCGAGTGGTCGGGGACGACCGCTTCTTCGACATCCTCCGGTCTTGGACCTCAGCCCGGCGACACGGCCTCGGCACCACGGACGAGTTCATCACCCTCGCCGAGAAAATGGCCGGCCGACCGCTGACCGACCTGTTCGCCGACTGGCTCGACCGGCCGGCGCTGCCCAAGCTGCCGCCCCGCGTGCGGGATCAGCGCCAGGCCAGGGTGACCAGGTAGCCGGCCGGGCCGGAGACGTCCGCGACGCAATAGGGTGTCGGGTCGTCATCGATCCAGGCCGAACCGGCGTCGAAGTTCACCGCGGCCGGGTCCAGCAGGAGGCCACGGCCGTCGGCCTTCACGACGGCTTCGACCTGCGTCCAGCGGTGCAGGCTGACCTGGGAGTCGCAGCCCAACAACCCGGCCAGATCGGCGGAGCGGGCCACCTCGGGGTCGTCGCGCTCGGCGTCGACGCCGAGTCGGCTGAGGTCGTCGAGGGAGGCCACCGCCGCGACGACCATCGCGTCGGCGTACGACAGGGACGCCAGCGCCGGCAGCCCGGACAGCGTGACGGCTCCGTGCAGCCCGCCGCAGCGCGGGCACGGCCCCGTCGTCACCTCCCACCCGACCGCGCCGGGAAACCGTTCGGCAACCAGTTCAGCCAGCAAAGCGCGGCCGGTCGTGAACCGGGCGCGACGCTGCGCCGGATAGGCCGCCGCCCGCGCTTGGTCGACCGCGCTGAGGCGCACCGCCGGGGAGCGGGCCTCGGCCCACGCGACGCTGACCGGGCCGACACGCATGGCCTCATCGTGCCACCGGCGACTCGCCCAGGGCGAGAATGCAGGCATGGCTCCCCCCGACCGGATCACGCAGCTGCGAATCGCGCCCGGACCGGGCCTGCCGTCCGGCCTGGTCATCCCGGCGGGCGAACTCACCGAGCGGTACTCGCGAGCGTCCGGGCCTGGGGGGCAGGGCGTCAACACGACCGACTCCCGGGTCCAACTGTCGTTCGACGTGGCCGCGTCCCTCGCGCTGGACGACGTGCAGCGCGCACGAGCCCTGCAACGCCTGGCGACCCGGCTGGACGGCACCGTGCTGACCGTGGACGCCCGTGAGTTCCGCTCCCAGCGGCGCAACCGGGTGGCCGCCCGCGAACGGCTCGCCGAGGCGCTACGCACGGCACTCGCGCCACCCGCACCACCGCGGCGGCGCACCCGGCCCAGCCGGGCGTCCATCGACCGCCGGCTCACCGGCAAGCACCGCCGGGGTGAACTCAAGCGCTCGCGCGCCCGGCCGGCCGACGGCTGACGGCGTCGGCCGAAAGTGGTACTGAAAGGTCCTCCCTCCCGTCCGGACGGTGTGATGGAGTGGAGCCATGTTCGGAGCCGTGATTCATGCACCTGGGGACGTCCGCTACGAGGAACGTCCTGATCCCACTCTCGTCGACGAGACCGATGCCGTGGTCCGCACCGTCGCAGCCTGTGTCTGCGGATCGGACCTGTGGCGCTACCGCGGCATTTCGGCGGTGCCGAAGCCGACCCCGATCGGGCACGAGTTCACCGGCATCGTCGAATCGGTCGGCTCCGCGGTGACCACCGTGTCGCCCGGCCAGTTCGTCGTGGGCGGGTTCCTGCACTCGGACAACACCTGCCCGTTGTGTCTCGCCGGCGCCCAGGCCAACTGCCTGCACGGCGGCGGCTACGACGGTTGCCAGGCGGAGAAGATCCGCATCCCGCACGCGGACGGGACTCTGATCGCGACGCCGGAATTGCCGGCGGACGACCTGGTGCCGAGCATCCTGGCCCTGTCGGACGTGATGTGCACCGGCTGGCACGCCGCCGTGTGCGCCGGGGTGGGTCCGGGACGCACGGTGGCCGTGGTGGGTGATGGGGCGGTCGGCCTCTCCGGCGTCCTGGCCGCCCTCCAGCTGGGCGCGTCGACCGTGATCGCGATGAGCCGGCACGCCGATCGGGCGCAGATCGCCCGCGAGTTCGGCGCGACCCACATCATCGCCGAGCGCGGGGACGCGGGCATCGCGGCCGTTCGGGACCTCACCGAAGGCGTCGGCGCGGATTGTGTCCTGGAGTGCGTGGGCACGCAGGACGCCCGCGATCAGGCGGTCGGCTGCGTTCGTGCCGGCGGGCAGATCGGCTTGGTCGGCGTCCCTCACGGCCACTTGCCGGTCGATCAGCTGTTCTGGCGAAACGTGGGCATCAAGGGCGGGCCGGCCCCAGTCCGGGCGTACCTGCCGGAGCTGCTCGACCTCGTGTTGGCTCGTCGGATCAATCCCGGACGCGTCTTCGACCTCGAACTCCCCTTGTCCGAAGTGGCGCAGGCGTATCGCGCCATGGATGAGCGCACCGCGACCAAGGTGCTGCTTCGACCCTGAACCAGCGGTCAGCCGCTCAGTGGATCATCGCCTTCAGGGCGATCATGACGATGCCCAGCAGGCCGGTGGCCAGGCCGCCGACGAGCCGCGGCCAGAGCCGATCGGTCCAGGTGGCGACCCCGATGAAGCCGAGCACGGCGAGGATCGCGACGTCGACCCACAAGGTGCCCCAGACGGCTCGTTCGTGGCTGAGGAGCCCGAGAACCCCGAACCCGAGGATCAGTGCGGGCAGCAGTGCCGCGAGCAGCATCCCCCACGAGTGTTTCAGGGAGGCTCTCAACGCCAGGGCGAGTCGGGACCCAGGGGTCTGGTCGTGCTCGTGACGATCACCGAGGTGCGCCACCGTGCCCGCGTACACGTGGGCCAGCCAGAACACCGCCGCGGTGGCGAGAACCTTGACCAGCGTCTCCCGTGATGGGGCGTCGGGCTGGTTCGCCACGATCACCAGTAGGCCCGAGATCAGGACGACGCCGTGGATCGCCGATTCCGAGACCAGCTGCTTGACAGCGCCCCAGTTCTCGGAGTTCATCGCTGTTCCTGGCCGGTCGAATCCAGATCGCGATCGAGTTGGCTCAGCAGGGCGACTCCCGTGGCCAGCGCGCGCCGGTCGTGGATGACCGGAGCCACGACGCGAGCCCACGAAGCGCGTTTCAGCGTCCGGTTCTCCTGGGCGGCCGGTGTGGGATAGATCCGGACGCTGCGTCCGTCGGTCGGATCCACCCTGCGGCGGATGAAGCCCCTGCTCTCGAGGTCCCGCAGGGCGGTGCTCGTGTTGCTGCTCTTCAGGTCGAGGTGGGCGGCCAGCTGGGACGGTGTCGCGCCCGGGGTCTGGTCGATCTGGCGCATCAGCAACGCCTCCAGCGGGTTCAGTACGACGGCGTCGGGATCGCGGTTGCCGAGCACCGTCACCCGGCGCGCGACGCTCAGCACGGCCTCCACGAGGTCGGCCAACTCGTCGGGGCTCACGTGCGCTGGTTCGCTCATACATTATGCTAACATAGCTATTCTTGTATAGATACCTGCCCGGCCACTCGTCCGGCAAGCGCGCCCGCAAACGGCTGGTGGTGAACGCGGTGGTTGGCGATCGGCTCGCTGATCCTCGGCCCATCTCGGTGATCGCCGACCGCTATGGCGCCGGGCCCCTGATCGTCGGACCGGGTGCCGCGGCGAACCTCCGTCCGGACGAGGCCTGAGGGTCGGTTTCGGGTACCCGGCGCGCGGGTACGTCCAGGGTGGTATTCCGACGAGGAGAAGGAGAGATTCCCATGAGCATGAACCCCGAGGAGACCGCTCGGCGGACCAACCCGGGACCTGACTTCAGCGGCGGCGAGGTGACCGAGTCGCAGGAGGCCGAGCGGAGCAACCCCGGCCCCGACTCCGGCGACTACCCCGATGGCCCGGTCTTCGGCAATCCCGGCCCGGGAACCGACGCGGAGGAGTCGGTCGCAGACGAGGCCCGAGCGGCCCGTTCGAACCCCGGCCCCAACGACATCTAGGCCGAACGCCGGCGGCGGCAACCCGCGTCCGGCGGTCAGCCCTTCGGCGGCACGAACGACAGGCTGAGCTCCAGCAACAGCCGGGTGCCGAAGGCGGTCGGGCCGCGGTTGATCCATCGGTGGGACTTGGACGACTGGGCCGCGCCGGCGATGTCCACGTGCGCCCACGGCACACCGTCGACGAACTCCTCAAGGAAGAGCGCGGCGGTGATCGAGCCCGCGTTCACGCCACCCAGGTTCTTGAGGTCGGCGATGTCGGAGTCGAGTTCGGCGCCGGTAGCTGCGGATCAACGGCAGCCGCCACACCGGCTCGTCCACCACGTCCCCGGCCTGGATCACCTGCGCGGCCAGAGCGTCGTCATTGCCCATCAGACCGGCCACCTCCTCGCCCAGGGTCCTCAGGCAGGCCCCGGTCAGGGTGGCGATGTCGACGATCGCGTCCACGCCCCGTTCGGCGGCCATCACCAGGGCGTCGGCCATCACGAGGCGGCCCTCGGCGTCGGTGTTGATCACCTCGACCGTCCTCCCGCCGTGGATCGTCAGGACGTCCCCGAGTTGCATCGCCGAGCCCGAGGGCATGTTGTCGGTGCACATCAGGTAGCCGGTGACGGACGCGCGGCAGCCGAGCTCGGCCAGCGCGGACATGGCCGCGAGGATGTCCCCCGCCCCTGTCATGTCGTTCTTCATCTGGGAGTGGGCGAGGTCGCCAGGCTTCAGGTTGATGCCGCCGGAGTCGTACATGATGCCCTTGCCGACCAGGGCGAGGTGACCGGTCGGTTCGTTCTCGGGACGGTACTTCAGCACGATCATCCGCGGCTCCTCCACCGAGCCCTTGTTGACGCCCAGCAGCCCGCCGCAGCCGAGCTCGATCAGCGCCCTGCGATCGGACACCTCCACGGTCAGACCGGCCTCCGCCCCGATCCGGACCGCCAGTTCGGCCATCCGGGACGCGGTCAGCAGACCGGCCGGGCAGGCCGCCAGGTCACGGCCGAACATCGCCGCCCGCGCGGTGGCCAGGCCACGGGAGACGCCGGAGGTGACCTCGGCCTCTTCGTCGGGCGGGGCGATCAGGACCAGCGAGGTGACCCCGACGGGGCCTCGCGGCGTGCTGCGCAACGAGAACTGGTAGCGCGACAGCAGGACTCCTTCCACGATGGCCGCGGCGGCGTCCGAAGCGGTCAACGTGGTGGTGGACGGCACCTGAGCGGCCAGCCGTGCGTCCTGCGGCACCGTGCGTGCGAAAGCGGCCGCGGCGTCACGGACCTTCGCTGTGGTGAGGGCGTCGAGTTCGCCGACCCCGACCGCGACCAGGATGGGCTCACCCGAGGCCGGGAAGGCCAACGCCTTGCCCACCTCGGGGGTGAACCCGGCCTTCGCGAGCTGTTCCAGGCTGACTCCCAACTCCTCAGGGACGGGCTGAGCGGGCATGACCGGGACGGCGAGAGCATCGGCGACGACCTTCTCGGAGGCGTTCACCACCTGGACGTCGACGGTGGCGCTGCGCGACGGAATGGGATCGATTCCACTGGTCTTCATGATCTGGAGTTCCTTCGATTGGGACGGATGAGGAGTTGCGCTACAGGTTCACCGGGGCGCCGGGGCCCCAGGGAATACCGAGCAGGAACCACGCGACGAAGAGCGCGACCCAGGCGATCGTGATCCACATCGTGTAGGGCACCATCAAGGCGATGATGGTGCCGATGCCGGCGTCTTTCTTGTACTTCTGGGCGACGGTGACCATGAAGGGCAGGTACACCATCAGCGGGGTGAGCACATTGATCGGAGAATCGGCCACGCGGTAGGCCGCCAGCAGTGTCTGCGGCGCCACGTCGAGGGACGCGAAGATCGGAATGAAGACCGGAGCGAAGATCACCCACTTGGGCACCAGCCCGGGCAGGATGACGTCGAGCAGCAGAATCACCACGATGAACCCGATCAGCAGAACCACGGCGGGCACGTTCGCCTGTTGCAGCAGTTCGGCAGCGGAGACCGCGGCGACGGTGGGCAGATTGGTCCAGTTGAACAAGGCGATGAACTGGGCGATCATCAAGAACATCAGCAACAGCCCGCCGAGGCTGCCGAATGTCTTCGCGATCGCGGCCACCGCGGCGTTGCCACCGATCAGCGTCCTGGCGCCCCGTGCCGTAGGCGACGCCACAGACCATGAATGCCAGCGAGATCACGAACACCAGGCTCGCCATGAACGGGGTGTTGCCGATGATGTTGCCGGTCGTCAGGATCGCGCAGCGGTGCACCCGGCGGAGCGGTGAGCAGTGCGATCAGGACGACGAACCCGAGCAGGGCGAACCCCGCCTACTTCAGGCCCTGAGCCTCGCCGGCCTCGTCGACGGTCTCCTCGGCGTCCAGGTCGCCGGCCTCGGTGTGGTCGTAGACCCCGAGGCGCTTCTGGGTGATCTTGACCGTGACCACCGTCGCGACGATCGCCATCAGGATCGAGGACACGATCGAGAAGTAGAAGTTCTGCGTCACCTCCAGCGGCTGCATTCCGGCCTTGACCAGCACCTCGTTGGTGACCTCGGTGAGCATCGAATCCGACGGTGTGATCAGCAGGTTCACCCCGAACACGGCGCCCACTCCGGCGAACGCCGCAGCCAGCCCGGCGAGCGGGTGGCGCCCCACCGACATGAAGGCGGCCGCGGCCAGCGGCACCAGGATCAGATACCCCGCGTCCGTGGCCACCGAGGACAGGACGCCCACGAAGACGAGCACGAACGTGAGCCACTTGGGTGGGGCGACACGAGGGTTCTCGGCGTCCGTCCGCCGGGTTTCGCGCGTGATGGCTCGACGACGGCCATCGTCGAGGACCGCAGGGGTGAGCGGCCTCAATCCACCAGCTTCGCCCGGAGCGTCGAGATCCTGCTGCTACTCACCCCACAGGCCGTGGCGTAGCCGCGGTAGGAGCCGTAGCGACTCTTCATCTCGCTGATCGCGGCGTTGAGGTAGGCGCTCTGCACACCGTTCCCGTAGTAGTCGTTCGACTTCAGGAACTCGCTCATGATGGTCGAGGATGACGCTCCGAGCAGGCCCTGGATCACGGCGGCGAACCACCCGGTGCGGTCCCAGCCCCTCAGGCATTGGAAGACGACGGCCTCATCGCTGCCGGCCAGGAACTGGATCGCCTTGCCGATACTCGCCCGGTTCGCCGCGCTCGACACATACTGGGCGTACATCCGCTTCTTCTCGGCGAGGGTCTGCGAGCTCGGATTGTTGAGCTGATAGCGGGCTCGGTCGATGCCGGTCACGTTGGCGACGCTGGACGGAGAGAGGGCCACGAGGGTGCCCACATCGAGGGTCTGCAGGATGAACTTGTCCATGCGGGTGATCGAACTCGTCGTGCTGGAGCGGTACGCGATGCCCCGCTTCATGCGTCCGCCGGTCACGGCGATGCCCGAACCCTCGCCGGCGATGTCCCGGAAGTTCGGGGCCCCGCTGAGCCGTACGGTCTTGGTCTCCCGCACCACCTTCGAGCCGTGCGCCGACGACCACCAGATCCTGCCGTCCGCGAACCGCTGGGTCCGGGAGCTGTAGGTGGTCGACGTCTTCTGCGTCCCGATCGGAAGCCCGAGGTACGCGGGGCCTCCCTTGGCGTCGTAGGCCGATTTGATATGGCTGGTCACGATGCTCGCGCCGACCGACTTGCCGTAGTACAGGTCCGCGTGCTGGAACTTCTGCTTGAAGCCGCCGGTCACGGCGATCCTGGCCGATGTCGGCAGGCCGATCCACGACCGGTTGGCCTGGTACAGGCTCAGCACCTCGGCGGGCACCTCATAGCCGCCGTACACCGCAGCCCAGGCGTGGGGGTCGACCGCGAACGGGGCGAGAGTGACCCCGGCGAGGCCGCTCAACAGAGATCGGCGGGTGATCGGTTCCATCCTCGACCTTCCACGGTAGGGGCGGCAGCGCGGGTGCATGCACCACCTGAGCATGGCCATGCTAGGGCCCGCCACCGCCCCGACGCCGCCGATCGACGCCATCTGCGCGCGAAGTCTCTGCCTGCACTCGAAACTGGCCGCGACGCTCGGCCGCCTCCGCTGCCGTTACCCTGACCTCACCGGCCACGACTTCACCTGCGGCGCTGGAGCGGGGCCGTGGCGTCCCGACGACCTTCCAAGGAGCCTTTCCGTGGCCGACATGCTCGCCCAAGTCCTCACCGCGGCCCAAGCCGACGCCTACCGCAGCAATCGCGCCGGAGCGGGTATCGATCCTCGCCGGGTCTCCGGTTTCGTACTGCGGCTGGCCGACCTCGCCGGGCTCGGTCCCGAGGGCATCCTGAGCCTTGCCCGCGCCGGCCACCCGGACGTCGCCGGGGCGCCGGCGCAGTATCGGGCCGATCCACTGAGCGTGCTGGTCTTCGGCGCCGGCGCCGATGTGCGCGGCTGCCTGATCTCGTCTGCGGCGACCGAGGTCGGTGGGACGCTCGACGCCGATGCGTTCGCGGCCCCGTACACCGGGCATGCGTTGCTGGCCGGGGGTGACGGCCGGCTCGCTGCCGAGTTCCTCGTGAACGGCTCGGCGCTGCTGCCGATCGGCGCCGAACTCCGGGCGGTGGACATCGCCGGTCCCCGCACTCTCGCGCACCTGGGGGTCGCCGCGGACGGGTCGGCGACTTGGCTGCCCGGCAGCGGCCCAACGGCGGCAGTGGCGTTGCGTGAACCGGGCGAGCGGCAGCTGTTCGCCGAGATCGGCGGACGGCGGGTGCCGGCCTTCCAGGTCGGGCCGGACGCGGTGGGCGTCCTGGCCCCGGATTCCCGCTCCGCCTGGTTGTGCTTCCCCGCCGCGGCCGAGTACTCGCCGACGCCGCTGGGCTGCCTGGCGATCACTCCGCTGACCTCGGTGGATGCCATCTGGCGAGCTGAAACATGGGTGACCTGGCGGGGGCACACGCTGCTGGCGGAGGCGGTCGAGGCAGAGACGGTGCGCGTACTGCACCTTGGCCGGCCGCTGCCCGAGTTCGCCGGAGCGGGCTTCGCCGGGGACCAGTACCACGGGTTCCGCGCGGTACTCCCCCGCGCCGAGGTCACCGGGTACGATCCGCAGGCCGGCTTCTACTCCCCCGGCCGTCGCCCCGTCCGCACGGATTCGGCGGCACCCTTCCTGCGTGGCGAGAATCGCCGCTTCCACAACGGCTTCGCCGTCGAGGCAGGGTTGGCGCCGGTGCCCTGCTGGTCGGCTCCCGATCCCCACGGCGTGCCTCGCACGGTCTTTCGCGCGCCTGACTACCGCGCGGCCCTGGTGATGCACCCCGACTTGACCGAACGCTGGCACGACGCCGACGGCGGGGTGCTCCTCCCGCTGCCGCTGGGTACCGACCCGGCGCTGGCCGCCACGCTGGTCACGACCGGTGCCGGCGAGTTCGTCGTCGAAGGCGCGGACGGGGAGTCGCTGATCGCGCGGGCCGTCGGAAGCGATGCCGCTGCCGCACCCGTCCGGCTGGCGCCGCAGAGCGTGACCCGACGCGAGGACGCCCTGGTGCGGCCTCAGCGCGGGTGAGCGCCGCATCCCCGAGCCTGGCCTGGCGTGGGTCGCGGGGTCGTAGCCCGCGGGGGCTCCTCCGGTGAGCCCCCGCGGTCGAGGAGGCCGCATCTACACTGTCCGCACCGATGGAGGTGCCATGGCCGGTGACGAAAATGCGCGGTGCGACGATGTCGAAAGCCCGCCGGCGCCGACCGATCCGGCCGGATCGCGCGAGGCGCCCTGGGTGACGTACGAGCCCGCTCCGGTCTGGCCGGGCTACGACCCGCAAGCGGGTGACGTGGAGGGCGTCCATGACGCCGTCCCTCGGCGAGGCCGGCGGGAACGGGTGGTCGCGGCGTGTGCCAGTCTCGTGATCGCGGCCGCCGGGGTGGGTGTCGTCGTTGCGCGCGGCGCTGGGGTGCCGGTCGCGTCGGAACCCGGTGGGTCCGAGCCGAAGCCCGTCTCTGGGCCGCAGTGGACGCCGGTCGACCCATCGTTGACGTCCGGCCTGGTGAGGGTGCAGGTCACCGCGACCGTCGAGGCCGACGGCATCGTCCTGACGAAGGATGGCCTGGTAGCCACCAGTTACGCACGGCTGGTGGGCCTCAACGGGTCCGCCGCCAGCATCGAGGCGGTGGAGTTGAACGTCGTCGCCGACGGCGGCATGCCGATGCGGGCCGAAATCATCGGCTTCGACGCATCCGCCGACGTGGCCGTGTTGCGCGTCCCGGGTTACACGACCGCCAGCGTCGCCACGCTCGGCACCCCGGTCAAGCGCGGGGAGGAGCTGATGGTGCTCGACGACGTGGGGGTTGGCCAACCGGTCGTGGGATACCCGGTCACGATCAGCGCCACGAAGCAACCGTGCTCCCGCATGGGTGCGGCGATGATCAGCCGTCCCACCGGCTTCCAGTTCTCCCTGGCAGTGGCGAGCGCCGAGCCGGGTGGCGCGATCGTTCGCGACGATGGGTCGGTGGTCGGCATGTACTACGGCGGCGATCACGATCCTCGCTGCGGGGTGCCGATCGCGGACGTGGCCCGCGTCGTCCGCGACGTCGCACGGCACAAGCAGACGTCGACGACCCGGGTCGGACCGCCCGGCGGCCTGGGGATTCAGCTCTACGGCCCGGACGACACCTACCCCAGCGTGACGTCCATCGACGCAGTGGGCGGACTGGCGAACGCTGCCGGGGTGCGACTGGGCGATGTTCTCACCCGCGTCGGCACGACATCCCTGCGCGACCGCGACCTGACGACACGTGGCCCGGACGGGGTGATCCGCTCGCTGGAGCCGGGCCAGAAGGTGACGATCGAGTGGCGTTCGGGTGGCGCCACGCATCGGGCGAGCGTCCAGGTGGGCGTCGGGCCGGAGCCTCATGGCTGAGCCGCACGACGAGACTGCGGCACCGCGGTGGCCGGTGTACGACGGCGCCCCCGAATCGGTGTCCGACGGCGTGGCGCCGATCCCCGGCCCGCCGGGGCGGCCCCGTCGGTGGCCTTGGGCGATGGCTGGTCTGGCCGTCGTGACGATCGTCATCGGAAGCAACCTCAGCGGGACCTCGGCCGGCCCGGTACCCGAGCCGCGTCCGGCCGCGGTCGTTGCGCCCGCCGCGTGGGGACGGGTCGACCCTTCGCTGACGGCGGGCGTCGTCACCGTCCACGGCGGGGGCGAGGCGGACGGCATCGTCCTGACCTCGACCGGGCTGATCGCGACGAGCTACTCGCGCATCCGGGGCGACTCGCGTCCGCCCACCGACGGTTTCGAGCTCCGCGTCGCCGTGGACGGCCACGACGCGGTGCCCGCGACGATCGTCGGGACAGACGAGGACGCCGATCTCGCGCTCGTGAGCGCCTCCGCCGCCCTGCCGCTGAGTGTGGCCACGCCAGGATCACCGGTCCGCGTCGGCGACGTCCTCACCCTGCTCGACGACCAGGGTGGCAATCAGCCGATCGTCGGCATCGGGGTGACGGTGAAGGCGACCGATCGCGTCTGTTCCCGGGCCGGTTCGATGGCCCGTCCGACCGGGTTCGGATTCTCGCTGTCGGTGGCATCCGCCGAGCCCGGGGCTGCGCTGGTCCGCGCGGACGGGACGGTCGTCGGCATGTACTACGGCGGCGATGACGCTGCCCACCACTGCGCGATCCCGATCGCCGACATCCTTCAGGCGGCGTGAGCCGCAGGGGCGAGTCGATCCTCGGCAGATCGCGCTGCTGACGAGGTTGTGAGCCCTACGACGCGAGACTCGATTCCGCCACCGACCGAAGAGCCTGTGCTGCGATGGTGAGAGCGGGGTTCATCGCGGCCGAGGACGGGAAGAAGCTCGCGTCGAGAACCCAGAGGTTTTCGACGTCGTGTGTCCGGCAGTGCGCATCGAGGACTGACCTGCGGGCGTCGTCCCCAGCCACCACCGTGCCGCACATGTGGCTGTTCATGCTGATGTCGAAGGGCTGCGTGGCGATGACGTCGTACCCGGCGGCGCGCATGAGTTTCGTGGCGCGCCGATGGAGTCGCTTGTGTGTGGAAGTGCCGATCGCCCGTCGAGAAACCTTGATCTGCCCTTCGGAGGTCAAGGTGACCCGGTTATCCGCGTGCGGAAGGTCCTCGGTCATCACCAGCCACTCCACGCTGCGATCAGCAACCAGATTGAGCACCGGGAGGGGGACGATGGTGGCCCAACTCTTCATCATCACGCCCTGCACTTTGCCGAGCATCTGAAGCGCGCCGAGAGGAAACCCGTCCCCGCCGTCGCTGTACCAATCGGTGACCTGCAGGGTCTTCTGGAAGACGACATCGTTTCGGCGGTCGAGGTCGATCGCTGCGATGTGGGCATTGTTGTGCATCATGAAGTTGCGACCGACCTGGTCGCTGGAGTTGGCCAGACCACCCGGGTGATCCGAGCTTGCCGATGCCAGGAGAAGCGCCGCCGAGTTCACCGCCCCGGCCGCGAGGACGTATCGCTCCCCGATGATCGTGACCGGGCCGTTCGCGCCCTGGGCTTCGAGGTGGCTCACCCGGCCCGCCGACCCTTCGGTCACCAACCGCGTCACGCGCACTCCGCTGAGCAGGCGGGCCTTCCCGGTTTCGAGAGCGGGATCGATCCCCACCGTCTCGGCATCGCTCTTGGCGCCCACGCGGCAGGGGAACCCGTCGCACGTGGCGCAGCGGATGCATGCTCCGAACGATCGCAGATCGATGCCCATGCAGGTGGACGAGGGCGCAACGCCCGCCGCGCGAAGCCGGTCGGCGAGCTGGGAGACATACGGTTCGTGGGTGACGGCCGGGAATGGGAACGGCGCGCTTCGCCATGGCTCACTCGGGTCCTCCCCGGTGGTTCCGTGAACCCGAAACAGCTTCTCCGCCGCGAGGTAGTAGGGCTCGATCTCGGCATAGGAGAACGGCCAGGCAGGCGAGATGCCCTCGTGGTGCTCGACCCGGGTGAAGTCGCTTTCCCGGAACCGCGGCAAGCTTGCGCCGTAGACCTTGGTGTTGCCGCCGACGACGTAGTGGACCCCGGGCCTGAACGACCGCCCGGAGTGATCCAGCCAAGTCTCGGTTGGTTTGTAGCGCTTCTTGAGGAAGACCTCTCGAGGCGACCAGTTGGCCTCCTCGGACGGTATGCGTTCGCCGCGCTCCACAACCAGCACGTCGATACCGCGCTGCGCAAGGGCCCACGCCACCGTCCCGCCCCCCATGCCAGATCCGATCACCACTACGTCAGCCCGCACGGTCTCAGTCGTCATCACACACTCCATTGGATGTTAATCGATTAGCTCTGTTTCAAGGATACCTCACGCCGTCGCCTCCTGGAAGGGGGACGACTCGTATCTCAAGCCCGACTCGCAGCGTCAATGGTTAACATTGTGCGCTAGACTCGGCACTATGACGGACGCATCCCCACGGCAGTCACTCGCTTCGATCGCCCGCGCGCTGGGAGTATCGACCGCGACCGTCTCGAACGCGTTCAACAAGCCCGAGCGCGTGTCCGACGAACTTCGTGCCCGCGTCCTCGATCATGCGCGCAAGGTCGGCTACGTGGGGCCGGACCCAGCAGCCCGCCACCTGCGCCGCGGACGCAGCGACGTGGTCGGTCTGGTGTTCTCCGACAACCTGGAATTCGCGTTCCAGGATCAGGCGTCACTGGGCTTCCTCGCCGGCTTGTCAGCCGCGTGCGGAGCGAGTGGCCGCAACCTCTTGATGCTGGCAGCCGGACCGCCGACCGCATCCACCGGTGCGTCCATCTGGCGCAGTCCCGTGTCGACCGCAGCGATGGACGGACTCATCGTCTACAGCGTGCCGCAGTCCGACCCCCACCTCCTGGCCGCGCTGGCCAGGGCGTTGCCGGTCGTCGTGGTCGACCAACCCAGGAACCACCCGGGGGTCGACTGGGTCGGCCTTGACGACCGGGCCGCGACCCGAGAGATCGGGAGACATGTGGCGGGGCTGGGGCACCGCCGTATCGGGGTGGTGTGCACGAGGCTGGGCACGACGCGCTACAACGGGCCCGTCACCGTCGCCCGTCGAACCTCGGCGACCTACGACGTCCAACACGAGCGCATGGACGGTCTGCTCGAAGGGCTCGCCGAGTCAGGCATCGCCATGAACGACGTGGCCATCGAGGAGCGGTTCCACGCCTCGCGCGACTCAGGGGCAGCGGCGCTGGACGCCCTGCTGGAGCGGCAGCCGGGGATCACAGCCGTCTGCTGCCTGGCGGACGTCCTCGCACTGGGCGTCCTCGATGCCGCCACACGGCGAGGGCTCCGGATACCCCAGGACCTGACGGTGACCGGCTTCGACGACATCGGTGAGGCCGAGCGCGCAGGACTGACCACGATTCAGCAGCCTCTGGAACTGAAGGGCCACCAGGCCGGTCGCCTGCTCCTGGAACGACTCGCGCACGGCGAGCGTCCCGGTCTCCCCGGGCA
Source organism: uncultured Actinomycetota bacterium (assembly GCA_963769325.1). GTDB lineage: Bacteria > Actinomycetota > Actinomycetes > Propionibacteriales > Propionibacteriaceae > Propionicimonas. Next base: position 53,293 of record CAVYLH010000007.1, on the reverse strand, counting down.
GCGCAGTCTTCACCAGGCACGTCGAGTTCTACTTCCTACCGTCATGCAGGTTCGCCGCAGTTCGGCCGTCCCCGCCTCCCGATCCTGACCCCAAGCAGCCTGAACAGAAAGGAAACTGATGCACTTCCTGAGCACCATCACCGGTTCGTTCGCGATGCCGGCCGACGAGAACCCCACCGTTGCCATGGTGGAGGCGGCCTACGCCCACCACGGCATTGACGCCAGATACCTGAACTGCGAGGTTGCGCCGAGCTCCCTCGCCGCAGCCGTCCTCGGCGCACGGGCCATGGGGTGGACTGGGTTCAACTGCTCGATCCCGCACAAGATCAGCGTGATCGATCACCTCGATCGGCTCGCACGATCAGCGCAGATCATCGGCGCCGTGAACTGTGTCGTCAGAGACGGCCAGGAGTTCGTCGGACACAACTTCGACGGGCAGGGCTTCCTCAGCTCGCTGAAGACGGTCATGGACCCGGCGGGAGCGCGAGTGGCCCTCCTCGGATCCGGCGGCGCGGCCCGAGCCATCGCCGTCGAGCTGGCCCTCGCCGGTGCGGCCGAGATCCTGATCGTGAGCGTCCGACCCGAGCCCGCCGCGTCCCTCGCCCAGGTCGTGAACGAGCGCACCCCCGCGATCGGACGTGCTGTCGCGTGGGAGGGGGAATGGGCCGCGCCGCACGGCCTCGATCTGATCGTCAACGCCACGCCGGTCGGCCTCTACCCCGAGATCAGCGCCATGCCCGCAGTGGACCTCGACACTCTCGATTCCACGACCGTGCTCGCCGATGTCATCCCCAACCCGCCGACGTCCGCCCTTGTGGCCGCCGCCACCCGACGCGGCCTCACCACGCTCGACGGCCTGGGGATGCTGGTGAACCAGGGCGCCCTCGCAATCCAGCTGTGGACGGGGGTCGACCCCGACCGGACCATCATGCGGAACCGACTCACCGAGATCTTCTCGGAAGGACCAGCCGCCCTGCCGCCTACCGGATCGCCGGCGTGAAGAAACGCTGCCGAGACGGCGGATGGGCCGGGCGCGTGGCTGCCCGGCCCATCTGACTCACTCGACGAACAGCTGGTTGACCTGATCGTTGGCTGCCGTCAGCGAGTCGGCCTTGGCCTTGCCGGTGATGACCGCGTCCACCGCCGGCTGCATGATGTTGGTCACCTGCGAGGCGTGGTCGGTGATCGGGAACAGGAAGGTCGTGCCGTCCTTCACGTGCACCAGGAAGTTGGTCACGTCGATGCCCTTGGCCTTGAACGCGGCCTGTGCGAGATCGGTGCCACTCGGGATGGCCGGGAAGACGGCGCCCGCCTTGCCGACGATGTCCTGGCAGGCCGCGGAGCCGAGGTACTCGACCCACTTGATGGCAGACGGCCTGGTTCTTCGAGCCCGCCCAGACCGAGTCGGCCAGGCCGTTGTACATGCTGGAGCGCTTGCCGGTGGGGCCGACCGGGGTGGGGGCGACGCCGGTCTCGATGCCCTTGTAGCTGAACATCTGGTTGATCATCCACGAGCCGTTGGTGATCATGGCGTACTTGCCGGCGCCGAAGATGTCAGCGGAGCTCTGGCCGGTGACGGCCTCGATCGTGGGCGTGTAGCCCTTCTCGATCAGGGACCGCATCCAGGCGATGGTGCCCTGGAACTCGGGCTTGTCGTAGTTGTAGTGCTTGCCCCACGGGTTCTTGTCGGTGAAGGTCCAGCCGGTGGTGCCGGAGTACATGCTCCACTGGGTCTGGCCGTTGCCGCCGCCCGGAGCCGCCGTCGAGGCCGAGGCCGTAGACCTTGACCTTGGTCTTGTCGAAGCCGGCCTCGTCGCCGCGCTTGCCGTTGGCGTCGACGGTCAGGTGGGCGATCAGCTTCTCGTAGGTGCCGCCGTCGGTCGGGTTCCACGTGAGGTTGGCCAGGTCGGCCTCGGCGATCGCCGGCGTCCTTGATCAGCTTCTTGTTGTAGAAGATGGCGACGGTGTCGAAGTCCTTGGGCAGGCCGTAGCGCTTGCCGTCCTGGCCCACCCACAGGTCGGCCAGGCCCGTCTGGTAGATGTCGGTCTTCACGCCGTCCGCGGCGAGGGCTGGTCGTCGAGCGGGACGAGCTGGCCCTGGGTGACGAACTCGGGGTACTTCGACAGGTGGTTGGTGAACACGTCGGGCGCGGTGCCGGCGACGAAGCCGTTGGTCACGCCGCTCCAGTAGTCGTCCCAGGCGTACTGGGTGATCTTGACGGTGGCGTCGGGGTTCGCGGCGTGGAATGCGTCCGCGCACTGCTGGTAGGCGGGCTTCTGGTTGTTGTCCCACAGCCAGTAGCTGATCTCGCCGGTCGCCTTGCCGCCGGCGGCGGGAGCGCTACCGGCGGCGGTGGGTGTGCTCGGCACCGCCGCAGGCGGTGAGCGACAGGGCGACGGCCGCGAAGGCAGCGACGGCTGCGACGGCCTTCTTCCTGGTGAATCCTGACATCGTTGAGGGTTCCTTCCGGTAGTGCATTGAGGTGGTCATGGGTGTCGTGCCGGGTCCGACGGACTCGCGCGACGGGTACGGCGGCCTTCCGTGGGTGAGGCGACGTTCCCACGGTCGTTCGGGTCGACGCGGGGCTACTTGCTGCCGGAGTAGCCGATCGAGTCGATGATCTTGCGGGCGAAGGCGAAGAAGAGGATGAGCACCGGGAGCGCGGTGACGAGGGTGGCGGCCATCAGGCCGGCCCAGTCGGGCGAGCCGGCCGGGGTCTGCGAGCGGAACACGCCCAGGGCGACGGTGAGCACCTTGGTGCTGTCGGTGTTGCCGACCAGCAGCGGCCAGAAGTAGTCGTTCCAGGTGCCGATGAAGGTCAGGATCGCCAGCGTGGTGATCGGCGCGGTGCTCATCGGCAGGATGATCCGGAAGAACATCCGCCAGGGGCCGGCGCCGTCGATGGCTGCCGCCTCCTCGATCTCGCGGTTGATGCCGAGGAAGAACTGGCGCAGGAAGAAGATCGCGAACGGGGTCATCAGGAACGACGGCAGGATCATGCCCGGGCAGCGTGTTCAGCAGGCCGAGGTTCTTGATCAGGATGAAGTTGGGCAGGCTGGTGAAGATCGGCGGCACCAGCAGGGCGCCCAGGAAGAGGCCGAAGACGACGTTGCGTCCGGGCCAGCGGAGCCGGGCGAAGGCGTAGGCGGCCATCGAGCAGAAGAACACCTGGCCGATCGTGACCGCACCGGCGTAGATCACCGAGTTGCGCAGGTAGAGCCAGAAGTTCACCGACGCGCCCGACCCGCCCTCGGCGATCGCCTGTTCCTGGGTGCCAAGACCGAGGACGCGCTGGAACGCGCCCCAGGTGAAGTCCACCGGCAGCAGCGACGTCGGGTCGGACGGCAGCGAGCGGGTGGTGGAGAACGCCGTGCGGAGCATCCAGTAGAAGGGGAAGAGGGTGAGGAGCAGGAAGGCGATCAGGACGACCCAGGCGACGATCCGCCCCGGCTTGAGATTGCGGCGGCGCTGCTTGCGGACGGCGTCCTGCTGCGGCGCGGGCTTCGATGGTTGTCATGGCCATGCTCCTTACGCGAGATCGGATTCGCCGGCGCGGAGCAGGCGTAGCTGGACGGCGGCCAGGACGGCCAGGATGACGAACAGGATGACGGACAGCGCGCTGCCGTAGCCGAACTGCCCCTCCCCGAACGCCTTCTGGTAGATGTAGTACTGCATCACCCGGGTCACGTTGACGGGGCCGCCGCGGGTGGTGACGGCCACGGTGTCGAAGACCTGGAACGAGCCGGTCACGGTGATCACCAGGATCATCGCCAGCACCGGACGCAGCAGCGGCATCGTCATCCGCCAGAACGAGTTCCACTCCGAGCTGCCGTCGATCGAGGCAGCCTCGTACACGTACTTCGGGATCGTCTGCATGCCGGCGTAGATCAGCAGCGCCGTGTAGCCCATGTGGCGCCACACGTTCACGAACGCGATCGTCGGGATGGCCCAGAACTCGTTGGCGAAGAAGGCGACCTTCGGCAGCCCCATCCATTCCATCGCGACGTTGACCAGGCCGATCTGGTAGTCGAGCAGCCAGAACCACAGCATGGCCGCGATCACGTTCGAGATCAGCCACGGCAGCAGCAGCGCGCCACGCAGCAGCGTGGACTGGGTCAGCCGCTGCATCAGCGACGGCCAGCAGCAGCGCGATCACGGTCTGGAAGCCGATGTTCAGCAGGACGTACTCGATCGTCACCCACATCGCGTTCCAGAACAGCGGGTCCTTGCCGATCTTCACGAAGTTGTCGAAGCCGATGAACTTCGGCGTGCCCAGCAGGTTGTACTGCGTCAGGCTGAAGTAGAAGCCGCGGATGCGTCGGGATAGACGAAGAAGACCAGGAACCCGACCAGCGCCGGCGCGATGAACACCAGGGCGATCTTCAGCTCGCTACGTCCCCCGGACTTCTGGCTGTCTGACTTGATCGCTCGGCGGTTCGCACCTGCGGTTGGTGGCGGCTGTGCTCGTACTCACCACGATTCCCTTCGTTGGGACCGCCCGTCGGCTTCGGCGGGACGAGTTGATGGCCTTATGCAGGCCGACGCTACACGAGTAGATGAGACTCGGCAAGAGCTTGGTTCGACACACATCCGGTCACGCTGATTGTCATCGTGCGCAGCACTGTGCCGTCCTCGTTCTATTGGTGTAGATTCTGCGCATCAACGACGAAGGGACGGCCGGTGACCAGCGCGGGTGGAACCTCGAAGCCGGCGGACCCCATGAGCAAACCCACCCGGCGCGCGGTCACCCGGGAGGATGTCGCGCAGCTCGCCGGGGTGAGCACGGCCGTGGTCAGCTACGTGGTCAACGACGGGCCGCGGCCGGTCGCCATCGACGACCGCCCGCAGGGTCCGGGAGGCGATGGAGCTGCTCGGCTACCGGCCGAACGCGAGCGCCCGGGCGCTGCGCCGAGGCAGGACGGAGACCCTCGGCCTCGTTCATCGGCGACAGCCTCAATCCGTTCTTCGCCCAGTACACCTTCGAGCTGGTCAAAGCCGCGGCCGACCGAGGAATGCGCCTCCTGATCGGCGATTCGCGCCAGAACGAGCAGGTCGAGTCCGAGATCGTCGACGAGTTGGTGGCCCGCCAGGTCGACGGCATTCTGCTGGCCTCGCCCTACTCGCGAGTCGACGCACCCCGGCGGGCCGCACGCTGCGGGTGTCCCCACGGTCCTGATCGACTGCCCCGGACCGGTGCCGGGTCGGCGGACCGTCGGCATCGGACGCATCCGCTGGCGCCGCGATCACTCGTCGCCCACCTGGCCGGTCACGGCCGCCGGCGAATCGGCCTGATCATCGGTGACAGCGGATTCGGCAACCCCGACCCCCGCGAGCGGGGCTGGCGGATCGCGCTGCGCGCGGCTGACCTGCCCGATGGACCGATGGTCGACGTCGCCCTTCACCCGGGAGGGCGGCTATGCCAGCGGACTGGCCCTCCTCGATCAGGGCCTCGACTTCGACGCCGTGTTCGCCAGCAACGACCTGCAGGGCATCGGACTGGTGCGCGCGCTGCACGAACGCGGCGTCCGGATCCCCGAGGACGTGGCCGTGGTCTCCTTCGACGGCACCAAGGAGTCCGAGTTCTGCTGGCCGCCGCTCACCGTCGCGCGGCAGCGACCTCGCCGACACTCGCCGCCGCCGCGATCGACCTGCTCGACGCCCCCGCACACCGAGCGTGGCACGCACGTCGCAGTTCCGACGACCGAACTCATGCTCCGCGCTTCATGCGGCTGCGGACGCCCGAGCGAACCGCCGGGCTCCCGCGGAACCGAATCCTGCTCACCCGTCGACCGAGCCACCAAGGAAGGACTGACTGATGGCCGAACACCGTGAACACCTACGTCCACCTGCGCGCCGGCGATGTTTCGCGTGCGTCCTCGACCTGTGCGACGGCCGGCTCCCCGCCATCGTCCACTGGGGCGCTGACCTGGGCGACCTCGACCGGTCGCCGATGTCGGAGACGCTGGTGCTCGCCGGAGTCGCATCCCGATCGTGCGCCAACATCGTCGACGAACCCGTGCGGGTCGCGCATGCTTCCGGAGCACTACACCGGCTGGGTCGGTCGCCCCGGCCTCAGTGGCTCGCGACAGGGCAGGGACTGGTCACCGCGCTTCACCACCACGGTCGCTGCACGTCGACGACCAACCGGTCGAGGCGGGGAGCACGCGGCCGTCCCTGCTCTCGCTCGGCGCCAGCACGCTCCAGGTCCGCGCAGCCGACGAGGTCGCCGGCCTCGGGCTGGTGATCAGCATCGAACTGACCGCGAGCGGGCTACTGCGCTCCTGTGCGGAACTGACCAACACCGGCCTCGACGCCTACCAGTGTCGACGACCTCGTCCTGGCCTACCCGGTGCCCCCGGTCGCCCGGGAGCTGTTCGACCTCGCCGGGCGCTGGGGCCGGGAACGGGTGCCGCAACGACGTGACTTCACCGTCGGGACACACCTGCGCGAGGGGCGCAAGGGCCGCACCGGGCCGGACGCGGCCACCGTCCTGCACGCCGGCGTGCCCGGCTTCGGCTTCGCCACGGGCGAGGTGTGGGGCGTGCACGTCGGCTGGAGCGGCAACCACACCCACTACGCCGAACGGCTGTTCACCGGCGAGCAGGTGCTCGGCGGCGGCGAACTGCTGCTGCCCGGCGAGATCGTGCTCGCCAGTGGCGAGAGCTACACCGGCCCGTGGCTGTACGGCTCCTACGGTGTCGGGCTGGACGAGGTCGCGCGCCGGTTCCACCGGTACCTGCGCGCGCGTCCGCAGCACCCGTCCGACCGAGCGACCGGTGACCCTCAACGTGTGGGAGGCGGTGTACTTCAACCACGAGCTTGCAGCCCCTGCTCGACCTCGCCGACGCCGCCGCGGCCATCGGCGTGGAGCGGTACGTGCTGGACGACGGCTGGTTCGGCTCCCGCCGCGACGACTACTCCGGCCTGGGCGACTGGACGGTGTCGAAGGACGTCTGGCCGAACGGGCTGCACCCGCTGGTCGACCACGTGACCGGGCTCGGCATGCAGTTCGGGCTGTGGTTCGAACCCGAGATGATCAACCTCGACTCCGACGTCGCCCGTGCGCACCCGGAGTGGGTGATGGCCACGGGCGGGCGCACCCCGGTGTCGTCGCGCCACCAGCAGGTGATCAACCTGGGTATCCCGGAGTGCTACGCCTACATCCGCGACGCGATCTTCGCGATCCTCGCCGAGTACGACATCAGCTACATCAAGTGGGACCACAACCGAGACCTGATCGACGCGGGCACCTCCCCCGCCGGACGCCCCGGCGTGCACGCCCAGACCGAGGCGCTGTACCGGCTGATCGACGAGATCAAGGCTGCCCACCCGGGCCTGGAGATCGAGTCCTGCTCCTCCGGCGGCGCCCGCGTCGACCTCGGGATCCTGGAGCGCACCGACCGGGTCTGGGTGTCGGACTGCATCGACCCCCACGAGCGTCAGCAGATGATGCGCTGGACCCAACCAGCTCATCCCGCCGGAACTGATGGGCTCCCACATCGCCTCCGGCGTCTCCCACACCACCGGACGCACCCATGAACTCAACTTCCGGGCGGCCACCGCGGTCTTCGGCCACCTCGGCATCGAGTGGGACCTGCGCAGGGCGAGCGAGGCCGACCTCGCCGAACTCGCCGATTGGATCGCCTTCTACAAGGCCAACCGTGGCCTGCTGCTGGGTGGCGATCTCGTGCGGGTCGACTTCCCCGACTCATCGCTCACCGCTTTCGGAGTGGTGGCGTCCGACCGCTCTCGGGCGATCTACTCCTTCGCCTCGGTCGACCGTTCCGACGTCGCGCTGCTCGGGCGCCTTCGGTTCCCAGGTCTCGATCCGCCGCGGCGCTACCGGGTCACCCCTATCCTGGTCGGCCGGGCACCCTCAGGCCTGCGTCCGCCGCGGTGGTGGGGCATCGAGCGGGACCTTTCGGCGGAGCTGGCCGAGTTGACACAGGGGAATGGCCCTCGGCTGGTGGCGAAGGCCTCCCAGTCCGGGGTGACGCTGCCCGGCGCGGTGCTCATCCACACCGGGTTGACTGATGCGCCAGTGAACCCCGATCACGTGCTGATCTACGAGGTGGTGGCAGTCGACTGAGTGTCCAGGGTTGCCGTCCCGCCCGGATCGAGCCGGTCGCCCACCCCACAGCCACACGACTCGCGCAGGATCAAGGTGGTCGGGTAGGTCCGATTCGCCGCCGAGACGCCCAGCAACTCGTCGACGGCGTCGGCTGCCATATCGGCGAGCGGCACACTCACGGTGGTCAGGGACGGAATCGTGAACCCCGAGCTCAGTGCACCGTCGAAGGAAGCCACGGCCACATCGGACGGCACCCGGACGCCCAGTCGATGGAGGCCTGCCAAGAGCCCTGCCGCCTGCTGATCAGATGCGACGAAGACTGCGGTGACCGATGACCCAGCCATTCCGATGTCCCGCGCGGCGGCCCAGCCGCCCTCGTACGACCAGGGAACGCGACAGACGGGTCCCGGAACCAGATCCGAACTCTCCAAGGCCTCCCGCCATGCCGTTTCCCGGACATCCAGAATCTCGCCACCCGTGACCAGACCCACTCGGGTGTGCCCGTGCACCTCAATCAGGTGCTTCACCGCCTTCTGCGTCCCTTGGTGATAGTCCGGCCACAACGCCGGAAATGGGTCGAGGGGCAGCGCGAGGCTGAGTTTCACCATGGGGATGCGAACCCCCGATGCCCGAGCCAGGAGGCTCCGGGGCGGCAGAGTCGCGGTGATGATGCCGTCGACCTGATGGCCGGCCAGCGAATCCACCAGGTCCTGAAGATTCTCGGGCATGCATTCCGTGAGGACCAGCCTCAATCCCCGGTTCGCTGCTTCGTTCTCCACCGCCTTGGCGAGACCTGCGAAGTAGGGGTTCTCGATGTCGGGGACGATCAGTCCCAACAAGCGGGACCGACCGGTGATCAGCGACCTGGCTGCGGAGTTCGGGCGGTAGCCGAGCTTCTCGATGGCCTCGAGCACGCGAACGCGGGTGGCCGACGCAACCGGACGAGGCCCGTCATTCACCACGTAGCTGACGACGGCCGAACTCACGCCCGCCAACCTCGCGACATCGTCTCGCGTGGCCTCGCGCCTGATCCGGTCCCGTTTCTTCGCCATCCACCCTCCCGGTCGCCTCGAAACGGCTGACGTATGTCCGGCCTTGATTGCTGGGGTAACGCTAACCTACCGAGGTAGCGGTAACCGGGTCGCTGAACGGTGCGTCCCGCTGGAGGACGGTGAGGCCTGGCCGAGGGACCAGACCGGCCACCTGCGCAGCCCATCCCCGAGCCCGGCCGTGCTGCGCGAGGCGATCGAGGGCCGTTGGCCGCTGTCGCGGCCCGTGTGAGAGGGCGAGCCCCGACGCCAACCCTGGCCGAGGCCTCGCGGACGGGTCCTACACTGAAACCCGGCGATGGGGGCGCGCCGCAACGGCACCCTGCTGACGGTCCCTGCAGGAGGAGTCAGGACTTCCATGCACTCAGATCCGGTCAGTGATCCGCAACCTCGAGCCGACGGCAGACCCGCCCGCGAGAGGGTGTCCTGGTTGTCGCCCGGAGTCCTCGGCGTCGGCGGTGCGTCCCTGTTCTCCGATGCCGGACACGAACTGGTGACATCGCTGCTCCCCAGCTTCGTGACCGGGACGCTCGGCGGCGGGCCGGCAGCACTCGGTGCGATCGACGGGGTGGCCGATGCGTTGATCGGTGTGAGCAAGCTCGCGGGCGGGCCGCTCGCGGCCGACCCGGGACGCCGGCGGTGGATCGCCAGGGGCGGCTATCTCGGCACCGCTGTCGCCACCGCAGCCATCGGTCTGACCACCGCGGTCTGGCAGGTTGCGGCACTACGGGCGCTGGCGTGGGTGTCGCGCGGGATTCGCTCCCCGGCCCGCGACATGCTGCTCACCGACCTGACGGAGCCGAAATCCTACGGCCGTGCCTTCGGCGTCGAACGGGCCGGCGACAACATCGGGGCCGTGATCGGCCCCCTGTTGGCCGCCACAATGGTCGGACTCCTCGGCGTCCGCACGACCATCCTCCTCGCCGTGATTCCCGGTGCCCTCGCGGCCGTGGCGATCAGCATCGCGGCCAGGAACGCCCGGCGCAGCCTCGGCACCGCGAGCGGCCGGCGCACTTTCACCCTCAACCTCCGCGCGCTACGTCGTGCCGGCATCGTGAGAATCCTCGCACCGATCGGCTGTTTCGAGCTCGGCAACCTCGCCACCACGCTGCTGATCCTGCGGGCCACGGACGTGCTGGCCCTGGATCTTGGGTGGGACACCACGGTCGCCGCCAGCACCGCCATGCTGATGTACGCCGGGCACAACGCCGTCGCGGCCGTGGCCGCGCTGGCGGGTGGCGCGCTCAGCGACCGCCTGAACCCACGGGTGGTCTTCGCGCTCGGATCAGCCTCGTACCTGGTCGCCTATTCATCGCTCGCGTTCGGGCGGTCGGTGGCGGTGGTCGTTCTCGGCTTCGCGCTCGCCGGGGTGGGGATTGGCCTGGCGGAGACGGCCGAATCGACGGTCATGGCGACGCGGCTACCGTCTGAGTTGCGCAGCAACGCGTTCGGCCTGCTGGGGCTCACCCAATCGGTCGGCGACATCGGCGCGACGGTCGTGGCCGGGATCCTGTGGTCGATGTTTTCCGCCGAGGTGGCCTTCCTCTATGCAGCCGTCTGGATGGTGGCGAGCTTGCTCACCACGCGCCTTCTCCAGCCCCAGCGTGCCGACGCCGAAACCGTGTGACGAAGACCGGCCGATCGAAGGCAAAGGCAGGCAGCCCGGAGAGGCGAGCGCGTCCGGCGTCTCTTGCATGGTTGCGGCGAACCGCTGCGGAGCAGCGACCTGGCCATGGCGCGGCGCCGGTGGGCGAATCGTCGCCGGCGTCGCTGGACGTCTGGACCGCGGTCAGCCGGCGGCGACATCCTGCCGCGACTTCCGGTGTCGATGCTGCCACTCCGCCACGGCGACGCGATGCTCGGGCAATGCGACTGTGGCCAGGTCCGCCAGGAGCGCGTCGATACGCCGCTGCACCTGGCGGACCTCGGCGCCGTATTGGTCAATCTCCTGCAGCGCGAGGTCAAGGTAGTCCGAGAAGCTCTCTGGTGGCATAGGAATGCGTTGTAGCGAGTCGGATGGCGCGGCGAACGTCCTCCTGATGCGCTGTGAGGGCTTGGTGTCCCATCGCATTCAAGGAGGACGTTCATGAACGACGGTAGTGGTGTTTCGCGGGGTGACCGCAACAGGAACGCTCGGCTCACGAGGCTTCGGGAGGCGGTCCCGGTGACCAACGCCATCGTCGGTATCGACCTGGCCGACCGGAAGCAGATGGTCGTGGTCACCGATCACGACTCGAAGGTGCTGGCCCGCCGCACGTTCCGGTGCAAGGCGTGGGACCTCGGGGCGGCACTGGACTGGGCGAAGGAGCGGGCGGCGAAGGCTGGGTACGCCGGCGTGACGGTGGCGTGTGAACCGACCGGCCACCGGTGGCGGGTGCTGGGCCAGTTGGCCGCCGACCGTGGCATGCCGTACGTGTGTGTGCAGCCGGCGTTGTCGTCGTGGGCCCGCAAGACCGAGGACCTGACCAGCGACAAGACCGACGACAAGGACGCCGTCCTGATCGCCCGGCTGACCGCCCAACTGCGCTGCTACCTGCCCGAACCTGTCGACGAAACGTGGGGACGGCTCCGCCATTTGGGTGCCCGCCGCGAGGCCCTGCTGGAGGAACACACCGCGTGTGTCCAACAGATCCGGGACCTGCTCGAGTGCGTGTGGCCAGCCGCCCTGCCAACAGCGAAGCAGCCGTTCAAGTCGACCACCTGGGTCGCAGCGCTCACCGTGATCGTGGCCCGTGACGCCGGCGACCTGGCCCGCACCCGCCGGCTCGGCGCCACCCGGTTCGCCGAGCAGGTCCGCAAGGAAGTCCTCCGCCGCGGCAAGCGCAAGCCGTGCCTGCGCATCGTCCGAAACGTGTTCAACGCCTTGTCGGACGAGTCTGGGGTGGTGACGCACCGTCGGGGTGCCCTGGAGCGCGTCGGCTGGGTCCTCGCCGACTGGGACGCCGCCCGAGCCAACCGGACCGTCGTCGAGGAGCGCATGGTCGCCGTCCTCGACGAGCTCGACCTGACCGACCTGGTGTGCACGATCAAGGGTCTCTCGGCGGTCGGTGCGGCGGCCATCCTCGCCGAAACCGGCGACCTGCGCCGGTTCACCTCCGCCCGAGCCGTGGTCAAGCACGCTGGCCTGGCGCCAAGGGAACGCATGTCGGGCACGTTCACCGGCAAGGCCCGCCTCACCGGCGCCGGCCGACCCGGACTCCGCCTCGCCGCCTGGCGGGCTATCTTCGCGACCCTGCGCAGCAACCCGGTCCACGCCGCCCGCTACCGGCACCTGACTACCCGTGCAGAGCATCCACTCAAGCCCACCCAGGCTCAAACGGCGGTCGCCGCTGCCCTGTTGCGGCAGCTCCATGCGATCGTCGTCACCGGGCAGGTATGGGACCCCGCCATCGCCACCCATGGCAGCCGGCGACCGTCTATGGAGGTGCCACAAGCTGCCTGACCACCGCTGACGCGTGAGGCGTCAACTAACCCCAAGAGCAGGGTCGGGGCGAGCCCTCTGCGGCATTGAGAACCCTCGGGTATCTCGTCGGTCATCATGGGCAGCCCCGACCCGTCGTCGAACCAACCCGATCACACGCTGCCGGGCCACCAAGCCCCATTCCGCTATGCAGGGACCGACGACAGGCCAGGCACCCGACCCCAGCTCTTGACACAAAACGCCTCACGCTGATGACCAGGCGCACCAGCCCGTCCTGGTCGTAGTGAAGCCCATCGGGGAATTGCCGGACGGCCAGGCGTCGCAGGAGATCGTGCAACTGGTCCAGCGCCTGAACGGCCGTGGTGGGGTCGTTGATGCCGGGCGACAGAGCACGCTCGGCAATATCCACCAACTGGCGAAACCCGAACGCCGCGTCCTGCTCCATCGACCGGTCTCGCGACAAGGTGAGCGCGTCCAATGCCGCCCCCGCTTCGCCGCGCCCTGTTCCGAGGACCTCGACAAGCGGCGCGCCTTCGGCGACGAAGTCGCCGAGCCGCGCTCGCGTTCTCAGGATCACCCCACCGTCGCGTGCTGCCCCGACCAGACGAGCGATGTCGACCCGGGCGAGGACGCCAGAGCGTGGCGCGGTGATCACGTCGGCGAGCGGGTGCTCCTGAGGCGGCAGCCGCACGCTCGACCGGAGATCGCTGTCGGTGAAGCGCTTCTCAATGGTGTCCCGGGTCTCCGTGCCGATCGCAGCCATGATGGCTGAAGCCTGGATGGACGTGGCGATGTGGTGGATGTACGCGACGAACATGCCCACGCTCAGCAGGAGCAGCGCCAGGCCCACCGTGGTCGACAGCGCCGGAACGAAGGCCGCATCCCCACTCGTGACGGTGCGCAGGACGGTGACCGAATACACGAAAGTGGCGACGAACGTCCCGAGGGAGAATTGGGTGAGTCGGTCCCGTAGGAAGGTGCGCAGGACGCGCGGGGAGAACTGCGAACTCGTCAGCTGAAGCACGACCACCGTGATGGAGAACACCAGGCCCGTGAACGTGATCATCGACGAACTGATCGCCGACAGCACCTCGCGCGCGCCCTCCGGGCCGGCGCCGAACGCGAACCACAGCTCGGTATCCAGCGCGTGATCAACCTGGACCAGCGTGAGAGCCAACGCGACCGCGATCAGGACGCAACCCGACGGTATGGCCCAGAAGCCCGTGCGAGCCGCCTCCCGCAACGCACGCAACCGAGACATCTGTCCCCCTGTTCCAATGGCGGTACCGGGACGGCCTTCGGCGCCATGATGGGCCAGTACCCACAGCCGAAGAGCATTGACGTGCGTCCGACGGACTGATCCCCGCCGCCGAGTCGAAACAGCAGCTCAACACAGGCGATCAGGTCACTGTCCGCGTTCTCCAACTCGACCCAGACCAGCGCCGGGTGAGCCTACGGCAGATCTAGTTGCCCAGGTGGGTGACCGGGCTCCGTCCGGGCACCCACCTGGGTGGGCCACCACCTTTGCTTTCGCACCAAGGGCAGCATGTTCGGACGTCTGGCCCGGGGGGGTCGAGTGGCCATGCTGTGTCTGTGGAGACGCCGCCTGCCGCACCGATGTCGTCCCCGAGGAGAGAATCGGGCCATGACGGATCGCGAAGAGTTCTTGACGTGGTTCCAGACCACGCTGCACGGGGCGGAACTGGCGCTGCACAACGGCGACCCGGCACCCCGGCGGGCGCTCTGGTCACGCCAGGAGCCGGTCAGCGTCCTGGGCGCCTGGCAGAACGCCTTCGGCCAGCAGGAGATCGACGACCTCTTCACCTACCTGGCGAAGAGCTTCAGCGACTGCTTCTCCTTCACGGTCGACCTGTTGGCCTACGACGTCATCGGCGACATGGCCTACACCGCCGCGTTCGAGCACACCAGTGTCTCGGTCGACGGCCAACCCCTCTCGACACCGTACCGGGAATGGGTCTCCCAACTATCAGTGGTTGGGATGGAGCAGGTGCGGACGGACGTCGGCCCTGGGTAGCCGGGTCTGGCGCGGAGTCGAACCGGGGGCAACTGCGCATTCGACGCAGAGCAGGTCGTCGCTGAGCCAGACCCCGCAGCGTGCGCATCGACCCCCTCCGCCAGCGCTCGGTGGTCTGTGTGGTTGTTCCGACTCAGGGGCGCGCGCTCTGTGGTGACCCACCCGATGAGACCGGCAGCAGTCCGCGCTCGGCGAAGACCTTCTTCGCAGTGAACGTGGCGTTCAGCGCCCGGGGGAATCCGCAGTAGACGGCGGAGTGCAGGAGCGCCTCAATGATCTGCTGCGGAGTGAGCCCGACGTTGAGCGACGCGTTGATGTGAACATCGAGTTGCGGCTCGCAGCCGCCAAGCGCGGTGAGCATCCCGAGGGTCACGAGCTGCCGGTCACGAGGCTCCAGGCCGGGCCGGGAGTAGATCTCGCCGAAGGCCCACGCGACCACCTGATGGCCGAGCTCCGGGGAGATGTCGGCGAGCGCATCGATGACGTCCGCGCCGGCCGTCCCGTCGATCGCGTCGAGCACTGCCCTGCCGTGCTCGAACCGCTGCTGTCTTTCCGTCGTCCCAGTCATCGTCCATTCCAATCCTGTTGGTGTGCTTCGAGCGCGGCGAGGTCGTCCCGGTAGATCGCGATCTTCTCCGCCAGCGCCCGCTCATGGGTGCGCAGGCTGACGATCTGCTCGCGCAGACCCTCCTGATGCGCCTCCAGCATCCGCAAGCGAGGCTCCGTCGTCATCGGGCCCCGCTCCCGGAGGGCGGCATACTCGCGCATCCGCGCAATGGGCATGCCCGTCTCCCGAAGGCGCAGCAGGAACCTGACCCACTCCACGTCTGCCGCCGAGTAGCGGCGGTGATTGCCGGAGTTCCGCGCCACCGGACGGATCAGTTCGGCGCGCTCGTAGTAGCGCAGCGTGTGCGCCGTCACCCCGGTCGCCTCGCTCATCTGCGCGACCGTGAGACTTACCTCGTCCTCTGCCACATCAGAAGGCTAGAAGTTGGAGCGCGCTCTAGGTCAAACCCGCGGCAACAAACCTCACGCCAGCAACGGCCGTCCTGAGCCAGGCTCGGCGGACCCGGATGCCGCACCAGCCCCAGATCAGCCTGGCCCTCGCCTACCTGACCCTGGCCACCAACCGTCTGCTCGCCGGCGACGAGGACGCGGCTTCGGCGCGGCTCTTCGCCGGAGTGGAGTGCCTCGAGTTCTGCAGCCAGCTCTGCGAACTGGACACAGCGAGCGACGACGCGGTCGCGGAGGTGTCCGTGGCCGAGGCGCTCGTCCTCGCCGCGGACGCCCTTCACGGCCCAGGTACCGGATGGATGGACGTCACCCGCGTCCTTGGCGGCATCGCCGATCTGTTGAGCGCACCCGGCGCCACGACCGACCGGCTCCGCCAGCCGACCGGAGAAGCGCTGGCAACCACCCTGCAGTGGGCGCTGGCACGATCCGCCAGCTCGACGATTCGGAACGTCGGCCAGTCCGAAGCCACTCACGACCCACAGCTCACTGGCCTTGGCGGGTTCGACGCTCGAGTTGTCCGAACCTAGGCCGACCCCGGGCTGCGCCGTTGGCGGGCCCGCTATCCCAATGGAGCTGACTCGCCCGATCCTCGTGGAATGTAGTGGACGGGAACGACTTCGGTCTCCGGTAGCCCGGTCGGGTCCGCGAGGCGTTTGAAGGCGAGTTCGACGGCCCGGCGGCCGATGTGCCGATGACCAGCACAACGGCGTTGCGGCAGTCGGTGAGGCAGCCGAGGTGGGCTTCGGCAAGGAGTGCGCAGTTGGCGTCGTTCTCAACGGTAACCGGGATGCCGCAGCGGGCGGTGACCGCGTCGATCATGTTGGTGCCGTTGTTGAAGGTGAGGGTGCCGCCGGAGAACATGTGCCCGGTGTCGGGGTCGAGTTCTCCGCAGCTGCTCATCGCGATCCCGGTGACCGTGCCGGCGAACCGGTCGTAGATACTGCCGACGGCGTCGATGAAGCCGTCGTGGGTGTCATAGCAGGTCGGGAGAACCCCTGCCTCGCTGAGTTGGTAGGACTCGTCTGCCAGTGCGTACTTGATGCCGGATCCTCCGACGTCCATCGCGAGCCACTGCATGACGACCCTTACAGCTCGCGTCCGTTGGAGGCGATGACACTGGAGTACCAGTCGAAGGACTGCTTCCTGGTGCGGGCCATGGTGCCTTTGCCGGCGTTGTCGCGGTCGACGTGGATCATGCCGTAGCGCTTCTTCATCTCTCCGGTGGTGAAGGAGACACAGTCGATGATTCCCCACGGGGTGTAGCCGATCAGGTCAACCCCGTCGATGCCGACGGCATCGATGAGGGCCTCGATGTGGGCGCGCAGGTAGTCGATCCGTGGCTGGTCGTGGACCTGGCCGTCCGGGCCAATCTCGTCGATCGCGCCGAACCCGTTCTCCACGATGAACAGCGGCTTCTCGTACCGTTCGGCGAGCACGTTGAGTGTGTAGCGGAGCCCGACGGGGTCGATCTGCCAGCCCCAGTCGGAGGCTGTGACGTGCGGGTTGGGGACGGAGTTCGCCGGTCCGCCGTTGACCGCGACGCCAGTGTTGGCCGTGCCTGCTCCGGCTTTCACGGCTGTCGACATGTAGTAGCTGAAGCCGATGTAGTCGACGACACCGTCGGCGAGGATCTGCGCGTCGCCGTCCTGCATGCCGATGTCGTAGCCGGCCCGTTCGATCTCGGCCACCGCGTAGGACGGGTAGTGGCCGCGGACGTGCACGTCGGGGAACAGGAACCGTTCCCGCATAGCGACCTGGGCAGCCATGACGTCGTCGGGGTGGCAGGAGTACGGGTAGACCGGGACGTGGCTGACCATGCAGCCGATCTGCAGGGCGGGGTCGATCTCGTGCCCGATGCTGACCGCGCGGGCGCTGGCCAGCAGCTCGTTGTGCGCCACCTGGAACAGGACCTTCCGCGGGTCCTCGCCGGGCGCCAGTTGCACACCGGAGTTGGTCCACAGGAACAGCGGGTTGTCGGTGTTCATCTGGTTGTTGATCTCGTTGAACGTCATCCACCACCGCACCTTGTGGTGGTAACGCTCGAAGCAGACCCGGGCAAACCGGGCGAAGAACTCGACCAGCTCACGGTTGCGGAAGCCGCCGTAGTGGCGGGCCAGGTGCAGCGGCAGCTCGAAGTGGGACAGGGTGATCACCGGCTGAATGCCGTGGGCCAGGAGCTCGTCGAACACCGCGTCATAGAAGGCGAGCCCTTCCTCGTTCGGCTCGGTCTCGTCGCCGTTGGGGAAGATCCGCGACCACGCGATCGAGGTGCGCAGGCAGGTCAGGCCGAGTTCGGCGAACAGGGCGATGTCCTCGCGGAACCGGTGGTAGAAGTCGATCGCCTCATGATTGGGGTAGAACTCCCCGGGCTCGATCGAATCGGTGACGCGGCGCGGCACGCCGTGCGCCCCTGCGGTGAGCACGTCGACGACGCTGGGGCCCTTGCCGCCAGCGTCCCAGCCGCCCTCGAACTGGTGGGCTGCCAGCGCGCCGCCCCACAGGAATCCGGCCGGCAGCGGTCCATTCGGCATTGCTTCCATGGTTCGTCCCTTCGTTACGGATTTCTGGTGGGGTACAACCGGCAGCCGGCGATTCGGCGCCGATTCAAGTCTTGGGTTATCCGCATCTGGGGCTTCGGATGAGGTGCGTGGGGTCCACAGGCACGGCGTTGGTCGGACGGAGGCCCAACTCTCCAACGGGATGCCGAAAGGTGACCGTGTGCTCGGTGCCGCAGATGGACCTCTTGGTATCGGTGCTCTCCTCAGGGATCACGAGCTCGATGGCGGCCGGGCCGCGAACGGTGACGCGCAGGACCCCGGGTGAGCGTTGCTCCCACTTCACGTGGATGGGGCCGTGGGGTGTGGGGACGGTGCCTTCTGCGTACTCCAGGGTGCTGGGCGCGGGATTGATGCTGGCGCTGGCGAAGCCGGGGCTGAGGGGGGCCACGCCCAGTACCCAGCGTGGGAAGTGCTGGAGTGGCACGCTTCCCCAGGCGTGGCAGTCGCTCCGGTTGCTGACTGTGTCTTCGGCCCAGGTGGTGAGGTTGAGGTCGAGCATGTCCTTCCAGGGGGTCCAATCGACGAGGTCGTGGGCGCCGGCGATGCGAAGCGCGTCGAAGAGGCTGTGCGACATGGCATAGGAGCATGGCGCGAGCTGAGGATCGGGAACTGCTCGCGATAGGAGGTCTCTGGCAGCATCTCCGGTGACGGCGCCGGCGAGCACGGCCCACACCTGGGCGTGCTGGCTCGCAGGGGTGCCTGTGTCGGAGTCCCGAAAGTAGCAGCTCTCGGGATCCCACGCCGAGCTGTGGCGGATTCTCCGTAGCACGTCGCTTGCTCGGTCGCGGTAGGCCGCGGCAAGGGTTTGCTCTCCGCAGGACTCCGCGGTACGTGCGGCGCTGCCCAGCGCGGACACGTACTGGAATGTGAGGATCGTGTTCGCCCTGCGGGGCCCGAGGTCGGGAACACCGCGGCCCGCGCGCCACAGGTCCGTCCAGTCGACGAAGTTCCAGACTTCGGGTTGCCCATCTCCTCCCGGTGTCTCGGGAGGGGACAGCACGAAGCCGTCGTCGTCGAGCGAGCCATGGGAGATCGTGACGGCACCCGCCGATCCCCTTAGGCTTGCCCAGGAACGTGCGAGGCTGGCACCCGAAGCGATCTCGGATCCGCCGTTCCGTACTATCAGCCTCTGATCTTCGGTGCCGCGTGCAGCTCTTGGGACGCGCGTGATCGGCGCTCGAGAAGCCTCAGCAGGAGATCTGCGAGCAGCACGGCCTCAGAAGCAAGCGCAGGGTCGTCGTAGGCAACGGTCCTGTGGCTCGACGGGTTCTTGAACGCACCGATCGCCCCAGCGAAGAGGCAGCACCGGCAGGCTCGGTTCGGGCTCCGGGTCGGGTTCGGTCCGGGTGATGCCGGCGACGTCTCCGGCGAACAGGCTCGCGCGTTCCGAGGCGGCGACTCGGCCAGTGTGTCGGCCGTAGCGTCCGTCGGCGGGCCAGGTGCTGTGGTGTTCGTCTGTCGCAGCCGTTCTTCGAGCGGGCACGTCCGGACACCACGAGCCGGTCGAAGGCGGAAGAAGGAGACCTTGGATGACGCTGTCGATTTTGTTGCTTCAGCAGCTACAATGTCTGCATGAAGAGCGCAGCGAGTGTGGTGAGCGGCATCGCTGCGTCGCAGTGGGGCCTACTGACAACCGCCCACGCCGAGGCGGCGGGGGTGAGCCGGTCGTCGCTGGCGCGCATGTGCGATCGGGGCGACCTGGAGCGGGTCGGGCAAGGCGTGTACGTGCTAGCCGGCGCGGACGACGCGCTCACCCCGCTTCGTGCTGCATGGCTCTCACTCGCGCCGCCACTCACCCCCGAGGAACGGCTGGCGCAGCTGCCAGGGATCGCCGTGGTGTCGCACGCGTCCGCGGCTGCACTCCACAGGCTGGGGGATCTGCCCCACGACCTCACCGAGTTCATCGTCCCCGAGCTGCGCCGAACTATCCGGCCGGGAGTCCGCCTGCACCAGGCGCACCTGGAGGCGGCAGACGTGACGATCGCCGAAGGGCTTCCCGTCACCATCATCGAACGCACTATCGCCGACCTGCTCGGCAGCCGCAGCCACGGCGACCCGGAGCACATCGCGCGCATCGTCGGCGACGCCCTAGTCGAGGCGCGTCTGGATGTCGATCGGCTCGCCGTCCTGCTCGACCCGCTCGCCGCACGCTACAAGCATCCCGACGGGGAGGCGGTTGTCGACTGGCTCGTCGAACTCTCCGGGAACGGGCCGACGGCTCTCGCCGCGAAGCTCAGCGCCACCGCGCTCGGACGACAGGTGGTGGGCCTCGCACTCCAGAACGCCTTTCCCGTCGACACCAACTCCACCCTTAAGGCGCTGATCACCACCCTGGCCGACTGGCTCGCAGCGCATCCGGGGGTCGAGAAGGACGTGGAGGTCGCATCCCGTGCCACCCTCGCCGACCGGCACGTAGCCGAGGCGATGGCCGCCGTTCGCGCTCTATCCCCCGAGGTCCTGCAGTCGGTCGAGACCGCTCGACGCGACGCGTCCACCCCCTCGGCCCAGCGCAGCATTCGCGAGGCTAGGCAGGCTTGGTCGAAGCTGGATCCCGCTGTTGTTCAGGCCATTACATCGCTGGGAGGACGCCGATGACCGAGCCACTGCGCTACGCCACCGGTCGCGACCTGCTCGCTGCGGTGAAGGCGAGAGCCGCCGATCAGGCACGACGGCAGGGAGTGCCTATCCAGCAGGTAATCAGGCAGTTCGTGTACGACAGACTCCTCGCTCGCCTCTTCCACGACCCCAGCGCGCCCTGGGTCCTGAAAGGAGGCAACGCTCTGATGACCCGAGAACCGGACTCCGCGCGCGCGTCGCTGGATCTCGATCTGGCCGCCCGCCGCGCACAACAGCGCCTCGACTCACTGCTGCATGATCTCGAAAACGCCGCCGCGCTCGACATCGGCGACCACTTCCGGTTCGTCATCGTCGGCCGCCGCGAGCATCAGGGCGACACCCAGCCGAACGTCGTCGGTTACCAGCTCACAATCGACGCGTACTGCGGCATCAAGAAGGTCGTCACGGTAACAATCGACCTCGTCACCGGCACCCTGATCACCGGAACTCCCGAAGGTGTGGCCCGGTCGACCCTGGCGATCGACGGCCTCGACCCGGTGGTTGTCACCGTCTATCCGATGTGCGACCACATTGCTGACAAGGTGTGCGCCACCGCCGAGACCCACGGACCGCTGGGCCGCGCCAGCAGCCGGGTTCGTGACCTGGTCGACCTGGTGGTGATCGCCGTCACTCAGACAGTGGACGCCGACGGACTCTCGCGCGCCATCCGCCTCGAGTGGAGGCACAGAGGACTGCCGGGAACGCCGGCGTTCGATCCGCCGCGTGACTGGGCGGCGGGGTACGCCGGCCTTGCCCGGCGGACCCCGGGCTGCGCCAACTTCATGACTTTCGAGGACGCCGTCCACTTCGTAGGTAAGGACTTCCTCGGGTCCGTGCTGGCCGGCCAGGCAGGAGGTCAGACCTGGGATCCGACAGGTGGCATCTGGAGTGGGCCCAGATGAGAGTGGCGACGGATCAGGTGCGGCTCAACCATGCCGAACGACTCGCCTAATCGCACTGCTGGACCCCCTCGGCCTGGCGCAGAAACTCAGTGCGAAGCGCTTCGTGCATAGGTCGTGCCTCGGACCCCTTGGGCTCCCAGCATGACAACTGCCTGTGACTCGATGAGTTGGGCGAGCGCGTAGCGCACCTGTCCTTCACTCAGCCCGGTGGACGCGATCAGTTCCCCGAGAGTGCGGGCTTGCTCCTTCAGCGCAGTCATCACAGCCTCTCCGTTCCGCGTCGCTGGTCGCGCCGAAGATCCCGACACGGCGTCCGGCTTCGGCGGTACCGCGGCGTGCGCCTTGTCGTCGGAGTCGACGAGTGCGGGCTGCACGGGTAGAACCTCTTCGACGACAACGTCCTCCGGGTTCTCGAGACGGTGAGGGGGCGCGATCGTGTAGGTGGCGCTGCCGCGCTCGCCGTGCAACTCGGCGAGTCCGGTGTCTACCAGTTGCTGCAGCATCCGGCGGGCGGCGACGGAGTCCATGGGGCCGAACTCCTGACGGACCCTGCTGTTCGTCCACACATCACCATGACGCATCGAGACGAGCACCGCTCGTTGCTCGCTGGACAGCTCCACGCCGGTCACGACGTCGCCGAGCCAAGCCAGGTCGTCCTCACCGATCAGCGTGTGGCGGGAGATAATGACGGTGAACTGCACACCCGTGTCGACGAAACGAGGGGCGCGCAACCCAGCCGAACGGAGCGCCTCGACCGCTTCACGGATGCCCCCGCCTTCGCCCTCAATGACGCGGCTCCCGTCGGCCATCCGGACGTACTTGCAGATGTCGTACAGCACCGGGTTGACCGCGCTCTTGGCACCCGGACGTCCCAGCTGGCTTTTCGACACGCCCCACAAGCCTCCGGGGCTGGTGACGACGAGCCGGTCCTGGAGCAGTCGGATCTCGACTCGCTTGGAGTCGGTGATGGCGTCCAGGTTCCGGTGGACGAGCGCATTCGCCACGATCTCGCGCACGGCCCGCATCGGGATCTCGGTCACGTCGACGCCATGCCCGCGATCGTCGTAGCCCATCGACGTTCGGGTGTTGCGGACGACCCACGCCATCGCCTCGTCCAGAAGCTCCGGGATCGGACCGACCATGTGCACCAGATCCCGGGTGCGAGCACCCGACCCGTGTGGCAGCTGCACCGCGGCAGTCACACTCAGACTCGGCGACGCAGTCTGTGAAGACACCCCGAGCGAATACAGACCGGCCACCGTGAGCTCACCGGTCCGCGCCACCACGCTGGTGTACCGCAGGATCTCCTCATCGGTGGCCGACGCGTAGCGACGCGAGGAACGCCTGGCAGCAGCCAGGAACGACTCGACCAGCTCCGGATCGAGGTCAGCCACCGAGGTGTGCGGCACGGGAAGTCGATCAGGCTGGGTCGGGTGGACGGCCTGGGTCTTGAGGAGCTCGATCTGGGCGATCTCCTGCTCACTCATCACGTAGTCGCCGTCGGACTGGCGAAGGTACGCCTGACCGCCGTGACGGGCCGGTCGATCCCGCAGCGGCAGCGCGTCAATCGTGGCCACCAGAACCGACTTCCCACCCACCTGGAAGACCTTGAACTCGCAGTGCGCCGGGGGACTCACACTCGTCCGTGCCTGCGCCGCCACCGCCTGCTCCAAGCCGGCCAGGTCGGTGAGCCCTACCGGAGTGAACCCTGCCGCTTCGTCGAGCCCGAGGATGATCGTGCCGCCCTCGGGCATGTTCGCGAACGCGCAAATCGTGGCGCCCAGTGCCGGAGAACCACCTGCCGCGGACTTCACCTCGACATCGTTGGCGTCGCCCTGCCTGTGCCTCAGATCCGCAATCAACTCTTGAAGACTCGAAGTCGTCCATTCCACACTGAAAGTGCGGACTGGGACTCCCACTGTTCAAGTGTTTGCAGTCTTTCCAGTGTGGCGATCGCTGCCGCCTCAACCTCGGTCGCGACTGCCCGACCGCAGGCTGATCACAGGCCGATCCCAATCGACACGGCACCTTGCGCCAGCGAGGGCGGACGGCGGGCCTCCTCCCGAGCTCCCAGGCTCGGCGTGGAGGTGATCGTCTCCCACACCTCGTGCTCGGACGGCTGGGGCGCGACAGTCGGTCCCGTCGGCACGGCAACGTTGAGGTCCTCCGCGATGGCGTCGATCACGCTGGTCTCGAGATCGCCGGGCTTGGTGTGCACCAGGATCTTGTCGGCCGTGGCGATCACCCGGGCACCGGTCTCGGCGACCACCGCTTCGATGCCGCGCTCAGGAGTCGCCGCTTGGGCAGCCCACCCCGCGACGTAGGTGAACGTGTACTGGCTGGTGTCTAGCTGGTGGGCAGCCGCGACGACATAGGCCACCGACTCGGCCTCGACCTCGCGGCGGCCACGGCACGCCCCTGCGTAGGACTCGCCCGGCTCCGGACGAATCATCACGTGCGCGATCGTGGATCAATGACTTCACCGACTGGGCGTCGTCGACGTCGTCCCTGACTCGAACCTCACGGCCCGCGTAGTCGGTGAGGCCGTTAGCTCCGCCACAGTCGCCGCGGGTGAGCCGGAAGCCCTCGGCCGCCACGAGTTCGGCCAGGGCATCCCACAGACCCGCCGGAGCCTGTCCGGTCAGGAGTTGCGGCTGCGGTGGCGTCTCCACCGGTGGCTCGACCTGGCTATCAGCGAAGACGCTGACGGGGCGTACGCCGATCAGCTGCCGGATGTACTGCGGACGCCCGTCCGCGTCCCGAATCGGGGCACCCGTGACGCGGTCAACCAGTTCGACCTTCCTGGTCACCGGCCCGAGGATCTTGATCGCCTTCTCCCCTCGCCGCACCTGATGGCCCATCGCCTGCCAGGCCCGGTACCCGGCGATCACGGTCGCGTCCGGCCTCTGGAGCATCGCGAGCATCACGTTGTTGAAGAAACCCGGCGAATTGCATCCGATGGGGTATTCACGCGTGTCGCTGTACGCCCATGAGGGGTGGTGCGAGTCTATCGGGCCCGATTGGTGGGTTTGCCGATGAGGCGCGAATCCCCTAGTGAGTATGGGTTCACTGATTGGCTGATTGCATTGGATGCATGATACGTTCATGTGCTTGTGAGGGGTGACGAGGGTGATGTCGAGCGGCCAACGACCGCCGTCGTGGGCGTTCCGGGGTCGGCCGAGGCGCTGCTGGCGGGCGGGCTGTCGCTGCTGTCGCCGGAAGAGACGGTGTTCGAGGCGATGCTGGACGGCTGGGCTGTGCAGCAACGGTCCAGGATGCTGGTGGCCACCACGATCCAACAGCGGCTCTTCGCGGTCCGCCGGTTCCACCGGTTCGCCGGGGAGTATCCGTGGCGCTGGACCCCGGCTGATGTCGAGGAGTGGACCTCCGAGCTGGTCGGCGGCGGTGTGGCGCACTCGTCGGTGCGCTACTACCAGATGGCCGTGTCGCTGTTCTGCGGGTACGTCACCGATCCGCGCTACCGGTGGGCCGACGTGTGTGAGCAGCACTTCGGGTCCCACCCGGTACAGGTGTTCCACGAGTGGAACACGGTCGTGCACCGCGGCGAGTACGAGGGCCGGCCCGGGAACCGGCCGTTCACCCGCGAGGAGCTGCAGGCCTTCTTCGACTATTGCGACCAGCGGGTTGCCCAGGTCGCTGACCGTGGCCGCAAGGGCTGGCTGGCCGCCTACCGGGATGCGACCCTGTTCAAAGCGATCTACGCGTGGGGGCTGCGCCGCAGGGAAGCGGCAATGCTGGAGACAGTCGACTGGTCGACCAACTCCGCCGCGCCACAGTTCGGCCGCTACGGCGCCCTGTCCGTCCGCTACGGCAAAGCCATGAAAGGCTCCCCGCCCCGGCGCCGCACCGTGCTCACCACCATGGGCTGGGCCGCGGAAGCGGTCGCCGAATGGGTCGAGGAGATCCGCCCCCTGTACGAGTCGGCCGGGGTTGCGCTGTGGCCCACCGAACGACAGGCCAAGATCTCCACCGACGCCCTCACCCAACGCTTCCAGGCCTACCGTGAAGCGGCCGGTCTGGACCCGATGCTGTCCACGCACTGCCTGCGGCACTCCTACGCCAGCCACCTCCTCGAGGACGGCTACGACCACCTGTTCGTCCAGCAACAACTCGGCCACGCCTGGGGTGCGACCACCGCGATCTACACAAGCGTCGGCGCCGACTACAAGAACCAGGCCCTGCGCCGAGCTCTGTCCCGCGCCCTCGACCAACCCACCACCTAGGAGGACCCCGATGCCCCGAGCCCGCAAACCCGCCCTCGGATACCGCTGGCACCTGCGCCGGCTGATGGCCGACAAGGGCATGTATGCCACCACCGACCTCGTGCCGCTGCTCGCCGAACGCGACGTCGCGCTCTCCCCCACCCAGGTGTACCGGCTCGTCACCGGCACCCCCGAACGGCTTAGCCTGCGCACCCTGGTCGCCCTCTGCGACATCCTCGACTGCACCCCGAACCAGCTGATCGAAACCGTCACCGAAGCCCGGCCCGTCAAAGCCACCGGCACCACCGGCCGCGCGCCCACGACAACCACCGCTAAGGCGCGCACCCCACGACGAGCCGACATCACTGCCGTGGAGTGACCGGAGCCCCGTGTCAGATCTGCGGGCGGGAGATGACCAAATCCAGCAAGGACTTCTGCGGACGCTGCACCAAGGGCGTCGACCGTGTCCGTGGTGCATGCTCGGCCTGCGGCAAGCCCGACCGCGTCCTCGACCACAACCAGGCCTGCAAATGGTGCCGGCGACACCAGGACCGGCACTGCGACGACTGCGGCCGCACCAACACCGTGCTGCGAACCATCGGCCACGTCCAGGCCTGTGACTCCTGCGCCCTGCGCCGAACCGTCGACCAGATCATCCCCGCCGAACCCGCCGGACGGCTGGCCTCGCTGCGGCCGGCGTTCTTGGCCGCCGAACCCGCAACCACCCGCCGTTGGCTGGTGAGGAACCAAGACCTGCTCACCGGCCTCGACCAGGGCCACATCAGCCTCGACCACGCCACCCTCGACACCCTCCCCCACCGGGCCACGATCGGGCACCTCCGCGCCCTGCTGGTCACCACCGCGATCCTGCCCCCCGACCCCACCGGACCGATCCGGCGACTCGAGAACAGCCTCGACCGGCTGCTCGCCGACCTCGACCAGGCCCACCGCCGCACCATCACCAGGTGGATCCGGTGGAAGGTCCTGCCCCCGCTTCGGCAGCGTGCCGCCGAAGGCCTCGACCTGACCAACTCCATCGCCAACGCCCGCAACAAGATCGAACGAACCGTCGCCTTCCTGACCGCCCTGCAGGCGTGCGGCCGGAGCCTCAACAACATCACCCAGCACGAGATCGACAACTGGTTCGCCGGGCCCGGCGCGGCCCGCTGGAACGCACGCCCCTTCCTCGCTTGGGCGCAGGAACGCAAGCACCTGCCCGGCCGACTCGACCTGCCCGCCTGCTACACCGGGACGCGGATCGCGCCCGCCGACGCCGAAGAACGCTGGGCCACCGCCACCAGGCTCCTCACCGATGACACCCTGGACCCTGCCGATCGTGTCGCCGGCCTGCTCGTCGTGCTCTATGCCCAGCGCCTCAGCCGCATCATCGCTCTCACCCGCAGCGACATCACCATCACCGACCCCGCCGTCCAGCTCAGGCTCGGTCCCGACCCCCTCGACCTGCCCGAACCCCTCGCGAGCCTGATCCAAGCCCTGCCGGTCAAACGACGCGAAGGCGCCGCTGAGAACCTGCCCAGCCCGTGGCTGTTTCCCGGCAGCCGAGCCGGCGCCCACATCAACGCCGTCCCCCTGGGCCGCCGCCTTCGCCTCATCGGCATCGAACCCCGCCGCATGCGCCTCGCGGCCGCCGAGCAACTCAGCCGCGAGATCCCGCCCGCCATGCTCGCCGGAGTCCTCGGACTGCGCACCGCGACCATCGTCAAACAGAGCAGCCAATCCGGCGGGAACTGGGCCAACTATGCCGCCGGCCCGCGTCAGCCCCGGTAAGCCGGCACCACACAGCTGAGTTGTCTCACTCGAGCGCGCTAGGGTGCCCAAATGCGTGCTCTCGGCTGGGACGGCTACCTCAACTGCCGCGACCTCGGAGGCTTGCCGACTCCTTCCGGCCTCACACTGACCGGCCGGATCGCGCGCGGCCCGCGGCGAGAGCTCCTGACCCCCACCGGCTGGGCACAGGCCCGCCTGTGGGGTCTGCGAACCGTCATCGACCTGCGCTGCGCCAACGAGGTCGGCCAGCGGGACGGTGACCCCACACCGGAACAGACACCCCCGCATGAAATCGAGATGATCCTGGCCCCGACCGAAGACCATGCCAACTCCGAGTTCCGCAAGACCTGTTTCCCGATCCTCGACTCGCCCGAATACTGGCCGCACAACCTGCGGATCCTGCCCGACCTGGTTCGCCGAACGTTGCAAACGATCGCCGGCGCGGAGCCGGGCATCTTGGTTCACTGCAGCGCTGGCCGGGACCGCACCGGCATGATCACCGCACTCCTTCTCGCGAACGCCGGAGTGGCCCCGGAACTGATCGCCGACGACTACGCAGAATCCGTCCACGCGATGGCCGGCGCGCAGTCGAACTCGCCGACACTCGACCGCCAAAGCAGCTGGGGCCCGACCGAGGTCGCTACCTGGCTCGCCGAGACCCGTCCTCTCGTTGTGGCGTTCGCCTGTGGGATCGACGAACATCTGGAACGGGTCGGCCTCCACCACCCCGAGCGCGACAACCTTCGCTCGCTTCTGCTCACAGTCTGACCAGCATCGCTGATCGAGGCATTCACGTACTTCGAATATCCCGCTACTGCCAATCCTGTACCTGTGCAGCTTGGCGGCCATTCCGAGCCACCGCTGCCAGGCGTCCTTGTCGTCCAGCTTGGCGATGTTGTCGGCCAACTGCTGGTTCAGCTGCTCCACGGTCTCCCGACGGGCCCGGTCGGCAGCCTCCAGCTGCGCCTCGGTCAGGTTCCGGCCGGCCATCACAGCTCCGCCCGCAGCCGCCGGAACTCCTCGACCAGTAGCTCGACCTCGACCGGGTCGACGCCCTCAGCCTGTAGCGCGGCCATCTCCTCCAGCAGGTCGTACAGAACCAGCGGGCGATCAGGGCCCGACACTCTGGTCGTCTCTGCCTGGCCGCTCATGACGCGCGCCGCCGCGACCGCGTGTACACCGACGGGACCGGACGGAACACCCGCTTCAGGTCCTCCAACCGGACCCGGATCAGCCGCCGTCCGGCATGCACCGCCGGCAACTCCCCGGCGGCGATCCGCTGACGCAGCAGGTCGACGCTCACGCTGTACAACACGGCCGCCTCCTGCAGGGAGACGAACTCCGGCTTCACGCCGGCGGCACTCATCGTCATAGTGGCCTCCTCGATCGGCATCGCCAGCGACGCGACTGGCTACCCCTTAAGCCCACGACGGGGCCGATCCGGACAGGCGATCTTCGCCGAGGGTGGTGGGAGGTCTGCGAGGGTGAGGGCCGTGGGTTCACCGCAGACGCTCAGCGAGGCCGATCGACGGACGGTCGCGCTGTGGGCCGCGGACTGCGCCGAGCGGGTGCTGCCCCTGTTCGAGGGCGAGGCGCCATCGGATGGGAGGCCGGCCGAAGCGATCGCCCGGGCCAGGGCGTTCGGCCGCGACGAACTGGACGCCGCAGGGCAGATCCGGCAACGCTTCATCGCCGGCCGCGCCGCCAGCGTGGTTCGCGGCCCTGCTGCGGTCGCCGCGGCCCGATCCGCAGCGCAGGCTTCCGGTGTCGCGCACATCGGAGCTCACGCCCTCGGCGCCGCGGCCTACGCAGTTGCTGCGGAGATCGCGTGGCAGCTGGACCACATGAGCCACCCGGTCCGCATAGCCCTGCGTCGCCTTCCACTGCTCGGTGAAGACTCGGCTGGCCGCTCGGTCCTGGACTCCTAGCCTCCGGCGTCCTCGGATCGACCATCAGCAAGCTCCAAGCCGGGCTGTCCGAGCCTCGCTGACCTCGCAGCCAACATTGGTCCGCCGTCCAAGACATCGCGCAACAGGCTTGTCGCAATCGGATAGCGGCCATCGGCCAGACTCTGCTCGCCGCATCAACCTGACACGTCGCGACTCCTGACGTGCGCCTCATCGGTTCGATCGCGGTCCGCGCGTCCTAGTGGTCCGTCGCCGTATTAGCTGACTACTTGGTTCAGGGCTGCTCGTGCGCGGGCGACTTTGGCGAGGATGGATTCGGCGGTCGCGGTCCATGTGTAGGGCTTGGGGTTGTCGTTGTTGGCGTCGAGATAGTCCTGGATGCTGTCGATCAGGTCGGGTACGGAGGCGAAGACGCCGCGGCGCAGGTTCTTCTCTGTCAGGTCGCGGAACCAGCGCTCGACCTGGTTGAGCCACGACGAGCTGGTCGGGGTGAAGTGCAGGTGGAACCGTTTGTGTCGCTTCAGCCAGTTCTCGACGTCGGTGTGTTTGTGGGTGGCGTAGTTGTCCAGGATCAGGTGGACCTGCAGGCCGCGGGGGACCTCGGCATCGATGGTCTTGAGGAAGGCCAAGAACTCCTCGTGCCGGTGTCGGGGCAGGCACTGGCCGATGACCTTGCCGGTCAGCACGTCGAGCGCGGCGAACAGCGTGGTGGTGCCGTTGCGCTTGTAGTCATGGGTCATCGTGCCGGCCCGGCCCGGCACCATCGGCAGGGACGCCTGG
Organism: uncultured Actinomycetota bacterium; assembly: GCA_963769325.1. Classification (GTDB taxonomy): domain Bacteria; phylum Actinomycetota; class Actinomycetes; order Propionibacteriales; family Propionibacteriaceae; genus Propionicimonas. The sequence continues at coordinate 22,928 of CAVYLH010000007.1, read as the reverse complement.
GTGCGGTCCAGCGCCTGGATCTGGGACTTCTCGTCCATGCACAACACCATCGCCCGCTCCGGCGGGTTCAGATACAGCCCGACGACATCGATCAGCTTCTCGGTGAAAGCCGGATCGTTGCTGAGCTTGAACGTGTCGACCCGGTGAGGCTGGATGCCCAACTCGTTCCAGATCCGCCGCACCGTGTCCTTGCTGACCCCGGCACGCTCAGCCATCGTCCGCGTCGACCAGTGGGTCTCACCGGCAGGCTTGGTCTTGGTGGTGAGTTCCACGATCTCGGCGACCTTCTCATCACTCACGCTCGCCTTCCGGCCACGCCCTTTGGCGACCTTGCCCCACCTGTTCAGCCCGTCGGTCTCGAACGCAACACGCCAGGACCGCACCGTCACCGCGGTCACCTGGTGCCGCTGGGCGATGGTCAGGTTCGCGATCCCGTCAGCCGCATCCAGCAGTACCCGGGCCCGAACCACCTCACGATGAGCCGCCGACGACGAACGGGCCACCCTTTCCAGGACCTCACGTTGGGTCGGCGAAACCCACAACGGTGCAGCAGCAGGAGACGGCATACCTCATTCTACGACCCAAGTAGATATCCATTTGTGCGCCACACCACTAGACAATGGGGAACGATCTCGGCCGCGACGGTGCCGGTGATGATGACGTTCCATGTTCAAGGCGGCGGAGCCTCCCGAGTGCGCATCCCTCCTGGACCAGCCGTAGCATCCCAGGATCCCCCCAATCTCCGCCGCCGCAAGGCGCCTTCGGAGCCGTCCCACTCTCGGACGGTTCCGCTGTGCCGAATCCGATAGATCTGGGTGTCCTCGGTTCCACCGTTGCAGTGTGGCTGCGGTCGCGCCCAGGTCGGCGCCTCCCCGGCTTGGGTGCCGTCTGGCATGTTGGGGGTGGCTTCGAGGCCGGTGCGGATGGCGTGGCCGAGGGCGATGGCGCGGTCAAGCCCCATCACCACCAACGCGATGTAGGTGAAGGCCCGGGGGACTGACCTCTCGGGACCGGGGCCCTCGCGACTCTCCCTACCGCCGCCACGATGATGGGACAGCCCACCCAGACCCCGGTTACGTCGGCTCGAGTTGCAGGAGTGATTGCCGGTTCAGGCAGCTTGGGCCCTCCTGACCTGCTCGATGGCTCCGGGTGAGACGCTGTAGGACTCGACGCTGCTATCAGCGAGTGACGCTACCTGGGCCGGGTCGGCGAAGACAGTGCCGATGGCGACGGCAGCGGGGATCAGCGCCGGCGGGTCATGCAAGATCGGGGTGAGCACTTCGGTGGTGTCCTGCAATGGCGGTCGCTTCCCCACCGCGGTGCGAAGGCTGGTCGGGATGGCCCCTCGCGTGCGGTGCTGCTCGGCGGCACCCAGGGCGATCGCCAGGGTTGAGCGGGTGCGCACCCCCGGGCGGGTGAGCAGCGGACGTGCCGGCAGCTCTCCACCGGCGGCAAGGGCGATGGCGAGCAGCGGCAGGTTGACCCCGGCCGCGGCGGCGTTCCAGGGCTCTACGGTGCGCGGGTTGCACTCGATGAACGACGGGCGGCCGTCGATGTGCAGATAGTCCAGCGTGAGCCCGCCATGCCAGCCGAGACAACTCCCGAGCGTTGTGACCGCCTCGACGGCGAGCGGATGGTCGACGCTGATCCGGGCGGCGGCGCTGCCACCAGCGCCGGTCGCGAGCTGTTCACTCGTCGCGGCCGCGACCAGCCGTCCGTGATCGAACAACCCCTGCACTTGGGCGTAACGACCCGGCGCCGGCGCCTGCACCAGAACCGGCATAGTGGGCCGCGTCCGCATCAGTCCGCGCCGCAGCGAGCAGGCCTGGTCGAAGTTGTCGGCGAGATGCACGCCACGGCCGGCGGTGGAGAAGGCGGCCTTGACCCACACCGGGAAGCCGAGCGCGCCCAGATCCTCCTCTGTCCCGACGACCCGCCACTCCGGTTGCGGGAGGCCGAGTGAATCCAGCAGTGCCGCGAACGCCGTTCTGGACCGCACGTGGTCGAACGCTTCGGTCGGGGCGAGCGCCACCGGTGCGTGCGGCATCAGGTGTCGGCCGACCGCGAACAGCCGGGCCTGCTCGTGGGCGGCCAGCAGGGCGTCGAAATCGCCGGTCACTACCAGCCCATCCACGCGCCGCAGATACCCACCGGGTCCGTGGAGGGCGATGGTGCGTCATGGACGTGGTAGCACCACCGGCTGAACCGGACGATCGGGACGGCAGCCGAGCTCACGGCCTCCACGACGACGCCCGACCGTTACAACACCGTGGTGAACTCCCGGGCCGTCAGCGACGACGCCTCCGACAACAACACCCGAGGACGCCTCACACCTTCGAGGCTAGCGCGGCCTCCTCGCGCAGGGCAGGGTCCGATCCTGGCCGCGGAGAACCTTGAAGTTAGAACTACTTGGTTCTATTCTCGGATGATGAGCATCGCCACCCGCCGTCCCACCCCGGCCATCGACAAGGTGTTGGACGCGGCAGAGGCAGTGTTCGCCGAACGTGGCTTCGCGGCTGCCCGGATCGACGACATCGCTGCCCGTGCCGGCATGGCGAAGAGCCACGTCTACTACCACTTCGCGGGCAAGCAGCAGATCTTCGACGCCCTGGTCGACACCCGGGTGGCCGAGATCCTGCGCACCAAGGACGCCATCTTCGCTGGGGTCGGCGCGGCGCCCGTCACCGCGTCCGAGATCGCGCGGCTGGCGCCGGAGGCGGTCGGCCGGCTGCTCGGCGAGCGGGCCGCCTTCCTGCGGATCGTCCTGCACGAAGGGCTGGCAGCAGGCGGATCGGCGGCCACGAACCCGCTGCTGGCAAGGGTGGTCACCCCCTTCCTCGACGACGTCGCCGAGCGGCTCACCGCCATGGGGTACCGCTTCGACGCCGAACGCCTCCGTTCGGACGCCTTCCACTTCATCCTGCTACCCGCGGTGATGCACATCGTGCTCGGTGCCGCACTCCCCGGGATGATCGGCGTCACCCCCGAACGCGCCGACGAACTCTTCCTGACCCGGCTGGTCGCACTCGACCAGCAACTCGTCGGCGCACTCACCCGGGAGGCATGATGAGCAAGGACGTCGGCACCCGCCAGCGCCACCACTACTACTTCCGCCACGGCACCCTCGACTTCTACGTGGGCTGGCTACTCGGCTACAGCCAGCTCGGCGGGCTCGCTCCCGGAGCCCTCTACGACACCCTGAACCGGATCAGGCACGCCGATCCGCACTCGTGGGTGTCGAACTTCACCGGCGCGCTCGACTACCAGCAGGCCGCCGGGTCGGAAGCGCTGGCCGGCGGTCACCCGTCGATCGCTGCGCAGCACTTCCTCTCCGGTGCGGTTGCGGCCCGGGCCGCACTGAACCTCGCCAACCCCGACCAGCCCACGACCGCCCAGCTGGTGGGACGGATGCAGGCGTGCTTCACCTCCGCCATGGCAGCGCGCGGCGAGCCCCTGGAGGCGTGGGACATCCCCTACCGGGACGCCCAGCTGCCCGCCTACGTCTCCACCGACCTCGACCGGCCCGTGCTGGTGGTCGTGGTAGGCGGCGGCGACACCTACCGCGAAGACCTGTGGTTCTTCGGTGGCAGTGAGGCCCTGGCCAAGGGCTACGCCGTCCTGATGGTCGACCTTCCCGGTCAAGGCTCGACGCCGGGCCAGGGGCTGCACTTCGGCCCGCAGACCCTCGACGCGCTCGACGTGGCGGTGCGTGCCGTCAGGCAACGCGGCCACAGGGGACGAACCGTGCTCATCGGGTGGAGCGGCGGCGGCCTGTTCACCACCGCCTACGCCGCCCAGTACGGCACTGTAGACGCCCTGATCGCCTCCACGCCCATCCTCGACATGGCGCGCGCCATCGAGGTGGCTCTGCCCGGGGTGTTGCGCAGCAACCCCTCCGGGCCGCTCGCCGGGCTGGCCACACGGGTGGGCGCGGCACTGAACCCCGTCCTGTCGGTCACGTTGGCGAAGTACGCCGAGCAGTTCGGGCCGGGCGGGATCGCGTCCATGCTCGACCAGCTGCGCGACCTGGGCACGGTCGACCCCGCACAGATCAACGTGCCGATGCTGGCCCTGGTCGGGGCGAGCGAGGACACCGAGATGCGCAGGCAGGCGCACGCGGCCTTCGACGCGGTCGTGCAGCGCCACCCGGAATCACGTCTTGTCGAGTTCCCGCCCGAGAGCGGCGCCGACGCGCACTGCCAGGTCAACAACCTCCCGCTCGCCCTCGCCCACATCTTCGACTGGCTGGACGCGATCGGTCTCGACCCGGCGACCCACCATGCGACCAGCTCACCCCCTGCCCACGATCAGACCCCTTCCTCCGACCGGATGCCGGACAAGACATGACCCCAACGATCCGATGAGCAGCCCACCATCCCCCGACTGGGGCGCCACGGAGGGCCGGCCGCGCTGGAACCACAACCTGGAGTACCACCGGCTGGTCATCGGCGCGATCCCGGCTGGTGCACGGACGGCGCTCGACGTAGGCACCGGGGACGGGTACCTCGCCCGTGACCTCCGGCAGGTGGTGCCCGAGGTGACCGCCATCGACGCGGACGCCGCCGTCCTCGACCGTGCCCGCTCACTCGATCCGGGCGTGCACTGGGTTCTCGGCGACGCCCTCACCCACCCGCTGCCCGAGGCCGGGTTCGACGCGGTGGCCTCGATCGCCACCCTGCACCACTTACCGGACGCCACAGCTGCTCTCGCCCGGATGGCAGCGCTCACCGCGCCCGTGGACCGGATCGGTCGTCGCCCAGCGCCGGTGGATCAGGACTTCGGACAGGTCCTCGGCGAGAGCCAGAGCTGGGTGGCTGTCCTCGGTGGGGAGGTTGTCGGCGTCGTGGTCGCCCATCGGGAGTCCCGGTGCCTGCTGGTCGAAACCTCGCGGTGCGTCCCGGCGCGCAAGGCCACGGGATCGGGTCCCGGCTGTTGGACATCGCGGAGAATGCGGTGACCGATGTGGGGTTGGGTGAGGCGCGGTTGTACACGAACGAGGCGATGAGCGAGAAGCTCGAATTCTACCCGCGGCACGGCTACGTCGAGACCCGCCGACAGGTGGTGGAGGGGTTCCACCGCGTGTTCTTCACCAAGAGGCTCCGCGCGCGGTGACGTCGTTGGCATCCCCATCACCCAAGGTGATGACTGTCGAGGTGCCCCGGATCGCCGCGACCCGCGGTGAGGGGAGCGGGCGATCTGGGACGGCGAGCGTTGGCCTGATGCGGCTCGTACCCGAGCTTCGGGGTGGTCACCCGTTCACATCAGCAGTCGAGGACGCTGTCCGGCACCACGATGTCCGTTTCCCGCCGGCTCGGCCGCTGCTGGCGTCTTGGTCACCCGACGCCCGATGAACCCGGTCCTCCGGGCCCCCCTGGAACGCGCCCTGGTGTCCCTTCCCGACCTTGCCGTCCAGCAGCGACGTCCCGGCAGGCCATCGCTTCGACTTCGACGAGGAACTGGGGTGCCGCGAGGCCGGCCACCTGGACCAGCGTCATGCACGGCCGATGGTCTCCCAGCCAGCCTTTAAAGACCGAACGTCGACGACCCGGGTCGCTCGGGCCGACCACGAACGTACGAAGATAGACCACGTCCCCAACGCCCATGCCCGCCTCGGCGAGATTCAGCGCCACGTTGTCCAGCGCCCGCCCCAGTTGGCTCACAGCGTCGGCAGGCAGCGTCCCATCCACGTCGAGGCCGAGTTGTCCCGACACGTACAACCAACGGACCTCCCCGCTCACTTCCGCCTGGTGGCTGTACGGCGCCGCCGGGGCGGCGAGCCCAGACGGATCATCGAATCAGATCATCACTACCTCGCTCCGGGATCTCGAAACCCGCGTCGATCATACGAGCAGCCCTTGCGCTCACCAGGGCATCGAGTCGGAGGGCGGACGAGTTCTGTGCACGCCGACGACCCGTGGCGTGCCATCCCGGGTCGAAACCACTATGCCGGATGGCCGGCGCGCCCGATCTGTGCGGACGCGCCGGCCGGCCCCTCTACTTCCGGGCGCTACGGGTGTTCTCGGTGATGGTCGCCAGGTCGGCGCTGACGTCGTAGAAGACGTTCGCACCATCCTTGGTGCCGATCACGTCGTAGGAGCCGTCAGGATCCTTGCGGACGCTGCTGGCGGTGAAGGTCGGGTACTTGGCCTTGACGGCTGCGGTGACCTTGGTCGCCTCGTCCCCGGTCACCGCGGTGTCGGCCGAGCCTCCCTTGCCGCCGCGTCCGGCCCCGCCGGTGTTCTCGGTGATCGTCGCCAGGTCGGCGCTGACGTCGTAGAAGACGTTCGCACCATCCTTGGTGCCGAGCACGTCGTAGGAGCCGTCAGGATCCTTGCGGACGTTGGTCACGGTCAGGGTCGGGTACTTGGCCTTGACCGCTGCGGTGACCTTGGTCGCCTCCTCCCCGGTCACCGCGGTGTCGGCCGAGCCGCCGGTGCCCCGACCGGGCTTGGCGGTGCTGCCGGTGGTCGGGGTCGTGCCGGGGCTTGCGCTCCCGCTCGCCGACGGGCTGGCCGTCCCGGACGGGCTCGAGCTCGCTGTGGTCGACGGGGTGGGGGTCTCGGCCACCGCCGGGGCGCTGGTGGTCACCAGTCCGAGCGCGGTCACGCCCGCGGCGGCCAGGCCCGCAGCCGCAATTCCTATCGCCTTGTGGGTCATTGCTACCTCCTTCGCGGGTGCCGGCGTGGGTCGCCGGTTCAGGACACCCGTACTCGACGGTCCGCGTCCGACCTGTCCGCCGGCTGTCGCCGGCCCGTGCTCCGGACCTGAATCCCGGGCCTCCGATGGGCAGATCCACCCACCGGCAGGGCTTGGGCGGTCCCACCGACGGTGGCGTCGGGTGCCACCGTTGCGTAGCTTTGAAGGAGCGGGGCGGGCGAGCACCGTCGCTCGCCCAATAGGCTGGTGGGTGCGGGGCATGCTCGGCGAGACGATCCGACTTGAGGACAACCTGTGGTTCATCCGCGGCGAGATGCCGCAGGACGCGAGTGCAACGCCTGACTGGTGCAACGTTGTGTTCTACCGGGTCGCCGACCGGACCTACCTGATCGACGGCGGCGGCGGCGCCGCCGCCCGGGCGAGCATTCACCGGCTGCTGGCTGAGTCGGGACCGTCGACCTCATTCGCCGTTGTCAACACCCACGCGCACCTGGACCACATCTGCAACAACGACCTTCTGAACGCCGCGCCGGCTAGGATCCGGCACCACCTCCTGCACTCGGCGGCGATCGAGATCGCGCGCGGCGACTTCGCTGCTCACCCGGCCCAGGAGTTCGACAACCTGGGAAAGATCTACGACCCGTTCACGAGCTACCGCACGCTTCGCGGACGGTATGCCGTCGCCGCTGCGCTCCGCGACGTCCTCGGGCCCTTGTTGGGCAGGCGAGCGGTGCTTCGGGCGCTGTTCCGGATCCAACTGCGCACCTTCCGTCCGACGAACACCTCGACGGTCACCATGGAGGCGATCTGACTTGAGCCCGGCCGTCCCGCTCCAGATCGGGGGGCCACCTGGGACGGCTGGACCCCCTGGGCGAGGGCGAAGTCCTGGTGTGGGCGGCGGGGGCGCGCGCGCCCGGGGAGCTGGTCGTCTACCTGCCCGAACACCGACTGCTGTGCACCGGCGACATCTCCTTCCCGTTGTTCCCCACGTTCGGCGACAGCAGCCGCGACCGGATCCTGGCCGTCCTGGCCAAGTGCTCGGCCATGGCCGCATCAGGACTGGTCGAGTACCTGGTCGACGGCCACGCCGACCGCTGTTACCAGGGCGCCGCCCAGATCCAGCGCCACGTGGACCGCATCAGAGACGATCACCTCGCCTTTGAGGAGATTCTCCGGACGGCCCTGCTGGCAGCGGACGGGCTCACCCCGGCGGAGCTTTACGCCGCCTTTGCCCGGAGCCGGTGGTCCAGCGGTACCTCGATCTCGGGTTCCCGCACTCTCCGCCGAGCCTGCAGAACGGGATCGTGAACACCCTGCTGCAACTCGGCGTCGAGCCGCGCGGACCCGCCGGGAGCCAGCGATTCCACGCTGAGCCCGGGGCGGCCTCGGGAGGCTCGACCCGATCGACGACATGCCGGCGGCAGAATTGCCGGCTGACCACCGAAGGACTCGTCGCGGTAGCTTGACGTGAGAGCCGGGGCAGTAGCCCGTTCTGGCCGGCCCAGACTCCCGCCACATCCGGTTGGCGAACCCGATCCGCTTTTTCGCGCTCGCCGAAGGTCGGGAGGAGAGCAGCCATGATCACAGCCGCCGAGTTGGAGAAGTACATCGGCATCCTGCCGTACGACAGCGAGCTGTTCGGGGTCTATCAGTCGTTGCTCGGTTGGCGGTCGAAGCGCGCCGAGCAGCGGTTCGGACGCGGCCTGCGTGCCGACAAGTCGGGGGCGCTCCGGGTGCTGGCGGCCGCCTTCAACCCTTCGGTCGACGTCACCTTCCAGAGCACCTGCGAGGTCGAGTTCTCCCTGCGTCCCGGCGAGTTGACCGGTGGCGACCTGCGCGCCTTTGACAGCTACCTGATGAAGGAGGTCGCACGCGAGCTCCCGCCGTTGGCCGAGTATCGGCCCGAGATCTGGCCGGATGTCCTCGCCGCGGACCAGGTCGCCAAGCTCACCTCGGACCGGGTGCCGCAGATCATCCGTCAGCGTTGGCGGGAGGTGTGCGCCGAGCAGTTCGAGACCAGGGACCTGTCCCCTGCGCGGGTCGAGGAGCTGAAGCGTGCCGGCTTCGTCGACCAGCTCCGCTACGAGTCGTCTGTGGCCGGCACGCTGCTGTACCTCACCCAGAACAAGCAGTGGGGACAGTTGAAGCAGCTGTTCTACATAGACAAGGACAAGTCCCTGCTGGCGGCGGGGCTGTTGGATGTCCTGGCGTCCGGCTCCGCCAAGGACCCCTACTTGGACATCGAGAACCTCGACCCCACCGTCCGCGAGCAACTCGCCGCCGTCGGACTGTCCCCGATCAGCGTGGTGCACCTGTATCGCCAGTACTTCTTCGAGTTTGCCTCGTTCCTCGGCACCCCCGTTGGCCACGTCTGGCTCAGCCCCGGCTCGCAGGTCGAGTTGATCGAAGTGAGCACCCGACGCCGCTACACCGAGCAGGTGTTGGAGACCGAGACCAGCCTGCTGACCCGCCGGGAGACCGAGACGAGCGAGTCCGACGAGCTCTCGGACGCGGTGCGCGACGACAACCGCAGTGACATCGGGTTCGGCGCGACCGGCAACGTGCACCAGGGCTGGATCGGCGGTGAGGCGAACGCGTCGGCCAGCTTCGACATGAAGACCACCCAGGGACACGCCCGCGAGCTCACCCACAAGCGGATGCGGCAGCAGTCGGAGAAGCTGACCAGCGAGATCCGCAAGTCGGTCAAGTCCACCTTCCGCACCATCACCGAGACCACCGACACCTCCAGCAAGCGCTACTCGCTCAACAACACCACCGACTTCCTGGTCAACTACGAGATGCGTCGCAAGATGCGACAGGTCGGTGTGCAGGTACAGGACGTCGGCACCTACCTGTGCTGGCAGACCTACGTCGACGACGCCGGGCGCGAACTGGGGCTCGGCCAGCTCCTCCACATCGCCAAGGAGCCCGACCTCGGGGCGTTGCGGCAGCCGGACGAACTGGCACTGCTTGCGCCGTACACCACCACCAAACAGGTTCCGGTCCCGTTCAAGCAGACCTCGGAGGACGAGGGCGACAAGGATGAGGGCTACCGCAACGGCGTCGAGGTCGACTCCGACTTCAACGAGGGCGACCGGGAGACGATTCAGTACCGGTTCACTTACGAGGCCTCCTGCGACAAGGCCAACTACATGCTGCAGGGGGTGACATTCGACGGCAACGGCGAGTCGGTCGAGATCGACCCGGATGGGGTGAACATTCAGGGCAGCGGCAGCAAGTGGACATTCGACGTGGTGCTGAACTACGTGAACTTCGGCGGCAAGGACGCGATCAACCTGGGCGCCACCCTGCACTGGGCCCCGCTAGAGAGCGCGAACACCGACATCGCCAACGAGAACAAGTCCCGCCTTGCCAAGTACGACGCGCAGCTGCGGGTCGCGTACGAGAAGGAGTTCGTCGAAGCCGCCAGGGAGCGGGTCACGCTCGCATCCAAGATCCGGGTCCGTCCCTACGACGATCTGCGCGAGGAGGAACGGATCGTCGTGTACCGCGCCCTGATCCAGGACCTGCTGACCAAGGGCATCCCGCAGACCGACGACCGCACCCGCCATGTGGTCGCCGAGTTGATCAACGCCATCTTCGACGTGGACAAGATGCTCTACTTCGTGTCGCCGGAGTGGTGGCGTCCGCGGCTGCACCGCAGCCACCAGGAGCTTGGACGCACCAAGTTGCCAGCGCTTGGCCAGCCGAACTCGCCGCAGCTGCAGGCGTTGGGGGCGATCTCGCACAACGTCGCGAACGTGGCATTGGCCATCCCGAAGTTCGCGCAGACCGTCTCCGTGGCCGCCAAGGAGGTGGCGAAGCCCGACCCGCTGCTGGCCGGCGACACCATCGGTTGGGGTGGTGTGGCCCAGTGGCGGCAGGACAACTACTACCTGACCGAGTCGTCCGATCCGGCGCGGCTGGGTTCGTCCCTGGGCTGGCTGATGCAGCTGGACGGGGACAACCTGCGCAACGCCTTCCTGAACGCGCCGTGGGTGAAGGCGGTGCTTCCCATCCGTCCCGGCATGGAGGAGGCGGCCCTGAACTGGCTGACCAGGATCGAGGGCACCAACGGCATTGGCGCGGACGACGTCTACCACACCAACAATCCCAAGGAGGTGGACTCGGACGGCAACCCGCTCGACGGCCAGCCGATGTTCGACGTGCTGAAGGATCTGGCTCGGCAGGTGAAGGAGAAGCACGAGAAGGGGCTGGTGAGCGGGAAGTACCCGAAGGTTGACCAGACCGGACCGGCAAACCCGGTGCTCACCGACGCGTCGAACACGGTCACCGCGACCCCGGTTGACCGGGTCTATGAACACGGCTTCTATCCCCTCCTCGGCGGCTTCCGGAACAACGTCGGTGACAGCGACTACGAGACGGTCGACCAGTGGGTGGAGATCCTGCCGACCGACCAGGTGGTTCCGGTCGAGGTGGCGTACAACCCGAAGACCGGCCAGTTGGTCTAGCTGTGGCCAAGGCCCGGAACTTCGCCGCGTACATCGCCTTGGTCGACGCGGCCGAGAAACTGCTCACCAAGTCCGGAATGACCCTGGTGGAGCAGCGGCTGATCACGCTGCGCGGCATCTACTACGGCACGACCTGGTCCCTCGACTACGACGTGGAGAGCAAGCGTTCGGTGGCGGGCGCGATCATCCGCAACGCCGGCTTCCTCACCTACACCGGCGGGAACGCGCCGAAGGACCCACGGCCCGCGTTCGGGAAGACCACGCTCCTGCAGGACCTGAAGGACTCCCAGAGCATGGCCGACGGCGGTCGTTCGGCCGACATGGGCCACCTCCTCATCGGGCTGGAGACCCGCACCAACACCCTGGCGCGGACGACAACCTTCCCCGAGGGCGGCAACGGCCTGGAGGTGGTGACGTGGATGGGCGACCTCGGTGGAGGGGCCGCCAACCTCGCCCGGAGGCGGGCCAAGGTGCCCACGTTCGCGGTGGACTACGTGTTCCACAACTCCTCCTCCGACTACGGCGTCAGCGACAACCTCGAAGGCGACGTCGCGGCATACGTGGTCGCGTCGGCCGGCGGAACGGCGGGCGGCGTCCCCTCGTTCGGCAGTGGCGGGGTGGCCGACGCGATCCGGGCCTACCTGCTGCCCGCAACGTCGACGGCGTGGCGCGACCGGGCGGCGTCCTTCGCGAAGGCGCTGGGGGCCGCGCTCACCGCGAAGGGCATCACCAACAAGGCGGACGTGGTGACAGCGGTCACCAAGAAGCTGACCGCCTTCGGCTACTGGTACGCCGCGACCCGCTGGGTGCCCACCGGGGAACTGTTCGGGGCCGACGCCCAGCGCACCTGCGAGCACATGGAGGGGGCGGCCAAAGAGATCGCCACCGTCTTCGTCGACACCCTGTCCAAGGCGGTCGTCGCCGCCCCGGCCAAGATCGACGCCAGCGCGCCCTACCCGCCGGCGTCCATGCCCGGGGCCTGCAACAGCAGGCTGCTCAAGCTCGCCGCCCTCGGCGGCGGAGCCGGGATCCCGAACCCGCTGAAGGGTGTCTTCGATTGAGACGGGCCGCGGTCCCGGGCGACGCCGGCGGTGCGCGGGATCCTCAACACCCCGCGAGGCGGAGCCGCGCCTCCCCGTCTTCCCGCAACTGCCTGCTGACCGCACCCGGCGCGCCGTGGAGGTACTCGAACGCGGCGTTGTAGGCAGCGACCCAGACGCCTGCGGCCCACGCTACCTCGACCTCCGTCGACGTGAACTGGCGATGTCGCTGGTAGAGCTCCAGCGCCCGGTGGGTGCCAGGGATCCCGCTGATCGCGCCGGCTCCGGGAAGCTCGACGTGGTTGACCGCGAGGATGCCGGCCAGCACGCTCTCGGGTCGGCCGGCAAGGGAGTCCCAGTCATGGATGATCGGCTGGGGCGCCCAGCGGACGTTGAGGCCGTTCAGGTCGGTGTGGCCCACCACGAGCGGGAGGTCGACCTCGGCAACGAGGCGCTTGCGGGATGCCGCTGCCAGGCGGCGCACCGCGCCCGGTACCCGTCCCGATTCGGGATCCCACTCCGGGGAGAGCGCCGCCGGCCAGACCCGTCCCCGCACGTCGTGGTCGTAGTTGGCCCACGGAGGTGGCGGATCGAAACGCGCCGGCTCGAATCCTGCCAGCGCCCCGACCAGGGCTTGCAGCACCGCGACATAGCCGGCAGCCGCCTCGGACGGTGCAGCTGCCACGCCTTCGGGGCGCCACGCCTCAGCACTCAACCATGCGCCGTCCCCGAGCGGGGTCGGCCCGGCGAGGAGTTCCGGGCAGTCGATCCCGGCCTGCCACGCATGCCGATGCGCCTCCGCGCAGGCGATAACCCGGTCCGACGCCGTCCGCAGCTTCAACGCGACTCGCCGTCCGTCGGCCAGCACCACCCCCCGTACCGACGACATCGAGTTGGCGGCGAAGAACGTCTCCACCGGGGCCGAGCCGAGGTTGTCCACGCACCAGGCCTGAAGCCGGCCGCCCGTGTTCAGCGCGTCCATGTCCACCGTGCAAGCCTATGGCGGCGGCCCGGCCGATCGCGGGGAGCCGCACCTCCCGCCCGGGCGACGACCTCGATGCCCGGAGGAGGGCGAATCCACCACGACGGCCGTGTCGCGCACCTGTTACGACGGGCAGCGAGAAGGCTCCAGTCCCTGCGAGGCCGACCTGCGCGACCGCGTGACGTACCATCGCCAGGTTCGGCGGCGCTGTTCAATTGCGGATCTTGAACGAGGCCAACTTGGCGGGCCGACTCGCCCGAGGCAAAGTGCTGGAACAACGCCGCGCCAAGGCTGGTCCAGGCATGGCGACCTGGCCCCCCTGTTCGTGGAGCGGGTGAACGCCGGCGATGTGGTCGGGCTGGTCGAGTTGTACGAGCCGGACGCGATCCTCGCCATCCGCGGCGGGACCATCCTTCGCGGCCGGGCGCAGATTGAACAGTTCTACCGGCGGCTGCTCGCCGACCGGCCCCGGTTCGAGCCCGGAGCGCAGCAACCGAGCCTTGATCAGCGGGGATGTCGCGCTCACCGCCACCAAACTCGCCGGCGGCGGAGCCACCGCGGAACTGGCGCGCCGCCAGACGGACGGCACCTGGCTGTGGGTCGCCGACCAGCCGAACCTGTGAAAGACCCCGGTCGCGGTGCACACCGGGGCGCTCCCAGCACAGTGACCAGCCGCCGGAAGGAGGTCGGCCTGCTCGTCGTCGCCAGCCCCGGGGTCGACGCATCCGATGGCCTCGAACGGCACGCTCGCCCTGCTCCCTGCTGCCGTTCGGGATGTCGATCACGAACGATTGCGCCCGCGGGCCCTGGTCGCCGGGCGACGGGGGCGGACGGCTGGCCCGCCGCCTGCCCCTCAAACCGAGATGCTCAGCTGGTCGGCCGGGTGAGGGTGGAGGCGACGAAGCGGAGGTTGCGGGGGGATTCGCCGACGCGGCGGATGGCGTAGGGGAACCAGTCGGTGCCGAAGGGCAGGTAGGCGCGGACGCGGTGGCCGCGTCGGGCGAGGTCGCGTTGGAGTTCCGGCCTGACCCCGTACAGCAATTCGAACTCGTAGGCGTCGCGGGGCCAGTCGTGGGCCTCTGCCTGGGTGATGATCTCCTCGATCAGGCGGTGGTCGTGGGTCGCGAACGCCGGGTACACCCCGGACTCGCGGGCGGTGCGGCTCAGCAGCAACGCGGCGGCCTGCCGGTAGCGGGAGTCGCGATCAGGGACGCTGCGAACCGCGACACCGCTCGGTTCGGCGAAGGCACCCTTGACCAGCCGCACCCACGCGCCGGCCTGCACGAGTCCGTCCAGATCAGTCCGGGTGCGATGCAGGTAGGCCTGGATCGTGACCGCGACCGGTAGTTGCTCGGCGCGCAGCGTGCGGTACAGGTTCAGGGTCGCGTCGGTGACGCCGGCGTCCTCCATGTCGATCATCACCGCGTCACGACCCTGCCGGGGTCGCCCGGTCGCGTCCCTGGCGGCTTGGGTGGACCGTTCCCGGTTTGGTGGAGGGTGGGGTGCATTTCGCGGGTTCCTGATCATGGGAGGAACCGACGATGGGATCGACACGGAGGGCGTTTACTGAGGAGTATAAGAGGTCCGCGGTAGAGTTCGTGCTCAATGATGGCCGTTCAATCGCGGAAGTCGCGCGGAGTATTGATGTCCACGAGATGACTTTGGGGAAATGGGTGAAGAAAGCACGAGATGAGCGGGCGGGGCCTGAGGGGTCGTTGGATGAGGATGAGCGGGCCGAACTCGAACGACTGCGGCTGGAGAACCGTCGTTTGAAGATGGAGGCTGAGTTCGCAAAAAAAGTGGCGGCCTGGTTCGCGAAAGACCAGCAGTGATTTTCGCTGCGATCGCGGACTGGGCTGATGCGAAGGAGTATCCGGTCGAGTTCATGTGCGCCGAGTTGGGGGTGTCGACGTCGGGCTACTATGCGTGGCGGTCCCGGCCCGTCTCGGCGCATGCTCGGGCCGATGAGGCGTTGTTTGGCCTCATCGGGATGCTCTTTGAGGAGTTGAAGGGGAACCCGGGGGTGCGGCGGATGCATGCCGAGCTCACCGCTCGGGGCCATCGGGTGTCGCGTAAGCGGGTGTGGCGGTTGATGCGGGCTGCTGGGTTGCAGGGACGGCACCCGCGGGCGTGGAAGAAGACCACCATCCACGGTGAGCGGCCGGTGCCGGCCCCGGACCTGATCGGGCGGGACTTCACCGCCACCGGGCCGAACCAGCGTTGGTGCGGGGACATCGTGCGCCGTGAGGCGCTTGCGTTCCGAATGGGGGTGAGAGACCTTCATCGCTTGGCCGTCGTGGCGGCTGGGTAGGAGCTGGGGGCAGCCTGCCGGGCCGGGATGGGCCGGGTGGGTGGAAAGCGGCCCTGACAACGCCGGGACGTGCCAGCACTGTCAGATGGTGCGGGTCCGGCTAGCGAGACCGAGAGGCATACATGTAGGAACCAGCGTCTGAACGCTCCTCAAGACGAAACCACCGCCTCAAACCTGACGGATATCGGGGCGGGTTGCACTGCGTACCCGGCCGGGCTTGTGGGCCTGGGTTGGGGAACTCCGAGGCTGAAGAATGTCGGCGGCCAGGAGGCCATGGTGAAAGCCCACGGCGTAACCGTGGCGATGGTGCAGGGGCATAGCTGGGTGCCGATCCGGTCGATCGGAAGCAAGTGAACACGGGAACCGTCGCTGGTCCCGCCCGGGTCGGCTGGCCACCAGCTAGGCCGGGACCGGGCAGGTGCATCGCCAACTGATGGGCAGCGGCGGGGCGGAGGGCTCGTAGTACTCCGAGGACGGGAAAGCCGTCCACATGGGGAAGGGGCCCAGTTGTGTGGAGCAGCACGGGAGTATGGAAAGGAGACGCCGGGGTGAATACCCAGGCTACGGAGATGGGCGTCGATCAGGCGCTCGGCCGTGTACTTAGGATGCAAGCAAAGCTGCACCGTTGGGCGGTGACTGATCCGGGTCGCCGTTTTGATGATGTGTTCAACCTCGTTCATGATCCGGCGTTCCTTGCGTTGGCGTGGGACAGGGTCAGGTCGAACACGGGTGGCAGGACCGCCGGGGTCGACGGGCTACGGCCCAAGCAGATGCACGCCGGGCAGGTGAGGGACATGCTCACCATGATCACCGACGGGCTGAAGGCTGGGGTGTACGAGCCGCGGCCGGTTCGAGCGGTTCAGATCCCCAAATCGAACGGCAAGGTCCGCCAACTCGGGATACCGACGGTGGCGGATCGGGTCGTTCAAGCTTCGTTGAAGCTGGTGCTGGAGCCGATCTTCGAGGCCGATTTCGACCCGGCGAGTTACGGGTTCCGCCCTTACCGGCGAGCGCAGGACGCGATCGCGGAGATCCACAAGTTCACCTCGAACCCCTCCGACTACGTGTGGGTGTTCGAGGCCGACATCAAGGCCTGTTTCGACAACATCGATCATGGGTTCCTGATGGAACGGCTGCGTGAACGGATCACCGACAAGCGGGTGCTGTGGCTGGTCAGGGCGTTCCTGAAAGCCGGGATCATGGCCGAGGACCAGATCACCCGGGCCACCCGCACCGGCACCCCGCAGGGCGGCATCCTGTCGCCGCTGCTGGCCAACATCGCCCTGTCCGGGCTCGACCGGCACTTCCGCGCCAAGTGGAACGGCTACGGCCCGGACTGGACGAGAGCGAAGCTGCGCCGCCAGGGCCAACCGCTGATGCGGCTGGTCAGGTACGCCGACGACTTCGTCGTCCTCGTCCACGGCGGCCGCGGTGATGCTGAAGCACTGTTCGACGAGGTCAGCGCGGTCCTCGCCCCGGCAGGGTTGACCCTGTCGGAAGAGAAGACCCGGATCGTGCACATCGATGAGGGTTTCGACTTCCTCGGCTGGCGCATCCAGCGCCGCGTCAAGAGAGGAACCCTCCGCAGGGTCGTGTACACCTATCCATCGAAGAAGGCCCTCAACGCCATCATCGACAAGATCCGTGTCCTGACCCGACGTAACAGACATGCCACCCTGGCAGCCCTGCTCGCCCGGCTGAACCCGACGATCAAGGGCTGGTGCGGCTACTACCAGCACGGAGTGTCGAAAGCGACCTTCAAGTACGTCGACCACTACGCCTTCTGGCGGGTGATCGGCTGGCTGCTGAAACGGCACCCCAAACTGAACAAGCACACCGTGACCAGGCGCTACGCGCCTGGCTGGCACATCGCCAGCCAGGGACGAGAACTGTTCCGGGCCCAGCAGGTCCCCGTGACCCGCTACCGATACCGGGGCAACCGAATCCCCACACCATGGGGCATGCCAACGGGCTGACACCCAACGGAGAGCCGGATGCTCAGGAATGGGCACGTCCGGTTCGGGAGGCGGCCAGCAGAAACCCACCAGCCGCGAGACTGGCAAGGCGCTGCTGGCCGACCTCACACCTACATCAAGAGCTGGGACGGTTGGGTGTACCTGGCGACCGTGATCGATCTTCACTCGCGACGGGTGGTGGGCTGGGCGGTCGCTGACCACATGCGTACCGAGTTGGTCACCGACGCCCTTCAGATGGCGCTCAAACAGCGCCGGCCGAAAGGCAGAGTCATTTTTCATTCCGATTATGCCGAGGTTGACGTTAAGCCGAGGAGTCGGGGTTTGGCCTGCGCGTGAGGGGTTGTCCGGCTGATTCCTCGGCTTAACGGTCCTGCGACCCGCCCACTAGCGTCCGCTGTGTCCCTACGTCCTGGAAGGAGACGGCGGTGGATATGACGGTCAAGCAGATTGGTGTGGTTATTGTTGGTGAGTTGCGCGCGGCGGGCTACTTGGCCTCGACGATCGGTCAGTACGAGAAGTCGATCAAGGCGTTGACGAACTTCGCTGAGGAGCGCGGTGGTATTTACACGTCGGCGTTGGGGGCGGTGTTCGCCTCGATGACGGTCAGCCCGCGCACGGGCCGGTTCAGTACGCAGCGCAGGTTCGACTATCGGCGGCTTGTTGCCGTGTTTGACGGCTATCTGGAGACGGGGCGGGTGGACCTGTCGATCCGCAAGCGGGGTGGCGGGGGGCCACGACCCGTCTCGGGCGAGTTCACCGCGCTGATCCTTGCGTGGGAAGCCGACCTGGACGAGCGTGGGCTCGCGGCGGCCACGCGGGAGGCCTATGGCCGGGTCGCCCGTGGCTATCTCACGTTCTTGGAGTCACGCGGGACTTACGCGCTCGACGACGCCGATGGGGCCAGCGTCCTGGCGTTCCTGGAGTCCCTCACGGACCGGTGGGCCACGTCCTCGCTGTTCTGGGTGGTGTCGAACTTCCGCCCGTTCCTGACGTTCACGCGCCGTAGCGACCTGGTCGAGGCAACGGGCCTGGCCAGGGTGAAACGCTCCCACGGGATCCTGCCCGTGCTCAGCGACGACGACCAGCAGCGGGTCGTGGACGCGTGTGTGTCGGGGATGGTCAGCGCCCGCGATGCGGCGATCACGCTGCTGGCGCTGACGACGGGTCTACGGGCCTGCGACCTCGTCGGGCTGCGGCTGGCCGATATCGACTGGCGGGGACAGACGCTCGGGATCATCCAGCAGAAGACACACAACCCGCTGACCTTGCCGCTGCCAGCACTGGTGATGGCCAAGCTCGCCGACTACGTCCTGCACGAACGACCCCACTCGGGTGAGGATCACGTGTTCCTGCGCTCGGTGGCCCCGCACCTCCGGCTGGCCGATCACGCCTCGATCTACCGGGTGACAGCCGAAACATTCCGCAAGGCCGGGGTGACTGAGGTGAAGGCCGGCACCCGCCTGCTACGGCACAGCGCCGCGTCCCGGCTGCTGCGCGCGACGGTTCCGCTGCCGACGATCTCGGCGGTGCTCGGGCATGCCAGCCCGGAGTCGACCAACCGGTACCTGAGCGTCGACGAAGCCCGTCTGCTCGAGTGCGTGCTGGCCGTACCGGAAGGGGCCCGGTCATGAGCGCTCACGGATTCACCAGCACGTTCGCCGCGGACCTTGACCGGTACCTCGCGTTCAAACAGAGCATGGGCTGCTACGGCACCTCCCGGATCTGGTACCTGAAGAAGTTCGACGCCTACTGCGCGCAACACCATCGCAGCGTCTTCGACCGCGACACCGTCGAGGGGTGGGTGAGCGAGCAGCTGGACCGATCGGGCCGATACCGGTCCTGGATGTCCTACATCCGCGACTTCGGCCGCTGGCTACAGGCCCACGGCAACACCGACGCCTACGTGCTGTCCGACCACTGGAAAGCCCCATTCGTTCCCGCCCACCCCTACCTGCTCACCGGGGATGACATCGAGCGGTTCTTCGCCGCCGCGGCCCACCTACGCGCGGCCTCCCCGTGGCGGTGGCAAGCGGTCGCGTTCTTCACCCTGATGCACTCGTGCGGGATCAGGACCGGCGAGGCCCGCGCCCTGCTGACCGAGCAGGTCGACCTGCACGCCGGGCACATCGACATCATCAGCTCCAAAGGCAACCGAAGCCGCCAGCTGCCGGTGACCGGCCAAGTCATCGACGTGATGACCGCCTGCCACCAGGTCTCAACTCAACAGTTCCCGGGCCGGCGAACGTTCTTCATCTCCGCCGCTGGCACCCAGGTCGGAGCCGCAGCGGTCGGGACAGTGTTCAACCGCATCTGGGACCAGGCCGGGCTACCCCGGCCAGCGGACGGGATCCGGCCACGCCCGTACGACCTGCGCCATCACTTCGCCTACGCCAACATCGAACGGTGGATGGCCCAGGGCGCCGACGTCACCGCGATGCTGCCCTACCTGACGCGCTACATGGGTCACGCGGGCTTCGAGTCGACCTTCTACTACGTGCACACCTCGCCGGACTTCATGCACGCCTACGCCCACATCACCGACACGGGTGCCTCGCTGCTGCCGGAGGTGGGGTTCGAATGAGACGCGACCCGAACACCGACGCCCCGAACTTCTTCAGCCTCGCCAGGGACTACCTGCACGGCTACATGCCCAAGGTCCGAGGGCTCTCACCGAAGACGATCCAGGCCTACCGGATCAGCCTGGAATGCTTCCTGGGCTACCTCGCCCAGGTCGAGCACGTCGACCAGGGCGAGGTGAGCTTCGAACACTTCGACCGGCCCCACCTGAAAGGCTGGCTGGCCTGGATGGCCGAGCAGCGACACTACGCCCCGAAGACGATCGCGCTGCGGCTCAGCGCGATCAAAGCGTTCCTGACCTACTCCTCCCATGAGGACATCACCCTCGTCGCGCTCAGCCAGGCCGCCAAGACCCTCCGGGGCCCGGCCAGCCCCAGAACACCCATCCAGTACCTCACCGAACCCGAAACCCGAGCCGTCCTGGCCGCCTTCACCGGCGCCACCGCCAAGTCACGCAGGAACCGGATGCTGCTCATCCTGCTCTACGACACCGCCGCCCGCGTCAGCGAGATCACCGACCTGACCCTGCAGGACCTCCACCTCGCCACCCCCGGACACCTCACCCTCACCGGCAAACGGAACAAGACCCGCACCGTCCCGATCACCGCCAAGACGATCGAGCACCTCCGCGTCTATCTCACCGAATTCCACCCCAACACAGCCACCCTGCCCGCGACCCTGCCGGTGTTCTACAGCCTCCACCAAGGGCTACCGGAACGGCTGTCGACCGACACCGTCGCGGCCGTACTCACGACAGCCGCCCGCAACGCCCGCACCACCTGCCCCAGCGTCCCGGAGCACATCCACTGCCACATGCTGCGCAAGACCAAGGCCATGGACCTGTACCAACAAGGCATCCCGCTGCCCATCATCATGCGACTCCTCGGCCACGAGAACTCCTCGACCACAGCAACGTTCTACGCGTTCGCCACCCTCGACATGATGCGAGAAGCCGTCAACGCAGCCACCCCCGCCATCACCACCCCAACCGCGCACCGGCTCACCAACGACACCCTCCAAGCCCTCTACAACCTCCGATAACCCACCTCGTTAAGCCGAGGAATCAGCCGGACAACCCCTCACGCGCAGGCCAAACCCCGACTCCTCGGCTTAACGTCAACCTCGGCATAATCGGAGTTATCCCGAATTCGGGTTAACTCCGACCGCGGAACTCAATATACGTCGAAGGATTTCGCGAGGTTCTGTGAACGCCGCAAGATCCGGCGCTCGCTGGGCCGGACCGGGATTTGCTACGACAACGCGGTCGCGGAGAGCTTCTTCGCCACTTACAAGAAGGAACTGATCCATACCCGGCCCTGGCCGAGCCTCAAACAAGTCACCAAGGCCACGTTCGAATGGATCGAAATGTATTACAACCGCACCCGCAGGCACTCCACACTAGGCTATTTGACGCCACACGAATACGAGCTAGGATATCGACACATCCACGAACTCGCGGCATAGAAACTATACCTCCACTTTTTCGGGAACACTCCACTACGAACCGGGCGCGACTGGAAGCAGCCCGCCGACATGTTCGCCGAGACAACTCCCGAGCAACTCCTGGTCGTTGCCCACTGCGGACTCCAGTCCGCCATCCGCGTCGGCCACCACGTCGTCGCAGCGCTGGACGAGCTGACCCACGGCGCGAGCCGGGTCTGGCTGGAAGCCAGCCACATCCCGATGCCCAAGTACTCCGTGCAGAAGGCACTGGACAGCCTCCGCTACGACTGGGGGCCCGGCCCGGCCACCTACCACTCCGCAGGGACTCTGCACCACGACGCCAGTGAGGCGCTCAGCGGGATCGTCCGCGCAACCCCGCTAACCTTCGAGGCACTCGCAACCGGCGCATCCCAGGCACCACCGGACGACAACGACGAGGGTCCTTGGGAAACCGTTCCCGCGGTCCTCGACCCACTCCGCGCCGCCCAAGAGGTAGAGAGACAGGCGATCATCCTGTCGGCCGAACCACCAGCACAGGCAATCGGGCGCTGAGGGAGGATTCGGCGTGATCGCATCGGCTCTCGCTGCGGGTTAGCGGTCGTACGATGACCGGTGGAACCCGGCTGGACGCACCTGGGGGTGGGTAAGCGTCCCCGGGTTCTTCCTTGTCCAGCAACGCCGGCAGGTCGAGGCCCGTGTGTGCCCGCACCGGCAACACCGAGCTCCTGCACGGCTCTTGGTCATCAGCGACTCGGGCCTGGCCGTCGGTGGGGGTCGATAGGCTGCGCGCATGGCCCCATCGACAGAGATCGAACAGTCACCGACGACGTTCGCGCAGATCTTGGAGGCCGCGGCAAAGCTCCCCGGTGTCCGCATCAACCGGTCCCGTTATCTCCGGTCAGCGCTCCAAAGGCACTGCACCGAAGAACAGATCGAGCGGGCCATCGCAGAGAGCCCTGCCGTGGCCGGCATTCCCCTCATGGTGATCACAGACATCGCGGATACCGCCATCACGTACGAGACGACCAAGGTGACGGGCATCTCTGCGGTCGCGGGAATCCCCGGCGGTTGGGCGGTCCTCGGCACGGTCCCGGCCGACCTCGCGCAGTACGTCGGGCACATGCTCCGCGTCACCCAGAAGCTCGCCTACCTCTACAGCTGGCCCGATCTCCTCTCGGACGACGGCACCGAGATGGACGAAGCGACCGAAGGGATGCTCACCCTCTTTGTGGGCGTAATGGTCGGCGTCCAGGTTGCCCAGAGCGGCGTGATGAAGGTCTCCGCGATGATCGCCGAGCAGGTCGTGAAGCAACTGCCGCAGAAGGCACTCACCAAGGGCGCGGTCTACCCCATCGTGAAACAGGTCTCGAAGATCCTTGGCGTCCAGATGACAAAGAAGATCTTCGCCAGCGGTGTCGCCAAGATCATTCCCGTGTTAGGCGCTGCGCTCTCCGGCGGGTTAACCCTCGC
>CAVYLH010000006.1:0-11299 GCA_963769325.1 uncultured Actinomycetota bacterium | reverse complement strand
CGACGCAAGAGAGTCTCCACCCGCCCGGGTCGGGATTGCCCTGTCAGCCCCTGTTGGGGGCCACCTCCGGCGGCTTGGCTGCCCCCGTGCTGCCCGGACGGGCACGCAGGGTTGCGGGACCGTCGTCGAGGCCAAGTTCTGATCGCGTGATGCGGCAGAACTCGACCGACGTGTAGTCGCCGGCCTCGTAGGCCACACCCAATGCCCCGTCGGCCAGGCAGACGAGCACCGAGTAGGCGGCCGCGCCCGGATCGACAACCAGCGCCGGTGACCAGGTGGCTCCGGCGTCGGCAGAGGTGCGCAGCACCAGCCTGCGGCGTTCCTCAGCGTCGTCCAGATGGGAGCAGACCAGCGTGTCCCCCAGCAGGCAGAGCCCGCCGTTGCAGGCCGGGTCGACGAGGGCAGCGTCGGGCACCGGGACAGTGAAGGTGACCCCACTGTCGTGGGAAACAGCCCAGCGTCGGCGGGGTGTGGCACGGGCGTGCATCAGGACCCGTCCGTCCGGCAGCCCGACGACCTTGTTCTCGTCGCAGTCAGGCCCGACGCGCTCGCCGAGGGTCCAGGCGTCTCCCCCGTCATCGCTGTGCGCCACGGCAGCCCAGTGCTCCCCCGACGTGAGGCGGAGCACGAACGGCTGCAACAAGCGCCCGGACGCCAGCACGGCCCCATTTCCCGAGGAGGCGAACATACCGGTCACGTCGTCGGGCTTCAGGGACGCCGTGAGCTCGCGGTGCGTCCAGGTGAGCCCGTCGTCGGCCGAAGTCGACAGCCACAGTTCAAGCCCGGCACCCGAGGGGCCGGCATCCGCGGTGAAGAAGCTGCGCCCGGTGCTCGCGACATACCAGCAGTGCAGCAAACCGGTGCGGGTGTCTGCGATCAGGCTGGCGTCGCCGAAGCCGCGGCCACCGGCGCTGCGGCGCAGCGCGCGCGGCGCGCTCCAGGAACGGCCGTGGTCGTCGGAATGCCGAAGCACCAGGTCGAAATCCCCCGGCAGGTCACGCCAGTCGATTCGGACGTCGTAGGCCGCCACCACCCGTCCGGACCCCGTGACCGCCAGTGCCGGGATCCGGTAGACGGGGGCCGCGAAAGCAGAGCCAGGGAACGCGTCACCCGCGCGGGCCAGGGTCAGTGCATCCATGACGTTGTTCAACCGGCCGAGGAGACTGAGGCGACGGCGTCCGCGAACCAGCTGGTGATCGTGGCGGGGTGGGTAATTGCCGTGCCGACCACGACCGCCCAAGCACCGCGGCGGATCGCCTCGGCCGCGTCCTGCGGGCTGTGGATGCGTCCTTCGACCAGCACCGGGCGGTCAGCAAGCGCGACCATCTCGACCACCACCTCCCAGTCAGGGCCCGGGGTCTTGGGGCGCTCGCCGGTATAGCCTGCCAGGGTGGTGCCCAGGATGTCGGCGCCTGCTTCCTGGGCTGCCGCGCCGTCCAGAGCCGAACCGCAGTCAGCCATCACCAGCACGTCGGGAAACTGCGCCTTGAGGCGCTGGATCGTCTGGGCCAGCGACAACCCGTCTGGGCGGGGCCGGCGGGTACCGTCCACCGCAACGATCTCGACGCCCGTGGCGGCGACGGCCAGACAGTCGACCAACGTGGGTGTGATGTAGACGCCGGAGTCTCCGATTTTGACCAGGCCGATGATCGGCACGTCGACCACAGCCCGCATCGCGACCAGGTCGTCAATGCCCTTGCCACGAATACCCACCGCCCCGCCGGCCACCGCGGCCTGGGCGACCTGGGCCATGGTACGGGGGTCGAGCATCGGTTCCCCCGGGTAGGCCTGGCAGGAGACGACCAAGCCGCCGCGCAGGCTGTCGAGAACGTTCATCGGACGACCTCCAGCCCGACCTCGGTGAGGATCGCGTCGATGCTGGCGACGTCGGCGACGGTCAGCGAGCCCAACGGCGCCGGCATGGTGGCAGCGTCGAGGACACCGAGGCGCCACAAGGCCGTCTTGAAGGCGCCAATTCCGCCGGCGTCACCGGATCGGCCCTGTGGGACGAACGCGATGTCGAACAGGCGACAAAGCCTGTCCTGCTCGGCCAGCGCGGCCGGCCAGTCACCCGCCTCGGCGGCCGCCCACAGCCTGACGTAACCCGCCGGGTCGACGTTGGCCAGCCCGGGAACCGCGCCGTCCGCACCGAGCAGAGCCATCCCGTCGACCATGACCTCGTGGCCGGTCGAGAGCTGCAGGGGGCTGCCAGCAGCGCGATTGGCACGCACCAGCCTGCGGAAGCCGACATCATCTCCGGAGGAATCCTTGACTCCGACGATCACGCCCTCGCGTCCCAGATCGACAAGCATCGCGGCAGCAAGCTTGGTGTGGACGCGTACCGGGACGTCGTAGGCGATCACGGGCAGGTCGATGCCGTGCGCGACGATGCGGAAGTGCTCAGCCACCTCGGCGGCGTCGTTGAGCGCGTACAGAGGGGCGGTCACCACGACGGCGTCCGCACCTAGATCCCGTGCCCGGAGACCCTGCTCGATGACACGGCGGGCGGTGAAGTCGGGCGTGCCGACCATCACCGGGACCCGGCCGGCCGCCCGCTCGACGACCCGGCGCACCACCACGTCGCGGTCGTTGTCGGTGAGGTAGGCGACCTGCCCGGACGACCCGAGGGCGAACAGCCCATCGACGCCGCCGGCGATCAGATGGTCAATCAGCCGGTCGAGACTGCCGAGGTCGAGCGATCCGTCGGGGTGGAAGGGCGTGAGCACCGGGGGGACGATGCCGTGCAGCAAACTCATGGCGGTTGCCCTTCTACAGCAGTGACGGGACCGCACCCAGCAGCGTGCGGGTGTATTCGTGGTCAGGGTTGGTGAACAGCTTCTCGGCGGGGCCGGCCTCGACGACACGGCCCGCGAGCATGACCGTCATCCGGTCCGACACGTAACGGACCGTCGAAATGTCGTGGCTGATGAAGACCATACCCAGGCCGAGGGCATCCTTCAGGTCGGTGAGCAGGTTGAGCACCTGCGCCCGTACGGACACGTCGAGGG
Source organism: uncultured Actinomycetota bacterium (assembly GCA_963769325.1). Classification (GTDB taxonomy): domain Bacteria; phylum Actinomycetota; class Actinomycetes; order Propionibacteriales; family Propionibacteriaceae; genus Propionicimonas. The sequence goes on along the minus strand of CAVYLH010000006.1, from coordinate 8,291 downwards.
CGGAAGTGGGCTCGTCCGCGATGATGACGTCGGGCTCCAGCGCCAGCGCCCGGGCGATGGCGACCCGTTGTCGCTGGCCGCCGGAGATCTGGCGTGGCAGCACGTCAAGGGCTGACAGCGGCAGACCCACCAGGCCGAGCAGCCGCCGAACTCGCTCCTCCCGCTCATCCTCGGTGCCGATGCCGTGCACCCGCAAGGGATCGAGCAGTTGGTCCTTGACGATCATCCGGGGGTTGAGCGCGGTGGCGGGGTCCTGGAAGACCACAGACACCGCGCGGCCCAGCTCGCGCCGCTTGGCCGCGTCGTAGGTCAGCGTACGACCCTTGAACAGCACTTCACCCGCGGTCGGCCGTTGCAGGCCCACCAGCACCCGGGCCAGCGTCGACTTGCCGCAGCCGGACTCGCCGACGATCCCTACGGTCTCGCCACGCGACACCGTGAAGTCGACGTCGTTGACCGCATGCACGGTGCCGGGCTTGAACAGCCCCCCGCTACGCGTCTTGTGGATGACATGGACACCCTTGAGCTCCAGGACGGGCCCCTCTGCCGAGCCCGTTCCACGAGCCTGCCGAAAGGCGTTGCCGGCGGTCGTTTCGCTCATCGCGTTGACTCCTCTCGGTGCGCGGCGTACACGTGCTCGGTGCCCGGCACGGTGACCATCTCGGGACGCACGTCCAACCCGACGTCGGGATGCGACGAGCGAGGCGCGAAGCGGTCGCCCTTGACGAACTCGCGTGGGCTGGGGACAACTCCGGGCACCTGGTGCAGCCGCCCAACGCCCGACTCGATCGAGAGCACCGCGCCGAGCAGGCCGCGGGTGTACTCGTGCCGCGGGTCGGTGAGCAAGTCCACTGTCGGCCCGGACTCGACGAGTTGACCGGCGTACATGACGGTGATCCGGTGAGCGACGCTGGCGACCAGCGCCAGGTCGTGCGAAACGAAGACCATGGCGAAGCCGAGCTTGTGCCGCAGGTCATTGAGAAGGTCGATCACCTGCTTCTGGACGGTCACGTCCAGAGCCGTCGTGGGCTCGTCGGCGATCACCAGCTTGGGGTTGCGGGTGAGCGCCATGGCGATGAGGACACGCTGGCGTTGGCCGCCCGACAACTCGTGCGGGTAGGACGCCAGGGTGCGGGCCGGGTCGAGGCCCACGAGCTCGAGGAGTTCCTCGGCCGTGCGCTGCCCGCCGCGGCTGGTGAGCTGCTTCATCTGCGCCTTGATCAGCATGGACGGGTTCAGGGAGCTGAGCGCATCCTGGTAGATCATGGCGATCTCGTGGCCGCGGAGATCGTTGTGTTGCTTGGGGGTGAGCTTGAGGAGGTCGACACCGTTGAACAGGATCTCACCGCTCAGCACGGCCGACTTCGGCAGCAGCCCCATGATCGCCATCGAGGTGATCGACTTGCCGCAGCCGGACTCGCCCACCAGGCCCATCGTCTCGCCGGGGCGGACGTCGAACGACACATTGTCGACGACGTCCACCTCGCCGTGGGCGTCAGGGAAACGGATCGACAGGTTGCGCACCTCGAGCAGGGGTGCGGCGTCGCCCGTGTAGACCAACCGGTCGGTGCGGGCAAGCTCAGCCACGCGCAGCGAATCGAGTCGCACGTCAAGTGGGACCGGAGCGTACGTGGTCGGTGCCTCTGCGAGCGCCGGGGCAATGGCGGCGGAGCTCTTCTCGACGGGGTCGTCGAGCTTGACCTTGCTGCGCATCCTCGGCGAGACCATGGCGTCGGTCATGCCCTCGGACAGGACGTTGAGCGCGAGCGTGGTGACGAGGATGGCGAGGCCGGGGAAGAAGGTGGCCCACCAGCCGCCGATCAGCAGCAGTTGCTTGCCGTCGGCCAACACGTTGCCCCAGGACGGGTTCGGCGGCTTCACGCCAGCGTTGATGAAGCTCAGCGACGCCTCGAAAACGATCGCGTCGGCGACCAGCACCGTCGCGAACACCAGGATCGGCGCAATGCAGTTGCGGGCCACGTGCTTGCCCAGGATCCACGTCGTCTTGGCTCCCATCACGCGGGAGGCCGACACATAGTCCTCGCCGAACTGGGCCATCACGTTGGCCCGGACCACCCGGGTGAGCTGGGGGGTGTAGAGGAACGCGATCGCGAAGATCAGCACCGGCAGGGAGCTGCCCCAGACTGCGACGAACACGGCGGCCAGGGCGATGCCGGGGAAGCTCATGATGATGTCGAGGATGCGCATGAGGACCTCGGACACCGCTTTGCTGCCCGTCGCGGCGATCGACCCGAGCACGGAGGCCGCAAGCAGTGCCACGCCGGTGGCAGCCAGGCCGATGATCAGCGAGCTGCGGGCGCCGTAGACCACCCGCGAGAAGATGTCGCGGCCGATGGCGTCCGACCCGAACCAGTGGGTGCCATCGGGCGGCAGCACAGGTGTTCCGGAGGCGAGCGGGTCGAAGCGGGCGACCAGCGGGGCGAGCACGGCGGCCAGGGAGACGACCACAAGGATCGCGAGGGCGATCTTGGAACCGAGCGGCAGGGCACGCAGGCGCAGGCCCGGCTCGGACAGACGTTCGGTAAGGCTGCGTCGCATGTCAGACCGTCCTGATCCGGGGGTTCACGAGAACGTAGAGCACGTCGACGATGATGTTGACGACGATGAAGGCGATGGCGACCACCAGCGTGACACCCTGCACCAGGAAGACGTCATTGCGGGTCACGCCGTCGAGGATCAGCTGGCCCATCGCCTGGATGTTGAAGATGATCTCGATGATGACCGCGCCGCCCATCAGGTAACCCACACGCAGGCCGAGGACGGTGATCGGGGTGATCAGCGCATTGCGCAACACGTTGCGAGCGACGACGACGCTTTTCGGGATGCCCGCACCGATCGCGGTGCGCACATAGTCGCGGTCGAGCTCCTCCACCATGGAGGTGCGCACCACGCGGGTGAGTGAGCCGGCCACTGGAACCGCGAGCGCGAAGGCGGGCAGCGAGATGTTGTTCAGCCAGATGCCTGGATTCTCCGACAGCGGCACCCACTGGCTGACCACCGCTGGGAAGAGGCTTGCCCCGCCGGGGACGGTGGACAGCCACTGGATGAGCAGGATCGCCAGCCAGAACGACGGGGTGGCCAGCGACGCGATCGACAGCACGCGGATCAGCTGGTCGGGCCAGCGGTCGCGGAACAGGGCGGCCGTCACGCCGAGCACGAGCGCCAGAACGACCGCGATGGCCAAACCGACGAACGTGAGCTGCAACGTGATCGGGAACGCCTTGGCGATGAACTCCGTCACCGGCACGTTGCCGGCGCTGGTGCCCAGATCGCCCTGGATCAGGCCGCCGAGGAACCGCACGTAGCGGATCAGTAGCGGGTCGTTGAGGCCGTTCTCGAGGCGGTAGGCGTCCAGCGCCTCCTGGGAGGCTGACTCGCCGAGCGCAAGCCGGGCCGGGTCGGCGGGTGAGAAAGACATGACGAAGAAGACGAGGAAGGTCACGCCGAGCACCATGATGGGGAAAGCGACAAGTCGCCGTCCGATCAGGCGTAACAGGATGGTCACGGGGCAGCTCCTGAGGTGTGGTCGACCGCGTCGACGTGCATCACCGGTCCCGCGCTCGCTGGCACGTGGCGCGGGACCGGACGGTCAGCAAGGGGTTACGTGGTGGTGGCGACGTCGACGAAGGACAGACCTGTCAGCGAGATCGGCTTGAAGTCGATCAGGCTGCCCTTGTCGTAGCCCGTCGTGGCCTTGCGGTGGAACAGGGGGTACAGCGGCACCTCGGCGCTCAGCAGGTCGAAGAGCTGGCCCCATGTCGCCTTCTGGGCGTCCCCGGAGAGACGGGCGGCCTCCTCCAGCTTGTCCTGCACCTCAAGGTAGGAGGGCTGGCCCTTCCAGTGCATGCGGGAGTCGGTCCACGTGTCGTTGGCGTACCACCAGCGCATCAGCAGGTCGGGGTCGGCGCCGAACACCGACGGGTCACCGGGGGCGATCACGACGTCGAAGGCATCCGGCTTGCCATCGATCGTGTTGTACACGTCGGCGGACTTCTTCTCGGTGAATTCGACGCTCAGGCCGGCTGCCTCGAGCGACTCCTTGATGATCGGGGTCGCCTTCTTCACCCAGCCGTGATCGGTGCACAGCAGGCGGAAATTGGTCAGCCCGGTCTCGGCGAACAGGGCCTTCGCCTTCGCCTGGTCGAACGTGTAGACCGTGGCGGCCTTCTTGTAGGCGGGGTGGGTCTCCTGCAGGAAGCTGGACGCTGGCGTCGCGTTGCCCAGGTAGGCGGTCTTGACGACCTTCTCCATGTCGATCGCGTAGAAGAAGGCTTGGCGGTTCTTGACGTTGTCGAACGGGGCGGAGCCGCAGTTGAACATGGCGAACAGCAGCGAGAAGCCCTGGGCGGCCTCAACCGCGGCGGACGTCTTCAGCGTCTCGATGGTCAGGTCGGGCACCAGGTCCATGGCCTGGATGGCCTTGGACGTGAGGGCGTTGGTGCGGGTGGCGTCGTCGGGCATGACCTTCCACGTCATGGTCTTGGCCCGGGCAGGCCGTTTGCCCGAGTACGCGTCGTTGCGTTCGAACCTGACTTCCTTGGACGTGGCGGAGTTGTCGGTCATCTTCCACGGGCCGGTGCCGATGGGGTTCGCGTCGAAAGCCTTGGCATCCGCCATCGCCGCAGCCTTCGGGACGATCTTGACCACGGCGAGGCGCTCGGCGACCAGCGAGAACGCGTACTTGAGCTTGATCGTGACGGTCTTGTCGTCCTTCGCCGTGACGCCGTCGATGAAGGAGATGAACTGCCGGTACAGGGACTTGCTGTTCGGGTCGAGCACGCGGGCGAAGCTGTACACCACGTCGTCGGTGGTGACGGGCGAGCCGTCGTGGAAGACGGCCTTGTCGCGCAGCGTGACCTCGTAGGTCAGGTCATCGACCTTGACGGGCATGGCAGCCCCCAGGGCGGCGTAGACTTCCCGGTTGCCCGAAGGCAGGATCTCGGTCAGGCCCTCCATCGTGTGCCAGTTCGCAGCGAGCGTCAGGGCGGAACTGGTGGTCATCGGGTCGAAGCCGTTGGTGCCGAGTTCGTAGCTGATGCCGGCGGTGATCGTCCCGTCCGCCTTGGGGCTGCCGGACGCGGTCGTCGCCCTGTCGGTGGGCGATGTGCCGCAAGCAGCGAGGCTGCCGGAAAGCGCGGCCGCTGCGCCCATGGCTCCGACGATGCGGAGGAAGCCTCGACGGCTCGTGCCGGGCAGGGATCCTGTCTCCATTGAAGTCTCCTAGATGTCGGACGTCCGATGTCTGACGTTCTGTGACATTATATTCTCAAACGCGACAGAGGGGGCGAGCTTGCAGAAGGATCGCCGCCAGGACCGGTCGCTGCAGACGGCAGCTGCGATCAAGGAACTCATCATCGCGCGCAACCTGCATCCGGGAGACCCGATGCCAACCGAAGCCGAGCTCGTCGAATCCCTCGGGGTTTCGCGCAGCAACCTGCGCGAAGCTGTCCGGACGCTCGTCGCCCTGGACATTCTCGAAGTGCGTCACGGCACCGGCACCTTCGTTGGGCAACTGACGCTCCGCCCGCTCGTCGAGGGGATGGTTTTTCGCAGCCTGCTGATGCCGGGCGAAGACCTGACCATGCTGCGCGAAGTCGTCGAGGTCCGGCGCGGTCTCGACCAGAGCCTGGCGCCACAGATCATCGAGCACCTCACCGGGCGCCCGGACCCCGCCCTCCGGCGCTGCGTCGACCAGATCCTGGCCCTCAGCAAGGCGGGGAAGACGTTCCCCACGCCGGACCGCCAGTTCCACCTGTTGTTGGCCCAGCAACTCGGCAACGCCCTCTACGGGCAACTCGTCGCCGCGTTCTGGGACATCCACCAGACCATGGCGCCGCGCCTCGGCGTCCCGACCCCCCGAGACCTGGCGGACACCGCCGCCGCACACGCCAACGTGCTGGACGCCGCACTGGCGGGCGACCTGCCACGCTATCTCCAGGCCGTCGACGACCACTACGCCCCGCTGCTGAGGACCATCGCGACCCGCCAACCGCCCCACCCCCGGGGCCGATCGAAGGAACTCCAGGAATGAACAGCTATCTCGCTGGTCGGGTCTCGACTGGTCATGAGGTGTTGACGCCCGGTCTGGTGACAGTGGACGACGCAGGACGTGTCCGCAACGTCGAGGAGGGCCCCGGGACTGGTGAGGGGCCGGTCATCGACCTGGGTGACGTGACACTGGTGCCGGGGCTGGTGGACGTCCATAACCACGGGGGTGGCGGGGCGTCGTTCGCGGACGACCCAGAGGTCGCCCGCGCAGCGCACCTGGCCACCGGAACGACGACCGTGGTGGCATCGCTGGTCACCCAGTCGTTGGACGTGCTGGAGGCACAGCTGTGCCGCCTGGCCCCGTTGGTGGCGACGGGCGAGCTGGCGGGCATCCATCTGGAGGGGCCGTGGCTGGCCGAGGCTTTCAAGGGCGCCCACCCGGCCGAACGGTTGCGCGACCCGACTGAGTCAGAGGTGCAGCGACTACTGGACGCGGGGGGCGGCGCAGTCCGGATGGTGACGATCGCGGTGGAACTTCCGGGGGCGCTGGCGTCCGTGCGCCTGTTGACCGGACAGGGCGTGGTGACTGCGCTGGGGCACTCGGACTGCACGTACGAGCAGGCGCGAGAGGCGATCAAGGCGGGGGTGACGGGGGCGACGCATCTGTTCAACGCGATGCCGCCGTTGCACCACCGGTCGCCGGGGCCGGTGCTGGCGCTGCTGGCCGATCAGCGGGTGTGGTGCGAGCTGGTCGCGGACGGGGTGCACCTGCACCCCGATCTGGTGGCGTGGGTGATGGGCCAGTTGCCCGGGCGGGTGGTGCTGGTGACGGACGCGATGGCGGCAGCCGGCCAGCCTGATGGTGACTACAAGCTGGGCGACTTGCCGGTGCGGGTGCGAGGTGGGGTGGCCCGGATTGCAGGCACGGACACGATCGCAGGGTCGACGCTCACGCTCGCCACCGCGGTCCGCAACGCGATCAATGCCGGGGTCCCTTGGCCGGACGCCGTTCGTGCGGCCACGCTCAACCCGGCTCGTTATCTGGGCTTGCCCGGGGTGGGCGAGCTGGTGACGGGCGCCTGGGCGGACGCCGTGGCGTTCGACTCCGACTGGCGGCCCGTGGCGGTGGTGAAGCGGGGCGTCCTGGTCTGATGATTGCCCCCCACAGCCACGATCTTCCCCCCATGGCGCCCCCGGAGCGCGGCCGGGATGAATTGGGCGAGACCCCGCGCCCGCCGCACGATCCCTCGGCACGTGCCGTCGTGTCCGCCCTGCCCCGGGAACCCTTGACGCTGGGCACGGTGGCTGCCGCGCGGCAGCGACTGTGGCTCACCCCCGGCCTGATCAGGCAGCTGTTCGACGTCACCCACGAGGACGTCAGTTGCCCCGGCTACCGTGGCGGGCAGATCACGCTCGCTGTCTTTCGGCGAACGGGCGACGAACAAACCGGTCCCGGATTCGTGTGGATCCACGGCGGCGGGATGGTGGCTGGGGACAGGTTCACCGACCTGCTCGAACCACTAGAGCATCTCGAAGAACACGGCGGCACCCTCGTCTCCATCGAATACCGACTGGCCCCCGAGAACCCTGCGCCGATCCCGGTCGAGGACTGCTACGCCGGCTTGTCCTGGGCTGCCGCGCACGCCGGGGAACTGTGCTTCGATCCCGACAAGGTGATCCTGGGTGGGGCGAGCGCCGGCGGCGGCCTGGCAGCCGGAACCGCGCTGCTGGCCCGCGACCGCCACGGCCCCACCCTGGCCGGCGTCCAGCTGGCCTGCCCGATGCTCGACGACCGCAACGACTCGACCTCCGTTCGCCAGTTCGACGTCTCGATCGGCTGGTCGGGACGCAGCAACCGCGTCGGCTGGACGGCGCTCCTCGGTGACGCGCGGGGCACCGACGCCGTCTCCCCTTACGACGCCCCCGCCCGAGCCACCTGCCTCCAGGGTCTGCCCCCGGTCCAGATCTCGGTCGGCAGCGCGGACCCCTTCCGTTCCGAGAACGTCGCCTTCGCCGAGAACATCTGGCGGGACGGCGGCGACTGCGAGCTGCACGTGCTGCCCGGCGGCCACCACGGCTACGAGACCCACCTTCCGACTGCCAGCATCACCCGCATCACCCTGCTGGCACGCAGCGCCTGGGTCAGGCGGATCCTCCACCCCGATGACACCGAAGACGCGATGGAACGGACCAGCCAGATCAATCGGTGGCAGGCGCACCATCAAGAGGAGGGCCGCGGCGGCCGGCCACCTATCGGACGGAGGTTACTGCCCTGAGCCCTT
>CAVYLH010000005.1:0-12917 GCA_963769325.1 uncultured Actinomycetota bacterium | reverse complement strand
AGGCGTTGCGCTTCTGCGTTCCCCCTGCGGAAAGCCGAAATTGGGCCTGTGGAAGAACGTAAATGACTACGTGCGACGACCACCTTTTCCGTGAGATTCCACCTCACGGAAGGACAGACTCGTGCCCAATCTCTATCAGGCTCTTGGCCTGCAGGAACTGCTGGATTCCGCTGACGTTTGCCTGCCGGGTTGGGGGTTGTGTCATCCCGACCTTGGCCCGCTGCTGTCGCTGGAGGACGTTGATCGGGCCAGCCGAACCGGCTCGCCTACGGCGCGCAATGAGGTGCTGCTGCAGCTCGCCCTGCTCGGACGGGAGGGCGGCGCCGGCGACCGCGAGGCGGCGGCGGTCTTGTGTCACCTTCTGGCTCCGGGCGTGATCGCCAAGCTGGGGCCGATGCGGCTGCCGGTCAGCTCGAACGAGGTTGACCGCCTGGCGGCGCAACATTTGTGGATCCAGTGCCGCACGTTCCCTTGCGAGGCCCAGCCCAAGGTGGCCCCCACGATCCTCTGGAATGTCCGCCGCGCGGTGTTGGCGGAACTGGGTATCGAGGATCGGGTTCGTGGTGACCTGACGTGGGCTCACACGAGGGTCTTCGATCAGTCGGATCTTGAGGCCTTCGCTGGTGAGCCCGAGTCGTTCCCGGAGCCCGGCGAGGAGTTGGCGGAGCTGCTGGAACGGGCACTGGCCGACCACGTGATTACCAGCGAGCAGGCGCTTCTGTTGGTCACGTTGGTGCGGGTGGCAGAGCACATGGCCATCAAGCGCGTCACCACACACGGTCTGCTCTCGGCCGATGTGTCCCGACAGGTTGGCCAACAGCTCGGGTGGGGTGCCAGCACCGTCCGCAACAAGGTCGGACTGACCTTGGATGCCTTACGCCAGGCGACCCGCAAAGCCAGCTGAATCCAACGCGGGTGAGCAGGAACAGCCCGCTGGTGGCTTGTGGTGATGTGGGAAGGAGTGTCAGGTGAACCAGACCGAAATCGACCGCCTTGTCAGGCTGGCCGGTGGCGAGGACCAGGCGGTTCAGCGGTTGGAGAGTGCGATTGGTGAGCTGCGGGCCGTCAGAGACGCCCAAGCTCGCCTGCAGCAGCTGCCGGCGGACGATCTCCGGCGTGCGCTCGAGTCGCGGAGTCGGGTCCTCTTGCGGGTGGTCGGGTCGTGAGTCAGGTGACGGTGCTTGAGTTGCAGCGGGCTTGGCGGGCGCTCCAGTCCGGCCAGTTCTCGGGTGCGGTCAGACACCGGTCCGAGGTCGGTGGGTGGACGCCTGCCGAACCGGTGCTCCCGGTGCTCGGCGCGCACGCTCAGTGCGGTGCCTCGACGGTGGCGCTGGCGCTGGCGACCGTGGCTGCCCCTGCCAGGGTCGTGGAATGCGCGTCGGGCCCGTCTTGCGGGTTGGTCGGGGCGCCCAGCACCGAGATCGGCGACTGCGGCAACGGGTGGACGCGCGGGCTGCGCGCCGACGTCCTGATCGACCGCTGCCACGAGATCCTGCTCGGCGCCACCGAAGTGCCGCTACCGGCCGAGGTCAGCCAGCCGGTGTCCCGCACCGTCCTCGATGTCGGATGGGATCCGACCCACGTGCTGAGCGTCTCGTCCTGGTTGTCTTCGTGGCTGCTGGGGTCCCCGTGCGTCGTGGTGGTCGCGACAGTGAGCGTCCCGAGTCTTCGCCGGCTGGAGAACACGTTGAGCGTCCTGACCGAACCCACGTGCTTGGCCGCCGTCGTTGGGCCCCCACTCAAGCGATGGCCGAAGACCGTGACCGGAACCTTGGGCGCTCAAACGCGCCGCCTGATCGAGACGCAACGGCTGGTCAGCGTCCCGACGATCGCCTCGTTGCGGTTGGCAGGGATCACCCCTGAACCGCTGCCGAAACCGTTGCTGGCGGCCGCGGAAGACATCCTGCTCGCCGCCGAGGAACTGTCGTCAACTCCAACCCAAACCAAGAAGGACACGTGATCATGACCCTGATTCCGATGCAGATTTGCCCGGTCGCCCCGCCTGGGGCGCAGCAGTACGCCGACCAGCTGACCGGCTACGTGTTGTGGGGTGTGCTCGCCCTGTTCATCGTCGGAGTCGTTGTGTCGATCGGCGGTATCGCCATGGGACGCATACTGAGCATGCCGCACGCCAGCAAGGCCGGTGTGGTCGGCATCTTCGTCGTCTTCATCGCTGCGGTCATGTACACGGTGGTGCCGTCGATGATCGCGTCGATCACCGGGTCGGGGTGCGTGGGATGACCAGGCAGCTGGTGAGCGTGAAACCGTGGGGACGCGGCCGTCTGCTGGCCACCCTGGCCGGGATGGCGTTGGTCACCGTCGGGTTGCTGGTCGGGTTCGCGTTGGCGATCCACTCGGTCGCCATCCGACCTGGCTCTACCCCCTCCGCGGGCACCCAGACGCTGCCGAGTGATCAGACCGAACGCCGCGAGATGCTGGCGGCCGAGCCCATGCTGCAGGTCAGCGGGGCTGATTCCACCCAGGGTGTGCCGGCGGCGACACCGGGCCCGATGATCGAGGTCCCGGAGCCCACCAGGATCGGTGCAGCCAAGGTGCCGTCGGGCTACCCGCACACCCCGGAGGGTGCGATCGGGCAGTTGGCGGCGATCGAGGTCTCGGTGCTGACCGAGATGAGCATCGCGCGGGTCAACGAGATCTATCTCGCGTGGTCGGCTGAGGGTGCGGTTCCGGTTGATCAGTGGCGTATGACGCGGCACGTGCAGGCTTTCCTGGGGGCCGCCAGGATGGGGCAGACCCTCGATCGGGGAGCTCGGGTCACCGTCACCCCGGTGGCGGGGCAGACGAAGGCGTCCGACGGGCGGGACTGGACGATCGCCTGCGTCCTGGTGGACGTGCGTGCGGTCGTCAACTCTGAGGCACGGATGGCGTACGGATACTGCGAACGCATGCAGTGGGACGGTTCGCGTTGGGCGATCGCACCGGGTGCCCCTCCCGCTGACGCCCCGTCGACGTGGCCGGGCACGGACCTGGCGTTCAAGGCCGGCTGGCGCACCTGGCCGCCGGCCAGGCGGTGAAGGGGCAACGATGATCCCCGACCCGTTCAACCCGTTCGGTGTCCTGGGCGGCGCCGCCGAACGCCTCCTCGCCGACGGCTGGACCCGGATGATGCTGTCGGTCTGGAACTCCGGGGTGTGGCTGCTGAAGGTGATCCTGCAGATGGAGAACTACTTCCTCACCCCCGACATCAGCGGTGACGGACCCGCGCAGCCGGTCTACCAGGTCACGTTGTGGATCGGGGTGACGCTGATGGTGATCATGTTGATGATCCAGCTCGGCACATCCGCGGTCCGCCGGGACGGGAAGAGCATCGGCCGCGTCCTGATCGGCGCCGCCCAGTACGTGATCGTCTGGTTCGGTTGGGTCGCCTACGGCGTCGCGATCCTCGCGGCCTGCGCAGCGTTGAACAAGGCGTTCCTGTTGACCATCTTCCGCGTCGACAACTTGGCCGCATGGGATCCGTGGGCGCCGTTCACCGGCCAGGACCTCACCGACGCTGTGATCGCCACGGTGATGGGTTTGCTCGGCCTGCTGGTGTGGCTGGCGGGGATCGCCCACCTGCTGGTGATGCTGACCCGGGCTGGTGCCCTGATCGTGTTGGCGGTGACCACCCCCATCTCTGCTGCCGGTCTGGTGTCCGAGGTGGGACGCGGCTGGTTCTGGAAGTCGTTCCGCTGGTTCCACGCCGCCGCGTTCGCGCCGGTGCTGATGACCCTGATGATGGGCATGGGAATCCAGCTCGCCTCGGGTGCGGCGCTCGGACTGTCGGACTCCACTCAGGCGTCGATCGCCACCGCACTGCCGGCGGTTGTGATGATCCTGACGTCGGCGGTGTCGCCGCTGGCGCTGTTCAAGCTTCTGGCGTTCACCGATCCCGGCACCAGCTCGGGGGCGGCTGTCCGGGCAGGCATGGGCGCGATCGGCGGGCTGGGTGGGCTGCTGCAGGGCGGCGGTGAGGGCGGGAGCGGGGCCGCATCCCAGGCCGACGGCAACGGCCGCTCCAGCGGTGAGGACCAGGCGGAGACCGCGAACTCGTCGCGGATGATGACTGCGGCTGGTACAGCAGCTGGACTGCTGGGGCCGGCCGGCGTGGCGGTCGGTGGTGCACTGAAGGCGTTCGGCGCGATCGGCGGCGCCGCGGCCGCGATCTCCACCGACATCAGCAACCAGATGGGTGTCGGCCACAACACCTACCAGCCCGACTCCGTCAACCCCGGACGCCACCGCCCCGGCGGACGACCCAGTGCTGGTCAGGCTGATACGGGCAGTCAGGACGATCGCTCCGGCCCCATCGGGACCTCGACGCAGGACTCCTACAGCGCCGACGCGCAGGACACCCGGATCGTGTCCGACGCCAGCTTCGACGCCGACGATCCAGCGCAACCACCATTCTCGGACACGACCCCCAGCGCCCCCACCGTGCCGATGCCTCGGGGCGGTGGCGGCATGCCGCCCGCGCCTGGTGCTGGTGGGGCGGCCGGCGGATCGGCAGCACAGTCCGCGGCAGCAGCCGCAGTTTAGGAGGACGACAGTGTCAGTCAACATCTACGCCGACTACTCGCGCGACCGTGTCGGGTTCTTCTTCGGCATGTCGCTGGTCGAGTTGGTGATGCTGGCCGCCTCATCGCTGCCGGTGCTGTGGGCGATGAGCCGGCAGGCGTGGGCCAGCATGTGGTGGTTCCTGCTGGTCTTCGTCATCGTCACCCTGGTGACCGTGGTGAAGGTGCAGGGCCGCTCCGCGGTCGGCTGGTTGAAGAGCGTGACGTTGTTCATGGTGGCCAGCCTGACCGGCTCGCGGGGATTCGCCTCGCGGGCCGCCCGCGGCCAGGCCGACGATCTGGACCACGCCGACCTGCCCGGCGTCCTGCAAGGACTGGAGATCCACGACGGACCACCGCACGGGCCGACCATGTCGCGGACCGCCATCATCCGGGACCACGCCACCCGCACCTGGGCGGTCACCGCGTCGGTGGTGCATCCCGGCATCGGGATGAGCGACGCCGCCGAACGCAACCGACAGGGCGCCGGACTGGCCGGGCTGATCGACATCGCGTCGCGAGGTGAACTGATCGACGAGGTCATTTTCATGGTCCGCACCGTCCCCGACGACGGCGCAGAGCGCGGCATCTGGGTGGAACGCCATCGGATTCCCGGCCGCAGCCACTTGGCCAGCCGGATCAACGACGACCTGCGGGCCGGGCTGACCCAGGCCAGTGTCCGTACCGAGGCGTTCGTCACGTTCGTGGTGCCCGAACACCGGATGGCCAAGGCTGCCCGGGAAAGCGGCGGCGGGTTCGAGGGTCGCGCCCACGTCCTGCACGGGTTGATGACCGAGGTCGAAACGCAGCTGCGGGGCGGGCTGGGGGTCATCGATGTGCACTGGTTGACGTCCCCGGAGTTGGCGTTTGTGTGCCGGACCGGGTTCGCGCCGGGGGACCGGGCCGGGATCATCGAGGCGCTGGCTGCCCGCGAGAAGAACCCGGGCGTGAACGCCGACGTGCCCTGGGCGATGGCCGGGCCGAGCGGCGCCGACACAGCGGTGCGGCACTACAGCCACGACGCGTGGGAGTCAGTGTCGTCCACGATCAAACTGCCCGCCAAGGGAGCCCTGATCGGCGCGCTGGCGCCGGTGCTGACCCCGGCCGAGGCGGGGGAACGCCGCTCCTTCATGGTGGCGTTCCCCATCCTCACTCAAACGGTCGCGGAACGCACCGCCGATAACGCCGAATTCGCGTCCGACATGGGTAACGAGCTGCGCCGCAAGGCCGGCGTGAAACCGAGAGCGCGGCACCGCAACGAGGCCGCCAAGGCCCACGGGATGGACGAGAAACTCGCCCGCGGCAACTCCATGACCCGCCCGTACGCGGTTGCCACCGTGACCGTGCCGCGCACCAAGTCGATCATCGAGTACGGACGCCGCCTCGACGCGTCCATCCGGGTGGCCGGGTTCTCGCCGTTGCGCCTCGACCTGGCCCAGGACCGGGCGTTCGCCGCTTCAACGATCCCACTCGGGGTGTGCCTGACCCGGGACGGTGTCGCATGAGGACCCGCCGCACCAGCGACGCCCGCGACGTCGCCCACCTGATGGCCGACTTCGGGCACGAACTGCCCCGGCTGCCCGAGCCACCGGCCGCCCCGAAGGAACCCCGGCTGTTCCGTTCCGTGCCTCGTGGTGGGCTGAACCGGCGTGGACGCGGATGGTCGCCGGCCCCCGCCCAGGTGTCGACGTGGCGGATGGCCTCCGATCAGGCCCCCGCGCTGTGGCCGTTCATCTCCGCCCCCGGGCTGCCGCCGACTGGGGCGCAGATGGGCATCGACGTGTTGTCGGGTGGCTCGTTCTACGCCGACCCGCTGGGCTGGGTGCTCGCCTCCCAGGTGTCGGTGACCAACCCGAACGTCATGTGTTTCGGTAAGCCGGGCGGCGGTAAGTCCGCGACCAGCAAGGCGTTCCTGTTGCGGATGACCGACTTCGGGTATCGGGTGCTGATCCTCGGCGACCCGAAGGACGAGTACGAACCCATGTGCCACGCGTTGGGGGTGGAACCGTTCGTCATCGGCCACGGGCTGTCGGCGCGGATCAACCCGCTCGACTTCGGCCCGCTCGGCAGGGGCTGGGCCCAGCTGCCGGCAGACGAGGCGCAACGGCGCTCCGCCGTGGTGTTCCGGCGCTGGCTGACCCTGATCCGCGGCCTGGTCGGGTCCCAGCGCATCGGCGAGCACCGGGTGCCGTTCGGGCCAACCGACGAGGTCGTCGTCCGCGCGGCCCTGTCCCACATCACCGGCTACACCGCCGCAGCCACCACCCTGACCGAACCGACCATCCCGATGCTGTGGCGGGCACTGGACGAACCATCCGACGAGCTCGTCGCCGAGTGCCGCTACTGCGACCGGCGGCACTTCCTGGACGAGACCCGGTTGCTGCGCGACGCCCTCGGACAACTCGTCTCCGGAGTTCTGGGTGGGCTGTTCGACGACCACACCACCATCCAGGTGGACTGGAACGCCCCGATCCAATCCCTCAGCCTGTCCCGGCTACAACCGCTCGGCGACGAAGCGGTCGGAATCGCGCTCACCTGTCTGAGCTCCTGGGGCCGGGCCATGCGGGAAGTCGCCCAACCCGGCGACCTACGCATCACCGTCCGCGACGAGGCCTGGAAACAACTCCGGCTCGGCGTCGAAGCCGTCAAGAGCTTCGATGAAGACCTGCGGCTGTCCCGCAAGGACGGCGAGGTTCAGTGGTCGGTTGCCCACAAACCGTCCGACCTGCTGTCCGCAGGCGACGCTGGCTCGCAGGCGGCCACCATCGCCAAAGATCTGCTGCATCTGGCCGACATCAAGATCCTGCACGGTCAGGACGACGGGGTCGCCGACGAACTGGAACAGCTGCTCGGGCTGGGCCCGATCGCCCGGGACGTCATCACCGGCTGGGCCAGGCAACGACCTGGACGTGCCCTGTGGTTGGTCGGCAAACACATGTACAAAGTGGCGACGGTGCTCCACCCCCTGGAGGCCAACCTCACGTTTACCAACTCGGCCATCCAGTCAGCTGCCTGAGATGGACAAGACCGTTGCTGTGGTGGCAGCCGTGCTCGCTGTGGTGCTGGGTGGGCCGGTGGGCCTGGTGTTGGCCGCCGGGGCGGTGATGGTGCCCGCGGTCGCCGTCCACAGCACCGTCCATTGCGGTGGGACGATGCCCGCGACAGGGCAGTGGCGGGTCCCGTTCGTTGACACCCAGTACACGATCACGTCCGGGTTCGGGATGCGCCTCGACCCGGTCACCGGCGCCACCACCAGTCTGCACAACGGCGTCGACCTCGCCACCCCCCAAAGTCCCGTCGTCGCGGCAGCCAGCGGCACCGTCACCCATGCGGGGGACAACGGCAACGGATACGGCAACCACGTCATCGTCGACCACGGCGCCGGCATCACCAGCCTGTACGGGCACCTCGCCTCCATCGACCCAGCGATCACCGGCGGCGCGGTCGTCGGGGTCGGGCAGACGCTGGGGATCGAAGGCACCACCGGCTGGTCCACCGGTATCCACCTGCACTTCACGATCACCGTTAACGGCTCTGATGTCGACCCGGTCGCGTTCATGCTCGACCACGGCGCACCACTCAACGGCCAACCCGTCGGTCCCCACACGGCTGCCGTGCCGTCGGGCGTCCTGGAAGGGGGAGTGGGGTTCGACCTGCCGCAGCCAGTGGTGCGGCAGGACTCGCTGCACAACGAGCCGCTGCCGGTTCCGGCCGACATCCAGCAGCTCTACCAGAACGCCGCCGCCACGTACGGGTTGCCGTGGACCCTGCTGGCCGGGGTCGGCATGGAAGAGACCGCCCACGGCCGCAACACCGCCACCAGCTCGGCGGGAGCCCAAGGGCTGATGCAGTTCATGCCCGCCACGTTCGCCGCCTACGGGGTCGACGGCGACGCAGACGGGGTCGCGGACATCCACAACCCGGCCGACAGCGTCCACTCGGCCGCGAACTACCTGGTCGCCTCCGGTGCACTTCAAGGCCCGGACGGCATCACACAGGCGCTGTTCGCCTACAACCACGCCGATTGGTACGTCGGCGACGTCCTCTACTACGCACACGCCTACGGCGGCGGACTCGTCATGGGTTCGTCGACCGATTGCCCACCCGGGGGCGGCAACCCGAACCTGCCACCCCTCACCGGCGAGCGGATCGCGCACGTTCTTTCGTGGGCAGGCGCCCAGGTCGGCAAACCTTACGTGATGGGCGCCAACGGGCCGGACGCCTACGACTGCTCCAGCCTCGCGCAGGGGGCCTACGCCCGCATCGGAATCACCATGCCCCGAACCGCGCAGTCTCAACGTGACTGGTTGGCCGCCGGCAACGGGTTTGCGGTGACGCCCGGAAAGGAGCAGCCCGGTGACCTGATCTTCACCAGCAGCTATCTCGGCCCCCACCAGATCGGGCATGTCGCCATCGTCTGGGACCCCGCGACCCATCAGACCGTCGAGGCCGCCAGCACCGAACTGGGCGTCATCCACGGCAGTTACGCGAACCTGTCCGGACTCCCGATCTACGAGATCTGGCGCCTCGGCAACCTGACCGACGGCCCGACCGGAGCCCAGTAGGCGACCTCGGGACGAACCTGCAGGCCGGGCAATCGTGTTCGGCCTGACCTGACCTGCCCACAAGGCAGGCCAACAGCCGACCGTGACGAGGTGACCCCCATGGACAAGTTCGCCTTCATCAAGGCGCTCCGCGCAGATCCGCAACTGCCGGCCGAGGTGCGGCTGACGAACGCCGAGTTTCGGCTGCTCGTGATGATCTGGAACTACAGCGACCACGAGTGCCGCAACGCGCGTCCCAGCGCCGGACGACTGGCAGCTGACGCCGGGATCACACGGACGCTGGTCTGGCGGCAGATCAAGGCCCTCAAACAGAAGGGCTACCTGGTCGTGACCAGCGCCGGCGGCGCCAGCGGGGGTAGCGCCCGGAAAGCCAACACCTACGCCCTCACCCTGCCTATGGAAGTGGTGAACCTCAGCTTCACCACTGACCCCTCCAGTGGTGAAGCTGAGGTTGATTCCAGTGGTGCACGTGGGGTTCACCACTCAACCCCCAGTGGTGAACCTGGGGTTCACCAAGTAGTGAACGTGGGCTTCACCACTAGTGGTGAAGCCCAGGTTCCTACTAACAGATCATTATCAAATCAAGAACAAAGCACGGCGGCCGCCCTCGCTGACGCGGCGCCGCCGCGCAAGGGTTGGCGCCAGATCTTCGCCGAGCACCGGGATTCATCCGAGACAGCGCAACCCGGCGACCCTGGAGACGTCGACAGCTCGCCGACGAACGACGCCGGCGAAGCCGCGTAGGCCGACAGCGCCCCCGTCGTGGCGCGGGGAGGACGCTCACCTGAGCAGGAACGGCGCCTGGCTGGCTTGTGGTTGTGAGGACCATCAAGGAGGCAACGGTGCAGCAAGATCGTCACGACCCATACCCGTGGACATGGGAACCGGCCGCTGCGGGCGCGCTCGTCTTCGGCTTCGTGCTGCTCGCCAGCGTGCACCTGGGACGAACGATCGCCTGCCTGATCAGCGGTCAGGGGCTCCAGCTGACCCAGCATGACGCCCTGCTGAGTTCGACCTGGCCGATTCTGATGGGGGACGCATCGGCCGGGCTCGCCGATCCGGTGAACGTCCCGATGCGAGTGCTCACGCTCTGCGTGCTCGTCAGCGAGGCAGCGCTGATCGCCCTCTGCGTCGTTGGCCTGGTGGTGGCGTTGCGCCGATGGGGGCCGACGGCGCTGAAAGGCGTGGCCACCCCGGACGAAGCAGAGCGGCTGCTCGGCGTGCAGCGCCTGCGCCGTGCCGCGAGGATCATCCGACCTGACCTGCACGCCACACGGCGTCGGGGATTCGATCCGAAGAATATCGGCTGGCGGATCGGCCAGGCCCACCAACCGCGGGCCGGCGAACTGTGGTGCCCGTGGGATCGCACCGCTGGCGTGATCGGCCCGCAAGGCTCCGGCAAAACCCTGGATCTGCTGACCCCGGCGTTGCTGGACGCGCCCGGCGCGGCCCTGGTGACCCTCACCAAAACCGATGACCTGTTGCTGACGATCACCCGCCGCAGCGCGCACGGCCCGGTCGCCGTCCTCGACCCGTTCGGCCTGGCCCCCGGACTACCGGCGCTGGTGTGGGACCCGATCGAGGGCTGCGTGGACCCGATGATCGCCGAACGGCGAGCGAAGGCGTTCACCGCCGGCACCGTGAAGGGCGGCTCAGCAACCCACGGTGACGACGCGGCCAGGTTCTACGCGGCCGAGGCCGCCAAGGTGGTGCAGGCCTACTTCCACGCAGCCGCGCTGACCGGGCGCACCCTCGACGACGTCCTGCAGTGGGTCGCCAACCCACTCAAGACCAGCGACCCGAACGAAATCCTGCGCGCGCACCCACACGCCGAGAAGTTCTGGCACGGCCTGCTGCACGGCGCCCTGCACGGCGACGACCGCACCGCCGGCAACACCATCACCACCGTCCAGCAAGCCATGGCCCTGTTCTTCCAAGCCGACATCCGACAGCGCTGCATCCCCAACCCTGGGCGCCCCGCCACCGACATCGCCGAACTCATCCGCGCCCACGGCACCATCTACCTGCTCGGCCGGGAGGACCCGTACGCGTCCGCCTCACCGTTGATGACCGCCCTGGCCGAGCACGTCCTGGACACCGCCCTCGAACTCGCCAACCAGTCAACCTACGGCCGGTTGTGCCCGCCCATGGTCTCCGTGCTCGACGAACTGCCGTCCACCGCACCACTGCCGACGCTGCGCACAAGAATGGCCAACGAACGCGCGCTGGGGTTGTCGTTCATCTACGCGGCCCAGACCTGGCGGCAGCTGGCGTCCATCTTCGGTGAGCAAGAAGCCCGCGCCCTGTTCGGGCTGACCAACGTGCTGGTCATGTTCGGAGGCTCGAAGGACGTCGGCTTCAACAAAGAGATCTCCGACCTGGCCGGCACGGTCCGCGTCACCCGAACCAGCTGGCAAACCGGGCAGAGGACCGGACGCAGCATCAGCGGCGAGAGCATCCCCGTCCTCAAACCAGAGGCGATCCGGCAGCTCAAGGAACGCCACGCACTGGTCGTCGCCGAGAACGGCAAACCCATCATCGCGAAACTGACCCGCTGCATCGACGGCAGAACAGGCACAACACTCACGGCCGAACAAGCCGCCGCCCGGAAGCATCTGACAGCCAGCCAAGCCGCCGAGACCCACCCGGCGCAACGTCGGCTGGCCGCCCTCGCCGAGGCACGACGCCTGGGCCTGACACCCGAATCTGAGCAGGTGCCCGCATGAGCGGCGCGTTGGTTGTGCCGTTCCCCCCGATCGGACCGCTGATGGAGCAGGCCTACTACGACCTGTACCGGGCCGAGACCGCGAAGAAGCCCGCAGAGGTTGCCGACCTCGGGCCGCTCGACCAACTGCCGCGTCCCTGGGATCTGGCCACCATCACCGACCCGGCACTGCGCGCCGAGACGTGGGACTGGCTGGACGCCGTCGTCGGCTGGATCAACCAGGAGTACGTGTGGGAAACCAGCGACCTCATTCCGCCGTGCTGGCCGTCCCATCCGCACCTGGTCAACGAACTCGGCGTCGTCGCCGACCAGCGTCGCCGCGCCACCATGGCGTTCACGTCCGACAGCCTCTTGGACTGGCACCGCTACTGTCTGCCGTCATTCATCGACCGGATGAAGGCCCGCTACCGCGGCATCTGCGAGGACGGCCACAGGAGCGCCCCAGGCACCGCCCGAAACACGCGCTACGGCAACCCCCTGGCCGCGCACGACCGCAACGACCTCTACCTCGCCGACATCATGGCGGCCGCCCAGGACGCGCCCGCACCATCGTTGACACCCCCGGTAGCCAAACCACGTTTCCAGGTCATCGACGGGATGCTCGTCGACACCACGACCGGCCAGATCGCCGATGACCCTGACCAATGACCAAATCCGCGACCTATGCCGGCGGCGAGACATCGGCATAGTTGCAGCCTCCGCAGCCACCCAGCCAGCGGCCGCAGCACTCGTGGCAGCCGTCACACCGGAAGACCTGCAGGCCCTGGTTGAGGATGGCACCGCTGCCCGCAACCTCCTCGTTGAGGCCAACACCGGCCTGGTGGGTGTCATCGTGAACCGTACCGTCCACGGCAGCCGCCACGATCAGGACTACATGCAGGAAGGCGTGGTCGCGCTCATCGATGCCGTCGACCGATTCGACCCCGACCGGGGCAGCTTCGCGACGTACGCCGCCCCCTACATCCGAGGGGCCGTCCTGAACCTGCTGAGCGCTCGGGGCGGCGAACTGCACCTCAACAGCTACCAGGCCCGGTCCAAGGAACGAGTCCGGGCACAAACAGCCCGACTGGC
>CAVYLH010000004.1:0-665511 GCA_963769325.1 uncultured Actinomycetota bacterium | reverse complement strand
GCCGGGGCCGCGACCGGCGGCATGGACCAGGCCGCCGCCCTTCGCAGCACGCGCGGCCACGCGCTCCTCATCGACAGCAGCGACGCCACGGTGAGCCAGGGTTCCGCTCCCCGATCTCGACCCGGCCGGATTGGCCATCCTCGTGATCGACACCCGCGCCCCGCACGCGCTCGCCGACGGCCAGTACGCCAGCCGCCGGGCGGCCTGCGAGCGGGCTGCCGAGCGCCTCGGCGTCCGAACGCTGTCCGAGGTGGACGACACCGCCGCCGCCCTGGCCAGGCTCGACGATCCCGTCGAAGTCGCGCGGGCCCGGCACGTGTTCACCGAACAGGAGCGCGTCCGCCGCGTCGTCGACCTCGTCTCGGCCGGACGCCTCCGCGAGATCGGGCCCGATCTTGACGGCTCCCACGCCTCGCTGGCCGGCGACTACGAGGTCAGCTGCCCCGAACTCGACGTCGCCGTGGACGCCGCCCGGCGCGCCGGCGCGCTCGGGGCCCGGATGACCGGTGGCGGGTTCGGCGGGTCGGCGATCGCGCTCGTCGACACCGACGCCGTCTCCCAGGTGGCGGACGCCGTCGCCGCGGCGTTCGCGGACCATGGCTTCGCCCCGCCCGCCTTCCTGGCCGCCACCGCGTCGGCTCCCGGGGAGCGGGTCGGCTGAGGGTGTGAGCCGTCCGCGCGGGCACAGGCTTCCGGAGTCGCCGCGTTACCGGTAACGTTCCGGGTGGACCCACGGCGTCCAAGAGGAGGCGCAGGCCAGCATGGCGACCCACGGCCCGGCCGCTCGTGGCGAGCGCAGCCGGCCCGCCACGATCTACACCGTCGCCGAGCGCGCCGGCGTCAGCCACCAGACCGTCTCGCGATACCTCCGGGGCGAGACGTTGCGCCCGGACAACCGCGAGCGGGTCGAGCAGGCGATGAACGCCCTCGACTACCAGGTCAACGAGGTGGCCCAGGCGCTCGCCACGAAGAAGTCGCACCGGATCGGCGCCTTCGTCTTCGACCTCGACGACTGGGCGCCCCAGCGCATCCTCGCCGGCGCGGCCAAGGCCGCCCGATCGGCCGGGTACATCCTCGACATCCTCCGCGTCGACCCCGAGGACGCCGTGTCACTCAGGAACGCGGTGCGCCTGATGAACCGGACGACGCTGGCGGGGGTGGTGGTCATCTCGCCGTCCGACCCGGTGCTCGAATTGTTGCAACTCGAGCGCCTCAAGGTGCCGTGGGTCGTCGAGGCCGAACCGGTGCTGCAGCCCGGCGATGACCTGACCCTCCAGCACCCCTTCGCGCGGGTCGTGACCCACCTGGCCGACCTCGGCCACGAGCGCTTCTTCCACATCGGTGGCCCCCTGCTCGTGGCTCGCCGAGCGCAACCGTCGCGAGGCCTACCGCGAGGTGATCGCCCGACGGGGACTGCTCAACTGCGGCGAGACGGAGGGTTTGTGGGGCGCCGCCGCCGGCTATGAGGCGATGGCGTCCTACCCCCGCGCGGACGCCCCCACCGCGATCGTCGCCGCCAGCGACCAGCTCGCCCTCGGGGCGCTCTTCTGGCTGCAGGGACACGGCGTCCGGGTGCCCGACGACGTGAGCGTCTCGGGCTATGACGGCATCGCCGACACCGCGTACTACTGGCCGCCGCTCACCACCATGGCGGTCGACTTCCCGCGCATGGGGCGCAACACGGTCCACGCGTTGCTCGCGCTCCAGGGAGTCGGTGGGCCCCCTGACCTCGGCATGCCCGTGGCGGAACTGGTCCCGCGCGCCTCGACCGGACGCCCGGGCGGCGGTCTCTCCTCACCCTGAAATCCCCCGGAAACGATCGCTCGAAACCCTTGCGCCGCCCAAACTGTTACCGGTAACGTTACCGCTAACGTAAACCCTCCCGCAAGGATCCGCCGTGACCGCTGCAGCGCCGCACCACCACCCGCTGGGGTTCGGCGCCGCCTACTACGCCGAGTACCAGCCGCACCTCGACCTCGACCGCGATCTCGACCTGATGCGTGCCGCCCACTTCAACGTCATCCGCGTGGGCGAGTCGGTGTGGTCGACGTGGGAACCTCGCAACGGCCAGTTCGACCTCGGGTGGCTACAGCCCGTCCTGGACGGCGCCCACACCCGCGGCATCGACGTCATCCTGGGGACGCCCACATACGCCGTGCCGCCGTGGCTGTGGCACACCTACCCCGAGATCGCCGGCGAGGTCGCCACCGGGCGGCGCCAGGGATGGGGCCGCCGGCAGGAGGTCGACATCACCCACGCCGCGTTCCGGTTCCACGCCGAGCGGGTCATCCGGGCCATCGTCGGTCGTCACGCCGCCCACCCCGCCGTCGTGGGGTTCCAGGTCGACAACGAGCCGGGCGCCATGTTGCTGCACAACCACAACACCTTCGTCGGGTTCGTCGAGTGGCTGAAGGCGCGCTATGGCGACGTCGAGACCCTCAACCGTGCGTGGGGCCTCGCGTACTGGTCACACCGCCTCGGCGACTGGGCCGAGCTCTGGCGTCCGGACGGCAACCTGCAGCCCCAGTACGGACTCGCCTGGCGCCGTTATCAGAATCACGTCGTGAGCGGCTTCATCGGCTGGCAGGCTGACCTCGTGCGGGAGTACGCGCGGGACGACCAGTTCGTCACCACGTGCGTCGCGCTCGACCGGCCGGCCGTGCACGAGCAGCAGGTGGTGCGAGGCCTCGACGTGCCCGCCCTCAACGCCTACCACGGCGTCGAGGACCACCTCGACCTCGCCCGGCAGCTCACCCGCCCCGACCACTGGATCCGCACCGGCGTCGCCGGCCTGCTCGAGCTGGGCGACCGCGGCTACGCCCTGCGGCAGGAGCGGTTCCTCGTCACCGAGACCAACCTGCAGTCGATCAACTGGTGGTGGCAGCACTTCCCGCCCTACCCCGGCCAGATCCGGCAGAGCGCCCTCGCCCTGATCGCGCGCGGGGCGTCCATGATCGAGTACTGGCACTGGCACACGCTGCACGTCGGCGCCGAGACCTACTGGGGCGGCGTCCTGCCGCACAGCCAGGTGCCCGGCCGCATCTACGCCGAGGTCGCCGACCTCGGCGCCCTGCTCGCGGGCCTCGGTGACCGCCTCGACGGCTACACGCCGGACGCCGACGTGGCGATCCTCTACTCCACCGACAGCAAGCAGTCGTTCGAGGACTTCCCGCCGCTGTGCAACCCCGACGGCAGCCCCCGGACCACCGCTTACCACGACATCGTCGACGCGTTCCACGCCGCGGTACTGCACGGCGGCGCCCAGGCCCGCATCCTCCACGCCGAGCAGTGGGACGAGCTGGACGCCTCCGAGGCGGCCCGCCGGTTCCCCGTGCTCGTGGCGACCGCGTTCTACATCGCGACCACGGACCAACTCGAGAAGCTGCGTGACTACGCCGCGGCCGGTGGCCACCTGGTCGTGGGTCCGCGCACCGGCTACGGCGACGAGGAGGCACGCGCCCGGTTCGCCGTCGCGCCCGACGTCGTGGGCCCGGCCGCGGGCGTCCACTACGAGGAGTTCACCTCGCTGCGGGCCCCGGTCGTCGTCCTGGGGGACGGCATGAGGGTGACCGCGGGGGCGTCCGGCCTGTGGTGGGCCGACCACCTCCTGGTGGACGACGCGGACGTACTCGCCCGCTACGAACACCCCCAGCTGGGCCGGTTCCCGGCCGTGACCACCCGTGCCCACGGGCTCGGGCGGGTCACCTACGTGGGCACCGTGCCCGACAGGACCCTCGGCGCCGACCTCGTGCGGCACCTGGTCCCCACACCGGTCGCGGCCGCCTGGCGCCGCGACACCCCGGTCACCGTCCACTCGGGCGTGGCCAACGGGACGAGGATACACTTCGTCCACAACTGGAGCGGGGAGGCCGCGCAGGCGGTCACCCCCCATGGCGTCGACGACCTGGTCGCCGGCGTCCCCCTGCCGCCCGACCACACGCTCACCCTCGAACCCTGGGGAAGCCTGGTCCTGGCCGACACCGCACCGCCCACCGACCCCGTCCGATCCGTCTCCACCCAAGGAAAGTAGGCCACTGATGTCCCGTCCGCAGACCGAGGCCGAGTACCTCGCCCGGTTCCCCGCCGCCCCCGTGAGCGGCTTCTCCCGTCGCTCGCTGCTCGGCGGCGCCCTCGCCCTCGGCGCCATGGGCCTGTCCGCCTGCTCGAGCGGGGGCACCGCGTCGCCCGGCGCCGCGGCGTCCGGCGAGATCACCTTCGGCAACAACCAGGCCGACCCCGTCCCGAAGGCCGCCATCGAGGCGGCCGCCAAGGCCTTCCAGGACGCCAACGCCGGCCTCACCGTGAAGATGAACACCGTCGCCCACACGACGTTCCAGGAGAACATCAACAACTACCTGCAGGGCTCGCCCGACGACGCGTTCGGCTGGTTCGCCGGCTACCGGGGCCGCTTCTTCGCCGCGAAGAACCTGGTCGGCGACCTCACTGACGTGTACCAGGCGACCGCCGGGCATCCCCGAGGGCCTGAAGAAGGCGTGCTCCACCGAGGACGGCAGCAAGCAGATCATCATGCCGGCGACCTACTACCCGTGGGTCGTGCTGTACCGCAAGAGCGTGTGGGAGAAGAACGGCTACGAGGTCCCGAAGACCCTCGACGAGTTCAAGGCCCTCGGCGACAAGATGAAGGGCGAGGGCGTCGTGCCGCTGGCGTTCGCCGACAAGGACGGCTGGGAGGCGATGGGCACCTTCGACATCCTCAACCTGCGCATCAACGGCTACGACTACCACATCAGCCTCCTGTCCGGTAAGGAGGACTGGACCTCCCCCAAGGTCACCACGGTCTTCGACACCTGGAAGGGCCTGCTCCCCTACCACCAGCCGGACGCGCTCGGCCGCAGCTGGCAGGAGGCGGCGCAGGCGCTGCAGAAGGGTCAGGCGGCCATGTACTACCTCGGCACGTTCGCGGCCCAGCAGTTCGCCAAGGGCGCCGAACAGGACGACCTCGACTTCTTCACCTTCCCCGAGGTCGATTCCGCCATCGGGACCGGTGCCATCGAGGCCCCGACCGACGGCTTCATGATGTCGAAGCGTCCGAAGAACGAGGCCGGCGCCAAGAAGTGGCTCGGCTACCTCGGCAGCGCCGCGGCGCAGGACATCCTCGTGCAGGCCGACCCGTCGGTCATCGCGACGAGCCAGAAGGCCGACGTCGCGAAGTACACCGGCCTGCAGACGAAGATGCTCGGCGTGCTCAAGGACGCCACGGACGTGGCGCTGTTCCTCGACCGCGACTCGCGTCCCGACTTCGCCTCAACCGTGATGGGCCCGGCCCTGCAGAGCTTCCTCAAGACCCCTGACGACATCGCCACGATCCTGAAGAACGTCGAGGCCCAGAAGAAGTCGATCTTCGCGTCATGACGACGACGACGACGAAAGCGGCGGTCACGGGGAGGCGCCGGAGAATCCGGATGTCGACCCGTGACCGGGTCACCGTCGTGTTGATGGTCCTCATCCCGACGTCCGTCGTGGCCACGCTGGTGTGGTTGCCGGCCATAGCCACGATCGTGTTCTCGTTCTTCGACTGGGACGGGTTCGGCCCGTTCAGCGAGGCGAAGTTCGTCGGCACCCGGTGGTACGTCGAGGCTGCGACCATCTACCCGGCCTTCTGGCCGGCCATCCAGAACAACGTCATCTGGCTGTTGGTGCTGTTCTTCATCGCCACCCCGATCGGCCTGCTCGTCGCGGTGCTGCTCGACCGTGAGACCTCGCACACGAAGTTCTACCAGACCTCCCTCTACCTGCCCGTGGTGCTGTCGATGGCCCTCATCGGCTTCATCTGGCAGTTGATGTTCAGCCGCGACCAGGGCCTCCTCAACGCCGTCCTGGGCACGTCGATCGACTGGTACGGCGACCCGAGCATCAACCTGTACTCGGCCCTCATCGCCACGTCGTGGCGGCACGTCGGGTACGTGATGCTGCTCTACCTGGCCGGCCTCAAGGGCGTCGACCTCGCCCTGAAGGAGGCGGCCAGGATCGACGGGGCGTCCGAGGTGCAGACGTTCTTCCACGTGGTCTTCCCGGTCATGTTCCCGATCAACGTCGTGGTGCTGGTCATCACGTTCATCGACTCGCTGCGCGCCTTCGACCTCGTCTGGGTGATCAACCGAGGTCGCAACGGACTCGAGCTGCTCGCGACCGAGGTCACCCGCAACATCGTGGGTGAGGCGCAACGCATCGGCTTCGGTTCGGCGCTGGCGACGATCATGCTCGTGATCTCGACGGTGTTCATCATCATCTACCTCAGGATCGTCATGAAGGGGGACCAGTGAGCACCGCCACGGCCACCGCCACGGTCACGGCCAACCCCCGCAGGGCCTGGACGAAGGGCCGCATCGCGACCCACGTCTTCCTGGCCTTCATGGCCCTCCTCTGGCTGATCCCGCTGCTGTACGCCGTCATGGCGTCGTTGCGCGACTACCAGTTCACCGCCCAGTTCGGCTACCTGAGCTTCGGCGGCTTCACGCTCGACAACTACGTCACAGCCTGGACGACCGGCGAGTTCGCCCGGAAGTTCCTCAACTCGGCGATCATCACGATCCCGGCCGTCACCCTCACGCTCTTCCTCGCGTCGCTGGTGGCGTTCGTGCTCGCGCGCTTCAGCTGGAAGTTCAACATCGTCATGCTGGGCGCCTTCACGGCCGGGAACCTGCTGCCACCGCAGGCCCTGCTGATCCCGGTGTTCAAGATGTTCCAGAACATCGAGGTGCCCTTCTGGCTCAGCGAGTCGGGCACCCTGCTGAACTCCTACGTGGGGCTGATCCTGGTCAACGTGGGGTTCCAGGTCGGCTTCTGCACCTTCGTGCTGTCGAACTACATGAAGGCGCTGCCGAAGGAGATCTACGAGGCGGCCATGGTGGACGGCGCCAGCATCTGGCAGCAGTACTGGAAGCTCACGCTCCCGCTCTGCCGTCCGTCGCTGGCGGCCCTCGCCACACTCCAGATCACCTGGATCTACAACGAGTTCTTCTGGGCCACCGTCCTGCTGCAGAGCGGCGAGAAGTTCCCCATCACGAGCTCGCTGACGAACCTGTCAGGTGCGTTCTTCACCGACAACAACCTGGTGGCTGCCGGGGCGGTCATGATCGCGCTCCCGACAATCATCATCTATTTCGCACTCCAGAAGCACTTCGTGGCCGGGCTCACCCTCGGCGCCACCAAGGGCTGATCCGCCGGCCCCGTCCCCGACCCACGGGGACGGGGTCGGGTCACCCCCTCCGACCACCGGCCACGGACGCCGCGTATCCGCTCCCATCCGCCTTCACGAGCGAGGAACCCCCATGTCTGCCACCGCCGCCACCGACACCACCTACGTCGAGGAGATCTCCCCGGGGTCCGGACGCCGCGTCGCGCCACGCGCCCATCTGCGCACCACCGCACCCAGCCTCGACCTGTGCGGCGAATGGCGGTTCCGCCTCTATCCGAGCGCCGGCGAGGCGGACGCGGCGGCGTCCGACCCCGCCTTCGACGACACCGACTGGGACACCATCGACGTCCCCTCCCACTGGGTGCTGCGCGGCGAGGGGCGCTGGGGGCGTCCGGCTTACACGAACGTGAAGTACCCCTTCCCCCTCGATCCGCCCCACGTTCCGGACGCCAACCCGACCGGCGACCACCGGCGCCGGTTCGACGTGCCCGCCGGCTGGCTCGCCTCGGGAAGCGTCTTGCTGCGGTTCGACGGCCTTGAGTCGCTCGGCCGCGTGTGGCTCAACGGCGACGAGGTCGGCGTCGTGCGCGGCAGCCGGCTGAGGCAGGAGCTCGACGTGACGAACAGCCTCCGGGAGGGGGAGAACGTCCTCGTCGTGCGCGTGCACCAGTGGTCCGCGATGTCCTACATCGAGGACCAGGACCAGTGGTGGCTGCCCGGCCTGTTCCGGGAGGTGACGCTGCTGCACCGGCCGGACGCCGGGCTCGACGACGTGTGGCTGCGCGCCGACCGCGACCCCGCGACGGGCCGCGGCAGCCTGGCCGTCGAGCTCACCTGCGCCGACGCGGCCTACCCGCTGCGCGTCACGTGCCCCGAGCTGGGATTGGCCGCCGAGATCGCGGACGCCGCCGCGCCCCACACCCTCGACGTTGGTCTGGTGGACGCCTGGAGTGCTGACGCGCCGCGCCTCTATGAGATCGAGGTCGCCAACGCGGCCGAGACCGTCACGGTGACCACGGGGTTCCGCCGCGTCGAGGTCGACGGGGATGCCTGGCTGGTGAACGGACACCGCGTGCGGCTCCGCGGCGTCAACCGGCACGACTTCGACCCGATCGACGGTCGGGTGTTCCACGCCGACAGGGTGCGCGAGGCGATGCTGCTCATGAAGCGGCACAACCTCAACGCGATCCGCACGAGCCACTACCCGCCCCACCCGACGCTGCTCGACCTCGCCGACGAGCTCGGCTTCTGGGTCATCGACGAGTGCGACCTCGAGACCCACGGCTTCGAGACCAACGGCTGGGTGGGCAACCCCTCCGACGACCCCGACTGGCGCGAGGTGTACCTCGACCGGGCGCGCCGCATGGTCGAGCGCGACAAGAACCACCCCTGCGTCATCGCCTGGTCGCTCGGCAACGAGTCCGGGCCGGGCAGCAACCTCGCCGCCATGGCCGCCTGGATCCACCGACGCGACCCGGGGCGTCCGGTGCACTACGAGAACGACCACACCGACCGGTACGTCGACGTCGTGTCGCGCATGTACGCCACCGTCGAGGAACTCGTCCACCTTATGAAGACCCGGCCTGGGCGTCCGATCATCGAGTGCGAGTACGTCCACGCCATGGGCAACGGCGCCGGCGCCATCGCCACCTACGAGGCGACCTTCGACGCCCACCCGGCCCTGCACGGCGGGTTCGTGTGGGAGTGGCGCGACCACGGCATCCTCACCACGACCCCCGACGGCACGCCGTTCCACGCCTACGGCGGCGACTTCGGCGAGGTCTACCACGACGGCAGCTTCGTGTGCGACGGGATGGTGCTCGCCGACGGAACGCCGACGCCCATGCTCGCCGAGTACGCGGCCGTCGTGTCGCCGATCAAGATCGCGTTCGACGCCGGGGTGACGGTGGAGAACCGCCGCCACGACACCGACACCGGCGACCTGGAGTTCGCGTGGGTGCACGAGGTGGACGGCCGCGCCGCGGCCTCCGGGTCCCTGGCGGTGCCGCCGGTGCCAGCCGGCGGAACGGCGACCGTGCCGCTGCCCACCCTCGACCGCAGCACTCCGGGCGAGCACTGGCTCACCGTCACCGCGGCCCTCGCTGAGGCCACGCCGTGGGCCCCGGCCGGGCACGTGGTCACGACCGCGCAGCGGGAGTTGGGGACGGTCCCCGCGGCAGCCGTTCCGGGGGCGCCACGGGTGGCGTCCGAGCCGGCCCACCGGACCGAGGACGGGTTCGCGCTCGGTGACGCGCGGTTCGACCGCCGGGGACGCCTCGTGTCGCTCGGAGCGCTGGCCGCCCAGGGCGGGGAGGTGACCCTGTGGCGGGCGCCCACCGAGAACGACTCGCTGTCGACGCGCGGGTCCTACGAGCTGGCGGACCCCGCCGAGACGATGGGGCTGGGCGTCGACGGGCCGTCTTCGGCCGAGCGGTGGCGCGAGGCGGGCCTTGACCGGCTGCAGCACCGTCTCGTCGGCGTGACCGCGGGCCCCGACGGCCTCATCACCCGGTACCGCCTGGCGGCGGCGAACTCGGCCCGGAGTGTGACCGTCGAGCAGCGGTGGCGCTGGCTGAACGGCGCCCTGCACCTCGACGTCGACGTGGAGCCCTCCACCGGCTGGTCGGTGACCTGGCCGCGCATCGGCGTCCACCTGCTGCTGCCCGCAGAGTACGCGGCAGCCGCCTGGTTCGGCACCGGGCCCGGCGAGAACTACGCCGACAGCCGGGCCGCCGCTCGGGTCGGCCGGTTCGCGACCGCCGTGGACGACCTCACCGTCCGGTACGCCGTGCCCCAGGAGAGCGGCCACCGCGAGGGGCTGCGGGAACTGCGCCTCCACGGGGACGGGCCGCCCGACCTCACCGTGACGACCGCGCCCGTCGCCGGGGCGCGCCCCGGCTTCGTGGTGGCGCGGCACAGCGCCGAGGAGTGGACGGCCGCCCGCCACCAGCACGAGCTGCCGGCCTCGCGCGGCGTGCACCTCTACCTCGACCTGGCGCAGCACGGGCTCGGCTCGCGCTCGTGCGGGCCTGACGTGCGCCCCGAGCACGCTCTGTGGCCGCGTCCGGTGTCGGCGTCGCTGTCGTTCCGGGTGGAGTCGTGACCGCCCGCGTCCACACCCGGCCTGATCGCGCCGTGTCCCCTGGAGGCACCATGGACTGCCACACCCTGCACAACGAGTTCCTGCGGGTGGAGGTTCGCGCCCTCGGCGCGGCGCTCAACCGCGTCCTGATCCGTGCGGTCGACGGCGACGTGGACCTCCTCCTCGGCCACGCTGACGACGCCGACCGGGCGGCGAGCACCTTCTACCTGGGAGCCTTGGTGGGGCCGACGGCCAACCGCATCGCCGATGGACGCTTCCGGCTCGACGGCGTCGCTCACCAGCTCGCGACCAACGATCGGGGCAACAGCCTCCACGGCGGACCCGCGGGGTTCTCCCGGCAGGTCTGGAGCATCACCGGGGCGACGTCCACCGCCGTCACCCTCACGCTGGACTGGACGGACCCGACGGGCGGGCACCCCGGCGAGCTCGCGGCGTCCCTCACCTACGTGCTCGACGGACCCCACCTGACCCACACCATCCGGGTGCGCACCGACCGCCCGACCATCGCCTCGCCCTGCCTGCACCCCTACGTCAACCTTGCCGGCTCGGGGACCGTCGCCGACCACGTGCTGTCCGTCAGGGCGAGCAGGGTGCTGTTCACCGACGACTCGGGCATCCCGGTCGGCAGCCCCGTCGACGTGACGGGCACCCCCTTCGACCTGCGGGGCGGCGTGCCCCTGCGTGACGTGCTGGACGCGGCGCACCCCCAACTCGCGGCCTCGGCCGGCCTCGATCACGCCCACGTCCTCGACGCCACAGACGGCCCGGCCGCCGTGCTGACCCATCCCGCCAGCGGCCGCGGGCTGGAGATCAGGACCGACCAGCCCAGCCTTCAGGTCTTCAGCGGCGCCGGGCTGCACGAGGACACCCCGGGTCTGCACGGCGCGCCGTACCCGGACCGGGGCGGCGTGGCCCTCGAGGCCCAGGGCCTCCCCAACGCCGCCAACCGGCCCGACTTCCCCTCGACCCGGATCGACGCCGAGCACCCGTTCGGGTCCACCACCCGGTGGACCTTCACCGGCCTCGACGCGAGCTGAGCGTCCGATGGCTGGATCGCTGCTGGTACGGGAGGTCAGGCCGGTGCGTCTCGACGCGGACGGCGACGTCGGCCCGGTCGACGTGCGCATCGCTGACGGGGTCGTCGTGGAGGTGGGCGCCCGTCTGCGGTCGCTGGGCGAGCCGGAGCTCGAGGCGTCCGGGGTCTGGGCGCTGCCCGGGCTGTGGGACGCCCACGTGCACTTCACCCAGTGGGTGCGCTCGACGACGTGGCTCGACGTCGCGGGCACCCGCAGCGCCGCGGAGGTGTGCGCTCGCGTCGGTGCGGCCGCCTCCCAGGCGCCCCCGGGGCGCGTCCTGGTGGGGTTCGGGTACCGGTCCGCCCCGTGGTCGCGACCGGGCACCGTCGGAGAACTGGACGCGGTGAGCGCCGGCCGTCCGGTGGTCCTGGTCGCCGGCGACGCCCACAACGGGTGGCTGAACTCGGCCGCTCTGTCGCTGCTGGGGGTACCCCGTCGCGACGACCCGCTGGCCGAGAACGAGTGGTTCGACGTCTTCCCCCGGCTGGGCGACCTCCCGGGGGGTGAGCCGACCACGACCGAGGTCGCCCGGGCCGTCGACCTGCTGGCCTCCCGCGGGCTGACGGGCATCGTTGATCTGGAGTTCGCCGACGCCTTCCTCGACTGGCCCGCCCGGGTCGCGGCCGGCATCGGCTCGCTGCGGGTCCGGGCAGGCTGCTACGAGCACCAGCTGGACCACGTCCTCCGGGCCGGCTGGACGACCGGGGACGCGCTGCCCGGCGGCGCGGGTCTGGTGACCATGGGCCCGCTGAAGATCATCTCGGACGGGTCCCTCGGCACCGGGACGGCCTGGTGCTGCGAGCCGTATCTGGACGCCGGACGTGGCGCTGCCTCCGCCCACGGCTCTCCCAACCTGTCCCCCGCCGACCTCACCGCCCTGGTGCGACGCGCGCACGAGGCGGGACTGGCCCTGGCGGTCCACGCGATCGGCGATTGCGCCAACACGGCGGCGCTGGACGCGTTCGCGGCCACGGGGGCGTCCGGCACTCTGGAACACGCCCAGCTCCTGGCCGACGACGACCTGCCGAGGTTCGCCGAGCTCGGGGTGACCGCCAGCGTCCAACCGGCGCACCTCGTGGACGACCGCGACACCGCCGAGGCCCTGTGGGGCCAGCGGACCCGGCGGGCGTTCCGGCTGCGATCGCTGCTGGACGCGGGGGCACGGCTGGCGTTCGGGTCCGACGCCCCGGTGTCGCCGCCCGAACCGTGGGTCGCGATGGCGTGTGCGGTCCACCGCTCCGGCGACGAGCGTCCCGGCTGGCACCCCGAGGAGTCGATCACCCCCGCGCAGGCGCTGGCGTCGTCGATCGACGGCCGGCGGGTCGCCGTGGGCGAGCCCGGGGACCTGGTCCTCGTCGGCCACGATCCGCTCGCCGGAGAACCGGACGACGTCGCCGCCGCCCGCCGGCTCCGGAGCACGCCGGTCCTGGCCACCGTGTGCGCCGGCCGCGTCACGTACTCGGGCGATGGTCAGTGGGCGCCGGTGGTCCGATAGCTGCTCGGGCCGCCCTCGACCGCACGGCCGCTGAGCACCCCGAGGTGGGGCTTCTGGTGCCAGGAGTCGATCCAGGCGGCTGTGATGACGCCGTCGGGGTCGGCGGACCCGACGAGCAGCGCGCCCGTCTGGACACCGTCCAGGGACCAGCCGAAGCCGTCAGCCTCGGCGTCCGACCCCGCGGAGGAAGGAGCGGACGCGAACTCGTCGGTGCACAGCCCGCCGGTCAGCCGCTCCAGCAGGAACGTGCGCAGGAGGAAGTCCACCGTGGTGGTCACAAGGACGCCGGCGTGAACGGCCGCTCACAAGGCTCGTCGTCGACAAGGGGGGTGGTTAGTGCGACGGTCATCATATGTCCCCCGATGAGAATGGCTCCCCTTCCCGCTCCCTCACCATCGAGTTGTTGACGGCCTCGTCGGCTGTCACTGTGCTCGGGTTGGGCGCTGGGACGCAGCAGTGGCAGTTCGTCGGGAAGGTCGACGACCAACCACTGTTCACCAGCGCCGCGTTCGCGGCCCCTTACAGCTGGGGTGGCATCCCCATGGGCAAGACCGTGATGCCGCAGGAGGAATGGGCTCCCGGGATGAGTCGGGCACTCGATGACCTCAAGAGAGAGATCCAGCAGCACGGCTGGGTCGAGTGCACCCACGGGCAGCAGCCTTGGGACCTGGAGTACCAGAAGGGGTGATGGCATTCGAGCCGACCCGGGCACACGACGACGGCTCCCCGGTAACCCCGTCCCAATCCGTTCTGGTCTGGTCCGGGGCCATTGCCGTGCTCGTCGCTGTCTCCAGTGTCGCCGGACTGGCTGATCCCCGCGTCTACGGACACGAGACAGAGAATTGGGCCATCCAGGCCAAGGGGCAGGACGTGGGCAACCTGCTGGCGGTCGTGGTCCTTCTCACGGCCGCGGTCCGGTACCGCAGGGGATCACGGCGCGCCGGCCTGGTCTGGCTCGGAGCCTTGCTGTACCTGATCTACGCGTTCATCGTGTACGCCATGGCCGTCCACCTCAACTACCTGTTCGGCGTCTACGTCGCCGTATTGGGGCTCGCCGCGTGGGCTGTCATCTTCAACGTCACGCCCGTGCGTGGCAGCGGAATCCATTTCCCCGAGGGTCGCCCGCTGACGGTGGCAGCGTGGGTGATCGTCGCCATCGGGGTGCTGTTCGCCGGTTTGTGGCTGAGCGAACTCGTTCCGGCGCTTGTTTCGGGGACCGTGCCCGACAGCCTCACCGAGGCTGGACTATGGGTGAACCCGATCCATGTGATCGACCTGGCGGTGGTGCTGCCCGGCTTCATCCTCGCGGGCGTCGCGGCCCTCCAGCGCCGGGGACACGGCTTGTTCTGGCTGGCACCGTGGCTGGTGTTCTCGGCCTTGATGGGGTCCAGCATCATCGCAGCCATGGTGTTGATGCTGATGGCGGGAGCCGGTAACCCCGCACCGGCCTTGGTGATGGTCTCCCTGGTCGTCGTGGCGAGTCTGATCGCTGCGCAGGGCTACCTCCGCCACCCGACCCGGCCGCGGAACGCAGGAGCGGGGTCGTAACCTGCGCCGGAACGGCCGCCCAGCCCAACCCGATGCCAATGACGATCGGTACCACCCCCAGCGAGTGCTGGAGGTAGGGCGGGACGAAGCCCGTGATGCTCACGTCGAGGAGCGGGGGCGGGGGGCTGCGGTTCCTGGGGCAGGGCCCGGCCGACCGGCTTCGCAGGGCGTGGACCCGGGGCGGGAACGCGTCGACCCATGCACCTTCGTCAACCCCTTGCGCGTGACCACATCGGGGCGCTACAGTCAACTAATGCGCTTTACTAGAGCGCTTTACTTAGGAGCAAGTCGATGAAGACGCGAAAGGGCAAGGGCTCGACGCGGGTCACCATGGCGGAGGTCGCCGCCAAGGCCGGCGTGTCGTCGACCACCGTCTCATTCGTCCTCTCGGATCGTCCCGGCGCCGCGATCTCCGACGAGACCGCCGCACGGGTGCGGTCGGCGGCAGCCGAGCTCGGCTACCGGTACAACGCCGCTGCCCGCGCGTTGGCCCTGAGCCGGACCCACCTCGTCGGCGTGGTCACCGATGTGGTGACGAGCCCGTTCGCCGGTGACGCGATCCTGGGAGCCCAGGCGCGGGCGTGGGCCAGCGGCCTGCAGGTGCTGATCGCCACCAGTGTGGAGCATCAGCGCACCCTCGAGCCGGCGCCGTTCGACATGCTGATGGGTCGCCAGATCGATGGCTTGGCGGTCATCATGACCACCCACAGCCGCCTGGACCTTCCGGACAGCGTCCGGTCCCTGCCTGCTGTGCTGGTCAACTGCGTTGACGAGGACGGGATCGTGCCGGCCGTTGTCCCCGATGAGGAGGCGGGCGGCCGTGAGGCCACCGAGCACCTGATCGCCGCCGGTCATCGGCGGATCGCGATGATCAACCTCGAGTCCGACCGGATCGCCGCCGTGGACCGGCGGGCGGGGTACGAGACTGCGTTGCGCAACGCCGGCATCGAGCTCGACCCGGTGTTGGTCCACGAGGGCCCCGCGGACGCGCACCACGGCTATGACGCGATGCGCGAGCTCCTGGCTCTCGACCAGCCGCCGACGGCGGTGTTCTGCGCGACCGACCGCATCGCGATGGGCGCCTACGACGCCATCAAGGAGTCCGGGCGGTCGATCCCGGATGATCTGTCCGTCATCGGATTCGATGACCAGCAGATCCTCACCGAGTTCCTTCGCCCGGAACTCACCACCATGAGGCTTCCGTTCCGCGAGATGGCGGATCGGGCGATGGAGCTGCTGGCCCGGCAGCTCGTCGACCCGAACGCCGCGATCGAGTCCGAACGGATGCGGTGCCCCCTGATCGAACGATCCTCCGTGGGGCCACCGAAGTCAGATCCCGCCGCCCGGAAACCCGCGACGGGACCTGACCCGCAGTAAATGCCGTGCGCGGGCTGCCGACGTGGACGTCTGAAGCCCTCTGCACGCACCATCACACCACTCCGCAACAAACGAAGGAACGCACATGCAACTCACCCTCGTCAGCACGGCGGTGGCGTCGTGACGCCGGATCGCGTCGACTCCGACACGCTCGAGCGTGAAGTGCCACCCCACGAGCTGAGGGTCCGGGCGGAGCGTGACCCCCACCGTCCCGGCTTCCACTTCGTCGCCCCCGCGGGCTGGATGAACGACCCGAACGGCGTGGGCGAGTGGGACGGTGTCTTCCACCTCTTCTACCAGTACAACCCGGAGTCGGCCGTCCATCACCGGATCCACTGGGGGCACGCCACCAGCAGCGACCTGCTCCACTGGCAGGACGAACCGATCGCGCTGACGCCGTCCGCCGGCGCCGGACGCCGAGGGCTGCTGGAGCGGCGTCCTGGTCGACGATGCCGGCACCCCGACGCTGGTCTACTCGGGCCACGCGCCCGAGCTGGGTCGAACCCAGAACTGCTGCGTGGCCACCGGCAGTGCCGACCTCAGGACCTGGACGAAACACACTGCCGACCCGGTGATCCCCGGCCCCCCCGCCGGCCTGGACGTGACCGAACTGCGTGACCACACCGTGTGGCGCGAGGGAGGGCGCTGGCACCAGGTCATGGGGTCGGGGCTCATCGGACGCGGCGGCGCGCTCCTGCACTTCAGCGGCCCCACGCTGACCGACTGGACCTACGAGGGGATCCTGCTGGACGCGCTCGACGTGCCGACCGACGGTGGCTTCAACGGCTCGACCTGGGAATGCCCGGACCTGTTCGCCCTGGACCCTGCTGACCCCGACCGCCGCGTCCTGGTGTTCTCCGCCTGGCACGAAGGTGCTCACCCTCTACCCGCTGTACCTCACCGGACGACTGGCCGAGGGCACCTTCATTGCGGACGGCCCCCCGAAGTCCCTCGACCTGGGACTACGGCACTTCTACGCCCCCCAGAGCTTCACCGCCAGCGACGGTCGACGCATCCAGTTCGGCTGGGCGCAGGAAGCCCGGCCGGACGCGGCCGCCGTCGAAGCCGGGTGGTCGGGGGTGATGTCGCTGCCGCGGACGGTCGCGCTGGGCCTCGACGGCCGGCTGCTGGCTGCCCCGGTCGATGGGGTGGCCGACCTGCGCGTCGGCCACGGCGAGCAGGTGTCCGTGGCGGCGGGCGACGTGTGGGCCACCACCACCGGAGACCAGCTCGACGTGAGCGCTGACGTGCACCTGCCTGCGGGCGCACGTGTGGAACTGGCGGTCAGGGCGACCGACGATCTGGGCGAGGTGACGGTCGTGCGCCTCGAGCGGGAGCAGGACGGCACCACCCGGGTGACCCTGGACCGCAGTCGGAGCAGGGTCGATTCGCCGGCCGACGACTACGATCTCAGCGAACTCGGCGGCACCCTGCCGACACCCAGCGACGACATCGTGACGCTGAGGGTGCTGGTGGACCACTCGATGCTGGAAGTCTTCGCCGACGGAGTCCCACTGACCGCCCGGGTGTACCCGTCGCGGGCCGATGCGGTGGGCGTCCGCGTCCGCGTCGAAGGGCAGGCGAGCGCGAACCTGACCATCTGGCAGATGCAGAGCACAGGGCGACGTTGATCCGGCCTTGACCCGGCTGCGCGCCCGGGACCCCGGCGTGCCGGGCGAGAACGTGGTGGACCGAGGGGCTTGGACGGCGGCGGCGCTCCGCGCGTGTCTGATCGCGCGGAGCGCCCTCGATCTGCGGACCAGGGTGATCGCCGAGGCGGCGGGCGGTCGGGCCGGCGGTTGAGGGGCTTCCCGGAGATTTCCCGACGGCTGGGAAGGGGGTGCCCTGGTGGCCATGGGAGTGGTTCGCGACGCTGGGGGCACCCATCCATGTGAGGGAGGCGTCTCATGTCCACTGCAGCCCCTGCCGCGGTCCGACCGGTCGGCCGGATCGGCCGTGCGTCACGGATCGGTCTGGTCCTGGCGGCGTTGATGGCGCTGGCGAATGTGTCCAACGGGGCGATGTCGCTGGTCGATCCCACTGCCGGTCAGCTCGACCCCACCATCGCGCCCCAGCCGGTGTGGATCAGCCTCACGCTGCTGGCCCTGGGGCTTGCCACGCTGGTCGCCATGGTGCTGGCGTGGCGCGGGAACCGCACCGCACTGTGGGTGGTCGTCGTGACCCGTCTGGTCGAGGCGTGGAGCGCGTTGATGCTGCCGTTCCTGCCGGGAGCGCCGTCGGGGATGTGGCCGTTCATCGCCGCGCTGATCGTGGTCGGGACCGTGGTCGCGGGTCTGGTCGGACTGGCGTTACGCCGCTAGGTTCCGGGCATGGAAGCCGGACGCGCTCATCGTCGCCGCCGCCGTCACGATCGTGGTGACGGCGGCGCTGGCGTTACGGGCGGGCGCGCGTCGTCCCAGGTCGCCGTGGGCGGAGATCGCACTCGTGTCCGTGTTCGCGGTGCTTCTCACGCACCAGACCACGGTGGGGGCGGGTGGCGGGCCGCCGGTGTGGCTTGCGGCGGTGTCGATGGTGGCCTGGTTGGCGTTCCTGGCCGTGTTCCCCACGGGCCGCCCGAGCCTTGGCCGATCGCTTTACTGCTCGCCGGCGCGTGTGTGCCGATTCTGGGACAGCTCGTCTGGGGCGGCCTGGCTGCGACGGCGTCCGTGGCGTTCATCCTCGCGTTCGCGGTTGGGGCCGGGGCGCAGGTGTGGCGCTACCACCGGCGCTCGTCGGTGGCGGAGCGGCAGGCCACGAAGTGGCTGCTGCTCGGGCTCATTCCAGCGCTGGGCGTGTTTCTGGGTCTGGGGTTGCTCAGCCTTCTGCCCGCCCCGGGGGCCGGGCTGCTCGCTCATCCCTGGTATGCGGCGGCCGCGACGGTCGCCATGTGGGTTGTTCCGGTGGCCGGAACGGTGGGCCTGATCGTCAGGGAGCACGGGCCCGTGGACCCGCTCGTGGTGGCCGTCGTCGCGGTCACCGGAACCACAGTCGGGGTGGCTGCGGCGTACTCCACGGCCTTGAGTCTGGGGTCGACGCCGGGCTGGGCCACCGTCGCTGCCTGTCTGGGCGCCACCCTCGCGCCGTCGGAGCGCGACTTCCCCGGACTCACCGCCCGAGAGCGGCAGGTCCTCGGCCTCGTCGCCGACGGCCAGTCCAACGCACAGATCGCCGACACGCTCGCCGTCAGTGGCAAGACCGTCGCCAACTACGTCTCAGCCCTGCTCATCTCCCTGCACGCCCGCGACCGGACGCACCTCGCAGAACTGGTCAACACCCGGCGGCCAAGCCCTTCACGCCCGTCCCCCACCAGCGGAAACGCCAGAACCTGAGAGCGTCGCATCCCGGCGACCAGCCGAACACACCAAGTCGCTGGCCATGGCGCCGCGGCGCCCTGGAGCCCCAATCCTTGTCCCGGTGACCAGGAGGTGCGGCTCGAGCTTCATGGCGTCCTCCTGGCGGCGGCGAGCGAACACGACATCCCTCCTCACGGGCTCCAACTCCTCCCCGGGGACAGGTGTGCCTCGAAGCCACCAGGAGACCGGCTCTACGCCACCGTCCTCCGTCCGCCGAATCCACAGTCGAACGTGCACGCCGGCGGACCGGACGTCGCGACCACGCTTGATGACAGGAAGTCGCCGGGGGTGTCTGGATGTTAGGTACCCATGCGTCGAATTGTTAGATAGAATGCCGTCCAACTGTTAGAGTCATCCCGTGGACTATCGGCGCAGGATCGTGGATGAGACCCTCGACGAACTCTTCCCTCACCTGGCCGCCATCGCCCTCGAGGGAGCCAAAGGGGTGGGCAAGACCGCGACCGCCACCCAGCGGGTCGCCACGGTGCTGTCGCTCAACAGGCCCAACGAGCGAACAGCCGTGTCCAGCCATCTGGACCTGGTCACCGAAGTCCCCGGCCCGGTCCTCATCGATGAGTGGCAACTCGAACCCGACGTGTGGGACCGGGTACGGCGCGCGGTCGACGACGACCCCACCGGAGGCAGGTTCCTGCTGGCCGGATCGGCCGGGGTGGCGCCCGGGGTGCGGGTGCACTCGGGGGCGGGCCGGATCGTGAGCCTGACGATGCGGCCGCTGACGTTCAGCGAGCGCGGCGTGGCCGAACCAAGCGTCTCCCTCCGGGAGATGCTCGCCGGGACCCGACCTGCGATCAACGGGACCTCCCCGATCGACCTGCCCGGCTACACCGACGAGATCCTCCGGTCGGGGTTCCCCGGGATCCGCGACCTGCCCGAACGGGCCCGGCAGGTCCAACTCGACAGCTACCTCACCCGCATCGTCGAACGCGAGCTGCCCGACAGCGGGGTGAACGTGCGGCGTCCCGCAGCGCTGCGGGCGTGGCTGGCCGCGTATGCCGCCGCGACCGCGACCGACGCCGCCTACGCCACGATCCTGGCGGCCGCCACACCAGACGAGGGCGAC
The DNA here is from genome assembly GCA_963769325.1 of uncultured Actinomycetota bacterium. Classification (GTDB taxonomy): domain Bacteria; phylum Actinomycetota; class Actinomycetes; order Propionibacteriales; family Propionibacteriaceae; genus Propionicimonas. Next base: position 645,319 of record CAVYLH010000004.1, on the reverse strand, counting down.
AAGCCCGCGCGACAGACCGTCGACATCTACCGCCAGCACCTCCAACGGATCTTCCTGCTCGACCCCATCGAGGCCTGGACGCCGGCGTTCGCCCCCTTGAAGCGGCTCACGCACTCCCCCAAGCACCACCTGGTCGACCCCGCGTTGGCCGCCCGGCTCGTCGGCGTCGGCAAGGCCGGACTCCTACGAGGACAAGGAGACCGTGTGCACGCCGCGACCGGCACCTGGCTGGGAGCACTGTTCGAGTCGTTGGCCGCCCAATCGGTACGGGTCTACGCCGAAGCAGCCGACGCCCACATCGGACACCTACGCACCAAGAACACCGACCACGAAATCGACCTCATCGTCGAAACGGCCGACCGCTCCACCCTCGCGATCGAGGTCAAACTCACCGACACCATCAGACCCGCCGACGTCGAGCACCTGAACTGGCTCGGCGAACAACTCGGCGACCGCCTCGTCGACCGCATGATCATCTACACCGGCAAACACGCCTACCGCCGCCCCGACGGCATCGCCGTCGTCCCCCTCGCACTCCTCGGACCCTGAACCACCCGGCACACTGAACCGCATCACCCAAACCGGTTCCCGGCCTTGATCCATCCCCGGTTGCTGGGCCGTGGTGGCCGGCACCGGGGTGGACCAGGGAAGATCAACTGAGGAAGATGGCCTCGGAAATTCTGGGCCAAGGACTCCCCGTGGGAAATGTGGAGGGTGGCGCTGTCGCCGGGGCTGGCCATCGAGCTGAGGGATTGGTATGCCTTGACTGCTGGACTGGATTGGAGGCTCTTGGTCTCTTCCTCTATCGAGAGAAGCCGATCGCGGGCGGACTGAAGCTGGCTCTTCCCGATCGAGTCAATCTCTCTGACAATGTCTCCGGCAAAGGAGTCGAGGCGGTAGGCCCGTAGTTGAGAAGAGAGCGTTGGCCTTGAAGTGTCTACTCGTGCTTCGAGTTTCGGGCGCTCAATCTCTATCTGGACGAACCGCGACAGGTTCGCCCCTGTTTCGGAACTGAGGGGATCCGCGTCGTGGATGGCTCGCTCGAGCGACTTGTCGTCGACCGGGGCACCCTGGAACTCAAGCGGGCCGTCGGGGTCAAACTCCGCCTGGAGCCGGATCAGCCGTGAGCCACCAGACTTCTCCATGTCGAGCGCGAGGACCAAGATGTTGCCGTCAGGTCTGGCCCGAAGCCACTCGTTGAGTGTTGGGTCGGGCCAGGCGTCCAGCAGGTCCGTCGCGTCCGCCCAGCGTTGGCGCATCGCGGAAACGAGCTCAAGTCCGCTGCGGACCGGCAGCCCGTCGAAAACGTACATCAGCTTGCGGGTTTCGGGTGGCCGACTCACGGCACAAGTATTGGGCGCGAGAGCGCCGCCGGGGGGAGACTCGCCCGATTCTCCGAGGCCGTGGTAGCGAGTCTGAGTCCGCACGGGTGCTGGGCACCACACCCGCGTCAGAGCGGGTTCAGCAGAACGGGCTGCCATGAGAGGGCCACAAGGTTGGCGGTCGGGCACGCGGGGGTCGGGCGAGACGCCCATTGCTGTGGTCGGGCCCGGGTCGACAAGGAAGGGCGGTTGCGCCAGTACCTGAGGCTCCTCAGGGCTCTCAGGGCTGGTACCTCCAGCGACGCACAGCTCCGTAGCGAGGCGCTCCGGGGCGCTGACGGCTGAACTCTGGTGGCCGCTGGCAGCAACGGCTGTTGGGCTCGCCTCGCTGCCGGGGGGCGGACGTGCCTTCGGAAGCTCCTTGATCAACCGGAAGCCCTTCCTTCCCGTACGCGGCAATTGAGGATGTTGCGTTCGGGGCGGTGTTGGGGTCAGCTGTGCCAGTTGCTGGCCTTGATGGCGGCGTCGCAGAGGCGGGACACGCTGCCGCAGAGCCCTCCCGGGGCGGAAGAGAAGAGAAGGGAAGCCGGTCGCTCCAGTCTGACTGTGGACGACGCTCGAAAACTGGACGGTTTCACCGTCGAAAGTGTGAAGTCTCGGACCCTCGTGGGCGTTTCACCGTCGAAAGCGTTCAGTTTTCGAGCGTTGCCGACAGTCTGACCGGGACGCTTGCAGGAGCCTGACCGATCACCGCCAGATTGGACCTTCCGCCGCTCGGCAGAAGCGGATGTCCGGCGTCACTCCCCCAGCCGCAACGCCGAGTGTCGGTGACACCGAGGACGCGCGACGATCGCCTTCGTGCCATCCCTTTGGCCAGCGCAGGCCGCCAGGTGAGCAACTGAGGCGAGGGGTTCGTCAGTCGGCCCACTTGGCGTAGAACGCGAGCTTGTTGGGGTTGTTGAGGAGCACAGCGAACCCTGATTCTGGTCGGCCGCAGCCGAGAGCATTGCGGATCGCTGGCTCCAGGCGGGGTAGTCGCTCGGCCTCCCAGCCGCGAACCCATTGCCTTGCCATGGCCTCGATGGTGCCCGTTGTGCAGTCAGCTTGAAAGAGCAGCTCTGGTGGCTGCGCTGCGACGTCGAAGATCTGGAGTCGCACCGGATCCTCTGGGTTCTGCGTCATGGCAGGCGTGGGAGGAGGTCTGGCGTGCTGGCGGTAGGGACCGCGGCGGGTGCGGCGGGCAGAACGAACGTCATGAGCTGGATGCCTTCTCTCGGTCCGTGAGGCTGACGATCTCGCGGGTGCGTTCGGGCCAATCCTCGTCGCTGGGAAACGGCGACTCCGGCAGGTCACGGGGTTCACCGAGGTTGGGGCCGCCGGCGACCTGGTAGTCGAGCCGGGCGGTCTCGCCGTAAGGGTCGGCCTTGAGCGCGATGAGTGCGGCTTCACGGGCGGCGAGGTGGTTGCCGGCCTGGTGTTCGGCGGTGGCGACGATGTGGGCGACGTCGGCGATGGCGACGACGTACTGCTGGTCGAAGCGCTCGCCGTCATAGACCCAGTTGCCGCGGTTGTCCTTGAAGCCGGTGAGGGGTTCCCCGGTGACGAGTGAGAGTGCGGTGCGCAGGTCGTCGAGGCCGGCAGGACCCTTGGCTTGGCCGCGGAGGCGGAGCCTGCGGAACAGGTCTGCGTCGACGAGAACGCCTTGGAGTTCGTAGGCGCGGACTCCGGAGGTCTTGGTGGCGTGGGTCCGGCTCATCAGGGGGACGTAGGGCTGCTTGCTGTCGGGGTGCTCGCCGAGCCAGTCGCGGAGCCGGTTGACCGTGTTGCGGACGCGGGCGGGGTCGATGCGCAGCGCGTCAGCGACCTGTTGGGTGGTGGCGCCGCGGGTGCGGGTGGCTAGGAAGGCGAGCAGTTCGACGAAGCTGCCCTTGCTGGAGCCCACGACGGCGGGTTCGCCGCCGTCGGCGAGTTCCACGGCGACCGGGCCGAGGAGCCGCAGCTTGGGGCGGAGGCAGGCGCGGTCGTGCCAGTCGGCCAGATCCGCGTCCAAGGTCGGGTCGGCAGCCGCGACGGCTGTGGAGGTCTCGATGGGCACCTTGGGTGCCAGACGGGCGAGGTCGTCGGCAGTGGTCGCTGCGGTGTCGAGGTACTCGTCGTCAGCCTCGGGCAGAAGGCTGGTTGTGGTGGCGTCGTCTGGGGGGTCGCGCGGAACGGTGAGGTCTTTGCGGATAGCGCCGGTCTGGTCAGCAAGGGCTTCCCAGCCCTGCTCGGCGTAGGAGTTCACCTCGATGGGTGCGTCGGCAAGGGTGTCGGCCTGGACCAGGAGTCGAGCGAACCCTTCGGCTTCGTCGCTAGTGATGCCGGCCGGCACCAAGTCGAGGCCGAGTTCGGGGATCGCGAGCATGCCGTTGGAGGTGAGGTTGAGGTGGAGGTTGCTGTCGTCACTGGTGTCGGCTCCGACGAGGACGACTGCGGTGCCGGTGCGTCCCAGGCCGTTCCACGACCATCGTCCGCAGGGGTCCGGCGAGTCCGGCGTGGTTGCCGGTGATGACCAGCAGGTGGGCGGGCCAGGTGTCGAGGTCGGCGTCGGTTGCGCGGGCGGTCGGGGTGTCCGGTGCGTCGGCGGCGTCAAGTCGCTCAGCATGCTCGATCGCTCCGGTGACGAGGTCGACGACGTGGGTGGGTTCGTCGTGGTGCCGGATGCGGGCAGGGTTGATGGGCCGCACTTCACCGGCGACGCCGATGCACTCGACGCGGGCGTCCTCGGCCCAGGGAGTCACAGCCAGTTCGGCGGTGATGGCCCGAGCGAGGTCAGTCACGTAGTCGGGATCGCCGCTCACGGTGAGGGTGCCGAACTGTTCGGCGTTGACCAGCCACAGCCCGCCGTCGCTGTCCGCGCCGACGGTGACGAGCAGCGGGTAGGGCGCGGCCTGTTCGGAGTGTTCGAGCTGGGCGAAGTGTGCCGGTGCCAGGCGCCACTCGGAGCCCTCGCCGGTCCACGGTGCTGGCAGCTGGGCGACGGGTTCGGTCAGGTGGAGTGTGATGCCGTCGCCGTTGAGCTGGACGGCAGCGAGCTGCGGCATCGGGTGGCCGTCGAAGCCCAACTGGGTGGCGAGCGTCTTGAGTGCGGCGTCGAGGTGCTCTACGAGGTCGTCGGCGCCGGTGGTCGCGGCCAGGTGGATACTGCGCTCGACGGGGACGAGGTCAGGCTCGACGGTGGCGGGTAGCCGGCCGGGCCGGCGGTGGCGGAACTGGTTCCGGCGACGGCGACGAAGCGACCACCAGAGCGCTCCCGCAAGGAGCACGCCAGGGCCGGTGATCCCGAGCAGCATCCAGACCGGCAGGACGTCCTCGTTCTCGTCCTCGGCATCGGCGGTGTCAGTGGACGGTTCCGGGACGTCGGAAGGCGCCGGAACCGAGGCAGTTCGCGTTCCGGACGACGGGCTCGGCGTCGGTGACGGTGTGGCGGTCGGCGTCGCGGTCGGGGGTGTCGGACGTGGGTCGGGTTCGTCGACCGGGTCCGGCTCAGTCTCGACGGCGGGCGCACTGGCACGCGTAGGGACGTGAAGGGTCCAGCCGATGTCGATCTGGTCCGGATCGGTCAGGCGGCGACCGTCGGGTTGGACGATGCTGCGGGAGGCGTCGGCGATCTTGGGCCAGGCGTGGGCGTTGCCGAGTTCTTCGAGGGCGATCTCCGACAGCGTGTCGCCTTTGCGGACGGTGTAGTTGTCGTAGCCGTTCACCTTCTCGACGGCGGGGAGCTTGATGGTCCAGCCCTGCCGGATGAAGTCGGGGCCGCGCCTGAGGAGCTTGCTGTTGAGATTGACGATCTCGGGGTACCGGTTGCCGTCCCCGAGGTGGCGTTCCGCGATCCGCCACAGGGAGTCCCCGCGCCGCACGACGTAGTCGACGGTGGGTGGCCCGGCTGGGGCCGCCTTGCCGGGTGAGGATGCGCGGTCCGGCGCCAGCGGTGTCGGTATGGGCTGGGCCGCCGCGACGGGTGCGGGCAGCGCGGTCATTGTCGGGGTCGCAACGAACAGCAACGCGGCGGTCGCAACCAGGTTGCGGACGAGGTTCTGCGGCCAGCTGACGGCACGGAGCTGGGGAGGCCGGAATCCGCGGATCGCGGCGACGATCTCGGTGACGATCAGGCCCGTGAGGATGACCCAGACGATGCAGGAGAAGGCCCAGATCGCGAGCCATGCGGGCGTGCCGTCGTCGGGGCTGGCGAGGAATCGGTGGACATCGTCCCAGCTGCCGATCGAGGGCAGATAGGTAGGCGTGGTGGCGATCAGCAGGACAGGAAGCGCCACCACGATGGCGGTGAGGAGGAGGCTGGCGCCCAGTCCGGCGACTCGGCTGCGGACGTTCGTCATCGTTCGCTCCCGTCCAGGGCGCGTTTGAGTTCGGCCGTCGAGCTGGCTGACACCGTGAGTGTTCCGACGCCGACGGAGCCTAGGAACAGCGGCTGGTAGGTGTCGACCACGGTGACGGTGACGCGGACGCCGCCGCTGACCAACACGGTGCCGTTGACCCCGGCCGCGCGCAGGTAGGCGTTGGCGGCGGTGCGGGCTTTGCCGACGTCCAGTTTGGGTTTCGTCCCGAGCATGGCGTCGGCGGTGATCTGCTCGGCTCCAGTGCGGGCGGCCTGTGCGGCGATGGTGTGGGCGCGTTCTTTGGCGTGAAGCTGGCCGCCGAGGTCGACGGTGATGCCGATGATGCTGACCATGAGCACGCTGACGCCGGCCAGCCACACGGTGACCGCGCCGCGTTCGTCTCGGTGTCGCGTCATCGGCCGGCTCGCTCTCTCCAAGTGTCGACGGGTGAGGTGACCGTGGCTGTGATCGTCCTGCTGGCTGTCCCAGGCAGTCCAAGATCGGCGAGCCGCAGGGTGCATGACACTGTGGCGGTCACCACGCCCGGGGTCCCTGCGGGACGTCGCAGTGCGGCGGTGTCGACGGTGATGGTGGTGTCGAGACAGGTGATGCCCTGGTTGGCGAGGCTGGCTTCAGCCACCTCGATGGCGTCGCTCTTGGCCTTCGTGGCGTCACGGGACAGCGACGCGACCCGGGCGGCGTCGGCGGTGGCGGCATCGACGGCTTGTTTGGCCAGGGCGACGCGTCCGCCCATGATCGCGAGCAGGATCAGCAGCACGAATGCGGGCACGCCGATGACGGCCTCGACCGTGGCCGAGCCTCGTTCGTTGCGCCATCTGGAGTTCATTGGAGTCTTTCGACGGGCAGGGTGGCTTTCTGTTCGATCGGCCAGGACACTCCCGGTAGCAGGCTGACGGCGCTGCCCTGAACGGTGATGGTGACCCGCGTCGTGGTGCGCTGTCCGGTGACCCGAACCCCGGTCAGGGTCTGGCCTGCCCAGTCGGCGGCGGCGGTTGTGGCCGTGCCGATCCCGTCGGGCAGGGTCGCCTGGTAGGCGGCGGCCGTTCGGGCGCCCTCCTGGGCGGCGGCGATCGCGATGTGGCGGGCGTGGAACACCACACCTGCCTGGATGCCGCCGAACAGTGTGGCGAGCAGGACGGGCATCAGCACCACCATCTCGACCGTGATTGAGCCTCGCTCGCTGCCAGGCAGCCGCATCTGGTCAGCCGATCTTGGCGAGTTGGTTGTTGACGTAGCCGGTGATCACGGCGATCGCGACGCCGACGATGAGGACGGCGAACGCCGTCCACAGGACGTACTCGACCGTCGTGGCACCACGCTCGTCGCGGGAACGCGGCTGGGTGGCGCGAGCCAGCAGTTGCTGGCTCGCCAGCTGGAATGCGATGAGGCACTTCATCTCAGGATTCCTTTCGGAGGGAGTGTTATCCGACGAACATGGCGGCCAGTCCTGGCGCCACGAGGATCACGGTGAACAGGGCAGCCATCACCATGCCCGGCAGGGTGAGGCGCTCGGCGGTGTTGTTGGCGTGGGCGACGGCGTCGGTGCGCATCTGGGTGCGGATCGCCCCGGCCCGGGCCCGCAGCGTCGTGACGACCTGGGCGCCCTCCTCGCCACCGAGCCGCATGATGTCCGACAGGTCACCCAGGGCGGGCAGCCCGAGTTGCTCGCCGAGGTTGTGCAGGGCCTCCCACGGGGTTTGGCCGGCCCAGCCGGAGCGGGCGAGTTCCTGGCTGATGCGGGTGAACACCCAGGAGTCGCCGACTGGTGGCGGCGATCTCGAGGGCTTGGCGGGCGCCGGAGCCAGACTGGCGTTCAGTCGCGACCAGTTCGATGTAGGCACCCAGGGCGCGGCCGAACTCGGCCCTGGCCTCGGCCGCTCGGTGGCGGACGTCGACGTCGGGCAGGAACCACAGCCCGGCCGAGATCGCGAGGGTGGCGCCGACCGGGATCGCGATCGGCAGGCGCAGCCCGGCGAAGCTGAGCACCCAGGTCAGCGCAGGAACTGTGACCAGCCCGATGAGCGCGACGAGAGCCTTCTCGCCGTAGAACTCGCTCACTGACTTGCGCAGGATCTCCAGGTCGCGCAGCGGCGCCATCTTCCACAGCGCGGGCGGGAGGTGGCGCAGCGTCCAGTGGCCGATCCGCTGGGTGCTCGTGGTCGGGGTCTCGGCGGCCTCGCGCGGGCGAGTCGGGGTCAGCAGCCGGTCGAGGCCATCGACGACGTCGACACTGGCGGGGATCAGGTACCAGACGATGCCCACCAGACCGGCGGTCATCAGCGCCCCGGCGATGGAGGCGATCCAGATGCCGTTCACGGCCGGTCCTGCTTCACCGTCGACCCGATGAACCTGGGCAGCGGTTTGGGGGTCGCCATGCGCTGCATCCACAGCAGGGTGAGTGCGTACAGGCCGAGCAGGCAGGCAAGGGCGATCTGCCCGACCGGGCCGGAGTAGCCCGCCATCGCGCCACTGAGGGAGAAGGCGGTCAGTCCGACCGCGGTGATGATGGTGGTCCACCGCATTGCTCCCCGGGGCTTGGCGCGTTCGGCCTCGACCTGGCGGCGGGCTGCCACGTCCTCGGCAACCGAATCCGCCAGGGTCTGCAGGACGGTCGCGAGACTGCCGCCGCGCCTTCGGGCGCCGAGCATCAGGTAGGCGGCGATCAGATCTCCGGTCGGGTCGTCGAGGTCGTCGGCGAACGCACGCAGGGCGTCCTCGTTCGACCAGCGAGACTGCATCCGACCCACCAGGGACCGGACTTCCTTACCGATCGCGGGCGGTGTCGACTTGAGCATCGCGACCAGGGCCTGTTCGAGGCCGACGCCCGCGCTCAGCACGCCGGCCAGACCGCGGGTCCACTCGGCCATGGCTTCCATGCGTTCGATGTGGGACCTCTCCGGGGTGCCGATGATCAGGACGGGCAGCCCGACGGCGGCGACCGGGATCACCAGGGCGGCGATCCACCACCCCGTGAAGACAGCGACCAGCAGGCCGAGGGCGATACCCCCGACGACCGACCAGCGACTCCGGGCCGGAATGCGCCGCCACCGGGTCATCAGGCCGCGGGCTGCGGCGGGGCTTCGCGACGTCCGGCTCGGCGGGCCACAGCCAGAACGCGAACATGACCACACCGGCGGCGATCAGGCCACCCGACAGTGCGACGATCAGCGCGGTCATCGTCGGGCTCCCGTCGCCTGGGCGTGGAAGGTGTCGATGTCGAAGCCGTGGTGGGCCAGCACCCGCAGGTGGTCGGGCAGCAGGGTCGGTGACGCGGGCGCGTTCGGCACCGGGCTGAACACGGTCGTGAGGGCGTAGCCCAGGTCGACCTCGCCCTGACCGACAGCGACGATCTCGGAGACTGCCCGGCGGCGGTGCCTGGTGCCGTCGACGTCGGTCGTGTTGTCGAGTCGAATGTGAACGACCAGGTCGATCGCCCGCCCAAGCTTGCGGGCCGCCAACTCACTCGACACGTGCCGGCCGGCCTCCATGCAGCAGGTCACCAGCTTGTCCATCGCGTCCGCGGCCGAGGCGGCATGGGTGGTCGACAGCGACCCCGACCCGGACTCCATCGCCTTGATCATCAACCATGCCTCCGGGCCCCGGACCTCGCCGACGATCTGACGGGCCACGTTCTTGCGCTGGCTGACCGGCAGGGCCATGTCCAGGCCGAACTCCCCGGCCGGCCTGCCGTCCGCACCGATCTCGCCCGACCCGTGGCGGGCCTCGAAGGCGTGCACGACCGCGTGCCGTTCCCGCAGCTCGTCGAGGAACAACTCGTGCGGATCCTCGAACGTGGCGAGCTGCTCCAGCGGGTCGATCTCGTTGCACAACGCCCGCAACATCGTGGTCTTGCCCGCACCCTGTGCGCCGGCGACCACGATCGACAACTCAGCCTTCACCGCCGCCCTCAGGAACGTCGCCATCACCGGGGTAAGGGTGCCCAGCCGCACCAGGTCGTCCAGGGTGACGTCGACCAGCCGGTGGCGGCGGATCACGATCGACGGCGTCGAGGTCACCCAGTTCGTCGCCGACAGCCGCGACCCGTCCGCCAGCCGCAGATCCAGCGACGGGTGCGCCTCGGAGAACGAGCGGGCCGAACCCTCACGGGAGGCCAGGAAGCTGATGAACTCGATCAGCTCCTCGTCGGAATCGGCCACAGCCGGACCCGGAACCAGCGTCCCGTCGACGAGCTCCAGCCACACCCGGTCGTGGCCCAGGATGATGATGTTCTCCACCCGGTCGTCGTCCACCAGCGGCTGGAGCCGTCCCAACCGGAACAACGAGTCGAAGATCGACTGCGCCAACGCCGCCTGCTCGGCCCGCGTCCATGTCGACCGGCCGGCGGTCACCGCCTCGTCTGCGGCAGCGTCCAGCAACTCGGTGATGATCGCCCGCCCCAACTCCTGCTGCGCCTCGCGGGAGGTCGCCAGCCCCAGGCGTTGGGTGAGCGCCTCGGCGGCCTTGCCGCGGAACGCCGCGACCAGCTTCCAGTCGATCGAGAACCCAGGCGTCACCGTCGGCGGCAGCGCGGCTTCCGGGACGGGGTCGAAGGGTTCCGGCTCGGAGACCACCAGGCGAATCTCCGGACGAGCGTCGCCGAGGCTGAGCCGGAAGCTGGAACGCACCCGGCCCGGGAGAGCCGTGGAGTGCGCCGCCCGGGGTGGCCCGGAACAATGCCAGGTTGTCCAGGGACGGGCGGTCTGCCTGCGGAGCTGGGGTCGGCGTTCACCGGACACCTCCGATGCGTAGAGACGGACTCGAGGGACGGCGAGCGGCTTCGGCGAAGGCCCGGATCGCCTCGCCCGTGGCCCGGATGCTGCCCCGGAACGCCGAACGCTCCGCGTGACGGGCAGGCGCCTCACCCTGGGAGTAGACGGCTGCGGCGCGCGGGTCCCACTCGATCCGTCCCACGACCGGCAGGCCAAGGGCCTTCGCGACCTCACCGATGCCGTACGGCCGGTTCGGGCCGATGACCAGCAGGCCGACGCCGGACGGGCGCTGATCGGCGAGATCCGCAGCGAGGGCGCGAGTCTTCGCGACCACCGGCAGGTTCGACCCTGCCGCCAAGAGCAGCACGTCCGCGCCGAGCACGAGCAGGTTCAGCGAGCCCGTCCACGGCAGACGTCCCGCATCGACCAGGACGTCCGTCCCCGTGTCGTCCAGGTCACGCAGGGCGGTCAACAGAGGCGACCACACCGACTCCAGCCCCGCGGCCTGCGCGCGGGTCTGGATGCCCGGCAACACCTTCGCCGGAGAGTTCGGGATCGGGAGCAACACGGACGGTAGGCGATCGGCCAGCTGATCCTGACGCTGCGCGACCATCAACTCCACCAGCCCGCCCGTCGGCTCGACCACACCTCGGAAGAACCCAGCCAGAACGGCCGACCCCGCCGTCGGGTCAGCCTCGAGAACCACCACCGGACGCGGCCACTCGCACGCCAAGGCCAGTACCGTCGTGGTGACCCCGGGAGAGCCAGACGCCGAAGCGCATGCGAACACAGCCATGCGCCATCACCGCTCCCGCGACTCAAGGACGAGCGCCACCCGCCCGGTCGCAGCCCGGGCGGCCAGCTCAGCTGCCTTCTGCGTCGGCACCAGCACATCGACCAAGGTGTCCCCGGTCTCCAGGACCGTGACCCGGGAGACGACCGCCTCCATCACCACCGGCGCCGTGACGACCTCACCCTGCTGGCCTGGCGTCTCGACGACTCGCACCCGGTCACCAGCCAGAAGAGGTTCGGCCGGGTGCATCGTCGGTGCCAGACCGACGCCGACCAGCGTCTCCCCGGCCTTCGGCAACACCTCGTTCCTCACCGAACCTGCCGCCAATAGCCCGCCCGGCGCCAAGTCTGTTGCGGCCCGCTGGCCGGCGACCTGGTCGATCCGGGAGGCGGGCACGATGTCGAGCGACGGGTCGAGGCCGACCTTCACCACCTCCAGATCCGCGCGGTCGATCACCTCGCCCCGCTGCACCGCCTCACGAACCGCGACCACATCGGTCGCGGTCGCCGACGTCGTCCAAATCCACACCGCCGCCAACGCCCCAATGAGGACGGCGGCGATCGCGCCCATCAGCACCAGCGGCCGCCGACGGACCTTCGGCGGCCGGGCCAGCGTCCGCGCCCCGTTCACAGAGTCCGGAGACGGTGTCTCCTGCTTCCTCATGCTCAGCACCGACATTGCGACTCAACTCCCTTCGCTGACAGTCAGGACGTTCAACTCACCAATCACGACCTGGGTGTTCTGGGTCAGATAGATCCGGAAGGTGCCCGTCTCCCCGATTCCTGACCACCGCACCAGCCAGTCCGACCGGGCCGCGACCGTGAACTCGCCTTGCTTCTCGAACCGGTAGCCACACGTCGGCGACTCCGTGATCCCGTACTTCAGCTTGTACGGCGTCCCCGGTCCGGTGCAGGTCTTCACTCCCCCGTCGCCCATCGACCAGCGCACGCGCTCGACCTCGGCGGTCGCTGTCACCGTGTAGCCACCCTCCGACGCCGACCGGGAAATGGGCCCCATCGTCTGATCGGAAGGGCTCTCGGCCCACAGCCAGATCGGCATCCCCACCAGGCCCACGGAGTCAGGGTCGTCGTTCGGCACGATCCCGATCGTGATCGGCTTCAGTTGCATGTTGCGCACGGCCTCCCGGGCAAGCTGCTCCGGATCGGGGGGCGGGGTGGAGTCGGCGAGCCAGATGATCAGGGGAGTCCCCACGTCCAAGCCGCTGACTCGGCAGTACCAAAGGGTGCCCTCTTTGTGCCCCCGCCAGTTCACATCGGTGTACGGCGGCAGCGGATCGACCGGGCTGATGTAGCAGTTGAAGGGCGAGTACCACTTGCCCTGATCCGAGACGCAGGGGACCTCGGCGCCATCCCACATGCAGACCCGCTTACTCGACCCGAGACCCTTGCCGCCCGGATCGTCGTCCTCACAGACAATTCTGACTGTCACGATGCCGGCGTCGTCCTTGCCGACAACGCTCTTGCAGGCCGCGTATGCCGTGGTGGGGCTGATGACGACGCCGGCGAGGATCATCACAAGGGTGGCCAGAAGCCGAACGATCAGCATGACGCACTCCCCTTCTGCGAGGTGGCCACGAACCATCTGTCCACGGGCCACTGCTCGACAGTGATCGCGAGCGGCCGGACGATCTTGTCCGTGAGCTCGAACACGTCATTGCCTTTGGAGTCGAGCACACTCCACTTGGTCGAGTCCTCACAGAGGTCGACCACGATCGTCGGGCGATCCTGCTGTCTCAGTTTGGAGGGCACCAGATTGGAGATGGTGACGTCGCCCTCGACCGTCAGGTGCGCCAAGCCGAAGTCGTTGTAGGTGCGGGCGGCGTTGTCAGCGATGTCTCCTCGCCCCGCGAGTGCCAAGTCCCCGGCCCCGCGCTTCCCCTGCATGACCTCGTTGTAGATCCGGTACCACTTCTCGACCGCGTCCATCGCAGCCTGCTGTTCACCCGACCAATCCGGCGTGGTCGTGGGGGTCGCGGTCGAAGACGACGTGGCGACAGGACTCGTGTCCGGTGGTGTCGGGCGCCCAGTCTCGGTGGCGAATGGGGTGCACCCCACCAGGCAAAACACGGCCACGCCCACGACCGCGACGACTACACGCGTCACCATCCGGTCCTCCTTCGCGTCGCTTCGCTGATGCGCAAGGCAGCAAGGTGCTGTTCATAGCCACGGGCGACGAAAGAGGCACTCCCAACCGCTCCACGCCCGTGGTGCGGTGTTGAGTTGTGGCTGCTCGGAGAACCAGAAATGCCCTCACATCTCTCCGACGAGGAGGTTGTGCAACGGGCAGGACCTGGGGGCAGGTGCTGCCACGCTAGACCGGATTCCGCGATCCGGGAAGAGTCCTCACGAGGCGACGCCGGCTCGACAGCGCCTTCCCAGGGCAGCCTCATGCCTCACCAACCCGCTCGGACAAGCACCGATACCCCTGGCCGGCGATCGCGAGCTGGGCTGTTTCGAGAAGTGCGCTGATTTGCCCAGCGAGGACCGCGGCAGCCTGCAGCGCCGCACCCGCGGCCGCAACCGACGCCGCCGGGTCGCGCCCATCGTCCTCGTAGGCCTCGTAGTGGTCGAGCGACTGGGCGAGCCCGCGGCCGAGCTGCTCAAGTGCCTGCTGGGCGCCGTACCCGAGGCCCGACTTGAGTTCGGCCAGCACCCAGTAGACAGCCGGGGCCGGCAGGCCATCGGACAGCCAGATCGTCCGGTGGTTGATCGAGCGGATCGCCTCGTAGGCAGCCTCAGCATCGACAACCACGGGCCAGCGGCCGTCGACCGGCTCACCCTGGCTCATGGTCACCGGCCTCGGACTGAACGCGGACGCCGGCCCGCGGACGGGATCTCCCGCAACAGGTCGTCCAGGTCCTGGAGCCGGATGCGGATCAGCCGCTTGCCGGTGCGGAAGGCGCGAAGCTGACCGTCCGTGATGCGGCGGCGGACGGTCGAGGTGCTCACCCCCAGCAGTTCCGCTGCGGCGTCGAGCGTCAGGAGCTCCCTAGAACGGGTGGCTGCGATGCTGGACATCGGGTCCTCCTCACATGCGTTGTGCACATGAAGAAGGCAGGCAGCGGCTCCTCTCGGCCATGAAGGCGACGACAATCCTGGTGTCTTGTGACCACATCAGGAGGTCTGGTCGGGGGCCCCGATCCTGGGCTGAGATCGTGCGAAGAAGTTGGGCTCACCGAGCGCGTGGGCCAATTGCTAGGCCCACGATAGGCCCACGGTGAGGATTCCATCACCAGAATTACGGCCCTCACAAGGCCATACACACGTCGGGCTGACAGGATTTGAACCTGCGACCCCTTGACCCCCAGTCAAGTGCGCTACCAAGCTGCGCTACAGCCCGTTCTTCGGTTGTGCGGACCGGGCAGGGCCGGTCCGGCTGGTCACTCTACTATGAATCGTGGGTCGCTTGCGCCACGGCGCTGGCGACACGGCGCCGCTCGCGGGCTTACGCTGGAGGAGTCGAAAGGCGCCGCGATGCGAGCTCCGTCCTGGTCAGCTCTCCCCGCGCTGACCACCACGATGAGCGGCAACACCCAGCCGACGGCGTCCGCCGCCCGGGCCGGGACCAAACCCCCGTCCACCGTCAGCCGCACCCTCACGCCACCGGGCCCGCTCGGTTCAGGGTGGACCCGCATCGCCAAGATCGGCTATGGCACCGCCTCCGCTCTCCTCGGCACGTCCGCCGGTGGCGACGCCGGCAGCATCCAGTGGGGACCGAGCTACGGCACCCAGGTGCCCGACAAGACCTGGTGGTACGCCGACTCCGCCAAGCGCCGCCTCGCCCACTTCAGCGATTCCGGTACCTACCTCGGCCGGGTGACGATCCCTGCCAGCTGCCTCAGCCAGGGCGTCGACTTCCAGTGGCAGAATCCCCAGGCCCTCGCCGACGGGACGGTCGTCCTCACCTCCACCACCATCGACTCCCCCGGCCTCCTCCTGCTCTCGCCCACCAGCCAGCTTCGGACGGTCGCCCTCGACCGGTTCGTCAGCGTCGTCATCAGCGACGGCCACCGGCTCTACGGCTTCGACGAGAACCAGGAAAAGGTCCAGATCGCGCCCAGGACCGGCACGATCACGACGGTTCCGACGTTCGCAGGGCAGACCGGCGACACCTTCAACATCACCGTCGCCCCCAGCTACCTCACGGTCACCCGACCGGACGTGAGCGTCCGGATCAACCTCGCCGCATCCGGCTTCGAGGGCGCAATCGTCCACCCCGGCGTCGAAGCCGCTGTCGGCACCGACGGGAAGCTGTGGCTCCTGATCACCGGCATGGTTGAACTCGACCCCGACCACACTCCACTCGTTCTCGGGATCCTCAACGTCACCACCACCGGCGTCGTCTCCCCCGTCTCGCCGGTCCGCAGGCCCACCAGCGAGTCCGACCCCGCCGACGGCCACCACCTCGGCATCCGCTATGGCGGACGCCACCCCTGGTTGATGTTCATCGACACGGACGCCGTCCGTGTCTACCGCAGGAAGTGAAGCCATGCCCACCGCTATCCCCATCAAGCAAGCAGCCACCGAGTTCCTCGCCCTCAAGCGCATCGCCGTCACCGGCGTCTCCCGCAACCCCCAAGGCCACGGCAGCAACACCGTCTTCGACCGGCTCATCGAGCGCGGCTACGACGCTGTTCCGATCAATCCCAACGCCGACGAGCTCGGCGGCCGAACCGCCTACCCGAACCTCACCGCAGTCCCTGACCCCGTCGAGGCTGTCGTGATCGGCACCGCCCCCGAACACGCCATGGCGACCATGGTCGAAGCCGTCGAACTCGGCATCCCCCAGGTCTGGATGCATCGTTCCGTGGACGCCGGCAGCGTCTCCCCCGAGGCCGCACAATACGGACGCGAGCACGGCGTCCGCGTGATCGAAGGCGGCTGCCCGCTCATGTTCGACCCGGCCTCGGACGGGGGCCACAAGCTCATGTGCAGCGTGCTCAAGCTGTTCGGAAAGGTGCCGCGAACCGTCGAGTGACCTGGCCCCCATGCCAGACCGGGTGTGCGAACGACGTCCCGACCCCGTTCTCCGCCAACCGCACCCAAGGGGCGCGGGGCGCACCCCTGAATCCAACCGTGGCCCGGCCTCAGTCTCCGGCACGGCCTTTGCTTTGCCTCGCCAGATGGTGAGAGCACGCTCGGTATACCCGTTGGGCTCGGTGCCGCCCGTCAGTCTCCGGCACGCGCCTTTGCTTTGCGTCGCCAGGTGGTGAGGGCACGCTCGGTATAGCCGTTGGGCTCGGTGCCGCCCGTGAACACCAACTCCAACGCCGCCTGGAACGACTCGCTGCCCTCCGGATCGGCGCACATCGGCGAATAGCCCGGTTCGTCCGCGTTCTGCTGGTCGACCAGCGCCGCCATCTCCGCGAACGTCCTCCGCACCCGCTCACCGTCCACCAGGCCGTGGTGCAGCCAGTTCGCGATCAGCTGGCTCGAAATCCGCAGCGTCGCCCGGTCCTCCATCAGACCGACCCCCTCCAGATCGGGCACCGTCGAGCAGCCCACTCCCAAGCCCACCCACCGCACCACATAACCCAGGATCGACTGCGCATTGGTCCGCAACTCGTGCTCGATCTGCTCCTCGGTCAAGGCCCCGAGCAGCACCGGCACCTCCAGCAGCCGCCGGCGATCCGTGTGTCGCCCTGCGAGCTCCTCCTGCCGCTCGGCAACGTTCACCCGCAGGTAGTGCAGCGCGTGCAGCGTCGCCGCGGTCGGCGACGGCACCCAGGCACAGTTCGCGCCCGCCCGCGGATGTCCCACCTTCTCCCGCAGCATGTCGGCCATCGCGGCCGGCTTCGCCCACATTCCCTTACCCACCTGCGACTGTCCACGGAAGCCGGCGGCCAGGGCCACGTCGACATTCCGGTCCTCGTACGCGTTCAGCCACACCGTGGACTTCATGTCGTTCTTCCGCACCAGCGCGCCCGCCTGGAAATCACTGTGGATCTCGTCCCCAGTCCGGTCCAGGAACCCGGTATTGATGAAGATCACCCGGTCGCGTGCCGCCTCGATGCACGCCTCCAGGTTCAGCGACGTGCGCTTCTCCTCATCCATGATCCCGATCTTGATCGTGGTCGCCGGCAACCCCAGCAGCTCCTCCACCGCCGCGAACATCGCCACCGTCAGCGCCACCTCGTCCGGACCGTGCTGCTTCGGTTTGACCAGATAGATGCTTCCCGTCCGCGAGTTCTGGAACCGACCCAGCCCCCGCAGGTCGTGCAGCGCGGCCGTCGCCGCCACCACAGTGTCCAGCACACCTTCGGCCACCTCGGATCCGGACGCGGTGCGCACCGCATCCGTCCGCAGATGGTGACCTACGATCCGCACCAGCAACAGCGACCGCCCGGGCAGCACCAGCTCGCCACCGCCCGCGGCCACGTAGCGGCGGTCAGCGTGCTGCGCCCGAACCAGCGTGCGTCCGCTCTTCTCGAAAGTCGCGCTCAGCGTCCCGGTCATCAGACCCAGCCAGGTCCGGTACGCCGCAGCCTTGTCCGGCCCGTCCACCGTCGCGACCGAATCCTCCAGGTCGACGATCGTCGTCACCGCCGCCTCCAGCACCACGTCGGACACGCCCGCGTGGTGGCCGCGGCCCACCGGATGCGACCGGTCGATGCTCAGCTCGACATGCAGCCCGTTGCGCCGCAGCAGCACGGCGGACGCGGTGTGCCCGACGAACTGCGCCGGGTCGGCCAGCTTCACGGTGCCGGACGCGGTGGCGGCCTGGAGTTCAGAATCCACCACCGCATAGCCGGTCACGTCGGCGTGGCTCGCACCCGCCAAACCGAACAGTTCGTCGAGCAACCGATCGGCCTCGGCGATCACCTGCGCACCCCTGCGCTCGTCGTATCCGGCCGCCAATTCATGGTCCAGCGGGAGGGCGTCGGTGCCGTACAGCGCGTCGAACAACGAACCCCAGCGGGCGTTGGCCGCGTTCAGGGCGTACCGCGGCACCGTGGCCGGCACGACCAACTGAGGACCCGCGATCCGCGCGATCTCGGCATCCACCCCCGACACGTCCACCCGCACGTCCGCCGGCGTCGGCACCAGGTATCCGATGTCAGTGAGGAACCGCTCGTACTCGGCCGGATCGGACGCGCCCCGCTCGGCGTGCCAGCCGTCCAGCGCGGCCTGCAGCTCGTCGCGCCGAGCCAGCAGCTTCGCGATCGGCGCCTCGAACCGCGCCTGAACCGACGCCACGCCTCGCCACCACTCCTCGGCGGCGATGCCGAGCCCTGGCAGCAGTTCGTCGGCCACGAAAGTCGCGAGACTCTCCTCGACCTGCAGGCCGGCGATCGTCACCGTCATTGGTGTTCCTTTCGACTCTCTACCACGCGCCTCCCGACGAGGTCACCCGCGGCTCGGGATAGCTTCGCCTTCAGCGGTTCTTGCGCTTCTCTCTCGCCCGCACCTCGACCCGTACCGGCGACCCGACGAACCCGAAGTCCTCCCGCAGCCGGCGTTCGACGAACCGAACATACTGCGGGTCGAACTTGCCCGACGTGAACAGCGCGAACGTGGGCGGGCTGGTGTGCGCCTGGGTGCCGAACAGGATGCGTGGTTGCTTACCGCCCCTGACCGGGTGCGGATGCGCCGCAGCCAAACGTCCGAGAAAGGCGTTCAGCTTGCCGGTCGACACCCGCGTCTCCCAGCCCTCGAGCGCAGCCTCGATCGCTTTCGACAACTTGTCCACGTTGCGTCCGGTCAGCGCCGAGATGTTCACTCCGGGCGCCCACCCGAAGGCCCGGATGTCCTGCTCCACCTCGCGGGCCAGATAGTGACGCCGTTCCTCATCGGTCAGATCCCACTTGTTGTACGCGATCACCAGCGCCTTGCCCGCCTCCTCGACCATGGTCAGGATCCGCAGGTCCTGGTCGCTGATGGTCTCGGACGCGTCGATCACCACCACGCACACCTCGGCCCGCTCGATCGCGCTCTGCGTGCGGAGCGCGGCGTAGTACTCGTGCCCCGACGCCTCCTTGACGCGGCGCCGCAGCCCGGCGGTGTCGATGAACCGGTAGATCACTCCGCCGACCTCGACCAACTCGTCCACGGGGTCGACGGTGGTCCCGGCCACGTTGTCGACGACCGCCCGCCGCGAGTTCGCCACCTGGTTCAGCAGCGATGACTTGCCGACGTTAGGACGGCCGACGATCGCGACCCGGCGTGGCCCGCCGATCTCCTCATCCCCGGACCGTGGGGCCTCGGGCAGCACCGCCAGCAACGCATCGAGAAGGTCCCCCGTGCCGCGGCCATGCATCGCCGACACCGGATGCGGCTCCCCCAGGCCAAGGTTCCACATCGCCGCTGCGTCCGCCTCCTGGCGCAAGTCATCGACCTTGTTCGCGGCCAGGATCACCGGCTTGCGGCTGCGGCGCAGCACCTCCACCACAGCTTCGTCCACGTCCTGGGTGCCGACGCCGGCGTCCACCACGAAGAGAACGACGTCGGCGGCGGCGATCGCCAGCTCAGCCTGCTCGGCGATCTGAGCGGCCATGCCCTTGGCGTCGGGCGCCCAGCCGCCGGTGTCCACGACCACGAATTCGCGGCCGTTCCATTCGGCGTCGTAGCTCACCCGGTCGCGGGTCACCCCTGGTAGGTCCTGAACCACGGCCTCGCGGCGTCCGATGATCCGGTTGACCAGCATCGACTTGCCCACATTGGGACGGCCGACCACCGCCACGATCGGTTTGACCTGGTCCAGCTCCGCGGTCTCGGTCACGGTTGTCCCCTTGCAGTTGTCGGCGCGACCTCTCAGGCTACCGCACGGCGACGCCGCGCTTCGCCTCGCCTGCGCGCGCTCCTCGCCAGCGGTTGTCGCGCCTCGAAGCAGGTTATGGCGGCCCCCGCACCGACGGTTGAGGAATGTCGCGCCTCGCGGCTGGTTACGGGCCCGGAGCCGGGCCTCATAACCAGCCTGGAGACGCGAGATCAAATCGTCGGGCGTCCCACGGTCGTCATAACCAGCCAGGAGCGGCGACAAGGCTCCGCGCGAGCCCAGAACGCAGGTCAGGAGGTGCCGGTGGTGCGCCGCACCAGGTCCAGGACCGCCTGAATGGTCTCGTCGAGGGTCAGGTAGGTGCAGTCCAGATGAGTCACCCCGTCGGCGGCGGTGGTGAAGTTGACCAGCGTGGAGTCGTCGGAGTCGCGCCTCAGGATCTGGTCGGCCAGCTGGTCCGCGGTCAGCTTCTGCCCCAGTTCGGCCTGGCGCCTGGCCATCCGGATCTGGGGATCGGCGGTGAGCAGCAGCCGGACGTCAGCGTCCGGGGCCACGACGGTGGTGATGTCGCGGCCCTCCGCGACCACGCCCGCGGGAGCCTGGTCGATGATCCGACGCTGCCGCTCGACCAGGTTCGCCCGGCATTCGGCGAGGGTGGACACCGCACTCACCGTGGCGGAGATCGACGGCTCACGGATCTCGGTGGTCACGTCCTGGCCGTTGACGCGCACCCACTGGTCGTCGGGGTCGGTGCTGATCTGCAGATCGGCCCCCAGGGTCGCCGCAATCACCCCCGGCGCATCGCCGGGGTCGACCCCAGCGGCCAAGAAGGCGCACGTGACGGCGCGGTACATCGCCCCCGTGTCGAGATACGCCAGGCCGAGCGCCTTCGCCACCCCCTTCGACGTGGTCGACTTGCCCGACCCGCTGGGTCCGTCGATGGCGATCACCAGGCGATCAGGAGACATGTGGCACGCCTTTCACAGTTGGGGTTCGTGGTCGCGGACGGTCCAGCCCGCCGTCCGCATGGCCGTCGCCAGGTCGTCGGCCCGCTCGGGTGCGACCTGCACGGACAACCAGCCGACCTCCCGTTCCAGGTCGTGGTCGATCGAGAGATCCTCCACGTTCACGCCGGCGGCTTCGATGTCCCGGAAAAGGCGGGCCAGCGCTCCCGGGGCGTCCGGGATCTCCACCACCACGTGCGCCCAGTCGGCGGCGTTGGTGCCGTGCTTGCCGGGGAGCGCTCGCGTGCCCGACCGGCCCCGCTCCAGCAGCGTGATCACATCGCCGCGTTCCAGGGTCGCGACCATCTCGGCCAGGTCGGCCTGGATCGCCAGCAACTCGGTGCGCACAGCCTGGGAATTGGCCTCGATGATCTGCTGCCACAGCTCGGGGTCCGAACCGGCGATCCGCGTGACATCGCGCAGACCCTGGCCCGCCAGCCGCAGGTGTTCCGCGGGAATCCGAGTGAGCCTGCCCGCAACCAGGACCGACAGCAGGTGCGGCAGGTGCGACACCTGCGCCACCGCCTCGTCGTGGTGCGCGGCGCCCATCGTCACCTTCCGCGCGCCGCACAGGGCTGCCAGATGCTGCACGTCCAGCACCGCGTGCGCCGCCGACGTGTCGTGCGGGGTGACCACCCAGGTGCGGTCGAGGAAGAGGTCGGGGCTGGCGGTCAACGGCCCGACCCGCTGCGATCCCGCCATCGGGTGCGAGCCGACATAGCGGGCCAGGTCGGCGTCGGTCTTGCGCAGCGCGGCCAGCACGGTGCCCTTCACCGAGCCGACGTCGGTGACGGTCGCGTTCGGGTAGGTGGCCAGCGCCTTGACGATCACCTTCGCCAGCGACTCGGGCGGGACGGCGACCACGACCAGCTTCACCTCGTCCGGCACCGGTGGGACAGTCGTGCCCGCGCCCCGGGACGCCGCCACGCGTGCGTGGCTCGACGACTTGTCCTGAAGATGGACGCTCACCCCCGCCCGGGTCAGCGCATGACCCACCGAGGCCCCCACGAGGCCGGTGCCGATCACCAGCGCCGGGGACAGGCCGCTCTCGCTCACTGCCCGCCCTTCTGCACGAACGAGCGGACGTACTCCACCGCGTCGGCCTCCAGCACGGAGTCGATCTCGTCGAGGATCGCGTCGTAGTCGACCGCGCGCGCCGTGGTGACGACCTCGTCGGTCATCTCGTCGTCGCGCTGGGGCGTCCGCTCCCGCTGCACCCGCTCGGCCACCGGTCCTCCTTCTGGTTGGGCGCGAACAGCCTACCCACCCTCGGGGGCGACGTCCCCCGCCGACAGCAGCGCGGCGAGTTCGGCCGCGCCGGCCAGGTCGCCCACCTCGGCCCTCGTGTGCCGAGCCGGGTCCTGAAGCCGCAGTCTGCGGACGGACCCGGTGGCGTCGCGCACGCTCACCTCGTCCCAGGACGCGGCCGTCACGCGGTCGGCTGCCAGAGCGACGACACGTCCTCGCGTCCACGCCCGGGTGCCCGCCGGGGGTTCGACGGTGGCGGTGGTCACCTCCTGGGCCGAGACGACCTCCCGCAGCCGGCCGGCGGTCGCCAGAGCGTCGAAAGGGCCAGGACGGTCCAGACGCGCCCAGGCCAGGTCGAGCTGTGCCAGGCGCGGATGCGACCAGGGCAGCCCGTGCCGCTCGGCGTAGGCCTGGAGGAGCTCCAGCTTGGCCACCCAGTCGAGCCGGTCGGCACAGGCGGACGGGTCGCGGCGCAGGTCCGAGCTGATCCGTGTCCAGGCGTCCAGGACGTCCGGTTCGTAGGCCTCCGGCCGGTCGGCGGCGTCCGCGAGCACCGCCTCGGCCAGCGCGTCGAGCACGTCCAGGGCGGTGAACCGCCGTCCGTCGGCCAGCCGCAGCGTTCGACGCAGCGATGGGTCGTGGCTGACGGCGTGGAAGGCCGCCACGGGATCGGCCAGCTCCAGCGTCGGGAGGGCGCCCGCTTCGAGCGCGGTCAGCACGGCCGACAACGTCCCTGCCTTCAGCCAGCCGGCGTACTGGCATCGGTTGGCGTCGCCGGTGATCACGTGCAGCCGGCGGTACCGCGACGCCGGGGCGAGCGGCTCGTCACGGGTGTTCAGAATCGGACGGCGCCGCGTGGTCTGGATGCCTTCGACGGTCTCGAAGAAGTCCGCCCGTTGCGACAACTGGAACCCGGGCGTCTCCCCGTGCTGGCCGATCCCGACCCGGCCCGCGCCGATCATCACGGTGCGAGCCACCAGGAACGCGGGCAAGGCCGCGGCGATCCGCGCCCACTTCAGGCTGCGGGGCACAAGGTGGTTCTCGTGGCAGCCGTAGCTCGCGCCCCGGGAGTCGGTGTTGTTCTTGTAGATGCCGATCTCGATGCCCCATTCGGCGGACGCGGCCCTGGCTGCGGCCACGATCACGGCGTCCCCGGCCAGGTCGTAAGCGACGGCCTCACGCGCGGACGTGACTTCCGGGCCGCTGTACTCAGGGTGGGCGTGGTCGACGTACAGGCGGGCGCCGTTGCTCAGCACCCGGTTGTGGGCGTCCTCGATCGGGATCTCCTCCACCCAGTCCAGGGCCGTGCCCGTGGCGGGCCCGGCGTGGGCGGCGACCACCGCCGCGCTGAGCGCCGCCGGACCAAGCTCCGGGGCGTCCGGCGCGAGGATGCCGTACTCGGTCTCGATGCCGAGAACGCGGGTCACGGCCTGCCCCCAGGCCGAACGCGCCACCCGCCACCCCGGGGGATGCTGCGCAGGGACGTGGTGGTCACTGCTGCAGCGCGCGGGCGCCGACCAGCGTCCGCAGGAAGGTGATCCGCTCGCCCTTGCGTCCGGACACCCGGGCCCAGTCGTCGGGATTCGTGGTGTTCGGCAACTCCTCGTTCTCGCCGATCTCGGCCGCGCAGGCCGCCAAAGCGTGGTCGAGCCGGATCCCGCGCGGCCCACCGCCGATCAGTTCCTTGATCGCCGCCTTCTTCGCCCGGTCCACGATTCCGGCCAGCATGGCGCCGGAGACGAAGTCAGCCACGTACAGCACTTCGCGGTCGCCCCCGGCGTAGGTCACCTCGATGAACCGATTCTCCTCGGTGCGGGCGTAGAGCCGCTCGACGATCGCCTCGCGCACCGCGGCCAAATAGGCTCCCGGATCGGCGCCGCCGGCATTCAGCGGGGTCTCGGGGGTGAGGTAGCAAGACAGTATCTCGGTCGCCGCCGACCGGTCGGGCCGGTCCAGTTTGATCTTCACGTCCAGGCGTCCCGGACGCAGGATCGCCGGGTCGATCAGGTCCTCCCGATTCGTGGCGCCGATGACGAGCACGTTGGCCAGGCCCTCCACGCCGTCGATCTCGCTGAGCAGCTGGGGCACGATCGTAGCCTCCATGTCGGAGGACACCCCGCTGCCCCGGGTGCGGAAGAGCGCGTCCATCTCGTCGAAGAACACGATCACCGGCCGGCCAGAGCCGGCGTGCTCCTTGGCACGGATGAAGATCAGCCGTAGCGCCCGCTCGGTCTCGCCCACGTACTTGTCCAGCAGCTCGGGGCCCTTGATGTTGAGGAAATGGCTGCCGGCCGAGTTCGCGACCGCCTTGGCGATCATCGTCTTGCCGCACCCCGGCGGACCGAACAGCAGGACGCCCTTCGGCGGCCGCAGGCCGAACTCGGCGAACAGCTCACGGTGCCGGAACGGCAGCTCGACGGCGTCGCGCAACTGCTCGATCTGGGCGCCAAGGCCGCCGATGTCGGCATAGCTGACGTCCGGCACCTCTTCCAGCGTGAGGTCGGCGACCTCGCTGCGCGGCACGGGCGCGAACGCCAGCAGGGCGCGACGATCAGCGAGCAATGTGGAGCCGGGTCGCAGCCCCGTCACGGCCAGTCCGGACGCGGGCAGCAGCACCAGTTCCTCCCCTGACGCCGCGGTGACCAGGAGCCGTCCATCCGGCAGGGTCTCGGCCAGGCGCACCGTCTCACCGGCCGGAAGGTCGGCGGCCAGCCCGACCACCTGCGACGCCTCGTTCAGCAGCACGCGGGTGCCGATCCCCACCTCCGACGTGTGGAGGTCCGGGCTCACTGCGCAGCGCACCAGCCGGCCATTGGTGGCCAGGTCGAGCGTCCCTTCGCCGACGGCGACCACGTGCCCGAAGGTGAGCGGCGGTCCGTCGGGGTCGTCGAGCTTCGCGCGCTGAGCCACCAGCGACTCCCGGGCGGTGGCGAGGGCTGCGCTGAGCTTCTCGTTGGCCTGCGCCAGGCTTCGGGCGTCCGAGTGGGCGTCGGCGAGGCGTCGTTCGGTGAGGTCGAGGGCTCGCCCCCGCGACGCCAGCAGTTGCTGCGCCTCGGCCAGTTGCCGAGCCAGTTCGGCCGGCTCAGGCATCGCCGTCGACCCCCGGCGGACGGGGGCCGGTGTAATCGGGGCCGTAGGCGCCGGGGGCCGGACGCCGGCGCTTGATCGGGGCGACCATGCCCGGGGCGAGACGGCGGGTGAAGATCAGGAAGCCGGTGTGCCCGCTGGTCCCGTGGCCGGGCCGGATGGCCAGGCCTTCGGCGTGCCACTCCCGCGCCGTGTATTCCCGTCCGACCGGCTCGGTGAACCCGCCGTGGGTGCGCAGCGTGTCCATCGTGCGGCCCAGCTGAGTGGTCGTGGCGACGTAGCAGCAGAGCAGGCCGCCGGGCACGAGAACGTCCGCGACCGCGTCCACGCACTCCCACGGCGCCAGCATGTCGAGGATCGCCCGATCGACCGGTTCGATTCCCAGGTCGGCCGGCAGGCTGCCCAGCCGAAGCGTCCAGGACGGATGCGGCGCCCCGAAGAAGGCGGTGACGTTCGCCTCGGCGATTCGGGCGAACTCTTCGCGACGCTCGTAGGAATACAGCCGTCCGGTGCTGCCGATGGCCCGCAGCAGAAAGATGCTCAACGCTCCCGAGCCGGCGCCGGCCTCCAGCACGCGGGCACCGGGAAAAATGTCGGTCTGCACCAGGATGTGGGCAGCGTCCTTCGGGTACACCACGGCGGCGCCGCGGGGCATCGTGACGGTGAACTCCTCCAGCAGGGGCCGGAACACCAGGTACGCGGTGCCGCCCGCGGACTGCACCACAGTGCCCTCGGGGCGTCCGATCAGCTCGTCGTGAGAGATGCCGCCCCGGGTGGTGTGGAACGTGCCGCCGGGGCTCAGCACGACGGAGTGTCGGCGTCCCTTGGCGTCGCTGAGGGTCACCCGTTCGCCGGCGACGAGGTCGCCGGTGCGCACGCCACTGAGTTCAGGCACGCGTGATCCCCCACAGCCCCAGGATCTGGCCGCTGCCGAAGGGTTCACCGATCAGGGTGACGCCCTTGCCGACGAACAGGATCCCGTCCGACTGCGACACCGGCAGCACGGTGTTGTCGGCCGCGGCCTGCTGCTGGATCTCGTTCAGCGCCGTCGTGCGTTGGGTGCCGGAGGTGGTGCGGGCGCGCCGTTCGAGGTCGGTGAGTTTGCTCGCACTGCCGGCGATCGGGTTGGTCAGGTAGCGCTGCAGCCAGCCGGTCGCGTTGTTCACCCACGCCGAGGTGTCGGTGAGCCACAGGTCGGCGCTGCCGGACGTGACCAGCCGGACGCTGACCCCGTCCAGGCCTTCGATCCGATCCCTCAGCAGGGAGGCCAGGTCGCCGTGGCTGGGCGCGGTGCGGCTGTAGCCCAGGGTGAGCGTGATCCGGTCGCCGTCGAGGCTGGGCAGCTTCACCCGTCCGCCAAGCGTGAACGCCGAGGCGTGGTCGGTCACTCCGATCGGGACGAGGGAGTCCAAAGTGCGGTCGGCCTGCAGCGCCCGCGCCACCCCGAGGCGGAGGTTCGCGTTCCGGCGCAGGGCCGAGGACGAGCTCCAGACCAGCTGGGTGACCCGCAGGCCGGGCAGCGGGAACCGGCTGAACCCTTGGGCTGTGGCTTTGGTCGAACTGCCGGCGATCTCGTCGGTGACCCGCTGCAGGCCGGCCGCGTCCAGGCTGCGCCACACCACCTCGGCCGTGCCTTCGGCGATCACCGTCTCGGCCGCGACGGAGTCGGCGACCACGCTGAGCCGCAGCTCGGCCAGCAGTCCCGCCTTCGGCCCGACGTACTCGGCGAACTTGACCATCAAAGCGCTGGCCTCCTGGATGGTGCGAACCTCGTACGGGCCCGAACCGATCGGCAGGGTGGACAGCGGCAGAGCCTCGTCGGGGTCGAACACCTCCTCGTCCACGATCGACGCCGACTGGCCGGCGAGGGCGTATCCGAACTGGTTGTCCGCCCAGGAGAGGTGGAACTTCACCGTCCGCGCGTCGGGGGTCTCGATCCGCTTCAACGCCGACATCAGCCCGATCGAGGTTCCGGCGGTGTTCATCCGCAGCGCCCGTTGGAGGCTGAACTTCACGTCCGAGGAGTCCAGGACGTGCCCGTTGTGGAACGACAGGTTGTCGGGCAGGGTGCAGGCGTAGACCGTCTTGGACGTGAACAGGCAGTCGGTGGCGATGTCGGGCTTGAGTTCACCGCTCTCGGGCAACACCATCATCAGGCGTTGGTAGAGGCTGTTCACCAGCATCGAGTCGGTGTCGGCCAGCGCGACCGCCGGGTCCGCGGTCGTGATCGGCCCGGTCGTGACCACGGTGAACACCCGTGGGGTCGCCGAGGCCGTCGGCGTGCTGGTGGGCTTCACCGAAGGCGTGCAGGCGGCGAGCAGAGCGGCCAGGACCAGGACCAGGGTTCCGAGTCGCAGCATCGGCGGGCGGGGGTGAGGCTCAGCGCGCATTGAAGTACTTCGCCTCCTGGTGGTGGACGACGATCGCGTCGGTGGACTGCTCTGGGTGCAGCTGCAGTTCTTCACTCAGCTCGACGCCGATCCGTTCCGGACGCAGCAACTCCACCAGTTTGGCGCGGTCGGCCAAGTCGGGGCAGGCGGGATAGCCGAAGGAGTACCGCGAGCCCCGGTAGGCCTGGTCGCGGATCATCGCGTCCACCCGTCCGTCCCCGGCCAGCTGGAGTTCGGCCCGGACGCGGGCGTGCCAGTATTCCGCCAGCGCCTCGGTGAGTTGGACGCTGAGCCCGTGCAGCTCCAGGTAGTCGCGGTAGGCGTCGGCGGCGAACAGCTCACCGGTGGCCCGTGCGACGGCCGAGCCCATGGTCACCAGCTGCAATTCGATCACGTCCGGTCCCAGGTCGGCCGCTTCGGCCGCGTCCCGGAAGAAGTCCGCAAGGCACAGCCTGCGGTCGCGGGTCTGGCGAGGGAAGCTGAACCGGGTGACCTCACGGGTCGGGTCGGAGGGGTCGCCCAGGATCAGGTCGTTGCCCTCGGAGTGGCAGGGCCAGTAGCCGTACACGACGGCCGGCTCCACCAGGCTTCCGGTGTGGATGCGGTCGAGCCAGTGCCGCAGCCGCGGCCGGCCTTCGACCTCGACGAGTTCCTCGTACGTGGGTCCGCCGGCGCTGCCGCGAAGCCCCCACTGGCCCATGAAGGTCGCCCGCTCGTCCAACCAGCCCGACACCTCGGCCAGCTTGACGCCCTTCACCACCCGGCTGCCCCAGAAGGGTGGCGTGGGCACGTCGATGCGGCGGGCGACGTCCGAGCGGAGGCGATCCGGCCCGGACTCCGAACCGTCCGCATTCTGCTCCGGCCCGGCGGGGGCACCGTTCCGATTCCGGTCTGGCTTCGCGGCGACGCGGCGGCGGCGCGGCGCCGGCAGCGCTGCACCGGGCTCGCCGCGCTTGATCGCGACCACCTTCTCCATCAGGGACAGTCCCTCGAAGGCGTCCCGGGCGTAGCGGACTTCGCCCCCGTACAGGTCGTTGAGGTCCTCCTCGACGAACGCGCGGGTCAGCGCCGCGCCGCCGAGCAGTACCGGGAAGGCGTCGAGGCCGCGGTTGTTCAGCTCGGCCAGGTTGTCCCGCATCACCACCGTCGACTTCACCAGCAGACCCGACATGCCGATCGCGTCGGCATTGTGCGCCAGCGCCGCCTCGATGATCGCGCTCACCGGCTGTTTGATGCCCAGGTTGATCACCGTGTAGCCGTTGTTGGTGAGGATGATGTCCACCAGGTTCTTGCCGATGTCGTGGACGTCGCCCTTCACCGTGGCGATCACCAACGTCCCCTTGCCGGCAGCATCGGCCTTGTCGAGGTGGGGTTCGAGGTAGCGGACGGCGGCCTTCATCACCTCTGCGGACGCCAGCACGAACGGCAGTTGCATCTGCCCGGCGCCGAACAGTTCCCCCACCACCTTCATGCCCGCGAGCAGGTCGTCGTTGATGATGGCCAGGCCGGGCTTGATGGCGAGCGCCAGGTCGAGGTCGGCCGCCAACCCCTTCGGATCGCCGTCGATGATCCGGCGCTGCAGCCGCTCCTCGACCGGCAGGCCGGCCAGTTCCGCCGCGCGCGCCTCTCGCGTACCTGTGGTGGTCACGCCCTCGAACAACTCCAGGAACCGCGTCAGCGGGTCATAGTTCTCGCTGCGGCGGTCGTAGACGAGGTCTTCCGCGACGCGGCGCTGCTCGTCGGGAATCCGCGCGATCGGCACGATCCGGGCGGCCGGAACGATCCCCGAGTCGAGCCCGGCCTGCACGCACTCGTGCAGGAACACCGAGTTCAGCACCTGCCGCGCGGCCGGATTCAGCCCGAACGAGACGTTCGAAACGCCGAGGGTGGTGTGGATGCCGGGGTACGCGGTGGTCACCTGGCGGATCGCTTCGATCGTCTCGATCGCGTCCCGCCGGGTCTCCTCCTGACCCGTCGCGATGGGGAACGTGAGGCAGTCGACGATGATGTCGCCCACCTCGAGGCCCCAGTTCGTCGTCAGGTCGGCGATCAGCCGCTCGGCTACCCGCACCTTCCACTCCGCCGTCCGGGCCTGGCCCTCCTCGTCGATCGTGAGGGCCACCACGACCGCGCCGTGCTCCTTCACCAGCGGCATCACCTTCGCGAACCGCGACTCCGGGCCGTCCCCGTCCTCGTAGTTCACCGAGTTGATCCCACAGCGGCCGCCGAGACGTTCCAGGCCCGCCTGAAGCACCTGCGGCTCGGTGGAGTCGAGCATGATCGGCAGGGAGACCCCCGTGCCCAGCCGCGACGCGAGCTCCCCCATGTCGGCTGCGCCGTCGCGTCCGACATAGTCGACGCACAGGTCGAGCAGGTGGGCGCCGTCGCGGCTCTGCTGCTTGGCGATGTCGAGGCAGTCGGCCCAGTTCTCGGCCAGCATCGCATCCCGGAAGGCCTTCGAGCCGTTGGCGTTGGTGCGCTCACCGATCGACAGATAGCTGGTGTCCTGGCGCAGCGGGACCTCCGCGTACAGCGACGACACCGCCGAGACATGGACGGGGTGCCGCGGGGCCGGGACCAGACCCCGAACGGCGTCGGCGAGCTGGGCGATGTGCTCCGGGGTGGTGCCGCAGCACCCGCCCACCAGGCTCAGTCCGAACTCACTGGTGAACTGGGTCAGGTAGGTGACGAACTCAGCCGGCCCCATCGGGTAGCGGGCACCGTCCGAGGTGAGTTCGGGTAGACCGGCGTTCGGCATGCAGACCAGCGGGACGCGGGCGTTACGGGACAGGTGCCGCAGGTGCTCGCTCATCTCGGTGGGGCCGGTGCCGCAGTTCAGCCCGATCGCGTCGATGCCGAGCGGTTCGAGCGCGGTCAGCGCGGCGCCGATCTCCGTGCCGAGCAGCATCGTGCCGGCCGTCTCGATGGTGACGTTGACGAAGATCGGCAGGTCGGCGCCCAGTGCGGTCAACGCCCGCCGGGCGCCGTTGACCGCCGCCTTGGCCTGCAGCAGGTCCTGACAGGTTTCGATCTGGAAGCCGTCGACCCCGCCGGCGATCATCGCCTCCGCCTGCCGCGAGTAGGCGTCCCGCAGAAAGGCGTACGGCAGGTGTCCGAGGCTCGGCAGCTTCGTTCCCGGCCCCATGCTGCCCAGGACGTAGCGGGGACGCTCCGCGGTGCTCACCGCGTCCGCAGCCCGGCGAGCGATCCTGGCGCCCGCCTCGGCGAGTTCGGTGATCCGCTCGGACGCGTCGTACTCGGCCAGCGCCGAGGCGTTCGCGCCGAACGTGTTCGTCTCGATGCAGTCGGCGCCGGCGTCGAGGTAGGCGACATGGATCGCACCCACCACATCGGGGCGGGTGACGTTCAGCACCTCGTTGCAGCCCTCGAGCCCCTCGAAGTCGCTCAGGGTGAGCTCATAGCCCTGCAGCATCGTCCCCATACCGCCGTCGGCCACCAGGACGTGGGCGGCGAGGGCGGAACGGAGATCGCGGGTCATGGGGAGCAGAATACGAGAGTCGGCCTACAGTGGTCGCCATGGCAGAGGCTCGTGGGCTCCGAGGACTGCGGCACCCGGCGGTGATCGCGGCGTTCGGCGGGTGGAATGACGCCGGCGAGGGCGCCAGCGGAGTGATCGACCACCTCGCCGACGCCTACCACGCCGAACTCGAGTTCGCGATCGACCCTGAGGAGTTCTACGACTTCCAGGTCAACCGTCCGACCACCCGGGTGATCGACGGCCAGCGGGTGCTGGAATGGCCCACGACGGAAGTGCTGATCGCTCGCCTGCCCGAGCGCGACCTGGTGCTGATCGGCGGCCCCGAGCCCAACTACCGCTGGCAGGAGTACACCAACCGGCTGGTGTCGATGGTGCGTTCGGTGCAACCCGAACTGGTCGTGCTGCTCGGTGCGCTGCTCACCGATGCCCCGCACAGCCGTCCGGTGCCGGTGGCCGGGACGGCCAGCAGCCCCGAGCTGGCCATCGACTTGGGCCTGGAAGTCTCCGACTACGAGGGCCCGACCGGGATCGTGGGCGTCCTGTCCTACGAACTGGCCCGGCTCGGCATGCCGGTGGTGTCCTTGTGGGCGTCCGTGCCGCACTACGTCGCGGAACCGCCCAACCCGAAGGCGGCCCTGGCTCTGTTGACCCGGCTCGAGGACGTGCTGAACCTGCCTCTGGATCCCGGCGAACTCACTCAGGACGCCGAGCGCTGGGTCGAGCAGGTGAACGAACTGGTCTCCGACGACCCGGACATTTCGACCTACATCACCGCCCTCGAAGAACGACGCGACGAGGCCACCCCGCCCCCGACCGGGGACGCGATCGCCGCCGAGTTCGAGCGCTATCTGCGCCGCCGCGACCGCAGGGACCGCCGCTGACGCACGCCCCGCGCGTGAACGGGCCGGCGAACGGAGGCTCAGGCGGTGACCGCTTCTGCTGTCTCCCTGAGCGCCCGGACCACGGCGTCGGGGTCGTCGGAGCTGTACACCGCCGAGCCGGCGACGAAGGTGTCGGCGCCCGCCTCCACGCAGCGCTCGATGGTCTCGGCGGAGATTCCGCCGTCCACCTGAAGCCAGATGTCGCCGCCGCGGGCGTCGAGGAGCGCGCGGGTGCGGCGCAGCTTGGGCAGCACCAGGTCGAGGAACTTCTGGCCGCCGAAGCCGGGTTCCACGGTCATCAGCAGCACCATGTCGAGCTCGTCCAGCAAGTCGGCGTACGGCTCGATCGGTGTGGCCGGACGCAGCGCCATGGCGGCCCGGGCCCCGAGGGCACGAAGTTCGCGGGCGAGCTTCACCGGCGCGTCCGACGCTTCGATGTGGAAGGTCACCGACTCGGCGCCGGCCTCCGCGTAGCCCGGCGCCCACCGGTCCACCTCGGCGATCATCAGGTGAATGTCCAGCATCTTGTCGGTGCCCTTGCGGATGGCCTCGACCATCGGCCGGCCGAACGTGAGATTGGGCACGAACCGGTTGTCCATGACGTCGAGGTGCACCGCGTCAGCGCTCGGGATCCGGGCGATCTCCCCGCTGAGGTCGGCGAGGTCGGCGTTCAGGATGCTCGGCGTGATTCGGATTCCCACGCGCCAACCCTAACCAGTCTCGATTCGCGCCGTGCCGAGAGTCTCCCAAAGCGCCATCAGTCGCGTCGCAGCAGCGCCAGGAACATCGCGTCCGTGCCGTGCCGGTGTGGCCACAACTGAACGAAGTTCCCGACCGCGGCGTCCGGCACCTCGGGGAGGTACGCGGCGGCGTCCAGGACGGTCACGCCGGTCGCGTCCGCCACCACCGCGGTCGTCTCGTCTGGGTGCGGCGAGCAGGTGACGTAGGCGACGATCCCACCCGGCCGCGCCGACTCGACAGCGGTGCGGAGCAGCGCGCGCTGCAGGGCGACCAGGCCCGGCAGGTCCTCCGGACGGCGGCGCCACCGGCTCTCCGGACGGCGGCGCAGCGCGCCGAGCCCGGTGCACGGGACGTCGGCCAGCACCTTGGCGAAGGAACCCTGCGACCAGGCGGGACGGGTGCCGTCCGCCACCACGGTGAGAGGTCGGTTCGGCTCGCGGTAGGCACGCAGATTCTCGGCAACCAGTCGCGCCCGGTGCCCCTGCAGCTCGACGGCGACCAGTCGGGCGTCCTGCGCTTTGGCCAGTCCCGCGAGCAGGGCCGACTTGCCACCCGGTCCCGCGCACAGGTCCAGCCAGGGGCCATCCCCGGCCTCCGCGCGGGCCAACGCGAGGGTGACCAGCTGCGATCCCTCGTCCTGCACGCCGGCTCGACCCTCCGCCACCGCGGGGACGGCGCCCGGATCACCCTCGCGGTAGGCGCCGAAGGGTGACCACCGGGCCGGGGTACCGTCGAGTTCGGCCACGTCCGCCAGACCTGGCCGTACCACCAGGCAGGGCACCGGCGCGGTGTTGTCGGCCGCCAGTGCTGCCGGGAGTTCGTCGCCCGGAAGAACGCGCGACCATGCGTCGACGATCCACCGGGGATGGCACGACCGCAGTGCCAGGCTGCCCCGTTCGTCCTCATCTCGGGTGAGCAACTCCATCCACCCGGGCCAGTCTCGCTCGGCGACGCGCCGCAGAACAGCGTTGACGAGGCCGGTTACCCGTTCGCCCACTTCGAGCGCCGCCAGGTCGACGGTGGCCGAAATGGCCGCGTGCGGCGGCACCCGCATCGCCAGCAGCTGGTGGGTGCCCAGCCGCAGCGCATCGACGACCGCCGGCTGCAGGGTGGTCAGTTCCCTGCCGGACGCCGAAGTCAGGATCCGGTCGTAGCTGCCGAGCGCGCGGCACGTCCCGGCGACCAGTTCGGTGGCGAACCCTGCGTCGGTGGCGGAGAGCCCGGAGCGTCGCCGGGCCAGTTCGAGGTTGGCGTAGGCGCCGTCGGCGGTCACAGCACGCAGCACCCGGAACGCTGCGCTGCGTGCCGGATCCGGACGCCGGTGGCCGCGCGCCGCCCGCCGGCTCACGCGAACACCGCAGGCGCGCGCAGGCCCCGCGCCCAGTCGGCGGCCGCGAGCGGACGCTTCCCGGCCGGTTGCACCGACAGCAGCTCCAGCGAACCGGCGCCGGTTCCGACCAGGACGGACCTGCGGTCCACCTCGACGGCCCCCGGGGCGAGCCCGAGATCGGGTGCCGGCAGACCGAGCAGGATCCGGAACCGCTCAGCTCCCAGCTCGGTCCAGGACACCGGCGATGGGTTGTTCGCTCGGACCTGGCGGGAGAGCGCGACGGCGTCCCGCGTCCAGTCGATGCGTGCGGCAGCCACGCTCAGCTTCGGAGCGAGGGTCACGCCCTCCGCTGGCTGGGCGTGTGCGGTGGCGGTCCCGGCGGCGAGCCGGTCGAGTGTCTCGACGAGCAGGGGCGCCCCGAGTCGTTGCAGTGCTGCGAGTGCGTCCGCCGGCCGTGTCGGCCGCGCCGAACCGGTACTCCCGGGTGCCCAGCACCGGGCCGGCGTCGAGAGCGGCCACCAGCTCGAAGACCGTCACCCCGGTGACCTCGTCCCCGGCGAGGATGGCGTGCTGTACCGGCGCGGCCCCGCGCCACCGCGGCAGCAACGAGAAGTGGACGTTGACCCAGCCGTGCTCCGGCGGCTCCAGCAGGGTTTGCGGGATCAGCCCGCCGTAGGCGACCACCGGGCAACACTGCGGGGCCAGTTCGGCGAGGCGGGCTGCGAGACCGGGATCCGCTGCCCGAGCCGGGCGCAGCACCTCGATCCCCCGCTCCTGGGCCAGGGCTGCGACCGGGCTGGGCACGGGCCGCTTGGAGCGCCCCTGCGGCGCGTCCGGCCGGGTGAGCACCGCCACCACCTCATGGCCGCCGTGGTCGAGCAGGTGGGTGAGGGTGTCCGCCGCCACCTGCGGGGTTCCGGCGAAGACGAGACGCATGGCGGCAGCCTATCCAGCGACCGGCGAGCGCAATCGCCGGGCCAGGTGCCCGGTGGCGCGGCCGAGGTCGAGGTCGGCGACCAGCAGGCCGGCCACGCCGTGCGGCTGGAAGGCGAGCAGCGTCCCGTCGGGGGTCGCGATGGCTGACGTCGTCGGCGTGCCGTCGCCGGCGCAGTTCACGGTGGCGAACCAGCAGGTGTTCTCGGCCGCTCGGCACAGCACCGCCGCCTCATGGAAGGTGTTGCGAGGGTCGGCGTATCCGATCGGGCGGACGGTGCCCGGCTCCGGTTCGCTGAAGTGGGGGTGCAGCACCAGTTGCGCACCCTGGATGACCGCCTGCCGGACCGTCTCGGGATAGCGCCAGCCCTCGTGGCAGATCACGACCCCGAACGCCAGGTCGCCGACGGTGAAGACCGTGCGTCCCTCAGGAGCCGGCTCGTAGAGGTCGTCCTCGGTCGGGTCGAGCTGCACCTTGTCCTGCCAGCCGAGCGCGGTGCCGTCCGGGCCGATGACCAGCGCGGTGATCCGCAGCCGACCGGCCACGAACCGCTCGGTGCCGAGGACGACGGTGATGCCGGCCCGTCCGGCCGCCGCCCCGACCTGGGCATGAGCGCGCTCCAGCCAGTCCGGATCGGCCGGCGGCACCGGCGCCCCGAGCGCCCGGTAGCCAGGGACGTAGCACTCCGGTAAGCAGACCAGCTCGGCTCCGGCCCGCGCCGCGTCCCGGATCGCGCGGACGGCGGTTTCCACCGCCAGCTCGGGGGTGCCGGGGAACGGCAGGTTGGCCAGTGCGATCCGGGTCATGGCGGCATGGTAGCCAGCGCGGTCAGCCCAGCACCTGCGGATCGACCCGCACCCGGATCGGTGGCTCCTTCCTGGCTGCGCGGATCGAGAGCACCGCGCGCACCCGCGCCACCAGGGCGGCGGCCACGGCCTGGGGGCACCGAAGGGTGATCCGGTCCACCGGATCGGAGGCACCGAGCCGGTGGTCGGCGGGAACCTCGAAGGGTCCGGCCACCTGTGCCTCCGGCGGGACCTCGAGCGCGGTCAGCGTGGCCAGCACGGCGGCGGGCGCGCCCTCGAGGGTGATCAGCTTGATCGCCGGGGGAAACCCGGCGGCGGCGCGGTCGGCGAGTTCCCGTTCGGCGTAGCCCACCGGGTCGAGACGCACCAGAGCCTGCACCTCCCGCAGGCGGGAGTCCCCCACCACCAGGACGGTGCCGCCGTCGGCCGCCGGCCGCACCAGGGCGGTCACCGCGAGCCAGCGGCGCAGCGCCTCCTCGCCCGCGCGCAGATCCGCGCGGCTCAGCATCAGCTCGGCATCCAGCAGGACGGCCGCGGCGTAACCCGCCGCCGCCGACGGGGCCGCACCGGGGGTCGCGAGCACGAGCGCCGGAGACGTCCCGACCGCCGCAAGGGGCTTGTCGGCGCTGGCCTGCAGGACGGTCGTGCCGGGGAAGGCCTTGCCGAACTCCTCGGCGGTTCGGGCCACCCCGACCACAGGGCTGCGGAGCCGGCCGTCCCCGCACTCGGGGCAGCGCCACGCCTTCAGCAGCGGCCCGCACCACCGGCAGGAAGCGCCCTGGCCGGACGTGTCCGCCAGCGCCTGGTGGCAGACCGGGCAGCGGGCCGGCGTCCGGCAGGTGCTGCAGACCAGCACCGGCAGATAGCCGGCGCGCGGGACCTGGACGAGGACCGGCCCCGCGGCCAGCGCCGACCGGATCACGTCGAAGGTGTCGTGGGGAAGCCGAGCGACCGCGGCCAGCGGGTCGCGGGAGCTGTCGCCGGCCGTGACCCGGATCGCAGCCGCGCGGCGGCGGGCTTCGCTCGGCGGCAGTTCGATCGCGGCCAGCCAGTCCCGGGCGACGAGGTGCTGGGTCTCCGCGGTGCGGGCGTAGCCGGCCAGCAGCAGCCCGCACCCGGCCAGGTGCGCGCGCATCGCCGCGACCTCGCGGGCGTGCCAGTAGGGGGCGTGCGGCTCGGCCCAGGCGTCGTTGCCGTCGTCCCACAACGCCACCAGGCCGAGGTCGTCGACGGGTGCGAACACCGCTGCCCGGGTGCCGAGCACGAGCCGGACGTCGCCGCGGACGGTGGCCAGGAAGTTGCGGTACCGCGCCGCCGGTCCCGCGTCCGCGGCGAGGACAGCGAACGTGCCCCGTCCGAACCGGTCGGTCACGGCATCGACCAGGTGGCGCAGGTGCCGGGCGTCGGGGACCAGCAGGAGCGCACCGCGTCCGCCCGCGAGTGCCGCCGCCGCGGCCGCCGCGAAGCCGGCCGCCCAGTCCCCGGCGGGCTCCGTGCCCGGGAGAACCGTCCACGCAGCCCTCGGTCTCCCGCCGCCGGCGAGGGCGGACAGGAACCCGTCCGAGCCGGGATACGCGGCCAGCGGCCCAGCATCCAGCGTCTCGCCATCCCACGTGGCGTCGGGCAGCGGATGGACGGGGGCGGGTGCCCGCTCAGTGGCGGCGTGTCGTGGCGGGACGGCCGCTCGAACCACGTCGGCGAAACTCCCGGCGTAGTGATCAGCGACCGCCCGGACGAGTTCGGTCACCTCCGCGGTGAGGACCGGTTCGGGCGACACCACCCTGGCCAACGTCGCGAGGTCGGTCCGCTCACCGGGCTCATCGCGCTCGAGGACGAAGCCATCGCGCAGTTGCCCGGCGAATCGGACCTTCACCCGCACGCCATCTCGGGCGTCGGAATCCAGTTCAGGAGGAACCAGGTAGTCGAACGGCCGGTCGAGGTTGGCGAGCGGAAGGTCCACCGCCACCCTCGCCACCGGTCGTTGCATGCCTGGCATCGTAGGCCGCGCCCCTGACACCCGTCCGCCAGGGCTCACGCACTCATCCCGTTCGCCCTCGCTCGCCCTCGCTCGCCCCTCCGCTCCCCCTCCGCTCCCCTGAACCCGTCGAACCCCTCCGTTTGCGTCGAACCCCTGTGCTCGAGCACAGGGGTTCGACCCGAATGGAGGGGCTCGGCGTTTCCCGTGGGCCGGAGGGACAGTGGGCCGGAGGGGCCGGAGGGGCCGGAGGGGACGGGGGGACGGTGAGGCCGGGGGGATGGTGGGACGGGAGGGGTCCCCGGCGGGTCAGCCTCGGACGGCGGCGGCCAGCACGTCGGCGCGGTCGGTGCGCTCCCAGGTCATTTCGTGGAGTTCGCGGCCGAAGTGGCCGTAGTTGGTCACCTGGGAGTAGATCGGACGGATCAGGTCGAGGTCGCGGATGATCGCGGCGGGACGCAGGTCGAACACGCCGCAGCACCGCATCGGTGATCTGGTCCAACGGGCACCGCTCTCGGTGCCGAAGCACTCGGTGTAGAAGCCGACCGGATGCGCGCGTCCGATCGCGTAGGCGACCTGCACCTCGCAGCGCTCGGCAAGCCCGGCGGCCACGACGTTCTTGGCGACCCAGCGCATCGCGTACGCGGCCGAGCGGTCGACCTTCGAGGGGTCCTTGCCCGAGAACGCGCCGCCGCCGTGGCGCGCCATGCCGCCGTAGCTGTCGACGATGATCTTGCGTCCGGTCACCCCGGCATCACCCATCGGTCCGCCGATCACGAACTTGCCGGTCGGGTTCACGTAGGTCTTCAGGCCGGCGGTGGCGATCTCGTACCGCTCCAGCACCGGATCGATCACCCGGGACCGTACCTCCGCCACGATCCGGTCGTGACTGACGGCCTCCACGTGCTGGGTCGACACCACCACGGTGTCGACCCGCACCGGACGGTCGCCGGCGTACTCGATCGTCACCTGCGTCTTGCCGTCGGGCAGCAGGAAGTCCACTCCGCCGTCCCGTCGCACCGCGGCGAGCTGCTCGCTCAGCCGGTGCGCGATATCGATCGGCAGCGGCATCAGCGTGGCGGTGTCGCGGCACGCGTATCCGAACATCAGGCCCTGGTCGCCCGCACCTTGGGCGTCCAGCGCATCGTAGGAGCCTTCCTCGCGCCGCTCCTCCGCGCTGTTCACGCCCTGAGCGATGTCGGGCGACTGCACCCCGAGCGAGACCAGAACGCCGCAGGAGCGTCCGTCGAAGCTCTTCTCCGAGGAGTCGTAGCCGATGTCCAGAATCCGCTGCCGCGCGAGCTGGGCCACGTCCGCGTACGCCTCGGTGGTCACTTCGCCCGCTACCACCACGGTGCCGGTGGTCACCAGGGTCTCCACCGCGACCCGCGACCCCGGATCCTGGCGCAGCAGTTCGTCCAGGACGACGTCCGAGATGGCGTCGGCCACCTTGTCAGGGTGGCCTTCGGTGACGGACTCGGACGTGAACAAGCGGCTCACTGATGATTCCCTTCGTCGACTGTGCGGGCGGCGGCCAGGATCGCATGCGCCACCGCGGTCTTGCTGCCGGCGGCCCGGCCTCGCAGCCCGGACGCGCTGACCAGCAGCACCTCGTTGTCGGGCGCCCCGAAGACCGCTCCGCCGGACACGTTGTTGAGCACCAGCAGCTGGCAGCCCTTGCGGGCCAGCTTCTGCGTGCCGAGGCTCAGCAGTTCCGCCTCGTCCGCGGCCGTCTCGGCGGCGAATCCGACCACCACCTGCCCCGGCGGACGGGTCGCGGCGAGGCCGGCGAGCACGTCCGGGGTCTGCGCGAACTCGACCACCAGCCCGGCGTCGCCCGACTTCTTCAGCTTGCGTCGGCTGGGCGCGACCGGCGTGAAGTCGGCCGGCGCGGCGGCCATCACGACGAGATCGGCGCGAGGCGCTTCCGCGGCCATCGACCTCGGCCAGATCGCCGGTCGAGACCACCGCCACGCACGCGGACGCCGGCAGGCGGCTCAGCCGCGAGGTTCGCGCCCACCAGGGTGACGTCAGCCCCGCGCTGGGCCGCTGCCCGGGCGAGCGCAACCCCCATCAAGCCGGAGGAGTGATTGCCGACGAAGCGGACGGGGTCGAGCGCCTCGCGCGTGCCACCGGCGCTGATCAGCACCCGAGACCCGGCGAAGTCCTGGGCGGCCATCGCGGCGGCCGCGGCCGGGTCGGCGAGGGCAGCGAGGGCGGAGGCTTCGATGTCGTCGGGTTCGGGCAGCCGTCCCGGCCCCGAATCGGCGCCGGTCAGGCGACCGACGCCGGGTTCGAGCACCACCACACCGCGGGAGCGCAGCATGGCGACGTTGGCCTGGGTCGCCGGGTGTCGCCACATCTCGGTGTGCATCGCCGGCGCCAGCACGCACCGGGCAGGTGGCGGTCAGCAGCACGTTGGTGAGCAGGTCGTCGGCACGTCCGGTCGCGGCGCGGGCGAGCAGGTCCGCGGTGGCCGGGGCGACGACGACCAGGTCGGCCTCACGACCGAGCAGGACGTGGTTGACCTGGTGCGCGTCCGCCATCACCGATGAGTGCACCGGGTGCCCGGACAGGGCCGCCCAGGTCGCCTCCCCCACGAACTCCAGCGCGTTGGCGGTCGGCACGACCCGGACGTCGTGCCCGGCCTCGGTGAACCGGCGCAGCAGCAGGCAAGCCTTGTAGGCGGCGATTCCCGCCGGAAACGCCGAGCACGATCCGGCTCATCGCTGACCGGCTCAGCTCAGGTCGTCGGTGCCGAACGGGTCGAGCGAGAAGTCCGGGTCGGCAGCTGCCTCGGCGCGGGCCGCGGCCTCCGCCTCGGGATCGATCTGGGTGCACTCCAGCACGCCGGCGTTCACCTCGCGCAGCGCGATCGACAGCGGCTTCTCCTGGATGCCGATGTCGACCAGCGGCCCGACGTTCTCCAGCAGGCCCTCGCCGAGCTGGGAGTAGTAGGCGTTGATCTGCCGGGCCCGCTTGGCGGCGAACAGGACCAGCCGGTACTTCGAATCGACCTTGGTCAGCAGCTCGTCGATCGGCGGGTTGGTGATTCCCTCGGGAGTGTGAGTGCTCAAATTCAGGCTTCCTGATCGGATGGAGTCGCACCACCGGAGATGCCGGCGGCGGTCACAGACCAAGCAACTCTACCAACTCGGTCACCGTGGAGCCCAAATCGTCGTTGACGACGACGTGGTCGAACTCGGCGGCGGCCGCCATTTCGAGTTCAGCGGTCCGCAGCCGGCGCTCCATCTGTTCTGCCGTCTCGGTGCCGCGCCCGACCAGGCGGTGCACCAGGGTGTCGACGTCGGGCGGCGCGATGAAGACCAACCGCGCGTCGGGCAGGTGGCCCCGGACCTGCCGGGCGCCCTGCAGGTCGATCTCGAGGATCACCCGCCGTCCGGACGCCACCGCGGCCCGGACGGGCGCCGCCGGGGTGCCGTAGCGGTCGGTACCGTGCACCAGCGCCCACTCGAGCAGGCCGTCGGCGGCGATCAGCTCGTCGAACTCGGCGTCGCTGACGAACAGGTAGTGCACCCCGTCGACCTCGCCGGGACGTGGCGCCCGCGTGGTCGCCGAGACCGAGACCCAGATCTCGGGGTGTTCAGCGCGCAGGGCTTGAACGACGGTGCCCTTGCCGACCGCGGTCGGACCGGAGATGACGGTGACGTCACCGCTCACTGAACTCGGCCTTCAGGCCGGCCACCTGATGGCGGCCGAGCCCGCGGATGCGCCGGTTCGGCGCGATGTCGAGACGCGTCCATCACCACCGCCGCCCGCTTCTCACCGACTCGCGGCAGCGCCTTCAGCAGATCGACCACCTTGACGTGGGCGAGCACGTCGTCGCCGGCGGCCGCGTCGAGCGCCTGACCGAGGCTGAGTTCGCCGGAGCGCACCTTGCTCTTCAGTTCGGCGCGGCGACGCCGCGCATCCGTGGCCGCCGCGCGAGCGGCTTCGAGTTGCTCCGTGGTGAGTTGGGGAATGGTCACGAGAGTGCCTTCGTACGGTTCGGATGGGTGAGGTTCTGGGCTCAACCTAGCGTGGCTGCGGTCCCCCGCGCACCCGAAACGTGAGGTTGCTGCGCCGACGATCGCGCCGTGCTCAGGCGACCGTGTGGCTCAGCAGTTCGGTGACCTTCGCCCGCAGTGCGGACGCGTCGGGCCCGGCCGAGATGACGCCGCGTCCGACCACGGCAGCACCTGGTCGACGGCGTCGCCGAACAGTGCGGGCAGGTCCTCCATCCGGCCGCCCTGGACGCCGATGCCCGGCACCAGGATCGAGCCGTTGAAGTCGCTGAGGTCACAGCCGAGGCGAGTCGTGGGTGCCGCCGACGACCAGCCCGATCGCCTTCTGCCGGGAGGCGTGGTTCACCTCGGTGGCGGCGTCGATGATCGACTGCACGACGGACGCGTCGCTGGCTCAGCGCCAGCTGCACCTGCCCGCCCTCGGGGTTGGACGTGCGGGCCAGCACGTAGACGCCGCGCTCGTAGCGGTGGGCCCGCTCGAAGGCGGGCGCGAGCGAGCCGAAGCCGAGGTAGGGCGACAGGGTGATCGCGTCCGCCGCCAGCGGCGACGCCGTCGGCGAGGTAGGCGTCGGCGTAGGCCTCCATCGTGGAGCCGATGTCGCCGCGCTTGACGTCGAGGATGCTCAGCGCCCCGGTGCCGCGCGATGTCGGCGAGCACCCGCTCCAGGACGGCGATGCCCGCCGAGCCGTACGCCTCGAAGAAGGCCGACTGCGGCTTGAACACCGCCACCTGGTCGCCCAGCGCCTCGACGAGCGTCGCGGGCGCAGCGTCTCGGCGCCCGGCCGCGTCGCGCGGTCAGCCCCCAGGCCTTCAGCAGGGACGGGTGCGGGTCGATGCCGACGCACAGCGGCCCGCGGGCCGTCGACCACCTCCGAAGCCGGCGCCAGTAGGTGGTCACGATCCCTGCCTCTCCTGGTCGAGGGCGTTGATGGCGCCGACAGAGCCCGGGCCCGCCGTAGATGAAGCCAGTGTAAAGCTGGACCAGGTCGGCGCCGGCGTCGAACAGTGGCGGTGGCGTCGGCGGCGGTCATGATGCCGCCGACCCCGATCACGGGCAGGTCGGTGTGCGCGGCGCAGGTAGGCGACCACCTCGCGGGCCCGCACGGTCAGCGGCGCGCCGGACAGCCCGCCGGCCTCGGCGGCCCTGGCCTGGTCGGCCGGAGCGAGCCCGTCGCGGGCGAGCGTGGTGTTGGTGGCGATGAGCCCGGCCGCGCCCGCGTCGGCGCACGGCCGCCAGCACCTCGTCGAGCTGGCCGCCAGGTCAGGTCGGGGGCGACCTTGACGAAGATCGGCACCGGCGTCGCCGCCGAGCGGCCAGCGCGCGCGGCCTCGGCCACCAGGGCGCCGAGCAGGTCGGCGAGCGCCCCGCCGTCCTGCAGGCTGCGCAGGCCGGGGGTGTTCGGGCTGGAGACGTTGACGGCGACGTAGTCGGCGTGCGGGGCGAGCAGCCGCAGCGAGGCCAGGTAGTCGTCGACCGCGTCGGCGAGCGTCGACCACCTTGGTCTTGCCGATCGAGATGCCGAGCGGGATGCCCGGCCGCGCCGTTGCCGCGGTAGACGTCCCGCGCGGCCAGCGGTCGGCCAGCGGCCGCGCGCGCCGGGGTTGTTGAAGCCCATCCGGTTGATCAGCGCCTGCGACTCCGCGCAGCCGGAACACCCGCGGACGCTCGGTTGCCGGGCTGCGCGCGGCGCGGTGACCGTGCCCAGCTCGGCGAAGCCGAAGCCGAGGCCCTGCCAGGCCAGCGACGGCGCGTCGCGTCCTTGTCCAGCCCGGCGGCCAGCCCGACCCGGCACGGGAAGCGCGATCCCGGCGACGGTCGGCCGGGCGGCCGCTGCTGCCGCGCGAGCAGCGCCGGTGAGCGCGCGCACGAGCACGGCTGCGAGCCGACGCCGGCGAGCAGCGTGCGATCATGCCGCTCGTGGATCGCCTCCGGGTCGCCGCCGTAGCTGCGGAACAGCACCGGCCGCACCAGGTCGGCGTACCCGGCGTCGAGCAGCGGCGGCGGGCAGGCCCACGTCAGGCCGCGCCGCCGGCCAGCTCGGCGCGCATGTCGGCGCTCCACTGCTGCAGCGACCGGACGCCGACCGCGCCCCGCCCGCAGCGCCTCGATGCCCTGCACACAGGCCGCCAGCCCCTGCACCGTGGTCACGCACGGCACGTCGGCGCAGGATCGCCGCCGACCGGATCTCCCAGCCGTCGCGCCGCGGGCTGCCGTCCTTGCGACACGCCGTGCGGGGTGTTGAAGATCAGGTCGACCTCGCCGTCGAGGATCGCCTGCACGACCGTCTTCTCCCCGTTCGGGCCCGGGCCCTTGGGACGCCTTGCGGATCACCGTGACGTCGACGTCGTGGCGGCGCAGCACCTGCGCGGTGCCCTCGGTGGCCAGCATCGTGAAGCCGAGGTCGGCGAGCCGCTTGACCGGGAAGATCGCGTGCCGCTTGTCGCGGTTGGCGACCGAGACGAACACGGTGCCCGACGGTCGGCACGGCGCCGAACGAGGCGGTCTGGCTCTTGGCGAAGGCCGTGCCGAAGGTCACGTCGAGGCCCATCACCTCGCCGGTCGACTTCATCTCCGGGCCGAGCAGCGTGTCGACCCAGGAGCCGTCGGCGGTGCGGAACCGGTTGAAC
This sequence comes from uncultured Actinomycetota bacterium, assembly GCA_963769325.1. Lineage (GTDB taxonomy): Bacteria > Actinomycetota > Actinomycetes > Propionibacteriales > Propionibacteriaceae > Propionicimonas. Next base: position 600,813 of record CAVYLH010000004.1, on the reverse strand, counting down.
GGCATCACCGCCTCCTTGACCGCGATCGGCGCCGACTCGCAGCGTCGGCGGTGCCGTCCACCGCCGGCGCGCAGCATGCCCTCGGCGCGCAGCTCGGCGATCGTCGTCGCCCAGCAGATCCGGGCGGCGGCCTTGGCCAGCGGGGTGTCGGTGGCCTTGGAGACGAACGGGACGGTGCGCGACGCCCGCGGGTTGGCCTCGAGCACGTAGAGGATGTCGCCGAGCAGCGCGAACTGGATGTTGAGCAGGCCGCGGACGCCGACGCCCGCGGGCGATCGCCTCGGTGGAGTGCCGGATCTGCTCGATCACCTCGTTGCCCAGCGTGATCGGCGGCAGCGCGCAGGCCGAGTCGCCGGAGTGGATGCCGGCCTCCTCGATGTGCTCCATCACGCCGCCGAGGTACAGCTCGGTGCCGTCGTAGAGGGCGTCCACGTCGATCTCGATGGCGTCGTCGAGGAAGCGGTCGACCAGCACCGGGTGGGCGGGGGTGATGTCGGTGGCCCGCTCGATGTAGCCGGCCAGCGATGCGTCGTCGTAGACGATCTCCATGCCGCGGCCGCCGAGCACGTAGCGACGGGCGCACCAGCACCGGGTAGCCGATCTCGTGGGCGATCCGCAGCGCCTGCTCCGCGGCGTCGGCCATGCCGTAGCGCGGCGCGGGGAGGCCGGCGTCGGCCAGCACCTTGCCGAACGCGCCGCGCTCCTCGGCCAGGTTGATCGCCTCGGGCGACGTCCCGACGATCGGCACGCCGGCGTCCTTGAGCGCCTGCGCCAGCTTCAGCGGGGTCTGGCCGCCGAGCTGCACGATCACCCCGGCCACCGGGCCGGCCTGCGCCTCCGCGTGGTAGACCTCGAGCACGTCCTCCAGGGTCAGCGGCTCGAAGTACAGCCGGTCGGAGGTGTCGTAGTCGGTCGAGACCGTCTCGGGGTTGCAGTTGACCATGACGGTCTCGTAGCCGGCGGCTCGCAGAGCCATCGCCGCGTGCACGCAGGAGTAGTCGAACTCGATGCCCTGCCCGATCCGGTTCGGGCCCGCTGCCGAGGATCAGCACCGCGGGCTTCGTCGCGCGGCTCCACCTCGGTCTCCTCGTCGTAGGACGAGTAGTGGTACGGCGTGTGCGCCGCGAACTCGGCCGCGCAGGTGTCGACGGTCTTGTAGACCGGGCGGACGCCGAGCGCCCAGCGGACGCCGCGGACCACGTCGGTGGACAGGTTGCCGCAGCGTCGCGATCTGGGCGTCGGACAGGCCGTGCCGCTTGGCCAGCCGCAGCACGTCGGCGGTCAGCTCGGGCGCGTCGCGGACCTGCTCGGCGACCTCGAAGATCAGCTGCAACTGGTCGAGGAACCACGGGTCGATCTTGGTGGCCTCGAACAGCTGCGCGGCGTCGGCGCCGAGCCGGAAGGCGTGCATGACGACGTCGAGCCGGCCGTCGTGCGGACGGGCGCATGCTGGCCAGCAGCTCGTCCAGCGGCTCGGTCGATCGGCGAGGTGAAGTCGAACGGCGCCTTCGCGTCCTCCAGCGAGCGCAGCGCCTTGCCGAGCGCCTCGGTGAAGTTGCGGCCGATCGCCATCGCCTCGCCGACGCTCTTCATGTGCGTGGTCAGGGTGGAGTCGGCGGTCGGGAACTTCTCGAACGCGAACCGCGGCGCCTTGACCACGACGTAGTCGAGGCGTCGGCTCGAAGGAGGCCGGGGTCTCGGCGGTGATGTCGTTGGGGATCTCGTCGAGGGTGTAGCCGACCGCGACCTTGGCCGCGATCTTGGCGATCGGGAAGCCGGTCGCCTTGGACGCCAGCGCCGAGCGACCGCGACACCCGCGGGTTCATCTCGATCACGATCATCCGGCCGTTGTCGGGGTTGATCGCGAACTGGATGTTGCAGCCGCCGGTGTCGACGCCGACCGCGCGGATCACCGCGATGGCCACGTCGCGCATCGCCTGGTACTCGCGGTCGGTCAGGGTCATCGCGGGGGCGACGGTGATCGAGTCGCCGGTGTGCACGCCCATCGGGTCGAGGTTCTCGATCGAGCAGACGATGACGACGTTGTCGGCGCGTGTCGCGCATCACCTCCAGCTCGTACTCCTTCCAGCCGAGCATCGACTCCTCGATCAGCACCTCGGTGACCGGGGAGGCCGCCAGGCCGCTGCCGGCGATCCGGCGCAGCTCGTCCTCGTCGTGGGCGAAGCCCGAGCCGACGCCGCCCATGGTGAACGACGGGCCGGACGACCACGCGGGTAGCCGAGGTCGGTCGGCCGCGGCCAGCACCTCGTCCATGGTGTGGCAGATGGCCGAGCGGGCGACCTCCGGGGTGCACGCCGGGAACGTCGAGCGCGGCGACGATCTCCTTGAACTTCTCCCGGTCCTCGCCCTTGCTGGATCGCCTCGATGGAGGCGCCGATCAGCTCCACGCCGTACTTGGCCAGCACGCCCGATCTCGTGCAGCGCGACCGCGGTGTTGAGCGCGGTCTGGCCGCCGAGGGTGGCCAGCAGGGCGTCCGGGCGCTCGGCGGCGATCACCTGCTCGAGGTACTCGGGCTGGATCGGCTCGATGTAGGTGGCGTCGGCGAACTCGGGGTCGGTCATGATCGTGGCCGGGTTGGAGTTCACCAGGATGACCCGGAAGCCCTCCTCGCGCAGCACGCGGCAGGCCTGGGTGCCCGGAGTAGTCGAACTCGCAGGCCTGGCCGATCACGATCGGGCCGGAGCCGATCACCAGGATCGAGTTGATGTCGGTGCGGCGCGGCATCAGGCCACTCCTCCTCGGTGGCCGTCGGCGCGGCGTGGCCCGGTCCGCAGGCGGCCGGCGACGCCATCATGTCGACGAACCGGTCGAACAGGTAGGCCGCATCGTGCGGCCCGGCCGCGGCCTCCGGGTGGTACTGGACGGAGAAGCCGAGCAGGTCACCGTCGGCGCGAGCGCAGCTCGAGGCCCTCGACCACGTCGTCGTTGAGGCAGACGTGGCGACACCCGCGCCTCGCCCCAGCGGGTCGATCGTCGGCCGGTCCAGCGGTGCGTCGACCGCGAAGCCGTGGTTCTGGGCGGTGATCTCGACCTTGCGGGTGGTCAGGTCCATCACCGGCTGGTTGATGCCGCGGTGGCCGTACTTCAGCTTGTAGGTGCCGAAGCCGAGCGCGCGGCCGAAGATCTGGTTGCCGAAGCAGATGCCGAAGTACGGCAGGCCGGCGTCCAGCACCTCCTGCAGCAGGCCGACGGCGTGCGTCGGCGGCGGCCGGGTCGCCGGGTCCGTTGGAGAAGAACACCCCGTCCGGCGCCAGGTCGCGCGAGCGTCGTCGATGGTCGGTGTCGGCGGGCAGCACGTGCACCTCGATGCCGCGCTCGGCCATCCGGGTCGGGGTCATGTCCTTGATGCCCGAGGTCGATCGCGGCGACGGTGAACCGCTTCTCGCCCGGCGCCGGCGTGACCTCGGCCTCGGCGACGGTGACGTCGGCCACCAGGTTGGCGCCGGCCATCGGCGGCGCCTGCGAGCACCTTGGCCAGCAGCGCGTCCGGGTCGAGTTCGCTCGGTGGAGATGCCCACCCGCATCGCGCCGCGCTCCCGCAGGTGCCGGGTGAGCGCGCGGGTGTCGACCTCGGCGATGCCGACGACGCCCTGGGCGCGCAGTTCCGTCGTCCAGGGACCGGTTGGAGCGCCAGTTCGACCGCACCCGGGAGAGGTCGCGGACGACGTAGCCGGCGACCCAGATCCGGCCGGACTCGTCGTCCTCGTCGTTCCAGCCGGTGTTGCCGATGTGGGGCGCGGTCGCGACCACGACCTGGCGGTGGTAGCTCGGGTCGGTCAGGGTCTCCTGGTAGCCGGACATGCCGGTGGCGAAGACCGCCTCGCCGAAGGTCTCACCGGTCGCGCCGAAGGACACCCCGCGGAACGACCGCCCGTCCTCCAGAACCAACAGTGCCGGGGTGTGGGGGCGAGCGGAAAAGCTGCTTGGCATGGGCGTCCTTCGCGCTGGGCGGCTGGTCCGTGCAGGAGACCTAGCAAACCCGCTCAGGTCGCCGGACCGGTCGGCGTCGCCGGCGCCGGACCGCGCGGAGTTCGCCGGTGAGCACGGAACGCTGCCAGCAGCCCGTTGAGGAACGCGGGCGAGTCGTCGGTGGACAGCTCGGTGGCCAGGGCACGCACTCGGTGAGGGCGATCGACGGGTCGATGTCGGTGTGCAGCACCTCGAAGATGGCCAGCCGCGCCAGGTTGCGATCGACCCGCGGCATCCGATCCAGCGTCCAGCCGGCCTGAAGCAGGTCGGCCGAGATCGCGTCGAGTTCGCCGCCGGTGCGCGTCGACGCCCGGTCGACCAGGTCGGCGGTGAACGGGCGCACGGGCGGGTCGGCCTCTGCGGTGCGGGCAGCCAGGACCTCGGCGACGGGCAGCTCGCCGCAGGTCGGCCTCGAACAGGATGTCGAGCGCGCGCTTGCGTGCCTTCGTGCGGGCTGCCGGCGACCGCGCTTGGGCCGCGGTACGGCGGGCTGCGGTCGCACCTCAGACCCGACCGAGGTAGCTGCCGTCCCGGGTGTCCACCTTGACGCGCTCGCCGGTGGTGATGAACAGCGGCACCTGGATCTGCAGGCCGGTCTCGACGGTCGCGGGCTTGGTGCCGCCGGTGGAGCGGTCGCCCTGCAGGCCGGGCTCGGTGTAGGTGACCTCCAGCTCGACCGAGGCCGGCAGGTCGATGAACAGCGGGTTGCCCTCGTGCAGTGCGACGGTGGCCACCTGGTTCTCCAGCAGGTAGTTCTTGGCGTCGCCGACGACGTCCTCGCTGAGGGTGAGCTGGTCGTAGGTGTCGGTGTCCATGAACACGTAGGCCTCGCCGTCGTGGTACAGGTACTGCATCTCGCGGCGGTCGACGCTGGCGGTCTCCACCTTGGTGTCGGAGTTGAACGTCCGGTCGACGACCTTGCCGGTGAGCACGTGCTTGAGCTTGCTGCGCACCACGGTGTTGCCCTTGCCGGGCTTGTGGTGCTGGAACCAGATCACGGTCCACAGCTGGCCGTCGAGGTCGAGGACCATGCCGTTCTTCAGGTCGTTGGTGGATGCCGTTGCCACTGGGTGCCCGCTTTCGTCGTCGCTCGCAATCGCGACCGCTCAGTCTAGCGGCCAGGAGTCGTCCCGGCGAACGCCGGGATGCCCGCAGGCTCCCCACCGGCGGCCCGGGGAGTCTGCGTTCACCCGCGGGTGTCACGACCGGATGGACGAACCCTGCTGCGCTTTCCGCAGGCCGACCAGCAGTTCGGCCTTCGCCTGGGCACGGGGCAGCGAGTGTGCGCTCATCCAGTCCGACGCCGTCGCCGTCCCCGGTCTCGCGCAGGCCGTCGATCACCTGGCCGACGACCTCGGGGGTCTTGTTCTGGCTCATCTTGGCCTTGCCCACCACCCGGCGTGAGCCGCAGCTCCACACCGACGATGGCGCGGAGCATCCGGTCAATCCTGGCTTCGGGCAACGGGACGCTCCGCCGCGTCGCCGTGGGCGGCGCTCAACCGTCGCACCGCCGCCGCCACCCAGTCGTGGTCGTCGTGGACGACCAGCTCGCCATAGGCGTGGACGGTGACGTAGTTCCAGGTCGGGACGCTGGGCGCCCCCGGACGGCTCAACCAGTCGGCCTTGATGTAGTCGATCGGGCCCGTGGACGATGAACAGCGCCTCGCCGGCGGCGCGGCGCCATTGGTCGTTGACCCGCGACAGGTGACCGATCAGGCTGCCGAGCCCGCTCGCGTCCGGGTCGAGCAGCATCGGGAGGTAGGTGGCTTCGGGGCCGCCGTCGGGCCCGAGGTGACCAGGTCGCCGGCCGGCGCGGACGCGAGGACGTCGCGAACCTGCTCGGCAGTCATGGCGAAGTGCGCCGGAACGTACATCAGATCTCGTTCAGGTCGAGGAAAGCGTCGGCCAGCAGACCCTCGCCGGGATCGGACAGGATCGTCGGGAACGCCGAGCCCGTCCAGCACCACGAACCGCAGGCGCCGAGCCGCGGGACTTCTTGTCCAGGCTCATGGCTTGCCGCAGCTCCAGCCACACCCCGTCCGGGTACCGGGTGGTCAGGCCGGCCATGCCCAGCACTCGACGGTGACGATCGCCGCAGAGCGGCGTCGATGAGGCCGATGCGGATGGCGCAGCTCGGCGGCGAAGACCATGCCGACCGACACCGCCTCGCCGTGCCGCCAGCGGAAGTGCTCCTGGTGCTCGATCGCATGGCCGAGCGTGTGGCCGTAGTTCAGCGCCTCACGACCGATGTCGTCGGCCGAGGAGGTGCGCTCGCGCAGGTCGGCGGCGACGACCGCGGCCTTGACGGCCACGGCGCGCCGGATCAGCCTGGCCAGGGCCGGGCTGTCGGGGTCGAGCGCTGCGGCCGGGTCGGCCTCGAACTCCTCCAGGATCGCCGGGTCGGCGATGAAGCCGCACTTGAGCACCTCGGCGAGCCCGGAGCGCAGCTCGCCGGGCGGGCAGGGTCTGCAGGAAGTCCAGGTCGGCCAGCACCGTGAACGGCTCGTAGAACGCACCGACGAGGTTCTTGCCCGCGGCCAGGTTGATGCCGGTCTTGCCGCCGACAGCCGCGTCCACCATCGCCAGCAGCGAGGTGGGCAGCGCGACGTAGCGGACGCCGCGCAGCCAGGTCGCCGCGACGAAGCCGGCCAGGTCGGTGGTGGCTCCCCCGCCGAGCCCGAGCACCGCGTCCGAGCGGGTGAACCCGGCGTCGGCCAGGGCCTCCCAGCAGCCTTGGAGCACCTCGGCGGTCTTGCCTGCCTCGGCCTCCGGCACCCGGATCGCGGTCACCTGCTGGTCGAGGCCGGACGTGATCGCGGGCAACTGGCCGACGCGAGGCTGGGCGGGTGGATGATGGCGACGCGCTCGCACGCCGTCGAGGAAGCTGCGGCAGCAGGTCGGAGACCCCCGAGCCGATCAGCACCTGGTAGGGCTGTTCGGTGGAGACGTCGATCGGATCCCACGTCATGGCTGCGCTCCTTGGTCGCCAGGATGGCCGCGGCCACCTGCTCGGCACGTCGCCGGTCGGTGTCGACGACGAGCGTGGCGACCGCCTCGTACCAGGGTGCCCGCTGCTGCGAGCATGGCGTCCATCCGGTCCCGGATGGCGACCAGTGCTGCCATGCCGAGCCGGTTCATGCTCAGCCGTCGGGTCGCCGTGGTGACCGAGTCGCGCAGCCACACCACGCGGCAGCCCGGCCAGTGCCTCCCGGACGCCGCTCGGATTCGATCAGCGCCACTGCTCAGCGCCACCACTCCGCGAACCGGCCAGCGCGACCAGCGCCACCCGTTCCTCCACCGCGCGGTAGGCCGGCTTCGCCGCGCGTCGCGAAGACCTCCGGCGCCGGGGCGTCGAATTCGGTCTCGACCAGATCGTCGACGTCGACCAGGGCGACGCCGAGTGCGGCGGCGACGAGCGCGCGCCGACCGTCGACTTGCCGGAGCCGGGGATGCCGATCAGGACGAGCGCGGGCCGGCTCAACCGAGGTGCCGCTCGGCCAGGCGAGCCAGGTAGGCGGCGTGGTTGCGCCGGGTCTCGGCGAGCGAGTCGCCGCCGAACTTCTCCAGCGCCAGTTCGGCCAGCACCAGGGCGACCATCGCCTCAGCGACCACACCGGCTGCCGGGACGGCGCACACGTCCGAGCGCTGGTGGTGGGCCTGCGCGGCCTCGCCGGTGGTCACGTCGACGGTGCGCAGCGCTCGCGGGACGGTGGCGATCGGCTTCATGGCGGCGCGGACGCGCAGCACCTCGCCGTTGCTCATGCCGCCCTCGGTGCCGCCGGAGCGGTTGGACAGCCGCCGCACGCCGTCGTCGGCGGGCACCATCTCGTCGTGGGCGAGGCTGCCGCGGGTGCGCAGCCAGGGCGAACCCGTCGCCCGACCTCGACGCCCTTGATCGCCTGGATGCCCATCAGCGCCCCGCGCGAGCCGGGCATCCAGACGGCGGTCACCCTGGCTGTGCGAGCCGAGGCCCGGCGGAAGTCCGTAGGCCAGCACCTCGACCACGCCGCCGAGGGTGTCGCCGTCGGTCTTGGCCGCGGCGATCTCGGCCAGCATCGCCTCGCCGGCCGCGGGTCGAAGCACCGCACCGGGTGCGCGTCGATCGCCGCCAGGTCGTCGGGGGTGGGCAGCGTGCGCGCTGGTCGCTGGCCGCCGCCGCCGATCCGCACGACGTGGCTCAGGATCCGGATCCCGAACGCCTGCTCGAGGAAGTTGGCGGCCACCCGGCCGAGGGCCACCCGCGCCGCGGTCTCGCGGGCGGAGGCTCGCTCCAGGATGGGCCGGGCCTCGTCCCAGTCGTACTTCTGCATGCCGGCCAGGTCGGCGTGACCCGGACGCGGCCGGGTGAGGGCGGCGTTGCGGGCCAGTTCGGCGAGCTCGGCGGCGTCCACCGGGTCGGCGGACATCACCGTCTCCCACTTCGGCCATTCGGAGTTGCCGATCATGATCGCGATCGGCGAACCGAGCGTCTCCCCGTGTCGGACGCCGGTCAGCAGCGTCACCTCGTCGGCCTCGAACTTCATCCGCGCGCCGCGGCCGGTACCCAGTCGCCGGCGGGCCAGCGCCTCGGCGATCTCGGCGGTGGTGATCCGGACGTGCGCGGGAATGCCCTCGATGGTGGCCACCAGGGCCCGGCCGTGGGACTCCCCCGCGGTCAGGTAGCGCAGCATTCCCGTAGCCTCTCACACCGCGATCGCTCAGCCGCGCCCCGTTCCGCGGGGATGCCTGCGCCCCGGGCGAACGGTCGAAGAGGACCGGTCACTTCCCGTTGCACTTGTCGCGGTTCGCGTCGGACGCGGTGCACCAGGCCTGCAGCTTCTGCGCCGTTGGCGACGTGCTCGTTCGGGTCGTGCGGTGAACGCCGTCTCCCCGGTGTCGAGGTTGACGACGGTGAAGTACAGCCAGTCGCCGTCCACGGGATGCAGAGCGGCGTCGAGCGACTTCCTCGACGGTGAGGTGATCGGACCCTTGGGCAGGCCCTTGTACGAAGTAGGTGTTCCACGGCGAATCGAGCGGCGCGTTCGGCGTCCGTGGTGAAGATCCGGCCGGTGATCTTGTTGGCGTAGCGCGACCGTCGCGTCCGACTGGAGCTTCATGCCCTGCTGCGAGACGGTTGTAGAACACCCGGGCGATCTTGGCGCGGTCCTCGTCGTTGCTGCCGGCTTCCTTCTCGATGATGCTGGCCATCACGAGCACCTGGTAGGGCGAGTAGCCCAGCGCCTTGGCCGCAGGCTCCAGCTGGAGGTCGTCGGCGACCACATTGAACTGGTTGGTGGCCATCTTGATCATCGACTTGGCGTTCGGCTTGTCCGGCACCTCGTAGGTGTCGGGGAACAGGAAGCCCTCCAGCGCCGTTCTTGGCCCAGGTCGGCAGGCCGAGCTTCTTCCAGTCCTTCGGCCGCCTTCTCGAAGTCGCCTTCTTCACCCCGCTCGCCTTCGCCAGGGAGGGCCACTGCTGCGGCAAGCCACTGCCTTCCTGCAGCGTGAACCGGTTGCGCACGATGTTCTTGGGGTCGAGCAGCATGGCCAGCGCCGTGCTTGGCCGGCAGCTGGGTCTTCAGGTTGTACCTGCCGGCCTGGATCTTCTTGGAGTCGGCGTTCGCGGCGGCCTCGCGGTCGAACGCCTTCGCGGTCTTGACCACGTCGGCCTCGACGAGGATGTCGGAGATCTCGGCGAGGGTCGCGCCCTTGGGGATGGTCACCACGCACCGGGTCCACGCCCTCCCCGATGTAGTCCTCCGCCGTGCGGTACTCCATCCAGGCGCTCTGCGCCTTGTCGTAGACGAACCAGCCGCCGCCCAGCAGGACCGCGAGGGAGAGCAGCACCGCGAACGCCGAGCGGACCTTGTACCAGATCTCCTTGGGGTCCAGCTTCCCGGTCTCGGGGTCCCTGATCTCTCCGGGGTATGCGGTTACTCATCCGCGTCCAGTCCTTCCTGGGTCGGCGTCCGCGGGGACCAGTTCCCCGGGCGGCCGGCCGGTCGTGCGTTCGTGCTGCAGTGTCTGCTTCCAAGAGTGCCACGGCTGCCGCCTGGTCGATCACCGAGCGCTGTCGCCGGGTGTTGCGACCCGCGCCGGCCAACTGCCGCGACGCGGTGACGGTGGTCAGTCTCTCATCCACCAGCCGGATCGCCATTCCCGGCAGCGCGGACGCCAACTCGGCGGCGACCTCGCGCATGGCCAGCGGCGGCCGGTCCCTCCTGCGCCGGCGAGGTTGCGCGGCAGGCCGAGGACGACCTCGAACGGCTCGTACTCGGCCACGAGTGCGGCGATTCGGGGCAGCGCCGAGGCTCCCGCCGGCGACGGTCTCGACCGGATGGGCGAGGATGCCTTCCGGGTCGCTGGCTGCCACCCCGATCCGGGCCTTGCCCCAGTCGAGGGCCAGCCGGACGCCGATGCGCACGTTCAGCCGGCCAGGGCCGCGCGGATCGCGGCCAGCGCCGCCGGCGCGGCGTCCGGATCGGTGCCGCCGCCCTGGGCCAGGTCGTCCCGCCCGCCGCCGCGTCCGCCGAGCGCGGCCGCGCCGACGGCCACCAGGGCGCCGGCCTTCGCGCCCAGAGCTCGCGCGGCCTCGGTGGTGGCGACGATCAGCACCGGCTTCGCGCTGGCGTTCCCGACGCCGGTGCCGCCGACGAGGGCGACCACTCCCGGTCGCGAGCCGAAAGCCGTCGCGGGCTTCGATGGCCAGCGTCCGCAGGTCGTCACCGGACGACTCCCGGCAGCTGCCGGGCGACCAGCTCGTAGGCGCCGACCGGATCCGCGGCGGCCACCAGGGCGGGCACCGTGGCCAGCAGTTCGCGGGTGCGCAGGGCGGCGATCTCCTTCTCGGCGGCCTTCACCTGGGCGACGAGCTTCGCGACCCGGTCGGTGAGCTGGTCGGGCTGCACCTTCAGCAGGTCGGCGAGCCCGGCGACGAGCGCCCGCTCCCGCGCGAGGTGGGCGAACGCGTCCGCCGAGACGAACGCCTCGACCCGGCGCAGCCCGGAGCCGACCGACGACTCACCCATCAGGCTCAGCAGCCCGATCTGGGAGGTGCGCTCGACGTGGGTGCCGCCGCACAGTTCGCGCGACCACGGCCCGCCCAGTTCGACCATCCGGACGACCTCGCCGTACTTCTCGCCGAACATCGCCTGGGCGCCCAGCGCCTTGGCCTCGCGCGAGCGGCAGTCTGCGGCGCGGTCACCTCGTAGTCGGCGCGGATCGCCTCGTTGGCGACGCCCTCGAGTTCCTCCTTCATCGCCGGGCTGAGCGCGCCGGGCGCGTTGAAGTCGAACCGCAGGTAGCCGGGCTTGTTGTACGAGCCGGCCTGGTGCGGTCGAGTCGCCCAGCAACTGCCGCAGCGCGGCGTTCACGATGTGGGTGGCGGTGTGCGCCTGGCAGGCGCCGGCCCGCGCGGCGGCGTCGACGCTGCGGTCGACCGCCGACGCCGGCGATCAGCTCGCCGTCGGTCACCCGCACCTTGTGCACGACCAGCCCCTGCACCGGACGCTGCACGTCCAGCACCTCCGAGGCTGAGGCCGTTCGCCGGTGATCAGGCCGGAGTCGGCGTCCTGGCCGCCGGCCTCGGCGTAGAACGGGGTCTGGTCGAGCACCACCTCGACCACGTCGCCGGGCGCGGCGCGGTCGACGAGCTGGCCGTCGGCGACGATGCCGCGGACGTGCGCGTCGGCGGTCAGGTCGGTGAAGCCGAGGAACGGAGTCTCGCCGGCGGCGCGCAGCTCGCGGTACGCCTCGGTCGCCACGGCGGCGCCCTTCTTGGCGTTCGCGTCGGCCTTGGCCCGGTCCTTCTGCTCCTGCATCAGCCTGCGGAAGCCCGCCCGGTCGACCTCGAGGCCCTGCTCGGCCGCCATCTCCAGGGTCAGGTCGATCGGGAAGCCGTAGGTGTCGTGCAGGGCGAAGGCCCGGTCGCCGCCGATCTCGGTGCTGTGCTCGGCGCGGGCCTGGCCGGCGGCGAGGTCGAAGATCTGGGTGCCGGCGGCGAGCGTCCGCCGGAACGCCTCCTCCTCGGCGTAGGCGACCTGGCTGACCCGCGGCCACTGGCTGACCACCTCCGGGTAGGAGGCCGCCATCAGGTCCTGGCTGACCGGCAGCAGCTCGGGCAGCACCGGGTCGTGCACGCCGAGCAGCCGCATCGAGCGGATCGCTGCGGCGCAGCAGCCGGCGCAGCACGTAGCCGCGCGCCTCGTTGCCGGGCGTGACGCCGTCGGTCATCAGCATCAGCGCCGAGCGGACGTGGTCGCCGACGACCCGCAGCCGGACGTCGGCCTGCGTGGTCCGCGCCGTAGCGGGTGCCGGCCAGCTCGGCGGCGCGGCGTGATCACCGGGAAGATCTCGTCGATCTCGTACATGTTGGCCACGCCCTGCAGCAGGTACGCGGTGCGCTCCAGGCCCATGCCGGTGTCGATGTTCTTGGCTGCGGCAGCGGGCGCGGCGACGTCGAAGTCGTCCTTGGCGCGGACGGCCGAGAGCTCCTCGGTCTGGAAGACCAGGTTCCAGATCTCGAGGAACCGGTCCTCGTCGACGATCGGGCCGCCGTCGGGGCCGAAGGCTCGGGCCCGCGGTCGATGTAGATCTCGCTGCACGGGCCGCCCGGGCCGGGGATGCCCATGTGCCAGTAGTTGTCCTTCAGCCCGCGGCGCTGGATGTGCTCGTCGGGGATGCCCGACCTTGCGCCACAGCTCGCGCTGCCTCGTCGTCGTCGAGGTAGACGGTGACCCAGACCTTGTCGGGGTCGAAGCCGTAGTTGCCGTCGGCCTGGCGAGCCGGTGACCAGCTCCCAGGCGTAGCTCGATGGCGCCTTCCTTGAAGTAGTCGCCGAAGGAGAAGTTGCCGTTCATCTGGAAGAACGTGCCGTGCCGGGTGGTCTTGCCGACCTCCTCGATGTCGAGGGTGCGGACGCACTTCTGCACGCTCGCCGCGCGGGCGAACGGGGCGTCCTCCGCGCCGGTGAAGTACGGCTTGAACGGCACCATGCCGGCGTTGACGAACAGCAGGGTCGGGTCGTTGTAGACCAGCGGCGCGGACGGCACGATGGTGTGGCCGCGGGCCGCGAAGAAGTCGAGGAAGCGCTGGCGGATGTCAGCAGTGTTCATGCGAGTTGTCCTTTGCGATGTGACGGCGCGCAGCCGTCGGTACTCCACGGGCTCGGTGGTTCTCCTGGACGAGCGGGGTTCACTCGTCCAGGCCGAGAGCCTCGCGCAACTCTCCCTCGCGCTGGTCCATGGCTTCGCCCATGGTGGAGACGAAGTCGCCGAGCCAGTCGACCAGGCCGCGCGCGGGTCTTCTCGAACTGCTCAGCCACGCCCTTGGGCGTGAACCGTTCGTAGTACTCGCGTCCCTTGACCACGACAGGGCGGTCAACCCGACGCCGACTGCGAACCAGAACAGCCGCTTGCCCATCACTTGACCCTCTTGCCGGCGGTCCTCTTGCCGGTCACGGCCTGCCGCACGCCGTAGGTGAAGGCCGCGGTCTTGATCATCGGGCCGCCGAGGGTGGAGGCGAACAGGGTCGAGAGCTGGGCGGCGTTCTCGCTGACCACGGTCGCGTGTGCGCTCACCTTGGCGACGTCGTCGGTGACCACGCTGAGCTTGCCCAGTTCGGTGTTGGTGGCCGTGACCGTGCCCTTCAGCTCCTGCAGGATCGGCACCGAGTTGTGGCCGAGGTCGCGGACGGCCAGGCGCACCTCTTCCAGCACCCGGCCGAGCTTCAGCAGCGGCACGGCGCAGAACACGACGAAGGCCACCGCGGCCACCGCGGCGATGAGACCGGCGATCTCTCCGGCGGACATGGGCTACCTCGCTGTTTCTCGATGATGTACGGGTGCAGCCTATCTGAGGACTCTCGACCAGGCCCGCCTCGGCGGTCGAGGGAGAGTGGAGGAATTTCAGCGGACCACCTCCACCGCCGCAGAGCTCTCGGCGGCAGCAGGCCGAGGGCCTGAGTCGTGAGCGTGGGTGTGACCGAAGAAGACGCAGGCGAGAGCGCCCAGAAGCGCGGCGAAGGCGGGCAGCAGCATGCTGGAGGCCATGGCGGAGGCGAAGCCGGCCTGAAGGGCTTCAGGCATCCGTCCGGTCGATTCGGCCTCGGCGCCGGCGGCGGCGCCACCGGGCAGGCTGACCGCGAGCCGAGCCTGGATCAGAGCGGCGATCGCTGCGCTGCCGAGCACCGAGCCGACCTGGCGCACGGAGTTGTAGACCCCTGAACCGGCTCCGGCGTCCGCCGGGCCGAGGTTGTAGGTGGCTGGCGGCGCCGATCGGCGACCACGTGAACGCGCCGCCGATCCCCATCAGCGCGCTGGGGAACAACAGCCGCCACCACAGGCTCTCGTCCGGCACGAGCCAGGCGGAGTACCAGAACATCGCTGCGGACATGGCCACGAGCCCCGCGGTGGCCAGAAGCCGAGCCGGCACGCGATCGACCAGGTGCCCGACCAGAGGTGCGAGGACGCCGGAGAACAGGGCCATCGGGACCAGCTGCAGCGCGGCGCGGGTCGGGCTGAAACCCAGTACCAACTGGTAGTAGAAGACGAGGGGCAGCGCGTTGGCGGTGACCGCAACCCCGACCATGGCGATCGCGACGTTACCGAGGGAGAAGTTGCGGTCACGGAACAGGCGGAGCGGCAGCAGTGGTTCGCCGCGACCCTTGTACTGCCACCACACGAACGCCGCCAGCACGACCAGGCCGGTGACGATCAGGCCCCAGACGCTGACCGGGCCCCAGATCCGGCCCCAGTTGTAGGTCTCGCCCTCCTGGATGCCGAACACGAGGGCAGGTCATGCCGATCGCCCAGAGCACAACGCCGGGAAGGTCGAACCGGTGGCTGTGGGTCTCAAGCGCCGGTACGAGTCGCCACGCGAGAACGAAGCCGACCACCCCGACCGGGACGTTGACGAAGAAGATCCACTCCCAGCCGAGGCCGTCGACGAGGAAGCCGCCCAGAATCGGGCCGACCAGGGTGGCGACCGCGGCCGTGGCGCCCCACAGGCTCATCGCCTTGCCGCGCGCCTGGGGCGGGAAGGTGCGCGTGATCACAGCCATGGTCTGGGGGGTCAGCAGAGCCGCCCCGAGGCCCTGCACGGCGCGGGCCGCGATCAGCATCTCGATCGAGCCGGAGAAGCCGCACCATGCGGACGCCAGAGTGAAGACCACCAGGCCGATCAGGTAGATCCGCTTGGGACCGAACCGGTCGCCCAGCCGGCCGGTGACCAGCAGCGGCACCGCGTAGGCCAGCAGGTAGGCGCTGGTCACCCAGATCGCGGCGTTGATGTCGGCATGCAGCGCCTGCATGATCCGTGGGTTGGCGACCGACACGATCGTCGTGTCGACCAGGATCATGAAGAAGCCGACCACCAGCGCCCAGAGAGCCGGCCAGGGTCGATACGCAGAAGTCACGTAGCTGGGCAACCCCAGCTGGTCCGCATTCATTCCCTGGTCGCTTCTGGTTCGTGCCGGGTCCGGGTCGGTCACTCCTTCGTCGATGTGGCGGCGGCTCCGCCGTCGCGGCCGAGGAGGGTCTCGAGCAGGGCGAGCCGTTCGGTCAGGGCCGCCTCGTTGCCGTGCTCGGTGGGTTGGTAGTACCGGGCGTCGCTGAGTTCGTCGGGCAGGTACTGCTGGGCGGCGACGCCGTGCTCCGCGTCGTGGGCGTACTGGTAGCCCTTACCGTGGCCGTAGGTCTTCGCTCCGGGGTAGTGGGCGTCCCTCAGGTGCGGCGGGACGGTACCGATCCGGCCCGCGCGGACGTCCGCCAGCGCGGCGTCGATTGCTTTCACCACCGCGTTCGACTTTGGTGCCAGGGCGCACGCCACCACGGCGTGCGCGAGATTGATCCGGGCCTCCGGCAGACCGATCAGCGCGACGGCCTGAGCGGCGGCCACGCACGTCTGCAGGACCGACGGCGCCGCCATGCCGATGTCCTCGCTCGCGAGGATGATCAGCCGCCGCGCGATGAAACGGGGATCCTCGCCGGCCTCCAGCATCCGGGCGAGGTAGTGCAGACCGGCCTGGACGTCGGAGCCGCGGAGACTCTTGATGAAGGCGCTGATCACGTCGTAGTGCTGGTCGCCGTCGCGGTCGTATCGGACCGTGGCCTTGTCGACGGCCGCCGCCACCGTCTCGGGGTCGATTTCGCGTCCTCCCCTGCGCCCGCGCGCCGGCCGCGGCCTCTTCGAGGTAGGTCAGCGCGCGCCGCGCGTCGCCCCCGGCGAAGCGCAGCAGTGCGGTCCGGGCGTCCTCGGCTGAGGCCGTACTCCCCCGCCAGTCCGCGCCGGTCGATCAGGGCCCGGTCGAGCAATGTGGCCGACGTCCGCGTCGGTGAGCGGCTCTGAGCGTGAGCAGCAGCGACCGGCTCAGCAGCGGCGAGATCACCGAGAAGGACGGGTTCTCCGTGGTGGCGGCGATCAGCGTGACCAGCCGGTTCTCCACCGCCGGCAGCAGCACGTCCTGCTGGGTCTTGGAGAAACGGTGCACCTCGTCGACGAACAGCACCGTCCCGACTCCGCGGGCGAGCTGCCGCTGCGCCTCTGCGAGGGTCGCTCGCACCTCCTTCACCCCGGCGGTCACCGCGGAGAGTTCGACGAACCGGCGCGACCGGACGTCGACACCACGGACGCGATGGTGGTCTTGCCCACTCCCGGCGGGCCCCACAGGAAGACCGACATCGCCGTGCGGCCTTCGGCGAGGCGCCGCAGCGGAGAGCCCGGTCCCAGCAGGTGATCCTGCCCGACGATCTCGTCGATCGTGCGAGGGCGCATCCGCACCGCGAGCGGGGTGTCCGGATGGTCGGCAGAACTCAAGGACCCGCCGCTCGCCGATGCTCCCGGCTGCTCCACAGGGTTGCCGAAGAGGTCGGTATCCACGCCGCGACGTTACACCGCGAGGCCCGCGCGGCCGTCTCCGGGGGGTCCGGGCTTGCATGCGGCGCGATCGTGACCTATTCTCGATATATCGGTGATGTTCACCCGATCCACTAACTAAGGAGTACCACCATGAACGAACCCAGATTCGAATCCGAGTTTTGGAACCAGCCCGACGACGCCCGCGGGCGGCGCCGCGGCGGCCATCGAGGCCGTGGTCACGGGCTGCCCGGCGGCCCGTTTGCGGGCGGCTTCGGCCCCGGCGCTGGCTTCGGGCCAGGCGGGCCCTTCGGTCCCGGCGGTCCCTTCGGTCCCGGCGGCCCCATGGGCCCGAGCGGCCGGGGACGCGGCCGGCGCGGCGGGCACGTCCGGACGTCGATCCTCGCCCTGCTGCTCGAAGCGCCGATGAACGGCTACCAGATCATGCAGACCCTCGCCGATCGCACCGACGGGGCGTGGAAGCCCAGCCCGGGCGCTGTCTACCCGGCACTCTCCCAGCTGGAGGACGAGGGACTGATCGAGTCCTTCGACAACGACGGCCAGAAGGCGGTCCGGCTCACCGAGGCGGGGCGCGAGGCGGCGGCGAACGTGGAAACCCTGCCCTGGGACATGGTCAACGAGGCGCTTTCCGGTGCCCGACCCGACCAGATGCGCGCGCTGTGGAAGGAGTTCGGCGCCCTTTCCGGGGCCGCGAAGGAGCTCACCAGAAATGGCACCCCCGAGCAACTTCAGCAGGCCGGTGCGCTTCTGGCCGAGACCCGACGCAAGCTCTACGGCCTGCTCGCGAGTGAAGGCGACGTTCCGAACGCTGACGACCTGCGCTGAACCATCGCAAGCTGTGAGTTGTCCGTTGATGTCAACGGACAACTCACATAAAGATGCGTTGTCCGGGTCGGGACGCGGTTCAATAGGGCATGCGCCTTCTCGCCACGATCGCCTGCCTCCTGCTCCTCGCCGGCTGCTCCCCGGCGACGCCCGTCAGCCGGGACGAAGCGTGCGCCTCGGCGAGTCCGACTCCCACCTCGTCGCGGCGCGAGCTCAGTGAGGCCGAGGCCGCCCAGAACAAGGCCGGGCTGAGCGCCCTTGCCACGGCGGCGACAGCAGCGCCCGGCCTGACGATCTCGCTCGTGCGCAGCCTCGACCAGCGCTGGCTGGTGACCCGTCTGTCCGGCGGCGTCACCCAGCGGGTCCAGCTCGACCGGGACGGCACCACCGTGCTGGAGACCACGCGCGGCGGCGTCGACGGCGCCAGTGCTCGGGTCGCCGAGCAACTCCGGGTGCAGATCGATGCCGCAATCGCCACCGCTCAGACGGCGGTCACCGGCGCACTGCTCAGCGCCGAAGCCCACTCCCGCGACGGTTCCGCCGTCTGGGAAGTGACGATCGACAACGGCTCCTGCCGGTGCTCAGGCAACCCCGAGGTGGTCGTCCTGGTCGATGCGACCAATGGGCAGAGGATTCACTGAGCCGTCAGGCGATCGGCGCGGGCGTCGGCATGGCCGGCGCTGAGCCGGCCACGGGTACATCCACGCCGGCCTCCTTGCGCTGCTTGGCTGTGATCGGCGCCGGCGCGCCAGTGAGCGGGTCGTAACCGCCGCCGGTCTTCGGGAAAGCGATCACGTCACGGATCGACTCGGTCTTGGCCAACAGGGCCACGATCCGATCCCAGCCGAAGGCGATGCCGCCGTGCGGCGGGGCGCCGAAGGCGAACGCGTCGAGGAAGAACCCGAACTGCGCCTGCGCCTGCTCGGCAGTGATCCCCATCACCTTGAACACCCGCTCCTGCACGTCGCGGCGGTGGATACGGATCGACCCGCCCCCGATCTCGTTGCCGTTGCAGACCAGGTCGTAGGCGTAGGCGAGCGCCGAGCCCGGATCGGTGTCGAAGGTGTCCAGCGACTCCGGTCGCGGTGAGGTGAACGCGTGGTGGACGGCGGTCCAGGCGCCCTCGCCGACGGCGACGTCACCGGCGGCGACGGCGTCGCCGGCCGGCTCGAACAGCGGCGCGTCCACCACCCAGAGGAACGACCAGGCGTCCTCGTCGATCAGACCGACCCGGCGTCCGATCTCCACCCGGGCGGCGCCGAGCAGCGACTGCGCCGACTTGCGCGCGCCCGCGCCGAAGAAGATGCAGTCGCCCGGCTGTCGCGCCCACCCGGTCGGCGAGGCCGGCCCGCTCGGCGTCGGAGAGGTTCTTGGCGACCGGGCCGCCGAGTTCGCCGTCGCTCGACGACCGTCACGTAGGCGAGACCCTTGGCTGCCGCGCTGCTTGGCCCAGTCCTGCCAGGCGTCGAAGGTGCGACGGGGCTGGGCGGCGCCGCCGGGCATCACCACGGCACCGACGTAGGCGGCCTGGAAGACCCGGAACGCTGGTGTCGGCGAAGTACTCGGTGAGTTCGGTCAGCGGCAGCCCGAAACGCAGGTCCGGCTTGTCCGAGCCGTAGGTGTCCATCGCGTCGGCGTAGGTCATCCGCGGCAGCGGCAGGCTGAGCTGGTGGCCGCGTCAGCGCCCACAGCGCCGCGATCACGGCTTCGCCGACCTCGATCACGTCGTCCTGGTCGACGAAGCTCATCTCGATGTCCAGCTGGGTGAACTCCGGCTGCCGGTCGGCGCGGAAGTCCTCGTCCCGGTAACAGCGGGCGATCTGGTAGTACCGCTCCATGCCGGCGACCATCAGCAGCTGCTTGAACAGCTGCGGGCTCTGCGGCAGCGCGTACCAGCTGCCCGGCGAGAGCCGTGCCGGCACCACGAAGTCGCGGGCGCCCTCCGGGGTGGAGTGGGTCAGGGTCGGGGTCTCGATCTCGACGAAGTCACGGGCGGCCAGGACCTCGCGGGCGGCTCGGCTCACCTGCGACCGCAGCCGGATCGCGGCCGCGGGCGCGGGCCGGCGCAGGTCGAGGTAGCGGTACTTCAGCCGCGCCTCCTCGCCGACGTTCACCCGCTCGTCGATCTGGAACGGCAGCGGCGCGGACGGGTTGAGCACCTCGAGCGTCTGGGCCGCCACCTCGATCTCGCCGGTCGCCAGGGCCGGGTTCACCGTGTCCTGCCGGGCGAGCCTCGACGACGCCGGTGACCGCGATGCAGTACTCGTTGCGCAGCGCGTGCGCGCCGCTGGTGGCGAGGATGTCGTCACGTACCACCACCTGGACGATGCCGCTGGCGTCGCGCAGGTCGAGGAAGGCCACCCCACCGAGGTCCCGGCGCTTGGCGACCCAGCCGGCGAGCGTGACCGTCGTGCCGACGTGCTCGGGACGCAGAGCGCCCGCCTGATGAGTGCGAATCACGAAATCAGTCCTTTCCGATGCCCGGGACGTGGGCCGAGGAGATGTTACGACGACCGGACGCAGGTCGGGTGCCGGCGGCAGCCACGCCGTCCGGGTCGGCCGGCAGCCTGCTCGCCGGTGCGGATGTCCTTGACCTCGCCCGTGGCGAACCAGACGAAGGGGATGCCCCGACGGTCGGCGTAGCGGATCTGCTTGCCGAACTTGTCGGCCTTCGGCGCCACCTCGCACGGGATGCCGCGGGCCCGCAGCCTGGCGGCGATGGCCATCGCCTCGCCGCGGGTCTCCTCGGCGTCCACGGCCACCAGCACGCAGGTCGGCACCGGCCGGGACGCGGTCAGCACGCCCTTGCCGACCAGCGGGACCAGGATGCGGCTGACCCCGATGCTGAGGCCCGACGCCCGGGTAGGTGGTGCGGCCGTCGGAGCGAGCGAGTCGTAGCGTCCGCCGGAAGAGATCGAGCCCATCGACTCGTAGCCGGCCATCGTCGGTCTCGTAGACGGTGCCGGTGTAGTAGTCCAGGCCGCGGGCGATCTTCAGGTCGGCGACCAGGCGTCCGGGCACGTGCGCGGCGGCGGCCGTCGACCACGTCGGCCAGCAGCTCCAGGCCCGCGGTGAGCAGCGGGTGCTCGACGCCGAGCGCGCGGACCCGGTCGACGAAGGACGCGTCCGCCGCTGCGGATGCCGGCCAGCTCCAGGCACTTGTCGGCCGCGGCAGCGGCTGAGACCCACCTCGCTCGACCAGCAGGTCGCGCGACGGCGTCCGGGCCGATCTTGTCCAGCTTGTCGACGCGCTGCAGCACGGCGAGGTGGTCCTCGACGCCCAGGCCGCGGTAGAAGCCCTCGGCTGAGCTGGCGGTTGTTGACGCTCATCGTGGCCGGCGGAACCCCGAAGTCGACGTGCAGCTTCTCCAGCGCCTCCAGCGTGACCAGCGGCAGCTCGACGTCGTGGTGGGCGGCCAGGGTCTCCGGCGCCGACGATGTCGATGTCGGCCTGGGTGAACTCGCGGTAGCGGCCCTCCTGCGGCCGCTCGCCGCGCCACGCCTTCTGGATCTGGTAGCGCCGGAACGGGAACGCCAGCTGGCCGGAGTTCTCCAGCACGTAGCGGGCGAACGGCACGGTCAGGTCGAAGTGCAGGCCGAGGTCGTCGCGCCGCATCCGCGGCGGCGTGCAGCCGGCGGACGACGAAGACCTCCTTGTCGATCTCGCCCTTGCGGGTCAGCTGCTCCATCGGCTCGACGGCCCGGGTCTCGATGGAGCCGAAGCCGTGCAGTTCGAACGTGTCGGCGCAGCGCCGCGAGGACGCGCTGCTCGACGATGCGTCCGGACGGGCGTGAACTCGGGGAAACCGGACAGTGGCTTTGGGACGGGCCATCAGTTCCTCAGGAACGGCGGGTTGCAGGTACGGGTTCTGACGTGCGCTCGCGTGCCATCGTGGTCTGCGGACCGTGGCCGGGCAGCAGCGCCGCAGGCGTCGGCGCAGCGGCAGCACGACGTCGCGCAGGGTCTGGTTCATCGTCGTCTGGTCACCGCCGGGCAGGTCGGTGCGGCCGATCGAGCCGGCGAACACCACGTCGCCGGTGAACACGATCCGGGTGATCTGCGGGGTCGGGCCGGCGTAGGCCAGGCCGAACAGCACGGAGCCCGGCGGTGTGGCCGGGTGCGTGGGTGCACGGTGAACTCCAGCCCGGCGAGCGTCAGCTCGCGGCAGCCCGTCCAGCTCCTCCACCCGGGCGGGTTCGACCATCGGCACGCGCAGCAACTGCCGCACCAGCGCGGCCCCGTCCGGGCTCAGCGCCGGCAGCCGGGTCGGTGAGCAGGTGCCGGTCGCGGAGTGGATCCAGACGCGGGACGCCGAACTCGTCCGCGATCTCGGCGGCGTCGGCGACGTGGTCGAAGTGGCCGTGGGTGGGCAGGACGCCCGCGGGCCGTCAGCCCGTGCTCGCTGAGCAGCTGCCGCAACGCCGGCGGCGGCGTCCTGGCCGGGGTCGACGACCACGCACGTCGGTCGAGCCGGCGGGCGCGACGACGTAGCAGTTGGCCTGCCATTGACCGGTGGGGAAGGATGCCAGGAACACGACGCACACCCTATCGCCCGTTCGCGAGCGCGGCCCGTTGCCACAAAACGGGCAGGATCAGGCAAGATGTCTGTCATGAACTCCACCTCAGGTCCGGCGGACTTCGGTCGCGTCGACGCCGACGGCACGGTCTACGTGCGCACGGCCGACGGCGAGCGGGTCGTCGGTCAGATTCCCGATGTCGAACCCGCCGAGGCGCTCGCCTTCTACACCCGGCGCTTCGAGGCCCTCGAGGTGGAGGTGGGCCTGCTGGAGACCAGGGTCAAGGGCGGCGCGCTGTCACCCGACGAGGCCCGGCACAGCATCAACACGGTCCGAACCACGGTCGCGGCCGCGAACGCCGTCGGCGACCTGGATGGCCTGGTGCGCCCGTCTGGACGCGCTGGCCCCGTTGCTGGCCGAGCAGACCGAGGCCCGCAAGGCCGAGCGGTCCAAGCAGCTCGAGGTGACGCGCGAGACCAAGGAGAGCATGGTCGCCGAGGCCGAGACGCTGGCGCTGGGCAACGACTGGCGCGGCGGCGTGAACCGGTTCCGCGCGCTGCTGGACGAGTGGAAGGCGCTGCCGCGGATCGATCGGGCCACCGACGACGCGCTGTGGCACCGCTTCTCTGCGGCGCGCACGACCTACACCCGCCGCCGCAAGGCCCAGTTCGCCGAGCAGGCCGCCAAGCGCGACAGCGCGAAGGCGGCCAAGGAACAGATCATCGCCGAGGCCCGCGAGCTCGCGAACTCCACCGAATGGGGGCCCACCGCCGGGGCGTTCCGCGACCTGATGACCCGCTGGAAGGCCGCCGGTGCTGCTCCCCGCGAGATCGACGACGCAGCTGTGGGCGGAGTTCCGCGCCATCCAGGACGGTTTCTTCAGCGCACGCACCGCCGTGCAGAGCGAGCAGGACGCCGAGTTCAAGGGCGAACCTGGACGCCAAGCTGGCGCTGCTGGACGAGGCCGAGGCCAACCTGCTGCCCGGTCACCGACCTGGCCGCGGCACGCGCCGGCTTCCGCACCTTCCTGGAGAAGTACAACGCCTACGGCCGGGTGCCGCGCGAGCAGATGCGCAGCGCTGGACGCCCGGCTGAAGGCGCTCGAGACGGCCGTCCGCACGGCCGAGGAGGACGAGTGGCGCCGCACCGACCCGCAGGCCCGCGCCCGCGCCGAGGAGACGGTCGGCGATGCTCGTCGGCCGAGATCGACAAGCTCACCGAGAAGGCGGCCAAGGCCACCGCGCGCGGCGACCAGAGCGCCGCCGCGAAGGCCACGCGAATCGATCGCGACCTACCAGACCTGGCTCGACCAGGCCCAGGCGACGCTGGCGGACTTCAACCGCTGACCGAGCCCAGAGGCCACCGGGCTCACCTGAGCGTGACCGGAGGGCTTGCGCACCGGCCCAGCCGTGGGGATCGGACGGCGGACGCCGGCCGAATCAGTTCTGCAGCCGGAAGACGTCGTAGACGCCGGGGACCTTCCGGATGGCGTCGATCAGGTGCTCCAGATGCGTGGGGTCGGTGGTCTCGAAGGTGAACCGGAACTTGAAGGTGTGGTCCTTCGCCGTGTTCAGCGTCGCGGACTGGATCGAGATGTGGTGCTCCCCCATCACCCGGGTCACCTCGGACAGGATGCCGGTGCGGTCGAGGCCCTCGACGTGCAGCGCCACCAGGAAGGAACTGCGTCGCGGTCGGCGCCCACGACACCTCGACGAGGCGCTCGGGCTGGTGCCGCAGGTCCTGGGCGTTCGTGCAGTCCGTGCGGTGCACCGACACGCCGTTCTCGCGGGTCACGAAGCCGAGGATCTCGTCGCCGGGCACCGGCATGCAGCAGCGGGCCAGCTTCACCCACACGTTCGGGTCGCCCTGCACCACGACGCCGGCCTCGTTGCCGGAGCGCCGGCTGCGACGCTGGCGGCCGATGACGGACGTGTCCTCGCCGCCGAGCTCCGCGACCTCCTCGGCGCCACCCTCGGACGCGATCAGCCGCTGGACGACGGCCTGCGGCGCTGATCGTGCCCTCCCCGATGGCCGCGTACAGCGCGTTCGACGTCGGCGACCCGGAAGTGCTCGGCCAGGCCGGTCATGTGCTCGGGCGTCAGCAGGCGCTGCAGCGGCAGCCCGGCGCGGCGCATCTGCTTGGTGAGCAGCTCCTTGCCCTGCTCGATCGACTCCTCGCGGCGCTCGCGCATGAAGTACTGGCGGATCTTGCCGCGGGCGCGCGGGCTCTTGACGAAGCCGAGCCAGTCGCGGCTCGGGCCGGCGTTGGCGGCCTTGGAGGTGAGGATCTCGACCACGTCGCCGCTGGATCAGCGTCGACTCCAGCGGCACCAGGCGTCCGTTGACCCGGGCGCCGATGGTGCGGTGGCCGACCTCGGTGTGCACCGCGTAGGCGAAGTCGACCGGGGTGGCCGCCTGCGGGCAGGTTGATCACGTCGCCCTTGGGCGTGAAGACGAACACCTCGTCGGTGGCGATCTCGAACCGCAGCGTGTCGAGGAACTCGCCGGGGTCCTCGGTCTCCTTCTGCCACTGGCTGATCTGCTGCACCCAGTTCAGCTCGGTGCCGTCGGCCTTGCCCTCCTTGTACTTCCAGTGCGCGGCGACGCCGTACTCGGCCTGGCGGTGCATCTCGTGGGTGCGGATCTGCAGCTCGACCGGCTTGCCGCCCGGCCCCAGCACCGTGGTGTGCAGCGACTGGTACAGGTTGAACTTCGGCATCGCGATGTAGTCCTTGAACCGCCCGGGCAGCGGGTTCCAGCGCGCGTGCAGGATGCCGAGCGCCGCGTAGCAGTCGCGCTGGCTGTCCACGAGGATGCGCAGGCCCGACCAGGTCGTAGATGTCGGCGAAGTCGCGTCCGCGCACCACCATCTTCTGGTAGATCGAGTAGTAGTGCTTCGGCCGGCCGTACACGGTGGCCTTGATGCCGGCGTCGGCCAGGTCGGCGCGCACCTGCTCGGTGACCGATCCGCAGGTAGTCCTCGCGCAGCGGCGCCCGGGCGGCGACCAGCTTCACGATCTCGTCGTAGACCTTGGGCTGCAGCGTGGAGAACGACAGGTCCTCCAGCTCCCACTTGATGGCGTTCATGCCCAGCCGGTGGGCCAGCGGGGCGAAGATCTCGAGGGTGTCGCGGGCGATCGCCATCTGCTTGTCCTGGCGCAGGTAGCCGATGGTGCGCATGTTGTGCAGCCGGTCGGCCAGCTTGATCACCAGGACGCGGATGTCCTGGCTCATCGCCAGCACCATCTTGCGGATGGTCTCGGCCTTGGCCGACTCGCCGTAGGCGATCTTGTCCAGCTTGGTGACGCCGTCGACCATCGCGGCGATCTCGGCGCCGAAGTCGGCGGTGCAGCTGCTCGACGGTGTAGGAGGTGTCCTCGACCGTGTCGTGCAGCAGGGCCGCGCACAGCGTCGGCTCGTTCATGCCCAGCTCGGCCAGGATCGTGGCCACGGCCAGCGGGTGGGTGATGTAGGCGTCGCCGCTCTTGCGCAACTGGCCGGTGTGGTAGTGCTCAGCGGTGCGGTAGGCGCGCTCGATCAGCGCGACGTCGGCCTTGGGGTGGTGGGTGTGGACGATCCGAATCAGCGGATCGAGCACCGCCACCGGCTGGTTGCGCTGGGCGCCGAGCCGGGCCAGCACCTGCCGCATCCGCATCCGGGGCTGATCGGTGGACGCCAACCGCGTGCGCGGCTCGCCGGGCAGGCCGTCCCCCTCGCCGTAGGGTCCGTGGATGCCCTGGGTCACGCCGCCTCCGCCAGAGTTGAGAAGTGGATGCTCACTCTACTCGTGGGGTCCGACGGCTGTCCGGCGCGCGTCGGATGACGACGACCTCGTCGCCGGTCCGCAGTTCGTCCGCACTCGTCTCGTAGAAGCGGCGCAACGTGCGGTTGCGGACGACGGCGAGCACCTTCTCGCCCTGGATGTCGCGTGGGCTGCTGGCCCACCTCGTCGGCGGTGACCATGCCGCTGGGCCACCTCGAGGCCCTCGCCGGAGGAGAGCAGGTCCTCGATCACGTCCCCGAGGTGAGGGCTGATCGAGGACAGGCCCATCAGTCGCCCGACCGCGTCGGAGGAGGTGACCACCGCGTCGGCGCCGGACTGGCGGATCAGCGGCACGTTGTCGGAGTCCCGGACCGCCACCACGACGTGGGCGCCGCGGTTGAGTTGCCGGACGGTGAGCGTGGCTCAGGATCGCGGTGTCGTCGCGGTCCGACCGTGATGATGATCTCCTTCGCCTTCGGCAGTTCGGCACGGTGCAGCAGCTCCCGGGACGTCGCGTCGCCCTCGAAGGCGGCGAAGCCGTGCCGGTTCGCCGCGGCCACGGCCTGCGGGTCGGGTCGATCACCACGATCTTGCTCCAGCGGCAGCGCCGCCCGCGCAGCAGGGTGGCCGTGGCGCTCTGGCCGGTGGTGCCGTAGCCGATGACGACGGTGTGGTTGCGCATGTTCCTCCTCCAGCGCGAGTCCAGCAGGGCCCGGCGTCCCTCGTTCGCCAGCACCTCGACGGTGGTGCCGACCAGGAGCACCAGGAAGGCGATCCGGATCGGGGTGACCACGAACACGTTGATCAGCCGGGCGTGCGGCAGCGACCGGGGTGATGTCGCCGTAGCCGGTGGTGGTCATGGTGACGGTGGCGTAGTACAGGGCGTCGAGGAAGCGAGACGCCGTCGTTGGCCACGTTGTCGGCGTACGCGTCCCGGTCGAAGTAGACGATCAGCGTGAGCAGCAGTCAGGAGCCCGACAGCCGATCAGCGACGCGCAGTCAGCAGCTGCGCGCGCCGCGGACGTCCGTCGACGGGCAGGCTGCACCTGGGCCGTCCCGCCGCAGCGCGGCCCTGCATCGCGGCCGACTCCGCGGGGTGCCGCGGGGCCATCGGTCCATCAGACCGTCAGGACTGCCGAGGTGTTCGGTGATGCCCAGGCTCGCCAGGTGCTGCGCGGCCGCCGAGGAAGCTCAGCTCCAGCAGCACCGAGACGTGCACCAGATCGGCGCCCAGCCGATGGATCAGAGCAGCGGTGGCGCCCACGGTGCCGCCGGTGGCGAGGACGTCGTCGATCACCAGCACCCGCGCGCCCGGCATGATCGCGTCGGTGTGCACGGCGAGGGTCTCGTCGCCGTACTCCAGCGAGAAGGTCTGGGTGTACACGTCGCCGGGCAGCTTGCCGGGCTTGCGGACGGGCACGAAGCCCGCGCCGAGCTCCAGCGCCACGGGCCGGCGAAGATGAACCCGCGAGCCTCCATGCCCACCACCACGTCGATCCCGCTCCGGAGCGCTGGCGGACGAGTTCGTCGATGGCCGCCCGGTAACCGGCGGCGCTCGACAGCAGCGGGGTGATGTCCTTGAACAGCACCCCCGGCTTCGGGAAGTCGGGGATGTCGCGGATCAGGGACGCGATCAGCGCCCGGTTGGCTTCGGACGTCTGCATGTCACTTCCTGCGCTGGCTGCGAGGTTGCTTCGTGGGCTGGCGTCCGGGTCGCCGGCGACCAGGTCGCGTGGCCGAGACCAGGCCCAGGCTGCGCCGGGTCGACCTGGGTCGCGGCCTGGTCGCCGACGGCGACGGTGACCGGCCTTGGGCTTGTGGCCGGCCTTCTCCGCGCCGCGGGCCGCCCGGCGGGCGAGCCGCTCGCGGTGCTCCTTCATGTCCGGCTCGGCCTCGCGCATCTGCGCCAGCAGCGGGGTCGCGATGAAGATCGACGAGTAGGCGCCGGCGATCATGCCGACGAACAGGGCCAGGCCGAGGTCCTTCAGCGGCCCGGTGCCCAGCATGAACCAGCCGGTGAACAGCAGCGCCGCCACCGGCAGCACGCCGATGATCGTGGTGTTCAGCGACCGCACCAGCACCTGGTTGAGCGGCGAGGTTGGCCTGCCGCCGAGTAGGTGTGCCGGCTGTTGGTCAGGTCGCGGGTGTTCTCGCGGATCTTGTCGAACACCACGACCGTGTCGTAGAGCGAGTAGCCGAGGATGGTCAGCACGCCGATCATCGTGGCCGGGGTGACCGAGAAGCCGACCAGGGCGTAGACGCCGACCGTGACCACCAGGTCGTGCAGCAGCGCGACGATGGCCGCGATGCTCATCTTGAAGTCGCGGAAGTAGGCCCAGATCAGCAGCATCACCAGCCGAGGAACACCGCCAGCGCGATCAGCGCCTGCGTGCGTGATCTGCTGCCCCCAGGAGGCGCCGATCAGGGTGTAGGCGACCTCGTCGGGCTGCGACGCCGACCGCGCTCGGCGATCGCCTGCTTGACCTTGGTCACCTCGGCGTCGCTGGTGATCGTCTCGGTCTGTCACGCGGACGGTGCCGTCGCCGATGGTGGTGACGCTGAGGTCGTCAGCCGGCGATGTCGAGCTGCCGCCACCGCTTCGCGGACGTCGTCGACGGTGGTCGCGGTCACCTGCACCGGTGCCTGGAAGTCGGCGCCGCCGGTGAACTCGATGCCCCAGGTTGAGGCCGCGGAACGGCGAGCGCGAGCAGCGAGATCAGCGAGGATGACGGCCGAGACGATGTACCAGCAGCTTGCGGTTGCCGACGAAGTCGTAGGAGATCTCACCGGTGTAGAGCCGGTGGGCGAGGCCCGTTCTTCTTCGGCGGCCTCGGTGGTCGTGAGCTGCTCGCTCATCACGCCTCACCTCCGGCCAGCGCTGCGGCCCCGTCGTCGCGAGTTGTGCAGCGGCGCGAGGCTCGCGCCCAGGTGCTCGGCCTCGAAGCCGGAGAACCGGTGGCCCTCGCCGAAGAACTTCGTGCGGCCCAGCAGGGTCATCAGCGGCTTGGTGAAGAAGAACACCACCGCGATGTCGATCAGCGTGGTCAGGCCGAGGGTGAACGCGAAGCCCTTCACCGCGCCGATGGCCAGGACGAACAGCACCAGCGGCCGACAGCAGCGACACCGAGTCGGCGACCAGGATGGTCTTCCGGGAGCGGATCCAGCCGGTCTCGATGGCGGTGCGCAGGCTGCGGCCCTCGCGCACCTCGTCGCGGATCCGTTCGAAGTAGATGATGAACGAGTCGGCGGTGACGCCGATGGCGACGATCGCGCCGGCGATGCCCGGCAGGTTCAGGGCGAAGCCCAGGCTCTGGCCGAGCAGCACCATCGAGCGCCCAGGTGAGCGCGCCGGCGACCACCAGCGACGCGACGACCACGAGGGCCAGGCCGCGGTAGTAGAGGACGCTGTAGGCGACCACCAGGCCGAGGCCGATCAGGCCGGCGATGATGCCGGCCTGCAGCTGCTCGCCGCCGAGCTTGGCGGAGACGTTGTCGACGCTGGAGACGTCGAAGGACAGCGGCAGCGCGCCGTACTTCAGGACGTTGGCCAGGTCGTGTCGCGGTCTTCTGGGTGAAGCGGCCGCTGATCTCGGCGCGGCCGCCGGCGATCGACCGCTGACACGCTGGGAGCGGAGATCACGGTGCCGTCCAGCACGATGCCGAACTGGTTCTGCGGCGTGGTCTGGGTGGCCAGCTGCGCCGGTGACGTTCTCGAAGTCCGTGGCACCTTGGCTGTTGAACTCCAGCTCGACGACCCAGGACACCGAGTTCTGCGGAACCGCGGCCTGCGCCCGCGTCGACCGATCTCGCCCTTGATCAGCGCCGGGCCGAGCAGGTACTTGTAGGTGCCGGTGTCGTCGCAGGTGATCAGGGGCTGGTCGGTCACGTCGGGGAAGGCGTCGCCGCACTGGAAAGCGGCGAAGTCGGCGGTGTCCCGGTCGGTCGGCGTCCACTTCATCAGCTCGGCGATGGTCTGGGTCTCGCCCGAGGCGACGGTGGGCCGCGGGCTGGGCACCGGGCGTCGGCAGGGACGGCAGCGGCCGCTTGTTCGTGGACGTCGCGCGTGGCGCTCGGTCGTGGCGGTCGCGGCCGGCTCGGCCGTCGCGGCGTCGGCTCGGTTCGACCGCCGTCACCCGTGCTGCTGGCGGCCTCGGTCGCGTAGACCTGGCGGAAGTACAGCTGGGCGGTCGTGCCGACCATCCGCACCAGCTCGTCCTTCTGCACGTTGGGCACCGAGACGATGATCTGGTTGTCGCCCGAGGTGGTCACCTCGGTCTCGCCGACGCCGAGCGAGTCGACCCGCTGCTGGATGATCGTGCGGGCCAGCTCGAGGCTGGCCGGGTCGACCGCGCCGGTACCGGTGGTGTTGCGAGGCGGTCAGCGTGATCGTGGTGCCGCCGCGCAGGTCGAGGCCGAGCTTGGGCGTCCAGAAGCTGGTGATCGCGATGATCGTGTAGAGCCCCGCGATCACCAGGCGCCAGGATCACCAGGGTGCGCAGCGGGTGTGCGTGTTTCCTGCTTGTGGTTGCCACGGTGTGCCTAGCTCGGCTCAGTTCTTCGGTGGTTCCGGGGTTGTCCCAGGTGGGCTCCTCGGCGTCGGGCGTCGGTCGTCGTCGGGCGCCGGTCCGGCGCCGGTCGCCGGCTCGGCGCGGCGTCGGGTCGACGTCGACCTCGGGATGGCCGCGTCGGACGCTGGCAGGCGTCCGCGACGTCGGCGTCGGCGTCGGCGGCCTCGGCGTCGTCGTCGGCGTACTCGAACTCGTCCTCCACGGCCTGCGGGCTGATGGCCCGCTTGTCGATCGTCATCTCGACGCCGGGCGAGACCTCGAGGATCGCCTGCTTCTCGCCCAGGTACTTGATCGGTGCCGATGATGCCGGAGATCGGTCATCACCCGGCACCCGGGCTGCGAGCGCGCTCATCAGGTCCTTCTGCTTCCTTGGCCCGCTTCTGCTGCGGCCGGATCATCAGGAAGTAGAGGGCAGCGCCCATAACGACGAGCATCAGCACGGTTTCCATCGGGAAAGTCCTCACATTTGCATGGCTAGGGGGCGGCGTACCGCCGAGCCGCGTAGCCTAGCGCCGAGTCCCAGGGATTACCCATTCGACCGCGGCGCGACTCGCGCCCGACGGTGCGGGGCCGCTCATTCTGAGAGATCGAAGAGGTCCGGCGCGCTCGGAGCCGCCGGGAGCGGTGGGCGGCGGCATCAGGCCCGAGGTGCTGCCAGGCGCGACGGGTGGCCACCCGGCCGCGCGGTGTCCGCATCAGGAAGCCCTGCCGGACCAGGAACGGCTCGGCGACCTCCTCGACGGTCTCGGTCTCCTCGGCGACGGCCAGCGCCAGCGTGGTCAGGCCGACCGGGCCGCCGCCGAAGGACCGGCACAGCGCGTCCAGAACGCGCCCGGTCGAGCCGGTCGAGGCCGAGCGGGTCGACCTCGTACAGCTCCAGCGCCGCCGCGGGCCACGTCTCGGGCTGAGCCGACCGTCCGCCCTGCACCTGCGCGTAGTCGCGGACGCGGCGCAGCAGCCGGTTCGCGATCCGGGGCGTGCCGCGGGAGCGGGAGGCGATCTCGGCGGCGGCGTCCGCGTCCAGCGTGGATGCCCAGCAGCGCGCGCCGAGCGGGCCAGGATGCCGCTCCAGGTCGGCCGCGGCGTAGAAGTCGAGCTGGCGCGGTGAAGCCGAACCGGTCGCGCAGCGGGCCGGGCAGCAGGCCGGCCCGGGTGGTGGCGCCGACCAGGGTGAACCGCGGGATCTCCAGCGGGATCGCGGTGGCGCCGGGCCCCTTGCCGACGACGACGTCGACGCGGAAGTCCTCCATGGCCAGGTAGAGCATCTCCTCGGCCGGCCGGGACATCCGGTGGATCTCGTCGAGGAAGAACACCTCGCCCTCGGTGAGCCCGGACAGGATCGCCGCCAGGTCGCCGGCGTGCTGGATCGCCGGGCCGGAGGAGATCCGCAGCGGCGCGCCCATCTCGGCGGCGATGATCATGGCCAGCGTCGTCTTGCCCAGGCCGGGCGGGCCGGACAGCAGCACGTGGTCGGGCACGGTCGCCGCGGTGCCGGGCCGCCGTCGAGCACCAGGCCCAGCTGGTCGCTGACCCGCGGCTGGCCGCCGAACTCGCGCGAGGGTCGGCCGGACGCAGCGCCGACTCGGCGGCCTGGTCGTCGGTGTGGACGTGGGGGTCGAGCGGGTCCGTCTCGGCGCTGTGCACGGAGTTCACTTGGCCAGGCTGCGCAGCGCGGCGCGCAACAGGACCGCGACCGGCGTGTCCGGAGCGTCGCCGGCCAGCGGCGGCCACGCGGTCGCAGGCGGCCTCGGCGTCCCGGGTGGACCAGCCGAGCCCCTCCAGACCGGCCCGCACCTGCTCGCGCCACTCGGTGCGGCTGCGCGAACCGGCGGTCAACGGCCGAGTGCCCGGCCGAGCGCGGCCACCTTGTCCTTCAGTTCGAGCACCAGTCGCTGGGCGCCCTTGGGCCCGATGCCGGGGACGCGGGTGAGCGCGGCAATGTTGCTCGGCGGCGACGGCGGCGCGGAACTCGTGCGGGCTGAACACCGACACGACCGCCTGGGCGATCTTCGGGCCGATGCCGGTGGCGCTCTGCACGAGTTCGAAGCAGTCCCGCTCCGCCGGCTCGGTGAAGCCGTACAGGGTCAGCGAGTCCTCGCGCACCACCAGCGAGGTGTGCAGGGTGACCGTGCTCCCCGACCCGCACCGACGCCGGCGGTGGCCGGCGTGCACAGCGCCTTCAGGCCGAAGCCGGACAGGTCGACGACCAGCCAGGTGCCGCCGACGGCGGCGACCGTGCCGGTCAGCTGGGCGATCACGATGCCTCCTGGCTCGGCCCTGCCGCGGCACGGTCGAGCGCCTGCTGGCCAGTGCCTGCTTCGCCAGCGGCCTGGGCGATCCGGTCGGCGCCGGCGCCGCGCCACAGGTGGCAGATGGCCAGGGCGACGGCGTCCGCGGCGTCGGCCGGCTTCGGAGGCGCGTCCAGCTTCAGGATGCGGGCGACCATGGTGCCCACCTGGGCCTTGTCGGCTCGGCCCGAGCCGGTGATGGCCGCCTTCACCTCGGTGGGCGTGTGTGTGTGCGACGGGCAGCCCGGCGCGGGCCGCCACGAGCATCGCCAGACCGGCGGCCTGGGCGGTGCCGATCACCGAGAGCACGTTCTGGTCGGCGAACACCCGCTCGACCGCGACCGCGTCGGGGCGGTGCTCGGCGACCCATTCGGTGAGGCCGGCTTCGATCAGCAGCAGCCGCTGCGGCAGCTCCAGTGTGCTCGGAGGTGGTGATGACGCCGACGGCCACCAGCTGCGGTGGGCGGCCCGGGAGCCCCTCGATCACGCCGATCCCGCACCGGGTCAGGCCGGGATCGACTCCGAGTACGCGCATCCGCCAGCCCTCCCTCGTCCGAACAGTTGTTCGGATACTAGCCCGTCCGGATCCGTCCCGCGATCGTGCCGCGCCACGAACTCCGCGAGGCGCGCGGTCTGTCGACGAAGATCAGGCGAGCTGTTCGCCGATCTCGTCGGGGACGTCCTCGTTGCTGTACACGTTCTGGACGTCGTCGAGGTCCTCGATGGCGTCGAGCAGCTTGAACAGCTTCTCGGCGGCCTCCGCGGTGTCGATCGCCTTGGTGTACTGCGGCACGAACTGCACCTCGGCCGACTCGTAGTCGAGCCCGGCGGCCTGGACGGCCTTGCGGACCTCGACCACGACGCTCGGGTCGCTGATCACCTTGAAGGTCTCGCCCTCGTCGGTCGACGTCCTCGGGGTCGGCGTCCAGGGTGGCCTCGAGCAGGTCGTCCTCGGTGAGCGTGCGTCCGCCCTGCGACCTTGGCGACCTCGACGACGCCCTTGCGGTCGAAGATCCGCGAGACCGAGCCGACGTCGGCCATGGTGCCGCCGTTGCGCGTGACCGCCACCCGCACGTCGGACGCCGACCGGTTGCGGTTGTCGGTCAGGCACTCGATCAGGATGCGCGACGCCGCCGGGGCCGTAGGCCTCGTACATGATCTCGATGTAGTCGACCGCGTCGCCACCGACGCCGCCGCCGCGCTTGACGGCGCGGTCGATGTTGTCGACGGGCACCGAGTTCTTGTGGGCCTTCTGGATCGCGTCGTACAGCGTCGGGTTGCCCGCGGGGTCCGCGCCACCGGTGCGGGCGGCGACCTCGATGTTCTTGATCAGCTTGGCGAAGAGCTTGCCGCGCTTGGCATCGATGGCCGCCTTCTTGTGCTTGGTGGTGGCCCACTTGGAGTGACCGCTCATGTACGATCCGCTCCGTCGTCCGTTGATTTTGCGCCGCTCAGTCTAGGGCAGGTGTTCGGTGTCGGCCCGTTCGTCGCTGTTCGTCAGGACTCCCCCGTTGGCGGCCGCAGGCGGCGGTGGTGGTTGTCGTCTAGCCTGACCGCCATGAGCGAGCGGTTCCATGGTGAGTACAAGGTGCCCGGCGGCAAGCTGGTCGCCGTCGACCTGGGCGTGCGCGACGACCGCCTGGCCGGAGTGCAGGTGAGCGGCGACTTCTTCCTCGACCCCGACGAGGCGCTGCCCGATCATCGACCGCGCCCTGGCCGGCCTGAGCATCGACACCGGCGTCGGCGAGCTGGCCGCCGCGATCGACGCCGACCTGGCCCGGGCCATCGCCGAGGGCACTCTGGGCGTCCCGGTGACCATGGTGGGGTTCGACTCCCGGGCGGTGGCCATGGCCGTGCGCCGGGCTCTGGGTCGCTCGACCGGCTGGGCGTGACCACACCTTCACCTACCTCGATCCCGGGTCCTCTGACCCGGCCGAGCACTGCGCCCTGGACGAGGTGCTGGCGCGCGAGCTGGCCGCCGGCCAGCGCGGGCCGACCCTCCGGTTCTGGGAGTGGCAGAACCCGGCGGTGGTGATCGGCTCCTTCCAGTCGCTCCGCAACGAGGTGGACGCCGAGGCAGCCGACGCGGCACGGAGTGCAGGTGGTGCGGCGGGTCTCCGGCGGCGGCGCGATGTTCATGGAGGCGGGCAACTGCATCACCTTCTCT
This sequence comes from uncultured Actinomycetota bacterium, assembly GCA_963769325.1. Classification (GTDB taxonomy): domain Bacteria; phylum Actinomycetota; class Actinomycetes; order Propionibacteriales; family Propionibacteriaceae; genus Propionicimonas. The sequence continues at coordinate 565,841 of CAVYLH010000004.1, read as the reverse complement.
CTGGTGGTGCCCGGCCACGCTGGTGGACGGGATGAGCTACGAGGCGTCCTACGCGTTCCTGGACGAGTGGGTGCTGACCGCGCTCGGCGAGGTCGGGGTGCAGGCCCACTACGCCGGGCTGAACGACATCGCCTCCCCTGCCGGAAAGATCGCCGGGGCCGCGCAGAAGCGGTTCGTCGGCGGCGCGGTCCTGCACCACGTGACCATGGCCTACGACATCGACGCCGACAAGATGCTGCAGGTGCTGCGGATCGGCCGCGAGAAGCTCTCGGACAAGGGCACCAAGAGCGCCAACAAGCGCGTCGACCCGGTGCGGTCGCAGACCCACCTGCCGCGTCCGGCCGTGATGGCGTCCTTCCTGGCCACCTTCCGACGTCTGTTCCACACGGTCGACGGCGAACTCACCCCGGCTGAACTCGCTGAGGCCACGGAGCTGGCCAGCACCAAGTTCCGCAACCCGGAGTGGACCGCCCGGGTGCCCTGAGCGAGGCGAGCACCTGCCCGCACCCACCGTGGACGGGCCCGGTCACGGCCTCGGATCCCCGCTCAGTGCACCTGGTCAGGGAACATGGGAGGCCATTGCCGCCACGATCCGATCGAAGTCGCCGGCGGGGATTCGGAACAGTCCGCGGCGGAAGGTGATGCCCCAATTGCGTTCGTCCGGAATGAACGACAACCGGCCCAGCAGGGGCCGGATCGATGTCGCAGTGGAGTCCGAGTACTCCAGGGCGAGACGCCATGGATGGAAGCCCGGCGCGAGTGTGACTTGGTAGACGTCGTCGCCCATCACAGTGCCCCACGCCGTGAATTGCTGCAGCGGCTCGCCCTCGGGGTAGTCGGTGCGGGGCGAGTAGAACGCGACCCGATCTCCCGGCCGAAGCCGGGCCAGTCGGGTTCTCGCGCCGTGGTCGGCCTGCATGAAGCCGCCGACGGCGCCGCGGCGCACGTGGTTCAGGCTGATCGTCGCGATCCAGTCCTGCCGTTCCCTGGGGGTGTCTTCGAGTGTTTCCATGAAGACCAGTGTCGGCAGGGCCACTGACAAAGACCGCTTCCAGAGCTGATGAGGACGCCGCCCAGGAACGGATCCGACCAGATCAGGCCCGGCCCTGCCGCAGGTACGGGGTGGTGGTAGTCACGGCGATCAGTCCGGCGCGTTCGAGGATGGGGCGGCTGTAGTCGGTGCACTCGGCATAGACATACGTCGCGCCGTGGCGCGCGGCGGCGACTGCACGGGCAGCGGTCAAGGCTCGATAGATCCCGCGGCCGCGCCATTGAAGAGCCGTGGCGCCGCCGAACAGGCCGGCGAACGTTCCACTGACCGTGACCCGACCCGCGCACACCACTTCATCGGCGGTCTCGGCCAGCCAGAGCTCCTCCACCCCGATGGCCTCCCTCAGGCGGCGGAACAACTCTTCCTCCGATCTCGGATCGTGGCCGGGGAACACCGCGGCGTGCAGCCGGCCGACCGCAGCGACGTCCTGATGCAGGCTGTCGCTGCCCGCGCGCCTCACGTCGATGCCGATCGGCGCTCGAACGTCCCCCTCCAGGGCGGCGATCTCGCCGATCAGCACCGTCTCCTCCTCCTGCCGCGCAAACCCGGCCAACTCCAGATGCTCGCCGAGGTCCGCCGGCTGATCGTGGCCCCGGGTCTTCCATTCGAAGCACTGCACCCCGAGGGCCTCGAACCGGCTCACCGCGGCCCCGATCAGGCTCCGAAGGACCGGCCCGGAAGCGCACCCCAGCGCTGGCTGCGTTGGCACCACTACCTGGGTGGGCTAGGCGCCAGTTCGACCGGATCGTGGAGGCGCTGGCCGGGAAGCTACCGACGGTGTCCGACCATCTGGAGACCGCACGCGCGGACATCCTGGCGTTCACCGCGTTGCCCAAGGCTCTGTGGCGTCAGGCCTGATCCAACAACACCAACGTTATCTGGAGCAGTCCTGAGGGGGGTAGTGTCCCTGGCACAGTCCCCCACCACCGCCGGGACGTCGGCACCCAGGGACCAGCAGGTACTGCCCCCGAAACCCGCAACGCTCAGGGGACGGCTGAGACGGCGACGAAGACCAGAGATGACCGAGGCGTCAGTACCCGTGGCACTCAGGCGTGACCGCAGTTAGGGCAGTGCCGACAGGGTTTGGGCGATCACCGGTGGGGAGGCCGCAGTCGCGCGAGTGATCGCGCGGGGCGATCGCTTGCTGTTGGCGATGTGATGGCTGACCGTTCCCGGCGGCCGGGTCAGGCGAGGAGGTCGAGGATGCTGGCGGGTCGATCCAGCCATCGGTCCACATTCGCCGGGTCGATCGTGGCGGCCTGGTGTCCCCAGCCGGCTGCCGCCGCGAGGACGCCCGCGGCTCGTGCGGCGAGCATGTCGGCGGGGGCGTCGCCGACGAAGACCACTTCGTCCGGACGGACCCCGAGCTGCTCGACTGCGAGCAGGATCGACTCGGGGTTGGGTTTGGGGCCGGCGACCTGGTCGACCGTGACGACCGTGTCCAGGTGCCCGGCGAGCCCGTGGGCGCCCAGGACGATGGCTGCGGAGCGGGCGTCCGAGTTGGTCGCCACCCCGGTCCGCAGTCCGTTCCCGCGGAGCCTGACGAGCGTGTCGACCACGCCCGGATAGGGCTCGGTGCCTAGCAGCGCATCGGCCAGCGCGGCGTGGAACCGGTCGTCGTCGGCGTCGCTGGCCTCGTGCCCGAGCAGGGCGCTGAGCAGGTTGCGCGCGGCGCCCAGGTGCGCCACGGGCTCGAGCTCGGCCATCGTGATCTCCCGGCCGGCGGCCACTGAATAGGCATGCAGGGCGGGGACGAACGTGTCGAGCAGGGTGCCGTCCTGGTCGAAGACGACGGCTCGATACCGGGACATGATGGGTGTCCTCTCGTGCGTGGGTGGAAGGGGCGTGCTCACGGGGCGATCCGATGGATGCGAGCCTCCCAGGGCCGCAGCGCGCCGGGCTCGACTCCGTCCGGGTCGAGGTTGGTGAGGAGGAGCTCGGCTGAGCTGGGCGCGTCGACGTCGCGCAGCGGCATCAGGTCGATCGGCTGGTCGGACAGGTTCGCCGCAACGAGCCACTGCTCGGTGCCGAGGGTCCGGGTGAACGCCCAGATGGTCTCGTGCTGGGGTGCGAGCAGGTGGAACTCGCCGAGGGAGACCACGTCGTGTTCATGCCGCAGATCGATCAGCCGGCGGTAGTGCCCGAACACCGAGGTCTCGTCGTCGACCTGGGCTGCTGCGTTGACCTGGCCCGCGTTGGGGTTCAGCGGCATCCAGGGAGTGCCGGTGGTGAAGCCGCCGTTGGGTGAGGTGTCCCACTGCATGGGCGTGCGCGAGTTGTCGCGACTGTTCTGGCGCAGCCCGGCGAGCATCAGCTCGGGTGCGATGCCGAGGAGCCGGGCGCGCTCCCACGAGTTCAGCGCGTCGACATCCTGGAAGTCCTCGATGCCCTGGAAGGGGTAGTTCGTCATCCCGATCTCGTCGCCCTGGTAGACGTACGGGGTCCCCCGGTGCAGGTGCAGGATCGTGGCCAGTAGCGTCGCCGAGCGCTGGAGATACCGGGGATCGCGGGAGCCGAACCGCGAGACCGAGCGGGCCTGGTCGTGGTTGCCGAAGTACAGGCTGTTCCAGCCCGAGTCGGCAAGGCCCTCCTGCCAGCGGGCCATGCTCTGCTTGAGCCCGGGCAGGTCGAACGGCTTGGGCGTATACCGGCCACCCCAGGTGGGCGCGTGGTCGACGTCCATGTGCTCGAACGTGAAGATCATGCTCAGCCGCGGATCCTCGCCGCCGGTCACGGCGCGGGCGTCCTCGATGGTGGCACCGGGCATCTCGCCGACCGTGAGCAGCTCCTTGCCCGACGGGTCCAGCACCTGCGTCTTCAGCTCGTCGAGGAACTCCAGCATGCGCGGGCCGCAGGTGAACTGGTCGTAGGCGTCGGCGTACTCGCCGCTGTCACCGGGCGGGACGTCGATGAGCGGGTAACGCTTGGAGATTAGGTTGATGACGTCCATCCGGAAGCCGTCCACGCCGCGGGCCAACCAGCGCCGCAGCATCGCGAACAGCTCTTGGCGGACCGCGGGGTTCTCCCAGTTCAGGTCGGGCTGCTCCGGGGTGAACAGGTGCAGGTAGTACTCGCCGGTCGGCTCGTGGTAGGTCCAGGCAGGCTGGGCGAAGAACCCCAGCCAGTTCGTGGGCTCGGCACCGGGCGTTCCCGGCTGTGCCCCCTCCCGCGGCGGCCGCCAGATGTACCAGTCGCGCCGCGGGTCGTCGGTCGAGCGCGTCGACTCCTGGAACCACGGATGCTGGTCGCTCGTGTGGTTCAGGACCACGTCCATCACCAGCTTCATGCCGCGGGCGTGGAGGTCTGCGACCAAGGCGTCGAAGTCGGCATCCGTGCCGAACGTCGGGTCGATGCTGTCGTAGTCAGAGATGTCATAGCCATTGTCCGCCTGGGGAGAGCGGTAGAACGGGGTGACCCACACCACGTCTGCGCCGAGGCTCTGGATGTGGTCGAGCCGCGATCGCAGGCCCGCCAGGTCACCGAGGCCGTCGCCGTCCGAGTCCGCGAACGAGCGCAGGTAGACCTGATAGACCACCGCCTTCCGCCACCAGGGTTCGGTTCCTGCGGTTCGCTCGGGCATCGGGTCCTCCAGTAGGGTTAAGCGCATCAGTTAAGCGTATAACTACGATACCGTGGGTGCAGACCGGCGTCAAGCAGAGGGGGACGCGGGCACGGCCATGATATTGCGTTCGAGGCTGACTGCGCTCGGCGGTGGGTTCTGGGCGCATCGTGTCGGGACTGTAGGAGGGGAGGTGGCGAGCATGGGTCGTCGCGTCACGCTGGCTGACGTCGCCTCGGCCGCGGGAGTATCCACGGCGACGGTGAGCTACGTGTTGAACGATCTGCCGGGCCATTCCATCCCGGAGGGCACCCGCGTTCGAGTGCGCGACGCGGCGCGCGACCTCGGGTACACACGGTCGAGCGCCGCCCGGACACTCGCGCGAGGCCGCAGTGACATCGTCCTGCTGCTGGTCCCTGAGTTGCCGCTCGGGCACGTGCTGGTCGGCATCATGGAGGGGCTCACGCGTGGCTGCGCGCGGCTCGGTCTTCAGCTGCTCGCTCGCCTGCCACTACCGGGGGAGGATCTCGAGCGGCTGTGCCGCGAGATCATGCCCGCGGCCGTGATCGTCCTGCTCGATCCGGATCCCCGGCCCCTGGCGCGAATCCGCGCCCTGGGGGTGCCGGTGACGCAGTGGGGTGCCGGCCCAAGCGCTCCGGGGGACGACTCTGAAAAGGTTCGCGTGCCCACCGATGCCGTCGGGCGGCTGCAGGCCGAGACGTTGGTGACACACGGGCACACCCGACTGGCATACCTCCAGCCTGCCGATGCCGCGCTGCGGCCTCTGGCGGAGGGCCGTTTTGCCGGAGTGCGCCAGTACTGCGCCGAGCGCGGCCTGGAGCCGCCGGTGCGGCTGCGGGTCGACCGCGCGGGAGCGTCCTCGCGGACCCTTCGGCGCTGCGTCGACGACGGCGTCACCGGCCTGTGCGTCTATAACGACGACCTGGCTCTGTCTGTGCTGGCAGCGGCGCACGCGGCCAAGCTGTCGATACCTGGGAGCATCGCGGTCATCGGCGTGGACGACATCCCAGCCGGGCAGTGGACGGACCCGCCCCTCACTACCATCGCATTCGAGCTGGACAGGATCAGTGCCCGCATCCTCAACCTCGTCGCGCGCGCCCTCGGTCCGCCCGCTCCCTCCCTGGAAAGCGCCGGAGAGCCCGAGCTGGTCGTGCGGATGCGGGGGTCAGTCGGTTGAGGATCTGGCGATTCCGCTGCTAGCCACATTCCTCAACGGCGCGCTCATGCTGCTGGTCTTCGCAAACCTCCACACCGGCGAACACCGGAGCCCGCCGCGGCAGGTATCCGGGTGTCGGGGCCGCGATGGTGGTCTCGGGCGGGTCGATCATCACGAATGTCTCCGGGTTCATCATCAGCGCCCACTCCCGGCCCGGGTGGGTGGTATCCGCGGTACGGACCAGCTGGCGCACCAAGTTTCCCAGGGCGGCCGCAGGCTCAGTCGGGTTCATAGTCAGTCCCTCGCTGTTGGGATCAATGGGGTGGTGATCCAGTCGGGTAGCCCGGCGATGCCATGGCTGGGACGCGGACGCATCGGTGTGGGCCCGGTGGTGTCGCCAGCTGCTTCCAGGTGCCCCGGGGTGGTCGGTTCGCTGTCGCCAGACCCCGTGGGGGTCATGGGTGTGTCGGGGGCGGTGGCGGTGGGCTCGCTTGCCAGGGCCGCCGATCCCGGAGTTGTCGGATGCGCCCGGGTGTTGTCTTGTTCCCGGCCGGCGGAGTTCACTGCCCCGCCAGCGTTGGGATGGTTGTTCCCAGGATCTGGGATGGCTAGTTCCCAGCCGGGGCGGATGAGGTCGGGGTCGGCGAGGTGTTCCCCGCCGGGTTGGGTGATCCGCCGGGACGCATTGGCGATCTCGGGGTACCGGTTCGGGTCACCGAGCCGGTCCTCGGAGATCTCCCACAGGGTGTCCCCCGCCCGCACCGTGTACCTGTCCGACCCGCGCTCATCCCGCGCCGCAGGGCGGGCGACCGCCGGCATAACTGTGTTCTGCGGCGTCGAGACCGCTGCTGGGGCCGTGGCTGTGGCTGGGGTCGCGGCGGCGGGTCGGGGGGTCAGGGTGGTGGCCATGACCACGATGGCGGTGACCATCTGAGCGGCGGTGGCTTGGGGGAAGAACCGGCCCAGCCTGGGTGCGGACACCCCGCGGGCCCGGGCGGCCGCTTCGGCGAGGAACGCGATCAGGAAGGTGGCCCAGCAGAGCCAGCCCACCACCAGGACCATAAGCAGGAACAGCCCACCATCGCCGGGGGCCAACAGCGCGCCCGGGACCTCGGACCAGGCGGGCATCACATCGGCAAGCGCGTGGGCCACCCCGGTCAGGAGCAGCGGCAGGCCGATCAGGGCGAGGGCGAGGGCTGCGAGTGCTGCCAGTCCTGCGGTGATGCGTCGGATCATCGAGTCACCCCTAGTTGGACTTCGGTCAGGTTCACGGTTGCCTTCCCGGTGACGTTCATGTGCCCGGCACCCACGATCGACAGGAACACCGGGGTGTACTGGTCGTCCACGGTCACAGTCAACGTCCGCCCGCCATCGGCGAGGGTGACGGTGCCGGTGACCTGGGCAGCGCTCAGGTAGGCGCGGGCGGCAGCTCGAGCTCGGGCGGGGTTGACGCTGATGCTTCCCGTGGTCCGGTAGCCGGCCAGGTCCACGGCCTGCGCACCCGCCCGCGCGGCCCCGGCGGCCAGGTCATCCGCGCGGGCCAAGACCCGGGCCTTCCCAGCCCCCCCGGTGACCCTCACCTTGACGCAGCCGGTGCGGTCCAGCCAGGAGTTGCTGGCGGTGCTGCACCGCGACGACGGGGACGGCACCTTCGATGCCGCGACCGACCCGGTCGTGGTCGCCGACGGAGAACCGGTCGCCGAGGACTTCGACTACGTGCTCGACTAGTGCGACAGGATGATCCGGTGCGCGCACCTCGTCCCCACCGTCAGCCGGGCCTGCCGTTGCAGGCCCGGCTGGTCGGCTGGGTGTTGCTGCTCGTGCTCATTGTCCTGGCCTTGACCGTCGTGGCCAGCCAGGCGCTGCTGCGCCGTCAGGTCGACTCGAGGGTGGCCGGGGAGCTGCGGGGGGAGGTGGCCGAGCTGCGGCTGCTGGCAGAGGAGGGCCGGGATCCGGCCACCGGCGGGCCCTTCACGGATGTGGCCGACGTGCTCGACCTGCACCTGCGGCGCAGCCTGCCGTGCGCTCTTCGATCTCGGTACCCGCTTCGACGCCACTACCCAGCGACGTCGAGAGCGTCCGCCAGGGTGAAGTTGCCGACGTAGAGCGCGGTGCCGATGATCGCGCCCTCGACCCCGAGCGGCACCAGCTCGCGCAGCACTCGCAGATCGTCCAGCGTCGCGATGCCACCGCTGGCGACGACCTTGGCGTCGGTGCGTTCGCACACCTCGCGCAGCAGGCCGACGTTCGGGCCGGTGAGCATGCCGTCGCTGGCCACGTCGGTGACCACGTACCGTGCGCAGCCGGCCGCATTCAGCCGGTCGAGCGTCTCCCCAGATCGCCGCCCTCGCGGGTCCAGCCGCGCGCCGCCAGCCGGGTCCCGCGGACGTCGAGCCCGATCGCGATCCGGTCGCCGTACTCGCCGATCACCCGGTCGCACCACTCGGGGTTCTCCAGCGCGGCGGTGCCGATGTTCACCCGCCGGCAGCCGGTGGCCAGCGCCCGCTCCAGTGAGGCGTCGTCGCGGATCCCGCCGGACAGCTCCACCTTCAGCTGCAACTGCGCGACGATCGCCGCGATCACCTCGGCGTTGCTGCCCCGTCCGAAGGCCGCGTCCAGGTCGACGAGGTGCAGCCACTCCGCGCCGCCGTCCTGCCAGCGCTGAGCCGCGGCCAGCGGGTCGCCGAACACCTTCTCCGACCCGGCGACGCCCTGCGTCAGCTGGACGGCCTGGCCGCCCTGCACGTCGACGGCCGGCAGCAGTTCGAGCTTGCTCATGATTCCCTTTCGACAGCGTGTCGAGCCAGTTGCGCAGCAGCCGCGCCGCCGGCCGCGCCGGACTTCTCCGGATGGAACTGGGTCGACCACAGCGGGCCCTGCTCGACGGCGGCGATGAACCGGTCGCCACCGTGCTCGGCCCAGGTGATCCGCGCGTTCGCCGGCCAGTCCGGAACCTCGTGCACGCCGTAGGAGTGCACGAAGTAGAACCGCTCGCCCGCCACCCCGGCGAACATCGCCGACGCGGTCGGCGGCGCCACCGTGTTCCAGCCCATGTGCGGCAGCGGGACGGCGTCCAGCTCGCTCCACCACGCCGGGCAGGACCCCGATGCCCGGAATCGCGTCGCCGTGCTCGACGCCGAGGCTGAACAGCACCTGGTGGCCGACGCAGATGCCCAGCACCGGACGCTTCGCCGCCAGCCGGCGCAGGATCAGCTGCGGCCCGCCGACCGCTGCCAGTCCGTCCATGCAGGCAGCGAAGGCGCCGACCCCGGGCACGACGAGCCCGTCCGCCGCCAGGCACACCTCGGGGTCCGCGGTCAGGACGACGTCCGCCCCGGCGGCGGCGAGCGCACGGGTGGCCGAGTGCAGGTTGCCCGAGCCGTAGTCGAGGACCGCCACCGTCGGCAACGCCGGATCGTCGCCGTCGGCCGTCACAGGCTGCCCTTCGTGGACGGGATGATCCCGGTGATCCGGGGGTCGATCGCCACGGCGTCGCGCAGCGCGCGGGCGAGCGCCTTGAACTGGGCCTCGACGATGTGGTGCGGGTCGCGCCCGGCGAGCACCCGCAGGTGCAGGCAGATGCCGGCGTTGAGCGCGAACGACTCCACCACGTGGTGGGTCATCGAGCCGGCGTAGGGCACGCCGGAGCCGCCGATCAGCGCGTACTGCTGGCCCTCGGGCTCGCCGGAGTACACGACGTACGGCCGGCCGGCGACGTCGACGACGCAGTGCGCCAGCGCCTCGTCCAGCGGGACGGTGGCGTCCGCGAAGCGCCGGATGCCGGCCTTGTCGCCCAGCGCCTCGGCGAACGCCTGGCCGAGCACGATCGCGGTGTCCTCGATGCTGTGGTGGCCGTCGATGTGCAGGTCGCCGGTGGTGGTCGACCTCGAGGTCGATCAGCGAGTGCTTGGCCAGCGCGGTGAGCATGTGGTCGTAGAAACCGACGCCGGTGGTGATCGTCGACTCGCCCGGTGCCGTCGAGGTTCAGGCTCACCCGCACCTGCGGACTCGCTGGTCCGGCGCTCCTCGGACGGCGGTGCGTGGCGCTCATCGGATCTCCTCCAACACCTCGGCCAGGGCGGTGTAGAACGCTGTCTGTCTCCTCCGGTGTTCCCGACCGAGACCCGCAGGTAGCCGGCCGGGACCGGTCTCGCGCACGAGCACGCCGCGGTCGAGCAGCCGCTGCCAGACATCATGCCGGTCGGCGAACCGGCCGAACAAACAGAAGTTGGCGTCGGAGTCGATCACCTCGACCCCCAGTTGAGGCAGCCGACGCAGCATCTCGTCGCGAACGGTGCGCAGCAGATCCACCTGGGCCAGCATTTCCGGCGCGTGCGCGAGCGCCACCCGGGCGATCGCCTGGGTCTGCGCGGACAGGTGGTACGGCAGCCGGACGATCCGGCAGGCGTCCACGATCGCCGGGGCGGCGGCGAGGTAGCCGACCCGGCCGCCGGCCAGGGCGAAGGCCTTGCTCATCGTGCGGGACACGACCAGGTTGCCGTACTCGGCCAGCAGGGTCAGCGCGGTCTCGCTCCGGGTGCCGCGCGAACTCCTGGTAGGCCTCGTCGACCACCACGATCGCCTCGGTGCCGGCCAGCGATCTCCTCGAGCACCGCCAGCGGCGTCGACGTGCCCGGTCGGGTTGTTCGGCGTCGTGATGATCACGATCGTCGGATTGTGCGCGGCGATCGCGGCCAGCACGTGGTCCGCGTCCAGGCTGAAGTCCGGCCGGCGTGGCGCCGTCACGTAGTGGCTGTGGGTGTTGCGGGCGTACTCGGGATACATCGAGTAGGTCGGGCGTGAAGCGTCAGCACCGTGCGGCCCGGGCCGGCGAAGGCCCCCAGCAGGTGGGTCATCACCTCGTTGGACCCGTTGGCCGCCCAGATGTGAGCCGCGGTCAGGCCGTGGCCGAGGTAGGCGGCCAGGTCCGAGCGCAGGCCCAGGGCCTCACGGTCGGGGTACCGGTTGATGCCGGCCGCCGCGGCCGCGACCGCCGCGGCCATCTCGGCGACGATGGCCGGACTGGGCGGATACGGGTTCTCGTTCACGTTCAGCCGCACGGGCACGTCCAGCTGGGGCGCCCCGTAGGGCTCCTCCCCGACCAGCTCGGGCCGCAGCGGCAGGTCCGCCAAGGTGACGTCCGGCCTCATGCGGGCGCCTCCGAGCGGTGACCGCCGCCCCGTGGGCGGGCAGGTCCTCGGCGGCGGCGAAGGTCTCCACGACACCCGCGACGGTTCAGCAGCGCCTCCGCGGAGTAGTCGATCACGTGCACCTGCTTGCGGAAGCTGTGCACGTTCAGCCCGGAGGAGTGGCACGCGCAGCCCGCGGTCGGCAGCACGTGCGTGGAGCCGGCGCTGTAGTCGCCGAGCGACACCGGCGAGTAGGCGCCGACGAAGATCGCGCCGGCGTTGCGTACGCGGGCGGCCACGGCCGCGCGCGTTCGCCGGTCTGGATCTCCAGGTGCTCGGCGGCGTAGGCGTCCACCACGGCCAGGCCCTGGTCGAGGTCGTCGACCAGCACGATGGCCGACTGCCGCCCGGTCAGCGCCGTCCGGATCCGCTCGGCGTGCCTGGTGGCGGCCACCTGCGGCTCGAGTTCGGCGTGCACCGCGTCGGCCAGCGCGACCGAGTCGGTGACCAGGACGGAGGCCGCCAACGGGTCGTGCTCGGCCTGGGAGATCAGGTCGGCCGCGACGAAGCGCCGGGTCGGCGGTGTCGTCGGCGAGGATCGCGATCTCGGTCGGCCCGGCCTCGGAGTCGATGCCGATCCTGCCGCGCAGCAGCCGCTTGGCCGCCACGACGTAGATGTTGCCGGGGCCGGTGACCAGGTCGACCGCTCGCACAGACGTCCGGCACCCCGTGGGCGAACATCGCGATCGCCTGGGCGCCGCCGACCGCGTACACCTCCGTCGACCCCGAGCAGGTGGCACATCGCCGAGGATGTTCGGGTGCGGCAGGCCGCCGAACTCGGCCTGGGGCGGGCTGGCGACCGCGATCGACGCCACGCCGGCCACCTGGGCGGGCACCACGTTCATCAGCACGCTGGACGCCAGCGGCGCCAGCCCACCCGGGCACGTACAGCCCCACCCGGCCGACCGGCAGCGAGCCGCTGCTCGACGATCGCCCCGGGACCGAGTTCGACCCTGACCGGTACGCTGGGCGGCCTCCGCCTCGGCCACCCGCCGGCGCCGGGCGATGGCCTCGGTGAACGCCGCGCGCACCTGAGGCGCCAGGCCGGCAGCGGCGGCGGCCAGCTGTTCGACCGGTACTCGGAAGCTGACCGGCACCACGCGGTCGAAGCGTTGCGAGTACTCGGCCAGCGCGGCCGCGCCGCGCTCGGCCACCGCTTCGACGATCGGACGCACCTGCTCGACGGCCGCGGCCACGTCGAACTCCGCGCGAGGCAGCACACCGCGGTAGTCGGCGAGGGACGTCCCACGCAGGTCGATGGTTCTCAGCACGTTCGGATTCTAGAGGGCGGGTCGCGTCCGCCATCCCGGCCGGTGGTTCCTGGTCAGGCCCGGACGCGCGGGTGATTGGATAGCCGCATGTTCATCGGCCTCGGTACCGCTGTCAACGTCGTCGCGGTCATCCTGGGCAGTGGCATCGGCGTCCTCGCCGGGCACCGGTTGCCGCACCACACCCGTGACCTCGTCACCGCGATCCTGGGTCTGATCACGCTGGTGATCGGGGCGATGTCGATCGCGTCCGGCATGTCCGAGGCGTTCACCGCCGAGGTGGGGGCGAACGCGCGGCTCCTGGTGATTCTCGGCTCGCTGCTGATCGGCGGCATCCTCGGCTCGCTGGCGCAGATCGAGAAGCGCCTCGACCGGGGTGCCGAGATCCTGCACGACCGGTTCGCCGCCCGCAGCGAGGGCAGCACCTTCGTGGAGGGCGCGGTCACGTCCACCCTGGTGTTCTGCGTGGGTCCGCTGTCGATCCTGGGCTCGTTGTCGGACGGGTTGGGCCACGGCGCGGAGCAGCTGCTCGTCAAATCCGTGATGGACGGGTTCGCTGCCATCGCCTTCGCGTCCTCTCTCGGAATCGGTGTGATGGCGTCGGTGATCCCGCTGGCGATCTACCAGGGCCTGCTCACCGTGCTGGGTTTCGCCCTGGGCAACTTCCTTCCGACCGCGCACGTGGACGCCCTGGGTGCGGTCGGAGGGGTGATCCTGCTGGGCCTGGGCTTCCGGCTGGCGGGCATCAAGCCGATCCCGGTCGGTGACCTTCTGCCCGCGCTGGTGGTGGCGCCGCTGCTGGTGGCCGCCGTCTCGTTCTTCGTCTGAGACCGGCCGCGGACGTTGGTAGCGTGGGTCCGTGTCCGCCACCCCCGCCACTCGGGCCCTCGACGCCGCCGGAGTTCCCTACACTCTGCGGCCCTACCATCACGATCCGGACACCACGGGGTACGGCGACGAGGCCGCGGCCGCCCTCGGCGTGGATCCGCGACGGATCTTCAAGACCCTCCTCGTCGATCTCACCAGCGGATCTGCCGAACTGGCGGTGGCCGTCGTTCCGGTGGCAGGCCACCTTGGCCTGAAGCAGTTCGCCGCCGCGGTCGGCGCCAAGAAGGCGTCGTTGACAGACAAGGCCCTCGTGGCCCGCAGCACCGGCTACGTGCTCGGCGGGGTGTCGCCGCTGGGTCAGCGGAACCGGCTGCCGACCGTGATCGACGAGACCGCGCAGCTGTGGGACTCGATCTGTGTGTCCGCGGGGAAGCGCGGTCTTCAGCTCGAGGTGGCCCCGGCCGACCTGAAGGCCGTCACCGGCGCTGAGTTCGCCGACATCGCTCGCTGAGTTCGCGAGCAGAGCTCGATCAGTCAGGCCAAGGCGGCGGCCAGCGCCAGCCGTCCCTGGGCCAAGGCTTCGCGCAATGACTGGTCCTGGGCGTGGCGGAAATCGTCGAACGGCTGCCAATCCGCGCCGCCGGCCGCAGCTTGACCGGCCAGCTCACCGATCAACTGCTGGGCGACCACCGCGTCCTGCACCCTGCCGAGCGCTTCGGTGACGGCCTTCCAGGAATCGCGCCACTCCACAGCTGTCTCGCCGAGGACCGGAACCAGTACCTCCGACCCGTACCGGGCGGCCTTGGCGGCCTTGCGCACCTCGTGCCAGCGGGTCATGTCGCTCGGCCGTGCCGCGGCGTGGTCCGCGAGCCTGCGCGCCCGCTCGACCGCGCGTTCCAGCAGCGGCGGAAGCACGGTCCGCGCCGGCTTTCCGGCCATCGCTGACCAACGGGGGTGCGCGAGGAGTTCGGTCAGGGCGAGTTGGAGGTCCTCGTAGCGAGGAGTGTTCATGCTGGCGACCAGTTCGGCGTGGGCGGCCGCGTGTGCCTCGCTGAGCGCCGCACCAAGGGACGCAGCGACGGCCTCGGCGCCGGGGAACCTCTGGGCCGCGACGAGCAGGTGATCGGCGAGGACCTCGGAGTCGCGTGGCCCGCCGAGCTCCTCGGCGTGCCAGCGCAACTCGGCCCGCAGCGGTTTAGGGGAATCGGCGAGCACCCGGGCGTAGGTTCGCAACGCCGTGCGAAGGCGACGGGTCGCCACCCGACTGCGATGCACAGCATCCACCCCGTCCACCCGCACGGCGGCCTCTCGGGTCTGAAGTACACCGACCTGGTCGGCGAGGTAGGCCAACAGCGCCATTGCCGCGCTCGCGTCCGGGCCCAGCTCTGAGCCGGCGGCAGCGCGACCATCGTTCCCCAGTGCCCGCGCGATCTTCGATCCTGACGCGGCCCGATCGATGCCGGCCCCCCGCAGGACGGCGTCGATCTCCGCCAGCAGTCGGCGGTCACCGGAGACGAGTTCGACCTCGAACTCCTTCCATTCGTCGCGCCGGTCGTCCACTTCCGCGCGCACGTGGTCGAGGCAGCTCAGGGCGAGCACTTCCCCGGCCGGTGACAGTAGCTGCTGCTGGCGACGCCGCGTCCGCAGCACGGCCACCGGGATCACGGGAGCGCCGGACAAGGTCTCGGCCACCCGCTCACGCAACTCGGGGGGCAGCCTCGCCGGCTCCGGCGGGAGCCGGAACTCAAGCCGCTCCTCGGCGGTGCGGCCCGGCAACTTGAGGTGCCATCCGGCGTCGTGGCCCCCGATCCGACGGCGCAGGATCCGGCCGGCGTGGGTCAGTCGGTGGTCGAGGGTGTCGTAATAGGTCGCGTCGAGATCGAACTCCTCGACGGTGCCCAGGGTCGCGATCCTCCCGAGATCGGGGAGGTCCTGCCCTGGCGCCAGGGCGTACTTGCGTTCTGCTTCGACGTCGACCGTCACGATCAGCCGTTCGAATCGTCGCGGGTGGTGAGCACGCCGCGCTCGTCGACGGTCCCGTTCTCCGGCACCTGCCCGGGCGCCTCGCGTCGCCGCCGCCAGCCGCCGTCCTCCTCATCGGGACCCAGCGAGGACACCAGAAGGACCGGCGTCACGGCTGCGAAACCCCACAGTGCCAACGCCGAGAGCGACCGCAACTCCAGCGAGATCGGGACCAGGTCGCCCGGGTTGGCCTCGGCGAGCCGGTGGGCGAAATCGCCAGGACCGAGCAACTGCCCGATCCGCCAGCACACGATGCCGGCCAGAAGCCCGGCACCGGCGGCCAGAAGCCCGGTCGGCCAGCCCAGCGGTCGGAACCACTTCCACGTCACCAGCCCCAGGCCGGCGCCCACCAGAGCGCCCGTGACCACGAACCACGCGTCCGCGGCCACGACTTCGGTGAGGCCGCGTTCGGTCATCGTTGCCAATCCGTCCTCCATCACCCGGTAGTTCGGCAGTCTCACGACCGCCGACCAGAACACCGCCGCCAGTCCACCCACTACCGCGGAGAGGACGGCCAGCAGACCGATCCACGCCAGCACGTGGGAATGCTCGGCGCCGTCACGCTCGATCACCAGGTCTTCGGTCACGGTCGTACTCACGGCACGCAGCCTAGACGACGAGCACCGCACCACGAACCGCCGACTGAACCGGGGACGGTTCAGACACTCACGCAGGACGGGCCGAGGAGGGCCTTCAGGTCGGCCATCAAGCGGACGCGACGTCGCCACACGCAGGCCCTCGTCGAGCTTCCAGACCTTGCTGCCGTTGGTCTGCGAGACCAGCCTGACCCGCACCTCCGTGGGGCCCGGGTGCGACCGGAGGACCTGGCGCAACTGCTCGACCACCGCCGGGGTGCATCGCAGAGCGGGCAGCTGGATCACCAGCGGCCCGGTCGGGCCTTCGGAGACGTCGGGGAAGGCGACCTCCTGCCCGGTCATCTCCACCGAATCGTCCTTCGTGCGAATCCGGCCCTTGATCCGCACCACCGTGTCGCTGGCCAGCGACGCGGCCACTCCCGGCGTACACCTTCGGGAACAGCAGCACCTCGATCGACGACTCCAGGTCCTCCACGGTCACGATCGCCCACAGGTCGCCGTTCTTGGTCTGCTTGCGGACCACCTGGGTGATCATGCCCGCGATGGTCACCATGCCGTCGCGCGGTCCGTCGTCGGCGACGCAGCGCGCCGATGCTGCAGGTCGCGCTGGGCGGCGAGGATGTGCTCCAGCCCTTGCAGCGGGTGGTCGCTGACGTACAGCCCGAGCATCTCCCGCTCGAAGCCCAGCCGGACGCGCTTGTCCCACTCCGGCAGGTCCGGCACGGGCGTGGTGGCCGGCATCTGGCTTCGCCCCGCCGAAGTCGCCGAACAGGTCGTCCTGGCCGTTGGCCTGGTTGCGCTTGAGGTCGATCACCTCGTCGACGCGTCGCTCGAAGCACTCCATCAGCCCGCGGCGGGTGTGCCCCATCGAGTCGAAGGCGCCGGCCTTGATCAGCGACTCGATCACCCGCTTGTTGCAGACCACCAGCGGCACCTGGTCGAGGAACGCGTTGAAGTCGGCCGCCTTGCCCGTGCTCGGTGCGGGCCGTCGACGATGCCCTGCACCACGTTGTCGCCGACGTTGCGGATGGCGGCCAGCCCGTAGCGGATGTCCTGCCCCGACCGGGGTGAACATGCCCTCCGACTCGTTGACGTCCGGCGGCAGCACCCGGATGCCCATCCGGCGGCACTCGCCGAGGTAGAGCGCGGTCTTGTCCTTGTCGCCCTTCACCGACTCCAGCAGCGCGGCCATGAACTCGGCCGGGTAGTTGGCCTTGAGGTAGGCCGTCCAGTACGAGACCACGCCGTAGGCGGCGGAGTGCGCCTTGTTGAAGGCGTAGGCGGCGAACGGCACCATGATGTCCCACAGCGTGCTTGATGGCGCCGTCGGAGTAGCCGTTGGCCCGCATGCCCGCGCTGAAGGGCGCGAACTCCGCGTCCAGCACCTCCTTCTTCTTCTTGCCCATCGCCCGGCGCAGCAGGTCGGCCTGGCCGAGGCTGTAGCCGGCCACCCGCTGCGCGATCTGCTGGATCTGCTCCTGGTAGACGATCAGGCCGTAGGTGGTGCCGAGGATGTCGGCCAGCGGCTCGGCCAGCTCGGGATGGATCGGCTCGACCGCCTGGCGCCCGGTCTTGCGCAGCGCGTAGTTGGTGTGGCTGTCGGCGCCCATCGGGCCCGGGCCGGTACAGCGCGATGGTGGCGGAGATGTCCTCGAAGTTGTCCGGACGCATCTGCTTCAGCAGCGACCGCAGCCCGCCGCCGTCGAGCTGGAACACCCCGAGGGTCTCACCGGAGGCCAGCAGTTCGTAGGTCGCCCGGTCGGTCATGTCGCGCCGCAGTGCGTCCAGGTCGAGGTCGATGCCCGCGGTTGAGCTTCACGTTGCGGACGGCGTCGTCGAGGATCGTCAGGTTGCGCAGGCCGAGGAAGTCCATCTTGACCAGGCCGAGGCTCTCGCAGCTCGGGTAGTCGAACTGGGTGATGATCTGCGCCGTCCTGCTCCCGCTTCATGATCGGGATGACGTCCATCAGCGGGGCGCTGCGACATGATCACGCCGGCGGCGTGCACGCCCCACTGCCGCTTCAGCCCCTCGATGCCGCGGGCGGTGTCGACGACCTCGCTTGACGTCGGGATCGTTGTCGTACAGCTCGCGGAACTCGGTGCCCTCGCCGTAGCGGTCGTGCGTCGGGGTTGAAGACGTCGGCCAGCGGCACGTCCTTGCCCTGCACCGGCGGCGTGTAGGCCTTGGTGAGCTTCTCGCCCGAGGCGAACGGCTTGCCGAGCACGCGTCCGGCGTCCTTGATCGCCTGCTTGGCCTTGATCGTGCCGTAGGTGACGATCTGGCAGACCCGGTCGTCGCCGTACTTCGTCGGTGACGTAGCGGATCACCTCGCCGCGCCGACGCTCGTCGAAGTCGACGTCGAAGTCGGGCATCGACGGACGCTCGGGGTTGAGGAACCGCTCGAAGATCAGGCCGTGCGGCACCGGGTCGAGGTCGGTGATGCCGCATCGCGTAGGCGCACATCGAGCCGGCCCCGGAGCCGCGGCCCGGGCCGACCCGGATGCCGTTGCTCTTGGCCCAGTTGATGAAGTCGGCCACCACGAGGAAGTACCCGGCGTAGCCCTTGCCGATGATCACCTCCTCCTCGTACGTCGGCCTGCTCGACGGCGTACTCGGGCACGCCGTCGGGGAAGCGCGTCCGGCGAGCCCGCGGTCGCACCTCCTTGACGAACCAGGACGCCTCGGTCTCGCCGGCGCGGCACCGGGAACTCCGGCATGTAGGTGCCGCTGCCCTCGTCGAAGGAGGTGCTGCAGCGTTCGGCGATCGCGAGGGTGTTGTCGCAGGCCTCGGGGAGGTCGGAGAACAGCGCGCCGCATCTCCGCCGGCGACTTCAGGTAGTAGCCGTTGCCGTCGAACTTGAACCGGTTCGGGCGTGTCCTTGTTGGAGCCGGACGAAACGCACAGCAGGGTGTCGTGGGCCTCGGCGTCCGCTGGCGTGCACGTAGTGCAGGTCGTTGGTGGCCACCAGCGGCAGATCCAGCTCCTTCGCGAGCCGCAGCAGGTCGGAGCGCACCCGGGTCTCGATGTCGAGTCCGTGGTCCATCAGCTCGACGAAGAAGTTGCCGGCGCCGAAGATGTCGCGGAACTCGGCCGCCGACTCCACGGCCTGCTCGTACTGGCCGAGCCGCAGGTAGGTCTGCACCTCGCCCGAGGGGCAGCCGGTGGTCGCGATCAGGCCCGTGGCGTAGCGGTTCAGCAGCTCCCGGTCGGCGCGCGGCTTGTAGAAGAAGCCCTCCAGGCGAGCTCAGCGAGCTCAGCCGGAACAGGTTGTGCATGCCCGCGACTGTCCGACGCCCACATGGTCATGTGGGTGTAGGCGCCCTTGGACGCGACGTCGTCGCCGGTGCCGTCGCCGAACTGGACGCGCTTGCGTTCGCTGCGGTGCGTCTTCGGCGTCAGGTAGGCCTCGAGGCCGATGATCGGCTTCACCGCCGAGTGCCTTGGCCGCCTTGTAGAACTCGTAGGCGCCGAACAGGTTGCCGTGGTCGGTGACCGCCAGCGCGGACATGCCGAGCTGCTCGGCTGCGCCGACCAGGTCCTTCAGGCGCGCGGCACCGTCGAGCATCGAGTACTCCGAATGGCAGTGCAGGTGGA
Source organism: uncultured Actinomycetota bacterium (assembly GCA_963769325.1). Taxonomy (GTDB): domain Bacteria; phylum Actinomycetota; class Actinomycetes; order Propionibacteriales; family Propionibacteriaceae; genus Propionicimonas. The sequence goes on along the minus strand of CAVYLH010000004.1, from coordinate 546,555 downwards.
CGAAATCGGCCGACACGCTGACTCAGACCTCCGGGCCGGATGGGTGATGTTTGTTCACTGCGCTGGGGGAAGTTCAGCGAGTACTCACCTTAACCCTGGTCGCCGAGTCGCCCCCGCCCCGACTCACCCATGGTCGGCGATCAGCGGCCCGCCAGCAGTTGTGCCAACTTGGTCATCGTCCGCAGGTTGCGGGCGGTGCCGGTCGCCGGGCGGATGGCGGTCACGAGTTGAGCCGCCAGCTTCGAGCCGGCCTGCCCGGCGGGGAAGGCGGCGAAGACGTCCCTGCCGTCGACGCGAACCTGTTCGTCGCCGGTGGCCAGCTCCGCGAGTCGCCGCGCCGCCAGTTCCCCCACCGGACGGTCGCAACAGGCGATCACGACCCGTGCGGGGTCGCCGTCAGCGAACGGGTGTTCCGCCAGCAGCCGGTCCAACTCCGGCCCCGACCGCACCACCACATCGACGTCGATCCCGAGAACCTCGCGGACGGCAGCGCTCAGACGCTCGGCGGCCTTCGCGTCGGGCGCTGGATCGGTGAACAGCAGGTTGCCCGACTGCAGGTAGGTGGTGACGTCCGTCCAGCCCAGGCCCTGGGCGATGTCGCGGAGGCTCGCCATCGGCACGCCGCGGTGCGGACCAAGGTTGATCCCGCGCAGCAGCGCGACCCGGGAGCCGGGAGTTGGTCGGGTTTGCGATGGCATGGTGGCATCCTTACGGCTGAACGACGCACAGCGAAAGGGGCACGACATGCCACAGGTGAGTCTGATCGGCGTACCGACGGACATCGGGGCGTCACGGAAGGGGTGCCGGCTCGGACCGCAGGCGCTGCGCGTCGCGGGCATCGGGACGGCCCTGCGCACCTTCGGTTGCGACGTCCGCGACCTGGGCGACCTCACCGGACCGCCGAACCCGGAGCTGCCGCCGGTGGCCGGCTACCGGCACCTGGAGGAGGTGATCGCCTGGAACCGGGCCGTCTACGCCGCCACCGCCGCCGAACTCGCCGAGGGACGGGTGCCGATCCTGATGGGCGGGGACCACAGCCTGGCCATCGGGTCGATCAGCGCGGTCGCCGCCTCATGCCGGGCAGCCGGCAAGAAGCTGCGGGTGGTCTGGGTGGACGCGCACGCCGACTTCAACACCGCGGAACTGACCCCGTCGGGAAACATCCACGGCATGCCGGTGGCGTGCCTGGCCGGCCACGGCCCCGACGAGCTGACCACGATGGCGGGTGCCAAGCCGGCGGTCGCGACCGAAGACATCCGCCAAGTCGGGCTACGCAGCGTCGACGCCGGCGAGAAGGCGTTGCTGTTCCAGGAGGGCGTCGAGGTCTTCGACATGCGGTTCGTCGACGAGATCGGGATGCGCCGCACGATGGTGCGCGCGCTCGCCGGCGTGGACGCCGACACCCACCTCCACCTGAGCCTGGACCTGGACTTCGTGGATCCCGACGTGGCTCCGGGCGTCGGGACGCCAGTACCCGGCGGCCCCACCTACCGGGAAGCCCACCTCTGCATGGAGATGATCGCCGACACCGGACGGCTGGCTTCGATGGACCTGGTGGAGCTGAACCCGGCTCTCGACGTCCGCAACGCCACCGCCGAACTCGCCGTCGACCTGGTCGAATCCCTGTTCGGCAAGAGCACCCTGCACCGACTGCACGCCGGCATCGCGCTGTAGTCGGCGCCTCGGTCGGTCAGTCGGTGCCCCCGACCTCCGAGGGAGCCGGCCGGGCGGCCGACCGCGGCAGAGGCCGGTCAGACAACCAGTGGCCGGTCGGTCGGCAGGATCGGCTTCGGCAACCGTGAACCGCCTTGGAGGTAGGCGTCCACCCCGTTGGCGCAGGAACGACCCTCGGCGATCGCCCACACGATCAGCGACTGGCCGCGTCCCGCGTCGCCGCAGACGAACACCCGGCCCGTGCTGGTCGCGAAGCTGCTCGTCGCGGGCGATGTTGCCGCGGGGGTCGAGTTCGAGGTCGAGCTGCTCGACCAGACCCTCTCGCTGCGGACCGGTGAAGCCCATCGCGAGCAGCACCAGCTGCGCCGGCAGGAACCGCTCGCTGCCCGCCACCACCTCGAAGCGGCCGTTGACCATCTGCACCTCGGTCGAGGTTCAGGCCCGTGACCCGGCCCGAGTCGTCCCCGGTGAACTCGGTCGTGGACACCGAGTACAGCCGCTCGCCGCCCTCCTCGTGCGCCGAGGACACCCGGTAGATCATCGGGTAGGTCGGCCACGGCTGGTTCGTCGGGCCGCGCTTCGGGCGGCGTCGGGCAGGATCTCCAGCTGGGTGATCGAGCGCGCCCCCTGGCGGATCGACGTGCCGAGGCAGTCCGCGCCGGTGTCGCCGCCGCCGATGATCACGACGTCCTTGCCGGTGGCCAGGATCTGGTCGGCGCACGTGCCTGGCCCACCGCCACCCGGTTGGCCTGCGGCAGGAACTCCATCGCCTGGTGGATGCCGGCCAGTTCGCGTCCGGGCACCGGCAGGTCGCGCGCGACCGTCGAGCCGATCGCCAGCACCACGGCGTCGAATCGCTCCAGCAGCTGCTCGCCGGTGATGTCGACGCCGATGTTGACCCCGGCCTTGAAGACCGTGCCCTCGAGCCGCATCTGCTTGAGCCGGCGATCGAGGACCGATCTTCTCCATCTTGAACTCGGGGATGCCGTAGCGCAGCAGGCCGCCGATGGCGTCGGCGCGCTCGTACACGACGACGGTGTGGCCGGCGCGGGTGAGCTGCTGGGCCGCGGCGAGGCCGGCCGGTCCGGAGCCGACCACGGCCACGGTCTTGCCGGTGTGCCACGCCGGGGTCTCGGGCATCACCCGGCGGTCGTCCCAGGCGCGGTCGATGATCGCGACCTCGACGTTCTTGATCGTCACCGGGTCACGGTTGATGCCGACGACGCACGACGGTCTCGCACGGCGCCGGGCACAGCCGTCCGGTGAACTCGGGGAAGTTGTTGGTGGCGTGCAGCCGGTCGAGCGGCGCCGCGCCAGTCGTCCCGCCAGATCAGGTCGTTCCACTCCGGGATCAGGTTGCCCAGCGGGCAGCCCTGGTGGCAGAACGGGATGCCGCAGTCCATGCAGCGACCGGCCTGCTTGCGGATGATCGGCAGCACGGCCTGCCCGGGACTCCCCGGGTAGACCTCGTGCCAGTCGTGGACCCGCTCCTCGACCGGACGCCGGGCAGCGACCTCGCGCGGCGTGGTCATGAAGCCCCTGGGATCAGCCATGAGAGGCCTCCATCATCAGCTTGACCGTGGTCTCTTCGTCCAGCCCGGCCAGTTCGGCGTCCGCCCTGGCCTTCAGCACCCGGGCGTAGTCGCGCGGCATCAAGCGTGGTGAACCGGCGCGTAGTTCATCGTCGGACAGCCGCGAGCAGCCGCGCGGCGACCGCCGAGCCGGTCTCCTCCTCGTGTTCGGCCAGCAGAGTCCTGACCCGCACGAGGTCGATCGTCGCTGAGCGGCAGGGCATCGACCAGCTCGGTGTTCAGCCGGGCCGGTCCAGGTCGAGCACCCAGGCCACGCCGCCGGACATGCCGGCGGCGATGTTGCGGCCGGTGGGGCCGATGATCAGCGCCTCGCCGCCGGTCATGTACTCGCAGGCGTGGTCGCCGACGCCCTCGACGACGGCGGTGGCCCCGGAGTTGCGGACGCAGAACCGCTCGCCGACCTGGCCGCGGATGAACAGCTCGCCGCTGGTGGCGCCGTAGGCGATCACGTTGCCGGCGATGATCTGCTCCTCCGCGACGAACGGGGCCCGCGCGTGCGGCCGCACGATCAGCCGGCCGCCGGAGAGTCCCTTGCCGAAGTAGTCGTTGCTGTCGCCGACCAGCCGCAGCGTGACGCCGCGCGGGCAGGAACGCGCCGAAGCTCTGGCCCGCCGGTGCCGCGCAGGGTCATGTCGATCGTGTTCTCGGGCAGGCCCTCGCCGCGGGTCGCCTTGGTGACGTGGTGGCCGAGGATCGTGCCGACCGTGCGGTCGACGTTGCGGACGGTGAGGTCGGCCCGCACCAGTTCGCCGCTGGTCGAGCGCCGGCTGCGGCGATCCGCAGCAGCTGCGCGTCCAGCTTCTCGTCCAGGCCGTGGTCCTGCGTGGTGACGCAGTGCAGCGGGGCGCCCTCGGGCAGCTCCACCTGGTGCAGGATCGGGCGACAGGTCGAGGCCCTGGGCCTTCCAGTGGTCGATGCGCCTCGCTGGGTCTGCAGCACCTCGACGTGGCCGACGGCCTCCTCGATGGTGCGGAAGCCGAGCGTCGCCAGGAGCTCGCGCACCTCCTCGGCGATGAACTCGAAGAAGTTCACCACGAAGTCGGCGTGCCCGGTGAACTTGGCGCGCAGCTCGGGGTTCTGGGTGGCGACGCCCACCGGGCAGGTGTCCAGGTGGCAGACCCGCATCATGACGCAGCCCGACACCACCAGCGGCGCGGTGGCGAAGCCGAACTCCTCGGCGCCGAGCAGCGCGGCGATCACCACGTCGCGGCCGGTCTTCAGCTGGCCGTCCACCTGGACGACGATCCGGTCGCGCAGCCCGTTGAGCAGCAGGGTCTGCTGGGTCTCGGCCAGGCCGAGCTCCCACGGCCCGCCGGCGTGCTTGAGCGAGGTCAGCGGCGCCGCGCCGGTGCCGCCGTCGTGGCCGGAGATCAGCACCACGTCGGCCTTGGCCTTGGAGACGCCCGCCGCGACCGTGCCGACGCCGACCTCGGCGACCAGCTTCACGTGGACCCGGGCCACCGGGTTGGCGCACTTCAGGTCGTGGATCAGCTGCTTGAGATCCTCGATCGAGTAGATGTCGTGGTGCGGCGGCGGCGAGATCAGGCCGACGCCGGGCGTGGAGTGCCGGGTCTTGGCCACCCACGGGTACACCTTCTGGCCGGGCAGCTGGCCGCCCTCGCCGGGCTTGGCGCCCTGGGCCATCTTGATCTGGATGTCGTCGGCGTTGGTCAGGTAGTCGCTGGTCACGCCGAACCGGCCGGACGCGACCTGCTTGATCGCGGTGCGGCGCTCCGGGTCGTACAGCCGGTCGGCGTCCTCGCCGCCCTCGCCGGTGTTGGACTTGCCGCCCAGCCGGTTCATCGCGATCGCGAGCGTCTCGTGCGCCTCGCGGCTGATCGAGCCGTAGCTCATCGCGCCGGTGGAGAACCGCTTGACGATCTCGCTGACCGGCTCGACCTCGTCGATCGGCACGGCTGTGCCGCTCGCCGGCGAACTCCAGCAGGCCGCGCAGCGTCATCAGGCGCTTGGACTGGTCGTCGACCCGGGCGGTGTAGGCCTTGAAGACGTCGTAGCGCTTCTGCCGGGTGGAGTGCTGCAGCCGGAAGACGGTCTCGGGGTCGAACAGGTGCGGCGGCGCCCTCGCGGCGCCACTTGTACTCGCCGCCGCCGGAGAGCGTGCGGTGCGGCAGCGGGATGCCGTCCGGCGGGTAGGCGCGCGCGTGCCGCTTGGCGACCTCGTCGGCGATCTCGTCCAGGCCGATGCCCTCGATCCGGCTGGTCGTGCCGGTGAAGTACTGCGTCGACCAGCTCGCTGGACAGGCCGAGCGCCTCGAAGATCTGCGCGCCGGTGTAGGAGGCGATGGTCGAGACGCCCATCTTGGACATCACCTTCAGCACGCCCTTGCCGAGCGCCTTGCGGACGTTGTAGACGGCCTTGCTCGGGCTCGACGTTCACCAGCCACTCGCGGCGGGCCAGGTCCTCGGCCGACTCGAACGCGAGGTACGGGTTGACCGCGGCCGCGCCGTAGCCGATCAGCAGCGCGACGTGGTGCACCTCGCGGACGTCGCCGGCCTCGACGATCAGGCCGACCTGGGTGCGGGTCTTCTCGCGCACCAGGTGGTGGTGGATCGCCGCGGTCAGCAGCAGCGACGGGATCGGCGCGAACTCGGCGTTGGAGTGCCGGTCGGACAGGATGATCGTGCGGCAGCCCCGGGCGATGGCCTCGCTGACCTGCGACGCAGATCTCGTCCAGCCGCTCACGCAGCGCCTGACCGCCGCCCTCGACCGGCGTACAGGCCGCGGACGACGTGGGTGTCGTAGTCGGGCATCGAGCCGTCGCGGTTGATCCGGACGAGCTTGGCCAGCTGCGTCGGAGTCGAGGATCGGGTAGCCGATCACGATCTGGCGACAGGACTCCGGGCCGGGCTCCAGCAGGTTGCCCTCGGGCCCGAAGGTCGCACGCCAGCGACGTGACCAGTTCCTCGCGGATCGAGTCCAGCGGCGGGTTGGTGACCTGGGCGAACAGCTGGGCGAAGTAGTCGAACAGCAGCCGCGGACGGTCCGACAGCACGGCCAGCGGGGTGTCGGTGCCCATCGACCCGATCGGCTCGGCGCCGGTGTTGGCCATCGGCGCGAGGATCATCCGCAGCTCCTCGTGGGTGTAGCCGAAGACCTGCTGGCGCCGGGTGACCGACGCGTGGCTGTGCACGACGTGCTGCTGCTCGGGCAGGTCGTCGAGGTCGCACCCGGCCCTGGTCGAGCCATTCTCGCGTACGGGTGCTCGGCGGCGAGCGCCGCCTTGATCTCGTCGTCGTTGATCAGCCGGTGCTGCGTCCAGGTCGACCAGCAGCATCCGGCCGGGCTTCATCCGGCCCTTCTCGATCACCGTGCTCGGCGTCGATGTCGAGCACGCCGGCCTCGGACGCGAACACGACCAGACCGTCGTCGGTCACCCAGTAGCGACCCGGACGCAGGCCGTTGCGGTCGAGCACGGCGCCGATCAGCGATGCCGTCGGTGAACGTGACCGACGCCGGCCCGTCCCACGGCTCCATCAGCGAGGAGTGGAAGGAGTAGAACGCCTTGCGGGCCGGGTCCATCTCGGTGTTGTTCTCCCACGCCTCCGGGATCATCATCAGCACCGCGTGCGGCAGCGAGCGCCCGCCCAGGTGCAGCAGTTCGAGCACCTCGTCGAAGGACGCCGAGTCGGAGCCGCCCGGGGTGCAGATCGGGAAGATCCGGGAGAGGTCGCCGGGGATCAGGTCGGTGGCCAGCAGCGCCTCACGGGCCCGCATCCAGTTGCGGTTGCCCTTGACCGTGTTGATCTCGCCGTTGTGGGCCAGCAGGCGGTACGGGTGCGCCAGCTCCCACGCGGGGAAGGTGTTGGTCGAGAAGCGGGAGTGCACCAGCGACAGCGCGCTCTCGATCCGCTCGTCGAGCAGGTCGGGAAAGACCTCGGCGAGCTGCTGGGTGGTGAGCATGCCCTTGTAGACCGTGGTGCGACCCGACAGCGACGCGAAGTAGACCCCGGCCTCGGTGCGCGCCCGCTGCCGCAGCGGGTAGACGGCTCGATCGAGGTCGATGCCGAGGTCACCCTCGGCGGTGGAGACGAAGAACTGCTCGAAGTGCGGCATGTTCCGCACCGAGATCGGGCTCAGCGTGGAGGCGTCGGTGGGCACGGGGCGCCAGCCGTGGACGACCAGACCCTCCTCGGTGGCGAGGAACTCGATCGTGCGCTTGGCCGAGGCCCGCTTCGCCGGATCGGTGGACAGGAACGCCATCCCCATCGCGTAGTGGCCCGGCTCGGGGAGGTCGAAGTCGACGACCTGGCGAAGGAACCGGTCGGGCACCTGCAGCAGCATGCCGGCGCCGTCGCCGGCGGCCGCGTCGGCGCCGGTGGCGCCGCGATGGTCGAGGTTCTCCAGAGCGGTCAGGCCCTTGGCGACGATGTCGTGGCTGGCCTTCGCCGCTCAGCTGGGCGACGAAGGCGACGCCGCAGGCGTCGTGCTCGTAGGCGGGGTCGTAGAGACCCTCGGCCGGTCGATTGGGCATCGTCGACAACGCCATCTGATCACTCCCATCTGCGCGGACGCGGCAGGGCGGGTGCAGCCTGTCGGCCGCATGCCGACGCTGCACGCTTGAGGCGCGAGCCTACCCGACCCGTTGTTTTCGGTCCTACTCACGCCGATTGCATCATGGACGGCCGCAGGTGGTCACAGCCGAGGTGTCGTCGCCGTCGCTGCCGGGCGTCGCGCGCCTCGTCCGGAGCGTGCCCGGCCGAGCAGCGTCCACTCGGCGTCGTCGGCGCGCTCGTCGTCAGTCCCGGCCCAGCTTCGACCACGTCCTCGCGACCGGGACGGTACTTGGTCAGCCAGACGAACAGCGTCACGCCGATCAGGCAGATCAGCATCGCCACGGCCTCGTTGAAACGGATCGGGCCGAACACGTCGTAGGAGTAGTCGAGACGGATGTGTTCGGTGAAGATCCGTCCGAAGCCGTACAGCGCGACGTACAGGGCGAACACCTTGCCGCGGCCCAGGCGGAAGCGCCGGTCGGCCCAGAGCAACACGCCCATCACGACCAGAGTTCCACAGCGACTCGTAGGCGAAGGTCGGGTGGAAGGTGGAGTACTGCTCGAATCCGGGCGCCCGGTGGGCAGGGTCGATCTGGAGCCCCCATGGCAGGTCGGTGGGCTGACCGTACAGTTCCTGATTGAACCAGTTCCCGAACCGCCCCATGGCCTGCCCGAGCGCAATCGCGGGGGCAAGGGAGTCCGCCAGGGCCGCGAAGAAGATCCGCTGCTGCCGGGAGACGATCCACGCGGTGAGGGCGCCGAACCCGATCGCGCCGTAGATCGCGATCCCGCCCTCCCAGATCGCCCACCAATGCTGGGTCGCCCCTGGCGCGAAGTAGTCCCCCAGGTGGGTCATCACGTGGTAGAACCGGGCGCCGAGAATGCCCAGCGGGATCGCCCACAGCAGCACTGTCTCGAAGGTCTCATCGCTGCCGCCGCGGGCCCGCCATCGCCGCACGCCGAGCACCCAGGCAGCGACGATGCCGGTGATCAGGCACAGCGCGTAGAGTGGATGGTCACCGGGCCGAGCTGGAAGGAGCTGATCGACGGACTCGGGATGGACAAGATCACTCGCCAATCCTTATCGGTGCATCAACCCTGTTGTCGAACCAGGCGCTCGAAGTCGCTGCGATACGTGCCGATGGGGGTGCCCTGCGTCCACACCAGGACGCCCCGGCGCTGGGCGTCAAAACCCACCACCTGGGCGGTGTGGAGCACCTCGTAGTCGCCGTTGGGGAGCCTTTCGAGTGCCCTCGATGCCCACCCCCATCGCTTCGGCGAGCCGCTCGATGTCGCCGGCGTCTCCGGTGAGGCCGATGAAGCCGGGGTCGATCCGGGTCAGGTAGGTGCGGAGCGCGGCCGGATCGTCCCGTGCCGGGTCGACGGTGACGAATACCACCTGGAGCTTCGCGCGCACCTCCTCGGGCAGCCGATTCGACGCCGACGCCAGATCGGTCAGCACCCCCAGGCAGATGTCGGGGCAGTGGGTGTAGCCGAAGAAGAAGACCAGGACCGGCTTGCCGCTGCCGGTGCGCACGTCGAACGACTTCCCGTCCTGATCGGTCAGGGTGACGTCGGGCAGCGAGTACGGGGTTGTCAGCTCCACCCCGCCGTAGCCGGCCGCGCTCGCGGCCACGCTCCGCTGTGGCTCCGCAGCCGGCGCGCAGCCGGCCACGACCGCCAACACGATCGCGGCGGCGAGCATCCTGGCGCGGCCCGGCACGACTCCATGATGCCCGAACGACCGAAACCAGTTCCGGCTCAGCGCCGGACCCCGGCGGTCAGGTCGGCGAGAACCGCACGCAGCCCGGACAGGTCGTCGGGGCGTGCCGGCCGCGTCGGCGGCGAGCAGCGGCTTGAGGAAGGCTGAGCCGACGATGACGCCGTCGGCGAAGCCGATCACCTCCGCGGCCTGGTCGCCGTTGGACACGCCCAGGCCGACGCCGACCAGAGTCTGTGGCGACAGCCCACGGATCCGGCGGACGAGTTCCGGCGCGGCGCTCGAGCTGGTCGCCCGGGTGCCGGTGACCCCCATCACGGCGGTGGCGTACACCCAGCCGCGACACGCTTGCAGTGGTGGCGGCGATCCGGGCGTCCGTGGAGGACGGTGAGACCAGGAAGATCCGATCGAGGCCGGTGGCGTCGGAGGCGGCCAGCCAGTCGTCGGCCTCGTCGGGGATCAGGTCGGGGGTGATCAGGCCCGAACCGCCGGCGTTGGCCAGGTCGCGCGCGAACGCGTCGGTGCCGTATCGGTCCACCAGGTTCCAGTAGGTCATCACCACAGCGGGCGTCCCGGTGCTGCGCACCGCCTCCACCGCCGCGAAGACGTCACGGGTGCGGACGCCGCGTTCCAGCGCCCGGGTGCCGGCCTGCTGGATCACCGGCCCGTCCATCATCGGGTCCGAGTAGGGCAGGCCGATCTCGACCAGGTCGACGCCGGGTCCCTCGCCACCTTCCCCGCACAGGGCTCTCAGCGCCGCCAAGGAGCCCGGAACGGACGGGTACCCCACCGGCAGGTAGCCGACGAGGGCACCCCGGCCCGCTGCCTTCGCCGCCGTGAACGCGGTGGCCGAACTGGTCACAGCCGAGGTCGACGATGGGGTCGCGACAGCGTCGGGCGTGCTCATGCGAGTCCTCCGACGGCCGCATCAGGTTTGCCGGTCAGCCCGAAGTAGTGGATCGCGGTGTCCACGTCCTTGTCGCCCCGTCCGGACAGGCAGACCACGATCACCGGCTCGGCCTCCGGGTCCTCGACGGCCAGCCGTTGGCCCAGACGCATCACGCCGGCCAGCGCGTGCGCGGACTCGATCGCCGGCATGATTCCCTCGGTGCGGGTCAGCAGTTCGAAGGCCGCCATGGCCTCGGCGTCGGTGACCGCCTCGTAGTGACGCCCGTCCGGTGGCAGCCAGCCAGGAATGCTCCGGGCCGACGCCGGGATAGTCCAGCCCGGCGGAGATGGAGTGCGACTCCAGGGTCTGGCCGTCCGCGTCCTGCAGGATGTAGGTGCGCATCCCGTGCAGGACCCCCACCGAACCACCCTCGATGGCGGCGGCGTGACGTCCGGTCTCGACGCCCGTCGCCGCCGGCCTCGTAGCCGTAGAGGGCGACCTCGGGGTTGTCGATGAAGTCGGCGAAGGTGCCCATGGCGTTCGAGCCGCCACCCACGCAGGCGGCCACCGCGTCCGGCAGCCGCCCGTAGCGGCCCAGCATCTGCTCGCGGATCTCGGTGCTGATCACCCGCTGGAACTCCTTGACCATCTTCGGGAACGGGTGCGGGCCCGCCACCGTCCCGATCAGGTAATGCGTCGTGTCCACGGACGCCACCCAGTCGCGCATCGCCTCGTTCATGGCGTCCTTGAGCGTCTGGCTCCCGGACTCGACCGCGATCACCTCCGCGCCGAGCAGCTGCATCCGGGCGACGTTGAGCGCCTGACGGTCGGTGTCGACACGTCCCATGTAGACGCGGCACTCCATGCCGAGCAGGGCCGCGGCGGTCGCCGTGGCCACGCCGTGCTGGCCGGCCCCGGTCTCCGCGATCACCCGGGTCTTGCCCATCCGGCGGGTGAGCAGGGCCTGGCCGAGCACGTTGTTGATCTTGTGCGACCCGGTGTGGTTGAGGTCCTCCCGCTTGAGCAGGATGCGGGCGTTGCCGCAGTGCCGGCTGAACCGTGGCGCGTCGGTGAGCGGGGTGGGACGCCCCGAGTAGTTGCGGCGCAGGTCGTCCAGCTCGCGCCAGAAGGCGGCATCGCTCATCGCGGTGTCGAACTCGGCCTCGAGCTGGTTCAGCGCGGCCACGAGGGCCTCGGGCACGTAACGTCCGCCGAAGAGGTCGTAATGACCAGCGGCGTCGGGCAGGGATGCGGAACTCACACGGGCTATTCACTCACAAACTCGGCGGCGACGTCATGCCAGCGCCCGCAGCGCGGCCACGGCGGCCCGGGGGTCGCCGGAGCGGACGAGCAGTTCACCGACCAGAATCGCGTCCGCCCCGGCGGCGCGCATCCGGACCGCGTCGTCGACGCTGAGGATGCCCGACTCGGCCACCTTGACCGCTCGGTCGCCGATCAGCTCGGCCAGCTCTGCGAAATGGCCAAGTCGACCTCGAGCGTCTTGAGGTTCCGGTTGTTCACCCCGATCAGGGTCGCGCCCGCGTCCACGGCGCGCCGGACCTCGTCCGGCGGTGTGCGTCTCCACCAGGCAGGTCATGCCGAGAGCGGCGGCGAGTTCGAGGAAGCCGGTCAGCTGCCGGTCGGTCGAGAGCCGCCACGATCAGCAGGGCGAGGTCGGCGCCGGCGGCCCGGCCCTCCCAGAGCTGGTAGTCGGTGACCACGAAGTCCTTGCGCAGCAGCGGCGTGCGGCACGGCTGCCCGGACGGCGACCAGGTCGGCGAGGCTGCCGCCGAAACGGCGCTGCTCGGTGAGCACGGAGATCGCCGACGCGCCACCGGCGGCGTACTCGCCGGGCCAGCGCAGCCGGGTCGAGCGATGGGCGCGAGGGCGCCCTTGCTCGGGCTCGACCGCTTGACCTCGGCGATCACGCCGAGACCCGGCGCCTCGCAGCGCCGGTAGCGGGTCGGCTGGTGGCGGCATGTTCGGCGACGCGCGGCCATCAGGTCCGCCAGCGGCCGGCGAGGCGCGCCGGAGCTCGAGATCCTCGACGACACCGGCGATGATCTCGTCCAGCACCGTCATGTCAGGATCTGACCGTAACCCATCCGTCGCAGCACGCCGCCGGTCACCAGGGCGAGCACCAGCAGCACGGCGGCCACCCAGATCAACGTCCAGTTCGGACCGATCATGAATGCCACCGCCCCCAGGATGAAGGCCACGGCAGCGATGATGCTGCCAGCCCAGGCCGCGGGGGTTCGGCCGTGGTGATACTCCCTGGCGGCAGTGTGCGTGGCCCGTTCAGCGCTTTCGATCATTCGATTGCTCCTTGAAGGTCAGGCAGGGACTGCTGAGGATAACGAACAAGACTCCATACTGTCTGTTATGCGCGAACACCGCCACCCCTGGAGGCAAGGATTTCGCCCATCTTTCCTCAGCACTTCGCTCCGACGAGCCGGGTCAGCCGAGCTGCCTCGGCGACGGCCCCGAGCACAGCGGCGGCCTTGTTGACGCTCTCGGCGTCCTCGTCTCGCCGGAATCGAGTCGGCCACCACGCCGGCCCCGGCCTGCACGTAGGCGACGTCGTCGCGGATCACCGCCGTCCGGATCGCGATCGCCGTGTCGGAGTCGCCGGCGAAGTCGAAGTAACCCACGACGCCCCCGTACAGGCCGCGACGGGAGACCTCCAGGGCGTCGATGATCTCCATCGCCCGCACCTTCGGCGCGCCGGACAGGGTTCCGGCCGGGAAACAGCTCAAGGTCGCGTCCAGCGCCGTCCTGCCCGGCGCCAGCGTGCCGGTGACCGCGGCTTCCAGGTGCATGACGTGGCTGTAGCGGCGCACCTTCATGAACTCGATCACCTCCACCGTGCCCGGGCAGGCAGACCCGGCCGAGGTCGTTGCGTCCGAGGTCGACCAGCATCAGGTGCTCGGCCGCCTCCTTCGGGATCGGCCAGCAGCTCCGCCTCCAGCGCGGCATCCGCCGCGGCGGTCGCGCCTCGCGGACGGGTGCCGGCGATCGGGTGGGTGGTCGCCCGGCCGCCGCTCACCTGGACCAGTGCCTCCGGGCTGGAGCCGACGATCGCGAATCCGTCGAGCCGCAGCAGGTAGAGGTAGGGGCTCGGGTTGCGACGCCGCAGCACCCGGTAGACGTCGAGAGCATCGGCCGGGCAGTCGGTCTCGAAACGCTGGCTGGGCACGATCTGGAAGGCCTCGCCGGCCTTGATCTCCTCGATCGCGGCGGCCACCGCTGCCTGGTACTCCTCCGGCGTGCGCTGGCGGCGCACCTCGCTGTCGGCCGGTCCGGGCGTCCCGGACCGCGACCAGCGGCGTCGCGGGCGCGAGCAGGGCTGCGGCCATCGCCTCGACCCGGGCGCACGCGTCGGCGTACGCGTCGTTGATCCGCTCGGCGGAGTCGTCGAAGTTGATCGCGTTGGCCACCAGCCAGACCTCGCCGGTGTGGTGGTCGAGCACGGCCATGTCGCGCGACGAGCATCAGCTGCCAGTTCGGGGATGCCCAGGTCGTCGGGGTTGGCGTCGGGCAGCCGCTCCAGACGGCGCACGACGTCGTAGCCGAGGTAGCCGACCATGCCGGAGACCAGCGGCGGCAGGTCGGCCTCGGCGCGGGGTGTGCAGCAGCTCGAGGGTCTCGGCCAGCACCTGCAGCGGGTCGCCGTCGGTGGGCAGGCCGGCGATCGGGCGTCCGTTCCAGACCCAGTGCGCCGCGCCCGTCCCGCTCGGTGAGGGTGGCCACCGCGGACACCCCGACGAAGGAGTAGCGCGACCACACGCCGCCCTCGGCCGACTCCAGCAGGAAGGTGTTGGGCCGGTCGCCGCACAGCTGGTGGTACAGCCCCACCGGGGTGAAGTCGTCGGCCGAGCAGGCGGGTGTGGACGCTGACCACCCGCTGATCGGCGCCAGCGGCCAGGAATCCGGGCAGGTCGGGTGACGATCGCTCAGGGCTCATGCGCTGGTCCTCCAGCAGCAGGCCGGTCGTCGAAGCAGGTGTCGGCGCCGGTGTGGCAGGCCGGGCCGGTCTGGTCGACACGCACGCAGCAGGGTGTCGCCGTCGCAGTCGAGGCGGACCTCGCGCACGGCCTGGGTGTTGCCACTGGTCTCGCCCTTCACCCAGTAGGTCTCGCGGCTGCGCGACCAGTAGGTGCCCCGGCGAGTGGTCAGGGTGCGGTGCAGCGCCTCGTCGTCCATCCAGGCCAGCATCAGCACCCGACCACTGGTCGCGTCCTGCACGACGGCCGGGACCAGTCCGTCGGCGTTCCGCTTCAACAGCGCGGCCATCTGCCTGGGTCGAGCTCAGCTCACCCCGACATTGTGTCAGCCCGGCCGGTGGGTAGGGTCGCGCTCATGATGCTCAGCAGCCAGCGCGCCGCGCTCTGTGATGCCCTCGACGCCGTCGAGCCCGTCCTCGCCGACCCTGTGCGACGGCTGGACGGCCCACTCACCTGGCCGCGCACGTGTGGCTCCGGGAGAACGATCCGACCGCCGCACTCGGCATCGTCCTTCCGCCGTGGAATCGCCTCACCGAGCAGCGGATGAGCGACGTGGTGGCCGAGCGACCGTACGCCGACCTGGTGGCGGACATTCGACGCGGGCCCGCCGGGCTGGTCGCCGTTCCGCCTACCCGGGGCGGAGGCGGCGGCGAACACGATCGAGTTCTTCGTCCACTGCGAGGACGTCCGCCGTGGCACCGGGGTGAACACCCCGCGTCCGACCGACCCCAGGTTCGAGAATCTGGCCTGGAAACGCGCGATCGCGATGGCCAGGCTGGTGCTGCGCAGAGCTCCGGTGGCGGTGTGGCTCGAACGCGACGTCCCGCCCGGCGACCCGGTGCGGATCGGGAAGGGTCCCGACATCGTCACCCTGTCCGGGCCACCCAGCGAGATCCTGCTCTACCTGTTCGGTCGACGCTCGGCCGCCCAGGTCGAGGTGACCGGCGAGCCTGCCGCCGTCTCAGCTCTCGGTCGATTCGAGCTCGGAGTGTGAACGTCCCACGTCCGCCCATCCGTTGAGGACGGCCGTAACCAAGCTGACACAATGGCGCCCATGCGCGTCTACAACTTCTCCGCAGGTCCCGCCATGCTCCCCCTGGCGGCGCTCGAGTCAGCGCAGTCGGAGCTGACCGACTGGCAGGGCTCGGGGATGTCGGTGATGGAGGTGTCGCACCGCGGCAAGGACTTCGTCGCCTGCGCCGCCGAGACCGAGGCCCTGCTGCGCGAGGTGATGGGGGTGCCGGACAACTACACAGGTGCTGTTCCTGCAGGGCGGCGCCTCGGGTCAGTTCGACGCCATTCCGATGAACCTGACCGCGGAAGGCGACACGGTCGACTTCCTGAACACCGGCCAGTGGTCGGCCAAGGCCATCAAGGCCGCCACGAAGCAACGGGCTCGTGGTGGACGTGCTCGCCGACGAGGCCGCCTCCGCGCTACACCACCACCCCGGCCGAGGGCAGCTTCACGTCGACCCGGGCGCCGCATACCTGCACTACACGCCCAACGAGACCATCGGCGGCGTCGAGTTCGGCTACGTGCCGGACGCCGGTGAGGTCCCGCTCGTGGCCGACCTGAGCTCGACGATCCTGTCCCGGCCGATCGACGTGTCGAAGTTCGGCCTGATCTACGCCGGTGCCCAGAAGAACATGGGCCCGTCCGGGCTTGTGCGTCGTGATCGTCCGCGAACGACCTGATCGGGCACGCGCGTCCGACCACGCCCGTCGGTCTGGGACTACAAGGCGATGGCCGACGTCGGACTCGATGCTGAACACCCCGCCGACCTTCGGCATCTACCTGCTCGGCAAGATCCTCGCCTGGGTGAAGGAGCTCCGGCGGCCTGCCCGCGATGGGCGAGCGCAACCGGGCGAAGGCGGACGCGCTGTACGGCTTCATCGACGCCAGCGACTACTACTCCAACCCGGTCGCGCTCGACTCGCGCTCGTGGATGAACGTGCCGTTCCTGCAGGCCAACGCCGGAACTCGACAAGACCTTCGTGGCCGAGGCGACCGCCGCCGGCCTGACCAACCTCGCCGGCCACCGCTCGGTGGGCGGCATGCGAGCCAGCATCTACAACGCCATGCCGCTCGAGGGCGTCCAGGCCCTGATCGACTTCATGGCCGACTTCGAACGCCGCAACGCCTGAGGAGAGCCATGACCTTCACGATCAAGACCCTGAACGCCATCAGCCACACCGGGCTCTCCCGGCTGCCCAAGGACGACTTCGAGGTCGGCTCGCGACGTCGCCGACCCCGACGCGCTGCTGCTGCGCTCGGCCAACCTGCACGGGGTGGCGATCCCGGCGTCCGTGCTGGCCGTGGCCCGCGCGGGCGCCGGCACCAACAACATCCCGATCGCCGACTACTCGCGCCAAGGGCATCCCGGTGTTCAACACCCCCGGTGCCAACGCCAACGCGGTCAAGGAGCTCGTGCTCGCCGCGCTGTTCCTGGCCGCCCGCAACATCGTCCCGGCCGCGGCGTTCGCCCACCGGCTCGACGGCGACGCCGGCGTCCATGGACAAGGCCGTCGAGTCGCGGCAAGAAGAACTTCGTCGGCTTCGAACTGCCCGGCCGCACCCTCGGCGTGATCGGCCTCGGCGCGATCGGGGTCGAGGTGGCCAACGCCGCCACCGGCCTCGGCATGCGGGTGCTCGGCTACGACCCGGGCATCACCGTCGAGCACGCCTGGAAGCTGAGCTCGTTCGTCGAGCACGTCACCAACCTCGACCAGCTGCTCAAGCGGGCCGACATCATCACGCTGCACGTGCCGCTGGTGGACGGCACCCGCGGCCTGCATCGGGGCCGAGCAGCTGGCCAAGATGCGCAAGTCGGCCGTCGTGATCAACTTCGCCCGCGGCCCGATCGTCGACGAGGACGCCGTGGTGGAGGCCCTGGAGAGCGGCCAGCTGCGCGCCTACATCTGCGACTTCCCGTCTCCTGCGCTGAACAAGCGCGACAACGTGGTCACCCTGCCGCACCTGGGCGCCTCGACCAACGAGGCCGAGGAGAACTGCGCGCGGATGGCTGCCGACGAGCTGCGGGACTTCCTGACCGAGGGCACCATCGTGAACTCGGTGAACTTCCCGACCGCCGCGCTTGGCCCGTTCCGAGGGCACCCGTCGGATCGCCATCGCCAACAGCAACGTGCCGAACATGGTGGGCCAGATCTCCACCCTGCTCGCCGCCGCCGGCCTGAACATCGCCGACCTGCTGAACAAGTCGCGCGGCGAGCTCGCCTACACCCTGGTCGACGTGGAGGGCGCCGTGCCCGACGACCTGTTGGCGCAGATCAGGTCAATCGCCGGGGTGCTCTCCGCCCGCCTGCTCTGAGGCGGAAGCGCCGATCGGGCTCAGCGCTCCCAGAGCATCCCGACCCAGGGTGTCGTGGCGCTCTGGTGATACCTCGCGGGGCCAGCTCGGAGGTTCCGACGGACTCAACCGGCGTCCGCGGAGTTCTGGTCGAGCAACCACCGGACGCCTTTGCGGGCGAGCAACAGAAGGATGATCAGGCCGGTGACGGCGAAGAACCCACCCAGGTACACCTGTCCGCGGAACACGAATGCCACCAGTTCCAGGACGACGAACTTGCTACCCACCAGCACCAGCCACAGCAGCAGCCCGGCGCCGACGCGGCCGATGGCGGTGGTGGCGGTCTTGAATCGCGCCTTCACGCGGTTCTTGACCGCGACGACCACTTCGAGCACCAGCTTCAACAGTACGGCGGTGAGCAGGGACAACGTGAAGGTCTCGCTGATCACTGCTGGCAGGTACTCGACGGCGATGTTCAACACCACGACGTAGACGAAGACGTCCACGACATCCGCGGGGTTGAGGCGAATCGGGCGGACGTGGCGCGAGGGCGGCTGCGACATGGCCACACTCTAGGCTGAGCGGTCCCGAATGGTGACGTCGCGAGCCGCCTGGTGCCCTCCCGGCCCGCGCCCTTCGTGGGGGCTCACGTTCGTCCCTCGTCCCGGTCAGGCGCAGGCGAGCCAGCGGCGAGCCAATGTGATCCGGGCCTCCACCTGCTCGGTGGTGGCCTGGGCGAGCGGCGGGCCGCCGGCCTCGCGACGCAGACCGGCGTGGATGTGGCTGTGCGGGACGCCGCGCACCCGGGCGACCTGGGCGACCAGGCTGTTCAACTCCTTGCGCCGGCTCTCCAGCGCCCGGTGCAGGCTCACCTCGGCGGGTACCCGCTGCCGGCGCTCCCCGCGGCGGCTGCGGGCGAGCTGGCGTCGCTGACGGTCGGCCAGCAGGGAGGCCACCTGGTCGGGTTCGAGCAGACCCGGGCAGTCCCGAGGTAGTCCGCCTCGTCCTGGCTGGACGGCTCGGCCTGCATCCCGTAGGCGCGGGCATCGAACAGCACATGATCGAAGACCGCGTTGGCCTCCAGGGTCTCCTGCTCGGCCGTCGAGGTCCGGGTTCGTCCGCGTCCGATTGGCCTCGGCGAGCAGCGCCTCCTCCGGCGCCCACAGGTCGCCCTTCGTCCGACTTCGGCCGGCCCAGGACGTGGTCGCGCTGGCGCTCCAGCGCGCCGGCGTGGGCCAGCAGGATCGGCACGGTGGGCAGGAACACGCTGGCCAGTTCACCGCGCCGACGGCTGCGGACGAATCGGCCGACGGCCTGGGCGAAGAACAGCGGCGTCGACGTGGCCGTCGCGTAGACACCCACCGCCAGCCGGGGCACGTCGACCCCCTCCGACACCATCCGGACCGCCACCATCCAGCGTCCCAGCGAGCTCGGCGAACTCCTCGATCCGCCGGCTCGCACCGGGGTCGTCCGAGACAGCACGACGGTCGGCTGCTCGCCGGTGATCGTTCCCAGGGCCCGCGCATAGGCGCGGGCCTGTCTTTGATCGCTGGCGATCACCAGCCCACCCGCGTCCGGAACGTGCCGGCGCACCTCGGTCAGTCGCTTGTCCGCGGCGGCGAGCACCGCCGGCATCCACTCCCCCGCCGGGTCCAGCGCGGTCCGCCACGCCTGCGCGGTGATGTCCTTGGTCAGCGGCTCGCCGAGGTTGGCGGCCAGTTCGTCGCCCGGCCCGCGTCTTCCAGCGCATCCCGCCGCCGTAGGCCAGGAAGACGACCGGACGCACGACGTGGTCGCGAAGCGCCTCGCGCGTAGCCGTAGGTGTAGTCGGCCACCGAACGGCGGGTGCCGTCGGCGTCCTCGGCATAGCGGACGAACGGGATCGGCGTGGCGTCCGAGCGGAACGGCGTGCCGGTCAGTCCCAGCCGGCGGGTGGCCAGCGCGAACGCCTGCGCCGCCGCCTCGCCCCAGCTCAGCGCGTCCCCGGCGTGGTGGATCTCGTCGAAGATCACCAGGGTCCTCGCGTTCACCGTCCGGGCCTCGTAGGCGTGGGTGGCGGCGGCCACCCCGGCGTAGGTGACCGCCTGGCCCTGGTACTGCCGGGAGCGGCCGCGCCGGCTGCCGCCCAGGCCAGGGTCGAGCCGCAGGCCGACCTTGGCCGCCGCGTCCGCCCACTGCACCTTGAGGTGCTCGGTGGGCGTGACCACGATCACCTGCTCGATCGGTGCGCGCCTCCAGCAGGTCGGTCGCCACGCGGAGCGCGAAGGTGGTCTTGCCGGCGCCGGGGGTCGCGACGGCGAGGAAGTCGGTCTGGTCGAGCTCCCGGTAGCGCGCGAGCGCCTGCCACCTGCCAGGCCCGCAGCCGCGCCGCCGTCCCCCAGGCGGCACGTCCGGGGAACGCAGGAGACAGGTGGTCAACGGCCGTGATCGGCACGGCTCACCTCCGGGACGTTCGAGTTCGTGCAGGACGAGGACGGCGAGGCCGATCCCGACCAGGTCGGCGACGAGCGTCCCAGGGATCCCCGTCGCGGTAGGGGATGAAGCGCCACTGGATCAGCTCGCTCACGACAGCGTGGACGGCGAACAGCGCCGCCACCAACCCGACACGCCCGGTCAGCCGGCCGAGAAGGTAGACCGGCACAGCGAACAGCAGCACGTGGACCGACCTTGTCGGCACCCGGTAGCCAGGGCAGCTCGAGAGCGCCGTCGCGGGTCGCCCGGGCAGGTAGACAGCGCGACCAGGTGGACGACGAGCGCCAGGCCGGTCAGCCAGCGGCAGCACCCTGGCGCTGGCGCGCCTTCGAGTCGGTCGCCAGTGCGCTCCGTCGGTGTCCGGCGGCGGGGACGTCAGGCAAGCTTCTGCCAGGATCAGCTCGCGGACGCGGGCGGCGTCGGCCTGGCCGCGCATCTCCTTCATCACCGCGCCGATCAGCGCCCCGGCGGCCTGCAGCTTGCCGTCGCGGATGCGTGCGGCGACGTCGGGGTTGGCGGCGATCGCCGCGTCCACTGCAGCGGCCAGCGCGCCGTCGTCGGAGACCACGGCGAGACCGCGGCGCTCGCGACCACGTCGGCCGGCGAGCCCTCGCCGGCCAGCACGCCCGTCGATCACCTGCCGGGCCAGCTTGTCGTTGACCGTGCCGGCGTCCACCAGCTGCCTGCACCTCGCGCGACCTGTGGCG
Source organism: uncultured Actinomycetota bacterium (assembly GCA_963769325.1). Lineage (GTDB taxonomy): Bacteria > Actinomycetota > Actinomycetes > Propionibacteriales > Propionibacteriaceae > Propionicimonas. Next base: position 525,674 of record CAVYLH010000004.1, on the reverse strand, counting down.
GGGTGATCGCCAGCTCGGCCAGCTCGACGCCGGCCTCGTTGGCGCGGCGGGCCAGCTCGGTCAGCCACCACTTGCGGGCGGCCTGCGGGCGTCGCGCCGGCGGCGACGGTGGCCTCGATCGACGTCCAGTGCGCCGGCGTTGACCACGTCCTGCATTTCCAGGTCGGTGAAGCCCCAGTCGCCCTGCAGCCGCGCGCGCGCAGGTGCGGCAGCTCGGGCAGGGTGGCGCGCAACTGCTCCACCCATTCCCGGCTCGGCGCGATCGGCACCAGGTCGGGCTCGGGGAAGTAGCGGTAGTCCTCCGCCTGTTCCTTGGAACGGCCCGGAGTGGTGTAGCCCTCCTCGTGCCAGTGCCGGGTCTCCTGCTGCACGCGGCCGCCGACGGCGAGCACCGCGGCCTGGCGGCAGATCTCGTAGGTCAGCGCCCGCTCGACGCTGCGCAGCGAGTTCACGTTCTTCGTCTCGGTGCGCAGACCGAGCTCGGTCGTCCCCGTCGGCATCAGCGACACGTTCGCGTCGCAGCGCAGCGAGCCCTGCTCCATCCGCACGTCGGAGACGCCGAGGGCGCAGCATCAGGTCGCGCAGGAACGAGACGTAGGCCTTCGCCACCTGCGGGGCCTTCGCGCCCGATGCCGGTGATCGGCTTGGTGACGATCTCGATCAGCGGCGTGCCGGCCCGGTTGTAGTCGACCAGCGAGTACTCGGCGTCGCCGATCCGGCCGGTGCTGCCGCCGAGGTGGCGCAGCTTGCCGGCGTCCTCCTCCATGTGGGCGCGCTCGATCTCGATCCGGAACACCTCGCCGTCCACCTCGAGGTCGACGTCCAGCCGTCGAACGCGATCGGCTCGTCGTACTGCGAGGTCTGGAAGTCCTTGGTCATGTCCGGGTAGAAGTAGTTCTTCCGGGCGAAGCGGCACCAGTCGGCGATCTGGCAGTTCAGCGCCAGCCCGATCCGGATCGCCGACTCGATCGCCTTCGCGTTCACCACCGGCAGCGAGCCGGGCAGCCCGAGGCACACCGGGCAGGTCTGGGTGTTGGGCTCGCGCACCGAAGGCGTTGGCGCAGCCGCAGAACATCTTGGACGTCGGTGTTCAGCTCGACGTGCACCTCGAGGCCCGAGCACCGGGTCGAAGGCGGCCATCGCCTCGTCGAAGTCCAGCACCGGATCGGCTCATCGCACTCCTCCTACCGTTCAGGTAGGCACCCGGCTCGGTGTCGGCGAGCTGGTCGAGCAGTCCACCGCCCCAGCGGCTGGTCAGTTCGCGCTCGAGCGCTGCACCCACCCGGTAGAGCCGGTCGTCGGCCAGAGCGGGTGCCATGACCTGGAAGCCGACCGGCAGACCGTCGTCGGCACTCAGGCCGCAGGGAATCGACGCGGCGCAGTTGCCGGCGAGGTTCGAAGGGATCGTGCACAGGTCGGCCTTGTACATGGCCAGGGATCATCGACCCGCTCGCCGATCGGGAAGGCCGTGGTCGGGGTGGTCGGGCGACACCAGGACGTCGACGCGTGTCGAAGGCGGCGTCGAAGTCGCGCGTGATCAGGTCCGGACCTTCTGGGCCGAGCCGTAGTAGGCGTCGTAGTAGCCCGACGACAGGGCGTAGGTGCCGATGATGATCCGGCGCTTCGCCTCCGCACCGAAGCCGGCTCCGCGGGTGAGGTTCATGACCTCCTCGACGCTGTTGACGCCGTCGTCGCCGACCCGCAGGCCGTAGCGCATGGCGTCGAAGCGGGCCAGGTTGCGAACTGACCTCGCTGGGCATGATCAGGTAGTAGGCGCCGAGGGCGTAGTCGAAGCTGCGGGCAGGAGACCTCGACGATCTCCGCCCCCAGCCCGCGACAGGATGTCCAGCGCCTCGGTGAACCGCTGCTCGACGCCGGGCTGGTAGCCCTCGCCGCCGAACTCCCGGACGACCCCGATCCTCATGCCCGGTGACGTCGCCCTGGCGAGCGGCGCCGACCACGTCGGGCACGGGGGCGTTGATCGAGGTGGAGTCGCGAGGGTCCCAGCCGGCGATCACGCTGTGCAGCAGGGCCGCGTCCAGCACCGTGCGCGCGCACGGGCCCGGGGTGTCGAGCGAGGACGCCATCGCCACCACGCCGTAGCGCGACGTGGCGCCGTAGGTCGGCTTGACGCCCACCGTCCCGGTGACCGAGGCCGGCTGGCGGATCGAGCCGCCGGTGTCGGTGCCGATGGCCAGCGGAGCCTCGAAGGCGGCCAGCGCCGCGGCCGAGCCGCCGCCGGAACCGCCGGGGATCCGGGACGTGTCCCACGGGTTGTGGGTGGTGAAGTAGCCGGAGTTCTCGGTGGAGGAGCCCATCGCGAACTCGTCCATGTTGGTCTTGCCCAGCACGACCACGCCGGCAGCCAGCAGCTTCTCGGTGATCGTGGAGTTGTACGGGCGGCATCCAGCCCTTCGAGGATCCGCGACCCGCAGGTCGTCGGGGCGCCCGGTCATCGTGAAGATGTCCTTCATCGCCAGCGGGACGCCGGCCAGCGGGCCGAGCGTCGTCCCCGGCGGCCGGCGCGCGTCGACCGCGTCGGCCGCGGCCAGGGCACGCTCGGCGTCCACGTACAGGAAGGCGCTGCACCCGGTCGTCGACGGCGGCGATCTGGTCGAGGTGAGCGGCGGTGACCTCGCGCGCGCTCACTTCGCCGGCCGCGATCAGCGCGGCCAGATCGGCGGCGTCGGCACGCAGCAGGTCGTTCATGACTCCTCCGCCAGGATTCGCGGCACCCGGAAGCGGCCGTCCTCGTATCGCCGGTGCCGCCGGCCAGCACGGCCTCGGCGGGCAGCGAGGCGGTGACGACGTCCTCGCGGAACACGTTGGTCAGCGGCAGCGCGTGGGAGGTCGGCGGCACGTCGTCGCCGGCCACCTCGGACACACTGGCGACGGCGTCGAGGATCACATCCAGTTGTGGGGCGAGATGCGCCAGCTCGTCGTCGGTGAGCCGGATCCGGGCCAGCTCCCCGAGTCTGGCCACGTCGGCGGGAGTCAAAGCCACGGCGGAGTCCTAACACGAGAGGAGCCCGGGGCCTAGCGCCTCGGGGGACCCTCACTCTATTGGACCGCGGCGAGTGCCTCCGAGCAGCGGGGAGTGCGACGAGCCACGAGGCCCCCGCCGGCATCGTCTGCCGAGGCTGCCGCACGACCTCGGACGCGTTTGACGTGGCTGTAACACCGATGCGCGACACTGTCTGCGTGTTCCTCCTGCGCGTCGCCCTGCCCGACCGGCCCGGCTCCCTGGGTGCGGTCGCCACCGCCATGGGCACGGTGGGTGCCGACATCAACGCGGTGGAGATCGTGGAGAAGTACGAGGGCTACGCCGTCGACGACTTCATGCTCGAACTGCCCAGCGGCGCCCCGCCGGACTCCCTGATCACGGCGTGCGCGTCCGTCGAAGGCGTGGAAGTGGTCTGGTTGTCCCACTATCCGGAATCCTGGGGCCTCCAGTCGGACGTGGATGTGCTGAACGCGATGACCGAGGATCCCGAGAGGGCCGAGGTCATCCTCACCCTCGAAGCCCCGCAGGTGTTCCGGGTGACCTGGGCGGTGCTCATCGACCGGGTCCGTGCCACCGTCCTGTGCCCAGACCGATCTGGCTCCCGATCTGGACGGCGCGGGAGTGACCGCGCTCGGCCCCCTCGACGAGCTGCGGGACGCAGAACTCCCCGACGGTTGGATTCCGGGCTGGGGCGAGACCCTGATCGCGGTCGCTCCGTTCCGCAGCGACGCGAGCATCGTGCTGGCTCGCCGTGGGGGCCCGGAGTTCCTGAAGTCGGAGCTGGCCCGACTGCGCCACCTGGCCGCCCTGGCGCTCTGAACGAGCACGAGATCGACTCAGCTCACAAGCGACACCAGCATCCCGGTCGCTGCCTCACCGCAACAGCGTGTACATCCAGTAGCCGTAGCCGACACACCGCGGCGGTGACGAGCACCAGCGGCCAGGATCGTCCACCAGCGCATCCGCTTCTTCTGGCGCGTCGCCGGCACGTCGACCGGACCCCACTCCCCGATCCGGGGCTGCACCCGCGGCGGGGCGCCCACGTTCAGGTTGAGGTTGGAGTTCAGGCCTTCGGGCACGCGCACATCCTAGCCGCGCGGTCGATACGGCCGCCGGGCCGCCGGCGAGCAGCGCATCGAAGCCGGCGGCGTCGAGGATCGGGACGCCGAGAGCGACCGCCTTGTCGTACTTGGAGCCGGCGCTCTCCCCCGCCACCAGGTAGCTCGTCCGCGACGACACCGACCCGGCCGCCTTGCCGCCTCGAGCCTCGATCGCCTCGCTGGCGCTGTCCCGGGTGTAGCCGGGCAGCGACCCGGTGACCACGACGGTCAGGCCGGCCAGGGTCTGCGGCAGGACAGCCTCGGCGGCGCGGCGGGGCTCGTCGGCCAGGCGACAGCCGGCCGCCTGCCACTTCTCGACGATGGCGCGGTGCCAGTCGACCTCGAACCACTCCGTGATCGCGGCCGCCAGCGTGGGACCGATGCCGGCGACGGCGGCGAGTTCCTCCGCCGAGGCCGCCCGCAGTGCGTCGATGCTCGGAAAGGCGGCGGCCACGTCCGGTGCCACACCCTTGCCGACGTGCCGGATCGACAGCGCCACCAGGAAGCGGGCGAACGGTTTGGTCTTCGCCGTCTCGAGGTTGTCCAGCAGCTTGCGTCCGTTGGCGGACAGCCGTCCGTCCTTGGTGGTGAAGACTCCGGCGGCGACCAGCTTCTCCTCGGTCAGGTCGAACAGGTCGCCCTCGTCGGTCAGCAGCCCGGCGCTCAGCAGTGCGTCCGCCGACTGCCAGCCGAGCACCTCGATGTCGAGCGCCTGCCGCGAGGCCAGGTGGAACAGTCGCTCCCGCAACTGCGCAGGGCAGGAACGGCTGGTTCGGGCAGCGGATGTCGGCGTCGCCCTCCTTCTCCGGCCGCAGCTCGCTGCCGCAAGCCGGGCAGTGCGTCGGCATCACGAACGCCCGCTCGGTGCCGTCGCGCAGGTCGGCGACCGGCGCCGACGACCTCGGGGATCACGTCGCCGGCCTTGCGCAGCACCACCGTGTCGCCGATCAGCACGCCCTTGCGCTTCACCTCCGACGCGTTGTGCAGCGTGGCCATCTCCACCGTCGAGCCGGAGACGAACACCGGCTCGCATCACCGCGTAGGGCGTCACCCGACCGGTGCGTCCGACGTTCACCCGGATGTCCAGCAGCTTGGTCGTGACCTCCTCCGGCGGGTACTTGTAGGCGATCGCCCAGCGCGGCGCGCGCGAGGTGTTGCCGAGCTTGTCCTGCAGCGCGCGGTCGTCCACCTTGACCACCACGCCGTCGATCTCGTGCTCGACGCCGTGCCGATGCTCGCCGTAGTAGGCGATGTAGTCCTTCACCTCGGCCGGCGTGCGGCAGATCCGGTAGTGCTCGACTGGTGGGCAGCCCCCAGCCGCCGCAGCAGCTCGTAGCCGTGCGACTGGCGGTCCAGCGTCGGGCCCGGCGCAGCTCCCCGATGCCGTGCACGAGGAAGTGCAGCCGCCGCGACGCGGTGACCTTCGGGTCCTTCTGCCGCAGCGAGCCGGCCGCCGAGTTGCGCGGGTTGGCGAACGGCGCCTTTCCGGCGGCGACCAGCCCCGCGTTCAGGGCGGCGAAGTCCTCCGGGCGCATGAACACCTCGCCACGCACCTCGACCACCGCGGGGCACGTCGTCGCCCGTCAGCCGCGTGGGAATCGCCTCGATCGTGCGGACGTTGGCCGGTCACGTCCTCGCCGACCGTGCCGTCGCCGCGGGTGGCCGCACTGACCAGCCGGCCGTCGCGGTAGACCAGGTCGAGCGCCAGCCCGTCGATCTTCAGCTCGCACAGGTAGCCGGAGGCGGTGAGATCCTCGCCGGCCAGCGACACCGCCCGCGCCAGCCACTGGTCCAGTTCCTCGACCGAGAACACGTTGTCCAGGCTCATCAGCGGGACGAGGTGAGTCACCGGGGCGAACGTGGCGCTGGGGGCGCCGCCCACCTGCTGGGTGGGGCTGTCGGGGGTGCGCAGTTCCGGATGCGCGTCCTCGAGTTCGGTGAGCTCACGCATCAACGCGTCGAACTCGGCGTCGGAGACCACCGGCGCGTCCTTGCACGTAGTAGCGCCATCGATGGTCGGTGATCTGCTCGCTCAGCTCCGCGTGCCGTGCCCGGGCCGCATCGTCGGTCATGGCCCGAAATCTAGCGTCCGGTCATGACAACGGTCTCCCCGCGCGGACCGCGCCCGCCCACGGCCGGTTCAGCGTCGCCCCGGTTCCGTGCGCGCCTCCTTCAGGCGAGTTCGGCCGCGACCTGTTCGCTGGCTCGGGCCAGGACGTCGAAGCCGCGGCTGACCTCTGCTGCCGACCAACCGGCCAGACCGCAGGCCGGGGTGAGTACCAGGCGTTCGGACAGATCCCCGGCCACTCCGAGTCGCTGCAGAGCCCTCAGCGCCCGCGTCCGAACGTGATCGACGGAGAGCGGCCGCGCCTCCCCCTGCGTGGGCAGGCAACCCAGGTACCACCCGGCGCCAGCGTCCAGGGCGCCCGCCAATCGGTCCCAATCGGCGGTACCCAGCTGGTCCTCATCGAGTGCGAGGGCGCCGAAGCCCGCCGCGGTCGGGTCGGCGTCCAGCAGGGAGCTGACCGGCCACCCCCCGGGCCAGGCCGCGCAGCAGTGCAAGACGGTCGAGACGTTGAGCCCCCGGCGGGCAGGCTCGGCCGTGATCAGCCGCAGCGCCCCGCTGAGCTCGGGCAGATCGACCGCCCGGTGGCGGAAGAACCCGCCGGGCGTGGGGACCGCACCGGCGGCCACGGCCGGCAGTGACGGCTCATCCACCTGCAGCACCAGTTCCATGTCCGGGAATCGCCGGGCGAGGTCGGCGAGCAGCTCGCCCACACCCTCGGCGAGCGACTGCGGCGAGGTCGCGCCGGGCGCCGACATCGGCCAGGACGCGGCCGGTGTGCGCCACGCCCGAGCGCTGCGGCCAGCGTCCACGGACCGGCCACCGCGACCTTGAACCGCCCGACGTAGCCCTGAGCGATCTCGTCGAGTTCGATCGAGGTCGTCGCGCCAGGTGGCCCGGGCCCGGCGTTGGTCGATCCCGGGGGTGTCCGCGAGTCGCCACTCGCCGGCGCTGAAGTCGGCCGGCAGCCCGGACGGCAGTCCGAGCCCGCGTCCGACCAGTGCGGCCCAGGGCCCGCGGGCCGGCAGTTCCGGCAGGTAGGGGAGCCGGGGACCTTGTCGAAGGTCATCCGGGCCGCGGCGGCGAAGTCGGTGCCCGGCAGCGAACCCAGCCCGGTGAAGTCGACCATCAGGCTGCCGTCGCGGCGACGGTGGCGCTGCCGACCACCCGGTCACCGTCGTAGTAGACCGCTGCCTGCCCGGGGGCGATGCCGTACGCCGGCTCGTCGAGCCCGATCCGGACGCCGGCACCGTCGGCCTCGATCGTCGCGGGCATCGCCTCGCCGTGGGCACGCACCTGCACCAGACCGGCCAGCGGCCGCTCACCGGCGCCTCCGTCCAACTCGGCCGGATGCCGTCGATCAGGCCGCACCGCCAGCGCATCGTCGGGCCGACCCGGACGGTGTTGCGAGACCGGGTCGATACCCAGCACGTAGCGCGGCCGACCGTCCGCGGCAGGTACCGACAGGTGCAGGCCGTGACGCTGGCCGACCGTGAACTGGTGCGCCCCGGCGTGCGCGCCCACCACGTCGCCGGCCTCGTCGACGATGTCCCCGGCGCGGGTGCCCAGACGGGCGTTCAGGAAACCGGCGGTGTCGCCGGTCGGGATGAAGCAGATGTCGTGGCTGTCGGGCTTCTTGGCCAGGTACAGACCGCGCTCGGCGGCCTCGCGCCGCACCTCCGCCTTCGCGGTGTCGGCTCCCAGTGGGAACAGCGAATGGCGCAACTGGTCGGCGTTCAGGACTCCCAGCACGTAGGACTGGTCCTTGGCCGGCTCGGCCGACCGGTACAGCGACACCCGGTCACCGGTCTCGTTCGACCCGGGCGTAGTGCCCGGTCGCGACCGCATCGAACCCGAGCGCCGAGCCCCCGTTCGAGCACGGCGGCGAACTTGATCTTCTCGTTGCACCGCAGGCACGGGTTCGGCGTGCGGCCGGCGGCGTACTCGTCCACGAAGTCGGCCACGACGTCGTCGGCGAACCGTTCGGCGAAATCCCACACGTAGAACGGGATGCCGAGCACGTCCGCCGCCCGCCGTGCGTCGTGGGAGTCCTCAAGCGAGCAGCAGCCGCGCGCGCCGCTGCGGTAGGCGTCGGGATTCTTCGAGAGCGCCAGGTGGACGCCGACCACGTCGTGGCCGGCGTCGACGAGGCGCGCGGCGGCGACGGCGGAGTCCACCCCGCCGGACATCGCAGCCAGCACACGCATTTCACTCGCCTTTCCATGGAACCCCACGAGTCTATGGCAGTGCCCTGGCCGACCTTCGGCGCACCCACTCGCGCGACTCCGCCCCAGGTTGAGGTCAGGCCGCGCTGCGGGCGCGGGCCACCACGTCGGGCAAGACCGCGAGGAGCGCTTCGATCTGAGGACCGGTGGTGCCCGGCCCGAAGGAGAATCGCAGGCTCGCGGACGCGTCGGGCAGCGACCGTCCCATGGCGAGCAGCACGTCGCTGGGCTGGTGCACGCCGGCGGTGCAGGCCGACCCCGTGGAGGCGTCGAAGCCGGCCGCGTCCAGCAGCAGCAGGACATCATCGGCCCGGACGCCCTCGAAGGTCAGGTTGACGATCGCCGGACCGCACGGATCGATCGTGTTGGCCCGACACCCGGGGACGGTGGCGAGCGCGGCCCCGATCAGCCGGTCCCGAAGCGCGGCCAATCGGGCCGCCTCCGCGGACAGGCGGGCGCAGCCGACGCGGGCCGCCGCAGCGAAACCCGCTGCAAGGGCCACCGGCACGGTGCCCGAGCGCAGCCGCGGCCTCCTGTCCACCGCCGAACCCGGACGGTGACCGGCTTCACCCCGCGGCGCACCACGCAGAGCGCCGATCCCCACCGGCCCGCCGAGCTTGTGGGCCGAGACGCTCAAGCAGGTCGAGTCCGGACGCGGCGAAGTGATCGGAACGTGCCCGAACGCCTGCACGGCGTCGCTGTGACTCCAGCGCACCCACGGAGCGCGCGATCCCCACCACTTCGTCGACCGGCTGCACCGCGCCGGTCTCGTTGTTCACCCACATCACCGAGACCAGAGCCGTCCGCGGCGTCCGACGAGGCGCAGCAGCCGCCGCGAGGTCGAGGTGCCCGCCGGGCGTGACCGGCAGCACCACGACTTCGGCGTGCCGACTCGCGGACGCCGGCCACCGACGGGTGTTCGACCGCGGAGACGGCGAGCCTGCGGACGTCGGGCATCCGCGAACTCCGACCGAACCAGCAGGGCGAGGTTGTTGGCCTCGGTGCCCCCGGAGGTGAAGACCACCTCGCTCGGGTGTGCCCCGAGATCGGCAGCGAGGCTCTCCCGAGCCTCCTCCAGCCGCCGCCGCGCGTCGCGTCCGGCCGTGTGCAGCGAACTGGGATTCCCCGGTCTACCCAGCACATCGATCATGGCCGCGGACGCCTCCGGAAGCGTCGGCGCACCGGCGGCGTGGTCCAGATACACGCGGTTGAGCAATCGTGCACCTCCTGACGAATTCCTGAAACGTTGGTGACCACCCGAGGGTCGGATGCCGTGGATCGGTACAGGTTAGGTCACACTATTGGGCGTTCAGCTATGGCAGAAAGTGAGTGCATGAATCCCACCGTCCAGCCGAATCCGGCCGATGAGACGGTCCTGGGTGCCCGCGTCGGATCCGACGGCACGACTTTCTCGCTGTGGGCTCCCCGGGCCACACCGGGTGGAACTCGCCCTGGTCGACGAGCATCGGCGCCAGACCAATCACGACCTCGCGCTCGTCGGCGAAGGGGTCTGGGAACTCCACGTCCCCGGCGTGCGGGCCGGGCAGCGCTACGGCTACCGCGTCCACGGCCGCTGGTCGCCCGAGACCGGCGAGCGGTTCAACCCGGCCAAGCTTCTGCTCGACCCCTATGCCCGGGCCATCACCGGCGGCGTCGACTACGCCGGCCCGATCACCGACCACACGGTCGAGTCGAACTTCATGCCCGACCCCACCGACTCCTTCGCCGCCGTGCCGCTGAGCGTCGTCGTGGCCGACAGCCCGGCGCCGACCCCGCTCGCAGCGCCCGATCCCGTCGGCGGAGCTGGTCGTCTACGAGACCCACCTGCGGGGCTACACCCGGCAGCATCCCGCTCGTCCCCGAACACCTGCGCGGCACCTACGCCGGCATGGCCTACCCCGCCGTCGTCGACCACCTCGTCGACCTCGGCATCAACGCCGTCGAGTTCCTGCCGCTGCACCACTTCGTCTCCGAGCCGTTCGTGGTCGGCCGCGGCCTCACGAACTACTGGGGCTACAACACGCTCGGCTTCTTCGCCCCGCACGGCGCCGTACTCCTCCTCCGGGACGCTCGGCGAGCAGGTGGCCGAGTTCAAGCAGATGGTCGCCGCGCTGCACGCCAAGGGCATCGCGGTGATCCTCGACGTCGTCTACAACCACACCGGCGAGGGCGGCCACGACGGTCCGACCCTGAGCTTCCGCGGCATCGACCACGGCGCCTACTACCGGCTCACCGACGACCAGCGCAACGACTACGACGTGACCGGCTGCGGCAACGCCGTCGACACCTCCACCCCCGGCGTGCTGAAGATGGTGCTCGACTCGCTGCGCTACTGGGTCGCCGACATGGGCGTGGACGGCTTCCGCTTCGACCTGCAGACCACCCTGATCCGCGACCACGCGCACCACGTCGACCAGAACCACCTGTTCAAGCAGCTGGTCGCGGCCGACCCGGTCCTGGCCGGCAAGGTGATGATCTCCGAGCCCTGGGACCTGGGCCCCTACGGCTACCAGGTGGGACGCTGGGGCCCGGACTGGTCGGAGTGGAACGACCGCTTCCGCGGCTTCACCCGGGACTTCTGGCGCGGCGCCATCGGCGGCGTCCAGGAGCTGGCCACCCGGCTGTCCGGCTCCTCCGACATCTTCGACCACGGCGGACGGCCGGCCACGTCCTCGGTGAACTTCGTCACCGCGCACGACGGCTTCACGATGCGCGACGTGGTCACCTACGACCTCAAGCACAACGAGGCCAACGCCGAACGCAACCGGGACGGGGCCGACGACAACCGCTCCTGGAACCACGGCTACGAGGGCGAGACCGACGACCCGGAGATCATCGCCGCGCGGCAGCGCACCGCCCGGAACATGATGGCCACCCTGCTGCTGAGCGCCGGGATCCCGATGATCCTCGCCGGCGACGAGATGGGCCGCACCCAGGGCGGCAACAACAACGCCTACTGCCAGGACTCCCCGGTCTCCTGGGTGAACTGGCACGAGCCGCGAGGAGTGGTCGGCCCAGGAGGAGCTCACCCGGACGCTGCTGAAGCTGCGCGCCGAGAACCCGCTGCTGCGTCCGAGCGCTGGCGCTACCACGACGAGATCACCGACGCGCCGGCCACGGCCTGGGCCGCTCGCCCGTGGCCTGGTTCGCCGAGACCGGCACCGAGATGACCACCGACCAGTGGCACGACATGGGCCGACGCACGCTGGGGATGTACGTCTCGGACCGCATCGGCGGCGTTCCTGATCTACTTCCACGCCGGCGCCGATCCGGTGGAGTTGTCGCTGCCCGGGGCCCCGTGGGCGACCGGCTACCACGTGGTGGCCCACACCGGGCTCCCCGGTGAACTGCCTCGCAAGCGCCTCGCTCCAGGATCGACTGGTGACCACTGCCCGGGCGGACGGTGGTGGTGCTCGCGGCCGATGTCCGCGCGGGCGCCGAGCTCGTGGCCGCCTCGCCGATCACGTCCCGGCGTGAGGCTCGCGGTCCGATGCGGCTGCTTCGTCGAATCGGACGGCCGCAGCCTCCCGAACCTGCTGGATCACTCCCGCTCAGGTTGAGCCGGAGCCGCTACGGTTGAACGTCGTGACCGCAAGCGCCGAACCCCAGGCCACCGTCCCGCGCCGACGACCCCGAGCGGCGACCGCAGCCCGCGGCCGACCTCGACCTGACACCGGCCGTCACCGTCGTCGCGCGGCTTCGGCCGGATCCCGGTCAGCGGGGTCAGCCCGGTGATCGAGGGCGGCGCCTACCCGGCCAAGGCCGTGGTCGGCGAGCTGATCCCGATCCGGGCGAAGGTGTTCCGCGAGGGTCACGACGCCGTCAACGCCTCGGTCATCCTGACCGTCGCCGGACGGTACGCGAGCACGCGCATCGACATGACCCCGATGGAACCCCGCGGGCTCGACCCGTGGGAGGCGTGGGTGCGTCCGGACGCCGAGGGCGCCTGGACGTTCCGCGTCGAGGGCTGGTCCGACCCGTGGGCCACCTGGCTGCACAACGCCGAGGCCAAGCTGCCGGCCGGGGTCGACATCGAACTGGTCTGCCTCGAGGGCCGCGACCTGCTGAACCGCACGGCCGCGCTCGCCGAGCAGGCCGGCGACCCGGTCGCAGGCGTCGATCCTCAGGGCCACCGCGATGCTGCTGATCCCCGAGCGCCCGGCCGCCGACCTGCTCGAGGTCGCCACGGCCAAGGGCATCTCCCGGGCGATGAAGCAGTACGGCCCGCGCGACCTGGTCTCCCCCACCGCCGACTTCCCGCTGTTCGTCGACCGGGCGCAGGCGCTGTACGCCAGCTGGTACGAGTTCTTCCCCCGCTCGCAGGGCGCCACCTACGACGCCGGCCACGAAGAAGTGGACCTCGGGCACCTTCGACACCTGCCACGACCGGCTGGAGGAGGTGGCGGCGATGGGCTTCGACGTCGTCTACCTGCCGCCGATCCACCCGATCGGCACCGCGTTCCGCAAGGGCACGCAACAACACCCTCGATCCCGGCCGCCCGGCGACCCGGGCTCGCCGTGGGCGATCGGCTCCCCCGACGGCGGCCATGACGCCATCCATCCCGACCTCGGCGACTGGGACGCCTTCGACCGCTTCGTCGCGAAGGCCCGCGAGCTGCGGTCTGGAGGTCGCCCTGGACTTCGCGCTGCAGGCCTCCCCCGACCACCCGTGGGTGACCAGCCACCCGGAGTGGTTCACCACCCGGCTCGACGGCACCATCGCCTACGCCGAGAACCCGCCGAAGAAGTACCAGGACATCTACCCGATCAACTTCGACAACGACCCCGAGGGCATCTACCACGAGGTGCTGCGGATCCTGAAGCTGTGGATGGGGCACGGCGTCCGGATCTTCCGGGTGGACAACCCGCACACCAAGCCGGTCCAGTTCTGGGCGTGGATCATGCGGCAGGTGCGCGAGACCGACCCGGACGTGATCTTCCTGGCCGAGGCGTTCACCAAGCCGGAGATGATGCACGCGCTGGGCAAGGTCGGCTTCCACCAGAGCTACACCTACTTCACCTGGCGCAACACGAAGTGGGAGCTCGAGGAGTACCTCACCGAGCTCAGCACGCGTGACCGACTCCTTCTACCGGCCCAACTTCTTCGTCAACACCCCCGACATCAACCCGTTCTTCCTGCAGTCGGGCAACCCCGCAGCGTTCGCAATCCGGGCGATCCTGGCCGCCACGCTCTCGCCCACCTGGGGTGTGTACTCGGGCTTCGAGTTGTTCGAGCACGAAGCGCTGAAGGCCGGCGGTGAGGAGTACCGCAACTCCGAGAAGTACGAGTACCGCCCACGCGACTACGGCGCCGAGCCCAACCTCAACTGCTGATCGGCGCGCTGAACAAGATCCGTCGAGACCATCCGGCACTGCAGCAGTTGCGGCAGATTGCGTTTCCAGCACGTGCCCCACGACGCGGTGATCGCCTACGCCAAGCAGGACGGCGACGACGCGGTGATCGTGATCTGCAGCCTGGATCCGGACCAGACCGTGGAGACCGACGTCTACCTCGACCTCGGCTGGCTGGGGATCGAGGGTGACACCGTCACCCTGCGCGACGAGCTGACCGGGGCCACGTTCACCTGGGGGGAACGGAACTTCGTCCGGTTGAGCCCGGCCAGCCCTGCGCACATCCTTCACGTCCTCGGCCGGTGAGGGACCCGGGGTGAGCACTGCGTCCGCGTGGGCGGAGTATCTGCAGCAGGCTCGCTGGTTCGGCGGCAAGGGGCTGGCGTTCGAGGTCGTCGGCATCGAGCCCCTGCCCTGGTACACCCCGGACGGTGTGTGGCCGGCGGTACGCTCCGAGATCGCGACCATCGCCTACGCCGACGGCTCGCGCGAGCAGTACCACCTGCTCGCCGGCTACGTTCCCGTCGGCTCCGCCCCCGCCGGCCTGGCCGTCGACCAGCACGCGGGTGGACGGCCTCGGCGATGTGGACTGCCTGGACGCGCCCACCCATCCGCCGGCCATGGCGCAGATGATCAGGGCACTGCTGGCCCACCCGCGCGCCGGCATGGTGTGGATCGACCCGGACCCGTGGACGCCGAGGCGCCGATGAGGCTGTACACCGGCGAGCAGAGCAACACCACGGTGATCGTCGGCGAGGCAACCTTGCTCAAGCTGTTCCGCAAGCTCGAGCCGGGCCGCAATCTCGACGCGGAGGTGTTGGGGGCCTTGAGCGGCTCAGGCATCACCCCGGACCTGTACGGCGTGCTGTCGGGGGGTTCGCGATCCGACGAGTTCGACCTGGCCATGTTCTGCCAGCGTGTCCTCGACGTCACCGACGGCTGGAAGTACGCCACCGCGGCCTGCGCCGAGGACCGGGACATCAGCGCGGAATGCCGCCAGCTCGGCGTCGAACTGCGGGAGTTGCACCGCCTGCTGGCCGAAGCGTTCGGCACCTGGCAGCGGCCGGGGACCGACCTCGCCGCGGCCATGCAGCGCCGATTCACCGCCGCCGCCGATCAGGTCAGCGAACTCGCCCAATACCGCAACGCCGCAGGGCTGCTGTTCGCCGCCCCGTCCGGCCGAGACCTGACCACCCAGCGCGTGCACGGCGACTTCCACCTGGGCCAGGTACTGCACCGGACCTCCGGCGGCAGCGAATGGGTGATCATCGACTTCGAGGGCGAACCGCTGAAGACCCTTGCCGAACGGCGTGAACTCGACACGGTGTGGCGCGATGTGGCCGGCTGCCCTGCGGAGCCTCGACTACGCCCGGAGCGCCCATCCCGAACCCGCCGGTCCGACCGCCCGGGCCTGGTGCGCGCGCGCCACGCGCGGCGTTCCTGGACGGCTACTGCGGCGGGGCGCCCGCGGAACCCGACTCTGCTGCGAGCCTACGAACTCGACAAGGCCGTTTACGAGGTCGTCTACGAGGTGCGCAATCGTCCCGATTGGGCACACATCCCGCTGCAGCGCAGTCCAAGATGAGGCCAGGAGGGTTTCGCTTGAACCCTCCGGTACCAACCGACAAGGAGCATTGATGGCACACGACCTGGCCGGCGGCCTGACCGGATGGGATCTCGAGGGATTCCACAACGGTGGCGACACCGAGTGCTGGCGCGGCTCGGTGCGCATGAGGTCACCGTCTTCGACGACGAACGCGGCGAGATCCCGGCACCCGGTTCGCGGTCTGGGCACCCAACGCCCGGGAGGTCCGGCTCAACGCCGACTTCAACTGGTGGACCGGCGACGCGATGCACCTGGTCCCCGGCTCGGGCATCTGGGCGCTGTTCGTCGAGGGTGTCGGCACGGGCGCGCTGTACAAGTTCAACATCCTGGGCGCCGACGGCGTCTGGCGCGAGAAGGTCGACCCGATGGCGTTCTTCGCCGAGCAGGCGCCGGCCAACTCCTCGATCGTGTACACCAGCAAGTACGTGTGGGACGACGACGAGTGGATGGACGAAGCGCGCCAAGGCCCAGCCCGCACGAGGAGCCGATGAGCATCTACGAGGTGCACCTCGGCTCGTGGCGCAAGGGCAAGACCTACCTCGAACTCGCCGACGAACTCGTCGAGTACGTGACCTGGCAGGGCTTCACCCACGTCGAGCTGATGCCGGTCACCGAGCACCCGTTCGAGCCGTCCTGGGGCTACCAGGTCACCAACTACTTCGCCCCGATGTCGCGGCTCGGTCGTCCGGACGAGTTCCGCTACCTGGTCGACCGCCTGCACCAGGCCGGCATCGGCGTCATCCTCGACTGGGTGCCCGGGCCACTTCCCCAAGGACGAGTGGGCGCTGGGCCGCTTCGACGGCACGGCCCTGTACGAGCACGCCGACCCGCGCCAGGGCGAGCACAGGGACTGGGGCACCTACATCTTCAACTACGGCCGCAACGAGGTGAAGTCGTTCCTGGTCTCCAACGCGCTGTACTGGGTGACCGAGTTCCACATCGACGCGCTGCGGGTGGACGCGGTCGCGTCCATGCTCTACCTCGACTACTCCCGCGAGGACGGCGAGTGGGTGCCGAACATCTACGGCGGCAACGAGAACCTCGAGGCCATCGACTTCCTGCGCTACGTGAACAAGCACCTGTACGAGCGGGTGCCCGGCGTGGTCATGATCGCCGAGGAGTCCACGTCGTTCGGCGGGGTGACCAAGCCGGTGCACCACGGCGGCCTCGGGTTCGGCTTCAAGTGGAACATGGGCTGGATGAACGACTCCCTGCGCTACCTGGCGCTGGAGCCGATCCACCGGCAGTACCACCACCACGAGATGACCTTCGCGATGGTCTACGCGTACTCGGAGAACTTCATCCTGCCGATCACGCCACGACGAGGTCGTGCACGGCAAGGGCTCGATGATCAACAAGATCCCGCAGGACACCTGGCGCCAGTTCGCCACCCTGCGCGCCTTCTACTCCTACATGTGGGCCTTCCCGGGCAAGCAGCTGCTGTTCATGGGCTGCGAGTTCGGCCAGCGCACCGAGTTCAACGAGTCCGCCAGCCTGGAGTGGTGGGTCTCCGACCTGTGGGGCCACCACGGCCTGCAGCGCATGGTCAAGGACCTCAACGAGCTCTACCGGAGCCATCCCGCGCTGTGGGAGCTCGACTGCGACCCGGCGGGCTTCCGCTGGATCAACGCCGACGACGCCGGCGCCAACACCTACTCCTGGGTGCGCAGCGACGGCGCCGGCCAGCAGATCGCCGTGGTGGTCAACTTCTCCTCCGAGCCGTGGACGCGGTACCGGATCGGCCTGCCCGAAGGCCGGGGTGTGGAAGGAGATCTTCAACTCCGACTCCGGCATCTACGACGGCTCCGACTCGCACGGCAACCTCGGCCAGGTGGTGGCCGACGATGAGGGCTGGAACGGTCTGCCGGCCAGCGCGATCGTCGTCGTCCCGCCGCTGGGCGCGGTCTACTTCGAGTACGTCGACGAGGAGTGATCCGCGACTCCCTTCCGTTCGTGGTGGTCGACGGCATCGCGTCCCTCGACTTCCGCGGCGAATGACTCGCCCCAGCGCTACGACCTGCTGCTGGTGACCAGCCGGCGGCTGGCGTTCGAGGACCCGAGGTCCGGCGGATCGAGGTGCACGTCCGCGCCGACGACACGCCCCGGCGCCGTGCCCTGCACCGGGCGGGCTTCCGGCTCGAGGGCGTCCTGCGCGACCGGCTGATGACTGACCGGACGGTGCCGGCGACGTCGCTCAGCTACGGTCTGCTGCGGACCGATGACCTGACCGGGACGGTCCGGCTTCACCTCGGTGATGAACTCGGTCACCGCCCGCAAGCGGGTGATCAGTCACCTGCTGCTCACCGATGCCGAGCATCGGGTCTGCGTGCTGGAGACCACCTTCAAGCCCGACTTCGAGCTGCCGGGCGGCATCCTCGAGCCCGGCGAGAGTCCGCGCGCCGGACTGGTGCGGGAGATCCGCGAGGAACTGAGTCACACGATGAGCGTGGGCCGGCTGCTGGTGGTCGACTGGCTGGCCCCCTACCTGGGCTGGGAGGACGCGGTCGAACTCATCTTCGACGGTTGCGAGATGCCGGCTCGCGTCCGTGCGGCCTGCTGCGTCCCGATCTGCGTGAGATCCGGGCGATTCACTGGCTGGAGCCGGACGCGGCCCTCGACACCATGGCCCCCTATCGCCAAGGGACGCCTCCGGGCTGCGCTCGCCGCCCGCGACGAGGGCCGCACCCTCTACCTCGAAGGCGGCGAACGGATCAGCTGACCCCCGCGCGGCGGCTGGTGGGCACAGGCGGGATGCCTTCGGGAGGCTTGACCTCTCCGGTATCGTTTGCCCCAGGCTAAGCATTCGGGAGGGTCGGTGACAGCGGTGCGGCGCAAGCCTGCCGGCGGCCTCGGGGTGCTGCTGGCGATCTATCTGCTCGGCATCTTCATGGGTGCCATCGACACCGGGATCGTCACCCCTGCCCGCACGATCATCCAGAACGACCTCGGCGTGGACGATGCCACCGGCATCTGGATGCTGACGATCTACACGCTCGCGTACGCCGCCTCCATCCCCGTCATGGGCAAGCTGGCCGACCGGTACGGACGGAAGCCGATCTATCTGCTCAGCATCACCCTGTTCGGCCTCGGCTCCCTGCTGTGCGGGCTGAGCCAGGACGTCGGCAGCTTCGAGCATGCTGATCGCGGCGCGCGCCGTCCAAGCCATCGGCGGCGGCGGCATCGTCCCGATCGCCACGGCCGAGTTCGGAACATCAGTTCCGGTGGAGAAACGCGGCATGGCACTCGGCCTTGTCGGCGGCGTGTACGGCGTTGCGAACATCTTCGGCTCCAGCGCCGGCAGCCTCATTCTCGACGTCTTCGGCACCGCGAACTGGCAGTTCATCTTCTACATCAACGTCCCGATCAGCATCGCTATTCATCGTCGCGGGGCTGATCTTCCTGCCCAACCACAGGATGGAGCAGGTTGCGAAGATCGATCTCCTCGGCATCACGCTGCTGGCGGCCATGATCCTGACCCTGCTCTACGGACTGGGCAACATCGACTTCTTCGACTTCAGCGCCAGCGTCACCTCGTCCGACGTCTACCCCTACCTGCTCGCCTTCCTCGTTCTGGGGCCGCTGTTCGTATTGGCGGAACGCCGAGCCGAGGATCCGGTGGTGAATCTGGCCTACTTCACCGATTTCGCCATCGGGATCACCTTGCTGCTGTCGCTGCTGTCCGGGGTGATCCTGATGGGTGTGATCTTCGTGCCTCAGTTCGCCGAGAACGCACTGCGGATCCCCACCGGAGACGGCGGCTACTTCGTGGTCATCCTCGGGCTGTTCTCGGGAATCGGCGCACCACTGTCAGGCCGGCTCACCGATCGATCTCGGGCCCAAGGTGGTGCTGGGCTTCGGGGTGACCGTCTCCGCGATCGCCGCCGCTGCCGGCGCCTTCTGGGCGATCCCGTCGCCGTCCTGGCTCAGCGTCTGCGTGACCTTGGCCCTGATGGGTACCGGCCTGGGGTTCACGATCGGATCTCCGCTCAACTACATGATGCTGGACCGAACGCCGCCGGAGGAGTCCAACTCGGCCCTCGCGACGCTGTCGCTGGTCCGCTCGATCGGAACCACTCTCGCACCGGCGTTCCTGGTCGGCTTCCTCGCCCACGCCGGCACCGGCCTGCAGAACAACGTGACCGCGGTGCTCCCCACGCAGATCAGTGCCCCCGCGCTGCCGTACGCCGCCGAGCTGCAGGCGGCGTTCGCCGACCTCAAGGCCGACAAGCACCTCAAGGGCAAGCTGAAGGACGTCGAGTTTCCGGACCTCGCGTCGAGGACGACGATCGACATCGACATGGACTCCGGCGGGTCGCTGCCGGACGATCTGGTCGAGTTGCTGAAGACCGCGGACGTGACCACGATCACCGAACGGACGAAGACCGTGGCCGAACGAATGTTCGCCGAGCAGACCCCGTCCGTCATCGCCGACATCACCGACGGGGTGAACACCGGGATCGCCGGCGTCGACGACGCCCGAACCGACCTGACGATCAGCCATCGCAAGCTCGCCAAGGCCGTCGAGGGCCTCACCAAGGGGATCCAGGGGATGGGAAAGGCGGCCGAGGGGATGCGGTCCGGCATCGCCGGTATCACCAAGGCCATCAAAGGGATGGACGCCGGACTCGCGGGCACAGCGAAAGCGCTGTCCGGCATCCAGAAGGCCATCGACGGTGTCGCCAAGGGTATCGCCGGGCTGGAGGCGGCCATCACCGGCCAGAAGACGGGGATCGCGCAACTCCAGGCCACCTACGACGGGATCATGGGCGCCCTGCCACCGGACACCCCCGAGCCTCCCGCCGCCCAGGCGCTCCGCGCACAGCTGGACGCTCTCAAGGCGAAGCTGACATCGACGCAGAAGCAGCGTTCCGCCCTGGTCGCCAAGCGCGCGGCGCTGAAGGCCCAGCGCACGAAGCTGAAGCGCGACCGGGTTGACCTCGTGGGCAAGCGCGCAGCCACCGTCGCGAAACGCGCCGCGCTGAGCACCCAACTCCACCAAATCCAGGACAAGCTGACCCGAGCCGTCGCCCAGCGCAAGGACCTGGTGAAGGCCCGAGACGAGCTGTCCGAAGCCCTGATCAGCCTCGCCGAGATCCGGACCAAGCTGATCACGCTCCGAGACGCCGTGCCGGGGGCCTTCGACACCGCGAAGGCGAACTACCTCGCCGAGATCGATGCCCGCGCCCCGGCGCTCGAGCAGGCGTTCGCCGACACTCTGAACACCGGCTTCAAGGGCATCTACCTCTCCACGATGGCGGCCGCACTGCTCGCCGGGCTCCTGCTCGTGGCCTATCCGCGCCGATCAGGCACGGTTCTGGTTCCGGTCCCGACCACTGCGTCCCAGGAGCATTGACGGCGCAGGAGGTGGCGAACTCAGAACAGGGCGATCATCAGGTCGCGGCGCGCCTTGCCCACGGCCGGGTCGGAGTGGCCGACAGTTTCGAAGAGTTCCAGCAACCGCAGGCGGACGGCGTCCCGCTGCGCGCCCGAGGTGTTGCGAACCAGCTCGACCAATCGGGCGAAAGCCAGCGCCACCGCTCCGCCGACGAGTTCGGCGTCCGCCGCCGCCAACTGAGCATCGACGTCGGTCGGCCGGGCTGCCGCCTCGGCGATCACCGTCGCCGGATCGGCGGTGGCTACTCGGGACAGCAGTGCGGCCTGCGCGCGTCCGGCCTTCGCCTCCGGGTCGTTCGGTGTGGCGGCCAGCAGCTTGTCGAACTCGGCGACCGCGGTCTCGAAGTCCCCCTCGGCCAGCGCGGCGTCCGCCGCCGCGAAGCGCGGATCCGGGCCGGCGTCGGCATCGACACTCACCGGCTGGGCCCTGCCGACAATCCCCCCCGCGGCAGCGGCCTGCAGCAGCTGAGCGATCATGGCCCTGGCTTCTTCCTTCGACTTCGTGCCCTGCCACATCGGGGCGAGTTGGCCACCCACCACACCGAGGACGGCAGGCACTGCCTGGATGCCGAACGCCGCCGCGATCTGAGGACTGGTGTCGACATTCACCCGGGCGAGCAGGTACGCCCCCGCGGCTTCGGCAGCCAACTCGGCCAGAGCGTCCGACAACGCTTGCGCGTTGGCCCGCGGCGAGTACAACTCGACCACGATCGGATACTTGACCGACTGGGCCAGGACGGGCTCGAAACTCGCTTGATCCACGTCCAGCACGTAGCTGGCCCCCGGGGGTGGTGGCGGCGCCTTCGCGGCGGCGACGATGCCGGACAGATCCATGGCACGGGACGGGTTCAAGCCTGCGGGAGTCACAAGGCCACATTCTGCCAGCCGCGGCCGAAGCCTCGCGAATGTGACCGCGACCCTCCCCCCGTGCCGCCCGGCACGGCAAGATGGCACCATGGCTCACGAACGCGCCGGGCAGGTTGCGCTGCCCGAGGATCTGATCGATGTCGACGCCCTGATCGCCGCCTACCACGACCTCATTCCCGACCCGGACAATCCCGACCAGCAGGTGGTCTTCGGCACGTCCGGACATCGCGGATCGAGCCTGGACGCCGCGTTCAACGACGCCCACATCGCCGCCACCACCCAGGCCATCGTGGAGTACCGGGCCGGCCAGGGCATCACCGGACCGCTGTTCATCGGCAAGGACACCCACGCGCTGTCCGGGCCGGCGTGGCGGACGGCGATCGAGGTGCTGCATGCCCACGGCGTGGACGATCCGGGCCGAAGCCGACGCCGACTTCACCCCCACCCCGGCCGTGTCCCGGGCGATCATCGTCTACAACAAGACCCACGACGGCCCACGGGCGGACGGGATCGTCGTGACCCCGTCGCACAACCCGCCGCGCGACGGCGGCTTCAAGTACAACCCGCCGCACGGCGGCCCGGCCGACACCGACGCGACCGGGGCCATCGCGTCCCGGGCGAACGAGCTGCTGCGCGACCCCGCCTCGATCAAGCGCACCCCCTACGAGCGGGCCGCTTCCGACGTGACCCGCGTCGACTACCTGGGTGCCTATTGCGAGGATCTGCGCAACGCGCTCGACATCGACGCGATCGCCCACGCCGGCGTCCACATCGGCGCCGACCCGCTCGGCGGGGCGTCGGTGCAGTACTGGGGCTACATCTCCGAGCGGCTCGGGATCGACCTGACCGTGATCAATCCGGCCGTCGATCCCGACCTGGCGGTTCATGACGCTCGACTGGGACGGCAAGATCCGGATGGACTGCTCGTCGCCGTTCGCGATGGCCAGCCTGATCGCCAACCGCGACCGGTTCGACGATCTCCACCGGCAACGACGCCGACTCCGACCGGCACGGCATCGTCACCCCGGACGCCGGGCTGATGAACCCCAACGCCTACCTCGCCGTCGCCATCTCCGTACCTGTTCGGCCACCGACCGGACTGGCGCGCCGACGCGGGCGTCGGCAAGACCCTCGTGTCGTCCTCCCTGATCGACAAGGTGGCCGCCGACCTGGGCCGGCGGCTGGTCGAGGTGCCGGTGGGCTTCAAGTGGTTCGTGCCGGGCCTGACGACCGGTGACCTCGGTTTCGGCGGTGAGGAGTCCGCAGGGGCGTCCTTCCTGGCGCGGAACGGGTCCACCTGGACGACCGACAAGGACGGCATCCTGCTGGCCCTGCTCGCCAGCGAGATCCAGGCCGTCACCGGGAAGTTCGCCCAGCGAGCTGTACGCCGAGCTCGAGGCGCGGCACGGCGCCTCCAGCTACGCGCGGGTGGACGCCCCGGCCGACCGCGAGCAGAAGGCGAAGCTGGCCAGGCTCTCGCGCGTCCGACGTCACCGCGACCGAACTGGCCGGCGAACCGATCACCGCCACCCTGACCCACGCTCCGGGCAACGGCGCCGCGATCGGCGGGCTGAAGGTGACGACCGCGTCGGCATGGTTCGCGGCCCGGCCGTCGGGCACCGAGAACGTGTACAAGATCTACGCCGAGTCACTACGCGGCCCCGAGCACCTGGCACAGGTCCAGGCCGAGGCCAAGCTGGTGGTCGACGCAGTCCTGGTCTGACCAACTATGAGAGGCTGGAAACATGAACAATGATCTCTTCGTGTGCATCGATCACGTCGGACTGGCTGTGCCCGAACCTGGACGAGGCCATCAAGTTCCACACCGAAGTCCTGGGCTGGCGCGTGCTGCACCGCGAGACCAACGAGGAGCAGGGCGTCGAGGAGGCGATGATCGGCACCGGCGAACAGGGCGCCGAGAACGCCCAGATTCAGCTGCTCGCGCCGCTGAACGAGAACTCCACCATCGCGAAGTTCCTCGGCCAAGAACGGTCCGGGGATGCAGCAGCTGTGCTACCGCGTGGCGGACCTGGACGCGGTATCGGCCACTCTGCGCGAGCGTGGCGTCCGGCTGCTGTACCCGGAGCCCAAGATCGGCACCGGCGGTTCCCGGATCAACTTCGCTCATCCCAAGGATGTCGGCGGGGTCCTGCTGGAGATTGTCGAACCGGCCGCCGCCGCCCACTGATCGATCCATTCCTGGCCCGGTTCCGTGGGGGACCGGGCCAGTAGCATCGAAATCAGAGTGAAAGGGACGTGCGGATGAGCGAAGACACCACCGGTTTGGATCTTTTCGACGAGACGGCGACCGCGGTGGGCAACTTCCCGCAGACGCTGCGCGGCTATGATCGCGGCGCCGTGGACGCCTACGTCCGCGATGTCGAAAGCCAACTGGCCCGCGCCAAGACCCAGTTGAGGGAACAGAACCGGCAGCTCGCCCAGGCGCAGGCCCGCGCCGCGGACACCGACTTCTCGAAGCTCGGAGGCCACTCCCGCGGCATCCTCAGGGCGGCCGAGTCCCAGGCCGACGAGTTGATGGTCAGCGCGGAACACCGCGCGAAACAACTACTCGCGCAGGCCAGAGCGGACGCGGAGCGCCAGGCTGCGGAAGCTCGGCTCGCCCTGGATACCGCTCAGGCGGTCAGCGCCGAGCAATTGCAGGCGCTTCGGCTTCAGCTCAGCGAACAGACCGCCGCCGAGCTGAAGGCGGCCAACGAGGAAGCCGCGGCGGTACGGGAGTTCGCTGAACGCCGGGCCGCGCAGATCCTGGCCGATGCGGAGGCCCGGGCCAAGACGCTGCTCGAGGAGGCCAAGCTCCAGGGCGAGGCCCAACGGCTGGAGGTTGAGCGTGAGATCGCCGAGACCCGGCTGAGCACGATCACTGAGAAGGAATCCGCCCTGGCCGAGGTCAAGGCCACGCACGAGGCGGCCACCAAGGAACTGAACGAGCTGTTGGGCGCCACAGCGAAACAGGGCGAGGAGTACGCCGCGAAGCTGGACGCCGACGCCCTCACGTGGGATCAGCGGCGTCAGGCCGCGCACGAGGAGGCCAACGGCATTCTCGGTGCGGCCCGCACGCAGGCGGCCGACCTGGTGGCGACCGCCAAGCACGAGGCCGACACGCTGCATGAGGAGGCCGTCAGCGCTTCCGAGGCCACGAAGGCCAGGCTCGAGGCCGACATCGACCATCTGGTCGGCCGACGCAAGGCGATCGTCGCCCAGCTGGGCGAACTGTCGGCACTGGCCGGCAGCAGCGCCGCCGACTACGGCGACGGGGAGCCGGTGACGTGAGCCTGTCCCCGGGTGAGCCGGGGTCTCCCCCGCCGTCCATCCTGCCGGCCTCGGCGGGCACCCCAGCACCGGCGGCCTCCGCGCGCACCCCTTCACCAGCTCCGGCGCCCCGAAGCTGGCTGCGCAAGTGGCGACGAACCACCCAGCCGACCCCGCCGGATCTGAACGACGGCCTCGTCGGCGGCGATGAACGACGGATCTCCCTGCTGGATCGCAACCCGTTCCAGATCGGGTTCTTCTTCACCATCGGCGCGCTCGCTGCGGCCGGCGTGGTGACGGCGATCGTGTCGCTGAAGACCGTGGTCGTCCTGGTCCTGCTTTCGCTGGCCATCTCGTTGGGCCTGAACCCGGCCGTCGAATGGTTCCACCATCGAGGGGTTCGGAGGGGATTCGCGGTTCTGCTCGTCGCTTTGGCGGTGATCACGCTGATCGTCCTCGCCGGTTGGGCGCTGGTGCCGGTGGTCAGCGAGCAGGTCAACCGACTGATGTTCCAGGCACCGGGCTATCTGGAGAATCTGCGTCAGAATCCGCAGATCGCCGCCTTCGACGCTCAGTTCAACGTGATCGACCGTGCGGTGGCCTTCCTCACCTCGGGTGAGCTGATCAGCGGGCTGTTCGGTGGGATCCTGGGGGCCGGCCAAGTGCTGGCGAACACGATCTTCTCCCTCATCGTCACCACCGTGCTGACCCTCTACTTCCTGATCACCTTGCCCACCATCAAGGAAGTGATCTACCAGCTTGCTCCCGCGTCGCGGCGTCCGCGGGTGAAGTACCTGGCCAACGAGATGTTCAAACGGGTCGGTGGCTACGTCTCCGGTCTGTTCCTCGTGGTGCTGATCGCGATGGTGGTGGCGTATCTGTTCCTGAACATCGTCGGCATCGCCCAGTACGCCCTGGCGCTCACGGTGGTGGTCGGGCTGTTCGCGTTCGTGCCCCTGATCGGGACGACCATCTCGATGGTGATCGTTTCGATCGTCGCTTTCTCGTTCTCCCCCACCACTGGCCTGATCACGTTGATCTTCTTCCTCGCCTACCAGCAGTTCGACGCCTACTTCATCCAGCCCCGGATCTTCTCGCATTCGGTGCAGATCCCCGCCGTGCTGGTCATGCTGGCCGCGATCTCGGGCGGTCTCCTGCTCGGTATCGTCGGAGCCCTGCTGGCCATTCCTACAACCGCGGCGCTGCTACTGCTGTACCGCGAAGTCCTTCTTCCCCACCTCGACCGCTCCTGAAACCCACGATCGACACACAGCCAACGGTTCAGAACAGCCGATCCTCGGCATTGTCGAGCCCGCGCAGTGCGTCGTAGTCGACGAGAAGGCAATCGATGCCTCGGGTGCCGGCCAGGGTTCGTGCCTGCGGTTTGATCAGCTGAGCGGCGAAGACGCCGCGCACGGGGTGCAGCAACGGATCCGCGTTCATCAGGGCGAGGTAGCGGGTGAGTTGCTCAACGCCGTCGATCTCGCCGCGGCGCTTCACCTCCACCGCCACATACGCGCCCGCCTGGTCGCGGAACAGCAGGTCCACGGGGCCGATCGGGGTGAAGTACTCCCGCTGCACCAACGTCCAGCCGGTGCCGAAGGTCGCCGGATTCGCCGCGAGCAGCACCTGCAGGTGCGCCTCGACCCCGTCCTTGCGCAGCCCGGGATCGATGCCCAGCTCGTGACGGGAATCGGAGAACACCTCCCCGATCGCGATCTGGAGGGTATCGCCCTCGCCGTTGCGCACTTCCCAGAGCTCGGTGAGCCGGCTCCCCTCGACCGACACAGCCTCGGCGTCAGGGATCGGCAGGCTCACGGTCAGCGTGCACGGAGCGCTCATCCAGTTCAACGGCTTGTAGGCGCGGTCGTCGGCATGCACAGACACCGAGCCGTCGGCCTTGACCATGATCAGTCTGGTGGCCATCGGCAGGTGCGCGGTGAGCCGTCCGGCGTAGTCGACCTGGCACCGGGCAATCAGCAAACGCACCCCGACAACCTACCTCAGCGAGGTTCGGTGGCGCGTCCCACTTGCCTGTCGAGGCCCAGTGGCATAGGACTTCGGATGTGGCCAAGCGAGAATCGAAGCACCTGCGCGCCGCCCGGCCGTTGTCGTCGGGGTCGTTCGCCAAGCTGGTGCGCAAGGACGATGGCGAATGGATGGTGCAGTCGATGCCGGCAGATTCGGCGGCCAAGACCTACTCCTGTCCCGGATGCGGGCTCACCGTCGCCGTCCGCACCGCCCACGTGGTGGTGTGGCCACGAGAGCCCAGCCTCGGGGCGAGCTCCGCGGTGGCCGAACGACGGCACTGGCACACGTCCTGCTGGCAGCGGAGGCGTTGATGTCGGGCCTGCACACCGAACTGGTCGGCAGCGGACGGCCGCGGCTCGCGTTTCTGCCGGGCTTCCTGGGACGGGGGCGTAACTGGACCCAGGTCGCGGACGCCCTCGCCGAGGAGGGCTATCCAGGGGTGCTCTTCGACCTTCCCGATCACGGCCGGAGCGCCTGGACGAGCCGGTTCAGCTACCGACACATGGCCGAAGCGGTGGCCGAGGAGATCGACGTGCGGCTCGGCTCGGCGGCCGAACTGGTGCTCGTCGGTCATTCGATGGGGGGCAAGGTCGCCATGCTCACGGCCCTGGAGCATCCCGCTCTGGTCTCGGGTCTTGCGGTTATCGACATCGCTCCAGGACACTCCGACCAGGTCTCGACCTTCTCGTCCCTGATTGCTGCCATGAGAAACCTCGACCTCGACACACTGGAATCCCGAGCGGACGCCGATCGGCGACTGCGGGCAGCGGTGCCCGATGACTCCGTCCGCTCGTTCCTGTTGCAGAACCTGCGCCGCAAACACGGCTGGCACTGGCAGCCGAATCTGGCCATGCTCGGCAACGCCCTGCCCGAGATCGGCGACTGGCCCCAGGTGACTGCCCCGCCGTACCCGGGACCGGTGCTGTGGCTCACCGGCGAGCTTTCTGGTTACTGCCACGACGAGGACCTGCCCGAGATGACCCGGCTCTTCCCCGCGGTGCACCGAGTCGTGGTGCCGGGCGCCGGGCATTGGGTGCACGCCGACGCGCCGGAGGCGACGATCGCCGCCCTGCTCGACCTCCTGGTTGAGGTCGACGCCGCCTGACTGCCGAAGGCGAACGCCCCGGTAGGTTGGTGTCATGGTCAACCTCACCCGCATCTACACCCGCACCGGCGACGCCGGCCGCACGCGCCTGTCCGACCTGTCCGAGACGTCGAAGACCGACCCCCGGGTCGCCGCCTACGGCCATGTGGACGAGGCCAACTCCATTCTGGGCATCGTCACCACCCAACCCGACCTGCCCGAGGAGATCCGGACGGCGCTTCGGCACATCCAGAACGAGCTGTTCGACTGCGGCGCCGACCTGTCCAATCCCGTGGCGGCCGATCCGCCGTACGAGCCACTGCGAATCATTCAGGCGAACATCGATCGGCTCGAAGCGTGGTGCGACGCGTTCGGGGACCCGTTGCCGTCACTGCGGTCCTTCATCCTGCCGGGGGGCAGTCAGACGGCAGCCTTCCTGCACCTGGCGCGCAGCGTCGTGCGGCGTGCAGAACGCGCCGGCTGGGCAGCCGTCGAGGTGTACGGCACCGAACCTGCCCTCGATGATCGCCCCGGCGGGGTCAACCTGCTGGCCCTGGGCTACCTCAACCGGCTGAGCGACCTGCTGTTCATCCTGGCGCGGGTGGTGGGTCAGGCCGCCGGTGAAGTGCTGTGGGTGCCGGGCAAGGACCGAGAGGTCACCGAACCGCGGGCTGCTCGGCAGCGGCGTCGGGTGCGAGAGGATGACTGAGCGCTCACACCTCTGACGCGGGTCTTCAGCGGAAGCGGCCACCTGGTGGGGACGACTCCAGCCAGCTCAGCAGACCGGTGAGGGATTGCGGGGACATCGCCAGCTCCCAGGATTCGCCGTTGGCTCCGTCCAGGCGCAGGATCCGCTGGTCGTCGAAGAGCAGGACGGCTTCGATCGGGTCCGGGTCACGTTGTGCGCCGGCCCGGGACGAGGAACGAGCGAAGCTGAGCCGAGGACGGAAGGAGAGGGAGAACGCACGGAACCAATCCAGACTGTCCCCCGAATAACGCGCGACGCCGAGCACCCAACCGGTGCCCGGCGTCTTGGTCGACAGACGCACCGAACATTCGAACAGCCCCCCCTGGCGCGAGAGCCAGCGACGGCGTCCGCCCAGGAGCACCACCGGTACCAGCAGCACCACCGTGAGGATGATCGCGAATCCCTCGGTGATGCCCAGCCAATCCATGGGTGAAGTCCAGGCCTACTTCGACTGCTGCTGGGCCATGTGCGCGGCCCGGACCTGCGCCTGGGCCCGGAGAAAGTGCTGACGAGTCTCGTCGTCGAGTTCCCCTGCGTTCAGCCGCTTCTCAGCAGCGGCCAACTCGTGCTCGGCTGCGGTCAGGTTGATCTCCTTGGCCACCTTGGCGAACTGGGCGAGCAGCGACACCCGATTGTCGGCGACCGAGATGAAGCCGCCATCGATGGCCAGCACTTCGCGTCGCCCGTCCGTGGTGAGCACCTCCGCCGCGCAGGGCACGAGAGCGGCCAGGAACGGCTCGTGGTTGGGCAGGATGCCGAGGTCGCCCTCGGTCGTCCGGGCGATCACGCTGAGCGCGTCGCCCTCCCAGGCGATGCCGTCGGCGGCCACCACCTCGACTCGAAGTACAGCGGCCACGTCAGCCTTCCTTCTGGATCCGGTCCCAGTTCGCCATCACCATGTCCATCCCGCCCACGTTGAAGAACGCCTGCTCGGCGATGTGGTCGACCTCGCCGTCGCAGATCATCTTGAACGACTCGATGGTGTCCTTCAGCGGCACCGTCGACCCTGGCACGTTGGTGAACTTCTCGGCCATGTAGGTGTTCTGGCTCAGGAACTGCTGGATGCCGCCGCGCCCGGGCGACGATGATCTTGTCCTCCTCGCTCAACTCGTCGACGCCGAGGATGGCGATGATGTCCTGCAGTTCCTTGTTGCGCTGCAGGATCTGCTTGACCCGGGTCGCCGTGTCGTAGTGGTCCTGGCCGACGAACTGCGGGTCCATGATCCGCGACGAACTCGACAGCGGATCCACCGCCGGGTAGAGGCCGCGGGACGCGATCTCGCGGCTCAGCTCCGTGGTGGCGTCCAGGTGGGCGAAGGTGGTCGCCGGAGCCGGGTCGGTGTAGTCGTCGGCGGGGACGTAGATCGCCTGCATCGAGGTGATCGAGTGGCCCCGGGTCGAGGTGATCCGCTCCTGCAGCTGGCCCATCTCGTCGGCCAGGTTGGGCTGGTAGCCCACGGCGGACGGCATCCGGCCCAGCAGGGTGGAGACCTCGGAACCGGCCTGGGTGAACCGGAAGATGTTGTCGATGAACAGCAGCACGTCCTGGTTCTGCACGTCGCGGAAGTACTCCGCCATGGTCAGCGCGCGACAGGGCGACGCGCAGGCGGGTGCCCGGCGGCTCGTCCATCTGGCCGAACACCAGGGCGGTGTCCTTCATGACGCCGGCCTCGATCATCTCCGCGATCAGGTCGTTGCCCTCGCGGGTGCGCTCGCCCACGCCGGCGAACACCGAGGTGCCGCCGAAGTTGTGGGCGATGCGGTAGATCATCTCCTGGATCAGCACCGTCTTGCCCACGCCGGCGCCGCCGAACAGGCCGATCTTGCCGCCCTGGACGTACGGGGTGAGCAGGTCGAGCACCTTGATGCCGGTCTCCAGCATCTGGGTCCGCGGCTCGAGCGCGTCGAACTTCGGCGCGGACCGGTGGATCGGCCAGCGCTCGGTGATCTCCAGGTCGGTGATGTCCTCGTTGAGGCACTCGCCGGTCACGTTCCACACCCGGCCCTTGGTGACGTCGCCGACCGGCACCGAGATCGGGGCGCCGGTGTCGATCACCTTCGCGCCGCGGCGCATGCCGTCGGTCGGCTTCAGCGAGATCGCCCGGACGATGTTGTCGCCGACGTGCAGCGCCACCTCGGCGGTGATGGTGCGGGTCTGCTCACCGGCGCTCGATCTCGATCAGCAGCGTGTTGTTGATGTCGGGCATCTGGTCGGCGGCGAACTCGACGTCCACCACGGGGCCGATCACCCGGGCCACCCGTCCGGTGGCGGCAGTCGTCGCCGGCGTCGGTCGGGGTCTGCGTCGTCACGGTCATTGTTCTGCCTCGCCTAGTCGTTGTCGGTCAGGTCGGCCAGCGCGCTCGCGCCGCCGACGATTTCGCTGATTTCCTGGGTGATCTCGGCCTGCCGGGCCTGGTTGGCCTCCCGGGTGAGCCGTTCGATCAGCTGCTGGGCGTTGTCGGTGGCCGACTTCATCGCCCGCTGCTGGCTGGCCAGCTGGGAGGCGGCCGACTGCAGCAGGTAGAACCAGATCCGGCTGCGGATGTAGAGCGGCAGCAGCGCGTCCAGCACGGTCTCCGGATCCGGCTCGAACAGGTACAGCGGTACCAGATCGTCCTCGTCGACCTCCCGGACCCCCTCGACGACCTCCAGGGGTAGCACCCGGCGGACGCGGGGGGTCTGGGTGAGCATCGACTCCATCCGGGTGTAGACCGCCCAGATCTCGTCCACGCCGCCCTCTTCCGTGCGGCGTGAGGAAGTCCTCGAGCAGCCGGTCGGAGATCTCGACGCGCCCGGTCGTAGGTGGGCGCGTCGGAGAAGCCCTCCCAGTGGTGCTGGATCGGGATCTCGCGGAAGTTCAGGAAGCCGATGCCCTTGCGTCCGACCACGTAGCGGACGAGTTCCTTGCCCTCCTCCTCCATGCGCTGGCGGAAACTCGGCCACCGTCTTGATCACGTTGGAGGAGTACGCGCCGTTCATGCCCCGATCGGACGTGATGAAGAAGCACCGCGATGCGCTTGGGATCCTCGGACGTCCCGGGTGAGCGGGTGATCCAGGTGGGAGTAGTTCGCGACCGCGGACACCGCCCGGTTCAGCTCCCGGGTGAACGGCAGCGCCCGGGCCGCAGCCTGCTGCGCCTGGATGATCCGTGAGGACGCGATGAGTTCCATCGCCCTGGTGATCTTCTTGGTCGCCGTCACCGACTTCCGGCGCTGTCGCAGCTCCCGCAGGCTGGCTGCCATCTCGTCAGTTCCGCTTCTTCTTAACGACGATCTGCTCGTGGTCCATGGCCTCGTCCGGAAGCGCCTCCGCGGCCGGGTCGCCCGACGCGAGCGGCTTGCCGTCCGTGCTCACGTACTGTTCGAGGAACGCCGCCAGGGCGTCCTCGGTGGCGCGTTCGGTGTCGGCGTTGAACTGGCCGGTCTCGGCGATGGTGTCCAGCACCTTGGTGTTGTGCCGCAGGTAATCCAGGAACTCCCGCTCGAAGCTGCAGCACGTCCACCACCGGCACTCGTCGAACTTGCCCGTGGTGCCAGCCCAGACGCTGACCACCTGCTCCGCCACCGGGTACGGGCTGTACTGCGGCTGGCGGAGCAGCTCGACCAGCCGGGCGCCGCGATCCAGCTGGCGGCGGGACGCGGCGTCCAGATCGGAGGCGAACATCGCGAACGCCTCCATGTCGCGGTACTGGGCCAGGCCGATCTTCAGGGTGCCGGACACGCTCTTCATCGCCTTGACCTGGGCGGCGCCGCCCACGCGGGACACCGAGATGCCCACGTCGATGGCCGGACGCTGGTTGGCGTTGAACAGGTCGGACTGCAGGAAGATCTGGCCGTCGGTGATCGAGATCACGTTGGTCGGGAATGTAGGCCGACACGTCGTTGGCCTTGGTCTCGATGATCGGCAGGCCGGTCATCGAACCGCCGCCCAGTTCGTCGGACAGCTTCGCGCAGCGCTCCAGCAGGCGGCTGTGCAGGTAGAACACGTCGCCCGGGTAGGCCTCGCGGCCCGGCGGGCGGCGCAGCAGCAGCGACATCGAACGGTAGGCCTCGGCCTGCTTGGTCAGGTCGTCGAAGACGATCAGCACGTGCTTGCCGCCGTACATCCAGTGCTGGCCGATGGCCGAGCCGGTGTAGGGGGCGATGTACTTGTAGCCCGGCCGGGTCGGACGCGGGCGAGTGCACGATCGTGGTGTACTCCAGCGCCCCGGCCTCCTCCAGCGACGGTGCGCAGCGCCGCGATCGTGGAGCCCTTCTGGCCGATGGCGACGTAGATGCAGCGCACCTGCTTGCGTCGGGTCGCCGGTGGCCCAGGCCGCCTTCTGGTTGATGATCGTGTCGACGGCGATCGCGGTCTTGCCGGTCTTGCGGTCGCCGATGATCAGCTGCCGCTGGCCGCGTCCGATCGGGGTCATCGCGTCGATGGCCTTGATGCCGGTCTGCAGCGGCTCGTTGACGCTCTGCCGGTCCATGACGCCGGCGGCCTGCAGTTCCAGGGCGCGCAGCTCGGGGACGTCGGTGAGCTCGCCGAGACCGTCGATCGGGTTGCCCATGGCGTCCACCACGCGGCCGAGGTAGCCGTCGCCGACCGGGACGCTCAGCACCTCGCCGGTGCGCTTGACCGTCGGAGCCCTCCTCGATGCCCTCGGAGTCGCCGAGCACGACGACGCCGATCTCGCGGACGTCGAGGTTCAGGGCGATGCCGAGGGTGCCGTTCTCGAACTCGAGCAGCTCGTTGGCCATCGCCGAGGGCAGGCCCTCGACCCGGGCGATGCCGTCACCGGAGGTCACCACGGTGCCGACCTCGTCCCGGGTGGCGGTCTCGGGGTTGAAGTTGGACACGAACGTCTGTCCAGCGCGTCCCGGATCTCCTCGGGGCTGATGGTCAGTTCCGCCATGTGTGCACCTTCTGCTTTCGACTCGTTGACTTAGCTCAGTTGTTGTTCAGCGGCGGCGAGCCGGCCGGCGACGGTGCCCTCGATCACCTCGTCGCCGACGCGTACCCGGGCGCCGCCGAGGACGGCCGGGTCGACCACGACCTGCAGGTTGACCTGCCGGCCCAGCTGGCGGCCGAGTGCCGCCTGCAGCCGCGCCCGCTGGTCCTCGTCCAGTCCGGACGCGCACGGTCACCGTGGCGATGGCACGCTGCCCTGGCCGCCGCGGCCAGTGTGAGGTAGCCGGCGACGGTCGCCTCGAAGGACGTGGGTGGCGGTCGCAGCTGCCCGTTGCGCCAGATCCACCGTCTCCGGCGTCGCGCGTGCCGGCGAGCAGGTCGGCGACCAGATGCTGCCGGGCCGAGGCCGGGGCGTTCCGATCGTCGAGCGCGGCTCGCAGTGCCGGGATCGCCGACGACGGCGCGCGAGAAGCGGAACAACTCCTCCTCGACGGTGTCGAGCCGGCCCGCCGCCTGCGCGGCGCCGAGCAGCGCCCGGACGCCCTGGCGTTCGAGTGCGGCCACCAGGCCGGACGGACTGCCCCAATTCAGCGCCGAGGCCGCGCCGGCGATCGCACCGGCGGCAGCGGAGACGCGTCCGGTCGAGCAGCGTCGTGACCAGCGTCCGCCGTCGGTCGTCGGGGGTCGTCGGGTCAGCGAGCGCGTTGCGCAGCTGCGCCTGATCGGCGAGCAGGTCGGCGACGGCGAAGAGCTCCGCCGCCAGGGCCGGGCTGAGCTCGTGGGCGTCCAGCACCCGGTCGAGCTCGGACAGCCGGGCCTCGGCGGCGGCGTTCATGCCTTGTCCCCCGCCGGCTCCTGGGCTTCCAGGTCGGCGATGAACCGGTCGACGCTGCGCCGGGCGCGCTCGTCGTCCTCCAGCGACTCGCCGACGATGCGTCCGGCGAGCTGCGGTGGCCAGGCCACCGACCTCGGCCGCGGAGCTGGTGGACCACCTGGGCGCGCTCGGCCTCGATCTGAGCCTTGGCCGAAGCGAGCATCCGTGCAGAGTCCGCCTGCGCCTGTTCGCGTGATCTCGGCAGCGATCGTGACCGCCTGCGCCTTGGCGTCCTCGCGGATGCGACTGGCCTCGGCGCGAGCGGTGGCCAGCTGCGCCGGTGTACTCGGCGAGAGCCTCGGCGGCCTGTCGCTGGGCAGCCTCGGCCTTCTCGATCCCGCCGGAGATCTCGGCGGTGCGCTCGGCGTAGGTCTTCTCGAAGACCGGCACGACCTTCTTCGCCACCACCCACCAGATGATCAGCGAACAGGACGATGCCGACGATGATCTCCGAGAGGTGCTCGGGCAGCAGCGGCCCGAGATCGATCCCCTCGGTTTCCAGGGGCAACATGTCCGGCGTCGCTCAGCTGAGGACGAAGGCGAGGGCGATACCGATGATGGCGAGCGCCTCAACCACGGCGAAGCCGATCCACGCGGTGCCCATCATGGCGCCGCGGGCCTCGGGCTGACGAGCGGTGCCGTTGATCACCGAAGCGAAGATCCAGGCCACGCCGAGCGCCGGGCCGAGGGTGGCCAGGCCGTAGCCGATCATGTTGATCGAGCCGTTGATGATTTCCAGGACGGGGAGCATTGTCGTGTTCCTTTCGAGGGTTACTTGCTAAAGGTCGTGGCTTCAGTGCTCTTCGGCGATCGCCGAGGAGATGTATTGGGCGGTCAGGACGGTGAAGATGTAGGCCTGCAGCGACGCCGACGAAGAGCTCCAGGGCGAAGATGGCGAAGCTGAAGATGCAGCGAGACCCCGCCGGCGACAGCATAGAAGGCGATCGCCCGACTCCAGCAGCAGCGTGCCGCCGACGACGAAGACCATGATCACCAGGTGGCCGGCGAACAGGTTGGCGAACAGACGCAGGGCCAGCGTGATCGGCCGGACGATGAAGTTGGAGAGGAACTCCAGCGGGATGATCAGCGGCCACAGCGGCCACGGCACGCCCTCGGGCAGGGTCATGCGCTTGAGGTAGCTGAACAACCCGTACTTCGAGATGCCCGCCACGTTGTACAGCACGAACGTCAGCAGGGCCAGGCCGTAGGCGTAGCCGATCTTCGAGAAGGTCGGGAACATGAACAAGAAGAACTGCCCGAACAGGTTGTTCACCAGGATGAAGCTGAACAACGCGACCAGGTAGGGCAGGATACTTGCGGTAGTCGTGGCCGAGGATGTCGCGGGCGATGCGAGTTGCGCAGCAGGTTGTACAGCTGCTCGCCCAGGAACTGCTTCTTGCCGGGCACGACCTTCTGGCCGTGGGCCATCCACAGCCAGAACCCGATCACCAGAACGGCGCGATGACGGCCTGGGCGAGGTGGTTGTTCACCCAGTCGGGCAGGACGCCAGGAAACAGCGGCACGCGAGTTGAAGCTCTCAGCGCTGGGCGGCCAGCGCGCTGTGCTCAGCCTCGCCCTCGAGCGGGATGAGCAGGCCGATCAAGCCAGGCATTGCTCCTCCTGTCTGGTCGATCACTGCGACCGTCCGTATCGTCGCGATCACCAGATAGACGCCCGGCGGCCGTGCCGACGATGATGCCCACCGGAAGCCACCACGAGGTCTGCAGCCAGCGGTCCAGCAGCCAGCCCAGCCCTCCGTAGAAGACGAGTCCCGAGATGAGCAGGCTGATGACCCGGAGCCCGGCATCCATTCCGCTCTGCTCACCCATGGCGTTTGGGACTGTATCAGCCGACACGGGTCGCTTTCATCTCTCAACCCTGAT
This sequence comes from uncultured Actinomycetota bacterium, assembly GCA_963769325.1. GTDB lineage: Bacteria > Actinomycetota > Actinomycetes > Propionibacteriales > Propionibacteriaceae > Propionicimonas. The sequence goes on along the minus strand of CAVYLH010000004.1, from coordinate 489,277 downwards.
TGCTGGTACCAATCTCGGGTTCGTCGTAGATCGGGATCCGCAGCCGCGAGAAAACCCACAGATCTCGGCACCCAGCCAGCCGAAGACGACCGTGACCGTCGTGACGACGACCGCCACCGGATCGAGTCGGGCGAACCGTTCGGCGTTGCTCAGCGAGAGCATCAGCAGCAGGCCCAGCACGGTCACCCGGACGCCGTAGGACGCCAGGGCGGCGATCATCACCGTCTGCGGGCGGCGTCGGCCACCAGGACCTGCACGGCCTGGCCGATGGTGAAGAAGGCGATGGTGAGCACGCCGAAGACCGCCGCGGTGACAGCCGCGGGCACCCCGCGTCCGATCCAGAAGCCGGCCACGGTGAGGACGAGGGCGATGTGGCCGCCCGCTGCGCCCCCGGCCAGCAGGCGGCGGGCCCGGCGGACGTTGGCGCTGGCCTCAGCCATCGGCGGCGACCGGCCGGGAGTCGCGCCGGCCCCAGGTGAGGTAGGCGGCCAGCGCCAGCCCGGCGACCACCCCCACGAACGTCCACGGCTCGGGGTACAGCCCGATCAGCACCACGCCGTAGGCCACCAGTGCCGACCAGAGCCACAGCAGCGCGACCGCCCGTCCGTGGCTGTGACCCAGGTTCAGCATCCGGTGGTGCAGGTGCTGCTTGTCGGCCTGGTACCACAGCTTCCCGGCCAGGGTGCGGCGGACGTAGGCCAGCACCAGGTCGATGAACGGCAGCGCCATCACGGCGAGCGGCAGCAGCAGCGGCAGGTAGGCCGCGAAAGCGTTCGCCCCCGAGGCGGCTCAGCCGGGACGGGTCGAGCTGGCCGGTGAGGCTGATCATCGAGGTGGCGAGCAGGAAGCCCAGCAGCATCGCGCCGGAGTCGCCCATGAACATCCGGGCACGGTGGATGTTGTAGGGCAGGAAGCCCAGGCACACCCCCACCGTCGCCACGGTGATCAGGCTGGACGTGGTGGCCCGCACCAGCTCCTGCTCGTAGGAGAGCAGATAGGCGTAGGTGAAGAAGGCGCCCGCGCCGATCGCGACCACGCCGGCCGCGAGGCCGTCCAGGCCGTCGATGAGGTTGATCGCGTTCACGCAGATGAAGATCAACACCGACCGTCACCACGATCGAACTGCCCTCGTCGAGGGAGACGATGGCGTCCGGCAGCGGGATCCAGTAGACCTTCACGCCGTTCAGCACGACGACGCCGGCGGCGAGCAGCTGGCCGGCGATCTTGGCGAGCGCGTTGAGTTCGACCATGTCGTCCAGCACGCCGACCGCACAGATCAGGCCACCGGCGAAGAGCACGACCCGGGCGTCGTGGCTGACCAGTTCGAAGCCGCCCAGCCAGGGCAGTTGGTCGGCCACCAGCAGGCGCCGCGGCGAGCCCGCCCACATGGAGATGCCGCCGAAGTACGGAATCGGTTTGGTGTGCACGTCGCGGTCGCGAACCATGGCCACTGCGTTGTAACGGAACGCCAGCCGCCGCGCGAGACCGCTCAGCAGGTAGGTGACGCCGGCCGCGACCAGCAGGACCAGCAGGTACTCGCGCATCAGTCCCGGCCCTGCTCCTGATCGGCCGACCTGAGTGGCTCCTGACCCTGCTCGTCGGCGCGGGACTCCTCGGGGCCGGGTTCGGCCCGCGGCGGCTCGGTGTCGGGGAGGCCGAAAGCCGGCACGACGGCGGCGAGGTCGGCGCGGCTGATCCGTCCTTCGCGCAGGATCCGCGGCGTTCCGGTGAGATCGACGATCGTGGACGGGACCGGAGGCCGGCCGGGCCGTCGTCGAGGTAGACGCTCACCCGCGCCCCGAGCTGGTCGTTGGCCTCCTCGACGGTGCGTGGCAGCAGGCTGGCCGGAGACGTTGGCCGAGCTGACCGCCAGCGGGCCGGTAGCCCGCAGCAGGTCGCGGGTGAAGTCGTGGTCGGGCACCCGCACCGCGATCGTGTCGCCGCGGTCGCCCAGATCCATGCGGCAGGTTGGGCTGGGCGGTGAACGACCAGCGGTCAGGGCGCCGGGCCAGAAGGCCTCGGCCAGCGCCAGCCGCGTCGTCACTGACCTCGTCGGTGAGCGAGCGCAGCATTGCCACCTCGGCGATCAGCACCGGCGGCGGCATGTCGCGGCCGCGCTCCTTGGCGTCCAGCAGCCCCTGGACCGCGCGCGCGGAGGATGCGTCGGCGCCGATGCCGTAGACGGTGTCGGTCGGCAGCACGATGCAGGCACCGTCCGCGATCGCCTGCGGCGGCCGCGTCGATGAGCGGCCTCTCGGTCGAGCGGCGATGATCGTACACCTGTGCCATGACGCTCATCCTGCCAGCACGCGTTGAGCCGTGACGAACCGCGGACGGGCGGTGAGGTCGGGATGGTCGACGATGCGGGTGAAGCCGCCGACCTCGGCGAACACCGCCACGGCGCCGTCGGATTGCACCTCCGCGTGCTCGGCGCAGACCTGCCCGCCGGGCCGCAGCAGCCGGGCGGCCACGCGGGCGACGACCCGCAGCGCGTCCAGGCCGTCCGCGCCGGAGAACAGCGCCAGTGCCGGCTCGTGGTCGCGGACGTCGGCGGCCACCTGCTCCCAGTACTCCCAGCGGAATGTAGGGCGGGTTGGCGATCACCAGGTCGACCGTGCCGTCCAGCTCGGCGAAGGCGTCGGCCATGTCGCCCTCGGCCAGCTCGACGCCGGTTCCGGCGAGATTGCCCTCCGCGATGCGGGCAGCCTCGGGCGACAGTTCGACCGCGTACTGCCGGCACCCGGGACGTTCGGCTGCGATGGCGGCCGAGATGGCGCCGCTGCCGGCGCACAGTTCGACGACGACAGGCTCGCCGCCCAGCTCCTCGAGCTGCGCGAGGGCCCAGCCGGTCATCACCTCGGTCTCGGGTCGCGGGATGAAGACGCCCGGCGCGACGGCCACACCCGACGGTGCGGAACCAGGCCCGCCCGGTCAGGTACTGCACCGGCTCGCCGGCGAGCCGGCGCTCCACGAGCTGCGCGAACTCGGTCGCTGCGGCGTCGTCGATCGACGCCAGGGCGGCCAGGAGAGAGGGTTCGACCCCGGCCGCATGAGCCAGCAGTGTTCGCGCCTCGGCCATCGAGTGGAGGCGTGACCCCGCGCGGACGAGGAGCCGACCGGTGTCGGGCATCAGCCGGCCGTGCCCAGCCGCTCGGCCAGATCGGCGGCCTGCAGCGCGCTGATCACGGCGGTCAGGTCGCCGCCCAGCACCTGGTCGAGGTTGTAGGCCTTGAACCCGATCCGGTGGTCGGCGATCCGGTTCTCGGCGTAGTTGTAGGTGCGGATGCGCTCGGAGCGGTCGACCGTCCGCACCTGGGACCGGCGGGCGGCGGACGCAGCGCTCGCCGCCTCCTCCGCGGCCCGGGCGACCAGGCGGGCCCGCAGCATCCGCAGCGCCGACTCCTTGTTCTGCAGCTGGGAGCGCTCGTTCTGGCAGGAGACCACGATGCCGCTGGGCAGGTGGGTGATCCGGACGGCCGAGTCGGTGGTGTTGACGCCCTGGCCGCCCGGGCCCGGACGAGCGGTACACGTCGATGCGCAGGTCGTCGTCGTTGATCTCCACCTCGGTGGCCTCCACCTCGGGCATCACGAGCACGCCGGCGGCCGAGGTGTGCACCCGTCCCTGGGACTCGGTGACCGGCACCCGCTGCACCCGGTGGACGCCACCCTCGAACTTGAGCACGCCGTAGGGGGCGTTGTCCGGATCGGGGGCACCGGTTGCCTTCACCGCCACGGTGATCGACTTGTAGCCGCCCAGGTCGGTCTCCTGGGCGTCGAGCACCTCGATCTTCCAGCCACGAGTCTCGGCGAACTTGGCGTACATCCGGAACAGGTCGCCGGCGAACAGCGCCGACTCCTCGCCGCCCTCGCCGGACTTGATCTCGATCAGGGCGTCCGCGGAGTCGTTGGGGTCGCGAGGGGCGAGCAGCCGGGTGAGCCGTTCCTCCACCTCGGCGAGCTGAGCCGCGATCGCGTCCGACCTCGTCGGCGAAGGCCGGGATCCTCGGCGGCGAGCTCCCGTGCGGCGGCCAGGTCGGCAGTGAGCTGCCTCGTGCGCGGCCAGGTCGCGGCACGATCGGGCTCAGCTCCGCGTAGCGGCGGCCGACGCGCCGCGAGGCCGCCAGGTCGGCGTGGATGCGCAGGGTCGGCGAGCTGCCGCTCGAGCTCGGCGATACTCCTCGCGCAGCCCCGCCGCTGCCTCGAACATGCGCATCTCCTTCGTCGTGCCGCTGAAACGACGAACGCCGGGTGCCAGGTCTCCCTGGCACCCGGCGTCGGCGAGAGCTACTTGCCGGCCTTCTTGGCGTAGCGCTTCTCGAAGCGGGCGACGCGGCCGCCGGTGTCGAGGATCTTCTGCTTGCCGGTGTAGAACGGGTGGCAGGCCGCGCAGACCTCGGCGTGCATGACGCCGCTCTTCGCGGTGCTGCGGGTGGTGAACGTGTTGCCGCAGGTGCAGGTCACCTGGGTGTCCACGTAGTCGGGGTGGATGCCTTGCTTCATGGTTTCTCCTCGTTCAGGGTCCGGGTCGCCCTGCGATGTGCGGGGGCGGATGTTCCCCAGAGCGTGAACCGGAACCGACCTCCCATTGTGCCTGAACATCGACAGCCGACCAAACCGGCCGGCTTCCCAACCGGCGGCCCTCACCCGACCAAAGTGGGGGCATGGCGAAGCTTTCCGAAGGTTCGAATTGGTGCCGCTGACGCGCGGACCGGCTTTCCGACGTGCTCGAACTGGATACCTGGGCCTTCCCCAGCGGTGACAGCACGGACGATCTCCTGACGGCGCCCAACCCGCTTCCCTGGGACCGTACCTTCGGCATCACCGACCGGCGGCAGGTCCGAGCTCGTCGCGCTGCACGCCTCCTACCCGTTCTCGAACTGCCCGGTGCCCGGCGGCCGGACGAAGGCGGCTGGGCTGACCTGGGTCGCGGTGCACCCGCAGTACCGTCGACGCGGACTGCTGGGCGCCATGATCGACGCGCACTTCGAGCACTGCCGGGAGCGGGGCGAGGCGATCTCGATCCTGACCGCGTCCGAGCCGGCGATCTACGGTCGCTTCGGCTACGGCTTGGCGACCCGCGGCGTCCACGTGACGATTCCCCGGCGGGCGGCACTGCGGACAGCCCAGGGCACGGACGACCTGACCGTCCGGTTCGAGACTGTCGACCCGCACCGCCACGGCGACATGGTGGGGCGCCTGCACGCTGCGGTCGAACGTCCGGCCTGGGTCACGAGGGAGACTCCGGAGCTCGCTGCGGTCTGGCTCAGCGACGTGCCTGTCTACCGGCACGGCCGCGAGCCGCTGCGCATCTTGATCGCCGAGCGCTCCGAGGAAGCCGTCGGCTACGCGCTGTTCCGCCGGAACCTCGATTGGGCCGATGCCGGACCACAAGGGCTGGTGAAGGTCGCGGAGGTGGTGGCGGACGACCCGGCCGTTGCCCACGTCCTGTGGTCGCGGCTGCTCGACATCGACCTCACCACGGCTGTCGAGGTGGGCATGCTCACCACCGATGACGCGCTGCTGACCCTGCTGGTGGACGTCAGAGCGGCCCAACCGAAGGTGAGGGACAACGTCTGGGCGCGGATCGTGGACCTGCCCACCGCCCTGGCGGCACGTCAGCTACCAGGCCCGGTCTGGACGTGGTGCTCGCGGTCAGCGACGAGCTACTGCCGGCGCAATGCCGGCTCGTGGCGACTGTTCGCAGAACCCTTCGGCCACGCGGTTGTCGAACGCACCGAAGCAGAGCCGACCTGGCGCTCGACGTCCGCGAACTCGGCGCGGCCTACTTCGGCAGGGACCAGCCTCAGCGAACTGGCTTCGGCCGGCCTGGTCGACAGAACTCCGGCCAGGGACACTGCTCCCCTGCGCTGCCGCTTTCGGCTGGCCGGTCGCCCCCGGTTCCAGCTGGATCTTCTAGAGAGCCAGTGGTCCCTGGCTGCGCCGGCACCGCGCGACGAGGGACTACTCCGGGTTCGGGGTGGTCTTGGAGATCACCATCAGGAACTCGCGGTTGCTCTGGGTCTTGCGCATCCGGTTGAGCAGCATTTCCAGGCCGGCCTGGGGGTCCTGCGCCGACAGCACCCGGCGCAACTTCCAGATGATCGCCAGTTCATCGCGACCCAGGAGCAGTTCCTCGCGCCGAGTGCCGGAGGCGACCGGGTCGATGGCGGGGAAGATCCGCTTGTCGGCGAGGTCGCGGCGCAGCCGCAGTTCCATGTTGCCGGTGCCCTTGAACTCTTCGAAGATCACCTCGTCCATCTTGGAGCCGGTCTCGATCAGCGCGGTGGCCAAGATGGTGAGGGAGCCGCCGTGCTCGATGTTGCGGGCTGCGCCGAAGAACTTCTTGGGCGGGTAGAGCGCCGCGGAGTCGACACCGCCGGACAGGATACGACCGGAGGCCGGGGCCGCAAGGTTGTAGGCACGACCCAGACGGGTGATGCCGTCCAGCAGCACCACGACGTCACGGCCGAGCTCGACGAGGCGCTTGGCGCGCTCGATGGCGAGTTCGGCAATGGTGGTGTGATCGTCGGCCGGCCGGTCGAAGGTGGACGCGATCACCTCCCCTGAGGTGGTGCGCTGGAAGTCGGTGACTTCCTCCGGGCGCTCGTCCACCAGCACGACCATCAGGTGCACTTCGGGATTGTTGGCGGTGATCGCGTTCGCGATGGCCTGCATCACCAGGGTCTTGCCCGCCTTGGGAGGAGAGACGATCAGACCCCGCTGCCCCTTGCCGACCGGCGCCACGAGGTCGATGATCCGTCCGGTCATGTTGGTGCCGGTGGTTTCGAGGCGGAATCGTTCCTGCGGGTAGAGCGGGGTCAGCTTTTGAAACTCAGGTCGATCCTTGGCCTTCTCGGGGGCATCGGCGTTGATGGTGTCGATACGCACCAGCGGATTGAACTTCTCCCGTCGCTCACCATCCTTCGGCGCCCGGATGGCACCGGTGACGATGTCACCTTTCCGCAGGCCCCACTTCTTGACCATCGACAGTGAGACGTAGGCGTCATTGGAGCCGGGAAGGTAGCCGCTGGTGCGAACGAACGCGTAGTTGTCGAGCACGTCGAGAATGCCCGAGATCTCCAGCACGACGTCGTCCTCGGACAGCACGGGCTCGGCATCCATCCGCTCCAGTCCCATGCCGTTCATCCCACCGCTGGGACGGGAACTGCCGGAACGGCGGTTCTGCCGGTCCCGATTGCGGCGACGGCGGCTGCGGCGGCCGTTGCCATACTCGTCGTCGTCGCCACTGTTCCGCTGCGGCTGGCTCTGCTGACGTGCCGGCGCCTCCAGCTGGCGGGCCTCCGCCGGACGTGCCTCCGACACCGAAGTATCCTCGGCGTTGCCACGCCGGCGGCGGGGGCGGCTCGACTCTTCAGCCTTGAGCGCCTCGAGCCTGGCCGCGACATCGTCCGCGCCGCCGGTGGGCGGCGCGGCCTGTGGGGCCTCCTCCGCCACCTCGGAACGTTCGGAGCGCCGGCGGCGCGGCGCGGCTGCGTCGGCGCCGGGCTCCTCCGTCCGCGGCCGCTCCGAGCGTGCCTTCTCGGTCCGCGGCTTGTCGGCGCGGGTGCTTTCGGTGCGCGCCGGGGTCTGGGCCGCCTTGATGGCATCGATCAGCGCGCCCTTGCGCATCGTGCCGGTGCCCTTGAGACCCATGGACGAGCCGAGCTGCTTCAACTCGGGCAACAGCATGCCTTCCAGACCGGCAGCCTTGCGCTTCGTGGTCTGGGTCGTGGCTTCGATGGTATCGGTCACGAACTTCCTTTCGGATTCCGAGCGCTCCTTCGGCCAGGCCGAATCAGAGTCGCCGGGTGCTCAGTTACAGAGCAAGGTAAATGACATCCAGATCCGAAATGCCAGCGAGGAAAATCGCCTACTGCTGGGATTTCTTGACGAATCGGTGGCTACTTCGCGTTCGTCCTGCCCGATCTGAGGGGCGGCGCGCTTGGTGCGCGCATCCAATGTAGCACCAGCCGCGGGCCGTGCGCGACGCGCTGGGTGCAGGTGCCGGCAGGTACCTGAGGGCGAGATCAGGCCAGAGCGTGCAGAAAGCCCGCAAGCAGTTCGGAATAGTCGCTCGCCACCGGGAACTGAGGGAATTCGGACACCACATTCGCCGGCGGGCGGAACAGGATTCCGGCGTCCGCCTCGGCCAGCATCGCGGTGTCGTTGTAGGAGTCCCCTGCGGCCACCACTTGGAAGTTGAGCCCGTGGAAGGCGCGCACCGCTGCCCGCTTGGAGTCGGGCTGGCGCAGCGTGTAGCCCACCACTCGGTCATCGCGCACCCGCAACCGGTGGCACAGCAGGGTCGGATAACCCAATTGGGCCATCAGCGGCATCGCGAATTCGTAGAAGGTGTCCGAGAGAATGACCACCTGGAAATGTCGGCGCAACCGGTCGAGGAAGTCCGCGGCACCGGTCATGGGGCCCATCTGGGCGATCACCGACTGAATGGCCGACAATGTGACGCCGTGTTCCTTCAGGACGCTCAACCGGTGCCCCATCAACTCGTCGTAGTCGGCGATGTCCCGCGTGGTCAGCCGGAGTGCCTCGATCCCGGTGGATTCCGCCACCCGGATCCAGATCTCGGGAACCAGCACACCCTCCAGATCGAGGCACGCGAGCTGCATCAGGAGCCTTCCACCCGCATCATCGCGACGCCCTCGTGCACCTCGGGCATGCCCTGGAGATCGGCGATGGCCGCCTCCACCTGATCGTGCAGGGCGAGATGGGTCATGACGCCAAGCTGCGCGGCCACACCCTCGCTCCGCTGGCGGACCGCCTGAAGCGACACGTCGTGGCGCGCGAAACAGTTCGCCACCTGAGCCAGAACGCCGGGCTGATCGTGGACCAGGAGGGACACGTAATAGCGCGACGCCACCTTGCCCGGAGGGGTGATGCTACGAGCCGAATAGGTGGACTCGGCCGGCCCTCTCGCCCCTCGGACCCGATTGCGCGCCGCGGTCACCAGGTCACCCAGCACCGCCGACGCCGTAGGTGACCCCCCAGCCCCCGGGCCCATGAACATGAGCCGGCCGGCGTTGCGTGATTCGATGAACACCGCATTGTTCGCGCCAGGAATGGCTGCCAGCAGGTGAGTCAACGGCACCATGGTGGGGTGCACGCCGACAGCGATGGTGCCGTCCTCGCTCAGCGCGCAACGGGCCAGGAGCTTGATCACGCAGCCCATCTCCTTGGCTGCCGCGATGTCGGCCGCCGTCACGCCGGTGATGCCGTCGCGGTCGACGTCACAGAGCTTCACTCGCGTGTGGAAGGCGAGGCTCGCCAGGATCGCGGCCTTCGCGGCCGCGTCGTAACCCTCGACGTCCGCCGTCGGATTGGCCTCGGCGAAACCGAGTTCCTGGGCCTCGGTGAGCGCTGTGGCAAAGTCGGCACCGTCGGTGTGCATCTTCTCCAGGATGAAGTTCGTGGTGCCGTTGACGATACCGATCACGGCGGTGACCTCGTCCCCGACGAGCGACTCCTGCAACGGCCGGACGATGGGGATGGCACCGGCGACGGCGGCCTCGTAATAGAGGTCGACACCGGCGCGCTCCGCGGCCGAATAGATCGTGTCACCGTCCTCGGCCAACAGTGCCTTGTTCGCGGTGACCACCGAAGCACCGGCCGCGATCGCGGTCAGGATCAGGGTGCGGGCGGGCTCGATCCCGCCGAGCAGTTCGATCACCAGATCGACGTCGGAGCGCCCGACCAGGGCCGCTGCCTGATCGGTCAGTAGCGCGGGGTCGATGCCCGGCCGTGCCAGTTCAGGTCTGCGGACTGCGATCCCGACCAGTTCCAGCGGTCGACCGATCCTGGCCCGAAGGTCGTCGGCCTGCTCGATCAGTAGTCGAGCCACCTGCGACCCCACCACGCCACAGCCCAGCAGCGCCACTTTCAGCGGCGTGGACTCATTCATCCTCGTCCTCGTTCTCTCCGGCATCCAGGGCCAGGAGGTCGTCCAGGGTCTCGCGGCGCACGAGTGTGCGTACCCGACCGTCCCGCACCGAAACGACCGGGGGTCGCGGGGTGTGATTGTAGTTGCTGGCCATCGATCGGCTGTACGCGCCGGCGGCCGGGATGGCGAGCAGGTCCCCGATTCCCACATCGGCGGGCAAGAACTCGTCGCGGACGAGGATGTCACCGCCCTCGCAATGCAGACCCACCACCCGGGAGACCACCGGTTCGGCCGTGGAGGCCCGGGACGCGAGCGTGGCGGAGTACTCGGCCGCGTACAGGGCCGGCCGGATGTTGTCGCTCATGCCGCCGTCGACGGAGATGTAACGCCGGGTCATGCCCCCGCCGATGTCGACCGGCTTCACCGTGCCGACCCGGTAGAGCGCCAAGCCTGCCGGGCCGATCAAGGCACGGCCCGGCTCGATCGAGATGGCCGGAACGGCGAGATCGAAGGCGCGGCACTCGTGGGTCACGATGTCGCGGAGCCCCGCCGCGAGTTCGGCAGGGCCGGCGGGCGTGTCCTCTTTGGTGTAGGCGATGCCGAAGCCCCCACCCAGATCCAGCTCCGACAACTCCATGCCGGTGGCTTCCTTGAACTGGGCGAACAGCTTCAGCGTCCGGCGCGCGGCAACCTCGAAACCGTTGGTGTCGAAGATCTGGCTACCGATGTGGGAGTGGACGCCCAGCAGACGCAGCCGTGGGCTGTGGTGACAGCGGAACATGCCCACCAGGGCCTGGCCGCCGGCGATCGAGAAGCCGAACTTCTGGTCCTCGTGTGCCGTGGCGATGTACTCGTGGGTGTGCGCCTCGACCCCGGTGGTGACCCTGATCATCACCTCCGCCGTGGTGTCGAGCTCCGCGCAAAGCCGCTCGAGCCGGGCGATCTCGTCGGAGGAGTCCACGATGATCCGGCCCACGCCGTGCTCCAGACCGAGCCGCAGTTCGGCTTCGGACTTGTTGTTGCCGTGCATCCCGATCCGGGCGGGGTCGAAACCCGCGCGCAGGGCCACGCTCAGTTCGCCCAGGGAGCACACGTCGAGGCTGAGGCCAACCTGTTGCACCCAGCGCGCGACGGTGGTGCACAGAAAGGATTTGCCGGCGTAGTACACCGTCCATCCGGCGAACGATTCGCGCCAGTCGCGGGCGCGCTGACGGAAGTCGAGTTCGTCGATCACGTAGGCCGGTGTGCCGATCTGTTCGACGAGGTCCGTCACGCGGACGCCACCCACCGACATCACCCCGTCGGCGGCGCGTTCGACCGTCTGACTCCACAGCTTGCCGGTCAGGGCATTCACATCCTCCGGCCGGGTCAACCACACCGGGGCAGGCGTGGTGACGTCGGCGTGGATCGAACCCGCGACATGCATGTGAGTCATGGCCGCAACTGTGCCAGACGAGGCCGTTCAGCCGCCGCTGTCGACCCGGATCTGGACGTCAGCGGCGGTGCTCAGCACGAGCCCAGCAGTGTCGGTCACCGGGCGGCCGTCCGCGATCACCGCCAACCTCCCGCACGTCGCGCCCAGGCAGCGCTGGTCGAAGCGCACCCCCCAGATCGTGAAGAACTCGCCCAGGGTGACCTCGTCGGACCCGGCCCCCTCCAACCACACCGTTCCGCTGGCGTCGTGCGTGTGCGCGGGCGCCTGCAGGGCCCGCGGACGGTCGATGCCGATGTTCGGCACGAGCGGGACGGTGGTGCCGTCCAGAATGATCGTCAGGTTCAGCACTCGCTGGCCGCTCCGGTCGTCCAAACGGGACGACGGCACCCCGGCGAGTTCGAAATAGGAGATCCCGTCGCGGGGCGCGTCCCAGGGCGGCGGGCCCTCGCGCAGCACCGCGGGTGCGGGGGCAGCCTGGGCGACACACCCGGCGAGCGTCAGCAATCCAGCGACGAGCACGGACCAGCGCCTTCGGGCGGACATGCCGATGAGACTAGCCGCGAGTTCCTTTGCTACAGTCACCCGTGGCCCGATGACGGGCCGGGCCCCCGTAGCTCAGGGGATAGAGCACCGCCCTCCGGAGGCGGGAGCGCGCGTTCGAATCGCGCCGGGGGCGCCCAGAAAGATCGGCCTGCCATTCGTCGGCGGCCTGAGTTCCTTCTTCGTCCAGAAGCACTGCCAACCCCCGGCAGCACACCGAACGCCGAGCACCCGCCAAGAGTCACCTCGTGGCGGTGCGAAGTTGGCCGCGGCGCGCCACGGCAGCGACATCTGCCGCGGGCATTGCCCGGTTGGGGTCAGGCTTGGCTGGCCGGTTCGTTGGTGTGGAAGCGGGCGTGGCGGATGGGTCTTCGGTGGGGGTCGTATCTTGCCGGTGGGATGACTTCTGGGATGCCGTCGTGGGCGATTCGGATTTCCCATTGGTCTCGGGTGGGGTATCGGGCGGGTTCGAGCAGGGTGTGGTGGTGGTGGCACAGCAGGCACAGGTTGGAGAGTGCGGTCGGTCCGCCTTGGTGCCAGGGCACCACGTGGTGGGCGTCGCAGTTGCAGGCGCGGGCGTGGCAGCCGGGGAAGATGCAGCCGCGGTCTCGCAGGGTGAGAGCGGCCCGGATGGGTGGGGTGACCAGGCGGTGGTCGCGGCCGACGTCGAGGATGTCGCTGGGGCCGCCGAGCACGGCGGGGAGTAGGTCGGCGTCGCAGCACAGCCGGCGCAGGTCGCCGGCGCTGATCGGTTCGTCGGCGCCGATCAGCCCGGCCGCCGCAGCCCCGCGCAGCAGGGTGTCGTAGTTGAGGGTGACCACGATCCGGGGCCGGTCTCCGGCTACTTTGGGTGCCCGCCGTTGTTGTTGGTGGGCCTGGATCATCGCGACCATCGCGTCGGCGCGGCGTTGTTGGGGGCTGATCCCGGCCGCGAGCGGGTCGCGTTCTTCCACCGCGGTGCGGCGTTGGGATTCGGTGTAGGCATCCAGCAGCGTGATCCACGCCTGCCCGTCGGGCAAGGGGAGGCTGCCGCTGAACTTCACCGACCCGTTGTTGTCCCGGCTGAACACCAACGAGCGGTTCGCCTGCGCCGCTTCGGCTTGGCGCTGCAACCGGCGCTCCAGGGTTTCCGCGGCCCGCTCCGGCGCGACCTTCGCCAGGACTTGCGGCGCGGCCTTGACCAACCGGTCACTGTCCATGCTCCCGGCGAGTTCCAGCAGCATGTTCTCAGCCTTGGCCTGGCCGGGAGCATCCAGCCCGTCCAAGCCTGCCATGGCGGTGTGGATGGCGCGGGCCTGGTTCACGCTGATCCGCCCCGACACCGCAGCATCGGCGACGCCGGGATGCTCGGCCAGGTCACGACCCTGGTGCAGCAGCCCGGCAGCTTCGCGCTTCGACCACCCCGGCTGCAACGCCAACCACGACGTGGCCGGGGTGCCGCTGCGCTGCTCGGACTCCCGCCCCGCCTCGGCCCGGGCCACCAACAACGCCGCGACCGCGGTCAACCGCGACGCCAAACCACGAGACCTACTCGCGCACACCAACCGCTCACCCCGCCCGACCCCGGCAGCATCGAAGGAATCCAGAGATCGCTTCGATCGAATCCAGCGCCGTCACGGCCGGGGTGGTTGCCATAACCCCAGCCAACCACCCCCCACCGACAGTCCTCGGCCCAAAACGACCCCGAAAGGCCTAGCCAAGCTGAGAATACCCTGAATAAATCGAACACCTGTACGAGCGAGGCCGCGGCGTCCCGGACGTGCGGACGGGTGGGCGCTCGAGCCGTCCCCCACCTACCCACCGCAAGAGGTGAGGTTCGCCCGTCGGCGCGCTCGGATCCGGTCTGAGGCGACGGCCACCGCTTCAGCCGACCGGGGCCGGCCGGACTGGCCGGCCGGATCGTCCCTTCGGATTCGGCCTGCGGTGGTGCCGCCGTCACCGCTCCTCGAACCGTCAGTCACGACGCATCAGGATCGGTCGGCGGCAACGAGTCTGCCTTCACCGCGCCACGCTGCCCGCGCGGTCGCTCGGGGCCACGAGTTGTGTCCCGCGCGGTCTGCTCCTCCGATTCGGCGTTGATCTCGGCGCCGAGCAGGATCGCGTAGGTGCTGATCCACAGCCACAGCAGCAGGATCACCACACCGGCGAGCGCCCCGTAGGTCTTGGCGTAGTTCCCGGCCAGGCCGACGTACAGCGAGAACGCCGCCGAAGCCAGCAGCCACAGCACCGTGGCGCTGGCGGCCCCCACCGAGACCCAGCGGAACTTCGGTGCGTCGCGGTCGGGAGCCACCCGGTAGAGCACCGCCAGCGCACCCATCACCAAGACCGCGATCAGGACCCAACGGACCACCTCCACCACCCAGCGCCACCCGCCACCGAGCCCCAGCAACTCCAGGGCGATCGGCGCCACGGCCACGAGCGCAACCATGGCTGCCATGAAGATGACCGCACCCAAGGTGAGAGCCAGCGCGATCAGTTTCTCGGCGATGAAGCCGCGCTTCTTGTCCTCGTCGTAGGCGATGTTGATCGCGGTCACGAGATTGCCCACGCCGCCGGAGGCGCTCCACAGCGCCACCACCAAGCTCAACACCAGCCCCCAGCCCAGGGTCTGCGTCGATGCGGACGCCAGCTGCTGCAACTGGCCGATGACCAGCGCTCGAGCCTCCGGCGGCAACGCGCCCGCCAGGCTGGCCGTCTGCTCAGGAATGGTCGCCGGATCGGCCACCAACCCCCAGACCAGGGTGAACGCGATCAGGGCCGGGAACAGGGCCAGAAAGCCGAAGAAGGCCACCCCCGCGGCCAGCAACGGAATTTGGTCTGCGCCCGCCTCCTTCCAGCCTCTCTTGGCGACCTGCAGCCAGCCCCGGGGCGGAATTTCGGTCGGCCGGTCGGCGCTCGCGCCGGGCGGGACGGTGGCAAGTGCGGAAGATGAGCTCGAAGTCATGGCTGTTCAATACCCGGCAGTCCGGGAGGCAGCGCGCCGGAAGGCATGGAATTTGGGCCCCCGGGCGGGACGGCCAGGTGCGGTGCGAGCAGATCCCACCAGCTATGGGTAACATCGGCTGAACGGAGGCATCGACGCTTGCCGCAGGGTAGGAAGAAGGCGATTGTGGCCAACGCGCCCCAGGACGTGACGACCGGCGAGACTTCAACTGATTTCGGAGCCAACGACTGGCTGATCGAAGACATGCGCGAGCAGTACCTCGCCGACCCGGAATCCCTGGATCCGGTCTGGGTGAGCTATTTCGAGCAGAACGGAGCCCCGAACTCCACCGCCTCCGCCGCCCCGGCGGGGCCACCGGTCGCCTCGGCGAATACCCCGCCGGTGCAGCCGGCTCCCCCAGCTCAGGCGATTTCCACGCCGCCGGTCGCACCCTCGGTCGGTTCATCAGCCGCCACACCATCCGTCCCCACCCCCTCGGCCGCATCAGCCCCGGTCCCATCACCCCAGATCGCAGCACCCCAGATCGCAGCACCCCCGGTCGCACCACCCCCGGTCGCCCCGCAAACCCCCTCCCCCACGGTGCCCCGATCGTCGGCGACGCCAGAACCTCCCGTCGGCGGCACGGCCGGCAACAGCCCGGAGGGGCCCGGCTCAGGACGCGGGATGTCACCCGACATGCCCAGAGCGCGTCCGGTCGTGGCCAAGGAGCAGACCGAGCCGACCCGCACCCCCCTGCGCGGGGCGCCGATGCGGACCGCACAGAACATGGACGCCTCCTTGTCGATGCCGACGGCCACCAGCGTCCGCGAGGTGCCGATGAAGCTGGTCATCGACCAGCGTCAGATGATCAACGCCCACCTGGCCCGGTCCACCGGCGGAAAGGTGTCGTTCACGCACCTGATCGGCTGGGCGATGGTCAAGGCCTTGCTCGCGGTGCCGGCCATGAACAACTCCTACGAAGTGATCGAGGGCAAGCCCCACCTGGTGGCGCCGCCGTCGATCAACCTCGGCCTGGCGATCGACAAGAAGCTGCCCGACGGCTCCCGGCAACTGCTGGTGCCCAACATCAAGAACTGCGAAGACCTGGACTTCGCCCAGTTCTGGTCGGCCTACGAGGCATTGGTGGTGAAGGCCCGCAGCAACACCTTGACCGTGGCCGACTTCGCCGGCACCACGGCCACCCTCACCAACCCGGGAGGAATCGGCACCAACCATTCAGTTCCTCGGTTGATGGCCGGCCAGGGCATGATCCTGGGCGTCGGGTCGATCGACTACCCTCCCGAGTTCCAGGGCGCCAGCGTCAGCCGAATCAACCAACTCGGCGTGTCGAAGGTGACCACACTCACCTCCACCTACGACCACCGGGTGATCCAAGGAGCCCAATCGGGTGAATTCCTGAAGCGGCTGCACGAACTCCTGATCGGGCAGCACGACTTCTACGACGAGATCTTCGACGCGCTCCGAGTGCCGTACACCCCGATCCGGTGGGCGAGCGACGTCAGCGACGAGAAGCTGGGCTCGATCCCCCGCAGCGCCCGGATCTTCTCGCTGATCAACGCCTACCGGAACCTTGGCCACTACATGGCCGACATCGATCCCCTGGAGTACCGCCAGCGCACCCATCCAGAGCTCGCCGTCGAAGCTCACGGGCTGACCTTGTGGGATCTGGACCGTGAGTTCCCGGTGGGCAGCTTCGGTGGCCGAACCGGCGAAGTCGCCACCATGCGCGACATCCTCGCGATGCTGCGCGGTTCGTACTGCCGCACGGTGGGCGTGGAGTACATGCACATCTCGGACAACGAGCAACGCACCTGGATCCAGGAGCGGTTCGAGCAACCCTTCGTCCCCTGGCCCCGCGAGGAGCACCTGCGGATCCTCGACAAGCTCAATGAGGCCGAGATCTTCGAGACCTTCCTGCAGACCAAGTTCGTCGGCCAGAAGCGATTCTCGCTCGAAGGCGGCGAGTCCGCGATCGTCTTCTTGGACGAACTCTGCGAGCAGGCGGCCGACGGCGGGATCGACGAGGCCATCATCGGCATGCCCCATCGGGGCCGGTTGAACGTCCTGGCCAACATCGTGGGCAAGTCCTATGCCCAGATCTTCCGCGAGTTCCAGGGCAACTTCGACCCCCGCCTCACCCAGGGGTCCGGCGACGTGAAGTACCACCTTGGCTCCGAAGGCGAATTCACGTCGGCCGGTGGCAACACGATCAAGACCTCGGTGGCGGCCAACCCCTCGCATCTGGACGCTGTCGACCCGGTGGTGCAGGGCATCGCGCGCGCCAAGATCGACAAGATCGGCAAGCGTCCCGACTGGCCGGTGCTGCCGATCCTCATGCACGGTGACGCGGCCTTCTCCGGCCAGGGCGTGGTCTATGAGACCCTTCAGATGAGTCAACTTCGGGCCTACAAGACCGGCGGCACCGTCCACCTCGTCGTCAACAACCAGGTGGGATTCACGACCGCACCGCTCGAGTCGCGCTCGTCGGTCTACTGCACGGACGTCGCCAAAGCCATCCAGGCGCCGATCTTCCACGTCAACGGCGACGACCCCGAGGCCGTGGCGAGGATCGCGAAGGTGGCGTTCGACTTCCGGCAGCGTTTCGCCAAGGACGTCGTCGTGGATCTGGTGTGCTACCGACGCCGTGGGCACAACGAGGGCGACGACCCAAGCTTCACGCAACCCCTGATGTACGACCTGATCGAGCAGAAGCGCAGCGTGCGCAAGCTGTACACCGAGAACCTGATCGGCCGCGGAGACATCTCGATCGATGACGCCGAACAGGTCATCGCCCGCTTCCGGGACCGTCTGGAAAGCGTGTTCCGAGAGGTGCGCGAGGCCACCGAGGCCACGGATGAGCCGAACAGCAAGACTCCCTACTACCCGGCCAAGCTGGGCAAGGATGTGGGCACCTCCATCACCAAGGACGCGATGGAGGCAGTCGCGAAGGCACATCTGACCTTCCCCGAAGGCTTCTCGGTGCACCCCAAGGTGCTCCCGCAGCTCCAGCGCCGAGCCGAGAGCATCCGGAACGGTCCCATCGATTGGGCGACGGCCGAGCTGCTCGCCTTCGGCTCTTTGTTGATGGAAGGACGTCCCGTTCGTCTGGTCGGACAGGACAGCCGCCGGGGCACGTTCAGCCAGAGGTTCGCGGCCGTCATCGACCGCGTCAACAACCGTGCCTATGTGCCGCTGAAACACCTCACCCCCGACCAGGGCCGCTTCCACGTCTTCGACTCCCTGCTCAGCGAGTACGCCGCGATGGGGTTCGAGTACGGGTACTCGGTCGCGGCGCCGGACGCCCTGGTGCTGTGGGAGGCGCAGTTCGGGGACTTCGCCAACGGCGGCCAGACCATCTCCGACGAATTCATCGCCGCCGCGAACGCCAAGTGGACGCAGAAGTCCGGTGTCGTGTTGCTGCTCCCCCACGGCTACGAGGGCCAGGGTCCCGACCACTCGTCGGCGCGGCTCGAACGCTGGCTGACCCTCTGCTCGGAGGGCGCGCTCGCGGTGTGCCAGCCGTCCACCCCGGCCAGCTACTTTCACTTGCTGCGCACGCACGCCTACGTGAACTGGCACCGTCCCGTCGTGATCGCCACACCCAAGTCGATGCTGCGTTCGAAGGCGGCAGTCTCTCCGGTCAGCGAGTTCACCCAGGGACGCTGGCAGCCCGCGATGGGCGACCCTTCCATCACCGATCCGGGTGGCGTCAGGCGGATCGTGCTGTGTTCGGGCAAGATCCGTTGGGAGCTCATCCAGGCGCGCGCGGCGGCCGGGCTCGACGGCCAGGTGGCGATTCTGCCGCTCGAACGGTTGTACCCGCTGCCCGCGCGTGAGCTGGCGGGTGAACTCGCCAAATACCCGCAGGCGACCGACGTTCGCTGGGTGCAGGACGAACCGTCGAACCAGGGCGCCTGGTGGTTCCTGCAACTCCACCTGCCCGCCGCCATCGCGGCGTTCCTTCCCGGCTACGAACTGGCTATGACCGGAGTGGCCCGACCGGCCGCCTCGGCACCGTCCGTCGGGTCCGCGAAGGCGCACGCCGCCCAGGAGGCCGACCTGCTCGCCCGTGCATTGGCGGAGTGATGTACTTCACCGATCGCGGCATGGAGGAATTGGCCGAACGGCGCGGCGAGGAGCAGATCACCTTCGCCTGGTTGGCCGAGCAACTCAGCCTGTTCGTCGACCTCAACCCCGAGCATGAGAATGCCGTGGAACGATTGGCGACCTGGCTGGCCCGGCTGGACGACGAGGAGAACTGACGTGCTCATGCAGCAGGCGATCGCCGCCTTCACCGCCCTCACCGGCGACGCTCCGACCGGGGTGTGGACCGCGCCGGGAAGGATCAACCTGATCGGCGAGCACACCGACTACAACGACGGTTACGTCCTACCCTTCGCCCTACCGCAGGCCGCGTACGTGGCCGCGTCCGCCCGTGCGGACACTCGGTGGCGGATCCGTTCGGTCGACCTCGACGATGTCGTCGAACTCGGCGTCGACGAGCTCATCCCGGGCACCCCTGGCTGGTTCTCCTACCTCGCCGGGGTGGTCTGGGCACTGCGCCAGGCCGGCCACCAGGTGGGCGGCGCGGACCTCGTGCTCACCTCCGACGTCCCGCTCGGCGCGGGACTGTCGTCATCGGCCGCGATCGAGTGCGCGGCCCTGGCCGCCCTTGCTGATCTGTTCGAGCTGGACATCCCCCCGATCGAGCGGGCCAAGCTCGCCCGGGTGGCCGAGAACGCCTACGTCGGCGCCCCGACGGGACTTCTCGACCAGGCGGCCTCGACGCTCTGCATCCCAGATCATGCGCTATTCCTCGACTGCCGCAGCCTCGACACCCGGCAGGTGCCGCTGGCGGTCACCGCGGCGGGCCTGGAGATCCTCGTGATCGACACCCGCACCCGGCACAGCCACGTCGACGGGGAATACGCGTCCCGCCGGGCCAGCTGCGAGGAAG
Source organism: uncultured Actinomycetota bacterium (assembly GCA_963769325.1). Classification (GTDB taxonomy): domain Bacteria; phylum Actinomycetota; class Actinomycetes; order Propionibacteriales; family Propionibacteriaceae; genus Propionicimonas. The sequence continues at coordinate 469,506 of CAVYLH010000004.1, read as the reverse complement.
CTGCGAGGATCCTCGGTGTGCCGTCGCTTCGGGACGTGACCGATCTGAACGGCGCGCTCGACCGGCTGCCCGAGTTGGTCGGGCGCCGAGTTCGCCACGTCGTGACTGAGAACCAGCGGGTGCTGGACGCCGTGGCCGGCCTGGACGCCGGCGACCACGAGCTCCTCGGCAAGCTCATGACGGCATCCCATGTCTCGATGCGCGACGATTACGAGATCACCGAGCCCAGCGTCGATCTGGCGGTGACGACGGCATTGGCTGCGGGGGCGCTGGGCGCCCGGATGACCGGGGGTGGGTTCGGCGGTTGCGTCCTAGCCCTGACCCGAGCGGACCAGGTCGACCCGACGGCCGCAGCGGTGGGAACAGCCTTCGCCGACGCCGGCCTGGGCACACCGGTCACGTTCCTCGGCCGGCCCTCGGCGGGGGCTCGTCGGCTGGAGTGACCCGGCCAAGGTGCAGCGCTTCGGTGGTCGTCGGAAGCGCTGCGGCGACGACGGTGACCGCGGACACCACCACCAACGGCCACACCCAGGGCGCTGAGCCGGTGAACGTGTAGCCGGCCACCAGGTTGAGCAACGAGAGTGCCACCACCGGGCCACGGCCCAACAACTGCAGCCGCCACAACGCCCATCCGGCCGCGACCATCGCCGCCCCGTAGATGATCAGCGCGAGCCCGACGCCGCCGCTGAAAGCGCCATGTCCGGCGGCGAGGGAGGCTGCCGCCATCACGATCAGCAGCAACCCCACCAGGGCTGCGCCGGAGGCAGCGATGATGACGCTGAGCGGCCGCGCACGCTTCGCCTGGGTCACGCCGGCCATCGTAGCGGGAGGCTCTCGTCGTGCTTGTCGGCTGTGCACGACGGCGCTCGAACTGACTTCACATGTGCAAAAAGGGTGTTGCACCTTGTGCTGAACCGATACAGTTGTCACTCTTGACGCCGGGCGTGTACCTCGTTGGTGACGCCCGGTGACGTGTGCTTGGGCCGGCCTCCGCAAATGGCCCACGACTAAGGAGTGCTACTTCATGGACTGGCGCCACAGGGCTGCCTGCCTTACCGAGGACCCCGAGCTGTTCTTCCCCATCGGAAACACGGGTCCCGCCCTCATGCAGATCGCGGAAGCGAAGAAGGTCTGCCGCCGCTGTGAGGTGCGCGAGGCCTGCCTGCAGTGGGCGCTCGACGCCGGACAGGACCATGGTGTCTGGGGCGGGCTCAGTGAGGATGAACGGCGGGCGATGAAGCGTCGCGCCGCCCGAATGCGCGTCCGTAACAACTGACCCACCGGTTTCCTCCGCGCCCCTACATCAGCGGCACGCGGACGGTCGCGGTCGTCGAGTGTGCGTTCGACTCCAGCTTGAACTCCCCACCGAGGTCGGCGACGAGCGTGCTCACGATGGATAGGCCAAGGCTGGTCGAATTCGTGATCTGAAAGCCCTCGGGGAGCGGCTCACCGAAGTTCTGCACCTCCACGACCAGCTGGCCGTTCTCCTGCTCGGGACGGACGATCACCTCACCCGACTGTCCGCGAAGACCGTGCTCGACAGCGTTCTGGCATAGTTCCGTGAGCACCAGCGACAGGCTCGTCGCCACGTCGGCCGGCACGTAGCCGAAGGATCCCTCACGCACCATCCGCACCTTGCCCCCGGTGGCCGCGACGTCGCCGACCATCCGCAGCAACCGGTCGGCGGCGTCGTCGAACTTCACCGAGGAGTCGAAGGCCTGGCTCAGGACCTCGTGCACCACGGCGATGGCTGTCACCCGCTTCATGGCGTCAGACAGGGCCCCTTTCGCCTCCGGCGACGAGATCCGGCGGGCTTGAAGGCGCAGCAGTGCCGCCACCGTCTGCAGATTGTTCTTCACCCGGTGATGGATCTCGCGGATCGTCGCGTCCTTCGTCACCAGCTGGCGCTCCCGAGACCGCAGTTCGGTGGTGTCGCGGCACATCACCAGCAAGCCGTCGGGGCCATTCTCGTCACTGAGCGGCAGCACGCGCAGGCGCACGTTCGCGGTCGCGGTTTCGAGGTCGATCTCCGCCGAGCCCCGACCGGCCAGGCTGGCCGCCAAAGGTCGCTCCACCGGGGCCCGTTCGTTCAGCAGTGACCGTGTGATCGCGACGAAGTCCTCGCCGTCGAGATCCATGGTCAGACCCAGCCGGCGATAGGCGCTCAGCGCGTTGGGGCTGGCAAAGACGATCATCCCGGACTGGTTGACCCTGATCATGCCGTCGCCCACCCGAGGCGACACCCAGGGCACCCGCCGGTCGCCACCAAGGGGAAACTGATGCCGGTGAACCATTCCGGCCATCACCTGGGCAGCTTCGAGGTAGGCATCCTCCAAGGCGCCGGGAGCCCGGACGCCCATCTGGTTGGTGTGCATCTCGACCACGGCGATACAACGCTCGCCGTCCAGCACCGGAATCGCCTGGACGTCGACCGGAATGCCGGCGTGCAGCTTGTTCCCGCTGGTGTGGCTGATCGTCTTGGAGAGATAGGCCTCGGTCACCAGGTGCTCGGGGTCGTAGGCGATCTCCTCCCCCACCACATCGTCCTCCAGTGAGGTCGGACCGGTCGTGGGTCGCACCTGGGCGCACGCCCAGAAAATGTTGTCGTCGGTGTCCGGCACCCACAGGATCAAGTCGGCGAACGCCAGATCGGCGAGCAGGGACCATTCGTCCACGAGCTGGGTCAACCAGTCACGGTCCGCATCGGTGGGGAGGCAGTGGGTCGCGATCACCTGCTCCATGGTCTGCATGCCCGACACCCTACTGAGTCGAAGTTGGAGCCCGTGGCCACCGGCTGGCAGAATGGTGCCTCGCGCCGACCGGCGCGACCGTCTACTTCGAGGAGACCACGATGGGTAAGGGTGGCCGCAAGCGCCGTTCCCGCAGGAAGAGCGCAGCCAATCACGGCAAGCGCCCCAACGCCTGAGGATCGCTCGCACCGAAAGACCCGAAACCCCCGCCGTGAGCGGGGGTTTTCGCATGTCCGGCGCATCCGGATCACCGGTGGCTGTCGGAGGCCGGTGATGCGATCAGTCCGCAGTCTCGGTGACGATCACCGTGCGCGTGTAGGTGGCACGGACCCGCAGGCGCAGACCGTCGGGAGCCTTCTCGCCCGCGCAGCAGCGCCGGATCAGCAGGCGCCAGGCGTCCTCCACCTGGTAGTGGTCGAGGCAGGGCTCGCAGGCCAGCAGATGCTCACGAATCTCGTCGGCCTCCGCGGGGCTCAGCTCGGAGTCGTGGAATTCGTACAGGTGCGCCAGCACCGCCCGGCAATCGCTCAGATCATGCGCCATGGTCACTGCCAATCAATCCGTGCTCGCGGGCAAAGTCGGCCAAAGCCACCCGGAGCTGGTTTCGACCCCGGTTCAGGCGCGACATCACCGTCCCGATCGGCGTGCCCATGATTTCGGCGATTTCCTTGTAGGAGAACCCCTCGACGTCAGCGAGGTAGACCGCCAGCCGGAAATCGGGGGCGAGGGAGTTCATCGCGTCGGTGACGGCCGAGTGGGGCATCCGGTCGAGCGCGTCCATCTCGGCCGACCTCAGTCCGGTCGAGGTGTGCGCCTCGGCCCGCGCCAACTGCCAATCCTCCACCTCCTGCCCGGAAGATTGCGGCTGACGCTGCTTCTTTCGGTAGGTGTTGATGAAGGTGTTGGTGAGGATGCGGTACAACCAGGCCTTCAGGTTGGTACCAGGAGTGAACTGGTGGAACGACGCGTACGCTTTGGCGAAGGTCTCCTGCACCAGGTCCTCAGCGTCGGCCGGATTCCGGGTCATGCGCAGGGCCGCGCCGTAGAGCTGATCGAGGAAGGGCAGCGCCTGGCTCTCGAAGCGTGCGGTGCGCTCGGCAACGGATTCGGAGTCGGTGCTATCGATCTCGTCAGGAATGGTGTGCAGATTCATCGCGAACGAGCTTATCGGGTGAGTCGGACACCGACGGGCCACCGCGGGACTGGGCGCCGGAACCATGGTGTCGATCACGCCATGTGGAACGAATTCGGGACCAGCCGGTATTCCCTAGCCCTGCTCCGGCAGCGGGGCGACCAGCTCCGGGCCGTCGTTGGCCACCTTGTTCACCGCCGTCGACACCCTGTAGTACCGCAACCCCGGAGCCGGGACGCTGAGCAGTGTCCTTGCATCCTGACCGAATCGGGGGTCGAGCCAGGCCGCCCAGTTCTCCTTCGGCACCACCAGCGGCATCCGGTCGTGCAGGTGGCCGACGTCGTCGGTGGCCGAAGTGGTGATCACGGCCGCCGTGGTCAACCAGCTTCCGTCCGGCGCCTTCCAGAACTCGTACAACCCGGCCATGACGAACAGACCCGAGTCGGCCGGACGGAGGAAATACGGCTGCTTGACCGGTTTGCCTTCAGGACGTGGCACCGGGTACCACTCGTAGTAGCCGTCCGCGGGCAGCAGACAGCGCCGCGCGGCGAACGCCTTGCGGAAGGACGGCTTCTCGGCCACCGTCTCCACCCGGGCGTTGATCAGCCGAGCCGCGCCGGACGGGTCCTTCGCCCACGACGGCACCAGCCCCCAACGCAGCCCGGTGAGCAGACGCACCCGCCGTGAGTCCCGGTTCCGCTCCAGGACGGCCGGCACCGGGTCGGTGGGAGCAATGTTGAAGTCGGGGCCGGGCAGCGGCCCGTCGACCTCGTCGATCTCGAACATCTCCACCAGGTCATCCCGGCCGGCCGAGGAGGCATAGCGTCCGCACATGGCACCGACACTACTTCGCCCTCCGTCCGCCTGACCCCGGCAGGGGATCGTGCCGGACGAGTTGGGGGGAAGTGTCGCGATCAGGTCGCGGAACGGCCCTGGATCGGGGTAGGAATAGGGCATGAGTCTGCTGCGGTTCGTTGCCCGGTCCATGCTGGCCAGCTATTTCGTGATCAATGGTGTGAAGTTCCTGCGCCACCCCGAGGACTTCGTGCCGGCTGCGGAGCCGGTCGCGGATCGGGTCCTCCCCCTGGTGAACTCCACGATCCCCGAGTCGGTACGCGACTACCTACCCGCCGACACCGTGGGCTTCGTCCGGGCCAGCGGCGCCCTCCAGGTCGCCGGCGGCCTCAGCCTGGCGACCGGCGTGGGACGCCGGCTCGGCGCCGGGGTGCTCGCCCTGACGATGGTGCCCCACGTGGTCACCGCCAATCCGTTGAAGGCCACCAACGCCGATCGCTCTACCCTGGCCGCTCAGCTGAGCAAGAACGTGGCACTGCTCGGCGGCGTGCTGCTGGCCTCGCTGGACACCGAAGGCAAACCGAACCTGGGCTGGCGGTTACGCACCAAGAAAGAACTGCTCGGCAAGGACGCGGCCAAACGCAAGGCCGAGCTCGAACGGGATGCCCGAGGTTTCGCGGCGGACACCGCGAAAACGGCTCGACGCTCCGTGCGCAAGGCTCGCAAGACCGTGGAGGGTGTGCTTTCTTGATCCCTTGGGCCGCTCCGACCACGACCGGCCCGGTGCGCGGCACGGTGGTGGTACCCGGCTCCAAGTCGGCGAGCGCGCGCAGTCTGCTGCTCGCCGCCCTCGCTGACGGGCCGTCCGAACTGAGCGGTGTCCTCGCCTCACGGGATACGTCGCTGATGCGTGCCGGTCTGACCGCCCTGGGCGCCGGCTTTACTGATGTGCCGGGCGGACGGCTGCGAGTGACGCCCGGAGCGATCACCGGCGGCGGAACCATCGACTGTGGACTCGCCGGAACGGTGCTGCGCTTCCTCCCACCGGTCGCGGCCCTGTCCGGCGACGTCACGAACTTCGTCGGCGACGACGCCGCCGCCGCTCGCCCGATCGCCGGCCTACTCGGGGCCCTCGCGGAGCTGGGCGCGACCGTCAGCGCGCCGTACCGGCTACCGTTCCGGGTCGGTGGTGGACCCGGCGTCCAAGGCGGTGCGGTGCATGTCGACGCAAGTCCCTCCAGCCAGTTCGTCTCCGCCCTGCTCCTGGCCGGCCCGCGGTATCCGCGGGGGGTACAGGTGACCCACGTCGGCGGACTCCTTCCGTCCCGCCCCCACATCGAGATGACGTGTGCCCTGCTCACCCGGCGTGGAGTGCGCGTGAGCCGTCCTACCGAGCTCAGTTGGCGGGTCGAGCCCGGGCCGATTGCTGCGCTGGACGAGGCGGTGGAACCCGACCTCACCAACGCCGCCTCGCTGCTGGCCGCAGCCCTGGTGACCGGGGGCGAACTGACCACCGCGTGGCCGTCCACCTCCGTGCAGGCTGCCGACGAACTGTCCCGGGTGCTGGCCGCCTTCGGTGCCGGGTTGCGGTACTCGAACGGAGCGGGCCAGCGGCTGCTCACCGTCTCCGGCGACGGCGTGCACGGCGCCGACGTCGACCTGCACGCGGTGAGCGAGCTGACGCCGGTCGCGGCCGCGCTGGCGGCTGTCGCGGATTCGCCGAGCCGCCTGCGGGGCGTCGCCCACATCCGGGGCCACGAGACCGATCGGCTGGCCGCACTGCAGGCCGAGCTGAGCGGCCTGGGCGTGAAGGTCGATCAGACCGAGGACGGCCTGGCGATCACGCCCGGACGCCGTCACGGCGGCACCTTCCACACCTACGCCGACCACCGGCTGGCTCACGCCGCCGCCCTGATCGGCCTGGTCACACCCGGGGTCGAACTCGACGATGTGGGCTGCACCACCAAGACACTGCCCGACTTCCCCGGGCTCTGGCTGAGCATGCTGGCGGCCACCGCATGAGCCGCCGGCAACGGGAGGCGATCACCGATGATCCCCACGCCGGCTACGGCCGTCCGAGCAAGCGGAGCCGACCGCGCACCAAGGACCGTCCCAGCTATCCCGACGCCGTGGTCGCCACCGTGATCACGGTGGACCGCGGCCGCTACCGATGCCTGCTCACCGACGGCCAACCTCTGGTCGCGGCGACCAAGGCGCGGACGCTGGGCCGCACCGGAGTGATCGTGGGCGACCGCGTCCGGCTCGTGGGGGACACCTCCGGGATCGACGGCAGCCTCGCCCGGATCGTGGCGGTGATCGAACGGGAGACGGTACTACGGCGCACCGCGGACGATGACGACCCGTTCGAGCGTCCCATCGTCGCCAACGCCGATCAGCTGGTCATCGTCGCCGCGCTGGCGGACCCGCCGCCGCGGATCGGAATGATCGACCGGATCCTCGTGGCCGCCTACGACGCGGGCCTGGACCCGCTGCTCGTGCTCACCAAGTCCGACCTCGCCGATCCGGACGGACTGATGGCGACGTACCGTCCGCTCGGGCTCCGGGTGGTCGCGGTCGAGCCGGGTTCGGACCTGACCGAACTCCGCGAGGCGCTCTCGGGGCATCGCAGCGTCTTGGTCGGGCATTCCGGGGTGGGGAAATCGACTCTGGTGAACGCCTTGATCCCCGGCGTCGACCGGCAGGTCGGCGTCGTCAACGACGTCACCGGACGGGGGCGGCACACCTCGACCAGCGTCATCGCCCTCCAACTGCCCGACGGGGCCTGGGTGATCGACACTCCCGGCGTCCGCTCGTTCGGACTCAGTCACGTCACCGCGGACTCGATCGTGGCCGCGTTCGGCGATCTCTCCGAGATCGTGGCGGACTGCCCCCGCGGCTGCCGGCACGACTCGGCCGCACCCGAGTGCGCGCTCGACCTGGCAGTCGCGGACGGACGGCTCGCCCCTGAACGGCTGGAGTCCTTCCGCAGGATGGAAAAGGCGTTCGGCTAGCAGAACGCAGCGAGGCGCCGTGGGGGACGTCACCGAGCGGGCGAAGGGGATGGCCGGGGCACTAGATTTGCCGCATGCCCGATCAATCCCTGCTGGACGACCTCAGGCTGGCGCACATGCTGGCCGATCAGGCCGATGCGATCACCATGGCCAGGTTCAAGGCGTCCGACCTCCAGGTGACCTCGAAACCCGACCTCACCCCGGTCTCCGACGCCGACACCGCGGTGGAGGACGCCATCCGCACCATGCTGTCCCGGACCCGTCCGCGTGACGCCGTGCACGGCGAGGAGCGCGCCGATTCGGGATGGGGACCCCGGCGTTGGGTGATCGACCCGATCGACGGTACCGCGAACTATGTGCGTGGCGTGCCGGTGTGGGCGACGCTGATCGGGCTGATGGTGGGCAACGAGGTGGTGGCCGGTGTGGTGTCGGCACCAGCGCTGTCGCGGCGCTGGTGGGCGCACCGCGGGGGTGGCGCCTTCACCGGCCGGAATCTGCTGCAGGGGGTCCGCTGCCGCACCTCGCGGGTAGCGAACGTCGAGGACGCGTTCCTGTCCTACTCCTCCCTGGACGGCTGGGTCGACTCGGGACGGGGTCAGCAGTTCGTCGACCTGTTGCGGGAATGCTGGCGGACCCGGGCCATGGGTGACTTCTGGAGCTACATGCTGCTCGCCGAGGGCGGGGTCGACCTGGCCGCCGAGCCTGAACTGGCGCTCCACGACATGGCGGCGCTGACGGTCATCGTCACGGAGGCCGGAGGCCGCTTCACCGGCTTGGACGGCCGCGACGGTCCCCACGGGCCGGGCGCCGTGGCCACCAACGGCCTGCTGCACGATGAGGTACTGGCCCGGTTGGCCATCGACGAGCCCTGAGCCGGCGGCCGCGGACTCACGCGACCCGCAGGCCTGCCGCCACTTCCGCGACTTCGCTGAGGATGTCCCGGCGCTCGATGCTCGCCTCGCTGAGGAAGAAATACGGCTGTTGCGGATGGTCTACCACGATCACCCGCACATAGGAGCCCCTCGTCGTCTCGAGCTTCCCCGCCTTCCAGGTGAAGGTCGCATCCACCTGAATCGCCGGATAGCCGCTGACTTTCGTCGAGGTGGTAGCGATCGCCGCGAGCTTCTCGCCCACCTGGCCGAAGTAGGAACTGCCGCGCAGACACCGAACGATCGTCTCGGCCTGGGTGCGGATGGTCGTCTTGTCGGTGAAGTTCGTCGCCCCGATCATCACAGCGTTGGACCAGGTGGCTTCGACCTCCTTGAGGTAGATGACCCCGGCGCGGGCATAGCGGACGCGACCGTCGGGGTAAGGGCCGGCCCACCCCTCACCGGGAACCGGCATCGAGATCGCACCCACGCGCAGTCGTCCGTCCTCGATTCCCATCTGGATCGACGGCCCGCTGTCGTCGTCGGCGCACCTTGCCAGCGGGTCGGAGCTCGGGCTCGGGGTGGGTGACGGGGAAGGACCGGGCGTGGGCTCCTCGTCCCACCCCGAGATGGTCGGGGACGCGGTGAGGGTGGGCGCCCCGAGCGACGTGTCCCCATCGGCGGGACGGGTCAGGAGGTAGCTGACCAGCACGGCCGAGAGGACGACCGCGACCAGCACCGCGATCCAGACACTCCTACCGCGTCCCGACGGCCGCCGGGTCGGCTCGGGCGAGGCCGTACCGGGCAGGGTCGGCTCAGCCGGAGCCACGGCCGTCCGGTCGGTCCAGGCCGAGCCGTCCCAGTAGCGGACCCGACCCGGGATGCCCGCCGGGTCGGGATACCAGCCGGGGGCGCTCACGAATCGATCCGGATTCTCGGCACCGCCGCCAGGAGAGCCCGGGTGTAGTCGGTCTGCGGAGCGGTGTAGATGGCCTGCGTGTCTCCCTGCTCGACGATCCGCCCGGCCCGCATCACCGCCAACTGGTCGCACAGGTGGCGGACGACCAACAGGTCGTGGCTGACGACGATCAGGCTCAGACCCTGGTCGGCGACGAGATCGGTGAGCAGGTTCAGCACCTGGGCGCGCACCGAGACGTCGAGTGCCGAGACGGGCTCATCGGCGATCAGCACCTCGGGTTTGGGCGCCAACGCCCGGGCGATGGCGATCCTCTGGCGCTGACCCCCTGAGAACTCGTGCGGGTACAGGTCACCGGAATCGGTGGGCAGGTCCACGGCGGCCAGCACCTCGGCCAGCCGCTGCCGATGGTCCACGCCCGCGGCAAGGTGCTTGCGCACCAACCGGGACCGCAACGGCTCGGTGATGATGTCGCCCACCTTCATCCTCGGATTCAGCGATGAGCGCGGGTCCTGAAAGACCATCTGGACGGCGGCACGGAGGAACCCGAGCCGCCGCTCCGGCAAGCCGGTGATCTCGGTGCCCTCGAACCAGATCCGTCCTGCGGTGGGGCGGTCCAGGCCTGCCAACAGCCGCACCAGGGTGGACTTCCCTGAGCCGGACTCCCCCACGATCCCCAGCCGTCCCCCGGGTTGGAGGAGCAGGTCGACGTCGTCCAGGGCGAGTACGCCGCCGTTGCGGTAACGCCGGGTGAGGCCTTCGGCCCGGTAGCAGGGGGTCACGACGCGCTCGGATCGGCCGTGTAGAAATCCTCGACGGTCGGCAACCGCTCCCCCGGCGCGACCTGGTCGAGCCGCGCCGTGGCCACCAGTCCGCGCGTGTAGGGGTGAGCGGGGTGGGAGAACAGGTCCGCCACGCTGCCCGCCTCGACGATCTGCCCGTCCAGCATGACCAGCACCTGGTCGCAGACCTGGGAGACGACAGCGAGATCGTGGCTGATGAACAGGCACGCGGCACCGCTGACATCCAGCACCCGGTCCAGCAGTTCCAGCACGCGGGCCTGCACGGTGACGTCGAGCGCAGTAGTGGGCTCGTCGCAGATCACCAGTTCCGGCTCGTTGATCAACGCCATGGCCAGGACCACCCGCTGACGCTGGCCGCCGGACAACTGGTGCGGGTACGCCTCAGCCACCCGCTCAGGGTCGGCGAGACCGACGTCGCCGAGGATGGCGACCACCCGCGTCCGCGCGGGGCCGGAATCGGCGCCCTGGTGCAGCCTCAGCACCTCCGCGACCTGCCTGCCCACACGCATGGTCGGGTCGAGAGCTGTCATCGGTTCCTGGAAGACCATCGACATCCGGTTGCCACGCAGCCGAGCCAGGCCGGTCTCGGGCAGGCCCACCACCTCGGTGTCACCCAGCCGGATCGAACCGGTCACGAAGGCGTTCTCGGGCAGGAGTCCCATCACCGCAAGGGCAGTGACGGTCTTACCCGAACCTGACTCACCGATCACCCCCAGGCGCTGCCCTTGGGCGAGGTCGAAGGAGATGCCGCGCACGGCCTCGGCACGGCGCCGACCGAAGGCGACCCGCAGGTCGCGCACGTGGAGCAGGCTCGTCACGGCACCTCCCGCAGCCGCGGGTCGAGATAGTCACGCAGCCCGTCACCGAGCAGGTTGAAACCGAGGACGGCGAGCGCGATCGCCAGACCGGGCCAAAACGCCTGCAATGGTGCGACGAACATGTACTGCTGCGCGTCGCGCAGCATGTTCCCCCAGGTGGGGTTGGGTCGCGGCGTCCCCAGGCCGAGGTAGCTGAGCGCAGCTTCCGCCAGGATCGCCATCGCGAATCCTACGGATGCCTGCACTCCGATCACCGGGGCGGTGTTGGGCAGAACGTGTCGCCAGGCAACCCCCCAACGTGACGTCCCCGAAGCTCTCGCTGCCAGAACGAAGTCCGAGGACATCACCTGCATCGTGCCGGCCCGGGCCACTCGGGCGAAGGCAGGAATACTGGCCACCCCGATCGCGACCATCGCCGTGAGCGTGGAGGCGCCGAACACGGCCGCCAACAGGATCGCGAGCAGCAGTGCGGGAAAGGCGTACACGATGTCTGCCAGCCGCATTCCGACCTCGTCCACCCACCCGCCGGCCTGACCGGCCAGCATTCCCAGCGGGACGCCTGCCAGCGCGGCGACACCGACCGAGACGATTCCCACCACGAGCACGGTCCGCGCACCGATCATCAGCCGACTGGCGATGTCGATGCCGAAACCGTCCGTGCCCAGAACGTGGGGCCAGCCCGGGCCTTGGAGTCGGTCCGCAGGTACCACGCGGATGGGGTCGAACGGCGTCCAGAAGACCGACACCGCGGCGGTGAGCACGACCAGCGCGACCAGCACGAGGCCGGTGATCAGTTGGGCGCGCTTCATTCGAACCCCTCGCCGGTGCGCTGTCGCGGGTCGATGATCAGGTAGGAGAAGTCAACGAGGGCGCTGATCGCGAGGACGGCGAGCACCAAGAACATCACGGTGCCCTGCACGACCAGCAGGTCCCGCTGAGCCACGGCATTGAGCAGCAACGAACCCAGCCCGGGCAGGGTGAAGACCGACTCGACGACGATCGCGCCCACCAGGACCGTCGACAGCTGCAGGCCCAGCACCGTGACCAGCGAAATCGCTGCGTTGCGGACGCCGTGGCGCAGCAGGGCCCGCATGGGCGTCCAACCGATCGATCGCGCGGTGCGGTAGTAGTCCTCGTTCAGCACTTCGATGAAGGCTGAACGGACGTAGCGGATCAGCACGGCCGCCTGCACCAGAGCCAGGGTGAGCACCGGGAGCACGAGGTGGGCCGCCCACGCCGACGGGTTCTTCGCCAACGGCACGTAGCCGTTGGCCGGCAGCCATTTCAGCCACACGGCGAACACCAGGACGCCGAGGATGCCGCCCCAGAAGACGGGGATCGCCATACCCACCTGCGCGGCCGCGCTGACCGCGAAACCCGGCCAGGATCGCCGTTTGAGCGCTGCGACCATGCCGGCCGGTACCGCGATCAGCACCGAGCCGATCAGCCCGAAGAGCACCAGCCACAGGGTGACTGCGATCCGAGGCGCCAGCAGGGACAGCACCGGCTGGCCGGTCAGGTGCGAGGTGCCGAAGTCACCGACGACGATGCCGCCCAACCAATCCGCGTACTGCACGACCAGCGGACGGTCGAGACCGAGCTGCGTGCGCAACGCCGAGATGGCCTCCGGGGTGGCGTCGGTACCGAGGAGCACCTGCGCCACGTCACCCGGCAGGGCGCTGGTGATCAGGAAGATGAGCACCGAGGCACCCAGCAGCGTGACGAGGAACACCCCCAGCCGTCGACCGATCCGGAGGGCGAGGAGCATGGAGGTGCCGCGCCGCGATTAACGGCTGGTGATGGTGGCGAGGTCGAAGCTGAGCGTCGTGGCGTTCTGGGCGACCCCGGAGATGGTGGCCTTCGTGATCACCAGGTTGGGGAGGGCGAACAGCCAAATTGCCGCCGCGTCGTCGGCCAGGAACTTGGCGGCCGACTTCATCTGCTCCAATGAGGTGGTCTCGCTGGTGGCCCGCTCGGCGGCGGTGTAGAGCACCTGGAACTTGGTGCTGTCGTAGTGCCAGTAATAGGTGGGGTCGGCGAACTTGCCGAGGTCGCGGGCTTCGACGTGGGCCACGATCGTCATGTCGTAGTCACCCTTGAGGAAGACCTGGTCGAGCCATCGGGAAAATTCGAGTTCCTCGATCGTGACCTTAACGCCGACGTCCCGCAGCTGACTGGCGACGAACTGAGCCGATTTCACAGCGTAGGGAATCACCGGGACGCGCAGTCGGAGGCTGAGCTTGCCGTCGTACCCAGCCTGCTTCAGCAGCTGCTTGGCCTTGTCGGGGTCGTAGGCGTTGATGCCGGACAGGTCCTCGAACCACGGGTCGGTGGGCACCGCCATGGATCCGATCAGGGTGCCCTGACCGTTCCACACCGTGTCCATCAGCGCCTTGCGATCGATCGCCATCGTCAGGGCCTGCCGGACCTCGAGTTTCGACAACGCCTTGTTCTGGTGATTCAGGCCGAGGACGACCTCGCCGTTGGTCGTGCCCGAGATGGTGGAGTATTGGCTCACGTCGGCGAACTGGGGAAGCGCGTCCGGAGCCTGCAGGTTGGAAATGATGTCCAGGTCGCCACCGAGCATCGCCGCGTTCATGGCGTTGGGGTCGCTGAAATAGCGGAACGTCACCTCGTCGAAACGGGCGGGATTGGCCCAATAGGCGGTGTTGTCTTGCAGGACCACGCTCTGGCCCTGGTTGTGGACCTTCACCTGATAGGGACCCGATCCGGCGCTGGCGGTGCTCGGATCGATCGCCGCTCCCGGGTCGAGGATCATCCCCAGGGTCGAGCTCATGTCGTACAGCCACATCGCCGAGGGATGGACCAGGGTGACGACCACCTTGCCGCTCTCCGGCGCGGCAGCCGACTCGATCACCGAGAGTTGAGCCTTCAACGTGGCGGTCAACTTCGCGTCCGTCTTCAGCCGGTTGATGTTCGCGACCACGGCCGCGCCGTTCACGGGCGATCCGGACGCGAACTTCGCCGCCGGGTTGAGGTGGAAGGTGTAGGTCAGTTGGTCGGGGCTGACCTCCCAGGCCTGCGCCAGCAGGGGTTTGATATCGCCTTCGCTGTCGACCTTCACGAGGGTCTCATAGACGTTGTAGAGGAGCACCTGCGGGATGGAGGCGGCGTTGTTGTGCCACGGATCCATTGACGCCGGCTCCAGGGTGGCGCCCACCGAGAGCGTCCGGGAGGGCGCGACGGTGCCGCTCGGGCTGGCCGGCGGACTGCAGGCGGCGAGGACCGTCGCGAGGACTAACACGAGTCCCGCCGCGGCGCTCCGAATGGCCAAAGGATGCGGACGCCGGGACGAAGCGGCGGCGTAGGTCATCTGCCCTCCACAGTGGCTCTGTCCCCGCGGCGCGAGGAGGCGCCATGATTCTAGCCGAGGGCGCCCGACAACCTGTGAAGGGCCGACGCCGGGGCGATCCCGACCGACGATCGACGTCGTCGACCCGGTGACTCATGTCAAGATGCCCGCTTGGGCTGAGTCGTTGACTCATCTGGTTTTGCCCGCGTGATCTTGGCTCGGGATAGATAGACGTGGTTGCGTTTGGCGGCTTTGAGGACGGTGCCGCGGCGGCGGGCGAGTTCGAGAAGGTTGCGTTGGATCAGGTCGATGTCGCGGCGGAGCTGGGCCGGGTTGGCGGTTGCGAGTCGCTGTTCGAGGTCTCGCTGATCGACGGGGTCGATTTGGTCGGGGTGGTCGCGTGAGAGGCGGGCGGCCGGGGTGGTGGCGGTGTCGTAGGTTTTGGTGACCTTCGCGCCGGAGCGGGTCTTCTTGACCAGTTTCTGTTGTGGGGTGAACAGGTTGGTCAGTTCGGCGGCGATCGGCCATAGCTGGTTGAGCAGGTCGAGTTCGCGGGGGGTGTCGTAGCGGTAGTAGCCGACGTGGCGGCGGACCCGGGTCCAGTTCTTCTGCTCGATGTGGGCCTGGTCGTTGGAGTGGTTCGGTCGGCCGCGGGTGAACGTGATCTTCCGGGCGGTGCACCAGCGCAGCAGGTGGTGGTTGATGAACTCGCTGCCGTTGTCGGAGTGGATGCCCAGGATCGCGAACGGGAACCGCAACACCAGTTGTTCCAGCCCTTCGGCGACGATCCGTTCACCTTTGGACCTCACTGTGATGGTCTCGGTCCAGCCGGTCGCCACATCGACCGCATCCAAGGAGTAGTGGAACGCGCCGTTGTTGTCGCCGCCGTCATGACCGACCAGGTCGATCTCGATGAATCCCGGCTGGGTGTCGTCCCACTCGTGCCAGGTCTTCAGCGGGATCGAAGACTTCAACAGGCTACCGGGACGGGTCAAAGACCTGCCTTTCAACTCCCCGACCAGCCCGATCCGGTAGGGCCGCAGCCGCCGGTCGATCGTCGCCGGCGACATCGCCCCCAACCCGGCCAGCACGTCGGCGGGCGCGTCCAGTTCACCGCAGGCGACCAGCCGGTCGATCAGCGCCGGCAACGCTGGCTGCAGGATCTTGCCCGCCGGCCCGTCCAGCACCACCCAGCACACCACCAGCGCATCGATCACCTCCGGACCGTAGGTGAACACCGGCTCACGCGGCTTCCGCGGACGGTTCACATCCTGCCCGGCGACAGCGCGTCGGATCATCTTGCGGGCATGGTCACGATGCCAGCCATTGACCGCCACCAAATGATCCAGGATCGCTGACTTCTCTCGCTTCGTAGCCTTCGGCCAAGCCCTGACCTGACTCGCCAGAACCGCCTTCCGCTGCCCCATCGTCAACCCCATCCCCGCAGCCTGACCCACGCGGGCATCTTCAGATGAGTCAACGACCCCACCCACGCGGGCATTCAGCGTGAGTCAACTCGTCGATTTGGGGATCTGGTGAAGCTCACCTAAGCTGGGGAACACCGACGCGGGGTGGAGCAGCTCGGTAGCTCGCTGGGCTCATAACCCAGAGGTCACAGGTTCAAATCCTGTCCCCGCTACGAATGGAAACCCGTTCCTGACTAGGTGTGATACCGGAGTCGGGAACGGGTTTATGGTGTCTGCGCAACTCCTGCGCAACAGCGCGGCCCTGCCCACGAACGCTCGGCGAGAGCCTCTGCCTGCTCGGACGCGGCTCGTTGGGACCAACCCCGAACCGAACTCGACCGTCTCAGGCACCGAGGCGGCTGGAGATCAGCCGGTTCAGGGAAACATGCTGGTCGGCGGCCTCGATCGCGAGTTGCCGGTGGAGTTCCGGAGGAACCCGAACCATGAACTTTCCCGAGTAGGCCTTGTCCGCGATTGCCTCCGGCGGGGTCTCCCCCGTCTCCGCCATGTCCACAACGACGTCGGCGGCAAGCTGCTGGATGCCCGCGAAGGCCTCGGCGCGATCGGAGGCCAGCCACGACAGCGAGGGCAGCTCGGCGACCGTGCCGACGTACTCGCCATCCTCGGCCGACCAGCGCACCCGATACGTGTAGTGCTCCGCAACGTTCATTCCTGCTCCTCCAACCTGGCGATCGCCGCCAGAACCTGCCTGACTTGGTACGCCTTCGCCCTGCCGTGGTCGTTCTGGATGTTCAGCCGGGGATCTCCCGGCCAGGGCGTTCGGTACACCTGGTGAGAACCGCTGCTCTGTCGCGGTTCGCCGAAGAAGTGCTGGCACACCCGCTCCAGATCGGGCAAACCTCACCGCAGTCGGGTTCGTCCGCATCGCTGAGATGAGCTTCTGCATCGACGCCATGCTCAATAGTATCACTATCGATACTGCATACGGAGTCCGGAGCTACCCCCAGTCCTGCCTCGATGTGCGATGCACCCGGCCCAATCAGGCCCGCGCGGCATTCGTTGGCCAAGTCGGGAGCGGGTTCTTGCATGATTGCGAATGAACATCATGGCCTTCGACCCGCCGGTCTGTCGGCTGGATGTCGCGACCTCGCCTCCGGCTGCCTCAACGCCCGGGCCGCTGCCCGCGTGACGGCTCGTCCATGGGAGATCGCGACATTCGTCGGGTCTCGACGTGCGACTTGGGCGTAGGCTAGTTGCGTTGGGGGGGACCATGAGGTGCTCCGGCTGTGGACTTGATCTCTTGGCGAAATCGAACGTCTGCCCGCGATGCGGCAGACAGGTGGGTGTGCCGCCACCGGCGCGAACTCCGAAGCGGAATCTGCTCCTTCCCCTCTTGGCCGCTGTGATTCTGGTGGTCGCCGGGATTGTGGTTCTCATCCCGCGAGGGAGTGACGGCAGTTCCGGCGCTCCGGCACCCATGGCGGGCGGTCTGGCACCCTCGTCAGTGGCCGCGCCTTCCATCCCGTCCACCACGACTGCCGCCGCACCGGCGACCACGGCGACCACTCCGACGAGCATCCAGAACCTGATCGATGCCGGTGAATTGCATGCGTGCGCGGTGACCGCCAGCGGAAGCTTGCAGTGCTGGGGCGACAACACTCACGGGCAACTCGGGGACGGCACCAACACGCTCCGATTGACGCCCCACAAGGTCGTTGGCTTCGCCGGTGGGGCGCAGACGGTGACCACAGGCGGTGAGCACACCTGTGCCGTCACCACCGGCGGTTGGGTGAAGTGCTGGGGCAACAACGATTCCTTCCAACTCGGTGCCGACAGCGACGGCGATCAATCGGCTCCGGTGGACGTGATCGGGTTGGGCTCTGGTGTGCGATCGGTCGATGCGGGCACTGAGTACACGTGTGCGCTCAGCGTGGGTGGCGCGGTGAAGTGCTGGGGCGACAACACCCACGGTCAGCTCGGGGACGGAACCACCCAGTTTCAGTGGACGCCGGTCGACGTCGTCGGGTTGGACTCGGGGGTCCAAGCCATCAGCGCAGGGGGCGAGCACACGTGCGCGGTGACGGCCGGTGGGGCAGTCAAGTGCTGGGGCGACAACACTCACGGTCAGCTCGGGGACGGAACCACGCAGGATCGCTGGGCGCCGGTCGACGTCGTCGGGTTGGACTCGGGGGTCCAAGCCATCAGCGCAGGGGGCGAGCACACGTGCGCGGTGACGGCCGGTGGGGCAATCAAGTGCTGGGGGGCCAACACCTCCGGGCAGCTAGGCGATGGTTCGAGCTGGGATCAGGCCTCGCCGGTTGACGTGGCCGGGTTGGGTTCAGGGGTGCAAGCCGTCAGTGCCGGCGGTGAGCACACCTGCGGGTTGACCGCCGAAGGCGCCCTCGAGTGCTGGGGCGACAACGTCTACGGGCAACTCGGAGATGGTACGACCGATAACCAGGCCGAGCCGGCTGAGGTTGCCCAGCAGAATTCAGGAACACAGGCTGTGAGTGCCGGCCTCCGTCACACCTGCGTGATCACGGGTCAGGGAAAGGTCGAGTGTTGGGGCGCGAACGACGGCGGCCAGCTCGGGGACGGGACCCTGCCGGTCGACTGGTCCGACGTCGACGTCGCCACCGATCTGCTGGCGTCCTGGTACTCCGGGGTCTGCAACGGCCACAAGGTGGCCATCAGCGCACCGTACAAGGGCAAGAGCCACCCGCTGGTCATCCTCGGCCCAGGCTCCGACCACAACAAGTGGGCAGCCAAACTCGCGGGCAAGGGAGCCCCCAAAGGGCTGCGTCCCGCCGGAATCGAAAAGGTCCAGCTCGTCGTCTGCATCACTCAGAAGGTCAAGCTCGGACCGGCATGCGGCACCTATATCCGTAGCTCTGACCATGTCCGCGGCACTCTGCGCCGACGCAAAGACGTGGTCACCGTGCGGGTCATGGTTGCCGGCACAGGCAAGGAGATTCGAAGGAACACATTCACGCGAATGCCGACGTGTCCGACCAGAACGTCGGTCGGCTCAGAGGATCCGCCCTGGTACCTGAACACGGTCCACGTCAACTCGAAGGCCTCACTCAAGTACCTCACCGGCCTCACAAAGGGCTCCACCTTGAGGTAGCCGTCCCGCAACTCAGTGAAGGGGGAAAACTGTGCAGCAGGGTATTGGTGGACGCCAAAGCGAGTTGGCCAACCATCCGGGATCTCAACCGCCGCACGCGGTTCCCGACCCCGCAAGAGTCGAGGATTACGTTCGCCGGTGTTTGACCGTCGAGTTCACCGAGCAGCCCGAGGCTCGCACCTACCGCAGCGACCCCGCGCTTGCCTCCGTCCTCACCCCGCTCAATTCCCAGCAGTTCTCGGCGGCAGTTGCCGCTGGGCGGGCGCTTCTTCCTCGATTTGATGATTTCGACCTGGTCTACAAGTGGATCGGTGCGGCCTACCGCTCGACCCAGCAATTGCCGCAGGCCCGCGAGATCCTCGTCATGGGCCTGGCAAGAGCGAAACGCAAGTCCCTGCTGCTGACTGACCTGGGCACCACCGAAGCGCAATTGGGAGATCTCGGCAGCGCCGTCTACTGGTGGTCGCAGGCGATACATTGCCTGTCGCTGAATCCTGTCGACAGCGACGCCTATCTGGAACTCAGTTGTGTGGCAAACGGTTTCGGTCTCACCGACTTCGAGCGGCTGCTCCTGGCGAGGGCCGATTCCCTTCGCGCTGGACGCGTGCGTCTCGAGCCGGCAGCAGCACGCCGCCTCACGGGCCTCGCCCTGAGCGGCAGGACCGAATCAGTACGGCGAGTCCTTGACGGGCTCCAGTTCGGGTATTTCGCTTCGCCCGCGCAATTGCCGCCGACGCTGGTCCGTCCACCGATCTCAGGTCCCCCACCGGGCTGGTACCCCGACCCCACGAATGCCGCCGCGCTCTGCTGGTGGGACGGCACACAGTGGCAACCCAGCAGCAGTCACCGCCCGCAGGGCGTCGATTCCGCTCACGGGTTCGGGCCAGCGCCCTCAGGTACGGTCCCTCAGCCGGCGGTCAGGATCGATCCGGTAGCCCTCGCCGCGCCGTCCCCGGTGACCACGCCCGAGGTGGCGCCGTCGGGCCCACAGCCACAGCCACAGCCGGCTCAACCGATCCTCACTCGCACCGCTACTCCCCCGATTCAGCCGACAGTCCCCCAGCTACCGAGGAAGCGCTGGCCGGTGATCGCGGGTGTCGGAGTACTGGCGGTCTTGGCGATCCTCGCGGCGGTTGCACTGCCTCGGCTACTGCCCACCAACAGCGCCGCCCCCGCACCGGCATCGACGAGTCTCCCAGCCGCGTCCCCAACGCAGGCCGTGCCTGTCGGTGGTGGGCTGCTCACCGCGGGCAGCCAGCACAGCTGCCGGTTGACCGCGGCAGGCGGGGTGCTCTGCTGGGGGAGCAACGGTTTCGGGCAGCTCGGCGATGGCACCTGGACGGACCGAGCAACCCCGGCCGGCGTCGACGGGCTGGGTGAGGGTGTCCTCTCTCTGGGCGCCAATGGGTATCACACGTGCGCGGTGACCGATTCCGGGGCCGTCAAGTGCTGGGGGCTCAACGAACACGGGCAACTCGGCGACGGTTCCACCACCGGTTCACTCGTCCCGGTCGACGTCGTCGGACTGGGGGCCGGAATACGCAGCGTCGCCGCAGGCTACGAGCACACGTGTGCGGTCACCACCGCCGGGGCAGTCAAATGTTGGGGAGCCAACGAGTCCGGGGAGTTGGGCGACGGATCGACAACTGACCGGTTGGCTCCGGTCGACGTCCAAGGGCTGGCCGCCGACGTGGTTTCGGTCACGGCCGGCGGTGACTACTCAGGCGGACAAACCTGTGCCCTGATGGCGACCGGAAGCATCGTTTGCTGGGGCAACAACGGGTCCGGCCAGTTGGGCGACGGTACGACCACGAACCGGTCCACACCCACGACCGTGACCGCGCGGGGCCCCGGCTACCAAGCGGTTTCCGCAGGCGACGAACACGTCTGCGCATTGACCAGCGAGGGTGAGGTCCAATGCTGGGGCGAGAACTTGTATGGGCAACTGGGCAACGGGTCGACCGACGACCAGGCCATTCCGTCACCGGTGCCGGGGCTCGGCTCCGGCGTTCGTGCACTGTCGGCAGGCGGCCTGCATTCATGCGTTGTCACCGGCACGAGTGCGGCACTCTGCTGGGGTGACAACGAGTACGGACAGCTTGGCGACGGCACCACCGGGACTCGACTGACGGCGGTGCCGGTGACCGGGCTCACCTCCGGCGTCCGGCTCGTTCACGCGGGTGAAGGATCCACGTGCGCACTGACCGGGACCGGCGTCGAGCAATGCTGGGGCGACAACGAGCACGGACAGTTGGGCAACGGCACCACGAAGGGAAGCCTGATCCCGGTGAGCGTCGGCGGCTGAGCCAACGCCGCGACCAGCGGCCAGGGTCGGGTCACCCGGTGCGGGTATGGCAAGTCGCATTCGCGCGGGAGCATTCGCGCGATGCTCCGCCCCGGACGGAGGCGGGCCGGTCCAGCGTGCAGATCGTCTCAACCATCGCCAAGGGTCGCGACGACTTGGGTGCAGCGCGCAACAATCGGATTCGGATTGGGTATTCCGAACTCATGCCTGCACTTCGCCGGGTCTCCGCGAACGCGCCCGGCTGGACCCGTCGCCGGGCCGGCCGGGGATTCACTTACCGCGACCAGAACGGAACCAAGCTCAGTCCGGACCTGATTGCACGAATCCAGGAACTCGCCATTCCTCCGGCCTGGCG
Organism: uncultured Actinomycetota bacterium; assembly: GCA_963769325.1. Lineage (GTDB taxonomy): Bacteria > Actinomycetota > Actinomycetes > Propionibacteriales > Propionibacteriaceae > Propionicimonas. Next base: position 447,885 of record CAVYLH010000004.1, on the reverse strand, counting down.
GGACGTCTGGATCTGCCCATACCCGAACGGTCACCTTCAAGCGACAGGCGTGGACGCGGCCGGGCGCCGCCAATACCTCTACCACCCACGTTGGCGGGAGCAGCGCGACCAGCTGAAGTTCGAGCGGGTCACCGAGGCAGCAGCCCACCTCCCTACGGCCCGCGCGCGAGTGGCCCGTGACCTCGACCGGGACGGCATGCCGGTCGAACGCGCCGCTGCCGTCGCCGTCCGGCTTCTCGACCTGGGCTATTTCCGGATCGGCAATGACTACTACGCCGACACCAGCGGAACCTTCGGACTGACCACCCTGGAACGCCATCACGTCCGCCGGCGCGGCACCGGCATGGTCTTCCGATTCGTGGCCAAGTCCGGCATCGAGCACCTGGTGACCATCGACGATCCGGACGCCATCCGCGCCCTGCAAGTCATGCGCACCCGGCGAGACGGAGGCCAGCGACTGCTCGCCTACCGAGCGTCGAACGGCTGGCAGGACCTCGCCTCGGGCACTGTGAACGCCTACCTCAACGAACTCTTCGAAGGCGACCTGACCGCGAAGGACTTCCGAACGTGGCACGCCACGGTGATCGCCGCGGAATCCCTCGCCCTGAGCACCGAGCCTGGAAACACCGCCGCCTCCCGCGCGCGGGCGATCCGTCAGGCGGCCGTCGAAGTGGCCGGCTACCTCGGCAACACCCCGGCGATCGCGAAGGGATCCTACGTTGACCCGCGGGTCTTCGACCGCTACGAGCAGGGCAGCACGATCGCCGACACCGCGCGTCGCTCCTACCGCAACCTCGGCACCCGACGCACGGCGCTGGAGCGTGCGGTGCTGCGCCTACTCACGTCCTGAGCGGCGACCGACCAGGCTCGCAGCTACCGACCGTTCACTCAGCTGCCGGTGTTGCCCACGTACCGGCCTGGATCCTCGACGAAGGCATCCCGGCAGCCCTCCGAGCAGAAGAAGTAGGTCTGGTCGTCGTACGTGGTGGTGGCGGGCGCGGTGTTCTGGTCAAGCTCCATGCCGCAGACCGGGCACGTCGTGGTGTGGGAAGTCATGAGGTGTCAATACCCCTGCGTCCGTGCCCTCAACCCTCGATGCAGGTCCCCGGTTCGCCCGGCCAACCTCCGGCTGCCCCCGACAGCACCGGCAGGTCCCACTCTGCGTGCGTTGACCTTGCCCGGGCCGCCTCGCCCCCGACCCATCCGCGCGGCACACGGAGCGAGGGACCGATCTGGGCGGCACCCGAAGGGCAGGGGCCCCGTCCTAGACTCGCCTCCGGCGCACAGATGGAGCAACGATGAGCTACGACGTGGCCGCGCTGCGGCAGCACTTCCCTTCCCTGAGTTCGGGCATCGCCCACTTCGACGGCCCGGGCGGCACGCAGGCGCCGCGGGAGGTGGGCGCGGCGATCGCGGCTACGCTCACCTCTCCGTTGTCCAACCGCGGTCGCGGCGGGCCGTCGGAGTCGAACGCCGACGATGCCGTGACAGCCTTCCGCGCCGCCTACAGCGACCTGCTCGGCGTCCCGGAGACCGGCATCGTGTACGGCCGCAGCGCCACCCAGCTCACCTACGACTTCTCCCGTGCTCTCGCCAAGCGCTGGCGATCCGGGGACGAGATCGTTCTCACCCGGCTCGACCATGACGCCAACGTCAGGCCTTGGGTACAGGCGGCGCAGCGCGCCGGGGCAAGCGTCCGATGGCTCGACTTCGACCCGCGCACGAGCGAACTGGACCAGCCCACCTTCAATGAGCGCACCCGGTTGGTGGCGGTGACCGCCGCGTCCAACCTGCTGGGCACCAAGCCCGATGTCCGAGAGATCGCGGACGCTGCGCACGATGTCGGCGCCCTGGTCTATGTCGACGGCGTTCACTTCACCGCCCACCAGTTCGTCGACGTGTCGGCACTAGGAGCCGACTTCTTCGTCTGTTCGCCCTACAAGTTCCTCGGCCCGCACTGCGCCGTCCTGGCCGCTGCCCCGGCCCTGCTCGCCACTCTGCGACCGGACAAGCTGTTGCCGTCCACCGACGCGGTGCCCGAACGTTTCGAACTCGGCACACTCCCCTACGAGATCATGGCCGGCGCGACCGCGGCCGTCGACTTCCTGGCAGAGATCGACCCTGCCGGTGCCCCCACCCGGCGCGACCGGCTGCGGAACTCGTTGGCAGCGATCGACGCCCACGAACTCGACCTGAGGCGCTGCCTGGAGTCGGGGCTGTCCGAACTCGACGTCGTGGTGCACTCCCGCGCGTCCGACCGGACGCCGACCTTGCTGCTGACGATTCCCGGCCGCCGCTGCTGGGACGCGTACGAGCACCTGGCGACCCGGCAGGTGCTCGTGCCGGCCGGATCGTTCTACGCCCACGAACCGTTCACCCGGTTGGCTCTGGCCGACGAGCACGGGTTGCGCCTGGGACTGGCACCCTATTCCGACGCCGACGACGTGAACCGGGTCCTGACCGGCTTGAGGGAGTTCCTTGCCTGAGCCCTCGGTTCGATGTCCTCGGCCCGCTGTCCTGGTCCGCCGTTCACGAACTGACCCTGCGCGCGCGAGCGGTGCCGTGTGGTGAGATGGGCCGGTGACTGCAGAGCTGACGTACCCGATCCACTCGCGCACCCTCGCCAACGGTCTGCGAGTAGTGGTCAGCCCCGACCACAGCGTGCCGATGGTCGCGGTCAACCTCTGGTACGACGTGGGCTCGCGGGACGAAAGGGCCGGCGAACACGGGTGGGCCCACCTCTTCGAGCACCTGATGTTCTCCGGTTCGGCGCACGTCGCCAGCGGCGAGCACCTGAACACCCTCCAGTCGTTCGGAGGATCGGTCAACGCCACGACCTGGTTCGACCGCACCAACTACTTCGAGACCGTGCCTGTCGGTGTCCTGGATCTCGCGCTCTGGATGGAGGCGGACCGGCTGGCGACGCTCGGTTCGACTCCTCACCGCCACAGCGGTCGACACCCAGCGCGAGGTGGTCAAGGAGGAGAAGCGTCAACGCTACGACAACGTGCCCTACGGGGACGCCATGAGGCACCTGTCCGCGTTGGCCTTCGGCCCGGCACATCCCTACGGCCACACCACGATCGGTTCGATGGCCGACCTCGACGCGGCCACCGCGGAACGGGCGGCGGCCTTCTTCGCCAACCACTACCGGCCCGACAACGCCGTTCTGACACTCGTCGGTGACGTCACCGGCAAGGACGGGGTCAAACGGGCAGACCGCGCGTTCGGCCACCTCCCGTCCTGGAACCCGAGGCGACGCCCCCCGCTCGCCTCCCTGCCACCCCTGAGCGGGGTCCCCACCGTCGGACTGAGCGGACGGGTCCCAGCGGCCGCCACCTACTTCGCCTGGCGCTTGCCGCCGCGTGACACCCCGGGCTTCGACGCGTGCGATCTGGCGCTGGCCGTGCTCGGCGGCGGCCAGACCTCGCGGCTGCACCGAGAACTCGTGCGCAACCACCGTGTCGCCGCCAGCGCCGGGGCATCGGCGCTGCCGCTGATCGGCGGCAACTCACTCGGACTGGTCCATCTGCGCGCCATCCCCGGCGAGACGGCGGACGCAGCCACGGCGTCCGCGATCAGCGAGATCGCACGACTGGCCGAGAGTGGACCGACCCAATCCGAACTGGCGCGAGCCAAGGCGCAGTACACCAGGGAATGGCTCACCGAACTCTCCGGCTTCGATTCCCGCGCCGACCTGATCAGCGCCTACACCACCCTCCACGACGACCCCGGATCTGGTGAACACCCGGCTGGACGCCGTGTCCTCGATCAGCCGCCGCGATGTGGCCCAGGCCTGCGGGCAGTATCTTCGCCCCGACCAGCGTTGCCAACTCGACTACCGCCAGGAGGCGATCGATGTACCGCAGTGAGCAGCGACCCGAGGTGCGGCCCCCCGCGCGGTGGCGGTTCGCCGAGCCGGCCCAGACCTGGTTGGACAACGGACTGCACGTCGTGGCGAACCACCGACCCGGTCAGCACGTGGCAGCGGTCGCCCTTGTGCTCGACAGCCCGCTCAATCTGGAGCCCGCCGAGGTCGAAGGCGTGGCCACCATCACCCAACGGTGTCTCGACGAAGGCACATCGACACACCCCGGAACCCGCTTCGCCGAGGCACTGGAGGACATTGGTGCTGTCCTGACGGGCGGAGCCGGCTACTCGGCGGCGACGCTGACGCTGGAGGTGCCGGCGGCGAGGCTGGGCGAGGCGCTGCCGCTCTTGGCACAGGCCGTCCGTGAGCCAGAGCTCCGCGCCGAGGATGTGGCGCGACACACGTCCCTACGGTTGGCGGAGATCGAGCACCTGCTGGCGAACTCCGCGCACCGGGCCCAACTGGCGTTCCGGACCGCCTGTATCCCGCCGCGGTATCGCGCGTCGCGTGTGCCCGGCGGGACCGCGAGCACAGTGGAGGAGATCACGCGCGCCGACGTGATCTCGTTCCACGACACCTACTACCGGCCCGAGGGCGCGACCCTGGTGATCTCCGGCGACCTGGACGCTGATGTGTTTGCGCGGGCGGGAACCGCCTTCGGCGACTGGTTGCCGCCGGGCACGCACGGCCGTCTCCCACGAAGCCCCACTGCGCGCCGTCCGAGATGCTGGCTGGTCGACCGGCCGGGCGCGGTTCAGGCCGACGTGCGCCTTGGCGGGTTCGGCATCGATCGGTCCGACCCCCGATGGCCCGACCTGCACGTCGCGACGCACGCGCTCGGTGGTGCGTTCCTGAGCCGGCTGAACCGGGTGTTGCGGGAGGAGAAGGGCTTCACCTACGGGGTCGCATCTGGCGAACTCACCGATGCGGGACGGGGGCCTGCTCGCCGTCGCCGGATCCTTCCGTACCGAGGTCGTCGTCGAGGCGGTCGACCTGGCCCGCGAGTTGCTCGACGTCACCTCGTCCCCGATCACGGCGACGGAGGTGGCCGATGCGGTGACCTACACCAACGGGGTGGCCCCGCTGCGGTACTCCACCGCTTCCGGCGTCACCGACCGGATCGCCTCGCTCATCGGCGCGGGGCTGAGCAGCGAGTTCGTGAACGCCAGCGCGCTCGCGCTCACCCGGGTCACGCCCGAATCCGCGACGCAGGCGATCGCCGAACTGCTCCCCCCCGACGCGCTCAGCCTCGTCGTGGTCGGCGACGCCGCCGCCTTGCAGCACCCCCTGATCGAGGCCGGCTGGCCGGTCGTGCTCCACCACTGAGGCGGCTCCTGCGCGAGCAGGGCGCAGGCTCTTCAACCCGTCTTGGCCAGCGCCTTCCCGGTCACCTCGCCGCCTGGGCAGGTGTCGCAACGGGACGGAGAGAATCGGCCGGGAAGGTGAAGAATCGTCGCGCTGCCGGCCCGGAAACACCCACCTGAAACGGGTGCTCGGCATCGCGGCCCTCACCGCATCCCGCAGCAAAGGGAGCATTCCTGTCGGCCAGCTACCGTCGCGTCATGGCCCGACGAGGCCGCACCTGCGCGTCACCCGCCGTCGACCGCGCCGTCCGGGAAGCCTGCTGGCTCATCCTGCCACCGGCCAGCCCTACGACGACCTCGGCAGCGCCTTCCACACCCAACGCCGGGCCCGGCACCACGATCACCGCAGCCCTGCGCCCTTTCTGCGACGCCGGATGCCAGATCGCCACCGCAGAACCAGGAATCCTCATCCGCCTGACAGCCCCTGTGCTCACCGGACTTCCCGGTGAGGTCGCCCCGTGGCTTTCATCACCCCTGATCGAGGGCGGCCGGCTGGTCGTGCTCCAACACTGAGGCAGCCCTGAGCGAGCAGGACCCAAGCTACTTCTGACCCATCTTGGCCAGCGCCTCGGCCACAGCAGCCTTGGCCGCGGCCACCTGCTTCTGGTACTCGGCGAGGTTGCCGTTGCGGAGGGCTGCGTCGGCGGCGTCGAACGCTTTGTCTGCTTTCTGCATGGCGGCGACAGCCGCGGTCTGCTCGGCTTCGGTGGGTTTGGTGGGTTCGTTCGGTGACGTCGGGTCGGTCGGCTGAGTCGGACTCTCATCCGGATTCTCACCGGTGCTCGCACCGGCGTCCCCGGAGAACACCGAATCCAGCGCCTCCTGCAGCGTGCTGCCGATCCCGACGTGTTCACCGAACCGCACGGCCACGAATCTCAGCGCCGGGTAGGTACCGTTCCCGGCCTCCCGCATGGTGTAGATCGGCATCACGTACAGCAAGCCGCTGCCCATCGGCAGAGTGAGCAGGTTGCCGTAGCTGCGCGGCCGCCGAGCCCTGATTCAGATAGGGCCGCATGACTTCGGCGAACTTCTGGTCGGTCGTCATCGCGTTCAGGGTCTGTGCGGGGCCGTCGATCTGATGCGTGTCCGACATTCGCAGCACCCGCAGCTTGCCGTAGTCGGGACTCGTCGCCTCGGCGACCACCGACAGATACGAGGCGAGGTTCTGGCGTCCGTTGGGCACGAACACCGCCGTCTGGCTGAACACGGCCGACTCCGACCCGGGCCACTTGATCGACAGGTAGTACGGGCGGCTCCGCGGGTCCGGACGCTTTCGTCGCGTCGGTGTTCTCCCCCGGCGTGACCTGCGTCGGGTCGGCCGGTACCTGCCACAGGTCCGACTGCTGGTACCACGAGTTCGAGTCGGTCATGTGGTAGCGGCCGAGCACCTGCCGCTGCACCTTGAACAGATCCTCGGGGTAGCGCAGGTGAGCCCGCAGGTCCGGGCGAAATCTGATCGCGCCGGCTTGACCGTGTCGGGGAAGGCCTTCATGTAGGCCTTCAGAATCGGGTCACTCCGGCTCCCAGGCGTACAGGTTCACGGTGCCGTTCGTGGCGTCGACCACAGCCTTCACCGAGTTGCGCATGTAGTTCAGCGGCGCGTCGGGCTGGCTGCCGACGAGGGTCGACTGGGCGTCGTTGGTGGTGGCCCGCAGGCTCTGCAACTGGCTGTTCGGGTAGTTGCGGCTGGTCGTGTAGCCGTCCACGATCCAGACCAGCCGGTTGTCGACCACCGCCGGGTAGATGTTGGAGTCGAGGGTGAGCCACGGCGCCACCTCGGCCACCCGTTCCTTGGGAGTCCGGTCGTAGAGGATCTTCGACTGCCGAGTTGACCCGGTCGGACAGCAGAATGTTGAGATCCATGAAGTGCGTGGCGAACAGCATCCGGAGAACAGGTCGCCCATCGGCGACGCCGCCGGTGCCGGCATAGGTGTTGTTGACCTCGCCGGTCCCCTGGCCACCACCGGGCGTGTCGAACTCGATCGGCGGCTGGCCCTCCTCGCGTCCCACGATGGCGAACGTGCTGCTCTGCTCGCCGAAGTAGATCCGCCCTTCGTAGTTGGGCAGGTCACCCTCGGGCGGCAGGTTCTTCTCGATCCACTCCGGATCGCCCGACGAACTGCGCCGGTTGCCGTAGGCGGCCACCAGGCCGTAGCCGTGGGTGTAGACGGTGTGCAGGTTGTTCCAGTTCTGGTCGGGCAAGCCGGCGACGTTGATCTCGCGCGCCGCGACCACGGCGTCGGTCTCCTTGCCGTCGATCACGTACCGGTCGACGTCCAGCACCTCGGGGAAGGAGTAGTAGCCGCGCAGCTGCTGCTGGTTCTCGAACGTCGGAGCCACCACCGCGGGGTCGATCAGCCGGATGCCCGGGCAGCGCCTCGGCGTCCTCCTTCAGCTGGCCCTGGCTGACCTGGGTGACCGCCTCGTACTCGGTCACCTCTGTCGTCGTCGATACCGAACGCCTGTCCGCGTGGCTTCGATGTGCTTGGCGATGTAGGACCGCTCCCGGTCGGGCTCGTTCGGCTTGACCTGGAAGCTCTGCACGACCATCGGGTAGATCAGGCCGAGGATCAGCACCGGACACCACCATCAGCACGAGGCCGACGACGGGGAGGGTCCAGCGCTTCAGGAAGCCGTTGACGAAGAACAACCCCGCGCACAGGAAGGCGATCAGGGCGATGACGAGCTTCGCGGTCAGCCGGGCGTGGTCGTCGGTGTAGTGCATGCCGGTGAACAGCGTCCCCTGCTGCAGCAGGAAGCCGTAGCGGTCGAACAGGTTCTGCAGGCCGTACACGACCAAAAGCAGTCCGGCGAGCACCGAAAGGTGGATGCGGGCGGCGTTCGGGCGCGTCACCGTGCCGTCCGGACGCGATTCCGCCGACCGCGAAGTGGACCGCGGCGGCGGCGAGGAGACCGAAGAACAGGGCACTGGAAACGAAGGCCAGCAGGTCGGCCCAGATCGGGTACTCGAAGACGTAGAAGCCGATGTCGAGCCCGAAGTAGGCGTCGGCCTGGCCGAACGGAGGTGCGGTTCCACCAGGCGAGGTACTCCATCGACTGAGCCGATCGCCGAGATGCCCGCGACCGCCCCGAGAAAGACTGACGGCACCAGGATCGCCACCGTGATGTTGGACTCCAGCAGGTCGCGGTAACGGTCGAGCACCGCGCTCTGACCGGTACGCCGGACGGTGGGCCGCATCCGGAACGCGAGCCACATGTTGAACCCGACGGTGGCCGCCATCACCAGGAAGAACGCGACGAACAGCAGCAGCTGGGTGAGCAGCTGGATGGTGAACACCTGAGGGAACGACACCGAGTCGAACCACAGCTTGCGAACCCAGACGCCGGCGAACACGACGAAGGCGAGGATCAACCCGCCCGCCACCAGGACCGTAGGGACCAGCGGGCCACGCCGCGCGATCCGGGTCGACACGTTCACTTGTTCTCCCTCATGACTTGCCCACTCATAGCGACCTCGACCGGTGCGGCCTCTGGCGTTTCACTCCAATGTATGCGCCAGTGCAGAAGCCAGCGCCGGCACGAGGTCGCTTCCCCCCAGGAGTTCCCCGCTCTCGCCGCGCACGCGGGCCACGCCGTGCCGCTGCCCCTCCCTGGTCACCCCGACGACGACCCGCAGGTCGAGCCGACGCGGATGGTTGGCGACGGCACGCGCGGCGGCCTCCGGATCATCCGGAAGGTCCGCTTCGGCGTCGGGCGGCAGGAAGGCCCGCTCCAGAGCCAACACGCAGCCGGCGACCGTCGCCGGCCAGGCGATCCGTTCCAGCGTCCGGGCGAGGTCGTCGCCCTGGCGGAAGTCCTCCTGCTCGATCGAGCTGAAGCCGTCCAGCGGGGCGGCGGCGAGATGCTCGGCGAGGCTCGGTTCGGCTGCGACCAGGTCGGCGGTCGGGACCAGTGCGAAGAGCCGGGCCGGCTGGTCCCAGCCGAGCCGGGCCGACGTGTCGTTCGACCTCCACCAGGGCCGCGAGCAGCGCCTCGTCCATGTCAGCAGCCCTTCACCGACGCCGCCTTGGCCGGCTCGGTTGAGAGCACCGAGTGACTCCACCGCCTCGGCGAGGGTTTCCACCGATACCAGACGGATTCCGGCGGCAACCGCGCCGACATCGGCGCAATTGCTGCGTGGCAGCAGGAAGATGGTGGCCCCGTCCCGAGCGGCCGCGGCGACCTTCTCCTGCACCCCCCGATCGGGCCGACCGTGCCGTCGGCGGCCATCGTGCCGCTGCCGGCGATGGATCGTCCGGCAGCCAGGTCGGCCTCGGTCAGCTTGTCGTTGATGGCGAGCGCGAACATCAATCCGGCGCTGGAGCCTCCGATCGGCCGGATCGATGGCGAAGCTCGACGGTCGGCGTCGTAGCTGTAGCCGACGTCCAGCGTGATGCCCACGATCGGTCGGTCGGGCTCGGTGGCGGTCGAGCGAGTGGTCACCTTCATGCGCGACTGGACCCCGTCGCGGAGGATCAGGAACTCCACGTCGTCGCCGACGTCGAGCCGGCTGATGGCCGCCTGCACCTCGGCGAGCGTCCTGGTGGGGCGACCGTCGACGGCCTTGATCAGGTCACCCGGTTCGAGGATGCCGATCGCTGCGCCGGAGTTCGACACGCTCGACACCATCGGCCAGGACTGGACCTCGATGCCCGCCTGGCGCAGGGCGGCCACCACGGCTGTCGCTCTGCGAATCGGCCATCAGGCGGGTCTCCTGATCGGCGATCTCGGTGGACTCCTCACCGGGCCGGTAGACCGCCGTGCGGGGCAGCACCTCCCGCGATGGCAGCCAGTAGGAGAACAGGACCTCCGGCAGGCTCAGGGTGCTGTCGGGGCGACGTGACCGCGACGGTGGTCATCCGCAGCTGGCCGGTGGTCGGATGCGTGGTCACCTCCGGACCGGACACGGTGATCGCGGCCACGGAGTTGCCGTCCGTGCCGGTCACCTGACCGAGAAGGTCGTGCGTGCCTCCCGGCGACCAGGTGACGTACGGCACCGGGACGAGTGCGATGACCGCGGCCAGCACCACGAACAGCACCGCCGACACCGTCGCCGTCCACGTCTGCTTGGTCACCCTCACCGCCTCATTGCCCACTCGCCGGAAAACTTGTCGGTCCCGACCCTACCGTCTGGTCGCGACAGCAGGACTTGGCACGTGCTGGACAATGGAAGCCACGCCGAGCGAGGAGTCCCACATGACCAGCAATGACCGTCCGGAAGCCGGACGGCGAGGACGAGGCCCTGCTGCGCTTCCTGGCCCAGTTCGGGATCACCCCCGGACCGGACGGGCGGCTGGACATCGAGCAGATCATGGGCCGGATGCAGGGCCTGATGAGCGCTTTCACCTCGCAGATGGCCAGCTTCGGCAAGTCCGACCCCGACTCCGGGATGAACTGGTGCTTCACCAAGGACGTCGTCCGAAGGCTGACCGCCGCCGCCGGTCCGGATCCGGTCGCCACGCCGGCCCAACGCGCCGCCATCCAGGACGCGGTCGGGCTGGCCGACCTGTGGCTCGACGAGGAGATCAGCTTCCCCCGCCTCAGCGCACCTGCCGCCGCCTGGACGCGGGCCGAGTGGGTCGACCACACCTACCCGACCTGGCAGCAGTTGGTGCGTCCGGTGGTCACAAGGTTGTCGGCGGCCCTGCGCGGTCTGATGGAACAGCCTCGTTGACTCCCGGGCCGCCGAGCCCATGCTGCGGATGGCGCTGTCGGGCATGTTCGCCGCCCAGGTCGGTCAGGCGCTGGGCGGCGTGGCCGGCAGCGTGGTCAGCGCCGGCGATATCGGGCCTGCCCCTCACCGAGCAACCGCGGGTGGCGTTGCTGCCCACCAACATCGAAGCCTTCGCCGAGGGCTTGGCGGCCGACCCGGCCGACGTCCTGCTCTTCCTCGCCATCCGGGAAGCAGCGCGGCAGCGGCTGTTCGGTGCGGTGGGTTGGCTGGGCCCGCAGTTGCTGGCCTACGTCGAGCACTACGCGCGGGAGATCACCATCGACCCGCACGCGCTGGAGCAGGCCATCGAGAGCCAACTGAACTCGGCGATGACCGCCGGCGAACTCGAGGACGCGGGCAACGCGCGTTGGCCGGATCGCTGTTCGCGCCGCAGGTCACCGACGAGCAGCGCGAGGTGCTGGAACGACTGGAGACCCTGCTGGCGCTGGTCGAGGGCTGGGTCGACGAGGTGGTCGCGCAGGTGGCCGGGCCCCGGATGCCGGTCGCCGACGCGCTCACCGAGACCCTGCGCCGACGACGCGCCACCGGTGGGCCGGCCGAGTCGGCTCTGAAGTCGCTGGTGGGTCTCGAACTGCGGCCGCGCCGCACCCGGGACGCCGCCAACCTCTGGGCGGCCACCCGGGCCGCCCGTGGCGCGGAGGCCCGCGACGCCGCCTGGGACCACCCCGACCTGCTGCCCACGGCGGCCGACCTGGCCGATCCGCTCGGTTTCGCCGCCGAGGGGCACTCCGCCGCTGCCCCGGACGACCTCGACGCCGAACTGGCCCGGCTGCTGGACGAGGAAGGCCGAAGCGGTTCCTGAATCGGCCGCAGCGCGGTCGGCGTCGGGTGCGGCGATTGGCGACGTCCCCGTCCGGCGTCGGGGCTGGTCGCTCCGGGTCGGTGGTGCGGCGAACTCAGTCGTCCCACAGGGTCGGCTGGCCACCCTCCGAACCCGCGCTCAGCGCGTACTGGTATCCCTGCAGGAACGCTTCGGCGCGCTCACGGTCGGGGTAGCCGGCCACGAGGTGCGTGGAACCGTGGGGAGTGGTTCGGTTCGAACAGGTGCGCCAGTTCGTGCAGCAGCACGTAATCGCCGACCCAGGTCGGCATGGTCCGTAGCCGGGCGGAGAGCCGGATCCGCCCGGTGGCGGCGGTAGCAGGACCCCCAGCGGTGCTGCTGGTTGTCGACCCAGACGACGCTGAACGGCGGCAGCGGCAGACGCGACCCGGTCGGCCAGGAAGGACGCCGAAGAGGCGGTTCGCGCGATCGGCGAGTTCGTCGCCGGCCTGCGGGAGGCGTCCAGCCGGGCCTCACGGCGTGAGGAACCGCTCACGAGCGGCGGCAGCAGTTCACGTTCCTGGGCCGCAGACAGCCGCGCCGGAACGAGGGCCACCAGCCGGCCACGTTCGCGGAAGACGGTCAGTGTCCGCGTCCGGCGCGCGCTGCGTCGCACCTCCACCTCGGCTTCCATGGGATCGGCACCCTACGACACGCCGCCGACACCTCCAGTTGACCGCAGCGCGGGCCGACCACTAACTTCTAGACGCGAGGCCCCCAGTGGCCGGTCCGCTCGCAGGGGAAGGCAAGCGGAACTCCGGTCCTGGGGGTCCTCGCACGCCGGATCCACGCGCTGCCGCCGAGGCAGCGTCGGGGCATAGACTGACCGGCAACTCGCCGCCGAGCCCCATCAGGGGGCAAAGCCGATCAACAGGAGGAAGACCGTGGCCAAGGACACCTACAGCGGTTCGTTCTACTGCGTCAAGTGCAAGGACCACCGGGACGCGACCGGCGATGTCGTGGTCAACGAGAAGGGGACCCGGATCGCCAAGGCGAAGTGCCCCGTGTGCGGCACCAACCTGACCCGGTTCCTGCCCAAGGCCTGAACCAGTCCGCGCAGCGCCGGCCGCTCTGGCCGGCGCTGTGCTGTGTCCGGGGCTCGGCGGCGACAAAGCAGGTCGACCCACCGGGTTTCGGTGTTGTCCGTCCGCGCACCGGTGTTGTCGATTGACCGGTGAGGGTTGTTGCCTCGCACCGAAGCCGACACCGTGGGGCGCATGCAGCACAGCCGAGTCCGATCTGGCGTCCCCCACATTCGCCCTGTGGCGAGCCCCCGGGCGTCCTGCAGATCGGGCTCGACTCCCCCGGCTTGATCCTGGCCGGGGTTCCCGATTCCTTGGCGCGCGCTCTGGCCCTGCTCGCCCGCCCGGCCACGCCCCGAAGAACTGATCACCCTGCTGCCCGACCTGGAGCCGGAATGGGTGCCGTGGCTGCTGGCGCGCCTGGAGTCGCACGGCCTGCTGGAATCCGCGGCGCCGGCCGAGCCGTCGAGAGTGTCAGTGGTCGGCGGCGGGCCGATCGCGGCCGCGCTGACCGCGACGCTGACCGGCGTAACGGTGCAGACGATCGACCCGGTGTCCCACGCCGCCGCCCTGATCTCCACACACGGCGCCGAGCCGGCGCTGACCGTCCTCGCCGGCCCCACCGCTGAGCCCGACCGCACCCTGACCGATGCGCTGTTCGCCGCGGGACGCCCCCATCTCCTCGTCCGGCTGGAACCGGACCGGGCCGTGGTCGGGCCGCTCGTCGTGCCGGGCCGCACTCCCTGCGTCCGCTGCCTCGACCTGTCGCGGTGCCGTCTGGACGCCGCCTGGCCGCACCTGCTGGCGCAGCTGTGCCGTGAGGCAGCCGAGCCCGACCCCGTCCTGCTGGCCTGGGTGGCCACGATCGCCAGCGTGCAGATCCGGGCCTGGCTGGCGGGCGACGCCTTCCGGAGACCGCCGGCGGGTCGCTCGAGCTCGGCCGGCCGGACTTCCGGCTGCGCAGTCGTCCCTGGTCGGCCATCCCGCGTGCGGCTGCCTGGTACCGATCGTTTGAGTGGTGGCGCAAACTGGCCTCGTGAGCCAACCAGAACCGCTGGAGTCAGCCTCCCGGAGAGTGCTGCCCGAAAGCACCTTCGGCCGCAGCGCCAAGCTCCTCAGCCTGCCGCTGGGAGCCGCGGCCCGCGCCGGGGTGGGGGTGGGCCGCAAGTTGCTGGGCGCATCCGGCGGAGGACGTGGACGCCGCCCTGCGTGACGCCGCCGCCGAGCAGCTGTTCCAGGTGCTCGGCGAACTCAAGGGCGGTGCGATGAAGTTCGGGCAGGCGCTGAGCCTGTTCGAGGCGATGCTGCCCGAGGACATCGCCGCGCCGTTCCGCGAACGGCTGCGCAAACTGCAGGACGCGGCCCCGCCGATGCCGTCATCGCGGGCCCAGGCGGTGCTGCGCTCCGAACTCGGTGCCGAACTGGCGCCGACGATTCGCCACCATCGACCTGCGACCGGCGGCCGCGGCGTCCATCGGGCAGGTGCACCGCGCGACCGCTTGCCGACGGTCGACCGGTGGCCGTCAAGATCCAGTACCCGGGCGCCGACGCCGCGCTGGCCAGCGACCTGCGCCAGATCCAGCGGCTGGCCGGGGCGGTGTCGCCGCTCACCGGTGGCCTGGACGTCGTGGCGCTCACCCGGGAGGTCGCGGCCCGAGTGGCGGAGGAGGTCGACTACACCCTGGAAGGCGCCGCCCAGCAGCAGGTGGCCGAGGCCCTCGTCGGGACATCCGCGGTTCGTGGTGCCGCAGGTGCACCTGGCCACCCGGCGAGTGCTGGTCTCGGACTGGGTGGACGGGGCGAAGCTGACCTCGATCATCGACCGGCCGCACGAGGAGCGGAACCGGACCGCACTCGACTACGTCACGTTCCTGTTCGCCGGCCCGTCGCTGGCCGGCATCCTGCACGGCGACCCGCATCCTGGCAACTACCTGGTCACCCCGGACGGCCAAGCTGGGCGTCCTCGATTTCGGACTGGTCTCCCGGCTGCCCGACGGACTGCCACCGACCATGGGCCGGCTGATTCGTCACGCCGTCGACGGAGAGGTCGGGCACATGGTCGCCGGCCTGGCGTAGGAGGGATTCGTCGATCCTGACGATCGATGGCTCCGAGCTGCTGGACTACCTGGCGCCGTTCGTCGAACCGGCCAGCGTGGAGGACTTCGCCTTCAACCGGGAGTGGGCTCGTAGCCCAGTTCGCTCGCGTGCACGGTGACATGGGCTGCCGCCGGCGTCGCCACCAAACTCAACATCCCGCCGGAGTACGGACTGATCTACCGGGTCTGGATGGGCGGCATCGCCGTGCTGTCCCAGCTGGACGTCCGCGCGAACTTCGCCTCGGTACTGCGCGACCACCTGCCCGGCTTCGCCCACTGAAGGAGCGACCGGGTCGCGCGTGACCCACGGACCATGTCGCGATTTCGGACCTGCCTTGCCTCGAACAGGGCCGGCCCCGCGGTTTGGCCTGGTCGGGTTCGAGATCGCGACCTCGGGCATCGGTCGGAGGTCGCGATTTCGGTGCTGCGCGACCACCCGCCAGGCTTCACCGGTGTGAAGAGCGACCGGGTCGCGCGCGACCCACGGACCATGTCGCGATCTCGGACCTGCCTTTGCCTCGAACAGGGCCGGCCCCGCGGTCTGGCCTGGTCGGGTTCGAGATCGCGACCTCGGGCATCGGTCGGAGGTCGCGATTTCGGTGCTGCGCGACCACCCGCCAGGCTTCACCGGTGTGAAGAGCGACCGGGTCGCGCGTGACCCACGGACCATGTCGCAATTTCGGACCTGCCTTGCCTCGAACAGGGCCGGCCCCGCGGTTTGGCCTGGTCGGGTTCGAGATCGCGACCTCGGGCATCGGTCGGAGGTCGCGATTTCGGTGCTGCGCGACCACCCGCCAGGCTTCACCGGTGTGAAGAGCGACCGGGTCGCGCGCGACCCACGGACCATGTCGCGATCTCGGACCTGCCTTTGCCTCGAACAGGGCCGGCCCCGCGGTCTGGCCTGGTCGGGTTCGAGATCGCGACCTCGGGCATCGGTAGGAGTCATTCCGCGTTCGGAGTCTTCGACGTCGACCTTCCCGGCTCGGCGGCTTGGTTGGTCGAACCGGTCGACGGCGCCGTCCTGACCCGGCTCAGCCAAGATCGGCTGCGCCCTCCCCAGCCAGGGTGGCCAGCACAGCCTCGCCGAACTGTTCGGCCTTGACCCGGCCGACCCCCGGGATCCGGAGCAGCGCCGCCGGATCGGGCGGACGCTCTTCCGCGATGGCCATCAACGTGGCGTCGGTGAAGATCACGAAGGCCGGCACCGAACGCTCCCGGGCCACCTCGCCGCGCCAGGCGACCAGCCGGGCGTAGGTCTCCTCGTCGTAGCCGGGGGGACACCCGGCATGCCGGTGCACCTTGCGTTCGGCGCCACTGGTCAGGGGCTTGTGGCAGACCCGGCAGGATGCGCTCAGCGCGCTGGTGGGCCGCGGTCGCCGCCCCGGGAGGATCGGGGCGGGAACGGGCCGGGCGGCGATTCCGTCCAGGAACCGCGACGGCGTCCGGGTGCCTCCCCCACCTCGCCGGGACCGCGACCAGGAGATCAGCAGATTGCGCCTGGCCCTAGTGATCCCGACGTAGAACAGTCGTGCCTCTTCGGCCACTTGGTCGGGACCGGAGGCCAGAGAGAGAGGCAGCGTGCCCTCCTGCGCGCCGACCAGCGCCACCGACGTCCACTCAAGACCCTTCGCTGCATGCAAGGTGGACAAAGTGACCCCGTCGGAGCTGAGCGGATGCTCTGCCTGCGCCCGGGCGGTGAGCTCGGCCACGAAGGCGGCCAGATCGATGGTGCCCCGGCCCGCGGCGTGCTGCGCGGCCGCCATGTCCTCGGCAAGGCCCAGGACGGCGGCCAGCGACTCCCACCGCTCCCGGACGCGGCCCTGGCCGGATGGTGGCTGTTCAGTCCAGTGCAGCCGGATCAGGACCTCTCGACAGGCGTCGACGGCACCAACACCGCCCTCACGCCGCGCCTGGTCGGCCAGGGTTCCGATCACCTGGCGCACCTCGGGCCGGTCGTAGAAGCCTTCCCCGCCGCGGACGGTGAAGGGCACCCGAGCCTGCGCCAGAGCAGCCTCGAACGGCGGGGATTGAGCGTGCACGCGGTAGAGCACCGCCTGGTCCCGCCACGCGACGCCGGCCTCGTGCTGTTCAACCAGCCAACGGGTCACCTCGGACGCCTCGTCCGATTCGCTGGAACACGGCAACACGCGGGGCGACGGCCCGTCCGGGCATTGGGACTCGAGCGTCACTGTACCGAGCCTCGTCCGACGGGCCACGCGATTGGCCAGGTCGACGACCTGGGGGGTCGAGCGGTAGTCACGGACCAACTGCACCAAGTGGGCCTCGGGATGCCGGTCGGCGAAGCCGGTGAGGTAGGACGAGGTCGCCCCGGCGAAGGAATGGATGGTCTGCGCCGGGTCGCCGACGACGCAGTGGTCACGCCCCTGGCCCCACCACAGGTCGAGCAGAGTCTGCTGGACCGGGTTGACGTCCTGGTACTCGTCGACGACGAGATGCTGGTAGGTGGCCCGCACCTCTTCGGCGATATCACCGTGCTCGCCGAGCAGGGCCACCGTGCACAGCAGGATGTCGTCGAAGTCGATCACGCCGCGCTCGGCCTTGACCTGCTCGTACCGGCCGAACACCCGTCCGACCTGGATCGGTTCCAGGCTTGGCCACCTCGCGTCCGGCGGGTCCGGCGAGTTCTGCGTAGTCGGCAGGCGCGACATTGGTGACCTTCGCCCAGGAGATCTCCGTGAGCAGGTCTCGGAGCACGCCGGCGTCGAGGCTCAGCCGCAGTTTGCGCGCGGCGTCGGCCACCAGACCGAGGCGTTCGTCGCTGACGGATGGCAGCTCCGAACCGTAGGCGCGTGGCCAGAAGTACTGCGCCTGGCGCAACGCGGCGGAATGGAAGGTGCGGGCCTGGACGTGCGGCACGCCGAGTTCGCGCAACCGGGACCGCAACTCACCCGCGGCCCGGGTGGTGAACGTGACCGCGAGCACCGAGCTGGGTGCGTACGCACCGACGGCGGTGCCGTAGGCGATCCGGTGGGTGAGTGCCCGGGTCTTGCCCGTCCCCGCGCCCGCGATGACCACGACCGGACGCCCGAAGCTGGTCGCGACGTGGCGTTGCTCGGGGTCGAGCCCGGCGAGAAGCCCGGCGGTATCGGCGATCACGGGACCCCACTGTAGGCACTCCCGCAGACGCCTCCACCTGCACCGACCCCCTTCGTTCCAGCACCACCAGCACCGACCCCCTCCGCTCCAGCACCACCAGCACCGACCCCCTCCGCTCCAGCACCACCAGCACCGACCCCCTCCGCTCCAGCACCACCAGCACCGACCCCCTCCGCTCCGGTCGAACCCCTGTACTCGAGCACAGGGGTTCGACGCGAACAAGGGGGTTCGACGCGAACAGGGGGGTTGCACGATCAGGGCGGTGCCGACGATGGGAGGCCTGGCCACTCACCGTGCTGCGCGAGTGGTGTCAGAGGTCTCATCTAGGGTGAGGTCACCATGAAGGTCCATCACGTCGCCACCGCCCGACACCTCGTCGAGCACCTGATCTCGGTCTGGAGCGGACCGCGTCCCGATCCGTTCCGGCTCGACCTGGCCGTGGTCCCCGGCGCCGGGTTCGAAAGGTGGCTGTCGCAACAGCTGTCGCTGGCCGGAAACCAGCCCGGAGTGTGCGCCGGGGCCGAGTTCACCTCGTTGGGCTCGCTGCAACGCCTCCTGACCGGTCCGGACGACCCGTGGCAACCCGCGCGGCTGGTATGGCCACTGCAACGGCTGGCCCTGGCCGGCGATCCGGCACTCGACCTGCTCTCACGGCACCTGGCCGCCTGTCGGGAGACCTACACCGTGTGTCTGCGAATCGCGAGGCAATTCGATGGCTATCTGGCGCGGCCGGCCATGCTTCGGGCATGGCTGGACGGACGCGACGAGGGTCCCAACGGACAAGCGTTGCGGGAGAACGCGTGGCAGGCCCACCTCTGGCGCGCTCTGGTGGCCGAGATCGGAGCCGATCCGTTGTCTCACGCGGCGGCCGTGCTCGATCGGCTGCGCGAGGAGCCGGTGACGGGCCTCGCCGACAACATCGCGGTGCTGGCGCCCGGATCCCTCGACCGGCACCAAGTCGAACTCTTCGAGGCCCTGGGCACGCATCATCGGGTCGATCTTGTGTTGCTGACCCCTTCGGCGGGTCGGAACGCGTCCATTCTCCGGTTGGACCGTCCTGAACTGAGGCGCGCCGACTTCCGCCGTCCGGCCGGGCACCCGCTCAACTCCGCTCTGGCGGGCGAATCGGACGAGACAGCGCTGCTGGTGCCGTCACCGTCGCCGCCTCACCCAGCCGGGCCAGCCGGGCCAGCCGGGCCAGCCGGGCCAGCCGGTCCCGCCGGACCCGCCCGACCCGCCGGACCCGCCGGGCCAGCTTCGCTCCTGGGGTGGCTGCAATCCGACCTGCGTGCCGACGCGCGTCCGATCGCGCGGGTGCTCGCTGAGAACGACCGCACCGTCGAAGTGCACCTCTCCCACGGCATCGACCGGCAGGTCGAAGTTCTGCGCGAGGTGCTCACGCGCCTGCTGGCGGACGATCCCACCCTCGAACCTCGGGACATCATCGTCCTGACGCCGGCCATCGATACGGTGGCGCCCCTCGTCGGGGCCGCCTTCACCGCCACGACCGGCGTGTCCGCACATCCGGCCCAGAGGTTCCGGGTGCAACTGGCCGACCGGACGGTCGCGCAGGTCAACCCCATGGTCAGTTTGCTGCTCGACCTGCTCCGCCTGCCGGACAGCCGGATCGAGGCGTCCGCGCTTCTTGAACTGTGCGCCCACCCGGCCATCGGCCACCGGTTCGGCTTCACCGTCGACACCCGCGAGCGTCTGGTCGACCTGGTGGAACGCTCGGGCATCCGGTGGGGTCTGTCAGCGGCCCAACGCGCCGACTACGGCCTGGCCGGCTTCCCCCAGAACACCTGGATCGTCGGGGTGCAGCGGATGCTGCTGGGCGTGACCCTGGCCGAGAGCGACCTGGTGACCGCCGGCACCGTGTTGCCCATGGACGATGTCGAGTCCTCGGATGTGGCACTGATCGGCGGGCTCGCCGAGCTCCTGGGCCGCCTCTCTCGGCTCCTGGCCGAGCTGGCCCGCCCGAGCGACCTCGCCGGGTGGGCGCAGCGCTGCCGAGCGGGTTTGAATGCGCTGGTGAGCCTGCCTCCGTCGGAGGAGTGGCAGCTCAGTGATCTGTGGGCCGGGCTGGCCCGTCTCGCCGAGCGCGGCGGCTCCGCTTCCGATCTGGTGGGACGCCACGCCGCGCTGCGGGCCATCGAGCAGGAATTCACCTCCGCGCCGGCGCGAGGGGCCTTCGGCAACGGTTCACTCGTGGTGGCCGGGCTCGGCTCGCTTCGTCACGTGCCGCACGAGGTGGTGGTGCTTCTCGGCTGGGACGCGGAGCACTACCCACGCTCGGCGCGCCGGCACGGCGACGACCTGTTGGGCGACGAACCGCGGATCGGCGACCCCTCAGCGGCGCTCAGGGATCGGCAGGTGCTGCTCGACGCGATCCACTCGGCTGGTCGACGCCTCCTCGTGATCGCACAGGGGCGCAGCGTTGCGACCAACGAGCCGGTGCCCTGTGCCGCCCCGATCGCCGAATTGCTGGAGGCTCTGGACACGACCGCCACCACCGTCTCCGGCGATCCGGCCGGGCAAGCGGTCACGGTCGTTCATCCGCTGCAGCCCTTCGACACGCGTTACTTCGACCCGCGCGAACCGTCCCTGGTCAGCGCCGATCCGCTGGCGTTCCGGGCGGCCCGGGCGAGCGGGGCCACCGAGCACTACGGTCCGCGCACCCGGTTCCGCTTCGACCCCCTACCGGAGCCGGACCTCTCGCAGGGAGTCGGACTGGACGAACTGACCGGCTACTTCCGCAATCCGGCACGCACCCTGCTGAGGGTGCGAGCCGGGCTGAGCCTCGGCGACGAGAGGCGGACGGAGGACTCGATCCCGATTCAACCCGACGCCCTCGCCCGTTGGCAGATCGGCAACCGGGTTCTGGCTGGGCTACGGGCAGGGCACGAGGAGGCGGCGGTCGAACGGGCCGAGTGGCTGCGGGGCGAGGTGCCGCCGTTCAGGTTGGGCACCGACCTGTTATCCGGGATCCTCGCCGAAGCGCAGCGCTCCGTCGGCGCGATCCCGCGCGAGCGGAGCACCCCCGACCTTCACGATCTGGACCTCGCGATCAGCGTCCCGGGACGTGGCACGGTGCCTTTGGTCGGCCGGGTCACCACCCAGGACCACGAGATCGTGACCGTCGAGTTCTCCACCCTCCAACCCCGGCAGCGGCTGGTCGCCTGGCTGCGACTGCTGGCACTGGCTGCGGCTGAGCCGGGCCCGTGGCGGGCCCGAGTCATCGGCAAAGGTCGGACTGCGGTGTACTCCGCCCCACCACCGATTCAGGCCCGTCGCCTGCTGGGTAACTACCTGGCGCTGTACTCCCTCGGGCTGTCTCGACCGTTGCCCGCTCTGCCCCGGATCGGCTCGGAGTGGGCCGCGATGAGGGCCTCCCGGCAGGATCCGTTGGATCCGCGCAAAGGTCTGCCGAGGCTGCGAGAACGGTGGCGGTACGAGACCGAGAACGATCGGGCCTGGCGGGAGTTGTTCCGCTTTCCCGAGGTGCTCGGCCTGGGCCTTGACGATCTCGGCCTTCCCAGCACCGGCCTACCCGGAGCGGATGCGGCCGAGCGGACGCTGGTGGGGGCGCTGGCGAGCAGCATCTGGTCACCGCTCCAGGCCTGCGAGGTGACGCCATGATCCGGTACGACCCCACCGCTGCCCTGCCCACCGGCACCGCGGTGCTGGAAGCCAGCGCCGGCACCGGCAAGACCTACGCGATCGCCGCCCTCGCAGCTCGCTACCTCGCCGACGGGGTGGTGTCCGCCGACGGCCTCGCCGTGATCAGCTTCAGCCGCATCGCCTCCGCCGAGCTGAGATCCCGCGTCCGGGAGCGTCTGGTGGGCACTGCGGCGAACCTGACCGGCCATCTCGCCGGTGCCTCGACGGGTCCCTTGGATCCCACGGACCACCTGCTCGTCGCGGGCAGCCGCGACGACATCAACGGGCGGATCGCCCGGCTGCACCGCGCGATCGCCGAGCTCGACGCCGCCAGCATCATGACGATCCATCAGTTCTGCCAGGCCATGCTGGACGAGTTGGGAGTGCTCGCCGAGCAGGACCCGAACTCGGCCCTCACCGACGACCTGAGCCTGATCGTCGATCAGGTCACCGACGACTTGTTCCTGGCCCGATACGCCACCCATCCGAGCGGGCCGCCATTCACGCTGGACGAGGCCAGGAGCCTGGTCCGCAGCGCGGTCACCCTGCCCGACGCCCCCCTGGTGCCCGAGGAGGCCAACGGCCGAGTGGCCGAACGGGTGGCATTCGCAGCGGCCGCCCGAGACGAACTCGCCACCCGCGCCCGACGCCTGGGGCTGTACTCCTTCGACGACCAACTCCTCCGCCTGCGGGATTCGCTGCGTGGACCGGCGCGAGAAGCCGGGCTCGCCCGGCTCCGGAGAAGGTGCCGGGTCGTGCTGGTCGACGAGTTCCAGGACACCGACCCCGTGCAGTGGGAAATCCTGCGCGACGCGTTCGACGGGCATGTTCCGCTCGTGCTGATCGGCGACCCGAAGCAGTCCATCTACGCCTTCCGTGGGGCGGACGTGGCCGCCTACACCGACGCGGTATCGACCGCCGCGCAGCGGTTCAGCCTGGACGTGAATCACCGGGCGGACGCGGGAGTCGTCACGGTGATCAACGCGCTGTTCCGCCACACACTGCTCGGCCCGGGAATCGCCGTCGCCGCGGTCGAGGCCGCCCATTCGACCTCGCGGCTCGTTCCGCCGCCGGGTTCACCGTGGGCCGCCCCGGCTCGGTTGCGCTGTGTCGTGGCCGACGAACTGCTGCGCGCCGACGACGCACGCCGCCGGATCGTCGACGACCTGACCGCCGAGGTGATCGATCTCCTTACCTGCGGAGCTCGCAGAGTCGACAGCGACGGCGCACACGCGTTACGTCCTGACGAGATCGCCATTCTGGTCAGCACCAACGGCCGCGGACGGCAGATCGCCGACGCACTGACCGTGGCCGGAGTACCGGTGGCGTTCTCCGGAGCCGACTCGATCTTCGACACCGCCGCGGCACGCGACTGGCTGACTCTCCTGCGTGCGCTCGAACAGCCGCGGCGCGCCGCGATCAGGGCGGCCATCCTCACCGACTTCATCGGAATCGATCTCTCTGGGCTCGCCGCAGCCACCGACGTCGAACTGAACGACTGGGCCGCGACCCTGCAGGGCTGGTCTCGGATCGTGGCCAGGCAAGGCATAGCGGCGCTGTTCGCGGCCGTCCAGGACGCCCCCGGGACCGGTATGGGGTTCGGTGAACGGGTTCTGCGACGACCCCGCGGGGAGCGTGACCTGACCGACTTCCGGCATCTCGCTGAAATTCTCCACGCCCAGCACAGCGCCGGCGTCCGCGGCCAGGCGATGGTGGCCTGGCTGGCCGAGCAGGTGGAACGGGGAACGGTGGCCACGGATCGTCTGCGCCGACTGGAGACCGACCGGGACGCGGTCCAGATCATGACCGTGCACAAGGCGAAGGGGCTGCAGTTCCCGGTGGTCCTGCTGCCCGAGGCCGCGGACCTGTGGGTACCGAACGAGGATCACGGCGAGGCTCTGGCCCTTCACAACGACGGGCGGCGGGTGCTCGACCTCGGGGGTGTCTCCGCGCCCGGACGGCCGGCGCGGCTGGCCCAGCGCGACCGAGAACAGGCCGAAGACCGCCTACGAGCCCTCTATGTCGCGGCGACGCGGGCCCAGTCGCAGTTGACGATGTGGTGGGCCCGGACAGTCTCGAACACCGAGGCCGCTCCGCTGCACCGGCTGCTGTTCCGCCGCCACGACATCCCCGGCGCCCCCGAAGCGGCCTACCGGCTGGATTGCCCTCCCGGCGACGGCCACCCACGAACGCTGGACTGGCTCACGCAGGCGGGACTCGCGGTCGAGGACTGCCCACACCGTCCTCCCGGACGGCTTGAGCGTGCGCAGCGGCCGCCGGCCGAACTGGCGAAACTGGAATTCCGCCGCGAGATCGACCACACCTGGCGTCGTACCTCCTACTCCGGTCTGACCGAGGCCGTCCATGCCCGGCCGCCGGTCGCCCTGGTCGCAGGATCCGTCGTCGAGGACGAGCCGACGGCGGAGGTCCCGCGAGGCGGCGCAAGTGCGGGGCGGCCCTCGCCGATGGCAGCCCTGCCCGGCGGTACCGGCTTCGGTTCCCTCGTGCACCACGTGCTGGAGAGCCTCGACTGGTACGCCCCCTCCGCGGACGACGAGCCGGCACTCGCCGAGCGACTGTCGATCGCGACCGCAGCGGCCGGGCAGAGGTTCGCGGTGGCCGGCGTGGCACCGCAGGCTCTGGCCGAGGGTTTGCTGCCCAGCCTGCTGACTCCGCTGGGACCCCTCACCGGTGGCCTTCCCCTGGCCGGTATCCCGGTTCGCGACCGGCTCAGCGAACTGTCCTTCGAGTTCCCGCTGGGCACCTCGGCGTCGACCACCACCCTCGCCGATGTCGCCACCCTGCTGCGCACGTGGCTGCCCGCGGACGATCCGCTGGCCGCGTATCCCGACGAACTCACCCAACCCGCACTGACCGGACAGGTGCTGCGTGGGTTTCTCACCGGCAGCATCGACTCGGTGCTGCGCGTGAACTCGCCAGGAGGCCCCCGGTTCGTCGTGGTGGACTACAAGACGAACCGGCTCGGTCCTGAGGAACTCACGCTCGACCACTACCTCCCCTCCGCAATGGCCGAGGAGATGATCCGCACCCACTATCCGCTGCAGGCGGTCCTCTACTGCGTCGCCCTGCACCGCTTCCTGGCCGCCCGGCTCGCCGGCTACGACCCAGGCCGCCACCTGGGTGGGGTCGGCTACCTCTTCGTCCGCGGAATGGGCGGACGCGAGGCTGGGGACGGGACCGGGGTGTTCGGCTGGTTCCCCCCCGCGGGCCTTGTGAGCGCACTGTCGGACCTACTCGCCGATCGGAGCCGACCGTGACCGATCTAGCGACCAGCCTGCCGCCGGGGCTGCTTCAGGACGTACACGCGACCGGCGCGCTGTCCTGGGGCGATGTGCACGTCGCCCAGAAGGTCGCACATCTCTACGGGGAGTCCGACCAGATGGTTCACCTGGCCCTGGCGCTGTCCGTACGGGTGTTGCGCGCGGGATCGATCTGTCTGAGCCTTGGCACCGCCGCCGCGTCCGTCGAGCTCGACGAGGACACGGTCGAGATCCCGGCCGCGCTGTGGCCAGAGCCGGAACGGTGGCGAGCTTCGGTGTCGGCGAGCCCCATGGTGAGCGTCGGTGCTGACGGTCCGGGCGATCGTCCGCTCCGTCTGGTCGGCGACCTGCTGTATCTGGAGCGGTACTGGCAAGAGGAGTCGACCGTTGCCGCGGAGCTTCGCGCCCGCCGGTCGCGCCCCCCCGAGGACCTGGACGTGGCGAGATTGCGCGCCGCCCGAGCCGAATTGCTGAGCATCGGCACCGACGCGGACCAGGCGGTCGCCGCCGTGATGCCGGCATTGGCGCAGGTCACGGTGGTGGCCGGCGGCCCTGGCACCGGGAAGACCCACACCCTGGCGCGACTGCTGGGTGTGCTGTGGCGAACCTTGCCGACCCCACCCCTGGTCGCGCTCGCCGCACCCACCGGAAAGGCCGCCGTTCGCATGCACGAGGCTCTGGGTGACGCGTTGACCGAACTCCCCAGCGACCTCGGCAATGAGCTCGGCCGCCTTCGGGCAACGACGATCCACCGCCTTCTGGGCTGGGTGCCGGAGTCGCGGAACCGGTTTCAGCACTCCCGCACCAACCCTCTTCCCCACGACCTGGTGGTGGTCGACGAGGCGTCCATGATCTCGGTGACCCTGATGGCGAGGCTCCTCGACGCACTGCGTCCGCAGACCCGCCTGGTCCTGGTCGGCGACCCGGACCAACTCGCTCCCGTGGAGGCAGGGGCGGTGCTGGCCGACATCGTGGACGCCGACCGGCCGTCGACCACGATCAATGCGCTCCTCAGGGACCTGGGATTACGGGAGTCGGGCCCCGTGGTGCGATTGCAGCACAACCACCGGTCCGTGCCGGAAATCGCGGACGTGGCAGGTGCGGTGCTGGCCGGCGACGAGGATCAGGTGGTCGGCTTGGTCGGCTCCGGTGCGGTGCGCCTGGCGGCGACCCCCGACGACACCGATCTGCGGCGACGCGTGATCGACAGCGGTCGGGCGATGATCGCCGCCGCGCGGCGGGGCGACGCGGCGAGCGCGCTGGGGCAGTTGGAGCTGCACCGCATCCTGTGCGCGCATCGACGCGGCCCGCACGGGGTCTCGTTCTGGTCGCGCCAGGTCGAGGAGTGGTTGGTCGACTCGGTCGAGGGCTTCGACCCGACCCCGACCTGGTACCCCGGACGGCCGCTGCTCGTGACGGAGAACTCCCCTGACCTGGGCCTGTACAACGGCGACGCCGGCGTGGTGGTCGACGACGGCGACCAGCTGCGGGCCTACTTCGCCCGCGGCCGATCCGAGTGGATGTCGGTCTCGCCGTTCCTGCTCGAGGGGGTTCACACCATTCACGCGATGACGGTGCACAAGGCGCAGGGGAGTCAGTTCGACGCCGTGACGCTCGTCCTGCCCAACCCGGATTCGCCCTTGTTGACCCGCGAACTGCTCTATACCGCGATCACCCGTGCCCGCACGGAGGTGACGCTGATCGGATCCGAGGCAGCGTTGCGGGCGGCCGTGCGCAGGCAGGCGCAACGAGCCTCAGGGCTGCGGGGTCGGCTGTAGCTGCTCCGCCCTGGGCAGCCTCGCCGGTCAGCTCCGCGACCCGCCGGCCCGGAGCACGGTCACGGCCGGTTTCAGGGCCAGCGCGACGGTGACGACCGCCAGCACGCGGGGGTCGATGCGCCGCACGGACGGCACCAACCGGGCCAGCAGGACGCCGCCCGCGAGGCAACTCCACTTGACCAACGCGAAGTCCCACACGGACAACTCGTGCGTCCTCGACTCAGCCCAATCCTGAAGATCCATGGTCGGCTCCTTCCAGAGTTCTCCTCACGATCGAGGCTACCGCCTCGGTATGACCACGCCGGTTACAGGCTCAACCCGCACCGGAAACCCTCCCGGCTCGCCACCAGGGCGTCCGACGCTTCGGCGGCGTCACCGATCACGCGGACGTCGGCGATGTTCCGCAGCGAGTCGAGCCGATCCACGTCCGGCGTCATGCCGAGCGCCAGGACCACCGTGTCGCAGGGCAGGACCCGGGTGCCATCCGCGGAATCGATCGTGACTGCCCCCTCGGCGACCTCGCGGATGGTGGCGTTGACGACCGTCTCGACGTGGAGCTCCTCGAAATGCTTCAGCAGGAATCGCCGCCGGGCCGCGTTCTCCTCCAGGGCGATCCCCGGGAGTTGGTCGACGATCGTCACCCGACGTCCCAGAGTGGCCAGGTACAGCCCGGTCTCGCTGCCGATCATTCCGCCTCCGGCCACCACCACGCGGGCGCCGACCGTCTCCCGTCCAGTGAGCACGTCGCACGCTTCGACCACGTGCGCCACCTCGATCCCCGGGATCGGCGGACGCAGATGCTTGGCACCCGCGGCGTAGACCACGACGCCGGGCTGTTCCGCCGCGACCACCTCGGCGGTCACTTCCGAACCCAGCCGAATCGGCACCCCCAGCCGGTCGAGTTCCTCCCCCAACCAGGTGATGTAAGACGTCAGTTCGCCCTTGCCTGGCGGGATGGCTCCGACAGCGAAGTTGCCACCGAGATGGTCCTGACGTTCGTGCACCACCACGTCGTGGCCCACCAGCCGGGCCGCCCGCGCCGCCTCCAGTCCCGCCGGTCCGCCGCCGGCCACCAGGACCTTCTTCGGCGTGGGCGCAGGGGTGATCTCGTTCGCGCCCTCGAACCCCAGCGACGGATTGACCAGGCACCTGATCGGCTGGTTGAGGAAGAGGATGGAGATGCAGCCCTGGTTGCAGCCGATGCAGGAACGGATCCGTCCGGACTGACCTTCGGCATACTTGCGAGCGAAGTCGGGATCGGCAAGGGAGGCGCGGCCGAAGGAGATCAGGTCGGCCTGGCCGGCACGCAGGATCGTCTCGGCGACCTCCGGATCGTTGATCCTGCCGACCACCTGAACCGGAATCGAGACGATCTGCTTGATCTCGGCGGCGAAGTCGGCCAGCCACGCGTACTGGGTGCCCAACGGCGGGATGATCGCCCAGGCGCTCTCGTAGGTGCCCGCGCTGAGGTGGACCAGATCGACGCCGGCGGTCTCGAGCCGTTGACAGATCACCTTGGTCTCGGCGAGATCACGCCCTCCGACAACGAACTCGTCGATTGAGATCCGGAAGGAGACCGCGAAGTCGCTTCCGCATTTCTGGCGGATGTCGGCGATGATCTCGGTGGCGAACCGCATTCGGTTCGACAACGGGCCGCCGTATTCGTCGGTGCGCTTGTTCGAGTAGGCGGACAGGAACTGCGCGATCAGATAGCCGTGCGCCCCGTGGACCTCGACGCCGTCGAAACCGGCCGCCTTCGCCCGCCGCGCCGTGTCTCCGAACTGGCCCACGATCGTGCTGATCTCGTCCCGGGTGAGCTGGTGCGGAACCTCCCCCATGCTGGGGCAGGGCAACGCGGACGCGGACACCGGCTGGGAACCGATGATCGCAGCGGAGGTCTGACGTCCGCAGTGGTAGATCTGGGCGAAGATCGTCGCTCCCGCGGCGTGCACCCGGCGGGTCAGCTCTCGGTGCGGCTCGATCTGCTCGTCCTCCCACAAACCGGCGCACCAGAAACCACGTCCTCGCGGATCGACCGCGTAGTCCTCGGTGATGATCAGTCCGAAGCCGCCACGCGCTCGGGCCTCGTGGTAGGCGATGTACTGCTCGGTGGGCAGGCCACGCTCGTCGCAGTAGCAGGTGACCATCGGGGCGACGGCCATGCGGTTCTTGAGTTCGAGATTCCCCACGGTGAGGGGGGAGAGAAGCGTCGGCGACATTCCATCTCCTTCGATGCGGCGAGCGCGTCGTTGCCTCGCCTTCACGCCGTGGGCCCAACCACGGGCGCCTGGAATCGAGGCTACTCCTCGCAGTGCCTCACCGACTCGGTCGAGGTGATGCGCATCCGAGTCGCCGACGGCCTACGTCCTGGGGTCTGAGAGGGTGCCGCCACGCCAGGCATCGATCATGCGCCGAGCGATCGAGGTCACCGGGGGCAACGTGACCTCCTCGGCGGACAGGGCCCGTTCCAGGTCGGGGATCGTGAACCAGCGTGCAAGTTCGATCTCGCCCTCGGCCGGAACGACTCCCGTCGTGGCGGAGTGGGCCACGAAGCCCACCATCAGCGAGCGCGGGAAGGGCCAGGGCTGCGAACCCAGGTAGCGCACCTCGGTCAGCGTGAGTCCCACCTCCTCGGCCATCTCGCGATGCACGGCCTGTTCCAGCGATTCGCCCATCTCGACGAAACCCGCGAACACCGAGTGCCGGCCCGTCGCCCAGCTCGGCTGCCGGCCCAGGAGCAGCCGTCCGTCCGGGTCGAGGATCGCCACGATCACCGCCGGATCCGTGCGGGGATAGGACTCCCGGCCGCATTCCACGCAGCGTCGCGCCTGCCCTCCGGCCACCACGCTGGTCGGCGCGCCGCAACGCGAGCAGAACGCCGCGCCGGCATGCCACCCGACCAGGCCCACCGCCGTGAAAGCGAGCTGCAGTTCGGGGTGTGACAGACCGTCCATCACCGATCGCAGCGTCTGCTGAGCTGGGGCGTCGCCGGCCTCTGCGAACCACGGCCTGCCGTCCAGCCGGCCCAGCAACAGGTGGCGCTGAGGGTCATGGGGGCCCGAGGGCGGCGAGGCGACCAACATGCCGTCCACGACCGGAACCCGGCCGTCGCCCACGGGCAGCACGGCCGTGGCCGGATCCGACCAAAGGCCTTCCACCCAACCCGGGTCGCGCCGTTGCTCCTCGACCCGATCCAGGGCGCTATCGGCCCGCCAGTCACTCACTTCGACAGGCTAACGGACCCGGGCGCTCTCGCCAGGAGAGCCGCCAGCGCCGGACGATCCGGCAGGAACCCCGGCCTCACCACCTCGGCGGAACGCAGATCGTAGAAGACGGCGTCCACCTCCTGCACCGCCACCCCCTGCAGTTCGGCCCACGCCAGCCGATAGCAGGCCAGCTGCAGCGGGTCAGCCCGCCGGGCATCTCCGGTCTTCCAGTCCACCACCTGCGGGCGTCCGTCGGCACCGGGGAACACCGCGTCGATCCGACCACGGATCAACCTCCCGGCCAGCACCAGAGTGAACGGTGCCTCGACCGCCAACGGCACCAGGTGGGCATAGGGTCCCGCCTCGAAGCCGGCTCGCAGCTCCTCGAACTCGCTGCCGGCGAGCTCCTCGAGGGTTTCGGCGCCCAGCAGCGGAGTCTGGTTCCGGAACCGTTGCTCCAGCCACTGATGAAAACCGATCCCCCAGCGCTGGGCGTCGCTGACCAGGCGCGGCATCGGCCGCCGCAACTCGGCCGCGAAGCCGTCGGGATCGCGCGCCAGCCGGCCAAGACCGGTGACCGACAGATAATCGGGCAGGTGGGCCGAGATCCGTTCATCGGCCTCCCGGCGTTCGGCTGCCAGCAGCGCGTCGGCACAGCTGCGCCAGAACGCGACCCGTTCGGCCTGATCGAGGCTCAAGGACGGCGCCCGTGGAGGGGTCCGGACCAGTTCGGCCGCTTCGCGCCGCGTCCGCCATCGCTCGACGTCCCCCACCGAGGGCCAGCTCCCCACTTCGCCGATCGCGAGCAGGGGGTTCACCGCGGGAATGGCGTCGGGCAACCGCACCTGCTGGGCCCGACCAGCCAGAACGCTGAAATAGTCGGACGGCGTCCGCGGCGTAGCCAGGCCGGGACCCCACGTGTGGGTGCTGGCCACCAGCAACTGCCGCGCGCGGGTCACGGCGACATACGCCAGTCGATCCTCGCTGAGGCGTTGGGTGGAGGTGAGCGCGGCGGCGAACGCCGTGACCTCGGCGTTGTCGACGCGCGAGAGTTGGGGCAGCGCTGTGGTGTCCCCCCGGAGCGGGTACGGCAGGCTGGCGGCGTTACGCAGCCAGTTGCCCGTGACCCGATCGGTCGGAAAGACGTCGGACGCGAGCCCGGGAACGAACACGGCATCCCACTCCAGACCTTTGGCCTTGTGGACGGTGAGCACCTTCACCGAGTCGGCCTGCGACACGACCGGCTGCTCCAACCCCGTGCCGTATTCCCGCTCGGCCTCCAGGTAGGCCAGCAGCCCGGCCAGTGAGGCTTCGGCATCGATGTCGGTGTAGTCAGCCACCGCTTGAACGAACCTGCCCAGGGGTAGGACCCGCCCGGCTCCGAGCACCTCCAATTCGATCGGAAGCCCCAGGACGGCGATGACCCGCTGGACGAGCTCGGTGACTGCGTCCCCAGCGTGTCGCCGCAACACCCGCAACTCCGCGGTGAAGGTGGCGAACCGCTGCCGGGCATCACTGGAATACGCGTGCGTGCCCGGGTCGCCCAATGCCTCCAGAAGGCTCGGGACTGCTGCCGGGTCGCTGCCGAAGCTCCCCGACGAGGCCGCACTGAGGTCGTGGGGCCCGGCCGCTCCGGTCTCGACGGACGGCGTTCCCGCCGAGCGGGCGTCCGCCAGTTCGCGGGCGCGGCGACCGAGCAGGGCCAGATCGGGAATCCCGATCGCCCACCGGGGGGAAGCCAGCAGTCGCAACGCCGAGGCGTTGGCGGTCGCGTCGTCGAGAAGGGTCAGCGTGGCCACCACGTCGGCGATCGGTGGGAGTTCCAGCAGCCCCCCGAGGCCCACGATCTCGGCCGGGATGTCCCGCGCGTTCAGCTCGGCGTACACGTCGGCGACCGACGAGTTGCGCCGCGCCAGCACGGCGATGTCGGACCAGGAGTCGACCCCACCGGTGGCATGCAGCTCCGCGATCCGGTCAGCGATCGCCGCGACCTCGTCCGGCCAGGTGACATGAGCGCTCACCGC
Source organism: uncultured Actinomycetota bacterium (assembly GCA_963769325.1). GTDB lineage: Bacteria > Actinomycetota > Actinomycetes > Propionibacteriales > Propionibacteriaceae > Propionicimonas. The sequence continues at coordinate 415,912 of CAVYLH010000004.1, read as the reverse complement.
CACGACTCCCGGCGCGGTGCCTGGCGGTGCGACCAGGTCGAGGTCCAGTCCGTACCTGGCCAAGGTCGGCTCGGCCCGTACCGGGGCAGCCAGGTCATTGGCCGCGTCGAGCACCCGCTGGCCGCTGCGCCGGTTCACGGTGAGGGCGTAGGTGGTCGCCGGCGTGCCGCCCGCGGTGAGGAACGCGTCCGCGAACTCGAGAATGTTGCTCGCCGCCGCGCCGCGCCAGCCGTAGATCGCCTGACAGGGGTCGCCGACGGCTGTCACCGGATGCCCACGCCCTGCACCCTGATCCGGTCCTGAGAACAGTCCCCGCAGCAGCGTGGCCTGCGCCGCGGACGTGTCCTGGTACTCGTCGAGCAGGACGACCGCGAACTCCTGGCGGAGCGCGGGAGGGACGTTCGGAACGTCCGTGGCGAGCCTGGCCGCCGCCGCCATCTGGTCGGCGAACTCGACGTAGCCCAGCTTGGCCTTCAGTTCCTCGTACCGCTGAACCAAGGTGGCCAGTTCGAGGCGTTCGAGGGTGGCGGCCCGCGCCGTCTGCAACGCGGCGTAGACCTGACCCCTGGGGTTACGGGGCGCCGCTGCCAGCGCTCGCTCGAACGCTTCGGCGTGATCGGCGAGCTGGGCGGCGTCCACCAGGTGGGAGCGCAGTTCTGATGACAGCTCCAGCAGCCGCTGGGTGACCGCTGCCGGACGCAGCCTGGAGAGGTGGTCAAGTCCGGGAGCGTCGGCCACCACCCTGGACGCCAGCCGATATCTGGCGGCGCCGGTGATCATTCTGGCATCGCCCTCGATGCCGAGCATCAGGCCGTACTCGGTCACCAGCCGGCCGGCGAAGGCGTCGTAGGTGAGGATCAACTCCTCGCCGGCTTCGGCGTCCTCCAGCACGCCGGCCTGCAGCAGGGCGCGCCGAATGCGAGAACCGAGCTCGCCCGCTGCCTTGCGCGTGAAGGTCAGGCCCAGGACCTGCTCAGGGCGAACCTGACCCGATCCGACCAGCCAGACCACCCGGGCCGCCATCACGGTGGTCTTGCCCGAGCCGGCTCCGGCGATGATCACGGCAGGCTCCAGCGGTGCGGCGATCGCCGACAACTGCTCCTCGGAGAACGGGATGCCGAGGACCGCGCTGAGTTGAGCCGGATCGGTGAGCCTCATCCGATCACCTGCGCGCCTCGCGCGGACGCTGGGCAACTCGTCGCGAAGATGCACATCCGGCAATGCACTCCCGGAGTGGCCGGATAGGTACCCTCGGCGACCACATCGGCGGCCAGTGCCACCCGGTGGTGCACCCAGGTGGCGTGCTCCTTCTCGTCGGGATCCCGGTCGAGGTGAGGCGTGGTGGCCAGCGAGGCCTGTTCGAACTCTCTGGGGAGGTCGGTTCCTCTGCCGGATTGGCGCAGGTAGACCGCGGTCGCCCCGACCGGGCTCGCCTGGCCTTTGGCGACTTGGTCGAAGCCGCCGGAGGCGACGGCGAGTTGATAGATGCCCAACTGCTCCATTCCGGCCACCGCCGCCTTGGTCGGGGCGGCGCGGGAGGTCTTGAAGTCCACCACCCGTAGCCCGGACGAGGTGCGTTCGAGCCAGTCGACCTTGCCGTCCAGCACCACCCGCAGCCCGGAGACGTCGATGGACAGGTGGAAGGGCACTTCCACGCCGAGGGGTTCGGCGTTCCTGGCGTCCCGCCAGGCCAGGAACCGGGACAGCCCGAGTTCCACCTCCACCCGTTCGGTCGCCGACAGCCAGGCAGCCTCGAAGGGCAATCGGTGCCACACCTGGTCGAGTTGAGCGGTCATCTCGGCGAGGTTCCAGCCGTGCGTGACAGCCTCCTGCACCAGCAGGTGGATGAGCGAACCGAGCGAGGCCGCCAGACCGGGCTCACTCTCCCCGCGCGCCTCCCGTGCCAGGAAGTAGCGCCGAGGGCAGGTCAGGACTCCGCTGACCTGGCTGGGGCTGAGCCGCACCGTGGCGCCGGCCGGCAGCGGTCGGGGCCGGCTGGTCAGCTCGCGGACACCCCACCACGTGTCGGGATCGGCCGCTGGGACCAGCCGGCGTCCGGTGTTGTCGGTACAGCGGGCCAGCCGCCCGAGCTCGATCGCGGCGGCGGTGCGCAGCTCGACCGGTGTCGCCGGGTCCCCCGCGGAGCGACGCAACTCCGCGGCCAGGGCCGGCAACGTCAGCGGGGAACCGCTGTGGTCGGGTGTCGTCGGCGGCACACCCAGTTCGTGGAGGAAGCGGGACGGGGAGTCTGCCTCGCCCTCCGTGCCGGCTGCGGCGGTCACCACCAGCCGGCGTCGGGCGCGGGAACACGCGAGGTGGAACAGCCGGCGCTCGGCGGCCAGCACGTCACGGTGATCGGTTCTGCCCGTGAGACCGTCACCGGTCAGCGACGCGGCGTCCAGAACGGTGCTGACCCGCCGGCCCACCGGCCACATTCCCTCCTGGACGCCGGCGACCACCACCAGTTCCCATTCCCGGCCGCGGGCTCGATGGGCAGTGAGCACCTGCACGCCTCGGCCGCGCAGCCGTGACTCCCGTTCGTGGTCGGCCGGGATCTGCTGACCGGCGAGTTCGGCCAGGAAGGCGCGGACGCCGGCGGCCCCGCCGCGCCGGTCGGCTTCCGCCGCGGTGTCGAAGAAGGCGCAGACGGCGTCCAGGTCGGCGTCAGCGCGACTGCCGAGGGCTCCCCCTCCGGCCGCCTCCCGACTGAGTTGCCGCGGCCAGCCGCTGCCCGTCCACAACGCCCAGGCGATCTGATCCACCGGATCCCCGGCGGCCGATCTCTCGCGGGCCGATGCGAGCACCCGCAACAAGTCCCGAAGCCGCTCCACCACTGGCGTCGGGTCGGCCGTCGCGAGCCACTGCGGGGAGTTCACCGCCGCAGCGAGTTGCTCGGGCAGCGCGGCCGGCCGTCCCTCGGGATGCGCGGCACGCCATTGCCGCACCAGGCGACGCAGCCCCAACGCGTCGAAACCGGCCAGCGGCGAGGTGAGCAGCCTCGAGGCCTCGTCGGGTTCGACCCGGCCCGCGGCGGTGATCGACAGCGCCAGCAGCAGCGGCCGGACGGCGGGAGCCTGCGCCAGTGGGATCTCATCGCCGGCGACCTCCACTGGGATGCCCAAGGCGGTGAGGGACCTCAGGATCGGAGCCAGTTGGCGGCGCCCGGAGCGCACGAGCACCGCCATGTCGCCGTATCTGACGCCGTTCTCGAGCCGGGCGCGGCGCAGTTCGGCGGCGATGGCCGCGGCCTGTTCGGCCTCACCGGCGCAGGTCAGCACGGTCACCGTCCCAGTGTCTCCGCCGTCGACGAGCCGTGCCGGTCCGAGCCCGGCCGGGCGCGGCAGCCGGGCCCGGACACCGGCCAGGGCCGACCCGATCTCCCGGCCGTGGCGGTGACCTTCGCTCAGGCTGACCACCCGGGCGGGGGCGCCGGGCCGGCCGAAGAACCCTGAGAAGTCGGCCACCGCGCGCGGGTGGGCGCCTCGGAAGGTGGAACTGACGCTGTCGGGGTCGCCGACAGCCAGCACCGAAGCGCCGCCTGCCGCGATGCTCGCGATCAGCCCGATCTGGGCGGGGTCGAGTTCGGGATAGTCATCCACCAGAACGGCCCCGATCTCGGCCGTCACGGCCGCGGCGATGCTCGGGTCGGCGAGCAGCAACCGCACCCGGTGCACCAGTTCGGCGTAGTCCAGCACCCCTTCGGCGTCGAGAACGTCGAGGTACTCGGCGAAGAAGCCGCCCAGCGCCGTCCACTCAGGCCGGTCAGCGGCTGCCCCGTACTGGGCCAGATCCTCCGGGTCCAGTCCCAGCTGCCGGGCCCGCGCGATGGCGCCCCGCACCTGCGAGGCGAAACCGCGGGTGGCCAGCGCGGGTCGCAGAGCGGCGGGCCAGGCTGAGGGCCCGGCGCCGCGCAGGAGCTCCCGCACCCGGTACTCCTGCTCGGGTGCAGCCAGCAGGCGCAGGTCGGGACGTCCGGCGAAGCGCTGCCACCACCCCCGGCACAGCGCATGCACCGTCGTCACCACCGGTTGCCACGACCCGTCCCCCCGGGCGGCGGTGATCCGGTTGCGCAGGTCGCTGGCTGCGGTGCGGCTCGATGTCAGCACCAGGGGTTCCGCGCCCGACTCCCCGCCTCGGATCACCGCGGCATGAGCCACGAGGGTGGTCTTCCCCGTGCCCGGTAGTCCGAGCACCAACGTCGGGGCGGTCCAGGATTCGAGCACGGCGGCCTGCTCACGCGTGAGTCGCGGCAGCGCAGCGAGGGTCGGTGCATCGAGCATGGCTTCATGGAACCACCTGCCCCTGACATTCATCGCCGTTCACCATCGGTGAGATGGCTGCTGCGCGCCGACCCGCGCCCGGGGCATCGCTCGGCCCGTCCGGTCCGGGGCCGGGGTTGCCCCGGGCATGTCCCCAGCCTCGGTGCACTCGGCCCGGCTGAGGAGTCCAGCGGTGGTGGTGACCGCTAGATTGGACGTCATCGCCTGCCGACTCGAGAGGTCAATCGATGAGTACACCCGCGCAGCCGTCCAACCAGGCAGTCCAGTTGGCGCCGCCCGACCTGTTGAACCTCACCGCGCCCGCTCCGCCCGCTGTCGTCACCGAGACGCAGGCACCGGCCATGGCGCCACAGGTGGAGGCCACGCAGGTCCCGGTGCTGGACGCCAAGGTGAACGACTTCCTCACCGCACTGAACTCGAGTGAGGAGAACTCGCCCACCTTCTCGGCGCAGGCCGACGCCGTCCGCAGCATGGGGGACGCCGACATCCGCAAGGCGGCAGAGACCTCGAACCGCCTCCTCCAAACACCCGTGCGCGCCATCGAGCAGGGCGGGCTGGCCGACACCTCCAAGGTCGGCAAGACACTGCTCGAACTGCGCCGCACGGTCGAGGATCTCGACCCGGCAGCGGCCCGCGGCGGCAAGGGGTTCTTCTCCAAGCTGGGCTTCGGCAAGCCGGTCACCGACTACTTCCGCAAGTACCAGAGCTCCCAGGACCACCTCAACGGCATTCTTCACGCCCTGCGCTCGGGGCAGGACGAGCTGACCAAGGACAATGTCGCCCTCAACATGGAGAAGCAGAACCTGTGGACGGTGATGGGCAGGCTGAACCAGTACGTCTACATCGCCGAACGGTTGGACGCCAGGTTGTCGGCCCAGATCGCCGAGCTCGAACTGGCGGACGCCGAGAAAGCCAAGGCGCTCAACCAGGACGTGTTGTTCTACGTCCGGCAGAAGCACCAGGACCTGCTCACCCAGCTGGCCGTGTCGATCCAGAGCTACCTGGCGATCGACATCATCATCAAGAACAACGTCGAACTGATCAAGGGTGTCGACCGGGCGTCGACGACCACGGTGTCGGCGCTGCGAACCGCCGTCATCGTCGCTCAAGCGCTGGGCAACCAGAAGCTGGTGCTCGATCAGATCACCGCGCTGAACACCACCACGTCGGAGATGATCCAGCGGACCTCGGAGATGCTGAAGGAGAACTCCGCACAGATCCAGGAGCAGGCGGCTTCTTCGACCATCGGCCTGGAGCAGCTGCAGGCGGCGTTCGCGAACATCTACGCCACGATGGATTCCATCGACCAGTTCAAGCTCAAGGCGCTGGACACCATGTCGGCCACGATCGGGACGCTTGAGACCGAGGTCTCCAAGAGCCGCGCCTATCTCGAACGGGTCGCGCAGCAGGACACCCGGAGCTCCACGCTGCCCGTCCTGAGCATCGATCGCTAGGGGCGGGATGGGGTTCTGGGACCGACTGCTCGGCCGCGAGGACGAGCCGGAGCCGCTGGCCGCCGACGCCGTGGCCACCGCTCCGACCGAGGCGGACATCAACGCCGCTCTGAGCGGCGTGGAGCAACTCGTGGCCGACCCCGCCGTTCCCGGGGTGGTGCGGTCGCGCGCGCTCCGGGTGACGTCGACGGTCCGCAAGACGCTGCCCCGACTGGCCTTACTGGGGGTCGGTAGCTACGACTCCTACTCAGTCGTCGCCACCGCCACCGAATACCTGCCCGAAGCCATCGGGGGCTACCTGCGTCTGCCCCGGGACTGGGCCGATTCCCGTCCGGTCGAGGCGGGCAAGACCTCCCTGCTGCTTCTGATCGACCAGCTCGACTTGCTGGCGACCACGATGGACGCCATCTACGATGCCGCGAACACCACCGATGCAGCCGCCCTGATCAGCCACGGCAGGTTCCTCCAGGAACGCTTCGGCCATGCGCAGGCACCGCAGTTGAACCTCGGCCAGACCTCCGAGTCGGGGCCGGCGTGAGTAGCCCCACCCTGAGCGCGGCGTTGGCGGGGCTGACCAAGGCTGCCGAGGCCGCCGGCCTCAGCCCGGCCGCGGCCGCCGAGGAGGGCCTGGTGTTGTCGGCTGCGATCGCCGAATCCAACCGTGGCGCCTTCGTCGACTGGTGTCGCGAGATCGGGATCGCCCCGTCGGCTGAGCGGTTCATGGATGCGGCGGTGAGAGGCCGTCGTTATCGGGGAGCACCCACTCCCTTGGCCAGCCAGGCCGCGACGTCCAGGCACCGCGCCGCCGCTGCGTACCCGCGAGCCCTGGGTGCGGTGTGCCACGCCGCAGCCACCCTGGGGACGCCCGGCCCGACCGCCCTCGGTGCGGCCAGTCTCGCGGCGTCCGCGCAGATCCTGGGCGCGGCCCCCGGGCAGCCGATCCTCGCCTCCCCACCTGCCGACGCCGCCCAGCGTGAGTTCGAGAAGCGAGCGCCGGCGATCCTCACCGATGTGCTCGCCCGGTTGTCGCACAGCCAGGACCGGTTGCTCGACGTCAGCCGTCTCGACCCCCACGGACCGGGCGCGATCCCCGGCATCGGCGCAGCGGGGTTCCCCACCCCCACTCTCGCCGAGAGCCCCTCGGCGACGGGGTCCCGCGGATCCGCCGGCCTCGCGCCTCCGGTCGCCCAAGAGCCGCCGTCGACGGTGGAGCCGGCGGGAACGCCCGCCGGGGAGAGCCAGGACCCGGAGCCTGCCGAACCGGAGAAGACGGTCGAGGAGTGGCTGGCGGAGCTGGACGAGCTGATCGGCCTGGCCCGCGTGAAGACCGAGATCCGTCGCCAGACCGCGATCCTTCGGGTGGACGCGCTACGGTCCAAAGCCGGCTTGAAGAGCCCGACCATCACCCGGCACCTGATCTTCACCGGGAACCCTGGCACGGGCAAGACCACCGTGGCCCGGCTCGTGGCCGGCATCTACAAGGCGATCGGGCTGCTCAGCAAGGGTCAGTTGGTCGAGGTCGACCGCTCAGAGCTCGTCGCCGGCTACCTCGGCCAGACCGCGATCAAGACCGCGGAGGTCACCGCCAAGTCCTACGGCGGGGTGCTGTTCATCGACGAGGCGTATTCACTCAACGGCGACCAGTACGGGGAAGAGGCGATCAACACCCTGGTGAAGGAGATGGAGGACCACCGCGACGACCTGGTGGTGATCGTGGCCGGCTACCCGGCGCCGATGGAAGAGTTCATCTCCAACAATCCGGGCCTGGCCAGCCGCTTCCGTACCACGATCGACTTCGACGACTACACCGACGACGAGCTGCGGCGCATCTTCGCCCAGATGGCCGCCAAGGCCGACTTCGACCTCGGTGACGGCGTCCTCGAAGAGTTCGGGCGCGAACTGGACGAACAGGTGCGGGACGAAACCTTCGGCAACGGCCGATTCGCCCGCAACCTGCTCGAGGCGGCCATCGGACGCCACGCCTGGCGGCTGCGCGAGGTTGCCGAACCCACTCTGGAAGAGCTCCGGACCCTGCTGCCCGTCGACCTTCTCGATGCCGAAGCCCCGGTGGCGGGCCCGCTGCCACCGCCCGAGTCCGGCGCCACCGTGCCGGTCGTGGACTTTCCCGCCGCCCCAGGAGCCCAGCCGTGACGGCCGCAGCAGGTCTCACCTCCCGATCGCCTGCGCCGGTTCCGAGGCTTTCCGGGGCGGCGCCGCAAGCGCTCAACCCCGACGGCCTGCTCGCCGAGATGCCGGCGCCTCCGCCCAGCCGCACGCCGAGGTTGCTGCGTCGACTGCAGGTCGGGGCGGGTCTCGCGCTGCTCCTGCTGGGAACGGCCGCGTGCTGGGTGGTCACGCTGCTGAGTACCGACCTGGCCGGCGTGCCCGGATTGGCCGACCAGTACGCCCGCCTCGGCGATGTGCACAGCGCGCTCGTCGATGCCAACGCCACCGCGCGTCTGGGCGTCATCGCTCAAGACGGGTCCCCCAGCGCCCAGGCCGACCAGGTCGGCAGAGACCTCGGGACGGCGGCGGGCCTGCTCGTGGACGCCGCCAAGGCCCGCCCTCAGGACGCCGAGGCGCTGGTCACGATCTCGTCCGACCTGGTCGCGTACGGCGCCCTGCTGCGGGCCGCCGACGCCCGCGACGACACCACCGCGGCCCGCTACCTCGCCCAGGCCGACCGTTCCCTTGACGAACGACTGCTTCCCGCCCTGACCCAGCTCCAGGACGACCTCCAACGCCAGGCGGACGCCGAATCGCTGACCGGCTGGTCCTGGATCGTGCCGACGGTCTTCGTGCTCGTGCTCGGGGGGCTGGTCGCCGTCAGCTGGGTGGTCGCGCAGCGCAGCCGCCGGGTGCTCAACCTCGGCCTGGTCGGCGCGATTCTCGCAGCGGTGGTCGTGGTGTGGATCGCCGCGGATGCTCAGTCCGCCGCCGCCGCCGCCGGCACCACCAGCGCCGGCACGAACTTCACCAAAGTCGCCTCGCTCAGCGATGCGAAGAACCGGATCAGCGCCACCCGCCGCCTCCAGGCCACCGGCACCCAGCAGCGCGCCTGGTCGGATGCCCGCACCGAGGACGTGCAGAGCGGGATCGAGGGGGCCCGGTCGGCATCGCTTTCCAGCACTGCCAAGACCCAGCTGACCGCCTACGCCACCGCCGCCACCGACGTGTCCGCACTGCTGACCGCACGGGACTGGGCCGGCGCCGAAAAGGCGTTGGCCAGCGAAGCCGACACCGGGGTGAGCGCCACGGCGAAAGCGTTTGCCGACACCGTCTCCAACGCACGCGCCGAAGCGGTGAGCAAGGCCGCCACCACGCCCGGCCAGGTTCGGGGCCAGCTCAGCCTTCAGTTCTGGGCGATCGTGGCCGCCGCCCTCGGCGGCGCTTTCCTGGCCGTGGCCGGCATCCAGCAACGCGTCCGGGAGTACCGATGAGCGCGGTGTCACCGGCGGCTCCCGGGCAGCTCGGCGTCGCCCCCCGCCCCGCGGATTTCCTCGACTACCTGGGCAGACTCGACCGCTGGCTCACCGAGCGCCGCGCCGAACTGGACGCCCTCGACGAACAGATCATCTCGTCCAACCGCCACGCCGAACTCACATCCGACATGGCGCTGGCCATGGCGCTGTGGCAGGCCGCCAAGACCCGCCAGAACCTGCTGCTGGCCACCTGGGACTCCGGACGGGTCGGACCACAGGATCTGGAACGCCTCTCCGCCCTGGTCTGGGGACGCCTGGACACCGCCGGCGCCCAGGTGAGCCAGGTGCAGTCGATGGCCGTCTCACTTCCTGAGGCCGGACGACTCTGCGACGCGCTGGTCGCCCAACTGCGCACCCGGCTGAACACCGACCCCAGCGCCGAACAGCAGCAGATTCGGTTGCGGGAGTTGCGGGCCCAACTCGAACGGATCCGCGACCAGGTGCGTCTGGAGCCGCCGGCGCTGGCTCCCAAGGCCGTCGCGGCCCTCAACGCTCTCGCCGCCCGCATTCAGGTGCTGACCGACAAGCGCAGCCGCGGCGGTGACATCGGCGGGCTCCTGGGGGCGCTCGAGATCGACGCCGCCCGCTTCGAGCGCGACCTGATCGTCGGTGCTGCTCAACGCCGCGAGGGCCGTGACCTCCTCACCAAAGCCCGCGAACAACTCGCGGAGGTCGAGGCCAAGGAACAGGCGGTGCGTACCCTGGCCGCGCAGGTGGGTGCGAGCGTCTGGCCCGGGCCGAGCGGTGTGCTGCCCAGCGCCGCGGGGATCGGGCCACTGCCCAACACCCGGACGGCGCTCGTCGGCTATGTCGAGGGCCTGTCCCGGGTCGAGGCCGAACTCACCGGGGCTTACGCCGCCCTCACTCGGTCCCTGTCCGATCGCGAGGCCGCGGCCACCCTGCTGTCCGCTCTGGAGGCCAAAGCGGCCACCCTGGGCCAGGGCGACGACCCGGACCTGGCCGAGCTGGCCGCCCTGACCCGCCGGCGATTGGCCGCCGCCCCCGTCGTGCTCACCGTGGTGCAGCACCTGCTTTCGGCCTATACCGCCCACCTCGACTACCTGGACAAACGATGAAGTGCCGGCAGCCGGGGTGCACCGGCACCATCATCGACGGCTACTGCGACGTCTGCGGGATGCCCGGCCAGGTGATGCCGGTGGGGCGGGGAAAGGCCGGGGCGAAACCGTCCAACCGACCCACCGGTCAGTGTCGCCAACCAGGCTGCAACGGCCGCATCGTGGACGGCTACTGCGACGTCTGCGGTTCGCCGGAGGCGCCGGCTGTGGCGCCGCCCGCCACCAGCTCGACCCGCACGAGGACCTCGATCCACCTCGGCTCGACGGCGCTCGGCTCGGCCCGGGCCACCTCGTTCGGGGGTCGTCCCACCCGGCACACCAGCACCGAACGGCTCACCACGGGCCGCATCGGCGCCGGGCTCACCCGCGTCCCCCCTGCGCCGGCGATCGATCCCAGCAAAGCGGTGCTGGCCAACCCCGAGGTGCCGCCGGAAGCCCGGGTCTGCCCGCGGTGCGGCACCCGGGTGGGCCAGGGCCAGGAGAACGTCCCTTCCCGCTCGGAAGGCTTCTGCCCGGCGTGCGGGGCGCCCTACTCGTTCACGGTGAAACTCCATCCCGGCGACGTGGTCGCCGGTCAGTACGAGGTGGCCGGGGCATTGGCTCACGGCGGAATGGGCTGGATCTACCTGGCGAAGGACCGCAACGTGTCCGGACGCTGGGTGGTCCTGAAGGGGCTGCTCAACACCGGCGACGCCGATGCCCTCGCCGCCACGATCGGCGAGCAGCGGTTCCTGGCCCGGGTGGAACACCCCCTGATCGTCGAGATCTACAACTTCGTCACCCACGACGACGCCGGCTACATCGTCATGGAGTACGTCGGCGGACGGTCGCTGAAGCAGCTCCTGAAACAGCGCATGACCGCCAACCGGGGCGAATCCGACCCTTTGCCGGTGGACCAGGCGCTCGCGTTCCTGATCGAGATCCTGCCGGCCTTGGGCTACCTTCACGAACTGGGCCTGCTCTACTGCGACTTCAAGCCCGACAACGTGATTCAGGTCGGCGACGCGCTCAAGCTGATCGACCTCGGTGGCGTCCGGCACCTCGGTGACGAGGATTCCGCGATCTACGGAACGGTCGGATACCAAGCGCCGGAAGTAGCCACGCTGGGCCCGTCGGTCGCGTCCGACATCTTCACCGTCGGCCGTACCCTGCTGGTGTTGTGCGCCGAGGTTCCCGGCTACCAGACCGAGTTCGAGTTCCGGATTCCGCCGGCCGACCGGCTGCCCGCGTTCGCCGAACACGACTCGCTGTATCGGCTGCTGCTGAAGTGCTGCGCTCCCGACCCGAACGATCGGTTCCTTTCCGCGGAGGAGCTGCGGCTGCAGATGCTCGGAGTGCTGCGGGAGGTGGTGGCCACCGCCACCGCAGGGGTCGCCACCACGGCCGCGTCCTCGGTTCTGTTCGAAGCACCCACCGTGGCGACACAACGCTATGGAGTGCGGCACCTGCCTCGGCTGCGTCCTGACCCCTCCGATCCGCAGGCCGGGTGGATCGCGCGGATCAGCGCCGAGGATCCGGTGCAGCGGTTGGCAGCGCTCAGCGCGCCGCCCGCGCTGACGGCCGAGGTGCTGCTGGCTCGCGGGCAGGCGGCATTGGAAGCGAACAACCCGAAACTGCTCGAGGAGTGCGTGCGGCAACTGCTCACCAAGGACCCGTGGGAGTGGCGCGCGGTCTGGCTGGCCGGGGTGGGCGCGCTGCAGGCGCGCGACTACGCCACCGCACAGAGTTCGTTCAACGCCGTCTATGGCCAGGTTCCCGGCGAACTCGCGCCGAAACTGGCGCTGGCGCTCGCCTGCGAACTCGGGGGCGAACTCGATATCGCCGAGAACCTTTACCGCATCTGCGCCGCCACGGACGCCGCCTACGTGACCCCGGCCGCGTTCGGACTGGCGCGGGTCAGGGGGGCCCGCAACGATCTGCCCGGTTCGCTTGCTGCCCTCGAACTGGTGCCGAGCACCTCCCGCGGCTATCCCGAGTCGCAACGGCTGAAAGCGAGCCACCAGGTGCAGTTGGCGACCGACGCGGACGGGTTGACCGAGGCCTTCAACGCGATCGCCAAGGCCAGGCTCGACCCGCTCCCCCAAGCCCAGTACCGCGCCTTGCTCTATCAACGCGCGGCCGCACTGGCCGGCTCGGGAACGATCAAGCTGGCGGGCCAAACCCTGACCCCGGCCATGCTGCGCGAGCTGCTGGCCGCGTCCTACCTGGAACTGGGGCGGTTGAACGACGACCCCGCGGTCAGGGCCGGCTATGTCGACCTGGCGAACTCCCTGCGCCCTTGGAGCCTGCTGTGACCGATTCCGAATGGCCGCTGTGGTCGGCCGAGCATCCCGTCCCCGATCCCACGGTTGCGCCCGCAGCCCCACCAGTGAGGCCGGGCGCCACCGGCGCCGGTGGTCCCGCCGCAGCGACCTGCCCCCAATGCGGGCTGCCCATCGACCCGGCGGCCTGGTTCTGCGAAGCTTGCGGCAACCCGCTCGTGCCCACCGCGCCAGTGCCCACGCATGCCGTCCCGCCCATGCTCACGGCCCCCGACGCACCGTCCACACAGACGAGGCGGCTGGGCGTTCGGGTCAGCCAAATCCACTCTTGCCCGTCCTGCGGCGGCACGGTGTCCTCCGACGGCTATTGCCAGACGTGCGGCGCGAAGGCGCCGAGCGTCCGTGATCATTTCACCGCGGCCCCGGCGCCGTGGGTGGGTGGTGTGTGCGACCGCGGGATCAAGCACCACCGCAACGAAGACGCGATGGCGTTGTGGGCCCAGGGCGATCGCGCGGTGCTCGTGGTGTGCGACGGGGTGTCGACGAGCGTCGACTCCGACGTGGCCGCGCTCGCCGCGGCCGAGAAGGCCCGCGAGGTGCTCGTCGTCCTCACCTCCGACGGGGTGGCCGGCAGCGACACTCTCGACACCGCGACCGCCCGGGCGTTGGTGACCGCCGCGACCGAAGCCAATCAGGCTGTGATCGCGACCACCGACCCGCTCAGCACCAACGCCGCGTCGGCCACCTTCGCCGCCGCCGTGGTTTCCGGTGCCCAGGTGCACTACGCCACCCTCGGAGATTCCCGGGTCTATTTCCTCGGCGGCACCCAGCGTCTGCAGTTGAGCGTCGACGACTCGATGGCGCAGGCGTTCATCGCCGAAGGCATGCCCCGGGCGGAGGCCGAGGCACTGCCTCGCGGGCATGCGATCACGAAATGGCTGGGTCGGGACGCCGGCGACATCGAGCCACGCACCGGCGTCCACGAGCTGACGCAGGACGGGTGGCTGGTCGTCTGTTCCGACGGCTTGTGGAACTACGCGTCGACCGCCGATGACCTCGGCACCCAGGTCGATGCGGCCGCGGCCGATTCGCCGGAGCCGGTCGTGGTGGCGCAACGCCTGGTCGACTGGGCGAACGCGCAGGGCGGCCACGACAACGTCACGGTGGCCCTGGCGTGGTGCCGGGTTAGGCTGGAGTCCGCCCCCGCCACCCAACCCCGGAAGGAGCTGCCGGAGCATGGCTGAGTTCACCTCCGCCGTCTATCAGAACGAGTTCCTGCCCGACGGCGGAACCGACGTGAACGCGATCGTCACGATCACGTGTTCCGGCGCAGGTGCCGCCGGCCGGACGGGCAGCGGCGACGCCGGGGAAATCGTCGTCGTGGACACGTCGGGGTCGATGGGGGTGGCCAACATGAACGCGGCGAAGCAAGCCGCCATGGTGGCTCTGGACCACATTCTGGACGGAACCTATTTCGCTGTGGTCGCCGGCAACCACAAGGCCTACCTGGCCTATCCGATGGTGCAGACCGGAGCCGGGATGGTCCGGATGGACCCCCGCACCCGGGCCGAGGCCAGACGGGCGATCAGCTTCTTCCGTGCCGAGGGCGGTACCGCCATGGGTACCTGGCTCACTCTGGCGAAGGCGCTGTTCGCCTCCATCGGCAACCTCGCCCAGAAGCACGTCATCCTGCTCACCGACGGCGAGAACCACAACGAGACCGCCGCCCAGCTCGACCAGGCCATCGCGAACTGCGCCGGCGATTTTCAGGTGGACGCGCGGGGCGTCGGGGTGGACTGGAAGGTGGCCGAGATCCGCAAGATCGCCCAGACCATGCTCGGGACGGTCGACATCATCGGCGACCCGGCCGCGATGGGCCAGGTGTTCGCCGAGCTGATGCGCAACTCGATGGCACGAGGAGTCGCCAACGCCGAACTCCGGGTGTGGATCCCCCAGGGGGCCCAGGTGATGTTCGTCCGGCAGGTGTCGCCGACGGTGGAGGATCTGACCCACCGTGGCACGCCGGTGAACCAGCTGACCATGAGCTACCCCACCGGGTCCTGGGGTGACGAGGAGCGCGATTACCACGTGGCCGTGCGGCTCGCCGCCAAGTCCGTCGGGCAGGAACAGCTGGCGGCCCGCGTGCAGCTCGCGGTCGGTGCCGAGTTGCTGACGCAGGGCCTGGTGAAGGCCAAATGGTCGGCGGACATGAACCTCACCGCGCAGATCAATCCTGAGGTCGCCCACTACACCGGCCAGGCCGAACTGGCCCAGGTGATCCAGGAGGGACTCGCGGCGAAAGCAGTGGGTGACGAGGCGACCGCCACCACGAAGCTCGGTCGGGCGGTCCAGCTGGCCACCGAAAGCGGAAACGCCGAGGCCACATCGAAACTCCGCAAGGTTGTGGACATTACCGACGCCCGGACGGGTACCGTTCGGTTGAAGAAGGCTGTGGACAAGGTGGACGAGATGGCTTTGGACACCGCATCGACGAAGACGACACGGATCAGGGGCTGACAATGCCGATCTGTCCCTCAGGGCACACCACCAGCCAGACCGACTTCTGCGACACCTGCGGGTTGCCCGTCGAACCGCCGCCGGCAGCTTCGGCACCGCCAGCGCCGGCGGCCGAGGCAGCTGCGTCGCTGACCTGTCCTTCCTGCGGGATCCCCAACGTGGCCGACGCGCTGTTCTGTGAGGCCTGCGGCTACGACTTCACGACCGGCGCGATGCCGCCGTCCGCACCTGCCGGCGAGGCGCAGCCCTCGACACTCCCCGACGCGGCACCGGACGCAGCGAGCGTGGCCGACCCCGCCGCCGACCCCGGTGCGGAGTCTCCCAACGCTGCCTCCCCGTCCGAATCGCGGGGTCCCGACCCCGCCTCCCGCCAGACGGCCGACGCCGCCCACGAGGCACCGCCCGCGCCGCTTCGCCGACCGAGTGTCGACTGGGTCGCCGAACTGTGGATCGACCCCGACTGGTACGCCGCGCAGGGATCCAGCGATCCGATGCCCTCCCCCGGCCTTCCCGACATCGTCCCGCTGGTGAAGGAGAGCAACCTCATCGGGCGGGTTTCGCACAGCCGTGGGGTCTTCCCCGACGTCGACTGCGAGCTCGACACCGGGTGCAGCCGCCGCCACGCGATGCTGTCCACCGACGGCAGCCGGTGGTGGATCGAGGACCTCGACTCGGCCAACGGCACCTTCGTCGGTTCCGCTGCGGGTCCCCTGCCGGCGATGCCCCTCCCGCAGGGACGCGTGGAACTGTCCCCCGGGCAACGCATCTATGTCGGCGCCTGGACGCGCATCGTCGTTCGTGAGGCGACCGAGGACGAGAGGGAGGCGTTCGGCGCCTGATCGTGGCGGCCGGATTCCCGGCGCAGTTTGCGCCCTCGGCGTACGCGGGCCCGTGCACGCGATCTCCCCTGGTAGCTTGGCGAAGGCAGCCAGCTAGGAGGAATCGGTGGAGATCAAGATCGGCATTCAGCATGTGGCCCGCGAACTCGCGGTCGAGACCGACGCCACCGCCGCGGACATCGAAGCCAGCCTTCGGAAGGCGCTGGCGGACGGCAGCCTGGTCGCTCTGACCGACGAGAAGGGTCGTAAGGTGCTCGTCCCGGCCGACAAGATCGCCTACATCGATCTGGGCGAGGAGAAGGCTCGCCCGGTGGGTTTCGGCTCGATCTGAGGAGCACGTCGGACGCCAGTTGGGCCGCCCCAGCGGCCTGTCCGGGCCATCGGGGTGGGTCACGCTAGACTGGGCGGTGCGCACGCTTGGAGTGCGCGACTGCCTTGAGCGGCCCCACGCGCCGCCGGCGGTACCGGACGACTCAGCCCGCGAGGCTGCAGGAACAGATAAGGCAAGACCCTGACCGACACCAGCATCGACATCGTGCCCGCGGCCGCCACCGAAGTGAGCTTCTCCGACCTGGGCGTCATCCCCGAGATCGTCGAAGCGCTCGCCAGGATCGGCATCGAACACCCGTTCCCGATCCAGAGCCTGTCCATTCCGATCGCCATCGGTGGTACCGACATGATCGGCCAGGCGCGCACCGGCACCGGCAAGACGCTCGCCTTCGGCATCAGCCTGCTCCAGCAGATCACCGTCCCGACCGATCCCGGGTACGCGGAGTTGCTCAAGCCGGGTCTCCCGCAGGCCCTCGTGATGTGTCCGACGCGCGAGCTCGCGCTCCAAGTCACCCGCGACCTCGCCGACGCCTCCACGGTGCGGCACGCCCGAGTGCTCACGGTGTACGGCGGGGTCGGCTACGACACCCAGCTCGATTCGCTTTCCGATGGTGTCGATGTGGTCGTCGGAACCCCGGGCCGGCTGCTCGACCTTGCGAATCGCCGCTCACTCGACCTCTCCCACGTGCGGGTGCTGGTCCTCGACGAGGCCGACGAGATGCTCGACCTGGGCTTCCTGCCCGACGTGGAGAGGCTGATCAGCAAGACTCCGCGGTCCCGGCAGACCCTGTTGTTCTCCGCCACCATGCCCGCCGCCATCGTCGCGCTCGCCCGGATGCACCTGAACCAGCCGGTCAACGTCCGCGCCGAGACCCACGACGCGCAGCTCACGGTGCCCGACACCACCCAGTTCGCCTACCAGACCCACGACCTGGACAAGCCAGAAATCATCGGCAGGCTCCTGCAGTCCCCGGTCTGCACCCGGACGATGATCTTCACCCGCACCAAGCGGGCCGCCCAACGCCTGGCCGACGAGCTCGTCGACCGCGGTTTCGAGGCCACCTCGATCCACGGTGACCTGAACCAGGCTGCCCGCGAGAAGGCGCTGAAGAAGTTCCGCGACGGCAAGGTGTCGGTGCTGGTCGCCACCGACGTGGCCGCGCGCGGTATCGACATCACCGATGTCAGCCACGTGGTCAACTACGAATGCCCCGACTCGGAGATGACCTACGTGCACCGGATCGGCCGCACCGGGCGGGCCGGAGCCAAGGGCATCGCGGTCACTCTCGTCGACTGGGCGGACGTGACCCGCTGGAAGGTGATCAACAAGGCGCTCGACCTGGAGTACCAGGAACTGGTCGAGACCTACTCGACCTCGCCGAACCTGTTCGCCGACCTGGAGATCCCAGAAGGTACCCGCGGACGCCTCGTGGACGCGGCCCCGCGCGAGCGGTCCGGTCATCACAAGCTCGATCACTTGGACGGCCACCACAAGGACGGTCATCACAAGGAGGGTCACCACAAGGGCCACAAGGCCGAACGCTCCCCCCGCGACCGGACGCGTCGGCGCCTGCGTAACGGCCAGCCCGTCGACGGCGCGGAGTCCGGCGCCCCCGGCGCGACGTCACTCGGCGACCAGCAGGCGGACGCCCCAACGGCCTCCGCCGAGCAGCTGCCGGACGCTCCGCGTCGTCGCCGGCGGCGCGGCCACGGCAAGGGTGATCACGACGCTCGCCAGCCCGAGGTGTCCTGACCGAGGTCCTCAATCCGTTCCGGCAGCGGCAGGATCGGTGTCGATGGGGTCGTTTCAGTAGGCCATGTTCATCGCGGCCCGCACCTCGGCGAGGGTCGCCTCGCCGACCTCGTTGGCGTGGGCGTTGCCCGGCGAAGCATGTCCCAGCAGATAGCCCGGGTCGGCCTCCAGTTCGACGCGCTTGGCCCGGATCGGGGCGAAGAACTCGTTCACGGCTTCGGTGACCAGCTTCTTCAGCCCGCCGCCGCCGCCGTCGCCGATCTCGGCGGCGATCGTCCACCGGGTCGCGGCCGGTGCACAGCGACACCAGCATCAACAGGTTCGACACCTCGGGGCGGTTCTCCGGGTCGTAGGTGATGAAGCGGTCGGAGTCGGTGACGGCCTTCTTGATCAGTCTGGCGGTCGTGTCGGCGTCCATGCCGATCTCGATCGACGTTGCCCTTGGTCTTGCTCATCTTCGTGCCGTCGAGGCCGAGCACGCGTCGGCGCCTTGCTCAGCAGGCCTCCGCCTGCGGGAACACCGGACGGGTGGGGTCGACTCGGCCGTAGCGCTCGTCGAAGCGGCGAGCCACCACCCGGGTCTGTTCCAGGTGCGGCAGCTGGTCCTTGCCGACCGGAACCAGGTTGGCCTTGCAGAACAGGATGTCGGCGGCCTGGTGCACCGGGTAGGTGAGCAGCAGGCCCGACATCGGCCGGTCGCCGGTGGCCTCCAGTTCAGCCTTCACCGTGGGGTTGCGGCGCAGCTCGGCGTCGGTCACCAGCGAAAGGAACGGGCAGCAGCAACTGGTTCAGCGACGGCACCGCCGAGTGCGCGTAGATGGTGGTCCTGGCCGGGTCGAGGCCGATCGCCAGGTAGTCGGCCATCATGCCGAGCACGCGCTCCGGAATCGGCCCGGTGCCGTCCCGGTCGGTGATCACCTGGTAGTCGGCGATCAGGATGAAGGTCTCGACCCCGGCGTCCTGGAGTCGCACCCGGTTCGCCAGCGAGCCGAAGTAGTGACCGAGGTGCAGGTTCCCGGTGGGACGGTCACCGGTCATCACCCGGAAGCCGCGACGGGTCGATGGCGATCTGGGCTTCGATCTCGGCGCTGCGCGCCTCGGTGCGGCGCAGGGAGGCGTCGGAGGTGGAGGCGGCGAGCTGATCCCCGGCGTCCTGCGGCTGGTCGGTCATGGGTGTACTGCCTTCTCGCGAATCGGGTCTGAACCGAGGTGTGACTCTACACCGGCGGCTCGCCCGGCCAGGACCTCCCGCGAGCCCGTTCGGCGGCTGGCAGGTCGCGATTCCGGGCTTCGACGGCCGAAATCGGGCTCCCGCCGCCCCCGGGAGCCATCCAGGCCCTGAATCACGACAACCTTCTCAGCACACCCGCTACAGCACGCCTCCACGAGCGGCCACCCGAGCCCGGATCTCGTCGAGGACCGCAGGATCGGTGGTGTTGCAGCCCAGGTCGTGATCCTGCTTGCCCGCTGCCGTGGTAGTCGGACGAGCCCGTGGTCAGCAGGCCCAGCCGCAGGGCGAGGCTCCGCAGCGCCGCCCGGGTCGCATCGTCGTGATCCTGGTGGTCCACCTCCACGCCGTCCAGCCGGCCGGACGCGGCGAGTTCGGCCAACAGTTCCGGCGGCAGCAGATCGTGGCTGATCCGGCCCCAGGGGTGCGCGAGCACGGCCACGCCACCGGCGTCGCGGACCAGGTCGAGGCCCGCTCCCAGTTCCGTGGCGTAGCGGTGGACGAAGATCGGGCTTGTCGTCGGCCAGCCAGTGGTCGAAAGCCTCCCTCCGGTCGGCCACGTAACCCAGTTCGACCATGGCGTCGGCGAGGTGCGGACGTCCCACCGAAGGGCTGGCGCCGACATGCCGGTCGAGCACGCTGCGAGGCACCGGCATGCCGGCGCGTTCCAGGTTCGCCAGCATCGCGGGGATTCGGCCGCTGCGGCCGCGGCGGACTCGCGCGAGCTCGGCCTGCAGCGCGGCGTCGTCGGTGCGGCAGCCGTAGCCGAGCAGATGCACCGACGATCCTTGGTACTGGGCCGAGAACTCGATGCCGCGCAGCACTTCCACCCCGGAGCGCTGGCCGGCGGCGACGGCCTCGGCCAGCCCGTCGAACGTGTCGTGGTCGCACAGCGCCACGACGTCCAGCCCGGCATCGGCCGCGTGGACGACCAGTTCCGAAGGTGTGTCGGTGCCGTCGGAGACGAGCTGGAATGCGTGTGCAGGTCGATCCGCATGCCCCCATCTTGCCTCGTCGCGCCGGAATCCCCGGCACCGCGGCCCTCAGCCGGGCAGCATCGCGCGCACCTGGCTGAGGCCGACGTTCATCCTTGCCACGTCGGGCGTGCCGTCAGCGAGCTGCCGGATCGTCGCCACCCGTGGCGGCCGTCCTGGGATCGGCGAGCAACCAGTCGGCGACCACCTGCTCAGGCGCTCGCAGCCGGATCGGCAGCCGGCGAGCACTGCTGCCGTCAGTTCGGCATGCGCGGCCAGCAGTTCGTCCCGCAGTGCGGCCCGCGCCATCGCGTCCCAGCGCACCTGCCGCGGCAGCACGTCCACCCGCGAGACGAGCAGGTCGAGCGCCAGTGCGTCGGCCAGCGGTAGTGCACCTCGCGCCACGCGCAGCGGGTCGACGTCCAGTCGGTGCGCCACCTGCACCACGCTGAGCAGGGTGTGGGCCTGGCCGCGGTGGCCATGGTGGCGGCCAGCTCGCGCGGGCACGCCCGCCGTCGTGCCACCGCGGCCACGGCCGACACCGCGGCGTCGGCCTGTTCACCGGTGAGCAGGTCGAGCAGCCTCGGGCCGCAGTTCGGCGACATCGGGTCCGTACTCGGCCACGGTCGCGGCCACGTCCAGCGGGCCGCGCTGGTGGTGCAGCAGCCACCGGGTGGCCCGCTCGACCATCCGGCGCAGCGTGACCCGCAACTCGGTGGCGACGGCGGCGGCCAGATCGCTGCGGCGGCGGAGCCGCACCTCGTCCAGGCCGACGGCGAAGATCGCGCGGGACGCCAGCTGCGCCCGGATGATGTCGGCGACCCCGGCGCCGGTCTCGGTCGAGAGCCGGTGGTAGGCGGTGATGCCCTGGCTGTTGACGAACCGGTTCACCGCCACGGTCGTGATGATCTCGCGCGCCAGCCGGTGCCGGGGCATCGCCGTCGGCGTAGCGCTCCCGCAGCGGCTGCGGGAAGTACTGGACCAGCCGGTCGGCCAGGTACGGGTCGTCGGGCAGGTCGGAGGCCAGCACCCAGCGGCTGCAGCGCGATCTTCGTGTACGACAGCAGCACCGCCAGTTCGGGACGGGTCAGCCCGTCGCCGGCCGCGATCCGCGGCGCTCAGCTCGTCGCTGGACGGCAGGAACTCCAGCCGCCGGTCGAGGAAGCCGGCCGCCTCCAGCGTGCGCATCCAGGCCTCGTGCTGGCCGGCCAGCTCGAACCGGCGGTACATCGAGTTGGCCAGCGCGAGGTTCTGGTCGAAGTTGTGCGCCAGCACCAGCTCGGCCACCTCGTCGGTCATGGACGCCAGCAGCTCGTCGCGCCGCGCTGCGGCTCAGCCGTCCGGCCGCCACCTCGCGGCGCCAGCAGGATCTTGATGTTCACCTCGTGGTCGGAGGTGTCCACGCCGGCGGAGTTGTCGATGAAGTCGGTGTTGATCCGGCCGCCGGACTGCGGCGTACTCGATCCGTCCGAGCTGGGTGAAGCCGAGGTTGCCGCCCTCGGCCGACGCACCGGGCGCGCAGCTGGCCGCCGTTCACCCGGACGGCGTCGTTGGCCTTGTCCCCGGCCTCGGCGTGGGTCTCCGCGGCCGCCTTGACGAAGGTGCCGATGCCGCCGTTGAACAGCAGGTCGACCGGCGCGGTCAGGATCGCGCTGATCAGTTCGTTCGGGGTGAGCGCGCGTCACCGTCGCTCAAGCCCGAGCGCCGCGCGCACCTCGGCGTCAGATCGGCATCGACTTCGCGTCCCGGCGGTACACCCCGCCACCGGCCGAGATCAGGGACGGGTCGTAGTCGGCCCAGGTCGAGCCGGGCAGGCCGAACAGCCGCCGCCGCTCGGCGAAGGACGTGGCCGGGTCCGGGATCGGGGTCGAGGAAGATGTGCAGGTGGTTGAAGGCGGCCACCAGCCGGATGCCGGTCCGAGAGCAGCATGCCGTTGCCGAACACGTCCCCGGCCATGTCGCCGATGCCGACGCAGGTGAACTCGTCGGTCGCCGGGATCGAGGCCCAGTTCGGTGAAGTGCCGCTTGACCGACTCCCACGCGCCGCGGGCGGTGATGCCCATCGCCTTGTGGTCGTAGCCAGCTGGACCCGCCGGAGGCGAACGCGTCCCCCAGCCAGAAGCCGCGGCCGACCGAGACCTCGTTGGCGAGGTCGGAGAAGGTGGCGGTGCCCTTGTCCGCAGCCACCACCAGGTAGGGGTCGTCGCCGTCGTAGCGCACCACCCGGTCCGGCGGCACCACCTGCGCCGTCGACGATGTTGTCGGTGACGCTGAGCAGCGCGTCGACGAACAGCCGGTAGCAGGCGCGTCCCTCGGCGAGCCAGGCTTCGCGGTCGCGCCGCGGCCGGCAGTCGCTGGGGCACGAAGCCGCCCTTGGCCCCGACCGGCACGATCACCGTGTTCTTCACCATCTGCGCCTTGACCAGGCCCAGCACCTCGGTGCGGAAGTCCTCGCGGCGGTCCGACCAGCGCAGGCCGCCGCGGGCGACCGCGCCGAACCGCAGGTGGACGCCGTGCACCCGCGGCGAGTACGTGAACACCTCGAACTCCGGACGCGGCTCGGGCAGCAGCGACAGCTCGCGCGGGCAGCAGCTTGAACGCCAGCGTCGCGGGTGTCGGCGAAGGCGTTGGTGCGCACGCAGGCCTCGATCACCGCGAGGAAGGCCCGCAGGATCCGGTCGTGGTCGAGGCTCGCCACCGCGTCCAGCTGCTCGTCGCAGCCAGCGCGTACTGCTGCGCCAGCGCCGCCGCGCGCTCGTGCGTCGTCGGCGAAACGCGTCGGGGTCGAACTTGGTCTCGAACGCGGCGACCAGGCCGGCGGCGAGCTGCGGGGTTGGCGTTCAGCGCGGTGGCGACGTAGGTCTGGCTGAACGGCACGCCGGCCTGCAGCAGGTAGCGGGAGATGCCGCGCAGCCAGCTGACCTGGCGCCAGTCCAGGCCCGCCGACACCACGAGCCGGTTCAGGTTGTCGGCCTCGCACCGGACCGGTCCACGAGGCGACGAAGACGTCCATGAACCGCTGCCGGCCATCGGCGTCCCACGAGTCGGCGTCGGCCGTGCCGGCCGGCAGCTTCAGCCCGAAGTCGTAGACCAGCACCCGGGTGCCGCGCAGGTCCCAGCTGTAGGGACGCTCGTCGATCACCTCCGCACCGAGCACGGACAGGTGCGGCATCACCTGGGTCAGCGACATCGGTCTGGTGGCTGATGACCTTCAGCCGCAGATCCGACGGGATCGGTGTCCTCGAGGGGCTCGGCGAGGCTGAGCCGCAGGTCGTCGGGACCGGTGAGCAGGTTGGCCATGGCGAGATCGGCGACCGCGACGTCGGGCGGGTAATCGGCCGTGTAGGCCTCGCTGAACTCGACCCCGCGCTGCTCGCTGGGCAGCGCGTCGACCAGGGCGACGAAGTCGTCCTCCCAACTGCGGGTGGCCGCGGCACACTCCGGCGACGATCCGTGCGACGTCGGGCGCGCTCGGCGCGTCCGGCCCGAGCCGGACCACGAAGAACAGCCGAGTGAGCACCGACTCGCTGACCAGGGTGGTGAACTCGACCTCGACCCCGCCCAGTTCGGACAGCAGCACCTGCTGGATCCGCAGCCGGGTCGCGGTGTTGTAGCGGTCGCGCGGCAGGTACACCAGCGCCGTGGCGAAGCTGCCGTACCGGGCCCGGCGCAGGAAGACCCGCGTCTGGCGCCGTTCCCGCAAGGCAGCCACCTCGGCCACGATCGGGGCGAGCTCGTCGACGCGACGCTTCGAACAGCTCGTCGCGCGGATAGCCGGCGATCACCTGGCGAATCGCGTTCCAGCCGTAGGAGTGCGGTTCGAATCCGCTCCTGTCCAGCAGCCGGTTGCCCTTGGCGGCCAGCACCGGGATGTTCGCCACCGACTCGGTGTAGGCGTTCGTGGCGAGCAGGCCGAGGAAGCGGTGTTCCCGCACCAGGTCACCCCCAGGCGCGTAACGACGGACAGCGAGGTGTTCCAGGTACACCGGACGGTGGACCGGCGAACGTCTCGGATTCCGGACCAGCACCAGCGGGTCCCGCTCGCCCGCGGCGGGGACGGTGACCGGATCCGACTCGGTGACGCCCCGAAGGATGCCCAACCCGCTGCCCGCAACCGGCTCCAGACGACCGTCACGCAGCGTGTAGTCGGCGTAGCCGAGGAACACGAAGTGATCGTCCACCAGCCAGTTCAGCAGGTCGACGGCATCGGCCACCGCAGGGGTGTGCGGATGTTCAGACTCCAGCTCCTCGATCGCATCCTCAGCCTTGGCGAGCATCGGCTGCCAATCGTCGACGGCGACCGTGGTGTCCTGCAACGCTTGATTCAATCCCGCCAGCAGCGGTTCGGTCAGCGTCTCGGCTGCCTGGCCGAGCGGTGGGTAGATCTCGACCGCGATCCACGACTCGGCGGTCCCGTCGGCGCCGGCGGCGAGGTCGAGCACCCGGCCCGAAACGTCGCGCCGCACCCGCAGTTGGGGATGGTAGAGCCGGCGCAGGCTCCACTCCTGCCGGGTGAGCTCCATGCTGACGGTGTCCACGAGGAACGGCCGGTCGTCGGTCACCAGCAGGGCGACGATCGACCCGGTGTGGCTTCCGACACCGGGCGGGAGCACCCTGACCAGGTGCTGGCCGACCCGCCGACAGGCACCCAGCTCGAGGTGGGCGGCGACCGTGGCGGCGAGCGCCGTCGCGTCGATCGTCGGCAGCTCCGACTCAGGGACCGGACCCAGATAGGCGGCCAGGAGCGCCGGGAAGCCGGGTTCGGAACCTCGGGCCAGTGTCGCCGTGATCAGGGCGTCCCTGGTGCTGGACGTGCGCACGACACTGGACACGACTGCTCCTTCGCAGCGAGTGGAACCTTCCCCAGCCTATCCAGGCAAGAATGTGCGCATGCAGATACACGCCACCAACGACTTCGCCGCTTCGGTGCCCGAAGTGTTCGCCATGCTGACCGATCGCGTCTTCCTGAGTGCGGTGTGCCTGGCGACCGACCCGTTGGAGCACGAGGTTTCGGTGGTCGGATCCGAGCACCGATGACCCGCCGGGTGATGCCCACCCCTTCGGTCGTGGCGAGGTTCGCCGGACCCGACGATGGCGGTGATCGACGAGATCGCCTGGCAGCCGACGAGCGATGCCGGTGGGTCGCGGGCAGGTTCGGCACTGATCACCGTCGAGGGGCTGCCGGCCGACTCGCCGGCGAGGTCACCCTGGAGCCGGGCGGCCAGGGCGCCGTGCTCACCTACACCGGCGACCTGACCGTGCGGGTGCCGATCCTCGGTCCCGGCCTGGCCAAGCAGGCCGCTCCCCTGCTGCTGGAAGCGTTGGAGATTCAGCAGAAGGTGGGCCGGGAGTACCTCGCGAACCGCTGATCCGGGGTCTCCGTCCACGGTGGACACGTCCCGGCGAACCGCCGCGATGAACCGTCCCGTGCGCGACGCGTGTCAGTGGAAGTCACGGGAGGAGTGCGGCACCCGGATCGGCAAGCGCTCGAGCCGGTCGGCCACCACATTCACAACACCCTCCGCTGACCGTTCCAGCTTTCCGCCCACCACTAGGGCGCGGGCCGATCGGGCCACCTGGCGGTACCGGGTCCAGACCCCTACCGAACAGACCACGTTCAGCAACCCGAACTCGTCCTCGAGACTGACGAAGGTGATTCCGGACGCGGTGCCGGGTCGCTGCCGGTGAGTGACGAGCCCAGCCACCCGTACCCTGCGATCCGGCTCGGCGGTCGCCAGGTCAGCCACACTGAGCACGCCGCGCTGCGCCAGGTGGGATCGCAGCTGAGCCATCGGATGATCCGTTGTGCTCACCCCGGTGGCCCACAGGTCGTCGGCCAGTTCCTCCATCGGTGTCGGCTCGCCGAACAGCGGTGGCTGAACACCGACCAGCGTGTCGGGCAGCGAATCCGGGCCGGTCCAGGGCTGCGCTTCCGGCCTGCCACAGCGCACTGCGCCGGCTCAGACCGAGGCTGTCGAACGCGTTCGCAGCGGCAAGGGACTCCAGTTGGGCGACGGTCAGCGCCGGTGCGACGCACCAGGTTCGCCATCGAAGCGAACTCCCCGTGCGCGTCCCGTTCGGCCACGATCCGGGTCGCGACGTCCCGTCCGATCCCACGCACTTCGGCCAGGCCCAGCCGCACCGCGAAGTCGCCGTCGCGACGGTGGGTGCCCGTGTCGTCCGCCGCGCTCGGGACGAACTCGCCCACCGGCGGCTGGTCGCGGGACAGGCAGGAATCGAGACCGCTCACGTGCCCGCCAGGGGAGGCCCGACGGTTCGAGCACCGCGTCCACGCCCGAGAAGGCGAGGTCGGGACGCAGCACCACCACGCCGTGGCGGCGGGCGTCGGAGGTGAGGGTGGACGGGCGAGTAGAACCCCATCGGCTGCGCGCGCAGCAGCCCGGCGAGGAAGGCCGCCGGGTAGTGCAGCTTGATCCAGGACGAGGCGTAGACCAGCAGTGCGAACGACAGCGAGTGCGACTCGGCGAAGCCGAAGTTGGAGAAGGCCTGGATCTGGGCGTAGAGGTGGTCGGCCGTCTTGCCTGTCCAGTCCGTTGCGGGCCATACCCGCGTACAGCTTCGGCTTCAGCGACTCGATCCGCTCCAGTCCGCGCTTGGAGCCCATCGCCCGGCGCAGCAGGTCGGCGTCCTCGCCGGTGCAGTCTCCCACCGCCATCGCCATCTGCATCAGCTGCTCCTGGAACACCGGGACTGCCGAGCGTCCGCTCCAGCACCGGTTCCAGCAGCGGATGGGGGTAGGTGACCGGCTCCTGGCCCAGCTTGCGCCGGACGAACGGGTGCACCGCGCCGCCCTGGATCGGGCCGGGACGGATCAGCGCGATCTGGATCACCAGGTCGTAGAACCGCCGCGGCTGCAGCCGGGGCAGCAGCCCCATCTGCGCGCGGGACTCGACCTGGAACACCCCGATCGAGTCGGCCCGGCAGAGCATGTCGTAGACGCCGGGCTCCTCCTTCGGGATCGTCGCCAGCTCCCATGCCTCCCCCGTGGCGCTCCGCGACCAGGTCGAAGCAGTACTGCAGCGCTGCCAGCATGCCGAGCCCGAGCAGGTCGAACTTCACCAGCCCCATCCAGGCGGCGTCGTCCTTGTCCCACTGGATCACGGTGCGCTTCTCCATCCGGGCGTGCTCGATCGGCACCACCTCGCCGACCGGACGCTCGGTGAGCACCATCCCGCCCGAATGGATGCCCAGGTGCCGGGGCGCCTTCAGCAGCTGGGTGGCCAGCTCGACCACCTGCTCTGGGATGGCAGACGATCTCCTGCGTCGCCCAGCGTCGGCCCCCAGCGCTCCACCTGCCGGGCGAACGCGTCCTCCTGGCCGGGGCTGTAGCCCAGGGCGCGGGCGATGTCGCGGACGGCGTTCTTGGGCCGGTACTGGATCACGTTGCAGACCTGCGCCGCGCGCTCCCGTCCGTAGCGGTCGAAGACCCACTGGATGATCTCCTCGCGCCGGTCGGAGTCGAAGTCCACGTCGATGTCGGGCTCCTCGTCGCGCAGCGCCGAGAGGAACCGCTCGAACGGCAGCTCGTAGAAGATCGAGTCGACCGCGGTGATGTTGAGCAGGTAGCAGACAGCGGAGTTGGCCGCCGATCCCCGTCCCTGGCACAGGATGCCGCGGCGCCTGGCCTCGGCGACGATGTCGTGCACGATCAGGAAGTAGCCGGGAAAGTCCTTGGCCTCGATGACCGCCAGTTCGCGTTCGATGCGTTCGGCATCGGCGGCCGACAAGGCGGGATACCGTCCGGGAACCGCGGCCCAGACCAGATGCCGCAGCCAGGACATCGGGGTGTGGCCGGGCGGCACCTCCTGCTTGGGCAGCGCGGGCTTGGCTCGGCGCAGCGGGAACGCCAGGTCGTCGGCCAGCGGAACGGTGCGCGCGACCGCGCCCGGGTACCGGGCGAACCTGGCCGTCATCTCCGCACCCGAGCGCAGGAACGCCGACCCGGACGCCGGCAGCCAGCCGTCGAGGGCGTCGAGGCTGCGGTTGGCCCGCACCGCCGCCACCGCCTGCGCCAGCCGGTGCTGGGCGGGGGTGGCGTAGTGGACGTTGCCGGTGGCGATCGTGGGCAGCCCGCGTGCTGCGGCGAGCGCGGCCAGCGCGTCGTTGTGGGTCGAGTCCAGCGGACGGCCGTGGTCGGTCAGCTCGACGAACACCCGTTCGGGGCCGAACAGGTGCACCAGCTCGTCCAGTTCGGCGCCGGCCTGCCCCGTCCCCTGGGCCACCAGAGCCTGCCGCACCGCGCCCTTGCGGCATCCGGTGAGCACCACCCAGTGTCCGTCGGCGCGTCCGGCCAGGTCCTCGAGTGTCGTAGACGGGTCGTCCCTTCTCGCCGCCGGCGAGCTGGCCTGCGGTGATCGCGGCCGCCAGCCGGTGATAGCCCTCCTCGCCTGCGGCCAGCACCAGCAGGTGGGTGCCGACCGGGTCGGGCTGGCCGGTCTGCGGGTGCAGGAAGGCCCAGCGACAGTTCGGCGCCGAACACGGTCTGCAGGGTCATGGTCTCGGCGGCCTCAGCGAACCGGACGATGCCGTACAGCCCGTCGTGATCGGTGATCGCCAGCGCCGTGCAGCCCCAGCCGCTCGGCCTCCTCGGCCAGTTCGGCAGGCGAGGAGGCGCCGTCGAGGAAGGAGAAGGACGAGTGGGCGTGCAGTTCGGCGTACGGAACGACGTCGTCCGGACGCTCGATCGGGGGCCGGACGTAGGGTCCGCGACGCCAGGAGACGGGTGTGTCCCGGTCGGGGTCGACGGTCCCCACGGGGTCGCTGAGGGTGCGTTCGAGCGTGCGCCAGGTGATCGGCGGGTTGTTGAAGCCCATCAGTCGTACCTCGCCTCAGCCCACCAGCCGCGCTCGTCCAGCAGCAGCAGCCACGCCGTCCCGCTGCCGTCGACCACCTGGAATCGGCTGGCGACCCGATGCCGCTCCGGATCCCAGGGACGCTCGTCGATCGGCCACGGACCGGCCCACCCGATCACCGTCCGGTGCTGCGCATCGACCCGGAGCGCGATCGGTGGGTCGGTGACCGTCCCACGTCCGTTCACTGCCACCTCGCGGCCACCGGCCCCGAGCAGTTGCACCGGCCGGAGCTCAGTGAACACCGTCGCCGGCAGGTGGGTCGGGAACCTGACCTGGCCAGGGACGCTCACGTGGTGCCTGCTGGCGGGGACGGTCGCCCCACGGCACGAGCACCTGACGCTCGGCGAGCCATCGTCCGCCCGCCACCTGGGGAGTGACCACCCCGGCGTGACCGAGCATCGCCTGTACCCGGGAGAGCACGTGGTGCACCCGCTCGTCCGGGCCCGAGCCGAACAATCCCGGCACGTGGGCGGCGAGGGCGTCGACCGCCACCGGCTCCAGCCGCAGGCTCACCACCCCGCTGCGCAGTTGGTCGCCGGCAGCTGCCTGGAGCTGCCAGCGGACCCGGTCGATCACCGCGGACGCGTCGAACACCGCTGCGGCCAGCCAGTTACGGGCGACCAGTTCGTCCCGGTCCCCTCCCAGTTCCACCCTGATCTCCGTGCAGGCCAGGCCGGCGTCGGTCAGTCCAGCGATGAAGCTCTCTGCGGTGGAGCGGGCGCTGAAGGCGACCTGATCGACGAGGGTCAGCGCGGGCTCGAAGTCGAGCTGCCGGGTGAGCTCCGGCGGCGGCATGCGTGGCTGGACCGCGCTCGGGTCGAGACCGGACGCGAGGGTGTGCAGCCTCAACCCGTGCAGTCCGAAGCGGTCCCGCACGGCGGCGGCGTCCAGGGCAGCGAACTCACCGAGGGTGTGGATGCCCAGTCGGGGCAGCAGCGTGGCCAGGCCCTCATCCCCGAGTCTGGCGACCGGCAACGGCGCCAGGAACCGGGCCGAACGCCCTGCCGGGACGATGCCCACCGGATCGGCGGCGCGGGCTGCCTGGGTGGCGGCGAACAGCCCGTCGGCGATGCCGACCCGGCCGTCGGGGATGCCGAGGGCGACCACGACGGCTTCCAGGAGGGTTTCAGCAGCTTCGGCTTCGCTCCCGATGTAGTTCGCCAGGCCACGGGCACGGACGGCGCACTGGCCGGGCGCGATCACCTGGACGCCGGGGGCGAGTTCCTCGATACACGCGACCACGGGCTCGAATTCGCGGGCATCCCTGGCCTCGTCCGCCGGGATCACCCGCAGCGACGGGCACCTCGACTGGGCTTCGCGTCGTCGCTGCCCTTCGACCACGCCTTCTGCCAGCGCCGCCGGTGAGCAGTGGAGGATCCGGTTGGCGGCCACCACGGCGATCGGATCCTCCGTGCCGCGGCCCTCCGCCAGCGCCCACGCCCGCACCGGCCAGGCCGGGAACCACACCACCAGGCATCGTGTCGGATTGGAGACTTCGGCAGGGCTTCCGCAGCGATCTGCTGCGGCGGCCCTGACTGGTGGCGCACCCATCAGCCGGCCACTCTCAAGCCGTCCGGGTGCTCGCCTCTCGCCGCACCGAGCGCCAGCAGCCGTCCGTTCGGTGCCGGCAACTCGAGCCGGACGCTGCGGACGCCACCGAACCTCTTGGACGTGGCCCGCACCAGCACTTCACGACGCTCCAGATAGCCGTAGCCGGCGCCCATGCCCGACCAGCGCGGCTCCGTGACCTCCAGCAGTGCCTCGGCCCGGGGCCAGTCGCCGTGCACCAGCAGCACTCCTCCACGATCCCGCAGCCGGGCAGCCAACCGAGTGGCTTCCTTCTCCCTGACCGGTCCCCCGGGACGCACGGCGATCACGGGCACCACCTCGGCCAATGCGGCCGTCACCGCGAGCCACTGCCCTTGCGGATCGGGCACCAGAGCCAATCGGTCCAAGACGACTCCGGCCCGCTCGGCGGCCTCGGCACCCAGCTCCGGCATGCCGATCACACCGCACCAGCTGCCTTCCCGGGAGGGTTCGGCGAGCAGCGACAACAACAGCGCGCCGGCCGTTCCCAGGGAGTACGCGGCACCGGCCACCAGCCCACCGGAGGGCAGCAGCCGAGCCAGCGCGGGCGGGACGGGGAACGCCGGCTTGACCGCGACACTGTTCCCGCTGGCCTGCAGCCTTAGCCGCTCCAGGAGTTCGGAGCGAGGCAGTCCGGCGGTGTGGGTCACCAATCGATAGTCGAACTTGTGTTCGATTTTGTCAAGAGGAACGTTTCGCCACGGCATCGGTGTTCGTAGCCGGCGCCCTCACGGCGTCCTCACGGCGTCCTCACAGCATGTGCGGGTACCCCGTCGAAGTCGGCGGCAGCAGGTTCTCCTTGATCGAGCGCGGGCTCACCCAGCGCATCAGGTTCCACAGCGAACCGGCCTTGTCGTTGGTGCCGGACGCCCGCGAACCGCCGAACGGCTGCTGTCCGACCACGGCGCCGGTCGGCTTGTCGTTGACGTAGAAGTTGCCGGCGGCGTGCCGCAGCGCTCGCCGATGCCTGCTCGACCGCTGCCCGGTCGGTGGCGAAGACCGCCCCGGTCAGCGCGTACGTCGACGTCTCGTCCACCAGGCGTAGCACGTCGGCATACTCGTCGTCCTCGTAGACGAAGATGCCCAGGATCGGCCCGAAGTACTCGGTGGTGAAGATGTCCTGGTGCGGGTTGTCCGACGTGATCAGCGTGGGCCGCACGTACCAGCCCTCGCTGCGGTCGTAGGTGCCGCCGGCGATGACCTCGTGCGTCCGCCGACCCGCGCGCCCGCTCGATCGCTCCGGACAGCTTGTCGAAGGCCCGCTCGTCGATCACCGCGGAGGTGAAGTTGGCGAAGTCGCGGACGTCGCCGACCGCCAGCGCCTCGGTCTGGTCGACCAGGTCGTCCTTGATCAGGTTCCACAGACCACGCGGCAGGTAGCAGCGGGACGCCGCCGAGCACTTCTGGCCCGAGTACTCGAACGCACCGCGAATCAGCGCCGCCACCACGGCCGCCGGATCGGCGGACGGGTGCGCGACCACGAAGTCCTTGCCGCCGGTCTCCCCCACCAGCCGCGGGTAGGCGCGGTAGCCGGCGATGTTGGCTCCGACCTCGCCCCACAGGCCCTGGAACACCCGCGTTGATCCGGTGAAGTGGATGCCGGCCAGGTCCGGATGGCCCAGCGCCACCGACGGAGACCTCCGCCCGTGGCCGGGCAGCATGTTGATCACACCGTCCGGCAGCCCGGCTTCGCGCAGCAGGTCCATCCAGAAGTGGGCGGCGAAGGTCTGGGTGAGCGCCGGCTTCCAGATCACGGTGTTGCCCATCAGCGCCGGAGCGGTGGGCAGGTTGCCGGCGATCGCGGTGAAGTTGAACGGCGTGATGGCGTAGACGAAGCCGTCCAGCGGCCGGTAGTCCATCCGGTTCCACACGGCCGGCGGAACTGATCGGCTGGTTGGCGTAGAGCTCGTCGGGCGAACGCGACGTTGAACCGCAGGAAGTCGATCAGCTCGCACGCCGAGTCGATCTCGGCCTGCTGCACCGTCTTGCCCTGGCCCAGCATGGTCGCTGCGTTCAGCAGGTCGCGGCGCGGTCCCGACGAGCAGTTCCGCCGCACGCAGGAACACCGCGGCCCGCTCGTCGAAGGGCATCGCGGCCCAGTCGGCCTTGGCGGCCTGCGCTGCCCGGATGGCCGCGTCCGCGTCGGCAGCGGTGGTCTGGTGCACCCGTGCCAGCAGGGTCGACTGGTCCGAGGGCATCCGCACCTCGTGCACGGAGGCGTCCCCAGCCGGTGACCGGCTCCCGCCGATCACCGGATGGATGTCGATCGGTTCGCGCGGCGAGGACGTCGAGCGTGCGAGTGATCGCTGCCCGTTCGGCCGATCCGGGAGCGTAGCTGCGGATCGGCTCGTTGGCGGGCTCGGGTACAACGGTGATGGCGTCCACGCGCCGACTCTACCGCCGCCTGGAACGGTCAGGATCTCAGCTGGCTGCAGCCTTCGCCCGACGTGCTTTCGCCGCCTCGACGGAGGCCCGCAACGCGGCGACCAGGTCGACGACCTGGGCCTTCGGGTTGGCCACCTTCGGTGTTCGCCGGCAGCTCGACACCGTCCAGCTTGGCCTCGATCACCCGTTCCAACGCCTCGCGGTAGTCGTCGGTGAACTGGTCGGGGTCGAACTCGCCGGACAGCTGGTCGATGAACATCCGGGCCATCGCCACCTCTGCCTCGCTCACCTTGACCTCCTCGGTGGGAGCGGCGAAGGCGCTGTCGCGCAGCTCGTCCGGCCAGATCATGGTGTGCATCCGCAGTACGTCCCCCACGGGACGGATCAGCGCCAACGTCTCCCGGGAACGCAGCGCCACCTTCACCACGGCCGCCTTCCCGCTGTCGGCGAGAGCCTGGCGCAGCAGCACGTAGGGCTTGGTTCCGGTCTTCTCCGCCTCCAGGAAGTAGGTGCGCGCGAAGTAGGTCGGATCGATCTCGTCGACATCGACGAACTGCACCACCTCGACCGCCTTGCCCTCGGCTGCGGGCAGATCGGCGAAATCGGCGGCCTCCAGGATCGCCAGCCGGCCGTCGGCGGCCTCGTATCCCTTGGCGATCTCGGCGAACGGCACCTCCTCGCCGCAGACCTCGCAGACCCGCTTGTAGCGGATCCGGCCACCGTCGGCGGCGTGCACCTGCCGGAAGCTGATGTCCTTCTCCTCCGTCGCGCCGTAGACGCGCACCGGAATGGTCACCAGCCCGAAGGACACTGCGCCCTTCCAGATCGACCTGGGCATCGTTGTCGCCTCTCTGTTGGTACTTCGGATCAACCAGTACCCAGGCTGGCCCATTCCGCAGGCCCGTGCCACAGCAGGTCCGCCGACTCCAGCAACTCGATCACCGCCGGAAGGTTCCAGGCCTCGGCGATCGGCAGTCCGGACGCTGCGGCCGCCGCCGCTTCCAGGCCGGGTGCTCCCGGCTCGTCCGCGAACAGGCTGTGCACCGACGAGTAGGGCAGGTCGGACACGATCACCTCGCCGAAGTCGCGGTTCCCGTCCGGCGAGGGACGATCACCGTCCTCGACCACGGCGACCAGCCGGCGTCCGGTGGCCGCGAGGGCTGCGATCGAGGCGACCAGCAATACGAGGTGCTCGGCCTCCTCGGTGTCATCCGGTTCGAAAGCGACCGTGAACTCGGGGGTGACGGTGTGACCGGGACGCTGTCCGGGCAGGATGCCACCGCCGGCCCAGAGCGCCAACTCGGCCGGGGTGACCGGCACGAACAGCAGGCTCATCAGACCTCCGATCGGAGTGTGCCGAGCTCGTCACCGATGTCTCTGGCCCACCGGCGGAGGGGCGCCACTGCGGTGACGCCGAACGACACCCGGCCGCGGTAGCTGGTGATCGCCACGCTCACGTCCTCGTCGTCGGTGGTGGAGTTGAGCGCGTACACGTCACGCAGCCGTGCCCGGCCCAGAAAGCGCGGTTCGCCGGGGGCCGGGCACGTTGGCTACCACGACCGAGTGCGGACGTCCGGCCGCGACACCTCCGGCTGCGACGCCGTGCAGCGTGGGTGGGGCGAAGCCGGCGAGATCGACCAGATCATTGGCCGGGACGGTGGCCCCGCTGTCCGTGCGTGCGCGGGTGAGGGTGGCGATGGCCCGCAGCCGGTCACCGGGCGACGTCGCGGTCACCGGCAACCCGAGCCAGGACGGCGCAATCCGGCACCCGATGGCGCTCTCCAGCACGGCCGGTTCCTGAACGGCCAACGGCACAAGAGCCACCGGGTCCTCGAGTTCGCGCTGGTGGTCGAGCAGCCAGCCGCGCACGCCGGCGGAGGCCAGCGACAGCAGGACGTCATGCGTGGTACAGCCGAACGCCCTGCGCACGTCGGCGAGGATGTCGAGGTCGACCTCGACCCCGGCGACATGCTGCGGGCGTGGGGTCGCCGTGATCGTCCGGACGGCGTTCTCCACCATGCCGATCAGGCCGGTCGCCGCGCCGGTCACCATCCGCAGCGGATCGCTGAACCCTCCCACGAGGTCGGCGATCCCCGGCGGGTGGGCATCGGCGGGCTGCCAGTCGTCGTGACCCGCCACGACCGGTTCTGCCGTCTCGTCGAAGAGCTCCTGCAGCAGATGCACGTTGTCGTACCCGTCCACCAGCGCGGGATGCGACCGGACCACCAGAGCTCGGGAATCGCCTCCCAGCCCGTGCACGAGCGTCGCCTCCCACAGCGGATGGGCACGCTCGAGACTGGTGGCCAAGCGCTCCTCCAGCCACTGCTCGAGTCGTTGGCCCGGCAGGAGGGTGGCCTCGCGAACGTGGCCGGCGACGCTGAAGTTCGGGTCATCGACCCACCCCGGCACCGGCCACCCGGCCACGAGCCGGCGGAAACGAGGCGTGTAGCCGATCCGGTCGCTGACTCGCGCGATGACGTCGTCCCGGGTGAGGTTGCCGGACAGCACGGCAACGAACGCCTGCTGCCACGGTTGCGACTCCTGGTCACGAGCCAGGAGTGCGGCCTCGGTGACGGTAACCGGATCGCTCACGCGCCCACCCTACTCAGCTGCCGACCCTCGGTCAGGACCAGCGAGGGCCCGGAAGCTGCGTGCGTCCCGGCTGCCCTGCCCACAGCCCCGAGGATGGCCCATCGGCGGCCTTGTGGACCTCGACGATCTTGCCGGTCAACTCCTGGCGCCGCTGCTCCGCCGCTGACGGGGTTGCAGCCCGCCCCCGGACCCATTCGTAGTGGCGGCGCCGGCCGACCTTCAGCAGCCGGCACATCCGGCTGATCCTGTACTACGCCCACTCCCGCCTCGATCATCTCGAAGCACTCCTGAGGGCGGTGGCAGAATCAGGGCGAGGAGGATCGATGCAACGACGAACTGCGATCGCGTTGGGCGTGGGGCTGGCAGCGATGCTGGGGTTGGCGCTGCCTGGCTGCGGGGCCGGCCCGTCCGCTTCGTCGGCGACACCGCCGGCGGCCGCGACCGTGACGGTCACCCTGGCAGGGGGCACCGCAACGCCCCACGGCGACCGCATCGATCTGGTGAGAAACCAGCATCTGCTGCTGACCGTCACCTCCGATCGCGACGACCAGGTTCACGTGCATGGCTTCGACCTGGAGATCCCGGTGAGTTCGGGCGAGACCGTCACGAAAGACATCGTCATGGACAAGGTGGGGCGCTTCGAGGTCGAGTCGCATTCGCCGGTGCTCACGCTCCTGGTGCTCCAGGTGCAGTGATTCCGCACCTGATCCCCCTCCACGGCCTGGGATCTCGGCAGGACCTGCCGTTGCCGTTCCCCGCCGTCGTCGGTGGCGCAGTCCTGGTCTTGGCAGTGTCCTTCGCCGTCCTCGCCCTGGCCTGGCAGGTCTCACGCTGGAATGGCGTAGCGGAGGGGTATCCGCTACCCCGACTGACCCGGCTGGTCGATTCCCCACCGGTGAGGATCGGGATGGCGGGCCTGGGGCTGTTCGCCTTCTGCTGGGTCGGCCTCGCCCTGTGGTTCGGTCAGGACCGGGTGACCAACCCCACCTTCGGCTTCACCTATGTCTGGATGTGGGTCGGAATCGTCCCGATCTCCCTTCTCCTCGGGCCGGTGTGGCGGGTCGCGAACCCGCTCCGCACACTGGCGGCCGGCCTGGTCCGGATCGGGATCCCGGTCGAGGGTTGGCGTCCGTTGAGCGAGGCGACCTGGCAGCGGTTGGGCAGCTATCCGGCGGCGCTGGGTCTGCTCAGCTTCCTGTGGCTGGAACTGGTGCAACCGGACAACAACACCCTGTCCGTGATCCGCGGGTGGTGGCTGGCCTGGTTGATGGTTGTCCTGGGCGGCTGTCTGCTGTTCGGACGCCAGTGGGTGGCCGCGACCGACCCCTTCGAGGTGTACGCGGTACTGGTGGCCCGCGCCTCCCTCTGGCAACGCGCCGACGGGGTCGTCCGCGGCACCAACCCGCTGCGGCATCTAAGCACATCGAAATCGCCGGCGGGCACGTGGGCGGTGGTGGCAGCACTGCTCGGTGGGACCGCCTTCGACGGCTTCACCGCTACGTCCTGGTGGGTGCGAACCACGCAGTCCTCGGGCATCAGCCCCGTACTCACCGGAACGGCGGGCCTGCTCAGCATGGTCGCACTGGTGGCCCTGACCTTCGCCGCCGGCGTCCGTGGTGTCGGACGGCTGCGCCACCAACTCGACGTCCTGGCGGCCAGCGTGATCCCGATCGTGATCGGCTACGCATTCGCCCACTACCTGAGCCTGCTCATCCTGGAGGGCCAGCGCACCGCCCTCAACCTGTCCGACCCTCTCGGTCTTGGGTGGAACGTCTTCGGCACCGCAGAACTGGGCATCAACCAGCTGTGGCTGGACTTGCCGGCGGTCACGGCGGCCCTGCAACTCACCTCGATTATTGGTGGACACCTGCTCGGCGTACTGGTGGCCCATGAACTCAGCCTGAGGTCCCTGCCGCCCGCTCGCCGGGTCACGGGTCAGGTGCCACTGCTCGTCGTGATGATCGGCTATACCTGTGGCGGGCTGTTGCTGTTGTTCTCCCCCTGACGAGAACCCCACAATCCCCCTCGGTGTGCCGACCGCCCTGCTCCATCAGTCACGGCGCACTCGATCGCACGGCCAGGTCGCTGCTCCTGCGAGTGGGGGCATGGGCGCCCGGGATGGTTGAACGGCCAGGTCCCTGCTCCTGCTGTCGACGCCGCTTGCAGACTGACAGCTTCGCCGGTGAATAGTGACCCTTGGTCGTCCACACCTGCGCAGTGGCGGCATGGGAGCCTGGTGTGGTTGAACAGACCGCCGAACTTGCGGTTATGAGGGCGGTCCGCCGGGCACGCCGACGCTCCAACCGCCAAACTCGTCGTTTGCGGGGCGGCGGGAGGGCTTCTTAACCACGAGTTTGGCGGACGGCGGCTGAGGGTGGGTTCGATCGGGCTTCATAACCGCAGTTTCGGCGGTCGAAACAGGGCCGATGGCTTCACCGCCGCTCACAGAGAGCGTCACGCGGATCCCACGCGGTCGGAGGGGGCGCCTCTGAGGTGCACCGTGCGCCGGCACGCGAGACGGGCTTCGACGTCCCCGCTCCCGTGCGGTGGCTGGTACTCCGTGCCGATCACGCAAGCCAGCCCGGCTGGCCGGGCGGACTCGCTGGCTCGGCGGAGTCGACAGGGCTGCGCGCTCGTCGACTCCTCCTGACGGGCGTGGACTCGGGTTTATCCACAGATTCGTCCGGGACCCTAGCGGCGCGCCGGTCCGCTTGGGCAGATTGGCGTCCTCTTCAAGGAGCTGCCATGCACCCCACCACAGCTACCTGCGTCCTGGCGCCTCCATCGCGTCCGCCCGCGGTGCCCCTGATCGAACCGGCCGTGTTCACCCGCGGCGCCCAGCCGACTCTGCCATGGACCGTCGCGCCCGAGGTGGTCATCAACGACGCCCCGATCGATCCAGGACTGCACCAACTCGCGGCGTCGTTGACGTCCGCGCTGATCGAGGTGGTGTCGGGGCAACGATCGTCGGTCCAGTTGGAACGCTGGGTGGAGCCGGAGCTGCTGAACCTGCTCGACCACCTTCGTCGGGCTCGTCGAAGCAAAGACCTGAGGCTCCACTCGATGCGGGTCCAGGCGCCGCACGCAGAAGCGCTGGAGGTGTCGGCCCATCTCCGCCAGCACGACGGCTCCCGGGCCGCAGCCCTGCGAATCACCCGGCGCAGGGGACAGTGGGTGGTGACCCACATGTCGATCGCTCTCCGGCCGGACGTCATTCACCGAGCCGGCTGGATCAGTCCGCTGGTGGACTGAGCGTGCTCACGTGCTTTCGGCACGTTGACCCGGTCAGGCAGCGCGCCCGTGGCACATCTTGAACTTCTTACCCGAACCGCACGGGCACGGAGCGTTCCGGCCGACGCCCGCGTACGGGTCGTCCTCGGCCTTCGCGCCGGTCGTGGCCACCTCGCCGGACTCGGTCGGTGCCGAGTACGCCATCGGACGCGTCGCCTTCGCGGCTCCAGCCCCTTCGCCTTCAGAGCCGGCCGCTTGGTCACCGTCGACTCCTCCGGCATCGGTATGCGGTGCTGTTCGAGGCTCGGCTTGCCGAGGTCGGGCAGGTCGTCGTCGGGGCCGGACGCCAGCAGGTCACCCGCTCGTCGCCGAGGCTTTGCCCGCACCGGCCACCAGCCCCCGGGTCTGGGGTCTGCTCGACCCGGACGTCGAGGTTGAACAGGTAGCCGACGACCTCCTCCATGAAGGCTTCCATCATGGCGTTGAACATGTCGCCGCCCTCGCGCTGGTACTCGACCAGCGGGTCGCGTTGCGCCATGGCCCGCAGCCCGATGCCCTCGCGCAGGTAGTCCATCTCGTAGAGATGCTCGCGCCACTTGCGGTCGAGGACGGTGAGCAGCACCTGCCGCTCGAACTCGCGCATGGTCTCCTCGCCGAGCTGCCTCGGTGCGCGCGTCGTAGGCGGCCTGGGCGTCGGCCTTGAAGTCCTCCACCAGTTCGTCGACGGTCAGGTCGGCGCGGCCCTCGTAGTCGACCTGGTTCAGGCCCACCGGGTAGAGCGTGCGCAGCTGCGTCCACAGCGCGTCGAAGTCCCAGTCCTCGACGAAGCCCTCGGTCAGGCTGCGCACGTACTGCTCGACGACCGTGTTGACCGTGCCGCGCAGCTGCTCCTCGACGTCCGCGCCCTCGAGCACCCGGCGACGGTCGCCGTAGATGGCGTGGCGCTGACGGTTCATCACGTCGTCGTACTTCAGGACGTTCTTGCGCATCTCGAAGTTCTGCGCCTCGACCTGCTCCTGCGCCTGCTGCACGGACTTGCTGACCCGGTTGTTCTCGATCGGGACGTCGTCGGGCACCTTCAGGGTCGCAGGACCCAGTCGATGATGTCGGACTTGAACAGCCGCATCAGGTCGTCGCCCAGCGACAGGTAGAACCGGCTCTCGCCCGGGTCGCCCTGGCGTCCGGAACGGCCACGCAGCTGGTTGTCGATGCGGCGGGACTCGTGCCGCTCGGAGCCGATCACGTACAGGCCGCCGAGCTCCACCACCTCGTCGTGCTCGTCGGCCACCTGCTGCTCGATCGCCGTCAGGGTCTCGGGCCAGGCGGCCTCGTACTCGTCGACGTGCTCGACCGGGTCGATGCCCGTGTTCGCGCAGCACCTGCGTCGGCCAGGAACTCGGGGTTGCCGCCGAGGATGATGTCGGTGCCACGGCCGGCCATGTTGGTGGCGACCGTCACGGCGCCCTTGCGTCCGGCCAGGGCGACGATCGCCGCCTCCCGCGCGTGGTTCTTCGCGTTCAGCACCTCGTGCTTGACGCCGGCCTGCTTCAGCAGCCGCGAGAGCGCCTCGGACTTGGCGACGCTGGCGGTGCCGAGCAGCATCGGCTGGCCCGCCTCGTGCCGCGCGCACCACGTCGGCGACGATCGCGTCGAACTTGGCCGTCCTCGGTGCGGTAGATCAGGTCGCCCTGGTCGATCCGGATCATCGGCTTGTTCGTCTCGATCGGCAGCACGCCGAGGCCGTAGATCTTCTGGAACTCCGACTCCTCGGTCTTGGCCGTGCCGGTCATGCCGGCGAGCTTGTCGTACATCCGGAAGTAGTTCTGCAGGGTGATCGTGGCGAGCGTCTGGTACTCGTCCTTGATCTCGACGCCCTCCTTGGCCTCCAGCGCCTGGTGCAGGCCCTCGTTGTAGCGGCGTCCGATCAGGGTGCGGCCGGTGTGCTCGTCGACGATCAGCACCTCGCCGTCGATGATGACGTAGTCCTTGTCGCGCTTGAACAGCTCCTTGGCCTTGATGGCGTTGTTCAGGTAGCGAGATCAGCGGCGTGTTCGCCGACTCGTACAGGTTCTCGATGCCGAGCCGGTCCTCGACGGCGGTGATGCCCGGGCTCGAGGACCGACGACCGTCCGCTTCTTCTCGTCCACCTCGTAGTGGGCGTCGCGTTGCAGGCGTGCGGACGAGCTTGGCGAACTCGGGGTACCAGGCGGTGTTGTCCTCGGCCGGGCCGGAGATGATCAGCGGCGTCCGGGCCTCGTCCACCAGGATCGAGTCGACCTCGTCGACGATCGCGTAGTGGTGGCCGCGCTGGACGCAGTCGTCCAGGCTGAGGGCCATGTTGTCGCGCAGGTAGTCGAAGCCGAACTCGTTGTTCGTGCCGTAGGTGATGTCGCAGGCGTAGGCCTCGCGGCGCTCGCGCCGGGGTCATCTGCGACAGGATCGCGCCGACCTTGAGGCCGAGGAAGTGGTGGATGCGACCCATCTGCTCGGACTGGAACTTGGCCAGGTAGTCGTTCACCGTGACGACGTGGACGCCCTTGCCGGGCAGCGCGTTGAGGTAGGACGCGCAGCACCGCGACCAGGGTCTTGCCCTCACCGGTCTTCATCTCGGCGATGTTGCCCCAGTGCAGCGCGGCGCCGCCCTGCATCTGGACGTCGAAGTGCCGCTTGCCCAGCACGCGTCGGGACGCCTCGCGGACGGTCGCGAACGCCTCGGGCATCAGCTGGTCGAGGGTCTCGCCGTCCTCCAGACGCTGCTTGAACTCGGCGGTCTGGCCGCGCAGCTCCTCGTCCGACATCGCCTCGAAGTCGGGTTCGATCGAGTTCACCTGGTCGGCGACGACCTTCAGCTTCTTCAGCTGGCGGCCCTCGCCCATGTGCAGCATCTTGTCCAGTAGACCCACGGCGTCCGTGCTTCCTTCGTCGATTCCTCGCGCCCGAGCCCGGACGCACCCGACCATCCTAGGCCGTCGGAGCAATCAGGTGGCCGCCCCAACGGCCCCTCACGATCTGATTACAGTCGGGTTGCGCGGTCCATCATCAGAACGTTCGGGTCAGATACTGGTCAGTGATGCGACCATTCGCGCAATCGAAAACGAAGAACGAAGGAGTCCCGTGGTGTCCATCACCCGTCCAACCTTGATTCGAGCCGCACTGGCGGCATTGTCAGCAGCCACCCTGGTTGCTCTGTCGGCGTGTGCCAACTACTCCCAGCCGGCCACCACCGCCACGACTCCCGCGGCGAGCACCATCAAGGGCCTCGCTGACCTGAAGGGCAAGGTGCTCGCGGTGCAGACCGACACCACCGGCCAGAAGTACGCCGAGGACCACAAGGCGGAGTTCGGGTACGAGGTGAAAGTCTTCGACGACCTGCCCGGCACCGCCAACGCGGTTCTGGCGGGCACGGCCGATGCCGCGATCAACGACAACGGCGTGCTCTACGACTTCGCCAAGCAGAACCCGACCACGAAGGTCGTCACCGAGTTCGACACCGGCGAGCAGTACGGCTTCAACGCCAGCAAGTCCAACCAGGGCGTGATCAACGCGGTCAACGAGGCCCTCGCCGCGGCCAAGAAGGACGGCACGTACAACACGATCTACAAGAAGTGGTTCGGTACCGACGCGCCCACCGATGTGGTGAGCAACGCCACCGCGACCGTGGTCGGGAGTGACAAGCCGGTGCTCGTCGACTCCAAGTACCTGACGGTCTGCACCCACCTGGCCTACCGGCCGTTCCAGTTCCTCGACACCGACAACAGCACGATCATCGGGCTCGACGTCGACCTGGTCGACCTGGCGGCCAAGAAGCTGGGCGTGACCCAGAAGATTGTCGACATCGAGTTCGGGCAGATCACGTCCGGTTCGGTCTTCGCGGCCAAGAAGTGCGACCTCGGTGCCGCCGCTATCACCATCACAGAGGAGCGCAAGGGTGCGGCGCTCTACACCGACCCATACTTCGATGCGACCCAGGCCCTGCTGGTCAAAGCCTGAGCCGATAGCCCACACTGATCGGGGTCCGCTCGTGCGCGGGCCCCGATCTGCCAACCGGGAGGCAGCATGACAGCGAGCGCCGTACAGACGAGCCCAGGAAAGAAGAAACTCTCCCCACGAAAGCGCGCCCAACG
The DNA here is from genome assembly GCA_963769325.1 of uncultured Actinomycetota bacterium. Taxonomy (GTDB): domain Bacteria; phylum Actinomycetota; class Actinomycetes; order Propionibacteriales; family Propionibacteriaceae; genus Propionicimonas. The sequence continues at coordinate 372,926 of CAVYLH010000004.1, read as the reverse complement.
CGTCCGGATCGTGCAGTACGCGGCACTGGTGGTGCTGCTCGTCGTCGCCGTGCTGACCGTGGACGGACGACAGGTGCAGCAGGTGTTCCTGCGGCCGGACCTGATCGCCAGGACCATGGGCCCGGCGTTGCTGTACGCGTTCGTGAACACCATCATCTACACCGCGGGCGCCTTCATCTTCGGCCTGGCGCTGGGCACCGTCCTGGCCCTGATGAAACTCTCCCAGGTGGGGCCCTACAGGTGGTTGGCCACCATCTACACGGAGTTCTTCCGAGGTGTCCCGGCCATCATCGTCCTGTTGGCGTTCAGCCTGATGGGCGTGGCGTTCCCGGGGTTCAAGTTCCCGTTCGACCCGTACGGCACGGTCTGGACGGCGCTGGGAATCGTCTCTGCCGCGTACATGTCAGAGACCATCCGGGCCGGCATCCAGGCCGTGCCCAAAGGTCAGATGGAGGCCGCTCGCTCGCTGGGCATGGCGCCATCGATGGCGATGCAACGGATCATCCTGCCGCAGGCGTTCCGGATCATCACCCCGCCGCTGACCAACGAGCTCGTCCTGCTGACCAAGGACTCCTCGCTGGTGTACGTGCTAGGCCTGACCACTGCGGGGTATGAGCTCACCAAGTTCGGCCGCGACCTGGCGAACACCTACGCCAACATCACCCCCCTGGTCGTGGCCGGTTTCTGCTACCTGATCATCACTCTCCCGCTCACCTACCTGGTGCGTCGCATGGAGGCCAAGCAGCGGAGGGCAACCCGATGACCCAGACGATCCCGACCGGGAACCGCAACGACGAGATCCAGATCTACGACCTGCACAAGTCCTTCGGAGACCTCGAGGTGCTGAAGGGCATCACCACCACGGTCCATCGTGGCGAGGTGGTGTGCGTGATCGGTCCGTCCGGGTCGGGCAAGTCGACGTTGCTGCGCTGCGTGAACCTGTTGGAGCAGCCGACCGCGGGGCGAATCTTCATCCTGAACGACGAGATCACCGACCCGGACGCCGACGTCGATCATTTGCGGACGCTGATGGGCATGGTCTTCCAGTCGTTCAACCTGTTCCCTCACTTGACCGCCCTGGAGAACTGCGCGATCGCCCCGATCCGGGTGCGCGGCAAGGATCCGGCGGAGGCGCGCGAGATCGCTCAGAAGAATCTGGAGAAGGTGGGCCTGGGCGATCGGGGGCATTCCTACCCGGCACAGATGTCGGGCGGCCAGCAGCAGCGGGTGGCGATCGCGAGAGCCCTCAGTATGGACCCGGAGATGATGCTCTTCGACGAGCCCACCTCGGCGCTGGACCCCGAACTCGTCGGTGACGTGCTGTCGGTCATGCGCGACCTCGCCGCCGGCGGCATGACCATGATGGTGGTGACCCACGAGATGGCGTTCGCCCGGGAGGTCGCCGATCGGGTGATGTTCATGGACGGCGGCGTGATCGTCGAAGAGGGCCCCCCGGCGGAGGTGATCGGCAGCCCCCAGGAGGAGCGCACCCGCACCTTCTTGAAACGGGTGCTCGACCCGACGCATGTCAACACCGGAGCCGAGGACGGTGCGTACGCGGCCCGCCACCGTACCCGCCCCGGTGGAAATGGCGGTCTCCCACCCGCCTCCATCGTCCCCCACGGCCCCGTCCGATAGCCGGCGCCGGCCACCACCGGACCTGTCCCGTCCGGGCTGTCCCGTCCGGGCTGTCCCGTCCGGGCTGTCCCGTCCGCCTGGCCCGTCCGCCTGGACCTTCCGCCCGGCCCGTCCGCCCGTGACCAGGCCGCGCTGACCTCCCGCCTGGCCTGCCCGCGCCGGCCCTCCGAACCGCTCCACCCGTCGAGCCCCTCTGTTTACGTCGAACCCCTGTACTCGAGCACAGGGGTTCGACGTAAACGGAGGGGTTCAACGGATTGGGGACGCCGGGGTAGGAGGGCCGGGCAATGGTCGGGCCGGGGCCGGGCCGGGGTCGGGGCCGGGCAGGCCGGGCCGGGGCCGGGCCGTGGTCGGCCTGGGCCGTGGCCGAGCCGGTCAGGCCGGTCAGTGGACGACGAGGGCGAGAGCTGGGGCCAGTGTCCCGGGGCCGACCACGACCACATCGGTGAGGCCCAGCCAATCGGCCATCTCGCGCAGTTGCCTGGCCAGCCGCGCGGCGGTCTCGGCCTGCTCCGCTCCCGGCTCCAGCCAGGCCGCCTGCACCAGCAGCCGCGACCCCGCGCGGTCGGCCTTGAGATCCACCCGGGCGGCGATCTGGGCGTCCATCACGAACAGATACACGTAATACCCATGGACCCGCTGTTCGGCCGGGGTGTAGATGCCGATCCGGTAGTGCACGCCGAACAGATTCAGCAGCCGGCCACGCTCGAACACCAAGGAATCGAAAGGTGCCACGAGCGCATCCACGCTGAGCTTCCGCGGGTGGACGGCCTCGGCCCACAGGAAGGCCGGCTGATTCCAGTCCCGAACGGCCACCGGTTCAAGCTCGCCGGTCGCGACCAGCTCGGCGATCGCGGCCCGGGTTCGCTCGCGTCCAGTGCGGAAGTAGTCGACCAGGCACCCCTGCGTGGCCACGCCGAGTGCGCGGGCTGCACGGCGGACGAGTTCGCGATGCGCAGCCGCGACGTCCGGCGTCGGCTCGTTCAGGACGGCAGCAGGCAGCACCCGTTCCGGAAGGTCGTAGCGGCGCTCGAAGGCAGCGTTCCGGCCGGCACTGGTGAGTTCGCCGATCCAGAACAACCATTCCAGGGCAGACTTTACGTCCGACCAGTTCCACCATCCCCCGGGGGTTCGCTCCTGCTCGTGTTCCACCTCGCGGGCGGTCAACGGGCCACGATCGCCAACCTGCTGCATGACCTTGTCCAGCAGCGCCGGCTGTTCGCGTCGAATCCGGTCGATGAACGTCCACTCCCGGGCGGCGTGGTCGGCCATCCGGAACCGCAGCGCCGGCTGCAGTTGGACGTCGAGCAGGGACGCGGCGTGCCCCCAGAACTCGAACACGCGCCGCGGCGGCCGGTCCGCCGCGCGGTCGAGCAGTGCCGAGTCGTAGCGACCGAGCCGGGCGAACAGCGGCATGTAGTGCGCCCGGACGGCCACGTTCACCGAATCGATCTGAAACTGGCCGATCTGATCGAGCACCCGTTGCAGGTGCCGCGTGGTCACCGCACCCGAGGGTCGACGTCCGAAGCCCTGGGCTGCTAGCGCGATCCGACGTGCCTGTACTGCGCTGAGTCGATTCACGCGGGAAGCCTATCCAGGCGCGCTAACAGACTGCTCGATCGTGTACCGAAGACGGTTCACGATCCTGCACGGCAATTCGGGCACCGTCGGATCATCCCTTCCCAGCCACGTGATCGCAGTACTCTGCCCACTTTGGCGGCCGTCTGGCACGGCCGCGACACCACCTGCCGCCAGCTCAACCGCAAGGTGACCACTCCCGCCAGCTGGTGATCGTTGTCCCGGTCCATGTCGTCGACGGCCGCCATGCCGGAGTGGTACTGGCGACCATCGAGTTCAATCAGCACGCCGTAGTCGGGATACCAGACGTCACTGTTCAAGCGGCTCAGAGGGCTTTCCTGCCGGCGAGGGACCGGCAGGCCGTGGGCACGCTCGACGTGCCGCGCGTACCGGACTTCCAGCGGGCTGCGCGAGCCGGCCGCGACCTCGCTCACCAGATCTTCGAGCAGCTTCCGATGGGGGTGCCGAGCCGTCTCCCCGAGTGCTCGCCTGATCTCCTGGGGTCGCACCTGCTTCCGGCCCACCGCCTCGGCCACGACCGAGACGATGTCGTCGGCATCGAGTTCCACAGCGAGATCGACGACCGTCTGAGCCAACCGGGTTCGCGGTGGTTCGCCGGTTCCGAGGCGAGCCGCGCAGACCAGGCGCCAGCGTTGGTCCCGTTGTCGCCGCGTGTCGCTGAATACCAGCACCTGGTCGGGTTGTTGCTTGACCAGGCCCTGGAGGTAGCCCGCGGCGGATCCACCGAGCACAGCGGTCGGGCCGCCGAGCAGTACCCCCGCCCAAGCACGCTGAGACCAACCGCCCTTCGAAGTCGCGTAGACCCCGAGAGTGATCCGCTCCAATCGGCCGTCTTCGTGCAGGCGATGGATGACCCGATCGCTCACGCCGAAGCCGAGCAGTTGTTCGCGAGAGACCGCGCCGGCCTGTCGTGCGGCCAGGCTGAGGAGGGACTCTGGCAACCGAGTTCGCGGAATCATGCCCTCAGTTATCGGCAACGAGCCCCAATTCGCGTCACCCGATCCGGCGCCTGTGGATAGCTCGCAGGATCCTGAACCGAAGTCGGTTCAGGATCCTGCACACTGTGGACGGCGAAGCCGCTCAGGCGGTCTCCTCCTCGACCTGCTCCATGCTGAGATGGATCACCCCGTAGTCGTAGGCGCGGCGGCGGTAGACGGCGCTGGGAGCGCCGGTCTCGGCGTCGACGTAGAGGAAGAAGTCGTGTCCGACGAGTTCCATCTCGTCGAGCGCCTGAGCCAGGGTCAGCGGCACCGCGTCGAAGTTCTTCTCCCGCACCACCAGCGGCCCGTCACCTTGGATCTCGAGCCCGGCGATCTTGCGGATCTCCGGACGCACCTCCTCACCCTGTGGCTGCGCGGCCTCGACGGAAGCGTCGGCCAGCGACGACGTCGTCCGCAGTCCCCGGTGTGTCTTGCGACGATCGGACGCACGCCGCAGCTGGGACTTCAGCCGGTCGAGCGCGTGGTCGAAGGCGATGGTCTTGTCGTCAGCGGACGCCTCCGCGCGAATCACCGGGCCACGGCTGCGCAGGGTGATCTCCACCCGGGTCGACTGGTCGGGCTGCTTCTTGTAACCATAGGCAGATACCTGGACCTCGACCCGTATGACCCTGTCCTTGAGCTTCTCGATCGACGCGATCCTCTCCTCGACCCGCTCCCGGAAATCATCGGGGATCTGGCAATGCCGGCCAGTCACCAGGACGTCCATGTCTACCTCCTTGGTCAGTGCGCTGACCCCGTTCGGGCAAGCGCAGACAGCACTGGCACCCGTCCGGGTCCCCGCCGCGTGGGCTGGGCTCCTGGCCGTGGTGCCATAGCCCCAAAGTAGTCTGGGCAGGCGTCGTTTACCAGCAGATCGAGCTGTGTTCTTGCCCTGCGCGGGCCTGAGGCGCAACCGTTTCGTAACACCAGCTAACCGCGTCGTAACACCGGTTGCACGCCGACGTAACAGCCCTCAGTCACCCTTTCGTTCATGATGTTGGAAATCAGCGCAGGCGACACCGCCTGGGTCCTGGTCAGCGCGGCTCTCGTGCTCCTGATGACCCCCGGTCTCGCGTTCTTCTATGGCGGCATGGTCAGGGCCAAGAGCGTCCTGAACATGATCATGATGAGTTTCATCAGTATGGGCACCATCGGTGTTCTCTGGGTGCTGTTCGGCTACTCCATGGCGTTCGGCAACTCCGTCGGCGGCCTGGGAATCGTGGGCGACCCCTTCCAGTACTTCGGCCTCGCGGGCCTGATGAGCCCGGACGCCGCAGTGTTCACGCTTCCCTCGCTGGTCTTCGTGGCCTTCCAGGCCTGCTTCGCGATCATCGCGGTGGCCCTGGTCTCCGGCGCGATCGCCGATCGTGCGTCGTTCGGCGGGTGGACGCTGTTCACCATCTTGTGGGGCGTCCTGGTGTACTTCCCGGCAGCCCACTGGGTGTTCGCGTTCGATGGCGCCGCCGCGGAGAAGGGCGGCTGGATCGCCAACACGGTGAAGGCGCTCGACTTCGCTGGTGGCACCGCCATCCATATCAACGCCGGCGCCGCGGCCTTGGCGCTGGCCCTGGTTCTCGGCCCGCGCATCGGCTTCGGCACCAAGCCCATGCGGCCGCACAACATGACCCTGGTCATGCTCGGTGCCGGCCTGCTGTGGTTCGGCTGGTTCGGCTTCAACGCCGGCTCCGCGCTCAGCGCCGGCACCCTGGCCGGCCTGGCCTGGGTCAACACGCTGGTCGCGACCTGCGCGGCGATGCTGGGCTGGCTGCTCGTGGAGAAGCTCCGCGACGGTCACCCCACCTCGTTGGGTGCGGCGTCCGGTGTGGTCGCCGGCCTCGTGGCGATCACCCCCGCCTGTGGCTCGGTCAGTCCGCTGGGCGCGATCGCGATCGGCGTCATCGCCGGTGTCGCCTGCGCCTACGCCGTCGGCCTCAAGTACCGACTGGGCTACGACGACTCGCTTGACGTGGTCGGCGTCCACCTGGTGGGCGGCATGGTGGGCACCCTCGCCATCGGCCTGTTCGCCGATCCGGAAACCCCCGCGGCGGTCGCCGGCCTCTTCTACGGCGGCGGTGTGGACCAGCTCGGTCGGCAGGCCGTCGGCGCCTTCGCGGTCCTGGCCTACTCGTTCGTGGTCAGCTACCTGATCGGCCTGCTGATCAAGAAGACCATCGGTTGGCGGGTCACCCCGGCGGTCGAGCTGAGCGGCATCGATCTGGCCGAGCACTCCGAGGCCGGCTACGACCTCAGCCCGGTCTACTACACGAACAAGGTCCAGCGCACCCTCGTCCTGAGCAAGGACGACATGCCTGAGACCGAGAAGATGGGAGCAGCCAAGTGAAGCTGGTAACAGCGATCATCCAGCCGGAGGTGCTGGAACAGGTCCAGAAGGCCCTGGTGCGGCACGGCGTCGGCGGCATGACGATCAGCGAGGTGTCCGGGTACGGACGCCAGCGTGGCCACATCGAGGTCTACCGCGGTGAGGAGTACACGATCGATTTCATCACCAAGGTGCGCCTGGAGGTTCTGGTGGAGGACGACGAGGCGGAGGCGCTCACGGGCGTCATCGTCCAGTCGGCCCGCACCGGCCAGGTGGGCGACGGAAAGGTGTGGATCATTCCGGTCGACACCGTCGTTCGGGTCCGCACCGGCGAGAGTGGCAGCACCGCCGTCTGACTCACCTTCTGACATCACCCCTTGGGGCGTCCGGTTCGCACCGGGCGCCCCAACTGCTGTCTTCATCGTCCCGCCCGCACCTGCTGCTCCTTCAGGGGCGGCGACGCCGAGTGGCGGCCACCGTCGCCGCCGCCAGCGGAGGACGCCCTGAGTCTGAGCAGGCACAGGCCGCTGCTACCAGCGTGGCTCCGGTGGTGACGATGTCGTCCACCAGCACCACCGTCCCCCGCGGGAGCCGCCGCGCGACCCTGAACGCGCCGGCGAGGTTGGCCAGCCGGTCGGCCCGGCCGAGCCCTGCTTGGTCCCTGGGCCTGCGCACGAGCCGGAGCGCGCCAACCACTCCCACCTCAACACCGGCGGCCCGAAGCCGCCGCGCAGCACCCGTGGCCAGGGAGGCGGTGAGGTCGACTCCCCGCTCGGCGACGTGGTCCGGTGCGGAGGGGATCGGCAGGAGCACCAGAGGGCCCGCAACCTCCATGGTGAGCACAACGCTCGCGAGCGACGCGGCGAGCCGCGCACCCAGCAATGGCAGCATGCCGAGCGCGCCCCGTTCCTTGGCGGCCAGCAGGATGGCCCGCAACTCCTCCGAATACAGGCCTGCGGCAACCACCGGCGGCAGGCCCGGGGGAAGGAAGTCCACCAGGAACGGACGCAAGCCCTCAACCGCCGCCACGCAGCGGGCGCAGGCTCCCATCCCCGGACGCCCGCAGCTCGGGCAACCCGCCCCCAGCACCAGGTCGGCCGCGTGGTGCAGCACTCGACCGGCTGTCAGGAAGGACCGGCCTTCCGGGCGTCCCGGCGGCGATACCTGCATGCTGGCATCTTCGGTGCCGGTGGCCGATTCCGGTCAGGCGTCCACAGGCTCAGCCGGAGTAGGCCACCGCGTCCACAGCGGTGAAGACCAGAGACCAGTTGAACTCGCCGTCGAACCGGTAGGCCACTCCCCCGTTGGTCAGCGCCACCGCCTGTCGTCCCGCCATGACGGCCAACCTGGTCAGGGCAGCGCTCTCGCTGGGGCCGAGGTCGGTGGAGGTCGAACCGTCCTGGCTCTGCCGGGTGACGCTGACTTCCAAGGCTCCGCCCGTCCGCAGCACCAAGAGTTCGCTCTCCGAAGCCCAGCCGACATCCAGCGCCGTGCCGGCGGTGGCGGCGTTGAGGGTGAGGTCGAGGCTTCGCCAGCCCGCCAGCAGAATCCCGGAATCGCTGCGCTCGACCACCGCCAGGCCCACCTCGACACCGTTCCCGCGCCGTACCACGAGCGCGATCCGCGCGCCGTCGGGAGACAACGCCGCCGCGACCAGCTGACCTCCCGGAACATCCGCGAGTTCGATCTTCTGCGCGATGCCGTCGCGGTAGACCCGTAGTCCGGACAGGCCCGAGGTGGCGGGCGACCAGAGTTCGCCGTTGCGGGCATAGGCCGGTCGGAGCAGCCCCTGCCCTGAGCGGAGCTCTCGCGTCTTGCCCGAGTTCACGCTCGCGACCGCGAGCCGGCCGCCCTTCTCAGTGATCGCAGCCACCTCCATCAGATCGGTGCGCACGGCGAACGCCTCGGGTGTGGGCAGGTTCACCTCGACGGTCTCCAGATCGTTCCATTCCTCGGAGTTGCGCAGACGCTGCAGCTTGCCCTCCTTCGCCACGAACAACGACCGCGGCGCCGAGACGTTGGCCGGCGAGAGTTGGGGAAAGAGGTCGGGGCGGATCTCATCCTGACCATGCTCGGAGCGCCACAGCTGGCCGTTGCCGCTCACCTTGATCGACGTCACCTGGGGAAGCTCGGTCAGGGTGTAGGCCAGCTGGGCCAGCACCGTCTGTCGGTCCTCGACGGAGAGCTGTTCGGCGCCGTTGCCGAGCCTGATATCCAGCAGCCCGTCGGTGTCCACGAGTGCGGAATCGACGACCACCTCACGAGTCTCGGGCGTGCGGACGGCCGGAGCGAGCCATTCGGAGGGGCCGTCGAGCTGGGCGCGCAGCGCCGCGGCCAGGCTCTGCTCGCCGGTGGCGAAGTACCGCGGGTCCGGCACGAGCACGGTGCCGGCAGCGTCCAGGTAGTGGAGGTTCAGGGACGTGAAGTTGGTGCTGAACAGGTAGCGCGAGACCAGGAGTCCGTCCGGAGGGTTGGAGATCCGCCATTGGCCGGCCGAGTTCTTCATCAGCGCGAACGACCTGCGCAGCGGTGTGTTGACCGGCAGGTATACCCCGGCCGGATCCACAGTTCCGACGAGCATGCCGGACAACGCCACGCCCTGTTCGGATTCCACCGGTGGGTCCGTCTCGGTGTACACCTGCACGCCCGCTTCGGGATGCCAGGCCTGGCTGGCCGCCTCGGTCAGATACTGCCGTGCGACGGTGTAGCCGGCCTGGTAGACACTCATCGCGTGCAGGAAGCCCTCGACCACCAGAAGCTGGCTCGCCCCGTCGGCGGGCGGCAGCGGATCCACGCGGACGTCCGAGCCGAGGCCGTTTGATTGGGGGGTGTGATGCTCCACGGGTCCGCTGGTGGGGACGCCCGCGCAGCCGGCGAGGAGAACCACCAGGAGCACGGCGACGAAGCTACGCGAGCGCGACATCGGAACCTCTCCTCACCTCGGGGGGAACCACCGGCCACGGCGACCCGATCATCGCTTCGCCGGCGCGGCGCGGCAGCGTCAGCCGGAACTGCGCGCCCGCGCCCCGGCGTCCCCACGCGTCCAACCGGCCGCCGTGAAGCCGTGCGTCCTCCAGCGCGATGGACAGGCCGAGCCCGGTGCCGCCCACCCGTCGACCACGCGAGGGGTCTGCCCGCCAGAAGCGGTCGAAGACCTGCTCGGCCTCGGCTGCGGTCAGGCCCACCCCGTGGTCGCGGACGGCGACGGCCACGGCTTGTTCGTCGCCGCGGACGTGGATCGTGATCGGACGGCCCTCGCCGTGTTCGATGGCGTTGGTGATCAGGTTCCGGAGGATCCGCCGGATGCGCCGCCCGTCGACCTCCGCGATGCATTTGGCGTCGGCATCCAGGGTCAGCACGGTGCCGAACTCGGCCGCCAGGCGTTGGAGCGCGTCGATCTCCTCCGCGGTCAGCGCCACCAGGTCGATGTCGTCCAGGGCGAGTTCGGCGGCGCCGGCGTCGAAGCGGGAGATCTCCAACAGATCGGTCAAGAGTTCCTCGAACCGGTCGAGTTCGGCCGCCAGCAGCTCACTGGAGCGGGCCGCGGGGGGGTCGAACCGTGCGCGGTGAGCGTGGAGCACTTCCGCCGCCATCCGAATGGTGGTGAGCGGCGTCCGCAGTTCGTGGGAGACGTCGGACACGAACCGCTGCTGCACCAGCGACAGGTGCTGCAACTGCGTGATCTTCTTGTCCAGTTCCTCACCCATGTGATTCATCGACCGGGCCAAGCCGGCGAGGTCCTCGGTACCGACGACGTCCATCCGATCATCCAGGTGGCCGGCCGCGAGCCGCTCCGCAGCCAGCCTCGCCGCGCGCACCGGCCGCAGCACCTGCAGCGCGATGACGTAGACGGTCAGGGTCAAACCGGCCAGGAGGAAGACGCCGGTGGCCAGCGTGGCCTGTTGCACGACGGCCAGCGTCTGGCGCTCCTGGCTCGTGGTGAAGAGGAAGAAGATCGGGTAGGGCTCCTGTCCGGGGGCCGAGAGGCTCGACGCCACGACCAACCCCGGCTCGGCCACCCGTTCGTCGGTGAACCGGATCAGGGTCGGCGTGCTCCACAGCCCGTCGGCGGTTCCGACCATCTGCCGGATCGCGTCGGGAATGCTGTCCTCGGCGAGCCCGGCGGTGCCGATCTGCGAGATCGGGGTTTCCACCACGACGAGGTACTGGTTGCCGACCTGGCCGCGGTTGGCGGCGTCACGAGCGAGCCGGGTGATCCGCTCACTGATCGAGGTGGTGCGCAGATCGGTGGTCGACAGGTCGCGTTGCATCGTCGCGACCACAGCCGAGGCTTCAGCCACGCTCGCCTGGGTCTTGCCCGCCATGATCCCCCGCGTCGACTGGTCCATCAGGAACCAGCCGGTGGCCACCAGGATCAGGATCGCTGCCGCCAGCGTGGTGACGACCACGCGAAAGGGCAGCGATCTGGACCACAGCCGGAACGGAGCGAAGCTCGACCAGCTTCCCATCAGGGTCTTGGTTCGCCGGCCCGGTAACCGACGCCGCGCACGGTGACGATGACCTCCGGCTTCTCGGGATCGAGTTCGATCTTCGAGCGCAAGCGCTGCACGTGCACGTTCACCAGCCGGGTGTCGCTGGCGTGACGGTAGCCCCAGACCTCCTCCAGCAGGACCTCCCGGGTGAACGCCTGCCGCGGCCGGCGGGCCAGCGCCAAGAGCAGGTCGAACTCCAGCGGGGTGAGCGTGATCTCGGCGTCGCCTCGTCGGACGGTGTGCTCGTTGACCCGGATCACCAGGTCCCCTATCCGCAGGCTGTCGACGTCCGCGTCGGGAGTGACGTGGCGACGCAGCCGGGTCTTGATCCGGGCGATCAGCTCCTGGGTCTTGAAGGGCTTGGCGACGTAGTCGTCGGCGCCGGCGGACAACCCGTCCACCACGTCGGTCGTGTCGCTCTTGGCGGTCAACATGACCACGGGGACGCCGGATTCGGCGCGAATGTCGCGGCAGACGTCGACGCCGTCACGGCCGGGCAGCATCAGGTCGAGCAGCACGAGATCAGGTCGGTAATCACGGAACGCTTCCAGCGCGGCATCTCCGGTGTGGCACAGCCGAGCGTCGAACCCCTCCGAGCCGAGCACGATGTGCAACATCTCGGCGAGGGCCTCGTCGTCGTCGACCACCAGGATCCGCGGGGACGCACTCCGTGGAGCCTCTATCAGCAAACTTTCCCTCCTAAGTTGCGTGCTCTCGATCCTACGCGACGAGCGATCGGCCCAACGGCGGCGGGTCAGTTGGCTTCGGTCATCGTCGTCCACGTGGACAGCAGCCCGAGTTCGCCGCCCTGCCGGCGCAGGACCCGTCGCCACAACGTTTCGGGATCGGGGTCGAACACGTCGGTGCGCTGAGCCGGCACCGCGTGCCACATCTCGAACTCCAGCTCCCGCTCCAGCTGCCCGGCATCCCAGCCCGCGTAGCCGGCGAAGATCCGCAGGTGCCGGTACGTGCCCTCGGCGATCTCCACAGGGGTGTCGAGGTTCAACAGGCCGACCCGGCCGAACACGGGACGCCAGCCGGGAGGCTCTTCGGTGTCGGACCAGGGTTCGGCAAGACACACCGCACCCTGTTGAGAAACCGGTCCGCCGTCGAACAGCGCTTGGGGCTGACTCACCAGCCGCGACCAGGCGGGCAGTGCCCCGGCGAGTTCGAGCGGGGCGATCCGATTGAGGACGACACCCACCGTCCCTGATTCGTCGGCGTCCAGCAGCAGCACCACGGTGCCGTCGAACACACCATCGGTGATCGAGACCCCGGCGATCAGTAGATCGCCGACCCGGTAGTTCCGCATTCCACCTCCCGGGCTCCAGTCTGGCACCCGCCTGCGACGCGCCGGCGGATGGGCGAGCGGAAAATTGCCGACAGCTCCGACGATGACGGTCGGGCCCCCACTACTCGCGGGAGCTTGCTCAGACCAGCTGTTCTGCCGTACGGCTGTCGGTGATCAGGACGTTGATCCAACCGCCTCTGAGCGCCCCACGGATCGCGTCGACCTTGCGCTCTCCACCGGCAACACCGATGCGGCGCCTGATCGAACCCAGTGTCGCGGGGTCGATTCCCAGCACTCGATCGTGGAAGTCGGATTCGACGAGTCCCCCTCGTCGCCGGCATGACCAGTCGACTCGCTGCCCCAGACTCCCCCGTCGAGGCCATGTCGGTCGCCACAACCGCCGCCGGGATTTCAGTCACGCGGCGGGGCGCGACCACGTCCATGCCGACCTGGAGCGAGATCGAGGCAGCTGCGAACGGCTGCTGGCTCCCGCGCAGGAGAGGCGACTCGAAGAGCGTGGTGCTCGTGGCTGCAAACTCCGCAGTGGCCGACTGCACGCCCTCGACCTCACCCGCCAGCGGTGACAGCCGATGTTCCGGGTGTAGCTGCGGCCTCGATGACCCGCTTCATCGAGATCCTGCGGGTGGTGAGGCATCAGCCCAAGCAAAATGCCGACAGCCGGACCGGCGAACCGGTCCGGCTGTCGAACTCGTCAGGGGTGGAGGTGGCGGGAATCGAACCCGCGTCCTCAAGCGGTGAACCAGGACTTCTCCGGGCGCAGCCGACTTATCGTTCTACTTGGCTCTCACCCTCGCGTCAGCACGTGGTGAACAAGCCCAGTTCCATAAATTTCCCGGACTGACCCTGGAACGAGATCAGCTCGGTAAGCCTTCTGAATGAGGCCAGGATCCGGACGGAAGGCGCGTCCGGGCTGACCCTTCGGTCACTGCTCAGGCAGCGAGAGCGAAGTCAGTGCGCGATGTGTTGGCACTTATTGGTTTCCGAGAGTCGTTAACGAGATGTCCTCGGATCCTCGGCCCGCTTCTCCTGGAACTACCGTCCCAAGTCGAAACCAGTCACCCCCTGTTGAGTTTTTCCGACCGGTGTCACCCGGTCAGCTTCCCAAGTATACGCTTCCGCAGCCCCGATCACGGGCCGCGGCTCCCCAACTCGGGTGCGAACGAGCCGGCGGTCCGCACCGAGCCCATCGCTCACTCGATGGACGGCGGGCGGCATTGGGTAGGGTGCCGGACATGGAAAAACCGTTCGTCGACCCCCCGGAGGGTCCAGCCCCGACTGAGTTGGAGATCGTCGACCTCGAGGAGGGGATCGGCCCGGAGGCCGCGCCGGGCAAGACCGTCGCGGTGCACTACGTGGGCGTCGCGTTCTCTTCCGGCGAGGAGTTCGATTCGAGCTACGACCGCGGCCAACCGCTCGTCTTCCCGCTGGGCGCGCGCCGGGTGATCACAGGCTGGGACAACGGCCTGGTCGGCATGAAGGTCGGCGGACGACGCCGCCTGGTGATCCCGCCGCACCTCGCGTACGGAGATCGGGGTGCCGGCGGCGTGATCGGCCCCGGTGAGACCCTGATCTTCGTCTGCGACCTGGTCGGTGTGAAGTAGCTCTCACCCGCGGGCCGGTGAGGGCGGGACGTAGATCCATCGTCCGCGGGAGTGGGAGCGGGAAGCAGGTGCTCGTCCGCGGGCTGGTGGGGCGTGAAGCAGCCCTACCAGCTGCCGCCACCCCCGCCGCCACCACCACCACCGGAGAACCCACCACCGGAGAAGCCGCCACCGCCGCCGAAGGCGGAACCGCCGCTGCCGAAGCCGGTGTCACTGATGGACGGGGCCGGCGCCGAGATCGAACTGCCCACGAAGCTGTCGAGGTTGTTCAACTGCCAGTTGAGCGTGTGCAGGTCCCATCCGCTGCCGTAGTACCACGCGGGAGGGGTGTCGGCCAGCCGACCGAGTTCGACCAGCCGTTCGCACACCCGCGTCCATCTCTCGGTGAGATCGAACATGATCGCCCACGGCAGGTACTTGCTGAAGATGTCCTCTCCCTCTTCGAATCGAAGCTGCTCGGCCTCTGCCGTGGCGATATAGGTGCGGAAGCCCTCGACCTGGTCGGTCCAGGCCCTGCCGACGCCGCTGCGCTGTCCGCGCTTGAGTTTGGACCGCGCCACCGCCCAGGTGACGGCCACCGAGACGAAGAACGGGGCCACCAGCACCAGAAGGGGTCCGAGAAAAGCCGAGGCGAAGATGAAGACCATGAGGACGGGGAAGAACAGCCCGACGATGTTGAAGCCGATGCCAGGTTTCGAGCCCGGCTCGCGGACGAACCAGCCCCCCGACCGGGCCCGCCGCAGAGCCACTTCACCCACCTTCTCGTGCCCGTCGGTGAGTGTGCCCGGCTCGCCGAGTTCCACGATCTCGCCCGGCGCCGATCCTTTCGGGAACAGCGACTTCAGCAGAGCGCGGCTGGCTTCGTCCGGTGCACGGGAGCGGTCTAGCAGCCGAACCTGCGGCTGCTCGTCCGACCGCAGCTGGACGGCGCCGGCGACCGCAAGCCCCACCAGGGTCGCACTGGTGTCCCGGATCTGCGTCTCCCCGTCCAGCAGCAACCCGGCCTCCGCGAGGGACAGAGCCGGAGGCGCGAACGCGACCGGTATCTCCATCCGCCGATCGTGGGGAACCTCCCGCGCTGTCGTTCCGGCCACCGGCACCAGCCCCGGCGGAAGACCCTCGAAGCGATAGTCGGCGGTCCGGCGCCGCACGTACCACCAGCCGACGAACGGCACGAGGGCGGCGGCACCGACCGAACCGCCGACAGCGATCAGGGCGCTCCGCTCCGCGGCCGCATCCGCGTTCTCCACCTGGATCGGGGTGTTGTTCGTGACGAGACCGGCGGTGATCTGAACCGACACGGTGAGCAGCTGGCCCACCGGAATCGCGGCCGTCGCGAACTGCGCGACGCCCGCGGGGTCGACCTCGGCGGACTTGCACGGACCCTGCTTGCCCGGGGCGGCCACGGAACAGAACACGTTCTGGGCACCGCCGGGGACGGTGATGCTGGCGGTGGCGGCCTGGATCTTCGGCATCGAAGAGCCGGTGAGGTCCCAGTAGAGCTCGTCGTAGGTACCCGAGGTGCGCAGCAGCCCCTGGACGCGATACGACAGGACGTAGGTGGCCGTCGGCGCGGTGATCACCCGATCGGACGAACCCACCCGGATGCGCAGGTAAGTGTTTCGGCCGCTGCCCTGATCAGTCTGATCCAGGGTCGTCGAGACGCCGGACGGGCTCGTGACGGTGACGTTGTCGATGCGATAGACCACGTCCTGGTCGCCGTCGGCCTCCCGGGTGATGAGGGTGCGCTCCAGCCCGTGCCGTCCCGAGGACGACCCGAAACGGAGCACGATGGTCTCGGTGACGGTGACGTAGCCGTCGGGAGTCACCTGAGCGACGACGTCGAAGCGGTCGAAGGCGTCCGCTGAGGCTGCCTGGGCGGAGGGAGCGCCGGCGATCACCAGCCAGCAGGTCAGGAGCAGTGCGGCGAGCGTTGCCAGCCCGCGGCTGGTCGCCCGCCGGATCATCGTTCGCCCCGGTTGCGGGCGGCCAGCTCCCGCCGTGCCTCACGATCGGCGTCCCGGGCGGCGATGGTCTGCCGCTTGTCCCAATCCTTCTTGCCGGTGGCGATCGCCAGTTCGACCTTGGCGTAGCCGTCGGAGAAGTAGATCGCCAACGGCACGATGGTCTTGCCCGAGGACGTCGTCTCGCGGTCGAGCTTGTCGATCTCCTTGCGGTGCAACAACAGCTTGCGGTTGCGTCGGGTGGCGTGATTGGTCCACGTGCCGAATGCGTACTCCGGGATGTGGGCGTTGCGCAGCCACACTTCGCCGTCATCGACCGTGGCGAACGCGTCGGCGAGGGACGCGCGTCCGGCCCGCAGCGACTTCACTTCGGTGCCGGTGAGTACCATGCCCGCCTCGAAACGGTCGTGCAGGTGGTAGTCGTGACGCGCCTTGCGGTTCTGGGCGACCATGATCCGGCCCTGCGGTCTCGGCATGACGGCTCCTCCCCCTCGTCCAGCGTTGGCCCACTGTACCAACGGGCCGGGCAGCCTCGGCGAGGTGAGTGGGGCCGTCGCTGACGCCGGCTTCGGCCGCCTGACGCCACCCATGCAGCCTCGTCGCGCGAGCGGCTGGGCGCCGCAGCAGCATCGTCGCCAGGGCGCGGTCGAGGCCTACAGGTAGCGCATGGGGTTCACGCGGGCGCCGTTGCGATAGACCTGCAGGTGGAGGTGGCAACCGGTGCTCAGTCCAGTGGTGCCCACGTAGCCGACGATCTGGCCTTGCTTGACCTTCTGACCGGAGTGGACCACCACCCGGGATTGATGGGCATAGCCGCTGGCGAGGTTGGCGCCATACATCCGTCCGTAGCTGATGATCGTGTAGTTCCCGAAGCCGTAGGACGTCCAACCGGCCGACACCACTCGGCCGTCCGCCATGGCCCGGATCGGTGTCCCGCACCCGGCACCGAAATCGGTACCCCAGTGCATACGCCAGTAGTGGAGGATCGGATGATAGCGAAGGCCGAACGGGGAGCCCGCACCGGCGTTGACCGGCGTGATGAAGCCGTCCTTGTTCACCGGGGAATGGCTCGGCTTGCGCAGCTTGGCCGCGATCTTCGCTTCCTGCTTCTCCAGGGCTTCGTACTGGTCCCTGGTCTCCTCCAGCTCGTCTTCTGCCGCGGCCTTGGCTTTCGCGTTCGCCGCGACCAGGTCTGCCACCTCGTCCTCACGCTCCGCCGCGGCGGACGTGAGCCGCTTCACCTCCGCCACGTGTTCCGCGGTCGCCTTGCGTTCCGCCGCCAGTTCGGCTTCAGCCGCCACCCGCCTCGCCTTCGCCGCCCCAAGCTGTGCTTCGAGCGTGGTGAGTCGATCCAGTTGCGCGGTGGAGTTGTCGAACATCGTCGACGACCATTGCACGCGCTGCGCCAGGTCGGTGGCCGACTCTGTGCCGACGATCATGGTGAACCCCACCAGCGTGCCGTGCTGTTGATACGCGGAGCGGACGACGACCCCGATCAGGGACTTCTGCGCGGCAACATCCGCCTCGGCCTCCGCCACCGCCGCGGTCGCGGCGATCTGGGCCTCCTCTGCGGTCTTCAGCTTGGCAGCGACCGCGGCGTCCGTGGTCTTGGCCTTCGCCAGTTGCTTGCGGACGCGGGCAAGCTCGGACTTCGCTTTTCCCAGCGTGGCCTGGGACGACTCGAGCCGGTCACTCGCCTCGTTGACGGCCGCCTTGTCCGACGCCAACTCCTTCTTGGTCTGAACCAGCGCCTTGCGGACCTTGGCCCGGGCGTCGTCGAGGTTCTCGGCGTTCGCGATCGGGCTCGACCCGACTGTCAGGCCGAGGAGGATCGAGACGACCAGCGAGGCCTTGAGCGCGGTCACCAGCGGGCCGAGGCGGCTACCCCGGGCTCCGCGTGTGGTGGAGGAAGACACCAGCACGTTTGCCCCAATCAGTTTTCGCTAGACCCGAAGGAATCTCCGGGTGGCCAGCAATGTTGGAATAACAGACAACACAATCGCCACGACACCAATGATTGCCATGGCCCAACCCACATTCGACCATTCGATCCAACGAATGGTTTGAATCTCCACTTGCGCCTTGCCGACGATGACGAATTGCTGAACCGCGGCCAGGGTCAGGCAGGCGAGGAGTGCGCCACCCACGGCGGCGATCAACGACTCCAACAGGAACGGCAGCATGATGTAGGTGTTGGAAGCCCCGACCAATCGCATGATCCCGATCTCTCGTCGCCGCGAGAACGCGGCCATTCGGATCGTGTTCGCGATCTGGAGGGCGGCCGCCAGCAGCAGCAGGACGCTCAGGCCGACCGTCGCCCAGCGGGCCAGGTTCAGCCACGTGAACATCGGATCGAGGATCTTGCGCAGATCCTGCACCAGTTGCACGCCCGGAAGGCCGCTGACCGCGGAGACGACCCCCTGGTATTCCTCCGGGTTCTTCAGTTTCACCCGGAACGAATCCTGCATCATCTCCACGGTCGTGGACTTCAGGATCGGATCATTGTTCGCGTAGTACTCCCGGAACTGCGCGTACGCCTGTTCTTTGGTCTCGTAGAAGACTTCGGCGACTTCGGGATTGCTGCGTAGGGTTTCTTCAATGGTGGCGCGTTGGGCGTCCGTGACCGCTTCACCGGGCTCACAATTCCCGCCGCGGGAATCCGCCACGCACAGGAAGACGCTGATCTCGACCTTGTCGTACCAGTCGTCCTTGAGCCGATCCACCTGTTGGGCCACGAGCAGCCCGGCTCCGAACAACGTCAGCGAGACCCACATGGTGACGATGACGGCCAGGGTCATCGAGGCGTTGCGCCGCAATCCTGACCAGGTCTCGGTGAGTGTGTGTCGCATCAGGCCACCCCCCGCCTTCCGCGTCGATCACTGGTAGCCATAGACGCCCTTGCTCTGGTCGCGGACGACTTCACCGTCGACGAGTTCGATGACGCGCTTGCGCATCTGGTCGACGATGGTCGCGTCGTGGGTGGCCATGATCACCGTGGTGTCCGAGCGGTTGATCCGGTCGAGCAGCTTCATGATGCCGACGCTGGTGTTCGGGTCGAGGTTGCCGGTGGGCTCGTCGGCGATCAGGATCGCCGGCCGGTTCACGAACGCGCGTGCGATCGCCACCCGCTGCTGTTCGCCGCCGGACAGTTCCTCGGGCAGTCGGTCGCCCTTGCCTTCGAGACCGACCAGTTCGAGCGTTTCCGGCACCACGGAGCGGATGAGGGAGGCCGGCTTGCCGATCACCTGCATGGCGAACGCGACGTTCTCGGTCACCGACTTGCCCGGGAGCAGCCGGAAATCCTGGAACACCGTCCCGATCTGGCGACGCAGTGCCGGCACCTTCCAGCTGTGCAGCCGGCTGAGGTCCTTGCCTGCGACGTGGATGTGCCCGCTGGTGGGCAGGTACTCGCGCAGGACGAGCCGTAGGAAGGTCGACTTCCCTGAGCCCGACGCTCCCACGAGGAAGGCGAACTCGCCCTTGTCGATCTCCACGGTGACCTTGTTCAGGGCAGGGCGAGCCTGACCCTCGTAGGTCTTCGTGACATCTTCGAATCTGATCACAGTTGATTGTCAGACCGGGTAGACAGTGGGGAAGTTTCCTTAACGCAAGCTAAGGCCGGTCTTCGTTGGAGTTTAGACGACGAAGACCTGAAGTCGCGGTAGCGACGTCCACGGTCGAGGAGTCTCTGACGAGCAGCGCGCCAGCGCTACCGCTCCCCCTGTTGGCGACGCCAGCGGACGCCGGCGTCCAGGAATCCGTCGATGTCGCCGTCGAAGACCGCGTCCGGATTGCCGACTTCGTGCTCGGTACGTAGGTCTTTCACCATCTGGTAGGGGTGCAGGACGTAGGAACGCATCTGCGATCCCCAGGAGTTCCCGCCCTCTCCCTTGAGCTCCTTCATCTCAGCTTCCTTCTCGGCCCTGGCCCGTTCGAGCAGGCGGGATTGAAGGACGCGGAGCGCGGCGGCCTTGTTCTGCAACTGCGACTTCTCGTTCTGGCAGGAGACCACCAGGCCGGTGGGCAGGTGGGTGATCCGGACGGCCGAATCCGTGGTGTTGACGCTCTGCCCGCCGGGACCGGACGAGCGGAAGACGTCCACCCTGATGTCGGCTTCAGGGATGTCGATGTGGTCGGTCTCCTCAGTGACCGGCAGCACTTCGACGCCGGCGAACGAGGTCTGGCGGCGGCCCTGGTTGTCGAACGGGGAGATCCGGACGAGTCGGTGCGTGCCCTGTTCGACGGAGAGGATGCCGTAGGCGAAAGGTTCCCGGACGGTGAGCGTGGCCGACTTGATCCCCGCCTCCTCGGCGTAGGAGATGTCGTAGACCTCCACCGAGTAGTTGTGTCGCTCGGCCCAGCGCAGGTACATCCGCAGCAGCATGGCCGCGAAATCGGCGGCGTCGACTCCGCCGGCTTCAGATCGAATGGTCACCAGAGCGTCGCGTTGGTCATAGTCCCCCGACAACAGAGTCCGGATCTCCAGGATCTCGATGTCGGCGGAGAGTCCCTTCAGTTCCTTCTGGGCTTCGGCGAGGGTCGCGGCGTCGGACTCCTCCTCGGCGAGCTGGATCAGCACGTCCAGGTCGTCCACGCGGACGCGCAGCGCAGCGATCCGATCCACCTCGGCCTGCAGGCGGGACAGCCGCGACGTGATCTTTTGCGCATTCTCCTGGTCGTCCCAGAGGTCGGGCGCGGACACCTGTTCCTGCAACGCGACGATCTCGCCCCGTTTGGTCTCGGGGTCGATAACGGCCTCGATGGACTTGAGGGTCCGATCGAGGACGGCCAGGTCGGCCTGCAGGTCAGCGGCGGTCACGGGCGATCACTCTACGCCAACGCCGGGTCGTCGACCCCCGGTCGTCCCTCAGGTTCAGGCCACTGCGGCCAGCGCCAACGGCAGCACCGCGGACGCACCGGCCAGTCGTAGGGCTCGTGCGGCGACAGTCTGCGTCCACCGCGTGTCGGTGAGGTCGTCGACCAGCAGCACCGCACCGCCGTGCGCGGACAGCCAGTCTCGTTGGGACGGGGTGAGCGCGAACCGGTCGATGACCTGCCGAAGCCGGAAGGCGCTATTGGCAGCGGGTTCCTCGGACCGAGTTTCAGGCCGCAGCGTCATGGACCCCAGGTCGACCAGGCGGCCGCGGGCTGCGATTTCGGCAGCGACGGACGCCACCAGCTGCGGGTGCCGAAGCGAAGGGATCGCCACCACAGCCGCTGGACGTTGCGCCCAGTCCCACTCGTGGAGCACCTGGATGCACGCGGCCAGCACCCATTGCGGCGCCGGGCCGTCGGGCTCGGCGAGCAGCCCGCGCAGTCGTTGCCCCAACCCGAGATCGGTGAATCGCGCCAGCGCACGGCCGGGCAGAGCAGCCTCGGGAGCGCCGATCCGTCCTGACAAAGGCACCCCCAGAGCGCCCATGCCGGTCGGCCATTGGACCCGGGGTGGGAGTTGAACCCCGACCCGCTCCAGTTCGGTCCGCACCGACTCGATCGCGGGCGGATCGACGGCCGCGGCGTACCAGGGTTCAGCGCACCGGTCACAACGCCCGCAGGGTTGCGGGTCCGGATCGTCGAGGGTTCGTTGCAGGAAGGCCATCCGGCAACCGTCGCTGTCGAGGTAGTCGAGCATCAGCCGCTGCTCCCGCTGCCGGGCGCGGGCGACCCGCTCATACCTGGGGGCGTCGTAGTTCCAGGGTCGGCCCGTGGCCTGCCAGCCACCGCGGACGCGGGTCACGGCCCCATCGACGTCCAGCACCTTGAGCAGGAGTTCCAGGCGGGTGCGGCGCAGGTCGACGGCGGCCTCCAGAGCGGGGGTGGACACGGGGCCGCCGGCCTCGGCCAGGGCCCCGATCACCGCGTCCGCCCGGTCCTGGGAGGGCATGGCGGCGGTGGCGAAGTAGTGCCAGATCTCACGATCGGCGGGCGTGGGCAACAGCAGGACGTCGGCGCTGGCCACGGCGCGCCCGGCTCGTCCGACCTGCTGGTAGTAGGCGACGGGCGAACTGGGGGCGCCGAGGTGGACGACGAAGCCGAGGTCGGGTTTGTCGAAGCCCATGCCGAGCGCTGAGGTGGCCACGAGTGCCTTCAGCTGGTTATCGCGCAGACGGTGCTCCAGGTCGGCGCGTTCGCCCGGCTCGGTGCGTCCGGTGTAGGCGGCGACGACGTACCCGTGCCGGGTGAGGATGGTGGCGAGGTCCTCCGCCTGGGACACGGTGAGGGTGTAGATGATGCCGCTGCCCGGGAAGTCAGACAGATGGGTGGTGAGCCAGGCGATCCTCGTCTCCTCGTGCGCCAGCTTCAACACGCCCAGCCGCAGCGAGCTGCGGGCCAGGGTGCCACGCACCGTCAGCACCTCGTGACCGCCGGCGCCCAGTTGCTCGACGACGTCCGCCACCACCCGGGAATTGGCGGTGGCCGTGGTGGCGAGCACGGGCGTGCCGACCGGAAGGGTGTCGAGGAGGTCGCGGATGCGGCGGTAGTCGGGCCTGAAGTCGTGGCCCCAGTCGCTGATGCAGTGGGCTTCGTCGACCACGAGCAATCCACAGCGCGCCGCGAGGTCGGGGAGTTGCCGTTCCCGGAAGCTGGGGTTGTTGAGTCGCTCCGGGCTCACCAGAAGGACGTCCACCGCATCGTCGGCGAGGGCGGCATGCACCTGGCCCCATTCGTCGGCGTTCGCGGTGTTGATGGTCACCGCGCGGATGCCGGCCCGGCCGGCGGCGGCGATCTGGTCGCGCATCAGGGCCAGCAATGGGGAGACGATGACGGTGGGGCCGGCGCCGGCAGCGCGCAGCAGCGCCGTGGCCACGAAGTACACCGCGGACTTCCCCCAGCCGGTGCGTTGCACGACCAGGGAACGCTGCCGGTCGCGCACGAGGCTCAGAATCGCCTCCCGCTGACCGTCGTGGAAGGTGGCGTCCTGCCGTCCGACGAGGCGGCGAAGAACGGTCAGAGCCTCGGTGTCGAGGGCATCAGGGGCATCGGGGGCGATCACGTGAGCAGAGTATGCGTCCGGTCTGACGGTCTTCCACAGGCGGCCCAGCCGCGGTCACCGCGCCCAGGATGCACGGTGAACCCCCGCTGGACGGTGCGACGGCGAGGTCCCCTCGGAGGCACCGATCCGGACGCGACGGGGTACGTTGAACTCTCCGGCCGGAGATCGAGCCGGTCGGCTGGCCCGGGTGCCGGTGAAGCGATGGCATGCCCCTGGTCGGGAGTGCTGCGGTGGACGAGGAGGAGACCTGATGGCCAAGCGATACGTGGAACCGGAGTACCGGCGCGACACCGCCTACATCTCGGACCGGATCACCCGGGACGCCGCTGACGGCTGGCCCGTCCAACCCGGACGCTACCGGCTCGTGGCCGCCCGGGCGTGCCCGTGGGCGAGCCGCGCGATCATCGTCCGCAGACTGCTGGGGCTGGAGGACGCGATCAGTCTCGGCCTGTGCGGGCCCACCCACGACGAGCGTTCGTGGACCTTCGATCTGGACCCTGGCGGTGTCGACCCGGTCCTCGGCATCGAGCGCCTGCAGCAGGCCTACCTCGCCCGCTTCCCCGACTACCCGAAGGGCATCACGGTGCCCGCGATCGTGGACGTGCCCAGCGGCCGCGTGGTGACCAACGACTTCCCCTGGATCACCATCGACTTCGAACTGGAGTGGGGCCGGTTCCACCGCGAGGGTGCGCCCTCGCTGTACCCCGACCACCTGCGCAACGAGATCGACGAGGTGAATTCCTGGGTCTATTCCGAGGTCAACAACGGGGTGTATCGCTGCGGGTTCGCCGGCCGGCAGTCGGCCTACGATGCCGCTTTCGATCGTCTGTTCGCCGCCCTCGACCGGCTCGAAGAACGGCTCACCACTCGTCGTTACCTCATCGGCGATCAGATCACCGAAGCCGACGTCCGCCTGTTCACCACGCTGGTGCGGTTCGATCCGGTCTACTTCGGGCACTTCAAGTGCAACCGGAACCCGCTCACCGCGATGCCGGCGCTGTGGGGGTATGCGCGGGATCTCTTCCAGACACCGGGTTTCGGTGACACCGTCGACTTCGAACAGATCAAGACCCACTACTACGTGGTGCATCACGACATCAATCCCACGGGCATCGTGCCGAAGGGTCCCGACCTGTCCGGCTGGCACACCGAACACGGCCGCGAAGAACTGGGCGGCAGGCCGTTCGGGGACGGAACGCCGCCTGAGGCAATACCTGCTGTTGGGAATCAGGTCGCCTCGCCTGGCGGTTCGTGACCAGGTCACCCACGGCGATTGTGTCGTGATTCCATACCCAGATCTGGGTTTGGCATCGGATCCAGCATCGTGGCGCCACCGAGGTGGGAAATGGCGACATCGCCCAACAAGACCGCTCGCAGTGGTGGCTGCGTCTGGAGCGGCCTCGCTTAGTCTTAGCGGGCGGGCAGGGTGCTCGATACGTTCGGCGGACGCCGCAGTTGCTGACCGAACCGGCGAGCGCGTTCCTCGACCACATCAATCACGCGAGCGGCGGACTCCTCCAGCGCCATGCCGGTGGTGTCCAGCACCCGACAGCCGAGACGGCGATGAAGCAGCGCCACATCGTCGAGTTCGTCGAAGATCTGGCCGAGGTCGGCGTAGCCGTCCTTCATGCCGCGCATTCCCAGACCCTTGAGACGCTCGGAGCGGATCTGCTGCAGCAGCTGGGCGTTCATCGTGAGTCCGACGATGCGCCACTTGTCCACGGTGAAGAGCTCAGGCGGCGGAGCGATACCGGGCACGATCGGCACGTTCGCCGCCTTGTAGCCCATGTATCCCAAGTAGATCGACAGCGGCGTCTTGCCTGACCGCGACGGTCCCACCAGGCAGATGTCACACGTCGACAGGGCAGCCGGCGCAGCGCCGTCATCGTTGCGCACAGCGAAGTCGATCGCCGAGATCCGGGTGAAGTAGTCCGCTTCGACGCCCACCGGACGGCTCGCCACGTGGTCGGCCTCGGTGCCGCTGATCCGCTGCAGGCAGCGCATCGCGTCGGTCATGAAGTCGGCGCAGGGCACATCCAGCTCCCGGCAGGCCGCCTTGACCAGGTCGGCCGATTCTTCGTTGACCATGGTGATGAAGACCGCCGTCGGCTTCCCCGCGCGGGCGCGGACGGCGTCCAGGGCCTCTCTCAACCGCACGGGCGAACTGATCCGGCGGTGGCGGACCAACGTGAATTGCTTGCTGGGGAACTGCGCCACCGCCGCTCGCGCCAGCCGAGCACCCGACTCCCCCGAGGAGTCGGCGATCAGGTGGATTTCCAGCAGCTCACTGTTCATCAGATCCCTTCCGGTGCGCGCCGGATGGCGCCTCTCGACACCGGATCGTGTCCTACGTCCGGACGACCGAGGGTGGGCGCAGAGGGACTCGAACCCCCGACCCCCTCCTTGTAAGGGAGGTGCTCTAACCAGCTGAGCTATGCGCCCGGGACGACCAGCTTAAGGGTCGTGGCGACAGGTTCGGGCTGACCCGCACCCGATGACACTGGCAGAACCCAGGGGTGGCCACCCCGGTGACGGCGAGGAGTTACCGGCGTCCGCCCTTGGGCCGGACCAGCTTGTGGGCCTGCCATTGCTTGGACACGGACGCCGTGTTCGCCAGCGCCAAGCCGGCGGTCAGCGCAGCCTCGGCGAGGTCGGCGGCATCGACGTAACCGTCTCGTCCCGACCCGGGGCGTCATCAGCCAGATGTGGCCCCGGGTGGTCAGGTCGGTGAGCGCGTCCACCAGACCGTCGCCCAGGTCGCCGTCCTCGTCACGCCACCACAGCAGGACGACGTCGACGGCCTCGATGGCTTCGTAGACGAAATCGTCGCCGATCGTGTCCAGGATCGCTGAGCGGACCTGCTCGTCGATGTCCTCGTCCCAACCCAGTTCCTGGACCGCCATCCCCTGGGACAGGCCCAGGGTGGTCGCCATCGAGGATCCGGTGATCGATCCCGGCGCGGTACTCACGCGACTTTCCCCACTTTCAACGCTCGCCATCAGGGCATTCAGCCTGCCAGAAAGCTGCCACGGATCAAAGCGCCCCGCTCAGGCGTCTCCCCCGACAGAACCCGACTGACCGGCGGTCACGTCGTGCAGCCGGTACTGCTCGGCAGCCCGCGCCGGCCAGGTCGGATCGACCTGGCCCGCGGCAGCCAGCTGCTGCAGCGTCCGGACCACGATCGACGGGTCCGTCGATGTGGAAGAACCGGCGGGCTGCCGCCCGGGTGTCGGAGAAGCCGAA
Organism: uncultured Actinomycetota bacterium; assembly: GCA_963769325.1. Lineage (GTDB taxonomy): Bacteria > Actinomycetota > Actinomycetes > Propionibacteriales > Propionibacteriaceae > Propionicimonas. The sequence continues at coordinate 346,782 of CAVYLH010000004.1, read as the reverse complement.
GCCGTCGGCGCCGAGCGACGCGAACTCACCGGGCACCCAGTTCAGGATCTGGTCCTGGACCTGCCGCATGTAGTCCGACACCGCGATCACCGGGCCGGGGCGACCCTGCAGCTTCTGGGTGACCCACGGCACTCGGTGCTCGCTCGCCCGGATGCGAGGAACCGGCTGCTCGTCGCAGGCGAGCCCGTCGCGGCGCAGCTCGTTCCAGCTGGTGACGCTCCACACGTCGGCCACCACGCCGAAGTCGCGCTTGAGCAGCTCCTGGGCCTCCAGCGCCCAGGCCACGCCCACGCCGGACGCGAGCAGCTGGGCGCGTCGGGCGTCGCCGCCCACACCCTCGAAGCTGCCCTCCTTCAGCAGGTACATGCCCTTGACGATGCCCTCGACGTCGACGTTCTCCGGCTCCGCCGGCTGCGGCATCGGCTCGTTGTAGACGGTCAGGTAGTAGATGACGTCCTCGGGCTTCTCGCCGTACATCCGGCGCAGGCCGTCCTCGCACGATGTGGGCGATCTCGTAGCCGTAGGCCGGGTCGTAGGTCACCACCGCCGGGTTCGTCGCGGCGAGCATCGGGCTGTGCCCGTCCATGTGCTGGGTGCCCTCGCCGGTCAGCGTGGTGCGTCCGGCGGTGGCGCCGATCAGGAAGCCGCGGGCCAGCTGGTCGGCCGCCGCCCAGATGGCGTCGCCCGGTGCGCTGGAAGCCGAACATCGAGTAGAAGACGTAGATCGGCACCATCGGCACGCCGTGCGTGGAGTAGGACGCTGCCCGACCGCCGGAACGCCGCCACCGAGCCGGCCTCGTTGATGCCCGGTGTGCAGGATCTGGCCCTGCTTCGACTCGCGGTAGGCCAGCATCAGCTCGTGGTCGACCGGCGTGTAGTTCTGCCCGTGCGGGGAGTAGATCTTGATCGTCGGGAAGAACGAGTCCATGCCGAAGGTGCGCGCCTCGTCAGGGATGATCGGCACGACGTGCGGGGCGAACTCCTTGTCGCGCATCAGGTCCTTGAGCGAGGCGCACGAACGCCATCGTCGTGGCGACCGGCTGGTTGCCCGAGCCCTTCTTCACCCCGGCGTAGGCGGCGTGCGTCGGGCAGCTTGATCGGCTCGGGGTCGTTCGCGGCGCTCGGGTACCGGTCCGCCCAGCGCGCGACGCCGGTCCATCACGTACTGGATCCGCTCGTCGTCGGCCCGGGGTTCATGTACGGCGGCTGGTAGGGGTTCTCCTCCAGCACCGCGTCCGTGATCGGCATGTCGAGTCGGTCGCGGAACTGCTTGAGGTCGTCCAGCGCCAGCTTCTTCATCTGGTGGGTGGCGTTGCGGCCGGCGAAGTGGCTGCCCGAGGAAGTAGCCCTTGATGGTGTGGGCCAGGATCACCGTCGGCGCGCCCTGGAACTCGCTGGCCGCCTTGTAGGCCGCGTAGACCTTGTGGTAGTCGTGGCCGCCGCGGGTGAGCTTCCAGATCCGGTCGTCGGACCAGTCCTCGACCATCTTCGCGGTGCGCGGGTCGCGGCCGAAGAAGTGGTCGCGGACGTAGGCGCCGTCGTTGGCCTTGAAGGTCTGGTAGTCGCCGTCGGTGGTGGTGTTCATCACGTTGAGCAGCGCGCCGTCCCGGTCGGCGGCCAGCAGCGGATCCCAGCCGCGTCCCCAGACGACCTTGATGACGTTCCAGCCGGCGCCGCGGAAGAAGCTCTCCAGCTCCTGCATGATCTTGCCGTTGCCGCGCACCGGGCCGTCCAGGCGCTGCAGGTTGCAGTTGACGACGAAGGTCAGGTTGTCCAGGCCCTCGTAGGCCGCCAGTTGCAGCGCGCCGCGGCTCTCCACCTCGTCCATCTCGCCGTCGCCGAGGAACGCCCAGACGCTGCTGGTCGGCGGTGTCCTTGAGGCCCCGGTTGTCGCAGGTACTTGTTGAACTGCGCCTGGTAGATCGCCGTCGATCGGGCCGAGGCCCATCGACACGGTCGGGAACTCCCAGAAGCTCGGGCATCTGCCGCGGGTGCGGGTAGGACGGCAGCGCCCGGATCCGGCCGTCGACGAGGTGGCTCTTCTCCTGCCGGAAGCCGTTCAGGTCGTCCTCGTCGAGGCGTCCCTCGAGGAAGGCCCGGGCGTACATGCCGGGGCTGGCGTGGCCCTGGAAGAAGATCTGGTCGCCGCCGCCGGGGTGGTCCTTGCCGCGGAAGAAGTGGTTGAAGCCCACCTCGTACAGCGTCGCCGACGAGGCGTAGGACGAGATGTGGCCGCCGACGCCGACGCCGGGACGCTGCGCGCGGTGCACCATGATCGCTGCGTTCCAGCGGACCAGCCGCCGGAACTTCCGCTCCAGGTCGACGTCGCCGGGGTACCACGGCTCCCGCTCGGCCGGGATCGTGTTGACGTAGTCGGTCGCGGTCAGCGACGGCAACCCCAGGTGCTGGTCGCGGGCGCGCTCCAGCAGCCGCAGCATGATGTAGCGGGCGCGGTTGCGGCCGTCCGAGTCGATCATCATGTCCAGGGAATCCAGCCACTCGGCGGTCTCCTCGGAGTCGATGTCGGGGAGGTTGGTCGGCAACCCGTTCAGGATCGGGCCGACGGTTTCGCGACTTGCCACAGCTCTAGCCTTTCCCGGGATCTCTGCGCGAGATCGTTGCGCACGGCTGACCTTACCCGGACTCTCGAGGACCGCGACGCCAGTAGCCTGAATCAATCTGAGCGAAATCTGCTCCACGCCAGCAGGTCGTCCAACGGCCAGGTGTTCACCACTCGATCGTGGCGGATCCCGGCCGCCTCGGCCCTGGCGGCGCCGTAGGCGGGGAACTCGAGTTGCCCCGGCGCGTGGGCGTCGGAGTCGATGGCGAACAGGCAGCCGGTGTCGAGGGCCAGCGCGAGCAGGTCGTCGGGCGGGTCGGCCCGTTCGGGACGCGAGTTGATCTCCACCGCCACATCGAACTGACGGCATGCCTCGAAGACGACCTCGGCGTCGAACGTGCTCTGCGGCCGAGTGCCGCGCCCACCGGTGATCAGCCGTCCGGTGCAGTGACCGAGGACGTTGGTGGCCGGATTGGCGATGGCTGCGACCATGCGATTGGTCATGGCGTCCGCCTCCATCCGCAACTCGGAATGGACGCTGGCCACCACGATGTCGAGCCTCGCCAGCAGTTCGGGCAGCTGGTCGAGCCGGCCGTCGGGGAGGATGTCCACCTCGATGCCCGTCAGCAGACGGCATCCGTCCTGACGATTGAGCGCGGCCAGCTGGTCGAGTTGCGCGAGCGAGGCGGTCCGGCGAGAGCCCGTTGGCAACGGTGAGCCGCGGCGAGTGGTCGGTGATGGCGAGGTACTCGTAGCCCAGCGCGTCCGCCGCCTCCCGCGACCGCTCCATCGGCGACCCGCCGTCGGAGGCGTCGGTGTGAGTGTGCAGGTCGCCTCGCAGCCGGGCCAGGAGTGGCTCGCCGCCGACGGCCAGGGGACGGCGTGCGGCGCGCAGCTTCGCCAACCGGTCGGGGACGCGTCCGGCGGTGGCCTCGGAGATCACGGCACCGGTACTGTCGCCCACCCCGCGGAGTCTCCCGCCACGTGCCGGCGGCCAGGTGGTGGGCCATCGGCCTCCGGGTTCAGGGCGGCGACGACGTCCGCGGCCGTCCGGAAAGCCTTGACCCTGCGGCTGTCGGCCTGCACCCGCTCCATCAGGTAGGCGATCTCCCGCAACGCCGCCACCGGGTCGAGAGGCTGCATCATCGGATCAGAGTAGGCGTGAAGCGGCACACCGGCGAGAAGTCGTCACCGGCCGGGCCTAGGATCCCCTCATGGGCGTGTTCACCGACCTCATCGACGCCAGTGACGATGCCACCGCGGCCGCGCTGCGGCGCGTGCTGGACACCGTTCTCGCAATCGTGCCGGACGCGGTGGAGGACCTCAGCTACGGCACCCCCGCGCTGCGGTACCGCGGCAGCCCGCTGCTCGGTGTGCGGGTGGCGAAGGCGGGCATCTCCCTGTTCCCGTTCAGCCCCGAGGTGGTCGCGGCCTGGCTCCGGACCTGGCCGGATTCTCGATCTCCAAGGGCACGATCCGGTTCACCGTGGCGTCCGAGATCCCGCCGACGCGATCCTGCGCCGGATGGTGGCACTGCGGCGCGACGAGATCGAGGCCCGGCAACGATGAGCGACCCCGGAATGCAGTTCGGCTGGCCACCGCCTCAGGAACGAACGGAGATCGCCGCTCGCCTGGGGGCCGCGGCGGCCGAGATGACCACCGCGGCGCTGGCCCGGATCGCCGAGGAGCACCCCTGGTTCGCCGAACTGGACGCCGAGCACCGATCCTGGATCACGCTCGTCGCCCGCAACGGCATCGACGGCTTCCTGGAGTGGTTCGCCGCCGGCGGTCGCAGCATCTCACCGGGCGCCGTCTTCGACGCCGCCCCCCGCGCGCTCGCACGGCGGATCACGCTGAACCAGACCGTCGACCTGGTGCGCACCACCATCGACACCGTCGAGCACCGGATCGCCGAGCTCCCCGAGGCCGAGCAGGGGCCGCTGCGGGTCGGGATCCTGCGCTACTCCCGGGAGATCGCGTTCGCCGCCGCCCAGGTGTACGCCCGGGCCGCGGAAGCCCGCGGCGCCTGGGACGCCCGGCTGGAGGCGCTCGTGGTCGACGCCGTGATCCGCGGCGACGCCGACGAGTCGGTGGTCTCCCGCGCCTCGACCCTCGGGTGGGCCTCCCCACCCGGCGATCGCCGTGGTCATCGGCGCCGCTCCGGCCGACCCGGGGGCGACCGGTCGAAGCCATCCGGCAGTCGGCGGCCCGGCACGCCCTCGACCTGCTCGCCGCGCCCCAGGGCGACCGCCTGGTGCTGGTGATCGGCGGTGCAACTCGACGTCCATGCCGCAACTCGTCGCGCTGGTGGCCGACTTCGCCAGCCAGTTCGGCGCCGGGCCAGGTGGTGGTCGGGCCCGATCGTGACCGACCTGGTCGAGGCGGCCCGGAGCGCCCGAGCGGCGCTGTCCGGCATGCGGGCGGCTCGCGCGTGGCCGGACGCCCCGCGTCCGGTCGCCTCGGAGGACCTGCTTCCCGAGCGCGCCCTGGCCGGCGACGGCCACGCCCGGCGCACCCTCGCCACGGACCTGTACCGGCCCGTCCTCGCGGCCGGCGGGGACCTGGCCGAGACGCTGGCCGCGTTCTTCGACTCCGGCGGGTCGATCGAGGCCACGGCCCGGGCCCGGTTCGTGCACCCGAACACCGTGCGCTACCGCCTGCGTCGGGTGCACGAGATCACCGGCTACTCCCCTGTGGACCCGCGCGACGGCTACGCGCTGCGACTCGCCCTGACCCTCGGCCGGCTGCTCGACTGACCGGGTCCTGCCTGCGCGCACGAGCGTCGCTGATCCGATACCGACAATCCACCGACCGACTACACCGTTCGCGCATCGTCGGCCGTTGTAGGATTCCCACAAAAGTCGGCGTGATCAAATTCGTTGCATCGGACCGCCGGCCCGACCGGCGGAGTTCGCCAGAGTAGAGACGTGCTCGCAATCGTCGCGCCCGGACAGGGCGCCCAGACCCCCGGCTTCCTCGCCCCGTGGCTCGCCGAACCCGCCGTCGCCGACCGCCTGAACTGGCTGGGCACAGTGGCCGGCATCGACCTCGCCCACTACGGCACGCAAGGCCGACGCCGAGACCATCCGGGACACCGCCATCGCCCAGCCGCTGCTGGTGGCCGCCGGCCTGGTCGACCGCGCTCCAGCTCTTCCCCAGCCCCGCGGACGGCTTCCGCCGCACCGGCGTCGCCGCGGGCCACAGCGTCGGTGAGATCACCGCCGCCGCGGCGACCGGCGTGCTGTCGGCGGAACAGGCCATGGTCTTCGTCCGTGAGCGCGGCCAGCAGATGGCCGCCGCCAGCGCCGTCCGACCCACCTCGATGATGGCCGTGATCGGTGGTGACCCCGCCGAGGTGCTGGCCGCGATCGAGGCCGCACGGGCTGACCGCCGCCAACAACAACGGCTCCGGCCAGATCGTCGCCGCCGGCACGGTGGAGCAGCTCGCCGACCTCGCCGCGAACCCGCCGGCGAAGGCCCGGCTGATCCAGCTCAGCGTCGCCGGCGCCTTCCACACCGTCCACATGGAGCCGGCGGTCGCACACCTCGCCCGCCTGGCGCGCTCGATCTCCACCCACGACCCCGTACCCGGCTGCTGTCCAACGCCGACGGCCAGGTCGTGCAGAGCGGACGCGGAGTACCTCGCGCGGCTGGTCGAAGCAGGTCGCCAACCCCGTCCGCTGGGACCTGTGCCTGCAGACCATGGCCGACCTCGGCGTCACCGGCCTGCTCGAACTTCCGCCGGCCGGCACCCTGACCGGCATCGCCAAGCGCAACCTCAAGGGCGTCGAGCTGTTCAGCCTGAACACGCCCGACCAGATCCCGGCGGCCCAGGAGTTCGTCGCCAAGCACGGCGACTCAGGGTGGGCCTCGGGCAACACCCCGTCCTGGATGCTGGTGGTCTCGCCCAGCAAGGGCGAGTTCCGCGGGCCGACGGCGTCGGCCGCCGACTCCACGCTCGCCGCGGGCGCCGCGATCGGCACCGTCGCCAACCTTCGAGACACCACCACCGTCACCACCACCGGGGCCGGCACGGTCACCGAATGGCTCGTCGAGGACGGCGACCCGGTCTCCCCCGGCCAGCCCCTCCTCCGCATCTACCCGGCCCAGGACTGAGAGCAGGAACACATGACCCAGATCAAGGCCAGCACCGGGCCGAAGTTCGCCCGCATCCTGTCGGTCGGATCGGCCACCCCGTCGCGGGTGATCGACAACGAGTACCTGCTGCACCACATCGACTCCAGCGACGAGTGGATCACCCAGCGCACCGGCATCAAGGAGCGCCGCTGGATCGCCGAGGACGAGAACATCGAGACGCTCTCCCTCGCCGCCGGCGAGCAGGCCATCGAGCGGGCCGGCATCGACCGCGACCGAGATCGACGCCGTGATCCTGTCGACCATCTCGCACTACCAGCAGACGCCCGGCGCTCGCGCCGCAGCTCGCCACGAAGCTGGGCATCCCGGACGCCGCCGCCTACGACATCTCCGCCGCCTGCGCCGGCTTCTGCTACGGCGCTCGCCCAGGCCGAGTCGCTCGTCCGCTCCGGGCAGGCGCACTACGTCCTGTCTGATCGCCGGCGAGACCATCAGCGAGATCACCGACCTCACCGATCGCGGCACCGCCTTCCTGTTCGGCGACGGCGCCGGTGCGGTCATCGTCGGACCGAGCGAGACCAACGGCATCGGCCCGGTCGTCTGGGGCTCCGACGGCAGCCAGGACGGCGTGATCTGGCAGACCGCCGACTGGCACAGCGCCGTCGAGACCGGCGAGTTCGCCCAAGCTCGGCATGGACGGACGCGCGGTGTTCAAGTGGGCCACCAGCTTCATCGCCCAGGCCACCAAGAAGTGCCTCGACGTCGCCGGGCATCACCCCCGACCAGCTGGACGTCTTCATCCCGCACCAGGCCAACGACCGGATCACCGACACGCTGCTGCGCTACCTGAAGCTGCCCGAGAACGTCGTGGTCGCCCGCACCATCCGGCAGTTCGGCAACAACTCCGCGGCCACCATCCCGATGGCGATGGACGCCCTGCTGGCCAGCGGCGAAGCCAAGAGCGGCGACACCGCCCTGATCATCGGCTTCGGCGCCGGCCTGGTCTACGCCGGCCAGGTCATCACCCTTCCCTGAGTCCCCGGCTGCCGTGCGACGTGCACGGCCCGGACAAGTAAGCCCCATTTAGTTAAAGGAGAACCCAATGGCCACCACTGAAGAGATCCGCGCCCAGCTCGCCGAGCTCGTCAACGACGTCGCCGGCGTGCCGGTCGAGGACGTCCAGCTCGACAAGTCCTTCGTCGACGACCTCGACGTCGACAGCCTCGCGATGGTCGAGATCCTCGTCGGCTGCGAGGAGAAGTTCGGCGTCACGATCCCCGACGAGGAGTCCAAGAACCTCAAGACCGTCGGCGACGCCGTCGCCTACATCGAAGCGCACAGCTGATCCAGCCGTCCCCGGCTGACCGAGCTGGTCGGGACCACTCACCGTGGTCCCGACCGGTTCTACCGGCATCCGCTCCAGCACCCTGAACTCCGCGAGTAGCGCCCCTTCCACACCCCGCACCGCCGACAGGTGCGTGCCCGAGCCAAGCGTGCGCAGCCTCCACCGCTCACCTCCTCACTGCGGAGTCCATGACTGAGATCGTGATCACCGGCCTCGGCGCCACCACCCCGCTCGGCGGCGACCTGGCCTCCACCTGGGCCGGCATGCTGGCCGGCCGGTCCGGCGTCCGCGCCATCACCGAGGACTGGGCCGCAGGAGCTGCCGGTCAAGATCGCCGCCTACGTGCAGGTGGACCCGTCCGAGATGATCGACCGGGTCAAGGCCCGCCGGCTCGACCGCTCCACCCAACTCGCCCTGATCGCCGCCCAGGAGGCCTGGCAGGACGCCGGCTTCACGCTGGGAGGCCGAGGACGAGGTCGACCCGCAGCGGCTCAGCGTCTCGCTGGCCAGCGGGATCGGCGGCCTGCACTCGCTGCTGAACAACTGGGACGCCCACCGCGACAAGGGCTATCGCCGGGTCAGCCCGTTCACCATCCCGATGCTGATGGCCAACGCCCCGGCCGCCAACGTCGGCCTCGCCGTGCACGCCAAGGCCGGCGTGCACACGCCCGTCTCGGCCTGCGCCTCCTCCAACGAGGCGATCTCGCTGGCGCTCGACCAGCTGCGGCTCGGTCGGGCGGACATCGCGGTCGTCGGTGGCACCGAGGCGACGATCCACCCGCTGCCGATCGCCGCCTTCGGGCAGATGCAGGCGCTGAGCCGCCGCAACGACGACCCCGAAGGCGCCTCCCGTCCGTGGGACCGCGGCCGCGACGGCTTCGTCATGGGTGAGGGTTCGGCGATCATGATCCTCGAGACCCTCGAGCACGCCCGGGCTCGCGGCGCGAAGATCTACGGCACGATCGCCGGCGCCGGCATCACCGCCGACAGCCACGACATCGTCCAGCCCGACCCGACCGGGGAGGGCCAGTCCGGCGCGATGATCAAGGCGCTGGCCGACGCCGAGCTCACGCCCACCGACATCAAGCACGTCAACGCCCACGGCACGTCCACGCCGCAGGGCGACATCACCGAGGCCGGCTCGATCCGGACGGCGCTCGGCGACGCCACCGACGAGGTGGTGGTGACCTCGACCAAGTCGATGACCGGTCACCTGCTCGGCGGCGCCGGCGCGCTGGAGACCATCGCGACCCTGCTGGCCCTGCGCGACCGGATGGTGCCGCCCGACGATCAACCTCGAGGACCCCGAGCCCGACCTCGGCATCGACATCGCCGCCAACGTCTCGCGTCCGCTTGCCCGCGGGTGACCTGGCCGCGGTCAACAACTCCTTCGGCTTCGGCGGACACAACGTGGCCATCGTGGTCACCAACGCCAACGCGAGTCTCTGATCTGTTCGGTCGCGCTGGCGTCCGCGCCGAGGCCGCGCCCCACACGGTCTGTGTGGGCCCGCTCGTGCAGTGCGCCCGAGCGTGCCGGCAGGGACTTCACACGATTTCCGAGGAGTAAGCGATGACCCAGGCCCCCGCAAGCGCCAAGCCTGCCCGGCTCCCCCGCTCGGAGGATCCGCGCAACCCGAACTTCCGACTGGCGGCCCTGTTCGACGAAGGGTCGCTGCGGCTGATCAGCGCCGACGACAACTCCGGCATGCTCGCGGCCACGGGCACCGTCAACGGGTCGCCGGCGGTCGCCTTCTGCTCCGACGCCACCGTGATGGGCGGCGCGATGGGCGCTCGACGGCTGTGAGGTCGTCGTCCAGGCCTATCGACGGGCGATGGTCGACCGTGTGCCCGATCCTCGGCATCTGGCACTCCGGTGGCGCCCGGCTCGCCGAAGGCGTCCTGAGCCTGCACGCGGTGGGCCGGATCTTCCACGCCATGACGCAGGCCTCCGGCAAGATTCCGCAGATCTCGGTCGTGCTCGGTGCAGCCGCCGGCGGCGCGGCGTACGGTCCTGCGTTGACCGACGTCGTCATCCTCGCGCCCGAGGGACGGATCTTCGTCACCGGCCCGGACGTCGTCCGGTCGGTGACCGGTGAGGACGTCGACATGCTGCGCCTCGGCGGTCCCGACACCCACGAGCGGAAGTCCGGCGTCGTCCACGTCGTGGCCGACGACGAGGCGGACGCGCTGGCTCGCGCTCGCGCCGTGACCACCCTCCTGGCCGCTCAGGGCGGCGTCGCCGCCGACGTCGCCGACGTCGACCTCGCCGCACTCCTGCCGGAATCGGCCAAGCGCGCCTACGACGTGCACCCGCTGATCGGCGGCCTGCTGGACGAGGGCTCGCTGTTCGAACTGCACGCGCGCTGGGCGCCCAACGTGACCGTCGCCTTCGGCCGCCTGGGCGGCCGAACCGTCGGCGTGGTGGCCAACAACCCGCTGCGGCTCGGGGGCTGCCTCGACTCGCTGAGCGCCGAGAAGGCGGCCCGGTTCGTACGGCTGTGCGACGCCTTCGGCGTCCCGCTGGTCGTGCTCGTCGACGTTCCCGGGCTACCTGCCCGGCGTCGGCCAGGAGTGGGACGGCGTGGTGCGGCGCGGCGCGAAGCTGCTGCACGCCTTCGCCGAGGCTTCCGTCCCGCGGGTCACCCTGGTGACCCGCAAGGCCTACGGCGGCGCCTACATCGCGATGAACTCCCGCTCGCTGGGCGCCACGAAGGTGTTCGCCTGGCCGGCGGCCGAGATCGCCGTGATGGGGCCGGTGGCCGCCATCCGGATCCTGCACCGCCGCAAGCTCGCCGAGGTGCCCCGCGGACCAGTTGGCGCAGGTCGAGGCCGAACTGGCCGCCGAGCACGAGAAGATCGCCGGCGGCGTCGACAAGGCGGTCGAGATCGGTGTGGTCGACGAGATCATCACCCCCGAGCGAGACCCGTTCAGCGCTGGCCGCCGCCATTCGCGAGCCGCCGACACCGGCGTCCGTGGGGGTCACACCAACATCCCGCTGTAGCCAACCCCGGGCGGGCGTCTTCGCCCGCGCCGAACGGCGCAGCCGTCACGATCGACGTTGCTCCTGGCCCGGTCGCCAGGAGCAACGTCCACGTCAGCGTTCAGCCCACCTGGTGCAGCCAGCGGACGGGGGCGCCCTCGCCGGCGTGACGGAAGGCCTCCAGTTCGTCGTCCCACCGGGCGCCGAGCAGCTCGGCGACACCCTCGGCCAGGGGGCGGTGACCCAGGGCGTCGGCCAGCAGCGCCTGCTTGAGGCGGTCCTCGTGGATCATGATGTCGCCGTGCACCCCGATCGGAGGCGGCGAAGACGCCGAGGCTCGGGGGTGTAGGCCCACCGCGATCCCTCTCGCTGCCGGCGACGGCCTCCTCCGTGACCTCGAAGCGAGCACGAACGCAACCCCGCAGCGCGCTGGCGAGCGCGGCGCCGGTGCCCGACCGGGCCGTGCCAGGTGTACTCGGCGCGCAGGCGTGCGCGGTTCGGCCGGCTGCTGCGACCAGGTGAACTCGACGGGTGCGCCGAACACAGCGCCGACGGCCCATTCCAGGTGCGGGCGCAGCGCTGCCGGCGCGGAGTGGATCAGAATGATCCCGCGCGTGCTCTTCATCGGTGTCCCCATTTCCTGAGATGTGCCTTCCCCAGCCACCTCAGTCCCTCAGGGACGTGTCCATTGTGCCCCAGCCGCACCAGGCGTTACCAGCCCGCCACTGTGGCGACAGCGAATAGGTCGGCCAACATCCCTGCTCGGTGGCGGACAGCGGGTGCAGGGGAACTGGACCGCCGAATTGGTCGTTATGGAGGGCCGTTGGAGGGAGACAACTCGGGTCGACCGCCGAGGTTGTCGTTTCGCCGCCCCGAGGCGGGGGGCATGACCACGAGTTCGGCGGTTGGGGCATCACGCCGCGTTCGACTCCACGCCATCACAACAAGTTCGGCGGTCGACCGCATCTGTTCTCGCTGCCGCGGTTCGATCGGCGGTTCGCTCCCTCGCGCTGAGGATCCTGCTTAGCTAGGCACATGGACCAGATCGCGGCGAACATCGCCGCCGTACGGACGCGGATCGGCGCCGCGTGCGCGGCGGCCGGACGGTCGCCGCACAGCGTCCGTCTGCTCCCGGCGAGCAAGACCCGTCCGGTCGCCGACGTCCTGGCCGCTCATGCCGCCGGCTGCAGGAGGTTCGGCGAGAACAAGGCGCAGGAACTGCAGGCCAAAGCCCTGGAATTGGCCGGAGACGTCGAGCATCGAATGGGTGATGCTCGGCCATCTGCAGACGAACAAGGCCCGTACCGTGGCTCGGTTCGCGAGCGAACTTCAGTCTCTGGACTCGCTCCCGCTGGCCGCTGAGCTGGATCGACGCTTGCAGTCGCTGGGTCGCCGGCTCGACGTCCTGATCCAGATGAACTCCTCAGGCGAGGACTCCAAGTTCGGGGTGCCGCCCGACGACGTGGTCAGGTTCGCGTCCGCGCTGGCGGCCTTCGACACCCTTCGCGTGCGCGGGCTGATGACCCTGGCCCTGCCTTCACCGGACGCAGCCCTGGTCGCGGCCTGCTTCGAACGCATGCGTGCGGCTCGAGAGCGGCTGCGCCACGCGGCGGCCGATGGCCAGTCCTACGACGAGCTGTCCATGGGCATGTCGGGAGACTTCGAACTGGCCATCGCCCATGGCTCGACCCAGGTGCGCCTGGGAACGGCGATCTTCGGCGCCCGGCCGAACCTCACGTGACCGCCCACCCGGGCCTCACCGGCCCGGCAGGCTCGGCCGCTACGGCCAGCGGGCACCGAGAGAGATGACCGCCAGGGCGGCCAGAACGAGCGAACCCGAGGGCGTAGCCGGCGTACTGCTCGGTGACCTCCTGGTCGACCTTCACGTAACCGACCGACTTGGCGATCGACGAGTACACGTCCTTCAGTTCGCCCAGCGAACCGGCTGTGAACGCCTTGCCGCCGGACACCGACGCCACCTGGGCCAGTTCGGCGGGGTTGACCGGCACCGGCTCGCGGCGTCCGTTGTTGTCGACGTAACCGTTCTCCGTGCCGTAGGCGATCGTGTAGATCGGCGATCTTGCGTTTCTTCGCCTCGCGCGGCGGCCAGTTCCGAGGGGCGTCCCACGTTGGTGTACCCGTCACTGAGCAGCACGATCGCGCCCGGGGCCGGCTCGTCGGGATGGTCGGGGTCGGGCGGAGCCTGTGCGAGCGCGTCCAGCGCGGAGTAGATGCCCTCACCGATCGCGGTCGACGGAGCGACCTGCAGGTTGTCGATCGCGGCTGAGACGACACCGCGATCAGTCGTGGGCGGAACGACGACGGTCGGCGTGCCGGCGAAGCTCACCAGCGCGACGTTGAAGCCGACCGGCAGCATCGTCAGGAAGTCCTGCGCCGCCGCCTTGGCGGCGTCGAGCCGGTTCGGCGCCACGTCCTCGGCGATCATCGAGCGGGAGACGTCGAGCGTGATCACGACGGTCGCGCGTTCCCGCGGCACCTCCACCTCACCCTTGGGCTGGGCGAACGCCACGTTCAGGGCGGCGAGCGCCAGCACCGCCGCTCCGACGGCGACGTGGCGCTTCCACGCCTGCTGCTTGGGCAGCACCCGCTCCAGGTTCGTGATCGCGTGCGGGCGGGCCTTGCGACTTGCGACGCCACAGCAGGAACACGTACAGGCCCACCAGCAGCGGGATCAGCAGCAGCCACCACAGCCGCTCCGGACGCAGGAACTCGAGCATCACGGCCACCTCGCTCCCAGGGAGACCGCGGCGAGCGCGGCCACCACGGCGAAGGCCAGGCCGTAGCCGGCCCACAACGCCGTGGTCTCCTTCTTGACCGGCGTCTGGCCGACCTCGCTGCGGATGTTGTTGTACACCCGGTCGAGCTGATCGAGGTTCTCGGCCGAGTAGGTCTGCGCCGCCGGTGGCGTTGGCGATGCGCGGCCAGCAGGTCCTTGTCCGGCGGCACCCGCTCGCGCTTGCCGTCGAGGTCGACGTAGCCGTTCTCGGTGCCGTAGGCGATCGTGTAGACCGGGACGCTCGGCCGCTTGGCCTCGGCGGCCGCCTGCATCGGTGATCGACCGGCGGTGTTCTGCCCGTCCGACAGCAGCACGATCGCGCCGGGCGCCGGGGTCGAATCGGTGCCCTTCGGCGCCAGCTGCAGGGCCGCGAGCGCGGTGTAGATCGACTCCCCCACCGCCGTCGAATCCTGCACCTTCAAGCCGTTGATCGCGCCGTGCGCCTGCACTCGGTCGGTGGTCGGTGGCAGCCGGACCGACGGCGTGCCCGACAGCGCCACCAGCGCGACGTTGTACTGCGCCGGCAGCGCCTTCACGAACCTCAGCGCGGCCTCCTTGGCCGCGTCCAGCCGGGTCGGCTTGACGTCGGTGGCCTGCATCGACAGCGAGATGTCGATCACCAGCACGACCGTGGCGCGTTCCCGGGGCTGCATCTCGATGCCGTTGGGACGCGCCCAGGCCAGGCTCAGCGCGATCAGGCTGCGCCAGCGACAGCGCCACCGCGAGGTGCCGGCGCCACTGCGACTGCTTGGGCACCACCCGACCCAGGATGGCGGTGTTGGTGAACCGCATCCCGGTCTTCTTCTTGCGCAGGACCAGGTAGATGTAGCCGGCGACCAGCAGCGGAATGATCGCCAGCACCCAGAGCCGCTCGGGATTGAGGAAGGTCGGCCACGACATCAGCGGCTCACCCCCGGTCGGCGGTTGGTGCAGCATGCTGGCCGTACGCCGGTAGGCCAGGACGAAGCGGGCGATGTCATGCACCCAGTCTCTGTCGGTACGCAACTGGATGTGTGCGGCGCCCGCCCGGCGCAGCGCGATCCGGATCCGTTCCCGCTGCGCGGCGGTGGCGGCGTCCATGCGTTCGCGGGCACCGTCGTCGGAGGTGTTCACGTAGCGCTCGAAGTCGGTCTCCGGGTCGCGGATCAGCAGGTCGCCGACGTCGGCGAACTCGATCTCGTGCCGGTCGACCACCTCGACGGCCAGCACCTGGTTGCGGACGCGCCAGTTGCGCGCATCGGCCGCTCCCAGTCGGGCGCGACGTTCGGGTCGAGTTCGAAGTCGCCGGGGGTGAGGAAGTCGGAGACCACCAGGCGCATGCCCGCGTCGCCGCTCGGTGCGCGCCATCCGCTGGATGCCGGCGGCCAGCGAGTTCGGCCCGGTGGTGTGGTCGCTGACGATCGGCTCGGTCAGCATCCGCCGCAGCAGCCCGTACAGCGCCGTGCGTCCGGACTGGGCGGGCAGGCGCTTGATCACGTCCGGACGCATGATCAGCCCGCCGAACCGGTCGCCCATCTTCTGGCTGAGGAAGCCGATCGTGGCGATCGCCGCGATGCCCAGGTCACGCTTGGTGACGCCCTCGGTGCCCCAGTTCATGCGACGGGGTGACGTCGAGCAGCGCCCAGATCTCCAGCTCGCGGTCGGCGATGGTGTCGCGGACGTGCGGCACGGTGGTGCGCGCCGTGACCGCCCAGTCGATCTTGCGGACGTCGTCCTGGCCCGGCACGTAGGCACGGGCGTCGTTGGCCTCCGAGCCGGGGCCGGGCAGCAGTCCCTGGTGGTCGCCGTGCAGGAAGCCCTCCAGGCGTCGGACGATGGTCAGTTCGAGCCGGCGCAGCGCCGCCTCCGGCGCGAGCTTGTGCAGCGGGCAGCGTGGCCGCGGTCGGCTCGCGCAGCACCGAAGCCACCGCGCCGAGGTCGTCGGGCGGTGGCGCGAAGCCCGGCTGTGCTGCTCACGCTTCAGCTACGGGCTTCCGGCTGGTAGCGGTGCTGGGCGTGGGCCGCCTGCCGCTGCTGGGAGTTCCACACCGGAGTGGGCGGCGGCACCATCGCGACGATCCGCTCGACCACCTGGGCGGGGGTGATGTTGTCGGCGACGGCGTCGAAGCCGAGCACCATGCGGTGGCGACATCACGTCCTTGGCGACGGCCTGGACGTCGGTGGGCAGCACGTAGTCACGGCCGTGGATCAGCGCCAGCGCGCGGGCCGCGGCGACCAGGCCGAGCGTGGCGCGCGGGCTGCAGCCGACCTGGATCACCGAGGTCAGGTCGGGCATGCCGAACTCCTCGGGCGTCCGGGTGGCCAGCACCAGGCGCACGACGTACTCGGCCACCAGGTTGTGCACGAAGACGTTGGAGGCCTGGTCCTGCAGCTGCTTGACGACGTCGGGGTTCAGCACCGGGTTCGGCCGTCGGCGGCCGGACGCTCATCCGGCGCAGGATCTCGAACTCCTCGTTGCCGCGCGGGTAGGGCACGTCCACCTTGAGCAGGAAGCGGTCGCGCTGCGCCTCGGGCAGCGGGTAGACGCCCTCGGACTCGATCGGGTTCTGGGTGGCGATCACGATGAACGGCTGGGGGACCGGGTAGGTGTGGCCGCCGATCGAGACCTGCTGCTCGGCCATCAGTTCGAGCATCGCCGACTGCACCTTCGCCGGCGCCCGGTTGATCTCGTCGGCGAGCACGAAGTTCACGAACACCGGGCCGAGCGCGATGTCGAACTTCTCCTGCCGCGCCGAGTAGATGCGGGTACCGACGATGTCGGAGGGCACCAGGTCGGGCGTGAACTGGATGCGGGCGAAGTCGCCGCCGACGACGGTGGCGAAACTGCGCACGGCCAGCGTCTTCGCGACGCCCGGGACGCCCTCGAGCAGGCAGTGTCCCTTGGCCAGCAGGGCCACCATCAGCTGCTCGACCATGTGCTCCTGGCCGACGATGACGCGCTGCACCTGGGCGATGGCCTCGCCGAGCAACTTGGCTGCCTGCGTGGTGTCGGACGGGGCTGCTGCCGGGGCCTGAGCGGGGTAGGGCGTTGCCGGTCGGCTGAGTCGGATTGAGTCACGCGGTGTCTCCTGCTGTCACGGTCGAGTGCCGGGGTGCGACCACGATACCGGCTTCCACTGTGGCTCCCCTGTGCGTGGTCGCCAACGCGCCGATCACGCACCGCCGGCCTCACCGTCGGGCAGAGGCCGTGCCACCCACTTCGTGTCTCCGCAGGCGGCGTGACGTCCGGATACGGGGCAGCGGCCGCAGGGCAGGTCCGGAGCGGTGCGGCACAATGGGGGCGGCACCGCGCGCAGGTGCCCGCGGACACGATGGGGACGAGATGAGTCAGACAACTCCGCCGGGGGACGGCCCGCAACCGCCGTCCCTCTCGCCGTTGCTGCCGTCGGACCCACCCAAGGTCGGGCGAGTACTGGCTGGACGCCCGCCTCGTCGCCGCTCCGTCCGGAGTGGCCTTCATCGGCCACGACGCCCTGAACACACCGACGATGGTGATCCTGCTGTCGGAGGGCGCCGCCGCGGACGCCGGGGCTCGGGAACGCTTCGCCGGCGCCATCAACCAGATGCACATCGACACTGTGGTTGCCCGGGGCGGCCACGGCCAGTCCGACGGACGCCTCGGCCGCCGGCACGTGGACGACAGCGACGATCCACAGATTGAGGACCAGGTGCCGGCCACTCCCTGGGTCGCGCTCGCGTACGACGCCAGCCAGGGCTCGGCCGCCGAGGCCGCACGGGTACTGGCTGAGGTCGACCTTTCGCGGGTCCCGCTGCTGGGCTCCCCCACCGGCCCGGACTACCGGCTGCACTGGATCGACCGGGTGCGTCCCGGCGTGGCGAAGCTGTGGCCGCTGCCCTGGCCCGGACGCCACGACCGCGCCGGTTGGTTGTCGATCCTGGCCTCCTGGCTGCTGATGCTGCTGCTCTCGGCACTCGCGGTGCTGATCGCGATCCTGATCTTCCAGCAGGCGCCTCAGGTGAGCCCCCCGCCGCCCGTGCCCGACAGCGCGTCCGCGTCACCGCAATCCGGTTCGCCGTCACCGCAGTCGGGGTCGCCGTCACCATCGTCGGCGTCACCGTCGCCGGCGTCCGGGTCACCGTCACCGGCGTCCGGCTCCCCTTCCGGACCGGGCTCGCCCACCCCGAACTCCAGGCTGTGACTCGACCGCGGCTGATCGCCACCGATCTCGACGGCACCTTCCTGACCTCGATGAAGGAGGTCTCGCCTACCAACCTGGCCGCCGCGCGCCGCGCCGCCGCTCTCGGCGTGCCGTTCGTTGTCGCGACCGGCCGGCCGGTGCGCTGGCTCGACGTGCTGGACTCTCTCACCGAGGCCCATTCCCAGGTGATCGTGAGCAACGGAGCGGCCGTCTACGACCTGGCGACCCGTACCATCGCCAGGTCGTTCCCCCTCGACACCCGGATCGCCCTCGCCGTAGCCGACGAGTTGAGGCTCGCGATTCCCGGCATCACGTTCGGATTCGAGACGGCCTCGGGTTTCGGGTGCGAGCCGGACTCCCCGTCCCGCCAGCGAGGCGCCCCAGGCGTGACCCAAGCGCCGATCGCCGAACTGGCGGCGCAGCTGGGTCCGGTCATCAAGCTGCTCGGCTTCCACCAGGAACTGGATTCCGACGCCCTCAGCGACCTGGCCTGCACGGTCGTCGGTGACCGGCTCACAGTCACGCACGCCTTCCTGGGCGAGGCCTACGGGATGCTGGAGCTGACCGCGCCGGGGGTGACCAAGGCGACCACGCTCGCTCTGGTCTGTGCCGAACTCGGCGTGGCACCCGCCGATGTCGTGGCATTCGGGGACATGCCGAACGACCTGGCGATGCTGGCCTGGGCCGGACGAGGGTACGTGGTCGAGAACGGGCATCGGACTCTGAAGGAAGCCGGTTTTACGGTGGTGCCCGCCAACGACGCCGACGGAGTCGGTCATACGGTGCTGGATCTGCTGCGTTGAGCAGGAATTCGCCCCTTAACCGGTGCCAGAACGGCCAGAAAAGGCTATTGTCCAGACAAACGGACGCAGTCCGCATGACCCGACGAACTCACTGGAGGTAGCCATGGCAGTCATCACCGTTTCCCGACAACTCGGCAGTCACGGCGCCCGGATTGCCCGGACGCTGGCGAAGGAACTGGGCTACGTGCTCGTCGACAAGGGTGTGATCAACCGGGTGATCAGGCAGTACGGCCTCACCCAGCTCAACACCATCTACGACAAGAAGCCGAAGTTCTGGGACCTGTTCGACGAGAATCGCGTCCTCACCATTCAAATGATGAACGAGACCATCGCCGCTGTCGCGGCCCGCGGAGACGTCGTCATCCTCGGCCGCGGCGGCTTCCGCGTCCTCAACGACATGGTCGATGTCGTCAATGTCTTCGTGAAGGCACCCGATGACGTCCGCGCCTCTCGGATCGCCAAGCGCGACTCGATCAGCGTCGAGGAAGCGGCCGACGTGATCACCGAGGATGACGAATTGCGCTCCCGGTTCACCCGGCTGTTCTACTCCGCCGACTGGGCCGATGAATCCCTGTTCGACCTCGTGATCGATACCGGCGTCGACTCCGACGACGCCGCCGTGGCCGAGATTGTCGCCGCGGTCAAGGCCCTGCCCGCCGTCGCAGCCGATGACCGTGCGGCCGCTCATCTCGAAGTGGATGCGGTGCTGTCCCGGACCATCGACGAGGAGTTGGCGCGACGCGGAGCCAAGGTTGCAGCGGCGCCGGTCGCTGCTGAGCCGTCCGTGGAGGAGCCCGTCGCCGAGGCCCCGGCCCCCGTGGCGCCGGTCGTGGGGGATGCACCGCCGGCCGAGTAGCACCCGCCGGCCGGCGTTCGCGGGTCGATCCTCGCGCGGTCGCCACCCCACATCCCGGGGACGCACCGCCAACCGACCAGCACCCGCCGGCCGGCATCCACCGGCCGATCCCGCGCGGTCGCCACCCCATCTCGGGGATGCACCGCCGACCGACCAGCACCCGCCGGTCGGCATCCACGGGCCGATCCTCGCGCGTGGCCACTCGGTACGGATGCGCGGTGAGGGATGCGGCGACTCGTCAGGCCGACCACGGCCTCGCCTCGACCCTGGCCGCCTTCGAGGCCTCCCCGCAGGCGCTGGGCCGTGATGTCCTCGACCTGTACCTGATCCACCGGCCCTCGCCCCCAGGAACGGGTCGTCGAGACCGACGGGCGTTCGGCAGATCGCTGGCGGACGCCAGCGTCCGCGCGATCGACGTTTCGAACTTCCTGCCCAACACCTGGACCGGGTCGTCACCGACACCGGTGTGACGCCGGTGGTGAACCAGATCGAGGTGCCCCCCACCTTCTCCCAGGCCGGCACCCGGGCCGTCGGTGCCGCCCGAGGCATCGCGGTGGCGGCCTCCTCGCCCTTGGGTCGCGGCGGCGACGTGACCGTCGCACCCGTGCTGGCCATCGCGCAGCACCCGGGGCGTCACGCCCGCGCAGGCGATCCTGGCCCGGCACCTGCACGCGGGCCGGATCGTGATCTCCAAGTCGACGCACCCCCATCGGATGCGAACGAAAACCTCGCCGCGACCGAGGTCACCCTGAGCTCGGCCGACCTGGCGTCCATCGACGAACTCGACTACCTCACCGGACGCGTCGGCGGCGACCCGGCGACATTCGAACATCCCAGGCGCACACTCCCGCACGGTTCATCCGAACCTGACAGATCTGCGTTCCGGTGAGAAGATGGTGGTTCCCGACCGGTGAGGTTCTCGTGAAGATCAGTTCAGCCCCGCACACCCCGCGCTGACGCCGTCGACCCCTGCATTCGCCGGGCTCCGGCGCAGCGCCCCCGCTGACCATCTGGAGCCACCATGCCTCTTCAACCCTCAGTCGTCTTCGTAGATGCCACCTTCGCGTGGGCGGACGGCAGCCCCGTCCTCGACGGCGTCACCACGGCCTTCACCGGGCGAACCGGCTTGATCGGGCGCAATGGCGTCGGCAAGTCCACCCTGCTGCGCTTGATCGGCGGTCAGCTCCGCCCCACGTCGGGCCGTGTCGTGGTGGAGGGGGACGTCGGCGTGCTCCCCCAGCACCTTCCGCTGCGGACGACGGAGACCATGGCCGACCTGCTCCGCGTCCGCTCGGTCGTGGACGCCATCCGGGCGGTCGAGGCCGGCAGCACTTCCCAGGCCGACTACGACCTGATCGGCAGCGACTGGGACGCCGAAGCCCGCGCGGTCGCAGCGCTCGCCGAGATCGGCCTGGACGGCATCCCGCTGGACCGGGAGGTAGGTCACCTCTCCGGCGGCGAGACGGTGCTGGGCGCCCTGCTCGGGCTGCGTCTGGCACGGACGCCGGTGACGTTGCTGGACGAGCCGACCAACAACCTCGACCGAGGGGGGCGCGAGATGCTGCGGCAGGTCGTGTCCGGCTGGCCGGGAGCGCTGATCGTGGTCAGCCACGACATCGAACTGCTCGATGTCCTCGATCAGACCGCGGAACTGATTCGGGGCGACCTGATCGTCTTCGGTGGCCCGTACTCCCAATACGCCGAGTTCTCCGAACGCGAGCAGGCCGCGGCGGAACAGTCCCTGCGCAGCGCCGAGCAGGTGCTCCGCACGGAGCGCCGTCAGCGGGCGGAGGCCGAGACGAAACTCGCTCGGCGCAGCCGCTATGCCAGAACCGACTTCGTGAACAAGCGGCGGCCACGGATCATCATGAACGCCCTCACGTCACGGGCCCAGGTGTCCGCGGGCAGGTTGCGGCAGGAGTTCGACGACAAGGTCGAATCAGCCCGGCTCGACGTCGAAGAGCGGGCTGCCCGGCTGCGGCCCGACGACCTGATCCGGATCGAGCTTCCCGACCCGGGCGTGCCGGGCACCCGGCGGTTGGCCGAGTTGCGCGACGCCACCCACACCGTGGTGATCTCAGGGCCTGAACGGGTGGCGCTGATCGGCCCCAACGGTGTCGGCAAGACCAGGCTGCTGGAGACTCTCTTCCAGCCCGAACGGCCACCGGAAACGACCCCATACGGCGTCCGCCTCACCGACCAGATCGGCTATCTCCCGCAGCGGCTGGACGGATTGGACGACTCGGCGACCGTCCTGGACAACGTGCGGGCTGCCGCGCCCGACAGCCTGCCCGAGGCGATCCGCGGGAATCTGGCGCGGTTCCTCCTCGGGGCGGCCGCGATCCAGCGCCCGCTGGGCACTCTGTCAGGCGGCGAGCGGTTCCGGGTCGCGCTCGCGCGGCTGTTGCTGGCCACACCTCCGCATCAACTGCTGGTGCTGGACGAGCCCACCAACAATCTTGACCTGGCCAGCATCGACGCCCTGGTCAGCGCGTTGTCGGGATACCGCGGCGGCCTGCTGGTGGTCAGCCACGATCTGAGGTTTCTGCAACGGCTGGGCATCGACACCTGGCTGGAGATGTCGGAGGCCGACAGCGGCCCGGTCTTGACCACGGTCGATGATCCTGCGGGGTGAGGGCACCGATCAGGCATACCGTCGGAGCGTGGAGAGACTGAGACGGATCATTCAGGACAGTGAACGGATCGTGTTCTTCGGTGGTGCCGGGGTGTCCACCGAGAGCGGCATCCCCGATTTCCGCTCCGGCGGCGGGCTCTACAGCCGCGACACCGGCAGCACATACGCCCCTGAGGAGGTGCTGAGCCATTCGTTCTTCGTCCGGCACACCGCGGAGTTCTACGACTACTACCGCGGCCATCTGCTGTACCCGGACGCGAAGCCGAATGCTGCGCACTTGGCGTTGGCCCGGCTGGAGCAGGCCGGTCGGCTGACCGCCGTGATCACCCAGAACATCGACGGGCTGCATCAGGCCGCCGGTTCTCGGACCGTCCTCGAACTGCACGGCAGCGTCCACCACAACTCCTGCCTGCGCTGTAGCCGGACGTACGGGTTGGACGCGATCCTGGGCAGCACCGGGGTGCCCACGTGCGAGTGCGGCGGCATGATCAAGCCCGACGTCGTGCTGTACGAGGAGGCTCTCGATGCGGACGTGATGGGGGCGGCGGTGGACCACCTGGCAGCCGCCGACACATTGATCGTCGGTGGCACGTCACTGGTGGTGTACCCGGCGGCCGGCTTGGTGCATGCGTTCCGCGGCGACCAACTTGTTCTGATCAACCGGCAGCCGACCGGCTACGACCAGGTCGCGTCGCTCGTGATCAGCGAGCCCATCGGGGTCACCCTCGGCGCCGTCGTTCCCTGACTCGATCGCCTATCCACCGTGGGGACGGCCCGTGATCAGCGAGCCCATCAGGGTCACCTCGGCGCCGTCGCTCCCTGACTCGATCGCCTATCCACCGTCGGGACGGGCCCGTGATCAGCGAGCCCATCAGGGTCACCTCGGCGCCGTCGCTCCCTGACTCGATCGGCTATCCACCGTCGGGACGGGCCCGTGATCGAAGCTCGGCGATTCGAGTTCCTCCGACCGGTTGTCCGGCCACCCCCTACTCCCCGCACACGAGGCGGGTGCGTCACTCCCCCGGGGACCGGATGGGCGGTGCCGCCCTTTGTTCACCTGTCGGCCCCCGCGATCTGCGAGGGGAGCGTCCGCCGCCCCAGACCTATAAGGATCCCGCAGCATTCCTCGATCTCGCGCCTCGAAGATGGTTTTCGGGCACCTCGACGGGCCGGCGAAAAGATCTCGCCGCTCCAGGAGGGTTATGCCCCGGTGTTCCGGGGCCCATAACCAGCTTCGCGCGGCGAGATGATCCTCACGCCCGCGCAGGATCGCTCATAACCGTCATCGAGCGGCGGGAACCCGGAAGGAAGTTCGCCCTCGGGCGTGACCACGCGGGTCCGCCGACAACCCTGGCCACTGGACGGAGCAGAGTGTCAGGATGTGCGGCATGGCCGACCAGGGTGGGCAATCTGTGAACGTGGAGGGTCGGACGCTGGCGCTGACCAACCTCGACAAGGTGCTCTACCCGGCCACCGGGACGACGAAAGGCGAGGTGATCGCCTACTACGCAGAGGTCGGACCGTGGCTCGTGCCGCACCTGTGGCAGCGTCCGCTCACCCGGAAACGGTGGCCGGACGGCGTGGGCAAAGACGATGGCGACAAGGTCAACGTGTTCTTCGCCAAGAACCTGCCCAAAGGCACACCCGGGTGGGTGAAGCGGTATTCGATCGAGCATTCCGACGGCACCAACGATTACCCGGTGGCCAACGATGTGGCGACCCTGGTCTGGCTGGCGCAGTTGGCGGCCCTCGAACTCCACGTGCCGCAGTGGCGATTCACCGAGGCCGGCGCTCCCCTGCCGCCCGATCGACTTGTGCTCGATCTCGACCCGGGGCAGGGCGTCTCGCTGGCCGACTGCGCGGAGGTGGCCCAATGGGTGCGGGAGTCGCTGGCCGGGGTGGGCCTGGAGTCCTTTCCGGTGACGTCGGGTTCGAAAGGCATCCACCTCTACACCCACCTCGACGGGACGCTGGACCCGCGGCAGGCCTCCGAACTCGCCCGTGGCTTGGCACAGGCACTCCAGTCGGCCCATCCCGATCGGGTGACGGCGGTGATGCGCCGCGCGGACCGTCAGGGGAAGGTGTTTCTGGATTGGAGCCAGAACAACGGCAACAAGACCACGATCACGCCCTACTCCTTGCGCGGTCGCACGCATCCCACCGTGGCCGCGCCCCGCACCTGGGACGAACTGGCCGACCCCGACCTACGACACCTCGAGTTCACCGAGGTCCTGGCGCGCCTGCGCGCGCAGGGCGACCTGGTCGCGCCTCTCTCCGCCCGACCTTCGATCGCCGGCGGCTCGCCCACACACCCCGGCCCGCCCACAACTCCCCGCCGCTCCCCCACGACCTCCGGGAGACCCCCCGCACACCCCGACTCGCTCACAACCCCCGGCGGACCGCACGCAACTCCCCGCCGCTCCCCCACGACCTCCGGGAGACCCCCCGCACACCCCGACTCGCTCACAACCCCCGGCGGACCGCCCGCAGGTCCCCGTCGCTCCCCCACGACCTCCGGGGGACCGCTCGCACACTCCGACTCGCTCACAACCCCCGGCGGACCGCCGGCGAACCCAGGCTCGCCCGAGATCGCTCGGCCCACCGCCCCGGACCGCCTGACGCAATACCGGAGCATGCGGGACGCCGCTGTGACGCCGGAGCCCGTTCCCGCTCCGGGGGTCAGCGCACCAGGTCTGGGCAACTCCTTCGTCGTGCAGGAGCACCACGCTCGCCGGCTGCATTACGACGTCCGCCTGGAACGCGACGGCGTCCTGGTCAGCTGGGCCGTGCCCAAAGGACCGCCGACGGATCCCAAAGCGAACCACCTGGCCGTCCAAACCGAGGACCACCCGCTGGAATACGGAACGTTCGAGGGCACCATTCCGAAAGGCGAGTACGGCGGGGGAACAGTCACCATCTGGGACGCCGGCATCTACGAGTTGGAGAAATGGCGGGAGAAGGAAGTGATCGTGACGCTCCGCGGCCGCCCCGACGGTGGGCTGGGCGGCGCTGCGGCGCGTTTCGCGCTGATCAAGACCGGTCAGAACTGGCTGATGCACCGGATGGCGCTCGCCGCGCCGAACGCCCCCGAGGCCGGTCGACGAGGATCGCGCCGGCACACCGGCGGCCCTGCCCCCGCGGCTGACGGAGTCTTGCCCACGGCGCGCGTCGAGGCGGTGGCCACCTCCGGTTCGGCCGCTACCCCCGATCCGGCAGCCACACCTGACTCGACCGCCGTGACTGGTCCGGACACCGCACCCCATACGGCCACCGTGACTGGTCCGGACACCGCACCCCATACGGCCACCGTGACTGGTCCGGACACCGCACCCCATACGGCCACCGTGACTGGTCCGGACACCGCACCCTATACGGCCACCGTGACTGGTCCGAGCACCGCACCCGTCTCGTCCGCCACACCTGACTCGGCCACCGCACCCGATCGGGCCACCACGACCCGCGATCCGTCCGCAGCACCCGACTCGGCCGCCGCGACCGGCCCGGGCACCGCACCCTATGCGGGCACCACTCATGATCCGAGCCTGCGGGCCACGCCCGCCGACTTCGCACCGATGCTGGCGAGCCTGGCTGACCCGTCGAGCATCGCTGAAGAGCGCGCGTGGGCGTTCGAGATGAAGTGGGACGGGGTGCGGGTGATCGTCCACATCGCCGATGGCCGGGCGCGGCTGTTCAGCCGTCGAGGACGTGAGGACACCGATCGCTATCCCGACCTGGTGCCCGACCTCCTGCGGCTGCCCGTCGACGCGGCGGTGCTGGACGGGGAGATCGTGGCGCTGGATGCGCACGGCGCACCCAGCTTCGGGCTGCTGCAACCCCGGATCAACCTCACCCGTGCGGCCGACATCGCTGCCGCGGCCCGTCAGACACCGGTGCAGCTGGTGCTGTTCGACGTGCTCAGCCTCAACGGCCAATCGCTCATCGATCGCGCTTACGAGGAACGGCGGCTCCTTCTGGAAGCACTGCAACCACCAGCGGGCTCGCGGGTCCAGGTGCCGCCCGGATTCGAGGGCGACCTCGCGTCCGCCCTGGACGCCAGCGAGGCCTTACGGCTCGAAGGCGTGATGGCGAAGAAGCGCGGCTCGAGCTACGAGCCCGGTCGGCGTTCGAACTCGTGGCGCAAGATCAAGCACCGCAGGACGCAGTCGGTGGTGGTGGTGGGCTGGCGTTCCGGGCAGGGGTCGCGCGAAGGGACGGTCGGTGCGCTGCTGGTGGCCGTACCCGAGGCCGGCCGGCTCACGTACGCGGGCCGGGTGGGAACCGGCTTCACCGACGCCGGTCTCGCCGAAGCGCATCGCCGGCTGACCCCACTGGCCCTCCCGGACCCGCCGCTGCCCGGGGTGCCTCCCGTCGATGCCCGGGACGCCCATTGGGTCGCTCCCGTACTGGTCGGTGAGGTGTTCTACGCTGAACGGACCACGACCCGACGACTCCGGTTCCCCGTCTGGCGGGGGTGGCGTCCTGAGCTCAACGCGGACGATGTGGCCTGGGAATGAGCGGGCCAGACCCGATCGCCCGCGGCAGGTACGCAGTACTGGCTAGTCCGAGGAGTGCAGGCGTGAGCGATAATCGAGGCTTGCCGAGGAGGTTCACGTGAGCGAGATGCATGCCGCCCTGGACACCGCCCACCGGTTCGCGGTCGACTGGCTCGACTCGCTTCCCACGCGCAGGGTTCCCCCGCGCGCGACCACCGCTGAGGTGACGGCAGCATTGGGGGAACTGCCGACCGATCCGCGTCCGGCCTCGCACGTGATCGAACTGCTGGCGACCGCCGCCGAGCCGGGACTGACCGCCATCCCGTCCGGACGGTGGTACGGGATGGTGATGGGCGGGACGCTCCCCGCCGCCCTCGCGGCCGACTGGCTGGTCAGCGCCTGGGATCAGAACAGCGCCCTGCGGGCGGTGACGCCGGCCACCATTGCGATCGAGGAAGTGGCCGATCGGTGGCTGTTGGACCTCTTGGGCCTGCCCCCGGATTCCGGCGTGGGCATGGTGACAGGAGCGACGATGTCGAACTTCACCTGCCTGGCGACAGCCCGCGACACGGTCCTGCGCCGCGTGGGGTGGGACGTCCACGAGCGGGGCCTGGCCGGGAGCCCCGGAGTCCGGGTGCTGGTAGGTGCAGAGCGGCACGAGTCGGTCGACCAGGTGCTGCGGTATCTCGGGATGGGACGCGCGGAGCCGGTCGCCGCTGACGAGCAGGGCAGGATCATTGTGGACGCGTTGGCCGAAGCCCTGGCGCGGGACCGGGCGAAGCCGACGGTCGTGGTGCTTCAGGCAGGCAACGTCCATTCCGGGTCGTTCGACGACTTCGCGGCCGCGATCCCGGCGGCGCACGAGGCGGGCGCCTGGGTGCACGTGGACGGAGCCTTCGGCCTGTTCGCGGCGGCGTCGCCCAAACTCAAGCATCTGCTGACGGGCTTCGATGATGCGGATTCCTGGTCCACCGACGCCCACAAGACCCTCAACGTGCCCTACGACTGCGGAATCGCGATCGTTCGGGACGACTCGGCGTTGCGGGCGTCGATGTCGATGCACGGCGACTACCTGATCCAGGATTCGGCCGGCGAGGCTTTCGACCGGTCGCCGGAGATGTCGCGGCGGGCGCGAGCGACCACACTCTGGGCGGCGCTCGCCGCTCTCGGGCGCAGCGGCGTTGCCGACCTCGTGGAACGGTTCTGCCGGCACGCGCAGCTGTTCGCGGACGGCATCGCGCGGATCCCGGGTGGCGAGGTACTCAACGATGTGGTCTTCACCCAGGTGTGCGCGGCCTTCGGCACCGATGACCGCACCCGAGAGGTGGTGCGCCGGATGCTGGCGGACGGGACCGCCTGGACCACCGGCTCACGGTGGCACGATCGTGCTGTACTGAGAGTGGCCCTGTGCAACTGGTCGACCACGGACGCCGATGTGGCGGCCACCCTGGCAGCGCTGCGACGAGCCGCGAGTTGAGGAGACCCGATGAATGTGGTGGCGGGGGTGTTCACCGACGGCGACATGGTGCTCGCGTGCCGGCGGCGCGACGACCGCAGCTTCGCCGGCTGCTGGGAGTTTCCGGGCGGCAAGCAGGAACCGGATGAAGCCGCAGAGGAGGCGCTCGAGCGCGAGATCGCCGAAGAACTCGGCGTCGAGATCGAGGTCGGCGAACTGCTGAACCGCAGCACCACCATGGTCGGCGGGATGCCGATCACGCTCGCCTGCTACTTCGTTCGCGCGGTCGGATCCGCACCTCTCGTCAGCACCGATCACGACCTCGTGTCGTGGTTCCCCCGCCGCGGCCTCATCTGGTTGCCGTGGGCCGCGCCGGACCTGCCCGCCGTCCGGGACTTGGCGTTCGCCGTCGGGTGAGCTTGGCTCCGCCGGATCTGATCAGGCAAACCGCCGGTGGAGGACGACCGGAAGGTGCCGGAACCCGCCGACCGGCGGCTGTTCGCGTTCCGGTTCCGAGTCGGGAGCGAGGCTGACCTGGCCGGCGTCCAGCAACGCACGGGTCAGCACCAGGAGTTCGAGGGACGCCAAGGGGCGGCCGGGGCAGATGTGCGGGCCGGTCCCGTAGACCAGGTTCGCGGCGGCGTGGGACTGCGGGTCGAACGACTCGGCGCCGTGGAAGGCATCGGGATCGCGGTTGGCCGCCGTCCAGTTGAGAACGAGTTGTTCGCCCGCGGCAACCGGGTGGCCGCCCACCTCGGCGGGGCGGGTGGCGACTCGCCGGTTGGACACGAACGGATCGTCCAGGCGCAGGAACTCGTCGATGGCGGCCAGCAGCTCCGCGTCCGAGGCGGACCGGAGGTGGCGTTGCAGGTCGGGCTGCTCCGCCAGACCGTGAAGCACGACGCCGGCGCAGAGCGCGATGGAGCCGAGGTCACCACCGGTCCAGTTGCGCAGGATGGACACCAGCACCTCGTCGCGCAGGGGTTGACCGTTGGCGTCCACCAACCGCACGAGTTCGGTGGTGAGATCGTTCGGCGCCGCCGCTCCCGCCGCCCGCCGGACATCGAGGACGCTGCGCACGATGGCGTCGAAGTGAGCGGCGACGGCTGCGGTGCGAGCGAGGTCGCCCGAACGGGAGGCGGCGTGGTTGTCCTCCATCCAGTCGAGGAGTTCGGATTCCAGGTGCGCCGGCCAGCCGAGCCAGACCGACTGACCGCGAACAGCGAAGGTGGCTCCCAGCCCGCCGACCGCGTCGAACATCTGCTTGTCGACGAGTTCGGCGACCAGGTCGTCGGCGACGGAGCGGATGGCCGGCTCGAAGGCTTCCATCCGATCGGCGGCGAAGAAGGGGTCGAGCAGTGCACGGGCCGCGCGATGCGCTTCCCCGTCCAAGCCGTTCGGCACCTGCAGGAACCGGGAGACGGCGCTGGAGAAGGTCACCGGGTCGGCGGCGACCGCCACGACGTCGGCGTGGCGGGCGATCACCCAGCGTCCGCGCTCGTCACGGGCGGGTGGAAGGGAGCGGAGTGCGTCGTAGTGCTTCCGAGGATCCCTGCTCATCCCGACCTCCTTGGCGTGTGGTGTCCCGGACTGACTCTGGTGCGGCCGGCGCGAGTGGTCAAGGCCACAATGGGGGCATGGCATTCCTGAAACGCACGGCACTGGACCCCGGGGTCAGGGAAATGGTCGGCAAAGGGCGGGTGCTCGCGTCCGGCCGGAGCGATGCGGGCCAGGTGGTCGGGCTGGTCGACCGGATGGTGTACGCCGACGGCGGCGGGACGCGGGAGCTGCGTTGGCAGGATGTCGACCGCGGCCACTGGGACGACGAACTCAAGGTGTTGCGCTGGACCGACGTGCAGGGCAACGACGTCACTTTGACGCTGATCGAAGCCGGACGGATCCCGGACCTGTTCAACGAGCGCGTGGACGCCAGCATCGCCTGCGTCCGAACGGTGGAGTTGGGGCCGCAAGGCAAGGCGGTGATCACCGCGCGCCGGGACCTGGGTGATCCGACCGCACCGCTGATCTGGCGGGTGGCCTCCCAGGGTGGGGATGCCGCCACGGCCGACAATCCCCTGGTGGCACTGACGCTGGAGCGGCTCCGCGACGAATACGACCTCGGCTGAACTTCTGGTAACGTACCGACTCGCGCCCAGCGCGATCCCCTGTAGCTCAATTGGCAGAGCGTCGGACTGTTAATCCGTAGGTTCCTGGTTCGAGTCCAGGCGGGGGAGCTCGATTTCCAATAGCCCTTTCACTAGCTAGCCGTAGCTCGTCTCTTGAAGCGGTGCTCGTTCTTGACGTGACGGTGGGCTGCGCCCGTCCGGTGTCGCCGTTCTCTTTGATCCGTTGAGGTCGGACCAGCGGGTCTGCGAACGTTGCCCTCGGGCGCCCGGCGCTTCACCTCAGGTGTGTCCGACAATCGCGTGGGGCGCGTAAGGCTCTTCGAGGGCGACGATTTCGTCGGGCGTGAGTTCAACTTCCAGGGCTGCGACGGCGTTGTCGATGTGTTCGTCCTTGGTGGCTCCGATGATCGGAGCGACCACCGGTTCTTTCGACAGGAGCCAGGCGAGCGCGATCTGGACGCGGGGGACGCCGTGTTCCTGGGCGATCCGGCCGACTTCCTCGACGATCCTTCGGTCGGTGCTCTCGGTGGCGTCGTACTTGCCCCGAGCGATGGTGTCGGTCTCGAACCGCTTCGTGGTGTCCGACCAGTCTCGGGTGAGCCGGCCGGCGGCGAGCGGACTGTACGGGGTCGACGCCATTCCCTGCGCGCGGAGCAGGGGCATCATCTCCCGTTCTTCCTCGCGGTAGATCAGGTTGTAGTGATTCTGCATCGACACGAACCGGCTCCAGCCGTGGGCGTCGGCCACGTTCAACGCGGTCAGCAGTTGCCAGGCGAACATGGCCGAGGCGCCGAGGTAGCGCACCTTGCCCGCCCGAACGACATCGTTGAGGGCCGACATGGTTTCCTCGATCGGAGTCGCGTAGTCCCAGCGATGGATGATGTACAGGTCGACATAGTCGGTGCCCAGCCGGCGAAGCGAGTTGTCGAGTTCGGCCATGATCGCCTTGCGGGACAGGCCCTGGCCGTTCGGCCCGTCGTGCATACGGCCGTGCACCTTGGTGGCCAGCACGATCTCGTCGCGCTTCGCGAAGTCGTGCAACGCCTTGCCGAGGATCTCCTCGCTGCGACCCAGCGAGTAGACGTTCGCGGTGTCGAAGAAGTTGACTCCCGACTCGACCGCCTTCTTGATCACGGGACGGGCGGCATCCTCCTCCAGTACCCACTTGTGCATCCACGCGGGGTCGCCGAATCCCATCGCGCCCACGCACAGGCGTGACACATCCAGACCTGTGCGGCCGAGCTTGACGTACTCCATGTCGGGTCTCCTTCGTCTTGGGGTGCGGTCGGCACCCCTGCCGGTTCGAGATCAGTATCGAACGCGTGGACAGCGTGAGTGCCATGTTGTCGCCCGGGAGGGCTCGCCCGGCGGGACGCTTCGCTCACGGCGCTTCGAGTTGAGGGCATCCTGCCGACTCACAGGTTGCTGTCGATATACCCCTAGGGGTATATTCGAGAGCACCGAGACACAGCCATCTGAGGAGATCATCAATGTGCAGCCCGACCACCTGTAGGACCTGCGGCAAGACGACTTGGTCTGGCTGCGGCCAGCACATCGCCCAAGTCAAGGCCCGGGTGCCCGCGGGTCAATGGTGCGATGGCCACTCGCAGTCCAGCCAGTCGGCACAGACCACGGTGAAGTCCAGCTCGGGGCTCTTCAAGATCTTCGGCCGGTGAGACGTGGAGTGATGGCCACGGCCCTGGTGGCCGTGGCCGTGCTCCTGGCCGGTTGCTCCGGCGGGACGGTCAGTGCCCCCTCCGGCGCCGCCGCCACCGCTCTCCCCGCGGCGGGAACCAGCTTGTCGCCGGCCGACTTCGCGGCCGCGGCAAAGCTGCCGAATACCGTTCTGCTCGATGTCCGCACGCCGTCCGAGTTCGCCGCCGGGCACATCGCCGGAGCGGTCAACCTCGATGTGCAGTCGCCTGCCTTCACGCAGGCTGTCACCACGCTCGACACGGCCAAGAGCTACGCGGTCTATTGCCACAGCGGCAATCGCTCCAAGACCGCGATGAGCGCGATGCAGCAGCACGGAATCCGCCACGTGTTCGACCTCGACGGCGGCATCGCCGCGTGGCAGTCGGCCGGCGGCCAGATCGCCACCGGCTGACGAGTCACCTCACCTTCCTCGCCTCACAACAAGGACACACCATGGCCACCACCAACCTGTCCGCAGCCGACTTCGAGACCA
The DNA here is from genome assembly GCA_963769325.1 of uncultured Actinomycetota bacterium. Classification (GTDB taxonomy): domain Bacteria; phylum Actinomycetota; class Actinomycetes; order Propionibacteriales; family Propionibacteriaceae; genus Propionicimonas. Next base: position 314,287 of record CAVYLH010000004.1, on the reverse strand, counting down.
CGGTCACCGACAATCCGGTGGTGCTCGTGGACTTCTGGGCCGCCTGGTGTGGACCGTGTCGAGCTTTTGCGCCGACCTTCGAGGCCGCGTCCGCGAAGCATGACGGCATCGTGTTCGCCAAGGTCGACACCGAGACCGAGCGGGAACTCGCCCACGCAGCTCGGATCAGTTCGATCCCCACTCTGATGGCTTTCCGGGACGGCATTCTCGTCTACAGCCAGCCCGGAGCCCTGCGCGCCCCCGACCTGGACGGACTCATCGAACAGGTCCTGGCGCTCGACATGGACGCTGTCCGTGCCCAACTCGCAGAGCAGCCAAGCGGCAGCCACTGATGCGTTGAGGACGATCGAGAGGTCGTCCCTCCGCTGGAGGCGACACGATCCCTCGTCGTCCGCAACAACGCCGCCGCGACCTCGCCGTCAGGCTTGAGAAATCGCCGCGGCGCTGGGCGGCCTCGCGGTGTCCTCGTGATGACGCCTAGTGGTGTCCTTTGATGACCATGCGCATGATCCGGCTGTTGAAGGACAGGAAACGGGTGAACTGGAACGGCAGACTCCGGCGCATCTTCAAGGTCTTGGCCGTGGGCAAGGGCGACTTGGACAGGTCGGCGATCGGGTCGGCGACGGGCGCGGCTGGTTGGGTCATTTCCTCACTCCGGAATCATTTGCCAGCCCGGACGGGCCTTGGCCTTGTAGATGAACAGGTAATGCAGCATCAGCTTGACCCAGTGGCCGTGCAGGCCGAGCTCGCCGCGGGTTTCGCGTTCGTCGCGTCCGGTGGTGTAGCGCTGGTAGTCCGGCACGACCGGCAGCATGGTCATCGCCGCCGCGGAGCCGCGGGTGAGGCCGGCGCCCGCCGAGGCGACACAGGCTGCGCCCATCCGCGCCATCGAGGCGGTGTGCGCCTGGGCGCCGGCTCCGTGTTTGATTCGGTCGGCGATCGTCAGGGCGACGGTCTTGCCCATCACGCCTGACGGCATGCCGGTACGCGGCGGCGAGGGTGCGACCAGGGTGCCGTTGACGGTCTTGTGAGGACGCGAGATCTGGTGCGGCGGGGCGAACGCGATCCCGACCGCCCACAGGTTGTCGTAGCCGGGGGCCGCATAGGTGGTGGGCCAGTCGGTGGCGCGCCACTCCTCGTAGGGCTTGACCGTGTAATCCGCGTCCACCTTCATGAAGCCGGACGGGGCGAAGAGTTCGGCGGTGATGTCGGCGCCGTCGGCGTCGAACGCCTTGAGCGGCACGCCGCCGAACGGCGGAATGAGCATGGCGAAGTCGAACCCGAGGGTGTGACTGGCGCCGTCCAGGGTTTCGTAGTGGATCAGCCCGTCCTCGACCTTGGAGACGTGGGCTCCCAGGATCGCCTCGACGCCGCGCTCGCGGAAGAGCGAACCGGTCCACAGTTCGCTCGTGGTCTGGAAGCCCTGCTGGTCGAACACCATCCCGTCGACGCCGAAATCACCCAGGGCCGCTTCGTTGGTCAGGTACACCACTCGGGCCAGGTCGCGGACGCCGGCCTCGCGCAACTCGTGGTCGACGTTGAACACGTACTCGAACGCCGCCCCTTCGCAGGTGCAGGTGCCGTGGCCCATGCCCACCACCAGCGTCTGGGGCGTACCCGCCTTGAGCACCTCGATGACGGCGCGGAGCTTGTGATTCGCCTCCACGGCGTGGTCGGCAGTGCAGACGCTTTCGGTGAACCCACCCGGTCCCATGCCCTGGGTAGCCTCAAACCTCAGTTTCGGACCGGTCGCATTGATCAGGTAGTCATAGCGGAGCCGCTCGGTGGTGCCGGCCTGATCGGGTGAGGTGTACTCGATGTCGACCGCACCCCGGGAGTCGTCCCGGTCGCCCTTGGGACGGATCGCCACGGCCTTCGCCTGGCGGAACCCGATGCCCTTGCGCGCGTAGACCGGCGCCAACGGGAAGACCACGTCCTTCTTCGCCATCTCACCCACACCCACCCAGATGTTGGACGGGATCCAGTTCCATTGCGAATTCGGCGATACCACCGTCACTGCGTGTTCCCGGCCCAACAACCGGCGCAGGTGCAGCGCCGCGGTGTGTCCCGAGACGCCCGCCCCCAAAATGACAACCTCAGCCATTACAACCCCTCCTGCCGGCTCCATCGCCGGCACTGTCCGAGTATACCCATGGGGGTACCGCTCTCACGGGAGATCCGAAGCTCCTCGAACGATGTGCCCAGTATACCCATGGGGGTATACAATCCGGAACCATGAAGACGGTAATCATTGGTGGAGTCGCCGGCGGCATGTCCGCAGCGACGAGGTTGCGGCGCCTGGACGAGACCGCGGAGATCGTGGTGCTGGAAAGGTCCGGCCACGTGTCGTTCGCGAACTGCGGGCTCCCCTACTACATCGGTGACGTCATTGCCGACCGCAACGCCCTGCTCCTGCAGACCCCGTCCAGCCTGAAGGCGCGTTTCGGCATCGACGTGAGGGTCGACTCCGAGGCGATGTCCATCGACCGGGCAGCCAAGTCGGTGACGGTCCGCAACCTGGCCACCAACGAGCAGTACCACGAGGGCTACGACACGCTGATCCTGGCACCGGGCGCCTCACCATTCGTGCCCCCGATCCCGGGAGTGGAAAGGGCACTCACCCTGCGCAACATCGCCGACACCGACGCCATGGCGGCCGCTGTCGACGCCGTCGTCGCAGGGTCGGAGCCGACGGCCGTGATCATGGGCGGCGGCTTCATCGGCGTCGAATTGGCCGAGAACCTCGCCGAACGCGGGCTGAAGGTCACCATCGTCGAACTCGCCCAGCAGTTGCTTGCCCCGCTCGACGTCGAGATGGCAGCCCTGGTCGAGAAGCATCTGGTCGCGCGTGGCGTCGGTGTCGTCACCGGTGCGTCCGTGACCGAGGTCTGCACCGATTCGGTCGCGCTGTCCACCGGCGCGTGGCTGCCCGCCGACCTCGTCATCGCCGCGATCGGCGTCCGCCCCGAGACCGGGCTCGCCGAGAACGCCGGGCTTGAGCTCGGCGAGCGTGGCGGCATCCTCGTCGACGCTCACCAGCGCACATCGGACGCATCGATCTTCGCCGTCGGTGACGCGGTGGTGAAGCGGGACGCCATCACCGGCGGCCAGGCGCTCGTCCCGTTGGCCGGCCCGGCGAATCGTCACGGCCGGCTCGTCGCCGACGTGATCGCCGGCCGAAACGCCACCGCCCGTCCGGTGATGGGAACCGCGATCGTCGGTGCCTTCGGCCTCGTTGCCGCGGCCACCGGCTGGACCGAGAAGCGTGCCGTGGCCGCCGGGCGCAAGGTCCGGATCATCCACACCCACCCGGCCAACCACGCCGGCTACTACCCCGGCGCGGAGGGCATGAGCCTCAAGCTCGTCGTGGACGCCGACACCGATGCCATCCTGGGCGCCCAAGGCGTCGGCGGCTCAGGCGTCGACAAGCGCATCGACGTCATCGCCACTGCCATCCGCGGCGGCCTCACCGCCTCGGACCTTGCCGATCTCGAACTCGCCTACGCCCCGCAGTTCGGCTCCGCCAAGGATCCGGTGAACATGCTCGGCTTCATCGCCGAAAACCTTCGTGACGAGCTCGTCGACACCGTTCAGTGGCACGAGGTCGAGGCGGAACTCGCCAACGGCGTTCAGCTCATCGACGTCCGCACCCCCGGCGAATACGCCCGTGGAACCGTGGACGGGGCGGTCAACATCCCCGTCGACGACCTCCGTGCCCGCATCGACGAGGTCGAGCCGGACGTCATCGTGCACTGCCAGGTGGGCCTCCGCGGCTACCTCGCAGCACGCACCCTCGCCCAGCACGGACGCCGGGTGCGCAACCTCGACGGCGGCTACCGCACCTGGGCGCGCACCTGAATGCGCACCACACGCATGCGACACTGGCTCCGCACACCGACCTGAGGGGAGCCTTCATGATTGTCGCAACACCGGTCACCGAGGACGGCCGATCCGCTCCCGCCTGGGGCAAGGCGCACTGGATCGGCGTCGCGGAGGTCAGCGACGGCCACGTCAGCTCCTGGCAAGTGCACGAGGTGGCCTGGGACGTGTCCCATGACGAAGGCACGCACGGTTCCCATCACGCACGGATCGTGCGCTTCCTGAAGGAGCACGGCATCGAGGCGGTCGTGGTCGACCACATGGGCCCGGGCATGGTGCAGGTCATGGCGACGATGCGAATACCCCTCCTGCCCGCCACCGCCGGCGATGCGCGTCGGTCGATTCTCGCCGCGATCGAGGGCATGCCCACCTGAGCCGGGGTTCACGTCCCCGAGCTCGACGACAGGGCCGGGATCGTCTCAGAGCGGCGACCGCCGGACACCGTGGGCGCGAATCGTCGCAGACGCATCGAGTTGGTGACCACGAAGACGCTGGAGAGGGACATCGCGAAGCCCGCGATCAGCGGGTTGAGCAGGCCGAAGGCTGCGAGCGGGACCGCCGCGACGTTGTAGGCGAAGGCCCAGATCAGGTTGCCGCGAATGGTGCGCAGAGTCCTGCGGGCCAGTGCGATCGCGTCGGGAACGACGTCGAGGCTCTGTCGCACCAGGATGATGTCGGCGGACTTCATCGCCACGTCGGTGCCGCTGACCACCGCCAGGCCGAGGTTGGCGGTCGCGAGTGCGGCCGCGTCGTTGATGCCGTCGCCGACCATCGCCACCCGTCGCCCGGACGCCTGCAACCGTTCGATGACGGCCGCCTTGTCGGTGGGCAGCACCTCGGCCACGACCTCGTCGACGCCCACCTCGCGGCCGACCGCGTCGCGCGGCACCCTGCCGGTCACCGGTGAGCAGGATCGTGCGCAGCCCCATGGCGCGCAGCCGAGCCACCGCGCCCGCCGCGGAGTCCTTGATCAGGTCCGACACGACAAGCCCGCCGACCACGACACCGTCCACCGCCACCAAGACCGCCGTGCCGCCCGGCATCGGCGGCGGACTCAGCCAGCGCCCCGGCCTCGGGAGGCACCTGCGTCCCCCGTCCGGACATCAGCTCGACGGTCCCGATCACGACCTCCTCCGACGCCGTCGGCACCGACCAGGACGCCGCGTAGGCCCTGCCCCGGCAAGGCCTCGACCTCCCCCACGCCGTCGAGCCGGGCCACGCCGCGGGCCGCTGCGGCGCGCACGATCGCCTGAGCGATCGGGTGCTCGGAGCGGCTCTCCACGGCGGCGGTGACGGCGAGCAGCTCGTCCTCGCCCAGCGCCGCCGAAGGCGACGACCCGCTCCATGGACATGGTTCCGGTGGTGAGGGTGCCGGTCTTGTCGAGGACCACGGTGTCGATGACCCCGGACGCTTCGAGGGCGTCCGGTCCCTTGATCAGGATGCCGAGCTGGGCGCCGCGGCCCACGCCCACCATCAACGCGGTGGGCGTGGCCAGCCCCAGCGCGCAGGGGCAGGCGATGATGAGCACCGAGAGGGCGGCGCTGAAGGCGCTGCGCGGACCCGCCGCCGACGACGAGCCAGACCACGAGGGTGACCAGGGAGATCACCAGCACCGCCGGCACGAACACCGAGACGACCTTGTCGACCAGCGTCTGGACCGACGCCTTGCGTGCCTGCGCCTGCTCGGCCGTCGCCGCCATCTGTGCGAGCTGGGTGTGGGCGCCGACCTTCTCGGCCTCGACGATCAGGGCACCGGTGGCGTTGATCGTCCCGCCGAGCACGCGGTCGCCGTCGGTCACGTCGCTGCGGCACCGGCTCGCCGGTCATCACGGCCGTGTCGACCGCCGACGATCCGACGACGATGCGCCCGTCGGTGGCGATCCGTTCGCCGGGACGTACCAGGAAACGCTCGCCGACCAGCAATGCTCCGATCGGCACGACCTGCTCCGCGCCGTCCCGGATCACTCGGACCGTGCTCGGCGCCAGCCGTCCCAGGGCCGAGAGGATGCCGCGGGCCGACCGCTTGGACCGGGCCTCGATGTAGCGTCCGGCAAGCAGGAACGTCGTCACCGCCGCGGCCGCCTCGAGGTACAGGGTGTCCGCCCCGGCGGGGGCGATGCCGTAGCCGAGCCAGTACCCTTCGGAGTCCTCAGCGCCGATGATGGTCGCGATCACCGACCAGGCGAAAGCGGCGAGCACACCCAGGGAGACCAGGGTGTCCATGCTGGTGGCGCCGTGCCGCAGGTTCCGCCAGGCCGCCCGGTGGAACGGCCAGGCGCACCAGAACACGACCGGCACAGCGCAGGCGATCAGGAGCCACTGCCAGCCGGGGAACCGCATCTGCGGTGTGAGCGCGAGGACGATCGCGACGTCGCCCAGCGGGATGGTCAGCAACGCGGCAACGATCAAGCGGTTGCGCAGCAGCTTCACCCGATCGGAGTAGCCGTCCGGCGCCTGCTCCCTCGACCACCGGGGACGCGCCGTACCCGGCCGCCTCCACGGCCGCGACGGCGTCGGCCGAGCGTCCGGGGTCGAGGCCGAGCAGGATCGCCCGTTCGGTCGCGTAGTTGACGGTGGCCCGGACGCCGTCCAGCTTGTTGAGCTTCTTCTCGATCCGGCTCGCGCACGCCGCGCAGGTCATGCCCGAGATGTCGAGCTCGACCCGCTGGCCCAGGCCGTCGTAGCTCACCGTGCCTCCTCGGTCAGGCTCACGAACGGCTCCTCCGCATCTGGCGGGGGCGGGAGTGTGTCGCGGTCGTGGTCGGCCAGCTGGGCGAGCATCTCGTTGTAGGCCTCCAGGGGGTCGTCCTCACTGTCGATCAGGTCGTCGATGCGCTCAGCGTCCCGTTTGTCCTGCATGAACCACTGGGCGGCGAGGGCGATCACCGCGACGAAGATCGGAACCTCGCCGGTGAACCAGGTGATCTGGCCGGCGATGTTCTGGTCGTTCATCAGGTCGCCGACCCAACGCACGTCGATCGTCTGGTAGAAGTTCGCCCCGATCAGCGAATGGGCCATCATGATGCCGACGGCGAAGATGGCGTGGAACGGCATGATGCTCATCATCAGTGCGAGCCTCACCAGGTGCGGCAGCCTCCACGACTGCCGGTCCGGTGCCCACGATCAGGCTGAAGAAGGCGAAGCCGGTCACCATGAAGTACAACAGCATGAGCTGGTGCGCCCAGTGGTACTTCATCAGCCACGGGAACAGGGGCGTGAAGTACACCAGGAACAGCGAACCCACGTAGTTCAGCCAGAGCACCGGGGGGCTGAGCAGGCGATTCAGCGGCCGGTAGCCGCTCACCACGTCGAGCAAGTCCGCCGCATCCGGGTGGCTCGGCGTCCGTGCGTGGCCGTGACGCCGCCGCGATCAGGCTGAACGGAGCGCCGAGCACACAGAGGATGGGCACCAGCATGTTCACCGTCATGTGCACGAGCATGTGCCAGCTGTAGACGGCGGTGGAGTACATCCACAGGCCGCTCACGGCCAGGTAGAGGGTCAGGCCCCAGCCGGCCAGCCAGGCCAGCAGGTTCAGCAGCGGCCAGTGCCCGCCTCGGCGACGGACGAGGATGACGCCCCACGCGTAGGCGATCATCGAACCCACGGACAGCAGGACCCACAGCAGGTTCGGCCGGCCGAAGGCTGACCAGCCGCTCGAGCGTGGCGGGCACGTCCACCTCGTAGCCCAGGTAGTTGACCTGGATCGTTTGCGGCAGCAGGAACCTCGGCGGCGGAATGTGGTTCGCGGCCACGAGGAAGGCCAGATACAACACCAGGATCGCGACGTCCCGGGTGATCGATGCCAGCGCACGCGCCGGCTGCGCACCCTTCGCGGCAATCCCCGTCAGCTGGCGCCAGGCCCAGTTGGCCAGCAGCAGGGCGAGGCACGTCAGGATTCCGATCACCGGCACGCCGGAGAAGTGCGCTCAGCGGTGAGCGCGCCGGCGAGTTCCTGCCACGCGATCAGGGCGTGGGCGGCCCCCGCGAGGACGACCACGGGGACGACGAGCCGTTGGTGCCGGGCGACGGCGGCCGACGTGAGGGCGTCCGGGACGAACCGGGAGGCGAGGACGATGCCGAGAGCCGACGATGCCAGCGGGACGACCGTGAAGGCGACGGCGATCGCGGCGTCGGTGGCCCAGTCGTGGTCGTGCCCGACCGACACGTTGCCGGTGACCGCGACGAAAGCGGCCGACAGGAGTCCAGCCAGGCCGACCAGCGCGAACGGGGCTTTGTGGCGCGACAGGCCTGCGACCAGGGCCGCGGCGAGGGCCACCAGCGCAGTGAGAACCCAGGCCTGGCCGCTGGGTGTGGTGGTCTGGAACGTCCACCACGCCTCCGGCGCGAGCGTGTAGCCCAGCGGGACACCGTTGACGAACGCCGGATTGGCGAAGGTCATCAACACCGCGCAGGCAAACCAGACCTGCGCCGCCCGACCTACCCAGCGGGTCAGGCTGCGACCCGCGTCGGTCAGGGTTCCGTCCGTGGCGGCCGGCGTGACGAACACGATGCCGACCAGACCGCCGAGGGTGGCGAGACCGGCGAGCCGCGCAGCCAGGTCTCCGAGCATCGAAATCAGGCCGGTGTACGGGTCAGCCTGCCCGCGCGCCGGCAGGGGCGGAAGTGAAGGCAGCACCCCGGCCGTCCACACCACGAACGCCGCCGCGACGCCGACGGCGATCCACAGCGCCCAGCGGCCGCGCAGAACGTGAATCACGCCGACCGAACCGGCCTGGTCGGGCACACTGACCTCTCTCTACTGCTGGGCTCGAGTCGATCCTATGGTCCCGCGAGTGCCCGCGATCGACAATCCGATGAGCTCGACGCCCCACGGTGCCGACGGATCCGCACCGACGACCGCGCCGGCCCACCGGCGAGGCCTTGCGCTGTCGATGGCCTCTGGGCGGCCTTGGCGGCCGTTCCCACCCGCGAGCCGTGGAGAACGCACGAGGCCCGCCCCTTGCGGGGCGGGCCCGGAGGTAGGAGGGCGCTCCTCGTTGAGTACTCCGCTATCTCCTCGATGACGACTCGACCATCACCCGCGTGTGACCTCGATCTTGGTGGGTGGGGAGGTGATCGGTTCGGCCACGGGAACCCTGATCTCCAGCACACCGTCCTTGTAGGTGGCGTTCACGTCGGCCTCGGTGGCACCGGGCGGCAGCTTGAGCACCCGAGTGAACGAGCCGTACCGGAATTCGGAGCGGTAGGAGTCTTTCTCCTTGTGTTCGGTCTTGGCCTGCCGCTCTGCCTTGATGCGCAGTTCGCCGTCCGCAACGACGATCTCCACATCCTTGTCCGGATCGATGTCGGGGAGTTCGGCGCGCACGACCATCGTCTTGTCGTCAATGAACTCCTCGACCCGAAGCCAGGACTTGTCCACATCGCCCTCGAACATGCGGTGCACCAACTCCGAGAAGTCGGGCCAGTCCCGCAGCACCAGTGCCATGACAAACTCCTCTCCCTGCCGGGCGACCGGCGTCACCCGGCCACCTCCTCGGCATCGCAGGAGGCTCACGTCCAGATTCCACCGGTGCGAGGACGCTGTCAATGGCCTGCACGGTGGCGCTGGAGCGGGCAGTCGCGCGTCGGGACGCGCCGGGCGCAGTCTCGCTTCAATCTCGCTCGTAGAAGGGTGTGAGCGGTTCTACTTCTTGGCGGAGAAGATGTGCACTCGAGCCCCGATGGGGGTGTGTTTGAAGATCCAGATCGCGTCCCGGAGGCTGCCCACGTTCACGCATCCGTGGCTTGATTTGCGATAGCCGTCGCGGTGGAATCCAGGCGAGTAGTGCACGTACATGTCGGGGTAGAACATGACGCTGTAGGGCATCGCGCCAGAACCGTAGTTCTCCGACTGAGGGCTGACCTGCTTGTCGTACACCTTCCACGTGCCGTTCGCCGTGGGGAAGACCCGCCAGACGTTGGTCTTGGGGTGCGAGTTGTAGCCGCCAAGCCGGACCTTGATCGTCTTGGTCACCGATCCGTTCTTGACGTAGAAGAGCTTGCGGTGAGCCTGATCGACGCAGAGAACGACACCCTTGCCCTTGCACTTCTTGGGCAGGTTGACGGGCACTTGAGCGGCTTTCGTGGCCAGGGCGATCCAGGTGGTCTTGTTCGTCCGTCCGGTTGCCGGGATTCCGCGCGAGCGCTGGTAGTTCAGAAGGGCGTTCACGCCGGCGACATTGAGCGCGCCCGCCACCCGCCAAGGATAGAAACCGGCGGACTTGAGGGATTTCTGAAGCAGCTTCGCGCACGTGGTTCCGGACCCCGGCCCGATCGACTTCTTCAGGCACTTCCGGTAGGCGGACCTTCGCGCGGCGCTGAGGCCTGCCAGCGGGTCGGTCGGGGCCTTGGCGACCACCGGGGTCGGGGTGGTTGTCGAAGTCGGGGTGCCCGTGGGAGTCGTTGCCACTCCAGGGATCGGCAACAAGCTGTCGGGAGCGGACGAACTCACGCTGGACGGGACGGCTCTCGGCTCCCCTTTGGCGGTGGTCGGGGTCTTCGCGCAGGCCGACAGCACGAAGAGCAAGCACACGCAGATCACACTGGCTCGCGTGGCTCGCGTTCGAGCCAGGTTCATGGCATCTCCCCCGAGTGGCCGGACGGCGGGCGCGGTTCCGCGCAGAATTGAAGCACCACGAATTCTACAGGACCGCCGTCGGGGAACCGTCCAGCGCCTTCCGCGCGGGTCGCGTGGTCGATGCCGTCAGCCGGGCGCCCCGTCGGCTTGGACACGCGTCGAACCCACCGATAACTTGAGGACGAACGCTTCGGGGCGGTAGCTCAGCCGGTCAGAGCAGGGGACTCATAATCCCTGGGTCGTGGGTTCGAGCCCCACCCGCCCCACCAGCAGATTACTGCTCGTTCACTAGGCATCTTACCCTCGGCCGAGGGAACCGCAACAGGCCAGGGGCTTGCACCAGACACCCCCCCTATTGCAACGATATGCGTACGTCGTGCAATAAGGATCGGAGGCTCCGATGGGCCGCGAACGCCGCGAGTTCGGGTCGATCCGCAAGCTCGCCTCCGGTCGCCACCAGGCCGTCTACACCGGTCCGGACCTGCTGCGACACGTCGCGCCGACCACCTTCCAAGCGAAGATCGACGCCGAGGGCTGGCTCCACGAGGAGCGCAAGCTGATCGAGGCCAACGAGTGGTCTCCCCCGAAGCACCGGGCCGAGAAGGCGCGAGCGGTGGCCACGACGCCCGACTTCGAGACCTACGCGAAGAAGTGGATCGCCAAGCGCCGCACCGACAAGGGCGAGCCGCTGCGGGCGTCCACGAGGGCGAACTACGAGGCGACGCTGGAGCACCACCTGGTGCCGACGTTCGGCCGGATGCGGCTGCGCGACATCACCAAGGGCGCGGTGCGCCGCTGGTACGAGGACACGCTGGAGGGCAACGGCGACACCCCGCGGGCGAACTCGAAGGCGTACGGGCTGCTGCGGGCGATCATGAACAGCGCGGTCGACGAGGACCTGATCGAGGCCAGCCCGGTGCACATCCGCGGCGCCGGCTACCAGCCGAAGCGGCGCCGGCTCGAGCCGGCCTCGATCGAGGAACTCGACGTGATCGTCGAGAACATGCCCGAGAAGTGGAAGCTGATGGTGCTGCTCGCGTCCTGGTGCGCGCTGCGCTACGGCGAGATCGCCGAGCTGCGCCGCAAGGACATCAAGCTGCGCCACGTCAGCGGCCGCTGGACCGGCGTGATCCAGGTGCGCCGCGGCGTGGTCTGGGTGAACCGCAAGATCCAGGTCGAGCCGCCCAAGTCGGAGGCCGGCATCCGCGACGTGGCGATCCCGCCCCACCTGATCCCGGTCATCAAGGAGCACCTCGAGACTTTCGCCGCGCCCGGCCAGGAGGGTCTGCTCTTCCCCGCCGCCTTCTTCAGGCTGATCGTCATCACTCACCTCCTCTCCGGAAGAGATCTGGACACCTTCCCTAAGCCCAACCGCCGGTCGATCGGGACGCTCAACCGGCCAGGAAAGTCGCAGAACGCCTCACTTCTAGGCCCAGGAAGTTGGCGATCGGGACATCGGGACGTGAAATCGTTCGCTCCTCATGGCCTTAAGCCGCGGGGAGGGCACGTTCCGGACATCTCAATCGAAGGAATCTGGTCCGGGTGGGAGGTTCGAGGCAGGGTTGAGTCCTCGACGCTCGTGACGTACGCTTTTCTGTACAGGAGAGGAGGCGCCGTGAAGACGCTGAGCTACACCGAATCTCGGGCTCGCTACGCCGAGGTGCTCGACTCCGTCGTCGACGACCGCGAAGAGGTCGTGATCACCAGAGCCGGGCACGAGCCGGTCGTGATCGTCTCCCTGGAGGACTACGAGGCACTCAAGGAGACCGCCTACCTGATGCGCTCCCCCACCAACGCCCGCCGCCTCCTTGACGCCATGGAACGCCTCGAAGCCGGACGCGGCGAACACCACGACCTGATCGACCCAGACTGAGCATGCTGCTCGTCTGGGACGAGAACGCCTGGGCCGATTACCTGTGGTGGCAGGCCCAGGACAGACGGGTGCTCAAACGCATCAACACCCTCATCGAGGACGTGTCCCGCAACGGCAACCAGGGCATCGGCAAACCCGAAGCCCTCAAGCACGACTTCGCCGGCTACTGGTCACGACGGATCACCGACGAGCACCGCCTCGTCTACAAGATCGTGGGCGACGAGATCCGGATCGCCACCTGCCGCTACCACTACGGCCACTGAGGCCCGTCGCACTGCGCAGCAAGCCCGAACACGTCTCCCCGGTTATCCACAGCCGGGGGGAGGTTGCGGAACGTGGGCCCGAACCAAGTGTGTAGCGGGTGTGTGGGGGTTCTGGTGGTCAGTTCGCCATGGTGATCCGGAGGCGGATGTTCACATGGCTTCGCCAGCAGAGAGGGTCGGGGGCGCGGTCTTGGGGGTAGGTGTCTTCGCCTCGCCTGGGCACGTGAATGATGGTCGAGCCAGCGGTTGGTAGTTGAGAGCTACTCGCCGTCGAGACCCAGGTGCCCGGAGGCAGCCTGGTAGAAGGCCAGCGCCGCCGCGTCCTGGTCGCCGGCGGGCGGCAGGCCGGTCCTCTCTGCGAGTCGGACGAGTTCGTCGGTGGCGTCGAGGACCTCGTCCATCGACCACTCCGCCTTCGAGCCGAACGTGGCCAACTGGCCGGCGATCAGGTCGAAGACGAGATCAGCATGTTCGGCCAGCGCCTCGCGAATCCGCCGGTACTCCTCCACGTGATCAGCTTCCGGCCGAGTCGGGGTTCGCCGCCAGCTGGGCCTCCAGCGACGCCGCCACGGCTTCGAACTCGGCCAGCGCTGCGGACAGGTCCTCGACGATCTCCCGGGCGATGACGTCAGGGCTCGGCAGGTTGTCCAGGTCCTCCAGCGACTCGTCGCGAAGCCAGGTGATGTCGAGGTTTGCCTTGTCGCGGGCGACGAGTTCGTCGTAGCTGAACGAGTGCCAGCGCTCGGACTCGACGCGCTCACCGCGCCGTCCGGCCGCGAAGCAGTCGACGAACTCGTCCAGGTGCTCGCGTCGCAGCGGATTCTGCTTCAGCGTGAAGTGCTGGTTGGTACGCAGGTCGTACACCCACAGCCGCTCGGTCCACGGACGCTCGGGGCGGGCCGGCTTGCGGTCGAAGAACAGCACGTTCGCCTTTACGCCCTGGGCGTAGAAGATGCCGGTGGGCAGGCGCAGCATGGTGTGCAGGTCGAAGTCGGTGAGCAGCTTTCGCCGGATCGTCTCCCCTGCGCCGCCCTCGAACAGGACGTTGTCGGGCAGCACCACCGCCGCCCGGCCGTTGATGTCGAGGATCGTCATGATGTGCTGGACGAAGTTGAGCTGCTTGTTCGACGTCGTGGCGACGAAGTCCTGTCGCTCGATCTCGGTGTCCTCGCGCACCTCCCGACCGTCTGCGCCCACCATCGTCAGCGACGACTTCTTCCCGAACGGCGGATTGGTCAGCACCAGACTCCAGCGCGAGCCAGGATCGACCAGCAGCGAGTCCTGGACGATGATCGGCGACTCGCCGTTCGGCGTCCCGATGCCGTGCAGCAGCATGTTCATCGCCGCCAGCCGCGCGGTGCCGTCCACCAGTTCGTAGCCGGTCGCGAACTCGTCGCGCAGATGGTCGCGCTGCGTCGGGGTAAACGAGGACGCCCCGCGCGCCACATGCTCGTGCGCCACCAGCAGGAACCCACCGGTGCCGCACGCCGGGTCGATCAGGTAGTCGTTCACTCGCGGCTGCATCACGTCCACGATCGCCTGGATCAGTGCCCGCGGCGTGAAGTACTGCCCGGCACCCGAACCTTTGTCGGACGCGCCCTTGGCCAGCAGCGACTCGTAGGCGTCGCCCTTGATGTCGGTGCCGGTGCTCGACCAGTGCTCCTTGTCGATCAGGTCCACGATCAGCCGGCGCAGCTTCGCCGGGTCCTGAATGCGGTTCTGCGCCTTACGGAAGATCGTGCCGATCATGCCGGGCTGGCTCGCCAGCCCCAGCAGGATCGAGGTGTAGGTGACCTCCAGCTCGGCGCCGGTGGCATCCAGGAGCCGCGTCCACGAGTACTCCTCAGGCACGATCCGCTCCGGCGCCAGCCTCCGCGTCGCCCGCTCGTGCGCCATCTTGAGGAACAGCAGGTACGTCAGCTGCTCGGTGTACTCGATGACCCCGACGCCGTCGTCGCGCAGCACGTCGCAGTAGGCCCACAGCTTGTCCACCAGCCGACGGGAATCGTTCACGGACGCAGTCTCTCAGAGTCGGAGGGATCGGCTTGTCGCCCCGCGGTGACGGTGCCGACACCTACGATGTCGCATGAAGGGAGAGCCATGGTCGACATCTACAAGGACGCGCTTCTCAACATCGCTGACGCCGCGACCTACATCGCCATGCCTCAGTCGACCCTCGGCGTCTGGAAGAAGCAGGAGACGATCCACTCGATCCCCCCTGCGGGGCACGGACTACCGACACTGCCCTTCGTCGCGGTCGTGGAGGCCTTCGTGCTGCGGTCACTGCTTTCGGCAGGGTTCCCCGGCAAGAAGATCCGCGAAGCCGCGCAAGGCGCCCGAGCACACTTCCACGATCCCTACGCGCTCGCGCGGCCGGGCATCGGTCATGACGGGGTCGAGATCTTCATCAAGGCCGGCGGTGACGAGCTGCTTCGTGCCAGAGACCGCCAGCAGGCCATCACTGAGACTGTCACCAACTTCCACGAGTTCATTCGATGGGACGACCAAGAACCCACGCAGCTCCGGCTGCGGCAGTTCGACGGCTCAGTGATTCTCGACCCGCGCTTCGGGTGGGGTCGGCCCGTCATCGAGGAGAACAGCGTCCCCCTGTCCGCCATCCTCGACCTGTGGCACGCGGGTGAGGCCATGCGGACAATCGCCGACGAGTTCGAGATGAATCGGGACGAGGTCGAACGCCTGATCCAGGACTATGACCGATCCGTCCAGCGCGCAGCCGCCTAGGTTTCTCGCCGACCGCTGCCTCGGCCGCGTCACGATCGACCGGCTCCGCGCGCTCGGCTGGGACATCGTGCGGCTGGGTGAGCTTCACAGCGACGACGCTCAGACAACGAGCGACGAAGAACTCGTAGCCATCGCGGCCGCCAACGGTTGGGCCGTCCTTACCAAGGACAAGCGAATCCGGTATCAGCCGTCGTTCCACAGCGCTGGGACGCCGCTGTTCGCACTCTCAGGTGGCGGCGTGAGTATCGCCGAAACCGTCGATCGTTTCGAGCAGGCCAAGGACCGAATCTGGGCCGCGGCTCGCTCCCGTGAGGCGCAGTTCTGGATCGTCTACGAGCACGGCCGCGTCGAGCGCAGGGCGTGATTCACAACTCCTCAAAGAAGTCCTCGTCCAGGTCGTACAGGGTGGCGCTCGTCTTGGGTTGGACTCCCACGCCGTGGCGCAGCATCAGCTCGGCCAGCCGCTTACCGTCGATCAGCTCGATCCGGAGGTTCACCCGACGGGCCTCCTCGATCGCCTCCCGGGTGAACGAGGCTGTGGTCAGGAAGACACCGCGATCACCCTGGGCGGACATCAACGCGCCGGCGAACGCCTGCAGCGTGGGCCGGCCGACCGTGCGGTCGGTGGCGTACTGCTTGGCCTGCAGGTAGATCCGGTCCAGGCCGAGCGGGTCCTGACTGATGATGCCGTCGATGCCGCCGTCCCCAGGCTGGCCGGAGTGCTCGACCGCACCGCTCTTGCCGTAACCCATCGCGGCCAGCAGTCGGAGCACCAGCAGCTCGAAGCCTCTCGGGTCGAGCGCCAGCGCCCTCTTCAGCAGCTCTCCCTCCAGGGCCGCCCTGTTCTCTGCCACCGCAGTCGCAAGGAGGTCTTCCGGTGAAACCGCGGCCGCGGCGTGCTCCTCGCTGGGGTCGCCGCTTGCCTGCTTAGCCTCCCGAGTGCGGTCACGGAACTCAAGGTAGGACGGGAACTGCTCGAGCACTTTCAGGTCGATCCGCTCGGCGTGACTGGCCAGCACCTTCTGGCCGGAGGGGGTGATCTGCACCTGCCCACGCGCCGGACGGTTCACCAACCCCGCTTGCGAGAGGTACGTCAGGGCCCAGCCCACCCGGTTGTCGATCACCCGCTGGCGGCCGCTCGGTAGCAGCTCGGCGCGCTCCGCCTCGCTGAGGTCAAACAGATCCGCCAAGGCATCCTTCACCTCTCGCGAGCGGTGGAGTTGTCCATCCGCCAGATGTGCCAACGCCGGACGCATGCAGCTCTGGTAGTCGGGGATCATGCGGACTCCTCCTCGGCGAGTTTCTCGATGACGTTGGTGTCAGACCCGCGGCCGGTCAGGCGCCCGGAGAACGCGGCGGCGAGAACGGCGCAACGCAAGCCGCCGGCTCTCGAACGCAGACTCGCCAGAATGCCCAGCTGACGACGAATTGCGGACTCGATCTCTGCGAACTCCGCGCTGCTCTTGCCCTGCTCAGAACCATTCACGACGGGAACGACCACTCGCTTCAGAGACTCCTGCGAAATGTTCCGCATGGACTCCTTGGTGCCGGTGGCAAGAACGCTCATCTGGCGGCGTGCACCCGGCGCCTGAAGCGCTCGCCACAACCATTCCGGATTGATGTCGGGTCGTGGCAACACCCGGAGGCTCTTGTCGCTGAGCAACAGCTTCGGACGAACGCCCGCCGGAACGAGAACGCTGGCGCCGACATAGTCACTCGTGTTGGCTCGGCTGACTAGAAGGTCCCCAGCACGGATTTCGAATCTGGGATCCACGCGGTCGGCGGAGACCGCCTTGTTCTCATCGGACCGGAACTCGCCCCACGTCATCGCGCTGACCTTGATGATGCCCCATTCGCCAGGCGCGGCCGGCCGCTCAGCCGAACCGAAGGACTTGCCGGCCGAGACGTCTGCGATCAGATCGCCCAGAGGGAGGGTTGGGCCGACGCCTGGCCCGAAGATGCGATCGAGCTCGGCGCGCCGCAAGTGCACCAACCGGGTCGCCGCGCTGTCCACGTACGAGAGTCCCGCGTCGAGGTCGGAGAGGTGCTCTTCGAGGATGGCGACGATGCGCCTCTGCTCGACCACGGACGGGACAGGCAGCGTGACAGCCGCCAGCGACGGCTGACTGACCTTGTAGATGCCTGCGGAGGTTCGCGCGGATCTCTCGATCTGGCGCCGGACGCCTTGGGATTCCCACACGAGAGCCAGATACTCCGCCACAAGGCGGGAAGGATCGGGACGCGCCCGGATCATCGTGTCCGGGAAGGCGACTTGATCAGGCTCGGTACGAACCAGCCCGCCGCGACCTACGAGGGCGAGCGAACCGTTCCCGCGAGCGATCATGAAGTCGCCGGCGGCCACCAGACATGCTTGCGCGTCATCAGCGGTCCAGGCACCCGTCTTGCGCTCACCAAGGTCGATTGAGCCTCTCTTGATCGCCGTCAGGCGAAGCACTGGGAAGCCATCGTCAGCAGTCGGAACCGATCGGCCGTTCCTGAGGGGCTCAGACAAGAGCTCGGCAAGCGGGCGTTGCGCCCAGCCGTTCATGCGGTGAGCTCCTCGTTGAGCTGCCCGACGTACTCAGCCGCTTTGTCGCCGAGGTCGCGGAGGGCTCCGTCCACTCCCCCGCGTTCGGTGAAGGGAGCCTGGTCAAGGTCGTCGGCAGAGATGCCGGCAGAGACGGCGATGACCTCGACCATGCGGTCGAGCCACCAGCGCTGGTCGAGCGTGAAGTGCGTCCCGGCGTGTTCCTGCTGGGTGAGCCAGGATGCGTAGCGTTCACGCACGGTGTCGGCGTAGGGCACGAGTTCAGTGTCCACGCCCGACAGTGAACCGCAGCAGGCTGACAAGGTCGGTCAGGGTGTGGCGCGGGCTGCGGCGCACGCGGCCGGCCTCCACCGCTTCGTAGGCCGACCAGAGCAGGTCGGGGGTCCAGTTGTGGGGCGGACGGCTGATCCGGTCGGCCAGCTCCTGGATGTCGCTGAAGGCGATGTGGCGGCCGCTCGACCGGGCCAGCGACCGTCGCTGGTCGATGAGCTGGATCGCGGTGATCTCGTCGCGATGTTCCTCGAGGTAGACGCGCCAGGAGCTCGATGACACTACGGGCGCGGTCGGGGTCCACGACGCCGTAGGCCTCGAGCAGGGTGTCGGCGTTCACCTCGTCGATCACTCGGTCGTGGGCGCGGCGCAGTTCGAGGATTCGGTTGCGCAGGTCGGGATTGGCGGCCAGAGGCTCGACGGCGGTGTCCAGGAGGTGCTGGAGGGCCTCCTTCGCCTCGGGCGACCCTTCGACGAGATCAGGCGATCGATGCTCGCTGATGATCCGGATCGACCGCGTCGACCAGGGCCCGGACGATGGCCTTCACCGGCCGGCCGGCGACGGCGTCGAGCTCGTCCCGCTCGGCCGGGGTGAGCTGCAGCTCGAGCGCGGCGAGGCGGGAGGCCAGCGTCGCGGTCTCGTCCTCGGTGAGGGTGAGGTCGGCGGCCTTGCCGAGCAGCTTCGCCAGCGAGATGCCCTTGTCGCGGTTCAGCGGCGGCTCGACGAAGTCGTGCTCGGTGACGCCGACCGCGTCGACGAGCACGAAGCGGGTCTTCGTCGGTGGCGTCCGGGGTGACGGACTGGAAGTCGGCCGGGTCGATGGTGCGGGCGCCGCGTCCCTTCATCTGCTCGAAGTACTGCGCCGAGCGGACGTCGCGCATGAAGAACACGCACTCCAGCGGCTTCACGTCGGTGCCGGTGGCGATCATGTCGACGGTGACCGCGATCCGCAGGCTGGGCGAGGTGCGGAAGGCCTGCAGCTGGCCCTTCGGGTCGCGGGCGTTGTAGGTGATCTTGGCGGCGAAGTCGTTGCCCTTGCCGAACACCTGCGCGCACCTGGGTGACGATCTCCTCGGCGTGGGCGTCGTCCTTGGCGAAGATCAGCGTCTTGGGCACGGTGCTGCGGCCGGGGAAGATCTCGGTGAACAGCCGGTCCCGGAACGTCTCCAGGACGGTGCGGATCTGGTCGGTCGCGGTGACCGCCCGGTCGAGCTGCTTGTCGGTGTACTCGAGCGCCTCGTCGAGGGCCTCGAGGCGCTGGGCGCGGGTGCGGCGGTCGACCTTCGGCACGATCGTGCCGGCCTCGATGGTGGCGCCCTGCTCGCTGATCTGGGTGCGGATGCGGTAGAGGTCGAAGTCGACGTTGACCCGGTCGGCCACCGACTGCGGGTAGGTGTACTCGCTGACCAGGTTCTGGCGGAAGAACGCGAACGTCTGCTTGCCGGGGGTGGCGGTGAGGCCGACGATGTGGGCGTCGAAGTACTCCAGCACCCCGCGCCACACCCCGTAGATCGAGCGGTGCGCCTCGTCGACGATGACCAGGTCGAACGTCTCCGGCGGCAGGTTCGGGTTGTAGGCGACGGTGACCGGCGCCTCAGGGACGAAGTCGTCCAGCGTCGGGTCGTCCTCGGCGGTGACCTCCTCGTTGCGGAGCGCCTTGAAGACCCGCTGGATGGTGGAGATCACCACCTGCGAGGAGCCGAGCAGGCCCGCCGAGGTGAGCATGTCGACGTTGTACACCTCGGTGAACAGGCGGCCGTCGTCGGGCGTCCGGTAGGCCTTGAACTCGTTCGTGGGTCTGCTCGCCGAGGTTGTTGCGGTCCACCAGGAACAGCACCCGCCGGAAGCCGCCGTAGCGCAGCAGCCGGTAGGCCAGGGTGACGGCGGTGTAGGTCTTGCCGGCGCCGGTGGCCATCTGCACCAGGGAGCGGTCGAAGCGCTGCTCCGCCAGGGAGCGCTCGATGCGCGCGGATCGCGTCGACCTGGGCCGGACGCAGCCCGTCCACCTTGAGCGCCGGAAGGTCCTGCACCTTGGCGCGCCAGGTCGGGCGCTCGGGATTCTCGTCGGCATCGCGCAGGATGCGGGCCAGGGTCTCCGGGCGCGGGAAGGCGAACAGACGACGGGAACGCGGTTCGGGGTCGTAGCCGTTCGTGAAGTGCGTCTCGGTGCCGGACGCCTCGAACACGAACGGCAGCCGCCCGTCCCGGGTGACGCGCTCAGGCGCACCTCGGCGGGCAGGCCGGTGGCGTACATCGCCGACTGCCACTCCACTCCGGACAACGGCGTCCCGACGGGCTTGGCCTCGATCACCCCGACGACCCGCCGATCGAGGTAGAGCAGGTAGTCGGCGCGCCCGTGCCCGGTGGCCATGATCGCCTCCCGTCGGGCGACGCCCTGCGCGGCCGAGAGGTTGAGGTTCCTGGTGTCCTGCACGACCCAGCCCGCAGCGACCAACTGGCCGTCGATCAGCACGCGAGCGCGCGCCTCGGCGGCGAGGGCGGATTCGGGGACGGGGTTCATCGAGGCTCACTCTAGGGCGGCCGGGCGGAATCGTGGTCGCAACTGCTGCGGGCGGCCTCGGCGACTTCCCTGAACTTGAGTTTCGCTCGGTGACGCCGCCGTCAAACTAAAGATGACATTGAGTTTCAGCAGTACACGGCCGACCCCAGGCGTCGCCTCCACGACACACGGCGGTGCCTGCGACTATCAGGTCAGGTCGACCGGGCGTGGCAGGTCGGTCCGCGGCTCCAGTGGCAGATCCGCCCCCTTGCCCCTGAGCAGTGCGCGCGCAATCGCGGCGCGTGGTGCCTGCGATTCGCGCCGTCCGGTCAGGTTTCTGAGCACGTCGAGTGTCGGGCGGGCCGAGTAGCTGACGGCGCGGTCGAGCCCTCCGCTGGAAGCCCAGCCGAGGCTGGACGCGATAGCGGCGGCCGCGGCCCGCGATTGCCACAGGTCCTTTCCCGCGGCTGCGAACAGCAAGCCCGAGCAGTCCGGCGTCCCGCTCGAAGTCGCGGCCGAGGGGCAGCCGGGCGCCGATATGGTCGAGCAGTCGCGAGGGGTCGTCAACGAGTGCCAGCCCGGCCTTGGTGACGGCGAGCCGGCCCCTGGCCTTGCGCACCAGGCCGAGCGCGGTGGCGGACTCCCGAAGCGTCAGCACCGGCAACGTCAGGTGCTCACGGTTGCCCTTGCCAACCCATTCCGCACCGAGGTCCAGCTCCCGGCAGAGGCCGTCGACGACCGCGGGTGGAAGGTAGCCGGCCGCGGTCAGCTCCAGACCGCGCCCAATGGTGCGCAGCAGCACCCGGTATCGCAGCGTCGCCGACTCGACCACCGCGTCGTCGAGGTCGGTACCCTCCCGGAGCGCCTGCTTAACCAGTCCGGTGAGGCCGCTGGCGCCCAGTGAGCGGTCCCGAACCATGAGGTCGGAGATGCCCGGGTGCCACTCCTCCAGGTCCGGCATCGGGCCATCCTGCAGCGCCTGGTTCACCTCGTCGAGATCGAAGGCGGCCGGGTCGAACCCGTCGGGCAGCCACTCGAGTTTCTCGGCCATCCATTCCGCCTCGTCCGGCTCGACGTGGCCCTCGAGAGCGACCAGGACCTCCTCGTAGCCGGGAATCCCCCCGACGTCCTCCGGCGGGCAGGCCCGCCGTCCCGCGACGCACAGGGCGATCGGGTCACCCTCAACCCAGGGCTCCACCTTCTCGAGCTTGATCGTGTGGTGCCAGCTGTCGCCGAAGTCGTACTCGTAGAACAGCCGGTGCCCCGGCCTCGCGATGACCTGGTCGAGGCGGACGTCGGACTCCAGCGTCCCGTCGGTCTCGCCCTCCTCGACGTCGAAGGGAGTGAGGAAGGGCACCACGCGGAAGTTCTTGGCGTCCGGCCCCATCTGGAAGTGGTGCAGGTGCATGTCCGACCAACCCATCGCGGCCTGAATCACGTCATGCATCTGACTGAGCGGCAGGTCGCTCGCGACCCGCAACCGGCGCCAGATCGGCGGACGCGCGTTGTCCAGGTCGAGCCGCACCACGAAACAGACGCGCTTTCTGCCCTTCTTGAGCAGAACCGGGCGGACGCGGCCGAAGCCGTACCCATCAGGGTCGACCCCCTGAAACCCTCCCATCGCACCACGAACGGCTTCCAGCAGTTCCATCGCGCCGATCTCACCACTCCGGACGCGGGCCAGAATGTCGTCGACCGAAGCCTGCGCAGCAGCATCCGGCTCAGCAGGCCGGTTGCCCGCACGCCCGGGAAACGGGATCACGTTCTCCTCGTCCGGCAAGGCCCGACCTCCTCATTCGTCGCCGGCGTCCGGCTGATCGACAACACTGGTCGCGGTCAGTCTCTCAGCGGTCGTCGCCCGAGTGCCTTCGTCCCCGCCGATCGCGCGACTTCTTGTACTTCTCCACAGCCTTTCGCGTGCTCAGCCACTGACCGTCGCTCCGCTGCTGCGCGTCGAGGCGACCGCGGGCTGCAGCCGCCCTGAGGGCGACCAGGCTCATCTCCGCGTCCACCAAGGAGGCCAGCGGCACCAGCTTGGCCGGACCCGCGACACCCGGGATGATGAAGCGATTGAGGTTGTCGATCATCGCCCGCGCGAGCATCTCGCCGAGCGGCCCGTAGTCACCTTCGTCGGCTCGTTGCATCGCCTTCAGGTAACGCTCCCGCTGGGCCTTGAGGATGACGACAGGCGGATAGCCCAGCCGCACCAGCACCAGGTTCAACACAAGCCTGCCGGTGCGACCGTTCCCGTCGAGGAAGGGGTGCACCCTCTCAAAGCCGTTGTGGAGCTCAGCGAGGACTTCGGGCAGGCCCCCGCCGGCCGCCAGGCGGTCGGGCAGGGTGACAGCGCGCCGCACCCAGGCCTCGACCTCTGCCGGCACGAGGGGCCACGAAGGCGGCGTCATGCCGGCCTCGAACGGGTGGATGTCATGCTGCCGGTAGCTTCCGGGCGCTTCCGCATCCGTCGCGTCGGGATGCGGAGCGACGAGCCACACCGGCGCCATCGCCAGATGGTGGATGTGCCGAATCTCGTTCACCGTCACGAGTTGGCCGCTCTGGTGGTCGCTCGCCCCCATCGCCTCGCGGTACACCCAGGCAGCCGCGTCACCGTAGCCCTTGACCTCCATGTACTCCCGCAGCGGCTTCGAACCGACCGCACGGCCCTTCTCGAGGAGGTTCTCCACCTCGCGGAGGACGAGGGTGTTGCCCTCCAGTGCGGTCGAGTGGTGCGCCTCGAGATGCCAGATGTCGGACCAGATGTACTCCGACTCCTTCGGCGACGGCAGACCGCCCAGACGCGTCTTCAGATCGGCCAGCTGCGCATCGAGCCGACGGTAGATCGTCTCCCGAGACACGCGTCCCCTGGGCATCGGACCTCGCTTTGTTGAGTGGTGCTGCCTGGTAATCGAACTGAACAAAGCCTAGCCCCACAAGGAGGTTTTGTTCAGCTCTGCGGACATCAAAATGAACTAAACAAGAAGACGCACGCCGAGCGTCGGGCAGCACGGGCTCGCAACCGGACTCGGGCGTGCTCGTCGGACTGCCTGATGGTCAGGGGCAGCACCGCCCGCCTCCCGACATCAACGCTGACAACCATGTCGCTGGCAGCACTCCGCCAGCGCCCCAGGGGGGCGCATACCCCCACCCTCTTCAGATATACTCCATGAGGGTATCTGGAGACCCAGGGATACTACTACCGGAATAGTTGCATGCAATAGCGTGCAATAGCGTTGTTGCTGGTCGTCAGGCTCAACGCCAGGGACGTTTCGGTCGAGGGCGGCAATTTCGGGGCCGTTTCCCTGGGTGACGGCCACCCTGGACGCCTTCCGAAACACCGAGCACCGGTTCCGCTGGCCCCTCGCCCTGAACACACCTGAGGTTCATCGTCCTCCCTTGTCAGATGCCTCTTCGGTGACGGCGCGGTACACTGAAGAACAGGTCAGGGCCAGTTCCGATAGGGGTGGGGGTATAGCCAGAAATGGCCAGAAGTCGCCCCTGAACGCGTCCTTGTTGCACACGGCGTGCAATAGCCGTTCAATATGTCCTAGTCAGCGACACATTCGGGTCACTCATAATCCCTGGGTCGTGGGTTCGAGCCCCACCCGCCCCACCCCGCAGTTGGCCCTCTTCAAGCCGTTCACTTTGCATGCGCGAGCTGGGACTGCCAAGCCGCGGACAGTGCAGAGGAATCAGCGTCGAAGAACTCGAGTGCCTCCACGAAGCCCTTCACAAGCAGCTCGCGGTGGCCGCGGTGCGGCGATGGAGTTCGTCGATCTGGACGGTCCATGCCACTGACACGCGCGTGTTCTGCTTCTCAGCGGTCCGTCAAGACGCGGGTTGCACTGCGCGTGATTGTGCGTAGGATTACGCGCATGAAGGTCGACACTCGTGACATCCGATCAGCCACCCAGGCGGCCCGCAACTTCGGCGCGATCGTCGACGAAGTGGAATCCGGGCGCACCATTGTGGTGGTCAGGAACAACCATCCCGTCTCTGTCATCGCCCCCGTGGCCATCATGGAACGACTCGACGCTATCGATGAACGCGAAGAGGACGTTCGACTCCTCGCCATCGCCATCGCCCGAATGTCGACCACGAGCGGGCCGCTGCGTGACCTCGACGAGGTAGCTGCCGAACTCGGAGTTGACCTGGACGACCTCGACGAGGACGAGGACGACGCCCCCTCTGGCGTCTCCAGCGTCGAGTTCGCCGAAAGACCTGAACCCCTTCTACCCGGCGTCGAAGTCCGGATGCGCGCGAAGGTACCTGAGTGACGGACGCCGTCGTCAAGCTGCTCCCCGAAGCGGTCGACGACTTGAGAGGGCTCGACGGCTCAGCGAAGAAAGTAGTCCTGGCCGGCATCAAGAAGCTCCGCACCGATCCGCAGCTGCGCGGCGCACCCCTCGGCGCAACCAGCTCGGGCAACCTGACCGGGTTCCGCAAGCTCGTGGTCGGTGACCGCAGCTACCGGATCGTGTACCGGGTCCATGGCGACGGTACCGTCGCAGTCGTGTGGGTCATCGGAAAGAGGTCCGACTCCGAGGTCTACGACGAGGCGACCGCCCGGCTGGGCGACTACGCCGGGGACTCCGAAAAGAGGCAGGCCTTGCAGCAGCTCCTCGACACCGCGTTCGGATAGCACCGCATGCAGCTCGCGGTAGATCCGGCAATGGTTCGTCCAGGCGACGAGTGTCGCTTCCGCCGCATCGCAATCTCCTTCGCGGTTCGACTGCTCAGTTCACGGTGTGAGGTTCACCCCGAACCTCAATCCGCGTAGCCGGATGCCGCGCGATAGAAGGCCAGCGCCGACGCATCCTGGTCGCCCGCGGGCGGCAGGCCGACCCGCTCGGCGAGTCGGACGAGTTCATCGGTGGCGTCGAGAACCTCGTCCATCCACCACTCCCCCTTCGAGCCGAACGTGGCCAACTGGCCGGCGATCAGGTCGAAGACCACATCAGCATGTTCGACCAGCGCCTGGCGAATCCTCCGGTACTCCTCCACGTGATCAGCCTCTGCCCGAGTCGGGGTTCGCCGAGAGCTGCGCCTCCAGCGAAGCCGCCACCGCTTCGAACTCGGCCAGTGCCGCCGACAGGTCCTCGACGATCTCGCGGGCGATGACGTCAGGGCTCGGCAGGTTGTCCAGATCCTCGAGCGAGTCGTCCCTCAGCCAAGTGATGTCAAGGTTCGCCTCGTCGCGGGCAACCAGGTCATACAACCAGAGCCGCTCCGTCCACGGACGCTCCGGCCGGGCCGGCTTGCGGTCGAAGAACAGCACGTTCGCCTTCACGCCCTGGGCGTAGAAGATGCCGGTGGGCAGGCGCAGCATGGTGTGCAAGTCGAAGTCGGTCAGCAGCTTGCGACGGATCGTCTCCCCCGCGCCGCCCTCGAACAGGACGTTGTCGGGCAGCACCACCGCTGCCCGGCCGTTGATGTCGAGGATCGTCATGATGTGCTGGACGAAGTTCAGCTGCTTGTTGGACGTCGTGGCGACGAAGTCCTGCCGCTCGATCTCGGTGTCCTCGCGCACCTCCCGACCGTCCGCGCCGACCATGGTCAGTGACGACTTCTTCCCGAACGGCGGATTCGTGAGCACCAGGCTCCAGCGCGATCCGGGATCGACCAGCAGCGAGTCCTGGACGATGATCGGCGACTCGCCGTTCGGCGTCCCGATGCCGTGCAGCAGCATCGAGGTTGCCGGACGATTCGTGAGCTTCTCGACAGCTCGCGGGGGGTCGTCAGTCGCCGTAGTGGAAGCGGGCCGCCAGAACGACGATCTGGTCGTCCTCGACCGCGTACACCAAGCGATGCTCCTGGGTGATCCGTCGCGACCAGACGTTGCCGAGCTGGTACTTCAGCGGCTCGGGCTTGCCCGTCCCTTCGAAGGGCGTCGGCAGGATCTCCTTCAGCAGGGAGCGGACCTTGCGGTAGGTGGCCCCGTCCTTGTCGTCCCAGTAGTTGAGGTCCTCCCAGCCGGTCGAGGTGAAGGCGAGGTTCACTCGTCGCCTTCGTCGTCCTCAGGCAGGGCCTCGGTGACCAGCTTGCCGTCGCGCCATTCCTGGATCGAGCCCAGTAGTCGGCGAGCGTTCGCCGGGCTGGAGAACAGATGGCGCGTGGTCTGCCAGGCCTCGTAGTCGTCCTCAGCGATCAGCACGGCGTTGCCGGCCTTGGACGTGATCCGGATCACGTCGTGGTCTGCGTTCACCTGCCCCAACAGCGGGAACAGGTTCTTGCGCGCCTCGCTTGCGCTCATCGTCGACATCTCACACCTCCACCCTTCGGTACCGGATATCGTACCAGTGGGACTTAAGACGTCCGCCTACCCCACCCCTGCCAGCCCTACCCCAGGGGGTATCTGGAGCTCGGGGATACCCCTATCGGAATTATCCACCGTCAGGGCTTGCCGCCGTCCGCCCTCCTGACCGCGGGCTCGTGCCTCCATCCTGACCGCCCCCGCGGCTGTCCACCCTTGTGAACGCAACGTGCGGGAGGACAATGGTGATGTGAGCAGGAGCTTGAGCGCTGTGTTGTGCGGGCTGGTGCCGATCCTGGTTCTGGGCTCCGGGTGCGGGGTGATCGCCGGATCGCCGGTGGCGGACCCGACACCGGTCAGCTCGACTGTCGCGCCCGTCCCGTCCGCCTGGCCGCCGACATCCCTGCAGACCGACCGCTCCCAGACCACGCCGGCTTCGACGGCGCCCACTCGAAGCCCCGTTGACAGTCCCGGGCCGACCCGGTCCGTCACACCAAGCTCCACGCCGGCGAGGCCACCCACCCCGGCATGCAGCCTTCCCAGCAGCCTGCTCGCAAGGGACCTGACCAGCATCCCCGGCGGCGCCCGGGTCGTCGCCCTGACCTTTGACGCCGGAGGAAGTGACGACGGAGTGCTCCCGATCCTGAAGACTCTCAAGGAGCGCGCAGCGCCGGCGACGTTCTTCCTCACCGGCCACTTCACGCACGCCTTTCCGGAAGCCTCTCGAACGATCGCCAAGCAGCACCCGGTCGGGAACCACACCGAGAACCACCGAGACCTGACCAAACTCGCCGCCGGCAACGTGCGTGCCGAGATCCGAGAAGGCGAGTCGTCCATCCTGAAGGCCACCGGCGTCAATCCTCGGCCGTACTTCCGGTTTCCGAGTGGCGCGCGGAACTCGACGGTCATTCGGATCGCCAACGCCGAGTGCTACGTCCCGTTCCGCTGGACGGTCGACAGCCTCGGCTGGCAGGGGACCGAAGGCGGGATGAGCGCAGACAAGGTGCACCAGCGGGTTGTCGAGGGACTCCAGCCCGGCGCCATCATCCTGATGCACGTCGGCGCCAACCCCGATGACGGCACCACTTTCGACGCCGACGCCCTCCCCCGGGTCATCGATTCCATCCGCGCACACGGGTACCGGCTGGTCACGCTGGAGCACGCGCTGCCGGCGGAGCCGTGATCGGCACATCGACTGGAAAGCCACGTCGCGTGATCCCCGTTCACCCGACCCTCAGTGCGAACAGGTTCTTGCGCGCCTCACCTGCGCCCATCGTTCCCGCCGGTCACCGTGCCGCTTGCCTCCTCAGCAGGGCGCTCGCCAGCTGCACCCGGGACGCGAGCGTCTCCCTGCGTCCGGTGAGGTGGTCGAGCACGTCGAGGGTCGGACGGGCCGAGTAGCCGACCGCGCGGTCGATGCTTCCCCCTGCGGTGACCCAGCCGAGACTCGACGCGATCTCGGCGGCCTGCGCGCGGGATTGCCACCAGTCCCGACCCGCGGCCGCGAACAGCAGGCCGAGAAGCCCCGCGTCCCGCTCGAACTCGCGGCCCAGGGGCAGCCTGGTACGGATGTGGCCGAACAGTCCTCGCGGATCGCCCGCCAGTGACGAAGCCGCCTTGGTGACCGTCAACCGTCCCCGCGCCTTGCGCAGCAGCCCGAGCGCAGTCGCTGACTCCCGCAGGGTCAGCACCGGCAGGGTCAAGTGCTCTCGGTTGCCTCTCCCGATCCATTCCTCACCCAGATCGAGTTCCCGGCACAGGCCGTCGACGATGCGCGGCGGGAGGTAGCCGGCGCCGGTCAACTCCACACCGCCGCCGATCGTGCGGATCAGCACCCTGTACCGCAGCGTCGCCTGCTCGAGCACGGCATCGTCGACATCCGCGTCGGCCCGCAGCGCCTCCTTCACCAGTGCGGTGAGCCCGCTGGCGCCGAGCGAACGGTCCCGAAGCATCAGATTCGCGATCCCCGAATGCCACTCCTCCAGCGGCGGCATCGGCCCCTCCCGCAGGTCCGAGTTGACGTCGTCGGCGTCGAAGGCGCTCGGGTCGAACCCGACGGGCAGCCAGGCGAGCTTCTCGGCCATCCATTCCTCCTGGCCCGGTTCGATCCTGCCGTCGAGGGCTGCCAGAACCTCCTCGTAACCGGGGAGGCCACCGACATCCTCCGGCGGGCACGCCCTCCGCCCGGTCACACAGACCGCGACCGGATCGCCGTCCACCCAGGGCTCGACCTTCTCCAGCTTGATCGTGTGGTGCCAGCTGTCGCCGAAGTCGTACTCGTAGAACAGCCGATGTCCCGGCTTCGCGATCACCTGATCGAGGCGGACGTCCGCCTCCAGCGTCCCGTCGGTCTCGCCCTCCTCCAGGTCGAACGGCGTCAGGAACGGGACGACGCGGAAGTCCTTCGCGTCCGGCCCCATCTGAAAGTGGTGCAGGTGCATGTCCGACCAGCCCATCGCGGACTGGATGACGTCGTGCACCTCCGTGAGCCGTAGGTCGCTGGCCAGGCGTAGCCGACGCCAAATGGGCGGACGGGCATCGTCCAGGTCGAGTCGGACCACGAAGCACACGCGTTTGCTGCGTCGTCGCAGCAGCGCCGGACGGACGCGTCCGAACCCGAAATCGTCGCCGGCTCCCCCGAAGTCGGCCGCCATCGCCTGGCGCATCGCCGCCATCAGATCGAGCGTGCCGACCTCCCCGGCCAGGACGCGCGCGATGAGGTCCTCCGGTTGCCCCACCGGGTCTTTCTTGGGCTGTTTGCCCGATCGCCCGGGGAAGGGAATCACATTGTCTTCACGGTCCACGACTCACACCTTCCCGTTGCCAGTTGCGTCCCGGACAGAGGGTACGTCAACTGCTCGATGTCCTCCATGCGCCCGACGCCATCGTCGCGCAGCACATCGCAATCAGCCCAGAGCGTGTCCACCACAGGGTGGCCATCCTTCACGCACGCAGTCTGCCAGGCGTGCGCGCGAAGCTCGGCACGGGTAGGTCAGTGCGCGAAGCCTGCGGCCTCGAGCAGGGCCAACGCCTGGTCGATCGGTTCGAGCCTCAGCACGAGGAGGGCCTTGTCGTCGCGGCCGGCGAGCTCGGCGTAGAGGTACTCGATGCTCACGTCCGTCCCGTCGAAGACGGCGAGCAGGTCACCGAGCGCTCCCGGTCGGTCGGGCACCTCCACGCCGACGACGTCCGACACCCGCGCCGTGTTGCCCAGCTCCTGCACCGCGGCCAGGGCGGCCTCCGCGTCATCGGGGATGAATCTCAGGATCCCGAACCGGTCGGTCTCGGCCAGCATCATCGCGCGCACGTTCACTCCACGCTCCCCCAGATGCTGGACCACCGGTGCCAGCCGGCCACGCCGGCTCTCCAGGAACACCGACACCTGCTTCAAAATCACGGTCGGCTCCTCGCACCAGTCGGAACGGAGCGCCGATCGACGATCCGCTTGGCCTTGCCTTCGCTGCGCTCGATGGTTTTGGGATTCACCAGCCGCACGGTCGCCTGGATGCCCAACGCCTGCTTCAACTCGTGCTCGATCCTCCGCTCCAGCGCCAGCACCACCTTGACCTCGTCGGAGAACAAGGAGGCCGCCATCTCCACGTCCACCTCGAGAGAGTCCATCGCACCCTCGCGATCGACGATGATCTGGTAGTACGGCTCCACTCCCTCGACCCGGAGCAGCACCTCCTCCACCTGCTGGGGGAACACGTTGACGCCCCGGATGATCAGCATGTCGTCGTCGCGTCCCATCAGGCGGTGGATCCGCCGGGACGTCCGGCCACACCGGCAGGGTTCGTCGATCAGATAGGTGATATCCCGAGTCCGGTAGCGGAGCACCGGTGTGCCCTGCCGGGTCAGGGTGGTCAGCACGAGCTCGCCCTTCTCCCCCGCCGGCAGCACCTCGCCGGTCTCCGGGTCGATCACCTCAGGGTAGAAATGGTCCTCGAACACGTGCAGGCCGTCCTGCTCGGTGCACTCGGCAGCCACGCCGGGCCCGATCAGTTCGGTGAGCCCATAGATGTCATAGGCCTTGATGCCCAGCTTGGTCTCGATCTCGGCCCGCATCTGCTCACACCACGGCTCGGCACCGAAGAACCCTGCCCGCAGCGGTCCCGCGGCCAGGTCGATGCCCTGCTCCCGGGCGTACTCGGCGATGAACAGCGCGTACGACGGCGTGCACGCCAGGACCGTGGTGCCGAAATCCTTCATGGTGGTGAGCTGGCGCAAGGTGTTGCCCGACGACATCGGCAGGGTCATCACGCCCAGCGTGGTTCCGCCGTAGTGGCCGCCGAGCCCGCCGGTGAACAGCCCGTAGCCGTAGGCCACCTGCATGATGTCGGACGGCCCCACGCCGCCGGAATCGAGCGTCCGGGCCATCACCTCGCCCCAGAGCGCGACGTCCGCCTTGGTGTAGCCGGCGACGACCGGCTTGCCGGTGGTGCCCGAAGACATGTGGACCTCGACGATCTCCCGGCGATCGACCGCGGACAGCCCGAACGGGAACACCTCTCGCAGGTCGGTCTTGGCCGTGCACGGCAGCAGCGCCAGGTCCTCGAGGCTGGTCACCGAGCCTGGCCGGACGCCGGCCGCGTCCAGTCGCTTCCGATAGAACGGGACGCGTTCGTACACCACCCCGACCAGGGCCTGAAGGCGTCGGAATTGAAGATCCCGCAACTGCTCGCGGGGCATCGTCTGGGTGGGCTCACTCCACATCCGCGGGCTCCCTGCGCTGTTCGACGGCGAGCGCGCGTCCGGTGTCGAACGCGGCCTGGTTGATCTCATACGTGCCGCGCGGCGACAACGCCCGCAGCGCCGCCGCGAAGTGCTCGGGCGCGAGCGGGATGAACACCGATGTCGCGCCGAGGAGGGCGGTGTTGCGCACCTTCATCGGCACGCTGCGCCGGATCGAGGCCAACTCCACCCGGACCAGACGCGGGAACAACGAAGCGATGTCGGCCTCCAGCCCCTCGGGGTACGCATCCACCCCCACCGGCAGGATCGGCGCCGCGAGGTAGCAGGCGGCAGCGCCGGCGGCGGCCCACGACGTCCAACGGAGCAGCTCCATGGGTTCCATCGCGAGAATCACGTCGGCATCGCCCTCGGGGATCACCGCCGAGTGCACGCGCTCGCCGAAGCGGACGTGGCTGAACACCGGCCCGCCACGACGGGACATGCCGTGGATCTCGCTCTTCTTGACATCGTGCCCCGCGATCGCGGCAGCCTCAGCCAGCAGGTCACTGGCCAGGACGATCCCCTGACCGCCGACTCCGACCATCAGGACGTTGGTCATCTCAGTCACGAATGCCTCGCAGCGGGTGCAGGGCGATCAACTCGCGGCGAACCGCCGCCTTGTCGTTCAGCTTGCCGACCCGTTTCAGCTTCTGACCCTCGATCAGGCACAGGCCCATCACCACCAGCAGCCGGACGCCGGTCCGTCCGGCGAGTTCTTCGATCGCCGTCGAGATGCCCGCGGTGTCGTAGGCGTCCACGATGCCGACGTTGTCGTCGGGCAGATGGAACGCCTGGGCGAGAAGCTGATAATCCACGGACGGAGCGTTCTCGCGCCCGATCCGCTCACCGCTCATCGGGTTGGGCTGCATGCCGGTCATGGCGGTGGTGCCGTTGTCGAGCACGATGTAGAGCCCGTCACGCTTGTTCCAGACCGCGTTCAGGAGCCCGGTGATCCCGGAGTGGGCGAAGGTCGAGTCGCCGATGACCGCGGCGATCCGCCCCTTCTGCTCGGCGGGAGCCATGATGTCCATGCCCTGGGCCATGGTGAGCGAGGCCCCCATGTCGAGCAGGGTGTCCATCGCGTCGTACGGTGGCAGCACCCCGAGGGAGTAGCAGCCGATGTCGCCGGAGACGATCATTCCGCGACGACGCAGTTCGGCGAAGACATGGTCGTGCGGACAGCCGGGGCACAGGCCGGGGCGACGCACCGGCACCGGAACGGACGGCTGCAGCGGACCGGCCTTCGACGGGCTCGGCCCCCGGCCGAGACCGGCGGCGACGACCGTCGGGCTGAGCTCCCCGATCGCGGGGAACACCGCCTTGCCCAGGCACTCGATTCCCCACGACTTCAGCTGGATCTCGATCACCGGATCGAGCTCCTCGACCACGTAGAGGACGTCGACCGAGGCGGCGAACTGCTCGACCAGGCGCCGCGGTAGGGGGTGCACCAAGCCGAGCTTGAGCACCGCGGCATCCGGTGCGACCTCCTTCACGTACGTGTAAGGGATGCCTGAGGTGATGATGCCGATGCGCGGCCGCCCCGCCGTGGCGCCGTCATCGGGCCACTCCACTCGGTTCGCCGGGTGGGCATCGGCCGCCGCCTGGAGCGCGTCCATCCGTTCTTCGACCACGCGTCGCCGCAGCCGGGCGTGACCGGGGATCATCACGTACTTGCGCGGGTCGGGCACGAAGCCCGGCCCGATCGGAGCCTCCGTGCGCACCGGCACCCCGTCGGGGAACGGCGCGACCAGGCTCTTGGAGTGTGACAGCCGGGTGGTCAGGCGCAGGAACACCGGGGTGTCGAAGGCCTCGGACAACTCGAAGGCCAGCCGAGTGAACTCGCGGGCCTCCTGCGAGTCGGACGGCTCGAGCATGGGCACCTTGGCCGCGATCGCGTAGTTGCGGTTGTCCTGCTCGTTCTGCGACGAATGCATGTCCGGGTCGTCGGCGGTGATCACCACCAGCCCCGCCCGGACGCCGGTGTAGGCGGCGGTGAACAACGGGTCGGCCGCGACGTTCACGCCGACGTGCTTCATGGTGACCAGCGCGCGTCCGCCGGCCAGTGACGCACCCACGCCCACCTCGAGGGCGACCTTCTCGTTGACCGACCACTCGGTGTAGACCTCGGGTTGCCGCGCCAGCGCTTCGAGGATCTCCGTGGACGGGGTTCCCGGGTAGCCGCATCCCACAGCGACGCCGGCCTCCCACGCCCCGAGGGCGACGGCCTCATTGCCTGACAGCAGTCGTGTACGCATCCTTGCGCCTTTCGTCTACGACGTCGCGTAGTGTAGGCGCGACCTGCCGGTGGTCGAGACCGATCATCTCGGTGGGCGGGCAGACACCCTGACGGCTCACCGCATCGTGCACCTGAGGCCGTCCGTTGGGACCGACGTCGCTCGCTGGCCACGACGCCATCCGGGACTGGGCATTACTACCTCCGCCGACGGCGTATCGCGGCTCGTCACGACGGCTCTACTGTCCATGCAGGCACCCTCATCGAGGACACCACCCATGGGACACTCGAACTACTCCGCGCGAGGCCCGCAGTGAGCGTCACCCAGCGGGCTCTCGACCAGCTGGTCAGCATTCTGACCGCGGCCGCGCAGCCGGCCGAGGTCGTGGTGGCACGCCCGGGGGCGCCGGCGCCTCCAGACCGGCCGCCGGTGCTCGTCACCCCGTTGTCGCTCCAACGCATCGGACGCTCGCGGCGCAGCGGCTCCCTGCTCGACCTCGAGCTGGCGGTGGCCGTCGAGGTGGCCGGTGCCGACGTCCTCTCGCTCACGGAGCGACTCCTGTCGGCGGCGGAGGCAGCACCCCACCTGCGCATCGAACCCCTGCCCCCCGAGCGTCCCGGCTTCGGCTTCGTGGTCGCCCTCGGCGCCGGCGTCCCGATCATCGAACCCAGCGGGCCTCCCGTTCGCGAACCGATCGTCCACGTGCATTCCCTGCTCACCCTCACCGGCACCGTGATCGGCCCCGACGGCGCCGCCGTGCCGGGCGTCGCCGTCGCGTCCAGCCTCACCCGCCAACAAACCACCACCGACGCCGCAGGCGGTTTCAGCCTTCCCGGACTGTCCCGCCCGACCGTCCTCACCGTCTCGCGCGGGTCCCGGCGGGCCACCGTCGACGTCCCCGCCGACACCACCGCGCTGCGCGTCGTCCTGCCCACCCACGAAGGGAGTTGACCCATGCCGAACTACCGAGCCCCCGGGGTCTACGTCGAGGAGGTTCCAGGCGCCAACCGGCCCTTCGGACGGGTCGGCACCAGCAGCGCCGGCTTCGTCGGCGTCGCACCCAACAAGAACGCACCCTCCGACGTCGTCGTCGCCATCGACAACTGGACCCAGTTCGTCGGCACCTTCGTCGGGGACGCCACCACCGGCACCCACCTCAGCACCGCCGTCTACGGCTACTTCCAGAACGGCGGCTCCCGGGCCTACGTGGTCAACATCGGCGCCGGTGGCAGCCTCACCGGGACCGCGAAGAAACCCACCGGCCTGACCCTCCTGGAGGCCGTCGACGACGTCGCCATCGTGGCCGCACCCGGCTTCACCGACCCGGTCGACTACGACGCCCTGATCAACCACTGTCAACACGAACTGCGTCAGGACCGGGTCGCCATCCTCGACACCGCGGAGGAGGTCGACGACATCGGACGCCTCACCGAAGTCGGCACGCTGACGCCCGCGGCGGCCCCCGCCGAGGGTGGCGAAACCCGGGCGCCCACCCCCAGCGGCGGGATGCGGCCGCCCACGTCGGCCGGCGGTTACGCGGCCACGTACTTTCCCTGGGTACTGGTCACCGACCCGGTCTCCGGCGGCATCGTCAGCGCACCACCGTCCGGCCACATGGCCGGTGTCTGGGCCCGCACCGATGCCACCCGCGGGGTGCACAAGGCGCCCGCCAACACGCCCATCGCCGGTGCGGTGGGCCTCGTGCGTCCGGTCTCCAAGGGGGAACAGGAACTGCTCAACCCCGCCGGCATCAACTGCATCCGGTTCTTCCCCGGCGAAGGGATTCTCGTCTGGGGAGCGCGGACGCTGGCCCCCGAGGCCAGCGAGTTCCGCTACATCAACGTCCGTCGCCTCACGAACATGATCAAGGAGACGGTCCTGAAGAACACCCGCTGGGCCGTCTTCGAACCCAACCACCACCCCCTGTGGGCAGCGTTGCGGCGCGACGTCAGCGCCTTCCTCACCAACGTCTGGCGCGACGGCGCGCTGGTGGGACAAACCCCTCAGGAGGCCTTCTTCGTCAAGTGCGACGCCGAAACCAACCCCCCAGAGGTGCGTGACGAGGGCCGGGTCGTCACCCTGATCGGCATCGCACCGGTCAAACCCGCCGAATTCGTGGTGTTCCAACTGAGCCAGTCGGCCGACCTCGCCACGACCTCACGGACGGAGGCCTGACATGCCGACCCAGCCCGGTATCCCGCAGGACCCCTACCGCGCCTACAACTTCAAGTTCGAGTTCCAAGGCACCGTGCAGGCACATTTCGTGAAGGTCGAGGGCCTCGGCCTCAAGCTGGAACGCATCCTGTACCGCGCCGGCGGCGAACACTCCCAGGTGCGCGCCATCCCCGGCCGCGTCGAATACACACCGGTCACGCTCCGCTACGGACTGACCGACTCGACCACCATGGTCAACTGGCTGTTCGAGGCTGCCGAAGGCCGGGTGCGACGGGAGAACGTGTCGATCGCCATGCTGGACGACGCCGGCTCCGTCGAGGTGCGGCGCTGGAATCTGCTCGGCGCATGGCCTTGCGAGCTGCAGACCGCGGCCCTGGACGCCCTCGGCAACGAGATCGCCATCGAGACCCTCACCATCGCCTACGACAGGTTGGAACTCGACGATGCCTCAGCAGCCCCCACCACCGCCCCCGCGACCACCCCGGTGGCGTAACCGCGTCGCCGGCTGGCTGCGTGGCGTGGCCCAGTCGCTCGACCCCGACCCGTTCGGGCTCGACCTCAGCGAGGCCCCCGACGTGTGGGCCGACCACGTTCGCGCCGCCGCCCGCCGGGCCACCCCCGAGCCGGAGACGGGCACCCGCGGGCTCCCGACGTTGCGCGCCGACCGCCGATGGAGGCGCCTGATCAGCGCGGTGTCGAGGTTCGGCACCGAAACGGCGCGAGCTCTGTTGCCTCCCGGCGACACCACGGTGTCCCCGCGGGAGACGGCTTCCGGCGCCGCGCGAGCCGGCACCGGCGTGGGTCCCGGACCCGGATCGTGGACGGTGCGCGCGTGGCCGGTTCGCCCGGATGCCATCAGCCGGACGGCGAGCCTCGTCGAGCCTGCCCTTGCTGGCGAGGCGGACGGTCAGGACGCGGGTCCGGCGCGGCCCGGGCCCGCCGCGGCCGGTGCGGCGCCACGAGATTCGCGGCGCCGCGAACCGCCCGGGGAGCCGCTCGTGCGCCCTCGTCGTCAGCCCCCAGTGAGGCACGACCCGCGGGCGGGGGTCGCACCGCGTCCGCAGTCAATCCGAGAATCAGCGCGGACGCCGGTCGAGGCTGCCTGGGCACTCTCACCGGGCCAGACCGGCACCGGCGCCCGGGTCCGGCCGCGGAACCAGCCGGTGGGACCCCGGTCGGGCCGAGCACTGCCCCGTCCCGGTTCGGACGCGGTCGATGCCCGCACGCCGAGACCGCCGGCGGGAAGCGCCGATGCTGAGCGAGCCCTCGCGACTCCCACCGCCGACGGTCGGTCGGCGCGCCGCCCGGCTGCGCTTCGGCTCCCGCCCATGCCTCCCGCCGCCCCTTCGCCGCGGACGGCCCCGGCGGCGCCCCGACAGCCCGACGGCTCCTCCGGGGCCTACGCGATCCCCCTCAAGGCGTCCCTTCCGCCGTCGACGACACTGCCTCCCTACGTTCCCGCCGACGCGGTGGCCGCGTCCGAGTTGTGGCCCGAGCTGCCGGCACGCCAGCCGCCACCCGTGCCCGCAGCCTCTCCCGCGTCGGTCCTGATCCGGGAGCTGCGCCTGGACGCCGAGCAGGGAGCGACCTGACATGGAGCGGGTCGCCTTCCTCATCGAAGCCACCGGCGAGCAGATCTACTGCCTGCTCAACCCCGAAACGCTCGTGATGACGCGCACCGCGGGTGTGGCGGCCCGTCAGTCCTCGGGCGGTCGGCTGACCGGCTCCGGGCTGGCCGACGACCCGCTGCTGTTCACCGGCGGAGGGCGCACCGAACTGAAGCTCGATCTGCTGTTCGACATCGACCTTCTCCCCACGCAGGCGCAGGCCTCCGACGTCCGCCAGCTCACCCGCCGCATCTGGGCGCTGGCGGAGAACTCCGCCGAAGTGCAGCGCCGGCACCGGCCGCCGCTGGTCCGCTTGCTGTGGGGCCAGGCGTGGTCGATCCCGGGCATCGTCACCGAGGTCGCCGAACGTTTCGACCGGTTCGCCACCGACGGCTCGCCGCTCCGCTCCTGGCTGAGGCTGAGCTTCGTCCGGGTCGGCACCGCCGCGGACGCCGAGGGCGGCGAGGCGTGGGAGCTCGCCCAGCGACTTCCACCGGTCGACCTCAGCGCGCCCGCCATCCGCGCCCTCGAGGTGGTGGCGGAGGGCAGCGATCCGGGCGACGACGAGGCGAGCATTCAGGCCGCCCGGCTCGGCCTCTTCTCGCTGGAGGCGTTCGGCAACCCGTTCCAATGGAAGCAGCTGCTCACCTACAACGACGTCGACGACCCGCTGCAGTTCGTCGGTCCGCTGGCCGTTCCGCCCAGCGGGGAGGTCGCTCGATGAGACAGGTGCAGGCACTTCCCGAACTTCTCGTCACCCTGGGCGGACGCAGGCTCAGCGCGGCCGACACCGCGCGGATCGTCAGCATCCGGGTGCGTTCGGCTCTGGCCCAACCCACCCAGTGCCGGCTCTGCTGGGCCGCGGACGATTCCCTCACAGCCAACCCCGATACCGGCGACGCGCTGCAGGTCGAGATCGGCGGCCACCGCGAACCGCTCTTCTCCGGCGAGATCACCGTCGTCGAATACAGCTACCGTGCCGACACCGGACGTCAACTCCGAGTGCGTGCCTACGACGCCCTGCACCGGCTGCGGAAACGTCAGTCGACCCGCCTGCTCGACGCCACCGACCTGGCCGGCCTCGCCCGGACGCTGTCGGCCGGCACCTCCCTGGCCGTGGATGCCCCGGCTCTTGCGGTGGGAATGGTCTACCAAGTGGCCCGCTCCGACCTCGACCTGCTGGTCGACGAAGCCGCCCGCCACGGCCGCTACCCGGTCGTCCAGGGCCGCTCACTGAGGTTGGTGCCGTCCTGCGGGGACGGGGAGCCGACGACGGTCACCTACGGCGCCACGCTGCACGCCGCCGAGATCGAGGTCTCCGCCGAGCCCGCCTACCGCAGCGCCGAGGCCACGTGGTGGGACGCGACCAGCGCGAAGGTCGGGACCGCCCGCACCGACGACTCCCAGGCCGCGGCCGAGGTCGCGGCGGACCCCGCGCCGGCGCGGCTCGGCGGCGGCGGCGCGGTGCTGCGCCACGACGAGTTGCGTGCCGGAGACGAAGCCGAGCCCACAGACCTCGCGCGGGCCGACCTCGACGTCCGGCGACAGGGCGAGGTGACCGTGACCCTGGTCACCGAAGGCAATCCCGCACTTCAGGCGGGTCGACGCGTCCGGGTGGCAGGGGTGCGGTCCGTCGTGGAAGGCAGCTACGGCATCACCGAAGCCACCCACGACATCACCGTCTCCGGGTACGAGACGACCCTGAACTCCCGACCACCAGCCCCGCCGCGTTCCCGCCGCCTCGACCAGGTCACCCTCGGCCTCGTCACCGACGTCGACGATCCCGACGACCGAGGGCGGGTGCGAGTGCGGCTGCCCGCCTACTCCGACCTCGAGACCTGGTGGGCGCCGGTGTTGCTGCCTGCCGCCGGCCGGGACAAGGGGGTGGTGGCGCTGCCCGACGTGGACGACACGGTGCTGGTGCTGCTGCCCGGACGCGACCCGGCCCACTCCATCGTGCTCGGCGGGCTCTTCGGGTCCCAATCTCCACCGCCGCCGACCACCGACCGCGGGGCGACCACACTCGTCCGCACCCGCGACGGCCAGCAGGTCACGCTGGACGGAACCGCCCGGGCCTTGACCATGACCGACGGTCACGGCTCATCGATCGAACTCCGGCCGGATCTCCTGCGGATCTCCGCCGCCACCGACCTGCTCATCGAAGCGCCGGGACGCGCGTTTCGCGTCCGGGCCCGCACGGTCGACTTCGAGGAGGCGCCATGAAGATGCTCGTCCTGCCGGCCGTGCTGCGCTGCGGCCACGACGGCCTGGTCGCCACCACGGCCGACCAGCGCTGGGTCCGGGTCGCTGCGCAACCGGTGCTGGTCGCTCCCGATCCGGAGGGCAGGACGATCTCGATGTGCCCCATGGTCAGCACGAACACCAAACAATGCCGGACCACCCTGGTGGTCGCCGTCGGCTACTCCGAGTTCGTCCGCATCGGCGGCGCGAGGGTCTGTCTGGACAGCGTGGAGGGGTTCACCGACGGCGTCCCACCGTCGCACTACACCGTCCGCGATCCCGGGCAGCAGTTCGTGGGGGTGAACCGGTGACCGCGCCACGGTATCGGGCCGTTGCCTTCGTCATCCCGGGCTTCGATGACGCCGAGGCTCCCGGGCTGCGCCTCGACGCGCGCGGTCGACTCGCGCGGGTCGACGACGCCGCGTCCATCCGGCAGGCGCTCCTGCTCCTGCTCAGCACGCGTCCCGGCGAACGCGTCAACCGGCCCGGGTACGGGTGCCACCTGTGGCGGCTCGCCTTCGAAGGCGCCGACGACACCACCGCCGGGCTGGCCATTCACTACGTCACCCAGGCCGTCGAGACCTGGGAGAAGCGGGTCGAGGTGCTGGACGTGGTCGCAGGCGTCCCCGACGACGACCCATCCCTGTTGGAGGTGCGCATGACCTACCGAGTGCAATCGACGCGGACGAGCGACAGCGTCGCGGTCGCCGTTCCGATTCAGGACGGCCGAGGATGAGCATTCCGGTTCCCAACCTGGACGACCGCAACTTCACCGACCTGGTCACCGAGGCGGTGGAGCGGATCCGGCGGCTCGACCCGGACTGGACCGACCTGACCGTGCACGACCCGGGAGTGGTGCTCGTGGAGGCGTTCGCGCACCTCACCGACATCCTGCTGTATCGGCTCAACCGGGTGCCCGACCGTCTGTACGCCACCTTCTTGAACCTGCTCGGCACCAGCCTGGGCCCTCCCGGCGCGGCCACCGTCACACTGGAGTTCAGCCGGGACAAGGCCGGGCCGCCGGTGCGCATTCCGCGCGGCACCCGGGTCACCTGCACCCCCGGCTCGCCCGGCGCACCGACCCCGCTGTTCGCGACCCTCGCCGACGTCACCATCGGCGACGGCCAGATCACGGCGCGGGTCAGCGCCGCCGACGTGGAGCTGCGGGACGACGTCCCCGTCGGCACCGGCACCGGCGGTCCCGGTCAGTCGTTCACCCTGCCGCATGCTCCCCTGATCGCCGGTCCCGGGGTGAGGGTCGGCGTTCAGGTTCCCCAGTCCGCGCCGCTCAGCGGCGGGGCCGTGGTGGTCGGCGACCGGTCGTTCCGGATCGGCCGCGAAGTAGCGGTGTTCGCCGACGCCGCCCCGGGCGACCTCGTCTACCGGCTGGACCGCACCGCCGGCATCGTCACCTTCGCCTGGTTCGCGCCGGGCGCTGACCCGACACCCGTGGTGCCCGCCGCGGGCATGGCGGTGATCGCCTCCTACGCCACGGGCGGTGGCGAGCGGGGCAACGTCGCCGCCGGCCGGCTCACCGTGCTGCGCGACCCGCTGCCCGGCGGAATCAAGGTGTCCAACCCCGAGCCCGCGACCGGAGGGCACGCTGCCGAGGATCTCGCCAGTGCGCTGCGGCGCGGCCCCGCGGACTTCCAGGCCAGGGATCGGGCGGTGACGGCGCGCGACTACGAGGTACTCGCCACCCGCAACGGCGGCGTGGAGCGGGCGCATGCCGGCACCCGCCGAGAGGCGTGGGCGTTCGCCGCTCCCGGTGAGGTGGAGGTGGTCCTGGTCCCCCACGTGCCGCACAACCAGCGTCCCGGTGGTCGGGTCACGCTCGAAGCGCTCGCCGCCAACGCCCGCGAGGAGGTGCGGGCCGAGGTGACCGCGCACCTGGCGGACCGAGCCACCATCGGCGCCGTCCCGGTGGTCACCTGGGGCAGCTACAAGCAAGTGGCGGTGGACGCCAGGGTCGTCGTCCGACCGGACGAGAACGCCGAGGCCGTTCGGGAGCGGATCCTCGCCCGGTTGGCCGCGACCATCACGCCGGCCCCCGACACCGACGCCGACACGGGAGCAGGATTCGGCCGTCCGCTCCGGGTGTCCAACCTGTACCGGTCGCTGGAGCAGGCGGAGCCGGGCGTCCAGTACGTCGAACGGGTCCGGCTCGAGCTGGCCGAGGTGCCCGACGCGGACGCGACCGACCTGGTGCGCGCCGAGGGTCAGGACGGCACCTGGTTCGTCGCCCAGAACGCCACGTGGTTCCGCACCACGAACCATGCCGACGGATGGGAGGCCTGCGGGCACTTCGACGGCGAGCCGGTGCGCGCAGCGGCCACCTGGCCCCTGGCCACCGCAGGACGCGGGGCGGGGCTCAGCCTGCCCGGTCACGTCGCGGTCGCGACCGACCACGGCGGGGGCTGCCGGATTCGGGTGAGCACGGATCTCGGCACGTCCTGGACGACGGTGGCCGACCTGGGTTTCGGCGTCAACGACCTGGTCTGGCTGGATCGTGGCGGCACGCCCACGCTGCTGGCCGCGGGCACGAAGGGGCTCTACGAGATCCCGTTGGCTCCGGGAGCGGTCCCCATCCCCAACCTGGTGGACGCCCAACAGCCGGACCGCGGTTTCCACGCCGTGGCGGCCTTCACCGACGTCCGCGGACGGGTGGGGGTGGCCGTTGCGGCCGAGGCCGCGGGCGGGATCTGGCTCTCCTCGACCGCCGGCGCGCCCGACTCGTTCCGCCTGGTGCGGCCCCCGGGCGAGGAGATTCGATCTCTGAGCGTGCAGTACGACGGCCCGCGGGTCTTCCTGTGGGCTCCGCGGGCCGCTCCTGAGGGGGACGGCACCGGATGCCTGCGGTTGGCGATCGACGAACTCGGCAGCGTGGACGTGCCCACGCTGTCCGGTTCCTGGCAGGAACTGTCGAAAGGCTGGACGGGAGGCAGCTGCTGGATGGTGCGGGTGGTGGGTGGCACCGCGTTCGCGGCCAGCCAGAGCGGTGGGGTGCTCGCGCTCGAACTGGGCACGACCGACCCCACCTGGGTGGCGCCCGACGTGAACTGTGGCTTGCCGCTGCGCGACCGGCGCCGGTTCACGCCGTTGGCGGCGGTGTCGGGGGCTGTGCCGACCCGACGGGACGAAGGTGGTGCTCACGGCCGGCGCGGGCGGCGTCCAGCGGTCGCTGGACGGCGGCGCGCACC
This sequence comes from uncultured Actinomycetota bacterium, assembly GCA_963769325.1. Taxonomy (GTDB): domain Bacteria; phylum Actinomycetota; class Actinomycetes; order Propionibacteriales; family Propionibacteriaceae; genus Propionicimonas. The sequence goes on along the minus strand of CAVYLH010000004.1, from coordinate 271,194 downwards.
TGGCGGTCCTGTTCGTCGCGGTTGGTCGACGACGTGGTGACCCTGCCGCCGTCCTGGTTGTTCTGCTCCGGGGAGCACCGGGTCGAGGTGGTGCGAGGTCATGGCTAGGACCAGGTTGCGCGACGCGCTCCCGCAGGTGTTCGCCGCGGGCGCCGACGCCGGGCCGCTGGCGGCACTCACCGTCGCCGCGGACGGCATGCATCAGCCGGTCAGCGACGTGCTGGATCACCTGGACGCGTGGTTCGACCCGGTGCGCGCCCCCGACCAGATGGTGTGTTACCTGTCCTCCTGGGTCGATCTGGACTGGCTGACCCTGCCCGTGTCGGGCACCCGCTCGCGCAGCACACTGCCCGAGGGGGCGGTGGGCCTGCGCGACCTGCTCAGCGCATCGGCCGACCTCGCGGCACAGCGGGGCACCGCGGCCGGCATGGTGCGATTCCTCGAGTTGGCGACGCGCCGCACCGGGTACACGGTCGAAGACTCAGGGGCCTTTCACGTCTGCGTCCGCCTGCCCGCCGGAGCCGAGGAGCTGGCCGACACCGTGGTCAGGATCGTGGCCGCCATCAAGCCGGCCCACGTCACCGCCGAGGTAGTGCCCGGCCTTCTCGGCACCGACCTTCCCGCGGCCGGCTCCACCTCGCCCTCGCCCTCCCCCACCTCGCCCGACCCCACCTCGCCCGACCCCACCTCGCTCGACCCCACCGCGCCCCACCCTGCCGGGCCGCGGCGCGCCAGCCCCGACAGCCACGACGGAGGCCCCCGATGAGCACCATCACCTTGACCCTGACCGCAACCAGCGTCGTCGTGTCGGGGGGTCCGGCGAGCATCACCGCCTCGGTCACCAACGCGGCGAGCGTTCCCGCGCGCGTGGTCCTGGGCGCGTTCCCGTCGCCGGAGGGGACCGCCGGCGCGGCGCCGTGGACCAGCATCGACCGGCCCCTGCGGGACGTCGCCGCCGGTGCCACCGAGCAGTACACCGTGACGATCGCGCCGCCGCCCGGTGCCGCAGCCGGTGACCACGTCGTCCGGCTGATCGCCTACGACGCCGACCGGGCGCCCGAGGAGTACAGCGATCAGGCCCGTTCGGTGCAGGTGCGGGTGCCCGAGGAACCGAAGGTCGTCGTCTCCGGCACGCCGTGGTGGGTCTACGCGATCGCGGGCGCCCTCGTCCTGGTGGTGGCCGTGGTCGCGTTCGTGCTGCTTCGCGGCGATCCAGATCCCGTCCCCCCGAGTCGCCGGCGACTGCCACGGCCACACCGGTGAATCCCTGCCCCTCGCCGTTCGTGCCCCGACTCTCCCGTCCGGGTGACGACACCTGTGTGATGCCGGCCAGCGCCGAGGAGGCTGCGTGGGACAACCGCGAGGACGTCCAGCGGAACCGGCGGTTGCCGGCCCCGTTCGCGGACCAGTGCAGCTCGCCCTACCAACCGCGCTTGGCCTTCGATGACGACTTCGTCTGCGTCTGGGAGGACACGGCGAACCGCACCCACGTCGAGAACCAGGCCGGCTACACCGAGCACATGTTCGGCGACGACAAGTACCCCGAGAAGTTCACCCCGAGGCGATAGCGGTGGACGCGAGCCAGGCCGGAGGCCGCACGCCGCTGCTGGTGCTGGCTGTGCTCGCCCTGGTGTCGATCGTGATCTTCGGGTTCGGGGTCGCCGGCACGGGCCGGACCCCTGGGGGCGACCCGTGGCCGGAGTGGGCCACGCCCGAGTTCGCCGCCGGGAACCGGTTGACGATGGACGATCTGCGCGGCAGTGACGCGTGCCGCTTCGATGAGCCCTCGATCCGGTTCCTGGGCTTCTGCCAGGTCGAAGTGAGCGAAGTGACCGGCGGGTGGCCGTGGCAATCGGCGACGCGGCGCGCGATCCTCACCGTCGCCGCCGGACCCGTCGCGGTCCGGGTCACCCTCGCCGGCAAGGAGTTGCGCGCCGACCTCGACCCTGGGGACCGACTCCGACTGACCTACACCCGTGAGGGCGGCGCGATGAGCTTGGGCTGCGCCAGCCCGACCGGCTGCGTGGTCGTGCTCTCCGAGGACCTCTGATGGCGGGCCTGGGTGAGGTGCGCAGGCCACTGTTCCTCCTGGCCGGTTTCGCGCTGCTGCTCGTCGTGCTGGTCGAAACCGGAGCGGGGCTGGCGGTCGGCGGCGGCACCGTCGGGGAGGTCGGCGCGCTCACCACCGGAATCCCGGACGTGGATCCGGAGATGATCGCCGGTGTGGATGCCGACTCGCCGCCCGGCGCCGGGATCGGCTACCTCGCCCTCATCGACGGCTACCTGCTGTTCTCGGTCGCCATGCTCGGGGTCAGCCTCCTGCTGAGCCAACGTGCCTACGGCCGGGCGCAGGGCATCCTCACCGCCGTCGTGTCGTTGGGCTGGATGGTGCTGAGCGCCGCGATGGCGCTGGCCGCGATCGTCAAACTGATGGTGATGGTCGGGCTGTTCGTCGCGACTCCGTTCGGGACGATCGCCTACCTCGCCGTCTGGGGGTTCTTCCCGGTGTCCCGATCGGCGGTCGTCCTCGGACTGCTCCTGTTTCTCAAGCTGGTGTTCGTCGGCCTACTGGTCGTGGCTCAGCCGAAGTTCCTCACCGCGATTGCTCTGATGGTCCACGTGGCGGTGTCCTTCGCGCTGCAGCTCACGCTCGGGCTGGTCCAGGGCTGGCTTCCCGGAATCGTGGTCAGCATCGGCGACCAGCTGTTGGCGGTCGTGTTCGCGCTGGTCGCGTTCGGAGGTGCGCTGTGGGCGTTCGCCTGGTCGATCCCCGGAGTCGTCAACGCCGTCCGCGTGTCGCTGTCCCGCACCCAGTGAGTCCCACACCCGGCGAACGTCGAGGGTCCCCCGGCGTCCGGGCTTCGAGGTGGGTGGCGCTCTGGATCACCCACGTGCGGAGAGCGTGCGGTTGCAGCCGCCGCGCCGGGCCGGGGGGTTAGCATGAAGGGCACCGGTCCGAGCCAGCGGAAGGAGGGCCATGATCGAGGTCCGCTTGGCCACGTTGGCGGTCGACTCCCGCGGGCTTCCCGTAGCGATCCTGGAGCCGGCGGTGGCGGCCGGCGGGGCCCGACGCGTGCTGCCGATCTGGATCGGGACGCAGGAGGCCACCGCGATCATGCTCGCCGCCGAGGGCGCCACCCCACCCCGTCCGCTCGTGTACGACCTGATGACCACGCTCATCGACCGGCTCGACGCCCGCGTCCAGCAGGTCGCCATCACCAAGCTCACCGGCGGCACCTACTACGCCGAGATCACTCTGCGGACGCAGCAGGGCGACGAAATCATCGACGCACGGCCCTCTGACTCGATCGCCCTCGCCACCCGGACGGGGGCCCCGATCTTCGTCGCCGAGGCGGTGTTCGCAGCGGCCGAGGTGGTGGACGAGGCCACCGCCGGCGAGGAGGAATCGGAGGTCGCCGCCTTCCACGACTTCCTCGACTCGGTCGCGCCCGAGGACTTCAGCGGCTGACCCGCCGAAGGCGGCGTACCAAGCCCCTTCGGAGCCCCGTTCCGGTCCACCCGGTCGGGTTCGGTCGGGCTCTGGGATCAGGCGGACGACTTCACCCGGAACCAGCGGAAGCCATAGGCGTCCAGGCTGAGCTGCAGCGTCGTGGTGTGCGACACGGCCTGACCCACCAGAAGGTCCTCCACCAGGTCGGACGGGTCCAGCCCGGCGAGTTCGACCGTCGCCGGGACCGCGGCGAAATTGTGCACGGCAAGCACCGCCGACCCGGGCAACCACACCCGGTGCGCCAGCACCGAGCGGAGGGGTTGGTCGATCACCTCGAACTCGCCCCACCCCAGTTCGGGACGTTTGCGTCGCAGGCCGATCAGCGTCCGGATCAGCGACCACAGCGACTCGGGATCGTGATCCTGGTCGGCGAGGTTGACGTGCTCGGGTCCGTAGCCGTCCGGCGTGACCCGCTGGATCAGCCGGCCCGGCCGGGCCGTCGAGAAGCCGCCGTTCCGACTCGCGTCCCATTGCATGGGGGTGCGCACGGCCATCCGTCCCGGGGCGTCCAGGTCCTCCCCCATCCCGATCTCCTCGCCGTAGTAGATGGTCGGCGTCCCCGGCAGGGAGAACAACAGGCTGTACGCCATCCGCACCCGTCGCGGGTCGCCGCCGAGCATCGGCGGCAGGCGTCGTTTCAGCCCCCGGTCGTACACCTGCATCCGGGGGTCGGGGCCGAACGCGTCGAAGACCTCCTGCCGCTGGGCCTTGGTCAGCTTGTCCAGCGTGAGTTCGTCGTGGTTCCGCAGGAACACCGCCCACTGGCAGGTCGGGTGAATCGGCGGACGCGTAGTCAGCGCGCGCACCAACGGACGCGGATCCGCCCTGGCCAGCGACAGGTAGGTGGCCTGCATCGAGATGAAGTCGAACATCATGTGCAGTTCGTTTCCGGAGTCGCCCCCGAAGAACCGCCGCTGTTCGGCGTGGGGCACGTTCACCTCACCGAGGAGCATCGCGTCCCCCTTGCGCCGGGTGAGGAAGGCACGCAGCTGCTTCACGACCTCGTGGGGGTCGACGATCATCGACGAGTCCGCAGTGTCGGCCCTGGTCTGCATCAGGAACGGCACGGCGTCCACCCGGAAGCCGTCGATGCCCACCTCGAGCCAGAAGCCGACGGTGCGCAGCAGTTCCTCGACCACCGCGGGGTTGGCCAGGTTCAGATCGGGCTGATGCGCGTAGAAGTGGTGCAGGTACCACTCGTCGGTGCGGTCGTCGTGGGTCCAGATGCCCGTCTCCTCACCCGGGAACACCACCTTCGCCGACGTGTCGCCCGGGTCGGTGCTGCGCCAGATGTAGTAGTCGCGGTAGGGGTTGTCCAGACTGCGGCGAGACGCCACGAACCAGGGGTGCCGGTCGGAGGTGTGGTTGACGATCAGGTCGGCGACCACCCGGATGCCCCGATCGTGCGCGGTGCGGATGACCTCCACCAACTGCCCGTGGTTGCCCAATCGGGGGTCGACACCGTAGAAGTCGGTGATGTCGTAGCCGTCATCGCGGTCGGGGCTCGGGAAGAACGGCATCAGCCACAGGCAGTTGATGCCGAGCCCAGCCAGGTAGTCGACGCGGTGGGCCAGGCCCGCCAGGTCACCCACACCATCCCCGTCGGTGTCGAGGTAGGTCTCGATGTCAAGGCAGTAGATGATCGCGCTCTTCCACCACAGGTCGCTCGTGTCCGTGATCCGCATCACGCTCCCCTTCCCGCTTCCCGGCATGCCGGCAACACACGATCCCCGAACTGTTCCAGGAAGCGCTGCTGGCGCTGCCCCACGAAGTGGAGGTAGAGATCGTCGAACCCCAGTTCGGCGTACTCCCCGATCCACTCGACGTGCCGACCGAGGTCGGACGAGATCCGCACGGCCTGCACCGACTCCAGCCCGGAACATCTGGGCCAGCGTCCCGATCTTCTGCGCCAGCACCGCCGGGTGGTAGCGCTGGCCGGGCGCCGACACGCAGCCGAGTTCGAAGCCGGTCGTGGCCAGGGCCGCGCCGAGCCACGACCAGGTGTAACCGGAGTGCCCTTGCCGCGCCGACCACGGGTTGAGATGGTCGGAACACATGGCCATGTCGAAGCCCACCGCCTCGGCCTGCTGGACGTCGGCCAGCAACTGCCGCGGAGAGATCTGTTCGTGGGACGCGTGGAAGCCGATCCTGCTCATGGGTCCCCTCTACGCAGGCCGGGGTTCGTGGTCACCGAGTCGATGGCGTCGCGTTCGAATCCGCCGGGTCGGCGCACGACGTTCAGCGCCAACGGGATCTGATGCGAAGCGCTCTCCAAGATGTGCATCAGGTAGCCGCCGGTGTTGACCAGAGCCACCACGTCGCCCGGCGCGACACCGTGGGGGAACCGCAGGCGCCGGGCCAGGATCAGCTCGTCCTCCACGCAGTAGGCGCCGACCAGAAAGCCGCTGAACGCCTCGGTGGGAGGCGAGGCCTTGACCAGGATCGGGTCGACGAGGAAGTCGTCGGACGTGGAGCGGCACTGGGTCCGGTTCATCTCCAGACCCACCAGCGGCACCCCGTCACTGCGGGTCTTCACGAACGCCACCCGCGCCAGAGTCGCCCCGCAGCCGTCGAGCAGCGCCCGTCCGGGCTCGAGTTGGAGAGCGAGCCCGCGCGTGCGCAGCGCGCATGCTGCGGTCTGGCCCACGCCCGGGACCGTCGCGTCCAGGACACCCGCCAACCACTCACCGCGAACCGGGGACTGGAAGTACGGGTAGACAACGTCGAGGGGCCGGTCTCGCCAGGTCAACGCCTCCGGCGCGTGCGGCTCGCGCATGGCGGACCAGAAGGCGGCCCACTGCGAGCCGTCGTCGAGGTAACTCATCGGCACGCCGCCGCCCAGGTCGATCATCACCGGACGGTGACCCGCGGCCACGAGCCGGTCGAGCAGGCTGAGGCAGTCGGCCAGCGCGAGCACCCGATCGGCGGCCCGGTAGCCGGACAGGTGCACGTGCAGTCCCGCCACCTCGACCCCGGCGACGCGGCCGCCGCCGAGCACGTCTGCCCAGCGTCCGGCCAGTTCGCCGAACCGGGTGGGACGCAGGCCACGGGGCGCCACCCGGGGCGCGACGATCGCGGTCCGGCCACACCGTGCGGCGGTCTCGGCTGTCGCGCTGAGCTCGTCGACGGTGTCCAGGGAGACGGTCACGCCGCCGCGGACAGCCAGGTCGAGCAGGGCGGGGGGTTTCACCGCGGCGCTCAGGATGATCCGGTCGGAGGGGACGCCGAGGTCCAGCACCTGGCGCAGTTCGGCGAGGCTGGCGACGTCCACGCCGTGGCCCGCGGCCGACGCCGCGGACACCAGAGCCAGCGCCTTGTTGGCCTTGCGGGCGAAGCGCACCCGCACCTCGACCCCCCGGGAAGCGCCCGCTTCGACCAAATCGGCGGCGTTGCGAGCCAGAAGTGCCGGCTCGATCACGTTGACCGGTGAGCCGTGCTCCTCCAGCAGCGCCGAGCAGGCGGGAGCATCGGCGAGGAGGTCGGCGAGCCAGGGCTCGATTCGTCCGGTCAGCGGAGGGCTGCCGGCCACGGCGGAACGTAGCCGGGCGTGGTCGCTCACGTGGCCTCCTGGGTGCCGGTGATCCGCGCGGCCCAGCGGTCCGCGGTGTCGTGCAGTGACCGATTCAGGGTGTCGTTCCCGATCGTGACGTCCTCGGTGGGGCGGCCGAGCGCCGCGAGTCCGGCAAGGCGGCCCCCGTCCTTGGTGAGGCAGGTGCCGTCGGGGTCGATCGCCACTCCTCGGCGGCCGGCGCCGGCTGTCAGCAGCCCCGACGCCAGCAGTCGCCCCGGGAGGGAGCCCGGCACCGGGGTGGCTCCTGGCGGCGGAAGGACGGCGTCGACGACCACGTCGGCGCCGGGACCGGGACCGCTGCGCCAGCGGAAGCCGGAGGAGTCGACCACCCCGTCGGCCAGGGACGCCGAGTCGACGACGCCGGCATCGAGCAGGGCGAGAAGCTTGGCCGCGTTGCCGGGTGGTGGGCCGAAGGCGACCCGTTCCAGCCGTGCGGCCATCGCGGCGAACTCGCTGAAGGCGTCCGGCTCGCCAACCCCGGAGAACCGCAGTGCGAGGGCGGGCGCGAGGTCGCGCCAGGCCTGACCGAGCGCCCACGCCGCTGTCGGCGGGCAGCGTTCGGTGGCGACCTCCCACGACCTCCGCAGAGCCTCGGTGGGATCGCCCGCCGGCGCGCCGGTGAGGACGGCGTCGATGCCGTCGTCATCGCAGTGGCCGGCCAGTGCCAGCAGGCCGCGCGCCAACAACGGCACGTGGGTCAGGGCGTCCCCTGCGGTGTCAGCCTTCGCGAGGGCTGCTGCCGCGGCGTCCACTGCGTCGGCCCGATCCAGGCGGGCCAGCGCTGAACCGGGCTCAGGCTTGACCTCCATGAACCGCCCGCCCCGGGAGGTCGGCCAGATCACCGCCGGCTCCCCACCACAGGGCTCGTAACGCAGCGGACCGGTGCCCTCGAAGCGCCCTCCTCTGCCTTGAGTGAGCGTGAGAACGGCGTCCAGGAAGGTGAGCGCGGCACCGCGCACGGCCACCGCATCGTTCGGACGGACGTCCGCCAACCCGTCCAGCGGGAAGACGGCGGGCACCAGGCGTTCGTGGCCGTGCCAACGATGTCGGAGGGCGCCTGGCCAATCGTCGGCGTGCCCGGTCGCCAGGAGCACCTCGTCGTAGTTCTCCCCGTCGACCGACCAGCGCGGGCCGGCCTCGACCGCGGTCACGCGTTGCGCGCGGTGCGTGAGCGTGGTGTGCTCCGGCAGGTTCGCGACGAGACCCCGCCAAACCCAGCCGAGGTAATCCCCGACCTTGCGCCGCGGAGCGAATGGGTCGCTGCCGGGCCCGGCCCGCCACTGGTCGAAGGCGACCAGCCACGGCGGCGAGGGCCAGGGACCGGACCTCCAGCCGGCGTCGACGATCGTCGAGTTCACATTCAGCCGCAGCCAGTCGGGCTGGGACGTGGCGTACGCGGCGCCCTCACCCGGCGGCCTGGGGTCGAAAGCGACCACCGCCAGCGGCTCGCTCCGGCTGCGGGCCAGCAGCCGCTCGATGGCGAACAGCCCCTTGGGGCCGGTGCCGATCACCGCCACTCTCACCCTCGCGCCCTCACCCTGACCCCCACCGGAGGCCCCTGCCGGCGGGTCTCAGTGTCCGCGTCGGCTCTCGCCCTGGGAGCAGGACCGACGGGCTCGACCACCGCGCCCACCCGGGCGGCCACGTCGGCGGCGTCGAGACCGAGGACGGCTTCGACCCATGCGTCGGAGTACACGGTGTCGAGGTAGGCCTCGCCGCGGTCGTGGAAGATCATGGCCACCCGCGTGCCGGGTGAGAACGTGCCCGCCAGCTTCAGGGCGGCGGCGGTCACCGCCCCGGACGAGGCCCCGGCGAGGATGCCCTCGGCCCGTGCCAGGACGCGACAGGCGATCACCGCGTCGGCGTCGGCCACCCGGATCACGTCGTCGGGCACCAGCCCTAGGGCCAGTCGCGGCACCAGGCCCGCCCCGTATCCGGAGAGCCGACGATCGCCACGGACACCGTCGAACAGGACGCTGCCAACCGCATCGACCGCGACGACCCGCGTCGAGAGGCCCCGCCGGCGCACTTCCTGCAGGCAGCCGCCGATCGTGCCGGTGGTGCTGGTGGCCACGAGCAGCACATCGACCCGGGAGTCCAGAGACTCCAGGATTTCGGCCATCGTCACGGTGTGTGCGGCCACCGACGCGCGGTTGGAGTACTGATCCAGCCAGACCGCGTGGGGGTTGCCGGCCAGAAACTCGCGCACCCGGGCGATTCTGGCCATCAGCCAGTCGCCGGTCACCGGGTCGGGCTCGGTGACCGGATCGAGTTCGCCACCCAGTGCCCGGATGACGGCCAGCGGGGCCGGATTGGCGCGGGGGTCCACCACGGCGCGGAAGGCGAAGCCGTGACGCACGGCCAGCCGGGCGAGAGCCACCCCGAAGTTGCCCGAGGTCGACTCCACGAGGGTGTCGCCCGCTCGCAGCCGACCCGAAGCCATCGCGTCCGAGACGAGCGCGACCGCCGAGCGGTCCTTCGCGCTTCCTCCCGGATTCAACGCCTCCAGCTTGGCCCACACGTCTGCTCCCGGGAACAGTCGTCCCAAGCGAACCAGCGGCGTCCGACCCACGGCCTGGTCGATGCCCTCCAGGGCGTTGAGAGTTCGCACCGTGGCACCGTACCCGCGCAACTCCCCCGCGACACCAACGACGCTGCCGAGGTCGAAGCGGGAACGACCGCAGCGGGTACCGTCCGGGCATGGCGAGAGCATGGGTCGGGACCTCGGGATGGACGTACGACTCCTGGTGGGGGCGGGTGTACCCCGAGATGCGCGAGCGGGACCGGCTCGAGCACTACGCCTATCACCTGTTCAACACTGTCGAGCTCAACGCCAGCTACTACCGGTGGCCCCGCGACGCGACCTTCGCGTCCTGGCGGCGACGCCTGCCGCCGTGGTTCCGGATGACCGTCAAGGCTCCCCGGGGGCTCACCCACTCACGACGGCTCTACGCGCCCGAGGAGTGGACGGCGCGGATCCGCCGATCGCTGGCGTTGCTGGACGACCGGCTCGGCGTCGTGCTGGCTCAGCTCCCGCCCGGCCTCGCCCGAGACGACGAGCGGCTGGGCTACTTCCTTCGGCAGTGGCCGGCGGAGTTGCCGTTGGCGGTGGAGTTCCGCCACCCGAGCTGGGTGGACGACACGGTGTTCCGCATGCTGGAGGAGCACCGGGCGGCCTACGTGGTGATGAGCGGCGCGGGGCTTCCGTGCGTGCTGCGTGCCACCGGGCCGTTCGTGTACCTCCGCCTGCACGGGCCCGACGACCAGCACCTGTACGGCGGCAGCTACGACGCGCCGTCGATGCGCTGGTGGTCGGATCGGATCCGCGAGTGGCTCGACCAGGGCCGCGACGTCTACGCCTACTTCAACAACGACGCGGACGCCAACGCCGTCCGTAACGCGGCCACGCTGAAGCACGAGTTGGCCCGGTGACCGGTCATGCCGCGGGTCGGGACTGCTCCAGCAGTTGTTCGATGACTCGCACCACACCGTGCTCGTGGTTCGCCGGCGCGAGGAATCGCGCCACTTCGATCACGTCGGGGTGGGCGTTCGCCATCGCGAACGAGTACGGGGCGGCGGCCAGCATCTCCAGATCGTTGAGATAGTCGCCGAAGACGACGGTCTGCTCCGGGGTGACGCCCAGTTCGCGCTGCAACTGTCCCAGCGCGACGCCCTTGTTGACACCTTCGCTCATGATGTCCATCCAGTGGGGGCTGGAGACGACCACCTGGTGGGGCGCGCACAGCGCGGTCAACGTCACCGCGGAGCCGGTCTCCGCATCGCCGAAGTCGAACACCGCGCACTTGATCGCCTCATCCTCGACCTCCAGCAGGTCATCGACCGGCTTCAGGGCGGCGTAGTACCGGGCCACCTCGGCGACGAACGCCGGGTCGGACCGTTCGATGTAGGCCGAACCGCGGCCGCACCACACGAGGCCGACGTCATGGCCGTCGCCTGCCAACTGACGGACCATGGCCACCAGGCGGGTCACGAAGTCCGGGTCCAGAGGGCTGGAACTCAGCTCGTCTCCGTCGTGCACCACGAACGTGCCGTTCTCGGCGATGAACGCCAAACCCTCCGGGCTGCGGGCGAACAGCCGGCGCAGGGACGGGTATTGCCGGCCGCTCGCCGGAGCCAGCGTGATCCCTCGTTGCCGCAGCCGGTCGAGCAGGGGCCACAACCGCTCCGGGATGCGTCCCTTACCGTCGAGCAGGGTGCCGTCGAGGTCGGTCACCACCAGGCGGAGGTCGATGGGTTCGAGAGGAAGGGTGGGGACGGCGGATACGGGCATGAACTCATCTCGGAAAGGCAAGCGCCGGCGTCCGGAGTTCGGACGACTGTGGTGGCGGGAACGCTCCCATTCTACCGGCAGTGCGGTGCATCGGTGGCCACCCGCCCTCCCGGCCTCGGCGGTCGCCCGGCTTCGGACAAGCGGATGCCGAGAGCACGTCGTGCTCGGATCAACGGCGAGCGGATCGAGTCACGCCGCCACCGCAGTGCCGGCGAAGCGATCCCGGTAGCGCTCGATATCGAGAGCGAACACCGGGCCCGTCGCTGTGTGAGGGTTGCTTCCGCCGTGTCCGTTCGTCGGGTGGTGGCGGTTGATCGCGCCGGGAACATCCTCCGCGGCGTGGCCGGCGACGGGCCAGAACTCCACATCCTCGGCGGCGATCACACCAGGGATGCGTTCGCTCCCTCCCCACCGGAGACCGTCGCTCAACACCACGTAGTCGCGATGGGAACGGTCGAGGACGGCGATCTCGGGCTTGTCCAGCAACCGGAAGGCCGCCGCGGGGCTCAACGAATCGAGCCGTCTCCACAGCGCCCAGCGCAGGAGGGGGGTGTTCGTCCAGCCGAGCACCCGATAGACCTCCGCGTCAGGGTCGGCGGAACAGATCGGGTCGAGCGTCCAGGCGCTGAGGCCGCCGACGACCCGGTAGTCCACGGCGTGTGACCTGATCAGGTCGAGCAGCGACGCCACGCTCTGCAGAGCGTGCGGGTAGTAGCGGCCCGGGAGGATCGGCGGTCCCGAAACCTCAGTGGTGCGGGCCGCCTCGGCATCGTCGGCTCCCAGAACCTCGGCGATGAAGCCATGAGTGTCGGGAAGACCCGACCACTCCACCGATCGCCCCAGCACCGTCTCGACCTGGTCGCCAAGGTGCCGGGCGGCAAGATGTGTCTGGCGCGCAACCATGTTTCCCCCTCTTGGTTCCTCCCTGATGGGAGACGCGGACGAACAACGCTGATACAGGCCGCCTCGTGCTCAGGAACTCCCGTGCCTCGGCAGGAGTTCAGGCGTCGGGGAGTTCCCAGGTGTGGACGGGCGAACCCCGGGATCCACACCCCCGTCGGCCAACCCCTCGTGCGCCAGCGGCAGCAGTTCCCTGAGCCAACCCAGGCCAGACTCCCCGCTGTCCGCCTCCTGGTACCAAGCCCCTGGCACAGTGCGATGAGCGGTTCAACCGCCAAACCCGTCGTTACGGAGGCCGTCGGAGACGGTCGCCAGGTTCGGGCCGCCAAACTCGTCGTTTGAACGGCTTCTCGCCGGGCCGACAACGACGAGTTTGGCGGTCCGGCCCGCAAACCCGAGCCTGAAGCCCGCCATAACGACTACTCCGGCGGTTCACCCACCAGATCCTCACGTGGGGTGATGAAAACCACGGTGCGATCAGACAGCTGCGATCCACAACGACCGATGCGCCGGGTCTTCGATGCGCCGGGTCTTCGATGCGCCGGGTCTTCGATGCGCCGGGTCTTCTCAGGGGCCCCGATGCTCCCTGATCGAGCCGCTCTCAGCTGACCACGTCCGGAACAGCACTCATCTGAGCCAAGTCAACGCTGATACAGGCTGCCTCGCGTTCAGGAACTCCCGTGCCTCGGCAGGAGTTCAGGCGTCGGGGAGTTCCCAGGTGTGGACGGGCCGGTTGCTGTGCATGTTCACCGCGTAGGCGGCGACCATTTCGCGCAAGGCCTCGGCGCGGGAGCGTCCCTTCGCCTCGAACCGGCGCACGGTGGCCACCTGCCAGTCGGCCCCGTTCTGGCCCGACAGGCAGCGTCCCTCGATGATGCCGAACAACCGGTTCCGAACCTCGGGATCCACACCCCAGTCGGCCAACCCCTCGTGCGCCAGCGGCAGCAGTTCCCGCAACACCAACTCACTGGCGGGGATCTCCCCGCGTCCGGGCCAGAACAGGATGGCGTCGATGCCGTTGCGCGCCCCCAACGTGAAGTTCTCCGACGCCGTGGCGAACGCCATCCGCGACCACACCGGACGGTCCTCGGCCGCCAGGGCATGCACCGCGCCGTAGTAGAACGCGGCGTTGGCGAGGGTGTCGACGATGGTCGGTCCGGCCGGCAGCACCCGATTCTCCACGCGCAGGTGCGGCCGTCCGTCCACGATGTCGTAGATCGGGCGGTTCCAGCGGTAGATCGTCCCGTTGTGCAGCCGCATCTCGGCCAGCTTCGGCGTCCGGCCGGCGTCGAAGGCGGCCTGCGGGTCCTCGTCGTCCAGCTTCCGGCAGCATCGCCGGGAAGTAGCGGGCATTCTCCTCGAACAGGTCGAAGATCGAGGTGATCCACCGATCACCGAAGAACACCCGGGGCCGCACTCCCTGGTTCTTGAGTTCCTCCGGACGGGTGTCGGCAGCCTGGGTGAACAACTCGATCCGGGTCTCCGCCCACAACTCCTTGCCCATGAAGTAGGGACTGTTCGCTCCCAACGCCAGCTGCGGCCCGGCCAGCACCTGGGCCGCGTTCCAGTAGGCGGCGAACGCGTGCGGCTCCACCTGGAGGTGCAGCTGCATCGATGTGCAGGCCGACTCGGGAGCCAGCGAGTCGGCGTAGCGCAGCAGGTGCTCCCCGGACGGTCCGACGATGTCGAGATGGATGTCCTCGCCGCGTGCCGTCAAGACCGCTTCGTTGAGGGCCCGGTAGCGGGCGTTCGCGCTCATCCAGTCGCCCTCGAAGGTCTCCGGCATCACCGTCGGCAGGATGCCGATCATGATGATGTGGGTGCCCAACTCCGCGCATCGCCGCTCGGCTTCGTTCAACGACGCGCGGAGGTCGCGCTCGAGGTCCTCGGCGCTGCGGCCACCGAGTTGGTGCGGCGTGACGTTGAATTCGATGTTGAACCGGGCGAGCTCCGTCTGGTACTCCGCGTTGGCAATCGCGGCCAGCACCTCGGCGTTGTCCATCCGCGGGTTGTAGTCGGGATCCACCAGGTTGAGTTCGATCTCCATGCCCACCATCGGCTGGTCGAACTCGAACGAACTCGTCGCGAGCATCTGTTCGAACACGTCGAGGCAGGTCTTCACCTTGTCGCGATACCGCTGCCGTTGCTCGCGGCTGTAAGCGATCGACTCGATGTCCCTACCCATGGCGGGAGTATGGCCCTCCCACTCCCGCTCTGAGAACCCTTCGCCGCGAATCCGCCCACACGCCGAAGGCGTGGCCCACAGCAGGACGGCGCTGCTACGCGCTCTGCTCCTCGGGCGGCGGCTCCTTGACGACCATCGCCAGCCCGCCGAACGGTGGCAGGGAGACGGTGAAGCCGCCGAGATCGTCCACCGATTCCACCTTGCGGCGGGTACTCAGGTCGATCACGCGTCCGATCGGAATCTGGTCGGACTGCACCCGTCCGGTGATCTTCTCCGGACCGAAGTTGAGCGCGGTGATCTGCACGATGCCCGACTCCAGACGGTTGACCAGCACGAGCATGCTCTGGGTCGGGACGTCGGGGACGTCGATCAGGGTGCCGGTGGCGATCCCGTGCCGCTTGCGCACCTTCAGGATGGCTCGACAGCCGGGACGCGAACGAGTTCGGGTTCGCCAGCTGGTCGGGCAGCGAGCCGTACAGGGCGGTGGCCACCGGCATTCCCGAGGAAGAGCGCTTGGCGTCGGGGGCGGCGCCCATCAGGTCGTAGGCGCCGCGCTCGATCCAGCGGGTGTCGCCCGTCGCCGATCAGGCCCTTCACCTTGCTCCGCTCCAGCGGCAGCGCACCCACCAGGTCCCATCCGGACAGCGCGAAGACCCCCGGCTGCCAGGCGTTGTACATGCACAGCAGCAGGTGGGCGTTGGTGATCCGGCGGACGTCGGAGTCGGAGATGGCGGTCAGATCGGTGATGCCGAGGCTCGCGGCGATGACGGACGCGGTGGTGCAGGCGATGCCGTTCTGCACGAAGACCGCGTTGTAGGGTGCCGCGTCGCCGGTGAGGGTGCAGCGCATGGTCTCGCGGACGTGCTCGGCGAGCTCGCCGCCGGTGTACTCGACGCCGCCGAGGGTGTAGGAGTCGTCGCGGTGCCGCGCGGCGAAGTGGACCAGTTCGTAGGTCAGTTCGTCGTGGTTCTGCAGCGCGTGCACGAGCGACGCCTGGTCGACGCCCACGGCGAGCGACTCGCGCAGGGTGAGGCGCAGGAACTCGGTGTCGCCGGTGGCCAGCGCGAACTGGTAGGCCGGACGGGTGACGAAGTCGTAGGACAGGTCGGGACCGACGGCGCCGGTGTTCTTGATGTCGTCGATGGCAAGGTTCAGCTCCTGGAAGGTGAAGCCGCCCACCTTGCGCACCATGGAGCCGATCAGCTGGTTCGCGGCCTGCGACAGCGGGTGGCCCTCGGACCAGCCGGGTGCCTGGTCGAGCGACTTCTCGACGCCGAGGAAGCCGTTGGCGTCCAGCCGCAGCCCGCCGGAACCGAGGTCGAGCAGGGTGTGCAGTGCGTCGCCGATGACCAGCCGCATGCCGGCGAACGTGGGATCGAGCCAGTTGATCGACGGCTGCCCCTCCTTGAAGTAGTGCAGGTACACCCAGCGGCGCAGCACGCCCTCGGTAGTCGTAGATCGGCGGGGTGACCGACCAGTTCGTCTCCTTGACCCCCGGCTCGTAGAAGATCACCCGCTGCAGTTCGCCGATGATGTAGCCGGCCTCGGCCAGCGCCCGTTCGGCCTCGGGGCTCAGATTGACCGAGTCCTGGCCCTCGGGGACGTCGGGCAGCAGGTGCCAGGCGTCCTCGGGGATGTCGACCATGTGGTAGATGCCCGGGTAGTCGAGGTAGTTCAGCTCGGCGAGCCGGAAGTCGGCGCCCTTGCCGGTGTGGCCGGGCACGATGTCGTCGATGATCGTGCCGTGGCGGCGCGCCGCGTTGGCGCACATCTCGCGGAACTCGTCCTCGGTGCCGAACGCCGGATCGATCTGCATGCTGATCCGGTCGAAGTGGCCGTCGACGCTGGGCGTGGGTTCCCAGCCCGGAGATGCCGCCGGCGAGCTTGAGCGGTCCGGTGTGGACGGCGTCGATGCCGATCTGGGCGAAGGCTGCCCACAGATCCTGGTCGCCCAGAGCCCCCAGGAAGCGACTGGCCGGGGGCGGTGACAAGCGACAGCGGGTAGGCGGTGAACCAGACCGACGCCTGGTGCACGGCCGCGCGTGGGTCGGGATGGGCGAACGGGCTGGCCCACATCGAATGGTGGCCGGCAAGCTGGCGACCCAGCACGGTGGCGTCGCGCAGCATCGACTGCTGCTCCAGCCAGTCGACGTAGGCGGGGTTGCGTCCGTCCGGTGTGAAGGGAGGCGAGAGCGGAGAAGTGTCGGTGCCGGCAAGCTTGCGCTTCGCCTTCGGCCGGAGCCGCTCGGGACGGGCCGCGTAGCGCTGCTGGTCGTAGCTGATCTCCGGGAACGGCTCCTCGGCCGGTTCCTCTTCGGGGACGTCGGGCAGGGCCTGGTCGGTGCTCACCCCGGCAATCTATTGCCCGATCGGGCCACCGGGGAACCACCGAGCCGGCGGTCCTTGGTCCGTCCATGACCGCTGGGTCGCTGGGCGGAGTCGGGCCAGTCCGTAAGCTTGCTCGGACGCGGCGCAGCCCAGCGAGTCCGGGGATGCGACGACCGTGTGAGCACCGAGGCGAGGAGTGGGACATGAGCGACGTCGTCGTGAGCGAGAACCGGGATGCCCGGCGATTCGAGGCGCACCTGGACGGTGCCCTGGCGGGCTTCGCCGACTACGAGTTGACTGACGATCTCGTGGTCTTCACCCACACCAAGGTCGACCCGGCCTTCGAGGGCCGCGGCGTCGGCTCGGCCCTGGCGAGGTTCGCCCTCGACCAGGTCCGGGATGACGGGACGCGCAAGGCGTTCGCTGTGTGCCCCTTCATCAAGGGCTGGATCGAGCGCCACCCCGCCTACCTGGCGTTCACCTACGGCGCAGGCCCGTCGCAGGCCGACTGAAGCGAACGGCACGGTGCACGCACCCTGGCGTGTACGCCAGGACGCCCCCAGCTCACCAGGACGCACCCCGACCGACCCAGACGCAGCGGACGCACCCTGACGGCGTCAGGACGCGTCCACTGCGTTGGTGCGACGAGGTCAGGCCGACAGGCGGTTCACCGAACCGGGCCGGCGGCTACCGGTGCTGCGGCCCCGGGTGCGGCTGGCGGCAGAGAACGAGGCGACGCCTCGGTTACCTCCACTGGTGCTGGACGCATTCCCACGCTGGCCGGAGCCATTGACCGGCCGGGAGTTCCGGCCCGAATCGTTGGCCGGGCGGGATTCGCGTCCCGCGCCGGATTCGCTGCGAGCTCCGCGCCCCGAGGAACCGCCACGGACACCGCGTCCGGAGACCGACTCGGGATTGCGTCCGGAGGAAGCGCGGTCCGAGCGTCCCCGGCCTCCGTTGCCCCGACTCGTCGCCGCGCTGCTGCCCTGACGGGCGGCTGCGGACGGTGCCTGGCTGGGATCGATCGGTGCGGCCACTCCGCCCACCAGGCTGAGCACCCGCGCATCCGATGCCTGCACCTCGGTCGGCTCGACCCGGATCTTGGCCGCCTTCGCGATCGCCCGGAAGTCGCTGCGCTGCTCGGGCAGCACCAGCGTGACCACGTCGCCGTCGTTGCCGGCGCGGGCCGTGCGCCCGGAACGGTGCAGGTAGGCCTTGTGCTCCACCGGCGGGTCGACGTGGACGACGAGATCGACGTCGTCGACGTGGATGCCGCGGGCTGCGATGTCGGTGGCGACCATGACCTGCACCTCACCGGAGGAGAAGGCGTGCAGGCCACGCTCCCGGGCGTTCTGGGACAGGTTGCCGTGCATCTCGACGGCGGGGATGCCGTCCTGGGTCAGCTGACGGGCGAGCTTGCGGGCCTGGTGCTTGGTGCGGGTGAACAGCAGGCGACGGCTGCTACCACCGGCCAGCGTCCGCACCATGGCGCTCTTGGCTGAGGCGTCACGCACCAGGAAGACGTGGTGGCTCATCGCTGCCACCGGCGACTCGGCGGAGTCGACGCTGTGCACCAGCGGGTTGTGCAGGAACTGCTTGACGAGCTTGTCGACGCCGCGGTCCAGCGTGGCCGAGAACAGCATCCGCTGCGCACGCCGGCGGCGTGGCGGCGAGGATCCGGGTGACGCCCGGGCAGGAAGCCGAGGTCGGCCATGTGGTCGGCCTCGTCGAGCACGGTGATCTCCACCGCGTCCAGCCGGACGTGGCCCTGCCGCATCAGGTCCTCCAGGCGACCGGGGGTGGCCACGACGATGTCGACGCCGCGCTGCAGTGCCTGCACCTGACGGTGCTGGCTGACGCCACCGAAGATCGTGATGACGCTCAGTCCGGCGGCCGGCAGCCAGCGGTGCGATCGTGTCCAGGATCTGGCTTGGCCAGTTCCCGGGTCGGTGCGAGCACCAGCCCGCGGGGCTGCTTGGCGCGACTGGTGCGGCTCCGCCGAGCACAGCCGAGTCGAACGGCGAGCGGCAGCGCGAAGGCGAGGGTCTTGCCCGAGCCGGTGCGGCCACGGCCGAGCACGTCCCGGCCGGCCAGGGTGTCGGGCAGCGTGGCCGTCTGGATCGGGAAGGGTGAATCGATGTTGCGTTCGGCGAGCACGGTCACGAGCTGCGACGGAACGCCCAGGGCCGCGAAGGACCCCGTCAGAGTGGAAGAGGACAAGAAGAAGACTGCTTTCAGAAGTCGGTTCACCGCCGGCATCTCCGCTCACTCGTCCTCGGCGGGTACTCCCGCCGGCGCGTGGCCGTGCAGTGCGATGTCGGACCCGATTTCAGCAGGTCCTGCACCGATTATCGCACACGTGCTCGTCC
Organism: uncultured Actinomycetota bacterium; assembly: GCA_963769325.1. Classification (GTDB taxonomy): domain Bacteria; phylum Actinomycetota; class Actinomycetes; order Propionibacteriales; family Propionibacteriaceae; genus Propionicimonas. The sequence continues at coordinate 252,039 of CAVYLH010000004.1, read as the reverse complement.
GGACCCTCATTCGCAGGGTTCGACGCCGGACGCCGCCCGGGTCGGCAGCGGGCTATTGGACGTACTTGGTGAGGGCCTCGATCAGGGTGCGTGCCTGTCGGAACGCGTCGCCGGCGTCACAGCTGGACGCCTGGAAGGTCTGCTTGACCTCGCTGCCCGCCTTGGCCTGGATGAGAATCTCCTGCCCGTCCGGGCACGCGGCGCCGCGGCGATCGCCCAGAGCGCGGACGCCGGTGGCCAGGGTCTCCCACGCACCGTCGGGCATCGTGCCGGTCGTGCGCTCGCCGTTCAGCTCGTAGCTCACCTGGGTGGCGGTGACATCCAGGGTGTAATCACCCGGGTCGTCCGCGCCGGTGCCTCCGGTGACGGTGACGACGATGCGGTCCCAATCGCCGGTACCCCAAAGCTGCGCACAGCCGGTCAGGGCCAGGAGCAGAGCCAGAACAACCACCGGGTAGCGCTTCACGCCTCGATCTTGCCCCACGGTGGTCCGGATCAGGAGGGATCCACCAGAAACTACCCCCTGCCGCTCACCCGCCGTCGGGTCCGCCGGGGGTGAACCGGTGCCGGGACGAGTTGTCCAGGAATGCGGTCACGCTGACCGGATTCGACCGCTCGGTGCTCCACGCCAGACCGATCCTTCTCGCGCTGGAAGGGGCCAGTCGGACGAAGACCGGGTCGGAATCGTCGGTCGTGGACGGTTCGGGGATGATCGCCACCCCCAGCCCGGCGCCGACCAACCCGCGGATGGTGTCGATCTCGCTGGATTCGAAGGCGATGCTGACCGAGGCGCCGGCAGCGGCCAGCATCGGATCGATCACCGTGCGCAGCTCGGTCGTCCGCGAGAAGGCGATCAGGTCCTCGCCGTCCAGCTCCCCCAGGGTCACCGACTCGCGTCCGGCCAGACGGTGATCGTGCGGGACGGCGACGCACAGGCGTTGCTCGACCAGCTGTCGCCATCCGACCAACGGTGCCGACTGCCCCGGCGGCGTGACCACGGCCACATCGAGCTCGTCGGACGCGATCCACCCGAACAGCTCCCGCGCGAAGCCCTGCCGCAGCTCGAAGCGGCTGTCGGGAGCGACCCGCCGGTAGCTGCCGATCAGGCTGGGCACCGCCCACCGGGCCATCGATTGCAGGAATCCGAGCCGGATCACCGCTCCCGGCCCTCCCACCTGCTCCAAGTGACGGCGTCCGGTGTCGTAGTGCTCGACGAGCAGGGCGGCGTCCTGACGGAACGCGGCGCCGGCGCGGTTCAGACGCAGGCGCCGTCCATGCCGGGTGAACAACTCGACGCCGGTCGCGGTTTCGAGCCTGGCCAGGGCGCGGGACACGTTCGACTGGTTCACCCCCAACAGCGCGGCCGCGTCCCTGGTGTTCTCGGTCTCGCAGAGGATCAGGAAGATCCGCAGCGTCGATTCGTCCACCCCCACCTCCGAACTTGATGCGATCTCGGCATCATTTTACGCGTCATGATCATTTTGCGCATTGTTGCAGGACGCCCAGGATGAACCCCATGTCAGTCAGCCTCGAGCCCCGCCCGCGCCCGTCCGAGCTGCGCAGCGGCCACGACCACGGCACCGCGGCGTACCGACGACTCGTTCTCGCACTCATGGCCGGCGGGCTGGCGAACTTCTCGCTGATGTACTTCGTCCAGCCGTTGCTGCCCCTGCTGGCGACGCACTACGGAGTCTCGGCCGCCGAATCGTCGCACGCGCTGTCGGTGACCACCCTGACCATTCTGGCCGGTTCGCTGGTCGCCGGCCCCCTCGCCGACCGGTTCGGCCGCGTGAACGTCATGCGCTGGTCGCTGCTGGCGTCCGGCGGGTTGGGACTGGCGTCGGCGTTCGCACCGGACTGGGCCAGCCTCGTGATGACTCGCGGACTGCTCGGAGTGACCTTGGCCGGGCTACCGGTGGCGGCGCTGGCGTACCTGCGCGAGGAGGTCCGGCCGGCGTCCCATGCCCGGGCGAACGCCGGCTACATCGCCGGCACAGCCGTGGGCGGGGCGGCCGGACGGCTGCTGCCCGGGCCGCTCGCCGCCGCGGGCGGGTGGCAACTCGCCGCCGTCGTGATCAGCCTGGTCACCGTGGTCGCAGGGTTGACGCTGTGGGCGCTGCTCCCGCCGTCGCGCGCCTTCGCGCCCCGTCCGCTCGAACTCCGGACCGCAGCACTGGGCACGATGACCGCCCTCCGAGATCCGGGAGTGGCCCTGATCTGTCTCGTCGGCTTCGCGGCGATGGGCGTCATGGTCGGGGTCTACAACGCGATCGCATTCCGCCTGCAGGCTGCGCCGTTCGCTCTCGGCGCGGCGGCGTCGCTGGTCTACCTGGCCTACCCGATCGGAATCCTCGCCCCCCAAGCGCTGCGTCGCCTCAGCGGACGCGTCGGCCGCGGTCCGGCGGCCGTCGCCGGCACAGCCCTGCTCGGCGTCGGCGTTCTGGTCACCTCGGCGTCGCTCCTGGCTGGGATCGTCCTCGGCCTCGGCCTGGTCACCTTCGCCTTCCTCGGCATCCACTCCGTCCTGAGCGGATGGGTGGTGGACCGAGCCAAGCGGCGCGGAATCGGCACCGCGCAGGCGGCGAGCGCCTACCTCCTCACCTATTACCTCGGCAGCACGATCGCGGGCGCCCTGGCCACCCAGCAATGGCAGGCCCACGGATGGACGGGCGTCGAGTGGCTCTCGCTCGGACTGGTCATGACCGCCCTTGCCGCCGCACTGCTCGCCACCCGGGCTGATCGGACGGCCCCGCCACGCCCGCGGACCACCGACCAACTCGACCTGCGGGCTGTGACCGCATGATCCGGCCTTGAGCCGTGGCGGAGGCACTGCCCGGAAGGCCGGGGGTCGTCAACCAGATGCTGGCCTGAGGGGAGCGATCAGCCGGTGACCTCCACATAGCCGTGGGCGCCACGTTCGGCGTCCACCATCACGTGGCTGACCATCGGGTACCGGCCGGCTTCGGGGAACACCGTCTCCACGAAGCCGCCCTGCGCCGGTTGCAGGCCGAGCGCCTGTGAACCACCCGCCGTACCGCCGAACGCGTCGCGTCCGCGTCGCAGCGAATAGGCGCCCTCGCTGTAGGTGGTGTCGAACTGCGCGCCGACGATGTGGAAGCTGGTCGGACGGTTGGGGCCTGCGTCGAGCACCCAGAACCTCACCCGCTCCCCCACCCTGGCCGTCAGCGCGTGGGCGTCGTAGCCGTTCGCGACGCCGTTGAAGGTCACGTAGGTGGGTCGCTCAGCGCTCACCGCGTCGGCGTCCACTTCGCTGGCCGATGCGGCGTCCCCGGCCCGATCCTGCAGGTACACCTCGGACTGGACCAGCAGGTAGGAGCGGTCGACCGAGGGCAGCGCTTCCGGTTCGATCACCACAGCCCCGGCCATGCCGGCGGCGATGTGCGCGGTCATGGGCATGGTCGAGCAGTGATACATCCACACCCCGGCCTTGGTGGCGGTGAACCGATAGACGAGGGACTCGCCCGGCTGGATGGTGCGCATCGGTCGGTCGGGCGCCAGCGACCCGGCGTGGAAGTCGATCGAATGACCCATGGTGCCGGAGTTGACCAGCGTCACTTCGAACACGTCACCCACCCTGCCGTGCAGGGTGGGGCCCGGCGCGCGCCCGTTGAACGTCCAGCGGCGCTGCCACACTCCCGGCGCCACCTCCAGCGCAACCTCCTCGACGGTGAACGTCACCCGGTGCACACGCTCATCGGTGAGGGCCGGCAGCACCGGATCGATCACGGCAGGGGGAGCGTCCGCTGTGGCGGTCGTCGCCGGTGTCCGGCCGGGATGGTCCATGCCGTCGTGGCCGGACGAGGACGGCGCGGGCTGCGCAGCCCCGTCGTCGGCAACGACCACGGCCAGCACCATGCCGAGTTGTCGGTGACCGGCCACGGAACAGTAACCGGTGATGCTGGCGGAGATCACGCCCGCGTCCAGTTCCACCCGCTTCCCTGGGCCGATCCGCGGCGTCCTTGCCGCGCCGATCACCAGGTCGTGGGTGGTGGTGCCGGTGTTGACGAGCTCGACCACCAGTCGGTCACCGCGGTTCACCCGCACCTCGGACGGCAGGTAGCGCATGCCCTCGATGGTCACCGTCACCCGCACCACGCTCCCGGTGGCCGCCACCGGCGCTGCGCTGGGCGCACCGGTGGCCGCACTCGGATCGATGCCCACCCCGATCACGGCGGCCACCGCCACCGCGGTCACACCGGCGATCACCTGACCGGCGCTGAAGGCCTTGACGTCGTCCTTGGTGGCGCTCTTGGCGGCACGGCCCCCGGCATCGGCCGCGGTCATGGCATGGGCGCCACCCCCGGCCGGGACCGCCGTCCGAGCATCGGCGTGCTCCTGGGAGGGCCTCGATGCGGCGGCCCGCGCGGTGATCGATGCCCTCAAGCCCAGGATCAGGAGCGGCAGGAAGGACGCGGCAGCGATCAGGGCGAGCAGCGATCCGGTCACCTTGACCCAGCTCGGCGACGGGAGCAGCCAGAGCGCCAGGCCACCGTTGATGGCGACCAGGCGGAACGCCGCGGCCCGGTCGAACCAGGCTCGGCCCGCGCGAACCACGCTCGGTCCGCCGCCGAGCACGGACGGCAACAGGTAGGAAAGGGCTCCGGTGAGCACCTGGACGGCACAGCCGGCGCCCAGCGCCGCCGCGGGATAGCCGAAACCTTCCCGGATCTGGGTCCAGTCCGACGCCGTCGTCAACAGCCAGCCGGCCCACACCAGGCCGATGCCGAGCCAGACCAGACCGGCCGCGACGGACGCCGCGGCGAACTCGCGCGGAGGCCGGGTCAGCGCCGGACGCACCAGCCCGCGTCCCCAGAGCAGCAGGGCGGCCAGGTAACCGACGATGCCGAGAGCGGCCAGCCACGAGATGCCGACCAGGGCGCCCGTGATCGAGAGGACGATGGCAGCGCCGAACCAGGGCAGCGCCGTCCGCGTCCAGCGCTCGGCGGTGGCGTCCATCGCCGTCCTCAGCATGGTGGGCCACAACGTCAGGAGCGTGCCCGTCAGCGTCAGACCGACCCAGCCGAGCACGTTGGCCAGGGCGTGGGCGACCAGCAGCCGACCGTGCCACGGGTCCTCCCAACCCCAGGCCAGCGTCACCCCGAAACTCACGCCCACGAGCAGGGACGCGGCAGCTGCCAGGTAGTAGCGCACGGTGACCCGGAAGCGTGCCGGCAAGGCCGCCCGCAGCATTCGCCACAGAGTCGCTACGTGCCATCCGACCGCGACCGCGACCGCGGTCCCGCCGGCGAGGGTCAGCGGCCACCAGGTGGTCGGCACACCGATCACCACGGCGACGGCGCCCGCGGTCAGCAGGCCGAGCCGGCGATGGTGCGCGATGCGGACGGCGTCGGTCGCCGGGGCGCGCAACAGGGTCTGGGCGAAGTGGAAGCTCCACACCAGGATCGAGTGACTGAGCGCACCGAGGAGCACGAGGTGCAGCATCAGCCAGTTGGCGTCCGGAAGCCAACGGTGGACCCCGGCGATCACGACCGCGGCGACCAGCCAGCCGATCAGCGGCAGGTCGCGAAGCCGTGACCTGCCGCGTCCCACCGGTCGCCCTCGGATCGGACGGGTCGTCACCGGTCCGGTCATAGCTGCGCGCGGTCGCGACCGCGGCAGCCTGCTGGTGCCGAGCCGGGCCCTGATCGGGTACTCCGCGTGCGGGGCCGGGAATCCATTCGCAACTACCCTTTCTCCAGCTCCTTGTGGAACAACTCACCCTACAGTGGCTGGGTGACCACATCGCCCCCGCTGGGACCCCGAGCCGCGCGCGGCGACCGTCCGCGTTTGGCGGCGCTGCGGGTGCTGCGGACGCTGGCTGCGGCGACCGAGCCCCTCACTGTGTCCGACCTGGTCGCCGAGTTGGGCGGGCATCCGAACACCGCCCGGCTCCACCTGGGCGCCCTGGTCGACGCCGGCTTCGTCGTCGAGGTCGCTTCGCGCGTGGCCCTGCCCGGACGGCCCGCTCGTCGCTTCGAGGCCACGGTGACCGGCAGTCAGGTCGCCTTCGAGGATCCCGGCCGGGACCATTGCGCCGCTCTGGTCGCGGCGATCTCCGACCTGCTGTCCTCCGGCCCGGCACCCCGGCCGGTCGCCCGCGCCCTCGGTGCCGCCTGGGGCCGGCACCTGATGGCCGCCCATGACGGCCCCGCGGATCTGGTCGCCGCGTTGGCCGGTCAGGGTTTCGCTCCCGAGACCACTGCGTGGGGGATCCGGTTGCGCACCTGTCCGCTGCTCGCTGAGGCCCGCACCCGACCTGAGGTGGTCTGCGGCATTCACCAGGGTCTGGTCGACGCACTCTCCCCCGCACCCCTGTCGCTGGTTCCGTTCGCCGAGCGCGGGGCGTGCCTGATCAGGCCGGTCGGTGTCAGCGCTGGGGATGCCGGCGTCGACGGCTGAAGTACAGTCGGCGATCGTGGACCTACCCGTCGGCCTGTTCCCTGACGGCCTCACCTGGGGCACGCTGGCACTGATCGTGCTCGTGGCCTTCGCGGCAGGCTGGGTGGACGCGGTCGTCGGTGGCGGTGGATTGCTGCAGTTGCCGGCGCTGCTCCTGATCCCGGGCCTCGCCCCCGTCCAGGCTCTGGCGACGAACAAACTCGCCTCGATCTGCGGTACCGCCACGAGCAGCATCACCTACTACCGGCGCACCCACCCCGACCTTCGCACCGCGCTGCCCATGGCCGGTTTCGCCCTGGCCGGCAGCTTCGGCGGAGCCGGCGTCGCGACGCTGCTGCCGCCGGCCCTGTTCAAGCCGATCATCGTGGTCGCACTCCTGGTGGTGGCGATCTTCACCGCCACCCGGCCCAGCCTGGGCGCCGAGACGAACCTCCGCTTCTCCGGACGACGGCATCACGGCAGCGCAGCACTGATCGGGGCGGCGATCGGCTTCTATGACGGCCTACTGGGTCCGGGCACCGGCACGTTCCTCGTGATCGCACTGGTCAGCGTGCTGGGCTACAACTTCCTGGAGTCCAGCGCGAAGGCGAAGATCGTCAACTTCGCCACGAACCTGGGCGCGCTGATCCTGTTCGTTCCGCACGGCGCCGTCGTCTGGGGACTCGGCCTCGCCCTCGCGGCAGCGAACATGGCCGGTGGCTACCTCGGGTCACGCACGGCGATCGCGAAGGGCACCCGATTCATCAGAATCGCGTTCCTGCTGGTTGTTTCCGCACTGATCGTCAAGCTCGGCGCTGACGTCTGGGCAGACTTCGTCCTCCCTCTGCTGCGGCGCTAGCCGCCGAACGCCCGCGCCCCGACCCCCTCCGTTCCCGTCGAACCCCTCCGTTCCCGTCGAGGCCCTGTACTCGAGCACAGGGGGTCGACGCAAACGGAGGGGGTCGACGCGAACGGAGGGGATCGACGGTGAAGGCCGAGTCGGCCGATCAGCCAGCGATCGGGTCCTCTCGCACCGGGTCGAGCCGGTCGACCAGGTGGCGCAACGCTGCCAGGCCGCGCCGCTCCAACCGCCGGACGGTACTGAGACTCACTCCCAGTGCCAGCGCCGCCTCCGCCAATGTCACCGGTTCGCCGGTGGTGATCCCGTAGCGCAGGCACAGCACCCGCTCCTGATCGGCGTCCAGTTCGGCCAGGACCCGACGGAACTGCTGCGCGTAGATCGCCGCGTCCGGGTCGGGCGTCTCGGCGGCGATCAGATCGCTCGCCGGCTCCACCGCCACCGGAGCCAGGTAACCCAGCAGCCACCTGGTGGCCTCGGGCGTACGGCCCAGCTCCGTGGCGAGTTCGTCGGCAGCCACGCTGCGCCCGCGCTCCTGCGACAGGACATCGGCCAGGCGCCGAGTCCTCCGCAGCTGGACCGCCCGGCTCGGCGGGAGTGCCATCTCACCGAAGCGACCCGCAGCCACCTCGCTCAGGTGCTGGCGGATCCGGAGAGTCGCGAAGGTGGAGAAGCGGCCCCGGTCGGGGTCGAACCGCTGCAACGCGCCGGCCATGGCGACGAAGCCTTCCTGAAAGAGTTCGTCGCCGGGCAGACCGGTGATGCGCGCCTCGCGTCCGGCCAGTTTTCCGACCAGGCGCACATTGGCCAACAGGAAGCGCTGGAAGGCGAGCTCGCCGGCCCGGACGACGGCGTGAAGCTCCTCGGTGGTGGCCTGGTGCGGGCGGTCTCCGGAGACCAGAAGGTGCTCGGCCAACACGCCGGCCTCGATCGCACGGGCGAGCTGCCGTTCTTCCTCGGCGCTCAACAAGGGGGTGGGTTCTGGAAGGTACATAGCCCCCACTGTGGACGCGACCGACCAGCTTTCACCCGGCCGGTTTCGCGATCTGTGCAGCAACACACTGACAACACCTCGGGCTGTGGACGTACTCACAATCCCTGCAGCGGGGCTCTGGCTACATCGACGGGCCGGTGGCGAGCGCCAACAACTCCTTGCGCTCCTTCTCCAGATTCACCAGCTTGGCGAACATCCGGTCGTAGGCGGGCTGGTCGTCCAGGGGATTGGTGCGTTGCAGCTTCGACTTCAGTTCCTGGATCCGTCGCGCCACCGTCTGCACCCGCAGTTGGGCGCTGTACTCGCGGGCGTAGGCCTGAGTGGGTTCCCGCAGCACCGGCTCGACCGCCAGGGTCACCAGCAGCTGCTCCAGGATCGGGTCAGGGTTCGCCTGCAGCAGCCGGTGCGTCCAGGTGCCGTTCCCGTCGCCGACCTGCTCGCCACCGCTCACCGCCAGCACCGATTCGAACAGCGCGCGGTAGGCGGGGTGGGTGAAGTCGTCGAGGGTGATCCCGTTCCAGTCGGCAGGGAAGGTTTCCGGTGCGCGGACGAGAAGCCGCAGGGTGCCGCGTTCGGGCTCCAGCCGCCGATCTCCCGAGTCGGGCAACGGCAGGCTGGGCTGGGCGTCCGCCATCCCGGGCAGCGCATGCTCGGGCGCCGACTCGGGCGCGGGGCGTCGCTCGCCACTGCGGCTGCGGCGCTGAACCGTGACCTTCACCTCGCGACGCACCTCCTCAGGGTCCATGCCGAGCAGGGAGGACAGTTCGCGAAGGTAACCCGAGACGAGGGAGGCGTCCCGAACACTGCTCACCAGCGGCGCAGACGCCCGCAGCGCCGCCAGGCGTCCGTCCACCCGGTCGAGGTCGTAGCCCGAGACGACGTTGCGCATCACGAACCGGTACAGCGGGACCCGGCGTCCGACGAGCTCCCGCAGCGCCGCATCACCCTGCTGCAGCCGCAGGTCGCAGGGATCCAAGCCGGACCCCTCGACGGCCACGTAGGTCTGAGCGAGGAAGTTCTGGTCGCCCTTGAACACCTTCAGCGCGGCGGCCTGGCCGGCCTCGTCGCCGTCGAAGGTGAAGATCACCTCGCCGCCGGACACGTCGCCGGTGCCCAGGAGCCGCTGCAGCAGTCGCGCGTGATCATCGCCGAACGCCGTGCCACAGGACGCGACCGCAGTGTCCACCCCGGCCAGGTGGCAGGCCATCACGTCGGTGTACCCCTCGACGATCACGGCTTGGTTCTTCCTTGCGATGTTCGTCCGGGCCAGGTCGAGCCCGTACAGCACGTGGGACTTCTTGTACACGAGCGTTTCGGGAGTGTTGAGATACTTCGCCGGCATCCTGTCGTCATCGAAGATGCGCCGGGCGCCGAAGCCCAGGACGGATCGTCCGGCATCCCGGATCGGCCACAGCACGCGCCCCTGGAAGAAGTCCCACCCGTTCTCGCGCACCAGTCCGGCCTTGACCTGCTCGTTGTCGGTGAACCCCTTCCTGGTCAGAAACTGGCCGAGTTCGCGTCCGCCTCTGGGTGCGAAGCCGATGCCGAACTTCTCAGCGGCGTCCTGGTCGAATCCCCGGCCGTCGAGGAACTGCCGTCCGGGCAGGCCTTCCGGGCTGCTCAGGATGGACGAGAAGTACTCTTCGGCCAGCTTGTTGGCCTCCAGTACGCGGACCCGGAGACCCGGCTCGACCCGCTGGCCGCCGCCGTCGCTGTAACGAAGTTGCAGACCGATCCGGTCGGCGAGGAATTCCACGGCTTCGGTGAAGCTCACCTGATTGATCTTCTGGACGAAGCTGATCACATCGCCGCCCTCGCCGCAGCCGAAGCAGTGGTAGAAGCCTCGCGCCGGCGTCACGCGGAAACTGGCGGTCTTCTCGTCGTGGAAGGGACACAGCCCGGCCAGCGACCCACCGCCGGCGCGTCGCAGGGTGACGTAGGCTCCCACGACGTCAGCGATCTGCGATCGTTCGCGGACGGTCGCCAGGTCCTCCTCGTTGATCAGCCCGGCCACGCCGTGATTGTAGGCGCACCCACCCTCTCGGCATCGCGGTGTCGGCGCTCGGCGCCTCTCAGCGCGGATGCGGGACCTCGAGCCCTCTCGTCGCGTGCCGTTGACCACTCCTTCGCGGACGCTTGGGCTCGACGCCTTCGCGGGCGCACTGTCGTTGTCGTCGCCACGACGCGTTTACCGATGACCGGGATCAAGCCCCGCGGCCGATTCCGCGGGGCAGCCGGTCGGCGTCCCAGCCCAGCAACTCGGCGGCCGTCTCGAACGCGAAGCGGTCGGTCATCCCGGCCACGTAGGTCACGCCGGCTCGGGCGACGTCGCCTCCGGGCTCGAGGAATCCGGACGGGATCGCACCGGGCTGAGCGACGTAGTACTCGACCAGCGCGCGGAGGACGTCGATGACCGCAGCGGACTGCGCCACGGAATCCGGACGGGTGTAGATGCGCTCGTAGTTGAACGCTCGCAGGTCGCTCAGCGCGCCGGCGAGATCCGCGGCCATCCCCACCTCACCGGTGGCGGCCACGGTGCCCACCACTCCGCGGACGAGAGCGCCCAACTGCTCGCGGCGCGTCCGGCCGCACAACCCGACGACCGAAGCGGGGAGGTCGGCGAGGTCGACGATGCCCGCGCCCGCCGCGTCCTCCAGGTCGTGGGCGCAGTACGCGATCCGGTCGGCCCAACTCACGATCTCCCCCTCGACCGTGCCCGGCACCGGGCGCGACCAGGAATGGTTACGAATGCCGTCGAGTGTCTCCGCGCAGAGGTTCAGGCCGGTGAGGACCACGTCCGCTCCCCAGGGTCCGTGCTCGTACCCCTCCGGGAGGAACGCGTCGAACGCGTCCTCGCTGGCGTGCCCGCCCGGTCCGTGTCCACAGTCATGGCCCAGGGCGATGGCCTCGGCCAGCACCGCGTTCGCGCCGACGCCGCGCGCGATGGACGTCGCCACCTGCGCCACCTCCAGGGCGTGGGTGAGCCGCGTCCGCTGGTGGTCGGTGGGGAACACCACGACCTGGGTCTTGCCGGCGAGCCTGCGAAAGGCCGTGGAGTGGACGATCCGGTCGCGGTCCCGCTCGAAGCAGGTGCGCTCCGCGTCCGGCTCTTCTGGACGCGCGCGCTGCCCGGAGCCCGCGGCAAGGGTGGCGCCGGGACGCAGGTGCTCGGCCTCCCACTCCTCGCGCTGCGCCCGCAGGACGGGCGCCGCGGGTGCCAGCCGCCCACCGGGCCCAGAATGCGCGCGGACCAGGGCGCCGCCGGGATGCCCGGCCATGGTGTCGGCCCAGGCGATGGCCCGCGGCGGAAGCTCCGGCATGCCTCCATCTTGACAGCCCGACCGAGGCGGTCCCGCCAGCCGAGGCGTGTGCCTGCACAGCGCTACCCTTGCTGCCATGTCGACCTCGCAGCCCGACGGCACCTCACAGCCTGAAGGCACCCCGCAGCCAGCACCCAGCGCCGACCCCTGGTCAGCAGGGGCGTCCCAGCCTTTCGTGGCAGGTCAGACGCCTGCTCCCGGCCAGTCGCCGGCGGCCGGTTTGCCCTCCCTTCCCGGCCACACCAGCGGTCAGCAGCCCACTTCGGGTTCGGGCCAGTCCTCGGCGCAGCAACCCCCTGCCCAGTCGGGCAATCCCCCGGCGTACGGTCAACCGGGTTACGCGCCGCAGGGCTACGGGCAGTCGGGCTACGGGCAGTCGGGGGACGGGCAGTCGGGGTACCCCCAGCAGGGTTACGGCCAACCGGGCTATCCCCCGCAGTCCTATCCCCAGCAGCCCTATCCCCAGCAGCCCTATCCCCCGCAGACCTACGGGCAACAGGGTGGCCTTCAGCCGGGCTACGGCCCGCAGGGCCCCGGTTCCTCCGGACAGGGCTATGGTTCCTCCGGCCAGCAGAGCGGCGTCCCACAGGCGTACGGCCAGCCACAGCAGGGCTACCAGCCCGGCTATCCCCCGCAGCCCTACGGTCAGCCCGCGCACCCCGGAGCCACCCAGCCCTACCCGGGCGCGAACCCCGCCTACGGAGCACCCCCACAGAACCTGCCCGCCTCAGCCACCGGAGTCCGGCGCAATGTGGCCCCGCAGAAGAAGGTGCTGGGATACCTCGGCTTCGGCATGGTCGTCGCAGCCTTCGTGATCTCGGTCGTGGCCATGATGCCGATGCTGCCGATGTTGGCGGAGGCGGTGACGAGCGCCCAGTTCGGCAACCAGGAGGAGGCTCAGCTGGTGGCTGAGCAGATCATCGCCCAGTTCCCCCTCGCGGGCCTGTTCCTGAACCTCGCCAGTCTGCTCGGCCTCGGCGGCCTCGTGGTGGGCATCATCGCCGTGGTGAGGAGGGCCGGTCGGGGTTGGGGTGTCGCCGCGATCGTCGCGGCCGTGCTGGCACCGATCCTGTTGATCGTCGTGGTTGTCTTCGGATTGATGGCCCAGCTCCCGTAGGCAGCGACTGGCGGCGGCTGCCGCCCGCAGAGGGGATGACCAACGTCATCTCCACCCAGCAGAACCCCTTCCCATCCCGACCTCGCGAAGGATCATCGGTCGGGCCAGAGCCACCGTCAGGGGCTCCACCAGCCGCGTCACCAGCAGCAGCCGCGTCAACCCAACCCTGGTCAGCCGCCCGAGGCGTCGGACTCCGCCGCGGCGATGTCCGCGTCCCCGAGTTGGGGAGAATCGAGCCATCCGTAGGGCAGGATCACCTTGTCCCGAGGCGTGCCCTGGCGACCGCGTGGCGATCCGAGCTCGGCGGCGGGGAACGGCACCTCCGGGTCGAGCTTGCCGAGGTGGACGTCCAGGTCGGCCAGTGACGACACCATGGCCAGCGCCCGGCGCAGCTCGCCGCCGACGGGGAAGCCCTTGAAGTACCAGGCCATGTGCTTGCGGAGGTCGGTCAGGCCATGGGTCTCGCCGTGAGAGCTCGGCGAGCAGTTCGGCGTGTCGGCGCACCATGGCGGCCACCTCCCCCAAGGTCGGCAGCGTCCGGCGCTCCCGTCCGGCGAAGGCGTCCGCAAGATCCCGGAACAGCCAGGGACGGCCAAGGCAACCCCGACCCACCACCACACCGGCACAACCGGTCTGTTGCATCATGGCCAAAGCGTCCGTCGCCTCCCAGATGTCACCGTTGCCCAGCACCGGGATGTCGACGGCCTCGACCAGGGAGGCGATCGTCGACCAGTCGGCTTCGCCCGAGTAGGCCTGGCGCACCGTCCGTGCGTGGAGCGCGATGGCGGCACAGCCGGCGTCCTGCGCGATCCGGCCCGCGTCCAGGTACGTGAGGTGCGTCTCGTCGATGCCCAGTCGGGTCTTCATGGTCACCGGCACGCCGTAGGGCGTCGGCGGCCGCCACGGTGGCCTGCAGGATCTGCGGCCAGCCGATCACGCTTCCACGGCAGCACACCCCCACCGCCGCGCCGCGTGACCTTGGGCACCGGGCAGCCGAAGTTGAGGTCGACGTGTGAGACGCCGAACTCCGCGCACAGGATCTCGGTGGCCGCGGCCATCACATCCGGGCGTCCACCCCGTACAGCTGGACCGAACGTACGGTCTCGCCCGGATCGAAGCGCAGCATGTCGAAGGTCTTCGGGATTCGCTCGACGATCCCGCGGGAGGTGATCATCTCGCAGACGTAGAGACCGGGCGCGCGAGCAGGCCCCGCCGCCACGGCCGACGCGGCGCTTCGTCCGTGTGTTCCGGCGTCATCCTGGCTCGGACGGACGTCGGCAGCCTCGGCCTGTTCGCGGCAGAGCTGGCGGTACGCGGCGTTGGTGATGCCGGCCATCGGCGCCAGGACCATTGGTGGATCGACCACCACCGTCTCGCCGCCGGGGGCCTTCAGCCGCAACGCGTCCACGTAGGAGTCTCCGCTTCTGCCGACATCGCAGACTCCTACGGGCCTCCGGCGCAGGTCGTCTCGACAAGTCGGCGAAGGGACAGCCTACCGACCCCTTGCGCGGAAGCCCTGTGACAGTGTGCGCTGGAGGCATGAGCACCGAGCACAGCCGAGTGGTGGCCGCCTTGGCCGCCGTGCCTCGGGCGAGTTTCCTGCCTCTCGAGGTCCAAGCCTCCGCCGCGATCGACGAGCCCCTTCCGATCGGTCACGGAGCCACCAACTCCCAGCCGTGGACGGTGCAGTTCATGCTCGAACTGCTTCACGTCCCCGCGGGCGCGAAGGTGCTGGACGTGGGCAGCGGATCCGGCTGGACCACAGCCCTGCTGGCCCAGTTGACCGGCCCGAGCGGGTCAGTCCTGGGGGTCGAGATCGTCGGAGACCTGGTCACGATGGGACGCGAGCACCTGGCGCGGTTCCCTCTGCCATGGGCGCGGATCGAACCCGCTCGCGCCACCGCGTTGGGAGCCCCGGACGAGGCCCCGTTCGACCGCATCCTGGTGTCGGCCGATCCGGGCGGAATACCCGCCGAGCTCGAACAGCAGTTGGCTCTCGGAGGGCGGCTCGTGACGCCGGCGTCCGGTGTGATGTGGGTGGTCGACCGTGACCACGAGGGTTGGCACCGCGAGCCGGTCACCGGCTACCGCTTCGCCTTCGTCCCCCTCGTCTAGCGCAAGGTTCCAGGGGTCTCCCCGATCGGCGGCCCTTCCCACCATGCATCGGCCAGATGGTGGCCGGGACCTTGGGAGTCCATCGGGGTGGAGTGGACCTGAGTGTGCACGGTTCGAGCAGCTCGCGCCGTCAGCAGCCGATCAGCCGGGCGGCGAGGTAGGACTGCACCTGGTCGAGGGCGACCCGCTCCTGCGTCATCGTGTCGCGCTCGCGGATCGTGACCGCATCGTCGTCGAGCGTGTCGAAGTCGACCGTGACGCAGAACGGGCGTCCCGATCTCGTCCTGGCGGCGGTAGCGGCGGCCGATCGCCTGGGCGTCGTCGAACTCGACGTTCCAGATCTTGCGCAGCTGCGCGGCCAGGTCGCGCGCCTTCGGCGACAGGTCCGCGTTGCGCGACAGCGGCAGCACCGCGGCCTTCACCGGCGACAGCCGCGGGTCGAGCTTCAGCACCGTGCGGGTGTCGACGCCGCCCTTGGTGTTGGGCGCCTCGTCCTCGGTGTAGGCCTCCACGAGGAAGGCCATCAGCGAGCGGGTCAGGCCGGCGGCCGGCTCGATCACGTACGGCAGGTAGCGCTCGCCGGTGGCCTGCTCGAAGTAGGACAGGTCGGTGCCGGAGTGCTGCGAGTGCGTGCCCAGGTCGAAGTCGGTGCGGTTCGCGATGCCCTCCAGCTCGCCCCAGCCGTCACCGCCGGCGAAGCCGAAGTTGTACTCGATGTCGACCGTGCGCTTGGAGTAGTGCGACAGCTTCTCCTTGCGGGTGCTCGTAGTGCCGCAGATTCGTCGCGGGAGATGCCCAGGTCGGTGTACCAGTCCGTGCGCGCGTCGATCCAGTGCTGGTGCCACTCCTCGTCCGTGCCCGGCTTGACGAAGAACTCCATCTCCATCTGCTCGAACTCGCGGGTCCGGAAGATGAAGTTGCCCGGGGTGATCTCGTTGCGGAAGCTCTTGCCGACCTGGCCGATGCCGAACGGCACCTTCATCCGGGACGTGTTCTCGCACGTTCTTGAAGTTCACGAAGATGCCCTGGGCGGTCTCCGGACGCAGGTAGTGCAAGCCGGACTCGTCCTCGATGCACGCCGAGGTAGGTCTTCAGCATCATGTTGAAGTCGCGCGGCTCGGTGAACTGGCCGAGGTTGCCGCACTCGGGACAGTTGATCTCGGCGAGACCCGGTCGGGCCTGCGTCCCTTCTTGAACTCGAAGTTCTCCTCCAGCTGGTCGGCGCGGAACCGCTTGTGGCAGCTCAGGCACTCGGTCAGCGGGTCGGAGAACACGCCGACGTGACCGGACGCGACCCACACCTGACGAGGCAGGATGATCGAGGAGTCGAGGCCGACGACGTCGTCGCGTCCGCTGCACCACGGAACGCCACCACTGGCGCTTGATGTTCTCCTTGAGCTCCACGCCGAAGGGTCCGTAGTCCCAGGCCGCCCTGGTGCCGCCGTAGATCTCGCCGCAGGGGTACACGAACCCCCGCCGCTTGGTCAGGCTGATCACGTTCTCCAGGCGGCTGGCCACCATGCACTCCTCGTCGTTCAGACTCGCTGCCCGGCTGGCAGCCCCGCCTAGCTTAGTGAACCCCGGGGCCGGTTCTCGCCCACGTCGGCCGGCGCGGCGTAGGCGCTGGGCTCGTCGATGGCGAGCGAGAGCAGCGGAATCAGCAGGAGCTTCGCCGGCGTCCCGTTGAAGGCGCGGCGGTAGGACCCGACGTCCGCCCAGCGACTGACGCAGCGCCCACAGTTCGGGCTCGTCGAGGTTCCGCACCAGCTCGCGCTCCACGACTGCCCGGGCATCCTTGGAAGTGCGCCACGACCTCCGTCGCCGTCGCTTCGAAGCCGGACGGGTCCCCCGGCACCCGGAACCTGCTGATCGCGATCACGGCGCTCATGCTAGACCGGCTCGCCCGCTCGGCCTCGACCGTGCACGGGCGCCTCGCCCGCGCAGTGACGAGCGAGGGTCGCCCAGCGTGCCGGACGACGCAGGACGGGCGGGGCGTGACCGGGCTGCGAACCGCGTTCCGGAATGCTCCGATGTTTGCGTTCACATCCATGACGGTGTTTGCGGTCACATCGTTGCCAAACTGTGACCAGCGCCAGCCCGTTTTCTCGTTGACCGCGGCGCGCCGGGGTGAAAACATGGGCCCCGATGCGACCGCCGGCAAAGGTTGCCGGACCGGCCCTCTTGGGCCGAGGCTCAAGGCTGAGAAGGAGCACATCAGACAATGCGAAGGATTGGACTGGCGATCGTCAGTATCGCTACCGCACTCGCACTCGCCGCTTGTGGCGGCACCGGGGCCGGAGGTGGAGCTGCCACGTCAACCAGCACCGCCACCCAGGCCGCCGCGGACACCCTGGTCGGCGTGGCGATGCCGACCCAGACATCGGAACGCTGGATCGCCGACGGCAAGGCCGTCAAGGAAGGCCTGGAGAAGGCCGGCTACAAGGTCGACCTGCAGTTCGCCAATGACGACATTCCGACCCAGACCCAGCAGATCGACGCCATGATCACCGCCGGCGCCAAGCTGCTGATCGTCGCCGCGATCGACGGCACCGCGTTGACGTCGCAGCTCGAGTCCGCGGCCTCCAAGGGCATCAAGGTCATCTCCTACGACCGCCTGATCCGCGACAGCGCCAACGTCGACTTCTACGTCAGCTTCGACAACTACAAGGTGGGCGTCGCCCAGGCGACCGCGCTTCTCTACGGACTCGGCGCCACTGATCGGGACGGGAAGCCCACGGGCAAGGCCGCGAAGGGCACCAACCTCGAGTTGTTCGCCGGCTCCCTCGACGACAACAACGCGCACTTCTTCTGGAGCGGCGCGATGGACACCCTCAAGCCGTTCATGGATGACGGCACCCTCGTGGTGAAGTCCAAGCAGACCACGATCGAGCAGGCCGCCACCCTGCGTTGGCTGCAGGAGACCGCGCAGAAGCGCATGGAGGACCTGCTGACCTCGACCTACGGCGGCAAGGGCACCGGCCTGAAGGGCGTCCTGTCCCCGTACGACGGCATCTCCCGTGGCATCATCACCGCCCTGCAGGGCGTGGGCATGGGCCCGACAATGGAGAAGGGCCTGCCGGTCGTCACCGGTCAGGACGCCGAGATCGCCTCCGTCAAGCTGATCGCCGACGGCGTGCAGCAGTCGACCATCTTCAAGGACACCCGCAAGCTCGCGGCCCAGGCCGTCACCGCTGCGCAGGCGTTCCTCGCCGGGAAGACCCCTGAGGCCAACAACACCAAGGACTACGACAACGGCAAGAAGGTCGTTCCGTCGTACCTGCTCGAGGTCGACACGGTCTATGCGGACAACATCCAGTCGCTGCTGATCGACTCCGGCTACTGGACGGCGGAAGAAGTCAAGTCCGGCGTCGCCAAGTAATCGAATTCCGGTACCCGGGGTGGGCCTGAGCTTCGGCCGGGCCCACCCCGGCCCCCTGTCTGTGTGAGGAAGTGAAATGAGCGAAATCCTCCAGATGCGTGCGATCACCAAGGAGTTCCCTGGCGTGCTGGCGCTTGAGGACGTGAGCTTGACGGTGGAACGGGGAGAGATCCACGCGATCTGCGGCGAGAACGGGGCCGGCAAGTCGACCCTGATGAAGGTGCTCAGTGGTGTCTACCCCCACGGCACCTACCGGGGCGAGATCTTCTACGACGGCGAGGAGGTGCAGTTCGCCTCGATCAACGATTCCGAAGCCAAGGGCATCGTCATCATTCATCAGGAACTGGCACTGGTGCCCTACTTGTCCGTTGCCGAGAACATCTTCCTCGGCAACGAGGTGCGTGGTGTGGGCGGCCTGATCGACTGGAACGAAGCCAACTCCAAAGCCACCGAACTGATGGATCGGGTGGGCCTGCACGAGAACCCCACCACCCCCGTGTCCCAGCTGGGCGTGGGTAAGCAGCAACTGATCGAGATCGCCAAGGCGCTGGCCAAGGACGTCCGGCTGCTGATCCTGGACGAACCGACGGCCGCGCTGAACGACACCGATTCGGAGCACCTTCTCGGGCTCATCCGGCAACTTCAGGAGCAGGGGATCACCTCGATCATGATCTCCCACAAGCTCAACGAGATCGCCGAGATCGCCGACAACACCACGATCATTCGCGACGGCAAGACCATCGAAACCATCGACATGTCCGACCCCGCCTCCACGCAGGACCGGATCATCCGCGGCATGGTCGGTCGTGACCTGGAACACCGCTTCCCCGAGCGCACGCCCCAGATCGGCGTTCCCGTGCTGGAGGTCAGGGATTGGACGGTCTTCCATCCCACCCAGGCCGGACGCGTGATCATCGACAAGGCGTCGTTCACGGTCCGCGCCGGTGAGGTGGTGGGCATCGCCGGGCTGATGGGCGCCGGCCGCACCGAACTGGCGATGAGCCTGTTCGGGCACGCGTACGGACGGGCGATCACCGGTGAGGTCCGGATGCACGGCGAGGTGATCGCCACCAATACCGTTCCGGACGCGATCCGGCACAAGATGGCCTACTGCACAGAGGACCGCAAACGCTACGGCCTCAACCTGATCGCCGACATTCGGGAGAACATCTCGTCCGCGGGCCTGTTCAAGCTTGCCAAGGGCGGCTGGGTGAACGGCAACGAGGAGCTCAAGGTCGCCGAGGAGTACCGGGCGAATCTGAACATCAAAACGCCCACTGTGATGGCCCTGGCCGGCAAGCTGTCCGGCGGCAATCAGCAGAAGGTCGTGCTGAGCAAGTGGCTCTACACCGATCCCGATGTTCTGATTCTCGACGAGCCGACCCGAGGCATCGACGTCGGCGCCAAGTACGAGATCTACACCATCATCAACCGGATGGTCGCAGCCGGGAAGGCCGTCGTGGTCATCTCCTCGGAGCTGCCCGAACTCCTGGGCATCTGTGATCGCATCTACACCCTGGCCTACGGTCGGATCACCGGTGAGATGCCGGTCACCGAGGCCACCCAGGAGAGACTCATGACCCTGATGACCCTGGAACGAGGCCAGGCTCTGCCGACCTCGTCAACGTCGTGGTCCACCGACGAGCCGGTGGGCGCGGCAGCCACAGCCAGAACTGAGAACACGAAAGGACTCGACCGATGAGCGCCACCGCAGAGGTCCGCGAGAAGACCGAAGCCCCCGCCGGCTTCCGGGAGATGATGACGAGGAACATGCGCCAGAGCGGCATCCTCATCGCCTTCATCGTGGTGGTCGGTATCTCGGCGGTGCTGAACCCCAACTTCCTCTCGCCGGGCAACCTGACGAACCTGGTGTTGCAGTACTCCTACATCCTGATCCTGGCGATGGGCATGCTGCTGGTGATCGTGGCCGCCCAGATCGACCTCTCGGTGGGCTCGGTCGTGGCCCTCACCGGCTCGATCTCGGCCGTCTTGGTGATCAAGAACGGTATGCCCTGGTGGGTTGGTGTCCTCGCCGCGCTCGGCGTCGGGCTGCTGGTCGGCGCGTGGCAGGGCTTCTGGGTGGCCTTCGTCGGCATCCCCGGCTTCATCGTGACGCTGGCCGGCATGCTGTTGTTCCGCGGCATGACCTACCTGGTGCTGAACAGCATCTCGCTGTCGCCGTTCGGCGGCACGTACTACGAGATCGCGAACGGCTTCCAGAACGGGTTGTTCGGCGGATTCGGGGTCGACATCTTCACGCTGGTCGTGTTCGGGGTCGCCAGCCTGGTGTTCTCCTACCTCCAGTGGCGCAACCGTGAAGGACGACTGCGCTACAAGCAGACCGTCGAGGCGATGCCACTGTTCATCATCAAGCAGGTGCTGATCTTCGCCGTCCTGATGTGGTTCGCCTACCAGCTCGCCTCCAGCCGGGGGTTGCCGAACGTGCTGGTGCTGCTCACGGTGCTGATCGTGGTCTACACGCTGGTCTCGCAGAAGACGGTCTTCGGCCGCCACATCTACGCCATCGGCGGCAACCTCAATGCGGCCAAGCTCTCCGGCGTCCGGGTGCGCCGGATCAACTTCTGGGTCTTCGTGAACATGGGCCTGCTGGCCTCTGTCGCCGGCATCGTCTACTCCTCCCGGATGAACGCGGCTCAGCCGAACGCCGGCGACGGCGTCGAGTTGGACGCGATCGCAGCCTGCTTCATCGGTGGCGCGTCCACCACCGGCGGTATCGGACGGATCGGCGGGGCCATGATCGGTGGCCTGATCATGGCGGTCATGAGCAACATCATGCAGCTGATGGGGCTTCCTCAGCCGTTGCAGAAGGTGGCCAGGGGTCTGGTCCTGCTGCTGGCTGTCGCCTTCGATCTGTGGAACCGGCGGCGCTCGGAGGCCACCGCCTGAACTGATGGACAACCAAGAGCTGCGCCGCCCGGCATGCCGGGCGGCGCAGTTCGTTTTCGGCCAGCGTGCGGGCCGGCGGGTTGACCGGGCGCGGATGAGGTCGGCGAGGCCGACCGGGCGCGAATGAGGGTCGGCGCACACGCAAAAGAACTCTTGCTCGGAGTGCTTGGCACTTCGAGCAAGAGTCCTCGGTGACGTCAGAAGCCCAGTGCCAAGCGGTAGTAGGCGTTGTTCCAGCGCAGTTCCTTGATGAACTGCGCGGTCTTGGTGTCCGCGCCGATGAGGGCGAGTTCGGTTCCGAGCATCTCGGCCAGGTCGGTGAGGTGCTCGGCGTTGACCTGGGTGGACAGCACCGTGTGATGGGGCCCGCCGGCGGTCAGCCAGCATTCGGTCGACGTGGTGAAGTCGGGTTTGGCGGCCCACACCGCGCGTGCCACGGGCAGGTTGGGCATGTCTGCCAGCGGCTTGACGACGGTGATCTCGTTCGCGACCATGCGGAACCGGTCACCCAGATCGCACAGTCCCAGCGTGATGCCGTCGCCCTCGGCGGCGTTGAAGACCATCCGGACGGGATCCTCGCGGCCGCCGATCCCCAGCGGGTGCACCTCGATGCGGGGCGTGCCCTCAGCGATGGTCGGATCGACCTCCAGCATGTGAGCACCCAGGCTCAGGTTGCGGCCGGGTTCCAGGTGGTAGGTGTAGTCCTCCATGAACGAAGTGCCACCCGGCAGGCCGGCTGCCATGGTCTTCAGGGTCCGGCCGAGGACGGCGGTCTTCCAGTCCCCCTCGCCCGCGAATCCGATCCCGTCACCCATCAGGCGCTGCACCGCCAGGCCCGGCAACTGGCGCAGGCCGCCGAGATCCTCGAAGTTGGTGGTGAACGCGCCGTACCCCCCGTCGATCACGAAACGGCGCAGCGCCACCTCGATCTTCGCGCCGTACCGCAGCGAGTCGGCGCGATCAGCGCCCGGGTGCAGTTCGGATGCGACGTCGTACAGGTCGAGGTACTCACTGATGAGGGTGTCGACCTCGGCCTCCGACACCTGGTCGACGACCTCGACCAGATCGTTGACGCCGTAGGTGTTCACCGAAACGCCGAACCGCCGCTCGGCCTCGACCTTGTCACCCTCGGTGACGGCGACGTTTCGCATGTTGTCGCCGAAGCGGACCAGCTTCAGCGTGGCCAGTTCGGCGCGGGCCAGCGCCGCGCGTGCCCAACTGCCTACCCGCGCGATCACTGCCGGGTCGCTGACGTGACCGGAGACGGTCTTGCGCGGTACTCCCAGCCGGGTCGCGATGAAGGCGAACTCGCGGTCACCGTGGGCGGCCTGGTTCAGGTTCATGAAGTCCATGTCGATGGTGGCCCAGGGCAGGTCCCGGTTCACCTGGGTGTGCAGGTGCAGGAACGGCTTGCGCAGCGCGTCCATGCCGCCGATCCACATCTTCGCCGGCGAGAAGGTGTGCATCCACGCGATCACTCCGACGCAGTCGTCGTCGGCGTTGGCGTCCAGCATCATCCGGCGGATCGCCGACGCGTCGGTCAGTACCGGCTTGGCCACCACGTCGACCGGGATCTCGCTGGCGGACGCGAGGGCGCCCGACACTTGCCCGGACTGGTCGCGGACCTGCGCCAGCACATCCTCCCCGTAGAGACCCTGGCTACCGGTGAGGAACCAGATCTGCTTGCTCATTGCGCACTTCCTTGTCCATAGACGTTCTGATAGCGGTCGAACAGATGATCGATGTCGGTCTGAGCGATCGGCACCGGCTCGCCGAGCTGACGGGCGAGGTGGACGGTCCGGGCCACATCCTCAACCATGACGGCCGCCTTGACCGCGTCCCGAGCGTCCCTCCCGATGGTGAACGGCCCGTGGTTGGCCATCAGCACCGCCCGCGACCGGCTCGAACGCAGCGTCTCCACGATCCCCCTGCCGATGGAGTCGTCGCCGATCAGGGCGAACGGACCGATCGGGATCTCGCCGCCGAACTCGTCGGCGATCATGGTCAGCACGCAGGGGATGGGCTCGCGGCGGGACGCCCACGCAGTGGCGTAGTCGGAGTGGGTGTGCACCACACCCGCCGACCTCGGGCATGTTGGCGTAGACGTAGGCGTGCGCCGCGGTGTCAGACGATGGTGACCGGCTGCCCTCGACCAAATTGCCCTCGAAGTCGCACACGACCATCGCGTCGGGTGTGAGGTCGTCGTAGGAGACCCCCGATGGCTTGATCACCAACAGGTCGGCGCCGGGGACGCGTGCCGAGACGTTACCCGCCGTCCACACCACCAGTCCGTTACGCGGCAGTTCAGCGTGCAGTTCCGCGATCTCGACCTTCAGTCGATCCACCTCGGCACGCAGTTGTTCGGGTACTTCAGTCACTGGCACTCTCTCGTCCTCACCTGGGCGCGACGGGCGTTTCGGACCACTCGGACTGCTGAGCGACGGTCACCTCTGTGTGCTCCCGTCACCAGGCGGCCACTGCGCTCGCCAGCATGAATGTTACCGGTATCATATCGAATCTACCGACTATCGGGATAACGGTTTGATCTCAGCTGGAGATGACGGCGGGGTCGCGCTCCCATCCCTGTCCACGTGGCTCAGCGAGCGCAAGCCCCGATCGAGGTGCCAGCCGAGAAAGCCGCCACCAATCCGCTCCCCTGCCGCAGCGTGGGCTCGCCGACGTCCCGGGTGGCCGGCCAGTCGCCGGCCAGCAGAGCGCCGAGGTAGACCACGGTGGCGGACGCCGGATGGGCGGATCCGGGAGGCCGGCAGCGGCGGCAGACCATTCCACCCAGTTGGGGCGAGAACGCCTCGTGCGGGCCGCGAGCACCGCACCGGGCGCAGTCACCGAGGGTCGGGGCGTACCCGGCCAGAGCCACGGCACGCAGGAGGTAGGCGTCCATCACCATCGTGGGCGGACGCGGCCCGTCCGACGTCCCCGCAGTGAGCGCTTGCAGTGCCCCGACCAGCAACTGGTACTGCTGCAAGGCGGGCTCGCCCTCCTCCGCCACCAGGCGGTCGGCGGTCTCGATCATGACCTGCCCGGTGGTGTAGCGCGCGTAGTCGTGAGCCAGCGGCTCGGAGTAGGAGTGCAGGGTGACTGCCTGCGTGATCACGTCCAGCGTGCGTCCGCTGGCGAACTGGAGGTCGACATGGCTGAACGGCTCCAGCCGTCCGCCGAACTTCGACGACGTCCGGCGGACCCCCCGAGCCACCGCCCGGATCTTGCCGTGACGCCGCGAAAGCAGCGTGATGATGCGGTCGGCCTCGCCCAGCTTGTGGGTGCGCAGGACGATCGCCTCATCGGTGTAGGTCGGCACGCTGCCATTGTCTCCCGTGTGGCGTAACCGGGTCGGGAGGACTCAGCGTGGGCACGCCGTTGTTAGCGCACACATCGCCTGCAAGAATGGAGTCCTCCCCTGATCGGGATTCAGGTGCGTGCACAAGGAGGGTCAATGATGATCGAGGAACAGGCCGTTGAGATTCGCGCAGCGATCGAACGAGGAACCACCGCATTGGGCATCGAGTTCGGCTCGACCCGGATCAAGGCAGTGCTCACCGGCGCGGACAACGCGCCGATCGCCACCGGCAGTCACGACTGGGAGAACCAGTTCGTCGATCGCGTCTGGACCTATTCCCTGGAATGCTGTGTGGGCCGGGCTCCAGGCAGTGTTACGCCGACCTGATCGCCGACGTTCGTCAGCGCTACGGCGTCGAACTGACCTCGGTGGGCGCGCCTGGGCGTCTCAGCGATGATGCACGGCTACCTCGCATTCGACGCCGACGGCGAACTGCTGGTGCCCTTCCGTACCTGGCGCAACACCATCACCGGGCGACGCCGCCGCCGAATTGAGCGAACTGTTCGACCACACCATCCCGCAGCGCTGGAGCGTCGCGCACCTGTACCAGGCCATCCTCAACGGCGAAGAGCACGTCGCACGGATTGCGCATCTCACCACGCTCGCCGGCTACGTCCACTGGCAGCTCACCGGCGAGAAGGTCCTCGGCGTGGGCGATGCCAGCGGCATGTTCCCGATCGACATCGCCACCGGCGAGCTACGACGCCGCGATGCTGAGCCTGTTCGACGAACTGGTCGCCGCCGCGGAACCTGGGCTGGAAGCTGGCCGACCTCCTTCCTGCCGTGCTGCCTGCCGGACGGCCGCCGGCACGCTCACCGAGGCCGGTGCGCTGCTGCTCGACCCGTCGGGGACGCTGCGTCCGGGCGTCACCTTCTGCCCGCCCGAGGGTGACGCCGGCACCGGCATGGTGGCCACGAACTCCGTCGCCCGCCGCACCGGGCAACGTCAGCGCCGGCACGTCGATCTTCGCGATGATCGTGCTCGAGCACGAACTCAGCCGGCGCCACCCAGAACTCGACCTCGTCACCACCCCCGCCGGCGATCTGGTGGCGATGGTGCACTGCAACAACGGGGCCAGCGAGCTGAACGCCTGGGCGGGGCTGTTCGGCGAGTTCGCCGCCCGCCTCGGCGTCGGACGCCACGAGTCCGCGCGTGTTCGAGACCCTGTTCCACGCTGCCCTGGAGGGCGAGCGCGGACTGCGGCGGGCTGCTGGCCTACAACTACCTCTCCGGCGAGCACATCACCGGCCTTCACGAGGGCCGGCCGCTGTTCGTCCGCACACCGGACAGCTCGCTTCACCCTGGCCAACTTCATGCGCGCGCACCTGTTCGCCGCCCTTGTCCACGCTGCGGATCGGCATGAACGTGCTGCTGAAGGACGAGGGAGTCGCAGCTCGACTCGATGTTCGCCCACGGTGGCCTGTTCAAGACCAAGGGCGTGGCCCAGCGCTTCCTCGCCGCCGCGTTGGACACACCGGTCTCGGTCGGCGACATCGCCGGCGAGGGCGGCGCCTGGGGCATCGCGCTGCTGGCTGCGTTCACCCGTGACCGGATGGAACACCAGGGCCTGGCCGAGTATCTTGCCGCCTCCGTCTTCGCGGGCGCTGCGCTGGAATCAGTCGAACCCGATCCGGTTGACGTCGCGGGCTTCGACGCCTTCGTCACCAGGTTCACCGCTGGGCTGCCGATCGAGCACGCGGCGGTGGAACACTGCTGACATGGGCATCCTGCGAATCAAGGTAGACGATCTGACCGACGTAGCCGCCTCGGGTGCGAAGCTGTATGTGAGCGTGAAGGGCACGGCGGCGGTGATGGGCAACGCCGCGGTGAAGCGGGCCGCGGAGGTGCGTGGCCTGGTGGCCGCGCTCGCACAGGCCGGAGTGAGCGAAGACAAGGTCGAGGTCACCGGCGTCCGGCTGGCGTCCAACGCCAACCTCCTCGGACGCAGCCAGTCCGTCGAGATCACTCTGAGCGTGACCGTCGAACCCGGGCAGCTGCCCGCGGCGCTCGGCATCCTGTCGGATCAGTCATCGGTCAGCCTGGACACGCTGGAATGGGTCTACGAAACCTTCGAGGCCAGCATTCCCCTGACCGCGCGGGCCATCGGTAAAGCTCGTCGCAAGGCCGAAGCCATAGCGACCGCGGCCGGTGTGCGCATCACCGGCATCGCCGATCTGAGCGACTCCTGGAGCATGCCTTCCCCGCGTCCCGTGCCTGCTCCGGACATGATGGTGGCCGGTCGGGCGATGGCAGCGGCTTCCGGCCCGCTCGATCTCGGTATGGAGTTCAGCAGCTCCACCCAGATCAGCGTCCACGTCACCGTCGACTTCGAGGTGGCTGCTCTTGAGGAGGGTGAATCCTCAGACGTGCCGGCCTGAACGATCGGCAATCCCCCGAGGCCGGTCGGCTTCGGATTAGGCTTCGGGGATGAAGCGCATCGGCACCCTCCGCGTCGGGCCGCTCTGTCTGGGCGGCAACGTGTTCGGCTGGACCGCGGACCGTGGATCCTCCGAACAGATCCTTGACGCTTTCGTAGCCGGTGGCGGCAACTTCATCGACACCGCCGATGCCTATTCGGCGTGGGTGCCGGGACACTCCGGTGGGGAATCCGAGAGCGTGCTGGGAGCCTGGCTGCGCAGGTCGGGGAATCGTGGCCGGGTCGTGGTGGCCACGAAGGTGGGCAAGCACCCGATCCACCGCGGGCTTCGACCGGCGAACCTGAGGATCTGTCTCGACGGCTCGCGCCGCCGCCTTGGCACTGAAACCATCGACCTGTACTACGCCCACGAAGACGATCCACACGTGCCGGTCACCGATTGGGTGGCCGCCTTCGACAACATGATCCGCGAGGGCGCGATCCGCCACTACGGGCTGTCCAACTTCAGCGCGGCGCGGGTGCGTGAGGTGCTCGCGGTGGCGACGGAGAACGGGTGGGCGGCCCCGGTCGTGCTCCAACCGCAGTACAACCTGGTGCACCGGGCGGACGTGGAAGCCGGCGGTCTCGCTGCTCTCGCCCTTGAGCATGGACTGGGGTTGGTCCCCTACTACGGGCTGGCGGCAGGGTTCCTGACCGGCAAGTACCACGCCGGAGAACCGGTCCGCGGCCCCCGCGCAGCTCGGGTCAAGCACTGGGCGAATGAGAGCGGCTTCGCCGTCGTAGAGGCTGTGGTCGCCATCGCAGACGACCTCGGCGTCGATCCGGCCACGGTCGCGCTGGCGTGGTTGCGGCAGCAGCCGGCAGTCACCGCACCGATCGCTTCGGTGAGCTCGGTCGACCAGGTCGCTGCCCTGCTCGCCGCGGCAGAGCTCAAGCTCACCCGTGCACAGATCAATCGGCTCAACAAGGTGTCGATGCCCTTCACCTGAGCTCTCTGAGGGCCAGGAGCGTACGGCTTCCCACAAAGGTGGCCCCACGCACGCGGCAGCCACCGACCTCACGCACGACGCGCCAGCCACCGACGTGCACGACGGCCCGCACGGTGTGTGTGCGGGCCGTCGTGCACGCAGGGCGTCTTCGCCGGGATGGACGTCGATCAGCTCTCGACCGAACCCTCGATCGGTGTAGGCCCGCCCGTGTGAGCGACGGAGATCTTGCGAGGCTTGGCCTCTTCGGCCACCGGGATCCGAAGGCTCAACACCCCGTCGTTGTACTCAGCCTCGATGCGGTCCAGTGCGACGCCGTGCCCCAGGGTCAACTGCCTGGCGAAGGTACCGGCCGGGCGCTCGCGCACCAGCCACTTCTGCTCGACGGTCGTCTCGGCCTTGCGTTCGGCGCGGACGGTCAGGGTGCGGTCGTCGACATCGACGTCGATCGATGCCGGGTCCACTCCGGGAAGGTCGATCTTGGTGACGAAGACATCACCGTCCCGGTACAGATCCATCGGCATGGCGGCGCTGGCCGGCGTCCGAGCGACGTCGGAGAACCAGCGATCTACCTCGCGGAAGGGATCGAATGCTCGTGCCATAGTGGCTCGCTCCTCTCATCAGTTAGCACTCGTCGTGTTCGAGTGCTAATCCATAGTGCGACGAAATCGGCCCGAAATCAAGTACTTGAGTCGGGTGGACTCAACTTGATTCCGCGGCGGGCGAACGCCCCGGCGTCCCCACCCGCTGGATAGGCTGCGGTCGTGGCCCAGCGCAAGGAGATCCGTCCCCCGACACCCCACTCATCCGGCGCGCGGCCGCCGACGATCGAGGCCAAGCTGCTGCCTCGTCACGTCGCGATCGTGATGGACGGGAACGGACGCTGGGCGAAGGCGCGCAACCTCCCCCGCACGGACGGCCACGCGCGCGGCGAGGACGCCCTGTTCGACGTGATCGAGGGGGCCATCGAAGTCGGCATCAAGTACCTGTCCGCCTACGCGTTCTCCACCGAGAACTGGCGCCGCTCGCCCGACGAGGTGCGCTGGCTGATGGGCTTCAACCGCGACGTGATCCACCGGCGGCGCGACCAGCTCGACGCGCTCGGCGTCCGGATCCGTTGGGCGGGCCGCCGCCCGCGAGTTGTGGCGCAGCGTGATCTCCGAACTGGAATCGGCCGAACGCCAGAGTGCCGGGAACACCGTCCTGACGCTGCAGTTCTGTGTGAACTACGGGGGCCGGGCCGAGATCGTGGACGCGGCCCGAGCCATCGCCGAGGCCGCCGTCCGGGGCCAACTGGACCCGTCTCGGCTCACGGAGGAACGATTCCGCCGGTTCCTCGACGAGCCTGAGATCCCCGACGTGGACCTGTTCCTCCGGTCCTCTGGTGAGCAGCGGACGTCGAACTTCCTCCTGTGGCAATCCGCGTACGCCGAAATGGTCTTCCTCGACCGGCTCTGGCCCGACTTCGACCGTCGAGACCTGTGGCGCGCGGTCGAGCAGTACGCCGACCGTGACCGCCGCTACGGCGGCGCCGTCCCCAACGACGTGCGCTGAGGCGTACGTCGTCGGGTTTGTCGCGTGCGCAAGGCAGAACGGGAGCGTCGTCCTCGGCCTTCTCGGTCCACTTCGGGTTCAGGCCGGGAAGAGTCAGCCCCGTCCGCCCCGCAACGGCAACGGCTCAGTCGGTGCCGGACTCCATACCGGAGAGGTTCTGCGCCTCCTCGATGGCCGGCTCGGTGGCGTTGCCTGCGGTGATGGCACCGGCCCGCCCTGAGTCGAGCTGGCCGACCAGCGCGGACACCTCTCCGCCGACCAGGCCGAGCTGGGCGTACTGCTCCAGCCGGGTGCGGGAGTCGGCGATGTCGAGGTTGCGCATGGTCAGCTGGCCGATCCGGTCGAGCGGGCCGAACGCGGCGTCCCCGACCCGCTCCATCGACAGCTTCTCCGGGTGGTAGGAGAACGCCGGCCCGGCGGTGTCGAGGATCGAGTAGTCGTCGCCGCGGCGCAGCCGCAGCGTCACCGAGCCGGTGACCGCCGAGCCGACCCAGCGCTGCAGCGACTCGCGGAGCATCAGCGACTGCGGGTCGAGCCAGCGGCCCTCGTACATCAGCCGGCCGAGCTTGCGCCCCTCCAGCTGGTAGTTCGCGAACGTGTCCTCGTTGTGGATGGCGGTGACCAGCCGCTCGTAGCAGATGTGCAGCAGCGCCATGCCCGGCGCCTCGTAGATGCCGCGGCTCTTGGCCTCGATGATCCGGTTCTCGATCTGGTCGCTCATGCCCAGCCCGTGGCGTCCGCCGATCGCGTTGGCCTCCCGGACCAGGTCGACGGCCGTGGCGAAGGTCCGTCCGTTGATCTCGACCGGACGGCCCTGCTCGAAGGTGACGGTGACGTCCTCGGTCGCGATCGCGACCGCCGGGTCCCAGAACCGGACGCCCATGATCGGCTCGACGATCTCGATGCCGACGTTGAGGTTCTCCAGCTCCTTGGCCTCGTGGGTGGCGCCCCAGATGTTCGCGTCGGTGGAGTAGGCCTTCTCCTTGGAGTCCCGGTAGGGCAGGTCCGCGCTCGGCCAGCCACTGGCTCATCTCGGCGCGGCCGCCGAGTTCGCGGACGAAGTCGGCGTCGAGCCACGGCTTGTAGATCCGCAGTTGCGGGTTGGCCAGCAGCCCGTAGCGGTAGAACCGCTCGATGTCGTTGCCCTTGTAGGTGGACCCGTCGCCCCAGATCCAGACGTCGTCGTCCCGCATCGCGCGGACCAGCATGGTGCCGGTGACGGCCCGTCCGATCGGGGTGGTGTTGAAGTAGGTGCGCCCGCCGGTGCGGATGTGGAACGCGCCGCAGGTCAGCGCGACGAGCCCCTCCTCGACCATCGCCGTGCGTGCAGTCGACCATGCGGGAGATCTCGGCGCCGTACGCGCCGGCGCGACCGGGGACGGAGTCGATGTCGGGCTCGTCGTACTGGCCGAGGTTCGCGGTGTAGGTGCACGGGACGGCACCCTTCTCGCGCATCCAGGCGACGGCGACGGAGGTGTCGAGCCCGCCGGAGAAGGCGAGGCCGACGCGTTCGCCGAGCGGCAGTTCGGTGAGGACCTTGGGCATGAGGGCGATCCTATCGCCGCACCGCTGCGCCCCGCCCCCGCCCGTCCCGGCCCGGACACGCCCGGACACGCCCGGACACGCCCGCCGAGCGCTCCCCTTCCCATCCAGAACCGGCCCTGGACGGCCGGCTCTCGACGGGTTGGCCGGTTCTCGGTGGATCAGGGACGGAGCAGTCGGCCGAGCAGGCGCTCGAGGTTGCCGTTCCACAGGTCGGCCCAGATCCAGCGGACGAGCCGGTTGCCCTCGGCGACGATTGCCTGCTCGCGGCGCTTCTCCGCCCGGAGCACCTCCGCGGTCGTCACCCCGGGGGCACGCAGGGTCGAGTACTTCGCCATTCCGTCGAACTCGCCGGCGAGGCGCTGCTCCTCCCACCAGAAATCGAGGCGTCCGAGGAACCCTCCATCGCTGCTGAGCATGACGAACTGCAGCTCGGGGACGGGTAGCCCGGCGCGGTGGATCCGGACCCGGCTCAGCGACTCCCCCGCGCTCTCGGACCGCTTGTCGGCGAACTCGATCGCCGCCCTGGCCATCCGGCAGCCACGACCGGACGCCGTGCGTTCGAGCAGCTCCTCCCTGACCAGACCCTGCCGCAGCCCCGCGTCCGCCACCATCACCGCCTCTGGGAACGGCAGCCGGCGCAACAGGTCGGCGACCGTCCGGGCCAAGCCGGTCACCGGCAGCCCGTCGATGCGGGTGACGTCGCCGTCCGCTACGTCGCTGCTGCGGGTGTGCAGGCCACCGGTGACCTGGCCGTGGCCTCCGCCGGTCCTCACCGCTACCACCTCCGCCAGGCGGGGGATGAGCAGCGGCAGTCCATGCAGGACGGCCGCAGACTCCTGGGCGAACAACGTATCCGGGCCGATGACGTCCGCTGCGGCCTGCACCCGGAGGCGATGCAGGTCGACCGGGGCGGCGGACACGGCGTCCGTGACGACCCCACGGCGGAGCATTCGGAGGTCGCCGTCACGCAGGGCACCCTTCAGCTCGGCGCGCGAGCGTCCCTGGTCGAGCCAGTCGGTCAGTGTGATCACACTCATGCCCTTGATCTTCGGCACCCGCCGTCAGAACCGGTCACCCATCCACAGGCACCACCCATCGGTGAGGACTTGTCCACACCCGCCCCGTCGCAGCGAGAGCCGGCGAACCCGTCGAGAGCCGGCCATCCGGGGCCGGCTCTCGACTCGAAGGCCGGTTCTCGGCGTCAAGCGACCGGGTCGGCCAGGACCTCGGCAATCACCCGCAGGGGCTCGGCGGACGCGTCCGGCTCGTCGGTGATGCTGATCAGCGCCTTCCACAGCGCCCAGCCGCGGGCCCGCGCCCAGGTTCCGGCGTCCAGCCCGACAGCGTCCGCGAACGTACGCCGGGAGCGCCCGCCCAGGAACGTCCACGCGATCACCAGGTCGCAGGCCGGATCGCCCACGCCGCAGGTGCCGAAGTCGATCACCGCCGACAGCCGGCCGTCCCGGACGAGCAGGTTGCCCACCGCGACGTCGCCGTGGAACCAGACCGGGTCGGCCGTCCAGGTGGCTGCCAACGCCTCCTCCCAGACCCCGAGCGCGGCCGGTCCGTCGATCCGTCCGAGTCGGGACGCCACGCAGGCGCGGGTCTCGGCGTCGTACACGGCGAGCGAGCCGCCGCGGTGAAAGCTGTGTTCCCCTGCCACCGGGCCGCCGGACGCGTCCACCGCCCTCAGCGCCACCAGGAAGGCGGCGAGGGTCTCGGCGACGCGCACCGGGTCGGTGACCTCGGCCGTGGCGACCGGCTCGCCCGGCAGCCAGCGCCGCACCGACCACGGCAGGCCGAACAGCTCGCCAGGGACGCCGGTGAACAGCGGTTCGGGAACCGGGAGCGGGAGGTGCGGGGCGAGCACCGGCAACCACCGGTCCTCCTTCGCGACCGCCGCCGCATACCTCTCGTGCGACGGCAGCCGGACGCTGAACTCCTCGCCCAGCCGGTAAGTGCGATTGTCCCAGCCATCCTGCGACACCGATGCGATCGGCAGGAGCGCCCAGTGGGGCGCCTGCTCGACGAGCAGCCGGCGCACCAGATCGGCGGTGATCCCGCCGCGACCGTCCTTCGTCAGGGACGCGGCGCGTCCTGCTCCCTGGTGTCCGCGGCCCGGATGCGCGCGTCCCGATTGATCGCGCTGATCACCGCTTTCAGGGACGCGGTCACGATCGACTCGTGCAGCCCGACCCCCCAGACCACGTGGGCGTCATCGCCGGTCACCGAGCTCGGTCTCCACGTAGGCGGCGGCCTGCGCGTCCCCGCCAGAGGACAGCGCGTGCTCGCTGTAGTCCAGGACGCGGACGTGGTAGCCGAGGATGCCCAGCGCGTCGACGAACGCCGACAGCGGACCGTTGCCCTCGCCGGTGATCTCCTTCTCGATCCCGCGATCGCGCACAACGGCGGTGACGGTGTAGCCGCCGCCGTTGGAGACGGACTTCACCGTGACCAGCTCCAGCGGCGCGACGTCCTGGAGGTACTCGGCGGAGAAGATCGTCCACATCTCGTCGGGCGACACCTCGCCACCCTCGGAGTCCGTGCGGGCCTGGACGACGCGGGAGAACTCCATCTGCAGCCGGCGCGGCAGGTCCAGCTTGTGCTCGGACTTCATGATGTAGGCCATGCCGCCCTTGCCGGACTGGCTGTTGACCCGGATGACCGCCTCGTAGGTGCGGCCGACGTCGTGCGGGTCGATCGGCAGGTAGGGCGCCTCCCAGGGGATCTCGTGCAAGCGTCTTGCCCTGGGCGGCGGCCTCCTTCTCCAGCACCTCCAGCCCCTTCTTGATGGCGTCCTGGTGGGAGCCGGAGAAGGCGGTGTAGACCAGATCCCCCGCGTACGGGTGGCGCGGGTGGACCGGCAGGTTGGTGCAGTACTCCACCGTGCGACGGATCTCGTCGATGTCGGAGAAGTCGATCTTCGGGTCGATGCCCTGGCTGAACAGGTTCATGCCCAGGGTCACCAGGTAGACGTTGCCGGTGCGCTCGCCGTGGCCGAACAGGCAGCCCTCGACGCGGTCGGCGCCGGCCATCAGGGCCAGTTCGGTGGCCGCCACCGCGGTCCCGCGGTCGTTGTGCGGGTGCAGCGAGATGGCCACGTTGCGGACGGTTGCGGATGTGCCGGCCGAAGTACTCGATCTGGTCGGCGTAGGTGTTCGGCGTGGACCGCTCGACCGTGGCCGGCAGGTTCAGGATGATCTCGCGGCCCGTCGCCGGGCTGCCAGACGTCCATCACCCGTTGCAGACCTCGACCGCGAAGTCGGTCGGGGTCTGGGTGAAGATCTCCGGGACTGTACTGGTAGCCGAACTCGACGTCGCCCAGGTTCTGCTCGGCGTACTTCATCACCAGCTCGGTGCCGCGGGTGGCCATGGCGATGCACTGCGCCTCGTCGATGTTGAACACCACCCGGCGGAACAGTTCGGCGGTCGCGTTGTACAGGTGGATGGTGCGCCCGCCTGGCCCCGATCAGGGACTGCGCGGTGCGTTCGATCAGGTCCTCACGGGCTTGGGTCAGGACGCTGATGGTGACGTCGTCGGGGATGGCGTCGGTCACGATCAGGCTGCGCACGAAGTCGAAGTCGGTCTGCGAGGCGGACGGGAAGCCGACCTCGATCTCCTTGTAACCCATCCGGACCAGCAGGTCGAACATCTTCCGCTTGCGCGACGGGCGTCATCGGGTCGATCAGCGCCTGGTTGCCGTCCCGCAGATCGGTGGACAGCCACCGCGGAGCGGCGGTGATCTTCTTCGTCGGCCAGGTGCGGTCGGGCACGTCGATGGGTTCGAAGGCGCGTGTACCGGCCGAACGGCATCGGGCTGGGCTGCTGTACCGGAACGGGCTGCGGTCGCGTCCCGAAACTGGTGGTGGTCATGGGTTTCCTCGCTGTGTGCGTGCGGGCTTACAGGCGCATCGAGAACTCCGCAGCGAGGAGGCCTGATCGGTTTCGCTAGGCCTCGCTGCGGCGACCAAGGAGGAGTCGCGCCCATGACATGTGAGTCATGCTGACACACATTGTCGTCTGCCGCAAAGACCCCAACACATTCTGGGACGATCTCCGGTCAGAAACCCAGCCGGTTGAGGTGCTTGGGGTTGCGCTGCCAGTCCTTGAGCACCTTCACCTTCAGATCGAGATGGACGGGCATGCCGACCAGCGCGGCGATCTGCAGTCGCGCCGTCGTCCCGATCTCCTTCAGGCGCTGCCCTTGGTGACCGATCATGATCCCCTTCTGGGAGTCCCGCTCGACGATCATGGACGCGTAGATGTCCAGGAGCGGCGAGCCAGCCGGACGGCCCTCGCGCTCCCCCATCTCGTCGACGACCACCATCAGCGAGTGCGGCAGTTCGTCGCGGACGCCCTCCAGTGCGGCCTCCCGGATCAGCTCGGCGATCATCGTCTCGGTCGGCTCGTCGGTGATCTCGCCGTCGGGGTAGTAGCGGCGGGCCCGGCGGGCAGCAGCGTGATCAGCTCGTTCGCGACCACGTCCACCTGATCGTCGGTGACCGCGGACACCGGGATCATCGAGGCCCAGCGGATGCCCAGTTCCTCCTCCAGCGAGGCGATCCTGAGTCAGGTGCTCCGCCATCCGCGCCGGTGAAACCAGATCGGACTTGGTGGCCAGCGCCACCAGATGGGGCTTCCGGGGCAGCTCCGCGAGCTCGCCCACGAGGTAGGTGTCGCCGGGGCCGATCCGCTGGTTCGCAGGGCAGGCAGACTCCGACCACGTCGACTTCCGACCAGGTCTCGCGGACGAGGTCGTTGAGTCGTTCCCCCAGCAGGGTGCGCGGTTTGTGCAGCCCGGGGGTGTCGATGACGACCAGCTGAGCGTCCGGGCGGTTCACGATGCCGCGGACGGCGTGCCGGGTGGTCTGCGGCTTGGAGGACGCGATCGCGATCTTGGTGCCGACCAGTGCGTTCGTCAGAGTGGACTTGCCGGCGTTCGGCCGCCCGACGAAACAGGCGAAGCCCGACCTGATCTGTTCGTTCATGAGTTCCGCTCCGCCGATTCCTGGGCCAGTTTCGCCGCGGCCTCCACGGCCGGGTCGTCCGATTCGGGAGGGGTGGTCGCCAGCACCGTCCGGATGCTGTGGCGTCGGTCGACCCCGCGTTCAGCGGTCAGCTCGATGCCCTCCCACTGCACCACCGAGCCCGGGATCGGCACCTTGTTCAGCTCCTTGGCCATCAGTCCGAGCACGGTGTCGACGTCCTCGTCGTCCACCTTCAGCCCGAACAGCTCACCGAGATCGTCGATGGGTAGCCGTGCCGAGACCCGGAACCGGTTGTCGCCCAGTTCGGTGACCGGCGGCACCTCGTGATCGTACTCGTCGACGATCTCGCCGACGATCTCCTCCAGTACGTCCTCGATGGTCGCCAGGCCGGCGGTGCCGCCGAACTCGTCGATCACGATCACCACGTGGCTGCGGGTCAACTGCATCTCGCGCAGCAACTCGTCCACCGGTTTGGAGTCGGGACAGAAGCTCGGCGGACGCATCAGGGTGTCCACGGTCTCGTTGGTCTGGGCCTTGGGATTGTCGTACATCCGACGGATGATGTCCTTGAGGTAGAGCACCCCGACCACGTCGTCGACGTCATCCCCGATCACCGGAATGCGACTGAAGCCGGACCGCAGGGCCAGCGACACCCCTTGTCGCAGAGTCTTGCCGCGTTCGATGTAGACCATATCGGTGCGCGGCACCATCACCTCCTTGACGATGGTGTCGCCAAGTTCGAAGACCGAATGGATCATCCGTCGCTCGCCGGCCTCGATCAGCTCCCGCGCCTCGGCGATGTCGACCAGGTCGCGCAGTTCAGCCTCGGAGGTGAACGGACCGTCGCTGAATCCACGTCCGGGAGTGAGTGCGTTGCCGATCAGGATCATCACTTGCGGAATCGGTCCCAGCACGGTCGTCAGAGCGGCGACGGGGCCCGACGCGGCCAGAGCCACCGTCTCGGCGTGCTGGCGGCCCAGGGTTCGGGGGGCGACGCCGAGAACGATGAACGAGATCGCGAGCATCGTGAGCCCGGGGAACAGAATCCGTTCCCAGGTGGCCCCGAAATGCTCGAAGAACACGAGCGAAACCAGCACGGTGGCGAGGACTTCGAGCAGGATGCGCAGGAAGAGTGAGGTGTTCAAGTAGGGCGCGGGATCCTGCGCCACTTCGAGCAGCCGCTTCCCCCCACCGCGGCCTTCGCTGAGCAGTCGCTCCGCGCGCGATTTCGACACGGCCGACAGCGCCGCCTCGGCCGTCGTGATGAGCGCCGCCAGCACCACACAGACGGACGCAACGCCCACCAGTGTCCAGTCAGTCTGGGTCAACGGGTGATCACACGCCTTCGCTCGAATGTGCTGAGCGTTCAGTCTACTCAGCTCACGACGACTCCCTCTTTCGAGGATGACCAAGGAGTCAGGCGTCAGTTGTCTCTCGGAGGACACGCAACCAGCGCCGAATCTCGATGAAGCCTGCTGGGGGCTTGCGCTACGAGGTGCGATGTCCTGACATCTAACACACCCGGCCGACGGGCGCCGCCATCGCCTCGAAGGCGAACACCGACTTCGACGAGCGAGTCAACACAGTCACCGACCTCCACCTTGACCC
This sequence comes from uncultured Actinomycetota bacterium, assembly GCA_963769325.1. Lineage (GTDB taxonomy): Bacteria > Actinomycetota > Actinomycetes > Propionibacteriales > Propionibacteriaceae > Propionicimonas. Next base: position 214,531 of record CAVYLH010000004.1, on the reverse strand, counting down.
GAACACCAGCCGCCAACATCTGGGCCTGGCGACCCGGCATTGAAGTCGGCCCAGCCGCGGTCAGTTGATGATCGCCCCACGCTCGCCGGCCGCGATCGCTGCGAGCCGATCGCGCCACTCCTGCAGAGCCTCGGGCGTCAGGCGGGTCCAGCCGGTGACCTCGCCGACGACGCGCAGAGGTTGGCGGCTGCGGTACGACCGTGTGGGGTTGCCGGGGAACTTCTTGTCGGTCACGTTCGGGTCATCCTCGAAAGCGCCCGTCGGCTCGACGAGATACACCCGCGGGGCAGCCTCGCCCGCCGCGAGTTCCGCGGCCAGCCCGGCACCATCACGCAGCGCCGTGAAGTAGATGTGGTTCATCACCACCTCGGGCCGATAGTTCGAGCGAAGCCCGGCCGTGAGCAGGTCACCCACCTTCAGATCGGCCTTTGTGCCGTGGTAGAACGGCCCCTCATCCACCACTTCGCTCATCCGACGAGCCTACTGGCCGCATACCAGCACCTCACGAGGCGAAGCCCGCAGGACTGGTTCCTCACCACTGAGTGCGCTGGCAGATGATGCGAGTTGCTGATGGAGGAAGGTCGATGGGGGGCGTGGGCGATCGAGTGCGAGGGCAGTGCCAACGCGGGGTTCTTCGCCTCGTCGCCCGAGTCCGAGCAGGGCGTCCTCGCGTCGCGGCCGCCACCGAGCGCGTCCTCGCGGTGCACGGCATCGATCCTTGCGGTGAATAGGGCAAGCCACTGTGCGATGGCCTATCCGAGTTCCGGGTGCGTCGGTCGCTGCAGGTCATCCTCGCGGAGGCGGGTCTCGATGCTGGTGCGGCGCCGGAGTCTGATCTGAGCCCTCAGAAAGCCTCCCCAGCCGGGAGAGCCGTGGGTGGCCTACGCGCGCGAAGCACTCCAGGCAGCGATGATCTGGTCGTTCAGGTCGAACATCGACCTTCTTCTCGGCCGGCTCGGCGTGGTCGTGACCGAGCAGGTGCAGCAGGCCGTGGATCAGCAGGTAGTCGGCCTCCTCCTCCGGGGTCCGGTTGCTGTCCGCTGCCTGCGCTGCCGTCACGGCCGGGCAGAGCACGATGTCGCCGAGCAGGCCCTGCGGCGGCTCGTCGTCCGGTTCGGGGGCGCGCAGTTCGTCCATCGGGAAACTGAGCACGTCGGTCGGGCCCGGCTCACCCATGAACTTGTCGTGGTAGGCGCTCATCGTGTCCTCGTCGACCAGCAGGATCGACAGCTCCGCCTGCGGGTGGATCCGCAGCGCGTCCAGGGCGAACGTCGCCAACTGCACGAGACGCTCGGTGTCGACCTCGACCCCGGACTCGTTGTTCAGTTCGATCATCGTGCCTTCCTGACCACAGGGAGGGTCGCTTCGAAGCGGTCGTAGGCGGCGACGATCCGGCCGACGAGCCGATGGCGCACGACATCATGGCTGGTCAGGCGGCAGAAGGCGATGTCGTGGACGCCGTCCAGGATCTCCTCGCACCACGGTCAGGCCTGATCGGGTGCCGGTGGGCAGGTCGATCTGGGTGACGTCGCCGGTCACCACGATCCTGGAGCCGAACCCGAGCCGGGTGAGGAACATCTTCATCTGCTCCATCGAGGTGTTCTGGGCCTCGTCCAGGATGATGAAGGCGTCGTTGAGCGTTCGTCCGCGCATGTAGGCCAGCGGCGCCACCTCGATGGTGCCGGCGGTCAGCAGCCGGGGCACCGACTCGGGGTCGATCATGTCGTGCAGCGCGTCGTAGAGCGGACGCAGGTACGGGTCGATCTTGTCGTTCAGGGTGCCCGGCAGGAAGCCGAGCCGCTCGCCCGCCTCGATCGCCGGACGGGTGAGGATGATCCGGTTGACCTCCTTGGCCTGCAGCGCCTGCACGGCCTTGGCCATCGCGAGGTAGGTCTTGCCGGTGCCGGCCGGACCGATGCCGAAGACCACGGTGTGCGCGTCGATGGCGTCGACGTAGCGCTTCTGGTTCAGCGTCTTGGGCCGGATCGTCTTGCCGCGGCTGGACAGGATGTTCTGCGTCAGCACCTCCGCGGCGCTCACGTCGGAGGTGGCCGATCATGCCCAGGACGCGCTCGACGGTGTCGGCGGCGAGACCCTGGCCGGTGCGGACGATGGTGATCAGCTCGGTCAGGACATCGGCCGCGACGGTCACGTCCGTCGGGGTGCCGCTGAGGGTGATCTCGTTGCCGCGGACGTGAATGTCGGCGGCCAGGCCGGCCTCGAGGATGCGAAGGAATTCGTCGCGGACGCCGAGGACCGAGACCATCGGGATCGAAGCTGGGATGGCGACTCGTCGTTCCGCCGCCACCACTGGCTGTATCTGGTTCAGAACTCCTCCTAGCGAATCAAGCAACCATCGTACCCAGCAGGACCGACGCCGACGGTCCCGGGACAGCGATGCCAGCGGCGACTGCCCCGATCACGAGCGCCGGCGCCGTACCGATGATCGCGTTGCTGCCGTTCTGTACCCGCATCGGCTCGACATCGTCGTCACCATCCCCGGCTGATCCGACCAGGCCCGGGCAGTCCAGCTTCAGCCGGCCGCGAACCGGTCGGTGGCTGCGACCAACTCGGCGGCGATGGCCGGTTCCATCGCTGCGTGGCCGGCCAGCACCACCTTGTAGTCGGCTTCCGGCCAGGCGCGATGCAGGTCGTCGGCGGTCACCAACGGGCACGGCAGGTCGTAGCGGCCCTGCACGATCACCGCTGGGATGTGCCGGATACGATCCACGTCCTCGATGAGCTGGCCCTCGCGGAACCAGCCGGCGTGCACGAAGAAGTGGTTCTCGATCCGGGCGAAGGCCAGGGCGAAGGCGGGATCACTGAAGTCGTCCACATATTGCTGGCACCATTCCAGATGAGAGGTGGAGGCCTCCCACGTCGTCCAGGCCACACCGGCAGGCAGATGGACGTCGGGATCGGGATCGAACAACAGGCTGTGGTAAGCCGCGATGCGGTCGCCGCGGAACGCGTCCCCGCCGAGCGGGGCCTGGAACGAGCGCCACCACTCCGGGCTGAGATGACCGGCCCCGCCGTTGTAGTACCAGTCGAGTTCGAATCGGCGCAGCGTGAAGATGCCGCGCAGCACCAGCTCGCTCACCCGATCGGGGTGGGTCTCGGCGTAGGCCAGCGCGAGCGCGCTACCCCACGAACCTCCGAAGACCTGCCAGTGCTCGACCCCGCGGTCCTGCGCGGAGGCGTTCGAGATCGGCGACGAGATGCCAGGTGGTGTTGGTGGACAGGTCAGCAAGCGGTTCGGAGGCGTGGGGGCGGGAGCGTCCGCAGTTGCGCTGGTCGAAGAGGATCACCCGGTAACGAGCCGGGTCGAAGAACCGGCGGTAGTCGGGCGTGCAACCCCCGCCGGGGCCCGCCGTGGACGAACACCACGGGCTTGTCCGTGCGGGTTGCCGCACTCCTCCCAATACAGTTCGTGGCCGTCGCCGACGTCCAGCATTCCGTGCAGCGTAGGGCTCGATCGAGGGGTAGAGGACCTGCTCAGTCGTCATCGTCGTCATAGTCGTCGATGATGTGCATCGCCGCCTCTTCTGCGGTTGCCGCACCCCCGTCGATGCCCACGTCATGACCGATGCTTTCGGCCTCGATGTCGAGCCCGGGGACTCCCCCGTTGGCGTCCACCAGCCGTCCTGAGCGCAGTTTCCCCACCTCGCGGGATTCCTGCGGATCGGGATTCCACGGGGTTTCATCGGGAACCGGCTCCGGCAACTCCTGGGCGATCCGCATCTCCAGGGTCTCTCCCTTGCGCATCTCGGCGATGGTGTTACCGAAACCCTGGGCGGGCGTCCAGTTCTCACCGGTCACGTAGCCCTCGTCCAGGACGTCGTCGACACCGCGGTCGAGCAGTGTCTCGTCCGGCTGTAGCTGGTCGAGTTGCTCGGACTCTTCCGGGACGGCTTCGTCGTAGTCGGTCATAGGCCTAGATTGCCACGTTCGGTTGCCCCGAGGGCAGCCAACGCACCCAAGAAACTGGCGAACATCTCCGGGCCCGCCGGACTCGGAGTGAGACGGGCCGGTCCAGGGTGGCCGCCGCCTATCGGCGATCGACCGAGCCGGTTAGGATGCGCTCTCGTGCCCATGCCCACCAGCGCCGTCGAGAAGCCGCGCGGCAACTACGACCTCGTGCTGGCCGCCTTCGTCGGGATGCTGCTGATCTCCAACATCGGGGCGACGAAACTCATCGCGTTCGGGCCCGGCGTGGACGTCGGCGGGGTTCAGTTGCTGCCGATCATCACCGACGGCGGCGCGATCCTGTTCCCGCTCACCTACATCCTGGGCGACGTGCTGGCCGAGGTGTACGGGCTGACGCCGGGCCAACCGGGCGATCGTGACCGGCTTCGTGCTGGCGGCGCTGATGTCACTCACCTTCCTGATCGTGGACGCCGCCCCACCCGCCGCCGACTGGCCGAACCAGGACGCGTGGCACTCGGTCCTCGGGCTTCGTGCCCCGGATCGTGGTGGCGAGCCTGCTCGGCTACCTGGCGGGGCAGCTGCTCAACGCCCTGGTGCTGGTGCGGATCAAGCAGCGGTGGGGCGATGGACGGCTGTGGGTGCGCCTGATCACCTCCACCGTGGTCGGCGAGTTCGCCGACACCCTGGTCTTCTGCCTGATCGCGTTCGGACCTTTGGGCAACCCACTGGGCGGGGAGTCGATCCCCTGGCCCGCGCTGTGGAACTACACCGCGGTCGGATGGCTCTACAAGGTGGGCGTCGAGGTCCTCTTCCTCCCGATCACCTACCGGGTGATCGCGGCCGTCAGGCGCCGCGAGCCGAGCCCATCCTGAAAGCTGTGCGTCGGGGGCGCGACTCAGAAGTCGAAGGCCCGATTTCAGGACCTGACCAGCCGGACCGACCAGGACCCGTTACCCGGCTCTTCGATCACGAACTCGGCACCGACGGCCCGCAGCGCTCCCACGAAGGTGGCGTAGGGGGCGACCCTGCTGCCGCACCATCATCAACATCCCGGCACGACTGGCTTCAACCGGCCGCCGGATCGTGATGCACCTGCCCACCCCACTGGCCCTGGCACGAAGCGTGGAGCGCGCTGTGGGACACCGCAACCAGCCCACCAACAGCCGCCTAAACCCCCACCACCCGCCCGCAGGGCAAGCGCACAGGTTAGCCTTCGGATCCCTTGACCCCGATCGGGTGCCTACCTGCTGGTGCCGCGTATCGGCTCTTCGTCGGCGGCCCGCAAAGAGGCGGCCCAGGAACTCGGCGCGGAAGTGCGCGAACCGGCCCTGTTCGATGCCTGGTCTGGACTGTCACCGCTTCCAGGGCAGCGCGAGGGCGGGCCAGTCGGGCGCCACCACAACCCGGGAGTCTGCGGCCTTGTCGTGCCAACCGCGCCCGTCCGCGGCCAGGATGCTGAAATAGCCCAGGTAGCACGGCAGTGCCATCACGGCCATCATCAGGTATCGGACGACAGCGCGCGAGTACCCGATCGGTGCCCCTGTGGCGGCGTCGACGACAGCGATCTTCATCGCCCGCTTGCCGAACGTCTGCCCGGTGCCCCACCCCCAGACGATGTAGCCGATGCCGGCGCCCAGGTAGGCCACGAGTGCGACCAGCCCCACCGCAGCCGCCGCCAGGCTCGCCAGGTCATAGGAGATCCTCGACAACGAGGACGCGAACAATCCCAGCACCAGCGCCACCACGTACAGCGCGAGCAGCAATCCCGTCACGACCAGCCCGTCCAGAAGGTGCGCGGCAAACCGGCTCCCCACCGTGGCCATCGGGCGCTGGACCCCACTTGCGAACCCCGCGGGAACCATCGGAGCCATTGGCGCGGGCAACGGCGGCTGCGCTCCCCGGCCGGCGTCCGGGGAGGTCCCCCAGCGGCTCGCCGGGCTTCCCCAGCCGGTCCCCGCGCGAGCGGGGTCGGGCGGCGCCGGAACCGGGTCACCCACCTCGGGGTACGCGTCGTAGCCCGGCCACACCGACGAGACCTCCGGCTGCGCCGGGATCGGACCGGCGTCCTGGAGGTGTGTTGGCCGAACCGTCGTCCTATCGTCGCCCAGCGGCAGGGAGGACGGTGGCGGGGCCGCGACGAGCGGCGCACCGCAGCGGGCACACTGGCCCATGGGCACCCGGTTGGCATATCCACACTGACTGCAGGTCATCGATCCCCCTCAGATCGCACCAGACAACACGACAATGCCCTCGCCCGGGCCGGTCACCACAACCGAGATCGCCACGCCGCGCCGGCCACGACCAAGGATCATGCGTTACCTGCCGGTCGGCGAGGTCGGGGTGCACCACGCGGCGGCATCCCGGCCAAGAGCGCTCACGGCGAGCAAGGCCAGGATCACCGCCCCCACGACGGCCAGGACGGCCCCGAACACGGCTGCGACAACGTAGTCTCCGCCGATCATCCCCTCGAGGAATGCGAGAACACCAAGCACAGAAACCACGCTGAACAGGTCCCCCAGGACGCCAGCAATCGCGAGGACGCCGATCACGATTCGCGCCCAGTTCTTCCGGGCCTCGACCTGAAAGGCGAGGAAGATGTACGCGACGATCCCCACAATCCCCGCAAGGGATTGGATCGCGCCTGAGAGTCCCACGACAAGCGACGTGATCGTGCTGACAAGGCCAAGAACCGCCACCGTGTAGGCCAGAGCCTTGATCCGCCGCACGGACGCGGGTGGTGAGGACGGGGGCGCGGGTCGCAGCGGCGCATCGGGCCAGTCCCCGGCAAACGCGGGACCCGAGCCTTGCTGCCCCGGAGGGGCCGGGACCGGGTCGGGCGCGGGAGAATGTGCCTCGAAAGCGGGCCAGGCGGCCGGAGCATCGGACTGCACCTGTGCCTCGGGCAACCCCGCCGACGTCCCGACGTCTCGCGACACGACGGGCCGGGCCATCGTCCGATCTTCCTCCACCCAGGTCGCGGGCGCGGGTTCTGCTGCGCCGAGCGGCCCACCACAACGCGCGCACTGGTTCGTGGACGCCCGGTTGGCGTAGCCACAGAGACTGCAGTTCATAGACCCTCCCTCATGAACGTGCGCGACGACAGGACCAAAGGGCGCGGGCAGGATGCCTGCCCGCGCCACCGCGCCCGTCTGAGCCCGCAGTTGCCTGTCTTACTCTCGCTGGCAACTCGCCGTGCCGACGCTGCGAGCCTCCTGGTCGACGGATCAGCGAGCCAGGGCCTGATCAGTCTCCTGCAGCACCCGCGCTGTGTTCTCCAAGTTCGCGGCGATGTCCTCCAGCGCGGCAACGGCGTTCGTCGTCGCCTGGGTGAACTGCTTGTAGTTCTCGTCGAACTTCACCGAGGCACTGTCGGTCACGAAGCCGGTGGACACCAGGTTCGAGATTCGCTGGGCGAGCGCATTCAGTTGCTGGTGGATGTCTTCCTTGGCCTGGCGGAGATTCCGGGCCTCAGCGGTCATGTCGTCGTAAGAGACGTGGAGGTTTGCCATGATGATTTCCTTCTTCCTTCTGTGAGTTGTTCTTCCATGCCGGCTACAGGCCGATCGTCCACCTGTGACCGTTGGCTCGCAATGGGACTCGTATCCCTAGCTGACCGTTGCCAGCTCGACCAGGCTCTCGACGTGCTCAGCAATACCGGCCAAGTCATTGATCCGGGGCGTGATCACGGTTGCAATGAGGACGCAGGCAGTGTCAATTCCCCGAATTACCCGGACGTAATGCAGTTCCGCGACGAACACGTCCTCACCTGGTTCTCCTGGCAGGAATTCGGCTACCTGCGGGAATCGGATGTAGCGGAAGGCGCCCACGCCCCCCGCGAGCTCGACCTCTTCGAGTTGCCCCACCTTGGCACCGATGAACGCATCTTCTGCCACTGCGCGTGACGTCGCGGCGCCAACGGCGGTTGCGGACAAGTCCACGACCACCGGCGGTTCGACCGGCTCCGCCAAGAGTAGGAACCGTCCACCGCTCGGGGCATGTACCAGGAGCCTCACTAACGTCGCGGCCGCCTCGGGGTCGACCGACATGCCTCCGCTTTCGGCAACGGGCGCCCAGACTGCCGGGTCGTAGCGGATCTCGACATCAGGCATGAGGCATCCTCACCGTCTTCACGACCTCGTCGAATAGCTCAACGAGCACGGGGGTCAGGACTTCCTGGTCGTCGGCACCGGTGTCTGTGATGGATGCAGCGGCGACGATCCAGCTACTGGGTCGGCTCGGATCGCCGATGAAATACTGCACACGCTCGACCCACAACTGCTGTGGGCCCCCTCCGTCGGGCGATAGAACGACCTCACCCAGGTCCGACGACATCGCCTCAAGCACCTCGTCCATCAGGACTGTTGACTTCGGCTTCCGCGACTGGATGCGTAGCGCGACGAGTTCCCGTACCTCAGTCAGCAGAGCCGAGTCGTTACGGCTGGCAATACCCGCAAGCATCTCGATCGGGTCCGCCCCATCCGGCACGGTCAGAGGCATGAACGCCCAACTGACCGGAAGCGCGGTGCCCTCGATCAGCGTGACGGGGAGGACCAGGTCGAGCACACGACTGGATCTCGCCGCATCGGTCACACGCGTCATTTCGCTGACCAAAGCGACGCGGAGTTTGGAACTGTCACCGCTCGCCGACCTCTGGGCGAGAACCAGGTCGGTCAGCTCCCGCACCTGCGGTGCTAGTGCCTTGCGCAGGTCGACCCGGAACCAGCCTGGAGGAAGAATAAAAGTGTAGGTGCGATTCTCGACGATGCCGGCACCTACCTGTTCTGCCGCTGTCATACCGACACCCCGCAGACCTGCTTCCGGTAGGAGTTCATCACGGGCGTACCGGCACCGGGGGAATCGTGACCCATCGCATCACGCGCCAAGCCCTCGATCTTCTTCAGTGGCATCTCAATAGCCTTCTCAGTCAGGTCCACCGCACTCCGGTAGGCACCAGATTTAACAACCTTCTCAAGCGCGTCGATAGTCAGCGTCGACTTGGAGAACTCCCCGGCTATCAGCTTGGTCGACGCCGCCTTGACGCCCCTGGACAGCAGCAGCCCCACCCCGAACATCAGAGCATCCTTCCCGAGATCTCCCCAGGTCGTTCGCCCCTCGATGAGCTTCAATGCGCTCACCGCAAGCTTCACACCCTTCGCGATGGTCGTGATGAGAGTAATGCCTTTCGAGATCGCAAAGAGCGCCGCCGCAACCGGCGCGCCGACTCCAGTGAACGTCAACACCAGGGCTGCGACGCTCAGGAGGAGGCTGGCCATGTCGAGAATCTCGCAGACGTGTCCAGGCGCGGCGCAACGTACTTGTCCCAGAAGTCGATCAGGGTGTTGACGACTTCTGGATATGGTCCCAGGCGGTGTCGTGGACTGGACTCGACTGGTCGATCGACTGAAGCGCATCGGTCGCGGACTTTGCGGCCTCGTCACGTTCCTCGATTGCCCTGCGGAACTTCTCCCTGGCCACGGCGAGATCGTGGTTTGCGGTGGTGACCCGACCGTTGTACTTGTTGTACTGGTCTTTCGCAGCTTCGCGCTGGGCTGGGTCATTCGTGCTGTAGTAGTCGCTCGCAGCGTCGTCTCGTGCGGTCTGGCTCGCCCGTGCGGCCTGCCGGGCCGCCTCCGCCTCCGACAGCGCTTCCAGGGACAGTTGTTGAGCCTCACCGAGCCTCGGCCCGTAATACTCCAGCGCGGCGGACGCACCGTCGACGCGTGACTCGACGTCGTCCAGTTGGGTGCGCACGGCCTTGATCTGGTCGAGCACCGTCGCCAGGCCGAGCGACTTGTTCTCGCTCATGTCGAGACGGGCGAGGTTGGCCGATGCCTGGGACACCGCGTCCGCGGTGGTGCGGTACTTGCCGGCCACCGTGGCCACCGTGCCGGGATCACCGGGCACCGGGTCGGACCCCCAACCCAATGCCGACCAGTCCTGTGGGCGGGTCACTTCTGGTCCTTCCCTTCAGCGTCGTCATCGCGAACCGGCTCGGCGGGCCGGAGCTGTTCACGGGACCGGGGCGCGGCAGTGCCGCCGCCGGAAGCCGTCATCATGTGCTGCGCACCGAGGGCGCCCATGCCCATCATTCCGGCGCTCGCGGCCGCGACCGGCGTCGTGGTGGCCGTGGTTCCGCCGGCAACGGAGGGGGCCGCGTCAGGCAGGTTGACCGATGCACCGGACGCGGCGAGCGGGCTGGTGAGCCCGCCGCCTCCGACAGCGGACGGCGTGCCGGCGGACGTTGCCGAGGCGCCGTCGGCGGAGGAGGCCGCGGGAGCCGCAAGCGCCTCCGGGGCGGACGCTGCGGTGGCCGGGGCCGCTTCGGCTGCGCCGTTCGCCCCTCCCGCCGGGCCGAGGTCGGCCACCTGAGCCGTGGTGCCCGCCGCAGCATCTGCCTGCTGCGCTCCGGCCTCCGCCTGCTGCGCCCCCGCGGCTGCATCGGCCGAGGCGCCGTTCTGGTCGGCGTCGTCCATCGAGAGCGTAAGGGTGTCGCCGTCCTTGCCCCGCAGCACCGCCATGATGTCGTCGGGATCCTTCGGGTCGGCGGTCAGCTCCACCGTGTAGCCGGAATCCGCCACCCCCTTGAGCTGCGCCAGTTCCTGCGTGATCCGGTCGCGGACCGAGAGTGCCGAGCCGGCATCGGTCGTGCCAGCGCCCCCCGCCGACGTCTTACCGTCCTGGGTGTTCTTCCAGAGCGCGTAGATGGCGCCGAGCACACCCGCGCCGGTCATGGCCGCCACAGGCGCCGCAGCACCCGTCGAGGCGTCCGCGGACGCACCCGAATCCGTCGTGGCCGTGCCACTTCCCGGATCGACCGTGGCCGTGCCCGTTCCGGGCGTGGAACCGCTGGTTCCGGGGTCGGTGGCGGACGCCGTGGGGAGCGCACTGCCACCCGTGGACGTCGTGGGCGCCGTTGGGGTGGTGGATGTCGATGAGGACGTGGTGGATGTCGACGAGGACGTGGTGGACGTCGACTCCTTGGTCGGCGTGGTGTCGCTCGTGGACTGCGACGTCGAAGAATCGGTCGACGGATCCTGGTTCAGGTGCGTGTCGCGGTCGACCCAGGTGTCGTACTGGGTCTTGATGCCCTTGGAGAGCGCTTCGAACGCCTTCTGCATGGCGTCCCGCTTGATTCGCCACGAATCCGAGAACGTCTTGAACTCCGAAGCCAGGCCGGGGTGACCCAGCGCGTCCTGAACGTCCTCGACGACCTGCGCATTCTCGGCGAACCCGCTCGCGATTCGATCAAGGCTCTGATAAGCGCCGATGTAGTCGGCGTCGATCACGACCAAGTCATGTTTGGTCACTTCGTCACTCCCCTCCAACTGCCTGTCAAGTATTCAATCGACCCGCGCACCAGGAGTCGATGGGAACCGGCACCCATGTCAGTCCACCAGCGGTATCTGAAGCTTGGTGCTTCGGCCCGCCTGCACCCAGAAGCCACGTCCGGGCGGCGGGTCTCCTTTCTTGAAGCGAGGTAGCGAGGTTCGCAGGATCGTGTCACCGTCGGTGCTCTCCGGCTGCAGGAGGAGCCCTGTGCGGGCGTTCCGGATTTCCATCAGCAACGGCCAGGAACTCGTCCACGTGCTCGCCTCACCTTCCGCGAGAATGAAATGGTCGTTCGCCCGGCATCCCTTCACGACCTCGGAGAGCAGGTTCTCGACCTTGGACGAAAGGAAGTCGGGGTAGTTCTCAACCAGGAGCGCGATCTGCGGCGCGCCCGCGGGGTTTTCCTCCGTGACGATGCCCTTGATCCTCTCCAAGAGCTTCTCGCAGGGGTCCAGGCCCACCGCGCTCATGCTCCACAGGTCCCAGGTGGACAATGGCGAGCGCTTCGGTGCGAGGTGGACGATCGGCAGGTCCGGTTTCCACGCGCGTAGCGAAGCGCCGAACCACTTCACGGCGTTGGTCCTGCCGGACTTGATCGGACCCCACACGAGGGCGGCCCCAGTCGGCGTGAATCCGACTGGTTCGAGAGACTCGTCCGCCACCCCGAGCGCGGGCCGACCCCCGACCTGAGCAGGCATCCTCGTCGCCGGCACCTCTGTCGGTAGCGACCGGATCTTCACCGGCCTCGGCGCGTCCAGCCCGCTGACGAACTCGGCGAGCTGTTCGATCATCTTGGCCTGCGCAGCCACGTTCACGTTGTCACCCAGGATGGCGAGCTGGAGCTCCTGTGGGCCGCCGACCTGCATCGCACGACCCGCTGGCGAGGTGGGCGAGAGCACATCCCTCGGCAGCCCGAGGTAGCGGTAGCCGTCGTCATCTGTCTGCCGCAGCACCACCTTGCGCTGGAAGGCCGTCGCGAGGGACGCGGGGATGGCCGCCGGACGGTCGGCGGTCACGGCGAAGTGAATGCCGACGCCACGGCCGTCCACTAGGAGCTGCTGGAAGAGCTGCAAGATGGCCGCCTTGTCGACCGATCCTTCGTACTCGGTTCGAAACGCGCCGAGACCGTCGATGAGGACGAGGATCCGGGGCTCCTGGGTTTCCCCAGACACCCGCCGGTACTCCGTAATCGTCGGTGCCCGGGCGGCCGAGTATCGCGACGCCCGCAGGTCCGCTGTGTCCCGCAACCATCGGAAGAGCCTCCCCACTCGCTCGTCGTCGCCGCCGTCGATGATGGCACCGACGCCGGGCAACGGCTCGAGCAGCGAGAGCCCGCCGCCGGCGAAGTCGATGCCGTAGATGTGGACGCCACCAGACCTCGGGGTGATCGACGCGGCCAGAGCCAGCGAGCGCAGCGCGGATGTCTTGCCCGAACCGCCTGCCCCGTAGTAGGCGATGTTTCCTTCTCGGTCGGGATGGAAGTACTCGAAGCGTTGCTCCTGTCGGTCCGGATCGTCGATGACGCCCAGCGCCAGTTCACTGTCCCGGCGCTGGTCGATCCGACGCAGGTCGTAGGTCGTCGCCAACTCCTCCAGCCAGGGTTTGCGCGGCTTGGGCACTCCGGCCGCCACCGCGGCCCTCGACATGGTGGCGACCAGCCGTTCGATGTCGGTGTCGAGGTCCTCCAGGTTCACCTTGCGTTCGGGCACCTGCCAAACCGTCCCGCCGCCGAAGTTGAACTCGACAATGTCGACCGGGGCGGCGAGGGGTACCTCGGGGGTCTTCGCGCCAGGGTAGGCCGACTGGAAGGGCGCGATCCGGCCCGGCCCCGTCTTGGCGGCCGCCCGACCTGGCGTTGCGGGGTCGAAGAAGGCCGCCATCTTCTCCCCGAGTACGTCCGTCGAGTCGTGCTCGTCGGCCATTCTCAGCGCCACCCTGAGGTTCGTGTTCGCCCGCAGGTTGTCTTTGATCACACCCGCGGGCCGCTGTGTCGCCAGGACCAGGTGCAGACCCAGCGAGCGGCCACGCTGGGCGACGTCGACCACCCCGTCCACGAACTCCGGCACCTCGCCCACGAGGGCAGCGAACTCATCGACGACGAGGACGAGGCTCGGCGGGCAGTCGGGGTCGCCACGCTTCTCCAACTCGGCGAGGTCCTTCGCGCCCTTCTCGTTGAGCAGGTGCTCCCGGTACCTCAGCTCCGCACGCAGGGACGTCAGCGCGCGCCGCACCAGATAGGGCGACAGGTCGGTGACGAGCCCGACGGTGTGGGGCAGGTCGACGCACTTGGCGAAAGCCGAACCGCCTTTGTAGTCCACGAACAGGAACGTCACCCGATCCGGGGAGTTGGCGGCGGCCATCCCCAGGACCCACGCTTGCAGGAATTCGGACTTCCCCGCGCCGGTCGTCCCACCCACCAGCGCGTGCGGCCCCTGGGTCTTGAGGTCGAGAGTGAAGGCGTCCGTACCGCCGTGGCCGACCAGCGCGCGCAGGCTCACTGGGTGTTTCAGCGGTGTGGGTGGCGCTCCGTCCCTGCGGTCGATGATCGACTGGTTCTCCCGCCAGCGGACGACCTGGCTCTCGGCGCTGTTGGCAAGATCCTGCCCGGTCAGCGCGACCAGGCTCACTGATTTGGGCAGGTCGGACGCGTCCTCGACCGGAACTCCGGCGTCGACGACCGGCGCCAGCACTCGGCCGAAGCGGTCAGCGACCGAGGTCTCGATGGATTCCACCCGAACCGGGGTCAGCGTCTCGCCCTGTCGTACCTTGCCGACGACCGAGCCGGTCGCGTTCACTTCGAGGAACGTCCGGCACGAGGCCGGGAGTTCGGCTCTGGCCGAAGCGCACCAAATCAGGTGCACACCGACGTCCGGCCCGCGTTCGGCCACCCGGGTGAGCTGCGCCTGGTCGACCACGGCGTCGTCGACAATCACCACCACGCTGGGCAGGACGGGCGGATCGATCCGCTCCGCCCTGGTCACGGGCCCCCGGTGCACGGGGGCAGGTGTCGACGAACGCGAGTCGATCAGCGCCTCCAGGTGAGTCAGCAGCACCGACGCGGTGGCCGGGTCGGAAGCGAGGTGCAACTCTCCCAGGGGCGAGTGCGGGGACGAGGTGTGCGGCGTCCACTCCAGCCACTCCCAACGGGCGACGCCGCTGCGCGACGTGAGGCAGACCACGCTCACCTCGGCCGGCGAGTGCATGGACACGAGTTCGACCACAATGCCCCGGGCGACCCCGTCTAGGACCGCACGGTTGCCGCACAGTCCCAACGAGCCGCACGAGCGCAGATCCGCCACGACCGGAACGTCCTCGAGCGTTGCGAACTCCGCCTCCAGCTCGCTCACCTGTTGCTCGAACTCGGCCACGCCGTCCATTATCGAGGGACGCTTCGCCACTGTAGGCGCGGGAATGGAGCCCAGACCGAGCCTTATCTGCAGGAACTCCGGGTGCTCTGGGCGACGCCACCAGAGCACGGGACCCAAGCGCACCGCGCTGTTCCAGGCGTCCTCCACACTCGGGTAGATCGTGAGCAGGTTCGCCCGATCCCGCTGGTGGCAGCGTTCTAGACCCTGCCGGACCCGGACCAGGTTGGCGCGGAAGTTCTCGACGTCCTGCCGGTATTGGCGTCTCGACCTGAGCAGCTGGTCGATGAAGGTGCCAAGCATGATGATCGGGCTGAGTGCGACGAAGATCAGGCCAGTCCGGAGACCGCCAACACCCGGCATGAACAGCATCGCCGCGCCCATCGCCAGTGGTGTGATCATGGCCAGGAATGGGAACCGCTGCCTCTCCCGAGGTTTCGGCGCCGTGGGCAGTTCGATCTCTCTCGACACGACCCGGGGCAGCACGGAGGGTGACCGCGTGAACGCGATGTCCGTGCTGGATGCGGTGACCTGCCCAGTTCGACGGATCATCGAGACCGAGATCTCGGTGCTGCCCAGCGAGATGATGTCGTCCGGGCCTAGCCGCAGCCGTCCGACCCGCTGACCTCCGACCAGCACGCCGTTGGCCGAGTTCTGGTCGATGATCTCGATCGTGTCACCGACCTGGATCCGGGCGTGGAGCTTCGACACGAGCTCGTCGCGCAGCACCACCTGGTTGCCCAGTGCCCGTCCGACCGTTGAGGACCCGACCGGGAGGTAGATCTCGACGCCGGCGGCGGGTCCGCTGAGAATGCGGACGACGGCTGCCGGTGTTCCCGCCTCCCCTCTGGACGCGCTGATCGCCCGCGTGATCTCGATCTTCATTCCGGAGCGCAGGCCGGAATCGACGAGCGATGTGTCCGCATCGAGCAGGCGCGAACCGTCGCCGTGTGGCACCCGCAGGCTCACCGTCGAGGGGTCCACCGGCTGACCCGGTTGCCCTGGCCTGGCAGCGGTCAGCGCAGCGGCGATGTCGCCGACTTTGGCTGTGCCATCCGCGGTTACCAGCAGATTGTGCGCGGAGCCGCCTCTGACGACGGTCAGCTTGAGCCTCATCGGATGCCTCCCTTGGCGAGCGCGCCGCGGTTCGCCGCGGCTTCGGTGTCCAGCAGTGGCAGGTCGGCCGAGGTCACCAGCAGCGAGGTGACCGCGTATTCGACCAACCGGACGCGGCGGTTGACCGCGTACCCGTCCAAGCCACCGCGAAGCCCGTCGACGCCGATCCGGTCGAACTTGTCACAGACGTTGTCGAGCTTGCGGGTGAACCTGGTCAGTCCCCAGCCAAGCCTGGCGGCTGCCGCACTGGAGGAGGGCACCTCGACCGCGCCGGAACCTATCCGGCTCAAGCGTGTCTCGGCCAACGCGAGGATCAGCAGTTTCTGGGACGGTGTGAGGGGTACGACGCCGATCGTGGAATCGCCACTCGACGTCAGCAACTGTTCCCCCGCCGGCAGGAAGGGTGCCTCGTCGGAGAAGAGATACACCTCGTAAGTCGTTGAGCCGGCAGAGAAGGTCAGGCACATGTGCCCGAACACGATGGGCACGTGAGCGCCCGGCGCCAGCCACGACTGCGCCCGACCGGCCACATCGCTCATGGTCGCCGCCAACCTACTGCCGTCGTTGATCAGCCACCACAAGCTGTTTGCGTGCTGGAGGCGCAGAAAGTTGCGGTGTAGGTACGGGTTGTCGTCCACGCGGAGATCTCCCTCGCGACCGATCACGAACACCTGATCGGGCAGCAGCGAGTACCACTCGCCGGCGAACTCGACTCTGAGTTCGCCGGTTCGGAGTGGTTCTCCCACCAGTTCCACCCGACTCACGGCAACCCCATCAAGCGGACCGTGACGTCCTCACCCAGGTCGAGCAGGTCGCCAGTCGTGAGCTCGGTCCAGCTGTCGGTGGCCAGCGCTATTGGCTGGTTCCCGCGCACGAGGTTGGTGCCGTTGTTACTGCCCAGGTCCCTGGCTCTCACCACACCATCGATGACCCCGATCGCGACGTGACTGCGGGAGATGCTCCGCTCAGGGCTGGCCAACCGGAGGAGCTGGCAGTCCTGTCCAGGCAAGGGCTGCGGTGCCCTACCCACCACGACAGCGTCAAGTATGGGTACCCGCTGCCCGTCGGAGGCGACGACTTCGCCGTAGTCCGGTTCCTGGTCGAAGGTGCACCGCTCGATCGGCTCACCGATCAGGGTCGCGGTCGTTGACGACATCGGACGCGGCCAAGTCTCAGGGGACGCAGAGGGCGGAGGCGGCGTGGAATCGTCTGGTGATTGCGTCAGAGCGTGTGTGATCGGTGGCTCGGTCTCGGCGTCGGAGTCCCTGACGACCCGCACTGCGGCGGCCTCGACTGGCCTTCGCATCGTGTGTCCCCAGAGCTCGGCGAACGGGTTTGGCTCCGCCTCGGCCTGCCGGTCTCGCACCTGAGCGATGAATTCGGGCACCTGCGCTATGAACCCGGCGGCAGCAACCGAAGGGTGCGGTTCTGGCCGCACCGAATCTAGGCCCGCCTTAGCAGGGGTGCCGCAGTCGACGGGCATTCGCCAGGTGACCGAGCCGCACGCGACGACGCCTCCGGCGATGGGAAAGCCGACGAGATCGGGGGCGCTTTCGCCGAGAGTAGCTCCACACGCTTCGGCGAGGTCCTTGGTGAGGACGGCTCCGGCGGCGTCCCAAACGCGCACGCGCACCGCGCCGCGGGTCTGCAGAGAAACCTCGCCCCCGATCCGGAGGATCGCGTAGGAGGCTGCCTTGCCGGCCAACAGCCTGGCGGCGTCGTCGTGGCGACCCCCTTCAAGGTCGTACAGCTCGGCAGCGATCGTGGCATCGGACTGTCCCGGCAGCCAGATCAAGAAGTCGGTCGTCACGACCGCCCACCCTGAGCCCGGCATCCAGCTGATCGGTGTCATGGGCGCGTCCTGTCCACGGTCATCCAACGATCTCCCAGGCGGACCTTCGAACCCTTCGCCACCGCAGTGCGAACGCGCACGGCGAGTGCCTGCGTGCGTCCGCTGGGCGCCCGCACCTCACTGCCGTTCGTCGATCCGAGGTCCTCAACCCACACGCCCACCTCGTTACTCGTCACGGCAAGGTGAGTGCCCGACACAGTGCATGACGGGTCACTGATCCGCAACAGCTCGGCGCCAGGGTGGCTGACCCTACCTACCGGCTGGCGGCCGATCAGTGCGGATCCCCGCAGCAGGTGCACCTCGCCAGTGTCGAACGACAGCAACCACACGGACGCCGCCGTCGCCGACCCTGCCGACGACTGCGGTGCCCTGCCCGTCACCGGCGCGGACGTTCGGGTGATGTCGCCTCCGGCAGTCTGAGTGGTCAGCGCGCCCTCTTGGTGCATTGTCGTTGACACCGCGGCTCCGCTCCCGGAACCGGGTGACCCACCGATCGGCGACCGGTTGGGCGACTGGCCGGGACGAACCTCGATTATGGCCGGGCGAGGCTTGGACTTCACTCGGAAACGCGATTCGAGCTCGGCTCTCGACACCGGTTCGACAAGCACGTTCCGTCCGGCCCGCACGTCGATCAGCGCGGTACCGGTGAGACGGTCGATCCACACCCGCCCGTCGGCCCCCCGTGAAGTCAGGGTGAGCACCAGCGGGAGGACGCCGCCGGTCAACACCCCCATGGCAACGAGGAGCCACGACCTGCCAAGTCCCGCGCCGAAACCGCGGCGGCCGTCAGCAACTCGGACGAGGCGAGTGCCGACCAGCAAATCAGGCAGCCACGCCCCAGCGAGTGCACCCCAGAGCCCAAAGACGATCGCGACAACCAGCGCGGCCAGCCCCCAAAGACCGAGCAACGGGGGGAGGGGCAGGTCGGTCCGTCCGCTGAGCCGCACCGCGAGTGCGGCACCGGCGAAACCAGCACCGCCGGTGATGGCCACGGAGAGGACCCCCCGAAGGACTCTTTTCCCAGACCGCGCGGGCACGGTCTGGAACAGCGCCGGAAACTCGGGCAGCCGGATCTCGACGTCCGTCACTGTGTCGTCCCCGTTCCCTGCCCACGCCACGGGACGTTGCTCAGCCGCAACCCGTCCGCGCGCTCGGCCAGTTTGGGCGGCAGGAAGGTGCGCAGGCTCAGCCTCGCCAACCACCGCCGTCTCCTGCCGACGGACGAGTAGAGCTCTTTCCGCGTGGCCTCGACCTGCTGCCAGTAGACGGCAGCGTCCTCGGGGGCAGGGTCGCCCGGACCGAAGATCGCCCGGTCCGCGCTCGCCGACAGGCTCACCAGCTCGGCCCTGCCTAGCGCCAGAGTCTGCTCCTGCCGGGTAGCAGCCATCGGAACCGCGTGCCCGAGATCACGAGCGTGATCGATGGCCTCACGCCAACCCCCGGCGATCCGGGCAGTCAGCGGTCCCCGGGTACGTCGACGACGCCGGCGCAAAGCCTTCGCTCCCGTGATAACGCCGACAACCAGCAGGACAAGGCCGATTGGTGGGCCTACCCACCGCAACACGGCGAGCAGGATTTGGAGGAACTTGTCGAGCCCCGATCCGGTGTTGAGCAGACCCGGGTCGATCTCGAACCACGACTCGAACGAGCCGGGCGGACGCACCGGGTTCGGTGGCGGCACCACGGTCGCGGCGGCATCCTTGTACTGCTGCGGCGGGATCTCGTCCGGACTGCGGGTGGGAATGAAAGAGCTGGGCGGAATCGAACGCCAGGTGCCGTCCTCGACCTGGATCTCGACCCAGGCATGAATGTCCTTACCCTTGACGACTCCGTCGGAAGGCACCACTGCGCCGAAGACCACGCGGGACGGGAAGCCGAGCTTGGCCGCGACCAGTCCCAGTGTGGCGGCGTACTGCTCGTCGCTGCCGATCAGGCCCTTCTCGTTGCTCAAGAACACCACCAACCGCCTCTGGTCATGGCCTGAGTGGTAGTTGAGTTCGGCCGGCTTCGTTCCGTCGCTGTAGTAGCCCTGGCTGAGGGTGGCCATGGCCTGGCGGAGCTGGTCCCCGGAGCTGGCGTCGCTCTTCGGCACAAGCCTGGCAAGGAAGCTGGTGATGAACTCCGAATCCGCCGACCCGAGAACGGGCGTACCCCCGGGGATCAGCGGGCCGTCGCCGATCGTCGGCGAAGCCATGCCCGTCTCCGTGACGACGTCGCCGGCCCGCAGTGAATCGGCGACCAGGCCCTGTCCGGTCGCGAGGTTGTAGCGGAAGTTGCGCACGTGGTTGCGGGCGTTGTCACCGCTGAACGAGATGGTCTTGGCAGCACCGAGACTCGGTATCCACGCGGACAATTCGGGAATGCCCGCGTAGGTCTGGCTGATGGTGACCGTGGTGTCGACGAGGTGCCCTGAAGGCGCATTCGGCAAGACGGAGCCGACCCGCTGGAAGGCGGTCATGGCCGAGCCACTGCCGCCCCCGGTCGCGTTCCAGGCGATGCCGGAGTAGGAGTCCAGCACGGCCAACCGCAGCAGGCTTACGGGTGCGGAAGAGGTGAGGCGCAGGAGTTCGTCGTCGTGGAACCGCTTCTTGCGGGCGACCTCGCTGGAGTATTTGGGGTAGCCGACGAGCGGGCTGGTGTAACTGGGCAAATCGACGGGAGGCTCGACGAAGGAACGCAGCACGGTGCGGTTCGGAAGCTGACCGGACGTCATCCAGGGCCCCAGGAGGTAGCCGCCGGTGACCGCCACCAACAGGACGCCGGCGCCCAAACCGACCCGCACCAGGCTGGTGGACCCGGTGCCCTTCAACCGCCGGCGTCGCTGCGCGCGAATGGCGAGCCAGCCGAACAGCAGAGCTGCGAAGCCAAGGCCCTGCGGCAGTAGTGCGGCGGGCTCGTACGTGCCCAGCAAGATCGATCCTGCCAGCACCAGGGATGGCACCACACCGGACGTCCAGGTGGAGCGGGAGCGCCGCGCGATGCTGAAGCCGGCCGCCCCCGCAATCAGCCCCAGCAGGTAGACGAGTAGCACCTGCGGGCTGTCGCCGGACAGGGGTGGGAGCGTGGTCAGCAACTCCTTCCACCCGTTGATCACCAGGCTTGTGAGTTCGACCAATGTGGCGGGAGTTGGCACGAAGCCGGCGAACAGGTTCTCTGGGAGCGCGATGAACCCGCCCAACAGTAGATAGCACCCGACCGCCGCGAGAAGCGTCAGCGCCCAGTGCCATCTGAGGACATTACAGATGTGGGCGAGCAGGATCCCGAGTGCCGTGCCCAGCAATCCGAGCACCAGGTACCGGGTGGAATCGAACGACGTTGCAAACCCCAGGAAGCCCAGCAGCACGAGGGCGAGCAGGAATGCAGCGTCGAGCAGGTCGGTCATTGAGGGACGCAGCGCCACGAGCCTTGTGGTCATTGTCTGAGTGCGGCCGGCACCCGCTGCGTCCGGCTTGACGACTCTCACTGGACTCCTCCGCTCGCGAGGACCGGAGCCAGCTCGGAGAGCTCTCCAATGCCGATCAACGGGAAGCCGGCCATCTCACGCAAGGTGGTTCCGGCACCCTCGCTGACCTGCAGCCCGATGGTGTTGACTTCGTGCGGCAGCAGGCCTCGCGCGTGACGCAAGTCGGCGAACTCGGTCAAGGAGCCGGTCACCAGGAGGACGACGCTCGCATCAGGGGCGAGCTGGGCGAGCTTCCCGGTCGCCTTCGCAATGTCCCAGCCACTCAGCTCGGCTCGCGAGAACGTGTCCAGCGCGCTGCTCGGTGCCGGCTGCACGGCCACGTGTTCGCCGCACAGCACGGTGAGGTCCATCTCATCCCTGATGGCCCGTAGCGTGACTGATGCCCCTGCCGATACGGCCAGTTCGAACTCGTTCGGCGTCCGGTATGCGCGGGGGTTGACGTCGACGACCACCGCGACGTGGGAACGACGCGTATCGAGGAACTGCCGCACCAAGAACGAACCCTGACCGGAGGCGGAGGAGGCTTTGGCCGAGGAGCGCCAGTGGATATAGCGGCGGTCATCGCCGGGCACATATTCACGAAGCGTGTGGAAGGCGAGGTCGCTCATCGAGACCTCATTGGTCGTTTGACCCTCGAGGTCGCGCAGCAGTCCTGAGCCGAGCGGCTCCAAGGGCACCGTGCGTGGATGAACAAACATCTCCATCGGGTCGGTCCAGCCGACCTCGCGCCGGAATACTCCGAATGGGTCGCCGCGCTGGGTCGTGACCGAACCGATCACGACCACGCCGCGACGCTCGGTGGGAATCAGGGTTAGTTCCTCATGCGTCGCCCCGGAAGTGAGAATGGGTGTGGTGTACCGGGCTACGGCCGTGCCCACGGCCACATCCACCCCGATCGGGAGCAACGGCAAGGTTGCGTGGTTGGTGATGGCGAGGCGGGCGGCGGCCGACTCGCCCACCAACACCCGGAGTGGGTCGACCTCCAGTTCGACCGCGAGACGCAGCCGTCCGATGGTGAACAGGGCGCAGAGCGCCAGCAGGATCGCGAACACCACAGCGACGTAGGCGAACTCGGCCCAC
The DNA here is from genome assembly GCA_963769325.1 of uncultured Actinomycetota bacterium. GTDB lineage: Bacteria > Actinomycetota > Actinomycetes > Propionibacteriales > Propionibacteriaceae > Propionicimonas. The sequence goes on along the minus strand of CAVYLH010000004.1, from coordinate 192,399 downwards.
CCGAACCGGGTGGCGAGCAGCCACGCCGCCAGGGCCGAGACGAGCAGCGTCCAGCCCAGCGGCGAAACCACACCCAACCATCCGGCGAGACTCGAACGGATGGGCTCGAAACGCTCCCCTGCCGCAGCGAGGAGCAACTGGGCCGAGTCGCTCAGCCGGCGCCACCACCGTCCCACGTTCGCCAGTGCGCCCCCGGTAGTGCGGACGCCGGCTCCGGTCCGCCGGCGCGGCGGAAGCCCATGGCGGGCAGCGCGCCGCGGCGGGGGGGCGTCCTCTGTGGGCGCCACCTCCGGTGCTCGAAGGACGGTGCGGTCGGACATTGAGGGTCAGCCCAGCCGATCGGACGGCGCGTTGACGCTGGTCAGCAGATCATCGATGATCCGCTCGACGGTGGCCCCCGAGAACTGGGCCTCCGCGTTCAGAATCAAGCGGTGACTCATGATCGGGATCGCGAGGTCCTTGATGTCGTCGGGGGTGACGAACTCGCGTCCCTGCGAGACCGCCCACGTCTTGGCCGCGCGAATGTAGGCCAGGCAGCCACGCATCGAGATTCCGAGCTTGACCTGCGCGTGACGGCGGGACTCGGCCGCGAGGAAGCTGACGTAGCTCAGAATCGAGGTGTCCACGTGCACCTCGTTGGCGAAGGACGCCATCTGCGCCACCGCATGGGCGGCGATCACCGGGCCCACCTGCGCTGCGCGGTCACGGTTCGCTGCCTGGGCCATGAGCTCGATCGCGACGTCGTGGTCGGGGTAGCCGATCGAGGACTTCATGAGGAAGCGGTCCAGTTGCGCCTCAGGCAGTCGGTAGGTGCCGGCTTGCTCGATCGGGTTCTGCGTGGCGATGACCATGAACGGACGGCCCACCGGGTGTGCGATGCCGTCGACCGTCACCCGGCTCTCCTCCATCACCTCCAACAGCGCGGACTGCGTCTTCGGCGAGGCCCGGTTGATCTCGTCGGCGAGCACCACCGTGGCGAAGATCAGGCCCGGAGTGGAACTCGAACTCCTGCCTCTGCTGGTCGTAGACCGTGACGCCGATGACGTCGGAAGGCAGCAGGTCGGGCGTGAACTGGATGCGGCTGTGCGATGCCCTGGACGGTGTTCGCGATCGCCTTTGCAAGCACCGTCTTGCCCGTGCCCGGGATTGTCCTCCAGCAGCAGGTGGCCCTCGCTCAGCATGCAGGTGAGTGCCAGCCGGATCACCTGGGTCTTGCCCCTGATCGCCAGCCCGACGTTGTCGACCAGCTGGTCGAAGGTCTTGGCGAACCAGGCCGCCTGCTCATTGGTGATACTCATTCAACCCTCCCGATCCTCATTCACGACCCGCCGTCAGACGGTCTGTTCAGGCTTGTCTGCACGTACCGAATTCCCCGTCGAGTTCTATTGAGCCGACGAAGAGCTTCGGCGCCTCACCAGTCCAGGCGCCCTCACCATTGACGATGAAGGTGTGCGTCCAATCCGCTGCCCCGATGCCCGCCACCGAGCATCTGACAGAGGAGTTGGGCTGGTACCCGGCAAGAACGACGTCGACATGGTCGCAGGGCTTGCCCCACGAACACCCAGAGGCGGCAGCACCCCGACCCCATTCCACCGTGGCCCTGTTCCCGGACGAGGAGCTCATTGGCTCGACTGAGGTGCGGCTGCCTTCTGAGACGGGCGTGGTTGCCGGCCCGCCCGACACCGCGCCGGTACAACCGGTGCCGAGAACCATGACGAAGATCACAACGGCACCGATTCGCGCCCCAAGGGCCACACGCGAGGCTGACACATTCATGCTTGCTCCTATCTCTGAGTGCACGACCCGAAAGCGGGCGTCACATCCATGCTTCCGACGTAAAGACCGGGCGGGCTGCCTTCTCCCCAGTTGCCGGCGCCGTCCACTTCGATCGTCCTGTCCCAGTCGCTGGCGCTCACGCCTCCTACGTGGCAGCTCACCAACGAGTGGGCACGGAAGCTTCGGAGGGTGAGGTTGACGTGGTTGCACGGGGTACCCCAGACGCAGCCAGTGCCGCTGCCCCCGCGTGCCCAGGACACGCTCGACGAGTCTGTGCGGACGGTGTGGGACGCGCCCTTGTGCTGGTCGCGAGCGGGGCTGGTGTCCACGCTGTCCAGGGTGACGGTGAAGGTGATGTCAGTGCCTGGATTGGCTGCCCACGAACCAAGGTCGACGCCGAGGCTGCCGGTACCCGAGTCTTCACCTGTATGACCGTCGCTGCTCGTGACCTTGAGCGTGGCCTTGCGGCCATTAGCGTTAGCTGAAGCGCTGCTAGATACGATGATGCCGGACTGCCCGTATTTGGGGACGATCTCGGACATACTGCCGAATGGGTTCACCGAGGCCCGCCCCGAGCGTTCGCTGCACCGTGTCTCCCCGCTGGTCGAGGTGTAGCACAGCCTGACGGATACCGGGTGATCGGAACCGTTCGAGCCGACGTCCACGGTAGCGGAATAGGTGCCCCCGCGTGAATCCACACCCTTTGTGCCGATCTTGGCGTCGTCGGTGTAGATCTCGACATAGCTCTTTCCAGTTGGACCACGGGAGTCCGGGGTCTTGCCACTCACGACCGCCTGGCCGTCCACCGCGTTGGGTTCGGCGTCCGGTGCTGCCGGCACCGTCGGCATGCCCTCCGCATACCACTTGCCAGTGGCCGTCGTTGCGGGGTACACCGTGGACGAATTGCGAGCCTCGACAAGAATGGTGTGGGATTCGCCGTCCAGCGAAATGCCCTCTGTGGTGCAGGAGGTGGCCTGCGTGTGGCAGTCGCCAGTCTGCTGTTTGCCGTCGACGGACACTAGGTAGGTGACCGGACCCTGGCCGTTCGAGCCCGCGCCGGACCACTTGATGGCAGCACCGGAGCGGTCGCTGTTCTCGTTGACCGTTCCCACGCTGGTGATCTCGAACGGCAGCACGGGGCCAGTGGGCCAGCCGGCGGTGCGCGCGGCCTTCAGCGATTTGCCAAGGGCGTTGAAGGCCCAAATCGAGAAGGTGGTCTTTGTGTTCGCACCTACATTCACCTGGGCTGACGTACCGGATGCGCGCTGCGAGCGGTTGCCCCAGGTGATCATGTAATGGGTGACCGGGGAGAAGTCGCCGCTGACCGCGTTCCAGGTGAGGGTGATCTTCTTGTCGAGGGGATCTGAGCTCGCGAAGCCAGTGACGGCGCTGGGCCTCTGATCCGGCTTATACGAGTCGGAGTAGTCACTCGGGTCGCCCCACCCGGCCTTGTTGTGGGCAGCGACCCGGAATCTCACCGCCACGTTGTTCTGCAGCGGCTTGATCGTGCAGTCCCTGTTGGACTGGCAGTCCCACTTTCGACCGTCCTCGGAGGTCACCTGGTAAGCGTCCACCGTCGCCCCGTGGTCGTCAGGCGACTTCCAGTTGAGCGTCACCGCGTGATTCTGGACCAGCTTGCCGAACGTCGGCACACCGGGCCTTCCCGGCTTTCCGTAAACCTTGACCGTGAGCACCGCGTCGATCTGTCGCTCCTTCCGATCCGGGTTCTCGACGTCGCTCAGCACCATGGGAAAGCGGACACTGCCATCGAACCCCGGTTCAGCCGTCACCACCCAGACGTTGCCGTCCTTGATCGTCGCGGTGGCCCCACTCTGCTGCCCCTGAATTGAGATGATCGTGTCCTTGTGCCCGACCTGTAACACGGAGTTCAGCACGACAGTGCCGCTCTGGGAGGTTCCTTGCAGCACTTCCACGGTCTGCGGGGCGTAGCGCGGCTTCCGCGCGTTCTTCACGAGGACGTTGAGGATTCCCGAAGCCTTCGTCCCCGGAACGCTCAGCTTGACCTTGCCACTGGAATTCGGGGACGCATCGTTCGCATTCGCTTCAAGGGTCAACGACTGTCCCGCGACCGCTGGTGTCACCCCAGTGAGCGCCGGACCGTCCCAGCCGGCCTCGAACGTCAGCGCTGGCAGCTGCTCCTCGGTCTCGGTCCACACGTGACACAGACTGGCCAGGTCCATGGCCTTGCTGGTTGTCCCGATCGTGACGGTCTGAGGATCCTCCGGGCATCGGAGGACAGGGGTGGACGGACCAACCTGCACTGGAATCGAGACCCACGCCGTTCGTCGATCAGGATCGTTGAGCGACTCCTTGTCCGTGACCTCCACGTTGACCACTGCAGGACCGATGTAATCACCTGCTGTGAGCTTCAACGACGTCATGCCGCCGTCCACCCTCACCTTCAGCTTGTCCGCTGGCGCGGCGGAGGCATTCTGCCCATCGGTCAGGCGAATGGCGTTACCTCGTGGAGATGCGATGAAGTCGGCGAGAGCCACGTCGAGCGAGGCGCCCGAATCCACCCTGATCGTGCCCTTTGCGTAGGGAAGCCCGTCGCCCACGGCGGGCACGTAGACCAAGGCCGCTGACGTCGCCTGGTCACCATCCTCGACCACGTAAGAGAGCACCTGCGGCTGCGGCCCGACCGGGATGCTGACAACACCACCCTGGATCGTGGCGGCAGGGTCCGACACCTTGGCCACCGTCAGGTCGGAGGACGGCCCGTCGGGATCCCAGGCATCGGCCAGGACATCGACACTCGCCGTCTTCCCGTCTGTGGTCGCGGCCACCTGATCGCGGATTCGTGGGGGATTGACGTATCCTTCCTGGCTGTCGATCGTGATCGTGCCAGTGGGGCTCTGACCCGCGTTGCCGCTCAACTCATAGGTCAAGGTGATCGGGTCCGCATCCTTCACGGGGGCCGTTGCCGTCACCGGTCCTTGGTCGCCGGCCAGGGCAACGCCCGAGCGCAGCTCGGGCAGCGTCAACGTAACCTTGTCGCTGGACGCGACCAGATCGTTGCCCATCGCATCGATCTTGACGGATGCACCCGGCTTAGCAGTCACCTCGTCATCGATCGGCATCGGAACCTGGGTCTGTCCAGGGGGTACGACGGCGACTCGCACCGTGCCGGTGCCGATCTGCCCGTATCGATCAGTTACTCGGTACGTGAATGAGTCGGTGCCAGTGCTGTCTGCGGTAGGGAAGGGACGATATCCGATCCCTTTGGGCGTAATCGAGAGCACTTGGCCGAGCCGTGGTCCGGAGTCCAGCCCGACGAGAACGACACTGTCGCCGTCAGGGTCCTGGCCTGAGGCCGGAATCGGTATGGTGATCGTATCTCCGGAGACAGCGCGAGCCTCGATCGAGTGCGGCTCGGGCGGCGAATCAGGCTCAGTCGCAGTGGGCTCCGGCTTGACGGTTATGGTGATGGTCCCCCGACTTGAGGCCTTTCCCGCCCGGGCATAGTAATAGGCCGTGACCTCAATCCCCGTGTCCGTCTTCTGCGGTGCCACGTATCGAATCTGGTTTCCCATGACGTAAGCGTGGCCCACGTCTCCCTGTGACTTGTCAGCGTCCTTGGTCAGGTCCACCACTTCCAGTTCCCCCGCCGCAGGCGTCCCCTTGACGTTGGTGGCGAGCGTGAGGGTCGCGCCGCCCAGCGTCAGATCATTTGACAGCACCGAGATGAGAGCACTGTCGCCAGCGCGCACGGTCGCTTCATCGGGCCTGGTGATAGGCCTGTCCTGGACGGCGTTCTCCTGGCTGATGGTGACGCGACCCGACGCCGTCGTCACTCCATTCGTCACTTTGTAGGTCACCGTCTGCGGGTTCGGATCCACCTCTTCCGGAATGGGGTCGATCCGGAGCCAACGTCCTCGGATCACGCCCACCTGGAGCATGTCCTCATTCGCGGCGCCGGCCGTCTGCACCGTGAGCATCCCTCCCGCCGGATCGAAATCATTGGCAAGGACGTCGACGGTGATCGATTGCTGCCCGCGGATGACGGCCTCATCCGGCATGGCAACCGGCTCGTCAGGCAGGTCGTCGAAGACATCAACGCGAATCATGCCGGTGTCGGTCGGGGCGCCACCGAAACCCGCTGTGTAGGTGAGGTAATGCGTCCCCTTCTCCTTGGAGTTGATCGTCACCCGGCCCGACTCCTGGTCTGTGCTGATGGTGGCGCCCTTCCATCCGGACACCCGCTCGGCAAGGCTCAACGTGGCATCCGAAGTCGAGGGGTCGACTCCCGGAATGTCGTTCAGGAGGGGCAGGACGGTGAACGGCTTCCCCTTTTCACCCCGCACGACGTCGGCTTGCGCGACGGGCGCGATACCGGTCGTCTCATCAGATCCGAGGACCTGGATCCTTACCTTTCCGGATACGGCCGGGGAAAGGGCATCGGTGACCGTATAGCTGATTGCCTTGGCGACGTTCTTGTTGCTGGTCGCGGCTGAGTACTCCAACTGGCCGTCCGACGCGACCGAGACCTCGTCATCTCCGGCCGAAGCGGCCTTGACGATGATCGGGTCGCCATCGTCATCGCGCCAGTCACTCAGCACGGGCACGGTGACATTCCCCCCGGCGGCGACGGAGAAGGTCGGCTCCCTATAGTCGTTCCGGAGGTGCGGCGCATGGTCCTTGTCGGCGGGGGCGACAGTGACAGTCCCCGTGGTCGTACCGTGCTGATTGTCGATCGTGTAGCTGAATGCCGTTCGGGAAGCCTTGTCTGGCTGGCTGTACTGCAGCGTCTGTCCGTCGGGAGAGATCCTCACCTCAATGTCGCCCTTGACTCCGCTCACCCCGATGATCGATAACGTCTTGCCGTTGGGGTCGACGTCGTTGTCGAGGACGTGCAGCACGGACGTGCTCTGCGGCCTGGCCCAATACGTCGTCGGGATTAGCCTTCGGCTTTGCCTCCGTCGCTTTGGTCGTCTCCTTCTGATCCTTCTGATTCTGGTCCTCCTGCAGTTTGAGAAGGTCCTTCCAGTCGTTGAAGCTCTCCTTCAGGTCGATGTCGTAGATGCGGCCGGTGGCGCGGTCGTTGAGAACCACCAAGCCAAAGTTCACCCGGAACACCGGGTCCCGGAGGACTTCGGACTTGCTCCCCGAGACGTCGGTGGCTGGGGCGCCATTGCAGGAACGAGCCACCTTGCTGACCGACCCGGACCAAGCGCTCAGGATGCAGTAGCCGGACGCGGCCGACGTGCCGAGGTTCACCGGTAGGGCCGGTGCGCCAGTGCCCTGGCTGAACAGCTCGGTGAGGGTGCCGTCGTAGCCGACCTGGAACAGAGCGGTGGAGGTCGCCACGGCGACAGTGCCGACGTCCGCGCCCCCCTGTTGTAGTGCGGCGTTCGGGTCGGCGGGCAGTTGCTGGGTCTTGCCGCCCGGTAGCACGAGGATGCCCGTCACCGGATCGAACACCGCGGTCTGTGCGCCGAGGGCGGCCACGCGGACGGACTTGAGGCCCGAGACCGGAAGCTGAGTGTACACAGGGGCGTTGAAGCCGAGTTCGGTCGCGGTGATCGTGACCTGCTTGCCGGAAGCGTTGGCCGCGTGGATCGACCCGTCGCTCCCGACGCTCAGACCGGCCAGCGTGGTGGCTTCACCGGCCGTGGGGCCAAGGTCGGCAAGCGGCGGGCTCGTAGGATCAAGACCGGAAAGGTCGAGCATGTGCTGCGTGCCCTGGGTGCGCATCCCCCACAGTTTTCCGCTGGCTGCGTCCAGGAGTGCGACCGTGCCGCCGCGGAGGTCCACCTCGGCGCTTCCCGACATGGCTGCCGCCTGGTCGTGCCCATCAGTTCCCGCCGCGGTGTCTACCGGGATCAACTGCCCACCGGACTGGTTCTGCACCAGCACCGTGTTGCTGTCCTGCAGGATGTCGACGGGCCCGACTACACCGTCCTGACCGGCCTGGCTGAGGAGTTCGAGAGTTGATGAAGCCTTGTTGAACCTGCCGTAAAGACCGCCGTCGTTGTTGGTCACCCACATCGCCGCGTTGTTGGCGTCCACCCGCTGCACGGTCTGGCCCGTTGCGTTGACGGCCATGGCCGCTATCACCGAAACGGTGGCCACCACCGCGACAGCGGGCGCAAGGCGCGCAAAGCGACGTCCCACTCGCATTTCCTGATCCCCCCGAATGCGGCTTGTCTCAAGCCAGACTGATGATAGACAGCAAATCGGAGGCTAGGGCAGATTCACATACCGTGGACATGGGACTCCACTCCCACTGTGTTTAGCACCCCAGGTCCATACGATCTCGTACCGTTGAAATCAGGGTGCGCACCCGGGCTGGAACTTCTGATCCGCATACGAATGGTCGGCCCGCACCACACGAACCTCGATGCAGGTGCTGGAACCGACTCGCGCAACGGTGACATTGTCCTGGGTGGTTGAGGCGACCTTGGACGATCCCTGCATTCGCCAACTGAATGTGTCACTGGCAAGGCGATGCTCGTAGTCCCAGTGGAAAGTGACTCGCTTGCCAGTCACTTCGTTCGTGAAGGTGAGCTGTCCGGGCGGAAGCGGATCTTCGATGAAATTCGGTGTCCTGATTCCGATAGTGCTGGCGTCTTCGGTTTGAGACTTCGGTTGGCTGGACGCCAGGTAGTACCCGACGCCGACGATCGCAGCGACCACGACCACGACAGCCCCCATCATGGGCAGGGATGTCCGGCGCTCCAGCGGTTCGTCGACTGGAATCTCCGTCGCCACTCTGCCCATCGCCCGCGTGGGTACCGCCGCCCCCTCCCCGGGCCCGGAGATGCCGCGTGACACGGTGCGGTCGGGCGGCTGCAGCTCGGCCCGGCCGATGGGCGGAAGGTCACTTTGGGCAGGCACCACCTGGGCGCCCTTGACCCGCGTGGCGTCCTCGGGCGGCACGCGGCTGGCGACAGAACTGCTGGGACGAGATTCATCGGCGACGACAATCGGAGTCCGCTGATATCGCAACTCCTGCTCAATCGCCTGCAGCGACCGGACCAGGTCGAGCGCGCTCGCTGGACGGGCGCTCACGTCGCGCGCCATCGCCGAGCGCAACAGCCGCTCCAGTGACGCGGGAACGTCCGGTCTTGCGGTGGGTGGGGGCGCCGCATCGCGGATCCTCTTCATCAACGCATAGCTGGAGTTGTCGCCGCCGGGAACCTCGAAGGGTGAACGGCCAACCAGGAGTTGCCACAGCGTGGCTGCGAGTGAGTAGACATCTGACCGCGCCGTAGCCGGAGCGGTGGCGTAGAGGACCTCGGGCGGAGACCAAGGAATGGAGACGCCAGTGTCCTCGTCATCTACATCGGCGATCTGTGCTGCGATCCCGAAATCCGTCAATCCCGGTGTCCCGTATTGGTTGGTCAAGACGTTGGCAGGCTTGATGTCACGGTGCAGCAGTCCGGCTCGGTGCGCGGTCTCCACCGCGCTCCCGATCTGGATTCCGATCCGCAGGACCTCCGCCACCGGAAGTCGCTCGGACCGGACCCGTTCGGCGAGGCTGGCCTTGGGGTAGTACATCATCACCAGGTAAGGGCGGCCGTCGGACGTCAGCCCGGCCGCGTACACCGGAACGATGTGTGGATGCTCCAGCTGAGCCATGGCATTGGCTTCCGCCGTGAACCGGGCTGCCGCACTCGCGGAAAGCCCGGTCTCCCGGAGCACCTTGACGGCGACCTTCCGTGACGGCATGTGCTGTTCATAGAGATACACATCTGCGTAGCCCCCAGCGCCCAGCTTGCTCCGATAAGCCAGTCCAGGAATGTCCGGCGGTAGCTGCGACGAGCTCACGCCGTCACCTCGTAGACGAAGTCGAAGACGCCCGCGAGCACCACCTTCGTACCGGGCTCGATGGTCATCGGATCGTCACGCCGCAACTGCACCGGCGGTTGGCCGGGCAGAATCACTTCAGTGCCGTTCGTTGAGCCCAAGTCCGTGATCAGGACGTGCCAGTAGTCGAGCGTGACTTCCAGATGCTGACTCGAAATGTCCTTATCGGGGTCGGCCAGGCGCACGAGATTAGGCTGCTCGCCGGAGTAGCCGGCAGGCAGCCGCGGGTTGCGGCCGAGGATCACCCCGCGATCCAGAGGTACCGAATCTCCATTGGACAGTCGCAGGACACCGAGCTGAGGCCTCGGGACTTCCATCGGTTGCTGCGGCGGCAGGGCCTGGTGGCATACCCGACAACCATCTGCGTACGCGGGGCTCAGATGCCCGGACGGACAACGGGCCGCCACGACGAGCACGCTGCTGCTACTGAGCGCATGGCCGATCAGCCGACTCCGGTCGATCGTCATCTCTGCGGCTTCGACATCGAAGTCCGATGGATCGAGGCTCCTCGATGGAGTCGCAGAGACGGCGACGGGATCAAGATCGATCGGGGTCTGCACGTCGCCCGAGCTTGCCCAAGGGAAGGATTCGATCAGCATCCCACCTACCGGCTCAGCGTTGGTGTCTGGAGCCTTGGGTCTCGGCGATCCAGGTTCGCCTGCCAGCCTCGTCCAGGCGGCATCGCTGGCCGGGGGCCAACCCCCGAGGGAATCGTCCGCCCGATCGAGTTCGCCGACGGACGACGGCTCGGCCGGACCACTGATTGGAGTGGCTGCGTCTTCGGCGGCCGACGCGTGCCACATTGATTCGTCGACCGCTACGTCCGGCGACGCTGGAGGCTCCACTTCCAGATCTCTCAGGCCTGCCGGGTCGACCGCAACTTCCGCTTCGTCGCGACCTATCGGGTCGATCGCGATCGATCCCAGGTCAGGATCGGGAAGTGCCCCCGATGCGTCGGCGAGACTCGTCGCCGGCGCTTCGTCAGGTTTCGCCGGATCCGACCAAGCCGGAACCTCGACACCGACCGCGGACTCCGAGAACCTGGCGTTCCGCGCTCCCACCTCGCGCTCTGCGCGGTTGAGCCGGACGGAGTCGGCCAACACCACGCCATGTAGGACGGGCAACGTCGGACCATCTACAGCGTCCGAGGTCAGTCGCACAACCCGCGCATCCGCGAAGAATCTGTCCACCAACAGGCCTGATCCACGAACGGCGTCCTCTCCTTCCACCGCAGCGGTGAAGTCCCCTCGCACGACGACCCGGACTCCGTTGGGATCGAGAGTCGCTGCCGCGAAGCCGTGAAGCTGGCGCAACCCTCGACTCAACAGCACCTCGACGATGTCCTCCAGCGTCGGCGAGCCCGAGACGCACGCGAACAACTCCGTCACGAGTGCATCCTGGGCGTCGAGACCTACCAGGACGGCGACGTCCGGTGCGATCACTCCGACCGCGTTTCCAGGCGTGTACTCGCTCGTCATCACAATCCCTCCGCGATTCGCATCCGTGGCAGCGTCGCCTCATCGGCTTGGTCGACAACGTCGGCCGTGAAGTCGACGATGATCACCGACGTGTTGTCCCGGCCCCCCGCCGAGAGTGCCTCGTCGACCAGTCTTTCGGCGGCCTCGCGGGTATCTGCTTCGTGAAGCACCACCGCGGCGATCTGCTCGTCCGAGAGTTCCGAGGTGACGCCGTCGCTGCAGACCAGGAACCGTTCGCCCGGCATCTGCGGCATCACCCACAGGTCCACCTGAGGAGCCGGGTCCGAGCCCACTGAGCGGGTGATCACATTGCGCAGGTGATGGTGCCTGGCCTCCTCCTCTGTGATCCGCCCGGCCAACACGAGTTCCTCGGTTTCGGAATGGTCGACAGTGGCTCTGCTCAGCAGGCCGCCGTGGCACCGATAAACCCGTGAATCTCCGACGTTGAAGATGGCCCAGTGCCTCGCTCCGGCAACGTTCACGCTGGCGAGACCAGCAATAGTGGTCCCCATCCCGCTCGAGCGCGGATCGCGCCCGACGTGCTCCAGGATTCTTCTATTCGCCGTCGCCACGGCTCCGGTGATATCGGCTGGCTTAAGATCCTCCATACCATCGATCTCGCGCAGGCTCGTTACCGCGTACGCGCTGGCGACATCGCCGGACGCATGCCCGCCCATGCCGTCGGCCACGACCCAAATCCGCTCGCCCACCAGAATGCAGTCTTCGTTCAATTGGCGTCGCAGACCGATATCACTGCGCGCAGCGGATGCGACTCCCACCAGTCCCCCAAGAGCTACCAATTCCGCGCGCCAATCCCATACGACTCACGGCCAGACTCACAGTAGCAAGGTGCGACCCCAGTGGCCGGTGTTTCCCATGCCGGAGGTCGACCTCCCGGAGAGCGTGGCGCAGCATGGCGATTGAGGTCGAATTCGGGCCCTTGCCTCGGGCGTCAATCACCTGACCTATCGCATTCCGAACAACGCTCAGGACCTGACCAGCCGGACCGACCAGGACCCGGTACCCGGCTCTTCGATCACGAACTCGGCACCGACGGCGCGCAGCGCTCCCACGAAGGTGGCGTAGGGGGATCCGCTCGACGTCCATTCGACGATGATCGGTGCCAGCGCGACATAGATGGCTGAGGTGGCCTTGGCGTGATCCGGAACCGCCTTGAGGAACGCTTCCGAGCTCGACAGCCTGGCGGAGGAACCGACCAGCTCGTCGAGGTAGTCCGGCGTCGTGGCGGCGGTGAGCACATCGCCGTCCACCCGGTCCGCGAGGTCGGTCACGCCGAACCCACCCACGATCTTGTGCAGTGCCGCCTGGGCACGAGCCACGTCGTCGGAGATCACCCGCAGGCCCATCGCGACCTGTTCGGAGTCGGAACCCTCCAAGGCACTGGTGGGGACGCTGAGGGTCAGGCTGCGACCAAGCAGTGCGGCCACGTCCGCCCGCTCCAGCCCATACTCCTGGAGCCAGGAATCGGCCTCCTCACCCAGCCAGGGCCAGGACTGCGCAACAGCCGCGCCGCCGCCCCAGATGCTGATCGCCGCGCCCGTCGACAGCGGCACGTTGCCGAGGTCTCCCGCACCGGCCGCCTGGACGCTCGAATCCAGCCCGAAGAGCTTCCCGTCGACCCGCAGCGTGTCCGCACTGAAGCCGACCGCGAAAACTCCGCGCCCCTGCACAGCGTCGGCGGGGACGGATCCCGTCGCCTGCGAGATGCTGGCCAGGCCGGCGAGATCGGCCCAGCCCGCCAGCACCCCGGGGTCGCCGAGGGTGGCGAAATCGGCCGTGAACTGCTGATTCTGCGTCAAGGTCCCCTGGGCGAGTTCCGCGAGCACGTAGCTGGTGTCCTTGGTCATGGTGAGCAGCGCGAAACCCTCGCGCAGGCTCACGTCGTAGTCCTGCTTGCTCTCGGCGATCCACTCGCGCAGTTTCGCCGCACCGTTGGCCTCGTCGCTCACCTGGACCGCGCTGACCCAGACCGCCTCGTCGCCTCGCTTCAGCACCCCGACGGCGAACCGGTCGCCGAGCCAGGGCTTCACATCGGCGTCGTAGTCGTCGCCCGACGCGAGCTGCTCGTCCATGTTGAGCAGGTCCCAAGCGATCCGCTTCGGATCCGGCTGGCCCGAAGCGACGGCGTCCTTCACCTCCGGAAGGTCGCGCAGGAACTGCCACGCCTGAGCCTTCTGGGCCAAGGAGGGATCCAGATCCAGCTGCACGTACGCCAGCGTCGATGCCGGCAGCACGTCCGCGGGCCGTTTCCCGCCCCCGAACCAACCGAGAAGCACTCCCGCCGTCGCCACGCCGGCTCCAGCCACCAACACCGCCACAGCAACGAGCAACACCGGCCACAGCCGTCGCTTCCGGGGCGATTCCGTGGGCGCCTGATCCACTGCGGGCGAAGCGGCCCCATCATCCTGCTGCGGCCCGGGTGCTGCCCCGGCGTCGCCGAGGGTAGCCCCGGGCACGGGGACGATGGGCTCGGGGCCGGTCGGCGTCCCGCCCGGCCCGGAGTGAGCCATGACCAGAGTCGGCTCGTGACCCGGCAAGGCCACGGTCGGCTCAGCGGAGGGGTCTTCGGGCGGAGCCCAGGGACTCGCCTCCGGCCCGGCCGGGCGCAGCGAGCCCTCTGCCGCGGGAGCCGCAAGGGTGGCGCCGCACCGGGGGCAGGTGGCCGCCGCACCGGGGTCGTAGCCGCAGGAAGGACAGATCATGGGGTGCTCTTTCGATGTCGGCGACTCCGCGGCCGGCCACGGCCACAAGCGCACAGGTTAGCCTTCGGACCCCCAGGCCGGATCGAGTGCCACTTGCTGGTGCCGGCCCGCGCACCGGTCTCAGCGGCGCCCCGCGTAGAACCGGCCGAGAAACTCGGCGCGGAAGTCGGCGAACCGATCCTGTTCGATGCTGTCCCGGATGTCGTCGACCAAACGGACGGTGAATCGCTCGTTATGGATCGTGGCCAACGTCGCGCCCAGCATCTCCTTGGCCTTGAACAGGTGATGGAGGTAGGCGCGGGTGTAGTTCGCGCACGTGTAGCAGTCACACTGCGGATCGAGCGGACCGAAGTCCCGCCGGCTCCCGGCGGTGTTGACGTTGAATCGCCCGTCCACGGTGTAGATCGCGGCGTTGCGCGCCACGCGGGACGGCATGACGCAGTCGAACGTGTCGGCGCCGGCCTCGATCGCGGCAAAGAAGTCGTCCGGTTCGGAGATCCCCAGCAGGTGGCGGGGCTTGTCCGGCGGCAGGACAGAAGTCACCCATCCCACGATGGTGCCCAGGTTCTCCTTCTCCAGCGCTCCCCCGATTCCGAACCCGTCGAAGCTGCGGCCGGACACCTCCAGCGTGGCCAGGTCGCGGGCGGCCCGGCGGCGTAGATCCTCGTACTGGGCTCCCTGCACCACTCCGAAGAGCGCCTGGTAGGGCTTGCCCGAGCGTTCGGCGGTGAGCCGGTCGTGTTCGGCCACGCAGCGGGCCGCCCAGGCCTGGGTCCTGGCCAGCGACCGTTCCTGGTAGCCGCGCGTGTTCAACAAGGTGGTGCACTCGTCGAAAGCGAACATGATGTCGGCCCCGAGCTGGTGCTGAATCTGCATCGACACCTCGGGGGTGAACCGGTGCCGGTCGCCGTTGAGGTGCGAGGTGAACGTCACCCCGTCGTCGTCGACGTGCGCCAGCCGGCTCTTGCCCGGCGCGATCACATCGTCGTCGGCCAGCCCCGCGGCGTCCATCGCCAGCACCTTCTTGAACCCCACCCCCAGGCTCATCACCTGGAAACCGCCGGAGTCGGTGAAGGTCGGCCCCGGCCAATTCATGAACTCGGCCAAGCCACCAGCGGCGTCCACGATGTCGGCCCCCGGCTGCAGGTACAGGTGGTAGGCGTTCGCCAGGACCGCCTGCGCGCCCAGTGCTGCAACGCTCTCGGGCAGGACAGCCTTCACCGTCGCCTTGGTGCCGACGGCGACGAAAGCGGGCGTCCGAATCTCGCCGTGCGGGGTGTGGATCACACCCGTCCGGCCCAGGCCGTTGGTCAGGAACGTCCCCGGGGTGAAGCCGAAGCCGCTCACCTGGGCGCGAGCGCCTGCAGCTGGGCCAGCGCCACCACGCCCGCCGTCGACGTGCGCAGCACGTGGTCACCGATCAGGACCGGAACGGCGCCGGCGGCGACGAAGGTCTCGACCTCGCCGTCGCTGAGGCCGCCCTCCGGGCCCACGATGAACATGATCTCCCCCGTCGAGGGCACCTCCAGCGTGGCCAGGTGAACGTCAGCGGATTCGTGGAGGACCACGGTGAGCGCTGTCTGCGACACGCGCTGCGCCAGCTCTGCGGTCGTCAACGGCACCGACACTGTGGGTACCCGGAACCGTCGGCACTGCTTCGTCGCCTCCCGGGCGGTCGCCCGCCACCGGGTCAGACCGCGTTCGACCCGCTCCGGAGCCCATCGCACCACGGACCGTTCCGCCTGCCAGGGCACGATCTCGTCGATGCCCAACTCGGTCAGCATCTCCACGGCCAGTTCAGCACGGTCGCCCTTGGGCAACGCCTGGATGACCACGTACTTCACGGGGGACTCAGCCTCGCGCACCACCTCGGCGACGTCGATCGTCACGCCGGCCTTGTCGATCGCGATCACCGGGCCGCGGACCGCCGTGCCGTTGCCGTCACTGATCAGGATGATTTCGCCTACCCGCAGCCTGCGGACGGCGGCGGCGTGGCGGCCCTCATCGCCGCCGAGAACGACCTGCTGGCCAACCTGAGGGTGCTCCAGGACGGCGAGGAACAGGGGCTCGGTCACGTGAACGCCTCCTTCAGCCAGCCCAGAACACCCTTGCCCTGCTTGGCCACCGCGACCTCGGGTCGGTGTTCGCCACGGACCGACGCGAACTGGCGCAGCAGTTCACGCTGCTCGTCATCCAGCCGGGTCGGGGTCTGGACCAGCAGCGTGACGCCCAACTCGCCTCGGCCGTCACCGCGCAGCCGGGGCACTCCGCGTCCGGGAATGGAGATCCGGGTGCCGGATTGGGTGCCGGCCGGGATGTCGACCTCCACCCGGCCGGCGTCGGGCTCCAGATCGTCCCGCTCCGCCTCGAGTGTGTCGAGCGTGACCTGGGTGCCCAGCGCAGCCGCGGTCATCGGCACCTTCACCACCACCTCGAGGTCATCGCCGTTGCGCTTGAACACGTCATGCGCGGCCACACTCAGCTCGACGTACAGGTCGCCCGCCGGGCCACCGCCGACGCCCACTTCGCCCTGGGACGCCAAGTGCACCCGGTTGCCGGACGCGACCCCCGCCGGGATCTTCACGTTGATGGTTCGGTGAGTCCGTACCCGACCCTCTCCCGAGCACTCGCCACACGGGTTCGGGATGACGGTGCCGTACCCGCGACACGTGGGACACGGCTGGCTGGTGCGGATCTCGCCGAGGAAGGACCGTTGCACCTGAGTGACGTCGCCGGCACCGTGACACGTGCCGCAGGTGACCGGCTCGCTGCCTTCGTTCGCGCCGGAGCCGTTGCAGTTGGGGCAGACCACAGCCGTATCGACCCGCAACGGCTTGGTGATCCCGAAAGCGGCCTCGGCCAGCGTGAGGGTGAGCCGCACCAGGGCGTCCTGACCACGTCGCGTCCGAGACCTCGGCCCGCGGCTCGCCTGGGTGCCGAACATCGCGTCGACGAGGTTGGTGAAGTCGAAGCCCCCGCCGCCGGGGAAGCCGAACCCGCCACCGCCGAAGCCGCCGCCGAAGCCGCCGCCCAGAGGGTCGCCGCCGCGGTCGTACATGGCCCGCTTGTTGGGGTCGTGCAACACCTCGTAGGCCTCGCCGATCTCCTTGAACTTCTCGGCGGCGCCGGGGGCGTCGGCCACGTCCGGGTGGTACTTCATGGCCAGCTTGCGATAGGCCTTCTTGATCTGCTCGGGGCTCGCGTCCCGGGGCACACCGAGGGTCTGATAGTAGTCAGCGCTCACGCATCATCCTTCAAAAAAGCGACCGACGTAGCGAGCCACTGCCCGTACCGCGGCCATCGTCGAGGGGTAGTCCATTCGGGTCGGCCCGACCACTCCGAGCGTGGCCCAGGTGTCATTCGTCCGGCCGTAGCCGCTGGCCACCACGGAGGTGGCCCGCAACGGTTCGTAGGGGTTCTCATGCCCGATCCGCACGGTGACGTCGCCGCCACCGGCCACCTCGCCGAGCAGGCGCAGCAGCACCACCTGCTCCTCCAGTGCCTCCAGCACCGGACGGACCGTGGTTTCGTACTGGTCGGAGAAACGAGTCAGGTTCGGCACACCGCCCACCACCACGCGCGTGGACGGGTCGGCCGTGGCCAGTTCCAGCATTGCGGCGATCACGCCGGCGCCGAGCGGACGCACCTCGGGCGGCAGTTCGTCCAGCAGCGACGTGAGCCTGTCCACCGCTTTCGCCGGGGTGAGGCCGACGAGCGCGGCGTTGAGGCGTCCGCGCAGGTCGGCCACCACGGGGTCCGACGCACCCCCGAGTTCGACCGGACGCTGGTCCACCCGCCCCGACGAACTGACCAGGATCACCAACCCGCGTTCGGAGTTCAAGGTCACGATCTCGACGTGGCGGATGATCGCACCGGAGACGATCGGGTACTGCACGATGGCCACCTGCTGCGTGATCTGGGCCAGCAGCCGGACGGTGCGCCGCACCACGTCGTCCACGTCGAGCGCGCCGGCCATGAAAGTCTCGATCGCCCGTCGCTCGGCCGTCGACAGCGGCTTCACCGCTCCGAGCCGGTCGACGAACAGCCGGTAACCCTTGTCGGTCGGGATCCGACCCGCGCTGGTGTGGGGCTGCATGATGTAGCCCTCCTCCTCCAGCACGGCCATGTCGTTGCGCACGGTGGCCGGTGACACATCGAGCTGGTATCGCTCGACCAGGGCCCGGGAGCCGACCGGTTCGCGCATGGACACGTACTCGGTGACGATGGCCCGCAGGATGGTCAGCTTGCGGTCGTCGAGCATGCTGTCCTCCCGTTCGCGTTGGCACTCTCGGTAGTGGAGTGCCAGTCTAGACGACAAGGAGATCCCGGCGCGTCAGCGACGGGATCTTGAGGATTCTCGACGAGCCCCGGCGCTTGCGCCGGGCGAGGAGCAGCCCAGCATCCGGTTAGGCTGAGGTTCATGATGCAGTTCAGCCTGAGTGAGTTCACGCCGATCGCCGACGGCATCTTCGTCGCGGTCGGGGAACCGGCCGGGGTGAACATCGGCCTCGTGGCCGGACCCCACGGATGCCTGGTCATCGACACCGGATCGTCACCCGAACAGGGCGCCGAGGTCCGCCGGGCAGCCGAACTGGCCACCGGCGTCCCCGTGGTCGCCGCGCTCGTGACCCACTGGCACTACGACCACCTGTTCGGGCTCGCAGCCTTCACCGACGTGCCCAGTTACGCGCACGAGAGCGTCCAAGCTCAACTGGGCAGCGCCGAATGCCGAGACGCCGCCGAAGACCTCGGCGTCGAAGTGTCCACACTGGTCGCACCCAACACCACCTTCTCACTGGCCCGGGTGGTCGACGCCGGGGGCCGTCGGGTGGAAGCGGTTCACTTCGGCCGGGGCCACTCCGAGGGCGACGTGGTCGCGATCATCCCCGACGCCGGCGTCATCTTCACCGGCGACCTGCTGGAGAGCGCCGGCCCACCCTCCTTCGGCGCGGACTGCCACCTGCGTGAATGGCCGAGCGCGGTGGACGGCATCCTCGGCCTGGTCGCAGAGGACACCATCCTGGTGCCGGGCCACGGCGCGACGATGGATCGATTGGCCGCGTTCCAGCAGCGCGCCGAGATCTCCGGTCTGTACGGCCAGGTCGAGCACCTGATCAGCCGTGGCGTCAAGCTCGACGATGCCTACGATCAAGGTGAATGGCCCTTCGACGAACGGACCGTTCGCGGTGTGCTGCCGCTCGCGTACGGCCAGCTCGCCGCAGCGGGCATCGTGCCCCGCACCCAACTCCCCTTGACCCAACTCCCCTTGGCCTGACGATCCTGCTTGGCCCGACCGATCCCGCCGGGCGGGCGATCGTCATGGGCTGACCGGGATGGGAACGGCCCCCCTTGGTTGGAGCGGTTCGTTGCGGGTGACCTGTGATCGGACCCCGCCCAGTCTCAGCCGCCGGCCTTCCGACGGAACAGCCCGCCACCACCTTGGCGGCCACGCTCGGCCGGCCCTTTCTCCTTGCCGTGGTGCCCGCCCTCGGGATTGCCTTCGGGTCCGTGCTGCTTCCTGGCCAGGGCCTCGCGCATCTTGGCTTTGAGGTCCTCGTTGGGATCTTGCTCGGCCATGGTCGGTTCCTCCCCGCGTCCGTTTGGTGCGGACCACTCTGCCACGTCCACTCGGCATCGGTGAATCCGGCCGTCTCGCCCGAGCGAGGAGCTCGGTGCCTCCGGAGCGCGGACGGGCCCGTCCGGATCGCGGACGGGCGCGCCTGGGTGCGGGCGTCGGTGTGCGGCTGCGATCAGGCGCGTCCGGCGTGCGGACGCCGGCCGGGTCAGGCTCCGAACAGGCCGTCTCGGGCCCGCTGCCACAGCTCCGGCGTGGTCGCCGACACGACTCGGCGTCCGACCACTCCGGCGCGGTAGTCGACGCCGGCGTCGGTCGCGATCCGGCCACCCAGTTCGCTGACCATCAGGCCGCCCGGCAGATGATCCCACGGGAAGAGGGAGCGATAGCAGAGGAAGTCGACCTCGCCCCTGATCAGCTTCGGATAGTCGATACCGCACGAGCCCCAGGAACGGGTGACGCGCACCGGGGCGTGCTCCTCACCGGGCACCGGAAGGTAGCTGGCACCCAGAGGGACCTCGCGGGGGCTCGGCGGCGGCGGTTCGACTCGGATGCCGTTGCAGGTGACTCCCCCGCCGCGCTCGGCGATGTACAGCCGCTCGTGGACCGGCTGCCAGATCCAGCCGCGGACCGTCTCACCGTGACGTAGCTCGGCAAGCATGACCGCGAAGTCGGCGCTGCCGCGGGCGAAGTTCCGAGTGCCATCGATCGGATCGATCACCCACGCATGCCCCGCCGACGGCAGCGCGTCGAGCGAGCGAGGATCGGAGAACACGCCTTCCTCACCGACGACCAGCACTCCCGGGTCGGCCTGACGCAGCTGCTTGGCGATGTCGATCTCGGCGTCCCGATCGGCGACGGTGACCAGGTCACCGGGACGCTTCTCCTCGATGTCGCCCGACCCCAGAGCCCCGAAGCGTGGCAGAATCAGCCGGTCGGCCACACTGGCCAGGAGGTCCGATACCTCATCGGTGTGCACCACGAACTCCTGAGCTGGCCGGTAGCGGGTTTTCGACAGGCTATCCACCCGGCGCCGCAACCTCGTGCGTCGTCCGCTCTACAGTCCTTCGGCGACCTCGGCGGTGACGAAGTCGATCAGTCGTTCGACCTCTCGCGGCAGGGCCGGGTCGAGGTCGCGCCAATCTCGCACGCGGCCCAGGATCGTCTGCCAGGTGGCGGCGATGTCGGCCTGGCTACGCACCGGGCGGCCGAGGGCCAGGCTGATGCCGTGCTTCCACTCGACGTCGCGCGGAATCCGGGGCCAGGCGGTGAGCCCGACTCGTTCAGGTTTGACGGCCTGCCAGATGTCGATGAACGGGTGACCGGTGACGAGCACGTGCTCCGACGTGACGTGGGACACGATGCGGGTCTCCTTGCTGCCGGCGACCAGATGATCGACCAGCACGCCGAGCCTCCGTCCTGGCTCGGGCGCGAATTCCTCGACGATGGCCGGGAGATCGTCGATGCCGCCGAGGAACTCGACCACGACGCCCTCATGGCGCAGGTCGGCTCCCCAGATCTTCTCCACCAGTTCGGCGTCGTGGCGTCCTTCGACGTAGATCCGGGACGCCGCCGCCACCTTCGCCGGGCCCGGTGTTCCCACTCGCGATCCCGACGCTGTGTGCGTGGCGGCCGAAGGCCTGGACGGTCGAGGCGCGACCAGGCTGACCGGCTTGCCGTCCAGCCAGAATCCGGGTCCGAACGGGAAGCTGCGTCGAGCCCCCCTGCGGTCCTCCAGAACCACCAGTCCGTTCTCCCAGCGCACGACCGCGCCACAGAAGCCGGAGGTCGGATCCTCGACGACCATCCCCACGCTGACCGGCGTTTCGACCGTCACGGGTTTGCCAACCCGCTGCCAGCCGGGGCTCAGGACATCCTTGGAATACCGCACCGATCCACCCTACGACGATGACGCTTCGCCTTTGAGGCTCCACTCCGCAGCTTCCCGGCCCAAGTCGGGGACGGTCTCGTCCCCGTTGTAGGTGGAGGTCTCGGTCAGTCGGCACCAAGGTAGGTGCGCTTCACCCGATCGTCACCGAGCAGGTTGCGGCCGGTGTCGGAGAACATGATCTGCCCGACCTCGAGCACGTAGCCCTTGTCGGCCAGAGAGAGGGCTGCCTGGGCGTTCTGCTCGACCAGCAGGATCGTGACGCCGTCGGCCTGCAGTTCGCGGATCGTCCTCATGATCGTCTGGGTCATGATCGGGCTCAAACCCATGGACGGCTCGTCCAGCATCAGCAACTTCGGCCGGCTCATCATCGCCCGGCCGATGGCCAGCATCTGCTGCTCCCCGCCGGAGAACAGACCCGCCTGCTCCTGCCGGCGGTCGCCCAACACCGGGAAAAGGTCGTACACCCGATCCATGTCGGACTTGATGGCCCCCGTGTCCTTACGGGAGTATGCGCCCAGTTTCAGGTTGTCCTCCACCGACATCTGCCGGAACAGGCGCCGACCCTCGGGGGACTGCGCCACGCCACGCTCGACCACCTTGTGAGCCGGGATTCCGTCCAATCGTTCGCCTTCGAACCAGATCTCACCTGACACCGGGGTCAGCAACCCCGAGATCGTCCGCAGCGTGGTCGACTTGCCCGCGCCGTTGGTGCCCAACAGGGTGACGATCTGTCCCCTCTCGACGGTGAAGTCGATGCCTTTGACTGCGTTGACCCGGCCGTAGGCGACCACCAGAGCTTTGACCTCAAGCATCATTCACTTCCTCACCCGCAGCCAAGCCGGGTTGCTGCCCCGTCCCGGCGTCCGACGCTGGCTCGTCGTCGGCCGGCGGTGTTCCGATATAGGCCTCGATCACCCTGGGGTCGTTCTGCACGACGGTTCCGGTGCCCTCCACCAGGACCTCACCGCGGACCAAGCAGCACACCCGATCACAAAGGTTGAAGATGAACCGCATGTCGTGCTCGATCACGAGGACGGCCAGGCCAAGGTCCCGAATCTTGAAGATCAGGTCTTCCGCCTGCCTGGTTTCCTGCGGATTCATCCCCGCCGTCGGCTCATCCAGCAGCAGCAGCTTGGGATCGGTGGCGAGCGCCCGCGCGATCTCCAAGCGCCGCTGGTCGCCGTAGGGCTGGTTGCGCGACAGCATGTCAGCAGATCCCGACAAACCGACGAAGTCCAGCAATTCCCTGGCCCGATCGGTGGACGCGAGTTCTTCCCGCCGGTGCCGCGGAGACCTGAAGACTGCGTCCAGGGCATTGGTCTTGGTGCGGCTGTACATACCGACCATGACGTTCTCCAGCGCGGTCATGTTGTGGAAGAGCCGGATGTTCTGGAACGTACGCGCCATACCTCGGCGCACCACCAGCCGCGGCTTGGGTGGCAACACCTCACCCGCGAACCGCACTTCGCCTGACGTGGGCTTGTACAGGCCGGTGAGACAGTTGAAGAAGGTCGTCTTGCCGGCCCCGTTAGGTCCGATCAGGCCGACGATCTCGCCCGCATGAACGTTGAGGCTTACGTCGTTCACCGCGGTCAGGCCGCCGAAACGCATCGTCACATTGGAAGCCTGCAGCAGCAGCGTGGACGCATCGACGTGATGGCCGCTGCCCGCGATCACCGCGGTCATAGCTCGAACCCCTTCCGCTCCGGGTTGAAGTGGGCGTGATGGGTGATCAGGTCCTCCTCGATCTCTTCGGCCAGTTCTTCGTCCTCGGCGTGGAACTCCAGTTGACGGCGCTCGTCCGCGATGATGCCTTCCGGGCGGAACTGCATCATGACCACCATCAGCAGTCCGAACAGCAGCAGGCGGTAGTCGGAGAAGAACCGGAGCTTCTCGGGCAGGAGCTTCAAGATGGTGGCACCGATCAGCACGCCCATCACGGTGCCCATGCCGCCGAGGACGACGGCGGCCAGCAGAAAAGCCGACTCCAGGAACACGTACTGGTCGGGCGTGACCGACACGTCGTGGTGGGCCTTGACCGCTCCCGCCACCCCGGCGAGGAAGGCGCCGCCGGCGAAGGCCAGCAGCTTCAGGGCGAAGGTGTTCACACCCATCGCCTCCGCAGCCAGTTCGTCCTCACGGATCGCCACCCACCCACGGCCGATCCGGGAGTAGTTGAGATTCATGAAGACCACGATGATCAGGGCGATCACCAGGAGCATGAGCCAGTAGTAGTTGGCGAAGCGTCCGATCTCCACGCCGAAGATGTGATGCACGGCCCCGAAGTCGAACCCGAGGAAGTTCAGGTCAGGGATACCCGAGATGCCGTTGGACCCGTTGGTGATGTTGGGCCCGTCGTTGCCGTCCAGATTGTTCATGGTGATTCGGAAGATCTCACCGAACGCCAAGGTGACGATCGCCAGATAGTCGCCAGAGACCCGCAACGTCGGCGCACCGATCAGCAGACCCAGGAGGGACGCGACGGTGCCGGCGATCAGGACGACCACGAGGAAGGGCGGTTTGAAGTCGATGGTGGAGAACGCGGACTCCGACAGCACGGCCGCGGTGAACGCGCCGGCCCCGAGGAACGCGATGTAGCCGAGGTCGAGCAGCCCGACCAGACCCACGACGATGTTCAGGCCCAGGGCGGTAGCCGCGAAGATCAGCACCTGAGCGGCGATCGACATGTTCGCGTCCGACCCATCCTGTGTGAACGGGAAGGCGAAGGCGACCACGAACGCCGACAGCACCAGCACCCGGTTGTTGTTGGCTGCCGCGATCCCTAGCCACGCCAGGACGCCGAACTGACGCAGGATGAGCACTGAGGACACCAGGAAGGTCAGGAACGTCAGGAAGGTTCCCGCGTCGGTTTGGTTGAGCGCGAACGCGGCGAGGAAGAGCACCGCTGCCATCATCGCTGCGATTCCGACGATCTGCACCCACCTGGGGGTCTTCACGCGCGCCAGGGACGGTTCGGGCGAGTCGGGCAGGAACGGCGTAGCGACAGTGGCCACGAGGGCACCGGCGAGCGCCATCCAACCACCGGTTTCGACGTTGACCAGGCCCTTGAGCTCGATGGCAATCGACGCCACGGCCACAGCCACGGTGACGAGCGTGGCGATCGACGCGGTCTTGGCGGAGGTGTTCCAGGCGACGGCCTTGGCGAACGACCCCAGACGCCTCTTGCCCACCAAGGGCAGGGCCAGCAGGAGCAGGGTCAGCACAGGAAGAACGATCAGGAACAGCTGTAGCGGAGATGGCGCTGCGTAGAAGCCGACGTCGTCCAATGCCCCGTGGCCGTAGGACCAAGGCAGGAACACCGACGCGATGACCAGTAGTGCGCCAGCGATCCCGACGGCGCGGGCCGGGTAGCGGAACCGAAGCTTGGTGGTGTCGCTGATGAGGTTCTTCATGCCCGGTCCACCACCTTCGTGCCCAGCAGGCCTTGCGGCCTGAACACCAGGACGAGGATCAGGAGCGCGAACGCCCAAACGTCCTTCCAGGCGGAACTGCCGAACTGGCCGGGGATGAAGGTAGTGGCCATGGCCTCGACCACGCCCAGCACGAGACCACCGACGACCGCCCCATTGATGTTCCCGATGCCGCCCAAGACCGCGGCGGTGAAAGCCTTGAGGCCGGCCAGGAAGCCCATCCGGAAGTCGATGTTGCCGTAGCTCAGGCCGTGCGCGACGCCGGCGATCGCGGCCAGGCCGGCGCCGACCGCGAACGCTGCCACGATCACCTTGTCAACGTTGATCCCCATGAGGCGTGCGGTGTCCGGATCCTGCGAGGTGGCGACCATGGCCCGGCCGGTCTTGGAGCGGTTGACGAAGAACCACAAGAAGACGGTGCTGACCGCCAAGGCGGCGACCGTGAACAGCGCAGGCATCTGGATGGTGACGTTGCCCAACTGGACGATTTCTCCCGAAATCCCTGCGATGGACGGGAACGGCACCGCGCTCTTGGCGTCCGGGAGGCCAGGAATGCGACCGTAGAACAGCCGCACGAACTCCTGCAGAAACACTGAGACGCCGATCGCTGAGATCAGCGGCGCGAGCCGAGGCGCGTTTCGGAGCGGACGGTAAGCGAACCGCTCAGTGAGCAGGGCGACGGCCACCGAGATCACGATCCCTCCGACCAGCATGAGCGGCAACAGGACCAATAAGGATGCCGCCGGGCTCCAGTCCGTGGGTTGGCCCAGAATGGTCCATGTGGCGAAGGCCCCGAAGGCACCCACCATGAAGATCTCGCCGTGGGCGAAGTTGATCAACTGGACGATGCCGTACACCACGGTGTAGCCAACCGCGATCAGGGCATACAGCGCTCCCAGGGAGATCCCGTTGATGAGTTGCTGAAGAAACAGGTCCACGTGGCTTACGCACCCCTCAGATCAATGGACTCAGATGGACACGACCCGTTGGCGCTCATCGGGTGGATGAGCGCCAACGGGTCCGGATCACTTCAGCGAGCCGGTCTTCTTCGCGGCCCAAGCGCCGTCGGTCACGGCGTAGACGGTGAGCACCCGGGAGACCGAGTCACCGAACTCGTCGAACGCAACCTTGCCGGTAGCCCCGTCGAAGCTGACCGAGGCCATGGCCTTGATGGTCGCCTCACGAGCCGACTTTGCATCGGTGGCCGAAGCCAGGGAGACCTTCAGCGCCTGGATGATGGCGTTGGCGGCGTCGAAGGAGTACGCGCCGTATGCCTCGTACCCTTCGGAGAACCCGGCCGCCTTGTACCCCTCGACGAAGGTCTTCGCCGAATCCAGTGTCTCGACGGGAGCCCCGACCGATGTCGCCAGGTCACCGTCGGTGCCACCGAGCTTGATGAACTCGCCGGAGAAGATGCCGTCCCCACCCATCAACGGGACCTTGAGCCCGGCAGCCTTCATCTGCTTGGACAGCGGGCCGGCCTGCGGGTATTCGCCGCCGTAGTACAACGCTTCCGGACCGGCTCCCTTCACCTTGGAGATCACAGCGGAGAAGTTCTTGTCATCAGGGTTGATCGTCTCCGCTGCCACCACGGTGCCACCGCCGGACTCGAACGCCTTCGTGAACTCGGTCACCAGGCCCTGACCATAGGACTTCTTGTCGTGGACGGTGGCGACCTTCTTGATGCCTTCACCCAGGAGGTACTGCGCAGCGAACGGGCCCTGCACGGCGTCGGTGGTGCAGGTGCGGAAGTAGTTCGCGTTCGGCCGGACCGGGTTGGTCAGGTAGTCCGCGCCCTTGGTGAGCGCCGGGTTCGTGTTGGCCGGAGACACCTGAACGATCTTGGCCGCGTCCAGCACCGGGATGACGCTCTGCGCCACCGAGGAGTTCAGCGTGCCGACGACGCCGACCACTTCAGCATCGGACGCGAGCTTGGTCGCGGCGTTCTTACCGGTATCGGGCTTGGCTTCGTCGTCCTCGGCCGCCAGTTCGAGCTTCCAGCCCGGAATGGTGCCGGCGTCGTTCGCCTGCCGAATGGCGAGGTCGACCGAGTTGCGGATGCCCAGACCGAGGGCTGAAAGGTCACCCGACAGCGGCGCGATGACACCGATCTTGGCGACCTTGGCGGTGCCTCCGGTAGCGCCGGATGTGGCTTCGGTGCGGGAGCCGCAACCTGTGAAAGCCAGCGAAGCCGCCACGACAGCGATTCCCACCAGCTTGAACGGACGATTGTTCACATTTCCTCCTTGTGAGCATTCTGCTTCCCGGCCCCAGCCAGGTTGGGCAAGGGTAAGGGTGCGAGGCACATTTGAGCACCCGTATGTCTCACACTTGTTACGAAACCGTTGTGACCCGACCCGCGTTATCCAAACGTTGTCAAAGCGGATCGAGGAGGTCACGGATCACGGCGTCGGCCAGGAGCCGGCCTTCGAGGGTCAGGCGAAGTCGCTCGGCGGCCGTCCTGAGCGAGCCCACCAGCCACCAGCTCGGGGAGGCGGTCACGTTCCGAGCGCGTCAGGACGGTCGTGGGGAGACCCGTCGCCAATCGGGGCTCGAGCAGCACCCGCTCCACGCGGCGCTGGTTGGGACTGAGCGCCTCCCGGCCCTGCGCCAGGGGACTCTCCCGCGGCCAGCCGGGCTGCGTAGTCACGCGGGTGCCGGACGTTCCACCAGCGCACACCGTTGACGTGAGAATGGGCCCCTGGCCCGACGCCCCACCAGTCGTCGCCCACCCAGTACGCGAGGTTGTGCCTGGATTCGTGCCCCGGACGCGACCAGTTGCTCACCTCGTAGTTGGCCAGCCCGGCCTCGGTCAACAGCTCCTCGGCCAGCAGGTAGCAATCGGCGTGATAGTCCTCGTCGGGAGCGGGCAACTCCCCCCGTCCGATCCTGGCCGCCAGCCTGGTGCCGGGTTCGACGATCAGCGAATACGCGCTGACATGGTCGGGCTGATAAGCCAGCGCCGTGACCAGGCTCTCCCGCCAGTCGTCGATCGTTTCGGTCGGGCTGCCGTAGATCAGGTCAAGGCTGACCGAACCGAAGCCGGCCCGGCGCGCCTGCTGGACCACGTGGCCGACCCGGCCCGGGGTGTGGCGCCGGTCGAGGACCGCGAGCACGCCGGGGCGGGCCGACTGCATCCCCAGTGACAACCTGGTGAACCCGGCTTCGGCAAGCGTGTCGAGGCCGGCCTGATCCACCGACTCGGGATTCGCCTCGGTGGTCACTTCAGCGTCCGATGCGAGCGGGAACCGGGCGCGGACGCTGGCCAGCAGGCCAGCCAGGGCCGCGGGCGGCAGCATCGTGGGGGTCCCGCCGCCGAAGAACACCGACTGCAAGGGCGGCGCGTTCGGCAGGATCTGCAGAGCGAGGTCAAGTTCGGCGACAGCGGCCTCCAGATAGGCGTCCTGGCTGGCACCGGGGGCGGCGCCCAGCTCGGCCGAGGTGTAAGTGTTGAAGTCGCAGTAGCCACAGCGCACGGCGCAGAACGGCACGTGGACGTAGAGGCTGAGTCGGCGGCCGGACAGCCCCGCCACCGCGTCCGGCGGCAACGCACCGTCGAGAGGTGCTGGTTCACCGTCGGGCGGGCTCGAGGGCACGTGCTCCTCGCTCAGGGAAGGTCGAACGGGAGTTCCTGGCCGTCCAGCGCACGACGGCATGGGCATGCGGCCCGAGCGTCGGGCTCCTTGCCGGGGAGCGCCGCGACTGTCCTGGTGAGCAGTGCCTTCATCCGCTCGATGTTGCCGGCGAACTGCGCCAACACTTCGGCGTGGGTCACGGCCTCACCGCCGTCCACCCCCGCATCATGGTCAGTGACCAGGCAGATCGTGGTGAAGCACATCGCCAGTTCCCGGGCGATCGAGGCCTCCGGCATGCCGGTCATGCCCACGATCGTGCCGCCGGCCATCGCATGCCACCGGGATTCGGCCCGGGTCGAGAAGCGCGGCCCGTTGATCACGACGAGCGTGCCGCCGTCGACCGGACGCACATCGGCATCGGCCGCACCCAGGACGGCCGCGCGACCCCGCGGACAGTACGGGTCGGCGAACGCCACATGCACGACCCGCCCTTGCCCGTGGTACACCGTGTGTTTGCGTCCCCAGGTGCGGTCGATCACCTGGTCGGGCACCACGAACGCGCCCGGGCCCGGGTCAGGAAGCAGCGACCCGACCGCAGCCGGAGCCAGCACCTGCCGGACGCCGACGCTGCGCAACGCCCAGAGGTTCGCTCGGTAGTTGACGCGGTGCGGAGGGAACTGGTGACGCTGCCCGTGCCGCGGGACGAACGCGACCCTGCGCCCGGCCACCTCGCCGACGGTGAGGGGAGCGCTCGGAGAACCGAAGGGGGTCGAGGGCAGGATTGTGGTGGCGTTGCTCAGAAACTGGTAGAACCCGGTGCCCCCGATGATGCCGATCTCTGCGTCCATGAGGTGAGCCTAGACCGTTCTGCGGGCCTCCTCCCGGGAGCCGGCTCACCGCTTGAGAGCCAGTTCACCGCTCCAGAGGTTGTTACTTCTTCTTCTCGGAGGTCTCGCCGGTGGACAGCGCGGCCACGAAGGCCTCCTGGGGCACCTCGACCCGGCCGACCATCTTCATCCGCTTCTTGCCCTCCTTCTGCTTCTCCAGCAGCTTGCGCTTACGGGTGATGTCGCCGCCGTAACACTTGGCGAGGACATCCTTCCGCATCGCTCGGACGGTCTCGCGGGCGATCACGCGAGCTCCGATCGCGGCCTGGATAGGCACCTCGAATTGCTGTCGAGGAATCAGTTCGCGCAACTTCTTCGCCATCGCCACGCCATAGCTGTACGCGGCGTCGGTGTGGACGATCGAGGAGAACGCATCCACCGGTTCGCCGTGCAGGAGGATGTCGACCTTCACCAGTTGGGCCGCCTGTTCGCCGGCTTCGTCGTAGTCCAACGAGGCGAAGCCCTTGGTGCGCGACTTCAGCGCGTCGAAGAAATCGAAGACGATCTCCGCCAGGGGCAACCGGTACCGGATCTCGACCCGGTCCTCGCTGAGGTAGTCCATTCCGGTCTGCTCACCACGCCGGGCCTGACACAGCTCCATCACCGTGCCGATGTAGTCGGAGGGCGTGAGAATGGTGGCCTTGACGATCGGCTCGTAGACCTCGGCGATCTTTCCCTCCGGGTACTCGGACGGGTTCGTGACCTCATGCTCGGTCCCGTCCTCCATGACCACCCGATAGACCACGTTGGGCGCGGTGGAGATCAGATCGAGGTTGAACTCCCGCTCCAGCCGTTCCCGGACGATCTCCATATGCAGCAAGCCGAGGAACCCCACCCGGAAACCGAACCCGAGCGCGCCGGAGGTCTCCGGCTCGTAGACCAGCGCGGCGTCGTTGAGCTGAAGCTTGTCCAAGGCCTCGCGAAGCTCGGGAAAGTCAGCCCCGTCGATCGGGTACAACCCCGCGTAGACCATGGGACGCGGCGGCCGGTAGCCGCCCAGATCCTTGGTCGCCGGGTGTGCCGCCGACGTGACCGTGTCACCGACCCTGGACTGGCGCACTTCCTTGACACCCGTGATCAGGTAGCCCACCTCGCCGACGCCCAACGAGGGCGCCTTGACCGGGTCGGGCGAAATGACCCCGACCTCGAGGGTCTCGTGGGTCGCCCGCGTCGACATCATCAGCACCCGTTCGCGATAGCTCAGCTCGCCGTCGATGACGCGGACGTAGGTCACCACGCCGCGGTAGGTGTCGTAGACGGAGTCGAAGATGAGGGCGCGGGCCGGGGCGAGGGGGTCCCCCACCGGGTGTGGGATGTCGGCGACCACGTGGTCGAGCAATTCACGCACGCCGACGCCGGTCTTCGCCGACACCCGGAAGATGTCATCCGGATCGCAGCCGACCAGGTGAGCGATCTCGGCGGCGTACTTGTCGGGTTGGGCGCTGGGGAGGTCGATCTTGTTCAGCACGGGGACGATGTGGAGGTCGGCTTCGAGGGCGAGGTACAGGTTGGCCAGGGTCTGCGCCTCGATGCCCTGAGCGGCGTCGATCAGCAGGATCGCGCCTTCGCACGCCGCCAGCGACCGGGACACCTCGTACGTGAAGTCGACGTGCCCAGGGGTGTCGATCATGTTCAGGACGTAGTCCTGGCCGTCCACCTGCCACGGCATCCGGACGGCCTGGGATTTGATCGTGATGCCACGCTCACGCTCGATGTCCATCCGGTCGAGGTACTGGGCCCGCATCGCCCGTCCGTCGACCACCCCGGTGAGCTGGAGCATGCGGTCGGCCAGGGTGGACTTGCCGTGGTCGATGTGCGCGATGATGCAGAAGTTGCGGATCAGCGCGGGCGGGGTCTTGCCTGGAACGGGAGTTGGCATGCACTTTCTTCGGTCGGGAGACAGCCAGCACACGATACCGGACCCTGCCCCGACCCGGCTCACCCGAACCCGCCCATGCCTGCCGGGCGGACCCGGATACCTGCCCCGAGAATCCGATCGTCGATTTGAGGGGCTGCGCGGGTCGCTGATAGAGTTCGAAGTCGCGTCTGCGCGGCGCTAACTGAAGCCAACACCTGCGAAGAGGGCATGCCCGGTGGCAAACATCAAGTCCCAGAAGAAGCGGATCCTGACCAACGAGAAGGCCAGGCTGCGGAACAAGGCCGTCAAGTCCGGCCTGCGCACCCATGTGCGCAAGTTCCACGAGGCCGTCGCCGACGGCGAGACCGCCAAGGCGCAGGAGCTCGCCAAGGCGGCGACCAAGGCGTTGGACAAGGCGGCCAGCAAGGGCGTCATCCACAAGAACCAGGCAGCGAACCGCAAGTCGGCGATCGCAGCCCAGGCCGCCTCGCTCTGAACTTCCTCAACAAACGCCGCTCGGGAGACCGAGCGGCGTTTGTTGTGCCCCGGAACGCCAAAGTCGCGCGGCAGCGGTTGGATCGGTCAGCGACTCCCCCGGGATCGGCAGCCGATCACCGTGAGCACCACCTGCTCGAGCGCGAAGCCCGGGTCACTGGCAGCACCCTTGATCTGAGCGTCGGCCACCGCGACGGCCTGGATCGCCTTGGCCACCGCTTCCGGAGTCCAGTCCCGGGACAGGCGCGCGAGATCTTTCAGCTTCCAGGGCGGCACCCCAGCGATCCGGGCCAGCTCGGCGTCGCGCACCCGGGAATCGCGGCCGTCGAGGTACTTGCCCAGGCCGCGCAGATTGCTGGACAACGCGCTGGTGACCAGCACCGGCGCGACCGAAGTCGACAACGCCCAGCGCAGCTTCCCGAGCGCGCCCTCAGTTCGCCCGCTCAGCGCATCGTCCGCCACGGCGAAACTGGTCACCTCGGCGCGACCTCCGAAGTAGCGGCGCACCGCAGCCGTGGTGATCACTCGGTCGGGTGAATCCTCCAACAACTGGCGCACGGCCGCGGCCAGAGACCTGGCATCGGAGCCCACCGCCTCCACCAGCACGCCAGCCGTCGCCAGGTCGACCCGGCCCTGCTCACGGCGCGCCTCGGCCGAGATGAACTGAGGCAGGTCCCAGGGCTTGATCGAAGGGCAGTCGACGACACTGACCGGCACCTTCCGCAACCGATCCAGCAGAGCCCTTCCCTTGACTCCACCCGGGTGCACCAATCCCAGTGCGAGATCGGGTCCGGGGCTGGTGGCGAGTGCCGTGACGAGGTGTCCGAGGTCGGGGTCGAGCTCGGACACCTCGGTCAGGACGAGCACCGTCGCGGTGGCGAAGAGCGAACCCCCGGCGGCCTCGGCCAGCCCACCGGCATCGAGCTGGCCCGCCTCGAGTCTCACCACTGAGGCATCGGGACGCTCGGCCAGCGCCGCCGAAACGAACTCAGCCATGGCACGTTCGGCGAGCAGTGATTCAGGTCCGGTCACCAACAGTGCTCGCCCGAACGGGCTGATCTCTCCCACAGGCCAAGCATGCCAGTCGCCATGGACACCCTCATCCCCCGCGCTCGGTCGTGACGAGTAGCCGGTCACCGCTTCGGCTCACCGCGAGGGAGCCCTGCTGATCGGTGCGGAAGACCCGGGCTCCGGTGGCCAGAACGCCCTGCACGGTGCGGACTGCGGGATGCCCGTAATCGTTGTCCTTGCCGACGCTCACCAAGGCCACGCCGGCACCGATCGCGTTCAGGTACGACGGTGACTGGTGTCCTGACCCATGGTGAGGCACCAGCAGCACCTGCGCCCTCAGATCCGCCCCCGTCGCCACCGCGTTCTCCTGGCCGGCTTCTTCGACGTCGCCGGAGGCCAGCAGTGTCACGTCGCCGCTGGTGATCCGCATCACCAGCGACGAGTCGTTCTCGGCGGCCGAGTCCTCGCCGGCCACGACTCCCCCACCGACGAAGGGACGCACGGCGAGCACGGCCACCTGCGCTGCGCCGGCCGCCACCACCAGTCCTGGCACCGCCACGGTCCGGGGCACCGATCCCACCGCCGACACCAGCGACGCCCAGCCCGACGCCGGCTCGGTGATCCCCGAGAACAACACCCGGGCCACCGGCCTGCCGGACGCGACCCCCGCCACTCCGCCCACATGATCGGCGTGCAGGTGGGTGAACACCAACCATGACACCTCGCTCACGCCCAATTGGTCCAGACAGCGATCCACCAACCGAGGATCGGGGCCCGCGTCCACCACGATCGCCCGGCCGGAGCCCGCGTTGACCACCGTCGCGTCGCCCTGCCCCACATCGCAACTGACCATCAGCCACTCCCCTGGCGGCCAGCCGGACACCGATACCGGTCGGAGGAGTGCAATTCCCAGGGCGAGGGCGACGGCGACCACGAGCGCCGGACGTGCCCAGAACCGGGCCAGCCCGGCCGCGATGGCCCCGCAGATCACCGCCAGCAAGCCCACCGACAGCGGTGAAGCCGGCCAAGCGATCGCTGCGCCGGGCAACGAAGCGCCGGTTTCCGCGATCCAGCACAGGCCCGCAGCGAAGCCGCCCGCAGCCCAACCCACCAAGGTCGCGAGCGTAGGGCTGACGGTCGACACCCCGGCCGCGAGGAAGCCCAACACCGTGCCCGGACCCACCAGCGGTGCGGCCAGGAGATTCGTCACCACACCGACCACGCTGACCTGGGCGGAGATCGCGGTCACGATCGGCTGCGTCGCCAGCTGCGCAGCCACCGGGACGGTCAACGCCTCCGCAGCCCACCGTGGCAACCACGACCCCAACGCCAGCGACCATCGCCGAGCCCAGAGGATGATCCCCGCGCTCGCAGTCACCGAAAGCACGAAGCCCAGCGAACGGCCGAGCCAGGGGTCCACCAACAGCAACCCGATCACCGCCCACGACAAGAACCGGAGCCCCTGGCGGCTTCCGCCCCACCCGAGCGCCGCCAACCCCACCAGCCCCATCGCCGCCGCCCGCAGCACACTCGGCTCGGCACGGCACAACAGCACGAACGCGACCACGCCGAGCACCGCGACACCGCGGCGCCACCAGCCCCTGATCCGGAGCCGCCCCGAGACCCAGAGCATCGCGGCCAACAGCAGGGTCAGGTTCGCTCCCGACACGGCGGTCAGGTGCGTGAGGCCGGTGGTGCGGAAGTCGGCCCGGAGTTGCTCCGGCATGCCATCGGTGTCACCGACCACGAGAGCCGGCACCAAGGCCCGTGGCCCGTCCGGCAGCCCCTCCACCGCTCTGGCAAGGCCGGCGCGCACGTCGGTGACCGCGGCGTCGATCGGGCCCGGTGGTGCCACCACCGTGGGCAGGGCTCGAACCCGCGCCCACGCGCTCATCGGCTCGTCGGTGGCCGCCGGAGCGAGCCTCACCACCGTGGTCACTCGCGCGCCGACAGGCACCGCCGCAAAGGCTGAAAGGAGGCCGCCGGTGGCGGTCAGTCGCACGGTGGCTCCCGAGAGCCACGCCTCGCCGCGTCCATCGACTCCGAGGAGTTCTGCGTCGGCGGTCCACAGCGGCCCGCCCCTGCCGCCGTCGGTGACGCGGCCCCCGGCGATCCGAGCGTCGATCGTGACCACAGCCTCCTGACGCGCCCATTCGGGCACGGGCCCCAATCCCGCAGCCCAGACTCGGGCGCCGCCGATTCCCACCGCGACAAGCACCGCGAGTGCCGCCGCCAGGATCAACCAGCGTCGCCGCCGCCACCCCCAGGCCGCAACGGCGGCGGCGCTCAGCGCCACACCGGCCAGCAGCGGGGGAACGCCGGAGGTGCCCGTCCACATCCCCAGCCAGGTCGCCAAAGCCAGGACCGGGCCACGCCAGTCGGTGCCCCCACCGACGCCCACCGCAGCCACGGCTCACACACGGACATTGGGTGCGATGTCGGCATAGGTCTTCGGCCCGATTCCGTCGACCTCCTGCAGCTCACTCACCGCGGTGAACTTCCCGTGCTGCTCGCGCCAGTCCAGGATCTTCTGAGCGGTGACCGGTCCCACGCCGGGCAGGGTGTCGAGTTGCTCCACCGTGGCTGTGTTCAGGGAGATCGTGGCCGCCGCCGACCCGTTCCCGGCGCCATTCGACGCCGCGCCGTTCACGTCGCCTCGCGGAGCTCGCTCGGTACCGATCACCACCTGGGCACCATCGGCGACCACGGCCGCCAGGTTCAGTTCAGCCGGATCGGCGGACGCAGTGAGGCCGCCTGCAGCCGCGATGGCGTCCCCCACCCGGCTCCCCTCCGGCAAGGTGACGACCCCGGGTTTCTTCACCGCACCCAGCACATGAACCAGCACTTCCGGAGCGGGCGTCGCCGACGTCGACGGGCTGACGGCGACCGACGGCGGCGCCGCCACGGCGACCGGAGTCGATCTGGTCTGCAGCATCCCGTAGACGGTCCAGCCGCAGCCCACGAGCAGCACGATCACCACCGCGGCGAGGTGCTCGCCAGCGAACTCCCGCACTCGTCCAGCCACCCGACTCCCCACCGCCGAGACCGGCCCCCCGCCACTGCCCAGGCCGGCCAACCTCGCTCCGGTCACGGGCTGGGTCGGCTCGACCACGCCGGGAAGGTCCTCGCCTGTCCCGACGCGGTCGACCGGCTCCTGGGGGGAGGCTTGCCGCTCGTCCGGCAAAGCATGCCGTGGCTGAACCTCGGCGAGCAGCACCTCCAGGCGTTGCCGCACGACCTCGCTCAGCACTGGATCCGGAGCGGTCTTCACATGGGGAAGTATCGGCACTTCCGCGGACAACCGATCACCGAGCTTCACGCCCTGTGGATAACCCGGGAGGCTGGCGTGGTTTCCACAGGACCTGTGCCGCGCGCACGATCGTCGGTCGCTTCTGTGCTGCACCACGGTGCCTGCCGACCGGCCGCCGGCGCCCTCAGCGACCACCTCAAGGCTGTCGAACGGCGAGCCACGCAGCACGGGATTTGTCCGACCTGGCACTGTGGGCGCTGTGAAAGCCGCCCGTCCGCGTAGTCATCGGTGGTGGTTGGCGCTCTCCGTTCTGCCCGCGCTGATCGGTGCCTCGCTCCTCGTCCTGGTAGTGGCGCCCGAGCTGCAGACCCGACATTCCTGGCTGGCGATGGCCGCGTCCTTCGCGCCCTACGGCTGGCTGGCGTGGCTGCTCGCCGCCGTCATGGCTCTGTGCGCTGCCAGAGGCCGAACCCGACTCGGGGCCGCGGCGCTGGCCGCGGGACTGGTCGTCCACACCGGCATCCTCTGGCCGTACCTGCCGATGCCGGCGAGCGCGGTCGCCGGCTCCCGCCCTACCTTGAGCGTGCTCGCGATCAACCTGCGCTTCGGCTTGGCCGACCTGCCCGAGCTCAGCGCGGCCGTGAATCGTTTCGATCCGGACATCGTCGTCGCCACCGAGGTCACCACACGGGACGCCGAGGCTTTCCGAAAGGACGCCTGGACGCGGCGCCTTCCCCACCAGGCGGGCCGGCCCGGACGTGACTTCGACCACGCCGTGGCCAAAGGCGACGCCAGCGGAACCATGGTGCTGTCGCGGTACCCGGTGAGCGAGGTCAGCCCGATCGAGAACATGACCTTCACGAATCTGAGCGTGCGCGTCGCCGCCGGGAAACAGGACGTCACACTGATCGCAGCCCATCCGGTGAACCCGGTCTACGGAACTCAGAAGTGGTTGCGCGACGGCCAGCTACTCGCCCTCGAGGCCGCTCGTTCCACCGCGGGCCCGTTGATCGTGGCCGGCGACCTCAACGCGACCGCGGAGCACATCACCCTGCGCAACCTCCTCGCTCGCGCTCGGCTGAACGAGGCCACCCAGGGATGGCTCGCCACCTACCCGGCGAACCGCGCCTACCCGCCCCTGATCCAGATCGATCACATCCTGACCTCCGATGGCTTCTCCACCCTCGACCAGGACACCGTGCAGATCGGTGGCACCGACCACTTGGGGCTGTTCGCTCGACTCGCTCTCCGCTGAACCGGCAGCTGTCCTGCCCGGGTCAGGACGGGACGATGCTCACCAATCTGGGCGCGCGGACGATCACCTGACGCACCCCGCGTCCGGCCAGGGCCCTCTGCACCCCCGGGTCAGCCAGCGCGGCGGTCGCCAATTCGTCCTCCGTGACGGTGGGAACCACGCTCAGCTTCGCGCGGACCTTGCCTTGCACCTGCACCACGCAGGTCACCGAATCGGCCACCAGCAGCGCGGGGTCAGCCTTCGGCCACCTGGCGGTGGCCACTGAGGGGGCGTGGCCAAGCAGCTCCCACATCTCCTCTGCGACGTAGGGGGCCACCGGGCTCAGCATGACGGCCACGGCCTCGACGGCCTCCCGGACGGCGGGGTCGGCCGCACCAGCCCCGGAGTCGATCACCTTCCGGGCCGCGTTGACCAACTCCATGATCCGGGCGACGGCCACGTTGAACCGCCGGCTGTCCAGCGACTCAGTGACTTCCGCGACCGACTTGTGCGTCGCCCGCCGCAGGCCCAGATCACCGGACGCGGGGTCCGCGTCCACTGCGCTGGCCACATCCTGAGCGAGTCGGTAGGCGCGCTGGAGGAACTTCAGCGACGAGCCGGGCGAGACGTCCGCCCAATCGATGTCGTCCTCGGGCGGGCCGGCGAACACGACGGTCGTTCGGATCGCGTCGACACCGTACGCATCGATCTGCTCGCCCAGGTCCACTCCGTTGCCCAGCGACTTGCTCATGGCTTTGCCCTGGTTGATCACCTGGCCCTGGTTCATCAGCCGCAGGAACGGCTCCGGGAAGTTCACCAGACCGAGATCGGCCAGCACCTTGGTGAAGAACCGGGAGTACAGCAGATGCAGGATGGCGTGCTCCACGCCGCCGACATACTGGGCCACCGGCATCCACTTCGCGACCTCGGCAGGATCGAACGGGCCTTCGGTGTAGTTCGGCGAGCAGTACCGGAAGTAATACCAGGACGAATCCACGAAGGTGTCCATCGTGTCGGTGTCCCTGGACGCGGCGCCGCCGCATCGTGGGCACTGCGTGACCACCCAGTCCTTCGCCGAGGCCAGCGGGCTGGTTCCCTTGGGATGCAGGCTGGCTCCGCGCAGATCGGGAAGGGTCACCGGCAACTGGTCGTCGGGCACCGGGACCTCGCCGCACTCAGGGCAGTGCACGATGGGGATCGGGCAGCCCCAGAACCGCTGCCGGCTCAGCAGCCAGTCGCGCAGCCGGAAGGTGACCGCAGGCTCACCGCGTCCCTCGGCTGCGAGTTGCTCGGTGATCGCGGCCACTCCGGCCGCTTTGTCGCCCAGCCCGGCCAACGCCGGCGAGTTCACGTAGGCGCCGTCGCCGGGTGTGGCCACCCAGGTCTGTGCGGGGTCGGGCTGCCCGGTATCGACGACCACTCGGACGGGGAGGTCGAACGCCCGGGCGAAGTCCAGGTCACGCTGGTCGTGGGCGGGGACGGCCATCACCGCGCCGGTGCCGTACTCGGCCAACACGTAGTCGGCCGCATAGACCGGCAAGCGCTCGGAGTTGACCGGGTTGATCGCATGGACGCCCAGGAACACCCCGCTCTTGGGCCGATCGGAGGACTGCCGCTCGATCTCGGTGACCCGTTTCGTGGCCTCCAAATACTCCTCGAACGCCGGACGCTGGGCTTCGGTGACGATCTCGGCGGCCAACGAGGCTTCCGGGGCGACGACGAAGAACGTGGCCCCGTACAGGGTGTCGGGACGGGTGGTGAACACCCGCACCGGCGCCTCGCGGCCCTCGATCGCGAAGTCGACCCACGCGCCTTCGGATCGACCGATCCAGTTGCGCTGCATCGCGATCACCCGATCCGGCCACGAGCCCTCGATCAGGGCCATGTCGTCGAGTAGCCGTTGCGCGTATTCGGTGATCCTGAAGTACCACTGGGTCAGCTTGCGTTTGGTGACCACAGCGCTGCAGCGCTCGCACAGCCCCTGCACCACCTGTTCGTTGGCGAGCACCGTCTGGTCGTTGGGGCACCAGTTGACGTAGCTGTCCTTGCGGTAGGCGAGGCCGCGCTCGTAGAACCTCAGGAACAGCCACTGCGTCCACCGGTAGTACTCCGGGTCGGACGTGTGCAGGCGCCGTGACCAGTCCAGGCTCAGCCCGTACCGCTTGAACGAGCGGGCCTGGGTTTCGATGTTGGCGTAGGTCCAGTCGGCCGGATGAGTGTTCCGCGCGATCGCGGCGTTCTCGGCCGGCAGTCCGAAGGAGTCCCACCCGATCGGATGCATGACGTCATACCCCTGCAGGCGCCAGTAGCGAGCGACCACATCGCCCATCACGAAGGCCTCGGCGTGACCCATGTGCAGGTCGCCGGAGGGGTAGGGGAACATGTCGAGCATGTAGCGACGTTCCGACGAACCGTCGTCGAGCGGGGCGAAGGTGTTGTTCTCGTCCCAGAAGCGCTGCCACTTGTCTTGCGCCGCGGCGGCGTCATAGCTCGGCTGAGCGGATTGGGTGGTCACAGCACGGTCTCCTTTACTGATGCCTTCGGCGCCCAGCGGCATGAAAAAACCCCCGTGGGCCGTCAGGCTCACCAGGGGCCGCCGCGACTGCGAGTGAAGTCGCGGCTAGGGAAGAAGCAGGAATGCGCCGGGCACGTCCAGAATGGTAACCGATCCGGGACGCGACCTGCCGCGGGCCCGCCTGCAACCTGCGCTCGCCCGCGAAGGCATCGAGAGTGCAAAGCCGTGGTTCCAAGGCCTCACCCACCTGCTAAGGCGAGCCTTTCCTCGCTTGCGACTAGGGGTTTTGCGCGGAATGCTGGGGTCGTGACGATCGTGAACTCGCAGGAACAGGCTGATACACAGTCATTGTCCGCGCGCCTGAATTGGCTGCGCGCCGGGGTGCTGGGCGCCAACGATGGCATCGTGTCCACCGCTGGTCTCGTCTTCGGCGTCGCCGGGGCCACGACGGACTCGATCGCGGTGCTGGTCGCCGGGTTGGCGGGCGTCGTGGCCGGGTCGCTCTCGATGGCGGGCGGCGAGTTCGTCTCGGTCAGCAGCCAGCGTGACAGCGAGGTGGCCGCCCTCGCGGCGCAGCGGGCCGGACTGGCCGCCGACCCGAACCGCGAGCTCAGTCGACTCGCGGCCCACTACGTCGAGCGGGGGTTGTCACCTGGCCTGGCCGACCAGGTCGCCGCCGAGCTCAGCAACCATGATGCGGCCGAGGCGCATGCTCACGTGTTCTTGAACCTCGACGCCGAGGAGCGGGTCTCCCCCTGGGCTGCAGCCAGGGCGTCGTTGCTGGCCTTCTTCCTGGGCTCGCTCATCCCGCTGATCGCGATCGTGGCCACCCCGAGCGCCATCCGGTTGCCGGTCACGGTCGTGGCAGTCCTCGCCGCCCTTGTCCTCACCGGCTACGTGAGCGCACGGCTGGGTGGCGCGCGCCCCACGAGGGCCGTGATCCGCAATCTCACGGTGGGAACCCTGGCCATGGGACTCACCTATGGTGTGGGCTGGCTGGTCGGCCAGCAACTGTGAGCTCAGCCTCCAGCGCGGCGGCCACGTGCTCCCGCAGGCCCGCCCAGTGACTGGGCGGCACGACCTCGGTGTTCAGCACCTCGATCACGGCTCCGATGGGGGTGCGCGGCGCCAGCCGTTCCATGCGTTCGAGGCAGACCATCTGCAGAGCGCCGTCCCCGGTCTGCCAGGCGGCCATCCCGAGCAGCCCCAGCGGCGCGGGCTGATAGTCGATCAGGCAATGCCTGATCACCGTGGTCCACAGCGCCACCTGAGCCTCGGCGTTGCGGCGGGAGAGGCCGCGCAGGGTCAGCACCTGCCCCTCGGGGCGCTCGACGAGCAGCGCGAGCCGCACGCAGTCGCCGACGGCCGGCGGGGAGGCTGAAGCCAGCAGGCGGGTCAGGAGCCGCCGACGGCCTCGGGCGCCGATCCGCTCGATCTCCACCTGACCGCTCGTGAATCTGGCTCGTAGGTCGTCGACGTCCGCCTGCGGCGGGCCCACGATTCGGTCGGCCAGAGCCTCCCTCGACGGCAACGCCGGCATTCCCAGGACCGCGGCCTCAGCGGCGGACGCGCTGACTGAGACCCGACCAGTGGGGCCTTCCGGCGATTCGGCCCGCCACCACAGCGAGCCGACCTGGATCAGCTTCGCGCCGCGCAGCGCCCCCATGATGCCGACGCAGCCACCCAGCACCGACCAGGCCAGTGATGCGTCATCGGTGTAGGCGAGGAACCAACAGTCGGCCCTCGGGAAGCGATCGAACAGCCGACCGAGCAGACTCGCCAGCCCGTCCGGCTCGGTGACCGCGACCAGGTCCACCCGGGCGGTCACCACCACGCATCCTTCCTCGAGCACGATCGTCACCAGCGAATCCACGGGATGGAAACCGATCAGGTACGGCACGAGCCCCACCAGATCTTCACAATTGCGCACGGCCAGTCGGGCCTGGGGTTCTGAGACACTCACACTTCGCATCTTCGGCAGCGGAGCCTTCACCGCGTCACCCATCCACAGGCCCTCCCGCGCTCGGTGAGTTATCCACACCCGGGACGGGTGCCGGAAGCGGGGTAGCCTTGACGGCGATGACCCAGACCCCGCCTGACCCGTTCCGGCCGGACCCTCCAGGACGGCCCGGTACCTTCCAGACCCCGGGCGCACCGCCTCGGAATTGGGCACCCGCGCCGCTGTCCGGCGGTGAGCAGGCGAGCCTTGGCGGCGAGCCGCTCCCGCAGGCCGAGGCGGGTGGCTCGCTGGGCTCCCCCACTCACGCTCGGGTCACGATCGATGAGTTCACACCGCCGCGATCGCGGCTACCCCTGGTGGTACTGCTGATCGCCGTACTCGCCGCGGCCCTGATCTGGGCCGGGACGACGCTGCGTCCCGGCATCATGTCGGCCGGCGGCAGTCCTTCGCCGTCCCCCAGCCCCAGCAGCGCCGCCGCGGGCCTGCCCTTCCTGACCCCGGACGGGCGGTACTCGGGTCGCTGGCAGATTCTGGAGCACCAATGGACGGATTCCGGCCTGGAGGTGGAGATCCAGATCGCCGCGGACAAAGGCCCGATCACGTATTCCTTCATGGCTTTCGAGAACACCAGCGTCGAAGCCACGCGGGCTGATCCAGGTTCCCAATCGCCCCAGTTCAGCGGCCTTCCGATCAAGACCGGGAAACAGGAGACCGGCTGGTTGTTCTTCGCCATGCAGCGTGGCCCGGCGACCATCATCCTCTCGACCGCGGGCGGTAACCAGATGTCGGCCTTGAGCGTACCCGGCTGAGGCTCGCCGCAACGAGCGGCTATGGTGATCCGGTGACGCCGACCGCCAAGCTGGACATCGGCATCTTTACCGACGACTTCTACCCCGAATCGGGGGGCGTCTCCCGCTCGATCCAGTTGCAGGTCCAGTACCTCAGCCGAGCCGGTCACCGCGTGACCTTGTTCGCGCCACGAATCAAGTTCACTCCACCGCAGGAGGCCGACTGGGTGGGCCTGCCCTACTGGCGCCTGCCGGGTACCCCGAGCTTTCTCTGCTCACTGTCGGTCGGCCCGCGCCTCGCCGGCCGGATCGCCGCCGACCACCGCCTCGACGTCATCCACTCCCAGAACGAGCGCGGCTCGATCTTTCTCGCCGCCCAGGTGGCGCGCAGACTCGGCGTGCCACACGTGCACACCTTCCACTCCAACTATGTCGGGACGCACCGGAGCACGCCGCTGAGCTCGGGTCTGAACTCGCTGACGTACCTGGACTTCTCCGGTCGCTGGCTGCGTCGCCTGGCCCGACGCGGCGGAGAGATCACCGCGGGCTACCCGCACGATCCGGACGCGGCGACCGATTCGGTCTTCGCTCGGCGAGACTGGCGCAGCCTGGCCCGGCTGGCCTCCGCCGTCGACGCGTTCACCTCGCCGGCGCCGTACCTGGTGGACGCCATCGTGGACGCGTCCGGCGGTGGACTCACCGATCGGGGTCACGTCGTCGCGTCCGGTGTCGCGGACGCCTTCGTCCGGGCCGAACGGAAGCGGCCACGCAGCGGAACCATCCGGTTCCTGAGCTGTGGCCGCCTGGGTCCCGAGAAGCGTGTCGATGTGATCCTCGATGCGTTCGAGCGACTCGGTCGAGACGATGCCGAACTCCACATCGTCGGCAGCGGTTCCGCGGAGGGCGCCTTGCGCGCTCGTGCCGCCAGGATCACCACCGGCAAGGTCCGGTTCCTCGGCCACTTCGACGACGCCGACCTGATCGCCCAGGAGATCGCCGACGCCGACGTGTTCGTCCTCGGCTCCTATCGATTCGACACCCAGGGGATGGTGCTGGCCGAGGCGGCGGCCACCGGGACACCGATCCTGTACTGCGACGAACGGCTCACCGTGGGGGTGAGTGCAGCCAACGCCCTGCGCTGCGACCCCGGAGCAGAGTCGATGGCCGGCGCCATGCGAGAACTGATGGACTCCCCCGACCGGCTCGAGCGAATGGCGGCCGCCTCGCGGTCGATCGGGCGCGGACTGACCGCCGAAGCGATGCGGGACAACTACCTGAGCGTGTACCTCAGCGCGATCGCGACACGGTCCTCGGGCCCCTCGTAGTAGGGACGGGGCATTGCCGACCGTGATCGGGTTCCGGACGATCTGTCACCTGGTTCGGACGCCGTGGTCGAGCATCTTGGTGCGCCGCGGCTGAGGTCGGGGACGCTCGATCCGTCCGATCAGGCTTCGCGGGCGGCGGGCTCGCGGGGGACGGCGGCCGGGTCGAGCTGAGCGTCGGGATGGAACTTGGACAACACGACGACCCCAGCGACGGCCACCGCACCGCTGATCGCCATGCCGACAGCGTCACCGAGT
Source organism: uncultured Actinomycetota bacterium (assembly GCA_963769325.1). GTDB lineage: Bacteria > Actinomycetota > Actinomycetes > Propionibacteriales > Propionibacteriaceae > Propionicimonas. Next base: position 148,542 of record CAVYLH010000004.1, on the reverse strand, counting down.
CCCATTCGGACGCCCTCGCCGAGGACGGCCAAGCCGAAGGTGACGGCCACGATCGGGTCGGTGGTGGTCATCGATCCGACCACGATCTCCGCCGGGCCGTTGGCGTAACCCTGCTGGATCATCCATCCCCCCACGAGGTAGCAGATGAGCAGGAATGCCGCGGCGACCCAGAACAGTGGACGGGACAGGAAGCCCTGCGTCTTCAGCAGCTCCGACAAGGTCTTGATCAGGGCCGACGACAGCCCGTAGAAGAACGATCCGCCCGAGGCCCACATGAGGCATCGCCGCGACGGTGACCCGTACCGGCCGAAGAAGCCCAGCAGCCCACCGGCCGCGAACACGACCAGGCACGAGATGATGATCCGGGCCGGCGGCAGTTCGGTGTCCGGTGCCGCGGAGGTCGCGGAGAACAGCGTGAACACGACGATGCCCGCGATGGTCAGGGCGACCGCGCCCCAGATCTGTTTGGTCGGCTTGAATCCGTGGATCTTCCCGGCCAGCAGCACCGACCAGGGCACCGCGAGGATGCCGACGGGTTGCACGACGGTGACGGGCGCCATCATCAGACCCACGATGTGCATCGTCGCGCCTGTCGCGACTGTGGCCAATCCGAGCAGCCAGCGCCGGTTGGTGATCAGCTTCCAGAACTGCTTGAAGTCCATCGACCGGTTCTCGGCGCCCTTGTCGACGGTTCGGCCAACCGCGAGGTGCTGGATCGTCGCTCCACCGGCGAACAGGAACGACGCCACGACAACGATGGTGATGGCCAAGGGAATGTTCTGTTCGAACAACGAGAACCCGGGGACCACCAACGGAATCGGTTGCGTCATGGCGTCCTGTCTGCGAGCGGCGGCGGAGCGGCCAGCCTACTCCAGCGACCTCGGATCGCGTTCTAGCGCTGTTCGGAGAAGCGGATGGCGGCGCTGAGTTGCGCTGCGAGAGCCGAGCCGAGGTTGAGCGGCCAACGGTGCATGACGTAGTCGGCCGCATCCTCCACGGTGAGTTGACGGCTCGAATTGCCTGACCGCATCCAGAATTCGACGCCGCCGCCCTTGTTCGGTCGCAGATACACCGGACGCGGTGACGGCAGGGCAACGATCCGGCACACGTCCTGGTCGTTCCCCTCGGCGTCGGGCAACCGGGCGAAATCGACCTGCACCATGGAGGCGGCGTTCATCCCCATCGTGGTCGTGAGCAGATCGCGCAACCACAGTTCGAAACGGTCCACGTCGGGGGCTTTCAGGGTGGCAAAGTCCGCGGTCAGGCCCAGCGGCGTGCCACCGTCATCCACCCCGACCAGCAGGGTGCCCCCGTCGGCGTTCAGGAACGCGCACACGGTCTTGGCCACGACCTGCTCCATGCGATCGTCCTTGACGCCGGTGCGCAGGTTCACCCGGGCGGTGGATTTGAACTCCACGCGGTCGGACTCGCCCGCGCGCACCAGCTCCGCCACGGAGGCACGCTGGGGGTGCTGCACGTGCGCGGCCACCGCACCGTAGATACCGATGCCGACGACCGACATACCCAGGCCCAGACCCAGCGTGAGCAGGCTCCACAGGTGGACGGTCGGGTCGATCCACTCGGCGAGCACGAGTCCGAAGGCCATTCCCAGGATCGAGATCACGATCGAGATCGCGACGCCGAGCCGGGCGCGCGAGCGCCACACCCGACGGGCCACCGCACCGAAGACCCAGGCGACCAGCACGGCCACCACGAGCGCCGCTGCCACGGCGTAGACCGGCGCGTCCGGCACGAACACCGATCTCACGCCGCCTCCATCGCGGCGCACTGCCGGGATTCGAGAAGCACCAGGCTCATCACCAACCGCCGCCGCCGCCGCCGCCGAATCCCCCGCCACCGGAGAAGCCGGAACCACCCGAGGTGGCGGCGGTGGCGTGCTGCATCGATGAGGACATCGTGTGCGCCAACGTGTCCATCGACGACGCGAGGTGTCCGAAGCCGTACCCATAGCCGTAGCCGGTGTACCAGGTGGTGTCGAAGACGTAGCGACCTTCGGCGGCCAACTGCTCGAACACCTTGGTCCACCGTTCCGCCACGCCGAACATGATCGCGTAGGGCAGATAGCGGGAGAAGACGTCGATGCCCTCCTCGAACTTGATCTGGTCGGCCTCGGCCGTCCTGAGGTAGAGCTCGAAACCCCTGGTCTGCGCCAGCACGGCAGAGCCGTCCGCGGTGCGGTGCCCGAAGCGGTTGTTGAGCACCAGGATGCCCAGACCAACGACCACCCCGGCGGCACCCACCAACCCCCAACCCACGATGCCCAACAGCAGGCCCAGACCCACCGAGACCGCGATGAGAGCGATACCGGCGAGGAAAGCCAGCCCACGCACCGTGGCGGGATTGCGGGTGAACCAGTTCAACTCGGTCGCGACCCGTGAATGCAGGTCGCTGCGCGCTTCGCTCAACAGCCCCGCGTAGGCCGGCTCGCGCAGGTCACGGGTGGAGACCTCGCCGCCGTGCGAGAACAGCTTCTCCAGGATGCCCTGCTCGTAAGGCACCACCTGTTCGCGGGTGTCGAGCCGGGTGAAGGTCCAGTCGTCCTTGCCGGTCTGGGTGATCTTGAGGTGGCCCCGGACGGCCAGATCGATCACCGTCGCAGTCACGTCCTGGTTGTCGGCCGTGGCGTCGACGAGTGTCCCGAGCTCGCCGGGGCGGGCACCCTGCGGCGGGGTGAACTGCACCGCCACCGGGACGTCGGAGGTCTCGTACCCGATGCTGGTCTCCTGCCCCGCCGCGGGCACGACGCCGGGCGTGAGGCCGAGGTAGACCTGATCCCGGGCGCCCCGCCGCGTCCGTCGGAACAGGGCGGCCAGTCCGAGCGCCGACAGCGCGGCGGTGACACCGCCGGTGAGCGGGGTGACCGGGAACATGTTGCCGATCGTGAAGCGACGCTCGAGCCTGGCCTCCGCGCCGGTGAACGTGCCGGCCGGGAAGCCGGCCACGACCTGCACCCCGCTGCCCTCACCGACCCCCTCCGCGGCGAAAGTGGCGCTCGATCCGCTCGGCTGCGCCGAGCAGGCCCGGTCGAAGGCAGAACCCTGGAAGCAGCCGACTTGGGTGACCGCCACGGGTCCTTGCACGGCCACCTCCACGGCATCGATCGGCACCTCCCAGCCGGTGCCGACGGCGTTCCAGTTGAACTCGTCGAGACCGGACTGCGCCTGTCGAGGCGCGATCAGTCCGCGAATCGTGTAGGTGACCTCGTAGGTCTGCACCCCGGTGTACGTCAGTCCCTCACTGCCCACCCGGATCAGCAGGTTTCCGTCCTCGGTCTGGGTCTGCAGCTCGGCGTTCGCCCCGCTGGGGCTGCTGACCTGCCCCACGGTGACGTCCAGCATCCGCCAGTGATCAGGGTCGTCGCCGATCTCCTGGCGCAGCGGGAACGTCAGGTACGGCCCATGGCCGGGGTCGGTACCGAAATCGAACTCGAGGTTGAGCCGAACCGAGGTGGTGCCCTGCGGATCCACGGTGGCCGTCGCGCGGTAACTCCGCACCCGCCAGTTCTCGTCGTCGGCCCGCGCCGGCGTCTGGACGAACAGCAACGCGGCCACGATCAGCCCGAGCGCGCCCACAGCTTTCAACAGCCGCTTCATACCGTCGAGCCTAACAACTCCGTCCCTCCCCGGACGCTGAGCGCGCCCGTCGCTATCCTGACGCCCACCGGCCCGGATCGGGTCGGCCGGTGCAGCAGGGGGTGCGATGACGGGACAGGCGATCACCGCCGAGCTGCTGGCCGTCATCGTGGCCATGGTGGACGGTCGTCCGTGCGTCCTCACCCTCGGCGACCCGCCGCGACTGCCGGCCGGCCCGCTCCTGCCCTCGCATCGGTCGCTGCAGGCGGCCACCCGAGCCTGGGTGGAGGAGCAGACCGGACGCCGGCTCGGCTATCTCGAACAGCTCTACACGTTCGCCGACCTCGACCGGGACGGCGCCGGCGGGCGTCCGATCTCGGTCTCCTATCTCGGGCTGACCACGCCCGGCGCCCCGGGAATCGGCGGCTGGCGGGACTGGTACGCACTTCTGCCCTGGGAGGATGTCCGGTCCGGCGCCGCCTTGGCCACGCAGGTGCTCGCGCCACAGTTGCGCCACTGGGCCGAGACGGACGCGACCTCGCGCGCCTCGCGACGCCAGCGGGTCTCGATCACCTTCGGACTCGCCGGGTCGCCCTGGCAACCCGACCTGGTTCTGCAGCGGTACGAACTGCTCTACGAGGCAGGCTTGGTCCCCGAGTCACCACCGGCCTACCGCCGTGCGGACGCCGAACTGGCGCCGGGCGTCAGGATGCTCGGTGACCACCGACGGGTCCTCGCCACCGGCTTGGCGCGACTGCGAGCCAAGATCGGGTACCGACCCGTCGTCTTCGAACTCCTGCCGGCCGCGTTCACCCTCCGCCAGCTGCAGGACTGCGTCGAGGCTCTCGCCGGACGCCAGGTGCACACCCAGAACTTCCGCCGCCTGATCGAGCAGCAATCCCTGGTCGAAGAGACCGGAGAAGTCGACACCGACACCGGCGGCCGGCCGGCGCGCCTCTATCGCTTCCGACGCCAAGTCCTGCAGGAGCGCCACGTCGCAGGAACCAAGCTGCCCGCCACCCGCAGCCGCTGAGCTCCCGGTCCCCGACGAGTACGGTTCGCGGTCGCCCGCCCGGCCCGTCCCCGCGGTCGCCCTGTCGGGGATGACCACGAGTTGTCACCCCTTTTGCTCAGATGTAGCATAAGGACCGACGAAAGGAGACCGGCCATGACCACGCTGACCGCCGTCGACCTGTACCCGAAGGTGGCGCACGTCGTGCCCGCCGTCGAGTGGGCCACCATGACCGACGATGTGGACGCGATCCTGCGGCTCAAGCGGGAGCGCAACGCCGTGATTCTCGCCCACAACTACATGACTCCCGACATCTACCACGGCGTCGCCGACATCGTGGGTGACTCACTCGCGCTGGCTCGCGAGGCGATCGACGTGTCCGCCGACGTGATCGTTCTGGCCGGGGTTCATTTCATGGCCGAGACCGCCAAGCTGCTCAACCCGGGCAAGACCGTTCTCATCCCCGACCTGCGTTCGGGCTGCTCGCTGGCCGAGTCGATCACGCCCGCCGACGTCCGAGCCCTGCGCGCGGCGCATCCCGGCGTCCCGGTCGTCACCTACGTCAACACCTCGGCGGCGGTGAAGGCCGAGTCCGACATCTGCTGCACCTCCGGGAACGCCGTCCGGGTGATCGAGAGCCTGGGCGTACCGCAGGTGATCATGATTCCCGACCGCTTCCTGGCCGCGAACGTCGCTCGCCAGACCGGGGTCGAGGTCATCGTCCATCCGGGCGCCTGCGAGGTACACGAACGATTCACCCCTGGCGACATCCGCCAGGTGCGGGTAGACCATCCTGGCGTGACCGTCCTGGCCCACCCCGAGTGCCCTCCCGAAGTGGTCGACGAGGCCGATTTCGCTGGTTCGACCGCGCAGATGGTGGCGTTCGTGGACACCCTGCGTCGCTCCGACGCGGGGACGGCGCCACGTCAGGTCGCCCTGATCACCGAGTGCTCGATGAGCGACAACGTGGCGCAGGCCTACCCCGACATCGACTTCGTCCGACCCTGCAACCTGTGCCCGCACATGAAGCGCAACACCCTGGCCACCATCCGGCGTTCGCTTCAGACCATGACCAACGAGGTGACCGTGCCGGCCGAGGTTGCCGAGCGCGGGCGCCTCGCCGTCGAACGCATGCTCGCAGTGGGGGTGGCCCAGTGAATCCCCTGGCACGGCGCGCCTCGCACCCGGGCGTCGGCCGGAGCGTCGAGGCCGGGTGCCCGGTCATCATCGGCGCCGGGCTCGCCGGGCTCAGCGCCGCGATCGAACTGCGTCCACTGCCGTGCGTGGTGCTGAGCGCGGGCGCGATCAGCACCGGAACCTCCACCGGTTGGGCGCAGGGCGGCATCGCTGCCGCCGTGGGATCCGACGACGACCCGTCCCGTCACGCCGCCGACACCCTCGCGGCGGGCGCCGGTCTGTGCGACCCCGCGGCGGTCCGCGACATCACCGCAGCAGGCCCGGACGCGATCGCCTGGCTGGCCGCCCAGGGCGCCCAGTTCGACCGGAACGAGGACGGCGGCCTCCGGCTTGGCCTGGAAGGTGCACACTCCTGCCGCCGCATCGTGCACGCCCACGGCGACCGGACCGGCGCGGAACTGCTGGAAACGGTCGTGGACGCCGCGCGACGATTGGAGTCGGTGTCGCTGTGGGAACACTCGCCCGCCGTCGAGATCCGCGTGGAGGCAGGCCGGGTGTCCGGTGTGCTGGTCAGCACCCCCGACGGACCGGTCGAGCTTCGCACCGACACCGTCCTGCTGGCCACCGGCGGGATCGGCGGGCTCTTCGAACACACGACGAACCCGCTCTCCTCGCGGGGACAGGGCTTGGCGCTGGCGCACCGGGCCGGCGCCGTCCTGCGCGACGTGGAGATGGTCCAATTCCATCCGACCGCGCTGGATGTGGGGATTGACCCGATGCCCCTGATCAGCGAGGCGGTTCGCGGCGAGGGCGCCATCCTGGTGAACGAAGCCGGCGAGTGGGTGCTGCGAAACCCGCTGGCGGCGCGAGACGTGGTCTCCAGGGCGGAATGGACACAGCTGCAATCCGGCCACCGGGTCTTCCTCGACGCCCGAACCGATCCCGGCGAGCGGTTCGCCGAACTGTTCGGCTCGATCTACGCGACCGCGCGCAAGTCCGGGCTCGACCCGAATACCGACCTGCTTCCGGTGCGCCCGGCGGCGCACTATCACATGGGCGGCGTGCTGGTGGATCTCAACGGAGCCTCCACGTTGCCGGGGCTCTACGCAGCCGGTGAGGTGGCGTCCACCGGACTGCACGGCGCCAACCGGCTGGCCAGCAACTCATTGCTGGAAGCCGTCGTGTGCGGACGATGGGTGGCGCAGCACTGGCGCCGGATCGGCGTCCCCGACGGCACTCCCCCGTCGCCGCGGACCCGCACCTGGACGCAGGCGTGGTACCAGGATTCCCCCGATCCGGTGATCTCCACCGTCCGGCGAGTGATGAGCGTGTCGGCCGGCGTGCTGCGGGAGGCGGACGGCTTGCGCCGCGGTCTCGCCCAACTGGACGGCCTGCGAGGTCACGATGCCGGGCTGGTCGCGTGGCTGCTGCTCGACGCGGCGTTGCACCGGGAGGAGTCTCGCGGCGGCCACACCCGGCTGGACTTCCCGCAGACCGACCCGCTGGGCGACCACGTCCTCAGCGCGGGCGCTGAGAACGCCTTCGTTTCAGAACCCGCCGCGGCGGGAGGCCGGCGATGAGTTCCCTGCCCCGCGTCGTCATTGAACCTTTGGTCCGGGCCGCACTGCTGGAGGACCTCGGCCGCGCCGGTGACCTCACCACCGACGCCATTCTCGGCCCCGAGGCGAAGTCCACCGTCCAGCTCGTCGCGCGCGAAGCCGGAGTGGTGGCCGGAACGGACTGTACCCGCCTGGCCTGGGAACTGCTCGACCACCGAGTGGCCGTGTCCGACATGCTGCCGGACGGCAGCAGGGTGCAGCCCGGGACGGTGATCGGCACCGCCTCCGGGCCGGCTCGCGCTCTACTCAGCGGAGAGCGGGTGGCACTCAACTTCCTCGGCCACCTCTCGGGAGTGGCCACCGGCACGGCGCGGATAGCGGACGCGATCGCCCATACCGGCGCCCGGGTCACCGACACGCGCAAGACGATCCCCGGGCTCCGTGCCCTGCAGAAGCACGCCGTGAAGGTCGGCGGCGGGTGCAACCACCGCTTCGGTCTGGATGACGCCATCTTGATCAAGGACAATCACATCGCCATCGCGGGCGGCCTCACGGCGGCGGTCACAGCGGTGAAAGCCAACCTCGGCCACCTCGTGAAGATCGAGGTGGAGGTCGACTCCCTGGCCCAACTCGCCGAATTGCTTCCCCTCGGCGTGGACGCGGTCCTGTTGGACAACCTCGGTCCGGACCTCCTGGTTGAGGCTGTGGAGATGGCCGATGGCCGTCTGATCACCGAAGCCTCCGGCAGGATCACTCCCGAGACCGCCGTCGGGATCGCCGAAGCCGGCGTCGACCTGATTTCGGTCGGCTGGCTCACCCATTCAGCCAGAGTGCTCGACGTCGGGTTGGACTACGCCGACTGAGTCGCGCTCGCCACGCCGGGGAGGGTTCGACCGAGGCGCCGCAGATCGGTGGCCAGGAACCACACCGACAGGGCGAAGACCAGCCCGATCGGAGCGTAGACAGCCCACTCCGCCGTGTGCCCCTGGGCCGCCGCCACCGCGGGGGTGGCGAAGATCGGCAGGCAGGTGAGCACCAGCCAGGTCAGCGCCGGCACGGCCAGGGTCACGCCGAGCCGGTGTCGCCGCAGCATCAACAGGCCCGCGGCCAGCGTCCAGGGGAGGAAGAACGCGAGGTCGAGCACGTGCACAGGGTTGGTCGGCACCAGCCAGCCGGCGGCACTGGTGGACGGCCTCCCCGCCAGCAGGTCGGGGACGATCTCAGCCAGCCACAGGGCGGCGAACACGACCGCCACCGCGATCAGGAAGGCCCCGGTGGCGCGTCCCCCCGCGTCCGGGTGTGGTCGCGCGGATGTGGCAGCGTCGGCGAGACCACCGATGAGCCCCGACAGCGAAAGCCCCAGCACCGCAACCCACACCAGAAACAGCGGGCCGAAATGCACCGAGAACGCATAGATGGCGTAGTTGTAGACGAAGAACAGCAGCCCGCCCAGCCACACCAGGGTTGAGGGAGGATCGGAGCGACGGGCGAGGACGAGCAACGCCGCGGCCACCCCGACCCCCACGACATCCTGAGCGATCGCCGCGTCGGCGAGCGCGGTGGTCTCGGCACCGTAGATCAGGCCCGGGCGGGTGAGCGACACCGCTGCCCCGGCCAGGGCCACCAGGGCGGCCAGGCCACCCATGATGCGCCACCAGGGCAGACCTCGCCCGCCTGTCGCAACCATCGTGATCCTCCCGCCAACCCGCCCGACCGTTCGGCCGTCGTGATTGTGTCAGAAGCCGGCCCCCAGGTCGTTCCGCGATGTTCCACTCACCCGCACGCCGCAACGGCAGCCGCCGAAGTGGAAAAGGCACTCCATGACGTCCCTGGCGGTCGCCGGGACGTGTGAAAGGAACCGAAAACTGGACGGTTTCCTGCTTGTAACCCGACTTCGTTACGGTGGGCCAATGAGTGTGAACACAGCACAGAAGTCCGCGAACCCCGTGGTGCCGGCCGACGAAAGCCCGACCACGGAGCGTCACCGCGTAGGCCCGATGTTCACGCCGACACATCCGATCGCCGTGGCGCCGGTGGCCTCCCCCGCCCATTCCGTGGACGGGTTCGTTCGGGAGTTCCTCCGAGAGCTGAACACCGGCCAGGGCGTGACCCTGTCCAGATCAACGGTCAACGACCAGTACCTGGCGCTGGCGCGGACCGTCCGCCATTACCTGATGGCACGGTGGCTGGAGACCTTGAAGCACAACCGGAAGTCGAAGGCGAAGATGGTCGGCTACCTGTCGGCGGAATACCTTCTGGGGCGCCAACTCGGCAACGCGCTGCTGGCCACCGACCTCAACGGTGTCGCCTCCAAGGCGTTGGAGGGCTGCGGGCTCGATCTGGCCACCTTGCGCGCTCAGGAGGTCGAGCCCGGCCTTGGTAACGGCGGTCTCGGCCGGCTGGCTGCGTGTTTCATCGATTCCCTTGCCACCATGAGCGTGCCGTGCGTGGGCTATGGCATCCGCTACGAGTACGGCATCTTCCGGCAGACCTTCGTCGACGGACGCCAGGTCGAGCAGCCGGACACCTGGCTCTCCCTTGGCGCCCCATGGGAGTTCCCCCACCCCGAAGCCGCCGTCCAGGTCGATTTCGGTGGCTACACCGAGACCTACGACGACGAGGGCACCGAGCGCACCCGCTGGGTACCGGCGTGGAACGTGCTTGGTGTGCCCTACAACTACATGGTGCCCGGCTACCAGAACGGGCGCGTGAACACGCTCCGGCTGTGGAGCGCACAAGCCACCAAGGCGTTCGACCTGGGGATCTTCAACGCCGGCGACTACGCCGAGGCAGTGCGCGCCCAGACTTTCGCCGAGAACATCACGAAGGTGCTCTACCCCGAGGACTCGACGCCTCAGGGCAAGGAACTGCGCCTGCAGCAGCAGTATTTCTTCGTCGCCTGCTCGATCAAGGACTACCTGGAACAGGTTCTCGAAGAGGACTTCGACCTGCACCACCTGCCCGAGCGGATCATCTTCCAGCTCAACGACACCCATCCGGTGATCGCGGTGCCGGAGTTGATGCGCGTGCTGGTGGACGAGAAGGAGTTCACCTGGGACGAGGCATGGGCGATCACCAGCCAGTGCTTCGCCTACACCTGCCACACCCTGCTTCCCGAGGCGCTGGAGCAGTGGCCCGTCGACCTGCTGGGACGGCTGCTGCCGCGGCACCTGGAGATCATCTACCGGATCAACGACGAGTTCCTGGCTGAGGTCAGGGCCGCCTATCCCGACGATGAACTGCGAGCGCGGCGGATGTCCATCGTCGCCGACTATCCCGAACGGACGGTTCGGATGGCGCACTTGGCCACGGTCGCCGGCACGAAGGTGAACGGGGTCGCCGCTCTGCACTCCCAACTGCTGGCCGACAAGGTGCTGCCGGACTTCTCCAGTCACTGGCCGACCAAGTTCACCAATGTCACCAACGGTGTGACACCGCGGCGGTTCCTGCGGATGGCGAATCCGTGGCTGTCGAACCTGATCACCGACACCCTCGGCCCGGGCTGGGTCACCGACCTCGACCGCCTGGCCGAGCTGGAGCCCTACGCAGAGGACGAGGACTTCCGCAAGGCGTTCCGCGAGGCCAAGGAAAAGAACAAGGCACGCCTGTACGCCCTGCTTCGGACTCGCGACGGCGTCGATCTGCCCGACAACCACCTTCTCGATGTGATGGTCAAGCGCCTGCACGAATACAAACGCCAGTCGCTGAAGCTGCTGCACCTGGTCACGCTCTATGACCAGCTGACTTCGGGGGAGGTGGAACCTGAGTCGATCACTCCGCGGACGGTGATCTTCGGCGCCAAGGCCGCTCCCGGTTACCGGATGGCCAAGGACACGATCTATCTGATCAACAAGGTCGGGGCGACGATCAACGCGGACCCACGGGTGGAGGGCAGGCTGAGCGTCGCGTTCCCGGCCAACTACAACGTGACCCTGGCGGAGAAACTGATTCCGGCTGCTGATCTGTCCGAGCAGATCTCGCTGGCCGGCATGGAGGCCTCCGGCACGGGCAACATGAAGTTCGCCCTCAACGGCGCGCTCACCGTGGGCACCGACGACGGCGCCAACGTGGAGATTCGCCAACTCGTCGGCGATGACAACTTCTTCCTCTTCGGAATGCGTGAACCCGAGGTCGCCGAACTGCAGTCCTCGGGCTACAACCCGGCCAGCTATTACGAAGCCAACCCGTCACTCAAGAGCGCGATCGACCTGATTTCGTCGGGCGCCTTCTCCTCCGGCGACCGGAACGCGTTCGAGCCGGTGGTCTCCAATCTGCTGTACCACGACCGGTTCATGGCGCTCGCCGACTACCAGTCCTACCTGGACGCCCAGGCCGAGGTGGAGCGGAAGTACGCCGATACCGACGCGTGGACGAAATCCGCGATCCTCAACGTGGCTCGCGCGGGGTTCTTCTCCTCCGACCGCTCGATGCGCGATTACCTGAGCCGGATCTGGAGGGCCACTCCGGACCGTTGATCAACTCCCCGGGGCTCAGCCCCGCCGAATCGCGACAAGTTGGTCGTCGTCCGGTCCAGGGGTGCCGCGCGCGGTGTTGTTGGTGAGGACATAGAGTTCCTCGCCCACTACTTCCACGTGCCGGATCCGGCCGAGACCGTCCACCACCACGCGCGGGTCGGTCATCGTGGTGCCGGTGAGGGACGTGCGCCACACCCGCTCGCCACGCAGGCACGCGATGTAGACGGTTGCCTGCGGGGTGACCGCGATGCCGCTCGGGGACGCGTCCGACGGCTGCCAGACCAGCAGGGGTGAGACCAGGCCGGCATCGTCCGTCACGCCCTCGGCCTGAGGCCACCCGTAGTTGCCGCCGGGTCGGATCAGGTTCAGTTCGTCGAACCTGTTCTGGCCGAACTCGCTGGCATAGAGCTGACCGGCGCCGTCCCAACCGAGACCCTGGACGTTCCGGTGACCGTAGCTGTACACGGCGCTGGTGGCGAACGGATTGTCTCCCGGGATGCCGCCATCGGGAAGGACCCGAAGGATCTTGCCGCCCAAGGAGCCGAGATCCTGAGAGTTGGTGGTGCTGCCCGCGTCTCCGGTGCCGATGTACAGATTGCCGTCGGGGCCGAACCGCAGCCGTCCCCCGTTGTGATTGCCGGCCTTCGGGATCCCGGTGATGATCGGCACCGGGTTGGTGAGCCCGTTCTGGCTGTGGTCGTAGCGCACCACCCGGTTGTCCTGAGCCGCCGTGAAATACAGGAAGACGTGATGATCGGTGTCGTAGTCGGGCGACAGCGCCACACCCAGCAGCCCTCCCTCGCCGGCGGGAACCACGTCGGGGATCCGACTCACAAGCTGGGGTTCTCCGCCCGGCACCACGCGCACCACCTCGGCGCGGTCGCGCAGGGTGATCAACACACTGAAATCGGGCAGCACCGCCAGGTCCCACGGCACGTCGAGCTTGGTGGCGAGAACGCGGCGCGCGGCCGTCTGGGAGTCACTGCCAGGTATTCCGGCGGTGGCGGGCGGGGCTGGCGGGGCGGTCGATGCAGACGATGCGGTACAGCCACCGGCCAGTAGTGCCAAAGCGGTCGCGATGGCGGTGATCGGGGCGTTGCCGGCCGGTCGTCTCATTCACCGATTCTGGCAGGGCCTCACAAGCCGGGGCCCGACACCGGCGGAGCGACGGAGCGACAGGGCGACGGGGCGACGGCTCGGCGGAGCGGCAGGGCGACGGGGCGGCGGGGCGGCGGCTCGGCAGGGCGGCAGGGCGACGGGGCGGCGGCTCGGCGGGGCAGGATCGCCCTCAGCCGAGCGCCATCCCCTTCGACTCAGGCAGGAGCAACGCAGCACCGGCGGCGAGCAGGAAGGACACTCCGAACACCGCAAACACCAGCACCAAGCCGCCGCCGGCCAGCAGGAGTGGCACGCTCAGCGGGGCCAGGATCGATGCGATCCGGCCGAACGCAGCGGCGGCGCCGGTGCCCGTCCCGCGAACGCCCGTGGTGTACACCTCGGGACCGATGGCATACAGGGCCCCCCAGGCTCCGAGGTTGAAGAAGGAGAGCGCGCAGCCGGTGGCGATGATCGCAGTGGGGGTGCCGGCGAAACCGAAGGCGGCGGCGGCGATCGCCGAACCCAACAGGAACGTCGCAAGCGTGCTTCGGCGTCCCCACTTCTCGATCAGGTAGGCAGCCACCGCGTATCCGGGCAACTGCGCGACGGTGATGATCACGGTGTACTCGAATGACTTCACGAGATCGAAACCCTGGCTCAACAGCAGGGTGGGAAGCCAGGTGAACGCCCCGTAGTACGAAAGGTTGATGCAGAACCAGACCGCCCACAAAGCGGCCGTCCGCGACCGGTAGCCCGGTGACCAGATGGAACGCTCGGACACCGGGGTGACGGGCACCACGTCCGGGCTTGGGACGGCAGCGATCCCTGCGGCCCGCTCGAACGCGACGACCGATTGCTCAGCCTCTGCGAACCGCCCCTTGAGTTCCAGGAAGCGGACGGATTCAGGCAGGCCCCACCGCACCACGGCGGCGTAGACCGTGGGGATGACACCGATCGCCAAGGCCCATCGCCACCCTTCGTGGACGTTCGGGATCACTTGGTAACCGATCAGCGCCGCGGCCAGCCAGCCGACCGCCCAGAAAGCCTCCAACGCGACCACCATGCGGCCGCGAATCCGCCTCGGAGCGAACTCACTGACCAGCGTCGACGCTACCGGGAGTTCGGCGCCAAGACCCAAGCCCACCAGGAAGCGCAGCGCGATCAGCATCGCCACGCCCGTTGCCAGCGCCGACGCGCCCGTCGCGACGCCGTAGACCAGCAGGGTGATCGCGAAGACCTGGCGCCGTCCGATCCGGTCGGCCAGCAGGCCACCGAGGGTCGCGCCGATCGCCATGCCGACGAAGCCGATGGACGCGATCACCGACAGGGTCGTCTTGTCGAGTTGCCACTCCTGGGCCAGAGCCGCCATCACGAAGGCGATCAGACCTACGTCCATGGCGTCCAGCGCCCAGCCCACGCCGGAGCCGACGAGCAACTTGGTGTGCTGGGTGGTGAACGGCAGACGATCCAGGCGCTGCGCCCGCGTAAGCCCGCGTTCTTCGAAATCGGCCATTCTCAACCCCCTGGTCGCCCCGCATCGTACCGGCAGGGTGCGGTGACCGGCCCAATCCTCCAGCGCGCGGAGTGGTGTGTGGAGGAGCGGACTCAGCTGGGGGTGTCCACGGAATTGGGACTGTTGCCCTCGGTGGTCTCCGGGTCGGTGGTGGTCTTGCGGCTCTGGGTCTCACTGGGCGTCGAACTCTTCGACGTGCTTGGCGCTGTGTCGGTCTTGGGCGCCGGGGTCGGCGTGGAGGTCGTTGGCGTGGTTGCCGGGGTGCTCGGATTGGGCTTCGATGTCGACGTGGAGGGGGTCGGCGTTGTCACCGGGGTGCTCGCACTGGGCTTCGGCGTCGACGACGTGGAGCGGGACGCCGAGGGGGTGGGCGACTTCGAGGTCACCATGGTCTGAGGCGAGACGGAGGTTGAGCTCGAAGGCGACGGTACGCCGGACGGCATGTAGCTGCCCACGTGGCGGCTGAGCGAGGCCTTGGACTGGTCACCGGTGAGGAAGCGCATCGGGTCCACGTACGACCCGTCGAGGATGACCTCGAAATGCATATGGCACGCGGTGGAGCGTCCGGTGGAGCCGATTCGGGCGATCACGTCGCCTCGGGAGACCGAATCGCCCACGGCCACCTCGATCTTGCTGAGGTGGTTGTAGGTGGTGAGGAACGTGTGGCCGGCCCGGTCGGCGTGCTTGAGGATGATCCGGTTGCCGTAGCCACCGGCCCACCCCGCGTAGCTCACCGTGCCGTCCAGGGATGCGTGCGCAGGGTCTCCGCAGGGCTGGCCGAGGTCGACGCCGTCGTGCCAACGTTGCAAGTGAGTGAAGGGGTCCCGGCGGTACCCGAACCCGGTCGAGGGGGTGTGATCGGACACGGGCCAGCCAATCAGCTCACCGTCGGCGGCGGAATCGGGAGGGCTGGTGACCACTCCGAGCGGTTCCGCGATGCCGTCGTCGTCTTCGATGACACCGGCGACCAGCGCAGGTGAGGTGACAACAATCGGTTCGACTGCGGCCGGCGCCAATCCCACCGCGCCCGGACTGGCCATTGACGAGACCGGCAGAGCGAAGTAGGTGAGCGGGCCGGCAACCAGCACCACTGCGGCGATCACGAGAACCCGTCGGTTGAGTAGACGCCCGAGCCGGTGCACAGCCGAATCGACTGCATGACGGGGACGTGCCCGGCTGACGTTCAGCTTCGGCAACCCACGACCCCTCTCGTCCGATCCTCAATGATCACGCGGCGAGGAACCCAGTATGACGGCCGTCAACAAGTCCTTGGCGAATTCTCAGGAGCGTCCGGTCGCAGCGTGGGTAATGGATCCGAGTCTGGAAGGAGTGCGAATGCCCAAGGAGCGAACCCCAGGGCCGTCCGTGAAGGACCCCGAACTGTACGAGGCCCTGCGCGAGGACGGTGCGAGCAAGGAGAAGGCGGCCAGAATCGCCAACGCCGCCGCCAACACCTCGCGCAGCGAAGTGGGCCGCAAGGGCGGTAAGAGCAAGGACTACGAGGATCAAACGGTGCGGCAACTGCGCGCCCGGGCGAGGGATCTCGAGATCCCAGGGCGCTCCACGATGAAGAAGTCCGAACTCATCCACGCGTTGCGCAACCACTGACGAGACGGGGTCGGCCGGCACACACGAGCGCGCCGGCCGACCCACAGGAGACTCGACGTCAGGTTCAGACCAGGGATGCGTCCAACTCGATCGTGGTGCCGGTGAGGGCAGCGGAGACGGGGCAGCCGGTCTTGGCGGCCTCCGCGAACTTCGCGAAATCCTCCGCGCTGAGGTCCGGAACCGCGGCCCGGACGGTGAGCTTGATGCCCGTGATCCCTTCACCGGCGACGAAGGTCACGTCCGCCTTGGTGTCGACCGCCTCCGGAGGGGTGCCGTTGCCGGCGAGGGCGTGCGACAACGCCATCGAGTAGCACGCGGAGTGGGCGGCGGCGATGAGTTCCTCTGGGCTGGTCTTGCCCTCCGTCTCCCCGGCGCGTGAGCGCCAGTCGACCTCGACGCTGCCGAGAGTGGAGTTGAGGAACTCCACTTCGCCCTGGCCTTCCATCAGGGAGCCCTCCCAGTGGGCCTGTGCGGATCGAACCGTCATTGCATGCCTGCCTTTCCAAGGTGGGGAACTCGGGAATGAGTTACCAGTCTGGGCCAACCTCAAACCCGGGGCTGGCATTCCGGAAGATCCTGCGCAGGTTGATAGCCTCGCCGGATGAGGACCCCGATGTGAGCGGAGATCTGAAGCCAGAGGTTGCCGGCCTCCCGATGCCGTCCGGTGCGGACGTGGACAAGGCGATCGCTGTCACCGGGATCGTCGGAGGTGCCCTGATCGCCACTTTGGTGGCGGTCGGCGCCTGGGTGTACGACGCGGTCACGGAAGACGACGGGGTGGCCGGACTCGACCGTCCGGTGTTGGACTGGGCGATCTCCGCGCGGACGCCGTCCAACGAGTTCTGGATAGCGGCGTTCACCAACCTGGGCCGCACGGTTCCGATGGTGGTGCTCGGCGTGGCGCTGACCTGCGCGATCTACCTCCGCTGGCGGCGCAGGACGGCCTGGGTGCTGATGCTGGTGGCCGCAGCGGGGTCGATCTGCTTCACCCTTGTGGGAAAACCTGCCTTCGCCAGGACTCGTCCGCCGCTCGGCGACGCGGTGCCGCCGTACGAGGACAGCTTCTCGTTCCCGTCGGGACATACGCTGAACAGCACAGTGGTGGCGGGCATGCTCGCCTACCTTGTGGTGTGGCTCAGCACGGTGATGTGGGTGCGGGTGGCGGCCGTGCTCGCAGCCGCCGTCTGGGCGGTGCCCATGGGACTCAGCCGGGTCTTCCTGGGCCATCACTGGCTCACCGACGTGATGTTCGGGTGGGCGGTCGGGCTGGCCTGGCTGGCTCTCCTGATCACCGTCCATCAGACCCTGCTGCACCTACGGGCGAAGCGGCGGCCCGCGTCTGGCTGACGGGCGCGATGGTGCATCTCACGGGCCCGGCCCTGCCAGGACCGGCCCACTTCCCAACGGCCCCGGTTCGCCATCGCCGACTCCCTCATCGAACTGAGCGAACCGACCACCACCCAGCACTACACGCACCCCGGTATCGCGATCATCGGCCTGAGGCTCACCCCGGCCCGGTCGCGCTCATCCTTCTGAGTAGAGTCGCCGATTTCCCTATGCCCTCGGGTCTGGGTAAAGTATGGATCCGTCCTCAGGGACGCTGGGGCTATGGCGCAGTTGGTAGCGCGCTTCCATGGCATGGAAGAGGCCACGGGTTCGAATCCCGTTAGCTCCACCTAGTCAGAGGCATATTCGGAGGCCTCGGGCAACATACGGGCAATAAGCTCGCCTTCGGGCAACTTATGGGATCGCGACGCACCGCACCCGACTGCCCCGGACAACCCCCACCTCTTGCAGGGGCAAGGGCTCTGCCGGCGTCAACTCGATTAGCCGAAGGCGGACTCCGAGGATCGCCACACCGGCAGCCGACCTGCGCACGCTCGTCGGGCATATGCACGTGGTTCGACCGGATCTGCCGATGAGCGACAGGTATTGGTGCGGGTACGCGGTCAGGGAATGGTGACTGTCTGATGCCAGCAGATCTTTCCGGGGTACTTGACCACGGTCTTGCCGATGTTGTCGTAGATCAGCCACGCCGACGTGCACATGTTCTCCGGGATCAGCGCGAGCGGGGTTCGGGCATGCGCCGGAATCGAAAAGCGTCTGGTGTCCTCGTTGTCGCGCGGCATAACCAGGAGGTCTTGGCCATTGTTGTTCTGGAACATCACGTTGTCGTCGAACTTCTCAAAGCAGCCGGTCGGCCCGACGGTCAGGAGACCTCCCACGACGGTGGCAATGACCCAGCTGCGCATGGCAGTACTCCTTCCGCAGGGTCAATGCTCGGGCCCGTGCCTGCTCGTTCAGTGTCCGGGACATACTGGATGATGTGATCGAAGGCCCGGTGAGGCCCTCTCACCACTCAACCATGGCGCAGCATCGCTGAAGCTGCCGACAAATCGCTCAAACGCCCTGATCTTCCGCTAAGGGTCAGGTGCATTGAGGCAGAGTCTGCGTCTGATCGAGTCCGAGCGCCCCTCGTCGAGCCATGTGCACTCGTACTGCTGCCCGCCGATCTGGAACCTTCCAGCGCGCCAGCCTGCGAGGTCAGCAGTCAGCTCCTCACCATCGCTCCATGCATCGTCGTCGCTTCCGTCGACCTGCCACCAAAGCTTGAGGATCTCTCGGGGCGCGGTGTAGGAACGCCACCAGAGGTGTCCGCGCTCCTGGATCGCAAGGTACTCGGGCTCGGCATAGAGACACCCCACCTCGACGCCGTCACGAATCAGCAGCGCTGCGCGATTGCGATACGGGTCGAGACGGGGGTCAGGCTGGAGGTCACTCCAGTCAGGCTTCCAGGGCACATGCTCATGATGGAGCATCGCGGACGCGCCACGAACGCTCGGACATGCCGCTGGTCGCGGTCTAGAAGTCCGGGCCGGTAGTCCTCGAACTCCCATTGCCCCAGGCGTCCAAGCCGCCGGCCGACTTCCGGCCAGCTGGCCGCCTCCGCCTCGTGAACTCGGGATGCCAGCCAATCTCGGAGCGCGCGCTGATTGAAATCATCGAGGTTGACCACAACGTGGTGCCGGGCGTCATAGATGCCGCCGACCCGACGGGAGGCAGCGGCCAGCCACTCCGGCGTGCACACGGTGACGTCGAAAGACTCTTCGCCGGGCGCATCAGGGGGACCGATGATGAGGCGCGCGAGGAAGGAGAACTCAGCAGGGTCTCCAGAGAGCGTGGACGGCTCGGGTTGATACTCAATGGTCCTCAGCGCAGCTCGCATGCCGCCATCCTCCCGTACCAAACGCACGGAACTGCCGCGGTGCGAGCGGATGCGGCGGGCTCCGATCATGCGGTGTGTTGCGTGGCGGCGCCGGCCGCGCACCTCGGTCAACTGGGGTTCGCGTGCGAGACTTCTGGCACAGGTCATTGGGGGAGGTGAGGTTCGTGGGCGTGGGCCCGGCGACATTGGCCGAGTTGCGGCGCCGGGGTCGGATGAAAGGGTGGCTTCTCGATCTTGTGCTGCCGGAGATTGGCGGCGGTCGGTTCACCGTGCAGGATCTGGCCGGCGTGGATGCGCCGCCGCGGGCCACTGCTCTTCGGGTCGGCGGCCTGGACCAGGCCAGCTTCGAGGCGTTGGTCTCACGGTTCGGGTCGCGGTTCTCGGCGATCGAGTTCTGGAAGTGCCCGCGGGTCGCCGATCTGAGCCCGCTGGAGGACCTGCCCCACCTGCGGTCGTCGCCAGTCCATGACCTTCTACGGCAAGCGCCGACGGGCGACGCGGTCTGCTGGGACCTGCGCGACTGAGACCCCCGCACTCTTGGCACCTCACTTGGATCGGACTCCACCCGCCTGCACCACCCCGCGACCCGGCGGCGGCATCCTCACCTCGTCGAACCTGGAGTCAGGCACGCCGTGGGAGCAGGCGGTCCCTCGCACG
This sequence comes from uncultured Actinomycetota bacterium, assembly GCA_963769325.1. Taxonomy (GTDB): domain Bacteria; phylum Actinomycetota; class Actinomycetes; order Propionibacteriales; family Propionibacteriaceae; genus Propionicimonas. The sequence continues at coordinate 128,664 of CAVYLH010000004.1, read as the reverse complement.
GGCCCGACGCCGATGCCGGGCTGCCGCTCATGTCGCCTCGAAGGTGCGCCTTGTGGTTCGCCAGGCGGCCGCCGGATCTATGTGTAAGGGGCGTAGGTGTGTCTGCGTCGCCACCGCCACGGCCGGGGAATGACGGGCGAACCTCCGAATCGGATCGCACCCCTAGGCGCCTGCACTCGCCCGCAGGCATTGAAGCTGCCGGATTCCTCGAAGCGCCCAGCCATCACACCCGCCAGGATCTGAAACAACTCCTCTTCAACGGAACCGGCCGATCCATCCCAGATCCAGCTGTCCGTCATCCCGACGCCCAGGTAAATCTCATCGGTGCCCCAGTAACTGACCTCGACAGCGGCAGCGTCATCGTTGCGGGGTTGAATGTGGATGGACTGCTCTTCGTTGTTCACGACCAGCGTTGCGACATCTGATGGGTAGGCCGGGAGTGCCCGCTGAACCGCGGCGACGATCTGAGGCCAGCGGTCTGACGCGTCGTCCTCCGGATTCACCACGAGAGCGTCTCACGACTCCGGCGCTGAAAGCCTGAACAAGCATCCGATCATCTGGCGAGGGTGGATCGCGGCATCTCAGCGATCGTCGCTGACCTTGGGCCGAGCTTGGTCGGGTGTCGTGCGAGCGATCCAGTTGCCTGCCACGATCGCGTCGTCGGCTGCGCTCCCCATGAGCTCCCGAACACCGGGGAGTTCGAGAGCAGATAGGAGGTCGGACAGCCAGCGGTCAGGGTACTTGGCCGGCCAGCCTGCCAGCACGAGCTGGACCTCCTGCAGGTTGGCCCACGCATCCCACTCCGCATCTGGCGCGTCATCGCTCGGCATCGGCGGGCCGGCCTTTGTTGCCCTCTCGAACGCGGCCGCCACCTCCAGCGGCATCCTGGGACGCCGACCCACGAAGGTCCGAGAAAGGGCGCGGCGGATCGACGCCCACAAGGGCCCAGCCTGACGAAGGAGGTCCACATCGCTGAGCCTAGCTACGCCGGAGTGCCGCTATCAGAGTCCGGCCAGTGACGCGAGTCTCCGACCAGCCAAGACGCCCGCTACTGCCGCGCTGCAACACAATGAACCCCGCGCATCGCGGAGGCTCTTCGCGGCACCGGCATTCCGGTCCGGCCGTTGAAGCGAACCGGTCAAAGCTGCTGCCCCTAGCGGCCCCAAGGAGGAAAGTGTCCGTCATGAACTCGCGCCCCGGCACGCAAACTGCACTGGGCCAACCGTCGAGGGTGGTCGGGGTTGCCCTCTCTGCTGCGCTGCTGCTTGCCGGCTGCTCATCACCATCGCCTGCACCAACGGCCGCGAAGGCTCCGACGACCGTGTCGGCCCCGGCGACCTCCGCAACCCCGTCTGCCAGCCCCGCCCCATCACCCACCGAGACAGCGGAGCCACTGACCTTCACGATCGAGTGCGACGGAACCGAGTTCGACGACTACCACGAGTTCTGGTCGCTGACGAAGAAGCTTGACCTCTCCTTGTGCGAGGACGTCGATAACAACGGCGGCGAACCCACCACCTTGCAGGAAGCCGCTTGGAAACGCGCCGGTTACGACCAGATCGACGAAGAGGAAGACGACCTCGGCATCGAGCCGGACATCACCGACGTCGGAACCCTGTACTCACTCTGCGCCGAGTTGGAGGGTTACTACACCGAGAAGAACAACGCGCTATCCGGCGACGGCGCCAAAGAGGCTGCGGCCATGCTGATGATCTGCCCGGACTTCCCGAAGGCGAAGCAGGTCCGCGCTAACCTCGGGTACGGCACGAAGGTGGACAAGGAAATCGCGGCTGGGGTGCGCTTCTTCGACGGCACCTACCGCGTGGGCAAGCAGATCAAACCGGGCACGTACTTCATTCCCAAGACGGCCGACGACTGCTACTGGGAGAGGCTCGACCGCAAGGGCAACATCCTGGCGAACAACTTCGTCCACGAAGGAACCCGGGTCGAGGTCCGGATCAGGGCGTCGGACTACAGCTTCCACGCTGAGGGCTGTGGCGAATGGAGACGGCCCTAACCGGCCCACCGGCGCCGAGGCCAGATGCGCCGGACATCGGCGCACCGCGGCAGATCCGGACGTTCGGGCTGCGTCTCTTCGAAAATTGGAGGCCTCGCATGAACGGGCGCGCATGAGTAGTTCAATAGCGGGCATGGAGTCAGCGGGTCGCCCCGGCGAGAATGGCCCGCCGTCGGACCGGGCCTGGTACGACTACGTGAATGATTGGTTCGCGGCGTTCGCCGGGCCGCACGACAATCCAAAGCAGGTCGTCCAGCAGTTCCTGCGCCAGAACTTCCCAGCGCGGGCTGTGAACGACCCGGAGGCAGAGGTTCTCGTCGTCGAGAACCAGGGGGTCTGGTTGTGGGGACGGCGTCATCGTGACGGCGCCTTCCTTGAACGCGAGAACGAGTCCGGTCAGCCCTGGATGCTCCTGGCGGAGGATGAGGTGGCGTTCTGGTTGCATCACGCAGCCTTTGAGGCGGCGTGGTCGATGCCCTGTCACCGCAGTGGCCAACTCGCCGCGTCCGACCGGCAGCGGATCCAGGACCTGACAGCCGCGTTGCCCTTCGACCGCTGGGTATGGCCCGGCGCTGGATCGGAGTTGCGTGCTCGCGGGAAGACAGTGGCTTGGGTCTGTGGCGACGACGAGCCGTGGGTCATTGTGGCGGCGCCGACAGAGGACGAGCTGGATTGGCTAGATGCGTTGGGATGCCAATGGGAGCAGGACTCGAGATCATCGCCGCCCAATCCCTAGTGCCCCTCTCCGCGGCAAAAGCGGACGTTCCCTCCCTGGCGTTCGGAGGTCGGCGCCTGTCGAAGGCTGGGCCTTGCGGGGGAACCTACTTCAGGGCGCCGTGGAGCCATTCGTCGGAGACATCCGCGGTCTTTGCGGTGCGAACGGTCAGTTCGACTTTGAGTGAGTTGCCGGTGAGGCTGCCGTGCGCGACCGGGACACGTCCGGCTGCCTCGCAGGCGCGAACGAGGTCGATTGTGTTGGCGGAGCTGACCCCGCTCAGGTAGCCGGCTGTCCTTCCGGCAACTCGCACTTCAACAACGTCTGCAACGGAGCGCGCCTTCTGGATCTGTGCAGAGTGGAGGGTCGCAACAACTGACGCGGAGGGTCTCCCACCAAGGATGGGGACGAGCGCGTCCTGGTGGGCCTCCTCGCCCGTAACTTGCATGGACGAGGTGGCGGGAAGTACGACGTAGGGATCGGTCGGCAGGGGCGAAGGTGGTCGGATCTCGTCGGCTCGTGGCACCTGGATCGTGACCCGGCTACGCAGCTTTTCACCCTGTCTTGCCCAGATGCGAGCTGGGACTTCAAGCGCTTCGTGTTGTGCCCGCAAGTCCTGAATCACGGTGCGGTACGTCGCCGTTTCGTTGTCGGGCAGGAAGCCGACCACTTGGCCGTTGATCACGACATCGATGAAGTCCGAGCCGTCGCTTGCTCCAAGGAGGAGAGCCGGAACGGCATCGAGCTCGGCACCTGCTTCGGTGATCGGGACACCCGCTGCGGAAAAGGCGGCCGCAATTCCTGCACGGTTCATGAACTCGCCGTCCACCTCGCAGGCGTATGACGTCCAGCCCCAGGCCGTGACGGGCCGCAGATTCTCGGTCGAAGGAGCTGTCGGTAGTCCCACCGGTGCCACGTCGATGGACCCCCCGCTGCAATAACCGGGGACACGAAGGGTTCCTCCAGCGCTGTCAATGACGGGCGCATACCGGGCGGCGATCCGGCGCGGAACGTACCCGAGCTTGCGATTCCCGATCCATGCCCCGATCGCGCTTGGATCGTGGACGTTGTTCGGCTCTCTCTTCAAACGGACCTCGACAGGCCCATCGCCGGCGTAATCGATAGCACTGTGATACGACGTGCCGACGATCGGCAACCACATCTCGTCTCGCGCGGAACGGCTCGTGCCTCTGGTAACGCGCAACGGTGTGGTGCTCTGCACGGCCGTCCGATTCTTCCGGCTCTTTGCCCATAGATATCCAACAACCACGGCCACAGCCACGGCGGAAAAGAACCAGATCATGTCGTCCTTCAAGCAAGGGTGGTCCTCAGAGTCTGTCACCGCAGAGCGCCACTTGTGGTCCAGTCCGCATCATCGGTGAATGCAGCTCACGGTCATCGGCATCGAGTGTTTGGGCCAGCGCGTAGAGCTACTCCACACCAGCCATCGCCGACAGGCGCCTTGCGATCTCAGCGTCGCGGTCGCTGGATGCGTGCTGGTAGCGCATTGCTGCTGTCGCAGTGGAGTGGCCCAGGCGTGCCTGCAACTCGGCCAGGGTGGCTCCCGCTCGCGCTGCCATCACCGCGCCCGTGTGGCGCAGGTCGTGGAATCGAAGGTCAGGGCGGCCGACTTCTTTGCGGGCATTGTCGTAGAGCTTCCCGAAGGTGCGTGGGTGCATGTTGCCTCCTCGGACAGCCCGGAACAGCAGCCCGTCTGGGCTCGTGTCTATGTGCCGCTCCAAGTGAGCTGACACAGTCGCGATTAGGTGGGGCGGGATGTGGACATCCCTGATGCCCGCCATGCTTTTCGGGGTGCCGATCGTGGAGACGCCGTTCGGCCAGGTCACCCCGCGGCGCACTCTGACACTCCCCTGCGCACGTCGATGTCTTTACGTCGCAGCTCGGCGATCTCTCCGTAGCGAAGCGCCAACCACCCGCCCAACAGCACCGCAAGTTGAAGACGTTCAGGCATCGCATGGGCAATGGCATCGAGTTCAGCCACGGACGCCGGCTCGATCTTGTGGGCGCGCCTCACGACGGCGGCGCCCTTGATGCGGCAGGGGTTTCACGTCCACCAGCTCGTCGAGTATCGCGCCGTTGAGTATAACGCTTAGTAGCTGGTAGGAATGTGCGCGCTCGGTCGGCCTGGACGGATCAAGGGAGCGATACCGGTCCCGAACGTCGGACGACTGGATGAGGCGGAGTTGCGCGCTTCCAAAGGCAGGGATCAGTTTCCGGTCAAGGAATCTCTGGTACTCACTCCGTGTACGCGGCTTGATCTCCCGTTCGGCGAGCCAGCGGGCCGCATAGGCAGCGAACGTGATGTTCTCCGGCTCTTCAGGTGGAGCAGGCTTCCAGCGGTACTCCAGCAGCTCGGCGTGGCGCATGTCGATCCAGGCTCCGGCGTCACCCTTGGTGAGGAACGTGACAGGAGCCAGGTGACGCTGGCCTTCCCGATCCAGGTAGCTCGCCTGGTACCGGCCGGATGGCAAGGCACGGATCGTCCCGAACCCACGCCGTCGGCGCCTCCCCTGCTCGGGCCCTGCGGGCGTGGCCTTAGGACGATGCAGCGGAACAACATTCGCCTGCGAAATGCACACCCTCGCTTTCCCGTAAGGATTCCCGCGCCCTTATCGTGCGTTAACGAAGGTCACCGAGAGTCCAGATGGGTCTATTTCTGTCCGCATTTTGGGGTCACCCTAGGGGCGCGAAACCCGTAGTCACAGCCCCAAGAATAGCTTTTCAGGCCGATTGAGAAGAGGGGCCAACTGGCACATTCGAATCCCGTTAGCTCCACCACGTGTTACCCGTAGTCAGGGGGACATTGGATCTCCCCAAAACCACCCCGCGTGCCCTAAGCACGGACACGTGCCGTCAGCCTTCTGACCATGCCCGCCCCTGCTGGTCCGCAACCAGGTTCGGCTTCGTCGAGCCCTTCCGCTTGCTTCGCCGAGCCCCTCCGTTTGCGTCGAGCCCCTGTGCTCGAGCACAGGGGCTCGACCGAAACGGAGGGGGTCGGCGGGGTGAGGACCGCGGGCGTGAGGACCGCGGGGGTCGGGGCGCGTCGAACAGGGCGAACTAGGGTGGAGCCGAGCAGGGCCGCAACCCCGCGACCAATCGGGCAGACGATCGCCTCCCGGATCACTCTCTCCGCATGGAGGAAGGCAAACATGACCACTTACCGCGTGGGCTATTTCGTTGGCAGCCTCTCGTCGACATCGATCAACCGGGTGTTGGCGACCGCACTGATCAAGCTGGCACCGCGGGATCTGGAGTTCACCGAGATCCCGATCGGGAACCTCCCTCTCTACAGTCCCGACTACGACGCCGACTATCCGCCTGAGGGCCGCGAGCTGAAGGACGCGATCGCCTCGATGGACGCCGTCCTGTTCGTCAGTCCCGAGTACAACCGCTCGATCCCAGGGGCGTTGAAGAACGCGATCGACTGGGCCTCCAGGCCCTGGGGACAGAACTCCTTCGACCACATTCCCGCGGCCGTGATCGGCGCCTCCCCCGGCCAGATCGGCACCGCGGTCGCCCAACAGTCCCTGCGTGCCGTATTGAGCTTCTGCAACGCCCGGCAGATGACCTCTCCAGAGGCCTACATCAAGTACTCCGCCGACGTCTTCACCCCCGAGGGGGAGGTGCTCGACGAGTCGGTTCGGGACTTCCTGACCAACTACATGCAGGAGTTCCACGACCACCTGGTCCGAGTGCTCACCGTGCTGCCACGCTCGGGCAACTGAGCTACCAAATCAGGCCAGATCGCTCCATGGCTCGCCCGCAGCGACGTTGCGTCCGCGGCAGGCAATTCTGCGCCTTGCCGCTGCGTCCTGCCCGACGTCCACTGAGATATGCCTCGGACGAGGGTCGTCCGGGCGGATGGAGGGGCCATGCTTTCCGACTATCCGGCGATGCCGACACTCGCGGTCAGCGACCTGCAACGCGCCCGCGACTTCTATGAGGGTGTGCTCCGGTTCTCACCCCAGGGCGAGCCGACCGAAGGGGTGACGTACGGAGTGAAGTCCGGCGCGATCTTCGTCTATCCCTCCACCTACGCCGGCACCAACCAGGCCACCGCGGTGTCCTTCGAGGTGCCCCAGGAGGCTTTCGAGACCGAGGTGGACGCCTTACGCGCTTCCGGCGTCACGTTCCAGACGTTCGAGATGGACCAGATCACCTGGGAAGGGGATGTCGCGGTCTTCGAGGGTGCAAGGTCGGTCTGGTTCGCCGATCCGGACGGGAACATCCTCAACCTCCAGAGCTCGAGGTAGCACTTCCCTCTGCACCGGACGAGCGGGTAGTCCCAGCACTGGGTGAGTCGGCTTGGTAGCGTGGCGCCCGAGGACGGGGGCCGCGCCGGCAGGTCCCCTCGCCATGAGAAGGGACCCGACGGTGCAGTACCTGACCATGGACATCGGCGGTTCCAGCATCAAGTACGCGCTCGCGCGGGACAATCTCCAACTCACCGAGAAGGGCGAGTTGCCGACGCAATACGACACCCACGCCACGTTCGTCGAGACGCTGGGCGGCGTCTACGACCGGTTCGCCGGGGAGGTGGACGGCATCGCCCTGAGCTGTTGCGGCGAACTCGATCCGGCCACTGGCCACATGTTCTCCGGTGGCGCGCTCACCTTCAACGCCGGCACGAACATGATCGAATCGGTTCGCGCGCGCTGCTGCGTGCCGGTGTCGGTCGAGAACGACGCCAACTGCGCGCTGCTGGCGGAGGCGAACAGCGGCTGCCTCGTCGGCTGCCGGAACGCGGTCGCCCTGATCATCGGGACCGGCGTGGGCGGAGCGATCCTGCTCAACGGCGCGATCTATCACGGCTCCAACTTCCACGCCGGCAACGCCAGCTTCGCCAAGGTCAACCTGAGCGATCCGGACAGCGCTTCCTTCGCGATCACCAACGGCGTCGGTGGACTGGTCAGCGACTATGCCGAGCTCGCCGGCGTACCGGCCGGCGGCATGGACGGTCGGTTCGTGTTCGAGCTCGTCCAGCGCGGCGACTCCACGGCGCTCGCCGCGCTGGACCGGTTCTGCCAACGGCTCAGCGCCTTCGTGTTCAATCTCCAGGTGATCCTGGACGTGGAGGCATTCGCGATCGGTGGCGGCATCAGTGCTCAACCCGTGTTCGTCGACACGCTCCGGGAGAAGGTCGCCGCCGTCTTCGACGGTGCCTGGATCCCGCTCCCCCGGCCCCAGGTCAGAGCCTGTGCCTACTTCAACGATGCCAACCTCATCGGCGCCCTGCATCACCACCTGAACACCCACAGGTAGTCAGACACAACCAGCTCCTTGGCCCGGAGAGTTCGCGGCGGCACGAACACCGGTCGGATTGGGCAAACGCGAACTCGCGACCACGCCACCACACGACCACCTCACGCGGTGGCATCACCGCAGCGAGCACTCCGGCGTCCGTGGTGGGCGGGTGTGGACGAGCGCAGCTTGGGCGTGCGCCAGGATCGTGATCCTCACCGGTCAGCGGACTCGTTGTAGCTGAGCATCCGCCAGTGCTCCGCGCCGGGTTGCAGCACGGCCCAGTGGCAGTTCCGCAGTCCGCCGAACAGCCGGGCGTGGGAGTAGTCCAACCCCATCAGCAGCAGTGATGCGACCCGCAACGACAGCCCGTGCCCCACGACCAGGAGCACGTCGTCAGGACGCGCCGCCTCCACGAAATCGAGCAGCATCAACGCCACTCGCCGGCCCGACTCGGTGGCGGTCTCCCCTGCTGGTGATCGCCGAAAATCACGTCCCTCACGCAAGGCCGGCCAGAAGTCCGGTTCCATGCGTCCCACCTCGTCCATGCTGAGCCCCGACCAGGTGCCGACGTCGACTTCCCGCAGCCGTGGTTCCGCCACCGGCTGCAGCCCCATTGACCCCCCAACGATGGACGCGGTCTCCCGCGCACGTGACAGGTCGGAGCAGTGAACCGCGGTGATCCCCATCCGGGCCAGCACCCGTCCGGCGTCCTCCGCCTGCTCTCGTCCGGCGTCATTGAGAGGAATGTCGGCGTGGCCCTGGAAGCGTCCACCGTCATTCCAGTCCGTCACACCGTGACGGAGCAGGATCACCTTCGTCATTCGGCGAGAGGTGGTTCCAGCGGTCCGAGATCGAGGCGCGGACAGTCCTTCCACAGCCGTTCCAAGCCGTACAAAGCGCGCTCCTCCACGTGCTGCACGTGAACGACGGTGTCCAGGAAGTCCAGCAGCACCCACCTGTTCTCCCGGTCACCCTCGCGACGCACTGGTTTCGTACCAGCCTTGAGCAGTGCGTCCTCGATGGCGTCCACCACTGCGCCGACCTGACGTTCATTGGTCGCGGTGACGATCAGGAAGATGTCCGTGATCGCCAACCGCTCCGAAACGTCGAAGGCCACTGGATCCTTCGCCAGCTTCGCGACCGCCGCTCTGGCGGCGATCCGGGCGAGTTCCAGGGCGTGTTCGGTGGCGGTCACTTAGCTCCTTTGAGTCGGTACAGGCCGCGTTTCGCGATGTACTGCACGATGCCGTCCGGCACCAGGTACCACAGCGGCAGGCCCTGCGCGACCCGTTCACGGCAGGCCGTGGACGAGATCGACAGGGCAGGCACTTCGAGCAGAGTCACCGATTCGCCGGGCAGATGGGTGATGTCGTTCTCCCCCAACGGGACGCCGGGCCGCGACACCCCGACGAAATGAGCGAGGTCGAACAACTCCTCCACACCCTTCCAGGTGAGGATCTGGCTGAGCGCATCAGCGCCGGTGATGAAGAACACGTCCATCGCTTTGGGACGCACCTGTCGGATGTCCCGCAGCGTGTCGACGGTGTAGGTCGGACCAGGTCGCTCGATGTCGACGCGGCTCACCGAGAACCTCGGGTTCGACGCGGTAGCGATGGTGGTCATCAGGTACCGATCCTCGGCCTGCGACACGTGCCGACCGGCCTTCTGCCATGGCTCCCCCGTGGGAACGAAGACGACCTCGTCCAACGCGAAGCGGGCCTGCACCTCGCTGGCAGCGACCAAGTGGCCGTGGTGGATCGGGTCGAACGTGCCGCCCATCACACCCAGACGCAACCGCCTGGTACCGCTTGGCTCCCAGGCGATCGGGGTTTCGCTCATTTGGCGTGCGGCCGGCTCTTGCCCACCTGCCGCACGTAACCGAGTGCGACCGCCAGGATCGCGAAAGCGGAGAGCCCGACCACAACGGGGACGGTGACGTCGTAGGCCACGACTTCGAGCACGGTATGCATGCCGCGGATACTACACGGGGCCGCTCACAGGCCGCCTGCCCTTCGCCGGGTGTGGGGCGTCAAGCCCGGATCTGGCCGTCGCCTTGGACGATGTACTTCGTCGAGGTCATTTCGGTGAGCGCCATCGGACCGCGGGCGTGGAGCTTCTGAGTGGAGATGCCGATCTCGGCACCGAAACCGAACTCTCCTCCGTCGATGAACCGCGACGAGGCGTTCACCAGGACAGCGGCCGCGTCCACTTCGGTCACGAAGGTCTCCGCCGCTCGGCGATCGTTGGTGACGATCGTCTCCGAATGCCCGGTGGTGTGGACACGGATGTGGGCGACCGCGTCCGCCAGGGTCGGGACGATGTCGCACGCGATGTCGAGCGACAGGTACTCGTCGTCGAACTCGTCCGGTCGCGCCGCCACGACGTCCGGCGAGTAGGTCTGGACCGCCGGCGTGCCGTGCACGGTCACGCCCGCCGCCGTCAACGCTGCGATCGCCCTGGGAAGGAAGCTGGGCGCGACCTCGGCGTGCACCAGGAGCGTCTCCAGCGCGTTGCAGACACTGGGCCGTTGCACCTTCGCGTTCACCAGAATCGCGATGGCCATGTCCTGGTCGGCGCTGGCGTCGACGAAGAGGTGACAGTTCCCGGTCCCGGTCTCGATCACCGGCACCATCGCACCGGACACTACGGCCTTGATCAGGCCGGCTCCCCCACGAGGGATGAGCACGTCCACCAAGCCCCGGGCGGCCATCATCTCGGAGGTGACGCCGCGGTCGCCCTCAACCAGTTGCACCGCGTCCTCGGGCAACCCTGCCGACGCCAGACCCTGCCGCAGCGCAGTGACGATGGCCCGGTTGGAGTGCAACGCCGAGGACGAGCCCCGCAGGAGGGACGCGTTACCCGACTTCAGGCAGATCCCAGCCGCGTCCGCCGTCACGTTCGGGCGAGCCTCGTAGATGATTCCGACCACCCCCAGCGGCACCCGCACCTGACTCACCCGGACGCCGTTGGCGTTGGTCCAGCCACGGGCCACGTCACCGATCGGATCGGGGAGCCCAGCCAGGGACCGGAGCCCTGCCACCATGGCATCCATCCGTGAAGGGGTGAGCGTCAGGCGATCCACCATCGCCTCGTTGGTGCCGGCATCGCGGGCCGACGCGACGTCGATGGCGTTGGCGGCCAGCACCGGATCGGCGGCCGCGGCCAGGGAGTCGGCCATCGACGCCAACGCTGCATCCTTCTGGGCACGGGTCAACACGGCCAGCGTCCGGCTCGCGGTCTTGGCTCGCTGGGCCTGATCGGCGAAAGTCATGCCGCACAGGTTACGCCGAGCGTGTGCGCCACCACGCCTCCGGTCGCCGGCGCGGACGTCGGGTCTCTCCGCCTACCGGCGCGGAGCCGGCATCGTCCCCGCGAGGCGGACTGCGTTCAGCCCTTCTGCTTTCGCGCCCGGACGATCAAGTCGTCCCGATGCACCACTTCACGATCGAACTGCGCGCCGAGTTCGGCCACCAGATCGCGGGTTGACCTGCCGATGATCGCCGGAAGTTCGGTCGAATCGTAAGCCACCAGCCCGCGGGCCACGACCGTCCCCGACTCGCTGACCAGCCGCACGGGGTCGCCGGCCACGAAACCGCCGCGCACCGCCACGATCCCTGCGGGAAGCAGGGACGCCTTGCGCTCCGCCACAGCCCGCACCGCCCCGGCATCCAGCACGAGCTCGCCCTGGGACACCGACGCGTAGGCCAGCCACATCAGCTTCCGGGAGCGCCGCTTGCCGGTGGGCAGGAACAGCGTGCCCACCTCCCCGCCGGTGAGCGCCGCCGAGACAGCGGACGCCGCCGCGAGCACCACCGGGATGCCGGACGCCGTCGCGATCCGAGCGGCCTGCAGCTTGGTGGTCATGCCGCCGGTTCCGATCTCAGCCCCCCGTCCGGAGGTGTCGACCGCGAGGTCGTCCACGTCGGCGACGACCCGGATCGGCTCGGCGTCCGGGTGCGACGGGTGCTCGGTGTAGAGCGAGTCGACGTCGCTGAGCAGCACCAACGCGTCCGCCCCGACCAGGTGCGCCACCAGGGCCGCGAGCCGGTCGTTGTCTCCGAATCGAATCTCGTGCGTGGCCACGGTGTCGTTCTCGTTGACGATCGGCACCACGCCGAGTTCGAGCAAGCGGGTGAAGGTGCGCAGCGCGTTGCGGTAATGGTCCTGTCTGGCCACGTCCTCGACGGTGAGCAGCACCTGGCCGACGGTGAGGCCGTGTCGGGCGAACAGCGATCCGTACCTGCCCACCAGCAGACTCTGACCCACCGACGCGGCGGCCTGCTTGGACGCGAGATCCCGCGGCCGCCGCTTGAGCCGGAGCGGCCCCAGCCCGGACGCCATCGCTCCCGACGACACCAGCACCACATCCTGTCCCCGCTCGCGGGCCGCCGCGAGCGCGTTCACCAGGACTTCCATCCGCGCGATGTCGAGTTGTCCCGACGGGTCGGTCAGCGAGGACGACCCCACCTTCACCACCAGACGTCGGGCCCCCGTGATCTGGGACCGCGAGCCGAGGGCCTCGGTCATGCTTCGTCCAGTCCCTCCGCGGCCAGGCGCGTGTACTGCGCTGCCTCCAACTCAGCCGCCTTCGCTGCGTGGTATTCGGCGTCCTTCGCGCGACGGCGTTGGGCGGCAGGACGGTCGGACATCAGCCGCTGGTCCTCGCCCCGCCGGGAGAGGATCTCGGCCCCGATCTCCACCTGGGGCGCGAAGTCGAACACCACCGGGTTCTCCGCACCGATCGCCACCGCGTCCCCGGCGAGGGCGCCCAGGGCCAGCAGTTCCTCCTCGATGCCGAGGCGGGCGAACCGATCGGCAAGGTAGCCGACGGCCTCGGGATTGGCGAAATCCGTCTGCCGTACCCAACGCTCCGGCTTTTCGCCCCGAACGCGCCAGACAAAGCCGCCCTCGCCGTCGCCCTGCCGCGTGATGGTGAACTCCGGACCGGAGGCGATCGGTTCAGGACGGATGACGATCCGCTTGGCAGTGGGGACGGGCGTCTCCGCGCGGCGCTTGGCGACCAGTTCGGCCATCGCATAGGTCAACGCCTGCAGACCGGAGGCGGTCTTCGTCGAGATGGGGAACACGGGCAGGCCGCGCGCCTTCAGGTCGTCGATCACCAACGCGGCCAGGTCGGCGGCGTCGGGGATGTCGACCTTGTTGAGTGCCACCATCCGGGGGCGGTCCTCCAGGCCGCCGTGGGCGGTGAGCTCCGCCTCGATGATGTCCAGATCGGTCAGCGGGTCACGTCCGGGCTCGTAGGTGGCGCAGTCGATGACATGGACGATCGCCTGGCAGCGCTCGATGTGCCGCAGGAAGTCGTGACCCAGGCCCCTGCCTTCGCTGGCGCCCTCGATCAGGCCGGGGACGTCGGCGACCGTGAACGTCGTCGAGCCTGCAACCACGACGCCCAGGTTCGGGATCAGGGTGGTGAACGGGTAGTCGGCGATCTTGGGCCGCGCTCTTGAGATGGCTGCGATCAGCGACGACTTGCCGGCACTCGGAAAGCCGACCAGGCCGATGTCGGCCACCACCTTCAGTTCGAGGGTGATCTGCCGGGACTCCCCCTCCTCACCGAGCAGCGCAAACCCGGGCGCCTTGCGGGCCGACGACGCCAGAGCTGCGTTCCCGAGACCACCGCGTCCGCCCGCAGCGATGACGACCTCTGCGTCCGGGCCGATCAGGTCGGCCAGCACCACACCGGTCTGGGCATCGGAGACGACCGTCCCATCGGGGACGCGGAGCACCGCCTCCTCACCGTTGGCGCCGTTGGCGAAATCGCCCCGTCCCGGCTGGCCGTTGCCCGCCCGCCGGACGGATTGCCGGTGGAACTCGACCAGAGTGGTGAGGTTCGGATCAACCTTCAGGATGATCGAGCCGCCGTTGCCGCCGTTCCCCCCGTCCGGGCCACCCAACGGCTTGAACTTCTCCCGGTGGATGGACGCGCAACCGTTGCCGCCGTTGCCGGCGGAGACGGTGAGCACCGTCTGGTCGATGAAGGAGGGGATCGCCACTGGGTTCCTTGCTTATCGGGAAGTCGGCGGGCAGTCTTGCCAACCGGCACCGACTGGAGCGATTGTATCGGGCCGGGCGCTCCCGCCTCTTGCCCCGGGCGCTCCCGCCTCTTGCCCCGGGCGCTCCCGCCTCTTGCCGAGGTGACGCCGAATTGCAGCAGGGCGGCCCCGTGGGGCCGCCCTGCTGAAGCGTCGCTGCCTCTAGGAGGCGTCCTCGACCGCGATGTTGATCACGCGGCGACCACGCCGGGTGCCGAACTCGACCTTGCCCGCGCGGAGCGCGAACAGGGTGTCGTCGCCGCCCCGGCCGACGCCCTCACCCGGGTGGAAATGGGTGCCGCGCTGACGAACGATGATCTCGCCCGCGTTGACCTGTTCGCCACCGAACCGCTTCACGCCCAGACGCTGCGCATTCGAGTCGCGACCGTTACGGGAGGACGATGCGCCCTTCTTGTGTGCCATGTCAGTGCCTCAGCTCTCGATCCCAGTGACCTGCACCTGGGTATACCGCTGGCGGTGTCCCTGACGCTTGGTGTAGCCGGTCTTGTTCTTGTACTTGATGATCTTGATCTTGGGGCCCTTGGTCTCCGCGATCACCTCCGCGGTCACACTGACGTCGCCCAGCTTCTGGGCGTCGGAGGTCACCACGTCACCGTCGACGAGCAGAAGCGGGGTCAGCGCAACACTGTCACCGGCCTTTGCCTCGACCTTGTCGATCTCCACGATGTCGCCAACTGCAACCTTGTGCTGGCGGCCACCACTGCGCACGATCGCGTACACGCCCGACCCACTTCCTCAAGTTCTGTCCCGACAAGCGCCCCAACCTCAGGTGGATCGCGCCCTGGTCTTCGGGCTCCTGGCGACGCGAGGCCGCCCAGTGAGCACCGACGATCAAGACTACGGCCCCGCAGGAGGAGGGTCAAACCGGCGAGTTGACTCACACTGACTGCCCGCGTGGGTGGGGTCGTTGACTCATCTGAAGATGCCCGCGGGGGGGACGTTACTCATCTGAAGATGCCCGCGTGGGTGGGGCCGTCCACTCACCCCGAACACGCCCACCTGGGTCGGTCTGCGCAGATGGGTGAACGAGGAATCGAAAGGCAGTCCACATGCCGATCGGCCCGGCTCACGCTGCCGGATCTGGTGGTGCGGGGCGGCGACAGGGCTGCGTCCGATTCCCGCTAGTCGGGGTCGGCGGCGGATGCCATGCTGGTCGGCATGGACTTCGACCAGCGCTATCGAGCGGTCGCGACGCGCGACCCCCGGTTCGATGGCGCGTTCTTCACCGCTGTCCGATCCACGGGCATCTACTGCCGTCCGTCGTGCCCGGCCAGAACGCCCAGGCCGGAGAATGTCGAGTTCTTCCCGACCAGTGCCGCCGCTCACGAATCCGGCTACCGCGCCTGCAAACGCTGCCTGCCCGACGCTGTCCCCGGCTCGCCGGAGTGGAATCTGCGGTCCGACGTCGCAGGGCGGGCCATGCGCCTCATCGCCGACGGGATCGTGGAACGGGAGGGCGTCGCAGGACTCTCCTCCAGGCTCGGGTACACCACCCGTCACCTGAACCGGGTACTGACCGCGGAATGGGGGGCCGGCCCGCTGGCGCTGGCACGTGCCGCTCGCGCCCAGACGGCTCGGCAGTTGCTGACTGCGACCACGCTCCGAATCAGCGAGATCGCGTTCGCGTCCGGCTTCGGCAGCATCCGGCAGTTCAACGACACTATCGCTGAGGTCTACGACCGCACCCCGTCCCAGCTTCGGGCGCTCGCTGCCGGGTCTGCCGTCGGCAGCGTCCGTCCCGCCGGCCCGAACCCATCCGTGGGGTTGGGGCTGGTGCTGCCGGTGCGGGCGCCCTTCGACGTGGCCGGTGTGTTCGCGTGGTTGTCCGCACGGGCCGTCCCCGGGGTGGAGGTCGGGCACCCTGACCGGTACGCCCGGACGCTCAGCCTGCCCGGCGGACCGGCATGGTTCGCCGCCCAGGCGGACACGGGCCGGCTGCGGCTCACGATTGGACTGTCGACGCTGGCCGACCTGCCGCCACTCGTGGCGAGGGTGCGCAGGCTGTTCGACCTGGACGCCGATCCGGTCGGGATCGATGATGCGCTGAGCCAGGAGCCGGCGCTCGCACCTCGGGTTCAGGAGGCGCCCGGAATCCGGCTGCCGGGCGCGGTCGACCCCCACGAGATGCTGATCCGAGCACTGATCGGACAGCAGATCTCGGTGGCGGCGGCTCGCACTCAACTCACTCGCCTGGCGGAGGCCAGTGCCGTCTCATTGCCCGCACCGACCCCCGACGGACTGACCCGGCTGTTCCCCGCACCGGTCGACATCGCCGAGACCGGACGTGGAGCGCTGGTCGGTCCTCGCGTCCGGATCGAGAACATCCTCAGCATCGCCGCCGGGTTGGCCTCCGGTGATCTCGACCTGGGCTGGGCCGATGATCCCGCCGCGCAACGGGAACGGCTCGTCGCCGTCCGCGGCATCGGAACCTGGACAGCCGACTACCTGGCCATGCGCGTGCTCGGCCATCCCGACATTCTGCCCACCGGGGATGTGGCACTCCGCACGGGGGCCCGGCGCTTGGGTCTCCCTGATCGGCCCCGGGAACTCGCGGCCTGGGGCGCCCGAGTGTCACCGTGGCGCTCGTACGCCAGCCTGCACCTGTGGCGCGCAGCCACAGAGAAAGCAAAGTGAGATGAAGCTGACCACCCTGACCACTCCCGACGGCCCGTTCTCACTGTTGGTCGACGACGACTCGGTGCTCGCTGCGGGCTGGACCGATGACCCGACCGCGGTTCTGGCGCGCCTTCCGGTCGGCGCTCGTCCGTCTGCGGTGGAGGTGGTGGCGCCACAGCACCCCGGCCTGCGAAGCGTCGTCAATGCCGTGACCGATTACTACGACGGTGACCTCAGCGCCATCGACGACGTGGCGGTGCGCCAGTTCGGTTCGCCGTGGCGACTGGCCGGATGGTGCCGGCTGCGGGAGATCCCGCCCGGCGCACCGCTGTCATATGCCGGGTTGGCCGAGGCGTTGGGTGCTCCTTCAGCAGTCCGGGCCGCTGCGGGCATCTGCGCCAGTAACGCACCGGCTCTTTTTGTGCCCTGCCACCGGGTGCAGCGCAGCGACGGCGGTCTCGGCGGCTTCGCCTGGGGCATCGAGGTCAAGCGCTCACTGCTTGCGCGCGAGGCCGCCCTTACCGCCTGAACACGTCAACACCGCGCGGCCGACACGTCACCGCCGGTTCACGTCACCCAGGACCCGCGGACCCGGGGCAACGCCGGCCGGCCTTCGTGGATTCAACGCCGGGCACCCTCCCGCCGTGGGATCTCGACCCTCGAACTTCGAGATCAGCGGTCACACAGTGGCTTTCATTCACCCGACCGTGCGTATCTGGTGGGTGATCCGCCGAAGTAGTCGTTATGGCGGGCCCTCAGGGTCCGGTTTGCGGGCCGGACCGCCAAACTTGTCGTTGTGGGGCCTACTCGTAGCCGTTCACACGACGAGTTTGGCGGCCCGAACCTGGTGGCCGTCTCCGACCGCCTCCATAACGACGGGTTCGGCGGTTGAACCACGCATCGCTGGGTGCCAGGGGCGTGATGGCAGGAGGCTGTCAGGAAGGAGTCTGCCAGCGGGTCCACCGATCCCCTCCGCCAGTCACCGAAACACGCCCGCCCCGTCTCCACAATGGCTCCCGAACGGCTCACCTTTGCGTTGCCGATCCTGGACCTCGGGGCCCCACCGCTCGGCTACCCGTGCGCACCGACAGGACTCCTCGGTTCACCCGCGGCGTCGGCGTCAGAACGGTGATCGGATGAACGACGCGCCCTCACCTGCGGAGTACGTCGTTGACAAGACTGGACACCGCACCGACCACGATCTGTTCGCGTTCGGACACCCGCGTCGCCGGGAGATTCCGCGCTGGCGCCAGCGAGTGGTTGGCCCCCGGGACCTCCTCCAGCCGGACCCCGATTCGTCCGGCGTCGCGGAGGGCCCGCAGCACCTCAGCCGGGGTGCCGAACGCGTCTGCGGAGCCTTGAAGTACCAGCACCGGTCCGCTGACGCCGGCCAACTCGGATGCGCGCGACTTCTGCGGCCGACCAGGAGGATGCAACGGGAAGGACAGGCACACCACACCCGCCTGATCGGCACCGAAGCCTCGGCAGGCCGTTCGGGCCCCGGCGCTGTGGCCGCCGGTGAACAGCGGCACACCGGCACCCAGCTCACGCGCGGCCGCGAGCGCCGGAGCCCAGCCACGGTCGAGGCTGGCCGTCGAACCGGGGAGCTTACGTCCGGCGACGCGATGTGGCTGCCGGTACCTCAGCACGCTGATTCCGGAGGCGGGCAAAGCGCTGGCCAGCAGCGCGAGGTCCCAGCCGTCCACATCACCGCCCGCGCCATGCCCCAGCAGGAGCACCGCTCGCGGCGTGTCCGCTTGAGCGAGCACCAGTTCGCCAGGACCCTCCGGCGTTACGACGTCAACTCCACCCATGTGCCAAGTCTCCCCGATGCCGGGCATCGCCCTTCCACCCACGCGCCGGTACCGCTCTCGCCTGCTCCCCTGGATCCGAGCCGCCGCAATCCTGGGTCGTGCGGTGCGGTCCGTGCGCCCAAGGCCGGTCCGTTCAGTGCTGTCCGCGCCCCAGGCCTGGCTGAAGCAGGAGGCGGGCGCGGCAGCGCTTCATCTCGGTGGCTCGGATTCCTTTGCCGCGGCCCTGTCCCCGCCCACTGTGTCCGGGCGAAGCTGGACGCGGGCGTGGCATGCTGAGGCGACACCGTAGCCAGGAGCGCCCAATGGACTTCCACAACCTCTATCACCACGGGTTCGCCAGGGTGGCGGCGTGCACCTTGCCCATCGCAATGGTGCAGCCTCAGGTCAACGCCGAGGCCGTGCTTGCCCAGGCCAGGGAATGCGCGGACACCGGAGCCTGTCTCGCCGTGTTCCCTGAGCTCACCCTGACCGGCTACTCGATCGAGGACCTGCTGATGCAGGACACCGTCCTCGCGGCCACTCAGGACGCGCTCGCCTGGCTGGTGCCGCAGACGGCGACTCTGGGCTGCATCATCGTCGTCGGGGCTCCGCTGGTCAGCCTGAACCGCATCTACAACTGCGCGGTGGTGATCCACCGCGGGATCGTGCTGGGCGTCGTCCCCAAGTGCTACCTGCCCACCTACCGCGAGTTCTACGAGCGGCGGCAGATCGGTGCCGGAGATGACGTGACCGGCGAGATCCGGGTGGCGGGCCAGGATGTGCCCTTCGGGTCCGACCTGTTGTTCGCCGCCGAAGACGTGCCGGGATTCGTGCTGAACGTAGAGATCTGTGAGGACATGTGGGTCCCGATCCCCCCGTCCGCCGAAGCAGCCCTTGCCGGTGCGACGGTGATCGCGAACCTGTCCGGGAGCCCGATCACCGTGGCCAAGGCGGAGGAACGCAAGCTGCTCTGCGCGTCCGGTTCGTCCCGGCTGTTGGCCGGCTACGTCTACTCGGCCGCGGGTGAGGGCGAATCCTCCACTGACCTGTCCTGGGACGGTCAGACGCTGATCTACGACAACGGAACGTTGCTGGCATCTTCGGAGCGGTTCCCGGAGGGACCACGGGCCTCGATCGCCGATCTCGACCTCGGAACGCTGGTGCAGAACCGGCTCCGGCAGGGCACCTTCGACGACAACCGCCGCACCCACGCCGAGCGCACCGGCGAGTACCGGACGGTGACCTTCGACCTCGAACCCCCCGACGGCGACCTCGGTCTGCGACGGACGCTGGCCCGCTTTCCGTTCGTACCGTCCGACGCGGCGCGCCTCGCCCAGGACTGCTACGAGGCCTACAACATTCAGGTGTCCGGTCTTGAACAGCGGCTTCGGGCGATCGGACAGCCCAAGATCGTGATCGGCGTGTCCGGCGGGCTGGACTCCACCCATGCCCTGATCGTCGCCGCCCGCGCGATGGACCGGCTCGGCCGGCCGCGCACGGACATCCTGGCGTTCACGATGCCGGGCTTCGCCACGTCCGAGCACACCAAGGGGAACGCGACCGCGCTGGCCACGTCCTTGGGCGTGACGTTCGCCGAACTCGACATCACCGGGACGGCCCGGCTCATGCTCGACGAGATGGATCACCCGTTCGCGGACGGCGAGCCCGTGTACGACGTGACCTTCGAGAACGTGCAGGCCGGGCTGCGCACCGACTACCTGTTCCGGCTGGCGAACCAGCGCGGCGGCATCGTGCTGGGCACCGGTGACCTGTCCGAACTGGCGTTGGGCTGGTGCACCTACGGGGTCGGCGATCAGATGTCGCACTACAACGTGAACGGCGGAGTCCCGAAGACGTTGATGCAGCACCTGATTCGATGGGTGATCGCGTCCGAGCAGTTCAGCCCGGATGTCTCATCGACCTTGCAGGCCATCCTGGACACCGAGATCACTCCCGAACTCGTGCCCGCCGGGGAGGGCGAGAAACCGCAGTCGACCCAGGCTTCGATCGGGCCCTACAACCTGCAGGATTTCACGCTGTTCCACGTGCTGCGCTACGGCATGAAGCCTTCCAAGATCGCCTTCCTGGCCTGGCACGCGTGGCGGGACGCCGACGCCGGGGACTGGCCGGAGGGCTTCCCCCACGACGAGCGGACGGGCTACGACCTCGCCACGATCAAGAAGTGGCTCGACGTGTTCTGCAGGCGTTTCTTCGGTTTCGCCCAGTTCAAGCGTTCGGCGCTCCCGAACGGGCCCAAGGTGGTACGGGGAGGGTCCCTGTCGCCCCGAGGAGACTGGCGGGCGCCGTCGGACACCTCCGCGGCCCTGTGGCTGGCCGACCTGGCCAGCGTCCCGGACGCCTGACGCGCCCCCGTCCACCGCAGACGCCCAGCCCCTGACGCGCCCCCGTCCACCGCAGACGCCGAACCCCTCTGTTCGGGTCGAACCCCTGTGCTCGAGTACAGGGGTTCGACCCGAACGGAGGGGTTCGGCGTCAGCCAGGGCCCGGCCAGGGCGCGGGGTGAGAGGGGAGCTGGGTCAGGGAGCTGGGTCGGGGGTGAGGGCGGGGGCGGACTCGCCGGGGTCGGGGGCCAGGACAGGCGCGGACTGATCGGCGGGTGCGTCCGCGACGTGGGCGTGGTCGGCCGCATGATCGGAGGGTGCGTCCGCGACGTGGGCGTGGTCGGCCGCATGAGCTGCCAGCACCAACGGGGAGGGGGCTTGAGGGGCGACATCCTCCTTGCGGGTCCGGGTGTTGCGTCGGGTCGTCTGACCGCCGCCCCGTCCCGCGCGACGGCTGCCGTCACGGTCGCCGCCGTCTGCGGGCGACTGGGTCGCGACCGGAGCGTCGTGCACGTGGTAGCCACGACCGGAGCACGTCTCACAGGGAACGGTGAAAGCCTCGGCCAATCCGGTGCCGATCTTCTTCCGGGTCATCTGCACCAGCCCGAGCGAGGTGACCTCGGCCACCTGATGGCGGGTGCGGTCACGGCCGAGACACTCGACGAGTCGACGAAGCAACAGTTCACGGTTGGCCGGCAGCACCATGTCGATGAAGTCGATCACGATGATGCCGCCGATGTCGCGGAGCCGCAGTTGCCGCACGATCTCCTCCGCGGCTTCCAAGTTGTTCGACGTGACCGTGGCCTCAAGGTTGCCGGACGTGCCGGTGAACTTCCCGGTGTTGACGTCGACCACCGTCATGGCTTCGGTGCGGTCGATGATCAGCGACCCTCCCGAGGGCAGGAACACCTTGCGTTCCAGCGCCTTCGAGACCTGCTCGTGCACGCGGTTCGAGTCGAAGAGGTCGCCCTGTTCGGTGCGGTTCCAGCGCTGCAGGCGTTCGGCCAAGTGCGGTGCCACGTGCTGGACGTAGGCCGCGACTGTGTCGTAGGCGTCGTCGGCGGCCTGATTGCCGTCGATCACCAGCTGTCCGAAGTCCTCGGTGAACAGGTCCCGGACGATCCGGACAGTGAGGTCGGGTTCCCCGTAGAGCAGCTGCGGCGCCTGGCCTTTGACCTTCTTCTCCAGCACCTCCCACTGGGCCTTGAGCCGGTTCACGTCGCGGATGAGTTCGTCCTCGGTCGCGCCCTCGGCCGCCGTCCGGACGATGACGGACGCCTCCGGCCCGATCAGCTCGTCCAGGATGCCCTTGAGCCGCTTGCGTTCGCCCTCGGGCAGCTTGCGGGAGATCCCGGACAGATGACCGCCCGGCGAATACACGATGTAGCGGCCGGGAATCGAGATGTGCGAGGTCAGCCGGGCACCCTTCGCGCCCACCGGATCCTTGCTCACCTGCACCAGCACCGACTGTCCCGACTTGAAGACGCGCTCGACCTTGCGGTCCTGGCTGGAAACGCCGAACGAATCCCAGTCGACCTCGCCGGCGTAGAGGACGGCGTTGCGACCGCGTCCGATGTCGACGAATGCTGCCTCCATCGACGGCAGGACGTTCTGGATCCGGCCAAGGTAGATGTTGCCGATCATCGACGTCGCGGACGCCCGGTCGACGTAATGCTCGACGAGGACGCCGTCCTCGATCACGGCGATCTGGGAGTAGTCCTCTGCCTGTCGGATCAGCATCTTGCGGTCGACGGATTCGCGTCGAGCCAGGAATTCGCTCTCGCTCAGGATCGGGGTGCGACGGCGTCCGGCTGCACGGCCCTCGCGGCGGCGCTGCTTCTTCGCCTCCATCCGGGTCGAGCCCTCGATGCCGGTGACCTCGTCGCTTCCCGTGGAGCGACGGCGCGGCTCGCGCACCCGCACCACCACGTCGACGGAATCGTCGTCGGCCTCGCCCGTGTCCTCACCGCGGCGCCGACGCCGACGGCGGCGACGCGAGGTGCCCTCGGCCGCGGGCTCTTCTTCTGTGGCTTCGGACTCCTGGCCGGCGTCCTCGCCAGTCGTCTCGGGCTCGGCGTCCTCGGTGTCCTCCTCGCCGTCGCCGCCGGCTTCGCCTGCCCCGCGGCGCCGACGTCGGCCACCGCGACGGCGACGGCGACGGCGCGGGGTCGTCTCGTCCCCCTCGACCGCATCGGGCTCTTCGCCGTTCGGTTCGTCCTCTTCGGTATCGGCCTCATCGTCATCCTCGACGAGGATCTCGGATTCGTCGGCGTCGGACCCCAGAAGCCCGCCGATGGCCGCAGCCAGCGAGTCAAGGACCTCGTCCGGGCTGACGTCCTCGCCGACGCCGAAGGTTTCCGCCTTCACCCGTCGACGGGTGCGCGGACGCTCCTGCTGGACCAGTTCGGCCAGGCTCGTCGCCAGTTCCCCGCCTCCCTCGGACGCGGCCCCGGTCGGGCCGGTCCCGATCGTTTCGGCAGATCCAGCTTCGACCACACCGGTGAGTTCCGCCTGAGCGGGTGCCGCCGCGGCACGCGTCGCGCGCCGACGCCTCGCGGGAGTAGCGGGTTCAGTTCGGGGCAGGTCGGCACCAGGCTCGGACGGCGTTGCGCCGCTGTCGGGCGTCGCTGGGGCCGGTTCGGCGTCCGCGGCCACGACCTTCGCGCGGCTGCGGCGCGCGCGCTTGGGCGCGGGCTCGCTCATCGCATCGGCCGCGACGATGTCGACAGCCTCCGTCGCGACGGTGTCGGCAGAGTCCCCCGCCGAAGCGGGGTCGACTCCGGCACTGCGAGTCGAGGCAGTCTCGGCAGCGGCGTCCCCGGCATCGGCACGGGCAGCCGGGAGGGTGTCAGCCGGCCCGGAATCGAGTGCAGTGTCAGACGGCGCATGGCCTGCCGAGCCGTCGGCCGGGGTGACTTCCCCTGAGCCGGCGGCAGGTGCACCGTCCGAAGCCATAACCGAGTCGAGCGGAGTGGGGTCCGTCGTCGCCTCAGCCATCATCGAATCGACCAGCGGGGTGTCAGTAGGCGCCGTGTCCGCGTCGGCCGGATCAGCCCCGGCCTCGTTCCCGCGCAGCTCAGCGGCAGCATCATTGGGCGCGGCATCCACTGCGCCAACGGCTTCGGTCGTGGCAACGTCAACTCCAGCGGCACCATCCGACGCCGCGTCAGCTTCAGAACCGCCGTCCGGGGCACTCTCGCCCACGGGGTTGTCGGCGGCCGCCGCGGCCGGCGCACCGCTGGCGTCCCCCGAGGGGACCGGCAACTCGGCCGGAGTCTCGGCGGCGGTGGAATCGGGCGCGCTGACGGCGGAGGTCTCGTCGGCGACCGGGGCGACCACGGCGGCCGGTGGACCGGCGGGACGGCTGGCGGCTCGGCGCCGGCGCGGCGGCGGGGCTGCCTCTTCGGGTGAGGCTTGATTCGGATGTTCGGAATCGAGCATGATCGCTCTCCTTAGAGCGGCGGGGGTGCCGCTAACGTGGCTGCACAGGGCAGCAAAGCCTGGATGGATCGAATGACCAACGCTGTCGCCCCCGCGGTCGTCTCCGTCGCGGTGAGGCCCCAACGCCTGGTCGGCCTGTCACACCGGTCAGTGCATTCGAGATCGTTGGGGGTCTGGATGACTCCAACTCTCAGCTGCATTATTCCACACTCGCCATTTCGAGGCGGTTCGCCACT
This sequence comes from uncultured Actinomycetota bacterium, assembly GCA_963769325.1. Classification (GTDB taxonomy): domain Bacteria; phylum Actinomycetota; class Actinomycetes; order Propionibacteriales; family Propionibacteriaceae; genus Propionicimonas. Next base: position 104,165 of record CAVYLH010000004.1, on the reverse strand, counting down.
CTTTCGCCCTGTGGCCGCGGCTCAGCCGGCGAGCGGGTCGAGCACCCGGCTCCCATCCCAGGTGCCCTGTTCCAGCCGATTGACCAGGGCCGGAGCGGCCGCCTTCAGCGCCGGTTGCAGGAGTTGCAGGGCGGAGATCACGTCGTCGGGACGGACCAGCGGCTCGGAGATGGCGGAGACGAGCTCGATGGTGTCGTCCGCAGCGACAAGGGAGTGGATGGCGCCTCGCACGTCGAAGGTCCGCAGCCCCCCCTTGGTCATACGCGACACCTCCACCACGTCGGCGGCCAGCAGGTCGGCCACGGCCGCGGTGAGTTCGTCGACCTCGACTCCGACCAGCCGTACCTGCCAGCGGGACGCGGTCAGCCGCTCGGCCAGGGCGCCGGCCGCCGCCGGCACCACCTTGACGATCACCAGGCCGTCGGGCATGGCGGCGTTCAGGTCGTCGCGGACCTGGGTGGCATCGAGGCTGGCAGCCAGGCCGATCTCCAGATACTCGGCCTCGGTCGCCGCCCCGGTCGGTGCGGCGTTGGCGTAGCTGATCCGCGGGTGAGGTGAGAAGCCGGACGAAAAGGCCATCGGGATCCCGGCGCGGCGGAGCGCTCGCTCGAACGCCCTGCTGAAGTCCCGGTGGGACGCGAACCGGGCCCGGCCACGCTTGGCGTACTGCACGCGCAGCCGCTGAACGGGCGGGGCTTGCTGCTCGGGTTGTCGTCGGGCGGTCACGGCCGACCAGCCTACGGCCCCGACGGCTGGACGGACGACGGGCCGACGGCACGCGGCCTTCGACTCCAGCGCGCGGTTGCGGAGTTGTGGGGTTGGGGGGTTGCCCGAAACCGCGGCGTGGCGCGGCGGCTCGGCGCGGCGGCATGCCGCGGCGCGGCCGATGCTGAAGCCGCATCGCGGCGCCCGGTCGGTCCGGCCGGTCAGTGCCGGGATGCCGAGCGCAGCCCTTGTGGATCCGGTTCGGGGCGAGGGTTCTGGGCTGGCGGAGGCTCTAGGCTGCTGCGATGATCCTGGTCCGACTGGCGAAGCCCGCCGAGTACCCGGCGGTCGGGGACCTGACCGTGCAGGCGTACCTTGCCGACGGCGGGCTGCCGGCAAACGACCCCTACTACGACCTCCTGCGGGACGCCGACGGCAGGGCGACGGACGCCGAACTGTGGGTGGCGGTCGACTCCGACGACGAACTTCTGGGCACGGTCACGTGGTGCCCGCCGGGCTCGACCTACCGTGAGCTCGCCACCGACTACGAGGGCGAGTTCCGGGCGCTCGCGGTCGCTTCCCAGGCGCGCGGACGCGGGGTGGGCCGGATCCTGGTGGAGCGGTGCCTGGAGCTCGCCGTGGCGAGCGGATCGGACGCGGTGGTGATCTCGACCGCAGACTGGATGGCCGCCGCCCATCACCTGTACCGCACCCTGCAGTTCGTGGAGGCGCCGGAGCGTGACTGGTCGCCGCGTCCGGGCATCCGCCTACGGGCCTTCGTCCGCGCCTTGCCCTGAGCATCGCCGGAGCAGTGCCGGCTCGCCTCCGGCTGACTGAGCACCTTCGCTCGACGCTCACTGAGCCAGAGCCGCCGCCCGGCTCCGGCAGCTCAGTTGATGCAGAACTCGTTGCCCTCGGGATCGGCCATCGTGTACCAGTGGAACGGGCCTTGCGTCGCCTCGTGGAGGAACGAGGCGCCGCGAGCCAGCAGCGCGTCGCGGGCGGTGTCGAGGTCGACGCCGGGGGTGAGATGGATGTCGAGGTGCGCCCGGTTCTTCACCGTCTTGGACTCGCTCACGAGCTGGAAGAGGATGCGGGGACAGGCGCTGCCGGCCGGAGCGTGGGGCTGGTTGATCGCCTGGCCGGTCGCCCAGACCAGCCGGCCTCGGTACGTTCGGGTGTCGGCACGCGTGGCACGGCCCTCCGCCACCATTGCCTCGATGAACTCCTCTTTGGTGGGTTCGACCGTCCAGCCGAGAGTCTCGGCCCACCAGTCGGCCAGGGCGTGCGGATCGGCGCAGTCGACCACGAGCTGCAGGGATGTCATCGTTCCTCCTTGGGCGGTTCGGCGGTCGCCTCGGGTATGCCCGGCGGACGTGTTCCGTGCTCTGCCTCGTACCACGAGGCGAACCCCGCCACCGCCGTGGGGAGGGTGGCGAAGATCCGGTCGGGCCCGACCGCCTGGACGAAGCCGGCGGCGGCCAGCTGGTCGCGCACCTCCAGCTTGACCCGGGCCATGGCGAAGACGATGCCCTGCTCGCTCAACATCCGGCGCAGTTCCTCCAGGGTGTCCACGGCGGTCAGGTCCACCTCGACGTTGGCCTCGGCGTTCAACACGAACCAACTCGGGTCGGGGTCGGCTTGGCGGACGGCGGCCACGGCCCGGGTGAGGAAGTCGTCCGCGTTGGCGAAGAACAGGGGCGAGTCGTAGCGGTAGACCACCAGGCCCGGCACCTGGGAGGCCCGTGGGTAGTCCTCGACGTCGTGCATGCCCGCAAGTCCGGGCACGTAGCCCAGGACACCGTCGTGCGGATGAGCGATTCGGCGGATCAGGTCCAGCAGCGACAGCCCCACCGCGATCCCGATGCCGTTCAGCAGACCCGTCGCGAGCACGGCGGCGAACGTGATCAGCGCGAGCACCACCTCGCTGCGCCGGAAGCGGGCGATGCGCCGCAACTCGCCGATGTCGATCAGGCGAAGCCCGGCGTAGACGACGACTCCGCCGAGCGCCGCCTGCGGGAATGCCGCGAGCACCGGTCCGAACACGAAGATCGATCCCAGCACCATGGTCGCCGCCACCAGGGAGTGCAGCTGAGTGCGACTGCCCGCCGCGTCGCCGATCACCGTCCGGCTGGCCGAGGAGGATGCGGGGAAGCCGGCGAAGAGGCCGTTGGCCAGGTTGGCAGCTCCCATGGCGAGGAGTTCGGTGTTGGCGTCGACCCGACGGTTGTGCTTGGCCGCGAAGGCGCGTCCGGTGAGGATCACGTCCGAATACCCCACAACGGCAATGCCGAGGGCCGCGGGGAGCAGCTGCAGGAGGTTGATCCCCGTCAGGTCCGGCAAGCTGAACGCAGGCAGGTCGCGAGGCACGTCGCCGATGACCGCGATTCCCTGGGCGGTGAGACCGGCGCCGGCCACCACCGCAGCGGACGTCAGCATCACCAGTAGCGGGCCCGGCCACGTGGGCGCCCACCGCCGGATCGCGAACAGAGCGACCGTGACGCTCGCCCCCAGAAGCAGGGTCTCCAGGTGGACGGAGTTAAGTTGGGCGTACAGCGATGCGGTCTCCGCCCACGGGTTGTCGCCGGTGATCTTCACCTTGGTGAGGGTGCCGAACTGGCTGACCACCATCAGGATCCCGATACCGGCCATGTAGCCGGTCAACACCGGCTTCGAGAGTAGGGCCGCGAGGAACCCGAGCCGAGCCAGCCAGCCGACAACACAGACGATCCCGACCGCCATGGCCACCAGGGCTGCCAGTTCCGCCCGACGGGGCTGGTCCACCGGGCCGGCCAGTGCCGCGATCGCCGCGGCCGTCATCAGCGCGGTGGTGGATTCCGGCCCGACCGACAGTTGCCGGGACGTGCCCAGAACCGCGTAGAGCGCCATCGGCGCCAGCACCGCCCAGAGCCCCGCGACCGGCGGCAGGCCGATGATCTCGGCGTACGCCATCACCTGCGGCACGAGGTAGGCCGCAACGGTGACGCCAGCGAGCAGGTCTCCCCGGAGCCAGCTCCGCTCGTAACTCATGAGAACCGCCAGTCCGGGCGCCCATCCGCGCCAGCCCCGAGTGTCCTCACCCATGACGCTCACGCTAGTGGACGCGACACCGGCCCGGCTTCGACACCAGTTGGTGCGAGCCAGTCGTCGACCCGTCCCTCGACCGCAGGCAGCGGACCCGGCCCCGGCGCGCCGTGGCGGTCGGGGCTCAGCCGGCCTCTGCTGGACGCGCGAGCACCGTCAGGGGGAGCAGCGAGCGACCGGTCGGCCCGATCTGAATCTCGGTGCCGAACTGGGGACACACGCCGCAGTCGTAGCAGCCCGACCACCGGCAGTCCTCCACTTCGGCCCCAGTAGATCGCGTCCTGGTAGTCCTGCCAGAGCCAGTCGCGGTCGAGTCCGGCGTCCAGGTGGTCCCAGGGCAGCACCTCCGACTGGGCGACGCTCCCGGGTGGTGAACCAGGACAGGTCGACGCCGTGCCCAGTCAGTGCGCGCTCAGCGGCTGCAGCCCAGCGGTCGAAGGAGAAGTGCTCGCTCCAGCCGTCGAAGATCCCGCCGTCGCGCCACACCTCCTCGATGATCGCGCCGACCCTCCGATCGCCGCGGCTCAGCAGCCCCTCGATCTGGCCCGGCATCCGTCGTGGTAGCGCATCCCGATCGCCCGGCCGTAGCGGCGGTCCTCCCGAATGCGCTGCCGCAGCAGACCGCAGCCGACGGTCGATCGTCTCAGGATCGGCCTGCGCCACCCACTGGAACGGGGTGTGCGGCTTGGGCACGAACGCCGCCGATGCTGATCGTGCAGCGGATGTCCCGGGTGCCGGCGGCCCTGCGTCCGGCCTCGATCACGTGGGCCGCCATGTCGGCGATGCCGAGCACGTCCTCGTCGGTCTCGGTGGGCAGCCCGCACATGAAGTACAGCTTCACCTGGCGCCAGCCCTGGCTGAAGGCAGCCGCGACGGTGGAGATCAGGTCGTCCTCGCTGACCATCTTGTTGATCACCTTGCGCATGCGTTCCGATCCACCCTCGGGGGCGAACGTCAGGCCGGATCGGCGTCCGTTGCGGGACAGTTCGTTGGCGAGATCGATGTTGAACGCGTCGACCCGGGTGCTGGGCAGCGAGAGCGAGACGAAACTGCCCGTCGTAGCGGTCGGCCAGTTGCTTGGTGACCGGCCCGATCTCGGAGTGGTCGGCGCTGGAGAGGCTGAGCAGGCCGACCTCGTCGAGGCCGGTGGCGGCGATTCCCCCGGCCACCATGGTGCCGATGGTCTCGATGTTGCGCTCGCGCACCGGACGGGTGATCATGCCGGCCTGGCAGAACCGGCAGCCCCGGGTGCAGCCGCGGAAGATCTCCACCGAGTAACGCTCATGCACCGTCTCGGCGAGCGGCACGACCGGACGCGCCGGGTAGGGCCACTCGTCGAGTTCCATCAGCGTGTGCTTGGCCACTCTGGCCGGGACGCCCGCGGCGTTGGGAGACACGGACGCGATCGCGCCGTCGGCGCCGTAGTCGACGTCGTAGAACGCCGGCACGTACGCGACGCCGCGGACGGCGAGGGTATGCAGCAGGCCTCGTCGTCCACCGGGTCGTCCCGACTGTCTTCCACGAGCGGACGAGGTCGGACACCATCAGCGCCGCTTCCTCGCCGTCGCCGAGCACAGCCGCGTCGATGAAGTCAGCGATCGGTTCGGGATTGAACGCGGCGTGTCCGCCGGCGATCACGATCGGGTCGTCGCTCGCCACGGTCGCGACTGTGCAGCGGGATTCCGGCCAGGTCGAGTGCTTCGAGCAGGTTGGTGTAGCCCAGTTCGGTGGCGAAGCTGACCCCCAGCAGGTCGAACGCACGCACCGGCAGGTGGTTCTCCAGCGTGAACTGCGGCACGCCGTGCCGCGCGCATCAGGGCGGCCAGGTCGGGCCAGATCGAGAAGGTGCGCTCGGCCATCAGCCAGTCGCGCTCGTTGAGGATCTCGTAGAGGATCGCAAGCCCCTGGTTGGGCTGCCCCACCTCGTAGGCGTCGGGGTACATCAGTGCCCAGCGGACCTCGGCGTCGGCGAAGTCCTTGCACGATCGAGTTCACCTCGCCGCCGATGTACTGGACTGGCTTGTTCACCTGAGCGAGCAGGGGCTCCAGCCGCGGATACAGCGAGGCGGCGGTGTCGGCAGTCATGGTCGGACCAGCCTAACCCTCTCCTGGGCGAGGGCCAGCGTGGGCGCCGAGGCCGGGGCTCGTCGACGCGACCCGGCGTTCACGCACGAGTTCTCACGCGAACCGCGGGTGATCAGTCGACGGGCTCGTGGGGGGCGGCGTTCTCGACCACGATGTCGGCACGGTGCGCAGGGTCGCAGGAATGGAGATAGAGCAACTGACCCTGGTAGTACCTCGCGTTACGAGGGTCTTCAGGATCGGCAGCGAGTTTGGAGTCGCGCTCGGCCAGCCTGCGGTAGGACTCCTCGAACGGCACCTCCAGCCAGACGGAGATGTCCCAGATCTTCTTCTTGCGGCTGGCACACAGCTCGTCGCGGTGGATGAACATCCCGTCGATGATCACAACGGCATGGTCGGGAGCCACCCGCCACGGCGAATGTACTTCCGATTCCGAGGCCACGTCGTAGGCCGCGGTCCGATAGCGGCCGGAACCACCATGACCCAACGGCTCGAGCACCTCATCGGTGAACCGCTGATAGTCGTAGCTGTCCTCGAAGAAGCCCTTTGCCGAGCTGCGACCCTGCGCGTAACGCCTCGACTGCGGGTTCAGGTAGTGATCCATCGAGATCCGGATCACAGTGAGCCCGGACTCACGCAGCAGTTCGGCCAGTTCATTGCCGAAAGTGGTCTTGCCGGCGCCATCGACGCCGTCGATTCCCACCAGGGTTCGCCCCGTCCGCGGCCGGATCTGGCCCCGGAGCCACTTCAGCGCAGTCGCCGCGTCCAGCTTTTTCACCACGTCGTTGGTCATCTCACACCTTTGCCAGTGCTCGTTTCGAGAGTTTGAAGCCTACTCCGCCCCTGCGAAGGACGGTGGTCGGCCTGACGACCCCGGGGCGGTCGACATCGGCAGCCGCAGTCGCCGCCCTAGCCAGATCATGGCACCGGTCACCGCGGCTGTGAAGAACATCTGGATCAGGATCTCGGGGCCGGCCGTGCCGACTCCCCGATCGAACATCTCCGCCAAGCCGCCGAACGGCAGAGTGATCTCACTGATCAGGTTGTTGCAGACGTGCAGGGCGACCGCCGCCTCGAGACCCCCGGTGCGCCAGACCAGGAGCGAACAGGCCACCCCGACCGAGAAGTAGTACACATTGAGCCACGGATCACCCGCGCCGTGCAGCAGCATGAACACCATCGACGTCACGACGGTGGCCACCAGCAGGCCGACCCTGGTGGACCCGAACCACGACCCGACGCTCCGGGCCAGGATGCCGCGGACGCCGTACTCCTCACCGGCCGCCTGACATGGCGTTGTCGCGAGAATGACGACGATCAAGAACGACGCTGTCGTCGTTCCAGGTGAGTTCGAGCCCGCCCGAGAGCAGAACCGAAACTCCCAGCCCGAGGGCGAAGATCGGCGCCGCGATCGCGGCGAACCGGAGGAACAAGCCCCATCGGAAACCGCCCACGATGGACGACATCCACCGCGGACGCTGGCCGAACACCGCCCAGCCGGTGAGCCCGGCCAGTGGAATGCCGAGGGCGAGGGCCACGTTGTTCGACGCGAAGATCATCGGGGTCACCTGCCCGGCGGCGAGACCGTCCCAGGTCGCCCGGCCCGTGGACAGGTCGTAGGCGATCGCGAAGGCGCTGAGCGCCGCGCTGACCACGAACCACGTGCCCGCGAACATGAGGATGCTGAGCAGCGGCTTCCACCACCGGAACCGCTGCGTCCGGAAGAACTCGTGATACTCCCGCGGCACCACCGGGAGAGGAGCGGCGACCGGTGCCGGAACCATCCAGAGTTCCGGGCCCTGACCTCCCGGGTACGCGGGATCGCCCGGCCAGTACTGCGGACCCGGAGACGGAATGCTCACCGGAGAGGCGCCCGTGCCCTGGCCCGGGCGTGGTCCGTCGGGGTACGCAGCGGACGGGTGCGGCCGGCCCGGCTGCTGAGGGTCCGGCCAGCCGGAGTTCAGCTCGGGAACCACAGTCCGATCTCCCGACCGGCGGACTGTGGCGAGTCCGAGGCGTGCACCAGGTTCTCGCGATTGGACAGCGCGTAGTCGCCCCGGATGGTGCCCGGGGCCGCGACCGCGGAGTTGGTGACGCCGTTCATCAGCCGCACCACCTCGATCGCCGACGGCGCCTCCAGCACCATCGCGACCAGAGGCCCGCTCGTGATGTAGTCCCGCAACGGGGGGTACCACGGTTGATCGACGTGATCGGCGTAATGGTGATCGGCCATCGCGGCGTCGATGTGCCGAAGCTCGAGCGCGACGACGATGAGGCCCTTTGCCTCGTAGCGACCCACGATGCTCCCGACCAGACCGCGGCGTACCGCGTCCGGCTTCAGCAACACCAAGGTGCGTTGCAGATCGGTCATGGCTGGCACCCTACCGGTACCCCTCTGCGCGGGGAGCTTTGTGGGTCACGCGGGCGGACGCGCCCCAGGCGTGGTCTCGATCCGGCGGCCGAGCACGAAGCACACCACCCACAACAGCGCGAACATGCCCCCGACCACGAACATCATCTCGGTCGCGAACCCGAAGCCGATCGCCACGAGCTGGGTGAACCAACCCAACGGGTAACCCACCGGACGGCGCAGCAGTGCGGCCGCGACCAGCGCGAGCGCGACGCCTCCGAAGCCCAGCCCGAACGCGACCGGGACAGCGACGTCCGAGACCTGGATCATCCCGGCGATGGCCAGACCGAACACGATCGCCTCGAAGGCCAGGATGCTCAGCATCACCCGACCCATCGGGTTGGTCGGCGCCAACCTCACGAGTCCGCCTCCGCCGCTCGCACCAGCAGTGCCCGCGCCTCACCCGCCGCGTACACCGAGCCGGCGATCAGGACACCGGCGCCCGGGCCGGCCTCGTCGGCGAGCTGGACGGCGGCCTCGATGGCCTGCGCCATCGTGTGAGCCAGCCGCACGCGGTCGCGCGCCGAAAACCCCCGCCGCGGTCTCCGCCAGCGAGGACGCCGGGAGCGCCCGTGCGCTGGAGGCGATCGACGTGCACACCACCGTGGTCATGGCCTCGGCGAAGATCGACAACACGCCGGAGACGTCCTTGTCGGCCATCATCGCGACGACACCGATCAACGGGTTGAAGTCGAAGGCCTCGGTGATCGCGTCGATCGTTGCCCGCGCGCCGTGGGGGTTGTGGCAGGTGTCGAGCACCACCGTCGGCGAACGGCGCACGACCTCCAGCCGGGCCGGGGATCCGCACCTGCTCGAGGCCCTCGGCGATCACGTCGGCCGCCAGCGGCCGCCGCCGAGGAACGCTTCGACGGCAGCGACCGCCAGCGCGGCGTTCTGGGCCATGTGTGCCGCCGAACAGCGGAAGCACGAGATCACCGAGCGGTCCCTCGGCAGTCTCCAGGCGAAGCACCTGACCGCCCACGGCCAGCAGACGGTCGATCAGCCCGAACTCGATGCCCTCACGTCGCACCTCCGCACCGACCTCGGTGCAGCGGGCCAGCAGCACCTGCGCTGCCGTCGGGCGGCTGAGCAGCGAGCACCGCCTTGCTCCCGGCCTTGATGATCCCCGCCTTCTCGGCGGCGATCTCGGCGACGGTGTCGCCCAGCAAGTGCGGTGTGGTCGAGGTCGATCGGGGACACCACCGCCACCTTCGCCGAGGTGATGTTGGTCGCGTCCCACGTGCCACCCATTCCCACCTCGACGACCGCGACGTCGACCGGAGCGTCGGCGAACGCCGCGTAGGCCAGCGCGGTCATCACCTCGAAGAAGGTCATCGCGATGCCGTCGATCTGCTGGGCGTCGACCATCTCGACCAGTGGCGCGATCTGTTCGGCGAGGTCGTCGAACACATCCTCGCGGATCGGCTCACCGTCGATGGCGATCCGCTCGGTGAGGTCCACCAGGTGCGGGCTGGAGAACCGTCCGACCCGCAGGCCGAGCGAGCGCAGCAGCGAATCGATCATCAGGGCGGTGCTGCCCTTGCCGTTGGTGCCGGTGACCAGGATCACCGGGCACGCGTCCTGCGGCGAGCCCAGCAGGTCGCACAGCGCCCGAACCCGAGCCTGGCTCCGCCCAATCCGGTGTTCGGGCCAGCGTGACTGCAGTTCGGCGACGATCTCAGCGTGGGTTCGGCTCATGGTGCGCCCAGCGTAGCGAGGAGCCGGAGCCGGACGCCCACCCCGGCGCGCGCAGGTCAGAGACCACCTGGCACGGCAGGGTCGGGCGAACGAACCGCTGCGGCACCGCCGGCCGCCCCGCGCCCCTTGGCGGCGACGCCCGTCGCCCGCAGTCGCTGTCGATATACTGATGCGGTGCCCGACTCCCCCGCCGACTCCCGTCGGCGACCCTGGTCGGAGTGGGTGACCCTTGGCGCGCGCCTTGTCCTGGGCGGTGTCCTTCTGGTCGCCGGCCTGCTCAAGGTGACTCGGCTGGACGCGTCCGTGCAATCGGTGCGGCTGTACCAGCTGCTGCCCTGGGACATCACAGCCGTGGTCGGTTCGGCGCTTCCGATGATCGAGATCGCCCTCGGCCTGCTGCTGATCACCGGCACCTTCACCCGCATCTCCGCGATTCTCGGCTCCCTGCTGATGGTGGCCTTCATCATCGGAATCGTCTCGGTGTGGGCCCGCGGCATCTCGATCGACTGTGGCTGTTTCGCCCCCGGTGGCGCAGGTGGACGCCAGCCAGACCCAGTACCCGCTGGAGATCGCGCGGGACGCCGGACTCCTGGTCCTCGGCGCCTGGACGGCCTGGCAGCCCGTCTCGCCCTTCGCCGTGGACAGACTGGCTGTTCGGTCCCACCGACCAGAGACGGCGACGGATCTCGAACCGACCGGAATTGACGACGAGGAGCTTGCCCGATGAGCCAGAACAACCGTGAACGGCTTCGCGCCAGTCAGGAAGCGAGCGCGAAACAGCAGCGGACTCAACCGGATCATCGGCGTCGGCGGCCGCGATCCTGGCCGTCGTGCTGATCGGCGTCTTCGTCGGTGGTCCTGCTGCAGAACCAGAGCCACCAAACCACGGCATCGTCGGTGACGCCGCCGAACGCCACGTCCGACGCGAAGTCCGTCGTGGTGAACCCGGGCAAGGCGACCGGCGGGCGCTCCGGTCGTGGAGCTGTTCTTCGACTACCAATGCCCGGTCTGCAAACAGTTCGAGGACCATCTACGGGGCGGCCCTGAAGTCGCTCGCGGCGTCCGGGAAGTCGAGCTGCACTACCGGACGATGACGTTCCTGGACAACAACCTCAGCAATGACGCCTCCACTGAGAGCGGGTGTCGGCGGCGACCTGCGCCGACGTGGTGGGCAGGTACTCCGACTTCCACGACGAGATCTACGCCAACCAGCCCGAGACCGAGGGCGACGGGTACACCGACGCCCTGCTGAGGGACACCATTCCGGCCACGGTCGGCATCACCGCCGAGAACCTCACCACCTTCCAGTCCTGCTACGACCAGGCGGCGACCAAGGCCTTCGTGTCCGGCATGAACGAACTCGCCAGCAAGGACGGCGTGACCGGCACCCCGAGCTTCCACGTCAACGGCAACGACGTCGCCGCTGGCCTACCTTCACCGGGGTCACCGCAGACGGCCTGGGCGACCTGATCACGAAGAACGCCTGAGTCGCGATGCCTGCACAGAGCCAGCGGCAGCGGATGCGAGCCGCCCAACTCGCCCACCAACGAGCCACCAGGTGGCGCCGAATACTGATCGTCGGCGCCGCGGTGCTCGCCGTGGTGGTGGTGTCGGTCATCGCGGTGGTCGCCCTCCAGCAGTCGAACCAGCCCAGCGCCGTCGCCACCGCGACGTCGGCCGGGGACCCCGCCGGCGAGATGCCCTACCCACCGAATGCCACCACCGCGAGGGACGGCATCGTGGTCAGCGACAACAAGTCGGTCGCCCGACGTCGGGTTGTACTTCGACTACCAGTGCAGCCACTGCGTCGCCTTCGAGCAGAGTTTCGGCGGCGCATTGGCCCTCCTGGGCCAGACCGGCGAAATCCGCCTCGTGCACCACACCAGAGTGTTCCTCGATCAGGGAAATCAGGCGGGGCTGTCCCACAAGGCCGCCCTGGCCGCAGCCTGCTCCGACGTGGTCGGGGCCTACATCGACTACCACTCCGCGATCCTCGAAGCTGCCACCTCAGGTCCGTACACCGACCAACTGCTCCTGGAGACGATCCCGGCGAAGGTCGGAATCACCGGCAGCGACCTCACCGCCTTCCGTGCCTGCTACTCCAACCAGAACCTGGCCCGATTCGTCCAAGCCGTGGACGACGCAGCAGGCAAGGCCGGGATCAACGAGACCCCGACGCTGACGGTGAACGGCACGGCGGTGCCGATCAGTAGCTTCGACGGAAAGACCGGCGAGGACCTGAAGGGCATCATCGAGGACGCAGCGAAGCGCTGAGCCCGTCCGCCGGAGAAGATCCGGACGTTCACCCGGCCCGGCGTGAACCGATGGCCGGCGGTGCCGATTCTGAGCTCAGCGGCCGCGCTCAATAAGATGCACCCCATGACTGACACCTGCCCGATCCCGTCCTGCCCGCCGCTGCCCTGGCCGACCGGCGGCGTACCGGAGCGTCCGGTGCTGGAGGGGCTCGAGGCCAAGTGGTCGCAGCGCTGGCGCGAGCAGGACACCTACGCGTTCGTGCGTCCGGAGTCGCGCGACGCAGGTGTTCAGCATCGACACCCCACCGCCGACCGTGTCGGGCTCGCTGCACGTCGGCCACGTGTTCAGCTACACCCACACCGACCTGATCGCCCGCTACCAGCGGATGAAGGGCCAGCACGTCTTCTACCCGATGGGCTGGGACGACAACGGCCTGCCCACCGAGCGCCGGGTGCAGAACTTCTACGGCGTGCGCTGCGACCCGTCGCTGCCCTACGACCCCGACTTCACGCCCGCCGGAGAAGCCGGACCCGAAGCGCCAGGTGCCGATCAGCCGGCGCAACTTCGTCGCCGCTGTGCCACGAGCTCACCGCCGTCGACGAGCTGGCGTTCGAGAACCTGTGGCGGACGCTGGGACTCAGCGTGGACTGGAAGTCGCTGTACGCCACGATCTCCGACGAGGCCCAGGCGCGTCGCGCAGCGCGGCATTCCTGCGCAACCTGGCCCGCGGCGAGGCCTACCTCTCCGAGGCGCCGACGCTGTGGGACATCACCTTCCAGACCGCGGTCGCCCAGGCCGAGCTGGAGGCCCGGGACTACCCGGGCCACTACTACCGGGTCGCCTTCCACCGCTCCGACGCGTCCGCGATGGAGCCGGCGACCCCGTCCACATCGAGACCACCCGGCCGGAACTGATCGCGTCCGTGTGCGCGCTGATCGCCCACCCCGACGACGAGCGCTACCAGCCACCTGTTCGGCACCACGGTCACCTCCCCGGTGTTCGGGGTGGAGATCCCGGTGCTGGCCCACCCTGCCGCCGAGCCGGACAAGGGCGCCGGCATCGCGATGTGCTGCACCTTCGGCGACCTCACCGACGTGCAGTGGTGGCGCGAGCTTCGGCTGCCGACCCGCACCGTGATCGGGCGCGACGGACGCCTGCACGCCGAGACTCCCGAGTGGCTGACCAACGCCGCGCCGTACGCCGAGCTGGCCGGCAAGACCGCCTTCGGCGCCCGCGAGGCGATGGTCGGCGCTGCTGCGCGACGCCGGCGACCTGGACGGCGAGCCGAAGCCCACCCAGCGGATGGCGAACTTCTACGAGAAGGGCGACAAGCCGCTCGAGATCGTCTCGACCCGGCAGTGGTACATCCGCCAACGGCGGACGCGACGACGACCTCAAGCAGCAACTGCTGGCCCGCGGCGAGGAGCTGACCTGGGTGCCCGACCACATGCGGCACCGCTACGCCAACTGGGTCAACGGCCTGAACGGCGACTGGCTGATCAGCCGGCAGCGGTTCTTCGGCGTGCCCGTTCCCGGTCTGGTACGCCCTGGACGCCGACGGCGAGCCCGACTACGAGCACCCGATCACCGCTGCCGAGGACGCGCCTGCCGATCGACCCGTCCAGCGAGTGCCCGCCCGGCTACACCGCCGAGCAGCGCGGCGTCCCCGGCGGCTTCGTCGGCGACCCGGACGTGATGGACACCTGGGCCACCTCGTCGCTGACGCCGCAGCTGGCCTGCGGCTGGGAGACCGACCGGAGCTGTGGCGCCTCGACCTTCCCGATGGACATGGCGCCGCAGGCCCACGACATCATCCGCACCTGGCTGTTCTCCCGGGTGGTGCGCTCCCACTTCGAGCACGGCGTGCTGCCCTGGAAGCTCGCGGCGATCTCCGGCTTCGTGGTCGACCCCGATCGCAAGAAGATGAGCAAGAGCAAGGGCAACGTGATCGTGCCCACCGACATCCTCGAACGGTTCGGGTCCGACGCGGTCCGCTGGCGCGCGGCGATGGCCCGTCCCGGCATGGACTCGCCGTTCGACGAGACCCAGATGAAGGTCGGACGCCGGCTGGCGATGAAGATCCTGAACGCCAGCAAGTTCATCCTCGGCATCGCCGCCGACATCCCGGCCGACGCCCGTGCCGAACGAACCCGTGGACCTGGCGATGCTGGCCGGCCTGGCGCAGGTCGTCGAGCAGGCCACCGCAGGCTTCGAGGCCTACGACTACTCCAGCGCGCTGGAGGCGGCGGAGAAGTTCTTCTGGCAGTTCTGCGACGACTACCTGGAACTGGTCAAGGAGCGCGCCTACGGCAGCTCCGACGACCGGCAGCGGCTCGGCTCGGGCCGCGCTGCGGGACGCGCTGGACGTGCTGCTGCGGCTTGTTCGCCCCGTTCCTGCCGTTCGTCACCGAGGAGGTGTGGTCCTGGTGGCGGGACGGTTCGATCCACCAGGCCGCATGGCCGGCGCCGTCCGATCTCGCCGGCAGGCGGTGGCGACGCGGCGCTGCTGGACGACGTGGCGACGGCCCTGATCGGCATCCGCGGCGCGAAGTCGCAGGCGAAGGTGTCGATGAAGACCGAGGCGACCCGGGCGGAATTCGTCGGGCCGGCGGACGTGCTGGATCGGCTGGCCGCGGCCGAGGACGACCTGCGCGCGGTGGGCCGGATTCGCAGCCCGCTGGTGTGGACGGTCGGCGACGCGCCACTCACGGTGACCGTGGAGCTCAAACCGGCCGAACCGGCCGCACCATGAGCCCTGCCGGCGCCGGCTTGCAGGCGAGGACTGCGGCGGCGCTCGGCGCGCTGCTCACGACCGTCCTGGTCGCCTGCTCGGCCGAAGCCCCGCGCGACAGCGCGGGCGTGGTCACGGCCGCGGCGACCTCGGACGCGTTCTCGGTCACGGTCGGGGACTGCGTCGGCAAGCTGGAGGGTGACACGACCGAATCCGTTGCCCTGATCCCGTGCGCTGAGAAGCATTACTGGGAGGCTTTCGCCACCCACGACCTGACCGGCACCGACTTCCCCGGCACCGGCGAGGTGCAGAGCCGGGCCGACGACGCCTGCACCGAAGCGTTCGGAGATTTCGTCGGCATTCCCGCGGACGAATCGAAGTACGAGCTGACCTTCCTCGTCCCGACCAAGGAGACCTGGACGCGGGGCAACGATCGCGAGGTGGTGTGCCTGGTCGGCAGCTCCAACGGAGGCCTGAGCGGCTCGCTGCAGGACGCCGCCAAGTAGTCGAGGCGACACCCTGCCGCGGGCAGCAGGTGCTCGACGCCCGTGGGAGGTGGCGTCAACGCGAACAGGGCGCCCCCTGGGTGGGGACGCCCTGTTCGCACGCGGGAGCTGGCCGCGACCGGCTACAGCAGATCAGCCAGAACGGGGTCGGCCAGGGACATCACGGCGGACTTCGCCTCCGTGGCGTTGGTGCCCGCCCTCGCCGCGGCGGCCATCTGCTGGCACTGGGTGAGCGTGTGCAGGGCCAGAGCGGTGCGGACCGCGGGCACCTTGCCCGGAGCCATCGACAGGCTGGAGACGCCCAGGCCCGCAAGCACCAGCGCGAGAGCCGGATCGCCGGCGGCCTCGCCACAGACCCCGACCGGCTTGCCCATCATCTGCCCGCCCTCACAGGCCAGCGCGACCACGTCCAGCAGCGCCGGCTCCCACGGGTTCAGCAGTTCGGCGAGTTCGCCCTGCATCCGGTCGGCCGCCATCGTGTACTGCTGCAGGTCGTTGGTGCCCAGCGAGGCGAAGTCGACGTGGTAGAGGATCCCCTTGCTGCGGATCGCCGCCGCCGGCACCTCGATCATCACCCCGACCTTCGGCAGGCCCAGCGCGCGCACCTTCTCGGCGAACCAGGTGGCCTCGGCCTGGGTGGCGATCATCGGCGCCATCACCCGGACGTCGGCCCCGGTGGCCTGGTAGGCCGCTGCCAGCGCCTCCAGCTGGGCGTCCAGCACGTCGGTGCGGATCATGCCCAGGCGGATTCCGCGCCGACCCAGCGCCGGGTTCTCCTCCGGTCCGAGGTCGGCGAACTTCAACGGCTTGTCCGCGCCGGCGTCCAGCGTCCGCACCACCACGCGACGATCTCCGAAAGCCTCGAACACCTCGG
This sequence comes from uncultured Actinomycetota bacterium, assembly GCA_963769325.1. Lineage (GTDB taxonomy): Bacteria > Actinomycetota > Actinomycetes > Propionibacteriales > Propionibacteriaceae > Propionicimonas. The sequence goes on along the minus strand of CAVYLH010000004.1, from coordinate 87,819 downwards.
TGTAGGTGGCGGTCTGCTCCTCCAGCGTCGGCATGGTGTCGCGGTCGAGGAACAGGAACTCGGTGCGGAACAGCCCGACGCCCTCGACGGCCTGCTTGGCGGCCTTGCGGGCGTCGTCGGCGGTGCCGATGTTGGCCAGCAGCGCCACCGGATAGCCGTCCTTCGTGGCACCGTTGCCGGTGCCGCCGGCGAGAGCGGCCGCGCGGCGACGCTTGCGCTCCTCCAGCAGCGCCGATCTCCTCCTCGGTCGGGTTCACGGTGATCTCGCCGACACCACCGTCGATCGCGACCATCGTGCCGAACGGCACGTCCATGATGCCGACGGCCTGGACCACGGCGGGAATGCCCGAGCTGGGACGCCAGGATCGCGGTGTGGACTGGTCGGGCCGCCGGCGGCGGTGACGATGCCGAGACAGGTCTCCGTGGTCAAGCGTGGCGGTCTCGGCCGGAGCCAGGTCGTGCGCGGCCAGGATCGACGGCTCGGTGAGCGTCGGCACACCCGGCTCGGGCTGGCCCAGCAGCCGGGCGACCGCGCGATCCCGCACGTCGCGCAGGTCGGTGACCCGCTCGGCCATGTAGCCGCCGAGCGACTCGAACATGGCGCAGTACTCCTCAACCGCGGCCGCAACGGCGTTCGTGATGCCCTTGCCGGCCTGCAGCTGGGTGTCGATGCCCATGGCCAGGCCCGGGTCACGGGCCATCATCGCGCCGGCCTCGAGGATCGGCTTGGCGTGGGCGCACGCCGTCGCCGCTCGGGCATCAAGCCCCTTGGCGACGTCCTCCAGTGTGCCGCGGACCCTGTCGGAGGCTGCGGCGGCATCAGTGGTCGGAGCCTCGTCCGCGGGCGCCTGAGCAGGTGGGCTCACCACCACCAGGGGCCCCACAGCGGTGCCGGCGCTGACGCCGATGCCGTGGAAGGTGGTGTGCAGGCCGTCGCCGGTCACCGGACTACTCCGCGTCGAGATCGCGGGACAGCAGTTCGACCAGCGAGTCCAGTGCCGCGTCCGCGCCGTCGCCCTCTGCGGACAACGTGACAGTCTCGCCGTTCTTGGCGCCCAGGGCCATGACCATCAGGATGCTGCGGGCGTCGACCGGGTTGCCGCCCTCCTTGGCAATGGTCACAGGCAGACCGGTTGCGGTGGCCGCCTGAACGAACAGTGAAGCCGGGCGGGCGTGCAGTCCGACCGAAGAGGCAATGCTGACTTGGCGAGTGGCCATGGTGATAACTCCTTTGTTGGCGGCGTTGTCGACGAGGTTCCACAATGGCATATCCGCGCAGACGCTGCGACCGGTTTGCCCATTGCACAGACATGCAGTGCGGTGAGGCCGATCGCTCGCGGCAGGACAAGGATCCCCGTGAGGGGCAGGCTCGGTACTGCGGGAGCAGTCGCGCGGCTCAGGCGCTCTTGTCGCGGCGTTCGCTGCGCGCCAGTTGGGCACGGCTGATCAACTGCGGTGCGGCACCGTCGTTGACGACGTCGGCGTCGACGAGCACCTGGGCCACGTCGTCGTCGCTGGGCACGTGGTACATCACGTTGAGCAGGATCTCCTCGAGGATCGAGCGCAGTCCGCGGGCGCCGATGCCCCGCCGCAGCGCCATGCTCGCGATCGCGTCGATGGCGTCAGGGGTGAACTCCAGGTCGACACCGTCGAGCTCGAAGAGCTTGCGGAACTGCTTGATCAGGGCGTTCTTCGGCTCGACCAGAATCCGCACCAGCGACTCGGCGTCCAGCTGCTCGACGGTGGAGATCATCGGCAGCCGGCCGATGAACTCCGGGATCAGCCCGAACTTGTGCAGGTCCTCGGGACGGACCTCCGCGAACGGGTTCATCGACGTGCGGACGGCGTACCGCGGCATCGTTGTTGAAGCCCAGCGGACGCTTGCCGACCCGGGCGTTGATGATCTCCTCCAGGCCGGCGAACGCGCCGCCGACGATGAACAGGATGTTCGTGGTGTCGATCTGGATGAACTCCTGGTGCGGGTGCTTGCGTCCACCCTGCGGCGGCACCGAGGCGGTGGTGCCCTCCAGGATCTTCAGCAGCGCCTGCTGCACGCCCTCGCCGGAGACGTCGCGAGTGATCGACGGGTTCTCGCTCTTGCGGGCCACCTTGTCGATCTCGTCGATGTAGATGATGCCGGTCTCGGCCTTCTTGACGTCGTAGTCGGCGGCCTGGATCAGCTTCAGCAGGATGTTCTCGACATCCTCGCCGACGTAGCCCGCCTCGGTGAGCGCGGTCGCGTCCGCCATGGCGAACGGGACGTTCAGCATCCGGGCCATCGTCTGGGCCAGATAGGTCTTGCCGCAGCCGGTGGGGCCGATCAGCAGGATGTTCGACTTGCCCAGCTCCACCAACTCGTCGTCGGCGATCCGGCGTCCGGGCGTCGGCGGACTGGGCCTGGACCCGCTTGTAGTGGTTGTAGACGGCCACGCTCAACGCCTTCTTGGCGGTGTCCTGGCCGATCACGTAGGCGTCGAGGAAGGAGCAGATCTCCTTCGGCTTGGGCAGCTCGTCGAGCAGGCCGGAGTCGCTGGTCTCAGCGAACTCCTCCTCGATGATCTCGTTGCACAGGTCGATGCACTCGTCGCAGATGTAGACCCCCGGGCCTGCGATGAGCTTCTTGACCTGCTTCTGGCTCTTGCCGCAGAACGAGCACTTCAGCAGGTCCGAGGTCTCGCCGATGCGTGCCACGTCGCGCCTTCCGTAGTGATGTCACCAACCCTAACCCGCCCGCCCCCGCTCAGCGAGGGATGGCCGGGTGTCGAGTCAGTGAGGTGCGTCCTTCAGTGAGGTGAGGATGTCGTCGACGATGCCGTACTCGACCGCCTCCTCGGCGGTCAGGTACTTGTCGCGTTCGATGTCGTGGCTGATCTTCTCCACCGGCTGCCCGGTGCTGTCGGCCAGCATGCCCTCCATCAGCGACCGGATCCGCAGGATCTCGCGGGCCTGGATCTCCAGGTCCGACGACTGCCCGTAGCCACCCTCGGTGGCCGGCTGGTGGATCAGGATCCGGCTGTTCGGCAGGGCCAGGCGCTTGCCCTTGGTGCCGGCCGCGAGCAGGACGGCGGCGGCGGACGCTGCCTGCCCTAGGCACACGGTCTGCACGTCCGGCTTGATGTAGCGCATGGTGTCGTAGATCGCGGTCAGTGCCGTGAACGAGCCACCGGGTGAGTTGATGTAGATGCTGATCGGACGCTCGGGGTCCATCGACTGGAGGCAGAGCAGCTGAGCCATCACCGCGTTGGCGATGTCGTCGCTGATCGGCGTGCCGAGGAAGATGATCCGGTCCTCGAAGAGCTTGGTGTAGGGGTCGACCCGGCGGATGCCGTAGGAGGTGCGCTCCTCCCACTGCGGGATGTAGTAGTCCATCGAGGGACCGGCCGAAGCCAGGCCCATCGGCATGCTGCTCATCGCGTCTCTCATTGGATTGGGCCTCACTGGTTCGGGGCGTCCGCGGTCTTGATCTGCGACGCGCGCTCGTAGACGTGGTCGATGAAGCCGTAGGCGAGAGCGGCCTCCGCGGTGAACCAGCGGTCGCGGTCGGAGTCCTTCTCGATCTGCTCGACCGTCTGGCCGGTGTGCTCGGCGATCAGGCCGACATGGTCTTCTTGATGTGCAGCGACTGCTCGGCCTGGATCCGGATGTCGGACGCGGTGCCGCCGAGACCGCCCGAGGGCTGGTGCATCATGATCCGGCTGTGCGGCAGCGCGAACCGCTTGCCCTTCTGGCCGGCGGAGAGCAGGAACTGCCCCATCGACGCGGCCAGGCCCATGGCGACGGTGGCGACGTCGTTGGAGATCCACTGCATCGTGTCGAAGATCGCCATGCCGGAGTCGACCGAACCGCCGGGCGAGTTGATGTAGAGGAAGATGTCCTTGTGGGGGTCCTCGGCGTTCAGCAGCAGCATCTGCGCGCAGATGGCGTTCGCGTTCTCGTCCCGCACCTCGGAGCCGAGGAAGATGATGCGGTTGGCGAGCAGGGACTGGTAGACCGAGTCGGTCATGCCCAGGGGGCCGGCGCCCGCGGCCATGGACAGGCCGCGCTCAATGGATCGATGTTCGTTCACGGAGGCGAACCTACCCGCTGGATCGGACATTTCGGCGAGCCGGGGGGCGCTGTTCGCTGTCGGCGCACCTGCAGCCGGCCACCACGTCGCGATCTCGTCCCGCGTTGCCCCTATTCCTCGACGATGCCGGCCCAGGGGTCATCTGGCTGCGCAATCACGACATCATCCAGGGCCAGGGCGGCACGGACGGTGGCGAGCACCTCGGTCGGGCACGCCGTCACCATCGACCAGGTGAATCGCAACACCCGATAACCGCTGAGCGCGAGGAGGTTCTGGCGGCGCCGGTCGGCCTCGAATTGGTCGTGTCCGCTGTGCACCGCCTCGCCATCGAACTCCAGGATGAGTCGGGAATCCTCGAAACACACATCGGGGAACAGGAGGTGTCCCCGCACCCGCACTCCCCGATTCGCCACCCAGCCGGTGATCCGCCCACGTCGGAGAAGCTGATGCAATTCGAGTTCTCCGAAGGACCACGGGTTCGCCACCGCGGCCGCCACGATCCTCGCGCGCTGCGGGTTCCCGGGCGAACCGGCGAACAGCTTCAGTTCCGGGGCCAGCTCCTGGGTGGTCACCAGTCCGCGACGGAGCATCTCGAAGATGGTCGCTCCCTGATCCACGGCTGCCAACTCGACACAGCAATGGGCTGCGCGCGTCACCCGAAAGCCGGCGCTGCTGAGCGCGTTCGCCACGGTCGAATGACTCACCCGCAACCAACTCACCTGGCCGACCCCGGTGTAGGCGGCCCGTAGCCGCAGCGGATAGCTGACGGGCTGCCGCAGATGGAGTTGGGCTGCGGTGCGGCCGTGAATGACGCCGGTGGTCGACCATAAACAGGCTGCCCGCAGCCGAATCGTCGGCGTGGTGGCGCGCTCGGCATCGGCGTAGACGCCGGGCAGCACCGGCACCACCACCCCGGAGGAGGCGGCGGCACGTTGGACCAGCCTGGCCGTACTCGTCGAATGATCGCGAAGTCGAATCAGTCCGTCCCCGGCTTCCAGAAGCTCAGCTATCCGCATGCCAATACCTTCGGCAGGCTGGTCAGCTTCGTGTCCCGGTGATCGGCGGCCCTGTGGATGTCGCAACCTCGCGGCTACTTCGCCTGTGGACAGCCCGACGGCGTCCAATGCGCCATCCCGCTGGCAGATCGCGACATTTCAGCCACCACACAGCACCAGCGCCGCCGCCCGAAGGCGACGGCGCTGGCAACTGAGGCTGTTCGGTTACTCCGACTCGGCGACGGTCTCGACTTCAGCCGCGGCCTCTGGGGCCGGCGGCTCGGGGACGGTGACGTCCACCGGATTGCCCTCGGAATCGACCACCTTGGCCTTCGCGACCACCAGGGCCAAGGCCTTGTTGCGGCGAATCTCCTGCATCCAGGCGCCGATGTGGTTGTGCTCCATCATGTGCTGGGCCTCCTGCTCCGGGCTCGACCCGTTCTGGGCGGCCTTGCGGACCAGCAGTTCGGACAGGTCGGCCTGCTCGACGCCGATCTCGGCATCCTCGGCCACCTTGTCCAGGATGAGCTGCGCCTTGAGTCCACGCACGGTCGACTTCTCGATCTCGGCCCAGAACTCCTCGGGTGTGTCGGCCTCCTCCTCGGACTGCTCGAGGTAGCGCTCGAGAGTGAGGCCGGCGCGTTTGAGCTGCTCGCCGATCTGCTCCTTCCGGCTGGCCACCTCAGTCGCCACCACACCGGACGGAACTTCGAACTCGGTCGCCTCCACCAGGGCCTCGACCACCTTGTCGCGCCCGGCATTGATCTGCTCGGCCGCCACCAAGTCGGCAGCGGCCTGGCCGAGATCGGCCAGCATCTGGTCGGCGGTATCGAACTCGGAGATCATCGAGGCGAACTCGTCGTCGACCTCGGGCAGTTGCTGCTCGCTGACCTTGTTGACGGTGACCGTGATGTCGGCCGGCTCACCTTCGAGCGCCCCGCCCACCAGAGTGGACGCGAACTCGACGGACTCCCCCGCGCTCAGACCGGTGACGGCGGCATCGAGGCCGTCGATCATGCCGCCGGACCCGATGACATACGTGATGTTGTCCGCCGTGGCGTCGGGCAGTGGCTCGCCGTCCCTGCTGCCCACAAGGCTGATCGTGACCTGGTCACCTTCCGCCGCCGGACGGTCCACTTCGGTGTTCGTGGCAAAACGGGTGCGGAGCGTGGAGAGCTGGTCGGCGACGACCTCCTCCGCCGCTCGCTTGGCGTCGACGATCGCCGTCAGCGTGCCGAAGTCGGGCACCTCGAAGTCGGGCCGGATGTCGATCTCGGCGGTGAACTCGACCAGGTCTCCGTCCTCGAGCTTGGTGATCTCGACGTCGGGCTCGCCCAATGGCACGACCTTGGCCTCCACCACGGCGGCCTCGAAAGCGGTGGGCAGAGCGGCGTTGATCGCCTCCTGCAACACCGCGCCACGACCGAAGCGCTGGTCGATGACGAGGTGGGGAACCTTGCCCTTGCGGAAGCCGGGAATGGTGACCTGGGCCGCGATGTCGCGATAGGCCTTCTCCAAGTGGGGCTTGAGGTCCGCGAAGGGGATCTCAACGGTGAGTTTCACTCGGGACGGATTGAGCTGCTCGACGATGTTGGGCAAAGCGGACTCCTGAAAAGGACGGATAGGCAACTTGCTCATCCTAGCCATTGCCCGTCGCGAGGTCACACCGGCGCAGGGAGGTCGCACCCGCTGGGGCCCGACCCCGTCCAACCTCGACCATCCCGAGAGCGGATGACGGGAATCGAACCCGCATGGCCAGCTTGGAAGGCTGGGGCTCTACCATTGAGCTACATCCGCGCGGCCCCTACCTTAACCGAACCCGCGATCGGTTTCCCGTCGATGTTCGGACGCGGCGGGCCGGACGCTTCCCGATCGGGCAGGCCGACTGAACCCTTGGGTCGGAACCACCGTGACCAAGGGCCAAGTCACGCACAAGTGCTCACTCGCAGTCCGGCGGTGAACGCCCTTCTCCGACGTACCGTGGGAGTCACCAGTTCTGATGTTTCCGGCCGGATCCAATGGGGACCGGTTGAAATGAGGAGCCATGTCGGCGATCGATGAACTGGTAGTACCCTCACCGCGGGCCGCCGCCGGAGCCGCGATCCGCGCCGAAATGGACAGGCGCACCCGAAGTTACACCGATCTTGCCCAAGCAGTCCGGGAGGCGGGGCTCAATCGGCGCAGCACCCTGTTCTACATGCTGCTCTTCGCGGGGCTGCTGGTCGCCTTGGCCGGCGCCCTCACGGGTCTGGTCCTGCTGGGTCATTCGTGGTTCCAGTTGCTGATCGCCGCCGCCTTGGGGGTGGTGTTCACGCAGTTCGCGTTCCTTGGTCACGAGGCCTCCCATCGCCAGGTCCTCGCGTCCGGCCCCGCCAACGACCGCTTCGGACGGGTGTTGGCCAACCTCTTCGTCGGGATCAGCTACACGTGGTGGATGACGAAGCATTCCCGCCACCACGGCAACCCGAACCGGGTGGGCAAGGATCCCGACATCGTTCCCGGGGTGGTGTCCTTCCGCGCTGACGACGCCGCTGCCACGACCGGCGTCCGCGCCTGGCTGACGAGGCGGCAGGGGTGGCTGTTCTTCCCGCTGCTGCTGTTCGTAGGGATCGACCTTCATCAGGAATCGGTGCGCGGACTGTTCGCCCGGCGTCCGGTGGAGGGACGGGCCGTCGAGCTGACGCTGTTGGCGGTGCGGTTCGGCGCCTACCTCGGGCTGCTGTTCTGGCTGCTCCCGCCCGGGATGGCGCTGGCATTCCTCGGCGTGCAGTTGGCGGTCTTCGGCGTCTACATGGGCGGCAGCTTCGCCCCCAACCACATCGCGATGCCGATCGTCGAGGCCGACCGCCGGCTCGACTTCCTGAACAAGCAGGTGCTCACGTCACGCAACGTGTCAGGCGGCTGGTGGATGACCGCGCTCATGGGCGGCCTCAACTACCAGATCGAGCACCACCTGTTCCCGAGCATGCCACGGCCGCACCTGGCGAAGGCGCGACGGCTGGTGCGGCACCACTGCCGCGAGTTGGGCGTCCGCTACACCGAAACCTCACTGGCCGCGGCCCTGATCATCGTGGTTCGCCACCTCAATGAGGTCGGCCTGGCGGCACCGCTCGCCTTCTCCTGCCCGACCGCGTCGACCCTTTCTCGACGCTGACCGCTGCGTTTTGCGCGGCTCAGACCGCGAGCCTGCGGCAGATGGTGATTCGGCCGGGCGTCTCGGAGATCTCCGAGAAGCCGGCGGGTCGGGGCGAGAGGACTCGAACCTCCGGTCTCCTGCTCCCAAAGCAGGCGCGCTAGCCACTACGCTACGCCCCGGTCGACCGCGGGCCACTCTACGGGGCGCGGGCGTGCGCACCAAGTTTCAGGTACCGGGGCGGACGTCGGGGCTGAGCAGCAGCCAGGCCAGCGGCTCGGCATCCTCGATGCGAGTGTCGGCATAGGCGCAGAGCACCTGTCGGCGCGCCTTCTGCGCCACCCGGGCGTGATGGCTGGCCCCGTCCCATTCACCAGGACACAGCTCGAGTAACCCGACCAGCTGAGCCTTCTCCGTCCAGCTCAGCAGGGGCGCCTGCCCGGGCAGCACCCCACCCAGACGGTTCGCGACGCCGGCCAGTTCGGCCGCACCGAACTCGGCGCTGCGGTAGTGCAGCAACGAACTCTCCAGGGCGGCCGTGCGTCCCACCGCGGAGCGCCCCAACAGCTCCAGGCATCGCTCGCGCGCGTCCAGGCCCAACGACAGGGACGCCAACCACCCGGCCATCACCGTCCGGCCGTAGCCCACGCCGACCGGCAGTCGGGCCAGCAACCGCAGCGCGTCGGAGACCATCACCGCCTCCCCCTGGGCGCGCGCTCGAGCGAAAGCGAACGCCACCCCCAGGATCGACTCCCCCGCCGCCCAATCCACCCGATCCAACTGGTCCTCGGCGCGAGAATCGAGCCACAACGCCCGACGTTCGGCCCCCGACTGGATGCACAACGCCTCGGGCACGCTCAGGTTGGTGCCACGCTCCAGAGCTCCCGAAGCGACCGCGCGCAGCACAGCTTCGTCTCCCGGCACCCATTCCAGCGGGACCCGGCTGAGTCCCCGCGGAGTCTGCACGTCGAGCGTCCATCGCCCCACCGGGGCGGTCACCCCGACGAGTCCTTCCAGATAATGCACGGCGACCTCAGCCGGCGCGTCCAGCCCGAAGTCGGCGATGTCGGCCTCCCAGGACTCACCATCGTCGAGCTGGGTGTCGTCCAGCCACGGCGGCAGGCGTCCAGCGAGGAGGTCCAGTGTCTGGTACCAGTCGGCAACGAGCGCCGTGACCAGCCGCTGGCCCGGCGAAAGTTCGTCTCCGCCCGGAGTCACCAGGTAGTCCACGGCCGAGCTGGTGGCGGACGGGGTGCCGAACTCTTCGAGATAGCCCTGCTCGAGCCGAAGCCCGAGGACGGGCCCTGCCGAGTGCGCCGGCGCCACGGCGAGCACCGCGGTCACGCCCGTCCCCCAACTCCAGAGGCTGTACTCCGGGCCGGGACGCACGCGCAACCGATCTTCCACAGCGCAGGGCCGGTTGACCTCCCGCACCAGCACCCAACGACTACGCCAGGCACCGTTGACCGTCTGGCGCTGAAGCACCCGTCCCTCCGGCGTGGACAGGGTGTGCTCGACCTCCCCGTCCGCCTCGAACTCCGCCGGTGCGCCGCGGGTTCCGACCCATGCCAACTCGACCACCAGCTCGTTGTCCCGAATCAGGCCCACGGTGGTGCCGTCCTCGGCGACTCGCACCAGCGCGTCCGTCCAGGGCATCACCGTCGGCGCTGGCATCGCCCGCACCAGTACAGATTGCGGCCTTCGAACGCCCGGACGCTGACCTCGCGTCCGCACACGAGACAGGGCAGGCCGGCCCTTCGATAGACGTAGACCTCGCCGCCGTGCCGGTCGACTCGCGGTTCCCGGCCGGTCACCACGGGTGAGTGTTCAGCCCGCACGGTGTCGATCCGGCCGTGCTCCACGCCATCGGGCATCAGCTCGACCAGGTCTCCCCAGATGCGTCGCCAAGCTCGTTCGGACAGGCGGTTGCCCGGGGTGTCGGGATGAATCCGCTGACGATAGAGCACTTCGGCACGGTAGATGTTCCCGACGCCGGCGGTCACGCGCTGGTCCATCAGGAGGGAGCCGATCGTCCGGCCCGAGCGGTGCACCCGTCGCCACGCGCGGTCAGGGTCGGCGTCCGAGCGCAGCGGGTCAGGGCCGAGGCCGTCGAGCAGTGCGGCGACCTCGCCGGGACCGATCAGGGCGCAGGTCTGCGGGCCGCGCAGCTCGGCGGCGTGCTCACCGGTCTCGATCCGAAGTCGCAGCGTGTCCGCACCCGTCACCGGGCCTGGTCGTACCCAGCGCAGCTTGCCGATCAACCCCAGGTGGATGTGGAGGTAGGGTCCGACGGACACCCCGTCCGGCGCTTCGGGGGGCGGGCCGAAGTCGATCAGGAGGTGCTTGCCGTACGCCTGCGCCGTGCGCAACACGGTGCCGTCCAGCAGGCTGGCGGCGGCGGCGAAGCGCCCCTGGGGGCTGGTCACCCCCACGATCCGGCCGGAGAATGCCAGCGCCAGTTCGCCGGCAAGGCGATGGATCACGTGACCCTCGGGCATGGCAGCTCCTGGTTCGGCGAGAACTGGAGTCTAGGTCCCGTGCCGGCCCGCCCCTCTCCACGCCGAACCCCTCCGGTTCGGTCGAACCCCTGTGCTCGAGTACAGGGGTTCGACCGAACCGGAGGGGCTCGGCGAAGTGGGGGCGGGGCGGGAGGGCGGGGCGAGGGCGGGGCGGGAGGGCGGCGGGAGGGCCAGGCGGGGCGAGGGCGGGCGTCTGGGCGCCTGGGTTGAGGCCATCGGCGTTTCGCTAGTAGCCTCGCCAACACCCCCCGGGGGCCACCCCCTGACCCGAAGCAGTGAGGTCTCATGTACCCCGCAAATATCACCCGCGCCGAGGCCGCTGAACGGTCACGCCAGATCTCCACCCACTCCTATACGGTCACCATCGACCTCTCCGGACGCGTGCCCGACGCCGGGGAGTTCGATCCGGCCGCCACGTTCGTGTCCACGTCCCTCGTGCGGTTCACCTCCCAGGGCGGCACCAGTCACCTCGACCTGATCGCCGAACGCCCGCTCACCGCCCTTCTGGACGGCAGGCCGCTGCCCGATGGCGCCTTCCGTGATCACCGGCTGTACTTCGACGCCGAGCCCGGCGAGCACGAACTCACCGTCTCAGCGCTGTGCCGCTACAGCCGCACCGGTGAGGGCCTACACCGGTTCGTCGACCCCGTTGACGATCGGGTCTACTGCTACACCCAGCTGGAGACTGCAGACTCCCGGCGGCTGTACGCGTGCTTCGAACAGCCCGACCTGAAGGCCACCTTCGAACTCACCGTGATCGCCCCGTCCGAGTGGACGGTGTTGTCCAACTCGGCCAGCGTCGATCCTTCCCCCGATGCCGAGGGACTGTCCCGCTGGCACTTCGCCCCCACCCCACCGATCTCGACCTACATCACCGCCCTGATCGCCGGCCCGTTCCACACCGTGCAGGATGGCTATCGGGGCAAGGCCGCCGAGATCCCGATGTCGGTGTCATGCCGGCAATCACTGGTGCCCTTCCTGGACGCGGACCGGATCCTTTCGACCACCAAAGCCGGGTTCGATGTGTTCGAGGAACATTTCGGCCTGCCCTATCCGTTCGCCGACTACGCCCAGGTGTTCGTCCCTGAGTTCAACGCCGGAGCGATGGAGAACGCCGGCTGCGTCACGATTCGAGATGAGTACCTCTACCGCTCGCGAGTCACTCACGCCTCGTACGAAGCTCGGGACAACACCATCCTGCACGAACTGGCGCACATGTGGTTCGGTGACCTGGTCACCATGACCTGGTGGGACGACCTGTGGCTGAACGAGTCGTTCGCCGAATGGGCGTCCCACTTCTGCCAGGTGGAGATTCGCCGTCGCGCCGGCGTGGGCGACGACCCATGGGCAACGTTCGCGAACAGCCGCAAGACCTGGGCCTACCGCCAGGATCAGTTGCCCTCCACCCATCCGGTGGCCGCCGACATGGTGGACCTCGCCGCCGTGGAGCTCAACTTCGACGGCATCACCTACGCCAAGGGCGCTTCCGTGCTGCGCCAGCTGGTCGCGTTCGTCGGTGAGGACGCGTTCCTGGCCGGTGTGCGGACGTACTTCGCCAGGCACGCCTGGGGCAACACCCGGCTGGCCGACCTGCTCGCAGCGCTCACCGAGGCCTCCGGACGCGACCTGTCGCATTTCGCCGCCGAATGGTTGCAGACCGCCGGTGTGAACACCCTGCAGGCCGAGTTCGACATCGATGACGCGGGCACCTTCAGCCGCTTCGCGATCCGGCAGACCGCACCGCACCGATGGCCCACGCTGCGCCGTCACCGGCTGGCAGTAGGCCTGTACTCCGCAGTGAATGGACGGTTGGTGCGCACCGAGCGCGTCGAGGTGGACATCGCCGGGGAGCTCACCGACGTGCCCGAACTGGTCGGCCACCGCCGTGGCGAGTTGGTGCTGCTGAACGACGACGATCTCACGTACGCCAAGATCCGGCTGGACCCGGCGTCGCTGGCGACCGTGGTCGCGGGGATTCAGAATCTGGACAGCGCCCTCGCCCGCGCCCTGTGCTGGGGCGCGACCTGGGACATGTGTCGCGACGCCGAACTCGGAGCAGCCGACTTCCTCACCCTGGTGCTCGGCGGGGTGGCCGTGGAAACCGACCTGACCGCAGTGCAGTCGGTGCTCGCGCAGGCCAGGACCGCCATCGATTACTACTCCCCGCGGGAGAGGCGTGCGGACTTGAACGATCGCTTCGTGGCCGGCCTGGCCCGGCTCCTGAAGGAGGCCGAACCGGGGTCGGATCACCAGTTGGCCTTCGCGCGGGCGCTGATCACCGCTGCCCGCTCGACCCCCGTGGTGCAGGTCCTGCAGGCCTGGCTGGCAGGCGCCGAAGCACCTGATGGCCTCGCCGTGGATACCGACCTGCGCTGGCTGATCGTCACCAACCTGGCGCGCCTTGGTGTCGCCGGTGAGGCAGAGATCGAAGCCGAGTTCGCGAGGGACGCCACCGCCCAGGGCGCCGAACTCGCGGCGGGGGCGCGCGCCGCCCAGCCCAGCGCGGAGGCCAAGGCCAGCGCCTGGCAGCTCGCCACCACGAACGAATCGGTGGCCAACGAGACCCACTACCAGATCTGCCACCACTTCTGGCAACTGGATCAGGCTGACGTGCTGCGTCCGTACGTGCAGTCCTACTTGGATGTTGCGCTGGCCATCTCCGAGGGACGAGACGGGTGGGACGAGCGCAGTTCGGCGATCCGGCAGCACGTGCTGGGCCTGCTCTTCCCGCGTCCCCTCGTTGATCGGTCGACGCTACAGCTGATGAGACTGTGGCTGTCGGGAGTGAAGCTCAGCGACTCGGTGCAGCGCCAGGTGGACGAGAAGTGCGACGATGCCGAACGCTCGCTGCGCTGCATGGAGGCCGCGGTCAACAACTGATCCGAGGCTCTGAATGGGACGCTCACGCGTCCACGCCAGCTCGGGTCCACCTGACCCTTTGGCCGAGGGAGCCGGAGGGATCAGGTGCGGTCGCGCCATCCGGGACCGAGGATCATCGCGGCGAACAGCGCGCTGATGGCCAGGGGGATGAACAGCGTGATGGTGAGCAGTTCGAGGATGGTCGGGTCGGGCACCGCGGGCCAGCTGGGCAAGGTCTCCAGCGGAATCAGTGCAGGTACGCCAGGCATGTGCACACGTTAGCCGACCTCGCGCGATTTGGTACCCCCTGGTTTGCCCCGGCGTCGCGGCGCTCCCGCGCGCGGGTGTCGCCCCGCGCGGGCCGCAGCACGACGGGGAAGCGTCTGCCCCTCGGTCCGGCCACGCTGTCTCGGACCGGACTGAGCTAGATTGACGGTTCGAGAATCGTGGCGTCGGCGTCGTTGCCACCGGTCTTCGACACTGAGGAGTGCTTGCGTGGCAGATCCCGCACCCGAGATCCCCGATCCGACCCGGGTCATCGCCGATCAGGCCGAGTTGGCCCGCTCGCTGACCCGGATGGCCCACCAGATCCTCGAAGCGAATCGCGGCGCCGACGACCTGGTACTGCTCGGCATCCCGACCCGTGGGGTCCTGCTCGCCCGGCGGCTGGCGACCCTGATCGAACAGATCGAGGGGCGTCCCGTCCGGCTGGGTGAACTCGACATCACCATGTATCGCGATGACCTTCGCGCGAACCCGACCCGCAACCCCGCCCGCACGTCCATCCCGGGTCGGATCGACGACGCGGTGGTCGTGCTGGTCGACGACGTCCTCTACTCCGGACGCACCATCGCCGCTGCCTTCGACGCCCTGCGCGACCTGGGACGCCCGCGGGCGGTGCGCCTCGCTGTTCTGGTCGACCGCGGCCATCGGGAACTCCCGATCGCCGCCGACCACGTCGGCAGGAGCCTGCAGACAGCAGCCGACGAACGCGTCCAGGTCCTGCTGGCTGAGTCCGACGGTCAGGACGCCGTGACCATCTGCAGAACGGGGAGCGGACGATGAGGCACCTACTCAGCGCGGGCGATCTGGACCTGGCCGAGGCCACGAGCATCCTCGATCTCGCCGAGGAGATGCAGCAGGTTCAGTCGCGGCCGGTGAAGAAGCTGCCGGCTCTTCGTGGACGCACCATCGTCAACATCTTCTTCGAGGATTCCACCCGCACCCGAACATCGTTCGAGATCGCCGGCAAGTGGCTCTCGGCCGACACCATCAACGTGTCCGCGAAGGGTTCGTCGGTGAGCAAGGGCGAGTCTCTGCGGGACACCATGATGACGCTGGACGCGATGGGCGCCGACGCCTTCGTGATCCGGCACTCGTCCTCCGGCGCCGCCGCCCAGGTGGCCGGGTGGGTGCGGGCTCAGGTGATCAACGCCGGCGACGGGCAGCACGAACATCCCACCCAGGCGCTGCTCGACGCCTTCTCGATGCGCCAGCACTTCCTTCGATGCGAGCCCGGCGCCGATCCTTCCGCAGCATTCTCCGGCAAGAAGATCGCCATCGTGGGCGACCTGCTGCACTCCCGTGTCGTGCGGAGCAACGTGCTGCTGCAACGTACGCTCGGCGGCCAGGTGGTGCTGGTCGCTCCGCCCACGCTCCTGCCCGCCGGCGTGGACGGTTGGGGCTGCCCGGTGACCAGTGACTTCGACTCGGTGATCGGCGAGGCCGACATCGTCATGATGCTGCGGGTGCAGCGCGAGCGGATGGCCGGCGGCTTCTTCCCCACGGAGCGGGAATACGCCGAACGCTACGGCCTGACCGATGTCCGGCTGGCCGCCCTGAAGCCCGGCGCCGCGATCTGCCACCCCGGGCCGATGAACCGCGGCGTGGAGATCTCCAGCGCCGCGGCGGACGCCGTCAATTCACTCGTGCTCGATCAGGTCGCGGCCGGTGTCGCCGTGCGGATGAGCGTGCTCTACCACCTGCTCGGCTCAAACGAAGGAGCATTGCCTTGACCACCAGCAGCGGAAGCCTTCTGATCACGGCGGCCACGCTCGCCGACGGCACCCGCGGAGACCTCTTTGTCTCGGACGGGGTGTTGGCGGACCCGGCGTCGGCCCCGGCCGGCGTCGAGCGGTTCGACGCCGACGGCCTGCTCGCCCTGCCCGGTCTCGTCGATCTGCACACCCACCTGCGCCAGCCAGGCCGTGAGGACACCGAGACCGTCGAATCGGGCACCGCGGCCGCGGCTCGTGGTGGCTTCACGTGCGTGCACGCGATGGCGAACACCGATCCGGTCACTGACACAGCCGAGGCCGCCGACTATGTGCACGGGCTCGGCGGTCGCGAAGGCCACTGCCAGGTTCAGGTGGTCGGTGCGATCACGAAGGGTCTCGCCGGCGAGGAACTGGCCGAACTCGGACGGATGGCCGCGTCCGGTGCCCGCGTCCGGGTGTTCTCCGACGACGGCAAGTGCGTGGCGGACTCACTGCTGATGCGGCGAGCGCTCAGCTATGTGAAGGCGTTCGACGGCGTGATCGCGCAGCATTCGCAGGACCTGAGGCTGGCCGGTGCGGGCGCCTGCTGCCACGAGTCGGAATACTCAGGACGTCTCGGGTTGCCGGGGTGGCCGTCGCAGGCCGAGAGCATCATCGTGGCCCGCGACGTTCAGCTCGCCGAACTCACCGGCTCCCGCATTCATGTCTGCCACGTGTCCACCGCCGAGAGCGTCGACGTGATCCGCTGGGCGAAACGGCGCGGGATCCAGGTGACCGCCGAGGTCACCCCGCACCACCTTCTGCTGGAGACGCCGGAGGTCTGCGGCTACGACACGACGTTCAAGGTCAATCCGCCGCTGCGCACCTCCGAGCACGTGGAGGCCGTCCGGGAGGCCCTCGCCGACGGCACCATCGACACCGTCGGCACCGACCACGCCCCCCACGCGCGGCAGGACAAGGACCATCCGTTCGACGTCGCGCTGCCCGGCATGATCGGCCTCGAGCAGGCCCTGGGCGTGGTGCTCGAGGTGATGGTCAATGCCGGACGCCTCGACTGGCCCACGCTCGTCAAGCGCATGTCGTCCACGCCGTCCCGGATCGGCCAGGTCCGCGGGCAGGGGCGCCCGCTGGCGGTGAACGAGCCGGCGAACCTCGTTCTGGTAGATCCGTCCGCGCGCGCCGTCGTCGACCGCGACACGTCACGATCGAGGTCGCGGAACAACCCCTACCACGGCCGGGACCTGCCCGACCCCGTGGTCGCCACGGTGTGGTCGGGACGCGTCACCTACCGCCGGTGACGTGCCGCTGACCGCCCGGTAGCGCCCGCTGCCGGGCGCGGCGGGAGGCGCGCTCCCCCCGGAGTGCCATGAATCGATTCAGCCCTCGGGCGATTCTGCGGGCAATGGCGTCGGCGCGCGGGTTATAGTCACTTGACCAACCGTAGGGAGCACCGATGACCCCGCACCGCGCAAGCGTCAAGGACGTAGCTGCCCTGGCCGGTGTCTCGGTGGGCACGGTGTCCAACGTGCTCAACCGTCCGGGGTCGGTCGCCGACCGGACGCGGGCCAAGGTCGAGCAGGCGATGTCGGAGTTGAACTTCCACCGCAACGCCTCCGCGCGCCAACTTCGGGCCGGCGTGTCCCACACCGTGGGTGTCATCGTCATGGACGTCGGCAACCCGTACTACACGGAGTTGGCCCGCGGGATCGAGGACCGGCTCGCCCAGGACGATCACACACTGATCCTGTGCTCCTCCGACGACGACCCGCGTCGTGAAGCGCGGTTCCTTCGCCTGTTCGCGGAACAGGGCGTCCGGGGCGTCCTGGTCACCCCGATGTCGACCACGAAACAACGGCTCACCGACCTTCGCCAGCTCGGTATCCCGTCGGTGCTGATGGACTCCAACAGCAGCCAACACGCCGCCGTCGGCGTCGACCACGTCTCGGGCGGACGCCAGGCGGTCGCGCATCTGCTCGCCCAGGGCCACGTTCGGATCCTCTTCCTGGCCGGGCCTGCCGAACTGCAGCAGTCCAGGCACCGGCTGAAGGGCGCCATCGAGGCGGTGCAGTCAGTCGGGCTGGACCCCACCCAGGTGCTGCGGGTCGTGAACCTGCCCACCATGAACGCCCACGAGGGTGAGCGGTGGATGAACGCCGCGCTCGAGTCGGGGCCGCCGCCGACCGCGGTCTTCTGCATCAACGACATCGTCGCGCTCGGGGCGATGCGAGCTCTGCGCGCCAAAGGCTTGTCGATCCCGAACGACTTGGCCGTGGTGGGCTACGACGATCTGTACCTGGCCACCGAACTGATGACACCCCTGACGTCCGTGCGGCAACCGATGCGCCAGCTGGGCTGGGCGGCCGCCGACCTCCTCCTCACCGGGACCCCGCACTCCCCCTTCGAGCCCCAGTTGATCGTCCGGACTTCCTCGGATCATCCGCGGAGCTGACGCCAGCTGCGCTCCCGCGCACCGGACACGTCCTGGCGCAGTCGCCGGATCCCTCCGCTCAAGCTTTCCCCGCGAGTCGGCACGCCCCGGGAGCCGCACGCCGCCAGCCCGGTCGCTAGGCTCGCGAGCCATGAGCAGCCCGAACTCCGCATGGTGGCGCGACTCCGTCGTGTACCAGATCTACCCGCGCTCCTTCGCCGACGCGAACAATGACGGCACCGGCGACATCCCGGGCATGAGTTGGAAACTGGAGTACCTGAAGGGCCTCGGCGTGAACGCTGTCTGGGTGAGCCCGTGGTACCCGTCCCCGATGGCGGACGGAGGGTACGACGTGGCCGACTACTGCGACATCGACCCGTCCTTCGGCACGCTGGAGGATGCCGACCGGTTCCTGGAAGCAGCGCACGCACGGGGCATCCGGGTGCTGATCGACCTGGTACCCAACCACTGCTCCGAGCAGCACCCTGCGTTCCAGGCAGCGCTCGCGGCGGGCCCCGGCTCGCCGGAGCGGGCGATGTTCCACTTTCGCGAAGGCAGCGGCCCGGACGGAGCGCTGCCGCCCAACAACTGGGGATCGCTGTTCGGCGGGTCAGCCTGGGAACGAGTAGTCGGCCCGCACGGTCCCGAGCAGTGGTACCTGCACATGTTCGCGCCCGAACAGCCCGACTGGAACTGGGCGAACCCGGAGGTGTCCACCCTGTTCGAAGCAGTCATCCGGTTCTGGTTCGACCGCGGTGTCGACGGGCTCCGGATCGACGTCGCCGACGGCCTGGTCAAGCAGGCCGGATACCCCGACACCCCGATCGATCCCGCCACCGGGCTGGGCATCGCGTCGTTCTACCCCGGCCATCCTTGGTGGAACCAGCCCGAACTGGACGCCATCCAGCGGCACTGGCGGCAGATCGCCGACGAATACTCCGTCGACGGTGAGGGCGAACGAATCTTCGTCTGTGAAGCCAACACCAAGCCGCTGAGCTCCTTGATGCGCTTCGTCGACCCTGGCCGCATGCACACCACCTTCAACTTCGACATGCTCTGGTGCGAGTGGGAGGCGGGTTCGCTCCGCGCGATGATCGACCGGAACCTGGTGGCCCACGCCGCCGTCGGCGCACCCACCACGTGGGTGCTGGGCAATCATGATTCCACCCGGGTGGTGACCCGCTACGGCAAGCCGGAGACCGGTAAGCCGTTCACCCTCTCGGGGCCGAGCCCGGCGTGGCTGCACCGCTTCGCCGAGTACTTCGCTCCACTGCCGACCGATGTCGACCTGGGCCGGCGCCGGGCGCGGGCCGCCGCGCTGCTCGAGTTCGCCCTTCCCGGCCCGGCCTACATCTATCAAGGGGACGAGCTCGGGCTGCCCGAGGTCGAGGACCTTCCCGATGCGGTGCGGCAGGATCCGAGCTTCTTCCGTACCGACGGCCGGATCCCGGGCCGGGACGGCTGCCGGGTGCCGCTGCCCTGGTCAGGGACCTCGGCGCCGTACGGTTTCGGCGTCGACGCCGAGCCGTGGCTGCCCCAGCCTCGGGAGTGGGCAGCACTCAGCGCCGAAGCCCAGGACGCCGATCCGGAGTCCACGCTGAACTTGTACCGGCGCGCGCTCGCGATCAGGGCCGAACACCCCGACCTCGGCGACGGGACGCTGACCTGGGACGACTCCTCCCCCGCCGGCGTCCTGTGCTTCACCCGGGGCCAGTTCTGCTGCCTTGTGAACCTGGCCTCCGAACCGGTCGAACTGCCACCGGACCTCGTGGTGCTGCTCGCGTCGGCACCCCTGGAGGCCGGAAGGCTGCCCGCCGACACCGCTGTGTGGCTGGGCGCCGACCTCGACTGATCCCCTGCGCCACCGGATCGGACGAGGACCGACCCCACGCCGGCCCTTGGTCGCTCCCGGCGGAGGTTCGGCTCGGCACGCATCCTCGCCCTGGCCCCTATCGGCGTGGCTCCCCCCGCTCCTATGCTCACCAGATGGGGATTAATCCGAACGCTTCGGGAGTCCACCGACTCCTCGCGCAGCACCTGCTCGTGGACGGGCTACCGCTCGTCCTCGACCTCAACGCGTCGCAGGGATCCTGGTTGATCGACCAGGCCACCGGCGAGCGCTATCTCGACATGTTCACCTTCTTCGCGTCCAGCGCGTTGGGCATGAACCATCCTGGGCTCACCGAGGACGCCGACTTCCGCCGCGACCTCCTGGAAGCGGCGATGAACAAACCCAGCAACTCCGATGTGTACACGGTGGCCATGGCCAGGTTCGTCGAGACCTTCGCGAGGGTGATGGGCGACCCGGCGCTCCCCCACCTGTTCTTCATCGAAGGTGGCTCGCTGGCCGTGGAGAACGCCCTGAAGGTCGCGTTCGACTGGAAGAGTCGCTGGAACGAGGCGCACGGCATCTCGCCCGACCTCGGCAGTCAGGTGATGCACCTGACCGGCGCGTTCCACGGGCGTAGCGGGTACACGATGTCGCTCACCAACACCGATCCGAACAAGGTGGCCCGCTTCCCCAAGTTCGCCTGGCCACGCCTGGACAGCCCCTACATCGCCGACGAACGTGATGTGCCTGCGTACGAGGCGCGGACGCTGGCACAGGCGGAGGAGGCGTTCGAGGCCAACCCGCACGACATCGCGTGCTTCATCGCCGAATCGGTGCAGGGCGAGGGCGGCGATCATCACTTCCGCCCCGAGTTCTTCGCCGCGATGCGAGAACTGTGCCACCGCCACGACGCACTGTTCGTCCTGGACGAGGTGCAGACCGGCGGCGGGCTGACCGGCAAGCCTTGGGCCTACCAGTGGAAGGGCGTCACCCCCGACGTGGTGGCGTTCGGGAAGAAGCTGCAGGTCTGCGGCGTGATGGCCGGCGGACGCGTCGACGACGTCGCCGACAACGTCTTCCACGTGCCGTCGCGGATCAACTCGACCTGGGGCGGGAACCTCACCGACATGGTGCGGTGCCGTCGCATCCTCGAGGTGATCGAGGCCGAGGACCTGTTCACGAACGCTGCGGTCCGCGGCGCCGAAGTGCTCGAAGGCCTGCGCGGACTCGCCGCCGACCACCCGCTCGTCACCAACCCGCGAGGCCTGGGCCTGATGTGCGCGGTGACCATGCCCGATCGGGCCATTCGAGATCGCGTGCTCTCCGTGCTGCTCGAACAGGAGCGCGTGATCATGCTCGGCTGCGGGGACCGGTCGTTGCGGGTGCGTCCGGCGCTCACCGTGACGCCGGAGATCGTCCAACGTGCGCTGGCCGCCCTCGACCGGGCGATCGGCGTCGTGGAGGCCGAACTGAAACGAGATGGCGATGTTGCGTACGCATGACCTGCGGGCCGGTTTCGCCCGGTCCCTGTCCGCCATGTACGGCATCGAGGTGCCCGCCTACAACACGCTGGTCGAGGTCTCGACGGCGGTGAACGCCGACGTCCTCGCCGCCGATCCGGTCAGGGCCGAGCGACTGGGCCGGATCGACCGGGTCACGGCAGAGCGGCACGGCGCGATCCGGGTGGGCACTGCAGCCGAGCTTCGGCAGGTGGCCCAGATCTTCGCAGCATTGGGCATGGAACCCGTCGGCTTCTACGACCTGCGTGGCACCGAGTCGACGTCGTTGCCGATCGTGTCCACGGCGTTCCGGCCGACCACTGCCGAGGCGCTGGCGATCAACCCGTTCCGGGTGTTCACCTCGGTGCTGGTGACCGACGACCGCCGTTACTTCGACGAGGGCCTGCACGCCGAACTGGACGAGTTTCTCGCCCGGCGCACGCTGTTCACTCCCGAGGTGCTCGCCCTGGCCGCGCGCGCTGAGGCAGAAGGCGGGCTCCCCGACGCCGACGCCGCGGACTTCCTGCGCCTCGCCACGGCCTGCTTCGAACTCTCCCCCGAGCCGGTCGACCGGGCCTGGTACGCCCGGTTGTCGGCGGTGTCCGGAGTGGCCGCCGACATCGGCGGCGTCCCCACCACGCACATCAACCACCTCACCCCGAGAGTGCTCGACATCGACGATCTGTACCGGAGGATGGAGGCGCTCGGGATCGCCATGATCGACGAGATCCAGGGCCCACCCCAGTGGCCGGGGCCGGACGTGCTGCTGCGCCAGACCTCATTCAAGGCCCTGGCGGAGCCGCGCCGGTTCGCCGAGCCGGACGGGACCATCACCGACGGTGCGCTGAGCGTCCGGTTCGGCGAGGTGGAGCAGCGGGGCATCGCCCTCACCCCTGCCGGCCGGGACCGCTACGACCGGTTGATCGTGGAGATCGACGAGCGTTCGGCAGGCCTCACCGCCGCGGCGAGGAATGCCGTCAAGGTGGAGGTGTGGCGGGCGAACTGGCCCGACACCGAGTCGGGGCTCTTGGCCAACGGTGAAGGATTCTTCGAGTTCTCCGTCGGCCGGGGTTCGGCCGGTCCACCGCCGGCCACCCTGGCCGGGTTGGTCGAGGACGGGTGGCTGGTGGCGTCCCCGATCGTCTACGAGGACTTCCTGCCCCGGTCGGCCGCCGGCATCTTCGCGTCCAATCTGGACAACCAGGGCACCCGCGACGCGACGCTGGAGGGCTCTGGTCGAGACGCGGACTGGATCGCCGCGGCGATCGGACGCACCGTGCACGACCCGATGCGGCTGTACGCCGAACAGAGCCGGGCGTCCCTGGTCGGGGCGTGCGCCGAGTTGCGGATCCCCGTGCCGGAGGACCAGCGATGACCACCCTCTCCGAACGAGCGGCGGGCCTGCTCACCTCGTGCGGTCTCGACATCGCGTCGCTCGGTGGGTCAGGCCCCGCATTCGCGGTGCACAGCCCAATCGACGGCTCTGAGCTGCTGAGCGTGCGCGGACACACGGTGGCCGAGACCGACGCTGTGATCGACGCCGCGAACCGGGCGTTCCTCGACTGGCGGGTCACTCCCGCGCCGGTGCGGGGACGCCTGGTGAAACGACTGGGCGAACTGATCGGCGAGCATCGAGCTGTCCTGGCCGACCTGGTCACGATCGAGGTCGGCAAGATCGGCTCCGAGGCACTCGGTGAGGTGCAGGAGATGATCGACGTCTGCGATTTCGCGGTCGGACTCTCCCGGCAGCTTTACGGCCGCACGATGCCCTCAGAACGCGCCGGGCACCGGCTTCAGGAGGTGTGGCACCCGTTGGGTGTGGTGGGGGTGATCTCCGCCTTCAACTTCCCGGTCGCCGTGTGGTCGTGGAACGCAGCGATCGCGCTGGTGTGCGGCGACCCGGTGGTGTGGAAGCCCTCCGAGCTGGCGCCGCTCACCGCCCTGGCCTGCTCGGCGCTGCTCGCCCGGGCGGCAGCCGACGTGAACGCACCCGCCGCGGTCGGAGGCCTCGTGCTCGGCGACCGGGCCATCGGCGAGGCGCTGGTCGACTCTCCAGGCATCGCCCTGGTGAGCGCGACCGGGTCGACCAGGATGGGACGCGAGGTCGGGCCGAGGGTCGCAGCCAGGTTCGGCCGGGTGCTGCTCGAACTGGGCGGCAACAACGCCGTCATCCTCACCCCGAGCGCCGACCTCGATCTCGCCGTGGACTCGATGGTGTTCGCCGCAGCCGGCACCGCAGGGCAGCGCTGCACCACCCTGCGCCGGCTGATCGTGCACTCCTCCATCGCCGACGAAGCCTGCGAGCGGGTCGCGGCCGCCTTCACTTCGCTGCCGGTGGGTGACCCGTTCAGGCCCGAGACCCTCGTGGGTCCGCTGATCCATGAGCGGGCCCGTGACGCCATGCGGGTGGCCCTCGACGAGGCCGTGGCTCAGGGCGGACGCCTGCTGGCGGGAGGTGAACAGGTCACGGTGGGGACGGGGGGCTGTTACGTCCGGCCCGCGCTGGTGAGGATGCCGTCCCAGACACCGGTGGTGCTGCGGGAGACGTTCGCCCCGATCCTGTACGCCATCGAATACGAGTCGCTGGACGAGGCGATCGCGCTCCACAACGCCGCGAGCCAGGGCTTGTCCGCGGGTATCTTCACCCGCGACCAGGGCGAGGCCGAACGATTCCTGAGCCCGGACGGAGCCGACACCGGAATCGCGGGAGTCAACGTGGGCACATCGGGCGCTGAGATCGGAGGGGCGTTCGGAGGCGAGAAGGAGACCGGCGGCGGCCGCGAATCCGGCTCCGACGCGTGGCGCGCCTATATGCGCCGCTCGACCGCCACGATCAACTATTCCGGCTCGGTGGCCCTGGCCCAGGGTGTCCGCTTCTCCGCAGCACCGGGTGGGTGAGCCTGCTTCGCGCGAAGAAACCCCGGTGCGGGTCGGCTGCCGCAGTGTCCGTTACCCCGGTCCACCCCGGGGGTGAGCGACGCCACGGGGACCTGGCCGAGCCGGCCCGGTGCTGCGTCGCGTCAGTGGGGCTCGGCCGGCCACTTCCGGGCGGCGGCCAGCATGTTCTCGGGCAGGGGCACCGGTGTGCCGTCGGCGTTCCCGCTGACCAGCACCGTGCGGGTCCGGGCCAGGACGGCCTCGTCGAGCGGGTCCTCGACCTGCGCCACGATCGTCACGGACGTGCGGCCCACCCGTCCGATCGCCGAACGCACGCGGTAGGGCTCGGTGCGATGCGCGATCTGGCCAAGGTAGTCCACGTCCTGGCGGGCGACCATCCACAACAGTCCCTGGTCCGCGGCGGCCTGCATGCGGGTGGTGCCGTCATCGTCCGGGTCCATCCGGATCCGTGCCTCGGCGACGAAGTCGAAGACCCGAACGTTGTTCACGTGACCGTACGGGTCGAGGTCCGACCAGCGGACGACCAGGTCGTAGCTGGCAGCGTCCGCGGCCACGTGCCAGCGGCCCAGCGACTTCATCGGTTCCAGGGCCACGGACTGGGCGGCGAACCAGGCCCGGTCAGCGGTCGTCATCCGCCGCGGACGTCCGGCGGCGTAGTCGAACAGGCACAGCACCGAGCGGGCCCTGGCCAGTTCGCGTCCGGCCTGGCGCACCGAGTACCCCAGCGTGAAGCGGGACGCTCCGACCGAGCCGACCCACAGCTCCACCTCGATCGGCTCGAGTTCGAACACCACCGGCCCCAGGTACTCCACCTGCTGAGCGACCACCATCGTCGAGGTGCCCAGCAGGTGCGCGTTGGCCCGGACAGCAGCCAGTCGACGCGCGCCTCCTGCAGGTAGTCGGCGACGACGGCGTTGTTGACGTGGCCCTGAGCGTCGAGGTCGACCCAGCGCATCGGGACGCGGCTGACATGGCTCACCGCTCGTCCGGCTCCGGCTCGTACAGCGACTCGACGACATCGGCGTACCGCTCGCGTGACGAACCGGCGCCGGATCTTCATGTTCGGGGTGACCCCACCGTCGTCTACGCTGAACTCGGACGGCAGGATGGTGAACTTCTTGACCGTCTCCCAGCGCTCCAGCTTGGCGTTGGCGAGCCCCATGAAGCGTTCGATCGTCGTGCGCAGCTCGGGCGACTGGGTCACCTCGGCGTAATCGACGTCGGCCATTCCCGTGCGAGCCGCCCACTTGGCGAGGTTGTCGGCGTCCATGGTGAGCAACGCCGAGATGTACTTGCGTCCGTCACCGACCACGACGACCTGCGAGACGTACGGGATTGTCGCGGCGATCACGCTCTCGACCTTCGCCGGTGCGACGTACTTGCCGCCCGAGGTCTTCATCAGGTCCTTCTTGCGGTCGGTGATGGTGAGATAGCCGTCGGCGTCCAGCTTCCCGATGTCGCCGGTGTGGAACCAGCCGTCGACCAGCACCTCCGCGGTGCGTTCGGGATCGTTGTGGTAGCCACGCATCACCCCGGGACCCGAGATCAAGCACCTCGCCGTCGTCGGCGATCCTGATCCTGGTGCCGGGCAGCGCGGGCCCGACCGTCCCGAAGCGGGGGGTGGCGGGAAGGTTGACCGCGCTCACCGCACTCGGTCTCGGTGAGACCGTAGCCCTCCACGACGAGCAAGCCCGGCCGAGTAGAACCACGCCTGCACCTGAGCGCTGAGCTTCGCCGATCCCGAGATGAAGAACTCGATGTTGCCGCCGACCCGTTCCTTCAGCTTGCTGAACACCAGACGATCGGCGATCGAGTAGGCCAGGCGCATCGAGGCCGGCATCGGCTCGCCGGCGAGCCGGTACTCCCGCGACGCACGTCCGACCGCGAACGCCCATCGCGCGATCCTGCCCTTCATCCCGCCTTGCGGGGACGCCAGCATGCACGGCGGCACGGACCTTCTCGAAGATCCGCGGGGCGCCGCACATGAAGCTCGGGTGTACTGCGCCCGAGCCCGCGGCACGATCTGGTCGATCCGGCCGTCCACCGCGCTGGCGAAGCCGATCGCGAGCTGGCAGGCCAGCAGCGCCTTGCCGAAGACGTGGGACAGCGGCAGCCACAGGTACTGCAGTGAGTCCGCCTCGATGATGTCGCAACGCCGACGCGCGAACCCCTCATAGACCCAGCCGCCGTGGGTGAGTTCGACACCCTTGGGCAGGCCCGGTGGTGCCCGAGGTGTAGATCAGGGTGGCCAGGCCGTCCGCCGACGTCGCTGCCGACGGCGCGGTCGACCGCCTCGGGATCGGACGCCAGAAGGGCGCGGCCCTTGTCGATGAGCTGCTCCCAGCTCAGCACCCGCTCGCCGTCGCCGTCACCGTCCAGCAGGATCGACGTGTCGAACCTGGCCTGCCGCCTGAGGATCCGCGTCGAGCTTGGCGACCTGCTCGGCGTTCTCCGCGATCAGGAGCACCGAGCCCGAATCGGTCACGATGTGGGCGAAGTCCGTCGCCCTGGGTGTTCGGGTAGATCGTGGTGGTGGCGCCGCCGGCGCGAGTTGATGGCGAAGTCGGCGAGGACCCACTCGATCCGGGTGTTGCGAGACGATCGCGACCCGCTCCTCGGTGCTGCAGGCCGAGGGCCAGCAGGCCGGCTGCCAGGTCGTCGACCCGGCGTCCGGTCTCCGCCCAGGTCGATGCTCGACCCAGTCTCGTGGCGTCCGGGTAGCGGAAGGCCTCCTTGTCCGGCGTCTGCGCAACCCGCCAGCGAAGCATCGCTCCCACAGTGGGTGGGGCGGCCTCGAGAATCGTGTCGACGTCGGTCATCGTCGTCATCCCTCGCATCCACCGTTGGACCTGTCCGGCAGTCTAGGGGGAGCCGCGGGCGCGGGAAGCTTCCGGAGGCGGTACTGCTCGCCCCGCCTCACCACCCCGGCCCGGGGGCCCGCTGTCCGGCATCAGCACGAGGTCGGACGGGAGCAATGTTGTTGAACCCTAAACTTCTTTGGTAGCATCCGCCCGTGACCATGCAGCTCGAACCCCGATGGCTGACGGCTGATCAGCAGCGGATCTGGCGCGCCTATCCTCAACGGCGTCGCCCGGATCAATCGAACGCCTGGACGCCGAGCTGCGTCCTTTCGGTCTCGACCTCGGCGAATACGAGATCCTCGTTCACCTGTCGGAGTCTGCCCGACTCGCTCGCTGCGGATGTCCGACCTCGCCGAACGCGTCCGCCAGTCCCGCTCACGGCTCACCCACACCGTCGCCCGGATGGAGCAGAAGGGCCTGGTCGTGCGCATCGCCTGCCCGTCCGATCGCCGGGGAGTCATCGCAGCACTGACCGACCACGGGTACCAGCTGCTCGGCGAGCGCTGCGCCCCACCATGTGCGTCGGTGCGGCGTGCGCTGTGCAGGGACGCCGGCTGACGTCGACGCTCGGTCGAGCCCGGAGGCGATTTCGGCGCGCGACTCGGGCCGCGCCGCCCTCCATGGACGCGCGTCGCCCGCGTGACAGACTGAGCCGTGCCGGCCGCCGCAGGGTTCACCGAACCGCTCGCTGCGCTGGTCGCCGCCGGCTTCCGCCTGGACAGCAGTGTCCTCACTCGTGCGCTCTACAGCAGCGACGCCTCGCTCTACCGCGTCCCGCCGGTGGCGGTGGCACGGCCATCCTCGGTCGCCGAACTGATCGAGCTCGTGGACGCCGCCCGCGGCGTCGGGCTTCCGCTGACCACTCGTGGCGCCGGGACCTCGATCGCGGGAAACGCGGTGGGCTCCGGGCTCGTACTGGACTGCTCCCGACTCGACCGGATCGCGCACGCTCGACCCGGCCGGGCGCAGCGGCCATCGTCGAGCCCGGCGTCATTCCGGCGCGGCTCACCGCGGCCGCTGCCGGCCATGGCCTGCGGTTCGGCCCCGACCCGTCCACCGCGAACCGATGCACGATCGGCGGCATGATCGGCAACAACGCCTGCGGCCCCCGCGCGCTCGGCTACGGCCGGACCGCCGACAACGTTCTGGGGCTCGACGTGATCACCGGGTACCGGCGAGCGGCTCAGTCTGGGCGAGCCCGGCCGGCCCGGCGCAGACTCCCCCACCTTGAGGGCACTGGAGGGGCTGGTGCGGGCGCAACCTGGGCATCATCCGCACCGAGTTCGGCCGCTTCCCCCGCCAGGTGTCGGGCTACAGTCTGGAGCACCTGCTGCCCGAGCACGGCTTCGACGTGGCCCGCTTCCTCGTCGGTAGCGAGGGCACCCTCGCGGTCGTCACCGGCGCCAAGGTCCGGCTGGTCGCCGACCTGCCGCGTGCCGCCCTCGTCATCGTCGGATACCCCGACATGGCGGCCGCTGCAGACGCCACGCCCGCCATCCTGCCCATGCGCCCGACCGCGGTGGAAGGTCTCGACCGGCGAATCGTCGATGTCGTCGAGCATCGGATGGGCGCCGCCGCCGTGCCTGAGCTTCCCGCGGGGGACGGCTGGTTGTTCGTCGAGCTGACCGACGACGACCCCGTCCGGCTCCTGGCCGCGGGCCGAAGCCGTGTTGGCCGCCGCAGGCGGTCTAGGGGGCGCGGTGATCACAGACCGCGCCGACGCGGCGCGTCTGTGGCGGAT
This sequence comes from uncultured Actinomycetota bacterium, assembly GCA_963769325.1. Lineage (GTDB taxonomy): Bacteria > Actinomycetota > Actinomycetes > Propionibacteriales > Propionibacteriaceae > Propionicimonas. Next base: position 58,992 of record CAVYLH010000004.1, on the reverse strand, counting down.
CCGGGCCGACGGGGCTGGCCTGGCCGGCGTGGGCCTGGCGAAGCCGGCCCACGCCGGCTGGGAGGACGCCGCCGTCCCGCCACCATCTCTGGGCGCCTACCTACGCGACTTCGACGACCTGCTCGGCGCCTACGGACTGCACGGCCTGCCGTACGGGCACTTCGGCGAGGGCTGCGTTCACGTCCGAATCGACTTCGACCTCTCGGAGCCCGGCAGGCGTCGCCACGCTACCGGCGGTTCGTGGAGGCAGCCGCCGACCTCGCCGTCCGGCTACGGCGGGTCGCTGTCGGGCGAGCACGGGGACGGCCGGGCGCGCTCGGAGCTGCTGGGGCGGATGTACTCCACCCGCGGCGCTGGCACTGTTCGCCGCCGTCAAGCACATCTTCGACCCGGACAACCTGCTGAATCCCGGCGTGCTCGTCGATCCCCGTCCGCTGGACGCCGACCTGCGCCTGCCGGCGGTCGCGGGCTCGACGCTGCCTCGGCTGGACGCGGCGATTCGCCGCCGACGTGCACCGCTGCACCGGTGTCGGCAAGTGCCTGGCCGACTCCGGCGGCGTGATGTGCCCCTCCTACCAGGCGACCGGCCGGGAACAGGACTCCACCCGGGGACGCGCCCACGCCCTGCAGGAGATGGTCAACGGCACCCTGGTGACCGGCGGCTGGCGCGCCCCGGAGGTGCACGAGGCGCTCGAACTGTGCCTGTCCTGCAAGGCCTGCGCCTCGCGAGTGCCCCACGGGAACCGACGTCGCGGCGTACAAGTCGCGGGTGCTCGCGGAGGCCTACCGTCACCGGCTGCGTCCGCGCAGCCACTACGCGCTGGGTTGGCTGCCGACCTGGGGCCGGATCGTGACGGCCGTGCCCAGGATTGCCGGGGCTGGTCAACACGGCGCTGGCCGCACCTGGATTCGGCCGGTTGGCCAAGTGGCTGGCCGGTGTGGACTCGCGCCGGCTGCTGCCGCGCTTCGCTTCGCCGGCGGGCGCGCGCCGGCGCGCGGCACCCGGCGCGCGACCGGCGGGCCGGTGGTGGTGTGGGTGGACTCGTTCACTGATGCCCTCGACGCAGAACGCCTCGACGCTGTCCTCGCCGTTCTCGGCTCGGCCGGTTTCGCCCCTTCGGTGCTGCGCCGGGCCGCCTGTTGCGGGCTGCCCTGGATCACCACGGGCCAGCGCGACCACGCCGCCCGGCTGCTTCGCCACTCCCTGGAGCTCCTGCACCCGATCGTTGCCGCCGGCACGCCGATCGTCGGACTGGAACCGTCGTGCGTCGCGGTCTGGCGCGACGACGCCGCCGACCTGGTCGACGACACCCGGCTGTCGGCCGATGTCGCGGCCGGCGTCCGCACGCTGGCCGAGGTGCTCGTCGCGGCCGACTGGGAGCCACCCGACCTGGCCGGCCTCACCGTCGTGGCGCAGCCGCACTGCCACCACGCGTCCGTGATCGGCTGGGAGGCCGACGCGGCCCTGCTCGCCCGCACAGGGGCGACGGTCGTGACGGTGAGTGGCTGCTGCGGACTGGCCGGCAACTTCGGTGTCGAGCGCGGCCACTACGAGACCTCGGTGGCGGTCGCCGAACCCACCTGCTGCCCGCCGTCGAAGCCGCCGGGCCGGACGCCGTTCTGCTCGCCGACGGATTCTCGTGCCGGCTCCAACTCGCCGACCTCGCCGGACGCCGAGCCGTCACCCTCGCCGAACTGCTCACCTTCCCCGCGACCACCTGAGGTTCTCCGGCCCCCGTCCCGAACCGCCCTTCAAGAAACGGCCCTCACGCCCGAACGGCATCAGGGACTCACCTCGGCCTCCACGGCGGACCACTCCTGGCGAACCTGCCACCATCCGTCCACGAAAGGTGCCCGTCGAACCCAGCAGAGGGGGTCGTGTGGGCGAGCGATGCTCGCCGCTGGCATACTGGACGGCGCTCCACACCCTGCCCGCAAGGATTGATCGCCATGCCCGAATTCGTGTTCACGATGCACAACGTCCGCAAGAAGCTGGGCGAGAAGCTCGTGCTGGACAACGTCACGCTGTCGTTCTTCGAGGGCGCCAAGATCGGCGTGGTCGGCCCGAACGGCGCCGGCAAGTCGACGATGCTGAAGCTGATGGCCGGTCTGCTGCGTGCCGACAACGGCGACGCCATGCTGGCCAAGGGCAAGACCGTCGGCATCCTGCAGCAGGAGCCGCCGCTGACCGAGGGCAAGACCGTCCTGGAGAACATCCACGAGGCCGTGGCCGAGACCAAGGGCATGCTCGACCGGTTCAACGAGATCTCGGTGGCCATGGCCGAACCGGACGCCGACTTCGACACCCTGCTCGCCGAGATGGGCGACCTGCAGACCGAACTCGACCACCGCAACGCCTGGGATCTCGACTCCCAGCTCGACCAGGCGATGGACGCCCTGCAGTGCCCGCCTGCCGGACGCGATCGTCGACGTGCTGTCCGGTGGCGAGCGCCGCCGCGTCGCGCTGTGCAAGCTGCTGCTGCAGCAGCCCGACCTGCTGCTGCTCGACGAGCCGACCAACCACCTGGACGCCGAGAGCGTGAACTGGCTGGAGGGCCACCTCAAGACCTACCCCGGCGCCGTGCTCGCGGTCACCCACGACCGGTACTTCCTCGACAACGTCGCGCAGTGGATCTGCGAGATCGACCGCGGCCAGCTGCACCCCTACGAGGGCAACTACTCCACCTACCTGGAGACCAAGAAGGCCCGCCTGCAGATCGAGGGCAAGAAGGACGCCAAGCGCGCCAAGATCCTGGAGCGCGAGCTGGAGTGGGTGCGGTCCAACCCGAAGGCCCGGCAGGCCAAGAGCCGGGCCCGCCTGTCCCGCTACGAGGAACTGGCCGCCGAGGCCGAGCGCAACCGCGCCGTCGACCTGGCCGAGATCAACATCCCGCCGGGCCCGCGCCTGGGCTGCGGACGTGCTGGAGGCCGCCAAGCTCACCAAGGGCTTCGGCGACCGCGTGCTGATCGAGAACCTCAGCTTCACGCTGCCCCGCGCCGGCATCGTCGGCATCATCGGCCCGAACGGTGTCGGCAAGACCACCCTGTTCAAGATGATCATCGGCGAGGAGCAGCCCGACTCGCGGCAGCCTCAAGGTCGGCAGCACCGTGAAGTTCTCCTACGTCGACCAGGGCCGCTCCGGCATCGACCCCAGCAAGAACGTCTGGGAGGTCGTCTCCGACGGCCTGGACCACATCAAGGTCGCCAGCTTCGAGATGCCGTCGCGGGCCTACGTCGCGTCCTTCGGGTTCAAGGGGCCCGACCAGCAGAAGCTCGCCGGCGTGCTCTCCGGCGGTGAGCGCAACCGGCTCAACCTGGCGCTCACCCTGAAGATGGGCGGCAACGTGCTGCTGCTGGACGAGCCGACCAACGACCTCGACGTGGAGACCCTGCAGTCGCTGGAGGACGCGCTGCTCGAGTTCCCCGGCTGTGCCGTGGTGATCTCCCACGATCGCTGGTTCCTCGACCGCGTGGCGACCCACATCCTCGCCTGGGAGGGCACCGACGAGGACGACGCGGTGTGGTTCTGGTACGAGGGCAACTTCGCCGACTACGAGGAGAACAAGGTCGCCCGCCTCGGGGTCGAAGCGGCCCGGCCGCACCGTACCGCGCACCGCAAGCTCACCCGCGGCTGACCGCCGGACGCCATTCACGCTCAACTTCGGGCGGCGCGCATCCCTTCGGCGAGCAAGTTCCGACGGGTATTTGAAGAACCCTCACGCGATTACCGGGCCGTGGGTAGCCTGACTCTGCGTCTCGACTTGCGGGGGGAAGTCACATGTCGTTCGAATCATGGTTACCACGTCTGGCCACCATCACTGTGAGTGTGTTGGCGGTGACCCTTGGGGGGTCGGCTGCACCGCCGGCTGTGGCCGAATCGGTGGTCTTGGGGGTGTCAGCTCACGGCGGCGGAGCGGGCGATTGGCCGGAGAACTCCGCCAAGGCTTTCCGAGAATCGGTCGCCGCGGGCTACTACATGGTGGAGACCGACTTGTCCTTCACGAAGGATCTGGTCGGGGTGATGGTTCACGACGACAAGTTGCCCAGCGTGTGCAGCAAGTCGGGCTCGAAGGTTCACTCGTTGACCTATGCCCAGGTGCAGAAGATCACTTGCAACGGCGAGCCCATCCCGACGTTGAGCGAGACGATCTCCATTCTCAAGGGCTCGTCGACGAGGCTCAATCTGGAGGTCAAGGCGTACAGCGGGCAGTCGACCTCGTCGAAGAAGACCTACGCCCGGCTGGCCACGCAGACGCTGGTGGACGCCGGTATGAGCGGCCAGGCGACGATGCAGACGTTCGCGTGGGAAGTCATGCTGCCCATCATCCGGTCAGTTCAGCCCGACATGGAAGTCACCGCTCTGGAGTCTGCCCCGTCGCTGGCGCGAGTGAAGCTCGCCGCGGCCGCGGGTGTGAGCAGGTATGCGATGAATGTTGCCAACGGCAACGAGTTCCTCCTCGACTTCGCGAAGGTGAACGGCATGAAGGTGGGTCTCTGGTCGCTGTTCACCTGGTCCGACGTGTTGTTCGCCGTCGACATGGGGGTCAACCCGATCAGCAGTGATCATCCGGGCGCGACCTCGACCTTCCTGGCGTCGTCGGAGATCGAAGGTCTGGCCAGCAGCATCCAGACCACCGATCGCTCGGCCTACAGCATCGACTCGGCGACGTACAGCACGGGGAAGGTCCGAAGCTCGACGGTGATGGGCAAAGCGGTTCCGAGCGCGAAGATCAAGGCCCTGCACAGCATCGTGCTGACGATCAAGGTCACGGACGGACCCGGACTGGGTTTCATCGACGTCGCACCGACCGGCAGCCGGAAGGGCGTCGACGGAGTGCGAGTGCCCATGCCCAAGGGCACTGAGACGCTGACCGTCCGGGTGTCGCCCGGGGACTCGGGGAAGATCAACATCTTCACCACCGAATCGAAAGCCAAGCTCTCGGTGAAGGTGATCGGCTACGAGAACCTCACCTACGACGCCTCAGGCGGGCCCAGCTGATCGTCTCCGTCGCCAGGATCCGGAGCCCATGCCGGGGCAAGGGATCCTGGCCGACTGGGGTCAAGCGGCTGTTCCCTTCTCATCGCCGGACTCGGCCTGCGCCATCGATTCGGAGGAGGCAAGGAACTCACCCACACTGAACTCGGATTCCTCCACAGCTTGCCGCGATGACTTGCGGAACACCGAGGTGCCGCGGTTCAGATCGTGGCCGACGGCCACCGCGTCGATGTACTGCCGTTCCTGAATCACTCCTTGAGCGTCCGACCATCGTGAGGTTCGAAGCCGGCCGGCCACCACCACCGGATCACCCTTGTTCACGCTCGTCTTCACGTGCTCGGCCAGCGCCTTGCTGCAGTTGACAGCCAGCCAGGTGGTCGCGCCGTCCGTCCACTCCCCCGACCGCCACACCCGCGGAGTACTGGCCAGCCGGAAGCTGGCGTACACCAAGCCGTCACGCACCTCCCGCAGGTCCACCTCACTGCCGACGTTCCCGGTCATCCAAAGCATCGAATCCATCTCGTTCCTCCTCTACTGCGCATCTTCGGCAACACCGTCCCGATTGCGTCAGCCGAGCGTGGCGGCTGTGGACAACCCCTCCCCTGTGGACAACGAACGCGCCCACACCGGTGCGCCGGAATATGTCACGGTGCCTCCGGCTTCACAGCTACGTGAGCACCGTCAGGCGTACCACCGTGGGCTTCAGGTCGGAGCGAGGAGCGGTGCTGGGGGCACTCATGCTCTCCACCGGCCTGATCGCCCTCGACGCGACGATCCTCGCCACGGCAGTGCCGTCCATCGTCAAGGACCTGGGTGAGTTCGACCAGTTCCCGTGGTTGTTCTCCGTCTACCTCCTGGCCCAGGCGGTCTCGGTACCGATCTACTCCAAGCTGGCCGACACGGTGGGCCGCAAGCCGATCATTCTCCTCGGGGTGACTCTGTTCCTGCTGGGGTCGATCCTGGCCGCCGCAGCATGGAGCATGGGGTCGCTGATCGCGTTCAGGATCGTCCAGGGCCTGGGTGCCGGCGCCGCGGCCCCCATGGCGATGACCATCGTGGGCGACCTCTATTCCGTGGCGGAACGGGCGCTCGTGCAGGGTTACATCGCCAGCGTCTGGGCGATCTCGTCCGTCGTCGGCCCGGCGTTGGGCGGACTGTTCTCCCAATTCGCCTCCTGGCGCTGGATCTTCCTGGTGAACATCCCCCTCTGCCTGGTCGCCGGGCTGGCCCTGCTCCGTTCGTACTCGGAGTCGATCGAGTCCCGACGGCATCGCCTTGACCTGCTGGGGGCGACCGTTCTCACCATCGGGCTGAGCGCGCTGATCCTCGCCCTGTTGGAGGGTGGAAACGCCTGGGACTGGCTGTCTCTACCCAGCGTCGCCGCCTTCTGCATCGGCATCGCGGCGCTCCTCGCCTTCGTCCATATCGAGTCCCGCGCGGCAGGAACCCATCCTCGATCTGGCCGTGCTGCGCCGCCCGCTGATCCGCACCACCACGCTGGTATCGCTGGGTGTCGGCGCCCTGCTGGTCGGAATCACCAGCTTCGTGCCGACGTACCTGGAGAACGCGCTGGCGGCCCCTCCCCTGGTGGCCGGGGCCGCGGTGGCCGCGCTCACCCTCGGCTGGCCGCTGGCCGCGTCCCTCGCCGGCCGGGTGTACATGCGGCGCGGCTTCCGGTTCACCGTGCTGCTCGGAAGCGCCATAGCCACCGGCGGGACGCTGGCACTGGCCGCCGCGGGCCCCTGGCCCCATCCCGTCACCGTGGGCGGAGTCGCCTTCCTCATCGGCTTCGGGCTGGGCTGGACGGCTGCGCCGTCCCTGATCGCCGCGCAGGCGTCGGTCGAGTGGGGCGAGCGGGGTGTGGTGACCGGGATCAACGTGTTCGCGCGATCAGCCGGGAGCGCGGTGGGCGTTGCGATCTACGGCGCGATCGCCAACAACGTGCTGGCGGCAGGACGCGGCGCGCACGACTACGCCAGCATCGTGGCCGCCTCCACGTGGGTCTTCGTCGCGATCGCCATCACCGCCGCACTGATGTGGCTGTCGGCACTCGGGCTGCCGCCCGGCGCCGTCGACGCCGCTGCCTACGGGCGCTTCCCCGAGCCCACGACCGACTGACCCGGCTCGGACGGCAACGGGAAGACCGTCCCGACCAACGGCCTTCTTCAGCCGCGTGCTTCCTGGACCGCCCGCCGAGCAATCCCGAAGCGGTCCAGCTCAGCCTGCACCGGCTCCAGAACCTCCGCTGCCACGACCGCCGCGATGGCGTCGGAGAGGGAGCGCCGGGCCGCCCGGGCGTGGGCGTTCGCGCCGATCTCGACCAACGCGCGTCCGATCAGCGCCAGCAGGACGCCGGCTCCCAATCCGCCGAGCAACAACCAGGTCCCCGCCGGCACTCCGTAGGCCAGCACCACCGGAAGCTGCGGCAGCCCGAGCCCGGCCAGGATCGGATTGGCGAACAGCCACGCCAATCCCGCCACGACGGCGGCGATCAGCAGCCATTGCAGCACCCCGAACAACCCCCACCACCATGTGCCGCGGCGCACGGTGAGGTCGGCGCCGGCGATGGCGGCGTCCAACCGGTCCAGCAGCAGGGTCTCATTCCCGCGGACGGTCTGCTGCACCTTCTGGGCCCAGCCTCGTGGCAGCCCGGCCGTGGCACCCTCGGCCAGTTCGCGTAATCCCTGTTCGACCCGAGCCCGCTGGACCGAGGTCGCCTTGGGCAGCGAGGTGCGGTTGACGTCCGTCGGGCTGTGGTCGGACGGGCCGAGGTCCAGCCGCAACTTCTTCAGCGGGTCGGGACGCAGGCGTGCCACCCAGGTGACGAACGGCCAGCCGGTGGCCGACGCACCCCGCGCGCGCCACGCCTTGCGCACGGAATCCACCACCAGCGGGCACCCCAGCGGCCTCGCCCAGCACGCTGGTCAGCTGCCGCGAGGTCCTGGCGTCGAGGGTCGGCGCAGCGGCGCTGCCCAACTCGGCTTCGAGGGCCGAAGCGGCGACCGTCACGTCCGCGGCGAGCCGGCGAGTCATCGCCTGTTTGGTGGCCACCGTGCGCGCCAGCGCTGCCCGCAGCTCCGGAATTCCGGTGCCGTGCAGCGCAGAAGTGGCCATGATCGGGGTGGACTTCAAGCCCTCGGAATCCAGCAGCCGCCGCAGGTCGTTGAGGCAACGATCGAGCTCGGACGGGGCCAGCCGATCGGCCTGATTCAGCACCACCATCATCACGTCCGCGTACGGAGCCAACCGCTTGAGGTACCCGTCGTGCAGCGCGGCGTCGGCGTACTTCTGGGGATCCACCACCCAGACCAGCGCGTCCACCAACTCCACCAGACGATCGACCGCCAACCGATGGGTGACCTCCGTCGAATCGTGATCAGGCAGGTCCAGCAGGACCAGATCGGAGAACTCGGCTTCCGGGGACGGCACCAGGTGCCGCTTCGTGACGTCGAGCCAGTCGAGCAGTTCGTGCGGCAAGGCCTGGCCCCAGCTCACCGCCATCGTCTTCGACGTGGTCGGACGCCGCACCGCCACGTGCGCCAACTCCGTGCCGGAGACGGCGTTGAACAGGCTCGACTTGCCCGATCCGGTGGCGCCGGCGAAAGCCACCACCGTGTACCCGCCGCTGAGCGCCACCCGCTGGCCGGCGCGCTGGACGACGGTTGCGGCACGGGCCACAGTCTCGGCGTCCGAACGGCCCTCCGCGGCATCGACGGCGCGCCCGAGCGCCCGCACCCGTGAGGCCAGCTGTTCAGGGGTGGCGTTCATTCCCGCTCCTGATTGGGGACGCCTGCCTCGTCCGCCAGGGTCTCCGCAGATGGTGCCTCCGGCCCTGAGGGTGGCGATTCACTGATCGCCGGCAGGGGACTGCTGGACGCGGGTTCGGACGGCTCGGCGTCCCGGCGCACCGGAAGCCGCGCGTCCGCCGCCCGTGCCTCCTCGAGTTTCGCCAGGGCTGCGGCGATCTCGCCGGCCTGCTCGGGGCGGACATCGATGGCGTCCAACACGGAGAGGTACCGGTCGAGTTCGAGGGCGAGGAGCGACTCCACCCGGGCGTCCAGGTCGTGCTTGGCCTGCTTGGCCAGTCGGCGGACGGCGTCCTCACCGAAGATCGCCTCCAGCACGCGCTGGGCCAGCACCGCGGTCCCGCCGGCCACCCCGATCTCGGCTCCGACCAGGCCGCCGGTCTGGGAGAACACCACCACCATCAGCGCCACCCCCACGCCGTTGACGCCGAGGGCCCAGAACCGGGCCGCCGACTTCTTCGCCGCACCCTCGCGTCCGACCAGGTCGAGCACGTCGCCCTGCCACTCACGGATCGCCCTGGCCGCGGCCACCGAGTAGTCCCGGGAAGCCCGTCCCAGGTCGTCCCCGGCGCGGTCCAGCACCTGCCGGCCCGCCGGATGCGCCTGCCACGCCGATTCGACGCGCCGCGCCGCGGCTTCGCCCTCCTCGCGGATCAGCACCTCCATGCCCGACTCGACCGCGACCTTCATCTCCAGCGCCTGCTTGGGTTCGCCCTTGACCGCGGCGACCACTCGATCGCGCAACCAGCCGATCTTCTGCTCCACCACGCGGAAGAACTCGCCGGTGCCGACGAAGTCGTGCCAGCGGGCCAGCACCTCGCCGCGCAGCAGCGTGCCGTCCGCGGTCTGGACCGACGATGGTGCGCACGGCCTCCGGCGAACGACGCTCTCGGCGTCCTGACGCAGCGTCTCGAGCGCGATGACCTGGTCACCGATGGCGTCCACGATCGCCGGCGCACCGGACGCCAGCGCCGAGATCGCGCCGTCCAGGGTCTGCAGCACCACCCGGTTCCGGCTGGCCGCGTTCGTCGGCGAGCCCGCCCGAGCCAGTCCCGGATCGGCGCGACCGCTGCGGACGGCAGCAACCCCTCAGCGTCGACTTCGGTCTCCGGCACGGCGAACAGCGGCGAGCTGCCGAGCCCCCGCTGGCCCATCATCTGCCCCAGGTGCGCCGGCACTTCGTCCATCGCCGCAGGCGGCACCCGGTCGAGCACGACCGCCACCACCGCTTGCCGCTCGGCGGCAGAGCGCAGGTAGTCCCAGGGCACCGCGTCGGCGTAGCGGGCGGCCGAGGTGACGAACAGCCACAGGTCGGCGGCCGCCAGCAGTTGGCGCGGCCAGAGCCCGGTTCTCGGCCACCACCGAGTCGACGTCGGGGGCGTCCAGGATCGCCAGACCACCGGGCAGGGTCGGCTCGGCCACGACGCTGCAGCGTGCGGGCGTCGTGGGCCGCGCTCGTGCTGCGGGCCAGGCCGGGCAGGATCTCGATCGGAGGCGAACCACTCGGCGTCGTCGGGGTGGTGGACCAGCACGGGCGAACGGGTGGTCGGACGGATCACGCCCGGCGCGGACACGACATGCCCGAGCAGGGAGTTCACCAGCGTGGACTTGCCGGCACCGGTCGAGCCGCCGACCACCGCGAGCAGCGGCGCGTCCAGCCGCGCCAGGCGGGGCAGGATGTAGTCGTCGAGTTGTCCCGCGAACCCGCGTGCCGACGCCAAGCGCGGCGGCCAGAACTGGGGAGTTCGACGGGGAGCCGAACGGCCGGCCAGCGCATCCCGCAGCCGGGTCAGTGCGAGCAGCGAGGCGCTCGGCGTCCATCGCTGCCTCCTACCCCGTGGGTGGCCCCCATTTCGGGTCAACGGCCGAATACCCAGGCGATCCTAGCGGTGTGCCGCCCGCCTGCGCTGGCCAGTTGCCACCGATCCCGGACGGTCCTGGGTAGGTCGGCGGCTGGTAGGCGACCGGTCGGGGACGCCGGAAGCGCGGCAGGCTCAGTTTCAGGCCGCGCGGGTCGTCGATCGCCACCCCCCGCAATGCCTTGGCCTCTTCGACCAGGTATCGGGCCCGACGGGTGCCGGCCTCGTCGTAGATTCCCTTCACCTGGCCGTCGCGCAGGTAGGCGAGTTCGGTGAGGAGCCGCTGCAGACGGACGGTGGCGCTGAACACGCGCCAGCCGCGGGTGGCCGCCACCATCACCGCCCACCAGCGCAGCCGCTGCCGGGAGAAGACCACCGGGTCGGACGCCGGCAGCCAGCCCGGCTGCGTGTAGTCGCCCAGCCGCACAGCCAACAGCCGTCCCTGCTTGAGGACCTGCCGGACCACGTAGAACACCGCCGAGGCGACCATCGGCAGAGCGACAAGGAAGTAGATCAGCAACTGACTCGTGCCGCTGGACAGGCTGGCCTGGGAGTTGAAGATCATGTGCAGCAGCGCGGCCGCGCCGTAGCCGATCAGCGGTGCGAGCACCCGGACCACCTTGCTGCGCGTGCGCAGAGCCACCGCGACTCCGATGCCGGTCATCATGGTGAACAGCGGGTGCCCGAAGCAGGTCCAGACTCCGCGGAGCCAGCACCAATTGGTTGACGACGGCGTCCGCGTCCCCGACACCGATGTTCTCCGAGGCGTACACGATGGCTCGGGCGTAGTAGATGATGTTCTCGGTGAAGGCGAATCCGGCCGCCGACAGTCCCGCGAGCACGATCACCGACACTTGTGAGGTGAGCCGGTACCGGGCGATCATCGCGATCAGGAAGAGGACGCTGGCCTTCGCCGCCTCCTCCACGAACGGGGCGATGAAGATAGCCGCGCGGGCGCTCGTGGCGGGGTCGCCGTTTCCGGTCACGGCCATCTGCTGGGCCGCCCAGGTGTTCACGTTGATCGAGATCCAGGTGGCGATCGCGGCGCCCCAGCCCAGGCTGAGGTACCAGACCACGAGGCGCTGCGGCCGGTACCGATCGGCCCAGAGAAACACGACGGTCCAGAAGGCCAGGGTGGGCACGGCCAGCCAGGCGGCCGTCCGGATGGCGGAGGGGTTGATCCCGGGGATGACCCCGCCGGTGACGGCCGTGTCGGCTGTGATCATGAAGTACTGGCGGCCAGGGCCGACGCGTAGAGCAGCGTCAGGGCGACGACCGCCAGGGTCCACCACGACTGCAGCAGGCGCCGCGGGAGGGGTGTGGAGCGGTCTTCCGGCCCGGGAAGGTCGTTGCGCCGCCGCGCGAGCTCGGCCACCGGATCCGTCATGGCGACCAGAGTACAAGCGGCTCCCCTTGCCTGAATCAAACTGAACGGTACAGTTTGATTCATGACCTCGCCGCCGCGCGCGAAACGGACCGCGAAGCGCGCCCAGATCTCACGCGCCGCACGCGCTCTGTTCCTCTCCCAGGGTGTGGCCGGCACGTCGATGGATGCCGTCACGGCCGAGGCCGGCGTGAGCAAACAGACGCTCTACAGCTACTTCCCCACCAAACTGGATCTGCTCAGCGAGGTGCTGATCACCGAACTCGACAAGCTGGACCTCGCCGAGGCCCGAGTGCAGCAACTGGAGTCACCGGCCGACTTCCGCGACGCGTTGCTCCAGTTCGCGTCCGGCTTCACCACCGCGATCCTGCGACCCGATTCGGTCGCCCTGCTGCGGCTGATCCTGGGCGAGGCCTTTCGCATCCCCGAGCTACGGCACATCGTCAGGGTTGGACTTCCCGCACGGATCCTGACCCTTACCACCGAACTCGTGCGGGCAGCGGCGAACCAGCGCATCATCGATGCGCCGAACCCCGCCATGACCGCCCGCATGTTCGTCGGACCCCTGATGACCTTCGTCGCGCTCGACGGGCTGCTGGGCGCCGCGGACGGCAGGCCACCTTCCCGCGACGAGCTGGAATTCATCGTCGACGCCGTTGTGGCCACAGTGAGCGTGACGCCATGATCCGGCGATGGCTCGCATGCCTGCTCGCCACTGCCACCCTCGTGGGTCTTGCGGCCTGCGCCGAGACCCCCGACGCGCTCGTCGTCGCGGGCACGGTCGAGGACACCGTGGCGACCGTCGCTGCGCCGCTGCTCAGTGTGCCGGCTGTGGTGCTGGACTCGGAGTCGTCGCAGACGGCACAGGGCGGCGAGAGCAGCACCGCGGCATCCACCTACGGGCTCGGCTCCTACGTTCGCATCGCCGAGGTGTTGGTCGTTGAGGGCTCCGCGGTCGAGGTCGGAGCAGTGGTCGCGCGCGCGGACACCGCTCCCCTGAAGGCGCAGCGGGAGGTCGCCAAGGCCGACGCCGCCCGGTCCGCGGCACAGGTGGACGTGATCGCAGCAGCCATCGAGAACACCTACGACCGGGAAGCCACGCTGAAGGACAAGCGGCGCGACGTCGTCGACGCCATCGACGAGTTGACCGACACCCGAGCCAAGCTGGTCAGGACGCGAGCGCAACTGAAGCAGAAACGGCCGCAGCTCATCGCACAGCGCAAGACACTGCGGGCCGGCCGCGACCAGTTGCGACCGCAGCTGCACACGGCGCGGGAGCAGCTCGCCGCGCTGGAGGCGCAGGTACCCACCCAGCCCGAACTGCAGCCACAGGTGGACCAACTGAAGGCGGGCATCGCCACGATGACGGCGACCCTCGACCAGCTCAATGCCGGCATCTCGCAACTGACGAAGGGGCTGACCCAGCTCGACGCGGGCCTGAAGCAGATCTCCACCGCCCTCCCCAAGCTGGACAAGGGTCTGAAGAAGGCCAGGGCGGGCCTGGAGAAACTCAAGGACGCGCAGGCCAAGCTCGAGGATGCTCGTGCCCAACTCCGCGACCTCAAGGAACTCGCCGAGATCGCGGCCGACGCCGGCGGCATCCCGGTACTGCTGGCCGAGCTTCAGTTCTCCCTGGCCGAGTTGACCTCGCCGGTGAGCGGCGTGGTGGTCAGCGTGGCGGGGGTCGGTGACGAGCTCGCGCCAGGAGCGAGCGTGGCCACGATTCGCGAAAGCGCGCCCAGCGTGGTGACAGCCTGGGTGTCCCCCACCCAGGTGGCGAGCGTCTGCCTTGGTGACGGGGCCCAAGTACTCGGCGACTGGATGAGTGCACCGGTGTCGGCCAGCCTGACCGCGATCGGCGATCGGGCCGAGTATCCGCCCACCTCCGTGCCCACGGACGAAGTGCACCTCACCCGGGCGGTCGAGGTGCAATTCACCGCAACAGAACAATTGCCCGCCGGCCTGCCGGTGGAGATCACGATCGACAACTGCCGCCCCTTTGGCGGCCCGACCGATGCGGACAGGTGAGTCAGCCATGGCAAGAAAGCGCACGCATCCCCCGATCCCGCTGATCGTGGTCCTGCTGCTGGTGCTGATCGGCGGGGGGACCTGGTGGTGGTGGAGTTCGACCCAGAACGTGGCCGCGGATGCGCAGTGGCAGGCGACCGGCACCGTCGAGGCGAAGGAATACCAGGTGGCCTCCGCCATCGCGGGTCGGATCACGGACGTGAAAGCCGCAGAAGGCGACCGGGTGACCAAGGGTCAGGAGCTCGTCCGGTTGGACCGTTCGGCCCTGAAGTTGCAGAAGCAACAGGCCGAACAGGCCGTCGTGGCGGCCAAGGCCGCGCTCGCCAACGCCAAGAACGACGACGACTCGACCAAGGCCGACATCACCGCCGCCTCGGCCCGCGTGAAACAGGCCGAGGCCGCCGTGAAACTGGCGGACGTCCAGCTCGGCTACACGATCATCACCTCACCGCGGGACGCCACTGTGGTCTCGCTGGCGACCAACGTCGGCCAGAACGCCGCCCCCGGCCGGACGTTGCTGACCTTGCTCGACCCCGCGGACCTGTTCGTTCGCGTCTTCGTCCCGGAGACCGAGATCGGGCAGGTGGCGATCGGCCAGCCGGCCAGCCTCACCACCGACTCCAGCCAGGCCTCCTTCGACGGAACGGTCAGCTTCATCGCCAGCGAGTCGGAGTTCACACCCAACAACGTGCAGACCAAGGAACAGAGGGTGAAGCTGGTGTACGAGGTGCGGGTACGGGTCACCGATGCGTCGGGTGTCCTCAAGACCGGCATGCCGGTAGATGTGACTTTCGACTGACCATGGCCGACGCCACCGACACCGCCGCCGTCCGGGTCCGCGGGCTGCGCCGCAGCTTCGGCGACACCGTCGCCGTCGCCGACCTCGACCTCGACGTGGCCGAGGGCGCGGTGTTCGGCCTGCTCGGGCCGGACGGCGCCGGCAAGTCGACCCTCATCAGGATGCTCGCGACCGTGCTGCCACCCAGCGCGGGGGACGCAGACGTGTTCGGCCACTCGGTGACCCGAGAAGCTGCCCTGGTGACCCCCCGGATCGGTTACATGTCGCAGAAGTTCTCGATGTACCCCGACCTGTCTGTCGAGGAGAACCTGGAATTCTTCGCCACCGTGCGGGGAGTGAGCAGGGCTGACCGCCGCAGCCGCTCCCGCAGCCTGTTGTCGAGCATGGGGCTGGACGAGTTCGCCAAGCGCCAGGCCATGCACCTGTCCGGGGGCATGAAGCAGAAGCTCATGCTCGCCACCACCTTGATGCACGAACCCGACCTGTTGCTGCTCGACGAGCCCACCACCGGTGTCGACCCGGTGTCGCGACGGGAGTTCTGGCGCATCCTCGCCGGCCTGCATCGCTCCGGCAAGACGGTGCTGGTCGCCACGCCCTACATGGACGAGGCCGAGCGCTGCACCCGGATCGCCTTCCTGGACCGAGGAGCCATCCAGCAGTCGGGGACACCGGAGGAGATCAAGCAGCTCGTCCCCGGACGCCTCGTCGAGGTGTGCTCCGACGCGCCGAGGTCCGCGCTGGCTGCCGTGTCAGAGCTGCCAGGGATCAGCTCTGCCCACCTGCTCGGCGACATCGTCCGCGTCCTGTGGTGCGGGAACAACGACCCGCGCGGTGCCTTGACGGCGGCTCTGGCCGACGCCGGGGTCACCGGGGCCGCCGTCCGCGAGGTCGCCGCCGACATGGAATCGGTGTTCGCCTACCTCGCCGACCCTTCGTCCCTTCGGCCACCCGGTGATGCGCGCTCGGGCAACGGGCAAGGCGACCCAGCGAACACCGACTCCATGGCGGCTGAACCTGACGAAGCCGCGGCCGGCCACGACCAGGCGACGGGCGGGGCATCATGAGGGCCGCGCTGATCCGGATCGGCGCGATCGTCCGCAAGGAGTTCCGGCACTTGGGCCGGGACCCGCGGACGCTGCTCGCGGTGGTGATCACCCCGGTGATTCAACTGCTGCTGTTCGCCTACGCGATCAGTTTCGACGTGGAGCACGTGCCCACCATCGTGATCGATCTCGACCGCACTCCGGCCAGCCTCAGCTACGTGGAGCAGTACAGCGCGTCCCCGTTCTTCGACGTGGTCGCGCACGGCGACACCCTCGCCGACGTGGATGCCGCCTTCGACGCGAACACCGCCCGGGTGGCGATCGTCATCCCGTCCGGGTTCGCTCGCAGTCTCGCCGCCGACGAGCAGGCGCAGGTCGCGGTCCTGGTGGACGGCAGCGAGCCCAACGCGGCCAAGGTCTCTCAGGCCTATTCGGTCGCGCTGAACCAACTCTTCAGCCAGCGCCTCACCCGCCAGTGGGCCGACGAACAAGGCCTGGACCTGTCCAGCCTCGGCATGCTCGAACCGCGGATCCGAACCTGGTACAACCCCGAGAGACGGTCATCGGACTTCCTCATCCCGGGGCTGATGATCGTGATCATCGCCATCGTCACCGTTCAGCAGACCGCGGTGACGCTGGTTCGTGAACGCGACCTCGGCACCCAGGAACAGCTCGAGGTCAGCCCGATGCGCCGGATCGAGCTGATGATCGGAAAGCTGCTGCCCTGGACCCTGATCGCCTTCCTGGACGTCGCCCTGATCACCGGCCTTGGCAGGACGATCTTCGACGTTCCCCTGCGCGGCAACTTCTGGACGCTGGCGGTCGGGGCCGCACTGTTCGTGTTCGCCTCGCTGGGCATGGGTCTGCTGATCTCCGCGATCGCCCCGTCCCTCGACACGGCCAACATCATCGCGATGCTGGTCGCGTTCCTGCCCTCCTTCCTGCTGTCCGGGTTCGCGTTCGCCCTCGACCAGATCCCGGTCTGGCTGCAGTGGATCAGCTACGCCTTCCCGGCCCGATTCATGGTGACGATCTCGCGGGGAGTCTTCCTGAAGGGCGCCGGCTTCGCCGAACTCTGGCCTGAGCTGGCGGCCCTGACTGCTCTACGCCCTCGTGATGCTGGTCGTCTCCTCGGTGCTGTACGGACGGAGGGCGTCGCGATGAGCCTCAAGCGCATCCGGTTGCTGATCTGGAAGGAGTTCACGCAGCTCAAGCGGGACCCACTCCTGATCAGGTTGCTGCTGCTGATGCCGGTGCTCCAGTTGATCCTTTTCGGCTACGTGGTCGCCGTGGACGTCCGCAACCTCGCCACGGCCGTCGTCGACCTGGACCGAACGGTCACGTCACGCAAGCTGGAGGCGGCGTTCAGCGCCTCCGGCTACTTCACGATCAGCCAGCGTCCGGTCAGCGAGAACGACCTGCGGCCGCTGCTCGACCGCGGGACCGTGAAGGTCGCCCTGGTCATCCCGGAGGGGACGGAGGCTCGCCTGACCCGGGGCGAGGTCGCCCCGATCGGAATCATCGTCGACGGTTCGGACTCCCAGATCTCGGCCGTCGGCAGCGGCTACGCGTCCCAGATCATCGCCCAGTTCAACACCGCGCGGCGGGACGACCTCGGGGTGTCGGTGGCCGCACCCGGGATCGACGCCCGGATCCGGGTGATGTTCAACCCCACCCTCGACCCGATCAACACGATGATTCCGGGGCTGATCGCGGCCATCATGATGATCTCGCTGATGGCGATCATGAGCCAGGCAGTGGTGAAGGAGCGCGAGTCGGGCACGCTGGAGCAGATGTTCGTGACGCCGATCCGGGCCACGGAGTACCTGATCGGCAAGCTCACTCCCTACGCGGCACTGGCGACCGCCCAGATGCTGCTGGTGGCCGCCGGTGGGCTGTTGTGGTTCCGGGTGCCGTTCAACGGGGATTTCTTCGTGGTGCTCGTCGGGTTGTTCCTGTTCATGTTCACCTGCATCGGGCTCGGGCTGCTGGTTTCGCTGGTCTCCCGCACGCGGCACCAGGCGCAACAGGCCGTGATGTTCATCATGATTCCGACGATGGTGCTGTCGGGGTTCATCTTCCCGATCCAATCGATGCCGGCGCTGATCCAGCCGCTGACCGCCGTGATCCCGCTGAAGTGGGCCCTCGACGTGCTACGAGGCGCATTCCTCAAAGGCAGCGACTTCGCCGCCCTGGCCGTCCCGCTGTTGGTGCTGGCCGGCTTCGCCGTGGTCATCTTCACCGCCGCGATCGTCGCGACCCGCCGCCGGATCTCGGAGTAGGAGCACTGATGTCAACGACCTCCCAGGAGCCGGCGATCTCCGTCCGCGGTCTGAGTAAGACCTTCGGCGACTTCACCGCCGTCGACGGGATCGACCTCGACGTCCCGCGTGGCAGGGTGTTCGGTTTCCTCGGCCCCAACGGCTCGGGAAAGACGACCACGATTCGAATGCTCACCGGCACCCTGCGTCCGAGTTCGGGCGGGGCCACCGTTCTCGGGGCGGACGTGGTGCGCCACCCCGAGCGGGTGCAGCGCCGGATCGGTTACATGTCGCAGAAGTTCGCGCTGTTCGAAGACATGACTGTCGACGAGAACCTGAGGTTCTACGCCGGGGTCTACGACTTGCCCGCCGAGAGGTTCGCGGCCCAGCGACAGTACGTGCTCACGATGGCGGATCTCGTGGGTCGGGAGAACGAACTCACCAGAAACCTGTCGGTGGGGTGGCGGCAGCGTCTTGCCCTCGGCGCGGCGACGATCCACGAACCGGAACTGTTGTTCCTCGACGAGCCCACCTCCGGCGTCGATCCGGTCGCCCGGCGCCAGTTCTGGGACCTCCTCTATGACCTGGCGAGCCGGGGCGTGACCCTCTTCGTCACTACCCACTACATGGACGAGGCTGCGCACTGCAACCGGCTCGCGTTCATCTATCGCGGCCGGATCATCGCGGAGGGAAGTCCAGCCCAACTCCGAACCGAGCACATGGATCAGCGGATCTTCGACGTGATCGTCCGCGACGTCGACCCGGCTTTGCTCTGGCTGGAGACGGCCGACGGCATCGACGAGGCCTATCTGTCCGGCGCCTCCCTGCACGCGGTGGTGCCGGCGACCTCAGGTCTGTCGGACGCTGAACTACGCAAACGCTTGATCGCAGCCGATTTCGCCGACGCCGAGGTCACCGAGGTGGACCCCACGATCGAGGATGTGTTCGTGAATCTGGTGTCCCGCCAGCGGTGAGCCTCGCCCGGCGCCGCCATTCCTCAGGACCCCGACGCTCTCAACGCCACTCACCTCCATCGTCGCCGACCCATCCTTGGGGGAGGCGAGCACTGGACCGGTTGGCGCGAGGCCGGGGTGCTCGACCTCAGGACACCAACCAGGAGGCTCCCAGCACCAGCGCTCCGATGGTGATGCCCAGCCACGCCAGGCACCACAGCAGCCTGGGGATTCGGGTCAGCGCCGCCAGTTGCGCCGCGTCCGAGCCGGGCGAGCGATGCGCGAGCAGCTCCACGACCGGACGCGGGGCCGCCAGCAGGAACAGCCAGGCGACCCCGATCGAGAGCCAGCCGACTATCGCCGTGCTGGAGTACCAGGAGACGAGGGCGACCGCGGCGCCCGTCGCCAGCACCACGAGGGCGCCGTAGAAGTTCCGGATCTTCAGCAGCATCAGCGCCAGCAGGACCACGATCAGCCAGAGCAGGCCGGCGGCGTAGCCGGCGCCGGCCAGCCACGCCGCGCCGAGACCGACGAGGGCCGGGCCGGGATAGCCGGCGAACAAGGTGGCGATCATTCCGGGGCCGGTGGGACGCCCGCGGCTGACCGTCACCCCGGAGGTGTCGGAGTGGACCCGGATGCCGCTCAGCTTCCGGCCGACTGCCATGGCCACGACGGCGTGGCCGGCCTCATGGCAGATGGTCACCAGCGTCCGGACCAGGGGCCAGGCCAGCAGGACCACCGCCAACGCGACCACAGCGAGGAGCGCGACCACCCCGGTTTCCGGGGCCGGGTGCACGGCGAGCGCACGTCGCCACAGCTCACCGATCAGTTCCACCGCGCCAGTGTGCCCCGCCAACCTGTGATCAGGCCGCCCACGATGGGCCGCTCGAGGATTCGTGGAGCCGTCCCCGCTCCGGGGCCGGACGCAGATCGGCGTGGGCGGAACCGATCAGGCCAGGGTGACCGCCTGGTCGAAGCCCAGTCGCGGATTCCTCGGGAAGCTGCCGGCGGGAGCCACGTGACCGATGTTGACCACCAGGATGGTCCTGAGGGCGGTGTCGGCGAAGAACTCGCGATCGATGGCGCCCGCGTTGATACCGCCCATCGGGCCCGCGTCCAACCCTGACGCACGCACGGCGAGGATGAAGCCGCCGGCCTGGAGCCACGCATTGTTCAGGGCCATCCGCCCGCGATTCTCGGCGTTGGCCTCGAAACGCTCCCGCGCTCCTTCGGTCTGCGGGTTGATCACCGGCAGATGTTCGTGAAAGTCGGTGTCGGCCGCCAGAATCGCGACCACCGGCGCGGAGTCGGACTTCGACCGGTTGGATTCGTTCAGAAGGGGCAGCAGCCGCGCCTTGGCTGCGGGCGTCCGCACGAACGTGATCCGCAGGGGCTGGCTGTTCAGCGCTGTCGGCGTGAACTTGGCGAGATCGTAGATTTGGCCCAGTTCCTCATCGCTGACGGGCTCGGAAGTGAATTGGTACGCGGTGTGCCGGTCGCTGAAGATGGTCCGGGCGGCGATGGTCTCGGCTCGCATTGAAGTGACGCTCATTTCCTCGGGTTAGTTGAGGAATCAACTATAGCGGATCGCCGCAGCAAACCGAATGACGCTCGGTTTGACTGGAGCTCGGAAAGAGGATGGGATGGAGGCATCCCAACGTCGCGTCCGCCAAGAGCTGGCAGCCGCTTGAGCACGCTCTGACACCCCGCGAGGAGCTTGACGCCCGCGGCCTGGACGCTGCCGCCGATCTCTTTAGGAGCGTGTCTTGTTCCGCCCCCTTCCGGGCCTCACCGCGGTTTCCCGCGCTCATCGATTGCTGCTTGGCGTCTTCGCGCTGAGCGGCCTGATCTCCTTCTCCTGGCTGGCGCGCATCCCCAGCGTCCGTGACGCGCTGAGACTGACGGCGGCCGACCTCGGCGGCATCCTGCTGCTCGGGTCCGTCGGCGCGCTGCTGACGGTCGTCTCGTCAGCCACCCTGCTCGCCCGCTTCGGCAGCGCCCGGATCTTCGGCACGGGCGCGGTGGTGATGAGCACCGGCTTCGTCCTGATGGGAACCGGCGCCGGAGTAGGCGCCCGCTGGATCTTTCTGGTCGGGGTTCTTCTGAACGGAATCGGTGGCGCACTGCTGAACGTGCCGATGAACGTGGAGTCCGCTCGGATCGAGCGGGCGTACGGCCGCACGGTGATTCCGCACTTCCACGCCGCGTTCTCGGCGGGAGCGGTCGGCGGTTCGGTGTTGGGCGCTCTCGCTTCAGCAGCGGAGGTTCCCGTTCTGGTTCAGTTCGCCGTGGTGGGCGTGGGGGTCGGGACGCTCCGGCTGATCGCCCTTGCGTTCGGCTTGGTACTGCCCGGCGGTGCCCACGGTGGCAGGAGCGAGGACTCAGGTCGCGCGACCGCCGGCCTCCGCGCCTGGTCGGAGCCCCGCACGCTGCTGATCGGTGTGGTCGCCTTTGCCGCAGCCCTCAGCGAGGGTGCCGCCAACAACTGGCTCTCGCTGGCCTTCGTGGATGCGTTCGCCGCTCCCGAGGCAGCGGGCGGGTTGGTGCTCGGGGTGTTCATCGGATCGATGACACTGGTGCGCGTCCTCGGCACCTCGGTGATCGACCGGCTTGGCCGGGTGGCCACCCTGCAGCTGTCGGGGGTCACCGCCTTCCTCGGATTGGCGTCGTTCGGTCTGGCCGGTTCACCGCCCTTCGCGATCTTCGGAGTTGCTCTGTGGGGTGTCGGCGCCGCGCTGTGTTTCCCGATCGCGGTGGCGGCGGCGTCCGATCTTCCCGAGGCAGCGGCGGGCCGGGTGTCGGTGGTGGCGTCCATGAGTTCGATCGCTGTGCTCACCGCTGCCCCGATGATCGGCTATCTGGCATCGTTCCTCGGCGAGACCCAGCACGCGCTTCTGGCGGTGCTCCTCGTCCTGGTGGCTGGCCTGGCAGTCAGTGGCCGGGTGGCGCCGCCGGCGGACGACACCCCACCCGTCGGGGCGGACGCCCTCAGCCCGGCCCGCGCGACCTGACCGTGGCCCTGCCTCACCACAGCGAGGGGCTTGTAACCTGGCCGTCAGAATCCCTGGCTACCCTGCCGCCATGGCGAGGTTAGTGCGGGCAACCATCGTGCAGCCCGATCCCCTGGTTCCGGTGGACCGGTTCGGTCCCTGGCTGGCGAGCAACGGCGTCCTGCTCCGCGCCGTGCCACTGTGGCAGGTCGACGTGCCCGACGTGGGCGGCCTCGGCGACGGGTTGCTCGTCCTGGGCGGGACGATGAGCGCCCACGACGCCGCCACTCACCCGTGGCTTGAGCCGCTCAAGGAGCTGATGGTCAAAGCGGTCGAGGCCGACGTACCAACGCTGGCGATCTGCCTGGGACATCAGCTGCTCGCCGAGGCCTTCGGTGGCGAGGTGACTGTCGCCGATCCGCGCGGAGGAGAGCACGGCGCGATGCCGATCACCTGGCGGGAGGGCGCGAACGCCGATCCCGTCCTTCGGCGGCTGACCGAGAACGATTGTTCGCTGTTCGCGGAGTCCCACCACGATGCCGTGACCGCCTTGCCGCCAGGGGTGGAAGAGCTCGCAGGCACAGAGCTGTACCCCAACCAGGCGTTCCGGGTCGGCTCGGCGGTGGGCGTCCAGTTCCATCCCGAAGCGTCCCCCGACCTGATGGGGCGTTGGGCAGAGCTCGACGGCGGAGACGGCCGCACCCTGCGGCGCGCGCTGCACTCGGTCGACACGGAGGTGTCCCGGAACGGACGACTGCTGGCTCAGTCGTTCTGCGGTCAGCTCCGCGCCCGATCCCTGGCCGCCTGACCGTTCCGGCGTCCAGGGCACCCACCCCGGGCGGTCGCGGCGAGGGGTTTGCGCGATGGCTTATCGTGGGGTCCTAAGAATCAGGAGTGGTCGATGCTGCGGATACTGCCTTTGGCCGTCGAATTGATCTTGGTCGTCTTCTGCCTGATCGATTGTGCCCAGGCCGAGAATTCTCGCGTCCGGAACCTCCCCAAGTGGGGCTGGGTGCTGGCGATGATCCTCGTGCCGGTCCTCGGGTGCATCGCCTGGCTGCTCGCCGGCCGTCCGATTCGTGGGTCGGACGGACGCGATGCTGCCTCGCCGTCGAAGCCCGGCCCTCGCCCCGAAGCCGATTACCGGACGTATCGCCCGGTGGCACCCGATGACGACCCGGAGTTCCTCCGCTCGCTGAAGAAGCGAAACCAGGAGCACGACGATTTCCGCAGGAAGTGGGAAGAGGACCTCAAGCGACGCGAGGACGAGCTTCGCAACACCGACCAGAACCCGGGCGCTGACGACTCCTGAGCGGGGTCGCCGCGCTCAGGTTTCCGACCCGGCCCGCAGCGGGGAACGCGGCAATTCGGTGACCTCACCGACGGACGGCAATGATGCCGAGCCTCGACGGGCGCCGATCAGCACGCCGGCGGCGACCACCGCACCGCCGAACACCTCCAGCCAGCTCGGCACCTCCCCCAGCACCAGCGCCGCGGCGAGGATGCCGGCCACCGGCACGAGCATCGAGAACGGCGCCACGACGCCGGCCGGGTGCCGAGCCAGCAGCCAGGTCCAGATGCCCGAGCCGACCGCCGTTCCGATCACGCAGGTGTAGGCCAGACCGACCCACGCCGGAAGGGCAGCTGGAGCCAGCGAACCCGCCAGTGCCGCCATGATCTGGGCGGGGCCCTCCACAACGAGGGACAGAGCCAGCATCGGAACGGGCACCACCACCGACATCCACAAGGTGAGATGCAGCGGGTTGGGGGGTTGGGCGAGCCGGCTGGCCAGGTTCCCGAAGGCCCAGCCCAGGCCGCCGGCCAACACCAGGAGGAAGGGCCACAGCGCTGCTTGCTGGGCGCGGGACACTCCCACGACCACCATTCCCGCCACGGCGATGCTGATGCCCAGCCACTGCTGCCGGCGCACCGGCTCGGCCAGCAGCACGGCGCCGAGCACGAGGGTGAACGGGCCCGAAGCCTGGAGGACGAGCGAGGACAACCCGGTGGGCATCCCGGCCGCCATACCCCAGTAGAGGAAGGTGAACTGCACCACTCCGAACCCGAGGCCGTAGCCGACCAGTAGCGCAACCGCACCCTCGGCGCGCGGCACGAACAGAACGGTCGGCACGGCGATCAGTGCGAATCGCAGGGCGACGAGGAAGAACGGCGGGAACTGCGTCAGCGAGGCGTGGATGGCCAGGAAGTTGACCCCCCAGATCGCTGCCACGGCGATGGCGAGCAGGCGATGGCGAACGGGCACAACGCAATCCTGGCGTGCGGCAATCATGAAGGACAAGGCAGAACTTCCTGCACAATATGATTTAGACTGGCTTCATGGATCGTGCGTCACCTCGAACTTCTCCGCGAACTCGCCGATCGGGGCACAGTGACCGCCGTCGCGCAGGCAACCTTCCGATCACCGTCGGCGGTGAGCCAACAACTGCACACCGCTGAGCGCGCCTTTCAGGCCACTCTGGTGGAGCCGGACGGGCGCCGGCTGCGGCTGACCGCGGCGGGGCGACTCCTGGCCACCGGCGCAGTGGAAGTGGCAGCCACGCTCGCACGCCTGCAGCACGATCTGGACGAACTGCAGGGCGAGCCCACCGGTACGGTGACGATCGCCGCTTTGCCCAGCGCGGCGGAGGTTCTGATCCCACCCCTGATTCGCCAGATGGAAGGGACCGGGGTCGTCGTCGAACTCTTCGACGACGACGTGGCCGAGGTCGACTTCGCGGCCCGTGCGGCCGACCACGACCTGGTGATCGGCCATTCAGATGGCCACCACGCCTGCCGGCGCAGGGCACCTCGTCACCGAAGTCGTGGCGAGAGAGCCGCTCGACGTCGCGATACCCGCCACACATCACCTGGCCGGCTTTACAGCGCTGTCTGCCGCCGACCTCGCCGGCGAGGCCTGGATCGGCGTGCCGCTTGGGCTACCCCTTCGACGCAGTCCGGATCGCGATCGAGAACCGCTGCGGCACCCCGCTCAACGTTGTGCAGCGGCTCCGCGACAACCGCGTGGTCGAAGCCCTGGTGGCGGCGGGAGTGGGCTGCGCGCTCCTGCCCCGATTCACCACCGGGCCGCGGCCGGACGTGGTCACCGTCCCGCTGGCCGACGTCCGCTCCGTCCGCTCCATCGTCGCGCTCGCACGGCCGGATCGGGCCGAGCGTGCCGTCGTCCGGCGCGTGCTGGCCGCGCTCAGGGCGATCGGCACCGGCCTGTAGGGTGCAATCGATCGGAGGAAACACATGATCGTGATCACCGGGGCCAGCGACGGCATCGGCGCGGCCGCCGCACGGCAACTCGTGACCCGTGGCCATCAGGTGGCGCTGGTCGGTCGGTCGAAGGTCAAGACCGCTGCTGTCGCGGCAGAACTCGGCGCTCCGTACCACGTGGCCGACTATGCCGATCTTTCCCAGGTACGCAGGCTCGCCGGCGAACTCACGCACAGTTATCCGCGCATCGATGTGCTGGCCAACAACGCGGGCGGCGTGATGGGCCGGCGCGAAGTCACCGTCGACGGGTGCGAGTTGACCTTCCAGGTGAATCACCTGGCCGGCTTTCTGTTGACCACCCTGCTGCTTCCCACGCTGATCCGGAGCCGGGCGTCGGTGATCCAGACCTCGAGCATCGCCGCCCGGCTCTTCAGCCGACTCGATCTGTCCGACCTCCAGAACGAGCGGTACTCCGCGCAGCGCGCCTACGGCAACGCCAAACTCGCCAACATCCTCTTCACCCGCGAACTGCATCGCCGGTTCGGCTCCCAGGGGCTCTGTGCCGCGGCCTTCCACCCCGGAGTGGTCGGCACCAACTTCGCGTCCGACACCCCACACCCGATGCGCCTGATCTATCACACCCCAGGGATTCGAAGGCTCTTCACCGTCCCTGCGGATCAGGGTGCCGCGCCATTGGTCTGGCTGATCGAGGGCAAGCCCGGCCTCACCTGGGAGTCTGGTCAGTACTACGAGCGCTCCCGGGTCGCCCGCAGTTCTCCGGCCGCGGACGACGCGGGCCTCGCGACCAGGCTCTGGGACGCGTCCGAGGCGCTGGCCGCCGCCTCGGCGTGACCCGCCGAGGCGATCAGACCAGCATCGGCGCGTACTTCACGAACACCATCGTGGTGATCGCCAGCAACCAGATGGTGACCAGCAGTGCGTCGAGGTCCGAGGCCACGAACCGTCTCGCGGCCTCGCTGGCCCGCGCCGGCAGGAACAGGTTGCCGTCGCGAATGTTCACGTGGGTCAGGGAGGTGAAGACCAGCGTCGTGGACAGGGTCACCAGCAAGCACCACGGGCACAGTGCCCCGATCACGAAATAAGCCTGGAAGAACAACCAGTAGGCGAAGACCAGCCCGAGTGTGTATACGATCTGGGCCGACAACATGAACCACCGCGGGAACCGGACGCCCCCCAGGCTGGCCACCGCGATAGTGATCACCACCGGCTCGGCGACCAGTCCGAGAAACGCATTGGGAAACCCGAACAAGCTGGCCTGCCACGACGTGGCCACCGTGCCGCAGCTGAGCACGGCATTGATGTTGCACGACAAGGCGACGTTCGGGTCAGCAGCCAGCAGGACCGCATCGATCGACAACACGAAGGACGCGGTCAGACTGACCAATGCCGAGAACAGCATGGTCGAGTAGATCCAGGGGTCGGCCTGCCGCAGTCGCCGGAGCCGACCCAGGAGGGTGTCAGGCATTCGCGGCCTTGTCGATCGCCGCGGCGAGAGGTCCGGCGGTGTAGAGGTCCTTGAACACGGTGCCATTGATCTTCACCGTGGGTGTTCCCGTGATTCCGGAGCTGAAGGCCTGGTTCGTGATCTGCTGCACCCACGGCGCGAACGTCAGTTTGGCGAAGGTCGCAGTCACCTCTGCGGAGGCGCCGGCCTGCTGGGCGAAGTCGATCAGTTGAGCGTCGGTCAGCCCGGTGGATCCCTCTGCCGGCTGGTTGGCGAACACCAGCTGGTGGAACTTCAACGCTGTGGCGGGGTCTTCGTTCGCGAGCGTGACGAAGGCGTTCGCCGCCCGGGTGGAGAACTTCGTGCCGCCGGAGGATTCATCGAGGAACGCCATCGGATGGATCTCGAGCTTTGCCTTGCCCGAGTCGACCGCCTCAGCCAGCGCGGAACCGTTGACTCGTTCGAACTGGCCGCAGTAGGGGCACATGAAGTCGGCATAGACGGTCACGGTCACCGTGGCGTCGGCGTTGCCGATGATCACCCCGCCGGCCTCGGTGGCATTCGACGGCGCGACCACTCCGTCCGCTCCGGGGACAGCGATGTTGTTCGACCGAGCGGTGAGGAAGGCCCAGGCGATGGTTCCCACCATCGCGGCGATGACCACGAGCCCGGCGATCCACGCGATTCTGATGGTGGTCTTGGCTCGTTTGTCGGCCTCGGCCTGGGCTGCCTGGCGCTGTCGCAGTGCGTCCCGGGCCGAGCCCGCGGCGTTGTTCTTCTGTTTTGACATGGCTTCGTTTCCGGGCGGCTGAGCGCCCTTGAGTTCAGGTGGAAAGTGGCGAGTGGGCTTCGGCGCAAGCGCGCGAGGACCCGGAGAGGTCGGGTGTCAGGAACGCCGCGCCGGCGGACCGCGCCGGGGGTTCTCCGAAGACAGTCTCGAGCCGACGACGCGGACCGGGACGGGGACCAGCGCCGGGCTCCGTCGGGGGATGATCAAGTCGGTCAACGACACGAACGCGCTGGTCAACGCCCGGCCGGTGGAATGCCGCAAGCTCCGGGCACCGCGCACGAGGACGGCTCCTGCCGCCAGCAGTACCGGCAGGCCCAGCAGCTGAACCACGAGGGTGGCCGCGATCATCAACGTCCAGCTGACCACGGGTCGCGGCGCGCTGAGGCAGTGCGCCGTGCCGAGTTCGGGAGTGGCCACCCACTGGTACAACGGGTGGCCGCTGTCGAAGCACGCGACGACGGAGACCCGGGGCAGGTTCAGCACCACCGGCAGCAGACCGGCTACGGTCGCCACCCCGGCCACCCAGCGAGCCCCACCGCGGGGTCGTCGGAGCCACTGCCGCTGATCGGTCACGGACCAACGATATCCAATGCCAGAGCACACCCAGCGCGGCGGTCCCCGTGAGCCCGCCGCCCCCTGACGCCATCATGCCTCGGCGGGTGTTCCGGCCAGGTTCGCCCCTGCCACCCCGGGCAGCTCGGCTGGGACCGGCTGCGTCCCAGAACACCGCGGCATCCCTTCGCGACCTGATCGATGGCGCCTTCGCCGACGATCGCAGCATCGGGCTCTCGGTCCGAGAGGATCCGCGCGCGGTGCTCAGCCGCGATCCCGCCTGCCGTGGCTACTCCGTCCCACTGTTGTACTTCAAAGGCTTCCACGCGCTGCAGTCGTACCGGGTGGCGCACTACTACTGGACCCACGAGCGACCGGCGCTGGCGCTGTACCTGCAGAGCCGGATCTCGGAGGCGTTCGCGGTGGACATCCATCCCGGAGCCCGAATCGGGAAGGGAATCATGTTCGACCATGCGACTTCGGTCGTGATCGGGGAGACAGCCGTGATCGAGGACGACTTCTCGATGCTGCATGAGGTCACCCTCGGCGGCACCGGAAAGGTCGGCGGCGACCGGCACCCCAAGATCGGCAAGGGTGTGATGATCGGCGCCGGCGCCAAGGTGCTCGGCAACATCCGGGTCGGCGAGGGCGCGGAATCGGCGCGGGATCGGTGGTGCTGGAGGACGTGGCTCCCTACACCACCGTGGCCGGCGTCCCGGCACGACCGGTCAACTACCCGGGGCACGCCCTGCCCGCCCTCGACGACCTGGACGTCATCCGAGATCCTGAGGGGCCTCACCCCTGCGAAGCTCCTGACGAAGTCACTGCGCTGGGCCCAGGACACCTCAACCCTCAACCTGAAACCCTGAAGGGGCACTTGAACCCCACCACGGCCCAAACCCCCTAGCCAAACAAGGTTCGCCCACCTGTGCGTAGAACCAGAGTCTCAACGTCGGTCTTGAGTCGGTACTACCTGGGTCGGTACCAAGAACACGTGAGAGTCTCCTCCCGAACGCTATCCGCGACCCTTGGATTCACCCTGCTCCTCGGTCTCGCCTTCGTGAACGCCCCCGCCGCGCAGGCGGTCTCGGCATCGGCGAAGACCACTTTCATCGCCTCCCTGACGTCGGCGGCGCAGAAGGCGCAGCGCACCTGGGGCGTGCCGGCCTCGGTGTCGATCGCCCAAGCCATCGAGAACACCAACTGGGGCACCTCCACCCTGGCCAAGAGCAAGAACTACTTCAACGTCCGCTGCGGCGCGACGATGGACGCGGAGGGCTTCGCTTCGCTCGCCGCCAAGCAGGTGGGCAAGCCCTACGTGCTGGGCGCCGAAGCGGCGATCAGCAACGCCAATCCCAGCCGGTTCGACTGCTCCGAACTCGTGGAGTGGCTCTATGGCCGCTCCGGCAACAAGATCACCGACCTGGCTGCCGCACAGTACAACGCCACGAAGAAGGTCACGGGCTCCCCGAAGGTGGGCGACCTGGTCTTCCTGCGCAACAACCCGGCTCGCTCCAACGGCATCGGCCACGTGGCGGTGCTCACTGCCAAGCTCGCCAGCGGCGACTGGCGGATCATCGAGGCACGGGGCCGTGCCTACGGCGTGGTGAAGACCACGCTCAGCTACTGGAAGTCCCGCAGCTACTACGCCGGCCTCCGCCGCCAGTCCGTCTTCGCGCTGGCGAAGACCGACGGGGTCGCACTCGCCTCGGTCCGCAGCGCGTACCAAGCGTCCTGCGTCGCGATCACCGCCTCGGGGAAGACGGTGAAGTACCGCACGTACTCCTCGGTCGCGAACGGCTTCGCCGACCACGCCGCGCTGGTCACCTCCGACGCCGACTACAAAGCGGCCGCCGCAGCCCGCACCGACGTCGCCGACTACGTCGACGCGATCGCCAAGGTGGAGAATTCCAACCCGTCCGACTACGCCAAGACGTTGAAATCCCTGATCTCGCAGTACGACCTCACCCAGTACGACGTCGTCCCGCTGACCATCGTGCTGCTTTCCGGAGCCAACGGTTTCAAGGTGAGCGCCCTGCAGAATCTCCTGCTGCAGGCCGGCTACAGCGTGAAGGCGAGCGGCAACTACGACGCGGCCACAGTCGCGGCGGTGAAGAAGTTCCAGTCGGCGAAGGGTCTCGAGAGTGACGGCGAGGCCGGCCCGAAGACGCTGGCGGCGCTGTTCGCCGAACTGAAATCAGGCTCGACGGCGACGCACCGGGTTGCGGCGCTCCATGCGCTGCTCACCGGCATCGGTTACCGGACCGACAGCGGAACCACCTTCGGCTCCACGACCGTGGCGTCGGTGAAGTCGTTCCAGTCGGTCGCCGGCCTGTCGGCCTCCGGGACGGTGACGACCAACACGTGGTCAGCCCTGTTCATGGCGGTGGTCCCCGGAACCCCGACCGTGACCGGCACCGCCACGATCGGTCAGACCCTCACCGCGTCGGCCGGCTCCTGGGGACCAGGGACAGTCACCCTCGCCTACCAGTGGTACCGCGACTCGACCGCGATCAGTGGCGCAACCAAGGACAGCTACACGGTGACGGCCGACGACGCCGGGGCCGAGATCACCGTCCGGGTCACCGGGAGCCGATCGCCCTACATTCGGACCACCCGCTCCTCGGCAAGCACCGACGAGGTCGCCAAGGGAACGCTCACCACGGGCATCCCGAAGATCAGCGGCACCCCGACGGTGGGCAAGACACTGACCGCCGCTCCCGGCACTTGGGGACCCAGTCCGGTCACCGTGACTTACCAGTGGTACCGGGGCGCCACGGCCATTCCGAAGGCCACAGCCAAGACCTACGTCCTGACATCGTCCGACAAGAAGAAGTCGATCACCGTGGCGGTGACGGGCGCGAAGACTGGCTACCGGACCGTCAGCACCACGTCAAAGGCGGTCGTGATCGGCTGATCGGCCGCGTCCGTTGGCCGATCACCAGTCGCGACTGCCGCACCGCACCACCATGGTGAACGGCGTCAGCTGCCGGCTCTTGTCCTCCCCGACGTACATCATCGCCGTGCCGCGGATCGTGTAGGTGGATCCGCTCGCCTTCAGCGTTGCCGAGGTGCCCTTGATCAGTGGGGCGGCTTTGTAGGCCATGATCCACTGGTTGCCCTCGGCGTCCTCCCCCATCGTTCCGTCGATCGCGGCCACCGCGGTGCCGGCCGCATTCAGCGTTGTCGTGATCTCGACCGCTGTGAAGAACTCGTTCTTCAGGTCGGTCATCACCAGGGTCGGCGCGTCGTCGACCCGCTGGCAGGTCGTCACGAAGTCCGAGCCGACATCCATGAAGAACTTCAAGCTCCCGGTGCCCTTGACCGGCGCCTTCGTGGGTGTTGCGCTCGGAGTCGTCGGGGAGTCCACAGGGGCCGCGCTGGGCGCTGAGGGTGTGGTCACCACCACAGGGGACGGTGACCAGGCCGGGCGCGCACCGATGGCGCAGCCGGACAGGGCGACCGCCAGTCCGGCGGCCAGAACGGTCCGGATCGCCGGCTTCCACGAGTTCTGCGTCGTTACCACCCTTCCATGCTCCCCGCCGCAACGCCCGCCGGTCGGTTACGACGCGCCAGGAACGCTGAACTACGGCGAAGAGTCGGAGGCCCGGTGAGGGCGGCTCAGCTGCGGGTCTCGGAGGTGCAGATGCAAGTCCGATTGCCGTCGGCGTCGGCCAGCACCCAGAACGATGGTGCGAACCTGTCGTCCACCAAGGTTCCACCCGCGGCCAACGCGGCGTCGATTCGCTCCTGCGCCTGATCGGACGGCACCCAGACATCGAAATGCCAGCGCTGCTCCAGCTGACCGGCCGGGGTCGGAGCGTCCGGACGTTGGAACCAGACCGTGAGGTTCTGTCCGTCGGGGTCGACGATGTCGTCGCCACGCCGTGAGGAGCCGAGCATCGCCGCCCAGAACGGGCCGACCCGGTCCGGGTCGACGGCGTCGAGCCCCGCCTCGATCCGGGTCAGGGTGGCAATGTCCGCTCTCGCGCCGGCGTCCGCAGCCAGCCGACTGATCGTATGAGCCAACGCGACGTCACGTCGGGTGATCCCGCCGGCGTCGTGGCTGACCAGCGTCACGTCCACGAAGCCGTAGGTCAACGTGAGGTCGGGGTGATGGTTGGCTGCCTCCGCGGCCGCACCGATGGCCTGGACCAGCGCCAGACCCGTCGCGAAGTCGCCGGTGCGGAACCGTGCCCGCAGCACCGCCACGAGCTGGCGCCAGTCAACCAGTCCGGCAGCCTGAATCTCGGCAAAAGTGAGAGTGGGATCGCTCATGCTCTCCACGGTGCCACGGCCGGACGCGGTGCCGCCAGCCCTCGGGCACGGCACGAATTGCTGGATGTCAGCGGCTCGGGGTGTCGTCTTCTGCCGTGTCCGAGACGGCCGGGGAGTCACCTTTGGCGGCCGCAGTCTCCTCCTTGAAGTCCCGGATGGCCTTGCCTGCGTTCTTGCCGAAGTTCGCCAACTTGGCACCACCGAAGAGCACCAACGCAACCACCGCGATGATGACCCATTCCCATCCGCCGAGACTCGGCATAATGCGCTCCTTCGTTTGAAAAGTTCGGGATTCTGCGTGCAGACACTCGGGCGAACCCCGGCCTCAGGGCACAGCGCGGAGTGGAACTCAGCCTCGCGGATGCGATTGTTTGACCTCAGCGAGCCATTCGGTGTCGAGGGCCAGGTCGAGCTTCTCGAGGCGGGCGATGTCAGCGGCCACCCGATCGCAGGACCTACGAGCCTCAGGCCGAACCCGAGCCAGCTCGTTCAGTTCGCGCCAAATGCCGGACAGCTCCGCGATCAGGGCCCGGTTCGTGTCGAGGGCCCGCACCCGCACCTGCGCGGCCTGCTCCCGTAACTCCTGCAGGCGGCTCGTGAGTTCGTCCATGTCCTTATGCTAAGCCGATCCGGGTTCCGACGTCTCGGATCACCCTTCCCACTGCCCGAGCCGCCGCTGCCTGGGCCAGGTCGGGAGTCATCGGCTGCGCCGTCGGGATGTGAGCCGCCCCCACCATCCACCGACCAGGCCGGTGAGGCCTGGCGCGGCCGACACGCCGGGGTGCTTCTCCTTCAGCACGGTCCACCGCCAGATCATCGCCGCACCTGCGGTGATCAGCCAGATGGTCGCACCCACGTTCGGATCGCGGGTGGGCAGCAGGACAGCGATCCCCGTCGAGAGCAGAAGGAGCGCCGCCACGACCAGGATGGGATGCCGCAGTACGGCCAATTCGAGCTTTCCCAGCAGGGAATCCTGCGATGTCATCCCGACTCCTCACCAAGGGCACCGGTCAGACCGGACCGGGCAGGTGCTTCCACGTCCGGCCCGGTCAGGATAGTTCCTGATCGGTGACCTCGCCGCTCTCGCCGGCCACCACAGCCAGGACCCGCTGCCCGTAGGACTCGAGTTTCTTGGTGCCCACCCCGCTGATCGCAGAGAGGGCGCCCAAGCTGGCCGGTTGTTGTTGGGCGATCGAGGCCAGGGTCGAATCCGGAAAGACCACGTAGGCCGGCACGGCGGCAGCGCGAGCGGTCTCGGCCCTCCACACGCGAAGTCGTTCGAACAGGTCACGTTCGGCTGCGCCGAGCTCGACGGCTGCGGCCGAGCGGGACCGGCCGGCTCGCCCGGTGTCACTGCCCCGACGGGTGCGTCCGGCTCGGACCGGCCGGCTCACGACGTCCTTGCGGAGGCGGACGCGGCGATCTCCGCGCAACACCGGCCAGGAGGCTTCCGTCACCTGGAGCGTGCCGTGGCCGTCGCCGGACACGGCCAGCAGGTCGAGAGCGAGCAGCTGACGGATCACGGTCCGCCACGATTGTTCGGTGAGATCCGTTCCGATCCCGAAGGTGCTCAGCTGATCGTGGCCCCATCTGGCCACGCGTTCGGTGTGTACACCCCTCAGGATGTCCACCAGGTGGCCGGCGCCGAAGCGCTGATTTCGTTCCCGCTGGAGTCGCACGATCGTGGACAACAGCTTCTGAGCCGGGACCGTGCCGTCCCAGGCCTCGGGCGGCACCAGGCAGGTATCGCAGTTGCCGCAGGGCTCGCAGCCCTCCCCGAAGTAGCCCAGGATCAGCTGGCGGCGACAGGTCAGCGTCTCGCACAGCCCCAGCATCGCGTCCAACTGCCGGCCCAGCAGCCGCTTGTGCGCGGCGTCCCCGTCGGAGGATTCGATCAACTGGCGTTGCTGGACGACGTCGGCCAAGCCGTAGGCCATCCAGGCGGTCGCGGGCAGCCCGTCACGGCCGGCGCGTCCGGTC
Organism: uncultured Actinomycetota bacterium; assembly: GCA_963769325.1. Lineage (GTDB taxonomy): Bacteria > Actinomycetota > Actinomycetes > Propionibacteriales > Propionibacteriaceae > Propionicimonas. The sequence goes on along the minus strand of CAVYLH010000004.1, from coordinate 24,588 downwards.
TCCTGGTAGTAGCCCTCGATGCTCTTCGGCAGGTCGAGATGGGCGACGAAGCGAACGTCGGGCTTGTCGATGCCCATACCGAAAGCGATCGTGGCCACCATCACCACGCCGTCCTCGCGCAGGAATCTGCCCTGGTTGGCCGATCGCACGACGCCCGGGAGCCCGGCGTGATAAGGCAGGGCAGCCACGCCCTCCCGCACCAATGCCTCGGCGGTCTTCTCCACCGACGCCCTGGACAGGCAGTACACGATGCCGGAATCGCCGTCGTGCTCGGTGCGCAGCAGGTGGACCAGCTGCTGGAGCGGCTGGTGCTTGGGCTCGATCCGGTAGCGGATGTTGGGTCGGTCGAAGCTGTCCACGAACGCCCGGGCGTCCTGAAGTGCGAGCCGCTGGAGAATCTCCGCCCGCGTCGCCGGGGTGGCGGTCGCGGTGAGGGCGATCCGCGGCACGCCTGGCCAGCGATCGTGCAGCACCGAAAGCTTCAGGTAATCCGGTCGGAAGTCATGGCCCCATTGCGAGACGCAATGTGCCTCATCAATCGCGAACACCGAGACCTGAATCCGATCGAGGAAGTCGAGGGTTCGCTCCATGCCGAGGCGTTCGGGGGCCAGATAGAGCAGGTCAAGGTCCCCGGCGAGCGCAGCCTGCTCGGTGAGCCGGCGCTCGTCCGGGTTCTGGGTGGAGTTCAGGAAACCGGCGTTCACGCCGAGCACTTCCAGCGCGCTCACCTGGTCGTGCATCAAGGCGATCAGCGGCGAGATCACCACGCCGACACCTGGGCGCACCAGCGCGGGGATCTGGTAGCACAACGACTTCCCGCCACCGGTGGGCATCAGCACCAGCGCGTCGCCCCCGCCCACGACGTGACCGACGATTTCTTCCTGCTCACCTCGGAAGGAGTCGTAGCCGAAGGTCGTGCGCAGCACCTCGGAGGGGGATGGCGAGGTCACGGGCACGGGCGCCATGCTAGACGGCTGCCGCGACACCCCCGTCGACGACTCGGTGCAGGAAGGGCATCAGCACGGGCGCGGCGCCCATAGGGACCCGAGCGAGACGAAAGCCTCCTCAACCGCAACGGTGGCGGCGCGGGCTGGGTGAACCGCCGAACCCGTCGTTACCAGGAGCCTCACCGAGGCCCCGCGTAGTCGCAACCGCCGCCAAAGTCGTCGTCAAGGAGGCCTCCGGTGGCCTCCGTAACGACGAGTCTGGCGGTTGGGCTCGCAGACCCGGTTCGACCGGGCGCCATCACCGCAACTTCGGCGGCTGGGAGTTGGTCTACTTCACCGCGCCTTCGGTCAGTCCGGCGATGAACGATCGCTGCGCCACCAAGTACAGGATGACGACCGGCAGCGCCACCATCACGGCGGCTGCGCCCATCAGCGCGTGGTTGGTGACGTGTTGACCCTGGAAGAAGGCGAGCCCCAGCGGGGCGGTGCGCAGGCTCCCAGTGGGAGACATCACCAGCGGAATCAGGAACTCGTTCCAGGTCCACATGAACACCAGCACGACCAGAGTGAGAATCGCCGGCCGGGCAATCGGCGCCTGCACCCGCCACAGCACTTGGCGAGGGGCGGCGCCGTCGAGGATCGCCGCCTCGGTGATCGCGGGGTCCGCCGAACGGAAATGGGTTCGCATCCAGTAGGTGCCGAACGCGATCGACTGCGCGGTCTGCGGGCCGGCGACCGCCACCAGAGTGTTGACGAGGCCCAGGTCGCGTAGGTCGAAGAACAGCGGGATCGACGATCGCCTCGGTCGGAACCATGAGACCGAGCAGGAACACGTAGAACAGCCCGGTGCTGCCACGGAACGTCATCGTCCCGAACGCGTATCCGGCGAAGACCGAGCACACCACGCTGGTACCCACCACGACCGTCGAGACCAGCACCGAGTTCGCCATGTACTTCGAGAAGCGACCCTCGTCCCACGCCACGGCGAAGTTCTCCAGATGGAGACCGCCGGCGGCTGCGGCCTCCGGGCTCGCCGGTCCGAATGCCGCAGCGAGCACCGTCAGGATCGGCCACATCGCGATCACCGCGAAGCCGATCAGAATCACGTAGTTGGCGACGAGTTCCGAGGCCGAGGTGTGGGAGGTGCCGCGGCGCGCCATCAGTCGACCGCCTTGTCGGCGAGGCGGTTCAGCACGAGGTTCACGCCGAAGATCACCACGGCGAGAGTCACCCCGATCGTGGCTGCCATGCCGACCTGTCCCAGGCCGAACGCCTGGTTGTAGACCTGGTAGGACGGGACGCTGGTGGCCGAGCCCGGACCACCCCGGGTGGTCATGTAGATGATGTCGAAATTCTTCAACGCCGCCACCACGGTGAGCGTCGTCGCGACGACGATCTCGCCCCTCACCGCGGGCAGGGTGATGGCGAAGAACTCCGACACCGGGCCGGCACCGTCCAGCCTCGCCGCCTCGTAGAGGTCGAGCGGGATCCGTCCCATCCCGGCCAGCAGCAGGACGGTGACCAGTCCGGTCTCGACCCAGGTACCGATCAGGCCGACCGCCGGCAGGGCGAAGGTGTAGTCGCCGAGCCAGGCTCGGGCCCAATCGCCGAGCCCGACCGCTCGCAGGACGGTGTTGAGCGTGCCGTCGGTGGAGTAGATCCGGGTCCAGGCGACAGCGACCACCACCATCGCGATCACCTGCGGCAGGAAGATGACGGTGCGGAAGAAGCTGAGCCCGCGGACCCGCGCCCGATTCAGGATCGCGGCCACCACCAGCCCCAGGCAGAGCGGGAGCACGCAGTAGAAGAGGATCAGAATGGCCGCGTGACCGAACGATCCGAGCAGGTCCGGATCGCCGGCCATTGCGACGTAGTTGCCGAAGCCGACGAACACAGCGGGCGAGACCGTGTCCCAGGAGTACAGCGAGAACTGGGCGGCGCGACCCAGCGGGTAGAGCAGGAACGCGGCGTACACGACGAACGCCGGCGCGATGTACAGGTAGGGCGTCGCCGCACCCCGACCCTCCCGGCTCGCCCTGCGCCGCCGGGCCAGGCGTGGATCGATCGGGACGAGGGCGGGCCGCTCAGCCCTTGACGAAGTCGCCATAGTCCTTCTGCAGCGTCGCGCCGAACTCGGCTGGCGTCTTCTTCGCTGCCAGCAGATCCTGCAGCGCCGCCCCGAGCGTGTCGGAGAAGGTCGGCGTCGCATAGTCCAGGTACGGCAGCAGGTGTCCCTTCGTGGTGACCAGCTCGTAGGCCGCGTACACGTCCCGGCCCACCCCGGACGCGGGCGCGAGTTCGGTGGCGTGCAGCACCGGCAGGTTGCCCTTCGCTGCGATCACCTTCATCGCGTCATCGCTGGTGAGGAAGTTGATGTACGCCGCTGCGGCGTCCGGATTCTTCGAGGCCGAGGTCACCGCGAAGGGCAGCGACGTGCCCCCGGTCGTGGCCGGCCCGGCGGCCGCGTCGACGGGCGGCGGGGCGAAGAAGCCCAGGTGGTCCGACATCACCGGCTCCAGTGTGGCGGTGTTCCACGAGCCGCCGAGGAAGTAGACCCCGGTGCCCTTGCCGAACTTCGCCACGATGTCGTCGTAGGCGGCGCCGTTGGCGTCCGAGTTGAGGTAGCCGGCTTTCGCCCAGTCCTGGAGCTCGGTCGCCGCGGCCACGTTGGTGGCGTTCGTCCAGTCACCGCCGGGATTGCCGAGCGCGAGGTTCGTGATCTCCTCCGCAGGGGTGTGCGCCCCCTGGATCGGCCCGAAGACGTGGATCGCCGGCCACTTCTCCAAGTTGCCGAGCATGATCGGCGTCTCGCCCCCAGCCTTGATCTTCGGCAGTTGCGCCTGGAGCTCGGCCCACGTGGTGGGCACCGTCAGCCCGAGCTTGTCCAGCTTGGCCTTGTTGACGTAGAACCCGACGATCTCCCCGACCTGCGGCAGCCCGAACAGGCTTCCCGAACCGAACTTCTTGCCGTCCGTGGAATACGACGACAGGTTCAGCACCGACGTCGGGAAGCGGTCCGCCCACCCGTAGGCAGCAGCGTAGGGATCCAGGGAGACCAACTGCCCAGCTGTGACGAAGGAGCCCATCTGGCTACGGGAGTTGTTGGCCTGGATGACGTCCGGTGCGTCCGGGCCGGTGAGTACCAGCCGCCCGGTCTTCTGGAGATCATCGAACGATTGGGCATGCCGGTCGATCGTGATGTTGGGGTACTTCGCCATGAACTGCCGGTTGAGTTCCTCGACCTCGTCGTTCTGTCCGCCGCGGACCTCCTGATCCCACACGGTGAGCGTGATCGTGCCCATACTCGCCGGGTCGGTGTTGACCGAAGCGCGTGCCGTGGGGGGAGAGGTGCCCGCGATGGTGCCCGCTCCCGGAGCGCAGCCGCTGAGAGCCAGAGTGACCGCGCAGGCGGCCCCGATCAGGACGCGCGCCCGGCGGCCGGATCCCGCGGTGATGGTGTCAGTCATGGTGCCTCCTGTGATGTTTCCGCCGCGGAACGACGGCGGCGGGTTCCTCGATATCGCTGAGCCGGGCAATGGTGGCGTTCGCCCTGCGCACCGCACGACCCTCGTGCCGTGCCAGCAGGTCGGTCAAGAAGGAATAGTCGGCTTCGAGCCTCGCGGCCTCGCTTCCCCCGCAGCGCGCCGCCAACCGCGCCCGCGTCCACCAATCGGCGATGTCACCCCAGCCCGGTGCGGCCAGCCCTCCGCCGAATTGCTGGACTGCGAGGGCGGCCGCCAGCGTGGCGAAGCGGAGCCGCTCGACCAAGGGCCAGCCGTCGAGGGTGCCGACCACCAGGGCAGCGCCGAACACATCGCCCGCTCCGGTCGGGTCGATGGCCGGAACGTCAAGGGCCGCGACGTCGGCGCTCTCCCCCGTGCTCTGGTCGATCGCCGTCGCGCCCGCTGGTCCGCGGGTGACGACGGCCAGCGGCACCAGGTCGGCGAGGGCACGGACGGCGGCCTCGGCGCTGTCGGTGCGGGTGTAGGCCATGGCCTCCAACTCGTTGGGCATGAAGGCGTGGCACCCGTCCAGGCGGCGGAGCAGCTCGGTGTCCCAGGCCTGGTCGGGGTCCCATCCGATGTCGGCGAAGACGAGCGCGCCCGCCGCCTGACAACTCCGCCACCACGGCTCGTCGTTCAGGTCGGTGATCACTGCCCTGGTCGCCGGCGGATCGCCCAGGAGCTCAGCAGCCGACAGCGGTGCGGGGTGGCCGTGGGTCACCATCGCACGGTCACCGTCGTAGGCCAGCGACACGGTGACGGGCGAGTGCCAGTCGGGGAAGGTGCGTGAGCGGCTGAGGTCCACCCGCTCCTGACGGGCAAGGACGTCCCGGCACCAGGCACCGTACCCGTCGTCGCTGAACGCGGCGACGAGTGAGGTGTGCAGATCGAGCCGGGCTGTTGCCAGGGCGAGATTGGCGATACCGCCCGGCGACGAGCCCATGCCGCCTGCCCAGACCTCATGTCCGGGGTGGGGTGCCGAAGGCAGATCCGTGAACACGATGTCGAGGAAGACCATCCCGGCGAGCAGCACGTCGAGGTTCGAGCGCGCCGGGAGCGAGCCGCGAACTTCCACGGATCAACCTTCGCACACGGTGGGTCGACCGGCTCCTCGCAGGAGTGCGCAGTCGTTCCTACGAGCCTGCGCGGCTAGGGTTCCACCAAGCCCAGGCCGGGGCCTCGGGAGGAGATCGTTTCGTCATGAAACTGGTGATCATCGGGGGCGCCGGGTTCCGCGTCCCCCAGGTGATGGCGGCCGTCGCTGCGTCGGGGCCGGTGGACGAGGTGGTGCTGGTCGACACCGACGCCCGCCGGCTGCAGGTGATGGCCGCCGTCCTCCAGCAGCAGGACCTTGGCCGGCGGCTCCGGGTGAGTGTGAGCGGGTCGCTCCCGGACGCCCTGGGAGGCGCGAGTTTCATCTTCTGCGCCATTCGCGTCGGCGGGACGGCGGCCCGAGTGGCCGACGAGCGGGTGGCCCTCGAACTCGGGGTTCTGGGCCAGGAGACGACCGGCCCCGGGGGGCTGGCGTACGCCTGGCGGACCATTCCCGTGATGCTGGACATCGCTCAGACCGTGCGCCGGGTCGCACCTGAGGCGTGGTTCGTGAACTTCACCAACCCTGCGGGCATCATCACCGAGGCGCTCCAGCCCGTCCTGGGCGACCGGGTCGTCGGCATCTGTGACACCCCGATCGGTCTCATCCGCCGGGCATCGGAGGCGGTCGGCGCGACCGGAACCGTGGGCTACGACTACGTGGGACTCAACCACCTGGGCTGGCTGCGCACCCTCGTGGTGGACGGGGTGGACCAGCTGCCGGCCCTGTTGTCTTCGCCGGATCGGCTGGAGCGCATCGAGGAGGCCCGGCTGATCGGGCTGGACTGGGTACGGCAACTGGGCGCGTTGCCCAACGAGTACCTGTTCTACTACTACGCCAACCGGGAGGCGGTCGAGCGGATCCGTTCCGCTCCGAGCACCCGTGGCGAATTCCTGGCCGACCAGCAGGAGCGGTTCTACGATGCTGCCGCCGACTCCCCCGAGCGCGCGTTCCAGCTGTGGCGGGCGAGCCGGAATGAGCGGGAACGCAGCTACATGGCCGAGGCCAGGACCACGGGAGAGGAACGGGACGCCGGCGACGCGGACGGGGGGTACCAGGCGGTCGCCCTGGCCTTGATGACAGCCCTCGCCGGTGGGGAACCGGCCACCGCCATCGTGAACGTCGCCAACCACGGCCAAGTGCCGGGCATGCCCAGGGGCGCCGTGGTGGAGATTCCGTGCGACGTGGACGCCGGCGGCGTCCGGCCGCATCGGGTCGAGCCGTTGACCGGCCACATGCTGGGGCTGCTTCAGACGGTCAAGGCCGTCGAGCAGCTCGCGATCCGAGCGGCGGTCGAGCACTCTCCCGGCCTCGCGTGGCAGGCGCTCGCGCATCATCCCCTGGTCGACTCGGTGGCGGTGGCCCAGCGGCTGTTGACGGGTTATCGAGCCCGCATCCCCGAGGTGGACGCCGCCCTCGCCGGAGGGCGGGACTGATCAACACCCGGCGGGCGAAGCCCGCACGTGTGAGCGTCAGCCGAGTGGCGCCCAGCGAGATTGCGATCAGCGCGAGGAGTGGGCTTCAGCGATCACCGGCGCCGCGTCGTGAGCGGCTGAGACCTGGCACGCGCAGTCACAATGCCAGGTGTAGGCCGCCTTCAACGGCCCCATTCGAATACTGCCGACGCACTCCGCGTGCTCCGCCGCGATGCATCGTCCACATCTGATCGTGCTCACGCCTCGACCTTCCCGTGACCTGACCGCACAGCGTGCCGTCCCCGGCCAACAGACCCACTCTACTCAGCACGTCCAGCGAGATCGGGTAATCCCCAGAGAGCAGCGCCGCACCCGATCCCGACTGGCCGGCCGAGGAGCGGGTAGAGGAAGGGTGCCTGCGGGCGTGGGCGGAGTGGCTTCCCGGGGACTCGCTCCACCAGGTGTGCCGGTTGAACCGAACAGCCGGCACGCCGCTCGCGCACCGAGTTCGTCCAGGTGCCGCCCGCTACGCCTTCCAGAAGCCCGAGAAGGTGATCCGCGACCAGAAGGCGTTCGACACCGCCGGCGGCGTCCCCTCACCACCGTGGCGAGGGACCCGGTCTCAAGGTCAGCGCCATGTCCGTCGACGCCGACGGGATCTAAGCCGGAGGACGAGCCTGAGACCCCGCCGTCCCGAAGCCTCGAACTACACCGAGCTGAACCCCGACCTCGGCCGGCCCGCAGCACGGATGGCTGCTCGCCGGCCAACTCGTGGGCTCGCAGGGCGGCCTGATCAGGACGGCGACGACGACGCTGCGACGAGTGCCGTCTCCAGGAGCCGAACGCCCAGGTCGCGGTAGGCGTCCGGGTCGATGTCCACGCCGAGACCGCGCTGGACGGCGAAGCCCGTGATCAGGCCGATGATCAGGTTGGCCAAGGCGGCCGGGTCGGTGGTCGGCCCCTGCTCACCGCACCAGGTGCCGATGAACGCCATGATGTTCGCCTTGACCGTGCCCACCTCCGTGAGCAGCAGTCGCTCCAGCCCGGGATCGGACTTCGCGCCCGCCCAGATCTGCAGCAACATCTCCGCCACACCCTCCTCGCGAGCCACCCGTTCCAGCGCAGCGGCGAACAGGGCAGCCGGGGACAGGCCGGTCGACGTCTGCAGAATCATCGCCATCGGCACGGCCATCGCTGTCTTGCCGACCTCGAGGACCAGCCGCTCCTTGCTGCCGAAGTGGTAGTAGATCGCACCTGCCGACGTGCCGGACGCGGCAATCACGTCCGCGATGGAGGTGCCGGCCACCCCATTGACCCGGATCAGCTCGGTCGCCGCGGCGATGATCGCCTCCCGGGCCCCGGGCCGTCGTCGCTTCGCGTCCACGTGCGCAGAATATCCGCAAGATTGCGTAGCCGGGGGTAAAGTGAACCACTAACAGAACGATCGTTCTGGAGGAGGCAGGATGCGTGACGTGAGTTCCCTGGCTTTGGACATCGGCTCGACGACGGTCAAGGCGGTCGTCCTCGAGGGTTCAGCGCTGCGGTTCAGCGCCTACCAACGCCACAACGCGGACGCCCGCGGCGCCCTGCGGGGTCTCCTCGGTGAGATCGCGGACCGGTTCCCCGGGCAGGAGTTCCAGTGCGCCGTGACCGGGTCAGCCGGGTTGAGTGTGGCCGAGCTGATGGGGGTTGAGTTCATCCAGGAGGTGATCGCCAGCACCGCCGCGATCGAGCGGTTCCTACCGCAGACGGACGTGGTCATCGAACTCGGCGGCGAGGATGCCAAGATCACCTTCCTGCACCCCGTGGTCGAACAACGTATGAACGGTACGTGCGCCGGGGGGACGGGTGCGTTCATCGACCAGATGGCCAGCCTGTTGCACACCGACGCTGCCGGCCTGGATGACCTGGCAGCCGCCTACCAGCACCTCTATCCGATCGCGTCCCGTTGTGGAGTGTTCGCCAAGTCCGACCTGCAGCCCCTACTGAACCAGGGGGCAGCGCACACCGATCTGGCCGCCTCGGTCTTCCAAGCGGTCGCCACGCAGACCATCGCCGGGTTGGCGTGCGGGCACCCGATCCGCGGGAACATCGTCTTCCTTGGTGGCCCCCTGCACTTCCTGCCTCAACTGCGTCGTGCCTACGAGCGTGCGCTCCAATCTCAGGTGGACGCCTTCACCACGCCGGACAACGCCCACCTCTACGTCGCCATCGGCGCCGCACTGCTGGCGGGGACGACGTCGCGCTCGGCGCGGACGAGCGCCCACCCGACCGACCTGCTGGCACGCTTGCGCGAGCGGGTGACCATTCCGCTGAGCAGCGCGAGGCTGCGTCCGCTGTTCGTCGACGACGCCGAACGAGCCGAGTTCGACCAGCGGCACCACCGCGCGACGACGCCGCGCGCAGAACTGGCGCACGCCCGCGGCCCACTGTTCCTGGGCATCGACGCAGGGTCGACCACGGTCAAGGCGGTGCTGTTGACCGAGGATCGGCAGATCGTGTTCTCGTCCTATCAGGGCAGCAACGACCCGGTCTCGGTGGCCACGTCCATCCTCCGCAGCATCCTGAGCGACCTGCCCGCGGGGGCTTACCTGGCCCGCGCCTGCGTGACCGGCTACGGCGAAGGACTGGTGCGTGCCGCGCTGCGTCTCGACGACGGCGAGATCGAGACTATGGCGCACTATCGCGCGGCTGAACAGTTCTGCCCGGGAGTGACGGCGGTGATCGACATCGGCGGGCAGGACATGAAATACCTGCGGATCCGTTCGGGCGCCGTCGACTCGATCGCGGTCAACGAGGCCTGCTCGTCGGGATGCGGCTCCTTCCTGCAGACCTTCGCCGCGTCCATGGGCACGGACGTGGAGTCGTTCGCCGGCTCAGCGCTGGCGTCGGCGTCGCCCGTGGACCTCGGCACCCGCTGCACCGTCTTCATGAACTCCTCGGTCAAGCAGGCCCAGCGGGAGGGCGCCAGCATCGGCGACATCGCCGCGGGATTGTCCTACTCGGTCGTCCGAAACGCGCTCTACAAGGTGATCAAGCTGAAGGACGCCTCCCAACTCGGCGATGTGGTCGTCGTCCAGGGCGGAACGTTCCTGAACGACGCCGTCCTGCGCGCCTTCGAACTGCAGACCGGCGCCCGGGTCGTGCGTCCCGACATCGCCGGCCTGATGGGGGCTTTCGGCGCCGCACTCACGGCCCAACGCCATTGGCTGGTCGGCGAGCGGACGCAAGCTCTCGGCCTCGACGAGCTCGACGCCTTCACCGTGCGGACCGATCTGGACACGTGCCGGTTGTGCCAGAACCACTGCCAGCTCACGATCTCCACGTTCGGCGACGGCACGCGGCACGTCTCGGGCAACCGGTGCGAACGGGGCGCGAGCACCGACCGGGTGCCCAAGAAATCCGAGCTGCCCAATCTCTACGACTTCAAGTACCGGCGGCTGTTCGGATATCGGCGACTCACCGCGGAGAAGGCGTTCCGGGGCGAGATCGGCATTCCGCGCGTGCTGAACATGTATGAGAACTACCCCCTGTGGTTCACGATCCTCACCCGGCTGGGATTCCGGGTGACACTGTCCGGCCGTTCCAACCACGAGGTGTTCGAGCGGGGAATGGAATCCATCCCCTCGGAGAACGTGTGCTATCCGGCGAAGCTGGCCCACGGCCACATCGAGAGCCTGTTGGACCGGAACATCACGACGATCTTCTATCCCTGTGTGCCGCTGGAAGCCAAGGAGATCGAGGGCGCGGACAACCATTTCAACTGCCCCGTGGTGGCTTTTTACCCGCAGGTGCTGGAGCGCAACCTCACCCGGCTGCAGGAGCCGGGCGTGCGCTACCTCGCCCCGCTGTTGAACCTGGACAACCCCGAGAAGCTGGCTAGCCGGCTGGTCGAGGTGTTCGCCGACTGGAACGTCACCCTCGATGAAGCCACGCAAGCCGTCCAAGCCGGCTACGCCGAGGACGCCGCCGCGAAGGCCGACATCCGGGCAGAAGGACGCCGGGCCCTGGCGTATCTGGCCGAGCACGAGGTGAAGGGAATCGTGCTGGCCGGACGCCCCTACCACGTCGACCCGGAGGTCCACCACGGCATCCCGAGCCTGATCAACGGACTGGGCATGGCCGTCCTCACCGAGGACGCGATCCTCTCCCCCGCCGATCCTCAGCTGGCGCGCCCGATCCGCGTCCGCGATCAGTGGGCCTACCACACCAGGCTGTACGAGGCGGCCGCCACCGTGTCGGGACGGGCCGACCTGCAATTGGTGCAGCTCAACTCGTTCGGCTGCGGAGTGGATGCGATCACCACCGACCAGGTCTCCGAGATCCTGGAGGCGGCCGGAGACATGTACACCCTGCTCAAGATCGATGAGGTGTCGAACCTCGGTGCGGCCACGATCCGGCTGCGCTCGATGAAGGCCGCCGCCGCGGAACGGCGGGGCTCGGCCACGGTCAGCACCTTCGGCCCGCTGGGCGAGCGCCGGCTCTTCGATCAGGAGGCGCGCGACACTCACACGATCTACGCGCCCCAAATGGCGCCCCTGCATTTCCGGCTGGTCATGCCGGTGATGCGCAAGCTCGGCCTCAACATGAAGCTGCTCGAGCATGCGAGCAACGAAGATGTCGAAGTCGGCCTCAAGTACGTCAACAACGACGCGTGCTTCCCGGCCATCCTGGTCGTCGGCCAACTGGTCAACAAGATCCGTTCCGGCGAGGCCGATCCCGATCGGACGTCGCTGGCGATCACGCAGACCGGCGGGATGTGCCGGGCCACCAACTACGTGGGACTGCTGCGCAAGGCACTCGCCGACGCCGGCTATCCACAGGTGCCGGTGCTCGCGATCAGCGTCCAGGGGCTGGAGGCGAACCCGGGATTCAAACTCACCCCGTCGCTGCTCCATCCCGCCGTCCAGGCCCTCGTCCTGGGCGACCTGCTGCAGACTGTCATGCTGCGCGTCCGTCCGTACGAGGCCGAGCCCGGCGCCACCAAAGCGCTGTACGACAAGTGGGACACCGTCTGCCAGGAATTCCTCCAGTTCGGCGGTTACAGCCGCTCGCTCGGTCGCCAGATCGGCTACGGCCGGCTCATTCGGCAGATCGTCGCTGACTTCGATCGGCTGCCGTTGCGCGACATCCCTCGGCTGCCCCGCGTCGGCGTGGTCGGCGAGATCCTGGTGAAGTTCCACCCCGACGCCAACAACCACGTGGTCGACGTGATCGAGTCCGAGGGTTGCGAAGCCGTCCTCCCCGGGATGCTTCAGTTCTTCCTCATGCCGCTGTATTCGGCGCAGTACCAGTTCGACACACTCGGGATCGGTCCGCGCTCCCACTACATCAAGAAGCTGGCGACGTGGCTGATCGAGAGATACCAGGCGCCCGTCGTCGCAGCACTCGCACGAACCGGGGGGAAGTTCGACCTTCCCCCGAAGATGCGCGACCTCGCGGCCAAGGCCGACGGCGTGATCTCGATCGGCACGCGTGCGGGTGAAGGCTGGTTGCTGACCGCCGAGATGGTGGAGTTGATCGAGCTGGGTGCCCCCAACATCATCTGCGCCCAGCCGTTCGCCTGCCTGCCCAACCATGTGGTCGGCAAGGGGATGTTCGCCGAGCTCCGTCGCCGGCATCCCGAAGCCAACATCGTCAGCGTCGACTACGACCCGGGAGCATCGGAGACCAACCAGTTGAACCGGATCAAGCTGATGGTCGCCACCGCCCACAAGCGTCACCACCCCCCGGACGCGGACCGCAACCGGCATGTGCCCAGCGCGGTCAGCGTCGAACACCCCACAGCGCGGCTCTCCAGGATCGCCGCTCCGGTCTCACCCGCGGACGCATGGGAGGACGCTCACCTTGCCAACCAGTGAAGGGAGCCCCCTCCCCCGCCGGCCGGACGATCACGATCACGACCGTTCAGGACAGCCCCACCAGTTGACCATCGCCGAGTTCACCGACAACTACGGGCCGGCTCACAGCGGCATCCTCTACGCCGTGCAGTTCCTGGAGGAGCAGGTGCTGGCGGCAGGGCACAAGGTGCTTCTGGTCGCTCCCGAGGCCAACGGCCCCAACCCGATGGCCGGACACCCCCGGCGCAGGGAGATTCGGCTGCCCAGCATGCCGATCCCGGGCATGAACGTCCGGTTGTCGATGGGGCAGGACTTCGACTACCGGCTCGCCCAGATGGTGGCCAACCCGCCGGACGTGATTCACACCCACGGGCTGGGGCCCATCGGCCTGCTGGGAATGTGGGTGGCCGAGCGCACGGGGCGGCCGCTCGTCCTCACCTGGCACACCGACTTCGAGGCCTACGCCGACCATTACTGGCACATCGCCCCCTTCCTCAACGCCGCCTTCAAAGTCCACGAACTGCATCACGCGGAGAGCACGTGGGCCGAGATCAAGAAGCTCAGGGTCAAGCGTCCGCGCCGCGGTGGCGCTCAGGTGGAGCTGCTGCAGTTGGCGTCGCGAATGCTCACCGACGCCGACCTGGTCACGACGCCGTCAGACAAGACGGCCCGGAGGGTGCTCGAGATCGCCCCGTCCGCCAAGGTTCGAGTGGTTCCCAACGGCACCGACGCGCTGCCCGAGTTGCCGCCGATCTCGAAGCCGCGTGGACACCGGCTGATCTACGTCGGACGGATTTCCCAGGAGAAAGGCATCGGGCTGATGCTGGACGCCTTCGAACTCGTCCGCGACCAGCTGCCCTCAGCGGAACTGATGATCGTCGGCGACTACAAGAACACGGCGGCCGCGCTGCGCCGGCGGCTGCGGCGAGCGGCCCGTTTCGGCCGGGTGAAGCTCCCGGGGCAAGTCCCCAGGGAGAAGCTGGGCGCCTACTACGCGTCAGCGGATGCCTTCGTGTTCGCCTCCCTCACCGACACCCAGGCCCTGGTGCTGCACGAGGCCGCTCACGCCGGGCTGCCGTTCGTGATGGTCGACCACGAGCTGCGTCTGGTGGTCGACCCGGGTGTGAACGCCGTGCTGGCCCGGCCCAACCCGACCTCTCTGGCCGGGGCAATGGTGGGCATGCTCAACGCGGTCGAGGATCCCGAGTTCCTGGCGACCGCCCAGGCACGCAGCCGAGAACTGGCCGCGAAGTGGACGATCGCGAACCAGTCCGAGGAGTTCATCGGGATCTACGAGGCGCTCGCCGCCGGTCGCCCGGTCGAGCTCACCGAGGGCCTCCACCCGGAATACGGCCGTCGCGTGTTCCCCACTCGCAGAGTGACCGCCAACTTCGACCCGGCTTGACGGCCTGCCTCGGCCTAAGGGTCTGCACCGCACTTGGTGCGGCGCCGGTGCGTCGAAGCGAGTGCCACGCCAACAGGCCCGCGGCGAGGCCGTTCGCCGTCCCGACGACCACGTCCGAGGGGTAGTGCATGCCCACGCGGACCCGCGACCACGCCACGGCGGCCGGGTATCCCAGGCAGCCGCCTCTGATCGCCGCGCGGAGCAGGGGTGATCGTGCCTCGTTGGCGAACAACCAGGCGACCACCATCAGCGCCACGCAGGCTCCCTGGTGTCCCGAAGGGAAGGACGACGTGGGCTGGTCACGATGGAGTCTCGGCACGTCCGGGCGCGGCCGCCCCACGAGTGAACCCGCGGCGACGTACACCCCGGTCTCGAGGAGCAGTGCGATCGCTGGAATGGCCGCGAGCGACGAACGGTGGGTCTGCTTCTGGATCATGGCCACGGCGAAGACACCCTGAGCGATGCTCGCGGGCACGTCGGAGACGGTGGAGATCGCTCGAGCGAGGCCGGCGGCGAGTGTCCCCTGCCTCGACTGGAGGCGCCGGATCGTGGCGACCTCGCGTTCCTGGAGCGCGGCCGAGCCGGCCAGCGCACGTCCCAGCGCGACATTCGCGACCAGGAGGCCAACTGAGGGCAGCACCGCGCGAAGCGCGACGTCACGCACGACCTCGCCCCGCGTGGGCGGCGCCGGGTCGTCGACGTGACGGCTTCCGCTTGGCATGCCACGCAGCGTATTGCCCGCAGTGCGGCGGCGCTGGTTCCGCGCCCCCACCAGGACTCGAACCTGGGACCGACAGATTAGAAGGCTGCTGCTCTATCCACTGAGCTATGGGGGCCGTGCGTCCTCGATCGTAGTCCGCGCGGGCACTGCGAGGAGTCCCCGGAGGCCATCGTGGATCAGTCCCCGATGGTGTCCCGTCCGCGCTGCACGATCAGCGGATCGGGCGTTCCGACGACGGCGTGATCCTTGTCGGCGTACTCGAATTGGCTGAGGAAGTAGCGCATCGCGTTGAGTCGGGCCCGCTTCTTGTCGTTGGAGCGGACGGTGATCCACGGCGCCCAGTCGGTGTCGGTGCGTTCGAACATCGCCTCCTTGGCCGCTCCGTAGTCGTCCCAGCGATCCAGCGACTCCAGGTCCATCGGGGAGAGCTTCCAGCGGCGGACCGGGTCGATCTGGCGGATCGCGCACTCGAACCGGTCGCGCCGGTGCACACGCTCTGAAGGAACGTTTCACCCAACTCGGGGTGAATGCACAGAATGAGAATATTGACCTTGGTAGAACCGCCTGCAGGCTTCGGAGTTTCCTGTGTCATGCGTTTACAATTATTCTTCGCATCCGCATGACGCAAGAGAAAAAAGCCTACCGGACCTTATTCTCGGCCTTGCGCTTCTCGACGATTTCCTCGGCCAGCGCGTACGGAACCGCCTCGTAATGCTCGAAGTGCATCGAGAAGGTCGCGCGGCCCTGGGTCAGGGTGCGCAGCGCGTTCGGCGTAGCCGAACATCTCGCAGAGCGGAACCATGCCGTTCACGATCTGCGTTCCGCCCTTGCGCTCCATGGACTCGATGCGGCCGCGCCGCTGGCAGATCGAGCTCGTCACCGGCCCCATGAAGTCCTCGGGCGTGACCACCTCGAGCGACATGACCGGCTCGAGCAGCTCCGGCTGGCCCTTGAGGAACAGCTGCTTGAACGCGATGCGGGCCGCTTCCTGGAACGCGATAGTCGCTGGAGTCCACCTCGTGGTAGGAGCCGTCGTACAGCGTGACGCGCATGTCCACCACCGGATAGCCGGCGAACGGGCCGTGCGCCATGGCCTTGACGACGCCCTTCTCGACGGACGGGATGAAGTTCTGCGGGATGCGGCCGCCGACGATGTCGTTGACGAACTCGAATCCGCCGCCGGCATCCAGCGGTTCGAGCCGCAGCCAGACGTCGCGCATACTGGCCGTGGCCGCCGGTCTGCTTGACGTGCTTGTCCTGGCCTTCGATGGCCACCGTGGTCGTTTCGCGGTAGGCCACTTCCGGCCGGCCGACCTTGGCGGACGACGTTGAACTCGCGCTTGAGGCGGTCCACGATGATTTCCAGGTGCAGTTCGCCCATGCCGGAGATGATCGTCTCGTTGGTCTCCTGGTCGAACGACACGATGAACGTCGGATCCTCGTCGGCCAGCCGGTGCAGGGCCTCGCCCAGCCTCTCGTTGTCGGCCGTGGCTCTCGGGCGTGATGCTGATGGACATGACGGGCGCCGGGAACTCGATGGCCTCCAGGATGATCGGGTGATCCTCGTTGCAGATCGTGTCGCCGGTCTTCGTGTCGCTCAGGCCGACGATGGCCACGATGTCGCCGCAGAGGCCTTCTCGATGGGCTCCTGCCGGTTGGCGTGCATGCGCAGGATGCGGCCGATCCGCTGCGTCTTGTCGCGCGTGCTGTTGTAGACCGCGTCGCCCTGCGACAGCGTGCCGGAGTAGATGCGGATGTACGTCAGCTTGCCCATGTGCTTGTCGGCCATGATCTTGAAGGCGACGGCCGAGAGCGGATCCGTCGTCCGTCGGATTGCGCTTGTTGGCCTCGGGTTCCTTGGCGCAGATGATGGGCGGAATCTCGTTCGGGCGACGGCAGGCAGCGGACGACGCCGTCGAGCAGGCGCTGGATGCCCTTGTTCTTGAACGCGGAGCCGCAATAGACGGGCACGACGCGGCGGGCGATGGTCGCCTTGCGGAGGATGCGCGGTGATTTCCTCTTCCGTCAGCTCGCCGTTCTCCAGGAACTTCTCCAGCAGGACGTCGTCCTGCTCGGCGCACTTCTCGACGAGATTGGCGCGCCACTTCTTCGCCTTCTCGACCTTGTCCGCGGGAATGTCTTCCTCGTGGTACTTCACGCCCTGGCTTTCCTCGTCGTAGAAGATGGCCTTCATCGTGATCAGGTCGATGATGCCGCGGAAATTCTCCTCCTTGCCCATCGGGATGACCACGGGCACGGCGTTGGCGCCGAGCTCGGTCTGAATTTCCTCCAACACGACAAAGAAATCGGCGCCGGTGCGGTCCATCTTGTTGACGAAGGCAAGCTTCGGGACGTTGTACTTCTCGCTCTGGTGCCAGACCTGCTTCGGACTGGGGCTCGACGCCGCCGACGGCGCAGAACAGCGCGATCGCGCCGTCCAGCACGCGAAGGCTGCGTTCGACTTCGACGGTGAAGTCCACGTGCCCCGGGGTGTCGATCAGCGTGATCTGGTGGTCGTCCCACGTCGTCGTCGTGGCCGCGGAGGTGATCGTGATGCCGCGCTCGCGCTCCTGCGGCATCCAGTCGAGCTGGGTCGCGCCGTCGTGGACTTCGCCCAGCTTGTGGGTCTTGCCGGTGTAAAAGAGAATGCGCTCGCTCACGGTCGTCTTGCCCGCGTCGATATGCGCCATGATGCCGATGTTTCGAATCTTCGATATAGGAATTGTTCTAGCCATGCTGCACCTCGTTACGTTTTACCCTTGTATCCCCGGTAAAAGGGCGGGGAATATGCACGCGACGGAGCCGCACTGCAAGAAGAAAAGCAAGAACGCCCCAATTGCGCGCCCGGGAAGTGTTTAGACCGTTGATCGGCTCATTCGAAAATCAGCCAGAATCCGCTCCGCTTCGGGTTCGAAGACATCGCTCCAGATCACGTAGGCGGCCGCGACGGAAAAGCCCGCTCCGCTCCGGATGTTCGCGCAGTAAACCCGGTCCGCGCGCCGGGCCACGTCCATGACGGCCGAGGAATGGCCGGTCGGCACGGCAACCATGACAGACGCCGGGTCGAGGCGGCGAACCGCTTCGATCGCCGTAAGCATGGTGAATCCGGAAGCCAGCCCGTCATCGACCAGGAACACGTGCCGCCCCGCAAGATTGGGAAGCTGCAGGCTCCCTCGCAGTCGCATCATGCGCCGCCGGACTTTCTTCTTCGTTTCGTCAACGCCGTGCCGGATATCCACCTCCGTCAGCCCCTCCGCGCGAATCAGCGGCGAGTTCAACATCATGGAGCTGTCGAAGGCGACGGCGCCATAGCCGACCTCGGTGCTGCGGGGAAGAGTCATCTTGCTCACCGCAATGACGTCGAGCGGCAACTCCAGCGCGGCGGCCATGGTGGCGGCCACCGGAATACCTCCCGAAGGAATGGCAAGCACCAGCGCGTTTGCGCCGCGATAATCCTTGAGCATTCCCGAGAGACATTGGCCCGCGTGGCCGCGGTCGCGGAAGACCCTCGTCCTGTCACGAAGGTCATCACGCTCAAACACATTGTCCGACGTGCTCACCCCCCTACTATAGCATATTGGCGCAGTTTTTCAGCCGACAATCACGCGCCTGAAAATCGTTTCGGAAAACGTCCGACAGAACCGCCGATCAATCAAGCAGTTGGGACGAATCGCCTCGGCGGAGAATGACTTCTCTTTGCATCACTCTTCGGTCTGCGGTATAAGGGAACGCGAAACGGTAAAATGGCGGGGCAGAAGTTTCGTCCTCGTCCTCCTCCTCGTCCTCGTACTCGATTCTTTTCGAGGACGAGGACGAGGACGACGACGAGGACGATTAGATCGAGTTGCGATGAGTTCCAAGAACGTTCCATTTGTTCATCTTCATTTTCACACGGAGTACAGCCTGCTCGACGGCGCCTGCCAGGTCGATCGCGTGATGGACGTGGCGCACGAGCTCGGCATGAAGGCCGTGGCGATCACGGACCACGGCACGCTGTACGGCCTCGTCGATTTCTACAAGAAGGCGAAGTCGAAGGGCATCAAGCCCATCCTCGGCTGCGAGGTGTACGTGGCCGCGGGCAACATGCGCGACCGCAAGACCAACGACGGACAAATCCTACTCCAACCACCTCGTCCTGCTCGCGGAGACCAACGAAGGCTACCGGAACCTCTGCCGCCTTTCCTCGATGGCGCACCTGGAGGGGTTCTACTACAAGCCGCGCATTGACAAGGAGTTGCTGCGCAAGCACAGCAAGGGGCTGATCGGCCTTTCCAGCTGTCTGAAGGGCGAGATCACGTCGCTCTGCGCCGGCAACAACATCGACGCCGCCGTGCGCGCGGCCGACGAGTACGCCGAGATCTTCGGCAAGAACAACTTCTTCCTCGAGATCCAGGACCACGGCATCCCCGAGCAGCGGATCGCCAACCGCGGCATCCTGGAGGTCGCCAAGCGGACCGGCCTGCCGCTCGTCGCGACCAACGACGTGCACTACCTGAAGGCGGAGCACGCGGAGGCCCACGAGGTCCTGCTCTGCCTGCAGACGCAGACGGTGATGAGCGATCCGAAGCGGATGCGCTACTCGTCCGACCAGTTCTTCATGAAGAGCGGCGCGGAGATGCAGGCGCTCTTCCCCGACCACCCGATGGCGCTCTCGAACACCGTCGAGATCGCCGAGCGCTGCAACGTCGAGCTGGTGCTGGACAAGGAGCTGCACTTCCCGAAGTTCAAGGTGCCGGAAGGCCACGACGCAGAAGACGTACCTGATCGCAGCTCGGCGAAGGAAGGCCTGCGCGCGCGCTACGGCATCGAGGACGTGGACCAGCCGAAGAACGACGCGGAGAAGCGGATCGCGGACCGGTTCCACTTCGAGATGGGCGTCATCGAGAAGACGGGGTTCATCAACTACTTCCTCGTCGTCTGGGATTTCATCCGCTTCGCGCACGAGCAGCGGCATCCCGGTCGGGCCCGGCCGCGGCTCGGGCGCGGGCAGCATCGTGGCCTACGCGCTGGGCATCACCGGCATCGACCCGCTCCGCTACAACCTCATCTTCGAGCGGTTCCTGAACCCCGAGCGCGTGTCGCCGCCGGACTTCGACATCGACTTCTGCCAGGCGCGCCGCGGCGAGGTCATCGAGTACGTGAAGCGAGAAGTACGGCCGCGACAACGTGGCGCAGATCATCACGTTCGGCACGCTGGGCGCCGAAGACCGTGATCCGCGACATCGGCCGCGTGCTGGAGATCCCGCTCTGCGAGTGCGACCAGCTCGCCAAGATGATCCCGGAACGACCGCCAGGCATCACGCTCGAGAAGGCGCTGGAGATGAGCCCCGAGTTCCGCGAGACGACGCAGACGGACCCGAACGCCAAGCGCATCATGAAGTACGCGCGCGTGCTGGAGGGCCTGCCGCGCAACCCGGGCACGCACGCCGCCGGCGTCGTCATCGGCGAGCGGCCGCTCATCGAACTCGTGCCGCTCCAGCGCGACAAGGAAGACGAGATCATCACCCAGTTCGAGATGAAGCCGCTCGGCGCGATCGGCCTGCTCAAGATGGACTTCCTGGGCCTGAAGACCCTGACGCGTGATCCAGGAGGCCGTCGAGCCTGATCAAGAAGACCACAGGGCGTCGAGCTGGACATGGACAAGCTGCCGATGGACGACCCGGCGACCTACGACCTGCTCAACCGGGCGGACACCGTCGGCGTGTTCCAGGTGGAAAGCAGGGGCATGCGCGACCTCCTGCGGCGGATCGGCCTGACGCGGATCGAGGACCTGATCGCGATGATCGCGCTGTTCCGGCCGGGCCCGATGAACATGCTGGACGACTACGTCAACCGCAAGAACGGCCGCGTCAAGCTCGCGTACGACCACCCGCTGCTCGAGCCGATCCTGAAGGAGACCTACGGCGTCATGCTCTACCAGGAGCAGGTGCAGCAGGCGGCCAACGTGCTCGCCGGCTTCTCGCTCGGCGCAGGGCGACATCCTGCGGCGCGCGATGGGCAAGAAGGACGAGAAGGAAATGGCGCCATGCGGCGAGAAGTTCGTCGCAGGGCTGCGCGAAGACTGAACAAGATCCCGGCGAAAAAGGCCGAGGAGATCTTCGACAACATCGAGCGGTTCGCCGGCTACGGCTTCAACAAGTCGCACAGCGCGGCCTACGCGGTCATCGCGTACCAGACCGCGTACCTGAAGGCGCACTACCCGGTCGAGTTCATGGCCGCCCTGCTCTCGAGCGAAATCGGCAACACGGACAAGCTGCCCGTGCTCGTGGCCGAGGCGCAGGAGATGGGCATCGAGGTCCTGCCGCCGAACGTGAACGACAGCGACGTCCGCTTCAAGCCGCATGGGCGACAAGATCCGCTACGGCCTCGCCGCGCGTGAAGAACGTCGGCGTCGCGCGCCATGGAGGCGCTGATCCTGGAGCGCGAGAAGAACGGCCCGTACAAGGGATTCCTGGATTTCTGTTCCCGGCTCGATCCGTCGCTCGTGAACAAGCGGACGCTGGAAAGCCTCATCAAGTGCGGCGCGTTCGACTTCACGGGGCTGTGGCGCGGCCGCCTGGTCAAGGGCATCGATGACGCCATGGGCCGCGCCGCGTCCGCGCACCGCGACCGCCTGGCCGGCCAGGCCTCCCTCTTCGACATGCTCGGCACCCAGGGAACACCGTCCGACGACGAACTGCCGCCCGGCGAGAAGTGGTCCGAGAGCGAGATGCTGTCCGCCGAGCGCGAGCTGCTCGGCTTCTACATTTCCGGGCACCCGCTCTCCCATTTCGAGTGGGCGCTGAAGAAGTTCAGCCTCGCGGACACGACGAAGCTCCACGAGATGGAGGCGGGAACCGTGACGCGTATCGGGGGCCTCGTGTCGCAATTCCAGAAACGCTTCACGAAAAAGGACCAGAAGCCGATGGCCGTGTTCCGGCTGGAGCACCTCGACGGAGCGATCGAGGTGATTGTATTCCCCAGTGCGTTCGAGGACTTACGGCGTGTATCTTCAGGACGAAGCGCCGGTCATGGTCTGCGGCGAACTGTCCAAGGACCAGGACCAGCTGAAGATCAAGGCGGCCGAGATCTATCCGCTGAAGGACGTGCACAAGTACTTCACGGACCGGGTCAGCATCCACATCCCCGCCTCGGAGCTCGAAGAATCCAAGCTCTGGACGATCAAGGAGCTCCTCGGCCGGCACCCCGGCGACACGCCCGTCACGATCTGCCTGCAGTTCCCCACCGGAGAGAAAGTGTTCGTGGACACGCACACCGCGTTCAAGGTGGCCGCGACCGCCGAGCTCGTGCGGGAGGTCGAGCACGAGTTGGGCGAGGAAAGCGTCTACGTGCAGGTCAACCCGAAGCCGTGCCGGAAACCCAACAGCGGGCGCAAGCCGTGGGAAACAAGGTCCGAGTGAACGTCCACAGTCGTCAGTCCTCGAACTGTCCTCGGTCAGTACGCCGACAACGTCGGACGTCAGACGTTGGACGTCGGACTATTCAGCAGCAGCTCCTGCAGAACCTTCAGCGCCTTCTCCGAATCGTCCGCTCTCACCACGACGAGCCCCTTGTCCACGCTGGGCCCGCCCGCGCAGTAGGCGTACTCGAGGTTGACGCCGGCCGCCGCCAGCGTTCCGGCCACGCGGCCGAGACTGCCGGGCTGATTGGAAAGCTCCAGAAGAATCACGTCGCGCTCCATGATCAACTCGTCGGCCGCGCGCAGAACCTTCATCGCCTCGTCGTGCTTGTCCACGACCATGCGCACGTAGCCGTGGCCGAGGCCCTCGGCCAGCGTCAGCGCGTAGATGTTGATGCCGTGCTTGCCCAGGAGATTCGTGACGGCCGCCAGCGTCCCGGGCTGGTCCTCGACGAACACGGAAAGCTGTTTGCCGAGTTTCGCGCTGTGTAAGACTTTTCGCTCATCGTGAAGTCCCTTGACTCTCCTCGGAGGCTGGACGCTTGGCTGTGCCCCCATCCGTCCAAGGGTCAGTGTCGAGTCAGAACTTCAGCTTCGCCTCCCCCAGCCTTCGCTCCAGTTCCGCCAGCACGCGGTCGTCGTCCGCGTCGCTCTTCGACTCGAACGTCGCCGAGAAGCGCAGGAACGCGCCGACATCGTCCCACGGCACCGTCGAAATGGAGTGCTCGCGGATCAGGTGCTGCGACGCGTCCTCCGCCGTCGCGAACTTCGTCGAGCCCGCGGCCTTCGGCGCCGGAACATACAGGTAGAACGTGCCGCCCGGCATCGCGGCGTCGAACCCGCACTTCTTGCAGCGTCGCCACCAGCTTCTTCAGACGCCGCTCGTAGTGGTTCTTGATCGCCTCGGAAAGCTGCTTGTCCGCGATGCCCGCGCACGCGGCCAGCTGGATGGCCTTGAACTGGCCGGAGTCGATGTTGTCCTTCACGTCGGCGAACGCCTGCACGACCTGCGCGTTGCCGGCGACGAAGCCCAGCCGCCAGCCGGTCATGTTGTAGCTCTTGCTCATCGAGTGCAGCTCGACGGCCACCTCCTTGCCGCCGGGCCGGCCGAGGATCGACAGCGGCTCGCGGCCGTAGATGAGCGTCGCGTAGGCCGCGTCCTGCACGATCAGGATGTTGTGCTTGCCGGCGAACGCGATCAGCGCGTCGAAGAACTCCTCGGTCGCCGCCGTGCCGGTCGGGTTGTTCGGATAGTTCACGTAGAACAGCTTCGCGCGGCGGCAATTCCGCGGCGCCGATCGTCTTCAGGTCGGGGAAGAAACCGTTCTCGCGGCGAAGCGGCAGCTTGACGACCTTCGCCGCCGAGGTAGCCGGTGTGCGTCGCCGAGCACGGGATAGCCGGGCACGGTCATCAGCGCCACGTCGCCGGGATTGATGAAGCAGAGCGGCAGCATGGCCAGCGCCGGCTTCGAGCCGATGCTGTGGTTGATCTCGGTGTCGGGATCGAGGTTCGCGACGCCGAAGAACTCCTTCATGTAGCGCGCGGCGGCCTCCTTGAACTCCCGGATGCCGTTGTCGGCGTAGCCGCGGTTCGCGGGATCGTCGACCGCCTTCTTCAAGCGCCTCGCGGATCGGGAACGGCGCCATCTCGTCGTGCTCGCCGATGCCGAAATCGAGCAGTTCCACGTCGGGATGCGCCGCAGCGCCGCCGCTTGGCCCGCTTGATCTTCTCGAACTTGTAGATCTCGTTGCCGTGCCCGAACCGGGCCCCGCCGATGCGTTCGGCGAACAGTTTCTGGATATCCATACGCTCCGCCTTCTTGGAATCGGGAAAGTGTAGGAATTCCGGCACACAATGCCACAAAAAAGAGCATTTCGCGCGATTCCCGCAAACAGGTACTTGACACCGCGAGCGGTAGTATATAATACGTAGTACGCAAAACGGAGTACTGGATGATCGACGGCTGGATCACGCAACTGCGCAAGGGACTGATCGAGTATTGCGTCCTGCTCCTGCTGAGCCGGCAGGAGAGCCACGGCTACGAGATCGTCCAGGCGCTGAGGGAGCTCGACGAGCTGGCCGTTTCCGAGAGCACCGTCTACCCCATCCTCGCCCGCCTCCGCGAGGAGAAGATGCTGAAAGCCCGCGACGTGCCTTCCGACGCCGGACCCCCGAGACGCTGTTTTTCACTGACCGCGATGGGACGAGTGCGCCTCGCGGAAATGAACGAATATTGGTCGCTACTGGGCGACGCCGTGGCGCGA
>CAVYLH010000003.1:0-990471 GCA_963769325.1 uncultured Actinomycetota bacterium | reverse complement strand
CACCCCTTCGCGCAGGTCGTGACCCACCTGGCCAACCTCGGCCACGAGCGCTTCTTCCACATCGGCGGCCCCCTGTCGTGGCTGGCCGAGCGCAACCGTCGCGAGGCCTACCGCGAGGTGATCGCACGACGGCGGGCTACTCAATTGCGGTGAGACGGAGGGGCTGTGGGGCGCCGCCGCCGGCTACGACGCGATGTCGTCCTACCCCCACGCGGACGCCCCCACCGCGATCGTCGCCGCCAGCGACCAGCTCGCCCTCGGGGCGCTCTTCTGGCTGCAGGGACACGGCGTCCGGGTGCCCGACGACGTGAGCGTCTCGGGCTATGACGGCATCGCCGACACCGCGTACTACTGGCCGCCGCTCACCACCATGGCGGTCGACTTCCCGCGCATGGGGCGCAACACGGTCCACGCGTTGCTCGCGCTCCAGGGAGTCGGTGGGCCCCCTGACCTCGGCATGCCCGTGGCGGAACTGGTCCCGCGCGCCTCGACCGGACGCCCGGGCGGCGGTCTCTCCTCACCCTGAAATCCCCCGGAAACGATCGCTCGAAACCCTTGCGCCGCCCAAACTGTTACCGGTAACGTTACCGCTAACGTAAACCCTCCCGCAAGGATCCGCCGTGACCGCTGCAGCGCCGCACCACCACCCGCTGGGGTTCGGCGCCGCCTACTACGCCGAGTACCAGCCGCACCTCGACCTCGACCGCGATCTCGACCTGATGCGTGCCGCCCACTTCAACGTCATCCGCGTGGGCGAGTCGGTGTGGTCGACGTGGGAACCTCGCAACGGCCAGTTCGACCTCGGGTGGCTACAGCCCGTCCTGGACGGCGCCCACACCCGCGGCATCGACGTCATCCTGGGGACGCCCACATACGCCGTGCCGCCGTGGCTGTGGCACACCTACCCCGAGATCGCCGGCGAGGTCGCCACCGGGCGGCGCCAGGGATGGGGCCGCCGGCAGGAGGTCGACATCACCCACGCCGCGTTCCGGTTCCACGCCGAGCGGGTGATCCGGGCCATCGTCGGTCGTCACGCCGCCCACCCCGCCGTCGTGGGGTTCCAGGTCGACAACGAGCCGGGCGCCATGTTGCTGCACAACCACAACACCTTCGTCGGGTTCGTCGAGTGGCTGAAGGCGCGCTATGGCGACGTCGAGACCCTCAACCGTGCGTGGGGCCTCGCGTACTGGTCACACCGCCTCGGCGACTGGGCCGAGCTCTGGCGTCCGGACGGCAACCTGCAGCCCCAGTACGGACTCGCCTGGCGCCGTTATCAGAATCACGTCGTGAGCGGCTTCATCGGCTGGCAGGCTGACCTCGTGCGGGAGTACGCGCGGGACGACCAGTTCGTCACCACGTGCGTCGCGCTCGACCGGCCGGCCGTGCACGAGCAGCAGGTGGTGCGAGGCCTCGACGTGCCCGCCCTCAACGCCTACCACGGCGTCGAGGACCACCTCGACCTCGCCCGGCAGCTCACCCGCCCCGACCACTGGATCCGCACCGGCGTCGCCGGCCTGCTCGAGCTGGGCGACCGCGGCTACGCCCTGCGGCAGGAGCGGTTCCTCGTCACCGAGACCAACCTGCAGTCGATCAACTGGTGGTGGCAGCACTTCCCGCCCTACCCCGGCCAGATCCGGCAGAGCGCCCTCGCCCTGATCGCGCGCGGGGCGTCCATGATCGAGTACTGGCACTGGCACACGCTGCACGTCGGCGCCGAGACCTACTGGGGCGGCGTCCTGCCGCACAGCCAGGTGCCCGGCCGCATCTACGCCGAGGTCGCCGACCTCGGCGCCCTGCTCGCGGGCCTCGGTGACCGCCTCGACGGCTACACGCCGGACGCCGACGTGGCGATCCTCTACTCCACCGACAGCAAGCAGTCGTTCGAGGACTTCCCGCCGCTGTGCAACCCCGACGGCAGCCCCCGGACCACCGCTTACCACGACATCGTCGACGCGTTCCACGCCGCGGTACTGCACGGCGGCGCCCAGGCCCGCATCCTCCACGCCGAGCAGTGGGACGAGCTGGACGCCTCCGAGGCGGCCCGCCGGTTCCCCGTGCTCGTGGCGACCGCGTTCTACATCGCGACCACGGACCAACTCGAGAAGCTGCGTGACTACGCCGCGGCCGGTGGCCACCTGGTCGTGGGTCCGCGCACCGGCTACGGCGACGAGGAGGCACGCGCCCGGTTCGCCGTCGCGCCCGACGTCGTGGGCCCGGCCGCGGGCGTCCACTACGAGGAGTTCACCTCGCTGCGGGCCCCGGTCGTCGTCCTGGGGGACGGCATGAGGGTGACCGCGGGGGCGTCCGGCCTGTGGTGGGCCGACCACCTCCTGGTGGACGACGCGGACGTACTCGCCCGCTACGAACACCCCCAGCTGGGCCGGTTCCCGGCCGTGACCACCCGTGCCCACGGGCTCGGGCGGGTCACCTACGTGGGCACCGTGCCCGACAGGACCCTCGGCGCCGACCTCGTGCGGCACCTGGTCCCCACACCGGTCGCGGCCGCCTGGCGCCGCGACACCCCGGTCACCGTCCACTCGGGCGTGGCCAACGGGACGAGGATACACTTCGTCCACAACTGGAGCGGGGAGGCCGCGCAGGCGGTCACCCCCCATGGCGTCGACGACCTGGTCGCCGGCGTCCCCCTGCCGCCCGACCACACGCTCACCCTCGAACCCTGGGGAAGCCTGGTCCTGGCCGACACCGCACCGCCCACCGACCCCGTCCGATCCGTCTCCACCCAAGGAAAGTAGGCCACTGATGTCCCGTCCGCAGACCGAGGCCGAGTACCTCGCCCGGTTCCCCGCCGCCCCCGTGAGCGGCTTCTCCCGTCGCTCGTTGCTCGGCGGCGCCCTCGCCCTCGGCGCCATGGGCCTGTCCGCCTGCTCGAGCGGGGGCACCGCGTCGCCCGGCGCCGCGGCGTCCGGCGAGATCACCTTCGGCAACAACCAGGCCGACCCCGTCCCGAAGGCCGCCATCGAGGCGGCCGCCAAGGCCTTCCAGGACGCCAACGCCGGCCTCACCGTGAAGATGAACACCGTCGCCCACACGACGTTCCAGGAGAACATCAACAACTACCTGCAGGGCTCGCCCGACGACGCGTTCGGCTGGTTCGCCGGCTACCGGGGCCGCTTCTTCGCCGCGAAGAACCTGATCGGCGACCT
Source organism: uncultured Actinomycetota bacterium (assembly GCA_963769325.1). Lineage (GTDB taxonomy): Bacteria > Actinomycetota > Actinomycetes > Propionibacteriales > Propionibacteriaceae > Propionicimonas. Next base: position 987,307 of record CAVYLH010000003.1, on the reverse strand, counting down.
CACTGACGTGTACCAGGCGACCGAGGGCATCCCCGAGGGCCTGAAGAAGGCGTGCTCCACCGAGGACGGCAGCAAGCAGATCATCATGCCGGCGACCTACTACCCGTGGGTCGTGCTGTACCGCAAGAGCGTGTGGGAGAAGGGCGGCTACGAGGTCCCGAAGACCCTCGACGAGTTCAAGGCCCTCGGCGACAAGATGAAGGGCGAGGGCGTCGCGCCGCTGGCGTTCGCCGACAAGGACGGCTGGGAGGCGATGGGCACCTTCGACATCCTCAACCTGCGCATCAACGGCTACGACTACCACATCAGCCTCCTGTCCGGTAAGGAGGACTGGACTTCCCCCAAGGTCACCACGGTCTTCGACACCTGGAAGGGCCTCCTCCCCTACCACCAGCCGGACGCGCTCGGCCGCAGCTGGCAGGAGGCGGCGCAGGCGTTGCAGAAGGGCCAGGCGGCCATGTACTACCTGGGCACGTTCGCGGCCCAGCAGTTCGCCAAGGGCGCCGAGCAGGACGACCTCGACTTCTTCATCTTCCCCGAGGTCGACTCCGCCATCGGGACCGGTGCCATCGAGGCCCCGACCGACGGCTTCATGATGTCGAAGCGTCCGAAGAACGAGGCCGGCGCCAAGAAGTGGCTCGGCTACCTTGGCAGCGCCGCCGCGCAGGACATCCTCGTGCAGGCGGACCCGTCGGTCATCGCGACGAGCCAGAAGGCCGACGTCGCGAAGTACACCGACCTGCAGACGAAGATGCTCGGCGTGCTCAAGGACGCCAAGGAGGTGGCGCTGTTCCTCGACCGCGACTCGCGTCCCGACTTCGCCTCGACCGTGATGGGCCCGGCCCTGCAGAGCTTCCTCAAGACCCCTGACGACATCGCCACGATCCTCAAGAACGTCGAGGCCCAGAAGAAGTCGATCTTCGCGTCATGACGACGACGACGAAAGCGGCGGTCACGGGGAGGCGCCGGAAAACCCGGATGTCGACCCGTGACCGGGTCACCGTCGCGTTGATGGTCCTCATCCCGACGTCCGTCGTGGCCACGCTGGTGTGGTTGCCGGCCATGGCCACGATCGTGTTCTCGTTCTTCGACTGGGACGGGTTCGGCCCGTTCACCGAGGCGAAGTTCGTCGGCACCCGGTGGTACGTCGAGGCTGCGACCATCTACCCGGCCTTCTGGCCGGCCATCCGGAACAACGTGGTCTGGCTGTTGGTGCTGTTCTTCATCGCCACCCCGATCGGCCTGCTCGTCGCGGTGCTGCTCGACCGTGAGGCCTCGCACACGAAGTTCTACCAGACCTCCCTCTACCTGCCCGTGGTGCTGTCGATGGCCCTCATCGGCTTCATCTGGCAGTTGATGTTCAGCCGCGACCAGGGCCTCCTCAACGCCGTCCTGGGCACGTCGATCGACTGGTACGGCGACCCGAGCATCAACCTGTACTCGGCCCTCATCGCTACGTCGTGGCGGCACGTCGGGTACGTGATGCTGCTCTACCTGGCCGGCCTCAAGGGCGTCGACCTCGCCCTGAAGGAGGCGGCCAGGATCGACGGGGCGTCCGAGGTGCAGACATTCTTCCACGTGGTCTTCCCGGTCATGTTCCCGATCAACGTCGTGGTGCTGGTCATCACGTTCATCGACTCGCTGCGCGCCTTCGACCTCGTCTGGGTGATCAACCGAGGTCGCAACGGACTCGAGCTGCTCGCGACCGAGGTCACCCGCAACATCGTGGGTGAGGCGCAACGCATCGGCTTCGGCTCGGCGCTGGCGACGATCATGCTCGTGATCTCGACGGTGTTCATCATCATCTACCTCAGGATCGTCATGAAGGGGGACCAGTGAGCACCGCCACGGCCACCGCCACGGTCACGGCCAACCCCCGCAGGGCCTGGACGAAGGGCCGCATCGCGACCCACGTCTTCCTGGCCTTCATGGCCTTCCTCTGGCTGATCCCGCTGCTGTACGCCGTCATGGCGTCGTTGCGCGACTACCAGTTCACCGCCCAGTTCGGCTACCTGAGCTTCGGCGGCTTCACGCTCGACAACTACGTCACAGCCTGGACGACCGGCGAGTTCGCCCGGAAGTTCCTCAACTCGGCGATCATCACGATCCCGGCCGTCACCCTCACGCTCTTCCTCGCGTCGCTGGTGGCGTTCGTGCTCGCGCGCTTCAGCTGGAAGTTCAACATCGTCATGCTGGGCGCCTTCACGGCCGGGAACCTGCTGCCACCGCAGGCCCTGCTGATCCCGGTGTTCAAGATGTTCCAGAACATCGAGGTGCCCTTCTGGCTCAGCGAGTCGGGCACCCTGCTGAACTCCTACGTGGGGCTGATCCTGGTCAACGTGGGGTTCCAGGTCGGCTTCTGCACCTTCGTGCTGGCGAACTACATGAAGGCGCTGCCGAAGGAGATCTACGAGGCGGCCATGGTGGACGGCGCCAGCATCTGGCAGCAGTACTGGAAGCTCACGCTCCCGCTCTGCCGTCCGTCGCTGGCGGCCCTCGCCACGCTCCAGATCACCTGGATCTACAACGAGTTCTTCTGGGCCACCGTCCTGCTGCAGAGCGGCGAGAAGTTCCCCATCACGAGCTCGCTGACCAACCTGTCAGGTGCGTTCTTCACCGACAACAACCTGGTGGCTGCCGGGGCGGTCATGATCGCGCTCCCGACAATCATCATCTATTTCGCACTCCAGAAGCACTTCGTCGCCGGGCTCACCCTCGGCGCCACCAAGGGCTGATCCGCCGGCCCCGTCCCCGGCCGCACCACCGGGGACGGGGTCGGGTCACCCCCTCCGACCACCGGCCACGGACGCTGCGTATCCGCTCCCATCCGCCTTCACGAGCGAGGAACCCATGTCTGCCACCGCCTCCACCGACACCGCCTACGTCGAGGAGATCTCCCCGGGGTCCGGACGCCGCGTCGCGCCCCGCGCCCATCTGCGCACCACCGCGCCCAGCCTCGACCTGTGCGGCGACTGGAGGTTCCGCCTCTATCCGAGCGCCGGCGAGGCGGACGCGGCGGCGTCCGACCCCGCCTTCGACGACACCGACTGGGACACCATCGACGTCCCCTCCCACTGGGTGCTGCGCGGCGAGGGGCGCTGGGGGCGTCCGGCCTACACGAACGTGAAGTACCCGTTCCCCCTCGATCCGCCCCACGTGCCGGACGCCAACCCGACCGGTGACCACCGGCGCCGCTTCGACGTGCCCGCCGACTGGCTCGCCGACGGCCGGGTGTGGCTGCGGTTCGACGGCCTGGAGTCGCTCGGCGCGGGTGTGGCTGAACGGCGACGAGGTCGGCATCGTGCGCGGCAGCCGGCTGCGGCAGGAGTTCGACGTGACCGGCCAGCGTCCGGGCGGGCGACAACGTCCTCGTCGTGCGCGTGCACCAGTGGTCGGCGATGTCCTACATCGAGGACCAGGACCAGTGGTGGCTGCCGGGCCTCTTCCGCGAGGTGACCCTGCTGCACCGGCCGTCCGCCGGCCTCGACGACGTGTTCCTGCACGCCGACCGCGACCCGGCGACCGGGCCGCGGCAGCCTGGCCGTCGAGCTGACCTGCGCCGCCGGCGGCCTACCCGGTGCGCGTCACGTGCCCCGAGCTCGGGCTGGCCGCCGAGATCGCCGGACGCCGCCGCGCCCCACACCTTCGACGTCGGCCCGGTCGACGCCTGGAGCGCGGACGCGCCGCGCCTCTACGAGATCGAGGTCGCCAACGCGGCCGAGACCGTCACGGTGCGCACGGGGTTCCGCCGCGTCGAGGTCGACGGGGATGCCTGGCTGGTGAACGGACGCCGCGTGCGGCTCCGCGGCGTCAACCGGCACGACTTCGACCCGATCGACGGTCGGGTGTTCCACGCCGACAGGGTGCGCGAGGCGATGCTGCTCATGAAGCGGCACAACCTCAACGCGATCCGCACGAGCCACTACCCGCCGCACCCGACGCTGCTCGACCTCGCCGACGAGCTCGGCTTCTGGGTCATCGACGAGTGCGACCTCGAGACCCACGGCTTCGAGACGAACGGCTGGGTGGGCAACCCGTCCGACGACCCCGACTGGCGCGAGGTGTACCTCGACCGGGCGCGCCGCATGGTCGAGCGCGACAAGAACCACCCCTGCGTCATCGCCTGGTCGCTCGGCAACGAGTCGGGGCCGGGCAGCAACCTCGCCGCCATGGCCGCGTGGATCCACCGGCGCGACCCGGGGCGTCCGGTGCACTACGAGAACGACCACGACCGACCGGTACGTCGACGTCGTGTCGCGCATGTACGCCACCGTCGAGGAGCTCGTCCACCTGACGAAGACGCGGCCGGGGCGTCCGATCATCGAGTGCGAGTACGTCCACGCGATGGGCAACGGCGCGGGCGGCATCGCCACCTACGAGGCGGTCTTCGACGCCCACCCGGCCCTGCACGGCGGCTTCGTGTGGGAGTGGCGCGACCACGGCATCCTCACCACCGACCGCCGACGGCACCCCGTTCCACGCCTACGGCGGCGACTTCGGCGAGGTGTACCACGACGGCAGCTTCGTGTGCGACGGCATGGTGCTCGCCGACGGGACGCCGACGCCCATGCTCGCCGAGTACGCGGCCGTCGTGACGCCGATCAAGGTCGTGTTCGGCGACGAGGGGGTGACGGTCGAGAACCGGCGCCACGACACCGACACCGGCGACCTCGCGTTCGCGTGGGTGCACGAGGTCGACGGGCACGCGGTGGCCGCCGGGTCGCTGGCGGTGCCCCCGGTCGCGGCGGGCGGATCGGCGTCCGTGCCGCTGCCCACCCTCGACCGCACGGCGCCGGGCGAGCACTGGCTCACCGTCACCGCCGCCCTCGCCGATCGGACGCCGTGGGCGTCCGGCCGGGCACGTGGTCACGACCGCCCAGCTGGCGCTGGGGTCGGTCTCGGGGACGATCCCTCCGGGGCGTCCGGGGCGGCGTCCGACCCGGCCCACCGGACCGAGGACGGGTACGCCCTCGGTGACGCGCGGTTCGACCGGCCGGGGACGCCTCGTGTCGCTCGGCGCGCTCCCGGCGCAGGGCGGCGAGATGACCCTGTGGCGGGCGCCCACCGAGAACGACTCGCTGGCGACACGTGGGTCGTACGAGCTGGCCGACCCCGCCGAGACCATGGGGCTCGGAGTCGACGGGCCGTCATCGGCCGAGCGGTGGCGCGAGGCGGGGCTGGACCGGCTGCAGCACCGGCTCGTCGACGTCGACCGCGGGGCCCGACGGCCTCACCACCCGGTACCGCCTGGCGGCGGCGAACTCGGCCCGGAGCGTGACCGTCGACCAGCGGTGGCGCTGGCTGGACGGTGAGCTCCACCTCGACGTGGACGTGCAGCCCTCGACCGGCTGGTCGGTGACCTGGCCGCGCGTCGGCGTCCACCTGCTGCTGCCGGCCGGGTACGCGGCGGCGTCCTGGTTCGGCACCGGGCCGGGCGAGAACTACGCCGACAGCCGCGCCGCCGCCCGGGTCGGGCGGTTCGCCGCGCCGGTCGACGACCTCACCGTGCGCTACGCGGTGCCGCAGGAGACCGGTCACCGCGAGGGACTGCGCGAGTTGTGCCTCGGCGGGGACGGGCTGCCCGAGCTCGACCGTGACGACGACCCCCGTCGCCGGGACGCGTCCGGGCTTCGTCGTGGCGCGGCACAGCGCCGAGGAGTGGACGGCCGCCCGCCACCAGCACGAGCTGCCGGCCTCGCGCGGCGTCCACCTCTACCTCGACCTCGCCCAGCACGGACTCGGCTCGCGCTCGTGCGGGCCGGACGTGCGCCCCGAGCACGCGCTGTGGCCGCGTCCCGTGTCGGCGTCGGTGTCGTTCCGCGTGGGAGGCGCCGGGGAGTAGGCCGGGGATCTCCGAGCGGTCACGCGACGCCCCTGAACGTGACCACCCCCCGCTGGGGCCTCGGGCCGGTCGACCAGGGCGCTCTCCTTGGCGGTGCGATCACGCCCTCCGGCGGACTCCAAGAGCGGGGTGCCGCCCCGGCGGGGTGACGCTCCATCTGCTCAGGCGTCGACCGGATCGACGCTGACGGCTCGGAACCCCGGGGGGAGTCGCTCACGCGGCACCCCCCGGCGTTGTCCATTGCAGGCAGCATCGCTTCCATCGAGGTCGTGGTCGGCTCTGCGGCGGTCGCCGCCGACGCGGCCTCGGCGTGGGTTGATCCGCAGGTCCGGGGCCACGACGTCAGGCGTCCAGCAGCCCGCGGATGTCGTCGGCGCTCAGCGGCGCCGCGATGTCGGACGCCGTGCCGACGACCTGGTCGAACAGGTCGCGCTTGCGCTCCTGCAGGGCGACGACCTTCTCCTCGATGGTGTCGGCGGCGACGAGGCGGTAGACGTTGACGGGCTTGTCCTGGCCGATGCGGTGGGTGCGGTCGATGGCCTGGGTCTCGGCGGCCGGGTTCCACCACGGGTCGAGGATGAACACGTAGTCGGCCTCGGTCAGCGTCAGCCCGAAGCCGCCGGCCTTGAGGCTGATCAGGAACGCCGGGGCGTCCCCGGTGCGGAACGCGTCGATGCGCGCGGCGCGGTCGCGGGTGCGGCCGTCGAGGTACTCGTACGGCGATGCCCTCGGCGTCCAGTCCGCTCTTGACCAGCGCGAGGAAGCCGGTGAACTGGCTGAACACCAGCGCCCGGTGCCCCTCGGCGATCAGCTCGCTGAAGCATCTCGACGAGCACGTCGATCTTGGCCGAGTGCGGCGGCGTGGTCGGGGTCGACCAGCGCCGGCGACAGGCTGAGCTGGCGCAGCAGGGTCAGCGACCGCAGGATCGTGATCCGGTTGCGGTTCAGGTCGCCGACCAGGCCGAGCACCTTCTGCCGCTCGCGGGCCAGGTGGCGGTCGTAGAGCCGCCGGTGTGCCGGGCGCCAGCTCGACGGGCACCAGCTGTTCCTGCTTGTCGGGCAGCTCGGTGGCCACCGCGGCCTTGGTCCGGCGCAGGATCAGCGGCCGGATCCGGCGGTGCAGCCGGGCCAGCGCCTCGGCGTCCCCGGACTCGATCGGCTTGCGGTACAGCCTCGGTGAACGCCTTCGGGTCGGGGAACAGCCCGGGCGCCGTGATCGACAGCAGCGACCACAGGTCCATGAGGTTGTTCTCCAGGGGCGTGCCGGTGAGGGCCACCTTGATGCGGGCGCGCAGCTTGCGGACCGCCTGGTAGGCCTTGGACGCGTGGTTCTTGACGAACTGCGCCTCGTCGAGCAGCACCGCCGACCAGGCGCAGCGCGCGGTAGTCGTCGGCCTCCAGCCGCAGCAGCGTGTACGAGGTGACCACGACGTGGGCGCCGGCGACGGCGTCCGCGAGCGGCGACGCCGCGGCGGCGCCTCGGTCTCGGTGACGGCGACGACCGTCAGCTCCGGCGTGAACCGGGCCGCCTCGGACTGCCCAGGTGCCGATCACCGACGTCGGCGCCACGACCAGCATGGGGGCGTCCAGCTCGCCGGCCTCGTAGCGCCGACTGCGCCAGCGCGAGCGCCTGCAGCGTCTTGCCGAGCCCCATCTCGTCGGCCAGGACGCCGCCCAGCCGCGTGGCGCCACAGGAACGACAGCCAGCGGAACCCGGCGAGCTGGTAGGGACGCAGGTCGGCCTTGCAGCCCGGTCGGGCACCGGGGTCTCCGGGCAGCGAGTCGAGGTCGAGCAGCGCCCCGACGGACGCCTGCCACGCGGCCGACTGCTCGGCGACGACGCCGAGCGCGACGAGTTCCTCCCACAGGCCCGGCGTGCTCGGGACGCAGCCGGAACGTGTCGCCGTCGACGTCGACCAGGGCGCGTGCCTCGTCGATCAGGGCGCGCAGCTGGTCGAGTTCGGGACGGTCGAGCGCGAACCAGGTGCCCGAGTCGAGCAGCAGGTGGTCGTCGCCGACGGACAGCGCGGTGAACAAGCGGGGCGAACGGCACCGACTCGTCCCCGACGGTGATCTCGACGCCGAGGTCGAACCAGTCGCCCAACTCGGCGTCGGTCACCTTGAGGGTGACCGTCGGCGCGTCGGTCGCCTCGCGGAACTCGGGCACGTCTCCGCTGAGCTCGACCAGCACGTCGTCGGCGGCCTGGAGCGCGGGCAGGGTCGTCCCGACGAAGTCGATCAGCGCCCGTCCGGTCAGGAAGCAGGGACGCAGCTCGGGCGTCCCCGCCGGCCCTGTCGCGCGCCAGGTGCCCTCGGGCACGGACGCCGCCAGTTCCGACTCGGCGCCCGGGTTGCGCAGCGGGGGATCGGACGCCTCGGGCAGGAGCCCCAGGTCGTGGGCCTTGCCACCGACGTCGTAGCGGAAGGCCCAGTGGACCGAGGCCGACCGCAAGCCCAGTTCGACGCGACACAGCAGCACCGGCGGGGCTGCCTCAGGCAGGTCCAGGTCTGGCGCCACGAGCAAGGTGAGGCGCTGGCGCAGTTGCGGCAGGAAGCCGCCGGCGAACAGGCCGCCTCGGCTACACCACCCCGGTAGAGTTCGAGCACGCCCACTACACGGCCCTCCTCACCGAGGGCCAGCCCAGATAAGCAGCGGCATGAATCTCGGACGCTTCACCTACACCTACGACCCGCTGGGACGCCAAACCCTGATCCCCGCTGGGGACACCACCAACCCGGCCGCAGGGAACATCACCGTCGTCTACGACCACACCGACGCGGCACGGACGATCACCCAGGACACCACTGGTGTGGCGTTCACCCTGGACGGTGCCGGACGCAGGCTCCAGCAGACCACCACCGTCGACGGTGTCACGAGCGGGGTGTTGACCCGCCACTACACCGACAGTGGCGACAACCCCGCCTGGAGTGTCGACACAAGTAGTGGTCAGTCGGTGACCACCCGGTATGCGGCGTTGACCGGCGACGGGCTGGGTCACCTTCACATCGACCCCCACCAGTCATGGTGCTGAGTTGACCCTGACCGGGCTACGGGGCGACATCGCCGCCACCGTCACCCTGGACGGGGACACCCCAGCCGGCGGGATCGGGTCCTGGACCGAATACACCGAATACGGCCAACCCACCACCACCAACCCACCCCCCACCGGGACGAGCGTGACACCGGTCGGCTACGGCTGGCTCGGAGGCCACGAACGAGCCACCCTCACAGGCATGGGCATCACCCTCATGGGGGCACGCCTCTACAACCAAGCCACCGCCCTGTTCACCTCCCTCGACTCAGTGTTCGGGGGCGGGAACACCGGGTACGGCTACCCCACCGACCCCATCAACCAACAAGACCTCGACGGACGCAGATGGTGGAACCGCGTCGGGAGTTGGTTGACTGAGGGACGGTCCGGCGCTGTCATCAACGCCACCTGCTCCTTGGCATGGGGTTGGGGAAGCGCTGCATGCGCCGTAATCCAGATTGGGGGACTTTACCTAGCCAGCAAGCCCGGCTGGCAGGGACGGGCGAAGGCTGCCGCTCTGAGCAGCGCAGTCGGTTTCGCCGGGGGCGGCCTTGTCAAGGCAGGCCTGAAGACAATCTACAAGCGCTCCGGGGCAACGATGCTGAGTCACACGCGTCACCTCAAGAAGATCCGGGTGGACCGCAAGAAGCCACTCTCCCGGCGCGTCCGTCCGGTCTACTCGCTAAGACGCGCACCCAAAGCGAACTCGGTGGTGCCGAGAGCGGCGGCTCGCTCGTTCGACTTCTTGGCGAGCGCTGGGGTTTGGGGTGGCACGTCGGCCCTCGGCAGTAGTCGGGTGGTGTGACAGGCTATGTCCGATCGCAGCCAGAACCGGGTCACGCTGCGCTCGTGGTGGTCGATCTGTTGGAATGTGTTGGCAATGTCGGTCCTTGCACCGGTTGTGGTAGGCGCCTACCTTGATGCCGTTGGTCCACTGGCCGGCCGCTGGGCCAAAGGATTGTTAGCCAGCTCGCCACTTTGGTGGGTGCTCGTGCGCAGCCCACGTCTGGGTCTCACGCTGGACTTCAGCGCTGGCCGTGGCCATTACCGCGGCCTAACGCACGACGTCTGGTTCGATCTCGCTGACGTGACTTTGCTTGAGACGGTGATTCCCTGGTGGCCACCAGGCCAGGGCTGGGCGACGGAGAACGGATGCCGAGTGCGCTTTCGCTCGCGTCGGAGCCTGCTTCTGACGGGGTTGTCCGGCTACGACGGCGATTTCGGTGTGCGGATCAAGCTCGCGATGCATCAGGCCGGCTACCGCAATGTGGAGTTATCGCCTGAGGAGCCGCGCCTGTTCAGTGGCCTGATCCCTCGGCGGCCTGATGGCGACCCCTCGGACGGCGAGACCGCCGATGAACCGTGAGTCGTGCCCGACGGCGATCAGCTACGACTCGTGGGGCCGTCAGCTCTCCTACACCAACACCCCCGCGGGCCAACCGGGCGACACGTCGACCACCACGTTCGACGCGTTGGGTCAGGTCGTCCGGGTGGCTGACGGCAACGGGACAGCCGACTACACCTACGACGGCCTGGACGCCCTCGGCAACCCCGAGACCCGAGGCCTGGTCACGAAGGTGACGCAAACCTCAACCCTGTCCGGGGCCTCGCACACGGCGACCGCCGCCTACGACGCCCAGGGGGCGGTGGTCGTGGAGAAGCTGCCGGCAGGGATCGTCCGCCGCCACACCTGGGACGAGGCCGGAGAACTGATCGACCTCACCTATGCAGGGCCGGGCACCGACCCCGACACCGGGCAGCCCATCACGGATCAGGAATGGTTCGGCTGGACCAGCGCCACCGATGCCGCGGGTCGGACGGTGCGGGAATGGTCCCCGGCCGGCGGCTCGGCGTATGAGGCCACCTCGGCCGTGCAGGCGGTCCGTTCGGATCGGTTGTTTGCCTACGACCGTGCCGGACGTCTGGTGCAGGTTGATGACTCGACGGGTGTCGGGGGCGGGGCGGTGTGCCAGCGACGCGGTTACAGCTTCGATGTGAACGGCAACCGCACCGCCCAGTCGGTGGCCACCAACCCCGGCCCGTGCACCGACACCGGGCTCACCACCGGCACCCGGGTGTTCAACACGGCGGATCAGCCCACCACACCCGCCGGTGGGACCGGCGCCTACACCTACGACCCGTTGGGACGCCAAACCCTGATCCCCGCTGGGGACACCACCAACCCGGCCGCCGGGAACATGACCGTCGTCTACGACCACACCGACGCGGCACGGACGATCACGCAGGGCACCACGGGTGTGGCGTTCAGCCTGGACGGTGCCGGACGCAGGCTCCAGCAGACCACCACCGTCGACGGTGTCACGAGCGGGGTGTTGACCCGCCACTACACCGACAGTGGTGACAACCCCGCGTGGAGTGTCGACACAAGTAGTGGTCAGTCGGTGACCACCCGGTATGCGGCGTTGACCGGTGACGGGCTGGGTGTCACCTTCAGCTCGACCCCCACCGATGACGGCGCCGAACTCACGCTGACTGGGCTGCGGGGTGACATCGCCGCCACCGTGGCTCTGGACGGCGACACCCCGGCCGGCGGGATCGGGTCGTGGACCGAGTACACCGAATACGGCCAACCCACCACCACCAACCCACCCCCCACCGGGACGAGCGTGACACCGGTCGGCTACGGCTGGCTCGGAGGCCACGAACGCGCCACCCTCACAGGCATGGGCATCACCCTCATGGGCGTGCGTCTCTACAACCAGGCGTCTGCCCTGTTCACCTCCGCTGATCCCATCTACGGAGGCAACGCCACCGCTTACGGATACCCAGATGATCCCGTTAACGCCGCAGACCTGAGCGGCGCTCTGTATTTCTGGTGGAATGACTATTGGTGGTCAGTCGGCTTGGCAACGAGTTTCTCGATTTGGTTCTATATCAGCGGCTGGCAGTTGAGGATCGTCTCCAGTGGGCACATTGTTGGGGCACTTGCCAGCATCTATCTGCAACTCAAGATTGAGGGCATGTCAACGACCTCGATACTGCGGTGTACCGCTGCCCTAGCGGCGGATGCGCGACGGGCCCGCGCCCGAGAAGGGGCGCTGCTTGTCAACATCCACTATTACCGGGTTCTCACGCGCGGGTCTTTGGTATACTGGCTCATCACAATCGACGGTGTAGCGGGGGTGTGATCGACGGCGGCGCGTCGGTGCCGGGGTGAGGGTCGAGGTCTTCCGATGATGGGAGTTCTCACACCGCCCAGTTGGAAGACCTCGACGTGCGCAACGCTACCTTCGCCTGCCCTGACCTGACCACGTTCGTTCGTGCCGATGAACTCGGGTTGGTGGTGGTCGGTCAGCGGCTCGAGCCTCGCCGTGCGGTGCTGGCCTGCCGGGTCGTCGCGCCGGACGAGTGGTGCCGCCGCTGTGGCTGCGAGGGTGCGGCGGTCGGCACGGTGACCCGTCGGTTGGCGCACGAGCCGCTGGGCTGGCGGCCTACCGTGCTGGAGGTCACGGTCCGTCGCTATCGGTGCACGGGCTGCGGGCACGTGTGGCGCCAGGACACCACGAAGGCGGCTGAGCCGCGGGCGAAGCTGTCCCGGCGGGGGTTGCGGTGGGCGTTGGAGGGGATCGTGGTGCAGCACCTGACCGTGGCCCGGGTCGCCGAGGGCCTGGCGGTGTCGTGGAACACCGCGAACGACGCGGTCCTGGCCGAGGGCCGGCGGGTCCTGATCGACGATCCCCAGCGGTTCGACGGCGTGAAGGTCATTGGCGTGGATGAGCACTGCTGGCGGCACACGCGTAAGGGCGACAAGTACGTGATGGTGGTCATCGACCTCACCCCGGTCCGCGACGGCACTGGCCCGGCACGGCTGCTGGACATGGTCGAGGGCCGCTCCAAACAGGTGTTCGCCACCTGGCTCGACGAACGGCCCCAAGCGTGGCGCGACCAGGTCGAGATCGTCGCGATGGACGGGTTCACCGGGTTCAAGACCGCCGCTGTCGACAAGCTCCCTGACGCAGTCGAGGTGATGGACCCGTTCCATGTGGTGCAGGTGCGCCATGAGGCGTCGTGTTTGCGGATGGGGGTGAGAGACCCCTGTCTCCTGGCCGTCGCAGCGGCTGGGTGAAGTGGAGGGCAGCCTGACCCGGGAGGTGCCGGGGAGGGTGGGAAGCAGCCCTGACAAAGCCGGGACGGGCCAGTACTGCCAGATGGTCCGGGTCCGGCGAACGAAACGGAAAGGTGTAACGAGAGTGAACCAGTGGTGGAAACTCCGTAATCGTGGAACCGGCTCCAATCTGGCGGATATGGGCCGGGATGCAGTGCACGCCGAACTCATTGACGGGGAGGCGACTCTCAGGACGGGAATGGGTCCCGGTTTGGGAGGCCACGAGGAAAGCCTGCGGCGTACTCGTGGTGATGCTGCCGGAGCAGAGCTGGGCACCGACCCCGTTGACCGCAACACGATGAACATGGGAACCCTGCCGTCCCTGCCCTTACCGGCGTGCTGCCAGCGCGTCGGCGGGCAGGGTCACCGTCACCTTTTGGGGGCGGTAGGGGGCGGAGCCGTCGTAGTAGTCCGGGAACGGGAAAGCCGTTCACATGGCGAAGGACGGCAGCAAGCAGGCAAAGAGTCCGAGGCAATGCCAGGAGGTCGCCGGTGAATATCGACGCGCCGCAGCCGAGCTTCGCGCAAGCGTGGCGGCGGGTACTGGGGATGCAGGACAAATTGCACCGATGGTCGAAACTGGATGCCACGGCCCGGTTCGATGACCTTTACAACCTCGTCGTGGATCCCGCTTTCCTGCTGGTCGCATGGGAGCGGGTATCAACGAACACGGGGGCACGCTCGGCCGGGGTGGACGGGCTGACCGTCCGGGCCATCACGGCCGCCGACACGGTGGGCAAGTTTCTGGCCGGGTTGCGTGAGCAGCTCAAGAGCGGCCAGTTCGAGCCCTCGCCGGTCAAGGAACGGTTGATCCCGAAGTCGCCGGGCAAGTTCCGGCGGCTGGGTATCCCGACCGTTGCCGACCGGGTTGTTCAAGCCAGTCTGGTGCTGGTACTTGAACCGATCTTTGAAGCGGACTTCCATCCGTCCTCCTACGGGTTCCGACCCAAGCGGCGGACGATGGACGCGGTCGCCGAGATCCAGATGTTCGCCTCCCGCTCCTATGAGTGGGTCCTTGAAGGCGACATCCGGGCCTGTTTCGACGAGATCGACCACGCGGCCCTGCTCGGGCGAGTCCGTCGACGGATCGGGGACAAGCGAGTACTCGCGCTGATCAAGGCATTCCTGAAAGCCGGTGTCCTGTCCGAGGACCAAGCGATCCGGGAGAACAACAGCGGAACCCCTCAAGGTGGGATTCTGTCCCCGCTGCTGGCCAACATCGCCCTGGAGGTGCTCGATGAGCACTTCGCCCGCCTGTGGAACGCTGACAGCGCCACCCGGGTCGACCGTTCCCGCCGGCGCCGCCACGGCTTGCCGACCTACCGGCTGGTCCGGTACGCCGACGATTTCGTGGTCTTGGTGTCCGGAACCCGGGAACACGCCGAGGCGATCACGAGCCGAAGTGGCGACGGTGCTGGACCCGGTCGGGCTCAGCCTGTCACCGGAGAAGACCACCGTGGTCCACATCGACGAGGGCTTCGACTTCCTCGGGTTCCGCATCCAGCGGCACCGGAAACGAGGCACCGCGAAACGGTACGTCTACACCTTCCCGTCCCGAAAGTCCCTGGACTCGGTCAAGCGGAAGGTCAAGGCGATCACGACGCAAGGCACGAACCAGCCCTTGAGCAAGCTGCTGGACCAGCTGAACATGGTCCTTCGCGGCTGGACCAACTACTTCCAGCACGCGGTCGCGCACCGGGCCTTCCGGTACCTCGCCCACTACACATGGTGGCGCGTTGTCCGGTGGATCCGCCTCAAACACCGCAAGACCAACTGGAAGACCCTCACGCGGCGCTACTACACCACCAACCGGTGGTGGCCGCAGGACGGCGGCATGGCGCTCCTCAACCCGGCAACGGTCGCGGTCACCCGCTACCGATACCGGGGCAACATCGCCACGCCCTGGCCCAAACTCAAGGCAACCACCTGACCATCGCGGCCTGTGGAGAGCCGGATGCGGTGGAAGTCGCACGTCCGGTTCGGGAGGCGGCCCAGGGAAACGGAGCAGTGGAAACACCGCCACCGCGCCCCGGGTCGACCTCACCTCGCCGGCGACGCGTTGGATCGGTGCCGGCAACGCGTCCAGCAGGAGACGTTGGGTCATCGCGGCCGGGCCGGCGACCCGCTGTACGGCGCGCGACGCACTCTCCACACCGGCGTCGACCTGCTCACCGACAAGCAGCAGGCCCGCCTCGACGCCCTGTTCTCCCACGACGACCACGCCGCAGTGGAGGTCACCTGGGGCGTGTACCAGAACCTTGTCGACGCCTACCGCAACCCCGACCGCGCCGCCGGCCGACAAGCGATGCAGAAGGTCATCGGCGCGATCAGCCGAGGCGTCCCCGCCGCGCTCGTCGAACTCCACAAGCTCGGCTCCACCCTGAAACGCCGCGCCGGCGACGTACTGGCCTACTTCGACCACCCACGCACCTCGAACGGCCCCACCGAGGCCATCAACGGCAGGCTGGAACACCTCCGCGGCAGCGCTCTCGGCTTCAGGAACCTCACCAACTACATCGCCAGATCGCTGCTCGAGACCGGCGGATTCAGACCCCGCCTACACCCTGGATTGTGATGAGCCCAGAAACTGCAGAATTCGTCGACCAACTCTATCGTTCGATCGTCTCGGTTGGTACCCATCGAGCGCCCTCCATAAAGGTCGCTGAGGCGGCAAAGGTGATCGAGAACACTCAGCGTGACGTCAACATCGCCCTCATGAATGAGCTGGCAATTCTTTTCGGCAAACTCAGTATTGATACGGAGGACGTCCTGCGGGCGGCTGGGTCGAAATGGAATTTCCTACCATTTCGACCTGGTCTCGTGGGAGGCCACTGCATCGGCGTTGACCCGTACTATCTCACATTCAAAGCGCAGGCTGTCGGGCATCATCCCGAAATAATACTAGCAGGCAGACGCCTAAATGACTCAATGGGCTCATACGTAGCTGCACAATTTGTCAAGAAGATGACTCAGAACGGAATGGTGATTCGCGGCGCCCGCGTGCTCATCCTCGGCCTCGCATTCAAGGAGAACACTCCGGACTTGCGGAACTCTCGAGTGATCGATGTCATTCAAGAACTCGCGGACTACGGTATCCACATCGATGTACACGATCCATGGGTCGATCCACATGAAGCGAGGGCGGAGTATGGCATCGAAATGACCCTCGAACCAAGGCAAGGAACCTATGACGGCATCATTCTTGCGGTTGCCCATCGGGACTTCATCGAGCTAGGCCCGGACATGATTCGCAGCTATGGAAGGCCGAGTGCACATGTTCTGTATGACTTGAAGTATGCCTTGCCGGCGGATAGATCGGACATTCGGCTATGATCACGGACGAGCCAAGGCGATGGGAGGGCGGCATGGCCGATTCGCCTTCACAACCCGAGCCAGGCGCAAGGTCGGGTCGCCGGCGTTTCGGGCGTGCTAAACCTGCACTTGCACTGCTACAACGCATTACGCGTCTCCTACCCGTGCGTATTCGGTCCGCCGCTTTCGGTTCTACTAGGATGGTTAACGGGGACGTAGGCCTCATGTTACGTTACCTGAGCGTCTCAACCTTAGCGAAGGACTGCGGGGATAACGTCGGAATACACCCAGGCACCTATATGTTTGGCCTCGAAAACCTGTCCTTGGGAACGAATGTCTCGATTCACCCCATGTGTTACATCGATGCCAGTGGCGGCATGGCCATAGGATCTGACGTGTCAATCGCCCACGGGGCGACGATATTATCGACCGCACATACCTTCACGGATCTCGATATCCCGATAAAGTACCAGCCAATACAGAGGCGTCGCACTGAGATCGGCGATGGAGTCTGGATTGGCGCGAAGGCGACGATCCTGGCTGGCACCAGAATAGGTCCTGGTGCGGTAGTCGGCGCCGGTGCCGTCGTCACCGCAGACATCCCAGATTGCGCGATTGCCGTAGGAGTGCCCGCCCGGGTTATCGCCCAGCGCCTAGATCGAGAGTCCTGCGCTCGGCGAAGTCGGGGGTCGATGTCTGAATGACTGAGCGGAACCTGCTCCTGGTGCATGATCATCGCTTCCCCCTGTCGCAGGGCGAGGGCCTGAATGATGGCAGATTCGGGGATCTGCGCAAGTATACAAGTCTTTTTGATTCGGTGACATTGCTTGCCCGCTCGCGTGTGGCGGATGCAGCCGAGCGGACCACATTACCCAAACTAGCGGACGCATTGGTAGATTTCAAACCGACGTCGTTATTCGGCATGTTGCGATCGCATCCAGAGAGACGTCGAGTTCTTGCACTAATTCGAACGAGCGATGCGATCGTGGTGCGTCTTCCGAGCGTTCTTGGATCGCTGGCCTTTCGCTGGGGAAAACGACTGCGCAAACCGGTGCTCGTCGAGATGGTCGGGTGCCCCTGGGATGCATATATAAATCACGGCTTGCTTGGCAAATTGGTCGCACCAATGGCGTTTTTGGTAACTAGGCGTCAGGTCAGGAATGCCGCGTATACATTGTACGTTACGGAGCGATTCCTTCAGGACCGCTATCCTACTCGTGGCCACTCTATCGGCTGCTCGGATGTGGTCCTTGGCGAGAGCGATCGTGACACCCTTGAACGAAGAGTTCAGGACATCGAGAGGAGACCTCCAGACGCACCGATGAGGCTGGCCACCGCCGCGGCAGTAGACGTCGCGTACAAGGGGCACGCATACGTCATCGCGGCAATTGCGGCGTTGAAGGCCGAGCGGAAAGGTGTTGAGTACTGGGTTATTGGGCCAGGAGACCAGTCACGGCTTCGCGCGTTGGCAATGGAGCATGGCGTGCTTGAGGAGGTGCGATTCCTTGACGCGTTGCCCCACGGCGAGGTGCTGCGTACGATTCAAGAGGAGATCGACTTGTACGTGCAGCCCAGTAGGCAGGAAGGTCTGCCGCGCGCCGTGCTAGAGGCTATGAGTGTTGCCTGTCCCGCGATAGGCTCTCGGGTTGGCGGGATTCCGGAACTCCTCGACAGCGCCTGTACGTTTCGCGGGGGTGATGTCAAGGAACTTGCTGCGCTGATCGCACGATTGAAGCCCACAGACTTGAAAGTCATGGCGGTACGCAATTTCGAATTCGTGCAGCAGCGTTATGCGGCAGATGTCTTGGATGAGAGGCGGACTCAGTTTATGAGGCGTCCCCCGCGTCCAGATCGCGCTCGCCTGGCTCCTGTCGAAAGAACCGGTGGTCGCTCCGATCATCGGAGCCACCAAGGACGAACACATCGACAACGCCGTCGCAGCCCTGGAAGTTGAACTCACGCCCGACGAAATCGCCGCCCTCGAAGAGCCCTACGCGCCCCACACCATCGTCGGACACAACTGACGGGCTCGCGGGAGGGGCTCAGGAAACCAGCTGGCCCGGCGGGGACTGCAGTGCTGGACACCTTCCAGACCGCAGTGCCGGTATTCGCCACCGACACGGCACGATAGCTGAACGCTCGACGTGGCCCCCTTCCTTCACCGCGGCGGTCATTCCGCAGTCCGGTCGGATGCGGCGACCAGGGGCTCGTCGCCGGTCGCCTCCGGAGCATGGGCGAGGTGCCGGCGCACTCGCTGGATCAGCGCGGTGAGCTGGGCGAGGTCCGCGGCCGGTACCGCCGATCCGATCAGGTCGGCGAGGGTGGCTTCGAAGGTCGTGTTGGCCTCGGTGAGCAGGGTGGCGCCGGCTTCGGTGAGGCTGATCGTGTTCGAGCGCGCGTCGGTCGGGTTCTGCTCGCGGCGGCACAGCCCGGCCCGTTCCAGGCGGTCGACGATCTTGCTCGCCCCGCCCACCGTGATCGCCAGGGCCCTGGTGATGTCCAGCACCCGGCAGCCTTCGGTCGCGTCGATGGTCTGCAGGAACTCCAGCCAGGCCAGCGGCACGTCGTGTTCCCGTTTGATCTCGGCGTCCACGCGGTTCCACAGGTCGGTTTCCAGGCGGACCACGCCACGGAACAACTCCACCAGTTCAGTGCGCTGCTGCACCTGGTCGCGATTGAGATCGGCCAGTGCGGGCTCTCACAGCGGTGCTGTCCATCGCCGGCATCGCATGCTTCACGCCGAGCACCCGGCTGAGTTCCTCGAACGTACCTGTCGTCGTCACCGGGGTGGTACCCCCCTTCCAGCCTGGCCAGCAGCCACTGGGCGAGGCTCAGTCAGTTCACGCAGCAAATGCCTGCTCGGAGAATTGCCATGGCTCCAGGTCGGTGGCGCAGACGCACGACGACCGGCTCGCAGATCGGACCCGATCGCTCGAAGCCAGGGTTCGTAACCAGGGACGGCTCAGGGCGGAACACAGCAGGCTCTCAGCAGCGTTCTCTACCATGGAAGCCGACGACGGTTCAGACCGTCGCCCGATCAAGGAGGAAACCCAGCCATGCGGAGCAGCAACCCGGTCCTTTCGAAGCCGGATACCTGGCAGGTGCCCGACCAGGGGCAGTACGCCGCGTACCCGGGCCAGCAGCCGTACTCCGGTCAGCCCTATCCCGGTCAGCAGCCGTATCCGGGCCAGCAGATCCCCGGTCAGGCCTATCCTGGCCAGCAGTACCCGGGCCAGCCCATGCAGGACCCGAACGCCCGCCAGTTCCAGCCGGTTCCCGCGGGTCGGATGACGATCGACGACGTGATCACGAAGAGCGCCATCACCTTGGGCACCCTCGTGGCCGTCGCGGGCCTCACCTTCCTGTTCATGCCTGCCGCGCTCCTGTGGCCGGCAGCGATCGTGTCGGCGTTCGTGGCCTTCGGGACGGTGATGCTGGTGAGCTTCCGCCGGGCGATCAATCCGGCCTTCGTCCTCGCCTACGCCGCCATCGAGGGCATCTTCATTGGCGCCATCAGCAAGGTGTACGAAACGCTGTGGAACGGCATCGTCCCGGCCGCGGTGATGGCGACCCTGGTCGCGGCCGTCGCGACTCTGGCCGCTTACAAGTTCTTCCGGATCAAGGTCACCAGCAAGTTCCGCAAGATGGTCATGATCGGCACGATCGCGTACGCCGGCGTCCTGTTCGTGAATCTGATCCTGTCTCTGTTCGGCGTGAACTTCCTGTTCGGCCACTCGAACATGGCGCTGCTCCTGCTGATCTCCGCGTTCGGCGTCGGTCTGGCCGTGTTCAATCTCATCCTCGACTTCGACTACATCGAGCAGGGAATCGCCATGGGCGCCCCGGCGTCCGAGTCCTGGCGGGGCGCGTTCGGCCTCACCGTCACCCTGGTTTGGCTCTACGTCGAGATGCTCCGGCTGCTGTCCTACTTCCGCTCGAACTGACCCCACCATTCCCGCTCCCGAGGGCCCTGGCGCATGCCGGGGCCCTCGGTGTCTGCGTTCGATGTCCTCGATGCCACGATTATCGGGATATGAGGGCCCTCGTCGGCCGTCGAAAGTCGAAGTGCCACGATCGTCGGGTTATGCACCCTCGGAATGACCCCAGAACCGGCTCTCGTGGCAATCGGTCGGCTCAACCGAGCTGCCGATGTCCCGAACATTTCGTGGCGATGAAGCGGGGCGGTCAGACGGCAAGCGCGCGAGCCACCCGCTCCACCACGTCCTGGGGCTCGATCATGATCTTCTTTTCCAGCCACCGGACGATCCGGAAGCCCAGGTCAGCAAGCACCTGCTCCCGGCGCTTCTCCTCCACGTAGGCACCAGGCCGACGATACTTGTCCGCCCCGTCGCATTCACCGATCAGTCGCACCTCCGGCCAAAGGCAGTCGGGGTAAAGCGTCCCCAGCGGGCTCCTCACCGGAGGTTGGAAGAGGGGTCGTGGCAGCCCGGCGAGTTCGAAGTATCCCGCCGACAGCGACTCCGCCGGTGACTCTCGCCGGACTGCACGGTCAGTGCAACCGGGAGCGACTCCCAGAGCGTCCTTCGTGGCGAGCCCGCGCCTTTCCGACTTCGCGAACCAGCGGCTCGCGATTGCCGCTCACGACGATCTGCGTCGCGCCTCGGGTCGCTCCTACGCCGCCATATAGACACCGTGGCGCAGCCGCAGCAAACGCCCCGGCGTCGAGCTGGGTGCCGATCATGGCCCGACTGACGCCAGCGGCAAGCAGGAGGCCACGGCTCGCCGGCTGGGTGGGTAGAACCCACGGTCTGGGAGTGCGCACCACCCTGCAAGCTTGCGCACCCTGCCCGGCGGACGGTAGCCCCTGCTGCTAAGGCTGTGGATAACCGTCGGGACGCCGACCGCCTGTGGAGAACTCGGCAGGCACTGGTCCGCGTCCCCGAGCAAGGTGCACTCAGCGCGCGGCGAGACCCAATCGACTCAAGTCACGCAGGTGACGATCCAGCAACGCCCGGGTGCCGGACGACCAGGCCATCTGCCCCCAGCGGGCCAGCGGGACCCAGGTCGCCGCGGCGGTGGTCCCGCCGCGGTCGTGGACGACGGGGTCGGTGGGGGCGGGACAACTGGCGGCGTAGATGATCCGGACGGCATGGAAGTCCTCGACCACCTGGGCCGGTGAGCGGCCTATCCAGTGATCGGTTTGGACGTCCAGCAGGTGCGAGATCTCGAGTTCCTGACCGGTCTCCTCGGCCATCTCCCGAATGAGGGCGCGGGAGGGGCTCTCGCCGACGTCGATGCCTCCGCCGGGAAGGCCCCACAGGCCCGGCACCGCGGTGCGGTCGGAGAACTGGGTGGCGAGCAGGCCGCGGGACGACAGCACGATGCCATACGCCGCCAGGCGTTGCCGGACGAGCGGCGGACCGCTGTCGGCGAGCTCGAGGCCGGGATCCATCGACCGGGTCTTCGGCGTCCGCAACGCGCTGTTGCGGCCGTGGCGTCCGACCTGAACGGTCAGGGTGAGTTCGGGCGCGTGTCCCGTCGCTGACAGCGGCCGCACGATCCGATAACCCAGCTCCCACGCCAGCCGGTGCGGGTCGGCGCCATGCGGAAGCAGGCCGGTGAAGACCGGGGTGCCCCCGGCCACCTCAACCCCGATGATCCGCATCAGTCCATCATGACCCCCGGCTATCGGGTTACCAAGTCGCCTCCCCGCCGTTCAGCGGCCGAGGTTCGTCCGGGCTGGCTAAGCTCATTGCAGCCGCTCGATGCGTGGAGGTGCAGAGATGCAATACAACGAGAACGCCAGGTTGGATTCGTCGCAGATGGGCACGGGTGGTCGTCGTGGCACGGGGATCGCTCTGGGTGGCGGCGCAGGGATTCTGGTGATGATCCTCGCCATGGTCTTCGGGTTCAATCCCGCCGACCTGATGGGCGCTGGAGGGACCACCTCCGAACCCGGGACAAATGACTACGCGCAATGTGAGACCGGCGCGGACATCAGCACCGACCGGGATTGCAGGTTCGTCGCCTACACCAACTCGATCCAGGCCTACTGGAAACAGACCTACTCCGCCTACGAGGTCACCAAGACCCAGACCTTCAGCGGGCAGATCGCCACCGGCTGCGGGACGGCGACCTCGGCGGTCGGGCCCTTCTACTGTCCCGAGGACCACATCGTCTATCTCGACACCGCATTCTTCGACGACATGCTGAAGGGTCAACTCGGCGCCGCAGGCGGTGACGCGGCCGAGGCCTACGTGATCGCCCACGAGTACGGGCACCACATCTCCAACCTCACCGGCGTGTTGG
The DNA here is from genome assembly GCA_963769325.1 of uncultured Actinomycetota bacterium. GTDB lineage: Bacteria > Actinomycetota > Actinomycetes > Propionibacteriales > Propionibacteriaceae > Propionicimonas. Next base: position 964,725 of record CAVYLH010000003.1, on the reverse strand, counting down.
CCAAGGCCCAGTCCTCCGGCAACACCACCGGCCCCGCCTCAGCGCAGGTGCGCTTGGAACTGCAGGCAGACTGCTACGCAGGCGCGTGGCTGAAGAACGCGGCGAGCGACCCGTCGTCCCCGATCAAGAGCATCACCGCGGACGACGTGAACCGAGCTGTGGACGCGGCGCTGGCGGTCGGCGACGACCGGATCCAGCTCAAGTCCACGGGCGCTGTGACCCCGGAGTCGTGGACGCACGGGTCCTCGGCGATGCGCAAGCGCTGGCTCGCGATCGGGTTCAACGACGGTGACCCGTCGCAGTGCAACACCTTCACCGCGGACGCCCTGAACAACGCTTGATCAAATACCTCGGATCCAAGCGTCGCCTGGTCGCAGAGATCGGACGCCTGTTCACCGCGTCCGGCGCCCTCACCGCCCTCGACCTGTTCACCGGGACCACCCGGGTGGCGCAGGAGTTCTGCCGCCGCGGCGGCTTCGTGACCTGCGTCGACACCGCCGCCTACGCGGAGGTGCTGGCGCAGTGCTACATCGTCACCGACGCTGGGGAGGTCGACCCGGGCGAGATCAACGAAGCGATCCGCCGCCTTTCCGCTCTTCCGGAGCGGCGCGGGTACGTCACCGAGGTGTTCTGCGAGCGGGCCCGGTACTTCCATCCCGACAACGGGGTGCGGATCGACGCGATCCGCGACGGCATCGATGATCTCTACGGCGACTCTCCGCTACGCCCGCTTCTGCTGACGTCGCTGCTGGAGGCCGCCGACCGGGTGGACTCGACCGTCGGGGTTCAAATGGCCTACCTCAAGGAATGGGCGCCGCGCGCCCTGCGTCCGCTGCGGCTGGTGCCTCCCGTCCTGGCTCCAGGGACCGGGCGTGCGCTCCGCGGCAACGCCGCGACGTTGGTGAGGGACCTGGAACCCGTGGACCTGGCGTACCTGGACCCGCCCTACAACCAGCACCGCTATTTCAACAACTACCACGTGTGGGAGACGCTGATCCGCTGGGATGCGCCCGAGCACTACGGCGTGGCCTGCAAGCGCGTGGACGCGCGGGACGACGACAACCGCAGTCCCTTCAACTCGCGTCGCACGATGCCCGAGGCGCTCGGCGCGGTGATCGCCGACGTCCGGGCGACCACGGTGGTGGTGTCCTTCAGCAACGAGGGGTTCGTTCCGCTGGCCGAACTGGTGGAGCTGTGTGCCGTCCGCGGGCATCCCGTGGAGGTGTTGAGCTTCGACACCCGGCGCTACATCGGTCATCGATTGGGGGTGTTCGGCCCCGACGGCCGGAAGGTGGGCGTGCCCGGTCCCGAACGCAACACCGAGTACATGCTCGTCAGCACTCCCGACCCCGACCTGCTCAGCCGCTGATCACGTTCCCGAGGAGGTCGGTCACGACAACCCGGGAGCCGATCGTGAAATGCATCCTCGGCGTCCCTTGGCGGTCACGATCGTCGATCATCACGCTCCAGCGCGTCTCGGCCTTGACGTCGCCGACCCCGCGCACGGCCTCGACGACCTTCCAGATGGCATCGGGGTGCACCCGGGAGGCGGAGAACAGCGGCAGGTCGACCGTTTCGGCGCGAGGCACGGTCGTCACCGGAACCTTCGACGTGCGAGTGCGGCGGACGGTGGTGTCGGGATCGCCGGGGAAGTCGGCCCAGGCGCCCTGTTCGGAGTCCACGGAGATCGAATACACCATCAGCCGGGATCCGATCGCCTCCTCGATACCCTGGGAGATGCCGCCGGGGGTGTCGAAGTCGAGCGTCGTCAACAGGCTGCCGCTGGGGTTGAAGAAGACCGTGCGCGATTCGGGGAGGGTGGAGACGGACATCATCACCTCGCCGCCGGAATAGTCCACGATCGTCAGGCTCTGGTTCTCCTCGGAGCCCGCCATGCCGCTGGCCGCGCGAAACAGCGCCCCCACATCGGAGATGTTGAAGTCGTCGACGTCGAAGGTGGCCTGGTCGACGTAGGCGAGGTCGCTGGTGACCTGACCCATGTCGCCGTTGCGGTAGGCCCACGTGGTCGGGGTGTCGTTGGCGCCCAGGACGCTCACCAACACCGTCGACGATGTGATCTCCACCATCAGGGCCTGGTCGCTGTTCGCTTTGGCCAGCAGCTGGGCCACCATGGCGTGGGCGGCGCCGGGCAGGGTGAAGTCCGGCCCGGTCGCGGTGGGACTCGCGGTGGCCGTGGGTGGGACGGGCGCATTCAGGGCGCAGCCGGCGAGCAGCGCGAACAGCCAACCCAACACGAGCAGTGCGCGGCAACGGCTGATCACCACCTGAGGGTATCGCGGGCGGCAGACTACAGGGATGCTGGACCTGTCGCTCGATGCTGTCGACCTGGCCCCCTTGCTGGTCGGTGCCCGGCTCACCGACTCGGGAGTGACGCTGATGCTGACCGAGGTCGAGGCCTACGCCGGGCTCGGCCGACCCCGCCGCGCACGCCTTCCCCGGACCCCGTCCCCGCACGCGGCACCTGTTCGGGCCGCCGGGGACGCTGTACTGCTACCTGTCGTACGGCATCCACATCTGCGGGAACCTGGTCTGTGGTGTCGCCGGCGGTGGATCGGCGGTGCTTCTGCGTGCGGGTCGGGTGGTGGCCGGGTTCGATCGCGCCCGCTCCCGGCGTCCGGGGGTGGCGGATGTTGCGCTGGCCCGTGGGCCCGGCAATCTGGGTCGGGTGATGGGCTGGACCCTCGCCGATTCCGGTCGAAGGCTCGGCGACCGCCTGGAACTGGAAGGCCCAGAAGGCCCGGTCGTGATCGCCTGCGGTCCGCGGGTGGGGGTGACGGTGGCTCACGCCCGGCCGTGGAGATTCTGGGCGGACGGCGATCCGACGGTCTCGGCCTACCGTCTGAGTCCTCGGATCCCTCGGGGCAGCCAGGACTGGTGAGGGAGGCCTTCCGGAGTCCGGGTGCGCGATCGGCGGCTTCGGCGCTGATGGTTCGAGCCCGCCGAAGCGGGAACCCTAGGGCTGGTCGGCAGGGGGAGCGGGGTGGGGTTCAGGGTCGCCGTCGGCGGCCTGGTCGGCAGCCAATTCGTCCACGACCGCGTGCTCGGAGTCCCATTGACCGGTGCGATGCGCGGTGCGAGAGACCAGGTGGCCCGAGACCGGCGCGGTCATCACCTGCATCCCGACCGCGAACGTCAGCAGGGTGAAGACCTTGGGGTCCCGCAAGGTCAAGGTGACACCCAGAAGCACCAGCAGGAGCCCGAAGACCGCCGGCTTGGTGGCCGCATGCATCCGCGAGAGCGGGTCGGGGAAGCGGACCAGTCCAAGGGCGGATGCCAGAGCGAAGACCGACCCGGCGGCGAGGCTGAGAGCGCCGAGGTAATCCAGCACCTGATCAAGACCCATCGTCGTCCCTCATCGCCTGGCGCCGGTCGAAGAGGCGGCGGACACCCTCGGTGGAGGAGATCAGCCGGGCCACGCCCACCGCCCCGGTGAAACCGACGAGGGACAGACACAGCAGGATCGGGAGTCCGGTCGCGTTCCCCGCCACCACTGAGTACAGCGCCACCGCGGCGATGGCGATCGCGACCAGAACGTCGGAACAGATGATGCGGTCCAGGGGCGTGGGACCGGCCACGAGTCGCCACAGCGTAAGGACAGCGGACGCGACCAGCAGGATCGCCGTGAACACCAGGATGACCGTCATGAACGCACCGCCTCCACATCGCTCGCGCGGCCGAACGCTTCCACCAGGCGACGTTCCAGGGCCAGCGCGTGGTGGCGTTCGCGCTCGACGGCGTCCGGATCGGGCAGGTCGAACACGTGCAGGTACAGCAGCCGGGGGTGCCGGGTGACCTCCACCACCAGCGTGCCCGGAACGATCGAGATCAGCTGGGCCAGGCCGACCTGCACCAGGTCGCTGTTGCTGCGCAGGTGCACCCGCACCACCCCGGGCCGCAGGTCGACCCGTGGTCGGAACGCGACCGCGGCCACGTGGACCGAGGCGACCGCGAGCTCCTTCAGCTGGGTGACCACGAGCACGATCGCACGCCAAGGACGCACCCGGCCGTAGTAGCGGATCGGCGCCAGGAGGAAGACGACGGTGACCAGCCATCCCAGCAGCGCGCCGACCAGGATGTTCACCAGGGAGGCTTCGCCCCACAGCATCACCCACACGGCGGTCAGAAGGATGATCGCGCGCCATTGGAGGCGGAACCGGAGCCGGTTGGAGGGCTTCACCTGAGCACCTCCGGGAGGACCGCCTCAAGGTAGCTGGAGTCGAACAGCGCGGACGCTGAGCGCTCGACGTAGGAGTACATCGGGCCGGCGAAGAAGCTGAAGGCGAGCGTCAACCCAATCAGGCCGACGGCCGAGCCCACCATCAGCCGCGGCAACAACCGTCCGCGGTCGGGGGAGTCGTAGCTCCGCGCCGACGCCACGACGGCATCCGGAGTGACCCCCCAGAACGCCCGGTTCCAGACCTTGGCCACGGCGTACAGCGTCAACAGCGAGGTGGTGACCCCGGCCGTGACCAGCGCCCAGGCGATCGGCGTGCCGTTCGAGACGCCGGCCTGCAGGAGGCCCAGCTTCGCCACGAATCCCGACAGCGGCGGGATACCCGCCAAGTTCATCGCGGGCACGAGGAACAGGGCGCCCAGCAACGGCGAGACCCGGGCCAACCCACCCAGTCGGTCGAGCGAGGTGGAGCCGCCGACGCGTTCCATAAGGCCGGCCACCAGGAAGAGGGTGCCCTGGATCGTGATGTGGTGGGCCGCGTAGAAGATCGATCCGGCGAGGGCCTCGGGGGCGGCCAGCGCTACGCCGAACACCATGTAACCGATGTGGCTGATCAGCGTGAACGACAGCATGCGCTTGATCTCGGACTGAGCGATCGCGCCCAGGATTCCGATGCCCATGGTGGCCACTCCGGCGATGCCCAGCAGCAAGGTCAACGGCTCGGTGGGGAACAGCAGCGTCTGGGTGCGAATGATGGCGTACACCCCGACCTTGGTGAGCAGCCCGGCGAAGACGGCGGTGACGGGGGCCGGAGCGGTCGGGTAGGAGTGCGGCAGCCAGGCCGACAGCGGGAACACCGCCGCCTTGATCGCGAACACGGCCAGCAACATCACCTGCAGCACGCCGCGAACTTCGACGGGCAGATCCCCGAGGCGCAACGACAGCTGGGCGAGATTCACCGTTCCGGTGGCCGCGTACGTGCTGGCGATCGCCACCAGGAACAGGGCGGAGGACACCAGGTTCACGACCACGTACACGCTGCCCGCGCGGATTCGGTCCTCCGTTCCGCCCATGGTCAACAGCACGTAGGACGCGAACAGCAGCAGCTCGAAGCTGACGAACAGGTTGAACAGGTCGCCGGCGAGGAACGCGTTGGACACCCCGGCGACGAGGAGCAGGAAAGTGGGGTGGAAGACCGACACCGGGGTTTCCCGGCGCATCTCGTCCTCATCCTGCCCGGTGGAGTACACCAGCACGGCCAGCGACACCAACGCCGCGACCAGGAGCATCAGGGCTGCCAGCCGGTCAGCGACGAGCACGATGCCCAGCGGCGCCGGCCAGTCACCGACCCACAGCACCAGGGGAGCGGTGTCGGTCAGCGCCACCAGCAGCGCGGCCACCGCGCACACCGCCGCGACCGCGCTCACCGAGACCGCACGCTGGAACGCGGGGTGTCGACCGGCCAGGAACGTGAGCGCCGCGCCGAAGAGGCACAGCAGCGTCGGAACGGCGAGCAGGTTGTTCATTCGCTCACCACGTCATCACCGGTGTCGGAGAATCCGAGGTCTTCGTAGGTGTCCGAGGTGCGGTCCGCACGGGCCAGGGCCGCGATCCGAGCGTCCTCGATGTCGTCGGCCACCTCGTCGTCGCCGTTGATCTGGAAACTGCGGTAGGCCATGGTCATGACGAACGCCGCGACGCTGAGGGTGATCACGATCGCGGTCAACACCATCGCCTGCGGCAACGGGTCGCTCATTCCGGCGGGCGCCGTCAGGCCGATGATCGGCGCTCCACCCGCCGGTCCGGACGCCACCAGGAACAGCACGTTGACGCCGTTGCTGGTGAGCACCACCCCCACCAGGATCCGCGACAGCGACCGCTCGGTGATCAGGTACACCCCGCAGGCGATCACGATGCCCGCCACCACGGCCAGGGTCAGGTTCGCAGGCATCAGACCCACTTCCTTCCCGGCATCGCATGGTGGGAATCCGGGGCAGGCGCCGGGGTGAGCTCGTCGCGCGCCTGAGAGTCGATGCCGGTGCCGAGGCTTCGTCCGAGGTCGAGGAGCATTCCGAGCACGACCAGATACACGCCGATGTCGAACAGCGTCGAGGTGACCAGGTGCAGGTCGCCCAACAGGGTCCAGTTTCCCCAGGGGGTCGCCAGATATTCCCAGCCGGGGATTCGCACGTGGATGTCGTAGCTCTGGAAGATCTGGCCGCCGAAGGCGAGCGGGAACGTCGCGGTGAGGACCGACAGCACCAGCCCGCTGCCCAGCAGAGCACCGGCAGGCACCGGCAGGGCCTCGTCCAGTTCCTGGCCGCCGCCGGCCAAGTACCTGACCAAGAGGGCGGTGCCGGCCACCAGGCCGCCGGCGAAGCCGCCGCCGGGAAGGTTGTGGCCTGCGACCAGGAGGTAGAGCGACACGATGATCATCACCGGGAACAGCAGCCGCGTCACCACCTCGAACACCAGCGAGCGGTGGACCAGGGGCAGCGACCGGCTCCCCTGCAGCCAGCCGCGGGTGAAACCCTCGCCGGGCACGGTGGCCCGCTGGAGCGGACCTATCCGGCCGCGCAGGAAGATCAGGCTCGCGACCCCTGTGGCCGCGATGCTGAGCACCGCGATCTCACCAATGGTGTCCCAGGCCCGGGTGTCCACCAGCACGACGTTGACGATGTTGTTGCCGTACCCGAAGGAGTAGGCGGTCTCGTGGTAGGGCGCCGACACCGGCGTCGCCGTCCGGGAGCCCAGGGTGAGCAGGGCCACCAGGGTGAACGCCAGCCCGGTGCCGATCGCGATCACGATCCGCCACCAGCGTCCCGACGTGAGCGGACGCTCGGTGAAGAACTTGGGCAGCTTCCGCAGCACCAGCAGGAAGACCAGCAGCGAGATCGTCTCCACCAGCACCTGCGTGAGCGCGAGGTCGGGGGCGCCGTGCATCAGGAACAGCAACGCGGTCCCGTACCCGGTCACGCCGAGCAGCAGCACCGCGCGGAGGCGCCCGCGGGAGAAGGTGACCAGCAGCGCGGTCGCCACCATCAGCGAACCGACCGCCACCTGTCCCCAGTTGTCGGCCAGCCGGACGGCGGGCCACTCCCGCACACCCGACAGGGTGACGAAGATGGCCACGGTGAGAACCACGAGAATCGTGCCGACGTATTGGGCCAGAGACCCGCGTTGGGTGCGGTCGGTGACCTCGACCGCCAGCCGGTCCAGGTTGCGCATGGTGGCGCGGTAGAAGTCGACGGCGCCAGGGACGGTCGGGAAGCTCTGTTGGACGGCGGCGATCCGTTCCCGTTGCCAGAACAGGATCACGCCGCCGAAGATCGCCACGGTCGAGGCGAGCAGCGGCAGGCCGATCGACGGCAGCAGAGCCAAGCCGTGCGCGTGCTCACCGAGACCGAGGGATTCCGCGTACGGGCTGAGGGCACCGGTGAGGGGCTCGCCGAGGAAGCCGCCGACCAGACCGGCGACACCGAGCACGGCCGGGACGGCCACGAAGCCGATCGGCGGACGGTGGCTGAGTGTCGAGTCCGCGAGTCCGGGCTTGGTCCCGAACGCACCCCACCAGAATCGCAGGGAGTAGGCGACGGTGATCGCCGAGCCGACGACGATCACCGCTGAAAGCGTCCATGCGGGGAGCGGCGCGATCCCGGTGCCGTCGCCGGTCAGGGCGAGGTTGGCGATACCCTCCAGCCCGGCCTCCTTGGCGAGGAAGCCGAGGGTGGGCGGGAGCCCCGCCATCGACCCGGCTGCGAGAGCCGCGACGGTTGCGGTCACGGGCAGCCGCCGGCGCAGCCCGCTCAGTTCGCTCAGTTGCCGTGTCCCGGCGGAGTGGTCGACGACCCCGACGACCAGGAACAGCGTGGCCTTGAACAAGGCGTGCGCGATCACCATCGCCAACCCGCCGAGCGCCGCAGCTTCGGTGCCGGTGCCCAACAGGAGCACCAGGAAGCCGAGCTGGCTCACCGTCCCGTAGGCCAGGAGGAGCTTCAGATCGTCTTGTCGCAGCGCTCGCCAGCCGCCGAGGAACAGCGTCATCGCTCCCAACACCCACACGGCCGGGCGCCAGCCGGGGGAGGCGGCCAGCACCGGCGCGAGGACGGCGACCAGGTAGACGCCTGCCTTCACCATGGCCGCCGCATGCAGGTAGGCCGAGATCGGCGTGGGTGCCGCCATCGCCCCGGGCAGCCAGAAGTGGAACGGAACCAGCGCCGACTTGCTGATGGCACCGGCCAGCACCAGGAGCGCCGCGAGGGTCACCCGTGATCCGGAGGGCGGGGCGGCAAGGATCGCCGCCAGGCTGAACGTGCCGGCGACCTGGCCCAGGAGCAGGAAGCCGACCAGCATCGCCAGCCCGCCCGTCGTCGTGACGATGAGTGCGGTCAGGGCTGCCGAGCGGTTCGCCCGGCGGGTGGGGTCATGGCCGATCAGCAGGTAGGACAGGACCGTTGTGGCTTCCCAGAAGACGTAGATCGCCACCAGATCGTCTGCGGTCACCAGACCGATCATTGCCGCGCAGAAGGCCGTCAGGAGGCCGACCACGCGGGGCTGGGGCGCGTCCGCGAAGTACCAGCGGCAGTAGACCAGGACGAGCGCACCGATCCCGGTGACGATCAGCGCCAACACCCACTGCAGCAGGCCCAGTCGGAAGTCGAAGGCCACCCCCAGCTCGGGAATCCAGGGGATCGATTCGATCACCGAATGGCCGGCCAGGACGTCGGCGCCGACGATGAGCAGCCATCCGAAGCTGAGCGCCGGGATCAGGGCTGCGAGCCAGAACGCCCGTTGGCCCAGAGCCCGCGTGAGAAGGGGGGCCGCCACGGCCACCACGAGGTGGGCGCTGATCAGAATCATCAGCATCGGCTCACCTCCGGCCAGATCGGGCGACGTGATTGCTCACCCTATCGGGCCTGTGTGACTGCCCGGACCGGTTCGCGTCACCCCGGGCGGGCCGTGATCGGCTGCTCCGCCCCGGCGGTGTGAGTGGACGGTTTCCGGCGTGGACGCGGGGGCGCGTCCACGCCGGGCGGGCGGGCGAAGGTCTCGTTGGGTGGGCACGGACGGGGCGCCGGCGCGCGGCAGGGCAGACTTGGGTCGCAACACAGGCGAAGGCCGGACCAAGTATGAGTTGGTCCGGCCTTCAAGTTTGTCCGGGGCTGAACGCCTCCCGAACCCGGAAGCCCGCCTGGCCCCACCCCCCGTTCCGGGGGCTCCGGCGGATCGCTCCGCCGGCGTGAGGACCTCGATTGCTGTCCGGCCGCTGATCGAGTTTCTGTTCCCTTTCGGGACCAGCTCCGCGATCTGCGTAGGACAGTTCTACGCCTGGCCGCGGTGCCGCGCAAGGGGTTCCCGCAAAGTTCCGGTCGCAATTCTTCGGCTCTGTCCCACGCTTCACAACCGTCCCAAGCGTCCCGCTCGTCACGGCCATGGAAAGGTGAAAGCCGGACCAACTCATACCTGGTCCGGCCTGACCCCATGTCTATCGGCTGGGTCGGCCGGTCGCCGGTAGCGACACGCTGACGACGACGCGAAGCTGTCTCTCTCGGGTCCGCGAACCCCTTCCGAAGGTCATTTTCCTGAGTAGGGTGTCGGTTACCGGACCCCGCCGGGGACCGTTCGAACCACTGAGTGGAACGAGGTAATTCATGATCGAACAGAGCCAGGGCGACACTCTCGTGAACGCCGTGGACACCACCGTCACTGTCCGCCGGTCGGTGTCCCAACCTGTCAAGGAAATCTGGAAACTGCTGGTGACCCGGGAGGGCGCGGAAGCCCTGCTCGGAGCCGGGGGCGAGCTCGGTGACAAGGGCGACAGCTGGCATGCTGCGGATGGCACCTTCGGCGTCATCCGTTCGTACCATCCGCTGGAGCAGATCCGGTTCAGCTGGCACGCCGCCGAGGACGCGCCGAAGACCATCGTCGAGGTCGACCTGTCCACGGATCAGGACACCACCGTGGTGGAGATCCGGCACGACCACATCCCTTACTACTACGACGCCAACGCACTCACCCAGAAGTGGGAACGGGCGCTCGACAAGTTGGTGGCCGCGGCACTTTGATGCGTTGGTCCTGGCCCGCAGCGTCGCGGGCCAGGACCTGCGTCCACCGTCGGTGAGAGCCGTTCGCGACGTCGGCGCCGGCCCTGAGTTGCCCGGGTTCGAAGACCGGTCGGCGGACTACGCGCTGGCGGCGTAACGGGTGGCCGCTCGCGCCCGCGCCTTCGCGGCTTCCTGCTCGCGGTTCTTCGCCGGTGCGGACGTCGTCAGGTGGTCCAGCAGGTGCGCGGTGGCGTGAGAGATCGCGTCGACGGCCTCGTCGAAAGCCTGCTGGTTGGCCCTCGACGGCTTGGTGGCGCCGGCAACCTTGCGGACGTATTGCAGGGCCGCGGCGTGAACTTCGTCGCTGGTGGCGGGCGGATCGAAGTTGTGGAGCGTGTGGATGTTTCGGCACATGGCCGGCAGGTTAACCCGTTCCCGAGCTCACTCCAACCCCCGACCGCGCGCTTCCGCGGCCAGGTCAACCGCAGGTCACCCCGGTGGCGTGGATCGGGCAATAGCCGTTGGGGTTCTTGGCCAGGTACTGCTGGTGGTAGCGCTCGGCGTAGTAGAAGGGGCCGGCGGGAACCACCTCCGTCGTCACGTTCGCGAAGCCGGCGGCCGACAGCCGGTCGGCGAAAGCGGCGATCGCACGGTTCGCCGACGACTCCTGGTCCGGCCCGGTGACGTAGCTGGCCGAGCGGTACTGGGTGCCGCGGTCGTTGCCCTGGCGCATGCCCTGGGTGGGGTCGTGGTTCTCCAGGAACACCGTCAACAGGTCGGCATACGAGATCCGGGAGGGATCGAAGACGACCTTGACGGTCTCGGCATGGCCAGTGCGTCCCGAGCACACCTCCTCGTAGGTGGGATTGGGGGTGTAGCCGCCCTGGTAGCCGACGGCGGTGGTGATCACCCCGTCGAGCTGCCAGAACAGCTTCTCCGCGCCCCAGAAGCAACCGAGCGCGAAGTAGGCGACCTCGGCCCCCTCAGGCACCACGTCGATCCGAGTGCCGAGCACCTCATGAAAGGCGGGACCGGCGAGCAGGCCGCGCTCGCGGCCGGGCAGAGCGTCGGTCGGGGCGATCAACTGAGACTTCGTGAACCACATGCCTGGAGAAACCACCTCACCCCCGGCGATGTTCCGGATCACCTCCCGCTTGTCGTGATTTCGCAGCGATCCGATGCGTTGAGGGCGGACTGCGAGCGCCGCGGGCCGTCTGGATGCGTATTCGCGACCAACGATCGCGCTGCGACGCGTCGAAATGGTGGCCCTACGCCAGCCGCCAATCGATCGCCGTGCCGCCCTGGGCCTGTAGCGCCGAGTTCGCTCGACTGAACGGACGGGAGCCGAAGAACCCGGCACGGGCCGACATCGGTGACGGGTGCGCAGACGCGATCTGCGGTATCCCGGCCAGGCGCGGTGCGAGCGACTGGGCGTCGCGACCCCAAAGGACGGCGACCAGGGGGCCGCCGCGGGCGGCGAGGGCATCGATCGCGCGCTCGGTCACCGTCTCCCACCCTTTGCCACGGTGCGATCCGGGGAACCCTGGACGGACGGTCAGGACGCGGTTCAGCAGCAGCACGCCCTGCTCGAACCATCCGGTCAGATCCCCCGACTCGGCCGGCGGTATCCCGAGGTCGGACTGCAACTCCGAGTAGATGTTGACCAGGCTGCGGGGCAGCGGACGGACGTCGGGAGCCACCGAGAACGACAATCCGACCGGGTGCCCGGGGCTCGGATAGGGATCCTGGCCGACGACGAGTACCCGCACCTGAGCCAAAGGGCGCGAAAAGGCCCGCAGGACGTTCGGGCCGGCCGGCAGGTAGCCGCGGCCAGCGGCCAGTTCGCTGCGCAGGAAGTCCCCCATCTGCGCGATCACGGGCGCCACCGGTGCCAGCGCCTCCGCCCAGTCCGGCGCGATCAGTTCCGGCAACGGCGTCCTCACCCGGTCACCCTAATGCCGCTGGCTACAGTGAACCCGTGCTTTCACCCAGACCGCGTCGCCAGAGCAGTCCCGGTCCCCGCATCCCGCAGGGGGTGATCACGGCCTCGGAGTGGTCCTGGCGGGTGATCGTCATCGCGGCTGTGGTGGCGGGGTTCTGGTGGCTTCTGCAGTATTTCTCCGGCGTCGCCGTCCCCTTGGCCGTGGCCGTGCTCCTCACCGCCCTGCTGGCGCCCCTGAACGGACGGCTGAGGGAATGGAGCTGGCCGGCCGCCCTGGCGGCTGCCGGATCGCTGCTGGCCACCGCCGTGGTGGTGATCGGGGTCTTCATCGCGATCGGTGCGCAGGTGGCGCGGGAGTTCCCGCAGCTGCTGGACAAGTCGGTGATCGCGTTTCACACGCTCGTGGATTGGCTCGCGTCCGGCCCGCTGGCCATCGACCAGGCCCAGCTGGACGGCTACCTGCAATCGTTCACAGCCTGGGTCAACGACTCCCGCGCCGAACTCGCCGCGGTGGCCGCCAGCGCGGGCGTCGGCGTGGGGCATTTCTTCGCCGGGTTGGCGATCGCGCTGATCGCGTCCTTCTTCTTCCTGGCCTCGGGCCGGCACATCTGGGCGTCCATGTTGACGCTGGTGCCCCGGCACTACCAGGTCGCCACCGACCGGGCGGCCGAACGTGGCTGGACCTCGTTGGTGGCGTACATGCGTGCCCAGGTGCTCGTGGCTCTGGTGGACGCGGTGGGCATGTTGATCGGTGCTCTTGCGTTGCAACTCCCGATGGCCTGGGCGCTGTTCGCCCTGACGTTCATCACGGCGTTCGTCCCGGTGCTGGGCGCTGTCCTGTCGGGGACGGTGGCGGTAGCGCTCGCGTTGGTCACCCACGGCCCGGCGAGCGCTCTGATCATGCTCGCGATCACCATCGCCGTGGTGCAGACCGAAGGGCACTTCCTGCAACCGATTCTGCTCGGACGGGCGGTGTCGCTGCACCCGCTGGCCGTCCTCATCGGGCTGGCGGTGGGCGCAACCCTGGCCGGTGTGGTGGGTGCGCTGCTGGTCATCCCGGTGCTGGCGTTCTCGGTGGCGTTCGTGCGGGGCCTGGACCCTGGGCGCTTCGCGACGGTCGGACGCGAGCCAGGATCGCACGAATAGAAATCGCGCCTTTCACTTCTGGTAGGTCCGACCTATCATTGAATGATGAGCACTCCTGATCTTGGTCCGATCCTTGAGGATCTCGCCGCCGGTCGCATCGATGCGTCGGAAGCCGCGCGGCGGATTGATGCTGCGAAGGCCGAAGCCCCGGCGGCACGCCGGCCTGAGCCCGAACCTCCGCATACCGAACCCTCCAACGAAGAGCTGGGCGAGGACAACGACGCCGGCCGTCGCCAGTACTCGCCCTATGCGCGGGACGTGTTCGGCCAGTCCGAGCCGGAGGCCGCCGACATCCCGCCCAGCGCTCGGCGCCGTCCGACCGGGAGCAAAGGGGTCGACCGCATCTCTGTGCGGGCCGTGGGGCGCCGAGTGCGGATCGTGGGCGACCCGTCCGTGGCGACGGCATCGGCCGAGGGCCCGCATGTCCTGCGCCGCAACGGCTCCGTCCTGGAGGTGACCAGCGACGGGGAGATCGGGCCCAACCTGGACGGCTTCAGCATCCTGAGACCCCCGCGCAACCTGGACGAGGTGCGCGCCATGGGCCTGGGCAAGGAACTCGTGTTGCGGATCAACCCCGCCATTCTCGTCGACGTCGAGGTCACCGCCGGACACCTGCAGTGCGCGAAGCTGCCCTACCTGGGCAAGGTCCGGGTGACAGCCGGCGGCGCCGAGCTGAACGACATCGCCGAGGTGAACGACGTACTCGTTCAGGCCGGCTCGGCCACGGTGAAGGGCACCATCACCACCGGACGCTCCCGAGTGCGAGTGGAGTCGGGACAGCTGACCATCGACCTGGCTGACGACTCCAACGTCACCGTGCACGGCGAGGCGCAGCTGGGTCGGATCAGTTGGACCGGCGCCCACGCAGGTCAGGTGGACGAGGTGGTGCTCGGCAACGGATCGGCACGGCTCGACATCGGCGTGGTGATGGGTTGGGCGAACATCAAGGCCGGCACCGCGGGCCAGGCATGACGGGCGGGCTGCGTTATCGCGCCCCTGCTGACTGCCCGGTCTGCGGCGGTGAACTCGTCACGACCCGGCTGGGTTGCCGCGGGTGCGGTTCGGAACTGGCTGGGGAGTTCGGGCATTGCGACTTCTGCGCGCTGGACGAACGTGACACGGAACTTCTGCGAGTGTTCCTCGCGTCCCGGGGGAATCTGCGTGAGGTCGAGAAGCACCTGGGGGTCAGCTACCCGACGGCCCGGGCCCGCTTCACGGCACTGCTCGGAAAACTCGGCCTCGGCGGGGAGGCCGAGCCGACCGCCGTGATGAGTCGCGAGCAGGTGCTGAGCGAGGTGGCATCGGGAGCCCTGTCGCCGGCCGAGGCGGCCGAACTGCTCACCAGCCTGGGCTGACCAGCCCCGCTGGCCTTCGGGTCAGCTGGGAAAGGCCGCCACCGAAACGATGGTGACCCGGATCGGTTTGCCGTTGGGGGCCGCGTAGGTGACCGTCTCGCCCACCCGATGGCCGAGGATCGCGGCACCCAACGGGGACTGCGGGCTGAACACCTCGACGTCGACCGAGTCGTCGAGGTTCATCAATTCCCGGGAACCCAGAAGGAAGGTGTCGTCGTCGTCGGGGTCGTCGTCGTAGTAGATGGTCACCGCGACACCGGGGGTCACCTCGTCCGAGCCGGCGGCGGCCTCGCCCACGTGCGCGTTCTCGAGCATGGCGGTGAGCTGGCGGATTCTCGCCTCCTGGTGTCCCTGCTCCTCGCGGGCCGCGTGGTAGCCGCCGTTCTCGCTCAGGTCGCCTTCCTCGCGGGCCTGGGCGATCTTCGCGGTCACGGTACGGCGTCCGTCCGTCTTGAGGTAGGCCAGTTCCTGGGTCAACCGGTCGAACGCCTCCTGTGTCAGCCACGTCGTGGGGTGCTCAGTCATACGGGGCAGGCTAGCCGATCGCCGTGCGGTTCCGTCGAGCGGACGCCGGCCCGAGGCTGCCACAGTGGCCGTTCAGGGGGTCGTCCGGCAGTTCTCCACGGCGGCGGTGGTCGCCCGCTTGAAGGTGCGTAGCGGAATGTCCAGGGTGGTCAGGCCCGATCCACCCGCCGGCACCCGCACCGTGGTCTCGCCCACCCGGTCGTAGGTGACGGCCTGGGCGTAGAGCAGGCAGGAGGCGGGGAGGCCCGGGTCGGGCCGATCGATCGTCACCGTGACCTGGATGAGCGTGTCGGAGCGGACGTGGAAGGCGTCCACGCGCCCGGCGACGGTGCCGGTCGCGCCGTAAAGGCCAGCCCACGCCAACCAGATCGAGCCGAGCGCCACCAGGCCGACGGCCACCGGGATCCACCACCGTGATCGGCGGCGCCGCGGGTACCTGCGGGCCAGGCGGGTGGCGGCGTCCTGAGTCATGGTGTCCATTCTGGGCCTACGGATTGGGCGTCGCGGTCGGGATTCTCCAGAATAGGGGCCATGTCCGACACCGATGGCCTGCGGCTGCTGCACGTGCATGCCCATCCCGATGATGAATCGAGCAAGGGCGCGGCGACCACCGCGTACTACGTCTCACAAGGCGTGGAGGTGCTGGTCGCGACCTGTACCGGTGGCGAGCGCGGATCGATCCTGAACCCGAAGATGGACACCCCTGAGAACTGGGCCTGCCTGCCTGAGTTGCGGCGAGACGAGATGCTGCGCGCGGCTGCGATCCTGGGCATCGACCAGGTCTGGCTCGGCTACGTCGACTCGGGGCTGCCCGAGAGCCCTGAGGAGGACCTTCCGCCGGAGGCGTTCGCCAGGCTCGATCCGGACGTGGCTGCAGGCCCGCTGGTGAAGGTGATCCGCGATTTCCGCCCCCAGGTGCTCACCACCTACGACGAGCACGGCGGTTACCCTCACCCCGACCACATTCAATGCCACCGGGTCTCGATGGCGGCGGTGGCCGCTGCGGCCGATCCGGACGCCTGGCCCGAGCATGGCGCGCCGTGGCAGGTGGCGAAGGTGTACTACGACATGTCGTTGCACCGGGCCAGATACGCCGCCCTGGACGCTGCGATGCACGAGGCCGGGATGGGTCGCCCCTACGCGGACTGGCTCACGGAATGGGTGGAGGACACCGAGCGGCATTCCCGGCTGACGACGTTCGTCCCATGCTCGAGCTTCTTCGAGGTGCGCAACGCGGCGCTGCTGGCGCACGCCACGCAGATCGACCCCGACGGGAACTGGTTCGCGGTGCCGCTGGCGATCCAGCAGGCGGGCTGGCCGACGGAGGATTACCAGCTGGTGAAGTCCGCCGTCCCGGTGTCGCTGCCCGAGTCGGACCTGTTCGCCGGCTTGCGCACGCCGTCCGAGGATAATCTTCAGACATGGTTCTACTCGATCTAGGGTCCAGCTGGATCACACCGCCCTGGCTCCCGCTGCTGATGGTGGTCATCCTCCTGGGAGTGATCGGATTCCTGTACTGGAGCATGCGCCGGAACCTGGGCCGGATCCGGCTCGACGAGAGCGCTTCCCCCGAGACTCCGGTGTCGCCGACCGACGAGCCGCACGGGCCCGGCCGACCGGCTCGCTGAGGCGTCCGTCACCGCGAGCACCTATGCTGCCGGGTGTGAATCGCCTTGCCGAAGCAACGTCACCGTACCTGCGGATGCACGCCGACAACCCGATCGAGTGGCGCGAATGGGGCCCCGACGCGCTCGGCGAGGCAGCGGCGTCCGACCGGCCGATCCTGCTGTCGATCGGGTACGCGGCCTGTCACTGGTGCCACGTGATGGCCCACGAGTCCTTCTCCGACCCCGCCATCGCCGCACTGGTGAACCCGAACTTCGTGGCGATCAAGGTGGACCGGGAGGAGCGGCCCGATCTGGACGCCGTCTTCATGAAGGCCACCCAGGCCCTGACCGGTGCCGGCGGGTGGCCGATGACGGTCTTCCTCACCCCCGACGGCCGGCCTTTCTTCGCCGGCACCTACTACCCGCCGGTCCGTACCGGCGGAATGCCCGCCTTCTCGGAGGTGCTGACCGCGATCGACACTGCCTGGCGGCAGCGTCGGGACGAGGCGGACGCGAGCGCCACCGCGATCACCGAACATCTCGCCGACGCCTTCGCGCCGCCGTCCGCGGAGGGGGACCGACTCGAGGTCTGGCCCGTGCTGGACCGGCTCGCCGCCGAGTTCGACCCGATCCACGGAGGCTTCGGCACTGCGCCGAAGTTCCCGGCGCCCCTGGTGATCGATGCCCTGCTGGTGAAGGGTGAACCCGGCTCGCTCGACGTCGCCCAGCGCACCCTGGACGCCATGGCCCGAGGGGGCATCCACGATCAGATCGGCGGCGGGTTCGCCCGATACAGCGTCGATGCCGGCTGGGTGGTGCCGCATTTCGAGAAGATGCTGTACGACAACGCTCTGCTCCTGGGCAGTTACACCCGTGGCTGGCGGCGGGTGCCCGACCACGACCCCGTGCTCCGCGCCCAGTTCGAGCGCGTCATCCGCGGCATCGTGGGCTGGCTCGACCGTGACCTCCGCACCGAATCCGGCGGCTTCGCGTCCTCGCTCGACGCCGACAGCCTCGACGCCCGGGGAATGCAGCATGAAGGCATCTACTACTGCTGGACGCCCGAGTTGCTGCGCGATGCCCTCGGCGAGGACAACGCACAGTGGGCTGCGGACACTTTCCACGTCACCACGACCGGAACCTTCGAACACGGCCTGTCCACCCTGCAGCTGCGGGGCAACCCAGACCCCGAACGCCTCGCTGGAGTATCGGCGACCTTGCTGGCCGAACGTGTACGACGATTCGCGCCCGCGAGGGACGACAAGGTGATCGCCGCGTGGAACGGGTGGGCGATCGACTCCCTTGTCTGGGCGGCGGGAGTGTTCGACGAGCCCGCCTGGCTCGACCTGGCGTCCGCCGCCGCGGAGTGCCTGTGGCGTGACCATTGGGTCGACGGCCGGTTGCGGCGCAGCTCGCTGGGGGGGCAGGCGTCGCAGGTGGAGGGTTTCGCCGAGGACTACGGCGCGGTGGCGCTCGGGTTCGCCCGATTGGCGGGGGCTCGCGGCGATGCGGAGTGGCTGCGCCGGGCGCAGCTACTGCTGGACGTGGCCCTTGAGGTGTTCGCGGCGAACGACGGCGGATTCTTCGACGCCGCGGCCGACGCCGAGCAGCTGTTCGCCCGCCCCCGTGACGTCAGCGACAACCCCACACCGTCGGGGACCAGCGCCCTGGTCGCCGCGCTGCGCCTCACCGGCATGCTTGCCGACGATTCCTCCCTGATCGAGCGGGCCGACGCCGCAGCGCTCACCGTCCGCGGGTTGCTGGAACAGGCGCCCCGATTCACCGGCTCCGCGCTGCTGGACGCGCTGGTGGCCGATGAGGCACGCACGGGCCTGCGTCCGGCCGTGGCGGTGGTGGTAGGGGAGTCGCTGGGCCGTGACGCGAGGGCGACCTGGCGGATGGCTCCGATCGGGACGGCGATCCTGGTCGGGCCGGCCGGCACGCAGGGGTTCGCGTCGCATTTCCAGGAGCGCACCCTGCCCGGCGTCTACGTCTGCCGGGGCACGACGTGCTTCCCGCCCACCTCCGACCTGGCCGAGCTCCGCAGCGCGCTGTGGAGCCGGGTGAACTGAGCACCCGCCGTCGCGTCCGGCCTGTGGGGCCGGGTGAACTGAGCACCCGCCGCCGCGTCCGACGGTGGCGGGTCCCGACGCTCAGGGGTGATTCGTTGGGCGTCAGCCCAGCACGGCCAGCGTGATCGCTGCGAAGTGGCACAGCGCCGCAGCGATCGTGCAGGCATGGAACACCTCGTGGAAGCCGAACCACGCCGGTGAAGGGTCGGGCCGCTTGCGCCCGTAGATCACCGCGCCGATGGTGTAGAAGAGCCCGCCGAGCCCGATCAGTCCGACGATCACAGGGCTGCCGTTGGTCCAGAAGGCGGGGAGCCAGGCGAGTCCCGCCCAGCCCATCAGCAGGTAGCAGGCGACGTCGAGCCAGCGAGGCGCGGTGTGCCAGAACACCCGCACGGACAGACCGACGACAGCCACCGTCCAGATCAGGGTGAGCAGTCTGACCGCTTCCCCGCTCGGCAGCAGCACCAGGGCCAGGGGAGTGTAGGTGGCTGCGATGAAGACGAAGATGTTGGCGTGGTCGATCCGACGCAGTGCCGCAGCCGCCGCCGGCTGCCAACGTCCGCGGTGGTAGAGGGCGCTGGTGCCGAACAACACCGCCGCGCCCGCCAGCCAGATCGCGCTGCCCGCCTTCCCGGCCATCGTGGGCGCGAGTACCACCAACACGATGCCCGCCAGGACGACCACGGGGGTCATGCCGAGGTGGAGCCAACCGCGAAGCACTGGCTTGGGGGCCGATTCGACGCTCAACGGCGGCCCTTCGTAAGAGTAACTTACGCCAGCGTAGGTTGCTGGCTCCTTCCTCGTCAAGGCACGACGGACCACATGCCCGCGGACGTGACTCGGCGATAGGGTGCAGCTATGTCGCTGGGGCTCCGGATTCGCGAAGCGGTGAACAAGCTCCAACCGCTGGGCTTCCTCTACTCGGCGTACGAAACCCAGGTGCTGGCTCAACTCGACCGCTCCGCACTCCCACGCCACGTCGCGGTCCTGGCCGACGGCAACCGGAGGTGGGCCCGCGCGAACGCCCCCGACGGGCCCTTGGTCGTCGGCTATCAGGCCGGTGCCGACAAACTGCGTGAGTTCGTGGACTGGTGCGCCGACCTCGGCATCGGGGTCGTCACGCTCTGGGTGCTGTCCACCGACAACCTGACCCGGTCGGGGCCGGAGGAGATCGGCCCGCTGCTGCAGGTGATCGCGAGACTGGTCAGCGACCTTGCCCGGACCGACAGCTACCGCGTCCAGGTGGTGGGCGACCCGAACCTGCTCCCGGACGACATCGCCGAGCGCCTGCTGGCGGCGGAGCAGTCCACCTCCGGGCACGTGGGCATCCACGTCAACGTGGCTATCGCCTATGGCGGGCGGCACGAGCTGCGCGACGCCGTCCGGTCGTTGCTGGCCAGCGAGGCCGCGAAGGGAACCACCCTGGACGAACTCGTCGACACCTTGGAGATCGACCACATCTCGGAGCACCTCTACACGGCGGGGCAGCCCGATCCGGACCTGATCATCCGAACCTCCGGCGAGCAGCGCATGTCCGGCTTCCTGATCTGGCAATCGGCCCACAGCGAGTTCTATTTCTGCGAAGCGCTGTGGCCCGATTTCCGTAAGGTGGACTTCATCCGCGCCCTGCGCTCCTACGCCCAGCGGGAGCGTCGCTTCGGCCGCTGAGAGTGGTGGTGGGTTTCTTGGGGCCTCCAGGCTGACTCAGCGAATCGATCTGCGCTGCAGACGGCTCACGGCGACCATTCTCGGCTCGCCGACGGCAGCTACCGCGCAGATCCACTCACGCTCGCCCCCGCAGCCGGCTGCTCCTGACCACCGCCGTTCAGGCGTCGGCCAGGAGCAGCTCGCACAGAGCGGCGAACAGCGCCGCGGGAAGGTCCATCGCCTGCAGGTCAGCCACTCGCCGCGCGGCGTGCGACTCGTTCTGCAGCACCGACCACACCGCGTCCTTGGTCTGGAACTCGATCTGGGCGGCCGCCAGCAAGTCATACGAGCGAGACTCCACATGGTTGTCGGACGCCCGTCGCTGACCAGTGAGGTGCACGGACGCACCGGACGCCGTCGGCACCGCGCCCAGTTCCACGGTCAGCGGCCCGGCGTCCGCTTCGGCGAGAACGACGCCTTCCACCACCGCACCCACCGAATCCAACCCGTGCATCACCAGGCGATACCGGCGGGTGTCGGGGAGTAGGTCGACGGCGCCCTGCGCGGGGTCGATCCGCACCACCCCGGCAGCCTGGTCGTAACCGATCCGGGTGGTGACCGGACGCGGGTCCGCGGCGTCGTCGTCCTCGTACAGCGTGAAGCTCCCGTCCGCACCGGCGAAGACGTGCAGCTCGATGCCGTCGGGAATCCCCGTTCCCAGCCCGAGCGAGAGTGGCACGATGGCCCCGGCACGAGCCAGCACCGGGTAGCCGGCCACACCCCGGTGAAGCTGCACACGCCGTCCGCCCGAGTAACGGACGTCGGTGAAGAAGTCGGTCCAGCTGCCCTCCGGAAGCCAGGTGGTGACCTGTGCCAGGGTGGTCTGGGGGTCCACGGGTGTGGTCAGGGGCGCCACCAGAAGCTCGCTGCCGAACAGGAACGAGTTCTTCGCCTCCACGGCCTCCGGCCGCGGGTCGACGTGATACAGCGGACGCACGAGCGGTTCCCCGGAGGTGTGCGCGCGCTCGGCCATGGTGAACAGGTAAGGGATCAGCCGGTGCCGCAGCCGCAGTGCCTCGCTCATCGCGGCACGGGCCGCCGGCTGGTACTTCCACGGCTCCTTGCCGGCGAACAGGTCCTTCGTGGAGTGCAGCCGGTTGATCGGCGAGAACACACCCAGTTGGAACCACCGGGTGACCAGCTCGTCGTCCCGGACGCCGAACATGTGCCCGCCGATGTCATGACTCCACCAGCCGTAGCCGAGATTGGCGGCGGTCGCGGTGAAGTACGGCTGGAAGTCCAAACTCGCCCAGGAGGTCACGGTGTCGCCGGAGAAGCCCACCGGATAGCGGTGGGATCCCGGGCCGGCGTAGCGAGAGAACGTGATCGGTCGCTTCCCGTCCCGCCCGGAATCGAGGAAGTGGTAGTGGTTCAGCATCCACAACGGGTCGAGGCCGGGCATGGCCGTGTGGCTGCCCTGCTGCCAATCCAGCCACCAGAAGTCGACGCCCTCGGCCTCGAGTGGATGGTGGATCTCCTCCAGGTACGCCAGCAGGAAGTCAGGGTCGGCGATGTCGAAATTCACCGGCTGCCCGGACGCGGGGTCGATGCCCAGCCGTTCGGCCAGCCGGGAGTATCGGTCCTCGAACGCGCGGACGCCGTCGGCCGGGTGCACGTTCAGCGAGACTTTCAGGCCGTGCGCGTGCAGCCAGGCAAGGAACGCCGGGGGATCGGGGAACAGGTCGGTGTTCCAGGAGTAGCCCGTCCACCCCGAGCCGAATTTCGGATCGATGGCCACCTGGTGCCAGTCCATGTCGAGCACCGCCACGCTGAACGGCAGATCCTCAGCCTCGAACCGCTCGATGAGCGCCTGATACTCCTCTGCGGTGTAGGCGTAGTACCGGCTCCACCAGTTCCCCAACGCCCACCGCGGAAGGAGGGGCTGCGGACCGCTCAGCCGGTAGAAGTCACGCACCGCCCCCGCCGCGTCCCGGCCGTAGCCGAAGTAGTACAGGTCGAGATTGCCTTCGATCCGGGGCGCCACCCATCCGTCGGCCAGCGCCAGCGTCGTGGAGTCATCGAGGGTGGCGTAGCCGAACAGGGAAGCCAGGCCGTCCTCCAGGTCGCGGGCGCCGTCCACCTCGTCGAGGGTGCGGGCGGTGCCGCCGAGATTCCCGCTGCCCAGGATCCGGCTCGCCTTGCGCACGCCGTAGCGCCATTGGCTGCCCCAACCGTCCATGCCTGCCAGCCGCACGGTGAGCCCCGAGGACGAGAACGGCCCCCCGTCGTAGTCGAGGGTGATCGCGTCGGTGAACAGGTGCAGCCCGCCCGCGTCCCGCGCCACCGTGAACTCGACCGGGCCGAGGTCGCGGTTGATCGCCAGCTGGGTGGGCCGGTCCTCGAACTGGCCGGACGGCGAGTACTCCAACCGGAGCATCCGAGGCGTCAGGACCGTGATCCGGTAGTGCTCACCCACCACCTGGTTGGCCTGGCGGGCGACCGGATCGCCGGGCAGACGGAAGCGTTCGAGGTCGGTCATGGGCTCGATCCTAGGTGCCGGTTTCGCCGTCCGACGCGCTGTGTGAACGGGGGGTAACACCTTTGCGTACCGCTGCCCGGGGTTCGGCGTGTCGCCTGAGTCGGGCTTCGGCGTCGGCTTAGTCTCGGAATCACGGACGGGTGCCCATCCGTTCGGCGAGAGGCACCAGATGCGTTGTCCAGCTCCTCCGAGCTCGGCTCGCGGGCCCGCTTTGGGCCTCGGCCCTTTCGGCTGACCACTACCGGTGAGCCGGACGTCAGGTGCGGCTCGGACAAGGACAGATATGCCCCGCTCATCCACCCGGACCGCATTCTCCGGCACCCAGGCGTCCGCTCTGGCCTTGAAGACGTACGTGATCGACACCTCCGTCCTGCTGAGCGACCCGCACGCCCTGCGGAACTTCGCTGAGCACGGCGTCGTGGTGCCGGTGGTGGTGATCACCGAGCTGGAGGCAAAACGTCACCATCCTGAGCTGGGGTACTTCGCGCGCACCGCGCTGCGTTTCCTCGACGACCTGAGGGTGCGCTACGGCAAGCTGGACGCGCCGATCCCGGTCAACGAAGCGGAGGGCACCGTCCGGGTGGAGTTGAATCACACCGACCCCGACGTGTTGCCGGCCGGGTTCAGGCTCGGTGACAACGACTCCCGCATCCTGGCCGTGGCCCTGAACTACCGCGCCGAGGGCCATGACGTGGTGCTGGTCAGCAAGGACCTGCCGATGCGGGTGAAGGCGTCGGCGGTGGGACTGGTCGCGGAGGAGTACCGCCACGAGCTCACCCCCGACTCCGGGTGGACCGGTATGGCGGAGGTGGACGTGACGACCCAAACCATCGAGAAGCTGTATGCCGACGGCGTCAGCGTGGTGCCGGAGGCGTTGGACCTGCCCTGCCACACCGGCGTGATCCTGCATGGTGCCACGTCGTCGGCGCTGGGCCGGGTGCTGCCGGACGGTACCGTCCGGCGGGTCGTCGACCGGGACGTCTTCGGGATCCACGGCCGCTCCGCCGAGCAGAGGGTTGCCCTCGACCTCCTCCTGGAGCCGGGAGTGGGCATCATGTCGATGGGTGGACGAGCCGGGACGGGCAAGTCGGCGCTTGCCCTGTGTGCCGGGCTGGAGGCGGTGCTGGAGCGCCGCCAGCACTCGAAGGTGATCGTCTTCCGCCCGTTGTACGCGGTCGGCGGGCAGGAACTGGGCTACCTGCCGGGCACCGAGGGGGAGAAGATGTCGCCCTGGGGGCAGGCGGTGTTCGACACGCTCGGGTCGGTGGCTTCGAAGAACGTGATCGACGAGGTGCTCGCGCAGGACCTGCTCGAGGTGCTACCGCTGACGCACATTCGCGGACGGTCGCTGCACGACGCGTTCGTGATCGTGGACGAGGCGCAGTCGCTGGAGCGCAACGTCCTGCTGACCGTGTTGAGCAGGATCGGTCAGAACTCGCGGGTCGTCCTCACCCACGACGTCGCGCAGCGGGACAACCTTCGCGTCGGACGGCACGACGGGGTGGTCGCGGTGGTGGAGAAGCTCAAGGGGCACCCGTTGTTCGCGCACGTCACCCTGACCCGCTCGGAGCGCTCGCCGATCGCCGCGCTGGTCACCGAGATGCTGGAGGATGTCGGTATCTGAGGCGCGGCGTGCTGGCGTCCGATCAGAGCAGAGCGGTCGCCTGCGTCAGCACGGTGCGTAGGATGCCGGTGATCTCGGCGAACTCCGGCTCGCCGATGGTCAGTGGGGGAGCGAGTTGGATCACCGGATCGCCACGGTCGTCGGCGCGGCAGTACAGACCGGCGTCGAACAGCGCTCGCGAGAGGAAGCCGCGGAGAAGGCGTTCTGATTCGTCCTCGTCGAAACTCTCCTTCGTCGCCTTGTCCTTCACCAACTCGATGCCGTAGAAGTAGCCGGCCCCGCGAACGTCGCCGACGATGGGCAGATCGGACAACGTGTCGAGCTGGGCCCGGAACGCCGGAGCCAGATCCGCGACCCTGGCGTTCAGCCCCTCGGACTCCATCAGGTCGAGATTGGCCATCGCCACGGCGGCCGAAACCGGATGGCCGCCGAAGGTATAGCCGTGGGCGAAGCTGTTGGTGCCGGAGCGGAACGGCTCGAACAGCCGCTCGGAAGCGAGCATCGCGCCGATCGGGGCGTATCCGGAACTCATGCCCTTGGCGCAAGTGATGAGATCGGGCACGTAGCCGAGATCGGTGCAGGCGAACATCGAGCCGATCCGGCCGAAGGCGCAGATGGTCTCGTCCGAGACCAGCAGAACGTCGTAGGTGTCGCAGATCTGGCGCACGCGCTCGAAGTATCCCGGTGGCGGTGGGAAGCAGCCGCCGGAGTTCTGCACCGGCTCCAGGAAGACGGCCGCGACGGTGTCGGCGCCCTCGAACTCGATCGCCTCGGCGATCCGGTTGGCGGCCCATTGACCGAACGCGTACTCGTCGTGGGCGTACTCGCCCGGAGCTCGGTAGAAGCAGGTGTTCGGCACCTTGTGGGCGCCCGGCACGAGCGGCTCGAAGGGGGCCCTTGCCGCGGGAATGCCGGTGATCGACAAGGCGCCGTGCGGCGTGCCGTGATAGGCGACAGCGCGGGAGATCACCTTCGTCTTGCCCGGCTTGCCGGTGAGCTTGAAGTACTGCTTGGCCAACTTCCATGCCGACTCCACCGCCTCACCGCCGCCGGTGGTGAAGAACACCCGGTTGAGGTCCCCCGGGGCATACTCGGCGAGACGTTCGGCGAGTTCGATGGCGGCCGGGTGGGCGTAGCTCCACAAGGGGAAGTAGGCCAGCTGGGCGGCCTGCCGGGCTCCTGCGTCGGCGAGTTCGGTGCGTCCGTGGCCCACCTGGACGGTGAACAACCCGGCGAGAGCGTCGAAGTACGACCGGCCCGAGGAGTCCCAGATCCGGTGGCCCTGACCGCGGACGATCACCGGGATCTCCGCGCCCTGGCCGCCGTGCTGCGGCGCCTCGTAGGCCGACTGCCTGGTGAAGTGGCCCCACAGGTGGTCTCGGGCGGCGTTGGCCAGGCTCGCGCCGCTTCGGGTGGTGTACTCGTGGACGGACTCGCTCACCGGATGCCCCAGTCGTAGTGCTGCTTGTGAAGCTTCAGATAGACGAAGACCTCGGTGTGGGTGACGCCCGGAATCGTCCTGATCCGGGTCATGAGGATGTCGAGCAGCTCCGCGTCACCCTCGCAGATCACCTCGACCAGCAGGTCGTAACTCCCGGCCGTGGTCACCACATAGTCCAGTTGCGGGATCTGGCACAGGGCGTCGGCGATCGGGCCGGCGTCGCCCTGGGTCTTGATCCCGATCATCGCCTGTCGGGTGAACCCGACGACCAGTGGGTCGGTGACGGCGACGATCTGCATGACACCGGTCTCGATCAGGCGTTGCACCCGTTGCCGCACGGCACCCTCCGACAGGCCGACCTGGGCGGCGATGCTCACATACGGCGTGCGCCCGTCCTGCTGCAGCAACTCGATGATCCGCTTGCCGGTCGCGTCGGTGCTTGAGGACGGACGCGTTTCACGTTCGTCGCGAAGCGTCGTGCGTGGGGTTGTCATGAACCCATCCTCCACCACGAATTCCGTAGAGATCAACTTCGGTGCCTACGAATAGCGCCGCTCTTGCTCACCAGAGGATGGGATTCGGGGGCCGCACGCCCGGACTGGTCGCTTCAAGGACCAGGCTCACCGGGTTGCCGTTCGCGGTGGTGCTGGCGCGGCGCAGGTGTGGCGCGGTAGAGCACATACTCCAGGCTCCTGCCCTCCCGGGTCACAGGGATGGGAATCGGCTCGACGCCACCGGCCACCCGCCGCAGCCTCTGCGCCAGTCGCGCGGAGGCCTCCTCGCACCAGATGACCAGCTGTCCTGTGGGGGTGAGGACCTCCAGGCAGCGGGCCAGGAAACCCTCGGTGTAGATGCCCGCGTTGACATCGTGGATGAGGAAGCTGGGACCGTTGTCGACGTCGAGCAGGATGGCGTCCCATTCGGCTCGGGTGCCGCGCACCGCGTCCGCGATGTCGCCGGAAGTCAGCTGGACGCGAGGGTCGCTCGCCAGCCTGCCGAGCTGCTCGGTGACTCCCGTCCGCGCCCAGCCGATGAGCGGTTCGGCCAGTTCGACCACCTGCACCAGATCGGCGCCGGCGTCCAGCAGTCGAGCCGCGGTGTAGCCAAGACCGAGGCCGCCCACCAACACCCGTCCTGGGGGAGTGCCGGCGGCGTCGGCGAGGGCGAGTTCGGACGTCACCTCGCGGGAGTCCATGGCGAACACACCATTGACAACCAGTTCCGTCACGCCGTCCCGGTCGCGCAGCGCGATTTCTCCCCAAGCAGTATCGGCTCGAGCGATCATCATCGCCCCATCCTGTCGTAGGGTCGGATGGTGAGCATCGAGGTAGCGCGGCCCAATCAACTAGATGATGTCTACGACCGGATCTTGGCGCGGTCCTTCCCGCCCGAGGCGTTGGTCGACCGGTCATCCTTCCTCACCTTCGCAACGTGGGGTGAGGTGCTGGTCCGGCTGGGCAATGACGGGACGATCAGGGCGGCGGCTGTGGGCGACCATTCTCCGGCGACGGGACTGTTGGTTCTGGAGTATCTGGCTGTGGCGCCGGACCGACGTTCGGCCGGGTCAGGCTCGAAACTGTTCAACCAGGCGCGGGAGCGCTGGACCGAACTGATGCACCCGGGAGCGTTCCTCGCTGCGATGGAGCGGCCCGACGGTCACCCGGCCAGCGAGGACTACGGCGACCCGGTGCGGCGGCTGGAGTTCTACCGTCGACGGGGCATGCAGGCGCTGGCGCTTCCGTACTTTCGGCCGGCGATGTCAGCGGATTCCACGCCGGTGCCCGATCTGCTGCTCGGCGTGCTGGTGGAGGATCCCACGTGGGTGCAGGACGGCAAGTTCCTGCAGGGAGCACGCATCGCGGTCCTGCTGAACGAGCGGAACCCCGATCCGGCACCCGCGGAGCGAGCGGCCTGGGATGCGCTGATCGCCGCCTGCGAAGGGCCGATCGACCTGGTCGACCTAGCTGACTACGACCAGATTCCACGCAGCGGGCCCATCGCCTGAGCCGACTGCGCCGCACCGGAGCCGCCGTACCTCAGTGTGCTCCTGTGGTGGATGGATCCTCGAGTGCCCTGAGCGGGTTGCCTCGGGGCCGACGTGGTGGTCGGCCCGAGGCGACGACGCTTTCCGCAGGTCGGACGGGAAGGGCAGGACGGCAAATGCGTACCTCCGGTGACGTTGTCGGCGGCGGGCTACAGAATGGACCGGACGCTTCGACATCAGGAGGATCGCATGGCCCTGCTCAACCCTTACCTCAGCTTCCGCGGCAACGCGAGGGAAGCGATGGAGTTCTACCAGTCGGTCTTCGGAGGGGAGCTCGCAGTCTCCACCTTCGGGGAGTTCCAGATGCCCGGCATCACCGCCGAGGACGCCGACAAGATCATGCACGGCCAGCTCACCACGCCGGCCGGTTTCACCATCATGGGCTCTGACACGCCGCCCGGCATGCCTTTCGATGACAGCAGCGGTGGCATCACAGTTTCGGTCAGCGGTGACGATGAGAACGAACTGCGCGGCTACTGGGACGGGCTCGCCGACGGCGGCGAGATCACCATGCCGCTGGAGAAGGCGCCGTGGGGCGACTGGTTCGGCCAGTTGAACGACCGCTACGGCACACCCTGGATGTTCAACATCGCCGGCGGCGGGCCGAGCTGATCAGTGGGGTGGGGGCGGTTACGCACCTGTTCATCAGTGACCGACCCCCAACCGGGCCGCGGCCGGCAGGAGTGGAGATGGATTTGGCAGACGTCCCCATGCCCGGCCGGCCGCGACGCGGAGACCTCGCTCGGCGTGGTGTCGTCTGAGTATGTCAACTCGACTTGGCCCCACCCTGGCGGGGCGGAATCTGGTGAACGTCGCAACACCTGAGTTCGAGGAGTTGCGATGGGGCGTCGGGGACCGAGTCCGGACTACGTCAAACGAGAGAAGCTGGCCGTCTTGCTCCGCGACGGGACGTCGCTGTCGGAGGCGGCCCGCCTGGTCGGGGTAAATCGCCGGACAGCGAAGCGGTGGCGCAACGGCCGGTCGATCCGGTACGCCGACGGTCGGGTGCTGAAGTTGCTGCCTGTGATCACCACAACGGGGCCGAAGGAGTACTCGCCACGGTACTTGTCCGAAGACGAACGGATCCGGCTGGCCGACCTACGCCGAGAGAAGCGCACCATCCGCGACATCGGACGCCTGATGGGGCGTGCGCCGTCGACGATCAGCCGCGAGTTGCGGCGCGGCAGCGACGCGCGGGGCAGGTATCACCCGTTCGAGGCCCAACGTCGCGCGCTGGGACGGCGCCGTCTTCAGCGCACCAGCCGGCTGGCTGGGGATCCGGTGTTGCGGGACTGGGTCGCAACCAAGCTGAAAGCCCGCTGGAGCCCCGAACAGATCGCCATCCGGCTACGCCGCGAGTTCCCCGACGAGCCGGCCCGGTGGCTATGCGCCGAGACGATCTACCAGGCCGTGTACCGGCCGGATCTGGGTGGCCTCCCGCGTGAGCTGCCGGGCCGGGTGCTCCGCCGACGGCGCCGGCAACGCCTCCGGCGGCGCGACGCGCAACGACGCCGGTCCGGTCCGGTGACTGGCATGACGATGATCCACGACCGTGACGTGGCGGTCCTGGATCGCGGCGAGGTCGGACACTGGGAGGGCGACCTGATCATGGGTGCCGGGAATGCGACAGCGATCGTCACCCTGGTCGAAAGGGTCACCCGGCTGACGCTGCTGGGCCACCTTCCCGCGGGGGCCCATGACGCGGTGAGCGTGGCCACGAGCGTGGTGGCCGCCCTGTCTCAGGTCCCGTCGCAGGCCCGCCTGACCCTCACCTGGGACCAGGGCACGGAGATGGCCCGGCACCGAGAAATCGCGGCCAGGTTGGGCACGACCCAGATCTTCTTCTGTGACCCGCACTCGCCCTGGCAGCGGCCGACCAACGAGAACACCAACGGGGTCCTGCGCGACTACTTCCCCAAGGGCACCGACCTGGCTGTCCACACCGCCGACGACCTCGCTGCCGTCCAGGCCGAACTCAACGCACGGCCCCGAAAAGCCCTCGACTGGGACAGCCCCAATGACCGCATGGCTAAGCTCCTCGGCACACCCGTGTTGCGACGCTGACTGGAACTCACCCGGGGTGAGTTGGCCCCACTTGCGCGGGTGTGGGCGAGGCGGTAGCTGGTGGTGCCGGTCTCGATGATGGTGGCCTGGTAGGTGAGCCGGTCGACGATCGCGGCACAGAGGCGGGGGTCGGTGAAGGTTTTGGTCCAGCCGCTGAAGGGTTCGTCCGAGCCGGACTCCGACCTCCGAGTGCGGCGGCCACTGGGGGCGCCCAAGCGGCTGTCTCGGGCGGCTCACCCGGTGACACGTGTGCGGTGGCACTGTCGGGTCGGGGTGCGCCTACGCAGGAAGGTGACTCGCGGCCGCTCCGGGGCCAGCCTGCAAGTGCGGCGGCCACTGGGGGCGCACCAGCGGCCGTCTCGGGCGGCTCACCCAGTGACACGTGTGCGGTGGCACTGTCGGGTCGTAGTGCGCCTACGCAGGAAGGTGACTCGCGGCCGCTCCGGGGGCCAGCCTGCCAGCCGCTCCAGTGCGGTGGCACCGCAGTCGTGTCGTCCGGGGAGATTCGGGTGTCCTCCCATGCCATGGCGCTCCGCACTGAGGTTCTGAGCTCGTCGGCCCCACTCCGGGGGAACCCCAGCCAGCGGCCGTGAACTCCCAACCCTGGAGTCCAGCGTCCCTCGCACGAGCCCAACTGGACCGTGGCGGGTTCTGGGTGGATCGCTGTGGTGGCGGGGGTTCGGGCGCCGTGAGGTCGTCGTGCGATGGTCGCGGGCCGGTCCCGGGGACTCAACGCCGGCTCACGACTCGGCTGCGGGCCGGGCGGCGTCGATCTTCGCCCGAGCGCCGTCCAACCACTGCTGGCAGATGGTGGCGAGTTCCTCGCCACGCTCCCACAACGTCATGGATTCCGACAGCGGTACGCTGCCCGCCTCGAGCTTGCGTACGATCTCGACCAGCTGTTCGCGGGCTTCCTCGTAGCTGAGTTCCGGTGATGTCATGGCTACTCCTGCGGTTCGATCTCAGAAACGGTGAGCCCCAAGTGGCCGTCAGCCAGGCGGGCGGTCAGGGTCGCGCCTGGGGTGGTATCGGCGACGCGTTCGAGGGAACGACCCTGGGCGTCGGTGAGGATCGCATAGCCACGCTGCAGGGTGGCCAGCGGCGACAGCGTGCGCACCCGCTGAATGGTGTGCTCAAAGCCGAGCTGCTCCTCGCGTAGGCGTTGGTCGATCGCGCGCGCGAGGCGCTCTCTGGTGGTGTGCAGACGCTCGGAGTGGCCGGCGAGGAAAGCGCCGGGCTCCCTCAGCACCGGTCGGCTACGCACCTCGGTCAGACGCCGCTGATCGAGATCGAGTCGACGCCCGATCGCCGACCGGACCCGGTTGATCGCCGTCTGCACCTGTTCAATCTCCGCATCGGCGTCCGGCACCACCCGCTTGGCCGCGTCGGTGGGCGTGGAGGCTCGCACGTCGGCCACCAGGTCGAGGATGGGTGTGTCGGTCTCGTGTCCGATGGCGCTCACCACCGGCGTGCGGCACGCGAACACGGCGCGAGCGAGAGCCTCGTCGCTGAACGGAAGCAGATCCTCCAACGAGCCGCCACCTCGGGCCACGATGATCACGTCGACGTCGGGCACGACGTCCAGGGCGCGGATCGCAGCTATGAGTTGTTCGACTGCCAGCGGCCCTTGCACAAGGGTGTGCCGGACTTCGATGCGGGCGGCCGGCCAGCGGCGTCCGATGTTCTCGACAACGTCCCGCTCGGCCGCGCTCTGGGCTCCGGTGACCAGTCCGATTCGCCGTGGCAGGAACGGCAGGCGCTTCTTGCGTGCCAGGATCGAACAAGCCCTCTGCCTGCAGCATTCGCTTGCGCTGCTCGATCGCCGCCAGCAGCCGGCCCTCGCCAGAGGGGCGCAACTCCCGGCATTCGAAAGTCAGATCACCAGACTTGCTCCACACAGTCGGCTTCACCCACGCAGCGACCACTGTTCCTTCGGTGATCGGGCCCGCGGCGTCAAGCACTGCCAGCGAGGTGGAAATGGTGACGGACACCTCGGCGAGAGTGTCCCGCATGGTCAGGAACTGGGTGACGCCGGAGCGGCGCTTGATCTCGATCAACTGGCCCTCGACCCAGATGGGATTCAGCCGCTCGACCCAGTTCTTCGTGGCAGCCATCACCACCCGCAACGGCTGCGGTCGATCCGCCGAGCTGGCAAGGGGCATGCGAGCAGGCTAGCGTTCGCAACCTGGACCGTAACCCCATCGCGGGCTTCCCAACAATCGTTCGTGCATGCCCGGCTGGGATCGATCCCGTGTCCACGGTGCTGAGTTCAGAGATCCCGAGTGTCGGGTCGGCCATCGACGCGGCGCCGGCGTGCCCGACAACCCACCGGCGTGCTTTCCATGAACCTCCAGCGTGCCTCGCCACCATGAAACGCGGGTGAATGAGCCGGCGTCAACGAACGAACCTGCGTGCTCGGCGCGTGAAGGCTCGGACTTCGACGTCGGCATCAGCGATCTGGGACATAACGGCCGCTGGCCGTCGGATCCGTGTGTCTGACCCCCTCACTCGGGGCAACTGGCGGCTGGTTCGTCCCATTTCAGCAGCAAGCTTCCCGCGGGCGCCGGCGCGGAGGGGCCACGTAGACTCTCAGCCATGCCAGAAGCCAAACGAGTTGTGGTTGCCGCGCCCCGGGGGTACTGCGCCGGCGTCGATCGCGCCGTGATCACCGTCGAGAAGGCCCTCGACGTGTATGGGCCGCCGGTGTACGTCCGCAAGCAGATCGTTCACAACCGCCACGTGGTGGAAGACCTTGAGGCTCGGGGAGCGGTCTTCGTCGAGGAGTTGGACGAGGTGCCCGTCGGTGCAACGGTGGTTTTCTCCGCGCACGGGGTGTCCCCGGCTGTGCATGCCGAGGCGGCCGAGCGCGGGCTGAAGACGATCGATGCCACATGTCCGTTGGTGACCAAGGTGCACAACGAGGCGAAGCGGTTCGCGGGTCAGGGCGTCCAGATCCTACTGATCGGGCACGCCGGTCACGAAGAGGTCGAGGGCACCACGGGCGAAGCGCCCGAGCACATCACACTGGTGCAGCATCCCGACGACGTCGACTCTGTCGAGCTGGGAGATCCGAGCAAGGTCGCGTGGTTGAGCCAGACGACCCTGAGCGTGGACGAGACCTGGGAAACCGTGGACAGGTTGCGGGAGAAGTTCCCCGCGTTGATGGATCCACCCAGCGATGACATCTGCTACGCGACCCAGAACCGGCAGTCCGCGGTGAAGCAGATCGCCACCCATTCCGATCTGGTGATCGTGGTGGGTTCGAAGAACTCGTCCAACTCGGTGCGGCTGGTCGAAGTGGCGTTGGAAGCGGGGGCCAAGGCGTCATACCGCGTGGACAACGCGGGTGAGATCGACGAGGCGTGGCTGCGCGGAGTGGATTCCGTGGGCGTCACCTCCGGGGCTTCGGTTCCCGACGTGCTCGTGCAGGGAGTACTGGATTTCCTGGAGAGTCGGGGGTTCCCCGCCGCGGTGGAGGAACGGCTGACCGAGGAGAACCTGGTGTTCGCCCTGCCTCCGGAGCTTCGCAAGGACCTGCGGCGAAGGACCGACGGCGACTGACGCCCCAGCGCCGAGATGGCGTTGGGATGCTGCGCAGCGCACGATCGGCGACGGGTTGTGAGGTTGCACCGCGACCTCACGCGCCTCAGCGGTGGCCCCAAGCGGACCTCTGGAGGTGGCTCGACCGCCAGCGGGGGCGATCCCGCAGCAGTCTCTCCGTCTCGCGGGGCACTAATCCGGGCCTCAGGTGTGGAAGTCAGGGCGGACGTCGTTCGGAGCAGGGCGGAGGAACCGGGTTTAAACCAGAAACCGATGGAACGGGCTATCGGCAGCGAGAACCTCGAAGGTGATCGGGCTGGAGTCCATCTTCATCAGCAGGTCTGCGAGTGAGTTCGGTTCACCGAGCTCAATCCCGACCAATGCCGGGCCGGTTTCCCGATTGCTCCGCTTGACGTATTCGAAGTGAGTGATGTCGTCATCCGGCCCGAGCACCTCGTCCAGGAAGCGGCGAAGTGCCCCGGGCTCCTGCGGGAAGTTGACCAGGAAGTAGTGCTTGCGTCCTTCGTAGACCAGGGACCGCTCCACGATCTCGGCGTACCGCGAGACGTCGTTGTTGCCGCCGGAGACGAGGACGACCACGGTTTGGCCCGGTGCCGGGTTGTACTGGCCAAGGGATGCGATGGCTAGCGCACCCGCGGGCTCGCTGACGATCCCTTCCGTCTGGTACAGCGCGAGCATCTCCGAGCAGATCCGGCCCTCCGGGACCGCGTAGAGCTCTGGGCGATATCGCTGCACCACGTCGAAGGTCAAGTTGCCGACCCGTCTGACGGCAGCGCCGTCGACGAAGGTGTCCATAGCCTCGAGGTCGACCGGCCGCCCGGCGGACATCGCTGCCGCCATCGATGCGGCCCCGGCGGGCTCGACACCCACAACCTTCGTGTCGGGGTGGCGTTCGCCAAGATAGGTCAGGCAGCCGGCGAGCATCCCCCCTCCGCCGACCGGGGCGACCAGCACGTCGGGCGCTGCGCCGAATTGTTCGACGATCTCGCGGGCCACGGTTCCCTGGCCGGCGATAGTTCTTGGGTCGTCGAACGCGGGGACGACGGTCGCTCCCGTGACCGAGGCCTCCAACAAGGCTCCGGCGGCTGCGTCGTCGTAGCTGTCGCCGACGACGGCGAGCTCGACCCGTCCTTCGCCGAGCGCCACCATGCGCTCCCGTTTCTGCCGAGGGGTGGTGGCAGGCACGAAGATCCGAGCCCGAATACCGAGCCGCGCGCAGGCGAACGCAACCCCCTGACCGTGGTTTCCAGCGCTGGCACAGATGACGCCAGCGGCCCGTTGGCGCTCGTCGAGTTGCGAGATCAGGTTGTACGCGCCGCGGATCTTGTACGAACGCACCGGCTGAAGGTCCTCGCGCTTGAGCCAGATATAGGCCCCAGTGGCAGCACTGAGCCGTTCGTTCAATTGCAGCGGCGTGCAGGCGGCCACACCGGCCAGCCGTTCGGCGGCGTCATCCACTGCTCGGGCGTCGATCATCACCGGGCCATTGTGCACCGCGCCCGGGTGGTTGGCCGCACCGTGGTCCAGGTGACCCGCGAGTCGCTTGTGGCGATGCCTGGTCGGTCGCGCTGGCCGAGACCGCCTCGGTTTGGGGCGGTGCGGGGATCCTCGGACTTGCGGGTGGGCGGTGGCCGAGATCGCTGGGGTCGGGGCGGTTGGGTGGGTGGCGGGGGGGGGGGTCTTCGCGTTGTGTGGGTGAGCGGTGGCCGAGATCAGACCCCGCAGTGTGGTCTGATCAAGACCCCGAAATGCGACGCGATCCCTGACGCAAGACAGGTCTGGTGGGCGCGGTTGGGTGGGTGGTGGCGGAGGTCTCTGGCTTGGTCAGTTGGTGGTGGCGGAGGTCTCTGGCTTGCTCCAGTGTGTTGGCGGTGGGGACTGCCGGGGCTGTGGCAGCTGAGCCGCTGAACTCAGGCGGTCTGAGTACTCCTCGCGATCCGTGGCTGTTCGCCAGCGAGGAGTTCGTCCAGAGCAGGCTGCGGCCGGGCCAACGACAACTCGTCGTTGGGTCGAGTCCGGCCGATAATCGGAGGCACGCCGGCGGCGTCCTCCACGAGTTCGGCTCCGGTGAGCGGGCGAACGGCGGCTTCGGAAACGCTGACGGCTGGTAGCTCTTTCTCTGTGACCTTCAGATCGCGGAGTTTGCGCGCGGTCGGGAAGACCCGTCCCTCAATTGAACCTACGGCGTCGTTGTAGGCACCCACCGCGGACGTGAGGGAACGGCCGACCTTGTCGAAGTGTTTGCCTAGAGTGCCCAAGCGGTCGTAGAGCTCCCGACCCAGGCTGAAGACCTCCTGAGCAGACTCCGCCAGGGCGGCCTGTCGCCAGGAGTACGCCACTGTCTTGAGCATCGCGATCAAGGAGCTGGGGGTGGCCAGCATGACGGCCCGTTCGGCGGCATACTCCAGGAGCGCCGGTAACTGATTGAACGCCTCGGCGGCGAGGGCCTCGCTGGGTAGGAACAACACCACGAACTCCGGTGTGGTGCCGTCCGCCTTGTAGTAGTCCTTTCGGGACAGCTGATCGACGTGGGTCTGCACATTCCGCGCGAACTGACCCATCAGGCGTGCCCGGTCCTTGCTGTCGTCGGTCTCGTGGGCGTCCAGAAACGCACTCAAGGGCACCTTGGAATCCACGTAGATGAATCGACCCTCGCTCAGAATCACCTTCAGGTCGGGACGGATGGTCGCTCCGGAGGAGGTTTGGGTGGTCTGCTGCTGTACGAAGTCGCAGTGCTCCACCATCCCCGCCAGTTCTACGACCCTCTTGAGTTGCAGCTCGCCCCACGCGCCCCGAACCTGGGGCTTGCGCAAGGCGGTGACCAGCGCAGCCGTCTCCCGGCGCAGGGTTTCGCCGGTCAGCCGCACCTCCGCCACCTGGTTCCGAAGGTCGGTGGTCATCGCCACCCGTTCTTTCTCGACCTGGGTCAACCGATCGTTGAACCGCTGCAGGCTTTCCTTCACGGGGGTCAGGAGTTGGTCGGTGGCCTTCTGCCGCTGGTCGGCTGAGGCTTCGATCTGCTTGGCCTGTTTTTCGACGGTCTCGGCCGACAGGGCTTTGAACTGGTTGAGGAGTTGGACGCGGTCAGCGGCGATCTCCTCGGCACGGTGCACTGCCGCGTCCCGTTGAGCCAAGGCGCCGGCCGCCGCTGCCTTGACGTCGGCAAGCTCGGACATCGCGTCGGCGCGCTCAGATCGAGCTTCGGCCGCCTCGAGGCGAGCCTCTGCGATGCTCGTTCCCGACTGGCTGAGTTCTGCGCGGGCCTGGGCGGAGTCTGCCCGTGCCTGCGCGGCCTCGGCCTTGGCGCGTTCAACTTCAGTCTCGTGAGTGGCATGCCCTCGGCTCGTGCGATCTCGCAGCAGCAGCCACGACACCACGGCTCCGAGGAGCATTCCGACCACCAGCCACCCGAGCGATTCCATGCAGACGATCATGCCGTCCGCCACCGACACTTCCTGCGACCGACGCTCGGCACCGCAGAATCCATCCGTCCGGAGTCCGGTGGAACCCCACCCGACTCCCTTCTCGGTCGCCCCCGCTGTGCTGGACATCCCTTTCGTGTCGGTCGCACCCCGGCTGTGCTGGTCAGCTCTCTCGTCGTGCTGGTCGCACCAGTTGTCCTGGTCGCCGGTGTCGAGCTGGTCTCACCTGTCGTGCAGGCGCAATCCCCACCACTCCGAACGCTGACGGCTCGGTCCCACTGGCGCGTCCCGATCGCGGTGGCCGGCCCCTTTGGGACATTCCTGCCGCGCGATCGGTCTCGTCAACCGTTCGGGGCGGGCAAGGGTGATCCCGGGGCGGTCTTGTCCCTTCGTCTCGGTGGCGCCGTTGGCGCTCCCTGGGAGAACGGGGCCTGTCGAGCGCAAGCCCCGGGTGGAGGGTCGTGGGCAGGGTGCAGACTGGGCGCATGTCTGCTCGCGCTCACATCGATGACCTGGCTGCCTTCGTCGCCGCGTCACCGTCCAGCTATCACGCCGTCGCCGAGGTCGCCCGCCGACTCGGGGCCGCCGGGTTCACGGAGCAACTCGAGTCCGCACCGTGGGATCCCACCGGCGCAGGCTATGTTGTTCGGGACGGCGCCATCATCGCGTGGCGCGTACCGCAGGACGTGGCCAGCCCTGGCTTCCGCATTGTCGGGGCCCACAGCGACTCGCCCGGGTTCAAGCTCAAACCAGAACCTTCCACCTACGCCTTCGGCTGGTCACAGGCCGGCATGGAAGTGTACGGCGGGCCGCTGCTCAACTCGTGGCTCGATCGCGAGTTCGGCCTTGCCGGACGCGTGGTGACCCGCGACGGAGCTGTCCATCTGGTGTCCACTCCCGCATGGCTGAGGATCCCGCAAGTTGCCCCCCACCTTGACCGCAGCGTGAACGACAGCCTCCACTTGGATCGCCAGGCGCACCTCAAGCCGATCTTCGGAACAGCGTCGGTTGATCTGCTGTCCGCCGTCGCCGGCGCTCTAGGCCGACATCGCGACGAAATCGATGGTCACGACCTCTTCGCGGCAGTGACCGAAGCGCCGGCGGTCATCGGGGTGGCGGGGGAGTTCTTCGCGTCCGCGCGTCTCGACAACCTGTCCAGCGTGCACGCTGGCGTGGTGGCCCTGCTGGCCGCGGAACCGTCCGATCGGGTGCAGGTTCTGGCCTGTTTCGACCACGAGGAGATCGGAAGTGCGTCCCGCAGTGGCGCGTCCGGTCCCGTGCTGGAGAGCGTGCTGCGACGTCTCGCCGCAAGCCTGGGCTGGAGTGATGACGAGTTCGGTCGCGCGCTGGCCGACTCGTTCGTGGTGTCCGCGGACGCCGGTCACGCCATCCACCCGAACTACCCACAACTGCACGATCCCGACCACCGGCCCATGGTGAACGCGGGACCGTTGCTGAAGGTGAATGCGAACCAGAGGTATACCAGTGAAGGCCCGTCCACGGCTCGCTGGCTGCGGATCTGTCGGGCGGCGAATGTCCCGACCCAGGCGTTCGTCTCCCACAACGCGGTTCCGTGCGGCACCACCATCGGTCCGCTCACCGCCACCCGATTGGGCATCGCGAGCGTCGACGTGGGGATCCCGCTGCTCAGCATGCATTCTGCGCGAGAACTGTGCGGCGTCTCGGACCCGAAATGGCTCACCGATGCGCTCGCGGTGTTCTTCAGCGGGGCAGAGGGGTGACCTCGGCGGCCTGCACCGGGAGCGGGGCGAACAGGTGCGGGAAGCCTTCCTCGATCACGAACGGCAGACCGGCGGGATCGAGCCGGAGCAGGACGACTTCGGAGTCTGCCAGGTCGGCGTAGAACCTGGTTCTGGTCTGTGCTAGCTGGTGTTCAAAGAAGCAGTGCACGAAACCTGCGGCCTCGTACTCGAGCCCGCGTCCAGACCACGGGTAGCGTCCACTCGCCAACGCCTGGTCCCATTCGGTGTGTAATGCCCAATGGAACACCGGCGCTTCCACAGGTTGGGACGGTGGCAGGAGTGCAAGGCCGACGAGGTCGTCCCGGAGTTGATCAGCCCCGGTGAAGAGCAGACCGCGTAGCCCGAACCGGTTGGCCGCGGCCACATTGGCGGGTGAGTCATCGACAAAGATCGTCCGGTCGGGGGCGAACCGCCATCGTTGACACGCGATCTCGAAGATTGCCGGGTCGGGCTTGGCGACCTGTCGCTCGCCGGACACAACGATGTCCTGAAACCGGCCCAGGATGCCAAACCGATCCCGGGCAAGTGGGAATGTCTCGGCCGACCAGTTTGTGAGTGCCATGACGGGAACGTTCGCCTGCCCGAGTTCAGCGAGCACGGCCGGGGTGCCTGGCACCATGCCGGTCAGCGTGCGCAGATAATGGGTCCGGTAGGCGCGGATGGCCGCGGAGTAATCGGGAAACCGGCCAATCAGTTCGGCTTCGGCCTCGGCGAAACTGCGTCCCGCGTCCGTCGTGCGGTTCCAGTCGTGGAACGAGATGCGGTCCATGAACGCCGGCACTTCACTGCGAGGCATGACCTGTTCGAAAGCTCGCTGCGGAACCCATTCGAGCACGACCCCGCCGAGGTCGAAGATCACCGCGTCCAACTGGTTCATGCTCCCAGGATGGCGCGGGTCGCCGGCGGGTGCGAATCCGCCTCGCCGTCCACGCCGAACCCCTCCGTTCGGGTCGAACCCCTGCGCTCGAGTACAGGGCCTCGACCAGGACGGAGGGGTTCGGCGGTGATTGGGGCGGTGAACCGGGCTGTGAGTGGGGATGGGGGTGGAGGTGGAGGTGGCGGTCAGGGTGAGGGTGAGGGTGCGGTGACGTCGGCCGGCCGAACTCCATTAGGCTAGGCCGACGTGGCTCTCACCATCGGCATCGTCGGACTGCCCAACGCGGGCAAGTCCACCCTGTTCAACGCGCTCACCCGCAACAACGTCCTGGCGGCGAACTACCCGTTCGCGACCATCGAGCCGAACGTGGGCGTGGTGGGCGTCCCGGACGAGCGGCTGCCGGTGCTGTCGGACCTGTTCCACTCCGAGCGGATCGTGCCGGCCACGGTGAGCTTCGTCGACATCGCCGGCATCGTGAAGGGCGCGTCCAAGGGCGAGGGGATGGGCAACGCCTTCCTGGCCAACATCCGTGAGGCGGACGCGATCTGCCAGGTCACCCGGGTGTTCCGCGACCCGGACGTCACCCACGTCGACGGCGCGGTGAACCCGGGCAGCGACATCGAGACGATCCGTACCGAGCTGATCCTGGCCGACCTGCAGACGCTCGAGAAGGCACTGCCCGCGACTGGAGAAGGAGGCCCGGATCAAGCAAGGACCGGCAGCCGGCGCTTGCCGCCTACCAGGAGGCGCAGGACGTGCTCGACTCCGGGCGTAGGGGTGCACGCGGCCGGTCTCGACCTCGAGCCGCTGCGCGAGCTGTTCCTGCTGACGGCCAAGCCCTACCTCTACGTGTTCAACTGCGACTCCGACGAGCTCACCGACACCGTCCTGATCGAACGGATGCGGGACCTGGTGGCGCCGGCGGAGGCGATCTTCCTGGACGCGAAGATCGAGTCGGAACTGGTGGAGATGGAGCCGGACGAGGCTCGCGAGTTCCTGGTCGAGATGGGAATCGCCGAGCCAGGCCTGGACACCCTCGCCCGGGTCGGCTACGAGACCCTCGGCCTGCAGAGCTACCTCACCGCCGGACCAAAGGAGTCCCGCGCGTGGACGATCCGCAAGGGTGCCACCGCACCGGAGGCGGCCGGGGTGATCCACACCGACTTCCAGAAGGGGTTCATCAAGGCCGAGGTGATCAGCTTCGACGACCTCATCGCCGCAGGCTCGGTAGCTGCAGCGCGCGCCGCCGGAAAGGCCCGCATGGAGGGCAAGGACTACGTCATGGCCGACGGCGACGTGGTCGAGTTCCGCTTCAACACCTGACCCGAGTCCGGTCTCGACCCTCGCGCGCCGGGAATGGGACAAAATCGTCGGCCGATCGCTCATGAGTGGCGCGCACGAGCCGCCTCACGCATCTCGTGGCGGGAATGTCCCATTGGTGGCGCGTCCGGCGAGCGCGGGGCGGTCGCCGGCGCTCGACGTACTCGTGCGAGCGACAAGGGTTGTCGGGACCGACGCCTAGCGTCCTGTCGCATGACAACGCAATTGACCACCGCGCAGATCGCGGCGTGGAACGCGCAGCAGGACCGTCGGGTCGCCGACATCATTCGCGAGCACGGGTGCTTCATCCAGGCGGTCATGGGGGAGCAGCGAACGCCGCCGTTCGCGTACACCGTGGGGCTCTTCGGGTTGGGGCACCCAGAACTCATCGTCTTCGGACTCGACCACGTCTCGGCAGGGGTGGTACTCAACTGGTTCTTCGACCATGTGCGCGGGGGTGAGGAGCTGACCCCCGGCGAGATCGTCCAGCCACCGGGTGCCGACGACCGCTTCCTCGTCGAGGCCTTCCCCGACCCGTGGACGCTCTACGCAGCCAACCGTCACTATCGGCGGCGTCGCGGAGCGCCGGTTCAGGCTTATCAACTCACCTGGGCCGTGAACGGTGGTTCCCTCCGACGATGGCTACCCAACGCCGAGTGGCTCCAGCCGCGGCCGGGGCAGCACGTGGTGCAGCGGTGAGGGTCGGAGTCCAGTCGGGCCTGCGGTTGGGTCCCGCGTCGTGGTGCAAGCGGCCGGGGCAGCACGTGGTGCGACAGCGGTGAGGGTCGGAGTGAACCCCCGATCGCCGG
The DNA here is from genome assembly GCA_963769325.1 of uncultured Actinomycetota bacterium. Lineage (GTDB taxonomy): Bacteria > Actinomycetota > Actinomycetes > Propionibacteriales > Propionibacteriaceae > Propionicimonas. The sequence continues at coordinate 922,728 of CAVYLH010000003.1, read as the reverse complement.
TGCAGTTCACTCGCGCGGTGGTGCAACAGGGGTGAGGGTCGGAGTGAACCCCCGATCGCCGGTGCAGTTGACTCCCGCGCGATGGTTAACGCACGTGGCAGGAGTGGATGACCCGGGCAAGCGAGCCTGACCCAGGGAGAGGGCAGCCGGCCATTCAATGAGGTGGTCGGACGCTCGAATTGGGACGCCGGTCTCTGAACTCCGGCCTCTGAGCTCTGAGCTCTGAGCTCTGAGCTCTGTAGTCCGAAGTCCGAAGTCCGAAGTCTGGCGCTGTGGGGCTGTGGCTCTGAGCAGGGCGTTCGCGCCCGGGCTTCAGCCCCGCAGCGTTTTCGCTCGGCAGCACCTACTTCACCACGGACGCCTTCGCCTTCCAGGTGTTGCACGCACCCACGTTGCCTGCCTGCAATCCGCGGACGCCCCAGTACCGCTCGGCCTTGGGGCTGCCGTGGCCGCGGGCATCGGTGGTGTAGTCGAACTGGTATTCCGCGTCGCGTCGGTCAGCCGCACCGAACCCGATCGAGGAATGCGTCATGGCGTAATGCGCCATGCAATGTGCTTGCAGCTCGATTCGCCTGGTCGTGACCGCGGCGCTCTCGGCGAGGGCATCGCTGGAGTCGAAGATCGAAACCAGTTCCTGCACGTGGTGGGCGTACTCGTGCATGACGAACTGCGCGACGGACGTCCGATAGTAACGACCCTGGAGATAGGCGGCCCGCGAGAAGTAGAGAGTGCGGTCACCGGTGCAGTAGCTCGCTGGGTACGCGCTGTTCAGCCGGCCGCAGGGGGACTTGGTGCTGGTGGAGTAGAACTTCACCGTCGGTGCCACGAAGGTCACCCCCGAGATCGCGCTCAGCGCCTTGGACCAGGCCTTGTTCTCGCAGTCGACCAATGCCTTCACCTGCTTGCGGAATGCCGTCTGGCTGCTGGGCACCCTTTGGGATGGGCATGCGGCCTGCACCCGGAGCGAGTAGAGAGGGTTCTTGATCAGCCGGTCCTTCTCGCCGTCGGGCAATTCCATCGGCTTGCTCGATCCCGGCGTTGGTGTTGTTGGCGCCGTCGTGGTGGGCCGCCCGGCTGTCGGCTGTCTTCCCGTGCTGGACGTGCGCAGTTCGGTGACTGTGGGGTTCAATGCGGTCAGGATCATCCCCGTCATGAGCAGGGCGGCGAGCAGCCCCAGCAGGATCCAACCGGCACGATTCCTCTTCGCTGGTGGGGGCGCCGACGTCGGCGGCGGGGCGACCCACTGCGGCGCCCCCGGGTAGCTCCATCCCGGCTGGCCCGCGATCTCCGGGTGCACGGACGGCCAACCGGCCCCATGAGGGGTGCGCAGGTCCTGACCTGACCCCACGCCGGGGGACACCGGCTGGACGGTAGAGCCCGGTGGCGACGGATTCATCTCGTACTCGGCTGCATAGCTGAACCGGCCGGGTTGGCCGGAGTAGCCGTACTGGCCAGGACCCTGGGGGTAGGCGAACCTTGCTTGGGTTTGGGTTTGGGGCTGGGTTTGGGGCTGGCCGGACGCCTCCTGGGGTGCCAACGCCTCGGGTTGGCTGGCCGGCCGCCGCGGCTGGGTGGGTGCTTCCCACGACGTCAGGTCTGGTGCACCCGGGGGGTGACCGGTCTGAAAGTGCAGTGCCGCATCGGCCGACTCGGAGGATTGGCTGACCGGCCGCCCGGCTGGGGTGGGTGCTGACCACGACGTCAGGCCTGGTGGACCCGGGGGGTGACCGGTCTGAAAGTGCAGTGCCGCATCGGCCGACTCGGATGGTTGGCCGGTCGGGCGAACCTCCGGCCGGGCGTGCTGGACATGACTCCACTCCGCCGCGGGAGGCGGAGACCCGGAGTGCGGAGCCACTGCAGGAGGCCCGACCGATGCCGGCCAAGCGAGAGTCCGCTCACGAGGGTTCGGCGGCGGAGCCCAGGCCGAGGGATCACCTCCCGGCAGGAGCAGAGTCGGTTCAGGCCTTCCGTCGCCGTCCCGACCGATCCACTGGGTCGGCTCGTCCGGATTCCATCCCCGGGCCGGGTCGGAGGGCGGCGTCCGACCCGACCCGCGATGGTAACTGCCGACCTGATCAGGGCCGTCTCGCGGATCGTTGGCGTGGGCTGCCGTGCCCGCGTCCGCCGGTGAGGACGATGGACGTACGTCGGCGGAGCCCCCCGGCCCGTCCGGGGCGGGCGTGCCAGGCGCCAGCCGCCACAGACTCCCGCCTGGTGCCGAGGACCCGTCCGATCGGGGCGGTTCGGCGGTCATTGGCGGGCTCCTGAGCTCTCCTGGTTCGGATGTCGAGTACCAGCGTAGGTGTCCGATCCGACACCGGTGTGTCGGCTAGCCGAGGATCCTGACGAGAGAGTGGACGGCGGCGTCCACGGCCTCCCGTTCGACGCCCGACAAGGTGGGATCCAGGCGGAGGGTGATCTGCGTTCGGCCACCGGGTCGGGTCCTCTTCCAGGATCCGACGTCGCGCCGGTCGAGTATCACCACCCCACCACCCGCCTCGGCGAAACGGTACGGTTCGTCGCTGTCAGGGTGGTGGGGGGAGCGGGGCCACGGCACTGCGCGATAGCTGAGGAATGCCTCGTCGAACGTGGACAGCAGCCAGGCCCGAGCAGGATCAGACGCTACGGGCGCGGCGGCGGACGGGCCAAATAGTTCCACGCCGTCGACTCGAGTCGCCGTGATCGCCTCGCCGAGCCGGGACGCGGCGGCCCTGGCCTCGGTGAGAGTGATCCGTGCCCATCGGGTCAAGTCGGTCAACGCCACCGGTCCGTGTCCGGCGATGAAGCGCTCCACGAGCACATCGAGCGCTGACGCACGGTTGAACTCCTGCGCGGCCGGCACGACGTCGTCCACGAGCGCGTAGCGGTGATCGAGCAGGTCCAGTGGAGCCGAGCAGATGAGGCCTCGCAGTTCGGCCACCAGGAGCAGATGCCCGACCTGTTGGCCGAATTGCGGATCGTCGCGGTCCAGCAGGCCGGCCTCGGCGAACGCCACCCCCAACTCGGTTCGGGAAGCGAACGCCCGCCTCGCGAGGCGCTCGGCGATCAGGCCCAGCCCGACATCGATCCGGCGTGGGGCCAACTCCAGCACGCGATGCCGGGCGGCCATCCCCGATTCCACCTTCGGTGAAGTGAGCCGCAGCAGCCACCGCAGGTCCTTCGCGGCAACGTAGTGCCACGTCGGACGCAGGATGTGGGTGCGCACCACTTCTCCCGCAGCCACGGCGGCGCGCACGGTCGCGTCCTCAGCACCGGCGCAGCGCAGGGCGATCATCGCCCGCGCGAGCGGCGCGTCCTGGGACTGGACGCAGAGCAGTTCGCTGACTACCTGAAGCGCGGTCGCCGCCGGAAGGCCGGTCAGTCGCTGCCTGGCCAGGCGGGACGCGAGCACGCCGTCTGCGTCCACGTCACTCTCGGAAGCCGGCGTAGAAGACCGCCAGGGCGAACCCCGCCAGCGCCAGAACCAGGGCGACGGGCCGCACGCGCGGCCGCACGGCGTCGATCACCGTCCATGCGGCGAGCGAACTCAACGCGATGCCGATCTCGAAGGCGGGGAACGGCGCCTTCAGCCGTACCACGGTGATCGCCGCGCCGGCCAGGACAGCCAGGCCGCCGAGGAGTTCGAGCACGCCGCGCACCCTTCGAAACACCGCCAGCCAGGCCGGCTCGGCATTCACAGCGCGCCGACCCACCGAGCGTCGGGGCAACAGCTTGATGACGCCGGTGACAAGGAAGCACAGCGCGACCGCGACGGCCAGCATTCCCTCTGGCCCCGAACCGCTCCAGCAGTGTGCTCACCTCCTCGTCGCAGGTTGCAGTCTAGAGGTCGGCACTGACGTCGAGACGAGCGAGAATGCGGGCCAAGTCGGACTGATCGGACGGTTCGAGCCGACCGAAGAACGCTTCGGCCACCTCCGCGCGGATCCGGGTGGCCTCCGCCAAGGCCGCGCTGCCGGACGGGGACAGGGCGAGCAGGTGGGCGCGTCCGTCCGCGGGGTCGAATCGCCGCTCCACGAATCCGGCTGAGACCAGGCCGGATACCGAATCGGTGGCGGAGCGGGCCATGATGCCCAGCCGGGCGGCAAGCTCGGACGGGCGTAGCGGGCCGGCCTCACCGACGACCCGAAGCGCGCGGGCCTGGTGCGGGTTCAAGCCGAGGGGGGCGGTACGGCGCTGGGTCTCGCGACGCAGTTGCCGGGAGACTCGGAGAAACGCCTCGGCGAGTGACTCGGGGAATATCTGCATGATCTCCGACCCTTATATGCTGTGGTTACCTCACTATATCGGAGGTCTGATGGCAGAGATCCAACCCGGTCCCGAGTTTCATGGCGGACCAGCCCGGATCAGCCTCGCCGACCGCGTCCAACTGGCCGAATCTCCGGTCAGTCTCGGCCGGGTCGCGGGGCTGTTCCGCGGACATCACTGGGAAGGCGCCGCGGTCACCGCGATCATCGTGATCGCTTCGGTGGTGGGGCTGGCGCAACCCTTCCTTCTGCGCGCCGTGATCGACGACGCGCTCCCATCCGGCAACACTCGGCTGTTGGTGTGGCTCGTCGTCGGGATGGTGGCCGTGGCGGCCGTCACCGGCGTCCTCGGCGTCTGGCAGACGTGGCTTGCCACCTCGATGGGCCAACGGGTGATGCACGACCTGCGGGTTCGGGTCTTCACCCACCTACAGGCGCAGTCGATCGCGTTCTTCAAGCGCACCCGAGGGGGCGACATCCAGTCACGGCTGTTGCAAGACGTGGCCGGCCTGCAATCGGTCGTCACCAGCACCGCCACCTCGATCGCGTCGAACCTCACCACGACGATTGCCACCGCGGTCGCGATGGCGGCCCTGAACTGGCGATTGTCGTTGTTGTCGCTGATCGTGCTACCGCCGTCCATCCTGCTCACGCGTCGAGTCGCCCTCGTGCGCCGTGACCTCACCATGGCCAGGCAGCGCGCCCTCTCTGAACTGCACACCGAGGTCGAGGAAGCGCTCAGCATCAACGGGGCCCTCCTGGCCAAGACCCTGGGCAGCGGCCAGGCGAACGTCGCTCAGTTCGACGCCACGTCGGCACGCCTGATCGACCTCGAAGTGCGCTCGCAACTCGCCGGCCGTTGGCGAATGGCGACGATGGGCATCGTGTTCGCCGCGATCCCGGCCCTGCTCTACCTCATGGCGGGCTTTCCCGCGGTGTCGGGCGACCTGACGATCGGGACCCTGATCGCATTCGCGAGCCTGCAGACGTCGATCTTCCGTCCGATCATGGGACTGCTCAACATCGGTGCTCAGTGGGTCGCGTCAATGGCGCTGCTCAGCCGGATCTTCGGGTATCTCGACCTCCCCATCGAGGTGGTGGAGCCGGCACACCCGGTCCGTCTCGACCCAAGCCAGGTGCGCGGCGAGATTCGTTTCGAAGGGGTGAGCTATCGGTTCCCAGACGGTTCCGTCGATGCGCTGACCGATCTCAGCCTGACCGTCGCCAGTGGCGAATCGATCGCAGTCGTGGGAGAGACCGGCTCGGGGAAGTCGACGCTGGCCGCGCTCGCTGGTTCGGCTCGCCGATCCGACCCGAGGGCGTGTCACCATCGACGGCGTGGATCTGCGCCGCATCGCTGCGGCCGATCGCACCCGGATCATCGGAATGGTGACGCAGGAGACCTACTTGGCGCACACCACGATCGCTGCGAACCTCAGACAGGCGGCGCCGGGGGCCAGCGACGCCGAACTGTGGTCGGCGCTGGCCGCCGCGCAGGTGGATGAAGTGATCGCCTCGCTCCCCGACGGACTGGAGACAGTGGTGGGGGCGCGTGGTCACAGATTCAGCGGCGGCGAGCGCCAGCGCCTCGCGATCGCGCGCACACTGTTGGTCAATCCGCCGATCCTCGTCCTTGACGAAGCCACTTCAGCTTTGGACACCGATACCGAGCGGGATCTTCAGGAAGCACTCGAGCACCTGATGGCAGGGCGGACCACCGTGACGATCGCGCACCGACTGAGCACCGTCCGCAACTCGGATCAGATCGTGGTGCTCGACGGAGGCCGGATCGTCGAGCGGGGCCGCCACGAGGAACTGCTGGCCACCGACGGGCGCTACGCCCACCTGAACCGCTGACGAGCCGCGCCGCCGGGAGTCTGGGGCCGTCCACGGGCAGAGGCAGTGATGGTGGGACATTACTGCCCCGGGGCCGCCCCGACCGGGCGTGCGAGGGGGAGTCGCTGTGATGGCGTGGCGGTTTTGTCCCGAAGGAAGCACACCACCCCTTTGCCGTGACCGGTCGGCCCAGCCGTTCTCAGCCCTCGCAGCGCGAGTGGGAACTCATCTCAGGGCCACTGGGTGGCACAATCGGGATGTGCTCCGTCCCGACGAGGTGGTCGCGGGTCTCGCCGAGGCCCCGGGGCATTGGCTGCGCACCGACCTGATCGGCTGGCCACTCCACCTCCTGCCTCCCGGGCTCGACCCTGCCGGGCTCGACTGGCGGCTGCACTGGTCGGCTGTCGGCCAGATCGACCCCACCGCCAGCGAACCGGTTCCCTGGGACACGTCCACCCTGCGGTTCGACCCGGCCGGCATTCCGCCCGACGTGGCTGAGCAATACCCGCACCTGGCCACGCTGCTCGCCCTCCGGCCCGCGCCCCAGATGCGTGCCGAGACCGCGGAGGCGCTGCGCTGTCAGATCGAGGTCAGCGCGCACCTGCCCTCGGGGCGGCTGGTGAGCGTGGGTCAGGTCCAGCTGCCGGGAGTGCTCGATGATCTCTACGCTGCTGCGGCCGATGCGCTACTCGGACCGGTCTGGCACCTCGGCACACCCACCCTGCGGTTGTGGGCACCCACCGCTCGGTCGGTGTTCTTGCACCTCTGGGCTCCGGACGCCGACCTTCACGGCCCCGGTGAGCGTCATCGGATGCTTCCGGCGCCCGACGGCACCTGGATCGTGACCGGCAGCGCCGACTGGGTCGGAATGCGGTACCGCTTCGAAGTCACCGTCTACACCCCGCAGCATGGGCGGGTCGTGGTGAACCAGGTCACCGACCCCTACTCGCAGGCCCTCACGGTGAACTCGACCCATTCGGTGCTGGTCGACCTGTCGGCCCCCGAGCTGGCTCCGGACCAATGGACGCACACCCAGGCGCCCAGGCTGGTCGACCCCGTGGACCAGGTCATCTACGAGCTCCATCTGCGTGACTTCTCGATCTCTGACTCCACCGTGCCGACGCATCTGCGCGGCAGCTTCCTCGCCCCCACCGTGGACAGCGCCGGTATGGCCCATCTCCGACGCCTGGCGCAAGCGGGCTTGAACACCGTCCAGCTGCTGCCGCTGTTCGACAACGCGACTGTCGAGGAGCATCCCGGCCTGCAGGTCAGCCCACCCAAGGACCGGCTGAAGGATCTCCCGCCCGACAGCCCCGAACAACAACGACACGTCCACGAGCTGGGCGGGCGCAGCGGCTTCAACTGGGGCTACGACCCGTGGCACTACTTCGCCCCTGAGGGGTCCTACTCCTCCACCTTGGCCAGTGCGGACGGGGCCGGACGGGTGGCCGAGTGCCGTGACGATGGTTGCGGCCTTCCACGCGATCGGCCTGCGGGTGGTGCTCGACCAGGTCTTCAACCACACCGCGAGCTCGGGCCAGGACAACAAGTCCGTGCTCGATCGGATCGTGCCCGGCTACTACCACCGGTTGTCCGAAACCGGCGCGGTGGAGACGTCGACCTGCTGCGCGAACGTGGCCACCGAGCACCTGATGGCCCAGCGACTGATGGTGGACGCGTGTGTGCACTGGGCGCGGTACTACCGGGTCGACGGTTTCCGGTTCGACCTGATGGGCCACCACAGTCGCGCGAACTTGATCGCCGTCCGGGAGGCTCTGGATGCCCTCACCCTCGAAGCCGACGGGGTGGACGGGCGGGCGATCACCTTGTACGGCGAGGGCTGGAACTTCGGCGAGGTCGCCGACAACGCCCGCTTCGTGCAGGCCACCCAGGGGCAACTGGGTGGCACTGGTATCGCCACCTTCTCCGATCGGCTGAGGGACGCCGTCCGCGGCGGTCCTCCTGGGACGGTGACCCTCGCTGCCAGGGCTTCGGGACCGGTCTGCTGACCTCCGACAACGGCAGGGGCGTCAACGGCGACCAGCGAACGCAGGGGGAACGGCTCGCCTGGTACACCGACCTGATCCAGCTAGGTCTCGCCGGGACCCTGCGGGATGTGCGGTTCGGTTCGAACCAGCACCATCTGTGGTTGAGCGGGCAGGAGCTCGACTTCGGGGGCCGCCCCGCCGGTTACGCCGACCAACCCGGTGACGTGATCAGCTACATCGACGCACACGACAACGAAACCCTGTTCGACGCCTTGACGCTGAAGCTGCACCCGGCCACCCCGATGGCGCACAGGGTGCGGCGCAACGCGGTCTGTCTTGCGCTGGCAACCCTGGGCCAGAGCCCCGTGCTGTGGCACGCCGGCACGGACATGCTGCGCAGCAAGAGTCTGGACCGGAACTCCTACAACTCCGGCGACTGGTTCAACTTCCTCGACTTCACGATGACCGACAACGGCTTCGCGGCCGGCCTTCCCCCCGAGCGTGACAACGGTCACCACTGGCAGGTGCTGGCCCCGCTGTTGGCCGATCCCCGCCTGAAGCCGAATCCGGCCGACATCCGGCGGGCGCACGATCAAGCACTCGACCTCCTGCGGCTGCGCGCGTCCACGAGGCTGTTCCGCCTGGGTAGCGCGGAGCGGATTCGCGCGAAGGTTTCGTTCCCCGCGGCCAACACCTGGCACCAGATGCCGGGCGTGGTGGTGCTCGCCATCGATGACATCGTTGACCCGGTGGACGAACGCTGGTCCGGCCTGATCACGGTGTTCAACGCGACCGGGTGGCTGGTCCGGCAGAGCCTGGACGCCGACCTGAGCGGCTACCGGTTGCACCCCGTCCAGGTCGAGGGAGCGGACGATGTGGTTCGTGCGTGTGAGGTGGGGCCGGACTGGATCACGGTCCCGGCGTTGACGGCGGCGGTCTTCGTCCGCCCACGCTGACTCACCCCAGAGGGCCCGGCGCTCGTCGGGGGTCGAATGTGGAAAGCTAGGGTCCGACTCGAAATAGCCAACATTGACACGTTTCAAACCACACTGAGGAAGGCCGTCGATGACCGATTTCACTTGGACGGACCTAGACCAGCGGCGGTGGACACCGCCAGGATTCTGGCTGCGGATGCGGTGGAGAAGGTGGGTAACGGTCATCCTGGGACGGCGATCTCGTTGGCTCCGGCGGCCTATCTGCTGTACCAGAAGGTGATGAAGGGCGATCCGGCGGATCCGAAGTGGTTGGGCCGGGACCGGTTCGTGCTTGTCGGCGGGACACTCCTCCCTGACGCAGTACTGCCAGTTGTTCCTGGCCGGCTACGGATTGGAGGTCACCGATCTCGCGTCCTTGCGGACCGAGGGCTCCCTGACCCCGGGGCATCCGGAGTTCGGGCACACCCACGGGGTCGAGTGCCACGACGGGTCCGCTGGGGGCCGGGGTGGCGAACGCCGTGGGCTTCGCGATGGCTGCCCGACGCGAGCGGGCGTTGTTGGACCCGAGCACGCCGCTGGGATCAACCCAGCGTCTTCGACCGGACGGTGTTCTGCATCGCCGGCGACGGCTGCATGCAGGAGGGAGTGGCGTCGGAGGCGTCGATCCTGGCCGGCGCGCAGAAGCTGGGCAATCTGGTCCTGATCTATGACGACAACCGCATCTCCATCGAGGGCGGAGACCCAGATCGCGTTCACCGAGGATGTCGCGGCCCGGTACGCAGCGTACGGCTGGCACGTGCAGCACGTGGACTGGACCAACGGCGGTACCGGCTACACCGAGAACGTGCAGGCGCTCGAAGACGCGATCGAGGCGGCGAAGGCGCGTCACCGACCGCCCATCCTTCATCAAGCTCACCACCGTCATCGGATGGCCGCTGCCGACGAAGGCCGGCAATCACAGCGTGCACGGCGCCAAGCTCGGTGGTGAGGAGATCGCCGCGCTCAAGGCGCAGCTGGGCTTCGACCCCACCGCCACCTTCGCCGTGGAGCCCGAGGTGCTGGCCCACACCCGTGAGCAGGCCGTCGCACGGGCCGCTGCCGCCAAGGCCGAGTGGCAGCCCAAGTTCGACGCCTGGCGGGCCAACAACCCTGATCAGGCTGCGCTGCTACGACCGACTCGCCGCCGGCGAACTGCCCGACCTCTCGGTGGTGCTTGCCGGTCTTCCCGGCCGGGAAGATGTCAACCCGGGCCGCCTCGGGTGAGGTGCTGAACGCTCTCGCCGACGTAGTGCCGGAGCTGTGGGGCGGTTCTGCCGATCTGGCCGGGTCGAACAACACCACGATGAAGGGGCAGAAGTCCTTCCTGCCACCCGGAGCAGTCCACTCATGACTTCAAGGGCGACTACAGCGGACGAACGCTGCACTTCGGAATTCGCGAGCACGCCATGGGCAACATCATCAACGCGCATCACCGCTGTCGGGCCTGACCCGCGGCTTACGGCGGCACGTTCCTGGTGTTCGCCGACTACATGCGCGGCGCGGTGCGGCTGGCGGCACTGCAGAAGATGCCGTCCATCTTCGTCTGGACGTCACGACTCGATCGGCGTCGGCGAGGACGGCCCGACCCACCAGCCGATCGAGCACCTCGCCAGTCTGCGGGCGATCCCGGGGCTCGACGTGATCCGTCCGGCGGACGCCAACGAGACCGCGCAGGCGTGGGCGCTGGCACTGGCGCACACCGACCGTCCCTCGGCGATCATCCTGTCCCGCCAGGACCTGCTGACCGTCGACCGTGATCGCCCGGCTTTGCACCCGCGGTCGAGCTGGCCCAGGGCGGCTACACCCTGGTCGACGCCGACGGCGAGCTGAAGGTCGTACTGATCGCCACCGGTTCGGAGGTCGAGGTGGCGCTGGCTGCCCGCGACCTGCTGCAGGCCGAGGGCATCGGCACCCGGGTGGTGTCGATGCCGTGCATCGAGTGGTTCAACAGCCAACCGATCGAGTACCGCGAGCAGGTATTGCCCGTGGGAACCGCGAAGGTGTCGGTCGAGGCGGGCGTCGCCATGGGCTGGCGCGAGTACGTCGGTGACGCCGGCGAGATCGTCGCCATCGACCACTTCGGCGAATCGGCGGCCGGCGCCCTGCTGTTCACCAAGTACGGGTTCACCGCCGAGAACGTCGCACGCCACGCGAGGACCGCTCTCGGCCGGCTCCGACCCTGAGCCGTCGGGCCAGCACCGCGGGCCAGCGGCTGCGCGCGAACGGCGCGCTGCTGCTGGCCTCCGCGCTGTGGGGCTTCGCGTTCGTGGCGCAGCGGGTCGGCGCCGACCATGTCGGCCCATTCACCTTCACCGCGGTGCGGTTCGCACTGGGCGCGCTGGTCCTGCTCCCCCTGATCCGCGTTCGTGACCGCGTCCGCGGAGTGTCGCCGTCCGTGCGTCGGGCAGCAACCGTGGCTGTCCTGCTGCCCGGCCTGTTCACCGGGCTGCTCCTGGCCATCGCCGTGAATCTCCAGCAGGGTGCCATGAGCGACACCCCGGCCGGCAACGCCGCTTTCATCACCGGGCTCTACATGGTGATCGTGCCCGTCATCGCTGCTTTCCGTGGTCATCGCAGCAGCGTCGCCACGGTGCTGGGGGTGGCGGCGTCGATGATCGGGCTCTACCTGATCAGCGTCACCGACGACCTCACGATCGGTCGCGGCGAGCTGCTGCTGATCATCTCCACCGTCTTCTGGGCGGTGCAGATCCTGGTGATCGAGCACTACAGCACCAGACTGTCCGCCCTGCGATTCGCGGCGGCGCAGTTCCTGACCTGCGCCGTGCTGAGCGGAGGGGCCGCTCTGGTGTTCGAGGAAGCTCCGTTTACCGGGCTGACGCAGGCACCAGTACCCCTGCTGTACGGCGGCCTGGTGTCGGTGGGCATCGCCTACACCCTGCAGGTCGTGGGTCAGAGACATGCGCTGGCGACCCACGCGTCCCTGATCATGGCGGCGGAGTCGGTGTTCGGCGCCCTCGGTGGAGCGCTGCTGCTGGGTGAGTTCATGGGGCTCCGGGGATACCTCGGTGCGGCTCTCATGATCACCGGGATCGTCGTCTCCCAGTTGGGTCTTCCGCCGGCGCCCCTGAATGAGCTGACGGATACGGCCGAGCCGGCCACGTAGCATGGGGCCGACGTACCGAGAGGACTTTCCCCCGTGGCCCAATCGAAGACCAAGCTGTCCACCACTGCGAAGATCGCCATCGGCGCCGGCGCCGGGCTGGTCGTGCTCGGTGCCGGTGGCTACGTCGCCGGGCATTTCCTTGCCGGAGACAACCTGCCCCGCAACGCCTCGATCAGCGGCGTCCGGGTGGGCGGGATGGCCGTCGACGCCGCCGAAACGACGCTGAAGAGTGAGCTCGCTGACCGGGCGGACGACCCGATCCGGATCACCGCCGGCGCCGAGCGCATCGATGTGGAGCCCGCGCACGCGGGTCTCGCGGTCGACTACGCGGCCTCCGTCGCTCAGGCGGGAGGCGGGCGCAGCTGGAATCCGGTCGCCATCCTCAACGTCCTCATCGGTGGCGGGGACAGCGACGCCGTGGTGAAGGTGGACGAAACCGCACTGAACAGCACGGTGGCTTCCCTGGCCGAGAAGGCCGACAAGGCGCCCGTGGACGCCGCGGTGACCTATCGCGGCCTGACTCCCGTTCGGACTGAAGGCAGGGACGGCATCAATCTCAACCGCGCCGATACGGCCGCTGCGGTGAAGGCGGCCTATCTGAACGCCACCGAGGTGGCAGCGAAGGTGGAGAGCGCCGAACCCCAGATCACCACGGCCGAGGCCGATGCCGCGGTGTCGGGAATCGCCGCGTCCGCAGTCTCGGACCCGGTGAGTGTGGAGGTGGCCGACAAGGGCAAGCTCACGCTGAAACCTGACGTCATCGCAGCGAGCCTCACGTTCGAGCCGAAGGACGGTGCCCTGGCACCGGTGTTCGACACCAAGAAGCTCGATGCGAAGCTGGTGGGTGCCTTCAAGAGCCTGGGGCTGAAGCAGCCGAGGAACGCCACCATCACGATCAGCAACGGAAAGCCGAGGATCGTCGCGTCCGCCGACGGTGTGGGGGTGGACCCGAAGCTGCTCGCAGCGGCAGTCGTTCCGGTGCTCTCGCAGGCGTCCGACAGGTCGGTCAGCGTGCATGTGACGTCGCGACCCGCGTCCTTCACCACGAAGGACGCTGAGCGCCTGCAGGTGAAGAAGGTGATCGGTGCATTCACCACCTACTTCCCGGGCACGGCGTACCGGTACAACAACATCGGCAAGGCCGCGAAACTCATCAATGGCACGTTCCTGAAGCCGGGGGAGGTGTTCAGCATGAACCAGGCCCTCGGCAAGCGCACCAAGGCTGCCGGCTGGATGTCGGGGGGTGCGATCGACGGCGGCAAGATCGTCGAACGGCTGGGCGGCGGGATCTCCCAGGCGACCACGACCACGTTCAACGCGATCTACTTCGCCGGCCTGAAGGACATCTACCACAAGCCGCATTCCCTGTATTTCAATCGGTACCCGGTCGGGCGGGAGGCGACCCTCGACTGGGAGTCGGTCGACATGAAGTTCAAGAACGATTCCGACTATGGCGTGCTGCTCCAGGCTTCGATCACCGGGCATACCGGTACGTCGGGCTCGGTGACGGTGAAGGTGTGGTCGACCAAGCGGTACACCATCAAGTCTTCGGCGCCGGTGCGCTCGAACTATCGGGCTCCGGGAAAGACGGTCTATGACGACTCCGCCGGGTGCAAGCCGCAGAGCGCGATGACGGGATTCGACGTGAAGTTCTATCGCCTGTTCTACGAGGGCAAGAAACTCGTTCGCAAGGAGCCATTCAGTTGGCGATACAGCTCCCTGACCCCGGTCGTCTGCGGCAAGAAGCCCGGATCGTAGGCCGTCCTGACGGCGGTCGGCAAGGAATCTCTCGCGCAGCCGAACCTCGCCGCGGCCCCAGCTGAACACCTTCGTCGCACCTTCATAGGTATCGGAACCTGCTTCGGATCGTGATCAGGCCGCGCTCCCTGACCACATCGAGACACTCGGGACAATTCTGCCGCTGGATGCGCGTCACGGGGCGAACCGGGCGGTCGCGGCAGACTGGGCGGCAGATTTGTCCCATCTCGTCACGGCCCTCCCGCGTGCTCGACCGGATCACTCAGCGCTCGGTGAAGCCCAGAGCAATAAGGCGCTCAATCTCGTCAGCGTCGTCGGTGACCAAGTGGCATGATCGCGCGTCGCGGTGAGCGGCCCACCAGCCGAGCTCGATCGGATCACCAGCGGCCGCCGCGGTCACCCAACTCCCCCTGAGCAGGGCTGGAGTCGGCGGGGGCGTGCCCAGAGGGGTCACCGGAACAGGCGGCCGATGATCGAGCAGGTCACTCAGCCTGGCTACGAAGCTCCGGCCACGCACGCCCGCGGCCTGGGCATGCAGCGCGAGTTCGGCCACCGAAGCACTGAGCGGATCGCGGCCCCGCGCCACCCCGACCGGTCGCCAGACCACCAGCTGATCCCAAGCCAGACGGTGCGCCATGCCTCGCCGGTCTTGTAGCCACAACCCCTCGGGGTCGATCGAGCGGACGAAGCCGACCAGCTCCGCCGTCTCGTCGTCTCGGACGCAACGGAGACTGATCCTGCGTCCCGGTTCGGGAACTGTGCTGGCCACGTCACCCCATCCTCTCAGCTCCGCTGTAGAGTGCTCCGAGTACGGCAAGTGTCGCTAGCTAGGAGCCGGTTCATGACCTATGTCATCACTCTTCCCTGTGTGGACGTGAAGGATCTCGCCTGTGTCGAGGAGTGTCCGGTCGATTGCATCTATGAAGGCAACCGGATGCTGTACATCCATCCTGACGAATGCGTGGATTGCGGTGCCTGCGAGCCGGTCTGCCCAACCGAGGCGATCTTCTACGAAGACGACGTGCCCGGTGACCAGGCCGAATACTACGACGTCAACGTGCACTTCTTCGACGAGATCGGCTCGCCGGGTGGTGCTGCGAAGCTAGGTCCCATCGACGCAGATCACCCCCTCGTCGCCGCGCTTCCGCCTCAGGGCGAGTGAGCCGCGGGCTCGCGCGGCAGCTGCCTGACTTTCCCTGGGATTCGCTGGCGGCAGCCCGAACCGTCGCTACCGCACACCCGGACGGCATCGTGGATCTGTCGGTGGGGACGCCGGTGGATCCGACCCCGGAGCTGGCTCGACGCGCCCTCGCGGACGCGTCCGACGCTCCCGGTTACCCAACGACTTGGGGTACTCCGGAGTTGCGGTCGGCCATCATCGGCTACTTGCGGCGCCGTTGGGGCGCGACCGAAGTAGTCGAGTCCGGCGTCCTGCCTGTGATCGGAACGAAAGAGTTCGTCGCCCTGCTCCCGACGCTCTTGGCGGTCGGCCGCGGACAGCGCGTCGTCATTCCTACGACTGCGTACCCCACCTACGACGTGGGTGCCCGGATCGCGGGCGCAGAGGTCGTGGCCTGTGACGATCCCAAGGCGTTGGCGGCTCTTCAACCCGGCTTGGTGTGGATCAATTCACCGGCCAATCCCCACGGTCACATTCTCGGCCCGGATCAACTGCGAGCCTTCGTGGGCGCCACCCGCGCGGTCGGTGCGGTGTTGGCATCGGATGAGTGCTACGGCGAGTTCGGCTGGGATGCCGAACCGATGTCGGTGCTTCACCCCGACATCAACATGGGCTCGCTCGACGGGCTGTTAGCCGTGCATTCTCTGTCGAAACGGTCCAATGCCGCCGGCTACCGGGCGGGGTTCGTGGCCGGCGATCCCCAGGTAGTTCAGCCGCTGCTCGAGGTCAGCAAGCACGCCGGCTTGATGCTCCCGACGCCCGTGCAGGCAGCGATGGTGGCGCTTCTGAACGACGACGCCCACGTGACGGCGCAGCGAGAGAGATACCAACGTCGTCGGGCGCTGCTGCGGCCAGCCTTGGTGGCGGCGGGTTATCAGGTGGAGCACTCCGAGGGATCCCTCTATCTTTGGTGTACCCGGGGCGAGGATTGCAGAGCGAGTGTCGACCATCTGGCCGGACTGGGGATTCTGGTTGCCCCGGGTGATTTCTACGGCGAGTCGGGCCGTCGGTTCGTCAGGGTTGCCCTCACCGCCTCCGATGAGCGCGTCGAGTCGGCCGCCCGGCGTCTGCTCGGTCAGGGCTGAGGCGATCTGGTCCCGCTGGGGAAGCGTGGTCTGGCGCACGTACCGGCCAATCCGGGACATCTTTGCCGCTGGATCGTTTGATCGGTCCGCGGCGGGCTTGCTCGGGCGGTGGGCGGCCGATTTGTCCCGTTCCCCCCAACACACCCGACTCCGAGCTGGCTGTCGGAGGCGCCTGAGGTCAGGTGGCAGGCCTCAGCGCGGGCTGGGTCCGGCGAAGACCAGCCTCACTGAGGTCGCCGTGCTCGGTCCCTGGCCCTGCCACTGGGCCAGAGTGGTTGTGGAATGTGTCCAGGTATAGGGCCCGACGGTCACAGAGATCAGGCCGTAGCTTTCGGTGTTGGCAATCGCCAGATGAGCAACCGCCCACGCCTTATCGGGGTCGTCGGCCGTCACGGTGAGCGTGGCGTCGTGAGCGGAGGTCGAGACGTGATCGGTGCCCAAGGTCTTCGTGAGGAACGTGCTCATTCCCTCCGGGTCAGCGGACGCTGGTGAGTTGATCACACAGGTGAACGAGGCGGGGGTTTCGCCGGTCAGCGAACTAGCCAGCGTCTTGGCATTCGGGACATGCTGCCGGTACGCCTCGGGGTAGGCGCTGCGCTGCACCGCCTGGGCGACATCATTGATGTCCTTGGTCTTCCAGCTCTTGATCCGCTCCATGGCGCGGTAGAACTCCCGGGTGGAATACCACGGATTCATGATCTCCTCCACGGTGCCCCACCCCTTTGACGGACGCTGCTGGAAGAGGCCGATCGAGTCGGAGTGGCCGTAGTCGAGATTGCGCAGCCCGGACTCCTGGTACGCGGTCGCCAGGGCGATGGACGCCGCCCGCGGCGCCAGTCCGCGCTTGATCGACATTCCGGCGATGATGGCCGCGTTTCGTGCCTGCTCCGGATCGATGATGGTGGTCCTGCCACCCGCGGTGGCCATGCAGCGGTCTTCGAGCGGCAGCGGCGTCTTGGTGTAGGTCGACCATAGGACAACCCCTCCGGCGATCAGGGCCAGGACGACGACGATTCCAGCGACGATCCAGAGTGCCGCGCGAACCCGCTTCACCGCCGCCTCAATTGGCGTGCAGTGCCGCGTTGAGTTCGACGCCGGTGCCCGGGCGGTTGCGGGCCTCCACCGCTCCAGTGAGCGAATTTCGCAGGAACAATAACCCGCTGCGACCGCTCAGCTGAGCTGCCTTCACCACCGCCCCGCCAGGAAGCGACACCTTCGTTCCGGCGGTGACGTACAGGCCGGCCTCGACCACGCAGTCATCGCCGAGGGAGATGCCGACGCCCGATTCTGCCCCCAGCAGGCAGCGCTCGCCGATCGTGATCTGCTCCTGACCGCCACCGGATAGCGTCCCCATGATGGAGGCTCCGCCGCCGATGTCAGAGCCGTCACCGACCACAACCCCGGCCGAAATCCGACCCTCCACCATGGAGGAACCCAAGGTGCCGGCGTTGAAGTTGACGAAACCTTCGTGCATCACCGTGGTGCCGGACGCGAGGTGGGCGCCCAGCCTGACCCGGTCGGAGTCGGCGATTCTGATCCCGCTGGGCACCACGTAGTCGGTCATCCGTGGGAATTTGTCCACTCCGAACACCGTCACCGGGCCCCGCGCCGAGCGGAGCGCCAGGCGGGTGGTCTCGAAGTCGTCCACCGCGGCCGGTCCGAAATTGGTCCAGGCGACATTCGGCAGGATCGAGAAGACGCCGGTGAGGTCGATGGTTCGCGGGCGGCAGAGCCGGGCACTCAGCAGGTGCAGTCGCAGGTACACGTCCGGTACATCGGATGGCGGCGTGCCGAGGTCGATCTCCACAAGCTGGGGGCTCTGGTGTACTCGCCGCTCGTCGTCTCGCCGGGACGCTGCCACCAAGGCCTGGGGAGGATCATCATCCGCGGACGCCGGGCCGAGAGACGGAGCCGGGAACCAGGTGTCGAGGACCTGGCCGGACTCGTGAACCGTAGACAGGCCCCAGCCGTGCGCAGATCGGGTCATGCCGGTCAGCCTACCGGGGCGGCGAAGTTGCCGCCCGGGTGGCCTACCTTCGCCCACCGCGCGACCCGGATACGTGCGCCTCGCGGCGTTCTGCCGGGTCACCATTTCCTGGTCTCCCTGCCTCGTCGGCTTCGCGAGGCATCCGCTCGAACGTCGGCGACAAAGGATCGCTAGGGTTGGCCCATGAGCCTGCACCCGACCGGCGACCTGGTGGCGCTCTTTCGTCAGGTGGTGGACGTCGAGTCGGTGAGCGGCGGCGAGCGCGAACTGGCCGACCTGGTCGAGGCCGCGCTGCGTTCCAGCCCTCATCTCCGGGTGATTCGCGATGGTGACACAGTGATCGCGCGCACCGATCTTGGCCGGCCCGAAAGGGTGGTGATCGCCGGCCATCTGGACACGGTCCCGATCGCGGCCAACCTGCCGTCTCGTCGTGAGGGAGACCTTGTCTACGGGCGGGGGACGGCCGACATGAAGGGCGGCGTTGCGGTGGCCCTGGCCTGCGCGGTCGCATTGGAGGCCCCCCGCCGGGACGTCACCTGGATCTTCTATGACCACGAGGAGGTGGCCGCCGAGGAGAATTCGTTGACCAGGATCGCCCGGGAGCACCCCGAGTGGCTCCACGCCGACTTCGCGGTACTGATGGAACCCACCGGCGCACAGGTCGAGGGCGGCTGCCAGGGAACGCTTCGCTTCACCGTGACCACCCGCGGCGTGACTGCTCATTCGGCGCGGTCCTGGCTGGGCCACAACGCCATCCACGATGCCTCGGATGTCCTGGCTCGGCTGGTCGCCTACCAGCCGCGCCAGGTGGACGTCGACGGGCTCACCTATCGGGAGGGGCTCAACGCTGTGGGCATCACCGGCGGCATCGCCGGCAATGTGATTCCGGACTCGTGCATCGTGACGGTCAACTTCCGCTTCGCCCCCGACCGCGACGAGGAGGGCGCGCTGGAGCATTGTCGAGAGGTGTTCGACGGTTACCCGCTCCATGTCACCGACTTCGCCCTGGGCGCTCGACCCGGCCTGGGGCGTCCGATCGCGAAGGAATTCCTGGCTGCCGTCGGTGGCGTTCCCCGTCCCAAATATGGGTGGACGGACGTTGCTCGGTTCGCGGCTCTGGGAATCCCGGCGGTGAATTTCGGGCCGGCCGACCCTGGGAAGGCCCACGCCGACGACGAATGCTGCCCTGTGGCTGATCTCTATAGCTGCCAGGATGCACTCCTGCGCTGGCTCGGTTGAACCCTTCGGTTCGCGGTGACGGCGAGCAGGGTGCTGAGCACGCCGGCCACCGTCGGTACGGCCTCCGCGCCGCGGGTGTGCACTGCGCGTACCCGCCGGTCGCTGCTGGGTCGCACCGCGTGCGCGCCTGTCCCGCTGGGCAGTTCCAGGGGTTCCAGTGCCAGTCCGGGCTGGAGCGCCACTCCCACGCCCGCGGCGACGAGGCTGAGTACGGCTACCGAGTTGTCGGTGGCGTGGGCGATCCGTGGTGTGACGCCGAGTGCGCCGCACGCGGCCAGGAGGTGACCCCGGCACAGCTGACAGCCGGCGATCCAGGGATCGCCCGCGAGTTGCTCGAGACTGACGATGCCCTGGCCGGAGAGGGGGTGATCGTTCCGAAGGATCACCGCCACCGGATCATCGAACAGGGGGATGACGGATGCGCCTACCACGTCCTGGTGAGGATCGGACGGGTCGCCGGGATAGCTGAAGGTGACCGCGACGTCGATGCTCCCGTCGGCCAGCATCGCCAGCGCCTCGGGTGGCTCGGCCTCGGTGTAGACCAGCTGCAACGCGGGACGGTCCTCAGCGAGGCGGGCGATCAGGGCCGGGACGATGGTGGATGAGGCGCTGGGAAAAGCAGCCACCCGTACGGTGCCGGCCGAGTGCTCCACCAGCCGGGCCAACTCGTCTCCCGCCGCGTTGAGGGCGGCCAGGATGGGTCCCGAATGCCGGGCAACGACGCGTCCGGGCTCGGTGAGTCGGACTCCGCGTCCCACCCGAAGGATGAGCGGTGCTCCCAGTCTCGCCTCCGCGCGACGCAGATGCTGGCTGAGGGCGGGCTGGCTGTAGCCCAGAGCGTTGGCCGCCGCCGTGATCGAGCCATGTTCAGCGACCGCTTGAACGATCCGGACGGTGTGCAGGTCGAGCCTGGCGTCAAGCATGCGGAAAGGTTATCGAAGTGGTTGAAAACATGCTCTGGTGTGATTCCTGACGGGACGGCACGCTTGAGCCATGTCCATCACACTGATGTCGCCAGCACCGTCGGTGCCCCGCCTGGCCAGTGAGTTCGATGTCGCGCCCGGCTACCTGGCCGCAGCCACCTGTGGGGTGCCGCCGCGGTCGGCGGTGACTGCACTGCGAGCCGATCTGGATCGCTGGCGGAGTGGTCTGGCCAGCCCCGGAGACTACGACGGAGTCGTCGCGCGCACTCGGGCCGAGTATGCGCGGCTTGTCCGGGTGGGCGTCGATCGGGTGGCCATCGGTTCCCAGACCTCGGCGTTGGTCGCGAATGTGGCTGCGGGATTGCCGGACGGGTGTGAGGTTCTGGTGGCCGATGGGGACTTCACCTCCATCGTGTACCCGTTCCAAGTCGGCGGACGGCTGAACGTCCGGACTGCGCCGTTGGCGGACCTGGCCTCGGCGATCACCGAGCGAACCGCTCTCGTGGCGTTCTCCCTGGTCCAGTCGGCCACCGGTCAGGTCGCGGACGTTGACGCCATCACCGCGTCCGCGTCTCGGCAAGGTGCGGCAACGCTCGCCGACCTGACGCAGGCGGCAGGGGTGTTCCCCGTGGACGCCTCCCGTTTCGACGTGACGGTTACTCACGCCTACAAGTGGCTGTGCGCACCGCGGGGGGTCGCGTTCCTGACGGTCTCGGAGGAGTTCGCCGAGCGGCTGAGGCCGGTCGCGGCCGGCTGGTACGCCGGAGATGATCCGTGGACCAGCATCTACGGCACGCAGATGGCACTGGCTTCTGACGCTCGCCGGTTCGATGTATCGCCCGCGTGGCAGGCCTTCGTGGGGGCGGAGGAATCGATTCGGATGTTCGCCGGCGCAGACATCGGTGAGCTGTGGGCCTACGCGTCGACCCTCGGCGACCGGCTGTGCCGCGGTCTCGGAATCCCGGAGCAGCACCAGGCGATCGTGACCTGGTCTGACCCAGGCTCCGTCCAGTTGGGCCGGCTGACCTCTGCGGGCATCCGGGCCTCCGGTCGGGCCGGGCGCGTCCGAGCCGCATTCCACGTGTGGAACACCGACGCAGACGTCGACCTCGTGTTGGCCGCGATCGCGCAGTAGCCCATCGGTCCAGCCCGGCGTGGATCGGGACATCTGTCGCGCCTCGTTTGCTCGGTGGCCTGATTTCGCGCTGGAACAGCTGGGCCAGGGGCAGGTTTGTCCCGCAGTAGCTGTGGAGAACCATCCGGCAGGTCCAGTTGTCCACACTCGGGCGACGCTGGTGACACTGCTGTGGTGCGTGATCCCGATAGTGACGGGCGTGATCGATCTGGATGCCCTGTTGGGCGCCGGTGGCGGAATTCTCCTGGCGCGAGAGCACCGCTCACGAAAATCCAGTCTCAGCCGTTGGTGCCGAGCCGGGCGGCTGGTGCGACTACTGCCGGGGGTCTATGTGCATCCGGCGGCACAAGGCGACTTGCAGCTTCGGCTTCGAGCATTGGCCGCGAGGGTGCCGGATGCTGTGATCGTCGGCTCAGCGGCGGCCCGTCTCACCGCTTGGCCACGGGAGAGTGTGACTCTGATCGAGGCGGCCACCTCTGGTCGCAGAGTGTCCAAGCCCGGCTACCGCTTCACGAGGCGGAGCGTGCCGCCGGAATTGGTCCAGCACGGTGGCGGCCTTGCCTTTCTTGCCGCGCCTCTGGTGGCGGTGGACGCCGCCGGTGCCGACCGCGGCGACCGGATCGATGACCTGCTGCGAATGCGTCACCGGCTCGAGGACATCCAGGCCGCGCTTGCGGCGTGTCCGGGACGGGTGGGCAACCCGGTCCGCCGCCGGGTGGTGCGCCGTTCCCGGACCCGACCATGGTCGCAGGCCGAACGGACCCTGCACGAGTTGCTGGAACGTCACCGAATCGGTGGTTGGACAGCGAATTCTGAGGTCATCGCCCGCGGCGCTCGTTACTGGCTGGATGTCGCGTTCGACACGCAGCCGTTGGCCCTCGAAGTCGACGGCTACGAGTTCCACAGCAGCCGCCAGGCGTTCGAGAACGACCGCCATCGGCACAACGACCTGGCGGCAGACGGGTGGACGGTGCTGCACCTCACCTGGGCCATGCTGGCCGACGGGGCGGCCGTGGCGGACACTATTCGGGCCACGTTGGCGAGCCTTCCCGCGCGGCGTCGCCGGATTCGAGTGGGATCGACGACTCCGCCGCCCTGATTCGGGAATCGGAAGTGCACAGGAGACCGCGGGGGCTTTTGTTGATCGAGGGCGCGAAAGCCTTGAGCATGCACCCAGGCATGCGGCCGTCGATGTGATCCTCCCGCTCAGACACGAGACCATCGCCCCGAACGGGGGAGCGGCAGGCCGAAGCTGGAGGAGGAGAACCCGGAGAGACCTCACCGACCGGCTCTGCTTGGTGAAGGTGTCGATCACCGGAGCCTTGCCGCTGAGATTGGCGAGGGCTGGCGATCCCCATTGCGCGCCGAGAGCCACTGCTCGCGGGCGGCCGCGGCCGTCTGGCGATGACTGTCGTTGAGGTTCAGCGCGGGCCGTCTAGATTGGCTGGTGTGACCAAACGCGTTCGCACCCAGGGCCCCGTCATCCGCCGCCACGACCAGGTGCTTCCCACGACCACCGACCAGCGGCTGCTCAGCAACAAGGGTGATGGGGCCTGGGTGCACTCCGACCCATGGCGGGTTCTGCGGATCCAGGCGGAGTTCGTGGAAGGGTTCGGCACTCTCGCTGAGATCGGCGCTGGGATCGGGGTCTTCGGGTCGGCTCGCACGCCGAGAAAGGACCCGATGTACACCGCAGCGACGCGGATAGGGCGGGGTCTGGCCGAGGCGGGCTACGCCACCCTCACGGGGGGCGGACCAGGAATCATGGAAGCCGCCAACAAGGGCGCACTTGAGGCCGGGGGGGTCTCGGTCGGGCTCGGTATCGAGTTGCCGTTCGAGCAATCACTGAACAAGTACGTATCGCTGGGTATCAACTTCCGATACTTCTTCGCCCGCAAGGTGATGTTCCTGAAGTATTCGCAGGGCTTCGTGGTGATGCCTGGCGGCTTCGGCACGTTCGACGAGGTGTTTGAGGCGCTCACCTTGGTCCAGACCCGTAAGGTCACCTCCTTTCCCATCGTGCTTTTCGGCACCGAGTTCTGGTCGCCTATGCTGAACTGGCTCAACGACCAGGTCCTGGCTCACGACTATGTCTCCCCGAGCGATCGGAGCCTGATCCAGCTCACGGACGATGCGGATGAGGCCGTCTCGCTGGTCACGAGTCCTGGGCCGGCTCCGCGTCCGGAGTCGTCGGCCCAGATGTCCTGATCGCCGATTCGATCGACACGCACCGACCGGTTCCGAGGAGCCTCACGACGCACCGATGTGAGGAGGGCGGGCGAGGTGACGCGTGCTACCGGGCCCAGATCGATCACCCCGCGTCCACCCGGGCTGCGGCTCGACACGAATGGGACATCCCCGCCGGTGGATGCCGCCGAACCCGCTTTGGTGGTCCTTCGCGGGGCTTGGATGATCGGAATGTCCCAATCCGGTGTGGAGAGTGCGGGTAGTCGATCGGGGGTCTCAGGTTTCTGGTCTGAGTAGAGTTCGGCGCATGGAGTGGGCGTTGTGGATGATCGCGGTGGCGATCCTTGGCCTGGCGGCGGTGGCCGCCAGCGGCCGACTGGGCGAAATGCCGCCCACGGTCACTGACACACCCCGCCCGCACGTTCCTGACGGACGCCTCGACGGCGACGCTCTCCGCAGTCTGCGGTTCGCTGTCGTGACCCGCGGCTATTCCATGCAGCAGGTCGACGAGTTACTGGATCGAGTGGCACGCGAACTGGATGCTCGCCCCGCTCCCGACCAGCCGAGCGTCTGACCCCGCTTGCCGCGTCTGGTCCGGTGCCGCGACCGGGTCCGCGGGGTGGGATAATGGACGGAAGTTATAACCGAACCCGCCAGAGATTGAGGTATGTGATGGCAGCGATGAAACCCCGCACCGGCGACGGGCCGATCGAGGTGGCCAAGGAGGGTCGCGTGATTGCCATGCGCATCCCGGCAGAGGGCGGCGGACGCCTGGTCATCGAGATGAATGCCACCGAGGCAGCCGAGCTGAAGGCAGCGTTGGAGGGTGTCGTCGTCGCCTGAACTCCGAGCATTGCGAGGGGCCCCGGGAAAATTCCCGGGGCCCCTCGGTCTTGTCTCAGCGTGATTGGTGGAAGGCGATGGCCCGCTCGTAGACGGCGATGGTCTCCCGGGCGATCTTCTCCCAGGAGAACTCGTCGACGCACCGCTGCCTGCCGGCCTTGCCATACCGCTCAGCGAGCGCAGGATCCCGAGTGATGCGGTTGATCGCTGCCGCGAACTGAGCCTCGAAGGCGGACACGAACGCAGGGTCGTCGGCCTGCTTGGGGTCGTAGGGCACCAATGTCCCGGTGTCGCCGTCGACGACCACCTCGGGGATGCCTCCGACAGCGGACGCCACAACGGCGGTCTCGCAGGCCATGGCCTCCAGGTTGACGATTCCGAGCGGCTCGTACACCGATGGGCATGCGAACACCGTCGCGTGGGTGAGTACCTGCCGTACGGAGGCCCGAGGCAGCATCTCCTGCACCCACGTCACTTTGCCGGAGCGAGCCTGATTGAGGTCAGCGAACGCCGCGTCGAACTCGGCGGCGATCTGTGGCGTATCGGGTGCGCCGGCCAGCAGCAGCAGTTGGGTGTCGGGGTCGAAATCCCGAGCTGCACGGACGAGGTGCACCAGGCCCTTCTGTCGGGTAATCCTTCCCACGAACACCACCAGCGGCAGGTCGCGGTTCACGCCGAGGCTGTCCACGACATCGGTGCCGGTGTCCGGCTTGAACTCGTCGGGATCGATCCCGTTCTTGACGACGAACACGCGGTCGGGATCGAGGTCGCTGTAGGAGTCGAGGACATCCCTGCGCATCCCCTGACTCACAGAGATCACCGCGGCAGCGTCCTCGAAAGCTGTCTTCTCCGCCCAGGACGACACGCGATAGCCACCAGCGAGCTGTTCCGCCTTCCAGGGCCGGTGCGGTTCCAGGGAGTGTGACGTGACCACGTGGGGCACGTCCAGGAACTTGGAGCCGATCAGGCCGGCGAAGTTGGCGTACCAGGTGTGGGAGTGGATCACGTCCACGTCGCCAATGGCGGCGGCCATCGACACATCGGCGCCCAGGACCCGCAGCGCCGCGTTGGCTCCGGCCGGGTAGTCCTCAGCATGGGCGGTCGCGCCTTCACGGGGCTCCCCCATGCATTGCACTTCGACGCTGTCGGCGAACTTCCGCAGTTGGGGCACCAATTGTCCGACGTGGACGCCGGCGCCGCCGTAGATGTGGGGAGGGTACTCCCGAGTGAGAATTGAGACTCGCAGTGCCATGCCGCGATCGTGTCACAGAATCCGCCTGGCGCGCTCGGTTCTGCGCGGATCCGCACCCGCTTGCGCGGTGGGTCTTGTCCGGGTCATTTCCTCGGTTTTCTTGTGGCGGCCTCGCGTAGGTCCTAGGTTCAGTGGCATGACTAGTGGACCCAATGTGCTTTCGATCGTCCTCGCCGGCGGCGAGGGCAAGCGGCTGATGCCGTTGACGGCTGATCGGGCCAAGCCCGCGGTTCCATTCGGTGGGACCTACCGGCTCATCGACTTCGTCCTGTCGAACCTGGCCAACTCAGATCTGACCAAGATCTGCGTGCTGACTCAGTACAAGTCGCATTCGCTCGACCGCCACATCTCGCTCACCTGGCGGATGTCGAACCTGCTGGGCAGCTATGTGACCTCGGTTCCCGCTCAGCAGCGGACGGGCAAACAGTGGTACCAGGGCAGCGCGGACGCTATCTACCAGTCGATGAATCTCATCAACGATGAGGATCCGGACTACGTGGTCGTGTTCGGAGCCGACAACATCTACCGGATGGATGTCGAGGCCATGGTGAACTCCCACATCGAGTCAGGCATGGACGCCTCGATCGCAGGCATCCGTGTTCCGAGGTCCGAGGCCAGCGCCTTCGGCATCATCGATGCTGGCGCAGACGGCAAGATCAACGCCTTCCTCGAGAAGCCGGCCGACCCTCCGGCACTCCCGGACAGTCCTGATCAGTCCTTCGCATCCATGGGCAACTACGTCTTCACACGGAAGTCGTTCGTTGAGGCTCTCAACGATGATGCGGAGAGCCCCGACTCCCGGCATGACATGGGTGGGAACATCATTCCTGACTTCGTCTCGCAGGGCCGCGCTCAGGTGTACGACTTCACCATGAACGATGTTCCCGGAGCCACCGAGAAGGACCGCAATTACTGGCGCGACGTGGGCACCATTGAGGCGTACCACGCCGCGCACATGGACCTGGTCTCGGTCGATCCGGAGTTCAACCTCTACAACCGCAAGTGGCCGATCTGGACGTCACAGGCACAGCTTCCTGGGGCGAAGTTCACCTTGCGGGGGACTGCGGAGGATTCGATCGTCGGGTCCGGCTGCATCATCTCCGGTGGCGACGTGGACAGGTCGGTCGTGTCGCCGAACGTGATGGTGGACAAGTGGGCAACGATTGAAGAGTCCGTGATCTTCTCGGGGTGCCGGATCGGGAGGAATGCTGTGGTCCGCCGGGCGATCCTCGACAAGAACGTCGTGGTTCCGGACGGGGTCGAGATCGGTGTGAACGCCGAGCACGACCGCGCTCGGGGCTTCCATGTGGAGGGCGGGATCACTGTCGTTTCCAAGAACGAGCGGGTGCCTGACAACTGGTGAGTGCGGCGGGCCGCCGGTGGCACTCTGATCGGCGGTTGCCGACGCTCGGTGAGCGGCTGGCCGGCTGCCGGTGGACAAAGGTGCCGCTGGTTGTGCTCTGTGGGACTTCATGATGTCGGGGGAGCCGTCTGTTGGTGGTTATGTCCCGGACTGTTTGGGCTGATCTGGTCTGACCGTGCGCGGGTCGGGAGTGAGTCGGTTCTGAGCATTCGCGGGCGCCTCGATTGACTGGGATTGGTCAATTGGGACAAAGGTGCCGCTGGTTGTGCTCTGTGGGACTTCATGATGTCGGGGGAGCCGTCTGTTGGTGGTTATGTCCCGGACTGTTTGGGCTGATCTGGTCTGACCGTGCGCGGGTCGGGAGTGAGTCGGTTCTGAGCATTCGCGGGCGCCTCGATCGACTGGGATTGGTCAATTGGGACAAAGGTGCCGCTGGTTGTGCTCTGTGGAGCTTCATGATGTCGGGGGAGCCGTGTGCTGGCGGTTATGTCCCGGACTCTTTGGGCTGATCTGGTCTGACCGTGCGCGGGTCGGGAGTGAGTCGGTTCTGAGCATTCGCGGGCGCCTCGATTGACTGGGATTGGTCAATTGGGACAAAGGTGCCGCTGGTTGTGCTCTGTGGAGCTTCATGATGTCGGGGGAGCCGTCTGCTGGCGGTTATGTCCCGGACTGCTTGGCCATCTTGGGCAGAAGGCGCTCTGATCAGCTTCGCACCGCTACCAGCAATCCATCGCCGAGGGGCAGCAGAACCGGGGTGAACGCCTCGTTGTCGAGGACCGCGGCCAGTGATTCGCGGATGATGAGGGGCTCGTCGTCTGAGTTGCGCTCATCGGCCACCAACCCTTGCCACAGCGCGTGGTGGAGCACAAGGATGCCGCCGTCGCGCAAAAGGCGCTCGGCTTGGGCGACGTACTCGACGTACTCCAATGGGTCCCCGTCGATGTAGACCAGGTCGTAGGCGCCGTCGGTCAGCTTGGGAAGGACATCCAGGGCCTGGCCGGCAATGAGACGGACCCGCCGATTCGGCACCCGAAGTGATGTGAGGACCTCCCGGGCCGCCACCTGATGTTCGGCCTCAGCGTCGATGCTTGTCAGGACGCCATCTGCAGCCATGCCGGCCAGCAACGCCAGAGCTGAGACCCCTGTGCCGGTGCCAATTTCCGCCACCGTCCGCGCCGTGATCGCCTTGGCCAGGAAGGTCAGTGTGGCAGCGACTCCGGTGCTGATGCTCTCGATGCTCAGTTCCTCGGCGCGGCGACGCGCGGTGTTCGGGCCTTCGGATTCGGCGACAAAGGCCTCCGCGTACGCGAGCGTGGCTGGAAGCGAGGCGGTGCGACCCGAGTTTTTCGGTGCTGGATTCACGCCCTCAGCCTAGACGACGAGCTTTCCGGTCGCGTCAGCGACGGGAAAGCGAGGAGTCTCGACGAGGTCGGCGGAGAGTCGGCGGAGGTGTAGACGGGGGTGGGTCGGGGTCAGCGACGGGAAAGCGAGGAGTCTTGACGAGGTCGGCGGAGTCGGCGGAGGAGTAGGCGGGGATGGGTCGGGGTCGGTGAGGGGTATGCGAGGGGTCTTGGCGGGGTCGGCGGAGCCGAGGGGTAGACGCGTGCGGAGGCCAGTGACTGGAAAGCGAGGAGTAGGCGGGGGTCGGTTGGGTCTGCGACTGGAGAGCGGGGCGTCTTGACGGGGCCGGCGGTGTCCGCCGGGGAGTGGACGGAGCCCGGTCGGGCCAGCGACCCGGAATGCCAGGCTGCTGGTGGTCGATGAACGGGTGCGGAGGAGTAGGGCCACCTGGCTGCGAGCGTCCCTACCGGGGCTGGTTGAGCGCGTCTCGACCCACGCCCGCCGCGCGTGTGCGGTCCGACGCGCACCGGCCCGGCGACGCGAACCTGAGGCGGGCGGCCGGAGCGATCCGCCCGGTCGGCGCTATTGCCCCTACCATTGCCATCCATGAGTCACGTCGTTGTTGCGGAGTTGGTCGCGAATGTTCTATCCGTCGAGGTGGCGGCGGGGCAGCGGGTGGACCCCCTGGATCCGGTGATCGTCCTCGAATCGATGAAGATGGAGATCCCCGTCCTGGCCGACGTAGCCGGCACCGTCATCGAAATCGTGGTCCGCGTCGGCGACGTGGTTCGAGACGGTGACCCGATGGTCGTCATCGCCACGGCTTAGGCTGGCCCCCATGACAGTGCTGCCTTTCGGTCGGGTCCAGACGGCGATGGTTACCCCATTCACCCTTGACGGATCGCTCAACCTCGACGAGACCCGTCGACTCGCTGCGCACCTGATCGACGACCAGGGCAACGACGTACTGGTCATCAACGGCACCACCGGCGAATCTCCGACCACGTCGGACGCGGAGAAGCGCGTCATCCTCGAGGCGGTTATCTCCGAAGTGGGAGATCGTGCCGACATCATTGCCGGCGTAGGCACATTCGACACTCGGCACACGATCGAGTTGGCCAAGCAGGCCGAACAGGCCGGCGCCGATGGACTGCTGGTGGTGACGCCGTACTACAGTCGTCCACCGCAGGACGCACTCGCCGACCATTTTCTCACCGTGGCCGAGTCGACCACGGTCCCGATCATGATCTACGACATCCCGCATCGGGCGGGTATCGCAGTGGAGACGGCCACCATGATCCAGATCGCCGCTCATCCCAACATCGTGGCGGTGAAGGATGCGAAGGGCTCCCCGGTGGCTTCGGCCGAGGTGATCGCCGCCACCGACCTCGCCTATTACTCCGGCGACGACGGGATGACACTGCCACTGCTGGCGGTGGGCGGCGTGGGTGTGGTCGGAACCTCGACGCATTTCACCGGGCGCCGAACCAGGGAGATGATCGAGGCGTTCGTGGGAGGCGAGGTCGCGCGGGCCACCGCGTTGAACGCCGCCCTGCTGCCGGTGTACGTCGGGGTCTTCGCGACCCAAGGTTGCATGCTGGTCAAGGCGGGACTGGCGGCCCGGGGCCATGCACCCGGACCGGTCCGCAAGCCGTTGCTGAACGCCTCACCCGACGAGACGGCGGCTTTCCTTGCGATCCTGGCGGCCTGCGGATTCTGAGCCTGCCGATAACCTGTCGCCATGATCGACTTCAACATGTCCGAGATCGTGGTCTTGGCCGTGCTGGCAGTGATCATCTTCGGTCCGGAGAAGCTCCCCGAATTGGCGCGGAAGGCTGCGCGCGTCCTCAACTACGTCCGCAACATCGCCAATGACGCCCAGGGTCGGCTGCGCGAGGAACTGGGCCCCGAGTTCGCCGACCTGCACCTGCGCGATCTGAACCCGAAGGCGCTGGTCAGCAAGCATCTCCTTGAACCCGTCCAGGCCGAGCTCGAGCCGCTCAAAGCTGAACTTGAGCCCGTGCGGGCCGCGCTGACCTCGGACCCCGCGGCCCCGCCGGAGCAGCGGATGGCGCCAGAGAAGGGTGCCCAGCGAACGGTCCCCTTCGACACCGAGGCAACCTGAGCCCGTGGGGCTGGACGCGTGAGCCGAAGGCGGTAGCCTGCGAGACGTGACCTCGGCTTCGTCGATCTTCGTTTCGAGGATCAAGGGATTGCCCATGCTCGACCCCAACGGTGAGCAAGTGGGCAAAGTGCGCGATGTGATCATCCAGAACCGCTCAGGCCACCGAGCACCGCGGGTGAAGGGCCTCGTCGTCGAGTTGTTCGCGCACCGACGCATCTTCTTCCCAATGGCCCGCGTGCACTCGATCGATCCCAATCAGGTGATCATTTCGGGTCTGGTGAACACCGTTCGGTTCCAGGTACGAGAACGCGAAACCATGGTGATCGACGGACTGCTGGACCGCACCGTCAATCGCACCGGCGCCGGCGGCCCTGAGACGATCTACGACGTGGCAATCCGCAGGAGCCGGGGGCACGACTGGGAACTCGCTGAGGTCGCACTCCGCGAAGTGGGGCGGCGTCCGTTCCAGAAGGGCCACGTGACGATCGTCGACTGGTCGGAGGTGCCTGATTTCATTGACGTTCCCGTGCCGAGGGACGCGGAGCAGCAAGCGATGAGGTTGTCCGATTTGAAGGCGGCGGACGTCGCGCGCGAACTCCACGACATGGATCCCGTGCTGCGCACGGCGGTCGTCAAGGCCATGGAAGACGACCGGCTGGCCGAGGCGCTGGAGGAGTTGCCCGAGGACGAGCAGGTGGACGTGATCGCGTCGCTGGACACCGAGCGGGCAGCCGACGTGTTGGAGGAGATGGACGCCGACGACGCGGCCGACCTGATCGCCGAACTGGACGCGGACCTCGCCGAGCGGATTCTGGACCGCATGGAGCCGGAGGAGGCGCGTGACGTCCGCACCCTGCTCAGCTACGACGCGGCGACGGCCGGCGGTCTGATGAACCCCGAGCCGGTGGTCCTGGGCATTGACGCCACGGTGGCCGACGCCCTGGCCGCGGTGCGCAACGAGGAGATCACTCCCGCGATGGCGGCGTTGGCGTTCATCTGTCGGTCACCGCTGGACACGCCGACAGGCCGGTACGTGGGAGCGGTGCACTTCCAGCGGCTGCTCCGAGAGCCGCCGTCGATGCTGGCCGCGGGGCTGATCGATCCCGACATCACACCGCTCACTCCGCAGAGCAACATTGCCCAGGTCAGTCGGTATTTCGCCACCTACGACCTCGTGTGCGCACCCGTGGTCAACGGCGACCACCGACTGATTGGTGCGGTGACCGTGGATGACGTTCTCGATCACATCTTGCCCAACGACTGGCGCGGAGTGCAGCTGGACCGCCTGGACACGGAGGTGAGCGATGGCTAGGCAGGATCGGTTGGACGTTCCTGGGCGCCGAAGTGACTGGTTGCCTCGAATGCGCATGGACCAGGACGCGTTCGGCTCCTTCGCAGAATCGTTCGCCCGCTGGATGGGCACCGCGCAGTTCCTGATCTGGATGACGGTGTTGATCATCGCCTGGGTGGTGCTCAACCTCGCCATGCCCGAGGATCAGGCTCCCGATCCGTTCCCGTTCCTGTTCCTCACCCTGGCGCTGTCGCTGCAAGCCTCATACGCAGCTCCCCTCATCCTGCTAGCGCAGAACCGCCAGGAGGCCCGTGACCGGGTCAGCCTCGAGCACGACCGTGAGGTGTCCGCCCAGTCGCGAGCGGACATGGACTTCCTCGCGCGTGAGATCGCCTCGTTGCGGATGCGGATGAACGACGTGGCGACCAGGGATTTCATCCGCTCGGAACTGCGGGAGTTGCTGGGCGAACTCACCGACCGCGAGGACGAAGACAAACCGCGGTCCGTCTGAACGACGGCCCCGGCGTGGTTTCCCGCTGCTCGCGCGGGGAGGTATGGGACAAACCGGCCTCTGGTTGTCGGTGAGGCCGGAGGTGAGGTGCCGCTTGTCGTTCCGGCGGCGGTTTTGTCCCATTCGGTGCCGTCAGGTCGCGCCTGACCATCGGCGACCACGCGGATTCGCGACAGGCCGCAGGTGCGTGGTGCACCGCGAAGCGGCCCGGCGCGGTTTCGTGGTTGTGCCCCGATGGGGGCGTGGTCCGGCTTCGCCAGGATGCTGATCCTGGTGGACGCGGGTTCGCCCGGCAGGCGGAACTGTGGATGTCGACGGCCTGCGCCGTCCCTTGAAGGAGGCTGATCGTGGTGGACGCGGGTTCGCCCGACGAGAGCGTCGTGACTAAGGTGGCGACCATGTCCGAACTCGAAGCCGCCGTTCTGGGCGCCCTGGCGAAGGTTATCGACCCCGAGATCCGCCGCCCCATCACCGATTTGGGCATGGTGGAATCGGTCGTTGTCGACGACAGCGGTGTGGCCGCGGTGACCGTGCTGCTGACGATCGCCGGCTGCCCTCTGGCGAGCACCATCGAGTCGGACGTCAACACCGCCGTGGCCGCGGTGCCCGGGGTGACCCGGGTGCAACTGACCCTGGGCACGATGAGCGACGACCAGCGCGCTGCCCTGAAGAAGCAGCTCCGCGGCGGCCGCGAAGATCGAGAGATCCCTTTCGCCCGGGACGACTCCCTCACACAGGTGCTGCTGGTCGCCTCCGGCAAGGGTGGGGTGGGCAAGAGCTCCGTGACGGTCAACCTGGCCATGGCCCTGGCCGCCAAGGGCAAGAGCGTGGGCGTGCTGGACGCCGACATCTACGGCCATTCTGTGCCGCAGATGCTGGGCCTGTCCGAGGCAATGCCCACCTCGGTGGACGGGATGATCATGCCGGTGCCGTCGATGGGCATGCGGGTGATCTCCATCGGGATGCTCAAGCAGAGTCGCGACCAGGTGATCGCCTGGCGGGGCCCGATTCTCGACCGCGCGTTGCAGCAGTTCCTCGCTGACGTCTATTGGGGCGATCTCGACTACCTGGTGGTGGACCTGCCGCCCGGCACCGGCGACGTCGCGCTGTCCCTGGGCCAGAAGCTTCCCAACGCAGAGGTGCTCGTCGTCACCACGCCCCAGCAAGCCTCGGCGGAGGTGGCTGAGCGGGCCGGCACGATGGCGTCCATGTTGGAGCAGAAGGTGATCGGGGTGGTGGAGAACATGGCCTACCTAGAGGTCGAGTGCCCCCATTGCGGTCAGGGACACCGGGTGGACGTCTTCGGCACCGGAGGCGGCGCCGAGGTGGCCGGAACCCTCAGCACTCGCTTGGGCTATGAGGTTCCACTGCTTGCCGAGATCCCCATGGACCCAGCCCTCGCCGCGGGCGGGGATCTGGGGGTGCCGCTGGTGGCCACCGCTCCCGACCGTCCGGCGGCAGCGGCATTGACGGGACTCGCCGAACGTCTGGTGAACCGGAAACGGAACCTGGTGGGCTTCAAGCTCGGCGTCACTCCGGTCCAGTAGCCCGACACCCACGGACCTCGGCGATCTCCGAGCAGTCGGCCCATGCAGACCTTCCTGCCCTTCTCTGACTTCGACGCCTCGGCGCATGCTCTCGACGTCAAGCGGCTTGGCAAGCAGCGAGTCGAGACGATCCAGATCGTCCGGGCGCTGACGGTGCCCGATTACGGGTGGCGCTCCCACCCGGCGGCGTTGATGTGGAAGGGCTACGAAGAGGCACTGGGCCGCTACGGAATCACCGTCTGCGAGGTGTGGCGCGAGCGCGGCTTCGACGACACCTGCGCGATCACGATCGTCGCCGATCTCGCCACGGCTGGGGTGTCCACCATCCGCACCTACGCCGAACTCCGCGAGGCGAACGCACTGCCGGACTGGCTGTTCGATGAAGCCTTCCTGCGCAGCCACCGCTCGGCCCTCGTGCGCAAGGACCCCGAACACTACGGGCCCCAGTTCCCCGACGTCCCTCCCGACCTGCCCTACGTCTGGCCGGTCCGCTCACCGGCCGTCCTCGAGCGCGAGCGACGACGCGGACAGGGGCGTTCCTGACCGCGGTGGACGGATCCAGGGCGCGCTGCCAGGTGAAAGAGCTCCACCGACCTGCGGCTGCCCGGCTGTCTGGCGGGGTTTGGGCTGGCGGAGATGAAACTTCCTCACACCCCTGCGGATGATGTCGGCCCCACTGGGAAGGCGGCACAGCGGTGACGGCGGGAGCCGCCGGAGCCGTGGTACCGGGTGCTTACGCCAGGCGCGCCACGGGGTGTCGAAGGATGGTGCGCAGCTTCTCCGGTGCTGTCCGACGCGGATCGCTCAGGTAGATCTCGGAGTGCGGTCTGGTTTCCACCATGTCGACCAGACCCTGCGCGGCGAGGAACTCCGGCAGTCCCGCCAGCGTTGCGGGCTCTGTCGAGTAGGGCCCCAGGTGCAGCACCTGGACGCAGTCGCCCTCGGCGATCCGTTCCAGCCGCAACCGGTCGAGTTCTGCCGAATCGCCCCTCTTCGCGCGGAGCGTCGCCAGGGCGGAGTCGACGTCGTCCTGCCCCACCTGGTCGGGGATGGCGATCATCAACCGGTACGCCCAGTTGTCCGGGTGGGCCAGGTCGAAGGTTCCCCCGGTGAGCCACCACTGGGCTTCGAGCGGCATGACGGGCGCGTCCAGGGGCCGCTCGCTGCGTTTCTTCAGTGCGAACCGCAAGGTGTAGGCCAGGCCGTAGATGGCCTGCAGTGCGGCGTCGAAGCCCGGCGAATCGGACGGACCAGCCCCCGGCTCGATCTGTCCGGTGATCGTCAGGTAACTCAGTTGCGGCACCGTGACCAACTCGAATCGTCCCGGCTTCGGCTGGTAGAGATGCCGCAGCTCACGGCGAAGGTCGACGGTCTCCATCACGCCAGTCTGCACCTTCCCACCCCCGGAAACCCGGGATCACAGGCGTGCCACAGCCGAGGCCTGACCGTCGCGTGTCGCGCCTGCAATAGGCTGGAGCGGTGACCACCAGCCGTGCCGTTCCTCGCCGCACCATCCTCGCCGTGCCCGGCTCCTCCGACCGGTTCATCGAGAAGGCCAGGGGCCTGGCCGTGGACGGTGTGTTTCTCGACCTCGAGGACGCGGTGGCGCCGTCTGTGAAGGTGGAATCCCGGCAACGGATCGTGAACGCGCTCAACTACGCACAAGGTTTCACCGCAGGGTTGGTCACCGTGCGGGTGAACGGCTGGGAGAGTCCCTGGACCTACGGTGACGTGATTGACGTGGTCAGCGGCGCGGGTGTCCGGATCGACGCGCTGGTGCTCCCGAAGGTCCAGTCCGCGGCGCAGGTGCAGGCACTCGACCTGCTCCTCACGCAGGTCGAGCAGAACTG
Source organism: uncultured Actinomycetota bacterium (assembly GCA_963769325.1). GTDB lineage: Bacteria > Actinomycetota > Actinomycetes > Propionibacteriales > Propionibacteriaceae > Propionicimonas. Next base: position 886,945 of record CAVYLH010000003.1, on the reverse strand, counting down.
CGGGTTGCCGGTGGGCCGCATCGGACTCGAGGTGCAGATCGAGGACGCGATCGGCCTCCTGCACGTCAACGAGATCGCAGCCTCGAGCCAGCGCCTCGCGAGCCTGGTGTTCGGGCCGGGCGACTTCATGGCCAGCCTCGGGATGGGCGGGCTGAACGTGGGTGCCCAGCCGGACGGCTACCCGGCCGACGCCTTCCACCACGTGCTGATGTCGATCCTGGTGGCCGCCAGGGCTCAGGGTCTGCAGGCGATCGACGGCCCGTTCGTCGCCATCCGGGACACTGAAGGCTTCCGCCGCTCAGCCGAGTTGAGCGCAGCCCTCGGGTACGACGGCAAGTGGGTGTTGCATCCGGCGCAGGTGGACGCCGGCAACGAGGTGTACTCACCGAAATCGGCCGACTTCGCCCGAGCGCAGCGGATCATGATCGCCTATGCCGAAGCGACGACCCTTGCTCAGGGTGCCGTCGGGGCGATCGTCGTGGACGACGAGATGGTGGACGAGGCGGGGGTCAAACTGGCCGCCGCGATCCTGGCCCGCGGGCGGGCCGCTGGAATGGAGGAAACGAAATGAGTCAACCGACTCCGCGACTGAGCAGCTTGTTCAAGCTGGAGTACCCCCAGTCGGTGGGGGTTTTCCCCACGTACGACGAGGCGCAGCGGGTCGTGGACTTCCTCGCCGACGCCCGGTTCCCGGTGGAGAATCTCTGCATCGTGGGCACCGACTTGCGCTCGATCGAGCGGGTGCTCGGCCGGCGCGGTTGGGGCAACGTGATCGGTACCGGGGTGCAGAGCGGACTGTCCACCGGTTTGATGATCACCTTGCTCTTCTGGCTGTTCCAGCCGAACCAGAACATCATTCTGCTGGCGATCTACGCCTTGATGATCGGCATCGTGGTGGGCATCGTCTTCTCGGTGATCGGCTACTGGATGAGCCAGGGCAAGCGGGACTTCACGTCGGTGTCGCAGACTGTCGCAACCAAGTACGAAGTGCTCGCCGAGCACAAAGTGGCGGGCCAGGCACGTGAGCTGATCATGAGCATGCCCGGCGGGCGGGCGGCCCAGTTCAATCCAACCGCAGCGAACCAGGGGACAGCCACTTCGCCGACGAACCCGGCGGCCACCGCTGGGATGGGTGGGGCGCCGGCCGGCTACGGCCAGCCCGGTGCTTACGGTCAGCCCGGACCGTACGGTCAGGCTTCCCCCTACGGTGCTCAGCCGACGCCTTATGGCCAGCCCGCGCCGTATGGCCAGCCCGCTCCGTATGGCCAGGCCGCTCCTTATGGCCAGGCCGCGCCGTATGGCCACACTGGGTACAGCCAGCAGGCGCCAGGAGGCTATCCGGGGCCGTCGTCGCCCTCGCCGGACCAGCCCCTGTTCCCCACGCAGTCCGCCCCCGCCTCGACCGGGGATGCGTCCGGGTACGGCCAGCCGGCCTCCCCTTCCGAGGCGACCGGCTTGGGTTACCCCGGCGAGGATGGTCCCGCGCCGGACGCCACCTCCAGGCAGGGCGGCGAGGCCACGCCGTCCGAGTCGGGGACGCAGAACGGATCCTCGCAGACCCCTGGCCGCGCCTCGGAATAGGGGTTCAGCGCACCGTTTCGGTCTTGGGAGGAGTCCACGGTGCGTTCGGTCCCTCAGCGTGGCTCGATGCTCAGCTGTCGGCCATGTCGCCGGCAAGGAACTCGGCGTAGGCCGGCAGGTCGAGTTGCCCGGAGCCGGAGACGCCGATCACGATCACCGGGGACTCGGAGTCTTCCGTGGCCTGCCTGGCCTGGCGAATCGCACCCGCGATCGCGTGGTTCGATTCCGAAGCCGGGACGATGCCCTCCGCGCGGGCGAACAGCACGCCGGCCTCGAAAGCCTCCCGCTGCCTGACTGCGATGGCGCCGATCAGGCCCTCCGCGTAGCAGTGGCTGACCAGGGGCGACATGCCGTGGTAGCGCAGCCCGCCGGCGTGCACCGGGTCAGGCACGAAGTCGGCGCCGAGGGAGTACATCTTCAGCAGCGGCGTCAGATGGGCGGTGTCGCCGAAGTCGTAACGGAACTCACCTTCGGTCAGTGACGGCGCGGCTTTCGGCTCGCACGCGACGATCTTCGTGGCTGCTCGGCCTTCGAGGTTCTCCCGGATGAACGGGAAACTGATCCCTGCCAGGTTCGAGCCGCCGCCGGCGCACGCGAACAGGTAGTCCGCGCTGCGCTCACCGAACAAGGCCAGTTGCTTCAACGCCTCCTGCCCGATCACCGTCTGGTGCAGGGTGACGTGGTTGAGCACCGACCCGAGCGAGTAGCTGGCATTCTCGTCCTTCGCGGCGGCCTCGACGGCCTCGCTGATCGCCATCCCCAGCGAACCGGTCGTATCCGGGAACTGTTGCCGCAGCGCCTTTCCGGCCTCGGTCAGTTCGGAGGGGCTCGCTACGACGCTCGCCCCGAACGTCTCCATCAGGACGTGGCGGTACGGCTTCCCCTCGTAGGAGCTTCGCACCTGCCAGATGTCGCATTGCAGGCCGAAGATCTGGCACGCGAAGGCCAGCGCCGAACCCCATTGGCCGGCACCGGTCTCGGTGGTCAATCGGGTGCGTCCGGCGATCTTGTTGTAGTAGGCCTGCGGGACGGCCGAATTCGTCTTGTGGCTGCCGACCGGCGACGCGCCCTCGTACTTGTAATAGATCCTGGCCGTTGTGCCAAGCGCCCGCTCCAAGCGGTGCGCCCGGTAGAACGGGGACGGCCGCCACAGCCGATAGATGTCATGTACCTCGGCGGGGATCTCGATCCACCGCTGCGTGGACGCCTCCTGCTCGATCAGGCCGCTCGGGAAGAGCGCGGCGAGGTCTTCTGGCACCAGCGGCTGGTTGGTGCCCGGGTGAAGGTGCGGGGCCGGGGGAGTCGGCAGGTCGGCGACGATGTTGTACCAGTGGGTTGGCATCTGCGACTCGTCGAGGACGACTTTGGTCTGTTTCGGATCGCTCACCCGCAGAACTCTAGGCCCGCGCCCGCGATGCTGCATGTCCGGCCACGCCGTGACACTGCCGAGCGGGCGGCGCCGTCCGCCCAGGCGTAGGATTCCGGCCCATGGCGCACCTGGAGGCGGTCAACCTCGGACGGATCCGGCCGACCGAGCACGGCACGTTGCGCCGTACCGCGATCGACAAGCGCCCGGTTGCCCACCCGGTGCTGATTCATCGGCTCGGGGTGGGGGATGACGAGATCGCCGACCTCACGCACCACGGAGGGCCCGACCAGGCGGTGTATGCGTTCGCGCGCGAGGACTACGCGTACTGGGAGCGTGAGCTCGGACGTGCCCTCGCCCCCGGCACATTCGGCGAGAACCTCACCACGGTGGGTGTGAACATCCAGGACGCCAGGATCGGCGAGCGGTGGCGCGTCGGCGCGTCGCTGCTGGAGGTCACCGGCGTCCGGATTCCCTGTTCGGTCTTCGCGGGCGCCATCGGTGAGCGCCGCTGGGTGAAGCGCTTCACCCGGCACGGTGTCCCCGGCGCCTACCTGAGGGTGATCGAGCCAGGGGAGGTTCGCTCGGGCGATCCGATCCAGGTGGTGGAGACCCGGGATCACCACCTCACGGTGGGATTCGCCTTCCAGGCCGGCACGACGCGGCCTGAGTTGCTCGCCGACCTGGCCGCCGAGCCTCGGCTCGGCGGCGGGCTGCGCCGGCAGCTCGAGCATCACGTGGCCAGGGGCTGATCCCGCTCCGGGTTGACCGATGCCTGCGGAGCCCGCGCCTTCTCGGTGCTGCAATGCTGCGGTAACTCCCCGCTAACACGGACCGGCTTTGCTGGCAGCTGGTTCGCAGGGAGGGGTGTCATGTTCGCCGGTCAGACGATCAACGGGCACAGCTACCAGTTCGACTCGCTGGTGGACCTGATGGCCAAAGCCACCCCTCGACGATCGGGGGACGAGCTTGCCGGGTGCGCGGCACGTTCCGAGGCCGAACGGGCGGCCGCGGCGTGGGCGCTGGCCGAGGTGAACCTGGGCACCTTCCTCAACGAGACCGTCGTGCCGTACGAAACGGACGAGATCAGCAGGTTGTTGATCGACTCGCACTCAACTGAAGCGATGGCTCCGATCGCCCACCTCAGCGTCGGCGGCCTGCGGGACTGGCTGTTGGAAGTCGCCATCCGTCCGGACGCAGCTGCCGTCCTGGCGTCGGTGGCGCCGGGGCTGACCCCCGAAATGGTGGCCGCGGTCAGCAAGATCATGCGAAACCAGGATTTGATCGCGGTCGCGAGGGCTGCCCGGGTCGTCACCGGTTTCCGCACCACGCTCGGGCTTCCCGGCCGGCTGGCCACCCGACTCCAACCGAATCACCCCACCGATGATCTTCGCGGGGTGGCCGCGTCCCTGCTGGACGGACTGCTGCTGGGGCAGGGTGACGCCGTGGTGGGGATCAATCCCGCCGGCGACTCTCCGCAGGTAACCACCGACCTGGTCGGGCTGCTCGACGAGGTGCGCCAGGCCTACCAGATCCCGATGCAGTCTTGCGTGTTGGCCCACACCACCACGACCATCGGTCTGATCGAAGCCGGTGCCCCCGTCGACTTGGTGTTCGCGTCCATCGGCGGCACTGAAGCTACCAACTCCTCCTTCGGGGTGAACATCGCGATGCTGCGCGAGGGTCTCGACGCCGGACGGTCGCTGGATCGGGGCACCGTGGGCGAGAACGTCATGTACTTCGAGACCGGGCAGGGGTCTTCGCTGAGCGCGGGAGCGAATCTGGGCACCGGTGGACGGGCGGTCGACCAGCAGACCCTGGAGGCGCGCGCCTACGGACTGGCGAGGGAGTTCGAGCCGCTGTTGCTCAACACCGTGGTCGGGTTCATCGGCCCCGAGTACCTCTACGACGGCAAGCAGATCATCCGCGCCGGGTTGGAGGACCACTTCTGCGGCAAGCTGCTCGGCGTCCCGATGGGGGTCGACGTCTGCTTCACCAATCACGCGGAGGCCGATTTCGATGACATGGACACCCTGCTCACGCTGTTGGCGGTGGCAGGGGTGAACTTCGTGATCACGGTGCCCGGCGCCGACGACATCATGCTGGGCTATCAGTCCCTGGCCTACCACGACGCGCTGGTGATCCGGCAGGCTTTGGGGCTTCGGCCGGCGCCGGAGTTCGAGGCGTGGCTGATCCGGCAGGGGATCGCCGACGCCGACGGCGGCGTCCGGGGCCTGGAGTTGAGTGACTCGAACCTGCGCGCGCTGGCGGGAGCGACGTCGTGACCGGGGTGGTGTCCCGTCGGGGCGGGCCACTCGATGAGTGGACGCCGCTACGCGCCACCACGCAGGCTCGGATCGGGTTGGGGCGGGCGGGGATGAGCCTGCCGGCGCCGGCGGTGCTGGAGTTGCAGGCCGCACTCGCCGCCGCACGCGACGCCGTGCATGTCCCGCTGGACACCTCCGCGCTGATGTCCGGCTTGGGCGGCTTGGGCCTTGGCGAGCCGATCCTGGTGGCCAGCCAGGCTGACGACCGCGGCACCTACCTGCGTCGCCCCGACCTCGGACGGCTACCGGGTCACTCAACCACCCTGCCCACTGGGGGATGGGACGTGGGTGTCGTGATCGCCGACGGCCTGTCGTCGAAGGCTGTGGGTGCGCACGCCGTGCCTCTGGTCGCGGCCCTGCGTGAGCGCTTGGACCCTGCGCTGAGTCTCGCGCCGCCCGTGGTGGTCACCCAGGGTCGCGTGGCGGTGGGCGATGGGATCGGCCAGGCGATGGGACTGCGCACTGTGCTGGTGCTGATCGGGGAGCGTCCGGGGCTGTCGGTGGCCGACAGCCTGGGGATCTACCTCACCCACCGGCCGAAGCCGGGACGCAGCGACGCGGAACGGAACTGCGTCTCCAATATTCACCCGCCCGAGGGGCTTGGCTACTCGGCCGCCGCCGAGACAGCGCTGAGACTGCTCTACGGCGCCCGGGCGCTGGGTCGCTCCGGGGTGGACCTCAAGGACACCAGGACGATCGGATCCTGAGCGGAGAGGGATCGAGAATGCGGCAGGGCTGACCCGGCCGCCTCGACGAGATCGTCGAGCCGGCCGGGCCTGGAGAACGCTCTTCGGGAGGAGCGCTATTCGTGGTCGGCGGTGAGGCCCCCGGTCAGCGCGTACTCCTCCTCGGGGGACAGCACCAGGTTGTGGCGGCCGTGGAGGGCGAAGGCAACCAGGGCCAGGACGTAGAGGACCACCACGGTGTAGATCGCGATGGTGTAGGCGGGATTCATCAAGACGCCGACGAAGATGGCCGCCGCGATCACGCCGGCGATCACGGCTCCGGTGACCCCGAAAGGGCTGACGTGCGGACGTTGTGCCTGCGGGAACTTCCAGCGCAGGATTACGAACGACGCCATCTGCAGAAGGTACGCCAGGACCGCGCCCCACACCGCGATGTTCAGCACGACGGAGCCCGCTTCGGTGCTGCCGTACTGCACGACCAGGAGGGAGGCGAACCCGATCACCGCGCCTACGATCAGAGCGAGGAAGGGCGTCTGCCGGGCACCGGTGAGCGACAGGACCTTCGGGTAGTAGCCGGCCCTCGACAGGGAGTACATGTTGCGTCCGTAGGCGAACATGATCCCCTGCACCGATGCGAGCAGACCTACGAGCGCGAAGGTGGACAGGATGGCGGCGATGTCGCCGGGAATGATCGCTCGGAATCCGTCCAGCAGCGGCTCGGTGGAGGGGCCGATCGCGGTGGCGCCCACGACCCCGGGGTTCAGCACGACCACGAGCGTTCCGGTGGCGATCAGGGTGATCAGGCCGCCGCGTCCGGCGCGTGGGATGTCGCGCTCAGGGTCATGGGCCTCTTCTGCGGCCAGTGGGAGCTCCTCGATGCCGAGGAAGAGCCACATGGCGAACGGCAGCGCGAACAGGATCGATCCAACGCCCAACGGAAGGAAGCTGGATGTGCCGGGAGCGGGAGCCATGTCGAACAGGGCGGCGGGGTTGAAGGCGCCGGAGAGAACCGCCATGGCCGCGAAGGTCACCAGGATGGCGATCGACATCACCGAGACCACGATGGCGAACTTGAACGACACGTGCGCGCCGGCAGCGTTGAGCAGAACGAACACGGCGAAGATCGCCACCCACCACACCCAGGCGAAGCCCAGGTTGATCAGGCTGAATCCCGTGAGCTGCTCGACGATTCCGTCGGCGTACTGCGCCGAGAAGTAGACCACGACCGCCGTGGTCATCACATACTCGATGGTTTCGGCCAACCCGGTGACGAAACCGCCCCACGGTCCCATCGCTGCCCTGGCGAAGGAATAAGCGCCACCGGTGTGCGGCATGGCGGCGGCCATTTCCGAGATCGATTCGATCATGAGCACGTACATCGCCACCACGATCAGGGCCGCAATCATGAATCCTCCCCAGCCGGCAGCAGCGATTCCGCCGTTCCAACCCGAGAAGTTGCCTGAGATGACAGCGGCGATCCCCATGCCCCACAAGCCCCAGAAACCAGCGGTGCGCTTGAGCTTCCGCTTCTCGAAATAGCCCTCCTCGGGCCGCTGATAGGTGACACCGGAAACAGCTACCGGTTCTCCTTCGGTGACAGTGCTCATCGCGTGACCGTCCTTCACCAGAAATGGAAGATCGACGCCGGAATCGGCGCCGATGTGGGCAACGGTAGGGTTGGCTTTCGCCGATTACTCCCGATCCCGGGCGGTTAATGGTGTCGTTACCTGCGGTGCGGAGATCGTCACATGATGGACGGCGCCAGCGGGGTTTCTACCCAGCCGTGGATGGTGAGGGTCAACCCGCGAGCAGTACCCGCCAGGAACCCACGGCCTCTCCTGTTCACGACCTCCCACGGTCAGGCGTGGCGCTGGACGACTTCTCGGGAATAGTGCGGCGGGCGAAGATACGGTGCGAAGCTCGAAGGCTTCGACCTCAACGAACTGCCTAGTCCAGGCCAGATGAGGGGACGAGTCGGCCTGTAAGCCGGATTCTGTTTTCGGCCCAAACGGCCGGAATTGGTCATGTTGGCCAGGTTGGCAAACCGCACTTGACTAGGCATTTCTCAGTTTGGCAGGTTGGCGGCGTTTGGGGCAGCTGCAGATTTTGCGGACTCCCTGCGGACTCCCAAGCCGTCAGCGACCGACGCCAAATCCGTTGTTCCGGGTGTTCCCCCAAGCACTCGGTCCGGTGTCGTCTGGCTCACTCTGGGAGTCGGATCAACAGTCTCTCGCGAAGGCGTTAGGAGGGGGCGTCAGGCTGGCGTCCGCTGTCCGACAGCGGCGGAGCGAGATTCAGCATCCGCGGAACCCGAGGATCGCGAAGCTAGGCGACGGGGTGGAAATCCATGCGGCCAAGCGTGTCGGGTCCCCCACTCGAGGCTGCTGTTATTGCACTTGCGCGTACCATGGAGGACATGACAACCCACCCACTCGCCACCCTGGACCCGGGCGACCCCACCATCCGGTCCGATGCGAAACACCTGGCCGACCGTCTCAGCGGCGACACCCCGGTCGAGGCCGCCGTGCGCGCGATGCTCGACGATGTCGCCCACGGCGCCCGCGTCGTGGTGCTCCGCGTCGAGGACGAAGTCACCCCCGCCCAGGCCGCCGCCATCCTGGGCGTAACCCGCCAGTTCGTCGACCGACTCTGCTCCGACGGCGTGCTCACCTTCCGCCGCTTGCCCGGTAGCCGCCACCGCCGCATCCGGGTCCAGGACGCCATCGACATCGCCGCCGAACGCGACCAGCGCCGCGCCGGAGGCGACGCGATCCGCGCCGCGCTCGTGGAGTAGCCAGGTGGCGCGACTGCAGCGGGTCTTCATCGACACCAGCGAGCTGTTCCCGTTCACGATCATGGACGTGCTGCTCACCCTCGCCGAAGACTTCCTGTTCACCTGGTATGGACCGACCAGATCCTCGACGAGTGGACCGACGTCATCGTCCGCGAAGGTAAACGCACCCCGGAATCGGCCGCCTCCGTGGCGGCCGCGGTGCGCACCCACTTCGGCCGATACCGCATCGACCCGGCCCTGTACGACGACAAGATCACCGACGACCTGTCACCCGACCCCGACGACCGGGTGCACGCCGCCGCCGCGATCCACGGCGACGTCGACGTGCTGCTCACCCGCAACCTCAAGCACCTGCGCACCAAACCGGTCCTGGCCGCCGGCGTCAACGTCAGCACCTCCGACGACTTCCTCTGCGAACTACTCACCCACCGCAGCCAAGGCGTTCTGGAATCGTTCATCCGCGCGGCGGACAGCAGGAAGAACCCCCCAATGACTCCCCAGGAGCTTGCCGACAAGATCTCCACTGCCGGTGCGCCGCGGTTCGCCGAACGGCTCCGGCCACACCTGCCGCGCTGATCCCCCAGAAGCCAGCTACCCGGACCTCAGCGTTGTACCGCCAGCTCGGCCTGGGTACCGTGTCCGGCGCTGATGGTTCGAGACGATACCGGTCACGGGTTCCGCGATCCCGGTTCTCCAAGGAACGCCGCCTCGAGCCACGGATCACCGTCGGCTTGTTGACCGACGCCGCCGGGGTGCGATTGATGGTCGACGCGTTCGAGGGCAACCGGGCCGAGACCCGCACGTGACACCGAACCATGAGGATGGTAAAAGCTACGCGAGGGCGTGGAACTCCATGCGGACGCCGAGCTTGTTCAGCAGCGACCAGATCGTCGCGAAGGACGGGTTGCCGTCCTCTCGCAGAGCCTTGTACAGACCCTTCCGGCTGATGCCGATCTCGCGTGCGAGTTCGCTGAAGTTCCCCGCCCGGGCCACGGTGTCGAGCGCAGTCAACAGGTAGCCGGGTTCCTCGCGTGCTTCCTCAACGGCGGCGTCGAGGTAGGCGGCGATCGCCTCTGGGGAATCGAGAAAGTCTGCCGCATCCCAGGGCGCGGTCTTCACAGTCTGCGTGTTGCTCATCTCGTGTCCCTTCGCCAGACCAGGACCTCATCTGTGTACCACAGTACACATCCTGCCCCAGGGCAAGGGCTGCCGGCGGTACTGGAGGGCTGGGTCGGCTCTGAAACCAGAGATCCGTCGGCTTCGAGGTCGGAGCCTCGTCGACCGCGACTTCTCACCAGCCGGGGGTGAGGTCGGGGCCGGGTGGGCTGAGCCTTGGGGGTTCTCGGTGGGGTTCGATTCGCGTCTGTGTGGGTGGCCGGTTGGGTGTGAGTTGGGCGTGTCGGGTTTCGGCGGCCTGTTTGATGGCGGTCAAGCGGCTGGTGAGCTGGTCGGTGGCGTCGTGCCATTGGGGGTCGCTGGCGAGTCGGTTGGCTTGGTCGCCGAGCCAGCCGAGGAGGGGTTGGCGCATGCCTCGCAGCCAGGGTCTGTGGTTGTCGGCGCCCCAGACTAGGTCTCCGGGCCGTGCTGCGTCGGCGAGTGCGTGCCACTGGTTGGGGGTGGCGAGGTCGGCGATGTGGCGGTCGTCGTTGACGAGGTCGATGACCGCTCGGACCGGGTCTGCTGCCTCGCGGGGCTGAGGCTCAGCGAGCCAGGCGTCTCGGAGTGCTTCGAGGTCGGCGCGGCTGTAGGTCTGTTGGTATTCCACGCCGGGCAGTGGCAGCAGGTCGAGGGTGAGTTGGTGCCGTTTGCCGCGCAGCCAGCCGAGGTAGTTTTCGGCGTGTTCGACCTCGCCGGCGGTCCGGCGGGTGGCTTCCTGCTGCCGTTGGGCGTTCTGGGTGAGCTCGGCATGACGCGTGCGCTGGCCGGTCTCGGCCTGTCGGGCGGCCCAGAGCGTGTCCCGGGCGGCGGTGAGGTCGCGCTCGCGGCTGCCGCGGTTGAACGGGTTCGCGTGCCGGAGGCGGTCCTCGGCGGCCAGCACGGCTTCCTGGGCAGCCTTCGTGGCCTGCTCGGCCTGCCCGACCCGCTCGGCCGCACTGGCCTCCCGGGAGGCCAGGTGTTGGTTGGTGTCGATGGCCTTGGCGAGGCGGGCGCGCAGTTGTTCGAGGCTGGCCTCCTGCCGGCCGGCGTCGAGGGCCCGCTGGCGCTGGAGTTGGTCGACGTGGGCGAGTGCCTTGTCGAACAGGTGGGGATCGCGAACCTCGTCCGGCCAGTCGGCGTCCCGTGCGATCTGCTCGGCAGCCTCGGCGGCCTGTCCGGTATCGATCGCGGGGACGTGGCGGCTGGGCAGGTCGACGAGGTCGCCCATCCGTTGCCGGTCGGCGGCCGCGGCCAGGTCGGCGGCACGCCATCCTGTGTCGGCGCCAGGCTGGGACAGGATCGCCTCGAGCTGGGCGCGCGCCAGGTTCGGGTCCCCATCGGGGGCGAGGATCGCGGCTTGGTTGGTGTAGCGGCCTCGGGTCGAGCCGACATAGAACGAGGGACGGTCCATCTGCTCGGCGATCAGCAGGACGGCCTCGTTGACCGTGACCCCTTGGGCGCCGTACCCGGTCACCGCATATGCCAGTTGCAGCTGCTCACGCGCCGCACCGACCGACAGCCGCACCTCTCGGCGGCCGTCGAGACTGATCAGGTACGCCCCGACATCGTCCAGGGCGTCGACCCGCCAGCGTTCCCGGTTCGCGTACCGGTGACCGGCCTCGTCGACGCCGTTGACCCGGGTCGCGACGATGTCGCCCTCGCTGATCGTCTCCGAGGCCCACTCCCCCCGCGGTGCGGTCGCGATCGTGTCACCGGTCACGATCCCGACCGTGCGCAGCCGGTCGGCGATCAGCCCGTTCAGCTGCTGCACGTCCGCATTGGTGCCGGCGATCACCAACCCCGTCCCGGCATGAGCACGCTCGGCCCACTCCTGCGCGATCCCGGTCTGACGTTCGGCCTCGGAGGCGTACACCCTGGCGCGACCCATCACCGTCGCCGCGGTGGCCTCCGGATCGGTTCCGGTGCGGATCGCGATGCTGTGCGCCGCGTAGGCCTCATCACGGCCACCGGTACGCAGCCGGAAGCGGTGCACGTCACCGGCATCGTCGAGCAGGGCCACCCGTTCGGGACGCGCGGCGCCCTTCGCCAGCTCCATGACACCACCCACCCCGACCGCGGAGAACTGGAACGAGTCACCCTGGACCCGCACCCGCCAACCACACGCGCCGGCAAGGGTGACCAGCGCCCGGGCCGCGTCCTGGGACACCATCCCGGCCTCGTCGACCACGAGTCTGCTGCCGGTGGGCAGCGGTTCCCTCGGGCGCCGGTCGGGCTCGACCCACACCCAGCCGCCCGCCGCGTTCTTGTCCCAGCCGTACCGTCCCAGCAGAGAATCGACCGTCGACGCCTCGACACCAGCCCCGGCAGCAACGATCGCAGCCGCCCCGGTCGGGGCCACCACCGCGACCCGCCGGCCGGCCGCGACCGCCTCCTCGAGGTACCCGGCCAGGTTGGTCGTCTTCCCTACACCCGCGGCACCCTCAACCACGCTCAACCGATCGCCGTCAGCCAGGACCGCCAGCCCGGCCCGCAGCTCGTTCTCCCGCTCCATGACCGCCGGGCTGGTCCACCACTTCACCGCCGCCGACGGCCTGCCGCCGGCAACACTCGGCAACAGCCGAGACTCCCCCAACGCCCGGGCCACCACGTCCCCAGCCAGCTCGTCGACCGCCGCACGATCCCCCCGCACCCGCCCCTCGACGGCCATGATCGCCGCCGCTTCCAGGTCGGCCCGCGACCACGCCGACCGCTTCAAACCCTGCGTCTCCACCAACTCGGCTGCGAGCGCGTCTCGGTCGAACAACGCCACACTGACCCGCCGGTCCGTCGCTGCGCCGGGCGCAGGCTCGACGATGCCGTGTTCGGCCATCACCTCACCGATCCGGGCAGCCCACACCGCCAACTCCTCATCCAGCACACCCGCCTCGCCCTTGTACGGCCGCTGCTTCTCCCACGCCAGCACGCCCCACTTGCTCAGAATCCTTGCGGACGGCTCCTGCCCTGGATGCTCCGCCCGCCACGTGGCCTCGATCCGCGCCAGGTTCCGCTCCACCTGGGCCGCCCGCCGGCTCATCGCGTCCACCACCGGCCGCAGCAGCGCGATCTGACCGACCTCGTCGACCTGATAGCCGAGCCGCTCGAACTCCGGCCGCAGCGCCCGCAGCTGCTCGCGGTGGAAGATCGCCTGCACGGCAACGTTCAGGTTTCTCGCCCCCAGGGAGTCCAGCGCCCGCCACTTCCCTGCTGCCCACACCCGGGCCGAGATCTCCATGTGCCGGTGGAAATGCGGGTCCCCTGCCCGGGACGAGAAATGCTGCACCGACGCGATCTCGATCCGCTCCACCGGCACCCGCACCACCCGGCCGGCTTGCTTCGCCTGCACCGTCCCGTTATCCCACAAGTACTGCAACACGGCGCGCTCGGCGTTCACCTGGCCCCGCAACAGGGCCGCCTGCACCCCCGGATCCAGCACCGCGAGGATGCTCCACTCCTTCGGTCCGTTCACAATGAAGTCGACGGCCGCGACATGCTCCGCCTCCACCCGCTGCGCCCACCGCGACGCCCCGGTGTCCGGGTCCAAACCGGCCATGAACCGGCCGAACTCCTCCGCCGTCAGCTGCCGCTCCACCAGCTTGCCGTCGGCACCAATACCGCGCCACGTCACCACCGCGTGCCCATGCTCGGAGAAGTACTCGTCCGCGCGCGAATGGCCGCACTCCGACAGGTACCTCACATACCCGGGCGCGCCCGCCACCCGCACGATACCCATACCGGTGATGGCCACGCTGCCATGGTACATTACGTCCGCTTCAAGGAAGGGGCTCTGGTCTAGGATTTCCTTGAAGGCGGCTGGGACTAGCCTCCGGGGTTCAAGGGGGGGTTCGGCGCGGTAAGGCTGGCGTACGGGTGGGTGAAACTGGCAGGCGAGGAAGGAGCCCCGGGCTCCGGAAGCCCGGGACCATGAGGATCTCGCACGTCCGCGAGGGCCATCTGGACCTCCTACCGACGGCCCCCAATGTCACTCTCATGCCGAATACAGCGTGCTTCCATGTTGGCGCTGGCGGCGCCATAATGGCTCCATGCCGAACATTCAGATCAAGGATGTGCCCGACGACACCCACGCCGTGCTGCGGCAACGAGCGAGCGCGGCACACCAGTCACTGCAGGAGTACCTACGCTCGAAACTGATTGCAGAGGCGGCACGGCCGACAGTGGATGAGGTGCTGGAACGGGCCGGCGGCCGGGCCGGTGGATCGCTGCCCCTGGCGGATGCGGTGAGCGCTCTGCGGTTCGACCGTGCTCGTCATTGACGCCAGTGTCCTGGCCGTCGCCCTCCTGGACGATGGCCCTGACGGCGACGTTGTCCGGCACCGACTGCACGGCGAACAGCTTGCCGCACCGGCGCTGATCGACCTCGAAGTGGCCTCGGTGTGGCGCGGGCTGGCCCGCGGCGGCCATCTGGATCCACGGCGGGTCGGGCTGGCCCTCGACGACCTCCGCGACTTGCCGATCCAGCGCGTCGAGCACACGCCATTCCTGGCCCGCTGCTGGGAGTTGCGCGACAACCTCACGATCTACGACGCCGCCTACGTCGCCCTCGCCGAGGCACTCCAAGCACCCCTGCTCACCGGCGACAGGCGCCTCTCCAGATCCACTGGCCCACGCTGCGTCATCGAAGTCATCAAGACCAACCACTGAACACGCGACTCTGCCGCGCTGCGCGCGGTCGATACTGCCGATGACAGGTGTGATGTCGTGGGCCGGGCTGGGTCGCTGTCGACGGCGTTGGCGCTGAGGTCGCATTGGCATAGGGCCAAGGCGGACTGAAGGCGGTCAGCCGAGCCACTCGTCAAAGTCAGTGATGTAGTCGCGTGCGAGGTCACACCGATCTTGACCATCCAGGTTTGCATCAGCAGTCGTCGTCGCTGCGTTGAAGACGACCCAGCGGTCTTCGGCGCCGTGAATAGGCCCGAGGCTCGACCAGTGTCCGGACTCCTGCCAGGACCAGCAGGTGGCCTTGGACGATTGATGAGTCGTTGACGGCGTCACCGGCTTGCCCCGACACAGCAGAATGTCAGCGCTGACCCTCCCCTGCTCCGACAGCGGCAACCCGGGGTGAGTCCTGCTCTCGAGGCACTTGTCGGCCAACTGTTGAACAAGCGTGCAGAAGCGCGGCCGGCCTCCGCCGACGAAGTCGAGGAGCGACTCGCCCGCATCATCATGGCGGCCCGGGACGGGGCGGGCGCGGCAGCGACGGCAGTCCTTGTCGCGACCGGCGGTCCGATGGAGACCGAGACAGTCGCGCATGCCGCTACCCGGCCGTATCCCACCGCGCCCTGGCCGCGGGATATCGCCGACCCACGCCCGCGAGAGGTCCGGCCGGCTGGATCGGCCGAGATGCAACCCCGGTCGTGGTGGCTCATTGCCGCGGCCCTCGTCGCGGGTGTCCTACTGGCAGCGGCGGTCCTGACGCCACTCCTGAGCCGCAGCGGCCAAGGCGCCTCCGAACCGTCCGCACCAAGAACGCCTTCGATTCCGATGACGCCGACGGCCCCGACCACTTCGGCTTCGCCGAAAACCACCCCTCAGGTTGCCGCCAACGGACAGCCGACATCACCCCTGGCCAACGTGCGCGCAGTGGTCGACAACGTGGTCGCCGACGGGCAGATGGACCCCAAGAAGGCCGACGAATTCGGCCACCGTCTCGACAACCTTGCGAAGAAGCCCGACCACGGCAACAAAGGCGCCGCCAAACAGATCGACGACCTCCCCAAGTACCTCACCAAGCTGGTCAAGAGCGGGGACCTGACACCAGACGGGTTCCGCCGCATCGAAGCCGCCCTCGCAACAGTCTGACCCCCCGCCCGGCTGTCCCGACCCACCCCGAAACAACACGCCCGCGGCAGCCGGACAGAGTGCCCACCCGAACTGCTCAACAGACTGGACAAACCCGGGGCCGCATCGGCTTGCCGCCAGGGGGTCGAGCCCCGGCGCTGGCGACCTACCGGCGGCTGGGCTTCCCGGAGGTCGGGAGCCACGCGACGATCCTGTTCTGAGCGGCGCTACCGGGTTCGTCCGTGGCGCTCGGCCAGCGCGAGCACGGAGGTGGCGAGTTCGGCGCTCAGCGCGTCGGGCGGCATACGCCACGACCAGTTGCCGACGAACACCGACGGGTCGTTCATCCTCGCACGGTCGTCCAGGACGAGCAGGTCCTGGAGGGGGATCACGGCGACGTCGGCTCGCGAGCCGATCGCGGCCTCGATGAGCGACCACACGACCCGCCCGATGTCGTCGGTCGGCGAGAACTGGTAGTACCGGGCTACCTGCTCTCGCATGGGCGCGTCGAGCCCCTCCCACCAGCCGCGGAGCGTCTCGTTGTCGTGCGTGCCGGTGTAGGCGATGCACGACGTCGGGAACGTGTGCGGCTGGTGCGGGTTGTCCGGCAAGCCGTCGAAGCCGAACTGCAGGATCCGCATCCCGAAGAGGCCGTTTGCGTCCCGCAGCGCGTGGACCTCCTCGTCGAGCGTGCCGAGGTCCTCCGCGACGAAAGGCAGGCCGGGGAACTCCCGGGCGAGCACGTCGAGGAACGCCTGACCGGGCCCGGGGACCCAGCGCCCGCCGCGGGCGTCCACGGCGTCACCGGCGACCTCCCAATACGCGGCGAGGGCCCGGAAGTGGTCGATCCGCACGACGTCGGTGAGTCCCACGCATCGCCGCAGCCGGTCCACCCACCACCGGAAGCCGTCCTGCGCCATGACGTCCCACCGGAACAGCGGGTTACCCCACAGCTGGCCGGTCTCGCTGAAGTAGTCCGGCGGCACACCGGACTGCACGGTCAGGGTGCCGTCGGGGTCCAGGAAGAACTGGTCCTGATGGAGCCAGACGTCCGCGGAGTCGTCGGCGACGTAGATCGGCAGGTCGCCGAGGATCGTCAGCCCGTGCGCCCGGGCGTACGCCCGCAGCTGCGCCCACTGCTGGTCCGCGAAGAAGAACACCGCCTCCCACGCCCTGATCCGCTCGGCCAGGTCGTCGCGCGAGGCGGCGACGGCGGCCGGCTCGCGCACCCGCACCGCCGGCGGCCACTGCCACCAGGGAGCGTCGCCGTGCAGCTCCTTGAGGGCGAAGAAGTGCGCGGTGTCCGCCAGCCAGCCCTCGCGGGCCCGGAAGTGCGAGAACGCGTCCGCCCAGGGGTGCCGTGGCGTGTCGAGGAACGTCCGGGCCGCCGCCAGCAGTCGGGGGAGCTTGCTCGAGTGGAGCTCCGCGAACGGGACCGCGTCGTCGACAGCCCCGAACCGCAGACCTGCCTCGGCCAGCAGGCCCGCGTCGACCAGCAGGCGCAGGTCCACGAGCAAGGGGTTCGCGGCGAAGGCCGAGGTGCTGAAGTACGGGGAGTCGTACCGCCCATTGAGGGTCAGGGGTAGGACCTGCCAGATCCGGGCCCCCGTGCCAGCGAGCCAGTCGACGAACCGGTAGGCCTCCGCCCCGAACGTGCCGATGTCGTCAGGACCGGCGAGGCTGGAGGGGTGCAGAAGGACGCCGAGCTCACGGCCGGCAAAGGGCGATGCCATGCCTCCATCATGCCAGCGTGCCCAGACGTTGACGAGGGGTCCGAGCCGGCGCGGGGTGATCGGGGACCGCGCGACGATCTGCTCACGCTCCGCCGGACCCGCAGTGAGCAGGTCCCGCAGGATGCTCGCACCAGCGAGAAGCGCGGTCGCCACCCGGAATCCCAGCTGGCAGGACTTCGGAATCTCCGGTTCCCGCGGCCGGCTCTACTTCACCACCTCGCGGGCAGCCAAGGCGGCGGTGTCGGTTCAGTTCGTGAACCAGGTGCCGACCAGGTTCGGTGTGAACGCCAACGGCCGAACCTACGGCGCCATCACTGACACCCAAGGCCAACCGGACCTGGTCTGGATGAGCGGTACCGACAACACCGGCCAGAGCATCGTTGGGTATGGCCGAAGCGCCGACCTTGACGCCTTCAGTCCCGACCACCCCGGCCAGCCAACCAGCCCTGCCGAAGCTGTCCGCCTGCAAGCCGAGCGCGACCAGAAGTACCCCAACGGATGGGACTTCCCGCTCTACGAGTCAGACGGGGAGACACAAATCGGGACCTTCCACATCGGCTAACACAACCCGGCAACAGGAAGGCGAAGGAACCGCCACCACCCGCGGTGCCATCGGCATCCCCGACCCGACAGTCACGAACGTCCGGATTCAGCGGCTGATCCTGCGCGGACGTGACCTAACGAGGTGTCGCCGATCCGCTCCCCGAACCGGAGCTCGGCGTGGCATTCGGATTCAGCATCTGCACAAGTGCCAGAAGGAACAGCGCCAGGACACCAGCAGACACGCCGGCGGCAAGCCAAGCTGCCCATCGGGGCGACTTGCGCCAGACGAACAAGCCGACAGCCAGAAGGAGGCTGATGACACCTAGATGATCAATTCCAAGGGGTCAGTGGTCGTAGGCGATGAGTGAGCGTCGGACGGGCTGGCCGGTTTGGTCGTTGTGCCAGATGGCGGCGGTGAGGGCGAGGACGCGTTGCGCGATCCGGACGCATACCCCGGCGGTGGTGCGGCCGCCGGGAAGTTCGAGGTCGAGTTGGCCTTTGAGGGTGTCGTTGATCGACTCGATGATTTGCCGTAGTGGTTTGAAGAACCTGGCTGCGGCTACGGGGTTTCTCGCCTTTGCGGGCGGGGCGGAGCAGGTCGATGCCGTTGGCGGCCAGGCGGGCTTCGAACGTCGGCGCCGTAGTAGCCCTTGTCGGCGATCACGGTCCGACGACCTGGCCGGTGGGCCAGTGCGGGGGTGGTGGCCAGGAGGTCTTCCAGGACGTCACGTTCGTCGGTCTTGGCGCCGGTCAGCGCCCAGCCGAGCGGCAGGCCGTGCAGGGTGCACACCAGGTGCAACCGGAGTCCCCAGAACTAGCGGGAGTGGGAGGCGCAGTAGCCGTACTCGGCCCAGCCGGCCAACTCGGAGCGTTTCGCGGTCTCCCGGGAGCGGCCGCACTCGACCGGGGTCGAGTCAGCGACCCACACATCATCGGTGGCGACACTGGTCAGCTGGCCCAGCTGGCCGGTCAGCCACGCGATCGTGCCGGCCAGCTTCTTCAGCCGCTTGTTGTAGCCCGACTGGCCCGGCAGATAGGGGAACATGGCGTGAAAGTCCTTGTGGGCCCGACGTAACCAGCGGGTCTCTGACCGGTAGCCGAGCAGCGCCTGCATCACCGCGAGCACGATCAACTCCGCGTCACTGATCCGTGGCACGATCCCCACCGCAGGTCGTTCCGGGACCTGTTCGGGGTGGGTCTTCAACAAGTCGTCGGTGGTCACATAGAGTGCCGTCGCGAGGGTGTCCAAATCGGTGTCCACCAGAACCTCCACGTTCTCGGTAGGAGTTAGCAACACCGACTCTTGGACACCCTCACCCACACCCGGAAGCTGCCACGCCGCCAGTACCCCTTGGACTTACTGATCTAGCCAAATCCCGATGCCGGGCCAGAGGTCAGCGACGAACAAACCCACGAGGAACCCCGGAGCAGCCATCCAGGGCGCCACGCCGTACGCCACTGGCTTCCCCGCAACAGTCATCGCCCCTCCGCTCGCCTTCATCCAGTGTGCAGGCCCGGCCGGATTAACCGCGGGAAACGTCCGCAACTAGACGCCGCGACCGGCGTGGTCGCACCCCCTGCGCTCGGGCCGTCGCGGTGAACTGCCTCGGTCGGCGGAGTCGTTGTGGATTACTCGCTGGCGTGATTCCCCGGCGCGGGGTCCTGAGCCCTAGACCGCCTGGGAGGTGTACTGCTCCTCGAGCCAAGTTTCGACGTCGTGTTTGAGGTAGGCAACCTTTCGGGCGCCAAGCTTGAAGCTCTTGGGGCCTTGGCCGATGTGGCGCCACCACCGGATCGTGGTGGCGGGGGTCTTGAGGTATTCGGCGACCTGCGCGGTGAACCAGATCTCAGCTTCGTCGATCATCGCTCGCTCCATAACAGGGTGATGGGACACCAACATGTCGATGTTACGTTGCCAACCCATGGCTGTCAAGCACCATATTGGCAACGCAACATGGTGTTGTTATGGTTCAGGTATGCGTGCACGCGGGTTGTCCTCGAAGATCGGTCGGCCCGACCGTGACGGCGGTGCCGACGTCGGCCCCCTGGGCCAGACCTTCGCGCGCGAGGTGCGGCGCCTCCGTGAGCTTCGCGGCTTGTCCCAGACCGATCTTGCGGCTCAGCTGCGCGAGCGGCACGCCCTGAAGTTCCACCAGGCGACGATCGACCGGGTCGAGAAGGGTGTCCGGCCCTGCCGGCTGGACGAGGTGTACGCACTTGCCGAGGTCCTGGGGTCCACGGTGGACGACATGCTGGCGGACTGGTCGAGTGCCGACAGTGCGTTCCGCGAGCTGACCAGTATCGCGAGACGGGCAGGCGAGACGGAATATCGGATCGCCATGGGCATTCAGCAGGAACTGGCAGCGATCGACGGCGACCGCGAACGCGTAGTGGCCGGCCTGGCCCGAAGCAGCGACTCAGCCGACGGCGACCAGGTACGCGCCTGGGCCGAAGAGGTGCTGGAACTACTCGACGCGCTCTCCGCCGGCGCGGAGCGCATTCTCGAAGGCATGACGGCTCACCTTCCGCTCAGGCCCGGTGGCGTGATGGAGCAGGTGAACCGCCAGTACTTCGGGGGGATCCTGGCCGCTCATGAGGCGGCCATCGCCGCCCGTCGCGCGGAGGCCGCCGCCGGAGACGCTCAGGGCCTCGCGGATGCGGGGCCGGGCTGATGGCAGGCAAGAACATCGCCGCCAGGCCCGCGTCGTGGCGAGTGCTGTACGTCGACTCCGCCGGGCGGAACCGCGTGTCAACGGTGAAATCCCAGGCGAAGGTCGACGCGCTCGTCGGCGAACTCGCGGACCAAGGAATCACGGTCGGAGTCAAGGCGACTGCGGCCGCCTGGCGGGCACGATTCGTCGACGATGCCGGCAGGGAGCACGCCAAGCACTTCGCGCGGAAGCGGGACGCCCAGACTTGGCTCGATGCGCAGACGACCGCAACAGTCACCGGGACGTATGTCGTACCCAACGCCGGCAAGGTGACGTTCAAGGAGTACGCAGAGTCGTGGCGGACCTCGCAGGTCTTCCGGCCGTCCACCGCAGCGCTCGTCGAGCTCGCGCTGCGCAAGCGGGTCTACCCCGCCATCGGCGCGAAGGCGCTGAGCTCGATCTCCAAGACGGTGATCCAGAAGCTCGTGGCGTCCCTGAACGAGACCTACGCTCCCGCGACTGTCGTCGTGACGTACTCCTACGTGAGCACGGTCCTGAAGGACGCCGTCGAGAACCGCAGGATCGCCCGGACGCCGTGCGTCGGGATCAAGCTCCCCGAGATCGTGAAGAAGCGGGTTGAGCCGAGGACGACCGAGCAGGTCCAGGCAGCGGCCAAGGCAGCGGGTGATCGTCTGCGTGCGGCGGTTCTGCTCGCCGCCGGCACCGGTATGCGCCGCGGTGAGGTCTTCGGCCTCACGGAGGATCGGGTCCTGTTCCTGGAGCGAAAGATCATCGTCGATCGCCAGCTCGTCGGAGTCCGGCAGGGCGGCCCCGTATTCGGTCCACCAAAGACGAGGGCGAGTGTCCGGGAGATCCCGCTTCCAACGTCTGTTGCAGAGGCTCTCGCGAAGCACATCGAGCAGTACCCTCCAGGACCACACGGCCTCCTGTTCACGACCTCCCACGGCCGCGCGTGGCGCTGGACGACCCTTGGGGAGGTGTGGCGGGCGAAGATGCGCGCCGCGAAGCTCGAGGGCTTCGACTTCCACGAACTGAGGCACTACTACGCGTCCCTGCTGATTCGCTACGGCGAGTCGATCAAGACGGTTCAGGCCAGGCTCGGACACAAGTCGGCCGAGGAAACCTTGAACACGTACTCGCACCTGTGGCCCGACTCCGACGACCGCAGTCGGGACGCCGTCGATGCGGCTCTGCGGGCGGAGTCCGGAGAGAAGTTCGGGAATTTTCCGGACTCCCTGCGGACTCCCAGCCACATCGGCCAGCATCTGGCCTAGTCAGAGCCAGATTTGGGGACGAGTCGGCCTGTAAGCCGGATTCTGTGCTCCGTGAAGAGCGGTGATCATCCATCTGCGAGCACTGTTGCCAGTGCCCTTCGCCGTCGCCGGCGTGCGACCTACCCGGACGCCTCGCGCGAGCAGCGCTGATCACGGCGTCCGCGGGCTCCGCGTCCGAAGACTCGGGGCCCTTCTTGGTCTTGCTCCGGGTGGGGTTTGCCGAGCCACCCCAGTCACCTGGGGTGCTGGTGGTCTCTTACACCACCGTTTCACCCTTACCTCACGACAGGTCGTGAGGCGGTCTGTTCTCTGTGGCACTGTCCCGCGGGTCACCCCGGGTGGGTGTTACCCACCACCCTGCTCTGAGGAGTCCGGACTTTCCTCGACTTGCGCCGCGATCACCCGGCCGACTCGTCCAGTTCTCAGCCTACCGGAACGAATCCTGACCACCTCCGGCGGCACCGACACTCTCGCCTACCTTGCCCAGATGCGGGACATCCAGGCCTCGATCGCGTCGGGGTCGCGGGGCAGGTGATCGGACAGGATCTCGCAGCCGTCGGCTGTGATCACGATGTCGTCCTCGATCCGCACCCCGATTCCGCGCAGTTCCTCAGGCACAAGGAGGTCGGTGGCTTTGAAGTACAAGCCAGGCTCCACCGTGATCACCATGCCGGGGCGCAATTCCGCGTCCCGATAGTTCTCCTGGCGCGCCTGCGCGCAGTCGTGTACGTCCAGCCCCAGGTGATGCGACGTGCCGTGCACCATCCACCGTCGGTGGTGACCTCCGGTCTCCGGATCCAACGATTCGTCGGCAGTGACCGGCAGCAGCCCCCAGTCCTGCAGGCGCTGAGCGATCACCGCGATGGCCGCTGCGTGCACATCCGAGAACCGGTTTCCCGGCTTCGCCGCCGCCATTCCCGCGGCTTGCGCGTCCAGCACGGCCGCGTACACCCTGCGTTGGGCCGAAGTGAAGGTGCCCGTCACCGGCAGCGTCCGGGTGATGTCGGCGGTGTAGAGAGACTCCTCCTCCACGCCGGCGTCCAGGAGCAACAGGTCGCCGTCGCGGATGTCGCCGTCGTTGCGGATCCAGTGCAGCGTGTTCGCGTGGTCGCCGGACGCGGCGATCGTGTCGTATCCGATGGTGTTCGCCAGGTGGCGGGCGTGCAACCCGAAGATGCCCTCGACCCAGCGCTCGCCACGTCCCCGCCGGACGGCCTCCGGGAGGTCGGCCACCACCGCCTCGAACCCGACCGCGGTATCGGCGCAGGCCCGGCGCAGTTCGTCGAGTTCGAAGTCGTCCTTGATCAGCCGCGCCTCCGACAGCGCGACGAGGAACGCGGAGTCGCCGGCCTCCGACGTGCTGTTCTCGACGGAGTTCTCGGCACGCAGGGCGTCCACTCGCGCGGTGATCCCACGGTCGGCCTCCCGCAGCAGTCGGACGCGGGTGCTGTCGAAGTTCTTGGCCAGCGCCGCATCGAGTTCCGAGACGGGGGCGCAGGACAGGCCGGTGAGCGCGCTCATCTCGGCCAGCGACTCCCTTGTTCCCACCCACATCTCCCCGTAGCGGGAATCGGAGTAGAACTCCGGGTCGGTGCGGGCCGCGCGGGGTTTGAAGTACAACGTGGCGTCGTGCCCGGCGTCGGTCGGTTCGATCACGAGCACCGCGTCGGGTTCGCGGTCACTGCCCAGACCCGTCAGCCAGGCGAAGGCCGAATGCGGACGGAATCGGTAATCGGTGTCGTTGGCGCGCGGCACCAGTGGGCCGGCGGGAATCACCAGCCGCTCGCCGGGAAACGCCTCGGCCAGGGCGCGGCGACGGAGCGCGGCCGGGCCTGCGGCCGGCAGTTCCGCCGGCAACTCCTCCGAATAGGGCGCCCACGATTCGGGAATGAACGCGCGGAACGCCGTCGAGAAGGGCGTCTGCCGATTGGGCAGGACGGGCGGTTCGGTTCCGGTGGGCTGCTGCGTCATGGGGCCGATGGTAGTCCCGAGCCACTTGTCCGCGGCCACTCCGGGGACTGGCACAGCCGTGACCACTAGAGTCGGTGTCCACAACTTCAGGAGGCTTCCCAGATGAAGGCTGCCGCACCGGCCCAACGACGCCTGCTCGACCTGCAGGCCGAGGACACCGCGATCGCCCAACTCCAGCACCGCCGCCGGTCGATCCCCGAACTCGCGGCGATCGCGGACGCCCGCGCGGTCCGGGCCCGGCTCAGCGAGTCGCTGATCGGGGTCGGGACGGAGGTGGCCGACCTCCAACTCGAGGTCGACAAGGCCGAGGCCGACCTGGTGCCGGTGCGGGAACGACGCGCCCGGGACGAACAGCGGGTCGGCGACGGCGTTCTCACCGATCCCAAGCAACTCAACGCGATGCTGGACGAGATCCAACACCTCGGCGGACGCATCTCCGACTTGGAGGACATCGCGCTCGACGCGATGGAGCGGCTCGAGGCCGCCACCAACACCCAGGAGCAGCTCACCGCAGAACGCACCGATCTGGAGCATTCGATGCGGGCCCTGATCGCGTCGCGGGACGAACAGGCTGCCATGCTCGATGCCGAGATCGCCGTCCACCAGAGGACCCGGGATGAGATCGCCGCCGACATGCCGTCGGATCTCCTGGCGCTGTACGAGCGGATCCGTGACAAGTCAGGTGGCCTGGGCGCGGCCGCTCTGCGCGGACGCCGGTGCAGCGGCTGCCAGCTGGAAGCGACTCCGATCGCTCTGGCCGGCTACGCTGCCGCCGACCCCGACGAGGTTCTGCGCTGCGAGGAGTGCGAGCGAGTGCTCGTCAGGGTTCCGGCGGGAAACCACTGATGGCCCGCCCTCCTCGGCTCCCCCAGCAGGGCGCCGCCTTGTTCGAGGACGTGGAGCCGGCCGCGACCGAGCCGGCGCCCTCGGCATCAGGCCGTCGCCTTGTGGTTGAGGCCGACGGCGGCTCCCGTGGCAACCCCGGCCCGGCCGCCTACGGCGCGGTCGTCCGCGACGCAGACACCGGCGCCGTGTTGAACTGCGAGGGTCTCGTGCTCGGGGTCACCACCAACAACGTTGCCGAGTACTCCGGCCTGATCGCCGCCCTGGAGATGGTGCGGGCGATCGATCCGGTCGCGGCGGTGGAGGTGCGGATGGACTCCAAACTCGTGATCGAGCAGATGGCCGGCCGCTGGAAGGTGAAGCACCCCGCCATGAAGCCACTGGCCCTCGCGGCTCAGCGGCTGCGTCCCCCGGTCGTCACCTGGACCTGGGTGCCACGCGCACAGAACAAGGCGGCGGACGCCCTGGTGAACGCCGCGCTCGACGGGGATCCTCGTCCCCGACGCTGAGGAGGAAGCATGCCGAGTCGCTATTTGTCGCTGCTGACCAGCGAACCCCCGGCCCTGCGAGAAGGCCTGCGGCGGCTGCGGGCCAGCCTGGGGGTTCCCGGCGCGTTTCCCGCAGAAGTGCTGGCCGAGGCCGAGCAGGCGGCCGCCGCCCCCGTCCTGCCCACCGCTGACCTGACCGACATCGAGTTCGTCACCCTCGACCCGGAGACCTCGACCGATCTCGACCAGGCCTTTCATCTGGCGAGAGTCGGCGACGGTTATCGGCTGCGGTACGCCATCGCCGATGTCGCGGCCTTCGTCTCCCCCGGGGGCCACGTGGACGCCGAGGCGCACCGCCGCGGTGAGACCCTCTACGCACCCACCCGGCGCACGCCGCTGCACCCGTCCGTGTTGTCCGAGGGTGCGGCCAGCCTGCTCCCGGGCCAGGTGCGTCCGGCATTGGTCTGGGATCTGAGCTTCGACGCCGACTCCCAGACCACCTCGACCAGGGTCACCCGCGCCCTGGTCCGCAGCCGGGCCAAGCTCAGCTACGTCGGCGCGCAGGCCGCACTGGACGCGGGCACCGGGGGGGAGCAGTTGGAGTTGCTACGCACCCTCGGCGGTCTTCGGCAGCGGCTCGAAGCCGCCCGCGGGGGAGTGAGCCTGTCGGTGCCCGAGCAGGAGGTGGTGGCGTCGCACGAGCGCTGGGAACTCGCCTTCCGCGCGCCGCTGCCGGTCGAGGACTGGAACGCGCAACTGTCCCTCGCCACCGGTATGGGTGCTGCCGCCCTCATGCTGGAGGCCGGCGTGGGCATCCTGCGCACGCTGCCACCGGCACGGGACGGGTCGCTGGCCAAGCTGCGGCGCACCGCCGGCGCGCTCGGCATCTCCTGGCCGGTCAGCACCCCGTATCCCGAGTTCGTGCGCGGTCTGGACGCCACCGTTCCGGCGCACGCGGCCATGCTGAACGCCTGCACGATGCTCTTCCGCGGCGCGGGCTATCAGGCGTTCCGCGGGACGGTCCCCGAGCAGCCGCTGCACGCGGCCATCGCCGCCCCCTACGCCCACACCACGGCACCCCTGCGTCGGCTCGTCGATCGCTACACCGGCGAGATCTGCGTTTCGATCTGCGCCGACGAGGACGTGCCTGAGTGGGTGGCCGCGGCGATGGGCGGGTTGCCCGCGCTGATGGCCGACTGCGACCGCCGCGCGAAGAAGTACGAGCGCGGAACGGTCGACCTGGTCGAAGCGATGGTGCTCGCTCCGCACCTCGGTCAGAGCTTCACCGGGACGGTCCTGGACGTCGACCCCGAGGACGATCTGGGTGTCCTGCAAATTCCCGAACCGGCCGTCGAGGCCAAGGTGAAGGGCACTGAGCTGGTCCTGGGCGAACGCGTGCTGGCCACTCTGGTCGCCGCCGACCTGCTGGCCGGCAAGGTGGAGTTCCGCATCCTGGACTGAGCAGCCTCGGCCCGACTCCTGGGGTGGGTCCTGCGAGGCAGTTCCCCGGTCGTAGGCTTGGCTTCATGCGCCTCCCGTTCCGGATGATGGCGGCAGCCTTGGCCATGGCGGCCTTGGCCGGCTGCTCGCTGCAGAATCTGTGGAACGAGGCGCCGCAACGCGAACCTCGGGTCTCGATCGCTCCCTACACCCCGGAGCCAGACGAGCGAACGCTCCACCCGTATTCGGGTGAGCTCGCCCAGAACGCGACCTGCAAGACCGTACCTGCCTCCCTGCTCTCCACCCTGGAGGACGTCAGCGGTGTGGGGCAGGCGATCACCTTCCCACGTGGCGCCATGGTGAAGGCGAACGCGAAATGGTGGACGGTGGCCGTGGCCACGCAAGTGCACGCCAATTCCAGCGGGCTCACGACGGACAACACCGATCCGGTGCAGTATTTCGTGTCCAGCTCTCCGTCCATGAAGCAGGATGACTTCGAACTCGAGGACGACTTCACCTGGCCGATTCAGAACAACCAGCCCGACGAGGCGCAGGAGAAGGCGGCGCGGTGCCTGGCCAAGCTGGCGGTCCCCGCGCCGAAGCCGGACCCGACCGACCCCACGACCTACGCCGCCCGCTTGGCCAAGCACGCAAAGTGCGTGACAGTCTCGAAGGCCATGCTGGCCCACCTCCAGGAGGTCGGCCAGGTGGGGGGAGCGATCACGTACGCGGAGGGCTCGATGGTGAAGTCGAACCTGAACTGGTGGACGGTGGCCGTCACGACGCAGGTGCATCGCAACGGCGGCGGTCTCACCCGCGAGAACGTGGCCCGGCACTCCTATTTCGTGACCAACGACCCGTCCGTGAAGTCCTCGCCGATCTACTTTCCGCTCAAGCCCGGCAAGTCCGACACCGCGGCGGCCAAGGCGCGCCGGTGCGTGGGCGACTGAGGACGGGGATATCCTGCTCGCTGGTTGATCAACGGGAAGGACCGTCGTGAACAGACTCAAGCAGGGACTCGCGCTCGCGAGCATCGCGCTGCTGAGCGCCTGCTCGACCCAGGCGCCGCCGACCGTGCCGGTGGTCACCCCGAGTGCCACCCCGGCGACGATCGCCACACCGGCCACACCGGCCGCGTCGCCCTCAGCCTCCGCGGACACCGAGGTCGGATCGGCCCAGGTCGACGGGCTCACGTTCAGCGTCCTGTCGGTGAGCACCCGCGACGTGATCGAGGGACGCAGCGGCGTGAACCAGAAGGGTCATTGGCTGGCGGTGATGGTCCGAGTGGCCAACCAGGGCACCGCCGGGGTCACGGTCAACGGGACGAACTTCGAGCTCAAGGCCAAGGGCGGCAAGAGCTACCTGACCGACGACCCGGCCATCTTCCAGGCCGCCGAATCCGACGAGCTGATGGGAGAGGAGATCGCGCCTGGGGCCTCGGCCGAAGGCCTGCTGCTGTTCGCCGTCTCGAAGTCCGCCTCCGGCTTCAGCCTGGTGGCATGGACGCCACGCTCGTCCAGTGACCCGGGCGTGATCGCGCTTCCGGACTGATCCCCGGCGGGCCAACGCCCGGCCTGGCCTCAG
Source organism: uncultured Actinomycetota bacterium (assembly GCA_963769325.1). Classification (GTDB taxonomy): domain Bacteria; phylum Actinomycetota; class Actinomycetes; order Propionibacteriales; family Propionibacteriaceae; genus Propionicimonas. The sequence goes on along the minus strand of CAVYLH010000003.1, from coordinate 858,710 downwards.
TCGGTGCGCGGGTCAGTGAGGATCTGCGCACCCTGTGGTGTGACCACGATCGTCTGCTCGAACTGGGCGACCCGGCTCAGGTCGTTGGTGACCACCGTCCACCCGTCGTCCCAGACGTGGGAACGCTGATCGCCCAGCGCCAGCATCGGTTCGATGGTGAACGTCATGCCGACCTCCATCACGATGTCCACCAGCGGCTCGTCGTAATGCGGAATCACCAGCCCCGAGTGGAAGGAGCTGTGCACGCCGTGGCCGGTGTAGTCCCGGATCACCCCGTAGCCGAAGCGCCGCGCGAAGGACTCGATCACGCGGCCGATCACGTTGATCTGCCGCCCCGGCCGGACGGCGCGGATGGCGCGGTTCATCGCCTCCTCGGTGCGCTGGGTGAGCAGCCGGGACGCTTCGTCCACCTCGCCGCAGAAATAGGTCGCGCAGTTGTCGCCATGCACTCCGTCGAGGAACGCGGTCACGTCGATCTTCACGAGGTCGCCGTCGGCCAGCGGCCGCGCGTCCGGGATGCCGTGGCAGATGACCTCGTTCACCGAGGTGCAGCACGACTTCGGGAAGCCGCGGTAGCCCAGCGTGGAGGGGTACGCCCCGGAGTCCACGATGAAATCGTGCACCACCTGATCGATCTCGTCGGTCGTGACCCCGGGAGCGATCATCGCGGCGCCTGCCCGCATGGCCTGGGCGGCGATCCGCCCGGCTTGCCGCATCTTCGCGATCGTCTCCGGCGACTGCACGTGGGAACCGGTGTAACGGTCCGGGCCTGGCCGGCCCACGTAGTGGGGACGCTCGATGTGCGCGGGTACGGCGCGTTGCGGGGACACCGGGAAGGGCTTGATCACGGTCACGCGTCGGATCATAGTAGGGCCGGGAACCACCAGATCGGAGTCCGGGAATGGCGGCAGGTGAGTGGTACTACTGTCTCGACCACCACATGGTCGAACCGTATGAAGCGTGTCGGAGCGCGACCCGGCTGGGTCCCTACGCCACACCGGCGGACGCCGCGAACGCGCTCGAGCGAGTCGCCTCACGCAACGAGGAGTGGGCCACCGACCCGCGTTTCAACGACGTCGAGGAAGAGGATCGGCCCGACGCGAACGAGGCGGAGGAGGAGGGCTGGGGGCCGTTCCGGCACTGACCGGAGCAGGCCACCCGACGGTTCCGGGTCACGCGGGTGCGTAGAGCCCTCCGGGCTGATTGCCCCCGCCAGGCCTGAGCCGGAGCCTCAGAGCCAGGCGAAGAGGTTCACCTGGTTGCCGTCCGGATCGAGCACGACGGCGTAGCGCTGGCCCCAGAACGCGTCCCACGGCTTCTTGTGGACGGTGTGGCCGGCCTGAGCGAGCTCGGCGACGACAGCGTCCACCTCGTCGGGGGAGCCGCAGTCGAAGGCCAGCGAGATTGCCGGTCCGTCGATCGGAGGCTCCCACTGTGGGTCGTAACTGTGCACCACGCTGACCGCGTCGAACATGATCCGAACGCCGCCGGGCCCCTCCCAATCGACGTGACCTTCCGCGTCCTCACTCTCTGGAATGCCCATCCCCAGCAGTCGGTAGAACGCGAGCGCACTGGCCATCTCGGAGACGACGATCCCGATGGCGTTGAACGTGGGAGCCATGACGTCAGGTTACCCAGCGTGTCCGAGCCGTGATGTAACCAGAATGAAACATTCTCAGCGGCAGACTGGAGGGCATGCAAAAGCAGACCGAGTTCGTGCTCCGCACCATGGAGGAGCGGGATGTTCGCTTCGTCCGGCTTTGGTTCACCGACGTGCTGGGTTTCCTGAAATCCGTCGCCATCGCCCCCGCCGAACTCGAAGGCGCTTTCAGTGAGGGCATCGGCTTCGACGGTTCGGCCATCCAGGGTTTCGCACGGGTGTACGAGTCCGACATGGTGGCGCATCCTGACCCGTCCACCTTCCAGCTGTTGCCCTGGCGCGGCGCCACCCAGGGGACGGCCCGGATGTTCTGCGACATCCGGCTGCCGGACGGTTCGCCGTCCTTCGCCGACCCTCGGTACGTGCTGAAGCGAGCCCTGAAGAAGGCCTCGGACATGGGGTTCACGTATTACACGCACCCCGAGATCGAGTTCTATCTGTTCAAACAGCCGATCGTCCCCGGCGAGGTGCCGGTGCCGGCCGATCAATCGGGCTATTTCGATCACACCACCACCTCTCCGGGCGCCGACTTCCGCCGGCAGGCCATCACCCTGCTGGAGCAGATGGGCATCTCGGTCGAGTTCAGCCACCACGAGGGCGGCCCCGGCCAGCAGGAGATCGACCTGCGTTACGCCGATGCGTTGACGATGGCCGACAACATCATGACCTTCCGGGTGGTGATCAAGGAGGTCGCTGTGATGCAGAACATGTTCGCGTCCTTCATGCCCAAGCCGCTCTCCGATCAGCCCGGATCGGGCATGCACACCCACGTCTCCCTTTTCGAGGGTGACACCAACGCGTTCTACGACGCCAGCGCCGAGTACCACCTGTCGAAGGTCGGACGCCAGTTCATCGCCGGCCTGCTCAAGCACGCGGGTGAGATTTCGCTGGTGACCAACCCCTGGGTGAACTCCTACAAACGGCTGGTGTCGGGGGCGGAGGCTCCGAGCTACATCTGCTGGGGGCAGAACAACCGGTCCGCCCTGGTACGAGTGCCGATGTACAAGCCGAACAAGGGAGCTTCGGCGAGGGTTGAGTTGCGCTCGATCGACTCGGCCGCCAACCCGTACCTCACCTACGCGATGGTGCTCGCCGCCGGCCTGGCCGGGATCGAGAACGAGTACGAACTCCCCGAAGGGGCCGAGGACGACGTGTGGTCGTTGACCGACCGGCAGCGGCAGGCCTTGGGTATTGATCCGTTGCCCCGCAGCCTCGGCAACGCGATCGACTTGATGGAGAACTCCCAACTTGTCGCCGACACCCTCGGCGAGCACGTCTTCGACTTCTTCCTGCGGAACAAGAAGGCCGAATACGACTCCTACCGCGGTCACGTCTCGGAGTGGGAGTTGCGGAACTTCCTCCCCTCCCTCTAACCGACTCTCCGCCTCCGGTGGCCATCGGGGGCGGTCCGGGTCGACTCGCCGCGTCCGAATCATTTCCTGGGTAACGGCAACGAGCCCGCCGGGCCCTGGAGGGCTCGGCGGGCTCGCGTCCGGTCGGGCAGTCAGCGGCTCGCGGTGGCCGTGGGCCGGGAGGAGGCGGCGGCGGTGGCCGTCGCTGCGGCGGTAGGCGCCGCCGACGCCGACGCCGAGGAGCTACTGCTTGAGGTGTTCCTTCGCCCGGTGGCGTTGGCCGGGATCTCCTTGGTCCGATCAGCGAGCACGACGATCTGGCCGCTGGTCAGGCCCTCGGTGATTTCCACCCGGCCCGCGCCCACAGCCCCGGTCTTCACCGTGACCGTCTCGGGCGTTTCGGCAGACGTCGTGGCCAGCACCTGCACCGTGGCCTCGCCCGTCCCGGTCGGGGTGACCGCGGAGGCCGGCACCGTGACGGCACCGGTGACCGCCTTGACCGGAATCGCTACCGAAGCGCTGGCACCGGTGGCCAGCGCCATCTCGGGATCGGAGACCGACACCGTGGCGGAGTAGGTGGTGGTGTCGCCGCTGGTGCCACTGGTTTCGAGCACGTTGATCGCGGTCAGCTTGCCGTCGAGCGGCTCGGTCGAGCCGGCGGGGGTGACCGTGACCGCCTGACCGATCTCGACCAGGCTGCGGATCTTGAGCGGCAGCTCCAAGGTCACCACGGCGGTACCCTCGCCCACGATCGTGATCGAGCCGGCCGAGGCCGAATCGCCCGTTCCCATCTCGACGGTGCCGACAGTGCCGGAGATCGGCGCCAGGAGCTCCGTCTCGTCCAACTCGTTCTGCGCCACGTCGAGGGCCTGCTGTGCCTCCAGCAGGCCGGCCTCGGCCGAAGCCACCGCCGCGTCGCTCACCGATCCCGACGTCGATGACGCCGAGGAGGACGAGCCGGTCGCCGCCTTCGTCGAGGCACCGCCCGCTGTCGACGAGCCCGTGCCCGCCGTCGAGCCGCCGGTGGTGGTCGAGCCCGTGCCGCCGGTGGACCCAGAACCGTCGGTCGTCGGGGTGGTGAGCTGCGTCACCACGGTCTGCAGGTTCGTGTTGGCCAGCAGCACTTCGGCGCGGGCGTTCGCGCACGCCTGTAGTTCTTCGCTGGTGGGGTCATTGGCTTCGATGACCGCCGCCAACTGCGAGGGCGAGTCGCTCGCGGTGGCCTTGGCTTGCGCAGTCTCCTCGGCCTTCGTCACCTCGGATGAAGCGCTCGCCGTGGCTTCGCTGGTTTCTTGCGCCTGAGCGGCTTGCTTGGCTGCGGTGGATTCCTTGGCCTGGGCGGCGGTGGTCTCGGTGGACGACGTCTGGGTCGGCGTCGCCGTCGCCGTGGAACTCGAATCGCCCGACGCGGTGGCCGAGGACTTCGCCGTGGTGGCCTCGGGGCTGGCTGTCTCGGGACTGGCCGTCTCGGTCGCCTCCGGTGCCGGCAGGATCGACTCGAACACCGGCTTGCATTTCTCGGCCTCGTCGAGGACAGCCAGGTTGATTCTGGACGCGGCCGTGGTGAGGACTGCGGGGTCGATGGTCACGGTGGTCGTGGTCCCTGAGCCGGAACCGGTCGAGCCGGAACCGGTCGAGCCGGAACCGGTCGAGCCGGAATCGGTCGAGCCGGCCGAGCTGCCGGAGCCGGCCGAGCTGCCGGAGCCCGAGGAGCTGCCGGAGCCCGAGGAGCTGCCCGAGCCCCCGCCGCTGGTGCTCGAAGGATTCTCGGCCGCGTAGAGGGCGGCCTTCTTCTGAGCCACCTGGGTCTCGGCGTTCAACACGGCGAGCTGAAGCGGCCCCTTCTTCAGGGTCGCCAGCACGTCGCCGAGCTCCACATCGTCGCCCACCGCGACGTTCACGCCCTTCACCGTGCCGTCCACGCTGAACGAGGCCGCGACGGTGTTCTTACGGGCGATCGTCCCGGTGGCGGTGTAGGTCTGGGTGACGTCTCCGGTGACGGCGACAGCGGTCACGTAGCGTGAGCTGGCGGCCGTCGACGTCCCGGCCACCCCGATCCCGATGCCGGCCACCACCGCCAGCGCGGTGCCGGCGACGGCGATCGTACGTAGTCTCGCGATTTTCCTCATCATTCACTCCTCAGCGCGTCGATGGGCGCGAGCTTGGCCGCCCGGGAGGCGGGATAGACGCCGGCAACAACACCGATGCCCACGGACACGATCAGGGCGATCAGGGTGGCCGGCAACGAAATGGTCACCGGGATACTGAGGACTGGGGTCAGGATCGCCGCTCCGGCGAATCCGAGGCCGATGCCCACCAGGCCACCCAGCATCCCCAGGATCGCGGCCTCCACCAGGAACTGGCGGCGGATCACACCCGGGGTGGCACCCAGTGCTTTACGCAGGCCGATCTCGCGCACCCGCTCGCTCACCGACACCAGCATGATGTTCATCACGCCGATACCGCCGACGAGCAGCGAGATACCCGCGACACCACCCAGCAGGAGCGTCAGCACACCGGTGACCGACGTGGCGGTCTCCACGAGGGACGCCTGGGTGCTCACGGAGAAGTCGGCGCTGTCCGAGGTCACCTGGTGCGAGGACAGCAGGGCGGTCTTCACCTGCTGGTAGGCCGCCGAGAGGCTGTCGGCATCACGACCCGACACATAGATCGAAGAGACACTGTTGGCGTTCCCGGAGGTGGACAACCGCGACGCGAAGGTCGTCAAGGGCACCAGGACGGTGTCGTCCTCGTTGCTGGACAGCGACGAGCCGGCCTCGGCCAGGACGCCGATCACAGTGAACGACTGACCGTTGATGCTCACCGTCTGACCGATCGGCGAGTCCGACTCGAACAGCTCCGTGGCGGTTTCGGCGCCGATCACGGCAACAGCGGCCGAGGAGTCGACCTCGGACTGGGTGAAGAACCGGCCGGACCCCGTTTCGCGCGCCCGGACGCTCTGCCAGTCGGGCACGGTGCCCACGACGGTCGACGTCCACGTTGTCGACGACGATTGCAGCGATCCCGACGCCGACGAGGTGGGTGCGACCGCGACCACGTCCGGCGCGACGCTCTGGTCGGCCAACATGGACGCGTCCGCCGTGGTCAGGGTGGTGGCCGAACCGCCGCCGCCGCGGAAACCGCCGGAACCGGTCGTCTGGCTGGGCGTCACGATGATCATGTTGGAGCCCAGCGAATTGATCTGGGAGGTGATCTGGGCCTGGGCTCCCTGGCCCAGTCCGACCGTGAGCATCACGGCCGCGATCCCGATCAGGATGCCCAGCATGGTGAGCAGGGACCGCATCCGCCGCGCGTTCAGCGCCGCGATGGCCGTCCGGATGGTTTCGGACCACTCCATCATGCGACGACCCCCGAGCCCTGCATGCCGTCGGTCAGCAGCCCGTCGTAGATGTGGGCGATCTGCTGTGCGCGCTCCGCCACGTCCAACTCGTGGGTGATCATGACGATGGTGCACCCGGCGCCGTTGAGCTCCTCGAACAACCCCAGGATGTCCTTCGTGGAATGTGAGTCGAGGTTGCCGGTGGGCTCGTCGGCCAGGATCAGGGCCGGGTTCGTGACGAGCGCCCGGGCCACCGACACCCGCTGCTGCTGGCCGCCGGAGAGTTCGCCGGGACGGTGCTGCACCCGATCAGCCAAGCCGACCTTCGTCAGGGCCGCCTGCGCACGCTCGCGGCGCTCATGCGCGGGCACGCCGGCGTAGACCATGGGCAACTCCACGTTGCGGAGCGCGGACAGGCTCGGCAGGAGGTTGAACTGCTGGAACACGAACCCGATCTTCTTGTTGCGGACCTCGGCGAGCTCCTTCTCGGTCATCGCGCTCACGTCGGTACCGTCCAACTCGTAGGTGCCGGCGCTGGGCACGTCCAGGCACCCGATGATGTGCATCAAGGTCGACTTGCCTGAGCCGGACGGTCCCATGATCGCGACGTACGACCCCTCATCCACGGCCAGGTCGATACCCCTCAGTGCCTCCACCTCGACCGCGCCGGTGGAATAGGTCTTACGGACCTGGTGCATCTTCAGCATGTGGCTCACCGGTTGCCCCCGGCCGGGGGAGCGCCGCCGCCGTTCGGCGGGGCGCCGCCCCCACCCGTGATGCCGCCGAGGCCGCCGAACCCGCCTTGATCGCTGCCGGAAGTGGTGGAGGTCGAGGTGGAGCTGGGACGGCTGAAGGTGATCTGGACCTGGTCGCCTTCGGCAAGGCCGCTGGTGACCTCGGTGTTGCTCCCGAAGACTCTGCCCACCTCGACCTCGACGCTGGTGGTGGCGCCGTCGCTGATCTTCGTGACCACGGTGGCGCCGTCCTTGGTGGTGATGGCCTGTGTGGGCACGGTGAGCACGTCAGGGTAGCTGCCGGTGGTGATCACAGCGGTCGCTGTGGTTCCGGAGAAGAGGTCGGTGTGGGTGCCGGAGAGATTCAGCACTATCGGGAAGGTGGCCGCGCCGTCGCTGGTGGACGTCGCCACGATGCCCACCGATGCCACGGTGGCGTCAATCTCGGTGCCGTTGGCGGTGACCTTGGCTTCCTGACCGGCCTTGAGGCTGGCCAGATCAGCGGCGCCGACACTGCCCTCGAGTTTCCACTTCGAGGTGGAGATGACCACGAACTGCGCCGAACTGGTGCTGGAGGTCGTGGTGGTGCTGGCCGCGCCGGAGCTGCTGGCAGCGCCGCTCCCCGACGAGGATGTGCTGCCGACGGTGTCGCCCACTTCGAGGCTCACGCTGGCCACGGTTCCGGCGATCGGGGAGCGCAGGACGGCGTCCGCGAGATTCTCCTTGGCGCTGGAAAGGGCCGCGGACGCTGAATCGACCTGGGCGGACGCGGCATTGATCGCGGAGTCGCTGCTGTCGTTGTCCTCCGCCTCGTCCAGGCTCGCCTCAGCGGCGTCCAGGTTCGCTGCGGCGAGATCGACGGCGTCAGCCAGTGAGGTGTTGTCGATGCGGGCCAGCACCTGATTCTTCTTCACCGTGTCGCCGGCCTTCACGTAGACCTTGGTCACCGTGCCGGACACCGAGTAGTTCACCTCGGACGCCTTGCGCGGGCTCAAGGTGCCGTCCACGCCCACGGTGAGAGTCTGGGTCGCCACGGTGGCCTCCGCCGTCTGGGAGAATGCCTGCGCGCCTGCGGCCCGCGTCGGGCGGAGCAGCAGGTAGCTTCCCACCCCCGCTCCCGCCAACAGGACGACGGCGAGCGCGACGATCAGCCACTTCTTGGGGGACATACGAAACCGGCGCTTCGGTGGAACGACCGGCGCCTCGGGATTCTCGGAAGTCATGTGCGTGCTATCTCCTTCGGACACCTTGTCCGTTGGAAGCGACGCTAGAGCGAGCACCTGTGCCCGACCACGAGTGAAGCTGTGGTTCAGCTGTGCGGGCCCGGCAGGTTGATGGTCAGATCGCTCGCTGCCAGGAAATGACCGCTCGGATCAGATCGGATCAGATCGGCCGAGGCCGATTGAGCAGGCGTCGCCAGAATCCGGCCCGTGGCGGTGGCGCCAGTTGCTGGGTGGTCTGCCGGAAGTCGAGAGGGCGTACTGCCTCGGGATGCCCACCACGTGGGGGGCGTCCTCCTCGGGGTCGTGGACCACGTCGCTCAAGGCATTCTCACGGCGCAGCTTCGCGAGCGTCAAGCTCATGTCACCCGTGATGTCGCTGCCCGCAACCCCGCTCATCGTCGCTCCTTCAGATCAACTGAGGTCAGCTTAGGTCGGGCACCGGCCACAGCGCGGCCAGATCGCTGTGTACGCCGGACGCGCGCACGGCCGGTGTGGCCACAGCGTCGGCCCACGCGAGCTGGCCACCGGCCAGAGCGAGCACGGTGAGCGCATCGGTCTGAACCACATTGGGTGGCGTGCCGCGGGTGTGCCGCCCCCGGTCCCCGAGCCCGAGCTGCACGGCCACGAACGGGGGAACACGCAACTCCACCGTGCCGCCCGGGTACCGCTGGGCCAGCAGGTGGCAGACGGTGCGGACGGCGGCGGCCAGTTCGGCGCGGTCCAACCGATGCCCCTGCGCCAAAGCACTGATCGCGCTCCGCGCGGCCGCCAGATCGGCTCGGGACACCTTGCTCACCACGTCCGGAGGCTAGCATCGGCAAGGTGACCCGCATCGACAGCCAGTCCGGCCGACTTGCCCGTCTCGGCTTCGCGGACGCCGCTGTCGCCGCCGCGATGGTCGAGGCGTGGGAGCGCTGCGGAACCCCCGAGCAGATCGAGCTCGTCCTCACCGAACTACCATCCACCGCCGACCCCAACCTCGCCCTGGTGGGCCTCAACCGGCTGGTCGAGGCAAGGCCCGGGCTCTTCGGCGAGTTCGGCGACAATCCCGATTTCGCCCGCCGGGTGATCGCGGTGCTGGGTGCGAGCGCAGCACTGAACCAACACCTCGGCACCCACGCCGAGGACGCCTCGGTGCTGGCCGCCGACGTGGGTCGGCGAACCTTGACCGAGCTGCGCGCTGAACTGCTGGCCGCCGTCGGCGCGGAGCCGGACAGCCCGCATCCCGTGGCGGACCCGCGCCGCTCCGACGACCTGCGCCGGGCCTACCGCCGGGCGCTGCTGCGACTCGCTGCACGGGACCTCACCGCCCCCGACGCGATGGCCGATCTGCCCGACATCGCCGCCGAGCTGGCCGACCTGGCCGACGCGACGGTGGAGACAGCCGTGGCCCTGGCCCGTGGTGAGGTGCCCGGCTGGGAGTGCGCGCGGTTCGGGGTGGTGGCGCTGGGTAAGACCGGCGCCGGCGAGCTGAACTACGTCAGCGACGTGGACGTGCTCTACGTGGCCGAGCCCATGCTGGACGCAGAGGGCCGGGGAGTCTGCGATGCCGCACGCGCCGTGACCATCGCCACCAAACTGGCGGGGGCGCTCAGCCGGGTGTGCTCGGCCCACACCGCCGCCGGCACCATCTGGCAGATCGACGCGGCACTGCGTCCAGAGGGCAAAGCCGGACCGCTGGTGCGGACACTCGCGTCCCACCGGGCCTACTACGAGAAATGGGCCAAGAACTGGGAGTTCCAAGCGATGTTGAAGGCCCGCCCGATGGCCGGGGATCTCGACCTCGCGCAGGACTTCGTGGACATGGTCTGGCCGATGGTCTGGCAGGTCGCCGACGACGACCAGTTCGTCGGCGAGGTCCAGGCGATGCGCAAACGCGTGATCGCGCTGCTGCCGGCCAAGGAGGCCAACACCGAGATCAAACTCGGGGCCGGCGGCCTGCGGGATGTCGAGTTCAGCGTCCAACTGCTCCAACTGGTGCACGGCCGGTCGGATGAGCGGCTCCGGCTGCGCGGCACCTTCGAGGCCCTGGCGGCGCTGGTGGACCACGGCTACGTCGGCCGCTCGGACGGATTCGACCTGGCCACGGCATACCGGCTGCAGCGGCTGCTGGAGCATCGCATCCAGCTGTACCGGCTGCGACGCACTCATCTGATGCCCGAGGACGACCTGAGCCAGCGTTGGCTGGCCCGGAGCATCGGACTGGCCGAGACCAAGGAACTGATGCACCTCTGGCGGGCCACCACCCGCCGCGTGCTCACGCTGCACCAGCGGTTGTTCTACTCCCCACTGCTGGAGATGGTGGCGCGAATACCGTCCGCGCAGGTGCGGCTGACGCCAGAAGCGGCCGAAACCCGGCTGCGCGCGCTCGGATACAGCGACCCTCGGGCGGCGCTGCGCCACATCGAAGCTCTCAGCCAGGGCATGACTCGCCAGGCGGAGATCCAGCGCCAGCTACTGCCCGCGATGCTGACGTGGTTCACCTCCGGGCCCAACCCCGATCACGGCCTGCTCGCCTTCCGGCAGGTGTCGGAGGCCCTTGGTAATACACCGTGGTACCTGCGGGCATTACGAGACGGGGACGCGATGGCCGAACACCTGGCCCGGATCCTGGCCTCGTCGCGCTACGCGGTGGACCTGCTCCTGCGCGCACCCCAGAACGCCGCACTGCTGGCCGACCCGCACGGAGTCCAGCCGCGTCCGGGGGAGGACGTGCTGGGCGAGATGCGCGCCGCTGCCCGTCGGCACGAATCGCCCGAGGCCGCGATCGCGGCCATTCGGGCCACCCGGCGCAGTGAGTTGCTGCGGTTGTCGATGGCCGACCTGCTCGGTGACCTGGACATCCCGGCTCTGGGCGTGGCCCTGGCCGACCTGGCGAGCGCGACGATCGACGCCGCCCTCGAGGTCGCCTCCCGAGGCGTGTCGGTGCCACCGATCGCCGTGATCGCCCTCGGTCGGTGGGGTGGTCGGGAGTTGGCCTACGCCTCCGACGCGGACGCGATGTTCGTGGTCGCCGACAGCGACGACCCGGACGCCACCCGGAATGCGACCACGGTGGTCGGACGGCTGCGGGCGCTCCTTTCCAAGCCCGGACCCGACCCAGCGCTGGACGTGGACGTCGACCTGCGTCCCGAGGGGAAGGGCGGCGCCATGGTGCGAAGCCTCAGCTCCTACCGGGCCTACTACGAGCGCTGGTCCTCGACCTGGGAGGCGCAGGCGTTGCTCCGCGCGGCGCCCGGGGCCGGCGACCTCGACCTGGCAGCGGAACTGATGACCGGCATCGACCGAATCCGGTACCCCGTCGGCGGCCTCACCCGCGCCCAGGTGCTCGAGATCCGCAAGCTGAAGGCACGCATGGAGGCCGAGCGCCTACCGCGCGGAGGCGACCCCGGCCGGCACGTGAAGCTCGGCCCGGGAGGACTCTCCGACGTCGAGTGGGTGGTGCAGCTGCTGCAGCTTCAGCACGGCGCCGCCGAACCCGGTCTGCGCACGACGAGCACCCTTCCCGCGCTCGAAGCGGCGACCGAGGCAGGGCTGCTCGACGCCGGCGACGCCGAGGCGCTGCGGGCGGCGTGGCTGCTCGCCAGCCGGATCCGCAACGCCATCATGCTGATGCGTGGCCGGGCCGGTGACAGCTTGCCGACCGGCGCCCGCGAACTCTCGGCGGTCGCGGAGATGCTGGGGTACGCCAAGGGCGAGTCGTCCCTGCTGGTGGAGGAGTACCGGCGCCGCACCCGGATCGCCCGCCACGTCATGGACCTGCGGTTCTGGGATTCGAAGCGCTCCGGCTGACCGCGTCCGCTCGCTCCGTTCTCACATCGCCCAGGCGCGGCGCAGCGCGGGCCGCAGGCCGACCCGACCGCACGCCCGGGTCACCCACCCGGTAGTCTGAGCGCTGATGACCACAACCACAGCCCAGGATCTGCCCACCGTCACCACCAGCCTCACCGGCTGGGGCCGCACGTCCGCCAGCACCGCACAGGTGCTGGCCACCCCTGACGTCGACCTCATCGCACGCGCCGTCGCCGCGGTGGCCGAGCACAATGCCGACTCGCCCTCGCACCTGGTGCGGGGGATCGTCGCTCGCGGCCTCGGCCGCTCCTACGGCGACGTCGCCCAGAACGCCGGCGGGATCGTCGTGGACATGACCCCCGTCAACCGGATCCACAGCATCGACCCCGACGCGGCGACCGTCGACGTCGACGCCGGCGTCAGCCTGGACAACCTGATCCGCGCCGCCCTGCCGTACGGGCTGTGGGTGCCGGTGTTGCCCGGGACCCGTCAGGTGACCGTGGGCGGTGCGATCGGCTGCGATGTGCACGGCAAGAACCACCACAGCGCCGGCTCCTTCGGCGACCACGTCGCGTCGATGCAGCTCCTGGTGGCCGACGGTCGGGTCCTCACCCTCACCCCCCAGGGCTCACCAGATGATCCGGACGCCAGCATCTTCTGGGCCACGGTCGGCGGCGTCGGCCTGACCGGCATCATTCTGCGTGTGGTGCTGAACATGACCCGCACCGAAACCGCCTACTTCCTCGCTGACGGCCTGGTCACGTCCACATTGGACGAGACGATCGCGGTCCATTCCGACGGGTCCGAGGCCAACTACGACTACTCCAGTGCCTGGTTCGACGCCATCTCGCCCGAACCCAAGCTCGGCCGTGCCGCCCTGTCCCGAGGATCTCTGGCCACCCTCGACCAGTTGCGCGAACACGCCCCCAAGCTGGCCGCAGACCCCCTGGCGTTCAACGCCAAGCCGTTGCTGGACCTGCCCGACGTGTTCCCGAACGGGCTGGCCAACAAGGTCACATTCGGTCTGCTCGGCTCGGTGTGGTACGCCAAGAGCGGCAACTACACCGACAAGATTCAGACGCTCACCGGCTTCTACCATCCGCTGGACATGTTCGGGGAGTGGAACCGTGCCTACGGGTCGCACGGCTTCCTGCAGTACCAATTCGTGGTGCCGCCGTCCGCGGTGGCCGAGTTCAAGCAGTTGATCCGGGACATCCAGGCGTCGGGTCACTACTCGTTCCTGAACGTGTTCAAGCTGTTCGGAGAGGGGAACCGGGCGCCGTTGAGCTATCCGATGGCCGGGTGGAACGTGTGTGTCGACTTCCCGATCAAGGCCGGTCTGCACGAGTTCCTGCACGGCCTGGACGCCCGAATCCTTGAGTTCGGCGGGCGCCTGTACACCGCGAAGGACTCCCGCACCACCGCGGCCACCTTCCACGCCATGTACCCCGAGATCGACTCCTGGATCGCCACCCGGCGACGCGTCGACCCGCACGGGGTGTTCGCGTCCGATCTGGCTCGTCGGCTCGAACTGCTCTGACCCCGCGTCCACCCGTAGTCCCGCCCATCATCGTCATCCCGGGCTCGGTCCGGGATCCAAGGAGAAACTGAAGTGATCGACGCCACCGGCAACCCCCAGACCGTGCTGCTGTTGGGCGGCACGTCCGAGATCGGGCTGGCCATCGTGAAGGAATACCTGGCCAAGCAGCCCGTCCGGGTGGTGCTCGGCGTCCAGCCCGGCGATGAGTTGCGCGACGCCACCGTTGCCGACCTCACCGCGTCCGGTGCGACCGCGGTGGACGTCCTCGACTTCGACGCCACGGCGTTCGACACTCACGCCGATGTCATCGGCGCGGCCTGGCGGATCGCCGACATCGACGTGGCCATCGTCGCGTTCGGCCTGCTGGGCGACGCGGAGGAGTTGTGGCAGGACCAGGCCAAGGCCGTCCTGGTCGCGCAGGTGAACTACACCGGTGCCGTCAGCGTGGGCGTCCTGCTGGGGCAGCGGATGAAGGCGCAGGGCTACGGCCAGATCATCGCAATGTCGACCGTCGCCGGGGAGCTGGTGCGGCGCTCGAACTTCGTCTACGGGTCGACCAAGGCGGGTCTGGACGGTTTCTACCGCCAGCTCGGTGAGGCGCTGGCGCCGTTCGGACCTCGGGTGCTGGTGGTTCGCCCCGGCCAGGTCCGGACGCGAATGTCGGCGAACGTGAAGGAAGCACCTCTCACCGTCGACAAGGAACAGCTGGCGACGCAGGTGGTGGACGCCGCCAGGAGAGGCCAGAAACTGATCTGGGTGCCGACGCCCTTCCGCTTCGTGATGATTGTGCTGAAGCACATCCCGGCACCGATCTTCCGACTCCTGCCCCTCTGACCTCTCTCACCCCTGACCCGAATGGGGAGGGTCCCGACCAGTCGTGGACGGAGGGCCGGACGGGCGCCGTCCGCACCCGGACCGGGCGGCACTGGTCGGTACGGCTCTCCTATGTGGGTCGCATGGCCGCTGACACCCCCGGCATCCGATTTGTCGACCGCGTCGTGCCGGACTCAGGCGGGGGAAAGTTCCGCGTCCGAGCGTAGGACGCAGAACTCGTTGCCCTCTGGATCTGCGAGTACGACCCATCCGGTCCCGGGACCATGGATGCCGCGGTGGTCGGCGACAAAGCTGGCCCCAGCGCTCAGGACGCGCTCGACTTCTTCGTCGCGCGTGCGATCCGTGGGACGCAGGTCGAAGTGCATCCGGTTCTTCCCGGCCTTGGCCTCCGGGACCTGGAGGAACAGCACCGCGGTCCCGGCCCCGCGCGGCAGGATCAGACACTCCTGCTGGCCCGGCAGATTGGGGTCGTCAGGCTCCTCGATGTAGTCGAGCAGGTCTCTCCACCAAGCTGACAGCGTGAAGGCGTCCCGACAATCGACGCTGACGTGGGAGATCCGGCTGGTCACCCGGCGAGTATGTCAGGGACACGTGTGTCCGGGGGAGGCCTCCAACGGGCAGGCGGCGAACCGGAGGCATCAACACCTTCGCGGTCGTCCTCGAAGCGCAACTTCCCTATCTGCGTCCTCCCACCGGTGGCCGACCCGGTCGACGCGGCTGCGGCGGGCCACCGGCCTTCCGGCCAACTCCTCTCGCCGAGTCGACCGGTTTCGGGACTTTTGTGCCGCTGGTTGGGCGGCTGGGGGCTCGGTGGGCTCGGATTGGCGAGCTGGCGGCGGTTTTGTCCCGTCTTGCGAGAGGTGCCGTTGTGTGGGAGCGGGAGTGTTTCGCTGTCGGTCGTCATCGAGCCCGCCCGCTGAGTAGCCCGGGTTTCGGGACATTCGTGCCGCTGGTCGGGCGGCTGGGGGCTCGGTGGGCTTGGATTGGCGAGCTGGCGGCGGTTTTGTCCCGTCTTGCCAGAGGTGCCCTTGTGTAGGAGCGGGAGTGTCTCGCTGGCGGTCGTCATCGAGCCCGCCCGCTGAGTCCGACGGGTTTCGGGACATTTGTGCCGCTGGTTGGGCGGCTGGGGGCTCGGTGGGCTTGGATCGGCGAGCTGGCGGCGGTTTTGTCCCGTCTTGCGAGCGGGCCGTTCAGATCACAGAAGGAGGATGCTCCCGTCGCCAACGACCTCAGCACCGCTCAGCTCCAGGATCGCTGCCAGGTCAGCGGTCGGAGGGTTGTCGTGCCCGAGGTGGACGGCCACCACGCGAGTGTCGTCGGTGATCGTGCCGCAGGCCCGAAGGCGCTCCACGGCGTCGGCGAAAGTGGACAGGTTGAGGTGGCGGTCGCCCTTGTCCGAGCGGAATCCGAAGGTCTCTTCGAGCAGCACGAGGTCAACCCTGCGTCCGGTAAGCGCGGCCAGTGTGGACGCGGGCAGCGGCCCGGTGTCGCTCAGATACAGCAGGGCGGTACCACCGTCGTCGACGAGGTAGCCGACGGCCTCGCCGAACGCTTCGTGGTCGACCTCGAGGACAGTGACTTGGTACCCGGCCACCTCTAACCGGTCGCCGGCGGTGACCGTTGAGAACCTGATGGCCGACTGTTCCGCCGGCAGCCATTGGCGGCACCAGGACACCACCGGCGCCGGCCCGACCACACGCAGAGGGGAGTCGGCGACCCAACTGCGGTGCATCAGCACCGAAGCGTCCAGATGGTCGTTGTGAGCGTGTCCGACCAGCACGGCATCGAGGCCCACCAGGTCGCGGCCGAGCCGGGAGACCTGCCGCGGGGCTTCGGGCCCGGGGTCGATCAGCAGTCGACCGTCCACGAGGACCGAGGTCGGGGTCCGCAACTCCCCGCGGGAGCGGTGGTCGGCGCAGGTCTCGCACCGGCAGAACGGGTTGGGGATGCCGTCCGCGGCTCCCGTGCCGAGGAGGAGCACCTCCACGATCAGGCCGGCCCGTACGGGTTCATGGGTTCAGGGTAAACGGTTCGGACATGCTCGCGGCCCCGCCGAGCAAGGGCGGGGCCGCCTCACATGAAGGGGAAATCAGGTGGTCTGCTGTCATCTACCTCCCGTTGTCGACGTCCGGACTGCTTGGTGAGAACTACTCAACTCCGCTCGGCTGTGATTGGGTGCTGCGAATGCTGTGGCTCTGCTCGGAATAAGAACGGCATCCGATGTGGTTGAATGATCAACTACACAGGAGGAAACGTGCCCACTGAATTGCTGCCCGCGGAGACCCGCATGTCGGGCGTCGCCCTGGATGTTGCCGATCTCGACCTGATGTCGGACTTCTATCGGAACGTGCTCCTGCTCGAGCCGCTCAGCGCCGGGCCGGCATCGGTCAGCCTGGGACGCGCCGGACGCGAGCTTCTCCGACTCCGGCACCGCCCCGACCTGCCGAAGGGGGAGCGACGGAGCTCTGGACTGTTCCATACCGCGCTCCTGCAGCCGGACGCTGCGTCCCTGGCCATGGTGCTGGGATCAGTCGCGATGCGCACGCCGCAGCTCTACACCGGCAGTGGCGAGCACCTTGTCTCGCAGGCGTTCTATCTCGACGACCCCGAGGGCAACGGGGTGGAGCTCTACCACGATCGACCGCGGCAGGAGTGGAGCTGGGACGGCGATCAGGTGGTGATGGACACCCTGTGGCTCGACCCGAACGACTTCCTCGCCCAGCACCTCACTGATGCTGCGCGCGAGCTGCTCGAGACCGCACCCGATCGGCGTCCGGCACCTTCCCCGGCAGCAACGGCCGCGCCGGTGGTGGGTCACGTCCACCTCAAGGTGGGACGCACGGCTGCGGCGAAGGAGTTCTACGTCGACACTCTGGGCTTCGAGGTGACCGCGGAAATGCCCGGCGCCCTGTTCGTGTCGGCGGGCGGCTATCACCATCACATGGCCATGAACACCTGGCAGTCCGAAGGCGTCGGGCTGCGAGCTCCGGCACTCGGCCTCGGTGAGGTGGCGATCGAGGTCGCCACGGTGAGCGACGTCATGGACGCCGCCCACCGGCTGCGCGCTCGCGACCTGCCGGTCGATCTCGACACCGGTTCGGACGCAGCGTCCTTGAAGGTTCTGGACCCGTGGGGAAATCAAGTCAGGGTGGCCACCCCGCAACATGCCTCGTGAGCAGGACGCCGGCGGGAGCAGGGGAAGCGTCCTAGTCTGGCCAGCTTCGCCGATAGCCGGCGGGCGGTAGCCCGGCTCAACCAGCGACCGCCTCAGAAGCCGGCTGCGGCGGCCAGGCGTGCGGTGATCGCAGGATCGTGGGGCAGCTGGACGCCGTCCAGTTCCACGAGTGGCAGCACGCCACGGACTGCGGAGACCAGCCACGCGCCGCTGGTAGCGGGCAGTTCTTCTGGACGAACCAGAGCCGTCCGGGTGCGGACGCCGCCGATCCTCGCCGCAGCGATGATCACGTCGATGGTCACCGAGGCGAGCACGCCGGTGCCACCGACGGGGGTGGTCCAGAGTTGATCGTCGGCGGCAACCAGCAGCCCGGTGGTGGGTCCTTCGAGGAGGAATCCGTCGCTGCTGGTGAACACCGCTTCGTCCACGCCCCTCCGGGCGGCCTCACGCTTGGCGGCAACATTCACCGCGTAGGACAGGGTCTTCACCCCGCCGAGCAGCCAGGGTGCGGAGGCGAACGCGTCCGCGGCGAACCCCCGGCTGAGCGTGATCCCCGTGACGCCGCGGCGAGCGGCGGTGGCGTCCGGCGCTGCGGTGATGCTGAGCAGCGACGTAGCGCCACCGCCGGCATACTCAGATCCGCGGCTCAGTACGAGCTTCAGGAGTGCCTCCCCGGTCCCGGTCCACGCGGCCAATGCGGTAGCGATGAGTTCTCGCCACGCGTCGAGGTCGGGGGGTGGCAGTTCGAGAGCGATCGCCGAGCGGGCGAACCGGGCCAGGTGCCCTTCGAGGTGGTCGACTTGCGGCGCCCCGTCGCGCACGACCACCCGAGCGGCGTCGAAGCAGCCGTCACCTCGGGTGAAACCAAGGTCATCGGCCAGCAACACAGGCATGTCGGCCGGCACCACGCCCCGACCCAGGATGGCCACCACCTGATTGGTTCGCGCACGCACGGCCACCACCCTACGGCCAGACGAAGTCCCCACCTGGCACCGGGCAGCCAGTGACCCCGGCATGAGGAGGGAGGAACGGAGGTCATGGCCAATCCATTAAGCCTCCCGCTACGAACTCCCATTGTGACTCACGTGCCTCAGCGTCCAGGTTCCCCTCCGGGCTGGCGGCCGGAGGCCTTTCTCCGCGCGCTCGCGGGCGTCGTGGCCGCCGCTCTCGCGGTCGGCATCGGCCATCTGGTCGCCGCGCTCATCAATCCCGTCGCCTCGCCGCTGCTCGCTGTGGGTTCGGCCCTGATCGACGCCGCCCCGACCCCGGCGAAGGAGTACGCGGTGCGGACGTTCGGTACCGCCGACAAGCCGATCCTCGTGGGTACCGTCGCGCTGGTGGTCGCGGTCTTCGGTGGCGGCGTCGGCCTCGTGGCGTGGCACCGCCCACGGATGGCCGCCGTCGCGATCGGCCTGTTGGGAGTCGCGGGCGCGGGCACTGCGCTCACCCGGGGACCGGCAACCGACGCCATTCCCTCCGTTCTGGCCGGTGTGGCCGGAATCGTTGCGCTCCATCTGCTGCGTAAGCCCCTGCTCACCGTGCGGTCGCGCTCGAATCCGGTGGACGCGGCGAAGGGCCGCTCGAGGAGAGGTTTCCTGTCCGCACTCGGAGCGACGGCGATCGCCGCCGCGGCGGCCGGTGTTGGAGGCGTCGTCGTCGATCGTCTCCGTGAGGCCGGTGCGGTGGCCCGCCGTACCCTCGGTCTGCCTTCCCCGTCATCGCCGGCGCGGCCCCTGCCCCAAGGCGTCCAGGTGCCCGGGGTGGCGCCGTTCACCACTCCCAGCCCGGACTTCTACCGGGTCGACATCAGCCTGGTCACCCCCCACATCGACGCCGCGGCCTGGACGCTGACCATCGACGGCATGGTGGATTCTCCGATAGTCCTGACCTATGCCGAACTGCTCACCTTCCCGCTGATCGAGCGAGACATCACGCTGACCTGCGTCTCCAATGAGGTGGGGGGCCCTTATCTGAGCACTGGTCGCTGGCTCGGTGTTCCGTTCAGCGAGATCATCAAGCGCGTCGGCGTCCGGGCGGGAGTCGACCAGGTGTACTCGTCCTCGCTCGACTCCGGCTACACCTGTTCAACCCCCTTCCGGGCGGTCAGTGATGGCCGGGATGCGATGATCGCGGTCGGCCTGAACGGCGAGCCCTTGCCCGACGAGCGTGGCTATCCGGCCCGGATGCTGGTACCCGGCCTGTTCGGGTTCGTTTCGGCCACCAAGTGGCTGCGGCGGATCGAGTTCACCACCTACGCCCAGCGCACCGCCTATTGGACCGAGCGTGGTTGGGCCACCGATGCTCCCGTGCTCACCCAGAGCCGGATCGAGGTGCCCAGGTCACTCGGCACGCTGAGCAAGGACCATCCGGTGATCGCAGGGGTGGCGTGGGCACAGCACCGGGGCATCGCGAAGGTCGAGATCCGGATCGACGACGGCGGCTGGAAGCCGGCGACGCTGGCAGCTGATGGCGGCATCGATCTGTGGCGTCAGTGGTCGTTCCCGTACTCCGGGCCGGCCGGCCTGCACAGCGCGGAGGTGCGGGCCACCGACCTTGACGGAAACACCCAACCGGAGGAACGGACCAAGGTCTTTCCGGACGGGGCGCGCGGCTGGCACCAAATCCAATTCACCTCCGAATAGACCAATCCGAGGTGGCGAGGGCGACGAATCCCTAGTGAGAAACAGATCCGTCCGGGTCTGACCACTGTTTCGGAAGGAACTCCCGAGATGTTCACACACAACCGAACCGCCAAACTCGCCGGCCTCGCCGCAGCGCTCAGCCTCCCCTTGGCCCTCACGGCCTGCGGTGGCATGTCGAATACCGCGGCCCAGCCTGCGTCGTCCGCGCCCTCGATGAGCAGTTCAGGAATGGGTTCGCCATCGATGACCCCCACCATGAGTTCCGGGATGACCGACGAGGCCTTCGGCGTGGCGTGCAGCGCCGTCCCGAAGACCGGCAAGGGCTCCTTCGACGGAATGTCGCAGGACCCGGTCGCCACGGCAGCGAGCAACAACCCGTTGCTCAGCACGCTCGTCACCGCCGTCAAGCAGGCGGGGCTGGTCGACACTCTGAACAACGCCGAGAACATCACCGTTTTCGCGCCCACCAACGACGCGTTCGCCAAGATTCCCGCGGCCACGCTGAAGAAGGTGCTCGCCGACAAGAAGATGCTCACCGCGATCCTCACCGAGCATGTGGTGGGCCAGAGGTTGACCCCGGAGAACCTGGCCGGCGAGTTCGACACTCTGAACCCCGAGCAGGGCGTGATGGTCGCCGGCTCCGGTGAGGACTTCACGGTCAACAAGACCGCCAAGGTGCTGTGCGGCAACGTCCAGACCGCCAACGCGACGGTCTACATCATCGACACGGTTCTGCTGCCGGCCGCCTGAGTCGACCGCCCGCACAACGGGGTACCAGTCACTCACACACCACAGCGACAGGGGATCGAGCCATGGGCTTCCCAGCAGCAGGGCCCGGTCCGGGGGGCGCACCCTCCCGGACCGGCCGGGAGCCGGCCGGGCGTGAGGCGGAAGCCGAGCACCTCGCCGACCTGATCGGTCGGTCTTCCCGCGGTCACGAGGACGCGTTCGCCGAGCTCTACGACCTGACCTCCTCCCGTGTCTACGGGATCGTCCTGCGAGTCCTGCGCTCCAGCGACCACGCGGCGGAGGTCACCCAGGAGGTGTACGTGGAGTTCTGGCGCCAGTCGGCGCGCTACGCCCCGGATCGGGGCAGCGTCATGGCATGGATGACCACGATGGCGCACCGCCGCGCGGTCGACCGCGTCCGCTCGGTCGCCAGCGAGGTGGCCCGCGACGAGCGGAACGCTGCTGCGTCGAACTCACGCGAGGTCGACCAGGTCTGGGCCGACGTCGAGCAGAAGCTGGACGTGGAGCGGGTCCGCAAGGGCTTGGCTTCGCTGACCGTGATCCAGCGGGAGGCGATCAGCCTGGCCTACTTCGGTGGCTACACACAGACGCAGGTGGCTGCGATGCTGAAGTTGCCGCTGGGCACAGTGAAGACACGAATCCGCGATGGTTTGATCGGGCTCCGAGACGCGTTGGGGGTGGAGGCATGAGCGAGATCCATGGGGCAGTGGGCGCGTACGTGATGAACGCCTTGGATCCCCGCGAACTGGCGGAGTTCGAGGCGCATCTTGCGGTCTGCCAGACCTGCAGCCGCGAGGTGGTCGAGTTCCGAGAGACCGCGACCGAATTGTCGCTGCTCGCCGCTGCGACACCCCCGCCGGCGTTGAAGACGTCGGTGATGGCGGCCATCGGCCAGGTCCGGGTGTTGCCACCCGAAGCCGGCTCAGGCGGTGGCGAGACCGATCTTTCCTCTGGGGGGTCGCCAGCGGTCGCGCCCCGGAGGGCCGCGGAATCCGCGCCGGTCGACGAGCTCGCGTTGCGTCGGCAACGCCGTCTCAACAGGGTGCTGTCGCTGGCCGTAGCCGCCGCCGCGGTCGTCGCGCTGTTGCTCGGCGGCTGGGTGGCCACGCTCCTCCAGCGCGAGACTCCCCTGGCGAGCGCCACGCTTGAGACTGAACTGCTTCAGGCGCCTGATCTCAAGGCCTACACCGTCGACCTGAAGGACGGCGGGAGAGCCACTTTCATCGCGTCGAGGAGCCTGAACCGGGCCTTGTTCTCCGGTGGCGACCTGCCGGTGCTGGACGCAGGTCGCACCTATCAGCTCTGGACGCTGGCCGGCCCGCTGAGCGCGCCCACGAGGGTCACTCCGGACGCCCTGGTCAGCGGCGGCGGGTCGGTCAATCGGTGGTTCACCGGTCCCGTCGGTGAGTCCGATGCGCTGGCGATCAGCATCGAGGACGCCGGGGGCGCCCGCGCCCCGACAGACATTCAGGGTGCGACAGCGCTTTGATCCATCGGTCTTCCCGGCGGGGGGCGGGAGGAGAGAAAGCGCCGGGCCCCTCTTCTGGTCAGGAGAGGGGCCCGGCGTCTTGCCCTGCCGAGCCGCGCGAGGGGCCATCCACCGGGGCATTCGGCGTCACGGGCCACAGCCGAACCTCGGTGCAGCCGCGGTGGTTCGGGGCGAGCCTTCGGGCAGAGTCCAACCAACGAAGACCCGCAGCTATTGGGCGGCGAGCACGCGGCCCACACCATCAGGAGCGCGACATGCAACCAGACCGAGATCTGCGGACGCGCCCCCGCGTCCGGGAAGTCCACGAAACAGCAGTGGCCCGGGGCGGAGCCCCAGGCCACTGCTCAGGTGCACGAGGCAGGTGAGCGGGTCAGCGATCACATGTCGAAGTACATCTCGAATTCGTGCGGGTGCGGACGCTGGCGAATGGCGCTGATGTCGGCACGCTTCATGTCGATCCAGGTCTCGATCAGGTCGGGGGTGAAGACGTCGCCGGCGAGCAGGTAGTCGTTGTCCTCCTCCAGCTTGTCCAGCACGCCTTCCAGCGACGGCGGGACGGTCGGAACCAGGGCGTGCTCCTCGGGGGGCAGCTCGTACAGATCCTTGTCCACCGGGGCGAGCGGCTCGATCTTGTTCTGGATGCCGTCGAGGCCGGCCAGCAGGCACGCGGCGAACGCCAGGTACGGGTTGGACGACGGGTCGGGGCAGCGGAACTCGATCCGCTTGGCCTTCGGGTTCGAGCCCGTGAGCGGGATGCGGATACAGGCAGAACGGTTTCGGGCGCTGTACACCAGGTTGGTCGGGGCCTCGAAGCCGGGGACCAGGCGGTGATAGGAGTTCACGGTCGGGTTGGTGAAGGCCAGCAGCGAGGGAGCGTGGTGCAGCAGGCCGCCGATGTACCAGCGGGCCAGATCCGACAGGCCGCCGTAGCCGGCCTCGTCGTAGAACAGCGGGACGCCGTTGTTCCACAGCGACTGGTGCACGTGCATGCCCGAGCCGTTGTCGCCGAAGATCGGCTTCGGCATGAAGGTGACCGTCTTGCCGGCGGCCCACGCGGTGTTCTTGATGATGTACTTGAACTTCATCACGTCGTCTGCCGCATGCAGCATCGTGTTGAACCGGTAGTTGATCTCGGCCTGGCCGGCGGTGCCCACCTCGTGGTGCGCGCGCTCGATCTCCAGCCCGACGCCCTCGAGATTGCGGACCATGTCGTCGCGCAGGTCGGAGAAGTGGTCCACCGGTGCGACGGGGAAGTAGCCGCCCTTGTACTTCACCTTGTAGCCGCGGTTCGCCCGGCCGTCGCTGTCTTCGGCTGCGCCGCTGTTCCAGGCGCCGGCCTCGGAGTCGATGTAGTAGAACGAGGCGTTCTGCTTGGTTTCGAACCGGGCGGAGTCGAAGATGTAGAACTCGGCCTCGGGGGCGAAGAACGCGGTGTCGCCGATGCCGGACGATGCCAGGTAGTTCTCGGCCTTGCGGGCGATGTTCCGCGGGTCGCGGCTGTAGGGCTCCCTCGTCAACGGGTCATGGACGAAGAAGCTCACGGCCAGCGTCTTCGACTTCCGGAACGGGTCGATGAAGGCCGTGGTGGGATCGGGCAGCAGGGCCATGTCGGACTCGTGGATCTTCTGGAAGCCGCGGATCGACGAACCGTCGAACGCGAGCCCATCCTCGAACACCTCCGGGCCGAAAGCCTTGGCGGGCACGGTGAAATGCTGCATCACGCCGGGCAGGTCGCAGAAGCGGATGTCGACGGTCTCGACACCCTCATCCTTGATGTAGGCCAACAGGTCGTCGGCGCCTTGGAACATCTTGCCTCCGTAGGACTCAAGGGAATTGAACTCCCCACACGCTAGGGACCAGCCGTAACCGCGGGGTTGCGCGATTGTTTCGGGCAGGTAACACCGGCGCCCCGTCGGTAGGCTCGCGAGCGTGACCGAAGCAGGACTACCCAGGGGCGAGCATCGGGTTGCCCGCGTCCGGACGGGGGTCGCTCGCGTCCTGGTTCTCCCGGATCGCCGCCCTCATCCTCGACTGGGGTGCCTCGATGATCGTGGCGGTCTTCCTCTTCGGCGTCGGCGTGCTCCGGGACGGGGGCTGGCGCGCGTGGATGATCCTGGCGGTCTTCTTCGCCCAGAGCGCGGTGCTGACCGCGCTCACCGGCAGTAGTTTCGGTCAGATCCTGGCCCGGATCGGGATCGTCCGGCTGGACGGGCAGAGGCTCGGCTGGCCACGGGCCCTGGCCCGCGCAGCCATGATCTGCCTGGTGGTGCCGACTGTCGTGATCGGAGCCGAACGGCGAGCGCTCAACGACCTGGTGCTGGGCACGGTCGTGGTCAATCTGCGCTCACGGCGGTGACGCGGTTCTCGCTGGTGCGCGCGCTGCGCTACCTTCCCACCATGCTCCGGTACATCGGGCGACGGCTGCTGAACTATGTCGTCCTCCTCTACGTCGCGGTCTCCCTGACCTTCGTGCTCGCCGCGACGCAGCTGAATCCCCGGGCGCTGTACGCGGTGCGCCAGCCTCCGATCGACCCCGAGGTCGTGGAGTCGATGCTGTTGCAGTACAACCTCAGCGACGAGGTGCCGCTGCTGCAGCGGTACTGGATCTGGCTGTCCGGGGTGGTCCGCGGCGACTGGGGCTATTCGCCGCTTGGGGGTGAGCGTCGCGGAGGAGATCGGGACCCGGATGTGGGTCAGCCTGCGGCTCCTGCTGATCGGCACCGCTGGCCGGCATCGTCATCGGTGTCGCCCTGGGCGCATGGACGGCGACCCGTCAGTACCGGGTGAGCGACCGGGTGATCACGGCGATCTCGCTGTTGATCATCTCCACGCCCGCCTTCGTGATCGGCCACCTGACCCAGATCGGCGCCACCTGGTTCAACAACGCCTCCGGCACCAGGACCTTCGAGTTCGTCGGCGAGACCGGGGACGTGGGCGACTACCCACTGGCCTGGCTGGTGGACCGGCTGCAGCACCTGTTCCTGCCGACCCTGGTGCTGATCATTCTCGGCGCGGCCTCGATGAGCCGGATCCAGCGGAACCTGATGCTCGACTCCCTCGGCGCCGACTACGTCCGCACCGCCCGCGCCAAGGGTCTGCCGCGAGGGCAAGGCGGTGAGACAGCACGCGCTGCGTACCGCGCTCATCCCCACCGGCACCTACGTGGCCTTCAGCGTGGCCACGATGTTCGTCGGCGCCACCTTCACCGAGCGGATCTTCAACTTCCCCGGCATCGGTCAGTACGGCGTCGACACGATCACCAACCGGGACGTCAACGGGGTCGTCGCCGTCACCGCCTTCGCCGGCGTCTGCGTGCTGGTGGGCGCGGTGCTGTCCGACATCATGGTCGCCATCCTCGACCCGAGAGTGAGGCTGCAGTGAGCGAACTGCGTCACGCCGCCGCTCGACGGCACCGAGCAGCCCGACGTCACCCGGCGGCCGTCGGATGCCGGCGTCCGGGCGCCAGAAGGCTCACCCGCGGCCGCCTGATCTGGCGTCGGTTCCTGCGCAACAAGATGGCGGTGATCGGTGCTCTCGGGATCGTGTTCCTGGTCGTCCTGGCGGTGTTCGGGGCCACGCTTCCTGTACTGGAAGTTCGACGACATCGACACCCAGAGCTTCCTCGCCCCGCCCAGCTCGGCGCATCCGCTGGGCACCACCCGGGCCGGCCGGGACGTGCTGGCACTCACCGTCCGCGGCCTGGGCAAGTCGCTGCTGATCGGCTTCCTGGTCGCGCTGATGTCGACCTCGATCGCCGCCATCGTGGGCGCGTCCGCCGCCTACCTCGGCGGCTGGTACGAGAAGGCGATGCTGTGGATCGTCGACCTGCTGCTGGTGGTGCCGAGCTTCTTCCTGATCGCGGTCGCCTCGAAGGGTGCCCCCGAGGGGGACGCGGCCTGGCTGGTGCTCGTGGTGCTGCTGGCGGTCTTCGCGTGGCCGCTCTCGGCCCGCGTGGTGCGATCCCTCACCTTGTCGATCCGGGAACGCGAGTACGTGCTCGCGGCGAGGTTCATGGGCCTGTCGGCGTTCCGGATCATCGTCCGGCACATCCTGCCGAACGCCTCGTCGCTGCTGATCATCGACGCCACCCTCGGCGTGGGCTACGCGATCCTGTCCGAGACCGGCCTGTCCTACTTCGGTTTCGGCGTGCAGCCGCCGGACACCTCGCTGGGCACCCTGATCGGTGAGGGCGCCCGGATGGCCACCACCTATCCCGTGGATCTTCCTCGGTCCCGCGACGCGTGCTGGTGTTCCTGGTGATGTGCGTGAACGCGGTCGGCGACGGCCTGCGCGATGCCCTCGACCCCAGCTCGGCGTCCGGAGGGACGGCATGAGCGTCCTTCGCCGAGCAGGGCAGGCCGCGGCGGACGAGGGCCGGCGACACGGTCCTGAGCGTGAGCAACCTGCACGTGACCTTCCCCAGCGAGGCCGGGCCGGTGCGGGCCGTCCGCGGCCTCAGCTTCGATCTTCGGGCGGGCGAGACGCTGGCCATCGTCGGCGAGTCCGGCTCGGGCAAGTCGGTGACGTCGCTGGCGATCATGGGCCTGCACCCGGCCACGACCCGGATCGACGGCTCGATCAAGCTGCATGACGAGGAACTGCTGGGACGCAGTCGACCTCGAGCTGTCGAACATCCGGGGACGCGACCTGGCGATGGTGTTCCAGGACCCGCTGTCGGCGCTGACCCCGGTCTACACGGTCGGCGACCAGATCGTCGAAGCCATCCAGGCCCACTACGACGTCCCCCGCGGCAAGGCCTGGGAGCGGGCGATCGAACTGCTCGACCTGGTGGGGATCCCGAACCCGCAGCAGCGGGTCAAGTCGTTCCCGTTCGAGTTCTCCGGCGGCATGCGCCAGCGGGTGATGATCGCCATGGCGATCGCCAACGACCCGGACGTGATCATCGCCGACGAGCCCACGACCGCCCTCGACGTGACCATCCAGGCCCAGGTGCTGGAGGTCCTGCAAGAAGGCCCAGCGGGAAACCGGCGCGGCGATCATCCTGATCACCCACGATCTCGGGGTGGTCGCCGGCATGTCCGACCGGGTCGTGGTGATGTACGCGGGCCGCCCCGTCGAACAGGGCGACGGTGGACGACATCTTCTACCGTCCGCGGATGCCGTACACCATCGGGCTGCTGGGGACGGTGCCGCGGCTCGACCAGAGCGGCGGGGGCGCCCTGCCCGTGCTGGAGGGCAACCCGCCGTCGGTGGTCGACCTGCCGCCGGGCTGCCCGTTCGCTCCGCGATGCCCGATGGTGATCTCGACCTGCACCACCACCGAACCCGACCTGGTCGCCACCGAAGACCCCCAGCACCTGGCGGCCTGCCACCGGGTCAGCGACATCATCCACGCGGAGCCTGGGCCATGCCGAGATCTTCCCGGCGCCGGAACTCGCCGACATCGGAGCTGACGGAGCGTCCCGCGGAACGAACGCCCGACGGTGCTGCAGCTGAACGGGCCTGAAGCGGCACTACCCGCTGATGAAGGGTGCGATCTACCGGCGACGGATCGGCACCGTGCGCGCCGTGGACGGCATCGATCTCGACCTGCGCGAGGGCGAGACCCTCGGCCTGGTGGGGGAGTCCGGCTGCGGCAAGTCCACCACGCTGCTGGAGATCCTGAACCTCGCGACGCCGACTGACGGCGCGATCACGGTGCTCGGCCTCGACACGGCCACGCTGACCCGGCGCGGACCGCAAGCGGCTGCGCCGCAACCTGCAGGTGGTGTTCCAGGACCCGATGGCCTCCCTCGACCCACGGATGCCGATCTTCGACATCATCGCCGAACCGATGGGCGTCCACGGCTACCCGCAAGGCCGAGATCGAGGCGCGCGTGGTCGACCTGCTCCGACTGGTCGGCCTGGAACCGGCGCACGCCGACCGCTACCCGCAGCACTTCTCCGGCGGCCAGAGGCAGCGGATCGGCATCGCCCGCGCGCTGTCCCTGGAACCGAAGGTGATGGTGCTGGACGAGCCGGTCTCGGCCCTGGACGTCTCCATCCAGGCCGGCGTGATCAACCTGTTGGACGACCTGCAGGCGCAGGCTCGGCCTGTCGTACCTGTTCGTCGCGCACGACCTGGCCGTGATCCGGCACATCGCCGATCGGGTCGCCGTGATGTACCTGGGATCCATCGTCGAGGTGGGCGCTGTCGACCAGGTGTACCCGCGGCCCGTGCATCCCTACACTCAGGCACTGCTGTCGGCGATCCCGATCCCCGATCCGAAGACCGAGCGCTCGCGGCAACGGATCGTCCTCACCGGTGACCTGCCCAGCCCGGCCGACCCGCCCTCGGGCTGCAAGTTCCGCACCCGGTGCTTCAAGTACCAGCTCGCTTGGCGAGGCCGACCAGCGTCCGGTGCCGCGAGGTGGAGCCTGTCCTGGCCGCCTACGGCGGCGACCACCGGGCCGCCTGTCACTTCGGCGAAGCGATTCCCGGGCTGCTGGCGTGAGGTCGCGCTTCGTTAGCAGGCCGTGATCCGGCAGCGTCGCCGGGACGTGCGCCGGCCGGGTACGATCAGGGCACCAACTCCGGCTCGACGTGCCGTCCGGGGTTGAGCCGAACTGCATTCCTACGGAGGACATGTGAGAGTTCCCAGACTGCTGATTCCGTTGCTCGCCGGGGGCTGGCGCTCACCCTCGCCGCGTGCGGCGGCCCGGTCCAATCGCCCGACCGCCACGGCCACCACCGCCGCTCCGGACACCAGTCCGGGTGGGACATCAACGAGACCCCACGCGACCAGCTCACCGGCGGTGAGTTCGTGGGATCGATCAGCTACCCGATCGCCACCTGGAACCAGTTCAATCGTGAAGGGTAACGATCACGGAGCTCACCTTCCTGCAGTCCCCGATCCGGCCCACCTACTACGACTACCAGGGCAACGGCGACGCCGGTGCATGCAACCCCGACTACCTGGTGTCGGCGACGACCGCCGTCAACCCGAACCTGGTGGTCACGCTCAAGCTCAACCCGAAGGCGGTCTGGAACGACGGCGAGGTGATCGGAGCCGACGACTGGATCGCCACCTGGAAGGCGCAGAACGGGACGCAACAAGAAGTTCGCCGCGGCGTCGACCGACGGCTGGAACCAGATCGACGTCAGTCGAGGCGGGTGCCACCCAGCAAGACGTGGTGATCTCATTCAAGTCCACCTACCCCGACTGGACCGCCCTCGTCGCCGACGGCCCGCTGCGCGCCGAGAGCATCGCGACGCCGGAGCAGTTCAACGACGGCTGGAAGACCTACCGCGACTCCGACTTCTCCGGTCCGTACAAGGTGACCAGCTGGGACAAGACCAGCGGCACGGTCGTCATGGTGCCCAACGACCGGTGGTGGGGCGCCAAGCCGCTGCTGACCAAGATCACCTGGAAGCAGATCAAGGCCGAGGCCCTGGCCGCGGCCTTCGCCAACCGGGAGATCGACTACTACGACATCGGCGCCGACCCGGACGGGTTCAAGCAGGCCTCCAACGCCCAGGACTCGGTGGTTCGGGTCTCCGTCGGCCCCAACTTCCGGCACTTCACGTTCAACTCGCAGGCTCCGAACCTGACCGACGTGAACGTGCGGCAGGCGATCGTAATGGGCTTGGACCGCACGATCATCGCCAAGTCCGACCTCGCCGGCCTGCCGGGCGACCAGGTGCCGCTGAACAACAACCTGTACGTGTCCAACCAGCCCGGCTACGTCGACCAGGCCAAGGCCACCGGTATCGACTTCAACGTCGAGGGCGCCAAGGCCAAGCTGGACGCGGCCGGCTGGAAGCTGAACGACGGCGACCGGCTTCCGCGAGAAGGACGGCAAGCAGCTCGACGTCGGGTTCTCGGTGCTGGGCGGCGTCTCCGCGTCCGAGAACGAGGGCCTGCAGGCGCAGAAGATGCTGAAGGAGATCGGGGTCAACCTGAAGCTGCGTCACCGTCGACGTGACCAAGGACTGGCCGGGCGTGCTCGATCGAGCACAAGTTCGACATCATCGCGTTCTCCTGGATCGGCACCCCGTACCCGCTGCGCAACATCGGCCAGATCTACGGCGGCGTGACCAAGGACGGCAAGTTCGCTCCGAACGAGTCGAACTACGCGCAGCTGGAGATCCCGAAGCTGCTCGAGCTGATGCCGCAGATCGACGTCGAGATGGACGCCGGCCAAGCGCACCGAACTCGGCAACCAGGCCGCGCAGACCATCTGGGAAGCCGTCCACACCCTGCCGCTGTACCAGCGTCCGATGCTGATCGGCGTGCGGGCCAAGCTCGCCAACATCGGCGCTCTGGGCATGGCCAGGGTGCCGAAGTGGGAGAACGTCGGGTACACCAAGTAGTCGTTGTCTCGTAGCGGCCGGAACCTGAGGGTTCGGTCGCCACGTGGCACGGGTAACTATCTCGTCACAATGTGTCCCTGAATGCGACCCGGTTGTGGATGCCTCATCAGTCGGGGAGATACTGAGACATCGTTTGCCCGCGCCACCGGCGTGCGGCGCCCGCCCTGCTGAGGGTGGGAAACATCAACTAGGAGGTTCCATGCGAGCAAAGACTCGCGCAATCGCCCTCGCGTCGATGGCCACGGCCGTCGGCCTAGTGGCAGCGGCCTGTTCGACCGGCCCGTCCAGCACCGCCACGAGTGCGGTGTCCGAGATCAGCGTCCGCGGCTGTACGCCGGAGAATCCGCTGATCGGCACCACGACCAACGAGGTCTGCGGCGGCAACGTCCTCGACGCGATCACCGCCAAGCTGGTGCACTACAACAGCGACACCGCTGCTCCGGAACTCGACATCGCCGAGTCGATCGAGACCAGTGACGCCACGAACTTCACCGTCAAGCTGAAGGCGAACTACAAGTTCCACGACGGCACGAGGTCAAGGCCAAGAACTTCGTCGATGCCTGGAACTGGGGCGCGGCCTGCTCAAACGCCCAGCTGAACTCGTACTTCTTCGCCCCGATCGCGGGCTTCACCGATCCCAAGGATGAGGGCTGCTCGACCGCCGACACGCTGAGCGGCTTGAAGGTCGTCGACGACACCACCTTCACCATCACCACCAGCGCGCCCACCTCGAACCTGCCGGTGCGGCTCGGCTACACCGCCTTCATGCCGCAGCCGGACGCGTTCTTCGCCGACACCTCCGAGGGCAAGAAGACGTTCGGCAACGCCCCCGTGGGCGCCGGACCCTTCAAGCTGACGTCGAAGACCGACACCGAGATGGTGCTGGAGAAGTTCGCCGACTACGCGGGCAAGAACACCGGCTCGGTGGACAAGGTGACGTTCAAGATCTACAACGACACCAACGCCGCCTACAACGACGTGGTCGCCAACAACCTCGACCTCACCGATGTCATTCCGGCCGACCAGCTGGTGGGCGACGCGTGGAAGTCCGACCTCGACGGCCGCAACGGGACGCGGGAGACCGGCATCATCCAGGTGATCACCTTCTCGCCGAAGGACGACAACCTGAAGAGCATCGAGATGCGTCAGGCCCTGTCCATGGGCTTCGACCGTGAACTGGTCACCAAGCAGATCTTCAACGGCGCCCGCACGCCGGCCACCGGCTGGGTGTCCCCGGTCGTGGACGGCTACAAGGCCGGAGCCTGCGGCGACAACTGCACCTTCGACGCCGCGAAGGCCAAGGCGCTCTACGAAAAGGCCGGCGGCTACAAGGGCACGATGCCCATCTACGTGAACGGCGACGGTGGTCACAAGCCGTGGGCCGAAGCGGTCTGCAACCAGTGGAAGAACAACCTGGGGCTCAACTGCACCGTTGAGGCGACCCCCGACTTCGCCACCCTGCGCAAGGGCATCAACGCTCGTGAGCTCAAGGGCCTGTACCGAGGCGGCTGGCAGATGGACTACCCGTCGATCGAGAACTTCCTGACCCCGATCTACGCCACCGGCGCTTCCTCCAACGACGGCGACTTCTCGAACAAGGAGTTCGACTCGCTGCTCAAGCAGGCGGCTGCGGCGAAGACCAACGACGCTGCCAACGCTCTGTACCAGCAGGCGGAGCTGATCCTGGGCAAGGAGATGCCCACCATTCCCCAGTGGTACCAGAACAGCCAGTTCGGCTTCTCCACCAAGATCTCCTCGGTGAAGATGACGCCGTTCTCCACGTTCGACTTCGGATCGGTCGTCCTGAAGTAGTCTGCAGTTCTGTGGTCGGCCCGCCGGTTCCACCGGCGGGCCGACTTCGCGAATAGCGCGGAAAGGAGGGGGCCAGATTGGGAAAGTTCATCGTCCGCAGGCTGCTGCAGATGATCCCCGTGATCCTCGGGTCGACGTTTCTGATCTTCCTGTTGGTGTTCGTCCTCCCCGGTGACCCGACCGCGGGCCGCTGCGGGCAGCGTCCCTGTTCGCCGGCGTACATCGCGGCGTTCCGGGCGGAATACAACCTCGATGAGCCCTTCATCGTGCAGTACCTGCTGTACATCGGGAAGCTGCTTCAGGGCGATCTCGGCACGAACTTCTACGGCAACACCGTCCTGCACGAGCTCGCCCTTCGCTACCCGGTCACCGTGCGCCTGACCCTCATCGCCATCGCCTTCGAGATCATCGTCGGCATCGCCGCGGGCGTCCTGGCCGCGATTCGCAAGGGCAGCTTCGCCGACAGCCTGGTGACCATCAGCACCCTGATCCTGATCTCGATCCCGGTGTTCGTGATCGGCGGTCTGGCTCAAATGATCTTCGGCATCCGTCTGGGCTGGTTCCCGGTCACAGCCACGGAAGGTACCTGGGAGCAACTCCTCATGCCAGGGATGGTGTTGGCCTCCTTGTCGGTGGCCTACGTCGCCAGACTCACCAGGACCAACCTCCTGGAGAACCTGCGCGCCGATTACGTGCGCACCGCCAAGGCCAAGGGCCTCTCCAACCGGCGCGCGGTCGGCGTCCACGCGTTGCGGAACTCGCTGGTTCCCGTGGTCACCTACATCGGCGCCAGCTTCGGTGCTCTCATGGGCGGCGCCGTGATCACCGAACGCATCTTCAACATCAACGGCATCGGTTCGTTCATCTTCCGCAGCATCAACCAGCGTGACGGCGTCAGCGTGGTCGGGGCGGTCGTGGTGCTGGTGATCGTGTATCTGTTCGTGAACCTGCTGGTCGACATCCTGTACGGGTTCCTGGATCCGAGGATCAGCCATGACTGAGTTCCAGCGGGTACCGGACGCGGAGAGCCTGGTCGAACCCGATCCGCTCCCCGCGATGCCGGACAGCCTCGACGTCCAGACCGCAGAGGAGGCCCGCTCCATGTGGGCGGACGCCTGGTACGAGATGCGGCGCAACCCCATGTTCTGGATTTCGGCGGTGCTGATCTGCTCTTCGCCACCATGGCGGCGTTCCCGAGTCTCTTCACCAGCAAGGACCCGCTGTTCTGCGACCTGAACCTGGCCCGCCAGGCGCCGAGCCCGTCGGCCTGGTTCGGCTATGACCTGCAGGGCTGTGACGTGTACGCGCGCACCGATCTTACGGTGCCCGGGCGTCGATCCTGGTCGGTGTGTTCGCGTCCCTGTTCACCGCCATCGTCGGCGTGGCTCTCGGCACCGCCGGCGGCTACGTCGGAGCCTGGGTCGACACGCTGCTGTCGCGCACTGCGGACATTTTCTTCGCCATCCCGCTGCTGCTGGGCGGCATCTTGATCATGTACACCTTCAAGACCGACTACGAGACGCCGTACCTGATCGTGGTGGGCAAAGTGGTGCTCACCCTGGTCGTGCTGGGCTGGCCCAACATCTTCCGGCTGATGCGTTCCAGCGTGCTGCAGGTCAACCCGCTGGAGTACGTGCAGGCCGCCCGCGCGCTCGGGGCCAGCCCCTGGCGGGTGATCAACTCCCACATCATTCCGAACTCGCTCACACCGGTGATCGTGGTCTCGACCATCGACCTGGGCGCGTACATCGCCACGGAGGCGAGCCTGTCGTTCCTCGGCATCGGCCTCCAGCCGCCGGCGATCTCGTGGGGCCTGGCGATCTCGGACGCGTCCGGCCTGGGCTACATCCGGAACGCCCCGCACATGCTGCTGTTCCCGTCCCTGTTTCTGTCCCTCACCGTCTTGGCCTTCATCATGATGGGCGAAGTCGTCCGGGACGCACTCGATCCGAAACTGAGATGAGCGCCTCGACCATGACGATCAGCGAGCAATCCGCGCAGGCCCCCACGTGGGCTCAGGGCGACAATCTGCTGGAGGTGCGGGATCTCCAGGTGGAGTTCCGGCTCCGTGACGGGGTCGCCCACGCGATCAACGGGGTGTCGTTCGACCTGGCCGAAGGCGAGACTCTGGCCATCTTGGGCGAATCCGGTTCAGGGAAGTCCGTGACCGCGCAGGCGATCATGGGGATCCTCGACAGCCCGCCGGGCTTCGTGACCGGCGGGCAGGTACGATTCCGCGGGGTCGACCAGCTCAAGCTGCCCGAGAAGGAACGCAAGCTGGTGCGCGGGCCGGGCATCGCGATGATCTTCCAGGACGCGCTGAGCTCCCTCAACCCGGTGTTCCAGGTCGGCTGGCAGATCGCCGAGATGTTCCGCATTCATAGAGGCTTGAACCGCGCCGATGCGCAGGCGAAGGCGATCGCGTTGATGGAACGCGTTCGCATCCCCGCAGCCAAGGAGCGGGCGCGCGCGTTCCCGCACCAGTTCTCCGGCGGGATGCGCCAGCGCATCATGATCGCGATGGCGATCGCCCTGGACCCAGCGGTGCTGATCGCGGACGAACCGACCACAGCGTTGGACGTCACAGTGCAGGCGCAGATCATGGACCTGCTGAAAGAATTGCAGCAGGAATCCGGCATGGGCCTCATTCTGATCACCCACGACCTGGGGGTGGTGGCCAACGTCGCCGACCGTATCGCGGTGATGTATGCCGGCCGAATCGTGGAGACGGCCGGGGTTCACGACCTCTACGCCCGCCCGGCGCATCCCTACACCAAGGGCCTGTTGGAGTCGATCCCGCGCCTCGACATGAAGGGACAGACGCTCAACGCGATCGGCGGCCTGCCGCCGAACCTGTTGGCGATCCCGCCGGGGTGCCCGTTCAACCCGCGCTGCCGATACGCCATCGGTATCTGCCGGGAGGTGCTTCCTCCCCTGGAGCGCGTGGCCCCGGGGCGGGCCGCCGCATGCCATCGCAAGCAGGAGGTGTACGCCGGTGAGTAAGGACGTCATTCTGCAGGCCGAGGACCTCGTGAAGTACTACCCGATCAAGACCGGGGTGATCCGTCGGACGACGGGCCACGTGCAGGCTGTGGACGGGGTGTCCTTCGAGCTCTACAAGGGTGAGACGCTGGGCGTGGTGGGCGAGTCCGGCTGCGGCAAGTCCACGCTGGGACGGTTGCTGATGCGGCTGGAGGAGCCGACCAGTGGCCGAGTCCTGTTCGAGGGCCGCGACATGTACGCCCAGAAGGGCGCTGCGATGCGTCGGCTGCGTCGCGACATTCAGATCGTGTTCCAGGATCCGTACACCTCCCTGAACCCGCGCATGACGGTCGGGGACATCATCGGTGAGCCGTTCGACATCCATCCCGACGTGGCGCCCAAGGCGTCGCGCCGCACCCGCGTCCAGGAACTCCTGGATCTGGTAGGCCTGTCGCCCGAGCACATCAACCGCTACCCGCACCAGTTCTCCGGTGGCCAGCGGCAGCGGATCGGGGTGGCGCGAGGGATCGCCCTGAACCCGAAGGTGCTGATCTGTGACGAGCCCGTCTCGGCGCTGGACGTCTCGGTACAGGCGCAGGTGGTCAACCTGCTGGAGAAGCTGCAGAAGGAACTCGATCTCGCCTACATCTTCATCGCCCACGACCTCTCGGTGGTGCGGCACATTTCCGATCGGGTTGCGGTGATGTACCTGGGCAAGATCGTCGAGATCGGTGACGACGCCCAGATCTACGAGCGGCCGACGCATCCCTACACCCAGGCGCTGCTGAGCGCCGTCCCGGTGCCCGATCCCGAAGTCGCCGGAACGCGCAAGCAGATCGTGCTCACCGGCGATGTCCCGTCCCCGGCGAATCCGCCCGCGGGCTGCCGGTTCCACACCAGGTGCTGGCGGGCGCAGGAGAAGTGCCGGGTGGAGGTGCCGCTGCTCGTAGCCAGGCCGGACGGGATCGGCAGCCATGACAGCGCTTGCCATTTCGCCGAGCCGCTGGCTGTCGTCGAGACGGTGGGCTGAGGTCGTCAACCTCTCGCGTTGAACCCACCGTGGTGGGGGAAATGGTGTGGGGCGATTCCGCGCTGCGCATGCTTGGCCGGCTCAACGTGGCTCGTCAGCTCCGGAAACGTGGGCGACCTCGACCCCGGCTCCATGGGCGTCGACGGTGGTCGCGGAGCTGGAAGGGGCGGGGCAGGGGACTCGGCGCTCTCCGGCAGCTGTGCTCGCCCGGCCTAAAGGAGGACAGCTCGGTGCAGCTCGTTGGTGGCCAGGGCCGGGATCGAACCGGCGACCTTTCACTTTTCAGGCGAACGCTACTACCATCTGAGCTACCTGGCCGACAGAAGCATGCTCGCTTCAGCGACCCCGACGGGACTCGAACCCGCGACCTCCGCCGTGACAGGGCGGCGCGCTAACCAACTGCGCTACGGGGCCTGGTAAAGGCCTCACCGACCGTTCCCCGGCCAGCCCCGAAACTATAACGTAACCCGTCCCCGAGGCGAAAATCGCCGAGTTGACTCACGGTGCTGGAGGTCTGATGTCCGATGCGACGCCGGGGCCACGTGCGACCCGGTCGGGGTGTGCTGCAGGTGAGCAACGACGCTCGGCCGAGCCTCAACGGGCGACGAGGTCATCCCGGATGAACCCGGCAGGGCTCAAGAACCCCGTCCGGCTCCGATAGCCGAGAAACAGGGAGGACTTCGCCACGATCCGCAGGGTGACCCAACTGAGCCGGCGGGCCGCCTCGCACCCGTCCCGAGAGTAAGGAACCCCTTGCCAGAAAGGCTCTGACAAGGGGTCCCATTCGTATCCCCAACGGGATTCGAACCCGCGCTGCTGCCTTGAAAGGGCAGTGTCCTAGGCCGCTAAACGATGGGGACCTGACCGGCTGAACTATACGGCCCCGTGCTCAGGCTGCTCAAACCGATCCATAGCGAAGACCCGCGGCATCGCGCCTCGTTGGCACCAATCCCGCTCCGAGTCGTTGCTGTTGCGCCGTCGAGCCCCGAATGTCGGTGGCAGCGGCAATGATGGCTCCATGAAGCTCGCAGGCGGACGGGACGGCAGCAGCCCGCGGCCCACCGCAAGCCTGCGTGCGGGGTTGGTCGTCGCGCTACTGAGCGCTGGGGCACTGGTCGCTGCGACCCTGGGGTTAGCGGCTCCGGGGTTAGCGGCATCGGGGTTAGCGGCTCCGGGTTCAGCGGCGATCGCGGTCACGGGGTGGGCGACCGTCGAGGTCGGCGCCGACCCGCACGTCCCTCCCGGCCGGCTGGCTGCCGCACTGGTGGCGCTGCCCGCTGAAGAACCCACGATGACCCCGGGGAAGACCGATCCCGAAGCGGGCGAGACGACGACGAGCGAGCCGTCCGAGCCACCCACGCAGGAGGAGACCACACCTCCCACCACCTCCCCCACGGAGCAGCCCCCGGCATCGCCTCCGACCGAGGCGCCGATCACCACTGCACCGGCCACCACGGCACCGGCGCCCACGAACACGCCTCCCGGCACAGTGGGGGAAAGCCCTGTCCCGGCGCCGGGAGACGAGACGCCCGCGCCGTCGCCGCCCGCGGTGCTGGAACCTGAAGCACCTGCCCTGGCGGAGGTCGGCTCGAAGTCGTACTCGTGGCTGATCGCTGTGGCCGTGCTGCTGTCCAGCCTGGTCGCCTACCCGATGCTGCGCCGGCGGAACGCCGGCCGAACAGCTCCTCCCACGCCACTGACTCGGATCGAAGCCGCCGGCACCGTGATGCCGGAATCGACGCCGGCCACCAAGTTGGCGGCGCTCGAAGCCATCGGGGAAGCGATGCTCGACGCCGGCTACTCGGTCTCCACCGTGCGAGACGTGCTCGGCAACGTCGCCGAGGTCAATGGCTTCCCGCACGCCGAGATCGTCGTGCTGCCGACCGCCCTCTTCGTGTCCGTCCGCGGCTTGGGGGAACTGCGCACCGGCGCCGTGTCCAGCGGTCATGCCCGGCTCAACCTCCAGCAGATCGACGACCTCGACGACGTCATCAACGAGGTTCGAAACCGTCCTTCCGATCCTGCCCTGGTCATCGGGCGGATCGAGGAGATCCGCGCATCACCACCCCCGTACCGGCCCCTTCAGCGGGTTGTGGCCTCCGGCGTCCTGTCCGCTGCGCTCTCGGTGATGCTCGACGCGTCGTGGCTCGGAATCGGACTGGCGGGCCTGCTGGGGCTGCTCGTTGGAGTGACCGTGCAGGCGACTGAGTCCGTCCAGCGTCAGTATCAGGCACTGGTCACGGTCGGGATCTCGTTCGCCGTCTCCACCGTCGTGCTGACGCTCACCATGCTCGGGCTCGACCCCGGCGTGTTGCCGTCGTTGATCGCGCCGCTGGTCACGTTCCTGCCCGGCGCTCTGCTCACCACCGGCGTGGTCGAGCTGGCCACCGGACAGATGATGGCAGGCGCCGGACGCCTGGCCGCCGGGTTCATGCAACTCGTGCTCCTCGCCGCCGGCGTGGTGGGAGCCGCGACCCTGGTCGGGGTGCCCCGGCTCGAACTCAGTGGAGCGTCCCAGCCCATCGGCCCGATCGGGCCATGGCTCGCGGTGGCGGTGTTCGGCGCCAGCGTCGTGATCTACCAGAACGGACGCAAGGAAGCGATCCGCTGGGTAGTGCTCGTGCTGTACGTCGCGTACGGGGCTCAGGTGATCGGCGACATCTTCTTCGGTGGCGTGCTGTCGGCGTTCATCGGAGCGCTGGCGATGACCCCGATGGCGGCCTTGGTGTCCCGTCAGGAGTCAGGCCCGGCTGCATTCGTCAGCTTCCTTCCCGGCTTCTGGATGCTCGTGCCCGGCGCTCTCGGGCTGGTCGGTGTGGCCAGCATCCTCGACGGGGACTCCGCCGGCGTGAGCACGTTGACGACCACAGCATCGACCATGGTGGCCATCGCGCTGGGCTTCCTGGCCGGGACCGCCATCGCCGGCCAGCACCGGCATTCCCGGCACGCGCTGCTGTGATTGCGGCGAGCATCTCGGCACCGGCATTGCCGGTACGGCGTGTCCGCCGCCCAGGCTCGGCGTTCGGGTGGCCGCCGGCTCAGTTCGGCGCGGGGTCGCGGTGATCGAACGCGAGCGTGAAGCCGCGAAGGCAGTAACCCTCGATCAGGTCGTCCCAGCTCAAGGTCGGCTCGCTGACGATCCGCGGCCGGCGCGCCAGCAGGGCAGTCAGCAGCACATCGG
Source organism: uncultured Actinomycetota bacterium (assembly GCA_963769325.1). Lineage (GTDB taxonomy): Bacteria > Actinomycetota > Actinomycetes > Propionibacteriales > Propionibacteriaceae > Propionicimonas. The sequence goes on along the minus strand of CAVYLH010000003.1, from coordinate 818,860 downwards.
ATTCGAGGATCGCCAGTGGCTGGCCCGGGCACTTGTGGGCGCCGTCGCCGAAGGTCAGCACCGCCTGGTTGACGCCGGTGGGAAGCCCCCGTCCGGGGCACAGGTTGAGCGGTTCGGGGGCGACCGACCGGGGGTCGGCGTTGGCCTGCCGCACGCACACGTCGAGCAGGTCGCCGGGAGCGACCGACCACGTCGTATCCCCTTCGGTGATGTCGAAGGTGCCCTGCACGCGGCGGTAGAGGTGCCCGACCACCGGTTCGAGCCGGATGATCTCGTTCAGGATCGCGAACCGTTCCGACTGCTCGGCCGCCAGGTAGCGCTCGCGCAGCTGCGGGTTGCCCAGCAGGTGCCAGGCCGCCATACACAGGAACTCCCTGGTGGTGACCATGCCCGCCGTGCCGTACGTGACGCATTCCACGAGGATGTCGGTATCGGTGTACCCCTCAGCGATCAGGTGGCTGATCACGTCCGCGCGGGGCTGTCTGCGACGGGCACGGATCGCCGGTCGAACGTCCGCGAGATAGAAGCGCACGATGGGGCCCAACCCGCGCGCTGCGGCCTGCGCCCACTGCCGCGGGGTGCGGCCGAGATCGGGTTGGGTGAGGTCGAACGGGGGCTGGTTGAAGAAGCTGACCAGGCGCCGCGCCATCTTCGGCACCGGTGAGTTGGTGAGCCCCACGACGTCGGCTGTCACCTCCACGCTGTAGAGCAGCGCGAGCTCGTCGAGCTGGCAGCCGCCTTCTGCCTCGGCGCGATCCAGAAGCGTGGTGGCGCAGGAACGCATGTGGTCGGTGTAGCGCTCGGCAACGACCTTGGGGGCGAAGAAACGCCCGACCTTGCTGCGCTGCTCGTCATGGAGTGGCCCGTCCGAGATCAGGATCGGGTGGTGTTTGAGGTGGCCTTTGGGAATCGCCTCGGCGGTGAAACCGGCCTGAGTGGTGTTCTCCCGGGCGCGCAGCACCTGCCGGGCGGCCGCCAGCGACCGAACGCGCAGCACGTGGCCTTCGCGGGAGACAGCAGGCTCGGCGGCCTCGCCCGGCTTGGTGGCCTTGCGAAGGTTCGGCTCGACCGTCATCTGATCCTGGCCTCCTTCTCGCTGCGCTGGACGACAGGTTAGCGCCGTCCACCCCCGAGCATCGCGGCCTCGCTCCGCCGGCCGGAGCCTGGTCGGCACCCCACCGCAACAACGTGGGCGGACGCGAGCGTCCGGCACGCCCGTCCGATCAGCCCACGAGGCAGCGCAGGCCCCGGGCGACCGCGTCGAGCCAGGCGGTGACGTTGACGCTGGCCTGCGGCGTGTCGGGATAGCGTGCCCTCAGATGGAGGCCGGCGTCGTTGACGACGAACCAGACCATGACGCCGTCGTCGGGGATCGCGGCCGAGACGTATTGCACATCGCTGCCGGCAGGCACCAGCGGAAGGCGCCGGGTGTCGAGCCACGACAGCGCGAACATGCCCGGCCCGACCGGCATGCCCCCGTACGGCGCGAGGATAGGCCCCAGGGGGTGGGAGCCGAGCGCGATGGCCTCCGCGATCGCGGAGGCGCAAGCTGCCGGGTCGGGATCGTCGGATTCGATCACGGAGTTGGTGATGTACCAGCCCACCGAATCCCGCCAGCGTTCTTCGTCCCGGCTGTGGACGGGGAAGATCGCTCGCAGAGGTGCGTCGGCCAGATCGCGCGTGGCGCGGGTCAGCACCGACAGGACCAGGGAGATCAGCCGCAGCCCCCGCGCCCGCGCCAGGTCGGCGACCCGTTCGCACTCGGCCGCGTCGAGGAGGTCGCGGACCTCGACGATGCTGTCGCGTGCTGCGTCCGGCGTGCCGAGCGGGAGCGGGAAGGTGGGCATCCTTCCGCCCTCCGCCGCCAGGATGTCGGCCCAGCGCCGGTGGACGTGATCCGGCGCGGGCGGGCGGACAGCGAGCGCCGCACTGTGCTCGGCGAACCCGGCGGCTGTGCGGAGGAGGGGGGTGGGAGGACGCTTGGCGCCGAGGTCGTCGAGGGCGGAGAAGAAGTCCCGCAGCACGATCAGGAGCGACCACATGTCGACATGGGCGTGGTCGGCCCCGATGATCATCACGGGTCGACGGTCACTCTCGGCGGAGTCCGGGATGACCAGCGCCAGACGGTGGGACGGACGCTCGAACGGCGCGCACGCCTGATCGAGGACGGCTCGCAGCACGTCCCGCGTCCCGACTCCGTCGGGTATCGGGTGCTCGATCCAGGCGCCGGGCTGAACCTGGATCTCGTGGAGCTGGAGCTCGCCGTCTCCGTCGCGGGTGAAGGCGGTGCGAAAGGTGGCGTGCCGTGCGACGACCGCGAACCAGGCTGCGGCGACGGTGTCGAGGGGGAGGTCCACCGGTACCTCGTGGGGGAGGCGGGCGGCGATGGCCATCCACGAACCGGGTCGTTGGCCGCGTCCGACGTGGCGTGCCTGGTCGAAGGAGACGGGTCGACGGCTCCCCGGCTCACCGCGCGGCCGAACAGCATAACTGAGTAGGCGACCAGGTGGGAGGGCCATGTGTGCCACGTCAGTCAGCCGCATGCCGCCATAGCCTAGGAGGACAATACGACCGCAGCGTTACGGAGGATCGTGCCCAGAATCGATGTCAGGAACGCCGCCCTCGACTATGACGTGGTCGGGGACGCGGGCCCTCTGGTGGTGCAGTTGCACGGACTGACGTCCTGCCGGGCACGGGACGCGAGCCTCGGTCTTGATCTGGGTCGCGCGCTCCGGGACCACCGCATCCTGCGCTATGACGCCCGCGGTCACGGACACTCCACCGGCACCGCGGATCCTTTGACCTATGCGTGGCCTGCCCTGGCCGGTGACCTGATGGGGCTGCTCGACCATCTCGCCCCGGGCGAACGAGTGCACGGTGTGGGGACGTCAATGGGTTCGGCGACCCTGCTGCATGCCGCGGTGACCTACCCCCAGCGGTTCGCGAGCCTCACTCTGGTGGTGCCGCCCACGGCGTGGGAGACGCGGCGGGAGAAGGCGGCGGCCTACCTCGCCAACGCTGATCTGGTGCAACGCGAGGGCATCGACGCCTTCGTCGAACTGGCGAGCACCACCCCGGAACCACCGGCGCTGGCGGACGCGCCGACCACCCGTCCGACGGTCGCGGAGGAGCTGTTGCCCACCATCCTGCGTGGGGCGGCGGCGTCCAACCTGCCGCCACTGCAGACGATCGCGACGCTTGAGGTGCCGACGCTGATCCTGGCCTGGGCCGACGACCCGGCGCATCCGTTGCGGACGGCGGAACTGCTCCACAAAGCGATCGGCCGCAGCCGCCTGATCGTGGCCCGAACCCCTTACGGAGTGATGGCGTGGCCTGCCCTGTTCGCCGATCACGTGTCGACCGCAGGATCTGCGCCGTCCGTCCGCCTTTCGACCGACGCGTAGCCGACGTGGTCGCCAGGACGTGTCCACCCTGGTGGCGGGGAGTCCCGTCCGGCGTGGCTGGGACGCCACCTGGCGCAGGGGCCTGCATGCCTCCAGCGTCCGAGACGGGAGGGATCGGACGGCGTGGCACCGCTTCTTCTGCGGGCTGCGTCCTCGGCTACAGAGTGATCGGGGTTCCCCGGCCACGCGGTGTCAGCAGGAACGCGAGGAGGTACAGCACCGCCACCATGACCAGAAGGTTGCGGTACCCGGTGAGCAGCGCCAGGTACTCGAGGCAGCCGCCCAGCATCGCGCCCAGCAGGTTCAGCCCGAACGCCGATCGGGAGTCGTCGGACGCGCCGAAACGCTTGGCGAAGGCCACGTTCGCGAGATAGATGGGAATGAAGGCCAGCAGGATCGCCACGACCAGCCGCGGGACGAAGGCCAGCGTGAGCAGCCAGTCGGGTTCGACGAAGTAGGTCAGGGCCAGCGACGCGGCGATGCCCCCGAACACCACCGGCAGCGGGGGAGTGCGGAATCGTCGGGTTGTCTCGACCGCTGCCAGCACGATCAGCAGCACCCCCGCGAACACCATGGCGTTCACCAGCCAGGTGGTGCCGAACAGCAGTGCGAACGTGGCGATGTTCTTGGTCTCCAGCAGCATGAACGCCGCACCCATGAAGAAGAGGTCGGCGTAGGGACGCATGGTGCGGAAGGGTCCACCCAACACACGGACGGCGATCAGCGAGATCAACAGGATGCCGCCCAGCGTCCACAGATAGAGGGCGGGGATCGGTCCGCCCTGGTAATAGAGGAACGGGCGGTCGTCGGTGGCCGGAGCCACCACCGTCCCGGCTGGGGCGTACGCGACCCCGCACGACTGCGTGGTCGCATCCAGGGCGACGGTGACGACGGCCTGGCCGCCTCCGGGGAGGTCCACGCAGGGGACGTGTCCGAACGCCGCTTGGGCGGTGCCCGCCAGCCGGTCGATCAGCCAGTCCTCCCGGTAGTAGTTGTACATGGAGAAGGCGCCGACGTCAGTGAGGTGGTCGCGTGCCGCGGTGAGCGCCTGCTCGGTGAACAGGAAGCTTTCCAGCCTGATCTGGGAGGCGCCGGTGACCAACGCGAGCGAGTCGGGGAGCGCGAACAGGATCAGGTCGTAGCGGGTGTCGGTGGCCTCGAGGAAGGCGCGGCCGTCGTTGACGTGCCGGGTCACCCGCGGGTCGTCGTAGGGGTGGTCGGGGTTCCTCTCCCTGCCGATCTGCATGATCCGCGGGTCGATGTCGACGGCGTCGATGTGCTGGGCGCCCTTCGACAGGGCGATGGCCACGTCCGACCCTGATCCGGCACCGATGATCAGCACGTTCCGAAGCGGGTTCTGCGGTGAGCGTTGGTAGGCGAAGCCGTACTGGGGCTCCTCCTGCAGCCGCTGACTCGCCGTGCGCATGATCTGGTGCGGGACGCCGTTCACGGAGATGTCGACCAGAGGCACCCCGGCGACGACGGCGTCCCGGGTGCGGACCTTGTAGTAGGGCGACCACGAGACGCCGGGCGACAGGGTCTCCAGCAGCAGGACGGCGATCATCACCGCTCCTGCTCCGACCGCGAGATAGCGCTGCCAGGCACCGATCAGTACGACGAAAGCGCCAGCGACCAGCACACCCCACACCACGGAGGAGGCCTGCAGGAACGACATCAGGGTGAAGGAACCGATCCCGATCAGCGACCCGACCAGATCCCAGCGGTAGGCGGTGAGCGGACGCAGGTGCGAGAAACACCGTCCGACCACTTCGGCCGGGCCGGCCAGGATGGTGGCGACCAGCACGAAGATCAGCGGCAGCACCACCCACGCCGGTGGACCTGTGGTGCTCAGCGACGTGAAGTAGATGATCTGGTCGCCGGCCCGGTCGATCGTCACCGGTGCGAGGAAGACCCCCATCACGAGAAGGGCGAGGACGATCGGGGTCGCGGGCAGCACCGACCACTCGTAGCGGGCGATCAGGAAGCCCAGGCCGATGCCGAGGAATGAGCCGAGCAGCACGAAGTTCGAAAAGTAACTCAGGTGGACGACGTTCGAGCCGAGCCAGCGGATCAAGGCCAGCTCGAGGAAGAGCATCAACGCGCTGCCCAGCACCAGTCGTCGAACCACCGCGGCGTCGGGTCGTTCCGCTTCCGGATCGGCTCCGAGGCGCCACGATGATCGGGTTGGCCCGGTGACGGGCGCGCCCTTTTTCGAGCGGGTCTCGACGGTCTGGCTCGATCCGTCCTCCATGTCGACCTCCGCAGCCGGTTGCCTCCGCAGCCGATTGATTGTGTCAGCCGGTCACCTTGAGGTCCATGTCGGAGGTTGCCGACTTCAGCCGGGAGTTGCCGGCATAGCTGATCCGGATCTCGTGGGTTCCCGCCTTGGCGATCTTGGGGTAGGTGTAGCTCACCTTGCCCTTCTGAGCGGACGCCAATGTCACGGTCTTGAGCGTGGTGCCGTCCAGGGAGAACGTGACGTCCCCGGTCGGGACCACGCCGGCCGAACTGGTCACCGTGGCCGTGACCACCACCTTGGTCTTCGACTTCACCACCTTGGTGGTGGAAAGCTTCAGGCTCACCTTGCTCGTCGCCTTCGTGATCGAGTAGTCGAAGGTCGCGGCCTTCGTCACTCCGCGCTCGGTGTAGGTCACGGTAGCGGTGGCGGTGCGGACGGTGGCCGAACTGAAGCCAGTGATCCCGGAGCTTCCGGTCACCGGACGGGTGAGCAGCCCCTTGTCGTACACGGCCGTGACCACCATGCCCTTGGTATCGAGGCTCCCACCGACGGGATAGGTCAGCTTGGCCGGCGCGGTCAGAGCGAGCGAGGTCAGCACCGCAGCCGACGGGGCGGAGGACAGCAGCGGGGTGTACTGGCCGGACAGGCCGAAGAGGCTGGCCACGTTGCCGGCGGTGTACGCCACCGAGGACGCCGACAGCGCTCCCTTTCCCGCCCCGGCCAGGTCGGGATAGGCCAAGTTCGAGACCGGCTTGATCGCCCAGGCCTCCCCTGTCTGTTCCTGGATCAGGACGGTGGCCGCCCGGAACAGTGTGCTGGCACGGCGCAGATGGGAGGCGTCGCTGATCAGCGTGTAGCTGGTGTAGGCGCTGGATCGACTCAGGAGGGCCATCGAGTTCTTGGCGTTCCCGATGGTGCTGGCCGATTCCGGCTCGACCAGAATTCGTGACGACGCGATGCCTTTGGCGACGAGCCAGGCACGCATGACCGCGGCTTCGGTCTTTCCGTTCTTGGGAGCGCCGCCAGAGACGAGCACTTTGGCTGCGGGGTACTTGGCAAGGGCGGTCTTGGCGAGTTTGAGGCGACGCTCCAGTTTGGTGCTGATGGCTCCCGATGCGCTCAGGGCCGAGCCGAGCACGACGAACACGTGACCTTGGGCGGGGAGTCCGCTGGGGACGCTGTAGTTCATCGCCATTGATGCGTTGGTGCTCACCCACGAGTTCGTGAACGCGGTCCACAACTCGCCTTCCCGCGCCGAAGCAGCGGTCATCGATCCCAGGACGATCGAGCGCTGGGTCGCGTCGGGCGCCTGCACGTAGTAGATCGCCCGCGCCTTGAGCGCGCTCAGCGAGAGGCTGGTGGTCGTCGCGGCGCGGGCCGAGGTCGAGGGTGCGGCGATTCCGGTGATGGTGAGCAGGCCGGTGAGGGCCAGGGCGAGGGCTGCCCGGAGGCGGGAGAGCCGTTTCATGACAGTTCCTTTCGACCCAGGCGGACCAACGCGGGCACACCGCCTGCTTCTCGGGTGGAAAGGAACTCCAGCGCCGACGTCGGCGCGCAGGGGTGTCCCTTCGTCCCACATGCTTGATCCACTCAGTCTGGATCAGGAACTCGGGAGGGTGCCGATTACTTGAGATTTGGCTGGACGTGGGTTGAGAGTTTCGCCAGGGCCACGGCGGAGCCGTGAAGGCGGGTCACGCGTGCCCCGTCACCGGCTACGGGGCGGAACTGGGGCGGCTCGGTTCCATCAGAAACTCCCAAGTCAGCCCGTGCGCGAGCAGCACCAGCAGGATGAGCAGCACCGAAGCGACCTGCAGCGGTGTCGCGCCGAGGAAGCCGGCGAGTTCGGGCGCGATTCCCAGCACCACGATGGCGGCGTAGAACAGCGGAACCAGCCAGCGGAAGCGGCGGAACGTGCCGGCCATCGCGATCGGGTTCACGCCGAGCAGTCGGGTGGAGGCGACCAGCCCGACCAGGGCGGACGCGCCGAAACTGAACCGCCACACCAGCGGGTTGCCCGGGTTGATCTGGGCGAACATGCTCATCAGGCCCGGGAGCAGGAACGACAGGTAGGTGCCGCCGGCGAGACGGCGGAGTCGCGGTTCCTCACGCCATTCTGGGCGGCGTTCGATCACCGTCCACCACAACCCGACCAGGGTGAAGCAGGTGGCCGACATGAGCGCGTAGAAGGTGCTGAGGTCCATGGCCCCATCCTCGCCCGCTCCGGACCGTCAGGACAGGGACCACAATTCACCATTGCCGGGAGCCATGGCGTGGCAACACGACGGGGATGCTCCTCCCGGGGTCAGGGCAGGCGCCGGCGCCGGGGCACTAATCTCGGACCATGCGTGCTATCCAGGCTTCCCGGGCCGGCGGCCCTGACGTCCTCGAACTGGTGGAAATGCCCGACCCCGAGCCGGGCGCCGATGAAGTGTTGGTCAGGCCGGCCGCGGTGGGCATCAACTTCATCGATACGTATCGGCGCTCGGGCAAGTACCCGATGCCGTTCCCGCACGTCCCCGGAGACGAGGGTGCCGGCGTGGTGGTTGCGGTCGGACGTGATGTGCTCGACCTGGTCGTCGGTGACCGTGTCGCGTGGGCCGACGCTCCGGGTTCCTACGCCGAGCTGGTGAGGGTGCCGGCGTCGCGCGCGCTGCGGGTGCCCGACGGGATCGAGATCGAGGTCGCGGCCGCCCTGCCGCTGCAAGGGCTCACCGCCCACTACCTGGCGACGTCCACCCATGCGGTGGCACAAGGTGAGGTCATCCTCGTCCATGCCGGCGCAGGGGGCGTGGGGCTGCTGCTCACTCAGCTGGCCACCGCGCGCGGCGCGACGGTGATCACCACCGTCTCGACGGCGGAGAAGGAAGAGCTGTCCCGGGCTGCCGGCGCCGCCGAGGTGATCCGCTACGACCAGTTCGACGACCTCACCGCGCAGCTGCCTCAGCGCGTCCGCGCGTTGTCCGACGGTGGGGTGCAGGTGGTCTACGACGGGGTTGGACGCACCACGTTCGACGCCTCGCTCGCCTGCCTTCGGCGCCGTGGGTTGATGGTGCTGTTCGGTGCGTCGAGTGGTCCGGTGGAACCATTCGACCTGCAGCGGCTCAACGCAGGCGGGTCGCTGTACGTCACCCGTCCGACCCTCGGCCACTACATCGTCACTCGCGAGGAGTTGCAGGGGCGTGCCGCCGAGCTGTTCGCGGCGATGACGGCCGGCACACTGCACGTCCGGATCGGGGCACGGTTCCCCCTGGGCGAAGCAGCGTCCGCTCAGCGGGCATTGGAGGGTCGCGCTACCACCGGGAAGGTTCTGCTCGACATCGGGTAGCGGCTCTGCAGCGCGTCCGAGACCTCCTCAACGAAGCCTCAGCCGAACCCGGCGATCTCGATCTTCTTCATGTCCATCAGCGTGGAGTATGCGTGCGGTGCGGACATCAACTCGCCGAGGTTGGCCGGAACGACCTGCCAGGCCAGACCGAAGCGGTCCGTGCACCAGCCACACTGCTCAGCCTCGGGCACCGAGCTGAGTTGTTCCCAGTACCGGTCGAGTTCGGCCTGGTCGGCGCAATCCAGCTGCAGCGACACGCCGCAGGTGAAAGTGAACGTCTGGTCGGCGGCGTCCATGGCGGCGAACCACTGGCCGAAAAGTTGGAAGTCGGCGAACATGACGTTGCCTGCGACGGCGCCGGCTTCCTGCGGGTACCGGGTCACGGTGCCGATGCGGCCGCCGAACAGCGACGTGTAGAACTCGATCGCCTCGCCCGCCCGGCCCTCCGCGGTGTGCCCGAACATCAGGCTCGGGATCAGGAAGGGACGCGGATCACCCTCTGGGTTGGTGAGCATCAGCTGCCAACTGACCCCGTAGCGGTCCTGGATCCAGCCGTAGTGCGGGCTGAAGTCGTACGTGTCCAGCGGCATGAGTGCCTGGCCGCCGTCGGAGAGCGCCGCCCAGAGGGCGTCCAGGTGGTCGATGGCGTGGGAGTCGACCGAGGGATCGAAGTTCAGCATGAACGACACCGACGGGTTGATCGGGAACTCGGGGCCGGCGTTGATGCCCACCAGTCGGTAGCCGCCGATCTCGAACTCCACGGTCAGCGCCTCGCCCGCCATCTCGGCCTGGAAGTCGGGCAGTCCTTCGGTCGGGTAATACGTGGTGTGGGTGATGCTGGCCTCGGGGAACGCCGACGAGTAGAACTCGGCCGCCTCCTCGGCGTTGCGGTCGAACCACAGGTTGGGCACGATCTTCTGCATCTGACACCTTTCCTCACGCCGACAGCAAAAAGCACTCGAACGACGCTACGCCGGAACGCTGGCCCGGGTACACAGCGAAGGCCTCGGCAGTTCTTCCCCCAGTCCGGTTCACCAGCGCGGTCCTCGCGGGCGGTCGGCGGGCGAACTCAGGGTTCGGGGATCTCGTCGATCAGGTCGCGCATGATCCGGATCTCGGCCAGAAGCCGGCCACCGATCGGGCCGGCCTCAGCACCTTCGGCACGTCCCATCGCTGCGGTGATCGCGGCGATCACCGCGCCGAAGGCGATCCGGGCGGTGTGCGAGTCGGAGGTTCGCTGCTCGATCAGCTTGAAGAACGGTCGCAGCCGAACGATCGTCTGGGTCCAGAAGTCCATCATCAAATCGGGCTGGTCGTGCAACAACGCTTTGATCCGCGGGAAGTCCGAGGGCAGGTTGATGTTGCGGCCGACCAGGTCGCAGATGTCCTGGAGCAGGCTTCCCGGGGAGGTCAGGAACCAGTCCCGCTGATCGGCGGGGATGTCGGCCACGAGCAGGTCGAAGGCCGCGGCGAGCTTGCTCGGGTAGTAGTTGAAGAACGTGCGCGGCGAGACCCCGACCTCTGCGCAGATCTCCTCGACCGTGACGTTGTGCTGGCCGCGCTCGGCGACCAGGCGAAGCGCGGTCTCGTGAATCGCCGCGCGCGTGGCCGTCTTCTTGCGCTCGCGCAGCCCGCAGACCTGCTCCGTGACCGACGCGATCGTCATGACATTGCCTCCAAGGCAGCATTATCCGACTTTTCCTGCAGCGCGGAGCGGGTCCGCAGCGGCGGCACCGGTAGAACAAGGCGATCACGAAGGCCACCAGCATCACGCCGAGGGCCACCCAATAGATGGTGACCACCGAGTCGTTGAAGCCCACCATGAACGGTTTCGTCAGCCTCGGATCGGCACCGGTCGAGGAAAGAGGTGTCGCTGGTGCTGCCGTCGGTCTTCACACTGGCGTCGCCGGTGTCGCCGGCCTTGATCGCAGTGACGAGGGTCGGCGTGAGCTGATCGACCATCGCCCACCGTTGCACCGGGTCGGCCCAGTTCACCGCCAGCACGCCATCCTTGACGCTGAGATTCCGCTCGAACGCGACCTTCTGCAGAGCCTTCTCGTACGCCTTGGGCAGCGCCTTCTTCACCGCCTTGTCGATCATCTTGTCGACCTTCGACAGCTTCTTCGCGCCGCTGGCGAGCTTGTCGCTGCCGGACGCGGCCGCGGCGGCCCCGGTCGGGATCGCGCTGCCCTTCGCGGCGGCGGTGGTGACCCCGTCGGCGAGCTTGTGGGCGCCGGACGCGACCTTGGTCAGGCCTGCGGCGAGGCCGGGGTGCTTCGCGTCGGCCCCGTTGAGGTAGCCGCTGGTGGTGTACACGCTGGTTCCGAGAGCCTTCATCGCCGACGCCGACCGCAGCCTGGTCGTCAGCGAGCTTGTCGCAGGCGCCGGTGTCGCCGTCGGCGCACGCCTTCTGGTCCTGCGACACTGCGGTCAACGCCGACTGAGAGCGTGCCGAAGTCCTTCGTGGCTTGCGGATGCGTTCTTCGCGGCGGTCTTCTCCGCCGTGCTGAGCGACGTCAGGCCGTCCGCGAGCTGCTGTGCGCCGGAGCCGATCTTGCCGACGCCGTCGACGAAGGCACCGGTCCCGGTGGCGAGCTTGTCCAGGCCCGATCCGAGCGCGGTGATGCCGTCCCCGATCTTGCCGGTGCCCTCGGCGGCCTTCTTCGACGACGGCTTCGGTGACCTTCGCGCGGACGGCGGTCTTCACGCCGTCCTTGACCTGCTCGGTGGCGTCGGCGAGGTTGTCGTCCGACCTGCTCCTTGATCTTGTCGGTGATCGGCGTCCACATCTTGTCCATGATCGCGGCGTTCGCCGGGTCGTTGGCGACGGCCGGGTTCAGAGCGGCGTCGAGCGCGTGCCAGGTGGTCTGTCTCGTCGGTCAGCGCGCCGGAGATGTTGGTCGGCAGGATGCCGAACAGCAGCGACAGCATGATCGCCGTGCCGAGGGTGCCGCCGATCTGGCGGAAGAAGGTGGCCGAGCTGGTGGCGACGCCGATGTCCGTGCGCGTCGACGGACGCCTGGACGGCCATGGTCAGGGTCTGCATCAGCTGGCCGAGGCCGAGTCCGATCACGAACATCGCGATCCCCAGGTACCAGAACGGCTTGTCCAGGGTCATGAAGGTGAGGATCAGGAAGCCGAGCGCGGTGATCGCCGGTGCCCGTCTTCGGGAAACACCGAGTACTTGCCGGTGCGGGCGACGATCTGGCCGGTGCCGATGGAGGCGAGCATGAGGCCGGCCATCATCGGGCAAGGTGGCGAAGCCCGACTGCGGTCGGGGCTGTAGCCGAGCACGATCTGGATGTACAGCGGCAGGGTCAGCATCGCGCCGAACATGCCGAAGCCGACCAGGATGCTGAGCACGGTGGCCGTCGAGAAGGTCGTGGTCTGCTGAACAGGCGCAGCGGGATGATCGCGCTCGGCCCCATCGCGCGCTCGACCAGGATGAAGCCGGCGAGGCTGGCGGCGCCGATCACGTAGCAGGCGATCGAGGCCGCGGACGTCCAGCCCCACTCGCGGCCCTGCTCGGCGACCAGGAGGAACGGGGCCAGGGTGGCGACGACGAGACCGGCGCCCCACCAGTCGATGCGTGGCTTGGCGTGCGGGAGGTGCGGCAGGTGCAGGAAGGCGATCACCATGAACAGCGCGATGATGCCGACCGGGCACGTTGATCAGGAACACCCAGCGCCAGCCGGTGATCGACAGGATCTGGTCGGTACCGGCGAACAGGCCGCCGACGAGCGGGCCGATCACCGACGCGATGCCGAAGGTGGCCAGGAAGAAGCCCTGGTACTTGGCGCGCTCGCGCGGGGCGAGCATGTCGCCGATGATCGCTAGCGGGCAGCGACATCAGGCCGCCGGCGCCGAGGCCCTGGAAGGCGCGGAACGCGGCCAGCATGAGCATCGAGGTGGAGAAGCTGGACAGGAACGAGCCGAGCACGAAGATGCTGATGCTGAGGATGAACAGCGGACGGCGGCCGAACAGGTCGGACAGCTTGCCGTACAGCGGGGTGGTGACGGTGGCGGCGATCAGGTAGGCGGTGGTCACCCACGCCTGCTGGTCGAGGCCCTGCAGCTCGTCGCCGATGGTCCGGATCGCGGTGCCGACGATGGTCTGGTCGAGCGCGCTCAGGAACATGCCGGCCATCAGGCCGTACATCACGAACATGATCTGACGGTGGGTCATGACCGGCTGGGATGCTGCCTGTGGCGCTGCCTCTGGGGAGGCGGTGCGCTCGACGGTGGCTGTTGCCACGGGTCCTCCTACAAAGAAAAAGCGCTGCTTGTTGCAGCAGCGCATCTCTACAGTAGCGCAACTTTGCAGTCCTGCAAATAGAGGAAGTGAGCGCCCAGACGGGTGCGGAACACCCCGACCGCACGGGAAGCGAGTCCGCGCGTAAGGCTCCGAGCACCGGGACTTCGGCCATGCGGCGCAGGACTGAAGCCAGCGACGGCACCACCGCACTCGTCACCTGCGCCTTCCCGCCGTCGGCGGTAGCGTGGCGACCTCAGATCGACTGCTCGGTCAGGCAGGCCCGGGCTGCGCGGTGGAGGGGCAAACCGGCGGGGGGTGGTGGCGATTTCGATCGCCGTGAGCGTGGTCGTGCCGGCCTGGAACGTCGCCGGCTTGGTGCCACGGTGCCTGGATTCTCTGCTCGCGCAGACCCATCGTCCGCTGGAGATCATCGTGGTCGACGACGGTTCCACCGACGGCTCCGGCGAAGTCCTGAGGGGTTACCAGGAACGACACCCCGATCTTCAGGTGCTGAGCCAGCCACATCGTGGCCTGGGGCCGGCGCGGAACGCCGGGCTGAACCTCGCCCTCGGTGAGTACGTGTGCGTCGTGGACGCCGACGACTGGGTGGAGCCCGACTACGTCGCCGATCTGCTCGCGATCGCCAAGGGCGCTGACGTCGACGTCGTGATCTGCGGCTTCTGGATCCACTTCTGGAGACGCAGGGTGCGGTTTCCCTTCCTCCCGGACGTGCCCCGGCTCACCGGTCCTGAGGCGGCGAAGCTGTCGCTGAACCTTTTCCGGATGCCGGCCTTCGCCTGGAACAAGCTCTACCATCGCAGCCTGTTCCACGCCGACGAGCCGTTCCCCAGCATCCTCTACGAGGACCTGGCGACCACGTCGCGGATCCTGGCCCGAGCAGGCTCAGTGGCGATCACCCGACGTTCCTACTATCACTACTGCCTACGCAAGGACAGCATCACCGGTCAGTTCGGGGTCAAGAACGTGTTCTCGGTGGCGGCGGCGATCGACATTCTGCGCCGTGACCTGTTCGCCAACGGGCGCTGGGACGAGTGGCGGGGCAGCTATCGCCGGATGCTGCGCCAGACGCTGGGAATGATGACCGTCCAGGTGCTGTTGCAGCCGAATCGGATCCCGCTGCGGGCGCGCGGGCCGCTACTCGTTCGCTTCCTGCAGCGGTTGCGGGCTCTGGCCAGGCCGCCGACGGACTCCGTCCGGTACCGGCGGCGGTGAGGCGTCAGGAGCCGACGACCGAAACGCGCGGCGCGCCGGACCCCGAGCTGCCCCGACGAGACTGATCATGGGTCACGGAGAGGGGCCGCGGTCGGCGTCCCGCCCGCACGGGGAAAGGACCGGAGCCATGGGCCGAACAGGCAAGCTCAGGCGGGGCCGCCGCGATGCGACCCGGGTCGATCTGGGCCGGAGCTTTCCCGCGATCTTCCCCTACCTGATGAGGGGCCGCAACGAGTCTGTGGCCTACTACCCGGTGGTGGTCGACGCCGAGAACCTCCTCACCCGCATCGAAGAGATGGCGGGCACGGAGAACGAGATGACGCTGTTCGAGGCGGTCCTCTTGGCGCTGATCAGGATTCTGCGGGAGCGGCCGGACCTGAATCGCTACATCATCGGCCGTCGGCTGTACCAGCGGCACAACGTAGAGCTCTCCTTCGTTGCTCGCCGAGCGCTGACGCTGGACAGCTCGGAGACCAACGTGGTGGTGGCGGTGGAGCCCGGCGAAGACGCGGGGACGGTACTGCGGAAGATCCGTGGCGAAATCCGGACCGCCAAGTCGGGCGAGCAGCGGCCCGATGAGGGCCTTATCGACCTCTTCCTCCGTTTGCCGCGCGGTGTCCTGCAGGTCACGGCCAGGGCGCTGATGCTGTGGGATTTCTACGTCGACACACCGTCGTTCCTGCGGGGCGTCGACCCGCTGCGGTGCAGCGCGTTCGTCGCCAACCTGGGCAGCGTCGGCATGGGGGCGGCGTACCATCACCTGTTCGAATGGGGCACGTGCAGCATCTTCGTGACGATCGGACGGGTGGTGCCGGCCGTGGTTGTCGGGGAGGACGGGACACCGTCCGTCCGACGCACCCTGGAACTGAAGATCTCCCTGGACGAACGGATCGCCGACGGGTATTACGGTGCCCGCGCCCTGGAACTCTTCGAGAGCTACCTCAGCGATCCCGCACAACTGGGCAGGATCTAGGCTTTCTGGGGGCCGGCGGACAGCGTGGAGACTGCTCTTGCCGACCGTCGCGGACCGGCTAGTTCGTAGGCTTGTGCACCCCCTCGAGGCCGCGGGCCACGATCTCGAGTTCCCTGACCGCGTCGATCAGCGCGTCGAAGGTGAGCCGGACCTGGGTTCCGGCCGCTTTGACCGAATCACCTGTCGCCAGGAGGGCTTCGACTTCGTTGTCGACGTCAACCAGACGGGCGTCGAGCTTCGTGGTGATGGGAAGCGCCGTCTCGCTCATGATGACTCCTCTCCGTGGAGGTAGGCAGGCACGCCCTGCCTACCTCCACGGTAAGCGTTCCTGGCGACATTGGAAGCGCATCGACGGAGGTACTCCGGGCGGTTCGGGCGGGAGGACGGTCGGTCGTGGCGGTCGTGGCGGTCGTGGCGGTCGTGGCGGTCGTGGCGGTCGTCGCGGTGGTCGCGCGGAGCGAGGTGGTGGTGTCGCACGCACTGGTTCGATCCTTTCCCGACTGCCGGTCGTGGCTCGAAACCGTCGGACGGGTCCGGCGCAGCGGCGGAGTGTGCGCCCGCCGCGCAACGGTCGCTAGGCTACGTACGCGCACGAGCGTCCAGCTTCGGCACCTTCGGAGTTCGTTCTCGGAATGTTCAGGCAGGCGGTGGTGCGCGGCGGGGCCTATAGCTCAATCGGCAGAGCAGCGGACTTTTAATCCGCGGGTTCTGGGTTCGATTCCCAGTGGGCCCACCCGTAGTTTCAGCGCAGCGACTAGGGATTATGCTCCCGGCGCGGCACCTCCCTCGTAGGCCGAAGTTATCGCACGTAGGCTGTCTTAGTGCACGTGGAGTGCACGAAATCGGCGGTTCTGGAGGGCTGCGATGGCTGAGAGACGGGACTTCGGCACCATCCGCAAGCTGCCATCAGGCAGGTATCAGGCTACCTTCGTCGGCCCTGACCTGGCCCGGCACAAGGCCCCGGTGACGTTCGAGGCGAAGGACTCGGCGATTGTCTGGCTGTACAACGAGAAGCGAGTGATCGAGGACGCAGCCGCTGACAATGTGCGCTGGCTCTCGCCGGCCGAGCGGGCCGAGATCGCGCGCCGCAAGGCCGTCTGATGCCGTCGGCATGAAGAGCGCGGACCCCCTCGCATGGGTTCACTTCTTCGAGGACGACTACAAGATCGAGCGGTTGTGGAACCGTTCCGCCCAGTACCTCGCCCGACTCAGGGGCTTCGCGGGAGTCATCGGGCCCGACTTCTCCGTCTACCGCAACATGCCCCGCGCCCAGAAGGTGTGGAACACCTACCGGAACTTCCTCCTCGCGGCGCGCATGCAGGCCGACGGCGTCAGCACGATCCCGAACGTCCGCCTGAGCGGCCGGAAGTCCATCCCGTATGCACTGGCGGGAGTCCCTCACCGCTCCACCCTCGCCCTCGGCCTGAACGGCTGCACCCGAGAACGGGGAAACCGCGCTCACGTTTTCGAGGAGGTCCGGCTCATTTGCGACCTCTGCGATCCCGTCAACCTCGTCGTCTACGGCAGCGACGCCTACGGCGTCCTCGACTACCCGCGGGAGTTGGGGATTCCCGTGCACATCTACCGGCCCGACAGCTTCGGCCGATCGGCGGAAAGGACGGCAGCGTGAGCAAGCCGCGAAGCTCCCTGATCGGCAAGCCAGACAGCGCCTTCCGCACTGTCAAGGGATTCACAACTGCCATCCACTTCGGTAAGCAGTCCAAGCACACGCCGGGTCAGCCGAATCACGACCGGTCCAAGTCGACGATCACGGTGGGGATTCGGGACCTGCAAGACCTCGTGGAGCAGAAGGCTGGCACCGGGCGATGGGAAGGCTCCAACCGAGAGGTTGTCAACCTCGGTCAGGTCATCGGCAACAGGCGCGACCCGAAGACCGGGGCATCTGTCCCGACCAAGGGGCACGATCCATTACTCCAGGGCGGGGGCGCATGTCGTGCCCGCCGATCCCAACCCAGCCTCCAAGAAGGGCGGCAAGTCGTGAGCTGGTTTCACCCTGAAGAAGAGGGCCAGATCGGGACGGTTCTCGGCTACGAGCACGAGCGCCCTGGTACCCGCTACTTCGTCGAGTTCCCTGACGGTGAGAGCTACGTGGTCATCTACTTCACGTCCTACGAGAGCGAGAATAGTGGCGATCTGGATATCGAGATGGACGACCCGCGCTACGACGAGTTCCACCAGGTAGCGATGGACATCGTCCAGACCATCGAGAACGGCAGCCGCAGGTACCAGAACGCGTTGACGCTCGACTACCGAGACTTCCCCTCCCTCATCAAAGACGTTGACGCCGGGGTCGTGGTCTACCCCGCGAAGTAGGCCGAGCTGATCGCCTTGGCGCAACCGACACATTCGCTCCTGCCACAGACTGGGTCAGTGATGCTCGATGATCGGGTGGCCGTCGGCGTCGACGAGGAGGGTCAGCTCCTTGAGCGGCTCGCCGTCGAGAGCGAGACCCTCGACCTGGACCTCGCCGTGAGCGGCCGGGATTGTCGACGAGTACCGGACGTGGTGGTGTCCGTGGAACCAGCGGAGTGCTTCCACTCCGTCGAGAACGCGGCGGAGACGTTCCTGGTGCGCGTCCGCCCCAGCCTGAGCTGACACCGGCCACCAGCTGTTCCGCTGCCACGGATCAAGGTGCTGCTGGTAGCGCCGTGCGAGGAAGTCGGTGCCCATCGGGGCGTCGTGCGCCACGACGACGTCCGCTGAGCCGGCGGCGATGATCGCTGCCACATGCTGCTCGGTCACCTCCTCCTCGGGGAACCAGTCCACGCCTTCGGTGCGCAGGTGCTGATCCACCGAGGGTGCGCCCCCGATCCCGAGCCAGCGCGTCGAGTCCCACGTCCAGCGGTGGCCGACCGGGATCTCGCGGATGTGCTCGGTGATGACGCGCAGGCCGTCGTCCCCGATCGGCCTTCGCTGGCCAGCGAGGGCCAGTCCTCGTGGTTGCCGGGGATGAACCACAGGTCGAGCCCGAACGTCGCCAGCTTGGCGTCGACCTTGCGCAGGTACTTCTGGCCGGAGTTGTTGTTGCCTCGTGGCCAGAAGCCGAAGTCGCCGACCTGGAGAATCAGGTCGGCACCGATCGCCTGGGCGTGGTCGATCGCCTGGAACGCGGCCAGCGTGTTCATGTGCAGGTCGCCCACCAGCAGGATGCGCTGTGGATCGGCCACGGTTTCCTCCCTTGATCGAGCTGAGCCGAGCAACGCTACTCTCGGCTGCGGACAACTCCCAGGGATCGCATCGATTGGACGGGCCGGAACGGGCGCTCGCGGTCGATGGAGTTGACCCGGATAGTCCTCCGGTCAGCGGGTTGGTGCGGGCGACCACGCAATTGGCCGTGGATGATGAGGCGATCATCGCCGCCTCGCCCGCTCACATCCGCACTACAGGGCGCCACCGTGGCTAAGCGGCCCGGCGCCTTCCCTCCCGGTGGAGTGCGCCAGTCGCTAGACGGGCTTCAAGGTCGCCATTGCCACAGTGCGGCGGCCGGGAGTCCGTAGAGGCGGTCGGCGTACTGGTATCCGACGCCGGACATGCCGATGACGATGCCGGCCAGGAATCGGTCACCAAGCTTGTCCTTGAGGAATCGCAGCCCCGTGAACTGGTCGCCGCGGTAGCTGGAAGAGGCCTTGACCTCGATGCCGACAACGTTCCCGTCATCAAGTTCGATTACCAGGTCAACCTCGGCGCCGTCGCGGTCGCGGTAGTGGAACACCTGGTAGTCCTGCTCGCTCCATGCCTGCTGCTTCAGTAGTTCGCTGGCGATGAACGCCTCGAACAGCCCGCCGATGCCGTCAAACGTGAGCGGTACCAGTTGCTGCTCGGTCTGCCGGTTCAGCCGCATGGCGAGGGCGGAGTCGGACACGAAAGCCTTAGGGCGTCCCACTTCGCGTTTGGTCAAGTTGGGCGTCCAGGGTGGAAGCTGATCGACCAGATACAGCGACCGAAGCACGTCGAGGTATGCGGTGATCGTGTTCCTGGGGATCTGCGCACCGTCGGCGACTCGAGCCTTGACCAGTTCGCCACCCTGGTTGGCGGCGACGAGCGTGAGCACCGACCGCAGTCTGCCGGTATGGCCACCGGAGGGTAACTGGGCGGCGTCGCGTTGCAGGATGCGCTCCAGGTAGCTGTCCAGCCACGCCTGTCGCAAACGGGCGCTGAGTCCACGCACGTCCGGGTATCCACCAGCGACGAGCGCTGCGGCGTAACGTGCCCGATTCCACTCCGTGGTGAACTCCTGAGCTGGCGTACCGCTGCGCAGCGTGGTGACGAAGTCCTCGGGGTGACCGACGAGCTCACCCTGACTGAATGCACGTAGGTGAAGCGTTGCCGCCCGCCCCGCCAGGCTGTCAGTCTGCCCCTTCACGCTCAGCAGGTCCGCCGAACCGGTCAACAGAAAGCGGCCCGGGCGGCGGTCACGATCAATGCTGGCCTTGATGGCGAGCAGCAGCTCAGGCTCCCGCTGAACCTCGTCGATCACAAGGATGCCGTCAGGGCACTGTTCTACGAAGGCCACCTCGTCGGCGGCGGCGGCTTCGCGTACTGCCCGGTCGTCCAGCGTCACCACCACTGCCCTGCGGTCGGCGGCCAACTGACGGGCCAGCGTGCTCTTGCCAACCTGGCGGGCTCCTTGGATCACCACGGCGGGAAACGCGCCGATCAGCTCGTTGCCGATCGCCACGGTCTGGCGTGGAAGGAACTCGCTCACGGGGCCTAGAGTAGCGATGGTCCGTACTCCAGCGGAACCTAATTCGTATTCACGCGGGCATGGATTCGTACTTTCGCGATCATCGATCCGTATTTCCGCGCACATGGCCGCGGTCGCGATGCTGGCGGCTCTCCGCCCCGGTGACCACCCCGTGCATGGTGTCGACCGGCGCGCCCTGTGCACCGTGGATCGTGGTCGCGATACGAGTAGTGGAACAGGCCGCCCTCGACCTCCCGGTCCGCGTAGGGGCCGGTGGGGGAGCTGACCACGCTCAGGGTCGCGTCCATGTCGCGTGGATTCCAAATGCCGCGGGCGGCGTCGATTACGCGTCGGCCTTCCCCGGAGGGCAGCGAGACCCAGGACAGATCAGCACGGGTGACGAAGCCGCCGTTCCTGCTCGCGCGCGTCATCACCGAGGAGATGATCGAGTCGCGCAGGGGTTCCGCTGTGGGCACCCGCTTGTCGTACCACGACTTGGCTGAGCCTCGCAGGCTCAGGCTGAGCAGCCGAGTCCCAGTGCCATTCGGCGCTCTAGGACGATGCGCTTCTGCCGAGTTGACGCCGGCCGCGCGGGCGTGGATGGGAGGTGATGTCCTTGAATCCTTCCGGCCTCTTGAGACTGGTCTAGCTGTGCCCTGCAATGCCCTGCAATCTCCGTTGCCGTGCCATCCTCAGTCGGCCCGGCGGGCGGTGAGCAGGAACATTGAGTAGTCGACGAGCAGATCGCCGCACCACCGCTGACCGGCCCACACATCCGCCACGCAGATGTCCACGAATCCGTGCGCAGCTACCTCTGCCGCGAGGGTCGACCGGTCGAAGCCATGGTGCCCGTCGAAGCCGGGTTCTGGCGAGTGCAGCTGTCCCTGGTCGGTGTCGAAGTCGGCGATCACGAGCCAGCCACCAGGTCGGATCGTGTTCGCGATGCCGTCCAGCAGTGCAGTGGTGTGGCGGACATGGTGGAAGGACATGGACGCGAAGACGCAGTCGACCTGCTCGATACTCGGTTGCCGTGTGAGGTCCAGTTCATGGGTGCGCAGAGACGGCCGTCCGGCAACTTTCTCCGCCAACTCCTCCACAACGTGTGGGTCGGCGTCGATCAGAGCCAGAGTCGCGAAGTGGTCGGCCAGTCGGAGACCAACGTGTCCTGGTCCGCAGCCGTAGTCCATGCCGGACAGTCCGCGGGGCACTGTCGCCCGGATCGCGGCCGCCACAGCTTTGGACCGTTCTTCCGCCCAGGCTTCGTTCTGCTTACTGGTGGTCATCGGCGTGTTGGTCTGCATCACGACGTGCGTGTCCGTCTCCCGAACCGTACTGAAGCCGTGGCGTTCGTACAGGGCCCGCGCACGCGGATTGGCCTTGTGGACGTGCAGGGTCACCGGCATGCCCGCCTGCTCGGCCCGGCCAACGACACAGTCGATGGCGCCTGACCCTGCCCCACGTCCCTGATGGTCGGGGTGCACTTCGAGGCTTTCGATGAACACACTGTCGGGCGGGTGCTCCAGGTAAACGGCGCCGACATCGACGCCGTTGCGGCTGATGATGTGCACGTCGGTTGGGTGGGCTGTCCGGGCAGAGAAGAAGCCCCTCTCCCAAGCTGTCGCACACTCGTCGTAGAGTTCACCGCTCATCACTGCATACGCCGCCCCGTGTAGCACACGAAGCCAGTCACGATCCGCATCTGTGGCCTGGCGGAGCCTGACCTCGGCATCCGTGACCACAGGGACTCCACTTCGCTTGACCCGGGCGCGGCACTCGACCGGCCTTCCCACCACACCTGGAACCCTAGACCGACCCGTTTGTGCCGGTGGCCCGCCGCGGGACAGTCTCGCGCTAACTCGAGTGGGCCCAACGCGCGCTCCTGCCGCGATCGGCGTGTTGCAGAGCAGTCGTGGGGTCGTGCTCTGACCATCTCGCCTGATTCCTACTTCGAGTAGGATCCTGGCATGACCGCAGCCCAGGGAGTCGAGAAGCACTCGGTGTCGATGCCGGCTGCCACGTCGGAGTCGGTGCGTTCGCGCGTTGGCGCGCGTGGGTTCTCCGGCTACGTGGCGGCGGCGGTGGCCCGCCAACTCGAGCGGGACGCGCTGGACGACGCCCTGGCCCGGATGGAGGCCGAGTATGGCCCGGTCGATGAGGATGAGGTCGCCGCGATCTTCGCCCGGCTCGCGGGATGATCATCCGGCCGCACTCGGTGTTGCTCGATGCCGAGGCCCTGTCCGCGCTGGCCCGGGACGACCGCAGCATGCAAGCGTGGGCCACCTTCGCCAAGCGCAGCGACTCTGTCATCTATGCCTCCTGCCTGACGCTGGCCGAGGTCACCGACGGCACCGCGCGCGATGTTGCCGTCCGGCGGGCAGTGAAGGCGGTGCGGCTGGTCGATGTCAGCCCGGAGATTGGGTATCGCGCGGGCCAGTTACGGTCGTCGGCTGCCGCGGAGTCACGGAGCAAGCATCGCGATCTGACTGTCGACGCGGTGGTGGCCGCCACCGCGCTCACCCTGCCGACGCCTGTGGTGGTGCTCACCTCGGACCCCGAGGATCTGCGGTTTCTGCTTGGCGGCCACGGCGTCCGGATTGAAGCCATCTGAGACGCCGCGATCGCCCGTCCGCGGCTGCCAAGATTGGTCGCGGACGAACTCAGCTCGCGGGACGCCGGCGACCCCCGGTCAGCGGACCTTCGGGGTGAAAATCCGCGTCACGTCTGACGCACGCGGGTGATACGGAACCGTAAAACACATAGTCAGGTGTCAGTTAGGGACGGGCTTTTGATCTGCGGGTTCTGGGTTCGATTCCCAGTGGGCCCACCAGTAGTTTCAGCGGCGCGACTAAGGATACTCACCCGGAGCCGAACCTCTCTTATGGGCCGAAGTGATCGCACGTAGGCCGACTCGTCTGGGGCCACGCTCGGCGCCTCGAACAACGTGTAACTTTGTGCACCGAGTTCGGGACACAAAGTTACAACCTCCTGCGCACTCTCGTGTCCGAGCAAATGCTCGCGATTGCATCGCCCGGCTTGATTGGTCAAGAACGCAACGTGACGTCTTGTCGTACCCGGGTGCTAGTCTCGTCTTGTATACAAGACGAATCTTGGAGTTGAGATGACCCGTGATCCGAACAAGAGGTTCTACGGCGCGATCACCGTCAGTGACCGCGGCCAGATCGTCATCCCCGCACAAGCCCGGCGTGACTTCGGCATCGAGGTGGGCGACAAGCTGTTGGTCTTCGGAGACCTGCTCCACGGAATCGCCCTCGCGCGGGCCGACGATGTGGTCGCGCGACATCCCGGCGCCGTTGCGATCCTGGGCAGCGGGTCGACCGATGCTGACTGAGCGCGGTGCAACGCGGCTGGTCGCCCTGACCGCGAACCTCGGCGCGGTTGTCTTCGGGGTCTGCGGGGCGTGGGCGACCGGCTTCCGGCTCTGGGGGATCCTGATCGCCCCGATCGCCGGCACGGTCGGCTGGTTCGTCGGCTGGTGGGTGGGCCATTCCCTGGCCCGCCGACTGTCGCGGCTTGGCTATGCCCCCGCCGGCCGGCCGGTCTACCGGCTCGGCACCGTGCCCCAGACCGAGGACTCCGCCGGCGGGAAGGCACGGTCCCTGTCGGCCCTCGTCCGGGCCGGTCAGCGGGTGCCGGCCGGGCTGGTCGTGCTGCCGCGCGGATTCGACGACCTCGGCCTGACCGCAGATGCCCGTCTCGCCCTGGACGCTGAACTCGGCAGGTTCGAGCCCGGCGTGCCGTTGGCCATCCGGTCCTCCGCGACCGCCGAAGACTCCGCCGCGGCGTCGTTCGCGGGTGCTTACGAAACCCTGCTGGGCGTCTCCGCCGACCGGGTCGTCGACGCGATCGGACGGGTGCGCGCGTCCGCCGCCAGCGACCGCGTCGAGGCCTACACCCGGGCCATCGGCGTCCACGCGGGAGAAGTGGCGGTCGTCGTCCAGGAGATGATTCGAGCGGAGTACGCGGGCGTCCTGTTCACCGTCAGTCCGCTCACCTGCGAGCTGGACGTCATGGTCGGCACGGTCGTCGCCGGGCTCGGCGACGCCGTGGTTTCCGGCGACCAGACCGGAGAGCAGTTCACCCTCGCTCGCCCCTCCGGCGAGTACGTCGGGCCGGAGGCGCTCCGCGACTACGCCAAGGCACTCCACGCCGAGGCGCACCGGATCGAGGGCACTTTCGGCGGTGTCCCCCAGGACATCGAATGGGCCGTCGCAGGCGGGAAGATCTGGATCCTGCAGGCGCGCCC
Organism: uncultured Actinomycetota bacterium; assembly: GCA_963769325.1. Classification (GTDB taxonomy): domain Bacteria; phylum Actinomycetota; class Actinomycetes; order Propionibacteriales; family Propionibacteriaceae; genus Propionicimonas. The sequence goes on along the minus strand of CAVYLH010000003.1, from coordinate 794,462 downwards.
GATCACCACCCTCAACCCGTGGAACCTGGAGACCGCCGAACTCAACGACACCCTTGCGGGCGCCTGCCTCTGGTCGGCGACGAACCTCAGCGAGGCCAATCCCGAGGCTCAGACCCCGCTCACCATTTCCCTGGCCCGCTACCAGCAGGCCAACGGCGGGCCATCGATGGCGCTGCGCGGACGGGAGCTGGCCGGCTACATCGGCGGCCGACCGTACGCCAACCTCACCGTCCAGATCACATCACGGCGCGGCAAGGCAGCCAAGGTCGACCCCCGCGACGCCTACCGCAAGCTCGCCGGCTGGTGGGGGGACCTTCCGCCCGAGGTCCCGATTCCGCTGCTCCCGATGACCGCGGCGGATTGGCACGAGGCCGGCATCCCGCTGCTCGCCGGCCTGGTCCGGATGGGCTGGACGCGGCTGAGGCTCCCCGACTTCCTTCGGACCCATCCAGATGCCTGCACCGACCTCACCCGGCGGATCGAGGTCTGCTCCCGACCGAGCGAGCTACGGCGGCTCTGGAGCGAGGAGTTGTTCCCGTTCGGGATCGACTCATTCTGGGCGGTGATCGCCTCCGGGTCGACCTACCCCGCCACCCTTGGGCTTCGACTGCGGGAACAGTACGGCGACGAGACCGCCGCCGCGCTGGCGTCGAACCTCTCCGGCCTCGTCGACGAGTTCGAGAGCCTCGGCCCGGTCGTCGGGCTGCGCGAGGTTGAGGCGGGGCGGATGGTGCGCGACGACTACCTCGCACGGTTCGGCCACCGCGGTGTCAACGAGACCGAACTGGCCTGGCCGCGACCCTCAGAGGACCCCAATTGGCTGGACCGCACGCTGGCTGAACTGGATGACGTGACCGCCGTCGCGGACCTCAGACGCCGCCAACAGCAGGCATACGACGCCACTCTCGCCCGGATCGAGGCCGCCGACCCGCGCGCCGCGAAGCGTGTGGCACGCCAGCTGCATCGTGCCGCCCGGCACGCCGCGCTGCGGGAGGCGGTCCGCTCGGAGGGAGTCCGGACGACCGGCGTGGCGCGGCGCTTCGCGCTCAAGGCCGGCGAGTTGCTGGGGATCGGTGGGGACGTCTTCATGCTCACCGTGGACGAGCTCCTGGCCGCGCTCGGCGGTGACGCCACGGCGTACACCCACTTCCCGGCCCGTCGCGAGGCTCACCGCAGATACCGCGAGCTACCTCCGCTGCCCGGTGTCATCGTCGGGCGCTTCGACCCGATCGCCTGGGCCGCCGACCCGCACCGGAACCCCGCGCTCTTCGTGGCCGGTGCCGGCGACGGGCCTAGGCCATCGCCGTCGTCGTTGCTGGACGATGGTGTGATCATCGGTCACGCCGGCGCGGCCGGGCGGGTTGAAGGCACCGTCCGCCAACTCAAGCGGTACTCCGACGCGGGCGAACTGAAGCCGGGTGAGATCCTGGTGACCCAGCTCACCAACATCGGCTGGACGCCGCTGTTCCCCCGCGCCGCCGCGATCGTGACGGATCTCGGAGCACCACTCAGCCACGCCGCGATCGTCGCCCGCGAACTCGGCATCCCCGCAGTGGTCGGGTGCGGCGACGCCACCGTCCGGCTCCGCACCGGCGATCGAGTGCAGGTGGACGGCGCAGCTGGGCGAGTCACTGTGCTTGCGCGCTGCACCAACCACGCCGCGACGGCCGAGCTGCTCCCGTCCTAGCGGTCGGTCGGGACGGCACTGGCCCAGCCCGACGAGGACGCCCAGAGGCAGGATCCGAAAGGGCTCCGGCTCGCCAAGTCGTGACCCCGACCACGGACACCCCGCTGCCCAGGGAACCCCGTTGGCTCAACCGGCCAGCAGGGCATCGATCCGCTGCCGAAGCACAGGTTCGGGTTGGGCTCCGACGAGCCGGACGACGGTGGATCCGTTCCTCATCATCACCAGTGTCGGGATGCTGCGCGCGTCGAACCGTGCCGCGATGTCCGGGTTGTCGTCGACGTTGACCTTCACCACCTTCACTCGCCCGGCGTACTGAACCGACAGCCGCTCCAGAATCGGCGCCACCGCGCGGCAGGGGCCGCACCAGGGCGCCCACAAATCGACCAGGACGACGTGATTCGTCTCGGTCGCGCGGTCGAAGTTGTCATCCACGGCGTCCACGAGCCAGGGCAGCGGCTCGTGGCAGGACGCGCACTGGGGACGTCCCTTCGACGCAACGGGGACTCGGTTCTTGGTGCCGCACGACGGGCACGCGGCTACACCTGAGCTCATGCCACGAATCTAGTCGCCAAGCCCCCAGAACGTTCCGCTGAGGGTGCAGGTCCGGTGAGGACGGCGATCCAGGCACCAACGGTTGCGAGGATGTGCGCGGTGGATGGTGGCTGGCAGACTCACCGGTTGCCTTGGAGCCGATCGAGTCGGTAGACCGTCCTGCACCGATCGGCTGCCAGCCGATGCGGCCGAGGGCGAGCCGCCGAGCCGAGCCGCCTCGGTGCGGACGCGGGTTGAACCGGGCGTGCCGAGGGCCGTTGCCGGTGGGGGAAATGCTGACGACTGCGGAATCGGCGGCGGTGTAGACCTGATGGTGGTCCACCGATGGAGCGCCACCATGAAGACCTACGGATTCCTCTACGGCATCGGCTGGGCGCCCTGGGAGCGATACAGCCACTCGGCCGGCGCCAGCGTGGCGAGGCTGTTGGACCGCGAGGACGACGAACGAGACCGACCACGCCGCGTGCTCGATCTCGGATCGGGACGCGGTCAGTACGCGCCCGAGCTGATCCGTCGCGGGTGGGACTACGTGGGCGTAGACAACGTCGCCAGAGCCATCGAGGCGGCGAGGCGACGCCGGATCCCCGGCGCCACGTTCGTGCTCGGTGATGTCACCCGGCTCCACGTCGAGGAACTGGGCCCGTTCGACTTGTTCCTCGACGTCGGTTGCTTCCAGCACCTCAACCAGGAGCGGGCTCAGCTCATGGGAAGGGGCGTCACCGAACTCGCGAAACCACGCGCCACACTGCTGATGCTGGAGTTCGGGCTCTCTGGAATCGGCGCCGTCGTGGGCGGCACGTCGGAAGACCGCGTCCGGCGCGCGTTTCCCGGCTGGGAGTTGGTGTCCGTTGAGCAGGCGGAGACCCGAGGCCTGGGCTGGCCGCTCAGCCGGACGGCCCCGACCTGGTACCGGTTGACGCGCGTCGCAGGCTGACGTCGGTCGGGACCTGACTCTGTGCCGGTCGCAAACCTGGGCGCCACCGGCAGATCGGACGCTTCAGCTGTGTCCGGTCCTGAAGCGCTGCTGCCTACTTGAAGGTGTCGAGCTTGTCGAACTTCTCCGCGAGCAGGTAGTAGACGGTCGCCCGGCTCTTCGTGCGGTCGCCTTTCATCCGCGCCGCTACCTCGCTGATGGCAGCATCCAGCACTGCGTCGTCCTGGGTGAGGCCGAGCTTGCCCTTCAGGAAGTTCTTCCGTACGGTCGCCACCTCGTCGGGGTCGCTGGTCGCCACATAGGCCGAGTCCCGGTTCCCGAGGACGAGCCGGTAGGTCGAGAGCAGCTTCGCAACCACCGCGTCGTCAGCTTTCGGTGCGTACTTCTTGATGTCCGCCGCCCAATCCTCCGCCATGCCGCGCTCCTTGCTTTGAGGTGGCGCACCGTTGCGCCACTGGGCACACGCTACCGGCCAACCGGGATCAGGGACAGACCTGAGCGCCGGCCGTCAGTGGCTGGGATCGACGACTCTTCCGTACTGTGCTGGGGTGACCTCGGCCAGCTCGAGCCGGGCGGTGTGATGCCGCCCCGCTCTCCCTTGCCGCAGCGGCACGGGCTGAATGCAGCCTGGGTACGCACTCCAGACCACGATCCCCAGGTCCGGGTGCGCTGGGCCACGATGGGCGACTTCCTTCTGGACCGTCTCCCGGCACACGCCCCCGTGGTGGACATGCTCGAGGCCGGCGAGTTCCGCGACCAGTCCGGACGGCCATGGACGGGTGCGGAGCCCTACCGGCCCAACACCTTCGTGTGGTTCCACCGCCAGGTGGTCCCCGAACCCGTCGTCCCCTTCCAGGTCGAGGTGCTGCACGCGGACGAACGCATCGTGGTGGTCGACAAGCCCCCCTTCCTGGCCACCACTCCCCGCGGCACGCACGTGCTGGAGTCGGTGGTGGTCAGGTTGCGCGAGGCCCTGGAACTGCCCGACCTCGCCCCAGCGCACCGCCTCGATCGGCTGACCGCCGGCGTCCTGGTTCTTACCGCCTCCCGCCGGCACCGCGCCGCCTACGCCGGGCTGTTCCAGGCACGAGAGGTGCGCAAGACCTATGAGGCGCTGGCGCCGTTCGATCCCGGCCTCGAGTTCCCGCGCCGGGTGACCGACCGGATCGAGAAGCGGCGGGGCACGCTGCAGGCGGAGGTGGTGGCCGGGACGCCGAACGCCGAGACCCTGGTCGAGCTCATCGAGACCCGCGGTGCCCACGCCCGTTACCGGTTGACCCCGATCACCGGCAGGACCCATCAACTGCGCGTGCACCTGGCCGCCCTCGGGCTGCCCATCCTCAACGATCCGCTGTATCCCGTGGTCCTGCCCGTCGCACCGGACGACTTTCGCGCACCCCTCCAACTCGTGGCCCGCCGGCTCAGCTTCCTCGACCCGATCGACCAGGCTCCGCGCGACTACACCAGTCGGTTCGCGCTTCCCTGGCCGGAACCGGCACGCTGAGGTGGTGACCGCCCTGCCTGCGCCGCTGCGCATCCTGTTCTGTTGGCCCCAGATCCCCAACAACACCGGAGCGACCATGCGGCTGGCGGCCGTGAGCGGTGCCGAACTGCACCTCGCGCGTCCGCTCGGGTTCGACATGGACGACGCAAAGCTGCGTCGCGCGGGTGTCGACTACCGCGACAAGGCGGCGACCTTCGTGCACGATTCACTGACCGACGCCTACGCCGCCGTGCTGCCGGCGCGGGTGTTCGCCTTCACCGCCCATGCCGAGCTCACCCATAGCGACGTCGTCTATCGAGGAGGTGACGTGCTGTTGTTCGGCCCGGAGGCCACCGGCCTGCCCGCCGCGGTGCTGAGCGACCCTCGTATCACCGAACGCGTGCGAATCCCGATGCGGCCAGGAATGCGGTCGCTCAACCTGGCCAACGCGGCTGCGATCGCCGTGTATGAAGCCTGGCGCCAACTCGGCTACCCGGGCGCCACCGGCCTTCCGCACAACCCGTGACCCCGCGTGCACACTGGGGGAGTGAACGCGGCCTACCTGGGGATCGGACTGGTGTTGGTGCTGGGTGTCGCCGTCGTGGTCTACGGCTGGCTGGGCGATCGGGTGATCACGAAACGACGCCAGGCGATGCTTTCGCAACCGCCGGACCGGACGATTCCCGGGCTGCGGCCGGGCGCGCCGTCGCCACGCTACGTCACCGCCGCGGAGGCGCTCGAATCCCTCGGCGCGGCCGCCGCTGCCGAGCTCAGCGTCGCCGAACGCACTGAGCTCCGCCGCCGACTGGACGGCGCTCCCAGCGTGGCTTTCGGGCACGCCACACCGGCGTTCGTCACCGACCCGCCCAGCGGTCTGTGCGTCCTGGATCGTCCGCGCATCCTGGTCGCGGACGAACGAATCGAATCCATCCGAGAGCTGCTGGGCTTCCTCGAATCCTCGCGCTCGGCCGACCGCGCCGCAGTGGTCGTCGCCCCGGGCTTCGGGGACGCGGTTCTCGGCACGCTCGAGGTGAACGCCGCGCGGCGGACGCTCCGGTGCGACGCCGTGCTCATCCCGGACGCCGCGCAGCGCCGCGTCCTGTGCTCGCTGGCGGGCGCCGTCCCCCTGCCGCGTCAGGATCTGATGTCCGGGTACCTGCCCGAGTCCAGCATCGGCGGCTGCGGCACGTGGGTGAGTGGGCCAACCCAATCGTGGTTGCTCAGCACTTGATGAGTCTCAAGGATCGCTCTAGGTGATTTCTCAGGCTCTCCTCAACGCTTGACAGGGTCCTCACGCATAGCCCAGATCGTCGAGTTCGTTCTCGTCAATGCCGAAGAAATGCGCGATTTCGTGGAGGACGGTGATCCGCACCTCCTCGATCAGCTCAGCCTCGCTCGTGACGAGCCTCAACAGGGGTCCACGAAAGATCAGAATCCGGTCAGGCAGCACGCCCGAGTACTGCGAAGTACGCTCTGGCAAGGGAATTCCGTCGTAATAGCCGAGCACGTCGCCCAGTTCGACCGCTGGTTCGTCTTCGATCAGCAGCGCGCAATTCTCGACCAGATCGAAGAGTTGACCAGGAATGTGGGCCAGCGCCAGATCGACCAGATCCTCGAATCTCTGCGGTGTCACCGACAGCGCCATGAGCTCACTCTAGCCACTCGCCAAGGCTCTCGAATCACATCTTTGTGATTAATTCGGGCTCGGATCGAATGCGTTAATCAGCGATGACGAGGAATGTCGCCGCTGGCTACAGTCCGGGACATGTGAGGCAGCTGGGACGGGTGTGGCGAACGTCACGGGGAAGATCCGGCCCACTGTCTCACCTCCAGATCACCCCCGGAAAGGAACCGTGACCGTGACCAGAGCGCTGACTGGCAGCCGCGCAGCTCTCACGTGGCTCGTGGCTACCGCAGCGGTGGTCACCGCCGGCTTGCTCGCCCCCGCGCAGGCCGACGCCGCCACCAAGACCTACACCGCCACGACCTCGGTCAACGTTCGCACCGGTCCCAGCACCGCCAAGTCGGTCCTGACCCAGCTGCAGGAGGGCGCTCAGGTCGTCGGCGCGGGCGCCGTGTCGGGGGACTGGCTGCCGATCACGTACGGCGGGGTCACCGCCTACGCCTGGGCCGACTACCTGAAGCTCGACAAGGTCGCTGCCACGGTGGTCACCAGTGGGCCCGCAGGCAAGAAGACCACCCTGGTGAAGGTGGACGTGCGTGCCACGGCCGGCGCGGACGGGGAGATCGTGAGCACCCTGGCCAAAGGCGTCGCCGTGCACGTCACCGGCCTGACTTCAGGGGCCTTCAGCCAGGTGACCGTCAGCGGGAAGACCCGATGGGTCCTCACTGCGTCGGTGTCCACGGCCATCGACACCACGCCCGACGTGGTCGCCAAGTACACCCTCACCGGATCGTTGGCACTTCGTGCGACCGCGTCCGTCACCGCCGCGAACCAGGGCACCATCGCCTCGGGTGCCACGGTCGGCGGCACCGGCACCCACTCCGGCACCTACAGTCAGGTCGTCTACTCAGGCAAGGTGGGCTGGGTGATCACGGGCTACTTGAAGGCGGTCGCAGGCACACCGTCCGCCCTGGTCCTCCCGCTGCGCAAGACCACCCTGTACGTGGCGACGGCCGGCGCCGTCCTCCGCGCGGCGGCGGACGCCGAGTCCTCGAGCCCTGGCTCGCTGGGGAAGGGCTTCGCGATTCGCACCACCGGGACCACCAAGAACGGCTTCACCCAGGTGATCTGGGCCGGCAGCACAGCGTGGATCGCTACGACGTCGCTGTCTCTCACCCAGGTGGTCGCCGCCACGGCCCTCACCGATCTGGGCTCGGCCAGCCTCAACAAGCTGCAGCCCTACGCCAAGGCGGCGGTACTCGAGGTGCGGGCGAAGTTCCCCCAGATCAAGACCATCTATGGGTGGCGCTCCTCCAGTGCGTACTCCTCGGATCACCCCAACGGGCGCGCCATCGACAACATGATCCCGGCATACAAGACCAACAAGGCGCTCGGCGACGCGCTCGCGCAGTACTTCATCGACAACGCCGGACGGCTCCACGTCAACTACGTGATCTGGCGGCAGCGCACCTACACCATCGCTCGCGGCTCCTGGGTGAAGATGGCCGACCGGGGAGGCGACACCGCCAACCACATGAATCACGTGCACGTGTCCTTCAAAGCAAGCTGACCCGATCCGTCCCTTCCTGCCTGATCAGGCCCTGCCTCATCCGTCCCTCCTGGACTCCGCGGCCTCCGCCCCACCCCTCCGGCGGAGGCCGTCGGCTGTCCTGGGTCAGGACTCGGGGGACTGCCCGATGCCCAACGCCGCATAGGCGTCCCGGATGTGCGCCTCCATCAGGGCCGCGGCCTGTTTCGCGTCCCCTTCGGCGATGGCTTCGAGAACCGAACGGTGCTCCCGCAGCAGGTCGAGCCGGTACTCGGGCCAGTTGGGCATAGCGAGGGACGCGGCGCGAATCGGTTCTCGAACCGCCTGGCGGATCGCGACCGTCAGGTCGGCGATCAGCTGGTTCTGCCCGGCGCGGGCGATCAGAACGTGGAACCCGGTGTCGAGCTCGTTGAACCCGTCCACGGTGTCGGCGTCCTCCATGGACTCGACCACGCCGCGAAGCCGGCGCAACGCCTTCGGAGCGGCCCGCTGAGCCGCGAGCGCCGCCGACGAGCGCTCGAGCGCCACCCGCGCCTCGGTGAGGTCGGACGTGCCGCTGTTGCCCAGGGACAGGTGGAGCTGGAAGATCCTCGCCAGAGCGTTGCCCTGCGCCGGCGCGATCCGAGTCCCGCGTCCGGGTCCGGTGCTGGAGGTGATCAGTCCCTGGGTCTGCAGGACCCGCATCGCCTCGCGGACGGCTGAGCGGCCGACGCCCAGATGCGTGGCGAGATCGCGCTCGGGCGGCAGTTGGTCGCCGGATCGATGAGTGCCGGCCAGGATGCCGGCCTCGATGTGCCGCAGCACCACCTCATAGGCGTGCAGCCCCTCGCGATCGTCGGGTACCACGCGCTCATTGTGGCGGAAACCATGGTCCGGGCACTTGACGTACCAGGGATACGGGTACAGACTCCTTATTGGTCTGACCAATAGTGCTCAGATTCCAGTGGCATCGGCGCTCCTGGTCGGCCACCAGCCCAAACCGGTCTGGGTCGAGCTCGAAAAAGAGGGTGTGTCGATGGTCGCCAATCTTTCCGGCATCACAGTGGCCCTGTTCGCCACCTGCATCAACGACGTGATGTTCCCAGGGACTCCGAAGGCCGTGGTGCAGGTGCTGGAACGGCTGGGATGCACGGTGGAGTTCCCGCTGGAACAGACCTGCTGCGGGCAGATGTTCACCAACACCGGCTACTACGACGAGGCCGTCCCCGACGTCCGCAACTACGTGAAGGCGTTCGCCGGTTACGACTACATCGTCGGTCCATCCGGCTCGTGCATCGGCGCCGTCCGGCATCAACACCCCATGCTCGCCGCGCACTCGGGTGACCGGAAGCTGGCCGATGAGGTGGACAAGGTCGTGGCCCGTACCTATGACTTCACCGAACTCCTCGTCGACGTGCTCGGCGTCACCGACGTCGGCGCCTACTTCCCGCACCGGGTCACCTACCACCCCACCTGTCACTCCGTGCGGATCGCGAAGGTGGGCGACCGTCCCTACCAGCTGCTCAACAAGGTGAAGGGCATCGACCTGGTCGCGCTACCCGACGCGGACCAGTGCTGCGGTTTCGGTGGCACGTTCTCGGTGAAGAACCCGGACGTGTCCGTCGCCATGGGCGCCGACAAGGCCCGGCACGTCCTCGACACGGGGGCGGAATACCTGGTCACTGGCGACAACGCCTGCCTGATGCACATCGGCGGGCTGCTGCATCGCCAGAACTCCGGGGTGAAGACCATCCACCTGGCCGAAATTCTGGCCCACACCGAAGGAGCCTCACTGTGACCGCCGAAGCCGCCCGTCGCACGCCGGCGCCCCCGTCGGGCACCTACCTCGGCATGCCGAAGTTCGGCAAGAACGCCAAGGTGCAGCTGGCCAACAACCAACTTCGCAAGAACCTTCGCCACGCCACATCGACCATCCGGGCCAAGCGGGTCGCCCGTGTCGCCGAGGTGCCCGAATGGGAGGAACTCCGGCTCGCCGGTGAGGCGATCAAGAACCGAACCCTGCGCCATCTCGACACCTATCTGGTGCAACTGGAGGAGTCGCTGACCCGCAACGGCGCCACGGTGCACTGGGCCAGGGACGCGGCGCAGGCCAATCAGATCGTGATCGACCTCGTCCGTGCCGAGGGCGTCGACGAAGTGGTCAAGGTGAAGTCGATGGCCACTCAGGAGATCGATCTCAACGAGGCGCTCGAGGAAGCCGGGATCGCGGCCTGGGAGACCGACCTCGCCGAGCTGATCGTGCAACTCGGCCACGACCGTCCCAGCCACATTCTCGTTCCCGCGATCCACCGGAACCGCTCCGAGGTGCGTGAGATCTTCCTGCGCGAGATGAAGGAATACGGGACGCCGGCGCCGTTGGACATCACCGACAATCCGGCCGAACTCGCCGGCGCCGCCCGCGTCCATCTGCGGGAGAAGTTCCTGCGAGCCAAGGTCGCGGTGTCGGGTGCCAACTTCGCGATCGCGGAGACCGGCACTTTGGTGGTGGTGGAATCGGAAGGCAACGGCCGGATGTGCCTCACCCTGCCGGAGACGCTGATCTCAGTGGTCGGCATCGAGAAGACACTCCCCACCGTCGCGGACCTGGAAGTGTTCATGCGGCTCCTGCCCCGCTCCTCCACGGGCGAGCGGATGAACCCCTACACCTCGATGTGGACCGGCGTCACACCCGGCGACGGACCCCAGAACGTGCACGTCGTCCTGATCGACAACGGCCGGACGAACGTGCTGGCCGACCCCCTCGGACGGCCGGCGTTGCGCTGCATCAGGTGCTCGGCGTGCCTGAACATCTGCCCGGTCTACGAACGGGTAGGCGGCCATGCGTACGGCTCGGTGTACCCCGGGCCGATCGGTGCGGTGCTGACGCCACAGCTTCGTGGCATCACTTCAGAGATCGATCAGTCGCTACCCTTCGCGTCCACGCTGTGCGGTGCCTGCTTCGAGGTGTGCCCGGTACGGATCCCGATCCCCGACATGCTCGTGCACATGCGTCACAAGGTCGCTGAGAAGAAGAAGCACAAGATCAAAGTCGAACCGATCGCCATCGGCGCGGCAGCCTGGGCGCTGTCGGACCGTCGGCATTTCGAGTTCGTCGAGCGCTTGGCCGGAATGGCAGCGAAGGTGATGCCCAACACCACCTCGCTCGGACCGCTGCCGTGGCCGGCGTCCCCGTGGACCCACGCCAGGGACCTGCCCATGCCACCTGCGGAGTCCTTCCGCGAATGGTGGAAGCACAACCGTAAGGAGTCCTCGAAGTGAGTGCCCGCAACGAGATCCTGAGCCGGGTGCGCGGCGCCCTGGCCGACGTCGTACAGCCCGATCCTGCGCTCGACGTCCCCATCGACTGGCAGTACGGCCGTCCCACCCCTATGCCCGACATCCTCGAACGATTCGTTGAGATGACGCTGGATTACAAGGCGGACGTCCGGCGGGTGCCATCGGCCGAGGTGTCCACCGCAGTTCGGGAGCTGCTGGTGGCGGCCGGCGTCCACTCGGCGGTGATCCCGGCCGGGTTGGACGCCGGCTGGCGGGCAGCGATCGAAGAGGCCGGCATCGTCACCCACGACGACGAACCGCAGCTCACTCATCGGCAACTCAATGAGATCGACGCCGTGGTCACCGCCTCGGCGGTGAGCATCGCCGAGACCGGCACCATCGTGCTCGATCATGCCGCCAACCAGGGACGCCGCGCGCTGACCCTTGTGCCCGACACCCACTTGGTCGTGGTGCGCGCCGACCAGGTGGTATCAGACGTGCCTGAGGCTGTCGCGCGCCTGGCCGGCGCCGTCTCCGACGGCGCCCCGCTGACCTGGATCAGCGGCCCGTCGGCCACCTCCGATATCGAACTGTCGCGCGTGGAGGGAGTGCACGGGCCGCGGAATCTGCTGGTCATCCTGGCCGAGTAGGTCTCGACCCCGGTTCGGTTCGTCTGGGTCTCGATCTCGGCACCTGATTCAGTCTCGACCCGGTTCGGGTGCCCCGGTCTCGACCCCGGTTCGGTTCGTCTGGGTCTCGATCTCGGCACCTGATTCAGTCTCGACCCGGTTCGGGTGCCCCGGTCTCGACCCCGGTTCGGTCCGGATCGTGTCCGGCTCGGGTTCCGGTCTCGTCCCCGGTTCGGCTCGGTTCGGGTTCCGGTCTCGACCCCGGTTCGGTCCGGTGTCGGGTCCGGTCGGTTCCTGTGTCGGCCCTGGCGTCGGGGCTGGCGGCAGGCAGCCTGATTCTCCACGGGGTACCACCGCAGTTTCTGGCGGCAGACCCGGGGGCCGGGCGTAGGGTGCGTCAATGACAGCCGAATGGCGGGAGACCCGAGCGGCTTTTCACGCCGCGGCCGACTGGTTCGCGACCGCCGTCGAGAAGGTCGGTGGCCGGTGGTCCTCGCCCGGGCTGGGGGAGTGGGACGTCCGGGCGCTCGTCGGCCACACCAGCCGTGCCCTGCTGACCGTGGAGTCCTACCTTGCCACTCCGGCGCCCACCGTCGCCGTGGATTCTGCCGTCGCCTACTACCATGCCACCCGCGAGATCGCTCGTGGTCCGGGTGTCGCCCAGCGCGGGCGGGACGCCGGATCGGCCCTCGGCAATGACCCCGTCTCGGCGGTGGCGACCATCGTCGACCGGGTGAACACTCTGGTCGCCGACCGGGATGGCGCCGAACTACTGACCACCATCGCCGGCGGCATGCGCCTGTCCGACTACCTGCCCACCCGGGTCTTCGAGCTGGTGGTGCACACCGCAGACCTGTGCACCGCGCTCGACCAGCCGGCCGATCCGCCGCCCATTGCGGCCGCCCTTGCCCTCCGCCTCGCCGGTGACCTGGTTGTCGCGGACGGCCGAGCAGCCGACGTGCTGCTGGCCCTCTGCGGACGGCGACCGCTGCCGGCGGGTTTCACCGTCCTGTAGGGGGGTGCCCAGGCACTCTCGGGCCGCGCCCAGGCTCTTCTCGGGCTGCGCCAGAGGGAAACCGCCGCTCGACGATGGTTATGGCGGCTATCTGAAGTGGCAGGGGAAGAAGTAGCCGCTCGCGGCTGGTAATGAGCACCGATCCGACCCTCGTAACCGTCGTCGAGACGCGAGTTCGACAGCGCCGGTCCGCAGGAGGCGCCATAACCGGCGCCGAGACGCTAGATCCACCCTGTCGGCCGACAGGTCTGGGTGGGGCCGGTGAAAGTACCTGCGAGGGGTCGGGTTCCGGGATTCGGCGCAGCGTGGAGCGAAGGCGGGCCATCGACGGAATCCCCGATGAGTACGGCCGAGTACACATCGACGGAGCTCTCAGCGCCGGCCCTGATGATTGATGCCTTGGTCGTCGCTCGGGCGCACCGGGATCCCCACGTCCGAAGTGTCGCGGATCTGTCAGACCCCGGATGAGGAGTGGGCCGGTTCCATGCCTCCGGCTCGACATCACCACGTCCCCGAACGCGACCTACCTCCACGTGCGCGGTGGCGGGCTGGTCACCCCGAGGCGGTGGGAATCGCAACCAGGCTCACCGCTGAGGGCCGCCGGGAGATCCTCGACTCGACTCGACTCGGCGCAACGCGGACGAGTCGCGCTGGCGCAGGTTCCTCACCCCGAGGGGAGCTTCGCCGCCATAGCGTCACAGCGCATCGTGGACCATCCGACCGGCCACGAGGGTCGCGGCGACCCTGATGTCACGCCATCGGGCGGCGATCTCGGCGGGGTCTCCCGGCGCCATCGGGTCGGAGTCCAGGACGGCCAGGTCGGCGGGGGCGCCGACCTCCACCGTCGTCCGACCGTCGGTGCTGGACGCCAGGGCCTCCGATGCGGTGAGGGACTGTTCGGGGTGCCAGGCCGCCTCCCCCGGTTCGCCACGATGCACGGCGGCGGCCATCGCCAGCCACGGATCCAGAGGTGCGACCGGCGCATCAGATCCCAGAGCGAGCCTCACCCCCGCTGACGCGAGGTCGCGGAAGGCGTAGCTGCGGGCAGCGCGCTGCTCACCCCAGAGCGCGGCGATCACCGGCCGGTCGTCGAGCAGGTGCGCGGGCTGGATGCTGGCGACCAGGCCCGCCCGGGACATCGCCTCCACCTGGGCCGGACGGAGGAGTTGAGCGTGCTCGATGCTGCCGGCGGCCCCGGTCTGTTCGAACGCCGCCACCGCTCGGCCGACCGCGGCGTCCCCGATCGCGTGCAGGGCCACCTCCAAACCGTGTCGCTGCGCCCGGCCGAGCAGGAGGGCGAGGTCGTCGGGCGACACGTTCTGCACGCCGTGCCCGCCGTCGGGGTACGGCTCGCAGCAGGAGGCGGTGCGCGTGTTCAGGGAGCCGTCGGAGATGATCTTCAACGAGCCCATGGTCAACAGGTCCTGCTCGGGAAGCAGCCGGTCACCGGTGCGCAGCCCCTCGCCGATCGCGGCGTCGAGGTCCACGGGATAGGTGGAGGTACGGACGCGCAGCGGCACTCCCACGGCGGGGTACCGCCGGACCCACGCATCGAATCCTCGCTCGAACTCGAAGTCGCACACCCCGACGACGCCCACGCGCGCCGCGGCCAGCAGCGCGTCCGTGTACGCCCCGGGGCCGACCGCGGCGTCCTCCATCGCCAGCACCCGCGGCAGCACGTCGAACCATTCGGCCTCCACCACCGGTTCGTCGCGATCGCGCAGGCCGAGCAGGCGCAGGGCGGCGGTGTTGAGCCAGCCGGCGTGGGCGTCGCCGCTGACCAGAACCACCGGGCGGGCGCCGGTGACCCGATCCAGTCCGCCGACGGTCGGCGGGTGCGGCCAGGCGGCCGGACGGTAGCCACCGCCGACCAGTAGTCCGTGCCCGTCAGCGGTCGACACTCGTGCAGCGACCTCCTCGGCGCAGGCGGTCCCGGACACGTCCAGCCGAGTTGCTTGGCGCGCCCACTGGCCCAGATGGACGTGCGCGTCCCAGAGCCCCGGGATCACCCAGCGGCCGTCGAGCCGCCGCTCCTGCTCTCCGGCCGCTGCCGCCAATCCGGGCTCGACCGCGGAGACCCGTCCGTCCCTGACCCGGAGGTCGACCAGACCCTCCGGCGCGGCCCCGCCGACCGGGACGAGCCGCGCACCTCGAAGCAGCATCAGCCGACCGTTTGGTGGGCGATGAGGAGGAACGGCAGCGGGCGTGGCAACCGCCGGTTCGATTCGAGCGTCAATCGAGGAGCTCTTCGATCCGGGTGAACGGGAGTCCGAACGCGTCGGCGACCGCCGGGTACACGATCTGGCCGCCATGGGTGTTGACCCCGAGCGCCAGCGGCCGGTTCTCCTTGCACGCCCGGCGCCAGCCCTTGTCGGCCAGTTGCACCGCGTAGGCGAGGGTCGCGTTCGTCAGCGCCCAGGTCGAAGTGTTGGGCACCGCGCCGGGCATGTTGGCGACGCAGTAGAACACCGAGTCGTGCACGGTGAACGTCGGGTCGGCGTGGGTGGTCGGGCGGGAGTCCTCGAAGCAGCCGCCCTGGTCGATGGCGACGTCCACCAGCACCGAGCCCGGCTTCATCTGCGCGACCATCTCGTTGGTGACCAGCTTGGGCGCCTTGGCGCCGGGGATCAGAACGGTGCCGATCACCATGTCGGCGGCCAGCACCTGCTCGCGGACGCTCAGCCTGGACGACACGATCCCGCTGCACCCGGTTGTCGTAGCGCCAGAAGGTGGTGCGCAGCTTGTCCAGGTCGGTGTCGAGGATGGTCACGTCCGCCCCCATGCCGAGCGCGACGTTGGCGGCGTTCTGACCGGCGACACCCCCACCGAGGACGACGATCTTCGCGTTCGGCGACGCCGCCCACGCAGCCCATCAGGACGCCGCGTCCGCCCTGGGCCTTCATCATCGCGTGGGCACCCACCTGGGGCGCCAGACAACCGGCGACCTCGGACATCGGGTACAGCAGCGGCAGCAGCCCGGACGGCAGCTGCACGGTCTCGTAGGCGATCGCGGTCGTGCCGGCGTTCAGCAGCGCGTCGGTGTCGGCCTGGTCCGCGGCCAGGTGCAGGTAGGTGAACAGGAGCAGGTCGTCGCGCAGGTAGCCGAACTCGCTCGCCACCGGTTCCTTGACCTTCAGCACCATCTCGCCGACCGCCCAGGTCTCGTCGGCGGTCGGCACGATCGTCGCACCCTGGGCGACGTACTCGGCGTCGGTGATGGCAGAGCCTCGGCCGGCACCTTCCTGCACGTACACCTCGTGACCGTGGGCGACCAGCTCGGCCACACCCACGGGGGTGATCGCCACCCGGTACTCGTGGTTCTTCACTTCGGACGGGACGGCGACCCGCATGGGCGATCCTCTCTTCGAGTTACCCGGCCGCCCGGCCGGGACGCAGAAAGTCTCCTACAGCGCGCTGCTCGCGCACACCACCGGTCCGCGTCTGAAGCATCCGGTTCGAGGCGCTAGACTTCTTCACGAACGTGCTCCGGGGTCGGTGTAAGTCCGAACCGGCGGTGATAGTCCGCGACCCGGTCCTGCTTGCGGGATCGGTTGACCTGGTGGAATTCCGGGACCGACGGTGAAAGTCCGGATGGGAGGCAGCACGCGGAGTCGCGACGCGCTTTCTGCGCTCGCGGCCCGTTCGCGCATCCCGCCAACCCCGTGGCTCACGACGACCGGTTGGGCGGAGGTGTGGATGAAACGCGACGTGCTCGCCCCTGTGTTGCTGGGTGCGGTGCTGCTTCTCACCTGGACCTTGCTCGCCGGCGGCGGTTCCGTCCTGATGCCGGCCCCCGCCCAGGTGGTGCACCAGTTGGTCGACAGCCTCACCGACCCGGCGTACTGGCGGGCGTTGCTGATCACGTTGGCGGAGGCTTTCGGTGGTGCGCTGCTCGGCACGGGCGTCGCCTTGCCGTTGGCGATCCTGATCCACCGGTCGCCGTGGGCCGCGGCGGCTTTCCACCCGTTCCTCGGTGCCACCCAGGCGATCCCGGCGATCGCACTGGCCCCGTTGCTGGTGCTGTGGATGGGGTACGGGATCGCGCCGGTGATCGTGTTGTGCGCGCTGATCGTCTTCTTTCCCATCCTGATCTCCGCCGTGGTCGGGCTGCGCCACGTGGACGCCGATGTGGTCGACGCCGGACGCATCGATGGCGCGTCCAGTTGGGCGCTGCTGACCCAGGTCGAACTGCCGATGGCGCTGCCCGCAGTGCTCGGCGGACTGCGCAACGGGGTGACCCTGGCCGTCACCGGCGCGATCGTCGGCGAGATGGTGATGGGCGGCGCCGGGCTGGGAACTTTCCTCACCATCCAACGGGAGTCGGTCGACACCGCCGGCATGTTCGCCACGATCATCGTGCTCTGTCTGATCGCCTCCGCAGCCTATGCGGCCATCTCGCTCTGGGAGCGCCGCTCCCGCATCATCAACTCCCTCTGAAATCAGGAAAGAAACGACGATGACCAAACGATTCCTCGCCGGGGCCGCGGCGGCCCTGCTGCTGCTGGCCGGCTGCGCCCCGGCGGCGACCCAGACCGCCAGCCCGACCGGGGGCGGATCCGCACCGATGGCGACCCCGACGATCGGGTTGACCTACATCCCGAACGTGCAGTTCAGCCCGTTCTACCTCGCTGAGACCGACGGGGACTTCACCGCTGCCGGCGTCCGGCCCACCCTGCGTCACCACGGCGCGTCCGAGGGGCTCTTCACCGCGTTGGCGGCGGGGCAGGAGCAGTTCGTGGTCGCGGGTGGTGACGAGATGATGCAGGCCCGCGCCGAGGGGCTCGACCTCGTCGCCGTGGCCGCGTACTACCGCACGTACCCGGTGGTCGTGAT
The DNA here is from genome assembly GCA_963769325.1 of uncultured Actinomycetota bacterium. Classification (GTDB taxonomy): domain Bacteria; phylum Actinomycetota; class Actinomycetes; order Propionibacteriales; family Propionibacteriaceae; genus Propionicimonas. The sequence goes on along the minus strand of CAVYLH010000003.1, from coordinate 776,901 downwards.
CGTGCCGGACGAATCCGGCATCACCTCGCTGGCCGACCTCAAGGGCCACACCGTCGGGCTGCCCGGCAAGTACGGCGAGAACTGGTTCGGGCTTCAGGTTGCGCTGCGCACGGCCGGCTTGACCGCGGCGGACGTCGAGGTCAAGGAGATCGGCTACACCCAGCAGGCCGCCCTGCTCACGAAGAAGGTCGACGCGGTCGTCGGTTTCGCCAACAACGAGGCGGTGCAGTTCGGTCTGGCCGGCCTGGCCACCCGCAGCCTCCCGATCACGGAGGGCGACGTGCCCCTGGTGGGGATCAGCCTGATCACCACCGCCGAGTACGCGAAGGCGAATCCTGCGGCCGTGAAAGCTGTCGCCGCCGGCATGCTCGCCGGCATCGGATCGGTGGTGGCCGAGCCCGAGCGCGCGCTCCAGGTGTCGGCGAAGTACGTGCCCGGATTGGACGCGGTCAAGGACTCGGCGCGGGCCACGCTCACTGCCACGGTCAAGCTGTGGACAACGGCCGACGGCAAGGTCGACGGCCGACTGGACCCCGACCAATGGAGCGCGATGGCCGATTTCCTCGCCGAACACGGCATCACCTCTGCGCGGGTCGACCCCACTGTGGCGATGACGAACGAGTTCCTGGCGTAGGCTTCCGCGACAGCCGCTAGCCTCGGGCTAGACGTGAGCCGAACCAGCGTATGAACGAGGAACCGATGAGCCAGCACCTGGTGCCGGGATGGGATGACTACTTCCTTGCCATCGCCACAGCCGTGTCGAGCCGGGCCAAGTGCACCCGGCGCCGGGTGGGTGCGGTCCTTGTGCTGGACCGGCGAATCATTGCGACCGGCTACAACGGCGCCGCGCCGGGGCGTCCGGACTGCCTGGAGGGTGCCTGCCCTCGCGGTCAGCTGAGCTACGACGAGATCCCAGGACTGGGTGACTACGACCGTCCGGGCACTCCGGGTTTCTGCATCGCGATCCACGCCGAGGTGAACGCGCTGCTGTTCGCGACCCGGGACACCAAGGGGGCCACCGCCTACATCACCGATCCTCCGTGTCCGGGCTGCCGCAAGGCGCTGGCCGCGGCCGGGATCGTCCGCGCGGTGTGGCCCGACGGCGAGCACGACATCGACGGACTGGTGGACTGGACCCGGTAGCCGGTAGCCGGTTCGGCGGCCCTGACCGAGTCGGGCCGGGCGGGCTGTCCCGCCGGGTCGTTCGGGCGGTTGAGGCGTCAGGGTGGCTACAGCGGGTTGTCTCGGAGCCGAGGCGGAGGATCAGTACCAGCCGTGGGAGCTCTTGAACGACCAGGCTTGGCAGGGCGTGCCGTAGCGGTCGTCGACGTAGTCGAGACCCCAGCGAATCTGAGTCGCCGGATTGGTGCGCCAGTCGGCTCCGAACGCGGCCATCCTGCTGCCGGGCAGCGCCTGCGGGATGCCGTACGCGCTCGAGGTGGGGTTGTCGGCGTTCACGATCCACCGGCTCTCGCGCATGATGATGTTGTCGTAGCAGCTGAACTGGTCCTCGCCCCACTGGTACTTGTTGGCCATGATCTGGCGGGCCATCTCGCGGGGATCGGTGACGGACGGTTCGTAGCCCAGCTCCTGCACCCGGCGCGCGTGGATCGCCTTGATCGTCGCGTTGCGGATGGCGATCGCCGAGGACTGCTTGCCCAGCAGCGCCCGCCGGTCCGCCGCCAGGTCGGACGGGGAGTCGGTGCTCGCGTTCTGGGTGTGGGGGTCATTGGGGTCGGCGACCAGGGGAGCGGCGGCGGCCGGCTGCACCAGGCTCCCGATCGGGAGAAACGAGGAGAGCCCGACCACGGCAGTCACGGCGGCGATGCCGGCCCGGGCCGCTCTGCTGATCAACACGGTCGAAAGACTATCTGAGGAATGCTCTCAGCGAAACCTCAGTTTCACTCTCCGGTGGCGTGCGGACTCGCATCACACGATCAGTGCCGGCGCGGGCCATGCGCCACCGCTCTGCTCGGACGTCGAGACGCAACGCTGCGACCACCGTCGGTCGGTCTGGCTAGGGTGGGGCTCGTGGGACTTCGGCTGCTCTCCGACGACGAACTCGTGCGCGGGTTGACCGAAGCACTCGCCGGGGGTCCTCCGGTGGCGCCACGTCCCGAACCCCGGTTGCTCGCCGCCCTCCGGGCCGACGAACCGATCGCCGAGCCGGACGCCGCCGCCGTGGTCACGACCTCCGGATCGACCGGCGCGCCGAAGGCCGTGGTCCTGTCGCGGACGGCGATCCGGTTCGCCGCCGACGCCACCCACGACCGGCTCGGCGGTTCCGGCGCGTGGGTGTGTGCGCTGCCCACCCGGCACGTCGCCGGACTGATGACGGTGGCACGCGCGGTGGTGGCCGGTGCTCCGGTCCGTTTCGTGCGTCCCGACCTGGCCGACCTGCCCGGTCCCGACGGCCGGAGCTACATCTCCCTGGTCGCCGCCCAGCTCGACCGCGCCCTCGCGCAGCCCGACACGTGCGCCCGGCTGCGCGAGCAGGCCGCGGTGCTGGTCGGTGGCAGCGCCTTCCCTGCGTCCCTTCGGACACGGGCCGAAGCCGCCGGCGTCCCGGTCGTCGCCACCTACGGCATGAGCGAGACCTGCGGTGGGTGCGTCTACGACGGAGTGCCGCTGGCCGGCGTCCGGGTCGAGCTCGACGCCGAACGGATCCATCTCGGCGGGCCGATGGCCTTCTCCGGGTACCGGCTGCGTCCCGACTTGACCGCGCAGGTGCTGGCCGGCGATCTGGTTCGCACCCAGGACCGTGGCCGCTGGTCCGACGGCCGGCTGCAGGTGCTCGGACGGATCGATGACATCGTGATCTCGGGCGGGGAGAACGTCGACCTCGGCTCGGCCCAGCGGGTGAGCGATGCCGAGTTCGGGCCGGGCGCCGTGGTGCTGCTCGCGGTGCCCGATGATCGCTGGGGGTCTCGGATAGTGGCGGTGACGACGTCCGGTCTGGGTCTGAACGAGGTGCGGGGCCGGCTGGAACGGGTGCTCGGCACGGCGGCGACGCCGAAGGAATTGCGGCAGATCCCTGCGGTGGCGTACACATCGATGGGCAAGATCGACCGGCCGGCACTGGTGCGGGCCTGGCAGCGAGAGGGTGAGCATGGCGACGTTGGCGCAGTGGGTTGAGGGGGCTCGCCCGCGCACCCTTCCGGCAGCACTGGCGCCCGTCGTGGCCGGCAGTGGCGTCGCGTGGTTCGAGGACGGCTTCCAGCCTCTGCTGGCTGGCCTGGCACTGGTCGTCGCACTCGCCTTACAGGTGGGTGTCAACTACGCCAACGACTACTCCGACGGTATTCGGGGCACGGACGCCGTCCGCGTCGGCCCGCTTCGGCTCGTCGGATCCGGTGTGGCCGCACCCCGTACCGTCCGGGCGGCGGCTTTCGGCAGTTTCGGTGTGGCCGCGGTGGCGGGGCTGCTCGTCGTCGTGCTCACCGGTCACTGGTGGCTGGTCGTCGTCGGGGCGGCGGCGATCGCAGCCGCCTGGTACTACACCGGAGGACGCCGTCCGTACGGGTACCTCGGGCTCGGCGAGTTGTTCGTCTTCATCTTCTTCGGTCTGGTGGCGGTCTCCGGCACGGTGTACATCCAGTTGGGCCGGGTCACGCCTGCCACCTGGTGGACGGCGGTGGCGATCGGGGCGCTGGCCTGCGCCATCCTCGTGGCCAACAACCTGCGCGACCTGGACGGCGACCGCGCCGCCGGGAAACGGACGCTGGCCACCCGCCTGGGAGACCAAGGGACCCGGCGGTTCTTTCTCGGCCTGCTGGCGGTCGCGGCGATCGGGGTGTTCGGGGTCGCAGCCACCAGTTCGTGGTGGGCTCTGCTGGGCTGGTTCATGCTCGTGGCCCTGGTCGGCCCGATCCGCGAGGTGACCCGGGGTGTCGCTGGACGCGGACTCATCCCCGTGCTCAAACAGACGGGGTTCGCCGAACTGGCGTGCGCCACCGGATTGTTCGTCGGCCTACTGATCGCCCGTTGAGCGTGGTGATCACCCCTGGCCGTGACGCGGTCGCGTTCTCGCTGCCGCTGCGTCACCGCTTCCGCGGAATCACCCTGCGCGAGGGACTCCTGGTGCGCGGCGCGGCGGGCTGGGCCGAGTGGAGCCCGTTCGCCGAGTACAACCGTCCCGAGATCGACGCGTGGTGGCGCGCGACGTGGGAGGCCGCGCACCTCGGATTCCCCGAGCCCGTCCGCGATCGGGTGCCGGTGAACGTCACCGTCCCGGCCGTCGACCCCGCGCCCGCGCATCGCATTGTCGCCGAGTCCGGCTGCGGCACCGCCAAGGTGAAGGTGGCCGAGCCCGGTCAGGACCCCAGCGCCGACTGCGACCGGGTCGAGGCCGTCCGCGACGCGCTCGGCGCGGACGGCCGGCTCCGGATTGACGCCAACGGCGCCTGGGACGTCGACACCGCCGAGCGCCGGCTCACCGAACTGGCCCGCTTCGAACTCGAGTACGTCGAGCAACCGTGCGCGAGCGTTCCCGACCTGGCGGCCTTGCGCCGCCGGCTGGCCCGGCGTGGCCTCCACCTGCCGATCGCCGCCGACGAGAGCATCCGTCGCTCGGGCGACCCCGAACGCGTGGTGGCCGAGCATGCCGCCGACATCGCGGTGCTCAAAGTGCAACCGCTCGGGGGCGTGCGGGCCTGCCTCGATCTTGCGGAGCGATTGGGTCTTCCGGTGGTGGTGTCCTCGGCGCTGGAGAGTTCGGTCGGGCTCGCCGCCGGGGTGGCCTTGGCGGCCGCCCTTCCGGAACTGCCGTACGCCTGCGGGCTGAACACCGCCACCATGTTCACCACCGACGTGACCGTCGATCCTCTGGTCGCGCAGAACGGGGAGATTGCGGTGCGTCCCGTCGTCGTCGACCTCCTCGGCGGTTGGCAGGCCGGCGAAGCCGCCACCGCCGCCTGGCTCGCCCGTCGCGACGCCATCCCCGACCGGTGAGCCAGGGTCGTCGCTCCCAGTGGACTGTTTCTGGCGAGGATGCCGGTGTGCGTCCCCTGAGGGCGCACGGACCAGGCGGGCCAACGGGCAGCCGACGGCGGGACGAACTCGAAGCCTCGCTGGTCGAGCCTGGCGAGACCTGAGAGGGTGGACGGCGTGAGTGGATCCGTCGAGTGCGCCCGGGTGGTCCTGGGGCAGTTGCTGGCGCAGGGCGTCACCGATCTGGTGCTGGCACCAGGATCGCGGAGCGCTCCGCTGGCACTCGTCGCCGACGCGGCCGCCCGCGCCGGACGGGTGCGGCTGCACGTTCGCGTCGACGAGCGCGCCGCGGGCTTCCTGGCCCTGGGGCTGGCGAAGGCGTCCGGACGGCCGGTTCCGGTCGTCACCACGTCCGGGACGGCGGTGGGCAACCTCCTGCCGGCCGTGATGGAGGCGCACCACTCCGGGGTACCGCTGATCGTCGTCGCGGCCGACCGTCCGGCCGCGCTGGTCGGTTCGGGAGCGAACCAGACCACGGACCAGACCGGGCTGTTCAGCGCCTTCCTGCGCTACCGGGCCCGGGTCAGTTCGGCTTCCCCGCCGGCATCGTGGGCCGCGCAGTCCGCACGAGCGGCGATCCAGGCGACGGGGGAGTTGTCCTCGCATCCCGGTCCGGTGCAGCTCAACCTCGAGCTGGCCGAGCCACTGGTGCCCCTCGACGGGCCGGTCGCGGCGCCCGAGGTGATGGACCCGGTACGGACGGGCGCCTTCCTGCAAGCCGAGCCGCTGATCCTGGACGGCAGCCCGCCCACCGTGGTGGTCTGCGGAGACGCGTCGCTCGAGGTCGGTCGAGTCGCGGTCGGGCTGGCCGAGGCCGCCGGCCTTCCCCTGATCGCCGAGCCGGCCAGCAACGCCCGTGTCGGCCGCAACGCCGCTGGCTACCGGACGGTTGTTGGTGGCCGGCGACCTTGGCCGACGGGTCGAGCGGGTCGTCGTGTTCGGACGCCCGAACCTGTCCCGTCCGGTGACCACGCTGCTGTCGCGTCCCGACGTCGAGGTCGTGGTCGTCACCGGCACGCCTGACTTCGTCGACCCCGGCTGGCGCGCCCGGGTCGTCGCGGGAGCGATCGGGCTGCGCCCGGGCCCCCCGCAGTGGCTGCTCGAGTGGCGCGCAGCCGACGAGCAGCGGCTCGCGGCCGTGGGCCGGGAGCTGGCCTGCGCGGACGCCCTGACCGGCCCGCAGCTGGCGCGGCTGGTGCTTGCCGGGATCAGCCCCGACGAAGTGCTCTGCCTGGGCAACTCCAACCCGATCCGGGATGCCGATCTGGCACCGGTCCCGCCCGATCCGGCGCCGGTGTACGCCAACCGTGGCCTGTCCGGAATCGACGGAACGATCGGGACGGCTGTGGGTGTCGCCCTTGCCACGGGGTCCCCGACCACCCTGCTGCTCGGGGATCTGGCGTTCGTCCACGACGCAGGGTCGCTGGTGATCCCGGCTGGGGGAGCCGCGTCCGCGGTTGCGCATGGTGGTGGCCGACGACGCGGGCGGGAGCATCTTCGCGACGCTGGAATACGGGCAGCCGCGGTTCGCCGAGGCCTTCGAGCGGGTGTTCGCGACCCCCACTGGGCTCGACCTGGTGGCTCTGGCCGCCGCCTACGGCGTGCCGGCGAAACGTCTGCGGACCGCTCAGGAGGTCACCGATGCGCTCTCGGAGCCGGTCGCGTTCGAGGTCCTTGTCGTGACCGTCGACCGCGCCGGACGCGCCGACCTGAACCGCCGGATCAACGCCGGCTGACCGCCGTCCAGCGTGGCATGCTGGCCGTCGGCGGGGTAACGTCGAATTCAGGCGGCAATGTAAAGACATTAGGTTGACTTCTGGTTGACGCAGGGATTGAATAGAGATCACCGACAGCGGCACCGACGTGCCTCGACGAAGAGGTTCTCCATGACTGAAACCAATACCCCGCTCGGCCTGATGACCCAGCGCGGCCCGACCGTGCTGTGGAACGACTCCGCCACATTCACCGAGCTGTCCACCTCCATCTCCTGGGGCGCGGTGGGCGCCACCTGCAACCCCGTGATCGCCCTGGCCGCGATTCGCGCCGACCTGCCGCGCTGGACCGCGCGGATCAAGGAACTCGCCGTGGAGATGCCCGAGGCGACCGAGTCCGCAGATCGGCTGGAAGGTCGTCGAGGAAGTATCCCTCGATGCAGCCAAGCTGCTGGAGCCGGCGTTCGAGAAGTACAACGGCTACAACGGTCGGCTGTCGATGCAGACCGACCCGCGACTTGCCCGCAGCGCCAAGGCCCTCGCCGACCAGGCCGAGTACTTCTCCAAGCTGGCCAAGAACATCATCGTGAAGATCCCGGCCACCAAGACCGGTGTCGAAGCGATCGAGGACGCCACCTACCGCGGCGTCAACATCAACGTCACCGTCTCCTTCACCGTCGCCCAGGCCGTCGCGTCCGGCGAGGCCATCGAGCGCGGCCTGAAGCGTCGCGAGGCCGAGGGCCTGGACATCTCCACCATGGGTCCGGTCGTCACGATCATGGTCGGTCGTCTGGACGACTGGCTGAAGGTGGCCTACGCCAAGGACGGCCTGCGTCTTCGACCCCGGCTACCTGGAATGGGCCGGCGTCGCCGCGGTCAAGAAGGCCCACGAAGAGTTCAAGAAGCGCGGACTGCGCTCTCGGGTCCTGGTGGCCGCCTACCGCAACGCCCTGCAGTGGACCGAACTGGTCGGTGGCGACCTCGTGCTCTCCCCGCCGTTCGCGCTGGCAGAAGCGGTTCCAGGCCAGCGGCCTCGACCCCGAGCCCCGCATCGACCTTCCGGTCGACCCCAAGATCATCGAGGCGCTGTCCACCATGCCCGAGTTCCGTAAGGCCTACGACGTGGACGGCATGACCCCCGCCGAGTTCGACGACTTCGGCGCCACCCGCAAGACGCTGCGCCAGTTCCTCGGCGCCGACGAGGAACTCGACCAGATCGTCCGTGACATCCTGATCCCGGCCCCCTGAGAAACAACCTCCACGCCGCCGGCGCCCGACACGGGCGCCGGCGGACCTCACCACCGAACGCGAACACCGGAGCCAGAGATGACCCAGACCGTTCGGCTCACCGTCGCCCAGGCGGTGGTCAAGTTCCTCGCCAGCCAGTACACCGAACGGGACGGGGTGGAGCAGCGGCTCTTCGCCGGCTGCTTCGGCATCTTCGGCCACGGCAATGTCGCCGGTATCGGCCAGGCGCTGCTGCAGGCCGAGGTGCAGACCCTCGACGGCGAATCCTGAGGCCCCCGACCTGCCCTACGTGCTCGTACGCAACGAGCAGGGCGCCGTGCACGCCGCCGCCGCCTACGCCAAGACGAAGAACCGGCTGCAGACCTGGGCGGTCACCTCCTCGATCGGCCCCGGCGCGACCAACATGGTCACCGGCGCTGCCCTGGCCACCACCAACCGGCTGCCGGTGCTGCTGCTGCCCGTCCGACATCTTCGCCACCCGCTACCCCGACCCGGTGCTGCAGCAGCTCGAAGACCCGCGCTCGCTGGACATCTCCGTCAACGACGCGTTCAAGCCGGTCTCCCGCTTCTGGGACCGGATCAACCGGCCCGAGCAGCTCATCGCCGTCCCTGCTGTGCGGCGATGCGCGTGCTGACCGACCCGGCCGAGACCGGCGCGGCCACCGTCTGCCTGCCGCAGGACGTCCAGGCCGAGGCCTACGACTTCCCGGTCGACTTCTTCACCAAGCGCGTCTGGCACGTCGCCCGTCCGGTGCCCGAGCCCGCAGCGCTGGCCCGCGCCGTCGCGGCGATCAAGGCCGTCGAAGCGTCCGCTGGTGGTCGCCGGCGGCGGCGTCATCTACTCCGGAGGCGTCCGAGGCGCTGCGGGCGTTCGCCTCAGGCGACCGGCATCCCGGTCTCCGACACCCAGGCCGGCAAGGGCGCGATCAACTTCGACCACCGGATGGCGGTCGGCGGCGTCGGCTCCACCGGCGGCAGCGCGGCGAACACGCTGGCCCGCGAGGCCGACCTGGTGATCGGCATCGGCACCCGCTACTCCGACTTCACCACGGCCAGCCACACCGATCTTCGCCAACCCAGACGTGAAGTTCGTCAACATCAACGTGATGGCCTTCGACGCCGCCAAGCACTCCGCGACCATGGTCGTCGCGGACGCGAAGGAGGCGCTGGAGGCCCTCGCCGGCGAGCTCGCCGGGCTGGAGCACCGACGCAGGCCTACCAGGACCGCGCCGGCGAGCTGGACGCCGACTGGCAGCAGGTCGTCGACACCTGCTACGCACCGCACGACCAGCCGCTGCCCGGCGCAGACCGAGGTGTTCGGTGCCCTGAACGAGCTGATGGGCGACTACGACGTCGTGATCAACGCGGCCGGCTCGATGCCCGGCGACCTGCAGGCCCTGTGGCGTGCACGGACGCCCGAGCAGTACCACCTCGAGTACGCCTTCTCCTGCATGGGCTACGAGATCCCGGCGGCCATGGGCGTGAAGCTCGCGGTCGGCGACGACCACGAGGTGGTCGCGATCGTCGGTGACGGCACCTATCAGATGCTGCCGATGGAGATCGCCACCATGGCCCAGGAGGGCATCAAGGTGATCCTCGTGCTGCTGCAGAACCATGGCTTCGCGTCCATCGGTGCGCTGTCGCGAGTCGCGCGGCTCGCAGCGGTTCGGCACCATGTACAAGACCCGTTCGCAGTCCGGCCGACTGGACGGCGAGGACGTCCCGTTCGACCTGGCCGCCAACGCGGCCAGCTGGGGCGCCGACGTGCTGAACTGCAACGGCATGGCCGAGTTCCGCGAGAACTACGCCAAGGCCGCCGCCAGCGACCGCACCACCGTGCTCTACATCGAGACCAACCTGTACGGGCCCAACCCGCCCGGAACGGCGTGGTGGGACGTCCCGGTCTCGCAGGTCTCGGAGCTGGAGAGCACCCAGAAGGCGTACGGCGAGTACGTCGCCGAGAAGGCCGCCCAGCGCCACTACCTGTAGGTGACCTCGCCTGGGGCATCGGGACCGGCCTGCCGCTGTGGGGCTGGCTGGTCCTGGTGCTCTGTGCGTTGCTGGTCGGCTTCGCCAAGACCGCCATCGGCGGGGTGGCGATGATCGCGGTCGTCCTCGCAGCGATGGTGCTGCCCGACCAAGGACTCCACCGGCGTGCGTGCTCGTTCTGCTGCTGGTCGGCGACCTGGTGGCGATCTGGACGTACCGCAAGAACGTCGACTGGCGTCTGATCGGACGCCTGGTGATTCCCGTGCTGGTCGGCATCGGCTTGGGCGCGGTCTTCCTCAACTGGGTGGACGGTCCGATCGCTCAAGCGCACCATCGGCGCGATCCTGCTGGTGCTGCTGCTGATCGGCCTGTGGCCGGACAAGCTGGCCGCCTCACGTCCGGTCGTGGGCATGGGGTACGGCGGGCTGGCCGGCTTCACCACCATGGTGGCCAACGCAGGCGGGCCGCCGATGAACCTGTACCTGCTGGCCGCCAAGTACGACAAGTGGCGCTTCCTCGGCACGACGGCCTGGTTCTTCTTCGCCGTCAACCTGACCAAACTCCCGGTGTCGATCGGCATCGGAATCGTGCGACCCGAGACCGCCCTGCTGGCCGCCTGTGTTGGCCCCCGTGGTACTGCTGGGCACTTGGCTGGGACGCGTCACGATCGCGAGAATCGACCAGGCGACCTTCGACCGTCTGATCACGATCTTCGTCGCCGTCTCCGCGATCTACCTGGTCATCGGTTAACCGATGCAGTTCAACTCAGTCTGGGTGTGCCCAGAGAAAGCAGGAATGTGATGCAACGATTCGCTCTCCTCGGTGCCGGGTTCATCGGTTCGGTCCACGCCGGCAACCTCGCCACCAATCCCGACGTCGAGTTCGTCCACGTCTATGACGTCTCCGCCGAACGCGCGCGCGACATCGCGGCGAAGTACGGAGCCGTCGGCGGTCGGCTCGGTGGAGGAGGCCTTGCAGGGAGTGGACGCGGTGTTCATCGCGTCATCCACCGACACCCACGCGGCGAACCTCAAGGCGGCCGTGGACGCCGGTGTCGCTGCGCTGTGCGAGAAACCGATCGACCTGAGCCTGGAGCGGGCCCGCGAGATCGTCGCCTACGCGGAATCCCGGGGCGCCAAAGTGATGGTGAACTTCAACCGGCGGTTCGACCCCGACCATGCCGAGTTGAAGCGGATCGTGGATGCCGACGGTGTGGGCAAGGTCGAACTGGTGCAACTGACCTCCCGAGGCCCGGCCGTCCCGCCGTTGGAGTACGTGAAGGTGTCCGGCGGCCAGATGCGCGACCAGACCGTCCATTTCTTCGACCTCGCGCGTTGGATCGCCGGCGCCGATCCGGTCGAGGTGTTCGCTGCGGGGTCGGCACTTGCCGACCCGCGATTGGCGCAGCCTGAGTACGACGACGTCGACACCTCCGTGTGCGTCCTGAAGCTGCCGGACGGCGCCCTCGTCCAGATCGACAACAACCGTCGCACCGGGTACGGCTACGACGAGCGCATCGAGGTGCTCGGTTCCACCGGTCTGGTCGAATCGATGCGGCACCGCGCCCGCCGGGTGACGCACTACACCGCGGGCCAGGTGGTGGAGTCCCAGATGTACGCCGGGTGGTTCGAGCGGATGCAGCCCACCTACGCCCTCGCCCTCGATCACTTCGTGCAGCTGCTGGAGACCGGGGCTCCCATCGAGCCGTCGCTCGCCGACGGACTGAAGGCGCAGGCGATCGCCGAGGCTGCGACCAAGAGCCTGCACACCGGTGTCAGCGAGAAGATCGCGTACTGACTTCGCGACGTGCGGTGCTCAGGCCGGCGGGGCAGCGGTCGAGGAGCGCACCTCGAGCGTCGTCGGGACGAGATGGACCCGAGGTTCGAGAGTGGGATTCGTGAGCCGCTCGATGAGGTAGCGCCCGGCCTGGGCACCGACGGGGAAGTTGCCGTTGTCCACTGACGTGAGCGAGAGATGGCGGATGCGGGCGAGGTAGGTGTTGTCGTAGCCGATCAGTGAGAGATCGGTCGGGACGCCCAACCCGAGGTCGTCGGCCGCGGAGAGCGCCCCGATGGCGGCGACGTCGTTGAAGGCCAGGATCGCCGTGGGGCGGTCGCGGCGGGTGAGCAGCCGGCGCGCCGCCGCGTACCCGCTCTCCTCGCTCATGCCGCCGGTCTCGAGGTAGCGCTCAGCATCCAGCCCGGCCTCGCGCAGGGATTCCTGGTAGCCCTGCGAGGCGCAGCGCTCCGATCTCACCGGGACCGCGCAGATGAGCGATCCGGGTGTGGCCCAGCCCGATCAGATGCACGGGCTGCCGAGCGGGCGCCGGCCAGGTCGTCGTTGACCACGATGTCGGCGTGGCGAAGAACCGGCTCCCGGGTTCCGGCGAGCACGACCGGGATCTTCTCGGCCGCCGCAGCGATCGCGTCCTCCTCGTCCGTCGTGCCCACCACCACCAGGCCGTCGACCTCCTGGCCCAGCAGGGTCTCGACCGAGCCGATGCCGATCCGATGGTCGGTATCGCTGTCGGCCAGGATGGGGGACAGGCCTGAACTGCGCAGGGTAGTGGCGAGGCCGGCCAGCAAGTCCACGAACCAGGGGTTGCGCAGGCCGTTGAGCAGGACTCCCACGGTGTCGGTGCGGTCTCGGGAGAGCGCGCGGGCGCGCAGGTTCGGACGGTAGCCGAGTTCGATCATCGCAGTCTGCACCGCGGACCGACGTGCCTGGCTCACCCGCGGGTCGCCCTGCAGGACGAGTGACACCAACGACTTCGACACGCCCGCGCGTGCGGCCACGTCCCGGACCGTGGGGGCGCGGACCGCGTCCTTTCGCGCACTCATGCGCCGCCTCCTGGTATCTCGTCGCCCGGGCTTGCCACCGGGCTGGCTCCGATTCTACAATGGACCGGTCCAAGATTGTCCAATATGGAGGCAGGCAGTGAGCACAACAGGTCGGCAGATTCGCGTCGGAATGGTCGGCGGCGGACCAGGAGCAGACATCGGTAAGACGCACCGCAACGGCATGCGGCTGGATGATCGCTACGCCCTCGACTGCGGGGTGTTCGGCCAGGATCGTACGGAGTCGCTCACGCTGGGCGCGAGCCTCGGGGTGGCGCAGGACCGGATCTATCCCGACTACCTGCAGATGGCCGAGGCCGAGAGTGCCCGGCCGGACGGGGTCGACCTCGTGGTCGTGGCCACCCCGAACGACAGCCACTTCGCCATCGCGAAGGTGTTCCTCGCCCAAGGGATCTCCGTCGTCTGTGAGAAGCCACTGACCCTGGCCTCGGCGGAGTCGGCCGAGCTGGTGCGTCTCGCCGCAGAGTCGGGAGCCATCCTGGCCGTACCGCACTGCTACTCGGCCTACCCGATGGTCCGCGAAGCCGCCCGCATGGTGCGGGACGGCAAGCTGGGCCGGATCACGTTCGTGGATGTCGAGCACGCGTCCGGCTGGAATGCCACAGCGGTCGAACTCACCGGGAACAAGCAGGCCGGCTGGCGCACCGATCCTGCCGTCGCCGGCATCGCGTCCGTCGTGGGAGACCTCGGGACTCACGCTTACCACCTGGCCCGCTACATCTCCGGCCTCGAGGCGGACGAGATCGCTGCCCAGATGCACACCTTCGTGCCCGGGCGCCGGGTGTACGACAACGCCACCATTTCGCTGCGACTCACCGGCGGCGTCCCCGGACGGATCTGGGCGAGCATGGCCGCCACCGGTCACAACCACGGCCTCCGGATCCGGGTCTTCGGCGACCAGGGCAGCCTGGAGTGGCAGCACGAGGACCCGCACCACCTTCTGGTGGCGGACCTGGTTGGCGAAACCCGCATCCTCACTCACGGTCTGGCCACGCTGTCGGAGGACTCGAACCGGCTCGTCCGGGTCGGACTGGGCCATCCGGAGGGCTTCCTGGAGGCGTTCGCAAACTTCTACCGAGACCTTGCCGACGAGTTGGACGCCCGCCGCTTCGGCCGGCCCAGCACCATTCGCGAGTTGTCGTTCCCCACCGGCATCGACGGGCTCCTCGGCGTCCAGCTGGTGGAGGCCGTCGTCCAGTCGAACCAGAACAACGGCGCCTGGGTCGTCCCGGCGAGCGCGAAGGCCTAGCCGCCCCTCCGTTCTGGTCGAGCCCCTCCGTTCTGGTCAGCCCCTCCGTTCTGGTCGAACCCCTGTACCCCGGCACAGGGGTTCGACCGAACCGGAGGGGCTCGGCATGTGGGGGAGGTGCCAACGGGCAGGGGAGGAAAAGCTGGGCAGGTCATTGCACACTTGGAGCGCTCCAAGTAAGGTATGGAATGTCTTTACATATTGACCTGGACTTGCGACGTTCCTGGAGGCAGTGATGAGTGCGATGGCGTACCGACCGGTCACCCGGGCGAAGGCGCGGCAACTGCCGCTCTCGATCGATCGCGGAAGCCCGATTCCGCTCTACCACCAACTCGCGGAGCAGCTGGCCAAGGCCATCGACGAGGGCGTCCTGCGGCCCGGCGAGGCTTTCGAGAATGAGCTGTCGCTGGCTGAACGGCTCAACATGTCAAGGCCCACGGTGCGCAGATCCATCGGAGAACTGGTCACCCGTGGCCTGCTCGTTCGTCGGCGAGGGGTCGGGACGACGGTGGCCCACGAAGCCGTGCACCGCAAGAACGAACTGACCAGTCTCTACGAGGACCTCACGGCGAGTGGCCTGACCCCCACCACACGTGTGCTTCGGCTGGACTCGATGGCATACAACAAGCGCGCGGCGAGCGAACTCAAACTCGATCCCCGCACGCCACTTGTGTACCTGGAGCGGCTGCGGCTGGTGGACGGCTGCCCGTTCGCGGTGCTGAAGAACTGGCTACCTCCGGAGTTTTCGGCTTTGTCGGCGGCCGAGCTGGAGTCCCGCGGGTTGTACGACTTGCTGCTCTCCCATGGCGCCGCCCCGGTGGTGGCTCATCAGTCCGTGGGGACGCGTCCGGCGCTGCCGGAGGAGCGCCTGCTTCTGAAGCTCGGACGCCTGGATCCGGTCCTGACGATGACCAGACAGGCCTATGACGCTGCCGGGGTCCCGGTGGAATTCGGTGATCACTGCTACCGGGCCGACCGCTACCGATTCGACATCACCGTTCACGTGAGTTGAGCCGGCGGAGGCTGGCGAGCCTCACGCCGGCACCGAGATCGACGAGGACCGCACGACCAGGCGCGAGGGGATGACGATGTGCTGCAGTTCGGCGTCGGGCGCAGCCAGCCGGCGTAGAAGCGCTTCCCCGCAGGTCACCCCAACGTCGAAGCCACGATTATCGACCGTAGTCAGGTCGAGGAATCGGCTGCGCGCCAACAGCGAGTTGTCATATCCGACCAAGGCGACATCGCTCGGTACCTCCCTGCCCACCTCCCGCAGCGCCGCCCTGGCGCCCAGCGCCATCGTGTCGTTGGCTGCGAAGACCGCGGTGACCTCGGGATAGCGACGCAACAGCTCGACTGTGCCGGCGTAGCCACCTTCCTCGTTGGTCGGGTTCCGTTCGCCGGCGTGCCGTGGCGGCTCATCAATCGCCGCCATGGCCCTGCAATAGACGTCGAGGCGATGGCCGGCCGAGCCGCCCACTCCGGTGACGTGGCCGATCCGCCGATGCCCCAGCGATTGCAGGTGTCGCATCACCAGCCCCACGCCCAGTTCTTGGTCGCTGATCACGGAGTCCGCGCCGGCGACACCGTTCTGGCGCCTGCCCTCGACGACAGTGGGGATGCCGAGCGGCTTGAAGTCCCGCCCCGGTTCCGCGGCGATCAGCAGCCCGTCGACCTGGGTGTCGAGAAAGCCGTCGATCGCGTTCACGAACCGATCGCCCACCCAATACTGTTCGCGGATCGCCACGTGGAAGCCTTGCGGCCCCAGCACCGCCCGCGCCCCTTGGAGAACCTCGACGAACCATGGGTTCTGGAAGTCGTCGATCACCATGCCGACGGTCGACGTGCGGTCGGCAGCCAGGTTTGCTGCCGCCTTGCTCGGGCGGTAGCCCAGTTTGACGATCGCGCGGTGGACGGCGTCGCGCTTCACCTCGCTCACCAGGTCAGAGCCGTTGAGGACGAGCGAGACCAGCGACTTGGACACGCCGGCCTCGCGGGCGACGTCATAGATCGTCGGCCTCGGCGGTCGTGGGCTGTTGGTCATAGGTCTCGACGACGATTGTGGCATGAGCGTCCGCCTCGGTATTGACAGGACAAATGTTCGTCCCTACAGTGGAACTACTTGGAGCGCTCCAAGTTTACATCAAGGAGGATGAATGAGCATTGGCATCGCCGTAATCGGGGCGGGTATGGCAGGTAAGGCGCACATCGCCGCGTACAAGGTGGCCCCCACGCTGTATGAATCCACACTCCCCGAACTCCGCTATGTCTCGATCGGTGACGTGAACGCGGAGCTCGGCAGTGCCACGGCCAAGCGGTACGGCTTCGAACGCAGCGACACCGACTGGCGAGCGATCGCCGAGAACCCCGACATCGACGTGGTGAGCGTCGTGATCGCCAACAGCCTCCACCTCGAAGTGGTGAAGGGCCTGATCGAGGCCGGCAAGCACGTGCTGTGCGAGAAGCCGCTGGCCGACACTCTGGAATCGGCCCGCGAGATGGCCAGGTTGGCCCGTGAGGCGGACTCCATCGTCCGCATCGGCCTCACCTTCCGCCGGCAGCCCGGCATCACGGCGATCCGGAACTGGATCGCCGACGGCACCCTCGGCAAGGTGCTGCACTTCAGCGGCCGGTACTGGTGTGACTACGGCTGCAACCCCAAGGGCCCGATGAGCTGGCGCTTCCGTGGCCCGATGGGGTCGGGCGCCCTGGCCGACATCGGCAGCCACCTCAGCTACCTCTCGGAATTCCTCTGCGGCCCCATGCAGGCGGTCTCCGGCGGCGGCTTCACCACCGCCATCAAAGAACGCCCCCTGCCGCTCGGTGCGGTGGTCGGCCACGGCCTCGCCGCGGTCTCCGACACCTACGAGCCCGTCACCAACGACGACTACGCGACCTTCACGGCGCACTACGCCGACACGACCGGCAGCCTCGAGGTCTCCCGCGTCGCGGCCGGCTACCCCAACAACCTCAACTTCGAGGTCTTCTGCGAGAACGGCGCCGCGAGCTTCACCCAGGAGACGCCCTCGCAGATCCGGCTGTACCTGCATGACGACAACCCGGCAACCAACGGCTATCGCACGGTGGACCTCGGCGGTGACCACCCCTACGTCAGCGGTGGCATGCCGATCGACGTTTCCGGTGTGGGCTTCGGCCAGAACGAAGGCTTCGCCTTCCAGGCCCGCGCCTTCCTCGAAGAGGTGGCCGGCATCAGTGAGGCGGACTCCCTGCCTCGCAACGCGTCCTTCGACGAAGGCGTCCACAACATGGAAATCCTCGCTGCCGTCGCGAAGTCGGCCGCGGACAACGGAAAGACGGTGACCCTGTGAAACTCGGCCTGTACAACGCGGTCCTGCATGACCGCTCCCTGGAGGATGCGCTGGCGGTGATCGGTGGTCTCGGCCTGAACGGGATCGAGATCAACTCCGGCGGCTTCCTGCCCCCGACACATATCCCGAACATCGATGAGATCGTTGCGAGCCCGGCTGCTGCGAAGGCCTACCTGGCGAAGTTCGATGGCACGGGTGTGGAGATCGCCGGGCTGAACTGCAATGGCAACCCATTGCATCCGAATCCGGTGATCGGTGAGGCGCACGCTGCGGATGTGCGCCGCTCGATCCTGGCGGCGGAGGCGCTGGGCCAGAACCGCGTGGTGACGATGTCGGGTCTGCCCGGTGGTGAGCCGGGTGCGACGCACCCGAACTGGATCGTGAACGCCTGGAACTCCGCTGCCCTCGACGTGCTGGATTACCAGTGGGAGATCGCTGCCAAGTTCTGGAGCGAGATCGACTCCTTCGCCAAGGATCACGGCGTGAAGGTGGCCCTCGAACTGCACCCGCAGAACATCGTGTTCAACGCTCGGGATATCCGCAAGCTCGTCGAGTTGACCGGTGCCACGAATGTCGGTGTCGAGATGGATGCTTCGCATCTGTTCTGGCAGCAGGCCGATCCGGTCTCGGTGGTGCGTGAGCTCGGCTCGCTGATCTTCCACGCCGCCGCGAAGGACATCCGGATCAATCCCGACTACGCCAAGCTCAACGGCGTCCTCGACAACGGGTTCCGCCGGCTCGGCCCGGACGAGCCGCGGGTGAACCTTGGTGGGGATGAGTGGGCCAACGAGTGGCCCAAGGATTCCTCCTGGGACTTCGTCGCCTTGGGCAAGGGTCACGATGTGGCCTACTGGACCGAGTTCATCCGCGCCCTGTACGAGGTCGATCCCGACATGTGCCTGAACATCGAGCACGAGGACACCGAACTCGGCCGAGTCGAGGGCATCGAAGTCGCAGCCAAGGTGCTCTTGGAGGCCTGGGCGGCGTTCAAGGGGGAGTGACCCCAACCTCGCGTTCCATTCGCTGGACCGGGCACGCGTGCCTGGTCCAGCCCGGACCTCGCTGGAGCGAAGGCAGCAGCACCCACCCTCACTCAACAAAACGCAGATCCCCAATGAAGGAGATTCAGATGCGCAAGACCCTGGTGGCCACCCTGGCCACTCTCAGCGCGGTCGCCCTGACCGCCTGCAGCCCCGCCGCAACGCCGGCCACCACCGGCGCGGCGTCCCCGGGCGGCGCGACCGAGAAAGTCAAGATCGGGATCGCCCTCCCCGCTGGTAACCAGACCTTCTGGACCGGCTGGATCAAGGGCGCCCAGGCCGAAGCGGCGAAGCTGAACGTCGACCTCACCATCACCGACGCCAAGAACGACGCCCAGACGATGAACGATCAGGTGAACACCATGATCGTCAGCGGCATCAAGGGCCTCGCAGTTGCCTCGGTCGACCCCACGGCCAACAAGCCCGCGGCTCAGGCCGCGACCGACGCGGGGATCAAGATGATCACCTCGAACCGCACCCTTGACATGCCCTACGGCGGTGTCGGCGGGGCCAACCCGATCGTGCACACCGGCTTCAACGACGTCCAGATGGGCGGCTTCCAGGGTGACCTGCTGATCAAGGCTTGCGAAGGCAAGGATCCCTGCAACGTCGCGCTCCAGGTCGGCACCCTCGGCGCCACGCCTCAGGTTGCCCGCTCCAAGGGTCTGAAGGACAAGATCGCCTCCGTGCCGAGCATCAAGATCGTGATGGAGGAGACCAACGACTTCGACCCGGTCAAGGCTGCTGACGTCACCGCGACCATGCTGCAGAAGGACAAGAACATCGACTTCCTCCTGGCCCAGACCGACCCCGAGGCGCTCGCTGCGGCGACCGTCATCAAGGAGCAGGGGCTCGAAGGCAAGATCGGCGTGATCGGCATCGGTGGTTCGCTCGAGGGCACTCAGGCGGTCGCCTCCGGCAAGATGTTCGGCACCGTGAAGGTGTCGGGCAACGATGACGGTGCGACCTCCGTCCGTACGATCACCGCCCTGGTCCGTGGCGAGGAGATCAAGGTTGACACCTCCGGCGATCGTCCGACCGTCGTGGTGGACGCGCTGATCATCACCAAGGAGAATGCAGCCGACAACCCCGGAGACTGGTGACATGACGACCGACGACCTCCCCCGCATCCAAGCCCGCGGGGTGACCAAAATCTTTGCTGGCGTCCCTGCCCTGGACAACGTGAATCTCACGATGTTCGCGGGGGAGGTCGTCGGTCTTCTCGGGGAGAACGGTGCTGGCAAGTCGACCTTGATCAAGGTGTTGGCCGGTGTCTACATTCCGGAGAAGGCGGAGATCAAAGTTCGTGGCGAGCAGGTGCATTTCACCGAGCCGATCGATGCGCTGGCTCGCGGTATCGCGACGGTGCATCAGCACAGTTCGCTGGCGAACAATCTCACCGTGGCGCAGAACTTGATCCTGGGACGGGAGCCGGGCCTGTCCTGGCTGCCGTTCTGGATCCGGCAGAGGGCGATCCTGGCCAAGGCGCGCGAAATCACCGAGCGCTTCGGCATCGACCTCCCGCTGACGACGTTGGTGGATGACCTCTCGGTGGCCCAGATGCAGCGGGTCGAGATCGTGCGAGCCGCTTCGGAGGCGGACACGATGATCATTCTGGATGAGCCGACCGCGGCGTTGAACCCCAACGAAGTGGACGAATTGTTCGAGCTGATCGGCACCCTGAAAGCCGCCGGGATCCCGGTGCTGTATGTGAGCCACCGCCTGGATGAGATCCCTCGGATCTGTGACCGGGTGGAGGTGCTGCGTGACGGCAAGAACGTCGGCGGGCTGAACAAGCAGGATTCGGTGCCGGCCAAGATCATTCCGTTGTTGGTGGGTCGCCAGATGGGGAACCTGTTTCCCGACCTGCCGCACGTCACAGACCAGGTGGTGTTCCGGGCCGAGAACGTGTCGGGCAAGTTGGCCCGTGGCGTGTCGATGGAGATCCATGCCGGTGAGATCGTCGGCTTGACCGGTGCGATCGGGGCCGGCCAGCGTGACTTCGCCCGGATCGTGTTCGGCGCGGATCCCGGCACCGGCAAGATTGAACTCCTCGGCAAGACCCTGCCGCATGGGCGTCCTGATCTTGCGGTGAAGGCCGGGGTGGGTTACGTCAGCGGCGACCGGAAGAAGGACGGCTTGTTCCCGATTCTGCCCGTGTGGCGCAACGCCACCGTGGTGAAGTCCGAGGACTTGTCGACGGCCGGCTTCCTGATCCCGGCTCGGGAGCGGAAGGTCGGGGTTGATCTGATTGAGCAGTTCGACGTGCGTACTTCCTCACCGAACAAGGAGATCGGGGACCTGTCCGGCGGTAATCAGCAGAAAGCGCTGCTGGCCCGGTGGGCGGCGGTCACCCCGAAGCTCCTCATTCTCGATGAGCCCACCTTGGGTGTCGATGTCGGCGCCCGCCGCGAGATCTATGACCAGATCGTGGCTTTGGCCGAGACTGGCATGGCCGTGATCCTGGTCTCCGCCGACCACGCCGAACTCCAGGGCATGAGCCACCGGGTCATGGTGTTCACCGACGGCGAGGTCGTCGCCGAAATGGCAGGCAAGGACGCCACCGAGGAAGCCGTCCTTCATGCCCGCATCCGTACCGACAATGCAAAGGCAGCATCATGAGCACGACCACCACACCTTCAGCCGCGCCGATCCAGAAGCCGACGAAGGCCTCGACCACGACCGGTAGCCGTTGGCACAAGCTGGCGCCGGCCCTCAAGCGGAACGGCTTGTTGATCTTCTTCGCGTTCCTGCTGGTCGTGTTCACGATCGCCAGGCCGGAGTTCCTCAGCCAGGCGAACATCCGCAACATCCTGCTCAGCGCCTCGGTCGTCGGCGTCCTGGCCCTGGGTCAGACCGTCGTGATCCTCACTGGCGGGTTCGACATCGGCATCGCCAAGACCGCGGTGGTGGCCGGGATGGTCGTGGCGATGGCCGCGGGCATGGGTCCGTTCGCGCTCGTGCTGTCCATCATCGCCACGATCGTGGTCGGCCTGATCAACGGCATCCTGATCTCGCGCACCAAGGTGAACCCGTTCATCGTGACCCTGGGTATGTACACCATCCTCACCTCGGTCGCCCTGCTGATGAACAACGGCGGCTCGGTGATCAACCTGCCGCCATGGCTGCTCGGCCTGACGTCCTGGCAGCTCTTCGGCCTGCCGGGCATCGTGTACTGGTTCGTGATCATCGCGATCATCACCCACATCGCGCTGGCCTACACCCGCTGGGGCGGCCACATCTACGCCGTCGGCGGTAACGAAGAAGCCGCCCGGCTCGCGGGAATCAAATCCAGCAACGTCCTGGCCTCGGCCTATGTGGTCGCGGCTGTGGTCGGCGGCATGGCCGGCGTCATGCTCACTGCGCGGCTCGGTACCGCGTCCCCGGTGGCCCTGCCCGGGGCTGAGCTGGATTCGATCGCAGCAGTGGTCATCGGCGGCACCAAGCTGTCCGGCGGTTTCGGCTCCATTCCCCGTACCCTGATCGGCATCCTCATCCTGATGGCCCTCCAGAGCGGGCTCGTCCTGATGGGCGTCAACCCGTACTACCAAGGCATGTTCAAGGGCGCGATCCTGATCCTCGCGGTCGCGGTCGACGTCATCTTCAGCAAGAAGAAGTAACTGCCCAGGGCATGGCATCGTCCTCGACGATGCCATGCCCGCCTGCTCGCACCAACGTGGAAAGGACTCATCGTGACCCTTCGGATCGGACTGATCGGCGCGGGCGGCATGGGCCGTGCGCATGTCGAGCGGATCGAACAGGAACTGGCCGGCGGGAGGATCGTGGCGGTCGCCGACGTGAATCTCGAGGGAGCCCGTGCGGTTGCGGACCCGCTCGGGGCGAAGGCGTACGCCAGCGGGGCGGAGTTGATCGCAGACCCCGAGGTCGACGCTGTTCTGATCGCCACTTTCGGTAAGGTCCATGCCCCCGACGTGCTGGCAGCGATCGAGGCCGGCAAGTACGTACTGTGCGAGAAGCCGATGGTGACGACCACGCAGGATGCGCTGGCGGTGCTGGAGGCCGAGCGGCGCGCCGGTAAGAAACTGGTGACGGTGGGCTACATGCGACGCTTCGACAAGGGTTACCAGCAGATGCGGGCAGCTCTGGCGTCCGGCGAGCATGGTTATGCCACGTTGGTGCATTGCCGGCACCGCAATCCCTCGGTGCCGGAGAACTACACGACGCGGAACATGATCGACGACACCGCGTCCCACGAGATCGACATCTGCCGCTACCTACTCGGTGAGGAGATCACCCGGGTGAGGGTCGAGGCTCCGCGGGCGACCAGCCGCAGGTTCGATCATCTGCAGGATCCATTGGTGCTGGTCGCATACACAACCTCCGGCGTCCGGATCGATGACGAAGTGAACGTGAACCTGCAATGGGGTTATTCGATCGAATGTGAACTGGTGATGGAAACCGGCACGATTCGCCTCGGTGACCAGGAACACACCTTCATCCGTGATCTTGCCGGCAACCGCAACCCGATTTGCCGCAGCCACATCGACCGATTCCACGACGCATTCAACGCTGAAGTGCAGCAATGGATCCGGGCCGTCGAACGCGACGAACACACCGGTTCCTCGGCGTGGGACGGCTACGCAGCGGTCGCGGTCGTCGAAGCGGCCCTGCGATCCCTTGACAGTGGGGGAGACGAGATCGCAGTTCAGATGATTCCCAAGCCCGACTTCTACGCCTAGACCTGATGACCCAAAGGAGACGACATGGTTGACATCGCACTTGACCCCAACATGTATTACCCCTCCATGTCCACAGCCGACACCCTCCGGAAGGCTGCGGACCTGGGATTCGAGTATGTCGAACTGTCGCCGAACTCGGAGTTTCATTTCTGGCACCGCTACCCCAAGGCGGACGATGACTTCGTCGCCGGCCTGAACAAGGCGCAGGCTGAGACCGGTGTCAAGGTGCGGACCCTCAATCCGGTCTTCAACTGGTCCAGCACGGACGAGGTGGAACGGCTTGCCCAGGTGCGCAACTGGCGACGGCTGCTGGAACTGGCAGACCAGATCGACGTCCGGGAGATCACCAGCGAGTTCTCGGGCAATCCGAACACCCCCCGTCAGTGCGAGGACCAGTGGTATCGCTCGATCGAGGAACTCACCCCCGTCTTCGAGCAATACGGGATCCGGCTGAACATGGAGGCCCACCCCTACGACTTCGTGGAACTCCACGACGACGCCATCAGCCTGATCCGGGGCGTCAACTTGGACTGGATCGGCTACGAGTTCTGCTGTCCGCACGCCTTCCACCTGTCCGACGGTGCCGGCGATGTCGAACGCATGATCCAAAGCTCCGCCTCGAAGCTGCGCGAGGTTCACGTCGCGGACGCCCTCAACCATCGCGCCAACGACGGGAATCGCTACATCGTCAACCCGCCGGGCGTGGACGCGCGCGTCCATCAGCACGCTGAGATCGGACGGGGCGAGGTGCCCTTTGACCGGGTGTTCGACACCCTCCGCGAGATCGGTTTCGACGGTGTCGTGTCCGTGTGCGTGTTCGGCTGGCATGAGCACGCCGATGAGATCAATCGCCGCATGCTCGAGCGCATCCGGGCCGAGTTCCCCGGATAGCCCCACCAACGGGCATGGTCGAGTCCTCAGAATGCGCCGTGCTAGCCTCGCGATCAGTCCAGGTCCTGGAGGAGAGTTGATGAGGCTGCGGTTTCTGCGGGTGCTCGGGTGGTTGGCCGGCGCCCTCACCGCCTTGCTACTGGCCGCCCCTGCGGCCTCCGCGGAAACGGAATCGGCCGACGCCGGTGGCGACATGATTCTGGGCTGGGTGCTGCTGATCGGCGGCGGGCTGGCCGCGATCGGCGCGTTCGCCTACATGTACGTCAAGAAGCGCGACCTCCCGCCACCCCTGGACCAGGGAATGCCTCGTCCCAAGGGCGGCCGATAACCCGCCGAGAGGTCAGCTTGCGTAGACGGTGATGTCGAAGACGTACCGGTCGTAGCGGTAGCAGTGGTCGCCGAACTCCACCGGGACACCGGACGCGTCGTAGGCCCGGCGTGACATCGTGAGCACTGGGTCGTTCTTGTCCAGGCCCAGCAGCTTGCGCTCGGACGGCTCGGCCGGCCGGGCGCCGATCGCCTGATGGGCCACCGCGGGGGTCACCCCGCGGGCGCGCATGGCGTTGTAAAGGCCCTGAGCCGTGATCGCGTCCAGGTCGAGGTCGGCCCACTGGGGAGGAAGCCAGTTTCGGAGGATCGACATCGGACCCTCCCGCACCGAGCGCAGCCGCTTGAGGTAGACCAGGGGGGCCTCCGGCTCCAGCCCCAGGATCTGGCTGGCGCGGGTGTCCAGGCAGCTGGTGTCGAACTCCAGCACTTCGGTGAGCGGCTCTCGTCCGTTGCGCTTGAGGTCGTCGAACAGACTGGTCAGTTCGTTGCGGCGGTGGATCACCTCGTTGGCCACGGTGGTGCCGATGCCGCGCCGGCGGACGAGCAGTCCGCGGGTGACGAGTTCCACGATCGCCCGCCGGACCGTGGGCCGGGAGAGGTCGAGCCGGTCGGCCAGGGAGAGCTCATTCTCGAACGAGTCGCCGGGCTTCAGCACGCCGGTGTCGATGGCGGCCGCCAGTTGCTCGGCGAGCTGATGGTAGAGCGGCACCGGGCTGTTGCGATCGATCGTGACCTGGATCTGAGTCGCCATGAGGGGCACCTTAGCTCAAAGTCCGCAGTGGTTTATATGGTAAACGCCGGACGCGTAGATAGACTAATGTCCTAACATTAGTTGACAGGGGCATCGGGGCTCGGCACACTGGAACCGATGGGGTGTTCCGGCGTCGACGCAGTCGAAGGAAGTTCAGATGGGTGATGCCTACGAGGTCGTGTGCATCGGCCGGGTGGGGGTTGACATCTACCCCACTCAGATCGGCGTGCCACTGGAGGACGTGACCACCTTCGGCAAGTTCCTCGGCGGAAGCGCGACCAACGTCTCGGTCGCCGCTGCCCGCTACGGCCACCGCTCGGCGATCATCACCAAGACCGGGAACGATCCGTTCGGCCGATTCGTGCGCAGCAAGCTTGCCGATCTCGGCGTGGCGACGGACTTCGTGGGTACCGACCCTTGGCTGCCCACGCCGGTCGACGTTCTGCGAGATCTTCCCGCCCGACGACTTCCCGCTCTACTTCTACCGCTACCCGCAGGCACCCGACCTGCGGATCGAGGTGACCGATCTTCCTCTGGCCGAGATCGCCGATGCCGGCGTGTATTGGGCGACGCTGACCGGGTTGTCCGCCGAGCCCAGCCGGCAGAGCCACCTCGCCGCGTGGCGCGTCCGCGAACGCCGGCCCTTCACGATCCTCGACCTCGACTACCGCCCGATGTTCTGGAAGAGCGAGTCGGAGGCGACGCGGAACGCCGAAGTCGGCCTGGCCCACAGCACGGTGGCGATCGGCAACCGCGAGGAGTGCCGGGTGGCGGTGGGGGAGGCCGACCCCGAACGAGCGGCCCGGGCCCTTCTGGAACGCGGAATCGAGCTGGCGATCGTGAAGCAGGGCCCCAAGGGCGTCCTGGCCATGACCGCGGACGAACGCATCGAAGTGCCTCCGGTCTTCGTGGAGGTGGTCAACGGGCTCGGCGCCGGTGACTCCTTCGGTGGCGCCGTCTGCCACGGACTGCTGAGCGGATGGCCGCTCGACAGGATGCTCCGATTCGCCAACGCGCGCCGGTGCGCTGGTGGCCTCACGCCTGGAGTGTTCCACCGCGATGCCCACCGAGGCCGAGGTCGAGGCCCTGCTGCGGGAGCGTGGCCTGTGACCCGCATCGACACTCCCTCGCTGACCCGACGCACGGGCTGCGGACCCGGGATCGATCACCCGAGCCTGGCGGAACCGGCGCCGCGGCGAGCGTCCCTCGGACGGTCGCCTGATGATCGTCGCCGCCGACCATCCCGCCCGCGGGGCACTGGGCGTCCGTGGCAACGCCACAGCGATGGCGTCGAGGGCGGACCTGCTCAACCGGCTCGCCGTCGCCCTCACCCGTCCGGGCGTGGACGGAGTGCTCGGCACCGCCGACATCCTCGAGGACCTCCTGCTCGCCGGGCTGCTGGAGAACAAGGTCGTCATCGGCTCGATGAACCGCGGGGGACTGCAGGGTGCCGAGTTCGAGTTCGACGACCGCTGGACCGGTTATGACCCCGAGACCCTCGCCGTCAACGGCCTGGACGGGGGCAAGATGCTGACCCGAATCTGCCTGGAGGATGAGGACACCGCGCGCGTGCTCGAGTCCACCGGGCGGGCCGTGACCGGCTTGGCCCGGAGTGGGCTGATGGCGATGGTCGAACCGTTCCTTTCGATTCGGACCGCGCCCGACAAGGTGGTCAACCAACTCGACCCGGATTCGGTGATCAAATCGATCCAGATCGCCGCCGGACTCGGCGCCACCAGCGCCTACACCTGGCTCAAGCTCCCCGTCGTGCAACAGATGCATCGGGTGCTCGACGCCACGACGCTGCCGAGCCTGTTGCTGGGCGGCGACCCGGTGGGCGATCCCGAGGCGACCTACCGAGAATGGGCCGCCGCACTCACCCATCCCACCGCGATGGGGCTGGTGATCGGGAGGGCTTTGCTCTACCCAGCAGACGACGACGTGGCTCTGGCGGTCGATTCCGCTGTGGCCCTGGTACACCAAGGAGTGGCATGAACGAATGGGTACACCCCGCCGGCACGACCGCAGACGGGGGGTTCGACACCAGCATCCTTCCTGGCCCACCGGGCGGGTCGGCGGGCCTGTCGCACACCGGCTTGCAGGTGGTGAGTCTGGACGCGGGAGAGTCGCGCACGGTCGGCGCCGGCGAGTTGGAGTACATCGTCGTGCCGCTGGCGGGAAGCGCCACCGTCGAGGTGGACGGCGCCAGCTACGAGTTAGCGGGGCGGCGGGACGTGTTCGGCTCCGCAACGGACGTGCTCTATGTGCCAAGG
Source organism: uncultured Actinomycetota bacterium (assembly GCA_963769325.1). Classification (GTDB taxonomy): domain Bacteria; phylum Actinomycetota; class Actinomycetes; order Propionibacteriales; family Propionibacteriaceae; genus Propionicimonas. Next base: position 749,545 of record CAVYLH010000003.1, on the reverse strand, counting down.
GACACCCCCTTCACCCTGACCAGCGTCGGTGGAGGTCGCTATGCGCTGCTGCTCGGCCACGGCCCGAGGCTCCTTCCCCGTCACCCACCTGGCGGCTGACCGCGTCCCCGATGAATTCCGCGGGCGCCGGCACGGCCAGCCGTCGGGTCCGCAACTTCGGCGTGCCCGGCGTTCTCGACGCCGACTCGATCATCGCCTGCGAGGTGATCACCCCGGCCGGCAACTGGTCGAGCTACCCGCCGCACAAGCACGACGAAGAGCGCGAGGGGGTGGAGACCTCGCTGGAGGAGATCTACTACTTCGAGCTGCGCCAGGAACCGGGGAGTCCTGCGGCCGACGACGCCGCGTTCGGCTACGCGCGCGTCTACGGCAGCTCCCAGGAGCGTCCGATCGACGTGCTCGCTGAAGTGCGCTCCGGTGACGTCGTACTTGTGCCCCACGGGTGGCACGGTCCAGCCATGGCCCCGCCCGGCTACGACATGTACTACTTGAACGTGATGGCCGGACCGGGGGAGACCCGCGCCTGGTTGATCTGTGACGATCCTGCGCACGGTTGGGTGCGTGAGACGTGGAGCCGACAGGCGATCGACCCGCGCTTGACCGCGGACTGATCGCCCAACAACCGAACCCGCCCGCTGCCGACACCCGTCGACGGTGAGCACTAAGACCGGGCTCGACCCGAGCCTTTGAAGAGAGGAAATGAGAATGGCTTTGACCCACGAGGCCGCGCCGTCAACCACCGAGAGTGCCGCCCGCCTGAAGCGTCTCCGCTACCTGGTGGACAACGAGTGGCGCGAATCGAAGACCACCAGCTACATGCCGGTCATGAACCCGTCGACCGGTGAGCAGATCGCCGAGGCGCCCTGCTGTACCCAGGACGAGGTCGACTCGGCGGTGGCGGCGGCCGCGCGCGCCTTCCCGGCCTGGCGCGGACACCCCGCTGCCGCAGCGCATCCAGCTGATGTTCCGCTTCAAGCAGCTGCTCGACGAGCACCTGGACGAGCTGAGCGTGCTGCTGGCCACCGAGATGGGCAAGGTGCTCGGCGAGGCCCGCGGCGACGTGCTGAAGGCCATCGAGGTCGTCGAGTGCGCCTGCTCGACGCACTACCTGATGCAGGGCGACACCTCGCATGAACGTCTCCACGGGCTACGACACCGTGTCGTTCCGCGAGCCGCTGGGCGTCTTCGTCGGCATCGCGCCGTACAACTTCCCGGCGATGATCCCGATGGGCTGGATGCTGCCGTTCTGCATCACCACCGGCAACACCTTCGTGCTGAAGGCCGCCTCGATGGTGCCGCAGACGTCCATGCGCATGATGGAGCTGCTGATCGAGGCCGGCCTGCCCAAGGGCGTCGTCAACCTGGTCACCTGCTCGCGGGTCGAGGCCGACAGCCTGCTGGTGCACCCCGACGTCCGGGGCATCACCTTCGTCGGTTCCACCTCGGTCGGCAAGCACATCTACGCAGACCGCCGCCGGCGCCGGCAAGCGCGTCCAGGCCCTGACCGAGGCCAAGAACCACGCCCTGGTGCTCGAGGACGCCGTCCTGGAGCGCTCGGTGGCCGGCATCATCAACTCCACCTACGGCTGCGCCGGCCAGCGCTGCATGGCGCTGCCGGTGGTCTGCGTCCAGGAGTCCATCGCCGACGAGCTGGTCGAGATGCTGGCCGCCAAGGCCGCCGAACTGAAGCTCGGCCCGGCCTACCTGCCCGAGTCCCAACTCGGCCCGGTCATCACCGGCAAGCATCGCGAGTGGGTGGCCTCCGGCATCCAGCGTGGCGTCGACGAGGGCGGCACGCCTGGTGCTCGACGGCCGCGACGTCACGGTCGACGGCTACGAGGGCGGCTTCTTCGTCGGCCCGACGATCCTCGACAACGTCGGGCCCGGACAACTGGGTCGGCACCGACGAGATCTTCGGCCCGGTGACCTCGATCAAGCGGGTCAAGGACTTCGAGGAGGGCATCAACATCATGAATGCCAACCCGCTTCGCGAACGGTTCGTGCATCTACACCAGCTCCGGCTACCACGCCCGCGAGTTCGCCCGTCGCACGCACGCCGGCATGGTCGGCATCAACGTCGGCATCCCGGTGCCGTTCTCCACCTTCCCGTTCACCGGCCACAAGGACTCGTTCTTCGGCGACCTGCACGCCATGGGCAAGGACGGAGTTGCGTTCTTCACCGAGACCAAGGCCGTCACCTCGGTCTGGTTCACCGAAGAGCACGCCAAGGAGAAGGTCTCCACCTGGGACGGCACGCTGACCCGCGGCTGACACCACTCCCGTCGCGTCGGGGGCCAGCCCTCGCGCCGAAAGCCAGTCCCCTGGGGGGACTGGCTTTCGGCGTTCACGAGCTCGGGAGAGGCTGCGTGCTCGCCGATGGTGTCGATCGCGTACGACGCAAGATGTTCGGTTGTCAGAACATTATGTCTTCTCGCCCGCGTCCCTGGGCATCGACGCTTGTCGGGGCTGGTCTGAACGGTGACCTAATGACATGTTGACAGCACAAATCCAGGCCAATACGCTGGACCTGCGATGCGCGAGCACCGCCACCGGAGCAAGGGAAACCAATGATGGCCACCTGGGACCTACGTCCCGTTGCGATGAACTCGCAACGATCTCCGGGCCTCTCAGCACCCGAAAGGAACTCACCAACCATGGCCGACAAAGCCGTCAATCCCGACCCGCGCTACAGCAAGCTGACGATCGGTGTCTGTCCCGACCAGTGGGGCGTCTGGTTCCCCTATGACGAGAAGCAGGTCCCCTGGGACAAGGCCCTGGCCGAGATGGCCGACGGCCGGCTTCTCGATCATGGAGACCGGACCCCACGGCTACTTCCCGACGAACCCCAAGCTGCTCAAGGCCGTGATGGACGCCTACGGCTTCAAGGTCGTCGCCGGTACCGGCTGGGGCATCCTGCACAAGGCCGAGGCCTGGGCGGACACTGAGGCCTTCTTCCGCTCGATCGGCGAGACCCATGCTGCGGTCGGCTCCGAGTACGTGGTGCACCTTCCCCCGATGTACCGGGACGAGAAGACCGGCGACTACACCGACGACAAGGTGCTGTCCACCGAGGCCTGGAACCTCTACATCAAGAACGCCGACCGGCTCGGGCGCATCATGAAGGAGGACTACGGCCTGAAGATGGTGCTGCACCCGCACGGCGACAGCCACATCGAGACCGAGGACGACATCGACCGCGTCTTCCAGGCCACCGATCCGGAGTACGTCGGCTTCTGCCTCGACACGGGGCACATCGTCTACGGCGGCGGAGACCCGATGGCGATCGCTCGCAAGTACCCCGAGCGCATCGAGTACGTCCACATCAAGGCGATGGACCCGGCGGTCGTGAAGCAGGCTCACGACGAGGACTGGCCGTTCGTGAAGGCCAACCTGAGCGGCGCCTCGGTCGCCCCGCCCGCCGGTCTGCCGGAGATGAAGGCCCTGATCGAGACCCTGGCCGACCTGGACAAGGAGCTCTACGTGATCTGCGAGCAGGACATGTACGGCTGCGAGAAGGACTTCCCGCTACCAGAACGCCATCGACACCCGCGAGTACCTCGCGTCCCTCGGCCTCGGCGTCCTCTGAAACCCGTAAGGAGACAGTTATGACTGTACGCATCGGCATGATCGGCCCCGGTGGCATGGGCAAGGCCCACATCGAGCGGATCCACTCGGTGATCGCCGGCGGACGCGTGGTCGCGGTGAGCGACGTCAATCCTGACAACGCCAAAGCTGTGGCCGAGAAGATCGGAGGCGTCGCATTTCCTGACAGCGCCAGCCTGATCAACTCGCCCGACGTGGACGCGGTGATGATCTGCAGCTTCGGCCCGGCCCACGAGGTCGACGTCCTGGCCTGCATCGCCGCCGGCAAGCCGGTGTTCTGCGAGAAGCCGCTCACGCCCACGGCGGACGCGGCCCAACGGATCATGGACGCGGAGCAGCAGGCCGGACGCAAGCTGGTCACCGTCGGCTTCATGCGCCGTTTCGACCGCAGCTACCAGGAGATGAAGGCGCTGCTGGACTCGGGCGAGATCGGCGAACCGCTGATGATCCACTGCGCCCACCGCAACCCGACGGTGCCGGAGTCCTACACCTGGGACATGGCGATCAACGACACCGCCATCCACGAGATCGACACCACCCGCTGGCTGCTCGGGGAGGAGTTCGTCTCGGCGCGCGTCGACAAGCCGAAGAAGACCTCGCTGCGCTTCCCGCACCTGCAGGACCCGCTGGTGCTCATCCTGACCAGCGAATCGGGCGTGCGGGTGGACGACGAGGTCTTCGTCAACCACCAGTACGGCTACGACATCCGGTGTGAGGCCGTGGCCGAGAAGGGGACGGTGTCCCTGGCCGACCAGAACGTGATCAATGTCAGGGACGCCTCGGGCGCCCGCAACCGGATCGCGCGTGACCACAACGACCGGTTCTACGGCGCCTTCGTCACCGAGGTGCAGGAGTGGATCACGGCCGTCGCCGAGGGTCGACACACCGGCTCGTCCTCGTGGGACGGATACGCCGCCGCTGTGGTGTGCGACGCGGGCGTCAAGGCCCTCACCGAGTCTGGTGAGGTGCCGATTCAGATGATCGCCAAGCCGGAGTTCTACGCCTGACCTGGGCGTCACGTCGAGGGCCAGCTCGAGCTGAGAGGAAGTCCGTGCGGCTTGCTCTCAGTTCAGGGTGCTGACCCTCGACGAGCCGACCCATGCCCGGCCGCGTCGTTGCAAGAATGTTATCTATACAAGCTCGCAGCCTTGTCTATATGTGTTGACAACAGCTCACCTTCGCCCCTAAGTTTCAACGTACCGGCCACGCAGTAGTGGCCGGACGATACGAGAAGCCTTCGGTTGTCTTACGGAGGAGCCAGGGCCTCCTCCGGTTGGGTTCGCCCCAGCCGATCGCACATCGTGTCCCCAAGTCTCACAAGAGAGGGATCATGGCTAGATTCGGACTCAAGGTCGCGGCGCTCATCGTCGCCGGGGCCGGTTTCTTCACTGCGTGTTCACCGGCCGCGGGTACCGCCACCACAGGCGCCACCGATGCGGGCACCAGCGCAACGAAGACCTACAAGATCGGCGTTTCCTTCCCGATCCTCGACCAGTTCCTGCAGAAGGTCGCCGACGGCATCACCGCCGAGGCCAAGGCCAAGGGCGCTGAGGTCAGCATCGTGGCGGCCGAGGAGAAGACCGACGTGCAGCTCGGCCAGGTGGAGAACTTCATCTCCCAGAAGGTCGACGCCATCATCGTCATCCCGGTGGACACCGACGCTGCCGGCCCGATGACCGAGGCCGCCTGTTGCGGCGAAGATCCCGCTGGTCTACGTCAACCGTCATCCGGCCGACCTGCCTGAGGGCGTCCCCTACGTCGGTTCGGACTCGCTCTACGCGGGCACCGTCCAGATGGAGCAGCTGGCCAAGCTCGCCGGTGGCAAGGGCAACGTCGTCATCCTGCAGGGCGACCCGGCCAACGAGGCAGCGCAGCTGCGCACCAAGGGCTGCAACGATGTCGTGGCGAAGAACCCCGGTATGAAGGTCACCAAGACCCAGGCCGGCAACTGGTACCGCGAAAAGGGCCAGTCGATCATGGAGAACTGGCTGCAGTCCGGTGACGAGATCAAGGTCGTCTGCGCGAACAACGACGAGATGGCTCTCGGTGCGATCAACGCGATCAAGGCCGCCAACAAGAAGCTCGGCGCTGACGGCATCCTCGTCGGTGGCGTGGACGCGACCTCCGATGCTCTCGCAGCGATGAAGGCCGGCGACCTTGCGGTGACCGTGTTCCAGGACGCGAAGGGCCAGGGCGCCGGTGGCGTCGACGTGGCGCTGAAGCTGGTGGCCGGGGAGACCGTCGAGGCCACGCTGGACATCCCCTACGTCCTGGTGACGCCGGACAACATGGCGGAGTTCGCCAGTAAGTGACAGTCTGATCGGGGGTGGGCGACCGTCCGCGGTCTCCCACCCCCTCCCCGCCTTGACAACGCCGTCCGTGAGGTTTGAAATGACTGATGAGTTCCTGCTTTCGATGCAGGGTATTGATAAGAGTTTTCCTGGGGTGCATGCGCTGGATCATGTGGATCTGAATGTGCGGGCTGGGACTGTGCACTCGCTGATGGGTGAGAACGGTGCGGGTAAGTCGACCCTGATGAAGGTGCTGATCGGCATGTATTCGCCGGACAGTGGTTCGATCATCTTTGATGGTGAGCCGGTGGTGTTGCATGACACGGCGGCGGGTATGGCTTTGGGTATCTCGATGATTCATCAGGAGTTGTCGCCGGTGCCGGAGATGACGGTGGCGGAGAACATTTGGTTGGGTCGGGAGCCGTTGGGCCGGTTTGGTTTGATCAGCCGGGCTGAGATGAATCGGGCGACTCAGGAGTTGTTCGATCGGTGGGAGATCCGGATCACTCCGACTCGTCAGATGAAGGCATCTGAGTATCGCTCAGACTCAGATGGTGGAGATCGCCAAGGCGATCAGTTTTGATTCGAAGTTGATCATCATGGACGAGCCGACGTCGGCGATCACCGAGGCTGAGGTTGCGCACCTGCACCGGATGATCGGATCAGTTGCGGGACAGCGGGACGGCGATCATCTACATCACGCACAAGATGGACGAGGTCTTCAAGATCTCTGATGACATCACGGTGTTCCGGGACGGCAAGCACGTGGCGACCCTGCCTGCGGCGGAGCTGAACCGGGACAAGCTGATCACGTTGATGGTGGGTCGCGAGTTGACCCAGATGTTCCCGAAGCTGGAGGCCGAGATCGGTGAGGTGGTCCTCAAGGTGGAGCACCTGCATCGTGGCATCGGTGGTGAAGGATGTGAGTTTCGATCTGCGTCGGGGCGAGATCCTGGGCTTCGCCGGGTTGATGGGTGCTGGCCGGACCGAGGTGCTGGAGACCCTGTTCGGGGTGTTCAAGGCCGATTCGGGTGCGATCAGCATCAACGGCAAGCCGGTGACGATCAACCAGCCGAAGGACGCGATCGCTGCGGGGATGGCGCTGCTGACCGAGGACCGCAAGCTGACCGGGATCATGGGTGTGCTGTCTGTGCGGGACAACATGATCATGGCGGCGCTCCCGAAGTACTCCCCGGGTGGTTTCCTGCAGACCGGCCGGATCGACAAGGACTGCCAGGCCCAGCGCGAGGCGTTGGCGTTGAAGACGCCGTCGTTGAGTCAGTTGATTCAGAATCTGTCGGGCGGGAATCAGCAGAAGGTGCTGATCTCGCGCTGGCTGCTGACGCTGCCCGACATCCTGATGATCGATGAGCCGACCCGCGGTATCGATGTGGGTGCCAAGTCTGAGATCCACCGGCTGATGTCGCTGCTCGCCCAGCAGGGCAAGGCGATCATCATGGTGTCCTCGGAGATGCCCGAAGTCCTCGGCATGAGCGACCGTGTCGTCGTGATGCACGAAGGCAGTGTCAGCGGGGTGGTCGATCGCGCTGACGCGACCCAGGAACGAATCATGCAACTCGCCACCGGCCCTGCGGACCAGGCTGCCTGAGAGGAATACCAGAAATGACAACCACCACTACCGCAGAGACCCGGCACCGCGAAGTTCGACACCGGCGCGCTTCGTGAAGAAGTACGCCATCATCGGCATCCTGCTGGTCTTCGTCGATCCTGCTGCTCGTCCTGACCGGGGGCACGTTCCTGGGCCGCAGAACCTGATCAACGTGATCCGTCAGGTCTCGGCGATCGGCATCATCGCCACCGGCATGACCTTCGTGATCATCATCAACGGCATCGACCTGTCGGTCGGGTCGATCGTGGCCGTCTCGGCGGTCGTCTCCACCAGCCTGGCCCAGATCACCTGAGGCCTCAGTGATCATGTACCCCGGCCTGCAGCTACCCGTGATCGTCGTCGGTCCTGGCCGGCCTGGCCGTCGGTGCCCTGCTCGGCCTGGTCAACGGCTCCCTGGTCGCCGGGTTCCGGATCGCGCCGTTCATCGCGACCCTCGGCATGATGACCGCCGCCCGCGGCCTGGCCCTGATCTACTCCAACGGCCGACCCGATCTCCCGCCTCCAACCCGGCTTCAACTGGATCGGGCAAGGTGACCTCCTCTTCATCCCGGTCCCGATCTGGATCCTGGCCATCGTCGCCGTCGCCGCCCACATCATCCTCAACTTCACCCGCTTCGGCCGCCACACCTACGCCATCGGCGGCAACGAACAAGCCGCCCGCGTCTCGGGCATCAACCTCAACAGAGATCAAGGTCGGCATCTTCACCCTCTCCGGCCTCCTGGCCGGCCTGGCCGGCATCATGCTCGCCGCCCGCATCGGCTCCGGCAACCCCCAACTGGGCACCGGCATCGAGCTCGACGCCATCGCCGCCGCCGTCATCGGCGGCACCAGCTTCAACGGCGGCGTCGGCACGGTCTGGGGCACCATCGTCGGCGCGCTGATCATCGGCGTCATCAACAACGGCATGGACCTGCTGAACATCTCCCCGTTCATGCAGCAGGTCGTCAAGGGCACCATCATCGTGCTCGCGATCATCATCGACGAGCGCAAGAACCGCTGAACCACACCCCAAGCAACGGTGCTCCTCAACACTCGGGGGGCACCGTTGCTGCTCGAAAGGAATGACATGCAGGACATCGGTGTCGGCGTCATCGCGTTGGGCTGGATGGGGAGACTCCACAGCCGCGGGTTCAGCCAGGTGGCGGAGAGGTATCCCGAGCTGGGCGTCAGAGCGAGGCTGGTGGTCGCTGCCGACCCAGTGCCGGCCAACCAGGAGCGCCGCGCTGGCGATGGGGTTCGAACGTGCGGTCGCCGACTACGCGGACGTGCTCGCTGATTCGGACGTCGATGTGGTCTCGATCTGCGCCCCGAACTTCCTTCACCACGAGATCGCCCTGGCCGCGGTGGCGGCCGGCAAGCCCTTCTGGATCGAGAAGCCGATGGGGGTGAACGCACAGCAGAGCCGCGAGATCGCTGAGGCGGCCGCCGCTGCCGGCCTCGCGACAGCCACAGGCTTCAACTACCGCCACCAGCCGGCCGTCGTGCACGCTCGGGACCTGGTGCTCGGTGGCAAGCTCGGCCGGATCACCAACGCACGCATCTGGTTCATCGCGGACTATGCCTCATCACCGGAGGGTCCGTTCACCTGGCGTTACACCAGGGCTCAGGCCGGCGCAGGTGTGGTCGGAGACCTGCTCAGCCACGGCATTGATCTGGCCCAGTTCGTCCTGGGAACGCGGATCACTCGAGGTGACCGCGATGACCGACACGTTCATCGAAACCCGGCCGCTCCCGCTGGGGATCGGCGTCGGGCACGCCGCAGTCGCGGTGAGCGATGAGCGGCGGAACGTGGAGAACGAGGACTACGTCGCGGCGCTGGCACGCACCGAGTCGGGCGCCCTGGTGACGCTCGAATCGTCCCGGGTCGCCCTCGGGCCGCGAGCCGAGTACGTGGTGGAGGTCTACGGGACCGAAGGTTCGGTGCGCTGGTCGTTCGAGCACCCTCAGCACTTGCAGGTGCTGATCGCCGGCGACGGCAGTCACCGCGGTTACACCAGCGTGATGTCCGACGCAGGGCACGGCGATTTCGCGCGTTTCCAGCCTGGCCCCGGCCAGACGATGAGCTTCGACGACGCCAAGGTGATCGAAGCCAAGCTCTTCCTGGAGTCCGTGGTCACCGGCCGGCAGGTGGCGCCGTCCGCCGGCGATGCCTGGGCAGCGGCCGAGGCGGACGAGGCGATCGTGGCGTCCGCGGCCGACGGAGCCTGGCACAGCGTCCCGAGGGTTCCCGGCACCACCTTCAGCGTCTGAACACACTTCAGAAGGAGATTCCTCATGGCAAAGATCCTGCTCGACCCCAGCATGTACCACCCGCATCTCTCGGTGGCCGAGGAGTGCTACAAGGCCGCCGACCTGGGCTACTCCTACATCGAGTTGTCACCCCGTGCGGACTTCCACGAATGGCACCACTACCCGAAGGTCAATTACTCCGACATCGCGAAGGTGAAGCACGCGATGGCCGACTCGGGAGTGAAGATCGAGACGTTCAACCCGGTGTTCAACTGGTCATCGCCGGACGAGTGGACGCGCAGGATGCACGTGAGGAACTTCCGGCGGCTCCTGGAGATCGCCAACGACCTCGAGGTGCCGATGATCGCCACCGAACTGTCGGGCGACCCCAACCGTCCGACCGAGTGCGAGTGGGCGTTCTACGCGTCCATCGAGGAACTGGCCCCCGACTTCGAGAAGTACGGCATCTCCTGCACCGTTGAGGCCCATCCCTACGACTTCATCGAGACCAACGCGCGCTGCGTCGACATCGTTCGCGGAGTCGACAAGGACTGGTTCAACTATGAGTTCTGCTGCGCTCACGCGTTCCACCTCGGGCAGGGCAGCACCGACCTGCGCTCGATGATGGCCTACGCCGGGGAGAAGCTGGCGCACGTTCACGTGGCCGACGTGTTCAACCACATCGCGAATGTCGGCAACCGCTATATCGTCAACCCGCCTGGCGTCGACGCGCGCATCCACCAGCACAATGAGATCGGCAACGGAGAAGTCCCCTGGGACCAGGTGTTCGGCTACCTCCGCGACACCAACTACGACGGCCCGTTGTCGGTCTGCGTGTTCGGCTGGGAGGAGAAGGCGGACGAGATCCACGTCCGTATGCGCGAGCGGATCGAGAAGGAACTGAGCGCCTGACGTTCTCCGATCCCAACGTGGACGCCCGACCGACCCCATCAGGTCCGGGGAGAACTGAGAACCCGAGGAGGGTCATGAGGATAGGACTGGTGGGCTACGGGGCCGGGGGACGCTGGTTCCATGCGCCCTATATCGACGCGGCCGAGGGCTTGGAACTGGTCGGTGTCGTGACCCGTTCACCCGAGCGCACCGCGGAACTGCACGCCGAGCGTCCCGGAGTGGCGGTGTACGCCAGCCTCGCCGATCTCCTCGACGCCGGCGTCGATGCCGTGACCATCACCACCCCGCCCGAGACCCGACGTGACCTCGTCCTGCAGGCGATCGCGGCCGGCGTGCATGTTGTGGCTGACAAGCCGTTCGCCCCCACAGCCGCCGTGGCGGCAGAGCTCGACGCTGCTGCCCGTGCCGCCGGCGTACGACTCTCGGTGTACCACCAGCGTCGCCGGGACGCCGACATCCAAACCCTCAAACAGGTGCTGGACGGCGGCGAACTCGGCGAGGTGTGGCGCTTCCATTCGACCTTCGACTTGGACGAACCCGGGAGCCTGGACGCCGGCCCGCACGGAGGTCTGCTCCGCGATCTCGGGAGCCATCTCGTGGATCAAGCCCTGTGGCTGTTCGGACCGGCGGTTCGAGTCGCCGCGCACGTCGATTGGGTGGACCTACCGGCAGGAAGGACCGACGCGGGATTTGTGCTCACGGTGGAGCACCGGTCGGGGACGACGAGCTTCCTCGCCGCGTCCAAGCTGAACCGGGTCGTGCAGCGGGTGCTCCAGGTGTACGGCGCCGGGGGCAGCTACCTGGCCACCGGAAGCGACGTCCAGACCGGGGCGATCAAGGCCGGCCTGCGGCCGTTGGACGACCCGACACGGTGGGGCTTCGAGCCGGCCGAGCACTGGGGGCAGCTGAACACGGCAGCCGGGTCGCGGCAGGTGCCGTCCGCACAGGGCAACCACGCCGAGTACTACACGGCATTCGCCAGGGCGGTCGAATCCGGCACCGAAGTGCCGGTGCCGGTCGCTGAGGCGGTCGCCGTGCTCCAGGTGCTGGACGCCGCGCGGGTGAGCGCGCTGGAGCATCGCGTGGTGACGCTCACTCCCTAGCCGCAACGAACCTCGGCGATGCAGCGGCGAACGCCCTCCTCCACGACCGCGACGCCGGGACGCGCCGGCCAACCAGTCGGTGAACTGATCGTTGGAGTCGGCTGGTGAAGCGAACTCACGGCCGGGCATGAACGACTTCTCGAACCAACCGGTGGGGCGTTCCACGATCCCCTTGGATTCGGGGTCCCGAGGCTTCAGCAGGACCAGCTTCGTGGCCAGACCAGGGTGCCCATGAACGTCCTGACTTGGGCCAATTAGTGCACAGCGGCGCGGATCTTGGTGATGGCGGTGAGCGCGTCGTCGGGTAGGGGGTCGGCTGCGGTGACGATCTGGTCCCCGACTTGGATCTGGATGGTGTGGTACGGCGCAGGGCGGTGACGAGTTTCTTGGTGCTCCGCCGGTGACCCGTTCGAGCCATCTGGTGACGGCGAGGGTGGCGAACACGACCAGGAGGCGGACAGCAGGGATCTGCCCTGAGTTGGCTCAAGGGCGGCGGCGCTCCGGAGGTGGTCATCGCTTCGAGCGGCTCGATCAGGCAATATCGGGGGCTGTTCGAGGCGCTCCCGGTTCATCGGTTGTTGTGGATCGGAGTTGAAGCGCGGCATAGCCCGCTGGGTAGCGGCGTGGCGTCGGTGCGCCGATGCGTGTGCACTTTTCCGGCGCTCCGCCAGACGAAATCGCTAGTCGATTGGTTACCCGACGAAGGTGGCCCGACCGTGAGCCAACTCAGGCAGCGCGCGGGGTCAGACCTGTTCGCGGAGCCAGCGTCGCAGCTGACAGGTGGCCAGCACGTCGTCCTCGTTGTACTGCAGGACGCGGGTCCGTGCGTTGCTCCCTGTCCTCCGCGGTGAGGCCGTGGACGGCGTCCTCGAACCAGCGCATGCTGTTCAGCCCGCCCGGGTCCTCGTCGCGCCAGTGGAATCCGACGCCGGCGGAGGCCACCACCTTCAGCCCGAGCCCGTTGGTGCCGAAGAAGTGCTGGCGGACGATCGGGAAGAGGTCGACGAAACGGTCGCGGGCGTAGTCCAGGGCCCACGCGAAGACGTCGTCGCTGGGCTCGGCCAGCCGGGTGAGCCGGACCACCTCGTAGTCGGAATAGTGGTAGACCAACGACTCGGTGCCGGCGACCTGATCTCGCAGCCAGGCCATCGCCTCGCGGGCGAGGGCACGCTCCTGGTTCTCGTCGAGGTCGGTGAACCGGCTGAACTCCCGATAGCTACCACCGCCGTCGCCGTCGTTCACCCAGAAGCCCCACAGGTACACCCGGTCCTCGCGCGAGGTCTCGACGTCGACATCGATCTCGAGGGTCGCCGCGGGGCACGCTCGATCGTCCCGGTCGTTGTGCGTTCCAGTTCGACCCCGTGCACCAAGCAGGCGGGAGCGGCGTTGCGCCAGCCGCAGGCGGTCCTCCGCGCCGGAACGATGTCGCCACGCGAGGGCAGGTAGGCCGGCAGCAGCGTCTCCAGGTCGTGCGCCGCGAGCTGGCCGACGGTCGCCACGCCGGCCTCCCGCAGCACTGTGATCTCGTGGGAGTCCAGCCGCGACTTGTTGATCCGCAGGCTCAGGTCGTCGTCGTCCAAGCTGCGGACGGCAGGTCGGCCACCACGGACAGTAGCCACATTCGTAGCTGACGATCGGATGCGATGGCAGGGGATCGCCGGGCACGGCGTCGCCCGCTTGCTCAGCGATCCGGACGCGGACCGCGAACTCGTAGTCGTAGCGCTCCATGGCGCTGACCTGGGCGGGTGTGCCCCCTTCGGTCACCTGCTGCGGAGGGGGTGGGGCGGCCGCCTCCGTCAGGTCGAGCCAGACGGCCCGCGGACCAAGCCCTTCGATGTCGTCGTTGCCGATGATCACGGCCGTGGCCGCGCCTGCGGCCCGGTAGCCGGTAGGCCCCAGCAGGCGCCAGAGGTGGGCCAGTTGAAGGGCGTTGGGCCAACGCCAGTGCCAGCGGTAGCGCCATCCGAGCGCCGTCTGCGGTGAGGTCAGGTCGGTCAGTTCGGAGTAGCTGTAGGGCAGCTCGTCGCGACGCTGATCGACGACTCGCTGGTACTTCACGAGACCGGGGACGTAGCCGCCGGCCGGATCGCGCAGCAGCAGATCGGCACGGCCCGAACGGTGGTTGGCCCAATCACGGGGGAGCAGCCCGCCGAGAATCACGTCGGTGCCCTTGTCCATCGCCGCAAGGCAGGCCGCTTCCTGAGCCTCGCTCGGCTCGACCGGTGAGCGATCGCAGGTCGAGCGACGCTCGCATCTCCTGCGACGATTCGCTCATACACCGCCGCCGAGGAACTCGGTGCTCCCCGGCATGCGCGCCGTGGTACCGGCCGGTTCGGGGCCGGGCCAGTCCCGGGGTGGAAAGCGTGGTGGGTCTTCAGCGGGCAACTGCGGGCGGCGTAGGGGTCAAGGGTGAACATCAGGCATGCGCTCGGTGTAGCGCGACGACGCCACCGGTGAGGTTCTTCCAGCCGACGCCGCGCCAGCCGGCGGCGAACATCAGCTCGGCCAGCGCGCGCTGGTCGGGCCAGGCCAGGATCGACTCGGCCAGGTAGTCGTAGGCGACGGGGTTGGACGCGGTCAGCCCGGCGATCTTGGGCAGCGCCTTGCACCAGGTAGCTGCGGTAGGTCTCGCGGAACGGCTTCCACGTCGGGGTGGAGAACTCGCAGATCACGATCCGCCCGCCAGGGCGGGTCACCCGGCGCAGCTCGGCGAGCGCCGTCGGCACGTCCTCGACGTTGCGCAGCCCGAAGCTGATCGTGACGGCGTCGAACGCGCCGTCGGCGAACGGCAGAGCCAGCGCGTCGGCGTTGACGAAGGTGAGGTCGGGCTGGCGCTGCCTTGCCCACGGCGAGCATGCCCGGCCGACAGGTCGGCGGGAACCACCAGGGCGCCCGGCGTCCGCGAACGGGCGGCTGGAGGTGCCGGTGCCGGCGGCCAGGTCGAGGATCCGCTGACCCGGGCGCGGCGCCACCGCCGCCACGGTCTCGGCGCCGCCAGCGCCGGTCCTGACCGAGGGAGAGGAGGTCGTTGACCAGGTCGTAGCGCGGCGCCACCCGATCGAACATGTCGGCCACCTCGGCCCGTCGCCTCGCCAGGGTCGCCCGGGCCTCACTCGCTGCACGCACGGGGATAGCCTGCCACGAAGCTCCGACACCATTGGCACCGCAACCCTCGACGGCGCCCAGCGACTCAGCCGATGTCGCAATCTCGTAGCGATTTCACGCCGGATCGAAGGAGAACCTCGATCGCGGCCGTTCGGGTGCGACATCGCGACACTCCGGGCGTGGCGCGAACGGCTTCGCGGATGGGGGAGAATCGAGCCCATGGCGCGCAAGACCCCGGTACTCAAGGTCACCAACCTGCACAAGGCCTTCGGGCCCGTCGTGATCGTCGACGGCTTCAACCTCGAGGTGGCCGCCGGCGAGGCGGTGGCACTGACCGGACGCAACGGCGCGGGCAAGTCCACCGTCCTGCGGTGCCTGGTCGGCGCGGACCGACCCGACGAAGGCATCGATCGAGGTCAACGGGGTGGCCGGTCAGCGAGACCAACCCGCAGATCCGCCGCGACGTGGCCACCGTCATCGACGACCTCGACTTCTTCCCCGACCTCAGCGTCGTCGAGCACCTCGACCTGCTGGCGCGCGCCCACGGCATCCCCGACGCCGACGACCGCCGTCGACGAGGTGCTGCACGAGGTGCAGCTGGTGCCGCAGTCGGGCCAGCTGCCCGGCACCCTCTCGTCCGGCCAGCGTCGCCGGCTCGCGCTGGCGACCGCGTTCGTCCGTCCCCGCAAGCTGCTGATCCTCGACGAGCCGGAGCAGCGCCTCGACGTCGAGGGTGTCGCCTGGCTGGCGGCGCGCCTCGTCGCCGAGCGCCAGCGCGGGCTCGCGATCGTGATGGCCAGCCACGAGCCCACGCTGGTGCGAGCAGGTCGCCACCCGCGTCGTCCGGCTGGGCGACCGCGCCGAGGTACTGGCCGATGAGTAAGAAGTCCCGCAAGCTGATCCGCGCCGCTCCGACCTCCGACAGCTCGGTGATCGACGCGGTCCCGCCCGCCGTTCCGGACGCGGCCGAGGCGCCGAAGTATCGCTTCTTCTTCCTGCCCGACGTCGAGCCCGACGCGGTGGACGAGCAGGATCTGCACGACCTGATGAAGTTGTGGCGCCACGGCCGGGCCACGCGGACCATCGGCCAGGTGCTCCAGGACAGCTACGTCGCTCTGTTCAGCGTCGTCATGATCGGCGCGATGGTCACCTCGGTGGTGCTCCGAGCGCAGTCGGGGATGGCCGGCTGCAACACCGAGGCCTGCGCGTCCGGCCGGCTCCTGCTGCCCTCGGCGATGGTGCTCGCCTGCTACGCACTCGCGCTCGGCATGGCCCGCCTGTTCGGGCCGGTGCTCGCCTCGGCCGCCGAGGGCGTCGTGGCTGATGGACGCCCCGATCAGCCGTCGCCGGCTCCTGCGCGGCCGGCTGCGGCTACCCCTGGGCGGCGCGTTCGTGGTGGCCACGCTGGCGACAGCCCTGGTGGGAGCGCTTTCGGGACTGACCTGGATGCAGGTGCTGGCGTGGAGCGCCGCGGCCGGCATCGGCAGCGCCGCGCTGGTGGCTCTCGCCGCCAGCGAGCAGCCGCGGGAGCGCACCCGGGTGGTGAGACTGCTGCAGGCCGTCTCCGGCGCCCTCGCACTTGCACTTCTGCTCGTGGTGGTGGCGGTTGCCGCGGGATGGCTGCCGGTGAGCGTGGTGGCCACCGCGGGCCAGGCGGAGTGGCTGTTCGTCGCACTCGCCGTCCTGGGGTTGGCGGCGCTCGTGGTGCTGGTCCGTCTCGCCATCGCGGGGCTGGAGCAGATCCGTCGCGCCCGGCTGGTCTCCGGCGGCTCCCTGGTCAGCGGCATGCAGGGGGCGATGTTCGCCCTCGACTTCGGGCTGATCCGCGACATCCTGGTGGAACGACGGATGGTCGAGAAGGGCCACGTGACGCCGACCCGTGGCCGCGGGCTCGGGCTGGCGGCACTGATCTGGCGCGACGTCGAACGCCTCCGGCGGAACCCTTCCACCTTCCTCGGGTTGGGGATCAGCCTCTTCGTCCCCTACGCCGCGGACGCCCTGCGGATGAGCCAGCTCAATCCCCTGGTCAGCGGACTGGCCCTGGTGGCGGGGCTGGTGCCGTTCCTCGGCGGCCTGCGGGTGCTCACCCGCACCGGAGGGCTGGCCAGGGCCTTCCCGTTCAAGACCGCACAGCTGCGCACCGCGGCGATGGTCGTCCCGGCGGTGCCTCGCCCTGCTCTGGGCGATCGTGGTGACTCCGGCCTTCATCGGAATCGCTCGCACCGGCGCCGACCGGACGGTGCTCGCCGGCTTCGCCGCCGCGCTGGTGACCGCGATCGCCGGCCTGATGGGCGCCGTGCGCTGGGTGACGGCCAAGAAGGTGGACTTCCAGACCCCGATGATGGCGACCGAGTCCGGGGCGATGCCGCCGACCCTGCTGTTCAACCTCTTCCGCGGCTTCGACATGGTGGCGCTGATCACCGCGCCGCTGATCCTGCAGGCTCCCGCGTACTGGTCGTTGGCCATCGCAGCGGTCGTGTTCGCGGCTTTGCGGGGCAGCTTCAACATGGATGAGCTGAAGGCCGAACAGGAACGCTCGCAACGGGAGTTGGCCGCCGCCAAGTCGGCCCGCGCCGAAAAGCAGAAGATCCCGCGACCCGGACGCTGAAACTCCAGCGCGGACTCGCGCAGTCCGGACGCTCAAAACCCGATCACGGACACGCACGATGAGGGGCGGGGAGTGACGGCGACGGCGAACCACGCTGGCCTCAGAGCAGGGGCGACGACCCCGTCCAGGCTGGGCAGCGCCGCGTGCGCCGCCGCGAGTTCGGCCTCGGGAAAGCTCCGCGAATCGCGATCACCCGGCCGACCGTTGCGGCCAGGGCCGAGGCGGCGCCGGCGGGAGCATCCTCCACCGGCGGTGCACTCCTGAGCACGGACGCCGACGGTTCGAACGGCCAGCCGCAGGGCTCGGGGTGCGGTGTGCCGAACCTCACGCCGTCCCGGATGACGACGACATGGGGGTGCCTTCGAGGTCCAGCAGCAGGGCTGCGACGTCAGGCAGCAACGCCGAACAGGATTTCCCCGGACGCGACATCGCACCCGATCGCGGGGCTGCTGACGGTGCCGCCCGGACGGTCGAGCGCCACCACCATCACGGTGGCACTGAGGTCGTCCCCGCTGAGCTCGGCGGGATTCCAGGACACCGTCGGATCGCCGGCGGCCACGGTGGCGCCTTCGGTGGCCAGCACCTCGAAGCCGGCCCCAGCCAGGCGGACGGTGTTGATGCCGAGGTGCACCAGGATGCCCAGCCCGTCGGGGGTGGCCATCGCGAAGGCGTGGGGGTGCAGCTTCAGGATGGTGCCTGCGACGGGGGCCACAACCACGGTCGGCTCCCGGGCGGGGTCGATCGCGATCCCAGGGCCGACCATCTCCGCGGCGAACACGGGATCGGAGACCTCGGTGATGGCGAACACCCGTCCCGGGCAGGGGGCGAGTACCTGCATCACCTCAGGTCTTCGATGTCCTCGGCGAGGTTGTCGGCCTCGGTGCCGACGACCACCTGGACGACCTTTCCGGCCGTGATCACGCCGTGGGCTCCGGCGGCTTTCAACGCGGCCTCGTTCACCTGGGCGGGATCCTTCACCTCAGTGCGCAGACGAGTGATGCACGCCTCGATCTCGACGATGTTCCCTGCGCCACCCAGGCCGGCGAGGATCTGCTCGGCTTTGCTGCTCATTCCTACTCCTCTCAGGAGGCCGTGATCGGCCCCGCTTGACAACCTGCGCAGAACCATAGCATGATTTCGCCGAGTGGTACGGACCAGTACTAACCAGTACGGACCAGAAGGAGGGGCGAATGGCGCCGACGCACGCGACCCGAATCGTAGAGGGCCCCTCACCCAAGCATCAGCAGCTGCGTGAGTTGCTGATCGCGATGGTCGTTCCGGGCCACTCCATCCCGTCCGAGCGCGACCTGATGGTCACCTACGGGGTCTCCCGTGCCACCGTCCGCAAGGCCATCGACGGACTGGTCGCCGACGGCCTGCTCCAGCGCACCCACGGTCTGGGCACGTTCGCGACCCAACCCCGGTTGGAGAGCCGGCTGCACCTGGCGTCCTTCAGCCAGGACATGCGCCGCCGCGGACTGGCGCCGTCGACGCGGCTGATCTCGCTCACCTCCGCCGTCCCCCCCGAGGACGTGGCCGCCGCCCTCGGCCTCACCGAGGGACGCCCGGCGTGGCACATCGTCCGCATCCGGCTGGCCGATGATTCCCCGATCGCGCACGAGGACGGCTGGTACACCGCCGACCTCCTGCCCGACCTCGACGCCCAGGACGTCGGCGGCGGCTCGCTCTACCAGATCATGGCCACCCACTACGGCTGCATTGTCGACCACGCCGAACAGACCCTGTGGGGGGAGGCAGCCGACGTCGGCCTGGCGAGCCTGCTGCAGGCCCCGCAGGGCACGCCTTTGCTGGTCTTCCGACGGATCTCCTCCGCCGGTGGCCGGCCCGTCGAGCACGTGGTCTCCCGCTACCGCGGCGACCGCTACCAGATCCACATGGAGCTGCGCCGGGACTCCGAGTCGCCGGCCGAATCAACCCCGGAAGGAAAGACGTTGTGACCGGCACCGAGATGGCGGCCGTCGGCCGTTTCAGCCTCGCGCCGATCCAGAAGTTCAGCCGCAGCCTGATGCTCCCGATCGCCTCACTGCCCGCCGCGGCGCTTCTGCTCCGGCTCGGCCAGAACGGCCTGCTCGGCAAGGACGGCCTCAGCTGGAAAGCCGTCGCCTCGATCATCGGCGCGGCCGGCAACGCACTGTTCGCCAACCTCGCCCTGTTGTTCGCGGTGGGCGTGGCCATCGGCATCGCCCAGAAGGGGGACGGTTCCACCGCTCTGGCCGCCGCCGACTGGCAGCGGCTGGACGTCTGACCATGCTGCTCAGTGCTGACCGAATCCTGTTCCCGGACGCGGACGCCCCGGTCGCAGGGTTCCTCCAGACCGCCGGTGACCGGATCGTTGCGGTCGGGTCGGGGACGCCGCCAGGCCCGGCCGACGAGCACCTTTCGGGAATCGTCGTGCCGGGATACGTGGACGTGCACTGCCACGGTGGCGGCGGGGCATCGTTCGTCACCGACGACCCGGACGTGGCCCGGCAGGTGCTCGCCGCCCACCGCCGCCTCGGGGTGACCACCATGGTCGCCTCGCTGGTCACCGTCAGCGATGCCGGACCTGAAGCGGCAGCTCGACTGCCTCGCCGGGCTGGTGGAGTCCGGCGAGCTCGCCGGGATACACCTGGAGGGTCCGTGGTTGGCGCTGAAGTACAAGGGCGCGCACCCGCCGGCGCTCCTCACCGACCCCGTGCCGGCCGAGGTCGCCGAGTTGCTGGACGCCGGCCGCGGCGCCGTCCGGATGGTGACGCTCGCACCCGAGCGGACGGGGGCTCTGGAGTCGATCGCCCTGATGACCGGACGCGGGGTGGTGGCCGCGATCGGGCACACTGACGCCGACTACGACGCCTGCCGGGCCGCCATCGACGCCGGGGTCACGGGGGCCACCCACCTGTTCAACGCGATGGCGCCGCTGCGTCACCGGGAGCCTGGTCCCGTCCTCGCCCTGTGGGAGGACCGGCGGGTCTACCTCGAACTGATTCTGGACGGGGTACACGTCCGTCCAGAACTGGTGGCATTCGTGATGGGCACCGCGCCCGACCGGGTGGTGCTGGTGACCGACGCCATGGCGGCGGCGGCGTCCGACGACGGCGACTACGTGCTGGGTGAGCTTCCCGTCGAGGTCCGCGACTCAGTGGCCCGCATCGCCGGCACCGACACGATCGCGGGCTCCACGCTGACCCTGGACGCCGCCGTTCGCCACGCGGTGGCCGCCGGAGTGCCGCTGGCGCAGGCCGTCCGATCGGCGACCGCGCTCCCGTCCGACTACCTCGGCCTGGCCGACGTCGGCCGGCTCGCCCCTGGCCTGCGAGCAGACCTCGCGGTCCTGGACGAATCGCTGTTCGTCACCCGTGTGCTGCACCGAGGATCCTGGCAGGAGCTCGCTGTCCGGTGAGGTGCCGCGAGGTCCCGGGATGCCGGCGAGCGAGCGGCCCCAGCATGCCGGTGCGGCCGGTGTCGGGCTCGGGGACTACGGTTGGCGGGTGAGTCAGAGTGAGGCGCAGGTCCAGTTCACGCCGAAGGTCCGCTGGGGCCGGGTCGCGCTGTTCTACGGGTTGGCGTTCGGGTGGGTCTGCCTGGTCGCGGGTGCACTTTTCGTGCTGGGTCAGCGGAACCTGTCCGGCGTGGCAGGCCCCACGGTGGTGACGACGGTGCTGGCCCTGCTCTACATGCCGGCCCCTCTGGTGGCCGCACTGATCGTGGAACGGCTCGACGGTCGCCCGCCCTTGATCCGGTCGACGCTTGACCGGTTCTGGCTCAGGCTCCCCAGGCTGGCCTTGGTGGTTGCGCTCGTGGTGGCCGCCGTCCTCCTCGGCATGATCGGCGTGACCTGGCTGGCGGGAAACCTGCTGGGCCTGCCGGGAGCCGGCACGGTGCTGTTCGGCCAGCAGGACCTGGTGGCCAATGCGCTCACGCTCGTGCCCGCGATGCACGCCGACCAGGTCGCCGCGCTGAACGCGTCCATCCCGTCGTTCTGGGGCGTGGTCGGGCTGGCTTTCGGCGGCGCCGTGCTGGCCGGGTTCACGATCAACGGCGTTTTCGCTTTCGGCGAGGAGTACGGCTGGCGGGGTTGGCTCGCGGACGAACTGCGTCCGCTGGGGGTGTTCTGGGCCAACGTCCTCACCGGCGTCCTGTGGGGAGTGTGGCACGCCCCGCTGATCCTGATGGGCTTCAACTACGGCAGTTACCGGACATTGGGACCTGCCTTTATGGTCGCGCTGTGCATTCCGTTCTCGTTCGTGCTGTGGAGAGCGCGAGAAGTGACCGGGTCGCTGCTTGCTCCGGCGGTGCTGCACGGGGCGTTCAACGGATTCGCGGGGGTCTTCCTGATCCTGCTGGTCGACGCCAATCCGCTGATCGCCGCCACCGGTCGGCCTGATCGGCGCTGCCGTGTTTGCGCTGGTCGCCGCGATCTTCTGGTGTCGTCAGCCGAAAGCGAGCCGTGGGCGTCGGATGAGTTCGCCCCACTACCCCGACTGGGTGCACCAACTCAGTGAACGCCGGCTCGTCGATCTCTTCGGTGAGTTGACCCTGGCTCGCGGGCAGGAGTACGTCCGCCAGGGACGGGTCGGCCACATCGCGATGGGGTCTGGCACCGGCTGGCAGCCTGATTCAGGCGCAGGTGCGCGGCGTCGAGCTACCGCGCCTACCAGACGGTGGCCCGCTACGACGCCGGACACGTCGGCGCATCAGCACGTCCTGTTCGTGCCCGGTGGGCCGGAACTGCAAGCACGGCGCGGCGCTGCTGTGGCACATGCGGACGGTGAACCTGCGCGCGCTGACGCCCGCATGGCAGCGCGCCCTGACCGAGCTCGACCGCCGAGGCACGCCGAGGTTCGGTCGGGGCCAGCCGCTGGCCATCCAGGTGACGCATGCGGCCGGTGCCGGGGTGGTCCAGCTGCGTCCGCTGGTCTGGGGACGAGTCCGGCCGCTGGGTGCGTTCGGGGATCACGTGGGACAGCGTGCGGTCACCCGTGGGGTGGGGAGTTCCTCGAAGAGCACCGGGCGGTCGCTGGCCGGGCTGGCCCGCACTCGCGATCAGCGTTCTTCCAGCTACTACTTCTACGCCGCGCGCGGACGTGCTCGACCTCGGCGAGGTCGCGGACGTCGGCCTGGTACTGGCTGGCGCGAGGCGGTCGAGCCGCCGGGATTCCCCTGGTGCCGGCTTCTGGCCAGCTGCCGGTCCGGCTCGCGGCCGAGCCGGCGCAGCTGACGAGCCGGCTCAGCCGCACCGACGCGGGCCTCGCGGCTCCACACGTTGGTGGTGGCCGATGGGCAGGAGTTCACGCTCCGGCACGGTGATCTGCTGGGCGTGCCGCCGCACGGCTTCGCCGTGGACACCGATGCCGCCCTCCTGCTCGTGCCGTTCGCGGAACCGCTCAGCCCGGGGTCAGCAGGCGCTGTTGTTGCAGCACCCGCGCCTCGACATCCCCGATTCGGACGTGCCCGGCATTCGCCGCCGAGTTCCACCCGGCGCTGCGCCGGATGGTGACGCTGGAGGTCGGTCCTGGCGTCGACCTGCCGGAGGCCGAACCTCCTCGCCTCTTGCTGCGCGTGGAGTTCCAGCCCGATCATGTGACCCAGCTGCGACTGGGCCTTCCGCTACCGGGTCGGCGACGGCGACCTCGACGTCGAGCTGTACCCCTACGGCGAGCAGCCCGCGCTATCGGCGACCCGGACGCCGAGGAGGCCTTGCTGGCCGCGCTTCCCGAAGGGCCCTGGCCGGCCGGCAGTGAGGGGTCTCGGCGCCGGGTGGCCGAACAGGCGAGTTTGACCGGTGCGGCGACGGCCGATTTCGTCACCCACTGGCTGGACCGGCTCGCCGCAGCCGGTGTGCTGGTCGAGACGCGGGGCGACCCGGGCAGCTATCGGCTGGCTACACAGGCGCCTCGGGTGAGTCTCTCGGTCACGGATCCGCCGGAGGGCACGGACTGGTTCAACCTGTCGGTCAGCGTCACCATCGAGGACGAGCTGGTCGAGTTCCGCGAGCTGTTCACAGCGCTGGCCATCGGCCAGACGCCACCTGATCCTGCCGTCGGGCACCTGGTTCAGCCTGGAGCGGCCCGAGCTGGACCAGTTGCGCCACCTGATCGAGGAGGCCAGCGAGCTCACGCCCCGGGAGAGCGACGGCCTGCGGCTCCGCACCGAGCACGCCGGTCTGTGGGAGGAGCTGCTCAGCCTCGGCGTCGTGGCCGAGCAGTCGGCGGCCTGGACGCCGGGCGGTGTCCGCGCTGCTTCGAGTCCGACGAACCTGCCGCCGGCACCGGTGCCGGTGGGGCTGGGGGCGACGCTGCGTCCCTACCAGGAACTCGGTTTCCGCTGGCTGCACTTCCTGTACCAGGCACGGCTGGGCGGCATCCTCGCCGACGACATGGGGCTGGGCAAGACCATGCAGGCGCTCGCGCTGGCGTGCTCGCTGAAGGAGGCCGGCGACCTTGACCGGCCCATGCTCGTCGTGGCGCCCACGTCGGTGCTGGGCACCTGGGCCGCCGAGGCCGCCCGGTTCGCCCCGGGTCTGCGTGGTGCGGGTGGTCGAGCAGACGTCGAAGAAGCGGACGCAGGCCGCTCGCCGAGCTGGTCGAGGGCGCCGACCTGGTGGTCACGTCCTACACGCTGCTGCGGCTGGACGAGGAGGAGTACGTCGCCCAGACGTGGTCGGCGGTGCTCCTGGACGAGGCCCAGTTCGTCAAGAACCGGCAGTCGCGCGGCTACCAGTCGGTCCGCAAGCTGCGGGCCCGGACGAAGTTCGCCATCACCGGCACCCCGCTGGAGAACAACCTGATGGACCTGTGGTCGCTGCTGTCGATCGTCGCGCCGGGGCTGTTCGCCGACCCGGTCGCCTTCACCGAGCCGGTACCGGCGTCCGATCGAGTCGGGCACCGACCCGACGGCGCTGCCCCGGCTGCACCGGCGGGTGCGTCCGCTGATGCTGCGCCGCACCAAGGAGACGGTGGCCGCCGAGCTGCCGCCCAAGCAGGAGCAGGTGCTGCGCGGTGCGAGCTGTCCCCGGCCCACCGACGGCTGTACGACAAGCAGCTGGCGGCCGAGCGCAAGAAGGTGCTCGGGCTGGTCGGACGACCTGCGGCGCAACCGGATCACGATCCTCGCCTCGCTGACCCTGCTGCGGCAGCTGGCGCTGTCGCCGGCGCTGGTGCTGCCGGGCCAGCCGCCGTCTCGGCGAAGATCGACACGCTGGTCGAGCTGGTCACCGAACTGGCCGCCGAGGGTCACCGCGCGCTGGTGTTCAGCCAGTTCACCGGCTACCTGGGTCTGGTGCGCGAACGGCTCGCCGCCGAGGGCATCGGCGCCAGCTACCTCGACGGGCGGACGCGGGACCGCGCCGCCCGGATCGAAGCGTTCCGCACCGGCACCGATCCGGTCTTCCTGATCAGCCTGAAGGCCGGTGGTTTCGGCCTGACCCTGACCGAGGCGGACTACGTGTTCATCCTCGACCCCTGGTGGAACCCGGCCGCCGAGTTGCAGGCGATCGACCGGACGCACCGGATCGGCCAGGACAAGCACGTCATGGTGTACCGGCTGGTCAGCGCGGACACCATCGAGGAGAAGGTGGTCGCCCTGCAGGAACGCAAACGCGACCTGTTCGCCAAGGTGGTGGGTGAGGGCGGCGAACTGGCCGCGCCCCTGACCGCTGACGACATTCGCAGCCTGCTCGCTGATTGACCCCGCCCGGGTACCCGTAACCCCGTTGACCCAGCCCACCCATCGAGCGCCACCCCGCCACCCTTCGTGTCGACCCCCCTTCGTCGTGCTCGACCCCCTTCGTTTTGGTCGAACCCCTTCGTTTTGGTCGAACCCCTGTACTCGAGCGCAGGGGTTCGACCAGAAGGGAGGGGCTCGGCGTTCTGAACAGGGAGCGGCTCGGCGTTCTGAGAGGGCGGGCCCGGCCGAAAGGGAGGCGCTCGGTGTTGGGTGAGGCGCTCCGCGTGGACGGACGCGGGCCGTCGGTGGCGGCGATAGGGTGGCGCGCATGCCTGGCCGAGTCGAGGAACCGCACCCAGCGCCGCCCCGGATCCGGCAACTGAAGCTGGGCGTTCTGCATCCGATCAACCCCGACCAGTTTCTCGACGACGACGCCGAACTCGAAGGGGTCGAACTGGAGGGTCTGGTCGTCGACGAGTTGGTCTGGACGGGCCGTCGACGACTGGACGCATCCTCGGCAACGGGTCTGATGGTGGGGGACTGGACGGCGCGGGGCTGCGGTTTCACCGAGTCGGTCCTGGAGCGGACCCAGGTGCGTACCCTTTCGGCTCGCGGCTCGGGGTGGCGTGCCATGCAGGTCCGTAACAGCAGGCTCGGGTTCGCAGAGCTGTGCGACTCGGAGCTGAGGGCGGTGCACTTCGAGAACTGCAAGATCGGCTACCTGAACCTCCGCGACGCCCACTTGAGCGACGTGTGCTTCGTCGATTGCATCCTGGAGGACGTCGACCTGATTCGGGCCACTGCTCTTCGGATCGCCTTCCCCGGCTCGCGGATCACCCGGCTCGACGTCACCTCTGCGAAGCTGAAGGATTTCGATCTGCGCGGAGCTCAGCTGTCCGGTCTCGAAGGCCTGGCCGGCCTGCGCGGGGCGACGATCTCGGCTGACCAACTGTTCGACCTCGCCCCGGTGTTCGCCCAGCAACTCGGCCTGACCGTCGCACCGTAACTGACGGCCGGTCCCGCGGGCACAGTCTGCTCCCCTCCCTGCTCCCCTCCGTTCTGGCCGAGCCCCTCCGTTCTGGCCGAGCCCCTCCGTTCTGGTCGAGCCCCTCCGTTCTGGTCGAACCCCTGTGCTCGAGCACAGGGGTTCGACCGAAACGGAGGGGCTCAGCGTTGAGAGGGCGGGCGGGAAGGGGCCAGTGCGCGGGAAGGGGCCAGTGCGCGGGAAGGGGCCGGCGGGCGGGAAGGGGCCGGCGGGCGGGAAGGGGCCGGCGCGCGGGAAGGGCAGGGGATGGTGCGGGGCGCGAGCGTCAGCGCGCCGGGAGGACGGCCAGCGCCTCCAGCATTGGCAGGAGCTTGGCCTCGGTCTCGGCGAACTCCTCGGCCGGATCGGACTCGGCGACGATGCCGCAGCCCGCATAGATCGTGATCCGGTGGGGGTCGGCTGCGTCGATCTGACCGCAGCGCAGGGCGATCGCGAACTCGCCGTCGCCGGAGGAGTCCAGCCAGCCGACCGGTCCGGAGTACCGGCCTCGATCCAGGTTCTCGAGCTCGGCGATCGCCGCCCTCGCGGACGGGGTCGGCGTTCCGCAGACCGCGGCGGACGGGTGAAGCTCGCCGGCCAGCCGCAGAGCACTGACGTCCTCGTGTGCCACCGCGGTCACGTCCGATGCCAGGTGCAGGACGTTGGGCAGTTCCAGCACGTACGGCGCATCCGGCACGTTCATGCCCGAGCAGAACGGTGCCAAGGCCTGCGCCACCGAGTCGACGGCCAGCTCGTGCTCGATCAGGTTCTTGCCCGATCGGGCCAGCGCATGGGCCAACTTGAGGTCCAGCTCCTCCTCACCGTTGCGTCGGATCGTGCCGGCCAGCACCCGGGAAGTGGCCAGCCCGCCCTCGCGACGGATGAGCATTTCGGGAGACGCGCCCACGAGGCCGTCGACCGAGTAGGTCCAGCAGGTCGGGTACCGCTCGGCCAGCGCTCCCACGACCCAGCCCGGTTCCAGCGGCGCGTCCCCGGCCAGCGTCAATCCCCGGGCCAGCACGACCTTGTCCAGAGATCCGGCTGTGACCCGGGCCACGGCCTGCTCGACGATCTGCTCCCACTTCGACCGGGGCAGGCTTGCCCCCACCTCGCGTACGCCGATCGGCGCCGACGGACGCGGTTGCCGCTTCGGCATCGACGGCAGCTGGCTCCCGACAGCGCCCAGCACGGTCAACCAGGACTGATCCTTGCGGCGGCCGAGAATCACCCGTGGCACGACGACGACCGAACGATGCTCGGTGTGCTCGGGGTCGAAGACGAACGAAGCCAACGCGATCGGTCCGGCGCCTGGGCACCCCCACAGCTCGCTCTCCGACTCGATCCGGCCGCACACCTCCTGCCACCACGCATCGGCCTCAGCGGCCGTGCCGCCCTCGAACCGGGCGATCTCGCCGATGCCGATCATCCCGTCGCCCCGGCGCAACCAGGCGTGCCCGCCGGCGGAGGGAAGGTAGTCGGTCAGATCGCCGGGATCCTCGATGGCGATGGTCATCGCTCGCCATGCGGGCCCCGGCGGATGGTGGATCACGCACCGCAGGATAGCCGCTCGACCGAAGCGTTCCGGCCGGGGTGCCAAATGGCCTCGCGAGAGCATTTTGCCTAGACTGGACGGAGTCCCAACGGCCCCTGAGCAGGAGCGTCCATGTCCGAGCCGAAGTCGGCCGTTCCGGTCTCCGGCCCAGCCATCGAAGCCGACGTCATCGTCGTGGGTGCCGGTCCGGGCGGTTCGAGCGCGGCCGCCCATCTCGCCGACCGCGGGCTCGACGTCGTCCTGCTGGAGAAGAGCACCTTCCCGCGCGAGAAGGTCTGCGGCGACGGGCTCACTCCGCGCGCGGTCAAGCAGCTGATCCGCCTGGGAATCGACATCAGTCCCGAGGCCGGCTGGATGCGCAACCACGGCCTGCGGGTCTACGGCGGCCGTATCGGAGCCGTTCGAGCTGCCGTGGCCCGAACTGGCCGAGTTCCCGCCCTACGGCCTGGTCCGGGCCAGCGGCGAGCTTCGACAAGATCCTGGCCGACCGCGCGGTCGCCGCCGGCGCCCGGCTGTACGAGCAGACCAACGTCACGGCGCCGATCCTCGAATGACCGCACCGATCGCATCGTGGGCGTCCAGGCCAAGGACGGACGCCAGTTCCGCGCCCCGGTCGTGATCGCAGCCGACGGCAACTCCGCGCGACTGGCCCTCAGCATGGGGCTGGCCAAGCGCACCGACCGGCCGATGGGGGTGGCGGTCCGGGCCTACTTCACCTCGCCCCGCACGAACGACGACTACATGGAGTCCTGGCTCGAACTCTGGGACGGCAAGCCGCACGAATCCAACCTGCTGCCCGGCTACGGCTGGATCTTCGGCATGGGCGACGGGACGGTCAACGTGGGGCTCGGCACGGTCAGCTCCCACTCGGAGCCGGCCAAGCTGAACTACCGCGAGATGTTCCATACGCTGGCTGGCGAACACGCCTGCCGAGTGGGGGTTCAGCCCGGAGAACCAGGTAGGGCCGACGCTCGGCGCGGCGCTGCCGATGAGCTTCAACCGCCAGCCGGCCTACGCTCGCGGGCTGCTGCTGGTCGGCGACGCCGGCGGCATGGTCTCGCCCGTTCAACGGCGAGGGCATCTCCTACGCCATGGAGGCCGCCGAGATGGCGGCCGACGCGATCGCCGACGCCCGGTTCCGCGGCTTCGGGACGCCGAGCGCCGAGACGGCTCTGCGCGGCTACCCGGCCCGCTTGAAGTCGGAGTGGGGGGGCTACTTCCGGCTTGGTCAGGTGTTCGTCTCCCTGATCGAACACCCGCAGGTGATGCACCTGTGCACCCGATACGGTCTGCCCCGGCCCACGCTGATGCGGTTCACGATGAAACTGCTGGCTCACCTGTACGACACCCGCGATGGTGATTGGATGGACAAGGTCATCAGCGCCCTCGCAAAGGTGGCACCCTCAGCATGACCAAACACGTGCAGCGCTCGATGCAGAAGGGAACCGAATACCCGATGAGTCCCTACATTCCGATCCTGGGCATTCTGGCGCTGGCCGCGGGCTTCCTGGCGATCTCGATCACCTTGAGCGCCTTCGTCGGCCCCCGGCGCTACAACAAGATCAAGTACAGCTCGTACGAGTGCGGCATCGACCCGACCCCGCAGCCGATCGGCGGCGGCCGGTTCCCGATCAAGTACTACATCATCGCGATGCTGTTCATCGTCTTCGACATCGAGACGATCTTCCTCTACCCGTGGGCGGTCACCTTCAAGCAGCTGGGCCTGTTCGCCCTGGTCGAGATGGTCCTGTTCATGGCGACGGTGTTCGTCGCGTACGCCTATGTGTGGCGTCGCGGCGGGCTGGACTGGGACTGAGCGGGAGGTAGGGCTGACATGGGCATTGAGGACAAGATCCCCCAGGGCGTGGTGCTGACCACGCTGGAGGGCGTGTTCGGCTGGATGCGACAGGCCTCGTTCTGGCCGGCCACCTTCGGCCTGGCCTGCTGCGCGATCGAGATGATGACCTACGGCGCGCCCGCGCTTCGACGCCGGCCGCTGGGGCCAGGAGGTCTTCCGCGCCTCGCCGCGCCAGGCCGACCTGATGATCATCTCGGGCCGGATCAGCCAGAAGATGGCCCCCGTGCTGCGCCAGGTGTACGACCAGATGCCGAACCCGAAGTGGGTGATGGCGATGGGTGTGTGCGCCTCCTCCGGCGGCATGTTCAACAACTACGCGATCGTCCAGGGCGGTGACCACCTCGTGCCCGTCGACATCTACGTGCCCGGCTGTCCGCCGCGTCCCGACATGCTGATCGACGCCATGTGGAAGCTGCGCAAGCAGATCGTGATGAAGCGACCGATGGCGCAGAACGAACTGGACGCCTTCGCCGAAGCCGAGGAGGCAGCGCTGGACGCCCCGGCCACGCACGAGATGAAGGGCCTCCTGCGATGAGCGACCCCAAGGTTCCCGGCGAGGAGAAGACGATCGACGCTCCGGTCACCGCTCCCGAGGCGGCGCCCAAGGCCGGCGTCGAGCGCGAGGACGCGCAACCCGACCCGCGGCTCACCCCGGTCCTGCCGAGGAACACCGCCCGGTGACCACCCGCCAGGGCATGTGGAGCGAGGGCACCGGCGACACCTCCGGCTACGGCCGCATCGTCCGCAGCACACCGATGGCCGCCGGCCAGCGAGCCCCCCTTCGGCTCCTGGTTCGACGAGGCGCTACGGGCGGCTCGCGAGCCTCGTCGCCGACCCGTTCGTCAAGGTCGTCGTCGACCGAGGCGAGCTGACCTTCCATATTGCGCGGGAGAAGCTCACCGAGGTGATGCAGGCTCTGCGAGACGACGCGCTGCTACGCTTCGAGTTCTGCGCGTCGGTGTCCGGCGTCCACTACCCGACGATGCGGGCGCCGAACTGCACGTCGTGTACCACCTGCAGTCGATGACCCACAACCGCCGCCTCCGCGTCGAGACCACCTGTCCCGGACGCCGACCCGCACGTGCCCAGCGTGGTCGCCACCTACCCGGCCGCCGACTGGCACGAGCGTGAGACCTGGGACATGTTCGGCATCGTCTTCGACGGCCACCCGCACCTCACCCGGATCCTGATGCCGGACGACTGGGTCGGTCACCCGCAGCGCAAGGACTACCCGCTGGGCGGGATCCCGATCGAGTACAAGGGCACCACGGTGCCGCCGGTTGATCGCGGAGGAGCTACCGATGAGCCGCTGAGCGGACCGACTTCTACGCCGCGCCCGGCGAGCGAGACCGAGGGCACGGTCTACACCGCGATGGGCGGCGGCGACTGGGCCGACATCGCCGGCGAGCAGGCCGAGCGCGGCGACGAGATCGCTGGTCATCAACATGGGCCCGCAGCACCCGTCCACCCACGGCGTGCTCCGGCTGATGGTGGAGTGCGACGGCGAGACCGTCACCAGCATCCGTCCGGGCATCGGCTTCCTGCACACCGGCATCGAGAAGAACATGGAGTACCGGTCCTGGACGCAGGGCTCCACGTTCGTCACCCGGATGGACTACGTGTCCCCGCTGTTCAACGAGGCCGCCTACTGCCTCGCGGTGGAGCGGCTGCTCGGCATCGAGGACCAGATCCCGCAGCGCGCCAGGACATCCGCGTGCTGATGATGGAGCTGAACCGGATCGCCTCCCACCTGGTCGCGATCGGCACCGGCGGCATGGAGATCGGCGCCCTGACCGTGATGACGATCGGCTTCCGCGAGCGCGAGATGATCCTCGACTTCTTCGAGGCGGTCACCGGCCTGCGCATGAACCACGCCTACATCCGTCCCGGCGGCGTCGCCAACGACCTGCCCGAGACCGGGATCGCGCAGCTGCGCGACCTGATCAGCTGGCTGGAGAAGCACCTGCCCGAGTACGCGGCGTTCTGCAACGAGAACCCGATCTTCAAGGGCCGCATGTGCGGCATCGGCTACCAGGACCTGTCGGCCTGCTTCGCGCTCGGGGTCACCGGTCCGGTCCTGCGCTCCGCCGGCTACGCCTGGGACCTGCGCAAGCAGCAGCCGTACTGCGGCTACGAGACCTACGACTTCGACGTGATCACCTGGGACACCGCGGACGCCTACGGCCGCTTCCGCGTGCGGCTGGACGAGATGTGGGAGAGCCTGAAGATCGTCAAGCAGGCCACCGACCGGCTGGAGGCGTCCACCGGGCAGCCGGTGATGGTCGACGACCCGAAGATCGCCTGGCCCGCCACGCTGGCTGTCGGCCCCGACGGACAGGGCAACAGCCACGAGCACATCAAGCACATCATGGGCGAGTCGATGGAGGCCCTGATCCACCACTTCAAGCTGGTCACCGAGGGCTTCCGCGTCCCGCCCGGCCAGGCCTACGTGCCGATCGAGAGCCCGAAGGGCGAGATCGGCTGTCACGTGGTCTCCGACGGCGGCACCAAGCCCTTCCGGGTGCACATGCGCGACCCGGGCTTCAACCATCTGCAGTCCGTGCCGATCCAGTGCGAGGGCGGCATGATCGCCGATGTCGTGGTGGCGATCGGTTCCCTCGACCCCGTGATGGGAGGCGTCGACCGATGAGTGGTCACGAGTTCCAGTCCTTCTTCCCCGATTCCGGGTCCGTGGACATGAGCGACACCAGTACCAGACATCGACGAGGCGACGATGGCGGAGTTGCGCCAGATCGCCGCCCGCTACCCGCAGCCCCGATCGGCGCTGCTGCCGATGCTGCACCTCGTGCAGAGCGTCGACGGACGGATCTCCCCGGCCGGCATCGAGGCGTGCGCCGAGATCCTGGACATCACCACCGCCCAGGTCTCCGGGGTGGCGACGTTCTACACGATGTACCGGCGGCGTCCCGGCGGCAAGCACCACGTCGGGGTCTGTACCACCGCCCTGTGCGCGGTGATGGGCGGTGACGCGCTGCTGGAGAAGGTCAGTGCGAAGCTGGGCATCGAACCCGACGAGACCACCGCGGACGGGATGTTCAGTCTGGAACGGATCGAGTGCAACGCCGCCTGCGACTTCGCGCCGGTGATGATGGTCAACTGGGAGTTCATGGACAACATGACCCCGCAGACCGCGGCGGAGCTGCTGGACGACCTCGCCGCCGGCCGGGACGTCAAGGCCAGCCGCGGAGCGACGATCACGTCGTGGCGCGAGGCTGAGCGAGTGCTCGCCGGCTTCCCGGACGGCCGCGCCGACGAGGGTCCGAGCGCCGGGGAGGCGTCCCTGCTGGGCAAGTCCATCGCCGACGCCCACGGCTGGTCGGCACCCGAGGGGGAGCAGGCATGACGGATCTACTCACCCCGGTCCTGTCCGCGAACTGGGGCAGACGACCAGTCCTGGAAGATCGGTCCCTACCAACGCAGCGGCGGCTACGAAGGCGTCCGGAAGGCGCTGAAGCTCACGCCCGACGAGGTCACCGGTCTGGTCAAGGACGCCGGCCTGCGTGGCCGCGGCGGGGCGGGCTTCCCGACCGGCATGAAGTGGAGCTTCGTGCCGAAGGACAACCCGAACCCGAGGTACCTGGTCGTGAACGGCGACGAATCCGAGCCCGGCACCTGCAAGGACATGCCGCTGCTGCTGGCGAGCCCGCACACCTTGGTGGAGGGCATGATCATCGCGTCCTACGCGATCGGCTGTCACACCGCGTTCGTCTACATCCGCGGCGAGGTGCTGCACGTCATCCGGCGTGTCCAGCAAGCCGTCCAGGAGGCCTACGACCGCGGGCTATCTCGGCACGAACATCCTGGGTTCCGGCTACGACCTGGACATCGTCGTGCACGCCGGCGCGGGCGCCTACATCTGCGGTGAGGAGACGGCGCTGCTGGACTCACTGGAGGGTCGGCGTGGCCAGCCACGGCTGCGGCCGCCGTTCCCGGCGGTCGCGGGGCTCTACGCGTCGCCGACCGTGATCAACAACGTCGAGTCGATCGCCAGCGTCCCCAGCATTCTCACCCACGGCCCCACGTGGTTCGCCTCGATGGGCACCGAGAAGTCCAAGGGCATGACGATCTACTCCCTGTCGGGCCACGTGGCTCGTCCGGGACAGTTCGAGGCACCGCTGGGCATCACGCTGCGCCAGCTGCTGGAACTCTCCGGCGGCATCCGCGCCGGCCACGAGCTCAAGTTCTGGACGCCGGGCGGCTCGTCCACCCCGATCCTCACCGCCGAGCACCTCGACGTCCCGCTCGACTACGAAGGCATGGGCTGCGGTGGGTTCGATGCTGGGCACCAAGGCCCTGCAGGTGTTCGACGAGACCACCTCAGTGGTGCGGACCACGCTGCGCTGGGTCGAGTTCTACAAGCACGAGTCCTGCGGCAAGTGCACCCCCTGCCGCGAGGGCAACTGGTGGCTGGTGCAGATGCTGAAGAAGTTCGAGGCCGGGCACGCCGTCGACGGTGACGTCGAGAAGCTGCTGGACATCTGCGACGACATCGGCGGCAAGTCGTTCTGCGCACTGGCCGACGGAGCGGTCGCCTGCGTCACGTCGCGCGGTACGGCACTTCCGCGCGGAGTTCGAGGCCGGCTACACGACCCCGGCCTGGGAGCTGTTCCCCTACGGCCGCAGTGCGCTGTTCCCCGTCGACCCGGGCGACGTTGCGACCACGGTCCGACCGAGCCCGAAGGCGAAGGAGCGCACGCATGAGTGTGGTCACCAAGGCCGGTGAGGTCGCTCAGGTCGACACCATCACCGTCACCATCGACGGCACGGAGGTCCAGGTGCCCAAGGGCACGCTGGCCATCCGCGCCGCCGAGCTGATCGGCATCGCGATCCCGCGGTTCTGCGATCACCCGCTGCTCGACCCGGTGGGTGCCTGCCGCCAGTGCCTGGTCGAGGTGCCCGACATGGGCAACGGCCGCGGCATGCCCAAGCCGCAGGCGTCCTGCACGCTGGAGTGCGCGCCGGGCATGCAGATCAAGACCCAGCTCACCTCCCCGGTGGCCGAGAAGGCCCAGAAGGGCATGCTGGAGTTCCTGCTGATCAACCACCCGCTCGACTGCCCGATCTGCGACAAGGGCGGCGAATGCCCGCTGCAGAACCAGGCGCTCGCCAACGGACGCGGCGAGTCCCGCTACGAGGGCGTGAAGCGCACCTTCCCCAAGCCGGTGCCGATCTCGGCCCAGATCCTGCTCGACCGTGAGCGCTGCGTGCTCTGTGCGCGCTGCACCCGGTTCTCCGAGCAGATCTCCGGCGACCCGTTCATCGCCCTCGTCGAGCGCGGCGCGCTGCAGCAGGTCGGCAAGTACGCCGACCAGCCCTACAACTCCTACTTCTCCGGCAACGTCATCCAGATCTGCCCGGTGGGTGCGCTGACCTCGGCGTCCTACCGGTTCCAGAGCCGGCCGTTCGACCTGGTCAGCACGGACAGCACCTGCGAGCACTGCGCGGGCGGTTGCCAGTTGCGGGTCGACCACCGCCACTTCCAGGTGAAGCGCCGGCTCGCCGGCGAGGCGCCCGAGGTCAACGAGGAGTGGAACTGCGACAAGGGTCGGTTCGCGTTCGTCTCCGCCCGCGGCGAGGACCGGATCACCCGGCCGCTGGTCCGCGAGGACGGCGTGCTGCGGGTCGCGTCGTGGCCGGAGGCTGTCGACGCGGCCGTCGCGGGACTGACCGCGGCCGGCAGCAGCGTCGGTGTGCTGACCGGTGGGCGGCTGACGCTGGAGAACGCGTACGGCTACAGCAAGTTCGCTCGCGCCGTGCTCGGCACGAACAGCATCGACTTCCGCTCCCGTCCGACCGGTCCCGGACGAAGCGGACTTCCTGGCCACCCAGGTCGCCGGACGGAGCGCTGGGCAGCCGCGCGGTGACGTACGCCGACCTGGAGACGGCTGGCCACGTCGTCCTGGTGGGTCTCGAACCTGAGGACGAGGCGGCCTCGATCTTCCTGCGCCTGCGCAAGGGCGTCCGCAAGACCGGTCTGAGGGTGACCACGATCGCGGCCTACGCCTCGACGGGCTCGACCAAGCTGAACGCCACCCTGATCCCCACCGTGCCCGGCGAGGAGGCCGACGCCCTTCGCGGGCTGGGACTCGAGCCCGGCAACGTGATCCTGGTGGGGGAGCGCGCCGCGCTGGCCCCCGGGACGCTGCCCGCGGCCGTCGACGTCGCTGCGGCCTCCGGCGCCCGGCTCGCCTGGGTGCCGCGTCGTGCCGGTGACCGGGGCGCCATCGAGGCCGGCTGCCTTCCCGGCCTGCTGCCGGGTGGGCGTCCGCTGGCCGACACCGCCGCCCGGGTCGACGTCGCCGCAGCCTGGGAGGTCGACAGCCTTCCTGCCGAGCCGGGCCTGGACGCGACCGCGATGCTGGCCGCTGCCGCGTCCGGCGAACTCGACGGCGCTGGTGGTCGCGGGGCTGGAACCGACCGACTTCGCCGACGCGGCGAGTGTTCGCGCCGGACTGGAGCAGGCCGGGTTCGTGGTCGCGCTGGAGAACCGGCTCTCCGAGGTCACCGAGCGGGCCGACGTGGTCTTCCCGGTCGTCGCTGATCGAGGAGCACTCGGGCACTTTCCTGAACTGGGAGCACCGCCCCGGACGGGTGAACACCGTCATCAAGGCAGCCTCACACGCCGATGACCGACCTGCGTGTGCTGGCGGCGCTGGCTGACGCGCTCGGCAGGCCGCTGGGCGTCCGGACGCCGCGGCGAGGCGCTGGCCGAGCTCACCGAACTCGGAGTCTGGGAATCAGGGACGGCGGGCCCCCGGCGCCGGTCGACGACCCGACCCCTTCGACTGACCGTCTGGCGGCACTGAGCTGCCGGACGGGGTGACCGCCCGCCTAGCCACCTGGCGACAGCTGATCGACGGTGGCCGGGGACAGGACGGCGGAACTGGCGCTGGCCGCCACCGCCCGGGAGTCCGTCGCCAGGATCAGCCCCGCGTTGGCCGAGCAACTGGGCCTGACCGCGGGTGCGCCGATCGCGGTCAGCGCGGCTGCAGGCTGGTACACCCTGCCGGTGGAGGTGACGCCAGGCATGGTCGAGGGCACGGTCTGGGTGCCGACCAACTCGCTCGGTACCCCGCTCGGGGAACTGGGTCTGGTGTTCGGCGACGAGGTCGCACTGAGCTTGGGAGGCCAGGAATGAACGACCCGTGGTGGATGGTCCTGATCAAGGTCGTCGTACTCTTCGTCGTCCTGCTGGTCTGGACGATCTTCAACGTCTGGTACGAGCGTCGACTGGTCGGCAAGATGCAGCACCGCCTCGGCCCGATCATGAACGGCCCGTTCGGTCTGGGCCAGGCGCTGGCCGACGGCATGAAGCTCCTGATCAAGGAGGACTTCATGCCGTCGATGGTCGACCGGGTGCTGTTCATGATCGCCCCGCTGATCGCCGGCACCGCGGCGTTCACCGCGTGGGCGGTGATCCCGCTTCGGCGGCGAGGTCGAGATGTTCGGCGTGCACACGCTGCCTGCAGCTCACCGACCTGCCGGTCGGGCGTGCTGGTGCTGCTGGCGGTGACGTCGGTGGGCGATCTACGGCTTCGTGCTCGCGGGCTGGTCGTCCAACTCGCCGTACTCGCTGCTGGGCGGCCTGCGCTCGTCCGCGCAGATGATCTCCTACGAGATCGCGATGGGCCTGTCGCTCGTCGCCGTGTTCCTCTACGCCGGCTCGATGTCGACCCACGACATCGTCGAGGCGCAGCGGGAGCCGTTCACGCTGGCGTTCGGCCAGCTGAACCTCGACTGGGGCATGCAGAGCTGGTACTTCCTGCTGCTGCTGCCGTCCTTCGTGATCTACGTGATCTCGATGGTCGGCGAGACGAACCGCGCGCCCGTTCGACCTGCCCGAGGCGGAGTCGGAACTGGTGTCGGGCTACATCACCGAGTACTCCGGCTTCCAGTACGCGATCTACTTCCTGGCCGAGTACATCAACATGGCCACCGTGTCGGCGATCGCCACCACGTTGTTCGTCGGCGGCTACCTGCCGTTCTGGCCGTTCAACCTGATCCCGATCCTGAACAACGCCTGGCTGGGGCCGGTCTGGTTCGTGATCAAGGTGCAGTTGTTCATCTCGATGTTCGTCTGGCTGCGCGGCACCCTGCCGCGCTTCCGCTACGACCAGTTCATGAAACTGGGCTGGAAGGTGCTGATCCCGATCTCGCTGGTCTGGATCGTCGTGGTCGCGACGTTCCTCGCCCTGCGCAACGCCCAGTTGCTGCAAGGGCCGCTGGTCTGGATCGCGATCGGCATCATCGTGGTCGCGATCATCGCGATCCTGTTCCTCGGCGAGAAGCCTGAACCCGAGCCGCCGTCGGTGGACGTCGGCGAGTTCGACGCCTTCGCCGGCGGCTACCCGGTCCCGCCGATGCCGGGGCAGGTGCTGCCGGAGCTGAGCGGTGTGGTGTCGTCCACCGCCGAAACCCCGACCTGGGAAGAGGGAGTGAACTGATGGGCATCTTCGACCCGTGGGCCGGCTTCGGCGTCACCTTCCGGACGATCTTCCGCAAGACCTTCACCCAGGGCTACCCGGAGAAGGGCAAGGAGAAGATCACCGCGCCCCGCTTCCACGGCCGGCACCAGCTGAACCGCTGGCCGGACGGGCTGGAGAAGTGCGTCGGCTGTGAGCTGTGCGCCTGGGCCTGCCCGGCGGACGCGATCTACGTCGAGGGTGCCGACAACACCGAGGACGAGCGCTACTCACCCGGTGAGCGGTACGGCCGGGTCTACCAGATCAACTACCTGCGCTGCATCCTGTGCGGGCTGTGCATCGAGGCCTGCCCGACCCGGGCCCTGACGATGACCAACGACTTCAAGCTGGCCGACACCACCCGCGAGAAGATGATCTACACCAAGGACCGGCTGCTGGCGCCGCTGCTGCCCGGCATGGAGGAGCCGCCGCACCCGCGCCGGCTCGGCGCCGACGAGAAGGACTACTTCCTCGGCCTGCCGGCCACCGGCCAGCCCGACAACCGCACCCCGGTGACCGGTGACAGCACGGGAGGCGCACTGATGATTGCCCTGGTCACCGGCGCAGAAGTCACCTTCTGGATCGTCGCGCCGCTGATGGTGCTCGGCGCGCTCGGCCTGCTGTTCTTCCGCAAGGCCGTCTACGCGGCCCTGCAGCATGGCCTTCGTGATGGTCAACCTCGCCGTCCTCTACGCCTCGCTGGACGCGCTGTTCCTGACCTTCGTCCAGATCATCGTCTACACCGGCGCGATCATGATGCTGTTCCTGTTCGTGCTGATGCTGGTCGGCGTCGACACCCCCGACTCGGTCGTCGAGACGATCCCGCGGCCAGCGCTGGCTGGCGGGCGTGGCCGGCCTCGGCCTGCTCGGCCTGATCGTGTTCGGTATCGGCGGCGCGCTCGCACGGCGGTCCGGCGGTCGGCCTCGACGAGGCGAACGCGGCACACGGCGGCAACGTCGAGTCACTGGCCGCACTGATCTTCGGGCGCTACGTGTTCGTCTTCGAGCTCACCTCGGCCCTGCTGATCACCGCGGCGGTCGGGCGCCATGGTCCTGGGCCAGCACGCCCGCGTCCGGCCCGAAGCCCGACCAGCGTGAGCTGGCCGAGCAGCGGCATGCGGGACTACGCCGCGACCGGCGCCCACCCGGGCACCCTGCCGAACTCCGGCGTCCTGCGCCCGGCACAACTCGATCGCCACCCCGGCCCTGCTGCCGGACGGCTCGGTCGAGCGAGGCCTCGGTCTCCGCCGACGCTGGCGCGGTCGCGGCGTGATCCTCGACGCGCCGGCGCTCAGCCGCAGCCACCGCGGAAGCCTTCGCAGCCGATCGAAGGCGCTGGAGCCGAGGAGGACGACGAGTGACCCCCGACAACTACCTCTACCTGGCGGCGATCCTGTTCACGATCGGCACCGTCGGCGTCATGATGCGGCGCAACGCGCTGGTCGCCTTCATGTCGGTCGAGCTGATGCTGAACGCCGCGAACCTCGCGCATGGTCGCCTTCGCGCTGGCACGCGGCAACCTGGACGGCCAGGTCGCCACCTTCTTCGTGATGGTGGTGGCGGCGGCCGAGGTCGTGGTCGGCCTCAGCATCATCATCATCATCTACCGCACGCGGCGCTCCACCTCGGTGGACGAGGCGAACCTGCTGAAGCTGTGAGGGGCTGCCACGCATGATCACCCTGGAAACCCTCGCACCGGTCGCCGCGACGGGCATGTTCATCGTTCGCGTGGCTGATGATCGCCGTGCCGGCCGTCGTCGCCGCGCTCCTGCTGCTGCTCCGGCAGCTTCCTGGACCGGGCCGGCCACTGGCTCGCCGTCGCCGCCGTCGCTGTTCTCGTTCAGCGTCGCCGTCTGCCTGTTCGCCCAGCAGCTGCTGTCGCGCCGCCGGAGCACCGCGCGGTCGAGCGTGCCGCTGTTCACCTGGATCACGATCGGCGCCTGGGAGGTCTCGGCCGGCCTGCTGGTCGACCAGCTGTCGATCCTGTTCGCCCTGCTGATCACCGGCGTCGGCGGCCTGATCCACCTCTACTCGGTCGGCTACATGGCGCACGACGAGCGCCGGCGCCGCTTCTTCGCCTACCTGAACCTGTTCATCGCAGCGATGCTGATCCTGGTCCTGGCCGACAACTACCTGGTGCTGTTCGTCGGCTGGGAGGGCGTCGGTCTGGCGTCCTACCTGCTGATCGGCTTCTGGCAGCACAAGCCGTCCGCGGCCGCCGCGGCGCAAGAAGGCGTTCGTGATGAACCGGGTCGGCGACCTCGGCATGACGATGGCCGTGATGAGCATGCTGGCGCTGTTCGGCAGTTCGGCCTTCGCCGACGGTCAACGCACGCGCACCGCAGCTCGACCCGTTCTGGGCGACCACGATCGGCCTGCTGCTGCTGCTGGGCGCCTGCGGCAAGTCCGCCCAGGTGCCGCTGCAGGCCTGGCTGCTGGACGCGATGGAGGGCCCGACCCCGGTGTCGGCCCTGATCCACGCGGCCAC
The DNA here is from genome assembly GCA_963769325.1 of uncultured Actinomycetota bacterium. Taxonomy (GTDB): domain Bacteria; phylum Actinomycetota; class Actinomycetes; order Propionibacteriales; family Propionibacteriaceae; genus Propionicimonas. The sequence continues at coordinate 708,993 of CAVYLH010000003.1, read as the reverse complement.
CATGGTCACCGCCGGCGTCTACCTCGTCGTCCGCAGCCACGCGATCTTCGAGATGTCGGACCGCGGCCAGCACCGCCGTCGTGATCGTCGGCACGGTCACGCTGCTGGTCGGCGCCTGGATCGGCACCAGCAAGGACGACATCAAGAAGGTGCTGGCCGGCTCCACCATGAGCCAGATCGGCTACATGATGCTGGCCGCCGGGCATCGGCCCGGCCGGCTACGCCTTCGCGATCTTCCACCTGCTCACCCACGGCTTCTTCAAGGCCAACATGTTCCTCGGCGCCGGCTCGGTGATGCACGCCATGGACGACGACGTGAACATGCGCCACTACGGCGGCCTGGCGAAGGTGATGCAAGGTCACGTTCTGGCACCTTCGCGATGGGCTACCTGGCGATCATCGGCGTTCCCCGTGCTTCGCCGGCTACTTCTCCAAGGACCACATCATCGAGGCCGCCTTCGAGCACAGCACGCTCGTCGGCGCGGCCGCGCTGATCGGCGCCGGCATCACCGCGTTCTACATGACCCGGCTGATGCTGATGACCTTCTTCGGCGAGAAGCGCTGGCAGCGACGGCGTCCACCCGCACGAGTCGCCGAAGGTCGATGACCGTCCCGCTGATCATCCTCGGTGCGTTCTCGCGTCGGTCGTCGGCGGCTCGCGATGAACTTCTGGATCCAGGACTGGCTGGAGCCGGCCGCCGGTAACCACGTCCACGAGGTCGTCGCTGGTGCCCAGCGCCGATCGGCTGGGCCACGATGGCCGTCGTCGCCGCCGGCGTCGCGCTGTCCTGGTGGCTCTTCGGCAGCCGAGCCGGTCCCGGTCGTCGCGCCCGGCGTCGTCAACCCGCTCACCGTCGATGGGACGCAACGACCTGTTCGGGGACGCCGTCAACGACACCCTGGTGGTGCAGCCCACCATGGTGCGTCGCCCGCGGCCTCGTCGCCAACGACGACCGGATCATCGACGCCGGGGCCGACGGGATCGGCCGCCATGTTCGCGGGACTGTCGGCCCAGACCCGCAAGCTGCAGACCGGCCAGGTCCGCACCTACGCCCTCACGATGGCCGCCGGCGCCCTGCTGGTCGGTGTCGTGATGATTCTCAGTCAGCTGGGCTGAGGGAGGAGTTAGAGATGACATTCCCCTGGCTCACCCTCCTCGGACTTGTGCCGCTGGTCGGCGCCGGCGTGCTGTGCCTGCCGATCAAGGGCGCCGCCCGCGGCATCGGCATGGTCTTCGCGCTGCTCACCGCGATCCTCGGAATCGGCGTCACCGTGCATGTACGTCGGCGGGACCGTCTTCGTCGAGCGGGCGCCCTGGATCCCCGCCTTCGGTGCCTGGTGGGCGGTCGGCCTGGACGGCATGGCCCTGGTGATGGTGCTGCTCACCGTCCTGCTGGTCCCGCTGGTGCTGCTGGCCGAATGGAAGGTCGGTGGCCTCGGCCGCTGGACCGCGCAGGCCTTCGTCGGCCTCGTGCTCGCCTTGGAGAGCCTGTCGCTGTTCGTGTTCATGGCCGAACGACGTCCTGCTGTTCTACCTGTTCTTCGAGGCCACCCTGATCCCGATGTACTTCCTGATCGGCGGCTTCGGCGGCGCACGGCGCTCGCTACGCCGCGGTCAAGTTCCTGCTGTTCAGCCTCGCCGGCGGCCTGGTGATGCTGGCCTCGGTGATCGGCCTGTACGCGGTGTCGGTGCAGGCCACCGGCACGCCCACCTACCTGCTCAGCGACCTGATGACCAGCTCCAGCTGAGCCCGGAGGTCGGGCGCTGGCTGATGGTCGGGCTTCCTGATCGCCTTCATCGTCAAGGCGCCGATGGTGCCGGTGCACACCTGGCTGCCCACGCCACCGAGCAGTCGACCCCGGGCACGTCGATGCTGCTGGTCGGCATCCTGGACAAGATCGGCACCTTCGGCATGATCCGGTTCTGCCTGGGCCTGTTCCCCGAGGCCAGCCAGTGGGTGGCGCCGGTGATGGTCGTGCTGGCCCTGGTCAGCATCCTCTACGGCGCGATCGCCGCGATCGGCAGCACCAACCTGCTGCGGCTGGTCGCCTACACCTCGATCAGCCACTTCGGCTTCATGGTGCTGGGCATCTACACGTTCACCAGCACCGGCATCTGCGGGCTCGATCTTCTACATGGTCAACCACGGCTTCTCGACCGCGGCGCTGTTCCTGGTGATCGGCTTCCTGATCACGCGCCGCGGCTCGGCGCTGGTCGAGCGACTTCGGCGGCGTCCAGAAGGTGGCCCCGGTGCTGGCCGGGGTGTTCCTGATGGCCGGCCTGTCCGGCCTCGCGCTGCCGGGCATGTCCAGCTTCGTCTCCGAGTTCATGGTGCTGGCCGGCACCTGGTCGCGGCGAGCCGGTGGTGGCGGCGATCGCCTCCCTCGGCACCGTGCTCGCCGCCGTCTACATCCTGCTGATGTACCAGCGCACCATGACCGGGCCGGTGACACCGACGCCACCGCGACGCACTTCACCACTGATGCCACCGCGCGGGAGAAGTGGGTCGCCGCACCGATCCTCGCGGTCATCCTGCTGCTCGGGTTCGTGCCCAACCTGGCGTTGAACCTGATCGAGCCGGTCACGCAGAGCACCCTGAGCCACGTCGGTGTCACCGACCCGGTGGCGCCGCTGGGAGAGGAAGCCAAGTGAACTCCATCACGCCGCCCACCTTCGAGTGGCTGCAACTGGCGCCCATCCTCGTGGTGCTGCTCGCAGCGTGCGTCGGCATCCTGATCGAGGCGCTCGTGCCGCGACGGCACCGGTTCCTGGCTCAGATCGCGGCTCTTCGAGATCGGCGTGCTCGCCGCCTTCGTCCTGCTGGTGCTCAGCTGGCGGCAGCCGACCAACAGCCAGGGCCTGATGGCGATGGGGTCGATCAGCCTGGACGGGCCCACCTACCTGATGTGGGGAGCCCTGCTGGTCTTCGGCCTGCTCAGCCTGCTGGTGTTCTCCGAGCGGGACCTCAACAACGGGGCGACCGCGTTCGCCGCGTCCGCCGCGTCCGTGCCCGGCAGCCCCGCGGAGGCCGAGGCCAACCGCTGCCCGGCACGAGCACACCGAGGTCTTCCCGCTGGCGCTGTTCTCGCTGGCGGGCATGATGGTGTTCGTCGCCGCCAACGACCTGCTGACCGCTTTCGTGGCGCTCGAGGTGATGTCGCTGCCGCTCTACCTGCTCTCCGGGATGGCCCGTCGGCGCCGCCTGCTCAGCCAGGAGGCGGCGCTGAAGTACTTCCTGCTCGGCGCGCTGTCGCTCGGCGTTCTTCCTGTTCGGCGTGGCCCTGGTCTACGGGTTCTCCGGCTCGTTCGAGTTCAGCGCGCATCAACGACGCGATCGCCGACCCGGTCTACGGCCGCGGCCTGCTCTACACCGGCATGGCGTTCCTGGCCATCGGCCTGCTGTTCAAGATCGGCGCCGTGCCGTTCCACAACTGGGTGCCGGACGTCTACGTGGGCGCCCCGACCCCGGTCACCGGGTTCATGGCGATCTGCACCAAGCTGGCCGCCGTCGGCGCCACCGTCCGGGTGTTCTTCGTCGCCTTCGGCGCGGAGCGGTGGACCTGGCAGCCGCTGCTCGCCGCGAGTGGCCGTCGTCACCATGGCGCTCGGCGTCGTGGTCGCCCTGACCCAGACCGACATGAAGCGCCTGCTGGCCTACAGCTCGATCTCGCACGCCGGCTTCATCCTGGTGGCCGTCGTCGGCGCCACTGCCGGGGTCACCGGGCAGGTGAACAGCGTCGGCGTCGATCCTGTTCTACCTGGTCGCCTACGGTTTCGCGACGATCGCGGCGTTCGCCATCGTCACCATGGTGCGCGACTCGGCCGGCGAGGTGCACGCCATCGCGGGCTGGGCCGGGCTGGGCCGCAAGAACCCGGTGCTGGCCGGCATCTTCGCGCTGCTCATGCTCAGCTTCGCCGGCATCCCGCTGACCGGCGGGTTCATCGGCAAGTGGGCGGTGTTCTCCGCGGCCTGGCGTGGTGGCTACTCGCTGGCTGGTCGTCGCCGCGGTGGCTTTCAGCCTGGTGGCCGCCTACGTCTACCTCCGGGTGATCGTCGTGATGTTCTTCGCCGAGCCGGCGCCGGGAGTCAGTGTCGGCCGGGCCAGTGGCATGACCTGGGTGCCGGTCGCTCTGGGTGCGATCGCGTCGGCCTATCTCGGGCTCTTCCCCGGGCCGCTGCTGGACCTCGTGACTCTCGGCCAGCACGTTCCTGCGCTGAGGCTATGCTGTCCGGCGTGCCCGCGACCCAATCCGCCGATCTGGCCGCCGACCTGGATCCCGAGTTCACCGGACGCGTGACCGCGCTGCTGGAGCGGATCGAGGAGCGGCTCGCTGAATCGGCGGTGGCCGAGCACCGACTTCGTCACCGAGGCGGCCCAGCACATCATCAGCGCCGGCGGCAAGCGGTTCCGTCCGCTGCTGGTGGTGCTGGCCGCCTTGTTGGCGAACGAGCCCGACGAGGACGCGATCGATCCGCGCCGCGTTGGTGATGGAGCTGACCCACGTCGCGAGCCTCTACCACGACGACGTCATGGACGAGGCGCGAGCTGCGTCGCGGTGCGCCGAGCGCCAACCAGCGCTGGGACAACACCGTGGCGATCCTCGTGGGTGACTTCCTGTTCGCCCGCGCGTCCTCGATCGTGGCCGACGCTGGGCACCGAGTACGTGCAAGCTGCAGGCCGACACGTTCGCCCGGCTCGTTCAGGGCCAGATCGCCGAGACCCGCGGTCCGCTGCCCGGAGACGACCCGCTGCGCCACTACCTGCAGGTGCGTGGCGGACAAGACCGGCTCGCTGATCGCCGCCTCGACGACGTTCGGGGGCATGGTGGCCGGCGCGACACCGGAGGTGCTGGCCGCGCTGGCGAGCTACGGCGAGGAGATCGGGGTGGTCTTCCAGCTCAGCGACGACATGATCGACATCGCCAGCGACTCCTCCGGCAAGACCCCGGGCACCGACCTGCGGGCCGGCGTCCCCACCCTGCCGACGCTGCTGGCGCGGCGATCGAAGGACGTCGCCGATGCCCGGCTGCTGACGCTGCTGGACGCCGACCTGAGCGCCGACGCGGATCTGGCCGAGGCTCTGGGCCTGCTGCGAGCCCATCCGGCCCTGGCGCAGGCGCAGGCCGAGATTCAGCGCCGTGCCGAGCTGGCCAGGGCGCACCTGGTCCCCTTGCCGGACGGACCCGCGAAGCGAGCTCTGGCGGCGCTGTGCGACGGGGTTGTTTCGCGTTCTTCCTGACCGGGTTAGGGTGACGGCACCAGATCCGTCCACAGTGGAGGCACGTCATGGCCCGTCCGCACGTTGTGATCATCGGCTCCGGCTTCGGGGGCCTGTTCGCGGCCCAGGCCCTGGCCAAGGCCGACGTCGACATCACCTTGATCTCGAAGTCCGCTTCGCACCTGTTCCAGCCGTTGCTGTACCAGGTGGCCACCGGCATCCTGTCCACCGGTGAGATCGCCCCGGCAACCAGGGACATCCTGAAGAACCAGGCGAACGTCACCGTGCTGCAGGCCGTGGTGACCCGGATCAACATCGCTTCCCGGGTCGTGGTGGGGGAGAAGCTCGCGAAGACCGTGGCGCTGAAGTACGACCACCTGATCGTGGCCGCGGGCGCCGGCCAGTCCTATTTCGGCAACGAGGGGTTCGCAACCTTCGCCCCTGGGATGAAGAACATCGACGACGCGCTCGAGCTGCGCGCCAGGATCTTCGGTGCCTTGGAGATGGCCGAGCTCACCGAGAGCGAGGCTGAGCGCCGCTCGCTGATGACCTTCGTGGTGGTCGGCGCCGGCCCCACCGGGGTGGAGATGGCCGGCCAGATCGCCGAGCTGACCGGACACACGCTGCGCAGGAGCTTCCGCCGGATCGACACCACGAAGAGCCGGGTGCTGCTGTTCGACGGTGCCGATGCGGTGCTGGCGCCGTTCGGCCCGACACTGTCGGCGGCCGCCCAGCAAGGAGCTGGAGCGTTGCGGCGTCGAAGTCCGGCTGGGCGCGCTGGTGACCGATGTGGACGGCAATGGGCTCGAAGTGAAGTACGCCGACGGCCGGACCGAGCGCATCGAGGCGACCTGCAAGGTGTGGGCCGCCGGTGTCCAGGCGAACCCGCTGGGCCGGACGCTGGCCGAGCAGTCCGGGGCAGGCATCGATCGGGCGGGCCGGGTGCAGGTGAACCCCGACCTGACCCTGCCGGGCCACCCGGAGGTCTTCGTGGTGGGTGACATGATCGCCCTCGACAACCTTCCGGGGGTGGCGCAGGTGGCCATTCAGGGCGCCCGGTACGCGGCGTCCAGGATCGTCGGCGAGGTGACGGGCCATCTGGTGACCGAACCGTTCGTGTACCACGACAAGGGTTCGATGGCGGTGATCAGCCGGTTCGGCGCGGTCGCGAAGATGGGGAAGCTCGAACTGACCGGCTTCCCGGCCTGGTTCGCGTGGCTGTTCGTTCACCTGATCTACGTGGTCGGGTTCAAGAACCGGATCACCACCCTGCTGCACTGGACGATCACGTTCATCGGACGGGCGCGTTCGGAGCGGGTGATCACCGAGCAGCAGATGGTCGGACGGCTCGCTCGCAAGCAACTCGGCGATGAATTCCAGCCCACCATCGCCGCCACTCTCGCGCCCGACCGCATCAAGCCCTGATGGAACTCACCGAACTGGACGCGGTTGCCGTGGCCCGAACCATCCGCGAGGGGCACGCGTCGGCCGTCGAGGTGGCCCGGGCACACCTGGAGCGTGCCCAGCGGCTCGGCGACCGGGTCGGTGCGTTCGCCCGGCTCACGCCCGAACTGGCTTTGGCGCAGGCGGCGGCCGTCGACGAACGGGTAGCGCGGGGGATCGTGGCCGCGCCGCTGCTCGGCGTCCCGTGTCCGATCAAGGACCTGAACCCTGTGGCGGGGGTGGGTTTCGAGGCGGGTAGCGCGGCGATGGCCGGCAACGTCGCGTCGGCCGACGACGACGTCGTGGGCTGGTTCTCGGCAGCTGGCACCGTGATGCTCGGCAAGTCCGCGGTGCCCGAGTTCGGCCTGCCCTGCTACACCGAACCCGAGGGCGCCCCGCCCGCGCGGACGCCCTGGGACCTGACCCGGTCGGCGGGCGGTTCCAGCGGGGGCGCGGCGGCGGCGGTGGCTACCGGACTGGCGCCGATCGCGCACGGCTCGGACGCAGGCGGTTCGATCCGCATCCCGGCGTCCGCCTGCGGGTTGGTGGGGCTCAAGGCCAGCCGCGGCCGAATCAGCGTGGGGCGGTGGCGTGACCCCGGTCCGGGCCTGGGAACCGACGGGGTGCTCAGTCGGACGGTGACCGACACCGCGATCGCGCTGGACGTGCTCTCCGGGCATTACAGGGGGGAGACCTACTGGGTGCCGCCGCCGGCCACGACCTTCGCTGACGCGGTGCAGCGCACGCCGCGCCGACTGCGGATCGGCGTACTGGTCAGGCCCGCGATCGCCGAGGCGGACGTCCACCCCTCCTGCGTGGCGGCGGTCGACGCGGCCGCGGATCTTCTTCGAACCCTGGGTCACGACGTCGAGGGGGCCCCGCCGCCGTTCGAGGTCGGTCGGTGGCAGGCCTTCGAGGCGCTCTGGGCGGTGGGGTCCGCCTCGATCCCGCTTCCGGCGCAGGCTGAGCCCGCATTGCGTCCTCTCACCCGGTGGTTGCGCGAGAACGGCCGGGCCGCGTCCGGGGTGGCCTACGCGGCGGCGGCCGCGGCCGTCCAGCGACTGACCGTGGACGTCGCGCTGGCATGGGACGGCTTCGACGTGATCCTCACCCCGACGCTCGCGCAGCCGCCGTCGCTGGTCGGGGGATTGCGGAACGATGCGGACCCGGCAGCCGATTTCGCGGCGCAGACCCGGTTCACTCCCTGGACGAGCGTCTACAACCTCACCGGACGGCCGGCGATCTCGCTGCCGTTGCATGCCGCCGACGTCGGGGGACGACGGCTACCGATCGGAGTCATGCTGGGTGGACGGTTCGGCGCTGAGGAGGTCCTGCTCAGCCTCTCAGCGCAGTTGGAGGCGGCGGTCGGGTGGCAGCACCCCTTCGTGAGCCGGGATCCTGACCCGGTGACCTGATCCGGCCCGCCCAGCGCTTTGACCTGACCGGGCCAGGGCCGTCCGGTCACCGCGGACTCGCGAAAGCGATTCGAGCCTCAGTCGGCGTCCTTCTTACGCTTCTTCCGCTTCTTCCGTGCTTTCGCCCAGGCGAGCACCTTCTTCTCGTCCCACAGCGGCGTCCTCGCGTCGAGCCACAACTCGCGGGGCGCGTGGAACTCCTTGCCGTTCTTACGCTCTTTGGACATCGCCGAACGGAACTGGTCCTTGGGGAGCCCCACGAGGGCAGCGGCCTGCGAGGTCGTCAACACATACCGAACCCTACTGTGATCCGGGGGCGGCTTCAGCCCTGCGGATCCCGGGGTTCGAGAACGTCGAGGATCGTGACGACGTGGTGTGGCGCATGCGCGTCCTGCGCCCAATCGTCGGTGAAGAGGTGAATGAACCCCCTGATCGCTTCCATCGCTACTGCCATCCCAGCCTCCTCTGCTCTTGGATCGGATCGTGGTCGAGCCTCAAGCTTAGCATCGCTAGAGATGCCAAACAAGCATCCCTAGCGATGCTAAGCAGATGAATGCCCCAGTCACGAGCGGATTTCGAGCGGCCGACAGCTGCGGCGCCTGGTCAGTCGACGAGTTCGAGCTCGCGGTAGTGCCGGTTCCGGAAGCCGAGCACGACCGCCGCCAGAAGGCCCGCGAGCACGGACGCGGTCAGGATGGACACCTTGCCGATGTCGTCTTGGGGCGTCGCCTGCCCGAAGCTGAGCTCGCTGACCAGGAGCGACACGGTGAACCCGATTCCACCCAGTAAGGAGAGGCCGACGACGTCGATCCAGGCCAGCGATGGATCCAGCTGCGCCGAGCGCAGCCGGGTCACGAGCCACGTCGCCGCCGAGATCCCCAGAGCCTTGCCGGCCACCAGGCCGACGATCACGCCCAGCCCGATCGGGCTGGTCACCGCGCCCACGAAGCCCGTCCAGCCGGAGACGGCGACCCCGGCGGAGAAGAACGCGAAGACCGGTACCGCGACCCCGGCGGAGAAGGGACGAATGGTGTGCTCAAGGATCTCCGCCAGGCCGCGCGCCTCGGCGGCAGCAGTGTCAGGGTCGCCGCCCGGGGCCGGTGAATCTGATCCGCGAGTCGGGGACGACCGAGGCGACGGAGGGCGGACGGGAACCCCGAGGGCCAGCAAGACGCCGGCCACGGTGGCGTGCACCCCGGAGTTGTAGGCCAGAGCCCAGGCGACCAGGCCGATCGGGAACAGCAGGAGGAACGACGCCCAGCCATGTCGGCAGAGGAACCGCTGGCCGCGATGAGCCAGCAGCGCAAACAGCCCCAGCGGCACCAGCCCGGCCAACAGGTACGGCAGGTGCAGGTCGCGGGTGTAGAACGCCGCGATGATCGCGATGGCGATCAGATCGTCGGCGACGGCGAGGGTGAGCAGAAAGGTGCGCAGCGCGGCCGGGAGGTGCGAGCCGATGACGGCCAGCACGGCCAAGGCGAAAGCGATGTCCGTCGCGGCGGGAATCGCCCAGCCGACCCTGGCCGCCGGGTCCGCCGCCGTGAACGCGAGGTAGATCACAGCGGGCACCGCCACGCCACCGATCGCGGCGACGACCGGCACCAGGGCGGTGTTGGGGTCCCGCAGATCACCGGTGACGAACTCGCGCTTCAGTTCGAGACCGACCAGGAAGAAGAACACCGCCAACAGCCCGTCGGCCGTCCAGTGCCCGATCGACAACCTCAGGTGCAGGCCGAAGAGATCACCGCCGAGTTCGAGATCCCGCAGCCCGAAGTAGGCCTCCGGCGCGAGGTTGGCGCACAGCATCGCGGCGAGAGCGGCCGCCAGGAGCAGGAACCCACCGGCGGACTCCCGTCGCAGAATCTCCTGGATCCGGAGGAACTCGCTGCGAGCTCCCCGGGCCAGGATCACCGGGCGGTCGGTCACCAGATCTTCACTCGATCGGCCGGGTCGAGCCACAGCCGGTCGGTCTCGGTGACGCCGAAGGCGGCATAGAACGACGCCAGGTTCCGGACCACCTGGTTGCAGCGGAACTCCTCCGGCGAATGCGGGTCGGTCGCGACCTGGTGCCGCAGCGCCTCGTCACGCCGGGTGCACTGCCAGGCCCTCGCCCATGCCAGGAAGAAGCGCTGCGCGGCCGGAATCCCGTCCACCGGTGCGGGCTCGGTGCCGGCGGTGGCCAGGCGCCAGGCGTCGTAGGCGATCGCAGCCCCGCCGAGATCGCCGATGTTCTCGCCGATGGTCAGCTCGCCGTTGACGTGGACGTCGGGCAGCTGGGCCGGGCTGAGCGCCGAATACTGGTCGATCAGCACCTTGGTCCGATCGGTGAAGGCCTGCCTGTCGGCCGGCGTCCACCAGTCCCGCAACCGTCCCTCGCCGTCGCAGGTGGAGCCCTGGTCGTCGAAGCCGTGACCGATCTCGTGCCCGATCACCGCCCCGATCGCCCCGTAGTTGACCGCGTCATCGGCGTCCGGGTCGAAGAACGGGGGCTGCAGGATGGCGGCGGGGAACACGATCTCGTTGCGCAGCGGGTGGTAGTAGGCGTTCACCGTCTGCGGGGTCATCAGCCACTCCCACGTCCGGATCGGCCCGCCGAGCTTGCTGAGTTCGTCGTCGGTCAGGAACTCAGCGGCGCGCAGCACATTCCGAATCAGGTCGCCGGGCCGGATCTCCAAGCCCGAATAGTCCTTCCACACGTCGGGGTAGCCGATCTTCGGCGTGAAGTTCGCCAGTTTGGTCAGGGCCTCGGCGCGGGTGGCGTCGGTCATCCAGTCCAGCGCGGTGATCGAGTTCCGGTAGGCGAGCAGCAGGTTGGCGACCAGGTGGTCCATCCGGCCCTTGGCCGCCGGCGGAAAGTGCAGGTCGACGTACAGCTTTCCGACGGCCTCGCCCAGCGTGCGCTGGACGAGGTCGATGCCCCGCTTCCAGCGCTCCCGGATCTGAGGGATCGCCCTGCAACGTGGTGCCGTAGAAGTCGAAGCGCGCCTGCGCCAGCGGCTCGGGAAGGTACGGGGACAGGCTTGAGACCAGGCTCCAGCGGCACCACGACTTCCAATCCTCCAGGCGGGACGGGGTGACCAGGGCGGCAAGGTCGGCGAAGAACGACGGCTGGGCGACCACCACGCTGTCCAGAGGCGGAACGCCGGCGGCGGCCAGCACCCGCGTCCATTCCACTCCGCTCGCGTCCAGGTCGGCGGGCGTGGTCGGGTTGTACATCTCGCGCAGGTCGCGGGTGCGCACCTTGTCCCAGTGGCGGGCAGCGACGTCGGTCTCCAGGCCGACGATGACCGCACCGGCGCTCGAGGTGACTCCGGCCAGGGTCAACGTGCGGTCGATGTGCTCGCGGTAGGCGTTCAGGATCGCGGCGTGCTGTTCGAGCCGGTAGTACTCCTCGTCGGGGAGACCGATCCCGCCCTGCCCGACGAAGAGGGCGTACCGGCTCGGGTCGCCGGGGTCGGACTCCACCTCGACCCCGAGCGGGGCGCCGATCCCGCGGCGCAGGCTGCGTCCGAAATAGTCCAGAAGGTCCTCCACCGTGCCGATCGCATCGATCTCGGCCAGCAGCGGTGCCAGCGGAGCCAGGCCCAGCGCCTCCACACCCTCGATGTCCATGAAGCTGCCGAACATGTGCTCCACCAGGTACGCCTCGGTGCCGGGCTCGGCGCCGGCGAGTCCGGTCACGATGACGCGAATCGCCTGCTCGGCGGCGTCGCGCAAGTCGATGAAAGCGCCCGCGGCTTGCTTGTCGGCGGGGATCTCCGTCCGAGCGAGCCAGCGGCCGTTGACGTGGCGGAAGAGGTCGTCCTGTGGGCGGACGGAGGGGTCGATATCGAAGGGAGTCACGTCCGACAGGCTAGCCGGTGCGGGCGAGGCTCCCCGCGGTGCTAGTTTCGGAGCGTTCGGCTCGCAGGACAGCCAACCGACGCTTGTAGGAGGCCGTATGACCACCGTCCAGATGCCCTTTCGGCCGCCGGCCGATCCCCATGCTGTCACCGCGACCGAGGTGTTCGCGGCGTTGGACGCCACTCCTGACGGGCTCAGCGGCGAGGAGGCCGGACGACGGCTGGAGCGGTTCGGGCCGAACCGGATCGATGCCGTCGCCGGCGAATCCCCGCTGAAGCGGTTCCTGCGGCACTTCGACGACGTCCTGATCTACATCCTGCTGGCGTCCGCGGCGTTGAAGGTGGCGATGGGGGAGTGGATCGACGCGCTGGTCATCCTGGCGGTCGCGGTGATCAACGCCGTGATCGGCTTCGTGCAGGAGGGACGCGCTGAGCAGGCCCTTGCCGGCATTCGCACCCTGCTCTCCGCCGACGCGCAGGTGCGACGGGGCGGGGAATGGGTGTCGCTGCCGGCTGAGCTTCTGGTTCCCGGTGACCTGGTGAGGGTCTCCGCCGGATCGAAGGTGCCGGCCGACCTCCGGCTCGTCGAGGCATCGAACCTCCGGGTCGAGGAGGCCGCGCTGACGGGAGAGGCCGAGCCGTCCACGAAGGGGATCGACCCGGTGGCCCCCGGCTCCGGGGTCGGCGACCGGTCCTCCATGCTGTTCTCGTCCTCGCTGGTCTCGGCCGGTCAGGGCGTGGGAGTGGTGACGGCGACCGGCGCATCCGCCGAGATCGGCCGGATCACCACGATGCTGGCCGACATCGACGCCTTCGACACGCCGCTGACCAGGCAGATCGCCGGCTTCGGAAAGAAGCTGTCGCTGGTGATCGCAGCCATGGCCGTGGTGATGGTCGCGATCGGGAAGCTGTTGCACCAGATGCCGGCGAGCGAGTTGATTTCGGCCTCCATCGGTTTCGCGGTGGCCGCGATTCCCGAGGGCTTGCCGGCGTTGGTGACCATCACCTTGGCGCTCGGCGTCCAGCAGATGGCGCGGCGAAACGCGATCATTCGCAAGCTCCCGGCCGTGGAGACACTGGGCTCGGTGACCCGGATCTGCTCGGACAAGACCGGCACTCTCACCACCAACGAGATGACGGTGCGGACGGTGGTCACCGCGGTCGGCGAGTACACGGTTGACGGGCTGGGCTACGACCCGGCTGGTGCGATCCGGCTCCGCGGGGCCGAGGTGACGCCGGCGCGTCATGGTGATCTCTCGGCGCTGGTGACCGTGATGAGCGCCGTGAACGACGCCGTGGTGAGCCAGACCGACGGCAGGTGGGGTCTGGTCGGCGAGCCCACCGAAGGAGCGCTGCGGACGCTCGGGCTGAAGGCCGGTTTCGATCCGGTGAGCTACCCCCGCACGGCGGTGCTGCCGTTCGACTCCGAGCACAAGTACATGGCCACCGCGAACACCACGCCGGAAGGTCACCGGGTGATCCTGGTCAAGGGCGCCCCCGACCGGCTGCTGGACCGGTCGGCGTCGCAGCTGTCCGCGTCCGGAACCGAACCGATCGACCGGGCGTGGTGGGACGCCCAGGTGGATGTGCTGTCCGCGCAGGGATTGCGGGTGCTGGCTGCCGCGAGCCGGCCCGCCGACCACGACGGCGTCGATCACGACGACCTGACCGACCTGGTCATGCTGGGCATCACCGGGATCGTCGATCCGCCCCGGCCGGAGGCCATCCAGGCCATCGCCACCTGCCACACGGCCGGCATCAAGGTGACCATGATCACCGGCGACCACGCCGGCACGGCGACCGCGATCAGCCGCGAGATGGGGATCTTCGACGAATCCACCGAGGCAGCCGTGACCGGTGCCGAGCTGGAGGCCGCGACCGACGAACAGCTGCGAGCCATCGTGAACCGCACCGAGACCTTCGCCCGGACCAGCCCCGAGCACAAACTCCGCCTGGTGAAGGCGCTGCAGGCCAACGGCGAGATCGTGGCGATGACCGGTGACGGGGTGAACGACGCTCCCGCTCTCAAACGGGCCGACGTGGGCGTCGCCATGGGCATCAAGGGGACGGAGGTCACCAAGGAGGCGGCCGACATCGTGCTCGCCGACGACAACTTCGCCACCATCGAGCATGCCGTCGAAGAGGGTCGGCGGATCAACGACAACCTGCACAAGTCGGTGCTGTTTCTGCTGCCCACCAACGGGGCACAGTCACTGGTGGTGCTGGTCGCGGTGCTGTTCGGGCTTGACCATGCCGCTGGACCCGGTCCAGATCCTGTGGGTGAACATGATCACGGCGGTGACCCTGTCGCTCGCCCTGGCCTACGAGCCGGCCGAGCCCGACATCATGCGCCGACCGCCCCGTCCGCCGAACACGCCGCTGGTCAGCGTGAAGTATCTGCCCCGCCTGGCTCTGGCCTCGATGCTGATCGCCGCCGCGACCCTGACCACGTACCTGGTCGGACGACTGATGACCGGCGAGATCGCGGTGGCCCAGACGTGGGCGGTGAACACTCTGGCGCTGGGGCAGGCCGCCTACCTGTTCAACGCACGGTTCCTGCGGGAGTCGAGCTTGCGCCGGGAGGCGATCGGCGGAAATCCTCGGGTCTGGGCGGTGGTCGGCATCCTGGTCGTGCTGCAGATCGCCTTCGTCTACCTTCCCGTACTGAACAGCTGGTTCGGGTCGGCGCCGGTGGGATTCTTCGGCTGGATGATCCCGTTGGCGTTTGCCGTGGTGATCTTCGTTCTGATGGAAGTGGTCAAGGCAATGCTGCGGTTCCGAGAGGCCTCGGCCTGACACGCCTCGAAAGCGCCGTGAATCACGGTTTGGTGAACTCCAGGCCGCGACGCCGAACGTCAGCGTAACCTCGTCCCGAGGTCGTTTTCTCATCGAGAGGAGCATTATGCCACGCCGCCTGTTTGCCCTGATCACCGCTGCCCTGACGATCACCCTCAGCCTGCCGATCGCACCCGCGCAGGCCACACCACCGGCCCCCGCCGCCAACTACCTCGCCGTCGGCGACTCGATCACCGCGGGCGTCGGTGTCAGCGTCGACCGCGCCTACCCGAGCCTGCTGGATGCGGGCAGCAGGCACCTGCGACTCGCCGCCGACGCCGCAGTCAGCGGCGCCACCGTCGCCGGCGTTGCTTCGCAACTGCTCGCCTACCCTGCCGCCGACCGGCCGGGCATCACCCGAATCACACTCACCGTGGGCGCCAACGATGTGGGCTGGCTCGCCGCACTCAGCGCGTGCCTCAATCTTCCGGCGGACACCGCTTGTGCCACGCAGATCGCCGATCCCGTGCACCACCTCACCCTGGCGAACCTCGTCGACGCCGGTCTGGCCACTCTGGCCACGACGCTGCCCAGACTGTTGGTGCAGATCAAGGCGCTCTACCCGAACGCGAAGATCTTCGTCGCCGGCTACTACGAGTTGTTCGGCTCGAAGCGGACGGCGTGCACGGTGGCGCCCGGCTATTCCATCAACCTGGTCAACAAGACCTGGTACAACCAGATCAGCCGACAACTCAACCGGACCATCAAGACCTCGGTGGCCGCCGCCAACCATGACCTTCCCGGCACGCCGGCGAAATACGTCGACGTGTCCGGCGCGTTCGACGGCCACGGCTTCTGCGACTCCGGCCGCCGCTGGGTGATCGGACCCCAGGACGATCTCACTGCGGTCGCCCACCCGAACGTCAAGGGCCAGCGCGCCTACGCCGGTGCCTTCCGGGCCAAGGGAATCAGCTAACCGGCCAGAAGCGGCCGACGTTGTGCACCGAAGACGGTGCACAACGTCGGTTGTTGCCGTTACAGGGCGTGATTGGCCACGAAGAGCCCGGTCGGATCGAGCTCGGCGCGAAGTGCCCGCAATCGTTGGAGCGCCTCCTGAGGGTACGCTGCGGTGGCTGTGACCGCAGTCTCGGTGAAGTTGAGGAATCGGCCGCCGTTCGACCACGGCTCCAACGCCGCCACCGCCCTCGCCGCGTCCGCCTGCCCACGGGAGGCGAGTTCCGGCGTGGCTGCGACCGCCACGAAGTAGGCCGCGTAGTCGGCCGCCAACGTGTCCAGCGCTCCGCCGCGGGAATGCTGTCGGCCCAGAGCGCCGCCCAGGTGGCGGATCTCCGCGCTCAGCAGCGTGGTTCCCGACTCAGTCCCGGCCACCTCGACCAGCGCCTCGGCCGCCGCCTCGTCGAAGTCCGCGAGCAGCAGGTGGTCGGAGACCGCCGGCGTCGGCCCCTCGGGGTCGAGGTGGAGCCTGGTCAGCGTGACCGGCGGCACGGTCGCGAACGTATCCATCTCGGGTGCCAGCTCGCGCAGCGGGCCCAGCAGCTCGGCCGCTCGGTCCTCGGCGGCCACGACGGCTCCGTCGACGACGACCAGTTGCCGGCCGCGGATGAACTCGGGCAGTTCGGGCAGCGGCGGGATGCTGAGCAGCCGCAGCGACGTGGTCACCTCATCGGCCAGGCCGTGCGTCCAGCGTGCCCAGGCCCGGCAGACCTCGCTCGCCCGGACCCCGTCCCACAGCAGCATGCCGGCGTACACCTCGGTCAGCGGGAGAAGGTCGATCTCGATCGCCGTGACCACGCCGAAGTTGCCGCCGCCGCCTCGCAGCGCCCACAGAAGGTCAAAGCGGGAGTTCTCGTCGGCGCGGACCAGCGTGCCGTCGGCCAGCACGATCTCGGCCGCCACCAGGTGGCTGCAGGCCAGCCCGTGCGAGCGGGCGTACCACGACAGCCCGCCGCCCAGGGTGTAGCCGATGGCCGCCACGTCGGGCGAACTGCCGTGGAGAACCGCAAAGCCGTGCGCCGCAGCCGCTTCGGCGACCTGCTGCCACAAGGTGGCACCGACCACCCGGGCCACTCCGCGCTGCGCGTCGATGGTCACACCCGTGAAGTCGGACATTCGCATCAACACGGCGTGGGCGAGTCGTCCGGCCAGGGGTCCCGCATTGTGCCCCGTGCCCTGAGGAGCGACCTGGAGGCCGGCGGACGACGCTGCCCGCACGACAGCGACGACCTCGTCGACGCTGGTGGGAACCGCGACGGCGGCGGGACGCTGGTCGATCGCGACGTTCCACGGGCTTCGCGCGGAGTCGTAGCCGGGGTCCCCGGGAAGGAACACCCCCGCCGCGCACAGCCCGCGCAACGCCTCAGCAGGCGTCAGGGCGGCGGTGGTCGTGGATGTCATGGTGGATTCGGTCATCGGTTCTCCCTCTCGTTCTCCTGGGGCCACAACCTGCCGCACGTCCTGCGTGCGCACCATCCCGATTCGGCGGGGACGCGCTGACCCCACACTGCTGCGGTGGTAGGAGTTCCCACCTTTGTGGGATGTTGTCGCCGCCCGCCGCGGTGCACACTTCCCGGTGTGGCCAAGCATCTGGCAGCCGAACGGGTGCGCAGGGACGTCGAGGTGCTGGCGCGCGCCGGGCTCGATCTGGACAGCTTCGTCGAGGAGTCGATGGATTCCCTGCAGCGGGCGGTCCCGTTCGACGCCGTCTGCGTGGGCACGATCGATCCCAGCACCGGGCTGCTCACCGGCACCCGCAAGCTGGGCGGGCTGCGCGGCATCGACTCCCACGACCACGAATGGGGCCTGATCGAATACGGGAGCACGGAGCCCACCGCGTTCGCGGAGCTGGCTGCCACCGGGATCGCGGCCGCCGGGGTAATGGCCGAGACGGTGGCTCCTCCCGAAGCCTCTCGTCGAATGAGTGATTTCATGCAACCCCGGTTCGGTTTCACCGACGAACTCCGCGCGGTCTGCCGCGACGAGCGGGATCAGGTCTGGGCGGCCATCGCCCTGTTCCGCCACGCCACCGACCTGTGGTTCGATGCGGACGAGGTGAGCTACCTCGGCTCGTTGAGCCGCAGCTTCGCCCTCGGGGTGCGCAGCGGGCTGCTCACCAGTTTGGCCCGTGTTCAGCCGGTGTCGTTGGGCGGCCCCGTGGTGTTGATCGTGGACGTCCACGGCGAGGTGTCGCAGGCATCGGTGGGTGCGCAGGAACGGCTGACCGAACTGCTGGCAACGCCGTCGGCCATGAGTCCGTCCGCGCTGATCGGTTCGCTGGTGGGAGCGGCCCGCCGGTACGCGCGGGGTGAGATGGCGGCGACACCCAGCGCGCGCGTCCGAGCTGCCGGCGGGTCATGGCTGGTGCTGCACGCGGCCCCGCTCAGCGGTAGGGCCGGCGTGGCGGGCGAAGTGGTGGTGACGATCGAAGAGGCGAGGCCCCCCGAGATCGTGCCACTGGTCGTGGCTGCGTTCGGGCTGACGCCGAGGGAGCGGGACATCACCCAGCTGGTGCTCCAGGGCATGGACACTCGGGACATCGCCACCCAGCTGTGCCTGTCGGTCTACACCGTCCAGGACCACCTGAAGGCGGTCTTCGACAAGGCGGGGGTGCGTAGCCGCCGGGAACTGCTCGCCCGGGTGTACGTCGACCAGTACGTGCCCAGGATGGACGCCGCCCTCGACCCCAACGGCTGGTTCCGACAGCAGCCCTAGGCGCCTCAGACCGTCCAGGTGTCATGACCGGTGATCAGCGACTGCAACTGATCCAGGCGCTCGGCGGGGTTCGGAGCGACGGTCAGTTGCTCGCGGGCCAGGTCGTCGTAGGTGGGCCGCACCACGTCGCGGAAGACTCCGATCGGCGCGGTGTGCAGGCGTCCGGCGTCGGTCAGCCGGGACAGGGCGAACGCCAGGCCGGGGTCGTCGGCGTGTTCGTCGTGAACCAGGATGTTCGCCAGGCCGACGTCGGCCACCTCGACCACCCGCAGATGGCCGCCGGCATCGTGCATGACTCCCTTGGAGTTGTCGGCTCCGAACGTGATCGGAGCACCGTGCCGCAGCGGGATGAGTTCCCCGTCGCTACCCTTCAGCGCGTCGAACGCGCCGTCGTTGAAGATCGGGCAGTTCTGGTAGATCTCCACCAGTGAGGCCCCGGGATGGCTGATCGCCCTGGTGAGCACCTCCGAGAGGTGAGCGCGGTGCGAATCGACCGTCCGGGCCACGAAGGTGGCCTCGGCGCCGAGCGCGACCGAAATCGGGTTGAACGGGCCGGTCCACCGAACCGGACGGGGTCGACTTGGTCACCTTGCCCTGCTCGGACGTGGGGGAGTACTGGCCCTTGGTGAGCCCGTAGATGCGGTTGTTGAACAGCATGATCGTGATGTTCACGTTGCGCCGCAGCGCGTGGATCAGGTGGTTGCCGCCGATGCTCAGCGCGTCGCCGTCCCCGGTGACGACCCAGACGGCCAGGTCGGGACGGGTCATCGCGACGCCGGTCGCGATCGCCGGCGCCCGGCCGTGGATCGAGTGCATGCCGTAGCTGTCGACGTAGTACGGGAACCGCGAGGAGCAGCCGATGCCGGAAACGATCACCGTGTTCTCCCTGCGGATGCCCAGCTGCGGCATCAAGCCCTGGAAGGTGGCCAGGACGGCGTAGTCGCCGCAGCCCGGGCACCAACGCACCTCCTGGTCGGACGTGAAATCCTTGCGGCTGAGCGGGGTGACCGACAGCGGCACCCGGGCCAGTCCACCGCCCCGGACGGTGGCGTTCGCGGTGGTACTCACTTGCTCTCCTCGTCGATGATCCCGATCAGGTCGCGGGCCAGTTCCGACAGCGAGATCGGCAGCCCGCGCACCCGCGAATAGCTCTCGGCAGGCACCAGGTACTTCGCCCGCAGCACCATGGCCAACTGGCCGAGGTTCATCTCCGGCACGATGACCCGGTCGTAGCGACCGCAGGATCTCGCCCGAGGTTGGCCGGCAGGGGGTTCAGATGTCGCAGATGCAGCGTGGCCAGGGAACGCCCCACGCCCCGCACCCGGCGAGCGGCCGCCGAGATCGGGCCGTAGGTGGACCCCCAGCCCACCACCAGCACCCGCGCCTGCCCACTGGGATCCTCGACGACGAGCGGCGGCAGATTCCTTGGCGATGTTGTCCACCTTCTGCTGCCGCAGGTTCACCATGAACTCGTGGTTGGCCGGATCGTAGGACACGTTGCCGGTGCCGTCGGCCTTCTCGATCCCGCCGACCCGGTGCTCGAGGCCGGGCGTGCCCGGGCATCGCCCAGGCGCGAGCCAGCTTCTCGTCGCGCAGGTAGGGCCAGAATTCGCCGTCCGGACGGTTCGGCGCGGTCGCGAAGACCGGGTCGATCGCCGGCAGGGATGCCAGATCGGGCACCTGCCAGGGTTCGGCGCCGTTGGCGAGGTAGCCGTCGGACAGCAGGATCACCGGGGTGCGGTAATCGATCGCGATCTTCACCGCCTCGAAAGCCGCGTCGAAGCAGTCGCCGGGCGACTGGGGCGCGATCACCGGCAGCGGCGCCTCGCCGTGGCGTCCGTACAAGGCCTGGGTGAGGTCGGCCTGTTCGGTCTTGGTGGGCATCCCGGTGGCCGGGCCGGCGCGCTGGATGTCGCAGATCACCAGCGGCAGTTCCAGCATCACGGCCAGGCCGATGGTCTCCATCTTCAGCGCCAGGCCGGGCCCGGACGTGGCGGTCACCCCAGGCTGCCCGGCGAAGGACGCGCCGAGCGCAGCCCCGATCGCTGCGATCTCGTCCTCGGCCTGGAAGGTCATCACGCCGGCGTCCTTGGCCGCCGGCGAGGTGGTGCAGCACGTCGGAGGCCGGCGTGATCGGGTAGGCGCCGAGGAACAGCTGGCAGGCCCGCCTTGGCCGCGCCCGCCATCAGCCCGTAGGCCAGCGCGCGGTTGCCGGTCATCTGCCGGTAGGTGCCCGGCGGGTACCGGAGCCGGCGCCACCCGGTAGCGGTTGGTGAACACCTCGGTCGTCTCGCCGAACGCGTAGCCGGCCTTCAGCGCGGCGATGTTGGCGTCCCGGATCTCGGGCTTGGCGCCGAACTTGCGCTCCAGGAACGTCGATCGTGCCCTCCAGCGGACGGCTGTACAGCCAGTCCAGCAGGCCGAGGGCGTACATGTTCTTGGTGCGCCCGGCCTCCTTGCGGCCGAGGCCGAGCTCGGCGACGGCGGCGGTGGCCTGGCCGGAAAGGTCGAGGGCGTGCACCTGGTAGTCGGCCAGGCTGCCGTCGGTCGAGCGGATCGGCGGAGTAGCCGACCTTCGCCAGGTTGCGCGGCGTGAAGTCGGCGGTGTCGGCGATGATCAGCCCACCCCGGGGCAGGTCGGCCAGGTTGGCCTTCAGCGCGGCCGGGTTCATCGCCACCAGCACGTCCGGACGGTCACCCGGGGTGCGGATGTCGAAGTCGGCGAAGTGCAGCTGGAAGCTGGACACGCCGGCGACCGTGCCGGCCGGCGCCCGGATCTCGGCGGGGAAGTTGGGCAGGGTGGAGAAGTCGTTGCCGGCGTTCGCGGTCTCGGAGGTGAACCGGTCACCGGTCGAGCTGCATGCCGTCGCCGGAGTCACCGGCGAACCGGATCACGACGTGGTCGAGCGTGGTCACTTCGGTCATGCGATGCGTTCTCCTGCCGGTCCCGCAATCTGGCCGGGCAACGTCTCGTTGTTCGGTGACCACGGCAGCGTAGGCGTCCGCGACCGCTTCCACCACCAATCGATGTACCCCGATCGGATCGGAAACCACATCGGCGCCGACCTGGTGCAGCCGGTCGGCGAAAACTCCGGGCGCCAACAGGTAGCTGGCCACCGCCACCCGGGCGTGCCCGAGGGCACGCAGGCCCGCCACGGCGTCGGCCACGCCGGGCTGCGCCGCGGTCAGGAAGGCCGGCACCACCGGGCAGCCGAGTCGGCGGGTCAGTTCCCGGGCTGCGTCCCCGACCTCGCGGACCGACTGGCGGCGTCGCGAGCCCGCGGCAGCCAGCACCACCGCGTCCGCCGGGTCGCCGGCAGTTCGCAGCCGGTCGGCGACGGCCGCGATCAGGCCGGGCCCGATCAGTCCGGCCAGGCGCGCGTGGCCGCCGGCGGCGCGGATCGCGGCCGGCAGGTCACTGGTGACGTGATAGCCGGCGGTGAGGAAGCCCGGCACGACCACCGCGTCCCCCAGCCCGGTGAGCGTCTCGGTGAGGGTAGGGGTGAGCACATCGGCCCAGCCGAGGTGGACGCGGACGTCCGGCAGTCGGTCGGCCACAGCCGCCGCCAGCTCGGCGCCGACCAGCTGGCCGGCCGCGCTCCGGGTGCCGTGCAGGGCGAGCACGAGGTCGGGGAAGGAGCTCGAGGTGCTCAAATCGAGTACTCCTGATCCTCGGCGGCCTGAAGTGCCCGCACGTCGCGACGGTAGGCGAGGGCCTGCCAGGCTGTCAGGCCCACCCAGAGGACCACGATCACCACGTAGCCGACGGTGGCCGATGCGCCGGTGATACCACCGGCGCTGAACAGCGTCCGGAGGTTGGTGATGACGATCAGGCCGCCGACAGCCACGCCCATCACCTGGGCGGGGATGCGGGACACCAGCCACGCCGCGATCGGTGCGGCGATCACCCCGCCGGCCAGGAGCGACAGCACGATCCACCAGTCGATGCCGGCGGTGCCGAGCGCCGCGACGAAGCCGATGCTGGCTGCGGTCGAGACCAGGAACTCGCTGGTGTCGACCGAGCCGATCACGGTGCGCGGTGCGGTCTTGCCCGCGCTGAGCAGGGCGGTGGTGGACACCGGTCCCCAGCCACCACCGCCGGTGGCGTCCACGAAACCGCCGACCAGGCCCAGCGGCACCAGGAACCGGCGACCGTGGGGTGAGCGGCGGGCCTGCGCGACGGCCGGCGGTTTGAAGACGTACCGCAGCAGGATGTAGGCGCCCAGCAGGCCGAGGATCGTGGCCATCACCGGTTGAGCGGCCTCGGTGGAAAGGTTGGACAAGAAGGTGGCGCCGGCGAACGCACCGATCGCGCCCGGGACGCCGAGCTTGGCGACCAGACGCCAGTCGACGTTGCCGAGATTGTGGTGGGAGATGCCGGACGCGATGTTGGTGCCCATCTCGGCCAGGTGCACCGAGGCGCTGGCCATCGCCGGGGTCAGCCCGGCCAGCAGCAGCAACGACGACGACGTCACCCCGTAGCCCATGCCCAGGGCGCCGTCGACGAGTTGGGCGGCCAGGCCCACCACGGCCAGCAGGAGGTAACGCTGCATCAGATCTGCCACGCGTCGTTCGCGGTGAAGTCGTCGCCGAACACCACGTGGCCGCGCACCAGTCCTGCGGCCAGCGTTCCCTTGGTCTGGGGGTCGATCAGCAGGAAGGAGCCGCCGTGCCGAGTCCGGGAGTAGTCCTCGGCGAGCACCGGGGCGGCGAGCCGGATCCGGACGCGTCCGATGTCGTTGAGTTCGAGCCGATCGGCCTCGACCGGGGCGAGTTCGTCGAGGTCGAGCTTGGCGACCAGTCTCGGACACCCGGGCCTGGACGGTCCGGGTGCCGTGCTTGACCAGCACCCGGGCCGCCGGGCAGCAGTGGCGCCTCGGCCAGCCAGCACAGCGTGGCGTCCAGCTCGGTGACCGGAACCGGCGCGTCGGCGGGGGAGGCGATCAGCTCGCCGCGGGTGACGTCCACGTCGTCGGCCAGCCGCAGCGTCACCGACTGGCCGGTAGTCGCCTCGTCCAGTTCGGTGCCGGCGAGGTCGATCCCGGCGACGTGGGTGCGGACGCCCTCGGGCAGCACCACCACCGGGTCGCCGACCCGCACCGAGCCGCGAGCTGACCCGGCCGGCGTAGCCGCGGTACTCGACGTAGCGCGGGTCGCGAGCGGCCTCCTGCGGACGCAGGGTCAGCTGCACCGGGAACCGGAAGCCGACGTCGGACTCGATGGCCGAAGGCAGTTCCTCCAGCAGTTCCAGCAGGCTGGGGCCGTCGTACCAGGGCGTGCGGGACGAGCGGTCGACGACGTTGTCGCCGACCAGCGCCGAGACCGGCAGCGTGCGGACGTCGGGGATGCCGAGCCCGGAGGCGATCGCGGCGAGCTCGGTCGGCGACGGCGGCGTAGGTCGCCTCGTCGTAGCCGACCAGGTCGATCTTGTTGACCGCGACGACCACGGCGGGCACGCGCAGCAGCGCGGCGACGGCCAGGTGTCGGCGGGTCTGCTCGAGCACGCCCTTGCGCACGTCGACCAGCAGCACCAGCACGTCGGCGGTGGAGGAGCCGGTGACCGTGTTGCGGGTGTACTGCACGTGGCCGGGGCAGTCGGCGAGGATGAACGTGCGGGCGGCGGTCGCGAAGTAGCGGTAGGCGACGTCGATCGTGATGCCCTGCTCGCGCTCGGCGCGCAGGCCGTCGGTCAGCAGCGCCAGGTCGACGTGGCCGAGGCCCTTGTCCTTGCTGACCCGCTCGACGGCGGCGAGCTGGTCGGCCAGGACCGACTTGGAGTCGTGCAGCAGGCGGCCGACCAGGGTCGACTTGCCGTCGTCGACGCTGCCGGCCGTGGCGAGCCGCAGCAGCGAGGTCTGGGTGCGGGCGCTCATCAGAAGTACCCCTCCTTCTTGCGGTCCTCCATGGCGGCCTCGGTGAGCCGGTCGTCGGCGCGGGTGGCGCCGCGCTCGGTGATCCGGGTGGCGGCCACCTCGAGCGAGCGACGGCGTCCACGTCGGCGGCGTCCGACTCGACGGCGCCGGTGCAGGACATGTCGCCGACCGTGCGGTAGCGCACGCCGCAGGGTGCGGACGCGTTCGCTGGCGCGCGGCTCGGAGTACCGGCCCGACGGCCAGCCACATGCCGTCGCGGTCGAACACCTCGCGGTCGTGGGCGTAGTACAGGCGGGGCAGCTCGATGCTCCTCGGCCGCGATGTAGTGCCACACGTCGAGCTCGGTCCAGTTGCTGATCGGGAACACCCGCACGTGCTCGCCGGGTCGGTGCCGCGGGTTGTACAGGTTCCACAGCTCCGGACGCTGGTTGCGCGGATCCCACTGGCCGAACTCGTCGCGCAGGCTGACCACCCGCTCCTTGGCCCGGGCCTTCTCCTCGTCGCGGCGGCCACCGCCGAACACGGCGTCGAACCGGCCCTCGGCGATGGCGTCCAGCAGCGGCTGGGTCTGCAGCGGGTTGCGGGTGCCGTCGGGACGCTCGAGCAGCCGGCCGTCGTCGATGTAGTCCTGGACGCTGGCGACGATCAGCCGCAGCCCCGAGCCGCTCGACCACCTCGTCGCGGTAGGCGAGCACCTCGGGGAAGTTGTGGCCGGTGTCGACGTGCAGCAGCGGGAACGGCACCGGCCCGGGCCAGAAGGCCTTGGCGGCCAGGTGCAGCAGCACCACGGAGTCCTTGCCGCCGCTGAACAGCAGCACGGGGCGCTCGAGCTCGGCGACCGCCTCGCGGATGATGTGGATGGCCTCGGCCTCGAGCGTTTCCAGGTGATTCACAGGTGCAGTCCGCATTCGGTCTTGGCGAGGCCGGCCCAGCGGCCGGCGCGGGGGTCCTCGCCGGGTTCGACCCGGCGCGTGCAGGGTGCGCAGCCGATCGACGGGTAGCCGTCGGTCAGCAGCAGGTTGATCGGCACCGAGTGGGCGCCGGCGTAGTCGAGCAGGTCGTCGAAGGTCCAGGCGGCGAGAGGGTTGACCTTCACCATCTGGTGGGCCGCGTCCCACTCGACCACCCGGGCGTTCGCGCGCAGGGCGTTGTCCTCGCGGCGGATGCCGGTCACCCACGCCTCGTAGCCGGCCAGTTCGGCGTTGATCGGGTCGACCTTGCGCAGCTGGCAGCACAGCGTGGGGTTGCGGTCGTGCAGCTTGGGGCCGTACTCCGCGTCCTGCTCGGCGACGGTCTGCAGGGGCAGGACGTCGATCACGTTGGCGTCGATGACGCTGGCGAGGGCGTCGCGGGTGCCGAGGGTCTCGGCGAAGTGGTAGCCGGTCTCCAGGAACAGCACGTCGACGCCGGGCGCGGCCTGCGCCACGAGGTGGGGCAGGACGGTGTCGCCGGCCATCGAGCAGGCGACGGCCAGCGACTCGCCGAAGGTGCCCGCCGCCCAGGCGACGATCTCGGCTGCGCCGGCGTCGGCCAGTTCCTCGCCGGCGCGTTCGGCGAGTTCCTGCAGGTCCGTTGCGCTGCGGGTGCGACCCGGACCGTGGGTGGTCAGCGTCATTTCAGCAGCGCCTCCTCGGCCCGGTGGGCCCAGTCGGCGAACGTCTCGTCCGGCTCGCCGGTCGGCGACGAACGACCTGGTGACCCGTTCGACGTAGTCGGGGAGATCGGTGGCGGTCACCTTCAGCCCGCGGACGGTGCGGCCGAGGCCGGCGTCCTCGCGGTCGGCGGACGCGAGCCCGCCGCCCAGGTGCACCTGGTAGGCGAACTCGTCGGCGCCGTCGGCGCTCTTCATCAGCTGGCCCTTGAGGCCGATGTCGGCCACCTGGATGCGGGCGCAGGAGTTGGGGCAGCCGTTGACGTGCAGGCTGATCGGACGGTCGAGCGCGACCCCGGCGAGGCGCTGCTCGAGTTCGGTGATGGTGGCGGCCGCGGTCTCCTTGGTCTCGACGAAGGCGAGCTTGCAGTACTCGATGCCGGTGCAGGCCATGGTGGAGCGGCGGAACGGGCTCGGGGTCGGCGGTCAGGCCCAGCGGCTCGACGGCCGCCAGCAGGGCGTCCACCTTGTCGGGCGTCGACGTCGAGCACGAGCAGCTTCTGGTGCGGGGTGAGGCGGATGCGATGCGACCCGGCGGCCTCGGCGGCGTCGGCGAGGGCGGCGAGGATGTCGCCGGAGACCCGGCCGACGGTGGGCGCGAGGCCGACGTAGCTGCGTCCGTCCTTCTGGTTGTGGACGCCGACGTGGTCGCCGGGGCCGGCGCCGGTGCGCGGGGGCGGGTCCGTCGGGCAGGTCGTAGCCCAGGTACTCGGTCTGCAGCACCTGGCGGAACTTCTCCGGCGCCCCAGTCGGCGAGCAGGAACTTGAGCCGGGCCTTGTTGCGCAGCCGGCGGTAGCCGTAGTCGCGGAAGATCCTGATCACCGCGTACCAGACCTCCGCGGCCTGGTCGGCGCGGACGAAGGCGCCCAGCCGCTCGGCGAGGCGCGGCGCGACGCTCAGCCCGCCGCCGACCCACAGGTCGTAGCCGGGGCCGAGTTCGGGGTGGACGACGCCGACCAGGGAGATGTCGTTGATCTCGGGCACCACGTCGAGGCTGGGGTGCCCGGTGATGGCCGACTTGAACTTGCGCGGCAGGTTGGCGAGCTCAGGGTCGCCGATGAAGCGTTCGCACGATCTCGTCGATCACCGGGGTGGGGTCGATGATCTCGTCCGCGGCGATGCCGGCGACAGGCGAGCCGAGGATGACCCGGGGGGTGTCGCCGCAGGCCTCGGTGGTCTGCATGCCGGCGGCCTCCAGGCGCGCCCAGATCTCCGGCACGGACTCGATCTCGATCCAGTGGTACTGGATGTTCTGACGGTCGGAGATGTCGGCGGTGTTGCGGGCGAAGTCGGTGGAGATGCCGGCGAGGACGCGCAGCTGTTCGGTGGTCAGCGGCGCCGCCGTCCAGCCGCACTCGCATCATGAAGTAGCGGTCGCTCAGTTCGTCCGGACCCAGTGACGCCGTGCGGCTGCCGTCGATGTCCTGGCGGCGCTGGGTGTACAGGCCCCACCAGCGCAGGCGTCCGTGCAGGTCGTCGGCGGGAATCGAGTCGAACCCCTCGCTTGGCGTAGACATCGTCGAGCACTCGCTGGCGCACGTTGAGGCCGTTGTCGGCCGCCTTGAACTCCTCGTTGGGGTTGAGCGGCGTGGTGCCGTCGACGGCCCACTGGCCGCTGGACTTCGCCTGCCGGGGGGTGGTGGTCATAGTGCGTCCTCACTGCGATCTTCGGGGGTCTGGCCCAGCAGGAGCATCAACGCCGTACCCGGCGCAGC
Organism: uncultured Actinomycetota bacterium; assembly: GCA_963769325.1. Classification (GTDB taxonomy): domain Bacteria; phylum Actinomycetota; class Actinomycetes; order Propionibacteriales; family Propionibacteriaceae; genus Propionicimonas. Next base: position 681,329 of record CAVYLH010000003.1, on the reverse strand, counting down.
TCATGCCCGGGTACCAGAAATTGATTACGGGCGCATCAGCACACGCAACACATCGAGCCGGGCGCGCTGGGGTTCCGCATCGCGGGCACAGCAAACATTGGCTCGAACATAGGCGAAACGATAACACGGGTAGATGACATTTCAAGCATCAGGCGTCCACTACGCGATCCGATCTGTCTCAGTCCCCGAACTCGTGTCTAGGCGACCTGTCCGAACAGTTCGGCCAGAATGGGCCCCAGCTTCTCGTTGTACCTGTCGGCCATCGACATCAGCCAGCCTTCGTCATGGCCGCCGTCGGCGATCGTCAGATAGCGGGTCGGCGCCATGATCATGTTGTCCAGGCGCGCGTACGCGTGGTCGGTGTCGACGGTGAGATCGCTGTCAGGCGAACCGAGGTAGTCCACACCGATGTCGGGCCGCACCACCAGCATGCCCTTGCGGATCCGCTCCAGCTGGCTCCACATCAGCACCGGCCGAGTCTTGGACGCGTTGACGAACGTCTCCTTCCACGCCGGAGGCGCGCCGAGTTCGCCGCGCTGACGCTGGCCGTTGATCGCATTGCCCAACACGACCAGCCCACCGAACCGCGGAATGTTCAGCGGCACGTCCTTGATCCACGGCACCGGGACGCCGAACACGTCCTGGATGACGTCGTTCATGTCGACCGGCGTCGCGATCATGATGATCCTGCGCAAGTCGATCACCGGGGACTCCGCCACCACGGGTTGGGCCGCGATGTCCTCGGCGGCGATTCCGCCGAAACTCGCGCCGAGCAGCACGACCGGTGTGCGCTCGCCCCGCGGTGTGACGGCGCTCACGGCACGCTCCACCGAGCGGGCCGAGGCCGCCGCGTCGTACAGGTGCCCGTACCAGTGGTACATGACACACCCGCCGAGGTCCTCGACCAAGCGCCTGATCATGTTCGCCTGGTACTGGCTGTCGGCCATTCCGGTGCCACCAAGCGTGATCACGACGAAGTCACTGGCCCGGCACCGCTCGACGAGAGCCGGGTCGACCGCCGTTGTCCGGGCCGTCCGCTCCGGGTACAGAGCCCAGGTGATCGAGGGATCCACCACTTCCGTCGTGGGCGGATCGGGTGGGTCCAGGGCCTCGGAGCGCGCGGTGTCAAGGGCGAGGATTGCCGTCAGGCTGACGAGCGCGGCGACGATCGTCCCCGCCCCCCAACGGACCCAGCGCCACGCCGGACGCCTCCGTGCACGACTTCCCATCGCCGACACACCTCCCGCGACTTCCAGAGTAGGTGCACGGGATGCACGGCTCGCCGATCACCTTCGCCGTCCCGCACTGATCTCCCGGACGCCGGCGTCCGGCTCGAACGGCCAGCGCCGGATCTGTCCGGGTTACGAGGTCAACCTCCCGATCGCGTCGGACTCATCGATAATGGTCGGATGGCAGGGGGGATGTGGCCGCCGTCGATGCTGGCCGACCGATACGTGCTGGGTCGTTCGCTAGGTCAGGGCGGGATGGGCTCGGTGTGGCAGGGCGAGGATCAGGTTCTCGGACGGACGGTGGCGGTCAAGCTGATCCAACTCGCCTCCCAGAGTGATGAGACTGCCCAGGTCAGGTTCACCAGGGAGGCTCGGGCTGCGGCGGGGCTGGTTCATCCCAACATCGTCACCGTTCATGACTTCGGGGTTGATGACGAGATCGCCTTCATGGTGATGGAGTGCCTGCCAGGCCCGGACCTGGCCACCCTGGTTCGCCGCAAGGGGCCGCTGCCTGTCGATCAGGCGCTGGGCTATCTGGAGCAGGCCGCCGCTGGGCTTGCCGCCGCCCACTCACGTGGGATCCTGCACCGGGACATGAAGCCTGCCAACCTGGTCCTCACCAGTCTCGGCACCGTGAAGGTGCTGGACTTCGGGATCGCCGCCCTCGCCGACCACTCGGAGCAGCTGACGGCGGCCAGCCAGTTGATCGGGACGTTTTCTTATCTGGCGCCGGAGCGGTCGATGGGCGTCCCCGCCAGCGTGCAGAGCGATCTGTATGCGCTGGGCTGTGTCGCGGTCACCCTGCTGACCGGCAAGCCCCCGTTTGAGGGGACCACCGGCCAGATCGTGCTCAAGCACCTCAACGAACCCCCGCCCCGCCTCACCTTGCGCCGTGCCGACCTACCCGCTGGGTTGGAGGAGCTGATCGGCAGCCTGCTGGCCAAGGACCCGTCGATGCGCCCGTTGTCGGCCGAGGACGTCGTCAATCAACTCCGGGCGACCCGCCTGGGGCAGGGGGTCGGCGATCACGCCGCGCGGACGGCCGCCGCAGTGGTGCCGTCGGTGCAAGATCCGCCAACTTTCAGCGAGGCGCTGTCGGCCACGATCCGCCGCCCCGGCCGCGAACAAGAGGTGCCCGGGACTCGGGCCAGCGCATCGGCGTCCTACAGTGATGGCGACACCCGACTCCGGTTACCGGATCCCAAGCCCACCACCGAACCCACCGCCCCACTCCGGGCAACAGGACCCAACCGGTGGCTGCTGGCTGCCGGACTGACCGCTGTGGCTTTGGCGGTCACCACCGCATTTCTCCTGGGCGAAAGGATCCTGCGTCCAACGGCGGCGGTGCCCGCGCCGATAATGTCGAGTTCGGCCGCGACCATCGAAGCGACTGCCCCAGCGACATCCGAACCGGCGACGCCCGCGCGCCAGTACTCAGAGCCGGCAGAGGAGCACACCAACACAGCAGTTGCGTATACGTGCTGGGATGGAGTGCCGGTCAACAACGTCGCTTCTTGCAGCAGGCCGGCCGACGAGGACGGGCTGAAGTACATCTTTCCGTCGCTGTCGAAGAACCTGGACGGCAACACCTACGATTGCACCTATACGGACTACTCCAACCGTCGGGTGGCGACCTTCTCGTACGACTGTCCACTCGCTGGTCAGACCAATGAAGCCACCGACCAACTGGTGCGCTATCGATATTGGTCGGATTCAACAGTCAGTCGGGCCCATTACCGGAAGGTGTTCGATCAAGGCACCCAGGAGGACTTCATTCTCGATGGACAGAAGGTCGGAACCATCTACTCAAATCGTGAACCCGACGAATTCTTCTACGGACGCTACGTCATGGCCTTCCTGATGCTCGATGGCCACATGTGTCTGAGCATTGAGGGAAGCAGTCCGAGCCTCCTCAGCGAAATGGTGACCGAGGCGCGCTTCCGAGCCGCAAAGGAGCTCTACGGGCACTCAGGCGATTCGCCCACCGAGGGAAGGTGGGACAGGTGATGTTGGGGAGACGCCAGCGCCAAACTCGGCGGTGCAGGTGCGGGCGAATGACGCGATTCCGAAGCTGAACTCCGCCTGCCTTCGGGTGCCCAGGGGGCGGACGTGACCTGGATGCGGAATCACGACCTGACCCCCGGCTCCACGGCTGATCGCCACAATGGGCGAGCACCGTGCCCGCCGGCCAGGTCGGGATGCCGGGATGAGCGCCGACGATCCGGGTGAGGTGTCCGGCGATGACCCAGTCCAGAATCGTGCCGGTCGTGGCATGGCGCGTATCCCGGATGACGCGTCGCCGCAGGACTCGCCCATCCCACAGTGGAGCCGGTACGTGATCGTCCGGGGCCCGGATAGGCTGGCGCACGTGCCACCCGCGGAGACAGGCCAGTGGCGGTGACCCAGCAGACCAGGGCGGCCGACAGCCGGTCTGAACTCCTGCGCGCCCGCTTCTCCGGTTACCGCGCCGACGTGGCGACGGCCTGGGCGTACCACCCCGTGCGACGGGGGTTGATCGGCTCCTGCCTGTTGTTCCTGGGCTCCCTGACGCCGGCCTACCTGCCTCAGAACAGCCCGTGGTGGCAGCCGATGCGCAGTCTCGGCCTCGACAGCTGGTGGGCCCAGGCGTTCGGGACCGCCCTTGTGGTGGCCGGTGTGGCGCTGTTGGTGGACGCGTGGTTCAAGCTGCGCCCCAGCCTGTACCACGAGGTCAAGCACTGGCCGATCACTCTGCTGTGGAGCCTGCCGCTGCTCCTCGCCCCGCCGATCTTCAGCCACGATGCCTACGCTTACGCTGCCGAAGGCTGGCTGCTCCGCAACGGGTTGAACCCCTACGACAACGCCATCTCCGTGTTGCCCGGCGCCTTCGCCGACCAGGCTGCCTGGCTGTGGCGCTACACCACCGCCATGTACCCGCCGTTGAGCCTCGAGATGTTCCACGGCCTGGTCGTCCTGGCCGGCAACAACCCCTACTACTCGGCGATGGCGATGCGGATCCCGGCGCTGCTGGGCGTGGCACTGATCGCCTACTTCCTGCCGCGGCTCGCCATCCGAATGGGCGCGGACGTCCAGCTCACCGCCTGGTTCTCCACCGTGAACCCGCTGCTGATCATCGACTTCGTGGGCGGCGCACACAACGACGCGCTGATGATGGGGCTGGTGGTGCTGGCGTTGTGGCTGGCCACCGAACGGCGGTTCTGGTGGGCGGCGATCACCGTCGGGGTGGCCGCCTGCATCAAGCAGCCGGCGATCCTGGCGTTCTACCCCGTCGCGCTCATCCATCATCCGTGGCGCAGCCTCACCTGGAAGGACACGGTGGTCGCCATGCGCCGCCTGGTCCTGTCCCTCGCGGTGGCCGTGGCGACGTTCGTCGCGATCTCCCTCGCCACCGGTCTTGGCTTCGGCTGGGTGCGAGCCGCCGACGTGCCGGGCAAGGTGGTCACCCTGGCGCCGTTCACCTTGGTGGGCGCCGGGCTGAAGTACCTGCTCGAATTCCTCGGTCAGCCCGTCGCCGGGCAGTTCATGATGGACGCGTTACGCTACCTCGGCCTCGGCCTCACGGTCGCTGTGATCGCCTGGCTGGGCCTCGGGATCGGACGCAGGAAGCCGGTCACCTTCCTGAGCTGGTCGTATCTGGTGTTCGCGTTCGGAGGCATCGCTCTGAACAGCTGGTACCTGACCTGGGGCGGGCTGCTGCTGCCGCTGACCAAACCGACCGAGCGGATCATCGGCACCGCCGTCACCGTGACCACCGTTCTCCTGGCGTACGGGGCGGGGAACCTCGCCTGGCGCAACGAGTCGGTGGGGCTGGGCTTCGCCGCCCTCGCCCTGATGCTCGTGCTGTTGTACCGGCACGCCCAAGAGCGCAAGAGCCACCTCGACGTGGAGAACCGACCGGCCGACTAAAGCACGAGGAGACACGTGAGCGAACCCGAGATCCAGGTCACCGTCGCCGATGGCTGGGGACGGATCCGCCTCAACCGACCGCGCCAGATCAACGCGCTGACCGCTGCGATGCTGAACACCCTCACGCTGGTGCTCGACGACTTCGCCGCGGACGACCGCGTGCGCGCGATCGAGCTGACCGGGGCGGGCGACCGGGGACTGTGCGCCGGCAACGACGTCCGTCAACTGCGGCAACTGGTCCTCGACGGGGGCGACCCCACCGAATGCCTGGGCACCGAATACGCCCTCGCCGTGACGCTCGCCGGTTATCCCAAGCCCTGCCTCGCCGTGCTCGACGGCATCACCATGGGAGCCGGGTTGGGCATCGCCGCCCGGGCTTCCGAGGTGGTGGTGACCCCGTCGTCACGGCTGGCGATGCCCGAGACGCAGATCGGGTTGTTCCCCGACGTGCTGATGACCTGGCAGCTGTCCCGGATGCCCGCCGAAATCGGCACCCACCTCGCCCTCACCGGCGACGCCGTGAACGCGGCGGACGCGCTCTGGCTGAAGCTGGCGGATCGGTCGGTGGGGGAGCTGCCCGCCCCGGTGCTGGCGGCCGATCATGCCTGGATCGCCGAGTGCTACTCCGCGGACGACCCGGTAGAGATCCATGACCGGCTTGCCGCTCACGATCAGCCCGCCGCCCGGGAGGCCGGTGCGGCACTGGCCGCCCGGTGCCCGCTGTCGGTGCATGTCGCGCTGGCCGCGGTGCGCCGGGCCGCCACCATGACCTTGGCGGAGGTCGCCGCCCAGGACTTACGGGTGTGCGTCGCGCTGGCGCTGCGTCCCGACTTCATCGAAGGCGTGCGCGCCCGGCTTCTCGACCGCGACACCCCGCGCTGGTCGCATGCCAGTCTGGCCGAGGTCACCCCGGCAGAGGTGGAGGCGGTATTCGGGGGGTGAGCCCCCTCACCCCCCGAACGCCGAGGACGGGGCGGGCTTAGCCGTCGCGGTACTGGACGCCGAAGCCACCGGTCGGGTAACGCCAGGTGAGGCTGCCGGGAGCGGCCACCGCCAAGCAGGTGCCGCATTCCAGGCAGGCGGCGTATTCGACCGAGATGGTTCCGTCCGCCTCTTCGCGATAGACCTGCGCGGGGCACACGGCAACGAGCACCTTCCCCGTGCCGGTGGCCTTCGCGATCGCCTGATTCACGACGATGTGCGACTCGTCTTCGTCGGTGACGAACCGCACCCGTGCCAAACGCTCGGGAACAGAGAGCTTCTTCATAGTGCACGCACCCCCGCGAACGCGTCCCGAACGACTGTGGTCAGTTTCACCGGCGACGTCCTGAGCGCATCGGTTGCCGCCTTGGCCAGGTGCTTTCGGGGCGTCAGGTCGTGGTTGAACGCCGCGTACAGGACGTTGGCGAGCAGCTCCCCGTATTCGACGTACATCCGCGGATTCTCCAGGAAGTGCGGCGCCTTGGCGTACGTGGTCAGGTCCTTGCCGACGAAGCTGTCGAACAGAGCCGTGCGGTAGCCGTCGAGGCCGGCCTGCGATGTGTCCCCGCTCTTCAGGGCGGAGTCGATCGCTGCGGCCGCCGCGATGGCCGAACCCGCTGCGAGGTCCATGCCGCGGACGGTCAGGCCCGTGTTCAGGGTCATTCCGGCCGCCTCACCGACGATCACCAGCCCGTCGAAGACGATGTCGCCCAGCATCGCCAAGCCCCCTTCGGCGACCAGGTGGCAGCCGTACTCGCTGAGCTCGCCGCCGTCCAGGAGCGGAGCGACGTAAGGGTGCGCGAGGAAGTGGTCGAAGACCTCAGCCGCGGCCTTGTTCTTGGCGACGAGATCGTCAAGCCGCAGGACCACCCCCACCGAGATCGAATCGGTGTTGGTGTAGAGGAAGCCGCCACCCCCGATGCCCTCGGTGCAGTCGCCGACCACCGCGTAGGCCACACCCTCGCCGGGTGCGCAATGGAAGCGTTCGGCAACCTGTGTCTCCGACAGCCTCACCACCGCCTTCACCCCGACCGCGAGCTGGTCCTGCGACGGTTTCGGACGCAGGCCGGCGTCACGTGCGATGAAGGAGTTGACGCCGTCCGCTGCGACCACCACGCGGGCACGCAACTCGTCGTCGCCCGACTTGACCCCGACCACCCGGCCACCCTCGCGGAGCAGGGAATCCACCCTCACGCCGGGCATCAGGACGGCGCCTTCAGCCTCGCACTGCTCGCCCAGCCAAGCGTCCAGCTTCGCCCGGAGCACGGTGACCGCGTTCACCGGCTCCGACAGACGCTGATCGGCGTAGTCGATCGCCACGGCCGAGTCGGCGTTGAGGAACTGGATGTAGTTGCGGGTGATGCGTCGTTCCACCGGCGCCTGATCGAGAAAGCCGGGGAAGACCTGTTCCATCACCCGGCTGTAGAGCACGCCGCCGGACAGGTTCTTGGAGCCCGGGGCCTCACCCCTCTCGATGACCAGCACTTCGTGCCCCTGCTTCGCCAGCTGATAGGCCACCACGCACCCTGCGATGCCGGCCCCGACGACGATGACGTCGAAGTCGGGCTCCACCTGCGTCTCCGTCATGCTCATCCCAGCGCCGACGTCAGGGCGGGCACCACGTCGTACAGGTCGCCCACGATGCCGTAGTCGGCTTCGGCGAAGTACGGAGCGTTCGGGTCGTTGTTGATCACGACCACGGTGTTCGCCCCGCGTGCGCCCACCACGTGCTGCAGCTGACCGGACAGGCCGACCGCGACGTACAGCTCGGGGGACACGTGCTGCCCGGTGACTCCGATGTAGCGGTCGGCGCTGAGCCAGCCCAGCGCCTCGGCGATCGGACGCGAGCAGGCGACCTCCGCGTCCAGCGAAGAGGCCAGCTGCTCGATCAGCTTCAGGTCCTCCTGGGAACGCAATCCACGGCCGACAGCGACGATCCGCTTGGCCCGGCCGAGGTCGACCTGCGCCTTGTCGGGGGGATCTGTGGCGAGCACCGTCAGGGTCTGTGGGACGGCGACCACCGCCTCCTCGACGACGCCTTCGCCCGCAGGGAGCGAGCCGCCGCCGTCCATCGCGACCACGACCGTGCCGGTGACCTTGACGGTCTCCTCGGCGACGCCGCCCAACATGGCGTGCCGGATCGTGATCGAATCGCCGTCGACGGTGAAGTCGCGGGGCATCGTAATCAGGCAGGCCGGCAGGCTCGCCGCGATCGCGCCGAGCAACACCCGTTCGGCGTCCCGCGTCGCCGCGAGGACGACGTTCGGACGGGCGTTCTTGACCGCGTCCGCCACCGGTCCTGCCATGGACTCCACCGGCGCGTCACCCGGGTCACCGAGCCAGATGGCACGGTCCACCTGTCCCGCCACCTGGCTGGCGACGTCCCGGCCGCCGACGACCAGGGCGACGACCTCGCCCCCAATTCCGCGCGCCGCTGCGACGAGGTTCGCTACTCGAGCGTCGCCGGCGACGATGATCCAGTTACTGGTCATGTTGAGTTTCTCTCTCGTCTTGTCTCACAGCACGCCGGCGGCGCGCAGTTCGCCCACGACAGTCGCTGCGGCCTGGGCCGCGTCGGTCCCGTCGACCTTCTGCTGCTTGCGGGCTGCCAGTTGTGGCCTCGATGTGGCCAGGACCGCCACGGGCTCGGGCAGGGCAACCTCGAGGCTGTCCAGCGCCAGCACCTCGGACGGCTTCTTGCCAGCCCCCAGGATCTCCTTCATACCCGGCACTCGCGGAGTGACGGCGTCGGGAGCGATGGACACCACGGTCGCCTGCGCCAGCGCGAGCCGCTGCGTGCCCCCGAGGTGGTTCCGGGTGACTTCGAGCGCTCCGGTCGGGCCGTCGATCGCCGACACCTGGGACACCGCAGGCCACCCCAGAGCGCCAGCCACCACGGCCGGTACCAGCTGAGCGCCGTTGTCGACGGACGCGTCCCCGGCCAGCACCAGATCCACATCACCGATCTGACGAATGGCCGCGGCCAGCAGGAGCCCGGTGGTCGTGGCGTCGGCGGTACCCTCCGGATCCGGCACGAGATACAGCTTGTCGAGCCCACGCGACAACGCGGACTTGCGAGCCATGGGGGCGGCCGCCCCGGTGCCCAGTGAGAGACCGATCAGTTCGGCGCCCAACCGATTTGCGAGTTGGCGGCCCAACTCGATCGCCGTGGGGTCGTATTCACTGATCGTGGCGGTCGCCCGCGACCAGTCCACCTTCCCGTCCGGGCCGACGGCAGCCTCCTGGGGATTCGCGGCCCACTTGTAAATCACGATGATGCGCATCAGCTGTCCTCAGCGAAGGATGGAGTTGGCGACGACGACGCGCTGGATCTCGTTCGTCCCCTCGTAGATCTGGGTGATCTTCGCGTTGCGGAAGTAACGGGCCACCGGGTAGTCCTCGGAGTATCCGTAGCCACCGAAGACCTGGATCGCTTCCGAGGTGACCTCCATCGCGATGTCGCTGGCGAAGTACTTGGCCATCGCAGCTTCCTTGGTGATCGGCTTGCCGGCGTCGTACAGGGCCGCGGCGCGGTAGACCATGAGCCGGGCGGCGTCGATCTTCGTGGCCATGTCGGCGAGCTTGAACGAAACGGCCTGCAGCTTGGCGATGGGCGCGCCGAACTGAATGCGCTCCTTCGCGTACTTGAGTGCCGCTTCGTAGGCGCCCTGGGCGATACCCACAGCCTGAGCGCCGATGCCGACGCGACCGCCGTCGAGGGCCTGCATGGCGATCTTGAAGCCCTTGCCCTCCTCGCCGAGGAGATTCTCCGCCGGCACCTTGACGTTCGAGAACACCAACTCCTGCGTCAGTGAGGTCCGAATGCCGAGCTTGTTCTCCTTGCGACCGAACTCCAGGCCGGGCATGCCCTTTTCGAGGATGAACGCGCTGACCCCGCGCAGGCCAGCCTCCGGGTTCGTCATCGCGAACACCACGTAGATCTCGGCTTCGCCGGCGTTGGTGATGAAGATCTTCGACCCGTTGAGGATGTAGTGGTCGCCGTCACGAACCGCAACCGACTTCTGACCTGCGGCGTCCGAGCCGGCGTTCGGCTCGGTGAGGCCGAAGGCGCCCAGCTTCTCGCCGCGAGCGATCGGGGCGAGGTACTTCTGCTTCTGCTCCTCGGTGCCGTGCAGGAAGATGGGGGTCGAGCACAGCGACACCGAGGTCATCAGTGTGATCGCGATGCCGTCGTCCGCGCGGGAGATCTCTTCGACCGCGAGAATGTAGCTGAGGAAGTCGGCATCAACGCCCCCGTACTCCTCGGGGTAGTAGAGGCCGGTCAGTCCGAGCTCGCCCAGGTCGTCGTAGAGGGAGCGGTCGAATTTGCCGGCCTGGTCGCGCTCCAGCACGGTGGAAGCCAGAGAATCCTCAGCGTACTTGCGGACGTTCTGGGCCAGGAGTTGCTGTTCTTCTGTCAGTTCAAACATTGGGTTCGTCCCGTCTTGAGTGGTTTGGCGGTGCTGGTCAGGCGGTGAAGGCAACCTTGGGGGGCATCATGGTCGCGACACCGGTCGTCACCACCACGCCGTCCTGATTGGTCAGGGTGGTTTCGAGCTTGACGCGGTTCTTCTCGACATCGATCTCGGTGACCGTGCCCGTGGCCGTCACCGTGTCGCCGATGCGGATGGGTGCACGGAAGCGCAGGTCCTGCGACACGTAGATCGAGCCGGCCCCGGGCAGGTACATGCCGACCACCGTCGAAATGAAGGCGGCCCCGAGGATGCCGTGGGCGATTCGCCCCTTGAACATGGTCTTCTGTGCTGCCGGCTCATTCACGTGGGCGGGGTTCAGGTCGCCGCTGATGCCTGCGAACAGGTAGATGTCGCTTTCCGAGACGGTCTTGGTGAAACTCGCGCTCTGGCCGATGGTCAGTTCGTTGATCGTGTAGCTCTGCATTTCCTTACCTTTCAGTTGAAGAAGAATCGAGAGGCGCTCAGGCGTTGACCGGGCTGGTCATCGGCTGATCGCGGAAGATGCGCGGGTCCATGGTTCTCAGATCGTCGGCGATCCGTGGCGTGAAGCCCATGTGCGCAATGATGTCGCGTTCCAGATCGATGCCGGGTGCGATTTCGGTGAGGGTGAGCCCCTCAGGACGCATCTCGAACACCGCGCGCTCAGTGATGTACAGCGCGGACTGCCCGGTTTCTTTGGCGTAGGTGCCCGAGAAGGTCACCTGCTCCACCCGATCGATCAGCTTCCTGGCGGTGCCCTCGCGGACGATGCTCAACTGGCCGTCGACGACCTCGACCTGCAGGCCCTGAGCGGTGAACGTGCCACAGAACGCCACCCGTTTCGCAGTCTGCGTGATGTTGATCGCACCCCCGCAGCCCGGGATGGTGGGACCGAATCGACTCACGTTGACGTTCCCGTCCTGGTCCATCTGCGCGAGGCCGATGAAGGTGGCGTCCAGGCCGCCGCCGTCGTAGAAGTCGAACTGGCTCGACTCGTCGATGATCATGTCCGGATTCCACGCGGCGCCGAAACGCAACCCGCTCTCCGGCACGCCCCCGTTGATGCCGGACTCCACGGTGAGGAACAGTTGATCGACGGTTCCCTCCTCCACGGCAACGATCGCCACGCCCTCGGGAATGCCGATGCCCAGATTGAGCACGCCGCCCTTGTCGCCCAGTTCGAGATAGGCGCGCCGGGCGATGATCTTGCGTTGGTCCAACGGGATCCTGGTGATGCTTTGGAGCGGCACTCGCGTCTCTCCGCAGTACGCGGGCCGGAAGCGATCGACCGCGGTCATCATCTGTTCTTCCGATGGCACCACGACGATGGCGTCCACCATGAAGCCCGGGACCTTCACCAGGCGCGGGTCCAGGCTGTGGGCTGCCACGACCTCGTTCACCTGGGCGACCACCAGGCCGCCGTTGTTGTGGGCGGCCTGAGCCATGGAAGTGATCGAGCTCACGGCCGCCTCGTTCTGGCAGCTCAGATTCCCGAGTTCGTCGGCGTAGCTGGCCTTGATCAAAGCCACATCGATCGGAATGCGATGGTAGAACAGCCAATCCTCACCGAGCAGGCTGACCACCTCGACGATGTCCTCGGTGGTCGCCGCATTCATCCGGCCACCCTCGTTGCGCGGGTCGACGAATGTCCCGAGGCCGATCTTGGAAACCGTTCCCGGCCGCCCACCAGCAGAGTCGCGAATGATCTCACACAAGGTGCCCTGGGGAAGGTTGTAGGCCTGAACCTTGTTGGCGCAGATCAGCGCTTGCAGCGCCGGGGCCATGGCATAGTGGCCGGCGATCACCCGCCGGACCAGGCCTTCGTGCGCGAAGCGACCCGCACCGCCGCCTTTCCGGTCGCCGATGCCTGCGGTGTAGACCAGGCCGAGATCGTGGGGAGCGCCGGTGTCCAGGAACGAACGTTCCACACCACGCAGGAGGTATTCCGGAACGCCGCAGGTGATGAAGCCCATGACGGCAACCGTGGCGTCATTGGGAATCAGGGCCACGGCCTCGTCCAACGATTTCAGTTTGAAGTTGCTGTTCATTCGTGAGTCGCTTTCTCGACGCCAGGTCGGCGTTCGGCTTTCCTTCGCTTCTTCGTCGTCACGGTGCTGGGACCGAGCTGGGCGTCGGCGCGGGTGCTCATTGACTGATCCTTTCGATTGCGAATGTTCGCGCCTCAGACGGGGCGAGCGGCGTAGACGGATTGGTACAGAGCCTCCACTTCGCTCTGGCTGGGGACCCGCGGGTTGTTGTTCGGGGATCCCGATGCGAGCGCCTGCTGCGCCATGGTGGGGACGGCTTGCTCCCACTCCGACCGATCGACCCCGAACCCTTCGGGCGACGGCACGGCGAGCTCTGCGGCGAGTGCATAGAGCTCGGTGACCAGGGCGCGCGCAGCCTCGTCCTCAGGAGTCCGGTCGTCGGCCACCCCGAGGGCACGTGCGATCGCGGCGTACCGGTCGTCGACGGTGCCGAGCGAGAAGGCCGTGACCGCAGGGAAGAGCATCGCGTTCGACATGCCGTGGGTGACCTTGAACCGGACCCCCAGCGGGCGACTCATGCCATGCACGAGGGCCACGCTGGCGTTCGAGAACGCGATGCCGGCCAGCGTGGCGGCCTCCATCATCGCCGACCGGGCCTCCTTGTCGGAGCCGTCGTGGTAGGCCCGACGGAGGTTCTTGCCGATGATCCGGACGGCTTCGAGGGCCAAGGCGTCGGTGAAGCTGCAGGCTTTCCGACTCACGTACGACTCCACGGCGTGGGTGAGGGCATCAATACCCGTGTCCGCGGTGAGCCGGGGCGGCATGCTCAGAGTCAGTTCGTAGTCGACGATCGCCACTCGCGGGAGGTACGACGGCCCTCCGACCAGCATCTTCTCGCTGGTTTCGCTGTCGGTGACCACGGTGAACCTGGTTGCTTCCGAGCCGGTTCCGGCGGTGGTGGGGATCGCCACGATGGGCAGCGCGGGCCCGTCGTAGGAGAAGGGGGCTTTGAGCTCCCGCAGTGGCCCGCCGTGAACGGCGAGTACGGCGAGTGCCTTGGCCGAGTCGATGGGGCTTCCGCCCCCCAGGCCCACCACAGCGTCGGCCCGGTGTTCGTTGAGAACGGCCAGCCCAGCCTCCAGCGAGGCGGTGGTCGGGTCGGGAACGGTGCCGTCGAAGGTGACCGGCACCATCCCGCGAGCGGTCAGAAGCTCGGACACCCGCAGGGCGAGCCCCGTCTTCTCCAGGTACCTGTCCGTGATGATGACGGGCCGTCGAACGCCCAGTGACGCGAGCGAATCACCAATCAATGTGAGGGCGCCGCCACCAATTCGAAGATCCGCGGGCACAGCGAGGGTGTGGATCATCCGTACGGCCTCCTCGCCATCGAGTGTTCCTCAATCGTCCTTCCCTGAGGGAAGGTCGTGGAGCGATCATGGCCTGTGAGAACGCAGGTGACAACTACTATTTGTGCAGTCTTGGCTGCGAAGATGCAGCCAGGTTTCCGGTGACGGACTGGGCGTCGAAAGGGTTGTGACGTGATCGTAGATGATCTGCTGGTGCTGTTGGAGCTGTCCCGCGTGGGCCGACTCACTGACGTCGCACGCCGACTGGCCATGGATGAGACCACGGTCTCAAGGCGGATCGCACGGCTTGAGAAGACGCTGGGAGTGCGCCTGGTCGACCGGGAGCGGGACGGCTGGCGTCTGAGCGAGGCCGGACGACGTCTGCTGCCGTACGCCGACACGGTCGAATCGGCCAGAGCCGGGGCGATGGACGAACTCTCCTCGCATCTGGGTGAGATCTCAGGAACCGTGCGGATCGTGTCGCCCGACGGGTTCGGCGCCTACGTGCTGATGCCAGGACTCGCGAACCTCCGGCGCCGCTACCCCCATCTCGATCTCGAAGTCCTGACGGCGACCACGCACGAGGCGGCACTGCAGCGGGATTTCGACCTGGCGGTCTCACTGGAGCGTCCGGAGGTGAGGGCCGCCACCGTGCGCCGGCTCGCCAACTATCAGCTGAAGCTCTACGCGTCCCCGAGCTACCTGGAGAAATACGGATGCCCGACCGAACTGTCGCAGCTGCGGGACGGGCACTCGCTGATCTGGTACGTCGACTCGGTGCTGGACGTGGAGCCGCTGCGCATGATGTTCGGCGTCTACCTGCCCCGGATGAAGGCGAACATCCAGACGAACAACATCACCGGACATCTGATGGCGGCGCGCTCCGGCTTGGGGATCGCACCGCTCCCGACTTTCATCGGCGACCCTGACGAGGAGCTGGTCTGCGTGCTCCCGGAGCAACTCGCCGTCCGCCGAACCTACTGGCTCATCGTGCCCGACACCACTGCCCGGCTTCGGCGGACGCGGGTGGTCGTGGCAGCGTTGAATGACATGATCGCGGCGCGCTCGGAAGCTTTCTTCGGCGAAGACGCGCCCTAGTTCGTCGCCGGATCAGACCCTGCTGAGCTCTTCTCTGTCGCGGAACATCGCGATCCGCAGCCGGGGTGTGTTCACCCCTCGGCGTAGTCCACGACCACCGGAGCGTGGTCGCTCAGGCGGGCCTCGTAACTGAGCGGACGATCCGTCCCCCCGGTGCGGGCCGCACGAGCCAGGGCGGGCGTGGCCAGGTGGTAGTCGATGCGCCAACCGGTGTCATTGGTGAAGGCGTTGCCCATCCAGCTCCACCACGAATAGGGCCCCTCAGCGTCCGGATGCAGACGTCGCACGACGTCGACGAGCGTTCGCGGGCCCAGGATCGAATCGAACCACGCCCGCTCCTCGGGCAGGAAACCCACATTGGCCTGGTTGGATCGCCAGTTGCGCAAGTCCTGACGAGTGTGGGCGATGTTCAGATCGCCCATCACCAGGAACTCCCGGCCCTGCGTTCGTGCGCGGAGGCGCGCGCGGGTCAGGTAGGGACGGAAGGCGCGCAGGAACCGAAGCTTGCGGCGGTATCGCGCCAGCTCCTCAGGGGTGTCGTCGGCCCGTCCCCCCTTGGGCAGGTAGAGCGAGCCGACGGTCAGTCGCCAACCCGCGAGGTCGTAGTCGGCCTCGACATAGCGGCCCTCCGCGTCGAAGGCGGCGTTGCCGAAGCCTTCGCGGACGGCCACCGGCGGCGTCCGGCAGAGCAGTGCGACGCCGTTGCGGCCCGCCCGATCGCCGGGATGGTAGGCGAAGTGGTAGCCGGTGCTGGCCTCGACGGGTACGAGGTCGGCCGGTGATCTCACCTCTTGCAGGGCCACCAGGTCGCACTCGCGCTCGAGCAGCCAGTCGGTGAAGCCCCGTCGCACGGACGCCCGAATGCCGTTGACGTTGAAGGTGGCGATGCGCATCAACTGTTACGCCCTCGGGCGGCGACGGGCCACGAGCCACCGTCCGGGCGCACGTAGGTGTCGGCCAGGTTGACCGCGGTGCAGACATGGTTGGGAACCAGTAGCAACCGGCTACCGAGTTTGGGGGCCGTGCCGGGCCACTCGATGGTGGAGTGGTGTTCGGACAGGGCCGTGATCCGTGCATCCGGCTCGTCGAGCACGCGTCCATAGCCGGAGGCCCACGCAGGGCGGTCCGCGCCCAGCGCCTTGCTGCCGGCATCGGTGACCACCCGCCCGCCCGCGTGCGAGACGACGGTCGCGACCACCGTCAGGGCGACCTGGTCGAACCCGATGGTGCCCAGCTCAACCTGCTGCGCGTCGCCGAAGACGTAGACGCCCGGACGCAGTTCGTCGACGATCCCGCCGTGGGTGAATTCCGCCGACGGGGTGGAGCCGCCACTGACCACTCGCGCGGGGACGAACGCGGCGGCCATCGAGGCGGACGCCACCGCCAGAGCCGCGGTCTCATCGTTGGCGGCGCTGGCGCGGGTGGTCGGGGAATAGCTGTGACCGGGGAACGTGAACACGCCGCGCACCCGCAGCCCGAGTTCGCTGCAGCGGGCGGCGAGCTCACCGGCCTGCGCGGGGGCCACTCCCGTGCGATGGTGACCGCTGTCGATCTCGACCACCACATCGATCGGCAGCCGAACCAGCCGGCGGGCGGCCTCGACGGAGTCGCAACCCACGCCGACGCGGGCGCGCTCGGCCAACGCCCGCAGCCGCTCACCCGCGGACGCGTCCACCCACAACGGGTAAGCGATGAACAGATCATCCGCGCCGGCGTCGGCGAAGACCTCAGCTTCGCCGATCGTCGCCACGGTGAGCCCCACGGCGCCGGCGGCCAACTGCCTGGCCGCGATCTGCGGGCATTTGTGGGTCTTGGCGTGCGGTCGGAGACCCAGGTGCGCCGTGGCGCAGCGCTGCGACATCGCGGTGATGTTGGCGTCCAGAACCTGCGTGTCCACGCGCAGGTACGGGGTCGAGGTCACGTGGGGAGGAGCCGCGGCGGGCGGGCGCCGCGGCGGCGGTCGGATCGGACGGTCTGCATCCGGCCATCTTGCCGAATCCGGGCGAGATCGGTCGGCTTGCCCACCGCCCGGCCCCTACCGACTTCCCGGCGCCTGACCGGGCGGGCTCAGCCGGGCGGCCACGGTTGCCGTGGACACGCCGTCAGCGGCCAGGTGCGACCGGCTAGCGTGAGCACGCTCGCGAACACGATTCGAAGGAACATTCAATGGCGAAGGTGACCTTCTTCAGTGGCCAACAGTTGCCCCTGGAGATGCACAAGGTACGGATCATCCAGAAGCTGACCCTGCTTCCGATCGAGGAGCGCCGCCGCGCGATGGCGGAGGCCGGATTCAACACCTTCCTGTTGCAGAACGCGGACGTTTTCCTCGACATGCTCACCGACTCGGGCGTCAACGCGATGAGCGACCAGCAGCAGGCCGCGATGCTGATCGCGGACGACGCCTACGCCGGCTCCGCCACGTACACCAGGCTGTACAACAAGCTGGTCGAGATCTTCGGCATGGACTACTTCCTGCCGGCCCACCAGGGGCGTGCCGCCGAGCACATCCTCGCCCAGAGCCTGGTGAAGCCGGGCACCTGCGTCCCGATGAACTACCACTTCACCACCTCGAAGGCGCACATCACCGCCATGGGCGGGGAGGTGCTGGAGCTGATCACCGAGGCCGGCCTCGAGGTGACGTCGGATGAGCTGTTCAAGGGGAACTTCGACACCGCGGCGCTGCGGTCGCTGGTCGCCGAGCGCGGTCCGGACGCGATCGCCTACGTCAGGGTCGAGTCGGGCACCAACCTCATCGGTGGCCAGCCGCAGTCCCTGCAGAACATTCGCGACGTCCGTGACATCTGCCGCGAGCACGGGCTCCTGCTGGTTCTCGACGCGTCCCTGCTGGCCGACAACCTCTACTTCATCAAGACCCGCGAGGAGCAGTGCCGGGACATGTCGATCCCGGAGATCACCCGGGCCATCGCCGACTGCTTCGACGTCATCTATTTCTCCGCCCGCAAGCTCGGCTTCGGCCGCGGCGGCGGCATCTGCATCCGGGACGAGGCGCTGTACAAGCAGATGCGTGGCCTGGTGCCGATGTACGAAGGCTTCCTCACCTACGGCGGGATGTCGGTGCGGGAGATGGAGGCGATCACCGTCGGCCTGGACGAGACCATGGACGAGGACATGATCAACCAGGGCCCGCAGTTCATCGAGCACATGGTGAACGAGTTGGACTCGCGAGGCATCCCGGTGATCACACCGGCCGGCGGTCTGGGCGCCCACCTGGACGCGATGCGGTTCCTCCCGCACGTGCCGCAGCAGCTCTACCCGGCCGGTGCGCTCGCCTCCGCGCTGTTCATCGCCTCCGGCGTCCGCGGCATGGAGCGGGGGACCTTGAGCGAGCAGCGGGACGCGGACGGCGTGGAGCCGATGGCGAACATGGAGCTCGTCCGACTGGCCCTCCCGCGGCGGGTCTTCACCCTGAGCCAGGTGAATTACGCGATCGACCGGATCGACTGGCTGTTCTCTCACCGCGAACTCGTCGGTGGGCTGCGCTTCATCGAGGAACCCGAGATCCTGCGGTTCTTCTACGGCCGGCTCGAACCCGTCGGCGATTGGGTCGAGAGCCTGGTCGCGGAGTTCCGCAACGACCTGGGCGACAGCCTCTGACCGTCCTCACGCGCCGCGAAGACCGGCCCGCACTGGCATCTGGGTCGGTGTCGCACCATTTCGTTGCGACCGGGCGGCGACGCTTCGCTCAGCGATAGTGAGTGTCGAACTGCACCGCGAAGTCGAGATCCGCCTCGCGGACCAGCTTCTGCACCGTCTGCAGGTCGTCACGCTTCTTGGAGAACACCCGGAGCTCCTCGCCCTGAACCTGGGTGCGGATGCCTTTGGGACCCTCATCACGAATCAACTTGGCGACCTTCCGGGCGTCGTCGCTGCTGATTCCCTGTGTGATCGTCGCGGTGATCTTCCACAGCTTGCCGGAGAGCCGCGGCTCGCCGGCGTCCAGCGACTTGAGGTCGATCTTGCGGCGCACCAACATGGTCTGGAACACGTCCAGGATCGCCTTCACCCGCTCCTCGCCGCTGGCCTCCATCTCGATGGCCTCCCCGCTGGCCTTGATCGAGGCGTCGGTGCCCTTGAAGTCGAAGCGGTTCCGAACCTCCTTGGCGGCCATGTTCAAGGCGTTGTCCACCTCCTGGCGGTCGACCTTGCTGACGATGTCGAACGAGTTCTCTGCGGCCACGGTTTCCTCCTGCTCGGGTACGCCCCCATTGTGGGCCGGATCGTGCTTCGACCCCAACCGCCCCGGTCCGGAGCCGTCCCGTCGAGCGGTCGGGAGGAGTCGGACGGGGGCGTGGTGCCCGATTCGATGGACGGGGTGCGTTTTGCTACAGTGTCCCGGCACGGCAGGTTGCCCGAGTGGCCAAAGGGAGCGGTCTGTAAAACCGTCGGCTAAGCCTACGTAGGTTCGAACCCTACACCTGCCACGCGCGAAGGGCCCCGGAGTGATCTGGGGCCCTTCTTCGTGCGTCCGTGTGGGTGCGGGGCGTCGAACGAGGCGGGATCGGCAATCAAGAATCGCCTAGGGTGCCACCATGCCGCCGTCCACGCATCTGCTGGCATTTCTCGCCGTCTCCCTCGTGCTCATCGCCATCCCCGGGCCCAGCGTCCTGTTCGTCGTCAGCCGTGCGGTCGCGATCGGACGCGGAGCCGCCGTGCGGACCGCACTGGGGAATGCGCTCGGCGCGTCCGTGCTGGTCGTCGGTATCTCCCTCGGCCTGGGAGCTGTGCTGAGCGTGGCCAGTGTCACCTACGAGGTCGTCCGGATCGCCGGTGCCGCGTACCTCGTCTTCCTCGGCGTGCAGGCGATCCGGCATCGGCGGGAACTCGCGCTGCCCGACCAGCAACCGTCCGCCCGGCGGGTCCTGCTGGAGGGCTTCGTCGTGGGGGTGACCAATCCCAAGACGGCGGTGTTCTTCGCCGCGGTGCTGCCGCAGTTCCTCGATCCCTTGCGTCCGGCCTTCACCCAACTCCTGGTGCTCGGCACCGTCTTCGTCACGCTGGCAGCGATGACGGATTCGCTCTGGGGCTTGCTTGCCGGGACGGCCCGGACGTGGTTCGTGGCGTCCCCGCGCCGGCTGCACCGACTCAGCGCGGCCGGCGGCGGGGTGATGATCGCCCTCGGGGCCGGGGTGGCGCTCAGCGACTGACGGCCGGCCCGGTCATGGTGGTGACATCGAGCGCCTTCGACAACTGTTCCTCGGTGATCTCGCCGCGCTCGACATAGCCGAGGTCGCGGACGGCGTCGGCGACCGTGAGGTTGGCCTTCACCGAGTGCTTGGCGATCTTCGCGGCGGCCTCGTAGCCGATGATCCGATTCAGCGGAGTGACGATCGAAGGCGAGGACTCGGCCAGCTGCCGACAACGCTCCACGTTGGCCACCAGGCCGTCCACGCAGCGCTCGGCAAGCACCTTCGAAACGTTGCCGACCAAGGTGATCGACTCCAGCAGATTGCGGGCCATCACGGGCAGCATCACCAGCAGGTCGAAGTTGCCCTGGGCACCGGCGAAAGCGATCGCCGCGTCATTCCCGATCACCTGCGCAGCCACCATCACCGTGGCCTCCGGCAAGACCGGGTTGACCTTGCCGGGCATGATCGAGGAGCCGGGCTGCAGATCGGGCAACGACAACTCGCCGATCCCAGTCCGCGGGCCCGAGCCCATCCAGCGCAGGTCGTTGGCGATCTTGGTCAAGGACACAGCGATCGTCCGCAGCGCGCCGGAGGTCTCAACGAGCGAGTCTTGAGCAGCCTGCGCCTCGAAGTGGTTCTGAGCCTCCACGAGCGGCAGCCCGGTGTGCTCGGCGATGAGTTCGATCACTCTCGCCGAGAAGCCTTCCGGGGTGTTGATCCCGGTGCCGACCGCCGTGCCACCCAGCGGGAGTTCGGCGAGCCGGGGGAGTGCCGCGCGCACCCGGTCGATGCCGTAGCGCACCTGGGTGGCGTAACCGGAGAATTCCTGGCCCAGCGTGATCGGGGTGGCGTCCATCAGGTGGGTTCGGCCCGACTTCACCACGTCCGTCCATTCCTCGGACTTGGCCTGCAGGGACGCCGCCAGCACGTCGAGGGACGGGATCAGTTCATCGGTGATCGCCTGCACTGCGGCGATGTGGATCGACGACGGGAACACGTCGTTGGATGACTGGGATGCGTTCACGTGGTCGTTGGGGTGCACCTTCGACCCGAGGCGCTGGGACGCCAACGTGGCGACCACCTCGTTGGTATTCATGTTGGACGAGGTGCCCGAGCCGGTCTGGAACACGTCGATCGGGAACTGGTCGTCGTGGCGTCCGGCAATCACTTCCTCTGCCGCGGAGACAATCGCGTCCGCCACCGATCGATCGAGCACACCGAGTTCGGCGTTGGCGATCGCGGCCGCGCGCTTGATCTGGGCCAGCGCGGCGATGTGGTGGCTGGACAGCCCTCGTCCCGAGATCGGGAAGTTCTCCACCGCGCGCTGGGTCTGGGCCGCATAAAGGGCGTTCGTGGGTACCCGCACCTCGCCCATCGTGTCGTGTTCGATCCGGAAATCAGTCATCCTCGGCTCCGTTCGCTGGTAGGTCCACCATAAGCGTTGCCGGGGGCTGCCTCGTAGAGTGCGGCCATGCCCACGATGGCCGAACTGGCCGACAGCATCCTGCTCGTGACCGGCTCCGTCCCCGCCGGTCAGGTCACCACCTACGGCGACGTCGCGCGGGTGGTGGGGTGCGGACCGCGGCTCGTGGCTCGCGTGCTGGCTGCGCGAGGGGGCGAAACCTGCTGGTGGCGGGTGCTGCGCTCCGACGGCACGATCGCGGAGCACCTGGTCGGTTCGGCATCCGAGCATCTTGCTGAGGAGGGAGTGGCTGTCCGTGCCGGACGGGTGCAACTCAGCGCTCACCGGGCGGCACTGGAGTGATCCCGCCGGGCGTCGACCGATCACGCAACCGCCAAAGTTGTGGTTCTGAACCCTGATTCAGACCCTTGAAGCGACGACTTTGGCGGTTGATCCTTTGCGGTGCCGCGTGAAGGTCCCGATGAGGACAAGTTCGGCGGTTCGGCCGTTCCGGGTCGCTCTACCGCCGCCTGTCGTGGCGCGGCGGGCACTGATCCCGGTCGCGATCTCGCCGATTTTGGGCCTGTGCTCAAACTGAGGTAGTCTCAACCGCTGTCCGGCCCCTATAGCTCAGTCGGCAGAGCGTCTCCATGGTAAGGAGAAGGTCTGCGGTTCGATTCCGCATGGGGGCTCCGTGTTCGGATCGACGGAGTTACCGCCCGTCGTCCAGTCCGCTGGGATCCGAACCAAGGGGCGGGATAGCTCAGGCGGTAGAGCAAGCGGCTCATAATCGCTGTGTCGCGGGTTCAAGTCCCGCTCCCGCTACCACCGCAGCGCACCAGTACGGAAAGAGGAAGCCGATGGCCAAGAAGACAGCCGATGTCCGGCCCAAGATCACCTTGGCATGCACTCAGTGCAAGGAGCGCAACTACATCACCAAGAAGAATCGCCGGAACGACCCCGATCGGATGGAACTGAAGAAGTTCTGCCCGAAGTGCCACACCCACACTGCGCACCGCGAGACCCGCTGACCGCAACCGCCATCGAGCCGCCCGCCTCAGCGGGCGGCTTCGTTGCGTTCGCCGCGCGGCTGCGCGCGACAAACTGCTGAGCCCGGTACTCCGACGTCCCCTCTCGGCGGGGCCGGGTCACCCACACCCCGGGAGGAGCCCCCATGGCTGAGGTCCTGATGTTCCACCACGCGATGGGTCAGACCGAGGGCTTCCACGCCTTCGCCGACGCCCTGCGGCTGGCCGGCCACACCGTCCACACCCCGGACCTCTTCGGCGGCCGCACCTTCGGCAGCATCGAGGCAGGGCTGGCGCACGTGGAGCAGGCAGGGTTCGCCGAATTCATCGCTCGTGGTGCCGCTGCAGCGGATTCGCTGCCGGCCGGACTCGTCTACGTGGGCTTCTCGCTCGGCGTGCTGCCCGCCCAGATGCTCGCCCAGACGCGGCCGGGTGCCAAGGGAGCAGTCTTTTGCTACTCGTTCGTGCCGGTGGCCGAGTTCGGCTCTTGGCCCGACGACCTCCCGGTGCAGGTGCACGGCATGGACGCCGACCCCTCCTTCGCCGAGGAGGGCGACCTCGACGCGGCCCGCGAACTCATGGCTGCCGGCGCGCCGGTCGAACTGCACCTGTATCCGGGCGACCAGCACTACTTCGCGGACGCAAGCCTCCCGTCGTACGTGCCGGACGCCGCCGAGCTGTTGACCCGACGCGTCCTGGACTTCCTCGCCGCCCGCTGACGGCGCACGTCCCCTAATCTGAACGCATGCCGATCAGCGAAGAACACGTCGGGCGCAGTTACCCGGCAACAGCCCCCTACCAGGTGAGTCGGGCGAAGATCGCCGAGTTCGCCGCCGCACTGGGCGACGCCGACGCCCCTGCATATTCCGGTCCGGACGCGGTGGCGCCGCCCACGTTCGCCGTGGTGCTGGCCGCAGCGGCCTGGGACGCGATGTTCGACGACCCCGAACTGGGGCTGCGGCTGCGCCGCACCGTCCACGTCGACCAGCGCTTCACCTGGCAGCGTCCGCTGCGGGCCGGCGACGAGGTGGTCGCGACCCTCACCATCGAGAAGGTCAGGGCACGCGGCGCCACGGCCATCCTGGGAATCGCCGTGGATCTTGCGACGGTCGACGGCGAGCCGTTGTGCACCGCCGCCTCCACCCTGATGCACACGTCGGAAGGAGCCGCGGCATGACCGGCCTCACCGGGGTCGAAGTCGGCCAGCTGCTGCCCGGCTTCACCCGCATCCTCACGCGCGCCGACCTGGTGCGCTACGCCGGCGCGTCCGGCGACTTCAACCCCATTCACTGGTCCGACGCCGCCGCGTCCGAGCTGGGCCTGCCGAATGTCATCGCCCACGGCATGCTCACGATGGGCACCGCCCTGCGGGTGGTCACGGACTGGGCTGGTGACCCCGCCCGCCTGCGCAGCTACTACGTGCGCTTCACCAAGCCGGTGGTCGTTCCGGTCGAGGGCGGCGTCGAGGTCACGTTCGGCGGCTCGGTCGTCAAGGTGGCGGAGGGGATCGCCACCGTCAGCATCGACGCGACCTGCGGAGATGCGAAGGTCCTGGGCTCGGCCACTGCCGAGGTGATCCTTGACTGAACGGCTGTCCGACCACACGACGCTCCGGGTCGGTGGCCGGGCGAAGGCGTGGGTCGAACCCGAGTCCGAGGCGGAGTTGATCGACGTCGTGCGTGCCGCGGACGCGGGGGGCGAACCGCTGCTCGTGCTGGGCGGCGGGTCCAACCTGGTCGTCTCCGACGCCGGATTCGACGGCACCGTCGTCCAGCTCGGACGGGTGCGGGGGGTTCGCACCGACGATGTGGCGGCGTGTTCGGGCGCGTTCATCTCGGTGGCGGCGGGCGAGCCCTGGGACGACTTCGTCGCCACCACGGTCGGACTGCAGTACGTCGGTGTGGAGGCCCTGTCGGGCATCCCCGGCCTGGTGGGCGCCACACCGATCCAGAACGTGGGCGCCTACGGCC
The DNA here is from genome assembly GCA_963769325.1 of uncultured Actinomycetota bacterium. GTDB lineage: Bacteria > Actinomycetota > Actinomycetes > Propionibacteriales > Propionibacteriaceae > Propionicimonas. Next base: position 656,780 of record CAVYLH010000003.1, on the reverse strand, counting down.
AGGAGGTCGCTGCGTCGATCGCCCGCGTCCGGGTGTACGACCGCGCCGAGCAGGCGGTGGTCACGCTCGGCGCCGCGGAATGCCACTTCGGCTATCGAAGCTCGCTGTTCAAAGCAGTCCCCGACCGCTTCGTGGTGCTGAGCGTCAGCTTCCAGTTCCGCCTCGGCGCCCAGTCCTCGCCCATCCGGTATGCCGAACTGGCACGCATGTTGGAGGTCGCGCCGGGGGAGCGGGCACCCTTGGCCGCCGTTCGTGAAGGGGTCCTGGAACTCCGGCGCACCAAGGGCATGGTGCTCGACCCCGCCGACCACGACACCTGGAGCGCAGGCAGCTTCTTCACCAATCCGGTCGTGGACGGTGCAGCGGCGGACGCGCTCCCCGACCGGGCTCCTCGCTACCCGCAGCCTGACGGCCGGGTGAAGACCAGCGCCGCCTGGCTGATCGAGCACGCCGGGTTCAGCCGTGGCTACGGTTCAGGGCTGGCGCGGCTGTCCGGCAAACACACCCTGGCGATCACGAACCGGGGCGGCGCGAGCGCAGCGGACGTGCTGGCTCTGGCCAGGGAGGTGCGCGACGGGGTGGCTGCCGCCTACGGGGTGCGGCTGGTGCCCGAGCCGATCCTGATCGGGACGGCGCTCGACCCCTAGACTGACCGGCGTCAGCTGCGAAAGGAAACACCGTGAGTATCCTGGCGAACCTCACCCTGGCGCCCCGCGACCCCATCCTCGGGCTCACCGAGTCCTTCGTGGCCGACTCTCGGCCAGGCAAGGTCAACCTCGGGGTGGGTGTCTACCTCGGCGAGGACGGCAAGGTCCCGCTGCTGGACTGCGTCCGGGTCGCTGAGGCGCGGCTGGCGGCCGACCCCAAGCCGCGCGGCTACCTGCCCATCGACGGCCTGCCCGCTTACACCAAGGGCGTCCGCGAACTCGTGTTCGGACCCGGTTCCGCGGCGGTCGCCGAGGGCCGGGTGGTCACTGTGCAGGGGCTGGGAGGTACCGGTGCGCTGAAGATCGGCGCCGAGTTCCTCAAGCTCACCGACGCGCAGCGGACGGTGCTGATCTCCAGCCCGTCCTGGGAGAACCATCAGGCCTTGTTCAGTCGCGCCGGGTTCGAGGTGCGAAGCTACCGCTATTACGCGCCGGAGGCAGGTGGCGTCGATGTGCCGGGAATGCTGGCCGATCTGCAGGCGGCCGAGCCGGGCACGATCGTCGTGCTGCACGCCTGCTGCCACAACCCGACCGGTTACGACCTGACCGAGGCTGACTGGGCCCAGGTCGCCGACGTGGTCGTCCGGCGCGGCCTGGTGCCGTTTCTCGATCTGGCCTACCAGGGGTTCGCCGCCGGGATCGAGCCCGACGGCGCCGTCGTCGCACGGTTCGCGGCGCTCGGCGTCCCGCTGCTGGTGGCGTCCTCGTTCAGCAAGAGCTTCAGCCTCTACGGCGAGCGCGTCGGCGGCCTGAGCGTGGTCACGGCGGACGCCGACGAAGCCGCGCGCGTGCTCTCTCAACTCAAGGTGACGGTGCGGACCAACTACTCCAACCCGCCCACCCATGGTGCTCAGGTGGTGGCGACGGTCCTGGCCGACCCTGAACTGAGACGGCTGTGGGAGTCCGAATTGGAGGGCATGCGGTTGCGGATCCGTGAGCTGCGTTCGTCACTCGTGCAGGCGCTGGCCGCCGCCGGAGCAGCCCGGGACTTCGGTTTCATCGCTGACCAGGTTGGCATGTTCAGCTACTGCGGACTGAGCGCTGATCAGATGCGTCAACTCCGCGATGCCCACGCCGTCTATGGCACTGACGCCGGCCGGATCTGCGTCGCAGCGCTCAACCCCGGCAATGTCCCCAGGGTCGCCGAGGCCATCGCCGCCGTCCTCTGAGGCTCACCGCTGCGCTCGTCCCATGCCGCCACGAATGGCGGGTGATCCGGCTCTCCACGGCCCGATCGGCCGCCCAACGTGGCGGCGACCGAAGCCGGCGGCCTTTTCAGTCGTGACCTGCCCGATCTGGCAGCTGGCCTGGAGGTGCTCCACCCCGCTGATTCCCTCGACGAGAGTGACCGCCGACTCCCAGCGACGCGTCGAGTCGCCAGTTGGCGCCGCAGTGGCATTGGCTTCTAGGCTTGCAGGAATGACCCGGACGTTGTTCGTCACCACAGCCCTGCCCTACGCCAATGCCCCGTTCCACATCGGGCACATGATGGAGTACATCCAGGCCGACATCTGGGTGCGCTACCAGCGGATGTCGGGCGCTCGGGTGCACTTCGTGGGCGCGGACGACGCGCACGGAGCGCCGATCATGATCGCCGCCGAGAAGGCCGGGCTGAGCCCGCAGGAGTTCGTCGCCGGGATCGCGTCCGGACGACAGGCCTACCTGGACGGTTTCGGAATCTCGTTCGACAACTGGCACTCCACCGACAGCGCTGAGAACACCGCGTTGGCGCAGTCGATCTATCTGGCACTGTCCGATGCCGGCCTGATCGATGTGCGTGAGGTGGAGCAGTTCTTCGATCCGGTGAAGTCGATGTTCCTGCCCGACCGCTACATCAAGGGCGAGTGTCCGCGCTGCGGCGCGGCCGATCAGTACGGGGACTCGTGCGAGGTCTGCGGCGCCGTGTACGCCCCGACCGACCTGGGCAACCCCTACTCGGCGCTGTCCGGGGCGAAGCCGGAATTGCGCAGCAGCGAGCACTTCTTCTTCCGGCTGTCCGACCCCCGCTGCGTCGCCTTCCTCGAGGAGTGGACGCAGGACGGCAAGCTGCAACCGGAGGTCGCCAACAAGGTCAAGGAATGGTTCGTCCGGGACGCCGACGGCAATGCCGGCCTGTCGGACTGGGACATCTCTCGCGACGCCCCCTACTTCGGCATCGAGATCCCGGGAGCCCCCGGCAAGTACTTCTACGTCTGGCTCGACGCGCCGATCGGCTATCTGGCGTCCTTGGCGAACCTCTTCGCCAAGCGGGGCGAGGATGTCGAAGCCTTCCTCGCCGACCCCACCGTGGAGCAGGTGCATTTCATCGGCAAGGACATCGTGTACTTCCACACCCTGTTCTGGCCGGCGATGCTGCACTTCTCCGGACGCAAGGTGCCCGACAACGTCTTCGTGCACGGTTTCATCACCGTCAGCGAGGAGAAGATGAGCAAGAGCCGCGGCACCGGCATCAGCCCGCTGCGCTACCTCGAACTCGGCCTCAACCCCGACTTCCTGCGCTACTACATCGCTGCCAAGCTCAACTCCCATGTCGAGGACGTCGACTTCACCCCCGACGACTTCGTGACGCGGGTCAATGCCGACCTGATCGGAAAGTACGTCAACATCGCCAGCCGGGTGTCCGGCTTCTTGACCAAACGGTTCGACGGTCGCATCCGCGCCGACCTCGGCGACGACGGAGAGGCACTGCTGGCGCACCTGCACGCCCAGGTGCCGGCGGTGGGTGCGCTGTACGAGGGTCGCGAGTTCGGCAAGGCGCTGCGCGAGATCATGGCGCTGGCCGACCGGGTCAACGAATACGTCGAGCGCCACCGGCCGTGGGAACTGGCGAAAGTCCCGGGGGGAGAGGCCGACCTGCACCGGGCGTGCAGCACCGGAATCGAGGCCTTCCGAGTGCTGACGATCCTGCTGGCTCCCGTCCTGCCCGCGGTGGCCTCGGACGTGGCGGGGTTCCTTCAGGTCCCGCCGTTCGTCTGGAGTGACGCGTCCACCCGCTTGGGTGACCACACCATCGGCGGCTACCGGCACCTGATGCAGCGTGTGGACCCGGCGGTGATGGACACGCTGTTCGAGCCGCCGGTCGAGGCGCTGGTAGCGCAGGATCCACCCCCGGTGACCGAGCCTCCCGGTGGGGAGGAGATCGGGAGCCAGATCAGCATCGACGAGTTCGCCGCGGTGGATCTTCGGGTAGCCCGGATCGTGGCCGCCGAGGCGGTCGAGGGTGCCCGCAAGCTGCTGCGGCTCACCGTCGATCTGGGGGAGGGGCGCACCAGGGACGTCTTCTCCGGGATTTCCGGGGTGTACGCGCCGCAGGACCTGGTCGACCGCTTGACCGTGGTGGTCGCCAATCTGGCTCCGCGGACGATGCGCTTCGGCGTCAGCGAAGGCATGGTGCTGGCCGCCGGGCACGCCGATGTCGACGCGAACCCGGGCATCTTCCTGCTTGAGCCGGACGCAGGGGCAGTGCCCGGACTGCGTGTGCGCTGAGCGGTGCCGGTTCGACTCACCTGGGTAAAACCCCTACAATCTTGTGCTTGGTGACCAGCACCGGCTCGGCCATGCCCACAAGGGTCCAGACGGGAAAGACCACCATCAAAGGGCAATAGCTCAATTGGCAGAGCAGCGGTCTCCAAAACCGCAGGTTGGGGGTTCAAGTCCCTCTTGCCCTGCTGGGGTAGCCGTTTACCCGGACCCCAGCCCCGACAGCGATAGCGAAGGACGACCACGTGACGGATGATCAGGAGAAGGCTGGCACCCAGCTGCCCGCCGACCCCAGTTCCGTGGAGCCCGACCTTGTGGCAATGGGACTCGAGGACGTCGAACTGACCGAGGAGGAGCAGGTCGCGTTGGCGGCGGCCAGCGCGCGTCCCGCCCGGAAGGCTGTCGCGGAGGCGGAGCCGACGACCAAGGGTCGGGCCACCCCCAAACGGCGCCAGACGGCGCCCACCCAGGAGCGGAAGCGGACGACACCGGCACAGTTCGTGCGGGAGTCGATCGCTGAGCTGAAGAAGGTCGTCTGGCCGACCCTGAACCAACTGCAGCAGTACTTCGTCGTCGTGCTGGTGTTCGTCCTGATCATGATCGCCATCGTCAGCCTGCTGGACCTCGGGTTCGGCACGCTGATCCTGAAGATCTTCGGCTGACGACGAGGAAGCGAGTACAGATGACCAACATCTTTTCGGAGGATCCCGGAGAGCAACGCGAGATCGAGATCGATCTCGGGCTGCCGGATGCGTCCACGACCGACGACCTGGAACTGAACCTCGACTTCGGCGGACTGGACGCCGAGGACGACGACAACCTGGTGATCGACCTCGGCGACCCCGAGCCCGAACCAGAGCCGGAGCCGGTCGCGTTGGACGCCGACGACGAAGCGGTGCTCGAAGAACTTCGTGCCCAACTGCGTAGCCAGGTGGGGGACTGGTACGTGATTCACACCTACTCCGGCATGGAGAACAGGGTGAAGCAGAACCTCGACAACCGGGTGAAGACGCTCGGCATGGAGGACTACATCTACGAGGCCGTCGTTCCCACCGAAGAAGTGATGGAGACCCGCAACGGCGCTCGGAAGTCGGTGACCCGCACGGTCCTGCCGGGCTACGTGCTGGTGCGGATGGACCTCACCGACGCCTCCTGGGCTGCGGTCCGGCACACCCCATCCGTGACCGGATTCGTGGCGCACGCCAACGCGCCGGTGCCGTTGAGCCTCGACGAGGTCGAGAAGATGCTGGCGCCCGCAGCGCTCGCGCGAGCCGCGGCTGCCTCCACCGGCCCGAGCCGGCGGAGCAACAAGAAGATCGAGATCGCCGACTTCAAGATCGGTGACTCGGTCATGGTGGTTCAGGGCCCCTTCGCCGGTGTCCATGCGACCATCACCGAGATCAATGCGAACAGTCAGCGGCTGAAGGCGCTGGTCGAGATCCTCGGCCGGGAGACCCCGGTCGATCTCACCCTTGGCCAGATCCAGAAGGTCTGACTCGTCGCATCGCCGCCGCGTCACCCGACGGGCGGCCAGGTAAGAACCCAACCAGAAGGACCCGTAAAGAAATGCCTCCCAAGAAGAAGGTCGCCGCCATCGTCAAGGTGGCCCTGAACGCTGGCGCGGCAACTCCCGCTCCGCCGGTCGGCACCGCCCTCGGCCCGCACGGCGTGAACATCATGGAGTTCTGCAAGCGGTACAACGCCGAGACCGAAGCGATGCGTGGCACGGTCATCCCCGTCGAGATCACCATCTACGAGGACCGCACCTTCACCTTCATCACGAAGACCCCGCCGGCCGCGGAACTGATCAAGAAGGCCGCCGGGCTGAAGAGCGGCTCCGCCCGTCCGCACAAGGACAAGGTGGGCTCGCTGACGGCCGACCAGGTGCGTGAGATCGCCACCACCAAGATGCCCGACCTGAACGCCAACGACATCGACGCCGCCATGAAGATCGTCGCGGGCACTGCCCGTTCCATGGGCGTCACCGTCGAGTCCTGAACCACCCAGAGAATCACGCAGACGACGACCGTCGCGCCGCGTCAGTGGCGGGAAGGAAGAAGTCGCAACGAGGTTCGCGGCAGCGGACCGAGTAACCGTGGCAGGGCGATCGCCCACACCACGACTGGCACCGGGGTCCATACGAGGATCCCTTGACAAGGAGACCAGCATGAAGCACAGCAAGGCCTACCGGGCCGCGAGCGAGAACATCAACGCCGATCAGCTCTACAGTCCTGAGGCCGCTCTGGCCCTGGTGAAGAAGAACGCCTCGGCCAAGTTCGACGAGACCGTGGAGGTTGCACTCCGCCTCGGCGTCGATCCCCGCAAGGCCGACCAAATGGTCCGCGGCACCGTGAACCTTCCCCACGGCACCGGCAAGACGGCTCGGGTCCTCGTCTTCGCCACCGGCGAGAAGGCCAACGACGCCATCGCAGCGGGCGCGGACGAGGTGGGCGCCGACGACCTGATCGCCAAGATCGCCGCCGGGTATCTCGACTTCGACGCCGTGGTCGCCACGCCCGATCTGATGGGCAAGGTGGGACGCCTGGGCCGGGTGCTCGGCCCGCGCGGCCTGATGCCGAACCCCAAGACCGGCACGGTGACCATGGATGTGGCCAAGGCGGTCACCGACATCAAGGGCGGCAAGATCGAGTTCCGCGTCGACCGGCACGCAAATCTGCACTTCATCGTCGGTAAGGCATCCTTCGGTGAGCAGCAGTTGGCGGAGAACTACTTCGCCGCCCTCGACGAGGTGATGCGGCTCAAGCCGAGCGCGTCCAAGGGTCGCTACCTGAAGAAGGCCACGATGGCATCGACCATGGGTCCCGGCGTCGCCGTCGATCCCACCAAGTTGAAGCCTGCCGCAGAGTAGATCCTGATTTCGTCTGCCCCGTTCCTCGCGGAGCGGGGCAGACGTGTCTTCGACGCCGACGCACCCATGGGCACCTCCCGCGCGCCATCACGTCCGGCGGGACGATGATTTCGTCGGGCCCTCGCCGCGATTTGGCCCCTTCGTCCGCCCTGGCCTAGGATGGCAAGGCCGAAGACCGCTGGTTCTCGTTCTGGATCCCCAGGACAGGCAAACCCCGCGCAGGTGAAACGTGAATCGCTCAAGCTTGAGTTGTCCCGGATCGCCACCGCGCTCCGGGTTTTCCATTTCCACGTCTCGGCGAACCGATGAGAAGTGGGAAGGAGACCCATGGCGAGGCCGGACAAAACGGCTGCCGTTGCGGAACTGGCTGACCAGTTCAGCAATTCCGCAGCCGCTGTGCTGACCGAATACCGCGGGCTCACCGTCAAGGACCTCAAGGCGTTGCGCCGGTCCCTTGGTGAGAACGTCACCTACGCCGTGACGAAGAACACGCTGACCACGATCGCAGCCCGGCAGGCGGGCATCGAAGGCCTCGAGGAGAACCTCACGGGGCCCACCGCGATCGCCTTCATCAGCGGTGACGTAGCCACCGTTGCCAAGGGTCTGCGGGACTTCGCCAAGGCGAATCCGCATCTGGTGATCAAGGCTGGTGTCATGGACGGTCGTGTCCTTGATGCCGACTCGGTCAAGAAGCTGGCCGATCTCGAGTCTCGCGAGGTCCTCCTCGCCAAGCTCGCCGGCGCAATGAACGGGAACCTGGCGAAGGCTGTCGGGTTGTTCGCTGCTCCGTTGTCCCAGGCGGCTCGCGCCCTGGACGCCTTGAAGACCCAGAAGCAGGCCGGGGACGCCCCGGCAACCGATGCAGCTCCCGCTGCTGAGGCCACCACCGACGCGGCTGACGCTGCATCCGTTTGAGAAAGGACGCCCACATGGCGAAGCTCACTACTGACGAGCTCCTTGACGCTTTCAAGGAGATGACCCTGATCGAGCTCTCGGAGTTCGTGAAGCTGTTCGAGGACACCTTCGGCGTCACCGCCGCTGCCCCGGTCGCGGTTGCCGCGGCCCCGGGTGCCGCTGCCGCTGAGGCAGTCGAGGAGGAAGAGGTCAGCAACGAGGTCGACGTGATTCTCGAATCCGCCGGCGACAAGAAGATCCAGGTCATCAAGGAGGTGCGCGCGCTGACCAGCCTGGGCCTGAAGGAGGCCAAGGACCTGGTCGAGGCCGCTCCCAAGGTCGTGCTGGAGAAGGTTGCGCGTGACGCCGCTGCCAAGGCCAAGGAGGCCCTCGAGGCCGCCGGCGCCTCGGTCTCCGTCAAGTGATCTGCTGAGAATCAACCAAGAATCGGCGGCGGGCCCTGAGGGCTCGCCGCCGATTCGCTGTCGGGCACGGACGGTGTTCGAAGCACCGGGTCGAAGCCGGCGCACAACAGAATGGCGGCGACCCGGTGCTGGGTCACCGCCATTCTGACTCTACTGGGGGTGGTCTTTCGTGCCGGATGGGACCGGCGAAAGCAGTCGCGGTGAGGGCTAGACCTTCAGCTTGCCGTAGCTGAAAGGCCAGGTGCCCTGGCCCGCCGACTGGGACTGCTCAGCGATCATGCTGATGGGCACGACAGCGAGCGTGCCGATGACGGCGACGGCTGCGATCACTCTGCGAACGGCGGTCATTAGTGTTCTCCCCTAAGCCTTCTCGTTGACTGGCTCAACGCTGCGAAGCTAGTCGGTACTTGACGAGCTTGTCAAGATTTGACAGTGTTCGATAAGAGGCAGGAGGTTTGTGTGGACGCGTCGGGTGCGGCTCAGTTCGGCTCGTTGTTGCGTGAGGCCCGCAAGCGGAAAGGTCTGTCCCAGTCAGCGCTGGGTGGAGACACCTACTCCGGGAGCTACATCTCGCACCTCGAGAGCGGTCGGCGCGCCGCAACACCGGAGGTGATCGAGTTCCTCTCGCATCGTCTTGGGGTGTCGTCCCTGGAGTGGGGGGTGGCGCCGGCGGCCGATCCGGCCAGGCTTTTCTCAGGAACCACCATCGAAGACCTCCTGGTGGCGGAACGCGCCTGGTCCGAACACGACTGGGCTTCGGCGATGGAGCACGCGAAACGGGCGGCCGCGGCGGCGGCGGCCAACGGCGATGCGGGGCGCCACTGGGAGGCCCTCTACGTCCTCGCTCAAGCCCAATTCTCGTCCGGAGATTTCGTGGCTGCCGCGCAGCTGGGCGAAGAACTCGCCGAGCACGAAACGGCCCGGGAACTCGCCGTTGCCCGCGCGCAGGCCCTGAGCCTGGCGTCGGTCGCCAATCGTGCTTCGGATCGGCTCGGCTGGGCGATCGCGTTCAGCGCCCGCGCGGTGGAGGCCGCGTCGTCGGCGCCCCCGATCATCCTTGCTGAAGCGCTGATGGCTCTGGTCAGCGCACTGTCGGAGGCGGGCCACTCCTTCACCGAGAGCGAGCCGTATCTGAACCGGCTGCGTGAACTGAGCCCTCGGCTCACCTCTGATCATTCTCGTGGACTGATCGCGTGGGCCCTGGGGACGGCGTATTTCTTCGGCGGCGACAGCGAGGAAGGACTGCGTCAGCACGGGATCGCGCAAGAGCTGTTGGATCCGCGACGGGATCTTCGACTTTGGTTGCGCTTCTCCAGCGCCGCCGCGCATTGGCGCCTCAACATCGGAATGATCGAAGGGGTGCCCGAACTGGTCCGAACGGCCGCACTGGGCCTCCAGATCCTTGGCAACAGCCACGACGTGGTGGAACTGCGCAAGGTCGAGGCCATGCTCGCACTGCGAACCGGCGCGCCCGAGGGCGCGGTGCGGATTCTGACCGGCGTGTTGGACGATCCGGTGCTGGGCGGCCCAGGCATCTCGCTGGGCGGGGTCCGGCTCATCCTCGGCCATGCACTGGCAGCGCTCGACCGCCAGGAGGCCGCTCGGGCCGAGTTCGCCACGGCCGCGCTGCAGTTCGAGGAGGAGGGCCGGCTCCTTTCCGCCGTCGACGCCTGGCGGCTGAGCGCAGGTCAGAAGAGCTCGACCGAATTCTTGACAAGAGGTTGACAGAGCCAGTCAAGTCTGGTGAGATTCCTTGTGTCGGCGCCCCCCCTCATGCGTCGGATGAGTACACCACTTAGGCCGGTGTCCTGCAGCGAATGGTTACCTCTCCCGTAACCGCCGCAGGCGCCGGTCTAGTGTTGTCCGAACTCGATGTTGCCTGTGACCAGCTCAGAAGGCCTTCGACGAGGTAGGCTTTCGAGGCAACCGCACCCGGCCGGCGACGACGGGCGCTGCGTTTGCGACCGCCGCTCTGCTGAGGTAAGCTATCGCTTTGCCCAAAGCCAACGACGACCCGTGAACTTGACGCGGGCCGTTCTGCGTGCAACGAAACCGGTATAGCCGGGCCTTTTCGGAAGGACTCCACCTTGGCCGTCTCGCGCACCGCGTCGAAGAACACCAATGTTGTCTCACCGAGTGGCCGGATCTCCTTCGCGAAGATCCACGAGCCGCTCGAAGTTCCCAATCTGCTGGATCTCCAGGTCGAGTCCTTCGATTGGCTGATCGGCAACGAGACCTGGCAGGCGCGGGTAGCCGCCGCCCAGGAGGTGGGGCGCACGGACGTCAACACCAAGTCCGGGCTGGAGGAGATCTTCGAAGAGATCTCTCCCATTGAGGACCTCTCCCAGACCATGTCGCTCTCCTTCCGCGACAACCGGTTCGAAGAGGCCAAGCACACCGTCGAGGAGTGCAAGGACCAGGACTTCACCTACGCTGCGCCACTGTTCGTCACCGCGGAGTTCATGAACAACGACACCGGTGAGATCAAGAGCCAGACGGTGTTCATGGGCGACTTCCCGCTGATGACCGACAAGGGCACGTTCATCATCAACGGCACGGAGCGCGTCGTCGTGTCGCAGCTGGTGCGCTCGCCGGGCGTGTACTTCGAGCAGACTGCCGACAAGACCTCGGACAAGGACATCTTCACCTGCAAGATGATCCCGTCCCGCGGCGCCTGGCTTGAGTTCGAGATCGACAAGCGTGACATGGTCGGCGTCCGGGTCGATCGCAAGCGCAAGCAGAACGTCACCGTGCTCCTGAAGGCGCTCGGCTGGACCAACGAACAGATCCTTGAGGAGTTCGGCGAGTACGAGTCGATGCGGCTCACGTTGGAGAAGGACCACACGGCGAACACCGATGAGGCCCTCCTCGACCTCTACCGCAAGCTGCGCCCGGGTGAGCCGCCGACGCGCGAAGCCGCCCAGCAGATGCTGGAGAACTACTACTTCAACCCGAAGCGATACGACCTGGCCAAGGTGGGCCGGTACAAGATCAACAAGAAGCTCGGCGTCGGCCTGCCGTTCGACACCCAGGTGTTGACGATCGACGACATCGTGGCCGCCATCCGCTACATCGTGGCGCTGCACGAGGGACGCGCCGAACTGGGCGAGATGATCGTCGAGACCGACGACATCGATCACTTCGGCAACCGCCGGCTCCGGACGGTCGGCGAACTGATCCAGAACCAGCTTCGGATCGGCCTCGGCCGGCTCGAGCGCACCGTCCGCGACCGGATGACCACCCAGGACATCGAGGCGATCACGCCGCAGACCCTGATCAACATTCGGCCGGTCTCGGCCGCGCTGAAGGAGTTCTTCGGCACCTCCCAGCTGTCTCAGTTCATGGACCAGACCAACCCGGTGGCCGGGCTCACCCACAAGCGGCGACTGTCCGCGTTGGGCCCGGGCGGCCTGTCCCGCGACCGCGCGGGCATGGAGGTTCGCGACGTCCACCACAGCCACTACGGTCGGATGTGCCCGATCGAGACCCCAGAAGGTCCGAACATCGGCCTGATCGGGTCGCTGGCCTCGTTCGCGCGGGTGAACGCCTTCGGCTTCATCGAGACTCCCTACCGCAAGGTCGAGAACGGCTACGTCACCGACCGGATCGACTACCTCACCGCTGACGAGGAGGACCGATACGTCATCGCGCAGGCCAACGCCAAGGTGGCCGGTGACGGACGCTTCTCGGAGGACCGGGTGCTGGTGCGGATCAAGCACGGTGACGTCGACACCGTGCCGCCGGAACAGGTGGCCTACATGGACGTGTCCCCGCGCCAGATGGTGTCGGTGGCCACGGCGCTGATCCCGTTCCTCGAGCACGACGACGCCTCCCGCGCACTGATGGGCGCCAACATGCAGCGCCAAGCGGTGCCGCTGATTCGTAACGAAGCCCCCTTCGTCGGTACGGGTATGGAGTACCGCGGCGCGGTGGACGCAGGCGATGTCACTGTGGCGGCAAAGGCCGGTGTGGTCACCTCGGTGAGCGCCGACCTCGTCGAGGTGGCGAACGACGACGCGACCTACACCAACTACCGGATGGCGAAGTTCCGCCGGTCCAACCAGGCCACCTGCATCAACCAGCGTCCGCTGGTCTCCGCCGGCGACCGGGTCGAGGTCGGCACGCCGTTGGCCGACGGTGCCTGCACCGACGGCGGCGAAATGGCGCTGGGCCGAAACCTGCTGGTGGCGTTCATGCCGTGGGAGGGCCACAACTACGAGGACGCGATCATCCTGAGCCAGCGGCTCGTGCAGGACGACGTGCTGACCAGCATTCACATCGAGGAGCACGAGATCGATGCCCGCGACACCAAGCTCGGTGCCGAGGAGATCACCCGTGACATCCCGAACATCGGTGAGGACATGCTCGCCAACCTGGACGAGCGCGGCATCATCCGAATCGGCGCGGAGGTCGGCACCGGGGACATCCTGGTCGGCAAGGTCACCCCGAAGGGCGAGACCGAGCTCACCCCGGAGGAGCGGCTGTTGCGCGCGATCTTCGGCGAGAAGGCGCGCGAGGTCCGCGACACCTCGATGAAGGTGCCGCACGGCGAGACCGGCACCGTGATCGGCGTCCGGGTCTTCGACCGTGAAGAGGACGACGAGCTGCCTCCGGGCGTGAACCAGATGGTGCGCGTGTACGTGGCTCAGAAGCGGAAGATCTCGGACGGCGACAAGCTCGCCGGCCGGCACGGGAACAAGGGCGTGATCTCCAAGATCCTGCCTGTGGAGGACATGCCGTTCATGGAGGACGGCACTCCGGTCGACATCGTGCTGAACCCGCTGGGCGTCCCGTCCCGGATGAACGTCGGCCAGGTGCTGGAGACCCACCTCGGGTGGGTCGCCAAGACCGGCTGGGATCTCAGCGGCGTCGAGGAGGCGTGGGCCGAACGCCTGCGCGAAGTCGGGTTGGAGCACGTGGACGGCAACGCACGCCTGGCCACCCCGGTGTTCGACGGCGCCAACGAGCAGGAGATCGCCGGGCTGCTGCAGCACGGCCTGCCGCAGCGGGACGGGCTCAAGCTGGTGGATTCCGACGGCAAGGCGAGGCTGTTCGACGGTCGTTCCGGCGAGCCCTACCCCGAACCGGTCGGTGTCGGCTACATCTACATGCTCAAGCTGCACCACCTGGTCGACGACAAGATCCACGCTCGGTCCACGGGTCCGTACTCGATGATCACGCAGCAGCCGCTGGGCGGTAAGGCCCAGTTCGGTGGCCAGCGGTTCGGCGAGATGGAGGTGTGGGCGCTGGAGGCCTACGGTGCCGCCTGGGCGCTGCAGGAGTTGCTGACCATCAAGTCCGACGACGTGCCGGGCCGGGTGAAGGTGTACGAAGCGATCGTCAAGGGCGAGAACATTCCCGAACCCGGCATCCCGGAGTCGTTCAAGGTGTTGGTGAAGGAGATGAAGTCGCTCTGCCTGAACGTGGAGGTACTCTCCAGCGACGGCACCGTGGTCGAACTCCGCGACTCGGAGGACGACTTCCGCGCCAGCGAGGAGTTCGGCATCGACCTGTCCCGCCGTCCCGGTGCGGATTCATTCCGCTCCGTTGACGAAGTCTGAGTTGTTCAACTCAGTCATCAAGACAACTCAGGACTTCCGAAAGATTGGTTCCTGCGCGCCAGGCGCAGGGGAAAGAGAAGCAACGTGCTGGACGTGAACTTCTACGACGAGCTGCGCATCGGTCTGGCCACGGCCGACCAGATCCGGGAATGGTCGCACGGCGAGGTGAAGAAGCCCGAGACCATCAACTACCGGACGCTGAAGCCCGAGCGCGACGGCCTGTTCTGCGAGAAGATCTTCGGTCCCACCAGGGACTGGGAATGCTACTGCGGAAAGTACAAGCGGGTCCGGTTCAAGGGCATCATCTGTGAGCGTTGCGGGGTCGAGGTCACTCGCTCGAACGTCCGCCGCGAGCGGATGGGCCACATCGAGCTGGCCGCCCCGGTGACTCACATCTGGTACTTCAAGGGGGTCCCAAGCCGCTTGGGCTACCTGCTCGACATCGCTCCGAAGGACCTGGAGAAGGTCATCTACTTCGCCGCGTACATGATCACCTCGGTCGACACCGACGCCCGGCACCGCGACCTGCCTTCTTTGGAGGCCAAGGTCGAGGTGGAGCGCAAGCAGCTCGAGGGTCGTCGCGACAACGACGTGAACACCCGGCTCGCCAAGCTGGAGGAGGACCTCGCCGGTCTCGAGGCCGAAGGCGCCAAGGCCGACATCAAGAAGCGGGTCCGCGAGGGCGGTGAGCGCGAAGTCAAGCAACTGCGTGACCGCGCCCAACGTGACCTCGACCGGCTCGAAGCGGTGTGGACCCGGTTCAAGGGGCTGAAGGTCCAGGACCTGGAGGGTGACGAGATCCTCTACCGGGAGATGAAGACCCGGTTCGGTAAGTACTTCGCCGGGTACATGGGCGCCGAAGCGATCAAGAACCGCCTGGGCACGTTCGACCTGCAGGCGGAGTCGGAGAGCTTGCGCGAGATCATCCAGACCGGCAAGGGTCAGCGGAAGACGCGCGCGCTGAAGCGGCTCAAAGTGGTCGCCGCCTTCCTGTCCACCACCAATTCGCCGCTGGGCATGGTGCTGGACGCCGTTCCGGTCATTCCGCCGGACCTTCGTCCGATGGTGCAGCTGGACGGTGGCCGGTTCGCGACCTCCGACCTGAACGACCTGTACCGCCGCGTGATCAACCGGAACAACCGGCTCAAGCGCCTGCTCGATCTGGGTGCGCCCGAGATCATCGTGAACAACGAGAAGCGGATGCTTCAGGAGGCCGTCGACAGCCTCTTCGACAACGGCCGTCGTGGCCGTCCGGTCACCGGTCCCGGCAACCGTCCGCTGAAGTCGATCTCGGACATGCTGAAGGGCAAGCAGGGCCGGTTCCGGCAGAACCTGCTCGGCAAGCGCGTCGACTACTCGGGTCGCTCGGTCATCGTCGTCGGCCCGCAGCTCAAGCTGCACCAGTGCGGCCTGCCCAAGGCGATGGCGCTGGAGTTGTTCAAGCCCTTCGTGATGAAGCGTCTCGACGACCTCAACCTGGCGCAGAACATCAAGAGCGCCAAGCGGATGGTCGAGCGCCAGCGTCCGGTGGTCTGGGACGTGTTGGAGGAGGTCATCGCCGAGCATCCGGTGCTGCTGAACCGCGCACCGACCCTGCACCGGCTGGGCATCCAGGCGTTCGAGCCGCAGCTGATCGAGGGCAAGGCCATCCAGATCCACCCGCTGGTCTGCACGGCGTTCAACGCCGACTTCGACGGCGACCAGATGGCGGTCCACCTGCCGCTGAGCGCGGAGGCGCAGGCCGAGGCCCGAATCCTGATGCTGAGCACGAACAACATCCTGAAGCCGGCTGATGGCCGGCCCGTCACCATGCCCACCCAGGACATGGTCATCGGTCACTACTTCCTCACCCTGGAGCGCAAGGGCCTGGTCGGCGAGGGTCGCGTGTTCTCCTCTGTGGCCGAGGCTTACATGGCCTTCGACCGCAATGAACTCGCGATCGGGTCTCCGTGCCGGGTGCGGGTGAGTGGGATCATCCCGCCGGAGGGGCAGGAACTGCGTCCCGACGGCAGCATCCTGCTCGAGACCACTCTGGGCAGGGCGTTGTTCAACGAGGCGCTGCCTGCGGACTACCCGTTCGTCAACGTCGAGGTGGGCAAGAAGAAGCTGGGCCAGATCGTGAACGACCTCGCCGAGCGGTACCCGAAGGTCGAGGTCGCCGTCACGCTGGACAAGCTGAAGGCGCTCGGGTTCAAGTGGGCCACTCGCTCCGGAGTGACCGTGTCGATCGGCGACGTCCAGACCCCGCCGAACAAGCCGGAGATCCTGGCCGCCTACGAGGCCCGCGCCAACAAGATCACCAAGCAATACGAGCGCGGCAAGGTGACCGAGGAGGAGCGTCATCAAGAGCTGATCCAGCTGTGGACGGACGCGACCGCCGAACTCACCGCGGCCATGGAGGCCAACTTCACCCGCAGCAACCCGATCTTCATGATGGTGCACTCGGGTGCGCGAGGAAACATGACGCAGATGCGTCAGATCGCGGCCATGCGTGGCCTGGTGGCCAACCCGAAGGGCGAGATCATCGCCCGGCCGATCAAGTCCAACTTCCGCGAGGGTCTGAGCGTGCTGGAGTACTTCATCTCCACCCACGGCGGACGCAAGGGGCAGGCGGACACCGCGTTGCGGACCGCCGACTCCGGCTACCTCACCCGGCGGTTGGTCGACGTGTCGCAGGACGTGATCATCCGCGAGGAGGACTGCCAGACCGATCGTGGCCTGACCAAGCCGATCGCGGTGGAGGGCAAGGCCGGCAAGCTGGTCGCCGACCGCAACAACGAGACCGCGGTCTACGCCCGAACCCTGGCCACCGACGTGGTCAACGCCGAGGGCAAGGTGCTGGTCAAGGCCGGCGTCGACCTCGGCGATGTCAACATCAAGAAGTTGCTCAAGAACGGCATCACCGAGGTGAAGGTGCGCTCAGTGCTCACCTGTGAGGCCGCGACCGGGACCTGCGCCATGTGCTACGGCAGGTCACTGGCCACCGGCAAGCTGGTGGACGTGGGCGAGGCGGTGGGTATCGTGGCCGCCCAGTCGATCGGTGAACCGGGCACGCAGCTCACGATGCGCACCTTCCACACCGGCGGTGTGGCGGGCGACGACATCACCCAGGGCCTGCCGCGTGTGGTCGAGCTGTTCGAGGCGCGTCAGCCCAAGGGCAAGGCGCCGATCGCCGAGGCCTCCGGGCGGGTGCGGATCGAAGAGGGCGACCGGGTCCGCAAGCTCATCCTCGTTCGCGACGACGGCGAGCCCGACCTGGAGTACCCGCTGCCGCGGCGCGTCCGCCTGGAGTGGGAGGACGCCACCGGCGTCCGCCATGCCGTGGGGGACGGGGAGCACGTGGCGGCGGGGCAGCAGCTCTACGCCGGCACGCCCGATCCGCAGGATGTGCTTCGCGTGTCCGGCCTGCGCAAGGTGCAGGAGCATCTGGTCGAGGAGGTGCAGGCCGTCTACCGGACGCAGGGCGCTCCGATCCACGACAAGCACATCGAGATCATCATTCGCCAGATGCTGCGCCGGATCACGGTGATCGAATCCGGGGACACGTCGATGCTGCCGGGTGAACTTGTCGACCGGAAGTCCTTCGAGAGCCAAAACCGTCAGATGGTGACCGAGGGCAGCACGCCGGCCCAGGGTCGTCCGGTGTTGATGGGCATCACGAAGGCGTCCCTTGCGACCGAGTCGTGGCTGTCCGCGGCCTCGTTCCAGGAGACCACGAAGGTGCTCACCGACGCGGCTATCAACGCCAAGTCCGACTCGCTGGTCGGTCTGAAGGAGAACGTCATCCTGGGCAAGCTGATCCCGGCCGGCACCGGCCTGGACCGGTACCGCAACATCCGGGTGGAGCCCACTGCCGAGGCCCGGGCCGCGGCGTACGACTTGTCCTACGATCCCTACGACTACGACCTGAGCGTCGGCGGTCCGTCGGTGGGGATGGACGAGTACGACTCCGGCGAGCTTCGCTGATTGAACGGAGAGGTAGCACTGCCATGCGCCTAGTGGTTGCGTCCGATCACGCCGGGGTTGAACTCCGGCACGAGATGGCAGAGGAAGCCCGGTTGCTGGGGCACGAGGTCGACGACCTCGGCCCAGCGCCGGGTGAGGCCATCGACTATCCGGTGAACGGCGCGAAGGTCGGTCGGATGGTGGCCGCGGGGGAGTACGACCTCGGCATGCTGGTGTGCGGCACCGGGGTCGGGATCTCGATCGCGGCGAACAAGGTGCCCGGGATTCGCGCCGTGGTCTGCTCGGAGCCCTTCACGGCCGAAATGGCGCGGCGCCACAACAACGCCAACGTGCTCGCCTTGGGTGCGCGCGTCGTGGGGCCGGGGCTGGCCCGGATGATCGTGCGCGCCTGGCTGACCGCCGAGTTCGAGGGCGGACGCCACGCTCGCCGGGTGGCCCTGATCGAGGACGCGACCGACTGAACGGCCGCCTGAGACGCCGAACCCCTGCGTTTACGTCGAACCCCTGCGCTCGAGCGCAGGGGTTCGACGTAAACACAGGGGTTCGGCGTCAGTGCCGCGCCATTATCCAGTGAGGTGCAACTGGCCTGGCTTCAGACCACTTGCGATCCACAAGGACCGATGCGCCGGGTGGGTCTCTGAAGGCCCCGAATGGTCCCTGATCGAGCCGCTCGAAGCGGTGACCACCTCCTGAACGGCACTCATCTGAGCCAACTCAGGACGAACCTCGCCGCCGCGCTGTCCTTGTCGACCGGGAGCGGTGCCGGATCGCCGCGTTTTTGACTCTCCACCGAGCGGTCAAGTAGCCTTGATCGTTGTGTTCGGGCGACCGAACCATGCGTGCGTGCGCCGCGTCCGATCCGGCCCCTTCGACAGGTTCAGGGGTCACGATTGGTGGCGCTCGGCGCGCGCCACAAAACCACGAAGGAAAGAGATACCAGCCGGTGCCCACTATCCAGCAGTTGGTCCGCAAGGGCCGCACTGACAAGGTCAGCAAGAACAAGACCCCAGCGCTGAAGGGTTCGCCCCAGCGTCGTGGCGTGTGCACCCGCGTGTACACCACGACCCCCAAGAAGCCGAACTCGGCGCTGCGCAAGGTCGCCCGCGTCCGGCTGTCCTCGGGCGTGGAGGTCACGGCCTACATCCCCGGTGTCGGCCACAACCTCCAGGAGCACTCCATGGTGCTCGTGCGGGGCGGCCGAGTGAAGGACCTGCCGGGCGTGCGGTACAAGATCATCCGCGGCTCGCTGGACACCCAGGGTGTCAAGAACCGCAAGCAGGCGCGCAGCCGTTACGGCGCGAAGAAGGAGAAGTAATGCCTCGCAAGGGTCCCGCCCCGAAGCGTCCCGTCGTCGTCGATCCGGTCTACGGCTCCCCGCTGGTGTCCCAGCTGGTCAGCAAGATCCTGCTGGACGGCAAGAAGACGACCGCGCAGAGCATCGTGTACGACGCGCTCGAAGGCACCAGGGCGAAGACCGGAATCGATCCTGTCCAGACGCTGAAGAAGGCGCTGGACAACATCCGTCCGGCGTTGGAGGTCAAGAGCCGCCGGGTCGGTGGCGCCACCTACCAGGTGCCGATCGAGGTGAAGCCCGCCCGGGCCAACACCCTCGCGCTGCGCTGGCTGGTGAGCTTCTCCCGACAGCGTCGGGAGAAGACGATGACCGAGCGCTTGATGAACGAATTGCTGGACGCGTCCAACGGGCTCGGCGCCTCGGTCAAGCGTCGCGAGGACACCCACAAGATGGCCGAGGCCAACCGCGCCTTCGCCCATTACCGCTGGTGACATCAGCGCAGCACTGATCCCCCAACAGGGCGCGGCACACCGAGCCGTGCCCTGTGCCTGACAACAGGGCGCCCTGACCGCTGGGTGCGCTGCACAGCTTGGGCGTCTTGAATCCAGGGCGCCAACTCAGCAGAACGGAAGGTTGAGCCCAAAGTGGCGATCGACTCGAACCAGGACCTGGCAGCAGTTCGCAACATCGGCATCATGGCCCACATCGACGCCGGCAAGACCACCACCACCGAGCGGGTGCTGTATTACACCGGCATCAACTACAAGATCGGCGAAGTGCACGACGGCGCCGCCACCATGGACTGGATGGAGCAGGAGCAGGAGCGCGGGATCACGATCACGTCCGCCGCGACGACCTGTTTCTGGAAGGACGTCCAGATCAACATCATCGACACCCCCGGGCACGTCGACTTCACCATCGAGGTGGAGCGGTCGCTGCGGGTGCTCGACGGCGCGGTGTGCGTGTTCGACGGCGTCGCGGGCGTCGAGCCGCAGTCCCAGACGGTGTGGCGTCAGGCCACGCGGTACGGCGTCCCCCGAATCTGTTACGTCAACAAGCTCGACCGCACCGGTGCGTCCTTCGACTACTGCGTGAAGACCATCCGGGAGCGCCTGCACACCGTGGCCGCGGTCCTGCAGTTGCCGGTGGGTGCTGAGTCGCATTTCCAGGGCGTGATCGACCTGGTCGGCATGCGCGCGCTGATGTGGCGCGGTGAAACCACCATCGGCGAGGACTACGTCGTCGAGGAGATCCCCGCCGAGATGGCCGAGGCCGCCGCGTCTGCGCGTGAGGAACTCATCCACGTTCTGGCCGACCACGACGACGACTTCGCCGAGGCCTGGCTCGAGGCGGAGGAGACAGGCGAGGAACTCTCCGCCGCCCAGATCAAGGCGGCGGTGCGACGCGCCGTGATCGCCAACAAGATCACCGCCGTCATCTGCGGTTCGTCCTTCAAGAACAAGGGCGTGCAGCCGATGTTGGACGCGGTCATCGACTACCTGCCCTCCCCGCTGGACATCCCGGCCATCCAAGGCTTCAAGCCCGGTCACCCCGATCAGGTGATCGAACGGCACACCTCCAACGAGGAACCGCTGTCGATGCTGGCGTTCAAGATCGCAGCCGACCCGCACCTGGGCAAGCTGACCTACATCCGGGTCTACTCCGGCATCCTCAAGGCGGGTCAGCAGGTGCTGAACTCGACGAAGGGCCGCAAGGAGCGGATCGGCAAGATCTACCAGATGCATGCCAACAAGCGCGAGGAGATCGATCAGATCGGCGCCGGCATGATCATCGCGGTGATGGGTTTGAAGGACACCACCACCGGTGAGACCCTGTGCGATCCGGCCAACCCGGTGGTGCTGGAGTCGATGGACTTCCCCGCCCCCGTGATCGAGCAGGCCATCGAGCCCAAGACGAAGTCCGATCAGGAGAAGCTGTCGGCGGCGATCCAGCGCCTGGCCGAAGAGGACCCGACCTTCCGCGTCCACACCGACGATGAGACCGGCCAGACCATCATCGCCGGCATGGGCGAGCTGCACCTGGAGGTCATGATCGACCGCATGAAGCGGGAGTTCAAGGTGGAGGCCAACATCGGCAAGCCACAGGTCGCGTACCGCGAGACCCTGCGGCGTCCGGTGGAGAAGATCGAGTACACCCACAAGAAGCAGTCGGGTGGTTCGGGCCAGTACGCCAAGGTGATCATCGCGCTGGAGCCCAAGGAAGCCGGTGAAGGCTACGAGTTCGTCAACGGCGTCACCGGCGGCCGGATCCCCCGCGAGTACATCCCCGCGGTCGACCAGGGCGTCAAGGAGGCCATGGCGTTCGGGCCGCTGGCCGGATACCCGGTGGAGGACATCAAGGTCACCCTGCTCGACGGCGCCTACCACGACGTTGACTCCTCGGAGTTGGCCTTCAAGATCGCCGGATCGATGGTGTTCAAGGAGGCGGCCCGCAAGGCCGACCCGGCCCTGCTGGAGCCTCTGATGGCGGTCGAGGTGACCACCCCGGAGGACTACCTGGGAACGGTCATCGGCGACATCAACAGCCGCCGCGGTCACGTGCAGTCGATGAACGAGGCTCACGGCAATCAGGTGGTCAAGGCTCTGGTGCCGCTGAGCGAGATGTTCGGCTATGTCGGCGACCTCCGGTCGAAGACGTCGGGCCAGGCCTCGTACTCGATGGAATTCGACTCCTACGGCGAATGCCCCAAGTCCGTGGCCGAGGAAATCGTCGCAAAGGGACGCGGCGCTGCCTGAGTTTGACTCCAGCGTTCCCGGTAGAGAAAACTTGGCATGGTCCGTGCCCGGCACGGACCATGACCATGCAGTCAACCAATCAAGTCACGCCCCGCGAGCCCCGCGTGGCGACAATCCGAAAGAGGAGCCCAAGTGGCAAAGGCCAAGTTCGAGCGGACCAAGCCGCACTGTAACATCGGCACCATCGGGCACATCGACCACGGCAAGACCACGCTCACCGCGGCGATTACGAAGGTGCTCCACGACAAGTACCCCGAGCTCAACGCGGTGTCGGCGTTCGACCAGATCGACAAGGCGCCCGAAGAGCGTCAGCGCGGTATCACGATCTCGATCGCGCACGTCGAGTACCAGACTGAGAAGCGTCACTACGCTCACGTTGACTGCCCCGGTCACGCCGACTACGTGAAGAACATGATCACCGGTGCCGCCCAGATGGACGGCGCGATCCTGGTCGTGGCTGCCACCGACGGCCCGATGCCGCAGACCCGCGAGCACGTGCTGCTCGCCCGTCAGGTCGGCGTCCCGGCGATCGTGGTCGCGCTGAACAAGTGCGACATGGTCGACGACGAGGAGCTGATCGAGCTGGTCGAGCTCGAGGTCCGTGAGCTGCTGAGCGCTCAGGAGTTCGATGGCGACAACTGCCCCATCGTTCGCGTCGCCGCCTTCCCGGCGATGCAGGGCGACGCCAAGTGGAGCGAGAGCATCGTCGAGCTGATGGACGCCGTGGATGAGTACATCCCGCAGCCGGAGCGCGAGACCGAGAAGCCGTTCCTGATGCCGATCGAGGACGTGTTCACGATCACCGGTCGCGGCACCGTCGTCACCGGCCGGATCGAGCGCGGCATCGTGAAGACCGGCGAGACCGTCGACATCATCGGCATCGCCGACAAGAAGCAGACGACCACCATCACCGGTGTCGAGATGTTCCGCAAGATCCTCGACGAGGGTCGTGCGGGCGAGAACGTCGGCCTGCTGCTCCGCGGCACCAAGAAGGATGACGTCGAGCGCGGCATGGTCGTGATCAAGCCCGGTTCGACCACTCCGCACACCGATTTCGACGCCAACGTCTACGTGCTGACCAAAGAGGAGGGTGGCCGTCACAAGCCGTTCTTCAGCAACTACAGCCCGCAGTTCTACTTCCGCACCACCGACGTGACCGGCGTCGTTCAGCTGCCCGAGGGCACCGACATGGTGATGCCCGGTGACAACACCGACATGACCGTGCACCTGAACAAGCCGATCGCCATGGAGGACGGTCTGAAGTTCGCCATCCGTGAGGGTGGCCGCACCGTCGGCGCCGGCCGTGTGACCAAGATCATCAAGTGAGCTTGACCCGCTGAGATCTGAACAGAACGGCCCCCGCACCTGGTGCGGGGGCCGTTCTGGGTTTCGCCGGAGCTCGATTCCGGCTCTGCGGTCGGCGGCGTCAGACCCGTGGGTATTCTCGCCGAAGTGACCATCTCGCACAGCTTCCCGTTCGCCGATCCACCCTCGGCCAGGGACGCCGTCCGCGCGTTCCGGGGACGGCTGGCCGTCGGTGTCACGCTGTGGACGGCGCGACCGCTTCGCGGTCGGCCCGCCGGGCTGACCGTCTCTTCTGTGCTGGTGGCGAACGGCACGCCGCCCCGCGTGCTGGCCCTGCTGGACCCGTTGTCTGAGCTGTTCGACGCGCTCACCGAATCGGGGATGGCCGCGGTGTCGATCCTCGGCCGGGACCAGATGCGGCTCGCCGACATCTTCGCCGGCCAGGCGCCGGCCCCAGGAGGTGCGTTCGCTCAGGCCGACTTCATCGACACCGACTGGGGTCCGGTGCCGGCCGCGGTCGGCACGTGGGCCGGCGTCCGGACCGAGAAGGTGGAGACGGTGGGCTGGTCGCAGCTGGTCACGGCCACGCTGGAGAAGGTCACCACCGGCGTGGCGGACGACCCCCTGGTGCACTACCGCGGACGGTATCCCCGGCTGGGTTGATTCCCGACGGCCTGGTTGATTTCAGGAGCCGATCGACAGCTCGGCGCGGGTGGGCGGATTCGAGCCCGCGCGGGAGACTGTGATCGCCGCGCACGCCAAGGCCCGATCGACGGCTGCTTCGATCACCGGCCACTGCGCCGACCGGAGCCGTTCCCTGGCGTCGGTTCCGCCCAGCAGGCCGGCGTCCAAGAGGCCGGAAATCAGCCCGGACATGAACGAGTCGCCGGCTCCGACCGTGTCCACCACGGTGGCTGGCAGGATCGGGAACCGTCGCAGCTCTCCGGACGCCAGGACGACAAGTTCGGATCCGCCCTGGGTGACCGCGCAGATCGAAGGTCCCAGCGCCGCCCAGCCGGCGAGCACCTGGGGGACGGGGCTGTCGGGGTACAGCCAGCGGACATCCTCGTCCGAGGCCTTCACGACATCGGCCAAGGCGATCAGTCGCTCGATCACCGGCCGAGCCTGGTCAGGCGTTCCCATCAGGGAGGGCCGAGCGTTCGGGTCATAGGAGATGGTGGCGTGGTCCCGGGCCGTCCGGATGATCTCGAGCACCGCATCGCCACCGGGGGAGAGTGTTGCCGAGATCGAACCGGTATGCGCATGACCGCCGGGGGGGACCGCGACCTTCGCCGGATCGAGCCGCCATTCCAGGTCGAACTCGTAGGTAGCCACGCCCGCAGCGTCCAGATGGGCGGCGGCGGTCGGTGTTCGCTCCGCGTCGGTGCTACCAGCCATCAGCTCGACCGACTCGGCCGCCATCAGGTCCGCGATCCTCCGGCCGCGTTCATCCGCGCCGATGTGCGTGGCCAGCCGCGTCGCGTGGCCGAGTCGGGCCAGACCGATGGCGACGTTCGCCGGGCTGCCGCCGACGTGTTCGACACTGGGACCGGCTGGGGGGATGACGATGTCGATCAGGGCCTCGCCGACGACGGTGACTGCGGTATCCATTCCACTACCTTAGGGCTACGCGGGCCGTCGGCAACGGTGTTTGCCCCCGTCGGTGGCCGGGGGCGGAAAGCGCCGAAGACCCTCTCCAGCCAGTCGAGGATGATCAGGTGAGCGAGGCGCAGCCTGGGCACGGACAGTGGGCATCGCCGTCGGCCGCCGCGAACTCGCGGTCGAACTCCCCGTCACTGGGTCGCACTCAGCCAAGGTCGAAGGGGACGCCGGTGAGCTCGGTGGAGAGGTCCCACAGCCGGGCGCCCACCCCTGGCTGCAGGGCACTGGCAGGAAGCCGCGCGGGGCCGGGCGGCCCCGACGCGCCCCACCGGCGCGTGGGGCCGTAGTAGGCGCCGGGTCGGGAGTCCGTTGCGGCCAGCAGGATCGGTTGCGCACCGTCGGCCGCGGATTGCAGCGCGCCGAGCACGTGACCAAACCGGTCGATGAACGCCGGGGGGCCGGCCACGTCGAAGATCGCGGTCTGGCACCAGCCCGGGTGCGCTGCGACAGCGCCGACTCCGGCCCCGGCCGCGGTACTGCGGCGCCGCAGCTCGCCGGCGAAGACGACCTGGGCGAGTTTGGAGTCGGAGTAGGAGCGATAGGTCGAGCTGTCGGAGCAGCCGAAGGTCGGTTCGATCCGACCACGCATGGCGACCATCGAGCCCAACGTCACCACGCGGGCGGACTCCGCCGCACTCAGCGCCGGCCACAACTGAGCCGTGAGCGCGAAGCTGCCCAGATAGTTCACGCCGATCTGGAGGTCGAAGCCGTCCGACGTGCGCTGGCCAGGGTCCGCGGCGCTCAGCCCGGCGTTGTTGATCAGGATGTCCACCGGCGCCCGTCCCACCCGCCGGGCGAACCTGGTGATGCTGGCCAGCGAGCCCAGCTCGACCACCTCGACGATCGCCTGCGAGCCTGGGTGAACAGCGCGGATCCGCTCGACAGCGGACTCGCCCTTGGCGGCGTTCCGGACGCCGAGCACCACCTGCGCACCGGCACCGGCCAGCGCAAGGGCGGTCTCGAAGCCGATTCCGCTACTGGCACCGGAGATGACCACCCGGCGTCCGCGCTGGTCGGGCAGGACCAACGCGGGCAGCCGATCCGGGATCGGCGCAGCGGCGCTCACCTCAGCCTTGAAGGATGAGTGCCTTCTTTGCCTCGAACTCGGCATCGGACAGAATCCCGGCGGCCTTCAACTCGCCGAGTTGCGTGAGCTGGGCGAGCCTGCGGCTCATCGCGTCCTCGGCCGCGGGCGTCGGGGCTGGTGCGGGTGCCGGGGGAGCCGCCGGGGCTTGCACCGGCGCCGATGCCGCGGCCTGGTCCTCAGCTGCCCAACGCTGGTGCTGGCGGCGTCGCACCTTGCCGTGAACCGACGTGGCCACAGCTGCTCGGGCGGCGGTCTTGAACAATCCCATGATTCCTCCTGATCAGAGTTCGGGTTCGGCGTCCGTCACGACGGCGTCGAGGTCGTCGTGGCTGAGAACCCCGTCCAACAGCAGTCGGGAGCCGACCGCCTCGAAGGCGCTGAGAACCTCCAGCATGCTGAGGTGCTCCACGAGCAGGACGGCGGCCAGCTCGCCCGATTCGAGATTGGGCACGATGAGCTCGATATCCGTAGCGCTGAGCAGGTGACTGCTGGAGCCGGCCAACTCGGGCACGACGAACTCTTCGAGGTCTTCCGCCGAGAGCACCTCGGAGCCGTCGTCGGTGCGGCGGACGAACTCCAGGTCAAGGATGCGGAGCTGGTGGGCGTCCACGGCCGAGAGCAGCGATTGCCACGCGTCGGCGACAGCGTCACCGGGCAGGGCCAGGAATACGACTTCGACCGGACCAAGGTGGGCGGCGAGCCAGTTCTGAGAAGCAACCATGGCGTCAGCTTAG
Organism: uncultured Actinomycetota bacterium; assembly: GCA_963769325.1. Taxonomy (GTDB): domain Bacteria; phylum Actinomycetota; class Actinomycetes; order Propionibacteriales; family Propionibacteriaceae; genus Propionicimonas. Next base: position 630,040 of record CAVYLH010000003.1, on the reverse strand, counting down.
AGCCGCAGCCGCCGCAGCGCGGGTGGAGCGGCAGGCGCCCATAGCCGAGGAAGCTCGGGCGCGTCCCCGGCAGGCAGCGAACCGACGTTCAACGCTGACGACGTTGGATCGCTGCCCACTCATCGCGCAGACCCACCGTGCGATGGAACAACAACGCGTGATCGGGGTCGAGCGCGTAGTAGCCCAGACGTTCGAACTGCACCACCTGACCGGGCACGGTCGCGGCGATGGCGGCCTCGGCCTTGCAGCCAAGGATCAGCTCCCGTGACCGGGGGTTGAGATCGTCGAGGGGTTCGCCGGTGCGTTCGCCGGGGGCCTCGGCGGTGAACAATCGCTCGTACTGCGCGACCCTCACGTCCAGAGCGTGCCGGGACGAGACCCAATGCATGGTCGACTTCACCTTGCGTCCGTCCGGGGCGTCGCCGCCTCGGGTGGCCGGATCGTACGTGGCGTGGACGGCGACCACGGCGCCGGCTGCATCCTTCTCGACCTCGGTGGCAGTGACCAGGTAGGCGCCGCGCAGCCGGACTTCGCGTCCGGGAGAGAGCCGGAAGAACTTCGGCGGGGGCACTTCGGCGAAGTCGTCGGCTTCGATGAACGCTTCGCCGCCGAAAGCCACTCGGCGGGTCCCGTCGTCCGGGTTCTCCGGGTTGTTGGCCACGTCGAAATACTCCACCACGGGTTCACCGGCGGGATCGGAGGGCCAGTTGTCGATCACCAGCCGCAGTGGACGCAGCACCACCATCCGGCGCTGGGCTGTGCGGTTGAGGTCGCGGCGAACGAACGATTCCAGCGCCTCGATCGACTGCCGGCTGTTGGTGCGCGTGGTCCCGACCTCGGTGCAGAAGGCGCGGATCGCCGACGCCGGATAGCCGCGGCGCCGCAGCCCGCGCAGGGTCGGCATCCGCGGGTCGTCCCAGCCGTCGACGGTGCCGTCGGCCACCAGCTTGGCGAGGCGGCGCTTGCTGGTGATGGTGTGCGTGAGTTCCAGCCGTGCGAACTCGATCTGCTTCGGGGCGTCCCCGGGCAGCGGCAGGTGGTCGAGGTACCAGTCGTAGAGCGGACGATGAGTGTCGAACTCCAGGGTACAAATCGAGTGGGTGACGCCCTCGATGGCATCGCTCTGCCCGTGCGCCCAGTCGTAGGTGGGGTAGATGCACCAGTCGTTGCCGGTGCGATGGTGTGAGGCGTGCCGGATCCGGTACATCACGGGGTCGCGCAGCGCCATGTTCTCGGAATTCATGTCGATCCTGGCCCGCAGGACCCGCGTCCCGTCCGCGAACTCCCCGGCGCGCATCCGCCGTAACAGGGAGAGGTTCTCCTCGATGCTGCGGTCACGGTAGACGCTCTCGATGCCCGGCTTGCCGAAACCGCCGCGCTCGGCCGAGATGGTCTCGTTGTCGGAATCGTCGACGTAGGCCAAGCCGCGCACGACGAGGTGCTCGGCCCATTCGTACAGCTGCGCGAAGTAGTCGGAGGCGTGTACCACCGTCGCGGGATGGAAGCCGAGCCACTCGATGTCGGCCACGATCGAGTCGACGAACTCGGTCTCCTCCGTGTCGGGGTTGGTGTCATCGAGGCGCAGGTTGCAGACGCCGCCGAAATCCTCCGCGGCGCCGAAGTCCACCGTGATCGCCTTCGCGTGGCCGATGTGCAGATAGCCGTTCGGTTCCGGCGGGAACCGGGTCTGGACGCGGCCGGCGTAGGCGCCCAGCTCCAAGTCGCGCCGAATGATGTCGCGGATGAAATCATTGGCCTTCGGCTGGGTCATGGCCGAAAAGCTAGCACGCTGTTCCGCTGCTCTCCCGCGCGCTCCAGCGCTGCTGCCTGCATGGTCGACACGTCCGGCGAGCGGCACTCGTTCCGCTGCGTCGGGTCGTCCTCGAGCACGACGCCCCCCGGGGCGAGAGAGGCGGTCGGCGCTCTTCGCTACGCTGATCCGGCCATGACTGTCAATACTCCTCGCCTGCGCGTCGCCCCGTCACCCACCGGTGATCCGCACGTCGGCACCGCGTACATGTCCCTGTTCAACCTCGCGTATGCCCGGGCCACCGGTGGCCGGTTCGTGCTGCGGATCGAAGACACCGACCAGGCGCGCTACGTGGCGTCCTCGGAGCAGCAGATCTACGACACCCTGCACTGGCTCGGCCTGGACTGGGACGAGGGGCCGGACGTCGGCGGCCCGTACGCGCCGTATCGCCAGTCCGAGCGGCTGGACACCTACACCCCGTTCGTCGACGAGTTGATCGCCGCCGGTCACGCCTACTACTGCTGGTGCTCCCCGCAGCGGCTGGCCGGGCTACGCGCCGAGCAGCAGGCGGCCAAGCAGGCGGTCACCGGCTACGACCGGTTGTGCCTGGGCATGTCGCGGGACGAACGGGCGGCGCTGCCCGGGTTCAGTGAGACGCCGGTGGTGAGGATGCTGATCCCCGACGAAGCCCCGCTTTCCTTCGCCGACCTGATTCGCGGGGAGGTCAGTGCGCCGCGTCCGGACGATCAGGTGATCCTGAAGGCGGACGGCTTTCCCACTTACCATCTCGCGGTGGTGGTGGACGACCACCTGATGGGGATCACGCACGTCGTGCGCGGCGAGGAGTGGATCTCGTCCACCCCCAAGCACCTGCTGCTGTACCGCTGGCTGGGCTGGGACGAGCCTGCCTTCGCGCACATGCCACTGCTGCGAAATCCCGACAAGTCCAAGATCTCCAAGCGGAAGAACCCGGCCGCCCGACTGACCTGGTTCCTCGAACAGGGCTACCTGCCTGAGGCGCTGCGCAACTTCCTGCAGCTGCTTGCGTACCCGCCGCTGGATGACGATCACGAGCTGTCGACCTTCGATGAGTTCGTCGCCGGCTTCGACTGGGCAAAGGTGAACACCGTCGGACCGATCTTCGACCTGAAGAAGCTGGACTGGTTGAACGGTCAGTACCTGCGCGCCCTGTCGGAGGAGGAGTTGACCGCGAGGATCGTGGACTTCGCCGTCCGTCAGGGGCAGTGGCCGGCCGATCCCGCACCCGCCCGGGTCGAGTTGCTGCGCTCCGCTGTGCCGCTGGTGCGGGAGCGGTTGGGCTTGCTCGCCGACGCGGTGCCGATGCTGGACTACCTGTTCGTCCCCGACGTCGAGTTGGTCATCGACCCGGACGCATTGGCCACCGCCGGGCCGGACGCCGCCCGGGTCGTGGACGCCGCCATCACCGCCCTCGAGGGCGTGACCCAGTGGACCCACGACCGAATTCAGGCGGTGCTCCGGGACGCGCTGGTCGACGGACTGGGTATCAAGCCCAAGTTCGCTTTCGGCCCGGTCAGGGTGGGCATCACCGGGAAGCGGGTCTCGCCGCCTCTGTTCGAGTCGATGGAGCTGCTGGGGCACGAGTCCAGCCTGTCCAGGCTCCGCGGATTGCGCGACCGCCTGTGAGTCAGGTGGTAGCGGTCTTCGGTGGCCGCAGCGAGATCGGCGTTGCGGTCGCGGTCAGGCTCGCTGCCGACGCAACGGTGGTGCTCGCCGCCCGACCCGGCCCCCTGGACGCCGCTGTGGCCGCGTGCCGTGAGGCCGGAGCCGCCAGGGTCGAAGTGGTCGAGTTCGACGCTGATCACATCGAGGCTCAGGAGCCCACGGTCGCCGCGATCGAGGCGGAGGTCGGCGATATCGACATCGCGGTCCTCGCCTTCGGTGTCCTCGGCGATCAGGCGAAGGCCGAGAACGACCCGGTGGCCGCTGCGGCGCTGCTGCACACCGACTTCGTCGCCCAGGCCGCATTGCTCACGATCCTGGCCGGCCGTATGCGCTCGAGAGGACACGGCACTCTGGTCGCTTTCTCGTCGGTCGCCGGGCAGCGTGTGCGGCGTCCGAATTTCGTCTACGGCTCGGCCAAGGCCGGGCTGGACGGGTTCGCGTCCGGCCTCGCCGATGCCCTGCACGGCAGCGGCGTCCACCTGATCATCGCCAGGCCGGGGTTCGTGATCGGCCGGATGACCGCAGGGATGGATCCCGCGCCGTTCTCCTCGACGCCCGATCAGGTCGCCGATGCGGTCGTGCGCCGGATCCGGTCGGGACGCGGGGTGGAGCTGTGGATCCCCTGGCAGTTGCGGATCATGTTCGCGATCGCCCGATGGGTGCCTCGTGCCCTGTGGCGGCGGATGCCACGGTGACGCCGTAGCGGCCCTTCCCCCGCCGAACCCCTCCGTTCCGGTCGAACCCCTGTACCCGGGCACAGGGGTCGACCGAACGAGGGGGTTCGACCGAAACGAGGGGGTTCGACCGAAACGAGGGGGTTCGACCGAAACGAGGGGGGCGGGCGGGGCGGAGGCTGCGGGGCCTGGGCAGGCGAGCTCGCGGGCGGTCAGTCGGAGTGGGCGGCCGCCAGCTCGTCGGGCAGGGTGGGCAGGCCGGCCGGGGAGCGGCCCGCCGACACACGAATCAGGACCACGCCGGCCAGAATCAGTAGGCCGCCGAGCAGTTGGATCGGGCTGGGGACCTCCGCCAGCACCAGCGCCGCCAGCAGCGCGGCGAACAGCACCTCGGACAGACTCACGAACGACGCGAGCCGCTCGCCCATCTTTTCGATGCCCGCGACGCCCACGGTGTAGGCCACCGCGGTGGCGACCAACACCACCACGGCGAGCGCCGCCCACCACGGAGCCCGGGTGCCCAGCAGCTCCACCTGCACCAGAGGCGCCGAGTAAGGCAGCACCCCTCCCAGAATGGCCAAGCCCAGCACCGCCCCGCCGACCGGCAGCCCGAACGCCGGCAACGCCAGCGGATGCAGCCGAGTCGGCCGGGCCCCGAGGACGAAATAGGCTGCCGCGCCGATCATGGCGCAGAAACCGAACAGCACTCCGAGCGGGTCGAGGCTCGCCCCCGACAGATCCAGGACGCAGACCAGACCGAGCACGCTGGTCAGCGTCCCGGCGATCACCAGGCGCGACGGCGCCCGTCGCTGCCGAACCCACGCCAGCACCACCAACGCCACCGGAGCCATGTACTCCACCAGCAGGGCGACACTCACGCTCATCAAAGAGACCGCCGCGAAGTACATCAACTGCGCGGTCGCGACGGCCAGCGCCCCGAACGCGACGACGGTGCGCCACTCGGCCACCACTTCACCCAGCCGGCCGCGCATCACCCACAGCCCCACCGGCAACAGCAGGACGGCGGCGAGCGTCACCCGCCAGAACACCGCAGCCCCCGGCGTCCAGCCCGCGTCGAACAGGGGACGGGCGAACGGGCCGGAGGTGGCGAAGGCCAACGAAGCGATCAAACCGAGCAGGACGCCGAGTCCCGCCCGTCGCGGCGGGGCGGGAACGGACGGACGCTCAGGGGACGGACTCACTGGGCAATCCTGCCGCCGATGGGGAGATTTGGCATCGAGCGCCCAGCATGAAAGAATCGACAGGTTGCTCCGACGGGGACGCCATGTCTGGCGGCCCTGCCGGTAAGTCTGGCGCTCGGTGCCGGGCCCTACCACGACCCTTCTCAAGATTGGTCATGCGCGGCCCAGAATAGGCCCGACACGCCCGACCCCGGGGGTCGGGGCAGCAGCTTGATCGGAAGATGCACCGACCGAGCACCGACGAGATGAAGGACGAACCAGTGGCGGGACAGAAGATCCGGATCCGACTCCGGGCTTACGACCACGAGGTCATTGACTCCTCGGCGAAGAAGATCGTCGACACCGTGACCCGTACCGGCGCCAAGGTCGCGGGGCCCGTGCCCCTGCCGACCGAGAAGAACGTGTTCTGTGTGATCCGTTCGCCCCACAAATACAAAGACAGCCGCGAGCACTTCGAGATGCGCACCCACAAGCGGCTCATCGACATTCTCGACCCGACGCCGAAGACCGTCGACTCGCTGATGCGGCTCGACCTTCCGGCCGGTGTCGACATCGAGATCAAGCTTCCGTGAGGTCTGAGGTCATGAGCGAAAAGAACGTGAAGGGTCTGCTGGGCACCAAGCTCGGCATGACCCAGGTCTGGGACGACAACAACCTGGTCGTTCCCGTCACCGTGATCCAGGCCGGCCCGTGCGTGGTCACCCAGGTCCGCACCCCCGAGGTCGACGGCTACTCCGCCGTCCAGTTGGGCTTCGGCGCGGTCAAGGCCAAGAACGTCACCAAGCCGGCTGCCGGCCACTTCGAGAAGGCCGGCGTGACCCCGCGCAAGAGCCTGGTCGAACTCCGCACCGGCGACGCCAGCACCTACACGCTGGGCCAGGAACTGACCGCGGAGGTGTTCGGCGCTGCCGAGGTCATCGACGTGACCGGCGTCACCAAGGGCAAGGGCACCGCCGGCGTCATGAAGCGCCACGGCTTCCACGGCCTGCGCGCCAGCCACGGCGTGCACCGCAAGCACCGCTCGCCGGGCTCCATCGGCGCCTGCGCCACCCCCGGGCACGTCTTCAAGGGCACCCGGATGGCCGGCCGCATGGGCGTCGAGAAGGTGACCGTCCAGAACCTCACCATCCACGCCGTCGACGCCGAGCGCGGGCTGATCCTGGTCAAGGGCTCCGTCCCCGGACCCAAGGGCGCCCTGGTCGTGCTGCGAACGGCGGCCAAGAAGGGAGTCCAGGCATGAGCGAGACCAAGACCGTCAAGGTTCTGGGCGATTCGTCCGCCACCGCGGACCTGCCCGCCAACCTGTTCGACGTCCAGGCCAACGTGCCGCTGATCCACCAGGTCGTGGTGGCCCAGCAGGCCGCCGCCCGTCAGGGCACCCACTCCACCAAGACCCGGGGCGAGGTCGCCGGCGGCGGCGCCAAGCCGTGGCGTCAGAAGGGCACCGGCCGGGCCCGCCAGGGATCCCGGCGCGCGCCCGCAGTGGACCGGCGGTGGCGTGGTGCACGGCCCGCAGCCGCGCAGCTACGCCCAGCGGACGCCCAAGAAGATGATCGCCGCAGCCCTGCGCGGAGCACTGTCCGATCGCGCTCGCGACGGCCGGGTGCACGTCGTGGACAGCATCGTCGTCGGTGAGACCCCTTCGACCAAGGCCGCGCTGAAGTCGCTCGCCGAGATCGGCGGCACCAAGCTGCTGGTGGTCCTGGACCGGGATGAGGACGTGGCCTGGCTGAGCCTGCGCAACGTCGCTTCCGTCCACGCGCTGGCCGTCGATCAGCTGAACGCCTATGACGTGTTGGTCAACGACGACGTGGTGTTCACCACCGCGGCGCTGGCCACCTTCGTCGGTGCGCCGCCGGCGGCCGACGAGGCTGACGAGGCCCCCGTGGCCGACGAGGCAGGCCTGGCTGAGGAGACCGAGACCGAGGAGGTTGGCAAGTGAGCGACCTGAAGATCCGCGACCACCGCGACATTCTGCTGGCCCCTGTGGTCAGCGAGAAGAGCTACGGCCTGCTGGACGAGAACAAGTACACGTTCCTGGTCTCGCCGGACGCCAACAAGACCGAGATCAAGATCGCGGTCGAGAAGGTGTTCGGAGTCAAGGTGACCGGCGTGAACACCATCAACCGTCAAGGGAAGAAGAAGCGCACCAAGGCCGGGTGGGGCAAGCGTCCCGACACCAAGCGGGCCGTGGTGAGCGTGGCCGAGGGCCAGCGCATCGACATCTTCTCCGGGCCCCTGGCCTGAGCCGAGATAGGAAAACACCATGGGTATCCGTAAGTACAAGCCGACCACCCCGGGCCGTCGCGGCTCGAGCGTGGCCGACTTCGTCGAACTGACTCGCTCCACCCCGGAGAAGTCCCTGCTCGCTCCCAAGCCGAAGACCGGAGGCCGGAACAACTCCGGCCGGATCACCACCCGGCATATCGGTGGCGGCCACAAGCAGGCCTACCGCCTGGTCGACTTCCGTCGCTACGACAAGGACGGCGTCCCGGCCAAGGTCGCGCACATCGAATACGACCCCAACCGCACCGCGCGGGTCGCTCTGCTGCACTACGCGGACGGTGAGAAGCGTTACATCATCGCTCCCAACGGGTTGAGCCAGGGCGCTCTCGTCGAGGCCGGAGAAGGCGCCGACATCAAGCCCGGCAACAACCTGCCACTGCGCAACATCCCGGTCGGCACCACGGTGCACGCCGTGGAGATGCGTCCCGGCGGTGGCGCCAAACTCGGCCGTTCGGCCGGGGCCAAGATCCAGCTGGTCGCCCGCGAGGGCAAGATGGCCACCTTGCGGCTCCCGTCCGGCGAAATGCGTCTGGTGGACGTGCGGTGCCGGGCGACCGTCGGCGAGGTCGGCAACGCCGAACAGTCGAACATCAACTGGGGCAAGGCCGGCCGGAACCGTTGGAAGGGCGTCCGCCCGACCGTCCGCGGGGTCGCGATGAACCCGATCGACCACCCGCATGGCGGTGGCGAGGGCAAGACCTCCGGTGGTCGCCACCCGGTGAGCCCGTGGGGAAAGCCCGAGGGTCGCACCCGGGACAAGAACAAGGCGAGCACTCGCCTGATCGTCCGTCGCCGGAAGTCCGGCAAGAAGCGCTGATTGGACAAGGTGAGTTAAGAAAATGCCACGCAGCCTGAAAAAGGGTCCGTTCGTCGATGACCACCTGGTCAAGAAGGTCGACGCTCAGAACGACAAGGGCACCAAGCAGGTCATCAAGACCTGGTCCCGGCGCTCCATGATCATCCCCGACATGATCGGACACACCATCGCGGTGCATGACGGCCGCAAGCACGTTCCGGTGTTCGTGACCGAGTCGATGATCGGCCACAAGCTGGGCGAATTCGCCCCCACCCGCACGTACCGCGGGCACGTCAAGGAAGACAAGAAGTCGCGTCGCCGCTGATCGGCGAGAAGAGGAACTGATTCTTATCATGAGCAACAACGAGCGACCCACCCGTCGCGCAACCCTGCTCGGGGATCGTCCTGGCTCGTACGCGATCGCGCGTCACGTCCGGATGAGTCCGATGAAGGTGCGGCGGGTCGTGGACCTGGTCCGCGGCCTTCCCGTCACCGACGCCCTCAACGTGCTCAAGTTCGCGCCGCAGGCCGCGTCCGAGCCGGTGTACAAGGTGGTCGCCAGCGCGACCGCCAACGCCGAGAGCACCGAGGGCCTCCGCGCGGACGACCTGTACGTGTCCGCGGCCTTCGTGGACGAGGGTATGACGCTGCGCCGGATCCGTCCCCGGGCGAAGGGATCCGCGAGCCGGATCCTCAAGCGGGCGAGCCACATCACCGTCGTCGTCGAACCCAAGTCCGAGATGGGAGCCTGAGTATGGGCCAGAAGATCAATCCGCATGGCTTCCGCCTCGGCATCACCACCGACCACAAGACCCGGTGGTACGCCGACAAGCACTATGCCGAGCTGGTGGCCGAGGATGTCAAGATCCGCCGCTACCTGGCCAAGACCCTCGAGCGCGCCGGCATCTCCAGCGTCGAGATCGAGCGTCGCAGCGAACGCGTGACGATCTTCCTGTACGCGGCGCGTCCAGGCATCGTCATCGGCCGCAACGGCGCCGAGGCTGAACGCGTCCGCGCGCAGCTGGAGAAGATCACCGGCAAGCAGGTCCAGCTGAACATCCTCGAGGTGAAGAACCCCGAGACCGATGCGCAGCTGGTGGCGCAGGGCGTCGCCGAGCAGCTCGGCGCACGCGTGGCCTTCCGCCGCGCGATGCGCAAGGCGCAGCAGAGCGCGATGCGCGCCGGTGCACTCGGCATCCGGATCCAGTGCTCCGGTCGTCTCGGCGGAGCCGAGATGAGCCGCTCGGAGTTCTACCGCGAAGGCCGTGTGCCGCTGCACACCCTGCGGGCGGACATCGACTACGGGTTCTACGAGGCCCGGACCACCTTCGGCCGGATCGGCGTGAAGGTCTGGATCTACAAGGGCGATGTGTCGGGCAACCGCGCCGAACGTGCCGCCCAGAAGGCCGCCCGGCAGGCCGCCGGTGGCGGTCGTGGCCGTCCGGCCCGTGGCCCCCGTCGTGATGGCGCGGGCGCCGGTGCCGGCCGAGGCGATCGTCCCGAGCGGGGCGGACGCCGTCGCGCCGAGGGCGTGGCACCCGATGCTGCCGGTGCGACTGCCGCCGCGCCGGAGGCCGTTGTCGAACAGAACGCAGGAGCCTGACCATGTTGATTCCCCGCAGACTCAAGCACCGCAAGCAGCACCACCCGAACCGGCGTGGTGACGCCAAGGGCGGCACGAAGCTGGCCTTCGGCGACTACGGCATCCAAGCCCTGGAGTCCTCCTACCTGACCAACCGTCAGATCGAGAGCGCCCGGATCGCGATGACCCGCCACATCAAGCGTGGTGGCAAGGTGTGGATCAACGTCTACCCCGACCGTCCGCTGACGAAGAAGCCGGCCGAGACCCGGATGGGTTCCGGCAAGGGTTCACCGGAGTGGTGGATCGCCAACATCAAGCCCGGACGGGTGCTCTTCGAGCTGTCCGGCGTCGGTGAGGACGTGGCTCGCGAAGCCATGCGTCTCGCCATCCACAAGCTGCCGTTCAAGGCTCGCTTCATCAAGCGGGAAGCAGGTGAGATCTGATGGCCAAGACTGTGACGGCCAACGACTTGCGCGGATTGAGCCGGGAAGAGCTCAACGCCAAGGTGACCGAGCTGAAGGAGGAGCTGTTCGGGCTGCGGTTCGCCGCCGCCACCGGACAGCTGGAATCCCACGGCCGGCTGCGCGAGGCACGAAAAGACATCGCCCGCATCTACACGGTGATCCAGGAACGCAATCTCGGCATCGTGCCCGATCCGGATGAGGAGTCAGTGAAGTGAGCGAAACCGACATCAAGCGCGGGGCGCGCAAGGTTCGTGAGGGCATCGTCGTGTCCGACAAGATGGACAAGACCGTGGTCGTGGCCGTCGAGCAGCGGCGCAAGCACGCGCTGTACGGCAAGGTGCTGACCTCATCGGTGCGTCTCAAGGCACACGACGAGGCCAACGAGGCCGGCGTCGGTGACCGTGTTCGGGTGATGGAGACTCGGCCGCTGTCGGCCACCAAACGGTGGCGCGTGGTCGAGGTCCTCGAAAAGGCCAAGTGACCAGGAGAGATAGCAGATGATCCAGCAGGAGACGCGACTGAAGGTCGCCGACAACACCGGTGCGAAGGAACTCCTTTGCATCCGCGTGCTGGGTGGCTCCAAGCGTCGCTACGCCGGCCTCGGCGACAAGATCGTGGCGACGGTCAAGGACGCCATCCCCGGTGGCAACGTGAAGAAGGGCGAGGTCGTCAAGGCGGTCATCGTCCGCACCGTGAAAGAGACCCGTCGTCCCGACGGTTCCTACATCAAGTTCGACGAGAACGCCGCCGTGATCCTGAAGAACGACGGGGAGCCCCGTGGCACCCGCATCTTCGGCCCGGTCGGCCGTGAGCTGCGCGAGAAGAAGTACATGCGGATCATTTCGCTCGCGCCGGAGGTGTTGTGAGCATGCATGTGAAGAAGGGTGACCGGGTCAAGGTCATCGCGGGCAAGGACAAGGGTCGGGTCGGAGAAATCATCTCCGTCGACCCGAAGGCCGGGCGCGTGATCGTCCAGGGCGTGAACATCGTCAAGAAGCACAAGCGGGAGACGCAGAACAACTCCACGCGCCAGAACAACGCGGCCGGCATCATCACCACCGAGGCCCCCATCGACGCGTCCAACGTGGCGTTGGTCGTGAAGGTGGACGGCAAGGATGTGGTGACCCGCGTCGGCTACGAGCGCGAGGAGGTGACCAAGCGCCGCCCGGACGGTACTGAGTACACCGCATCGCGCAGCGTTCGGGTCGCCCGCAAGACCGGGAAGGAAATCTGATGGCCGCCACCGCGACCAAGACCCCGCCGAGGCTCAAGGAGAAGTACCGCTCCGAGATCGCCCCGGCGCTGCACACAGAGTTCGGCTACGACAACGTCATGCGGATCCCCGGTCTGACCAAGATCGTGGTGAACATGGGCGTGGGCGAGGCTGCGCGCGACTCCAAGGTGATCGACGCCGCCGTCCGCGACCTCACCGCGATCACCGGTCAGAAGCCGACCGTGACGAAGGCCCGCAAGTCGATCGCGCAGTTCAAACTGCGCGAAGGCATGCCGATCGGCTGTCATGTCACGTTGCGTGGCGACCGGATGTGGGAGTTCGCCGACCGGCTGTTGACCCTCGCGCTGCCCCGGATCCGTGACTTCCGCGGTCTCTCGGCCCGACAGTTCGACGGGCTGGGGAACTACACCTTCGGGCTGACCGAGCAGGTGATGTTCCACGAGATCGACCAGGACCGGATCGACAAGCTGCGTGGCATGGACATCACGTTCGTGACCACGGCAGCCAACGACGAGGAGGGGCGCGCGCTGTTGAAGGCGCTCGGCTTCCCGTTCAAGGCCCCGGCCGATGAGCAGGCCAAGGTCGCCAAGAAGAAGGGCCCGGCTTTCACGGGCAAGAGAAAGAAGTGAGCTGACACATGGCCAAGACCGCTCTCAAAGTGAAGCAGGCGCGCAAGCCCAAGTTCGCCGTGCGTGCGTACACCCGGTGCAGCAAGTGCGGACGGCCCAAGGCCGTGTTCCGCAAGTTCGGTCTGTGCCGGATCTGCGTCCGGGAACTCGCCCACGCCGGTCAACTGCCCGGCGTCATCAAGTCCTCCTGGTGATCACAACACCCGGAGCCAACTACAACCCGCTGAAGGTCCGCGACACCGTGGAAACCGTGGCGAGAAAGAGGCACCACACGTCATGACCATGACCGACCCGATCGCGGACATGCTGACCCGACTCCGGAACGCCAATCAGGCCTACCTGGAGGCGACGTCCATGCCGCACAGCAAGATCAAGGTGGGTATCGCCGAGATCCTCTCCGCACAGGGCTACATCGCCGGCTTCGAGGTGCTCGAGCCGGGACCCGGCGAGGTGGGCAAGACCCTGCGCCTCACCCTCAAGTACGGCCAGAACCGCGAACGTTCCATCGCGGGGGTGCGCCGGATCTCGAAGCCGGGCCTGCGGGTGTACGCCAAGTCCACCGCGCTGCCCAAGGTGCTGGGTGGCCTGGGGATCGCCATCATTTCCACCTCCCAAGGTCTTTTGACCGACAAGGAGGCGAACTCTCGAAGCGTCGGCGGCGAAGTGCTCGCCTACGTCTGGTGAGATGAGGAGCTGAACAAATGTCACGCATTGGCAGACTTCCGATCCCTGTCCCGACAGGCGTCGACGTCACCTTGGACGGCCAGACCGTCTCGGTGAAGGGTCCCAAGGGTTCCCTGGAACACATCGTCTCCGAGCCGATTCGAGTTGCACGCAACGACGAGGGCCAGCTCGAGGTCACCCGCCCGGACGACGAGCGCGAAAGCCGCTCGCTGCACGGGCTGACCAGGACGCTGGTGGCCAACATGGTCACCGGTGTCACCGCAGGGTACGAAAAGAAGCTCGAGATCGTGGGCGTCGGCTACCGGGTGATTTTCAAGAGCCCCCAGCAGTTGGAGTTCAACCTCGGCTTCTCCCACCCGGTGATCGTGAACGCCCCCGAGGGCATCACGTTCTCGGTGGAGAGCAACACGAAGTTCACGGTCTACGGAATCGACAAGCAGGCTGTCGGCGAGATTGCGGCCAACATCCGCAAGATCCGCAAGCCCGAGCCGTACAAGGGCAAGGGCGTGCGTTACGCCGGCGAGCGGGTTCGCCGCAAGGTTGGAAAGGCGGGTAAGTGATGGCCATCTCACTGGCTACCAACAAGGGGATGGCGGACCGCCAGGCAGCGCGCCTGCGCCGCCAGGCCCGGGGCCGCAAGAGGATCGCCGGCGACGCGGAGCGTCCGCGACTGGTGGTGTTCCGGTCCAGCCGCCACATCACCGCGCAGGTGATCGACGACACCGCAGGTGTCACGTTGGCCTCGGCGTCCTCGCTGGAGCTGCGGACAGAGGGCGGGGACAAGTCCGAGAAGGCGAAGGCGGTCGGCAAGCTGGTTGCCGAACGTGCCAAGAAGGCCGGCGTGGAGAACGTCGTCTTCGACCGGGCGGGCAACAAGTACCACGGACGGATCGCGGCGCTGGCTGACAGTGCTCGCGAGGCCGGCCTCGGATTCTGACGGACAGCGCGAAAGGTAAGAAGCGATGAATACAACCCAGCAGCGCCGCGGAGCCGGCGCCGCCGGTGGGGAGCAGCGTCGCGGCCGCGAAGACCGTCGTGGTCGCGAGGCAGCCGCCGAAAAGGAGAAGAGCAACTACCTCGAACGGGTGGTCGCCATCAATCGTGTGGCCAAGGTCGTCCAGGGCGGACGCCGGTTCAGCTTCACCGCGCTGGTCGTGGTGGGTGACGGCGACGGCATGGTCGGCGTCGGCTACGGCAAGGCCAAGGAGGTGCCCGCGGCGATCGCCAAGGGTGTCGAGGAGGCGAAGAAGCATTTCTTCCGCGTGCCGCGGATCCAGGGGACCATTCCCCACCCGGTGCAGGGTGAGAAGGCAGCAGGCGTCGTGATGCTGCGTCCCGCATCGCCGGGTACGGGCGTCATCGCCGGCGGCTCGGCGCGCGCGGTGCTGGAGTGCGCCGGCGTGCACGACGTGCTGGCCAAGTCACTGGGTTCTGACAACGCGATCAACGTGGTGCACGCCACGGTGGCCGCGCTGAAGAGCCTCGAGGATCCGGAGTCCGTGGCCAAGCGCCGTGGCCTCTCGGTGGCGGACGTCACCCCGGCCGCGATCCTGCGGGCGCGTGAGGAGGGTCGGCACTGATGGCGCGGTTGAAGGTCACCCAGGTCCGGTCCGGGATCGGTGGTAAGCAGAATCAGCGTGACACCCTGCGGTCCTTGGGGCTGAAGCGCATCGGCGACGTGAGGGTGGTGGAGGACCGTCCGGAGATCCGGGGCATGGTGCTCGCCATTCCGCACTTGGTCGCCGTCGAGGAGGTCGAGTGATATGGCACTGAAAGTTCATCACCTGCGTCCGGCCCCGGGCGCGAAGACGGCCAAGACCCGCGTGGGTCGAGGCGAGGGCGGCAAGCGTGGCAAGACCGCCGGTCGCGGTACCAAGGGCACCGGCGCACGGAAGAACACCCCCGAGAACTTCGAGGGCGGCCAGATGCCGCTGCACATGCGGCTGCCGAAGCTTCGCGGCTTCAACAACCCCTTCCGCGTGGAGTACCAGGTCGTCAACGTGGCTCGGTTGGCTGAGCTCTTCCCCGACGGTGGCCAGGTCACCCCGGCCGACCTCGTCGCCAAGGGCGCTGTCCGCGATGGCCAACTGGTCAAGGTGCTCGGCAACGGTGAACTCACCGTGGCGGTGCAGGTGAGCGCGCATGCGTTCTCCGCGTCCGCGAAGTCGAAGATCGAGCAGGCAGGCGGCACCGCCACCCAGCTCTAGGTTCCCGGACCTTCACGTACCGGTTTCACCCGACGTTGTGCACCGTGTTCGGTGCACAACGTCGGGTCTTTTTTGCCTCGACCGGCTGCGGCGTCGGCGGGGGCAAGATTGCCGCTTTCGCCGCGGGGGCGGTCCTCACTAGCGTCCCAACCAGCGGACCTGCCCTCGCGCAATCCCACGGGACCGACCCGCCAACTCCCTACCGGCGCACGACTGAAAGGACCGCCATGCCAGACGAGACGTCACCATCAGAAGCCACGACGCCTGCCACTTCCACCTCCGGTTCGACGACGCCCGCCACCTCGACCTCCGGTTCGACGACGCCCGCCACCTCGACCTCCGGTTCGGGATCAACCCACGTGGTGCACACCGCCGCCACGGCTGAGGAGATCCTGGCGGCGTTGAAGACACAGGGCATCTCCACCCTGGAAGACCTCGTGGCGACCCTGGTCAAGACCGCGCACGAGCAGGGTGGCGAGGACAACGTCCCCGACACCGTCGATCTCTTCATTCATCCGAACTACGTGCTCTACCACGACGACACTCACCTCGCTGAGGGGTCAACGCAGTAAGCGACGCGGCGAGCAGCGTCGTGGACGCCATGAAGACGGCTCCACTTCCGGCGGCCCGCGCCCTGGGCTGGCTGGCGTCCGAGCGCGACCGATTCCTGCCCCCGGGCGGCACGTTCCGGGGGAGAGACGTGAAGCTGATCAGTGAGCTCGCCCTGCTGGTCAACTCGCTGCGACGCCAACCCCTGCCCGGGTCGACATCGCAGCGGCTGGCCCTTGAATCCCTGACCGACACGCTGGAAGCGGCCTCCGCTGTGGCCCTCGCCTCACCCAGGGCGAGCGCCACCCCGGCGGACGTCGTGTTCCACGCCATCCTCGGATCGGCGCTGGACTCGCGTGGCGAGGCCAGCGCCCGGCACCGCCGGGTCGTGACCCGCGCCATCGCCGCGGGAGCGCTCGACCACACCGAGCGGGTGCCCCACCTGCTGATGGAGGAGCGCCGGGTTCTCGACTGGCTCGACGTTCCGCACTCGCTGCCGAGTTGGGAAGCCCTGGTCTCCGCCTCCCTGCTCGGACGCCCGCTGCGAGCGGCCCGCCTTTCCGAACCGACGGCCTACCAGTTGACCCACGACATCATGTTTGTCGCCGGCTTCGACCCCGTCCCGACCGCGGCGATGGCCCTACTGCACCGTTCGAACCTTCGCACCGTCCTCTCGGAAGCGATGGTGCGGTTCGCCAACGAACAGCACTGGGATCTGCTCGGCGAATTCCTGCAGTGCTGGGACTGCCTCCAGTTGCCGGCCGAGGACTCCATTCCCGGCAAAGCCTGGACCGAGCTGCTGGCGCAGCAGGCCGACAACGGTTCGTTCCACGGACCTCCCCAATACGCGAAGGCCGAGGCCGGCCGCAATGGCGCGGGTGAGTTCCTGCGCCGTTACCATCCGACGTTGGTGGCTGTGCTGGCGTTGGCCGCACACGACCGTCGAGGATCGCGGCCGAGTCAGCCGCCGGGGATTCGGCGCTGGCGCGAAGCGCCGGTCGGCTCCGCTCCGCGGGCAGCGATCAGGCTCGACGCAACGTGGCTGCAGAATCTGCTCGGGACGCCGCCGCAGCCCGGGAAGGCGGCCGCGGTAGCGTGCGGCGTGCTGGTGGGGACGCGGCTGTGCGCGGCGATGGATCCCTCCCTCGGTCCCAGCTACCTCGCCACGGCCGAACGGACGGCCGAGCTGCTCGCGTCCACCGAGCAGCCCGCGGCGATGCCCGCCGGTCTCGCCCTGACCGCGCACGCGTTGCTCGCCCAGCGGGGCCTGGCCGCGCGGGCATTGACCGAGTTCACCCAGGCGGCCCGATCGGTGTTGGCCGCGCACCCACCGCAGAGCGCCATCGACGACGTGCTGCTGAGCGAAAAGAGACTCGTCCTCGCCCAGCAGCGCCTGGGCAGCCCCCCGCCGCGGGTGACGGCGGCTGAGTTGTGTGTGGTCACCAGGTCGCTGCCGCTGCGCGCAACCGGGGAAGAACTGCGCCTGGCCGCAGCCACGGCGGAGTCGTACACCGGCCACGGGATGAAAGGCTCGCCGCTGCGGCTCTCGCCGTTGAGCACCGAACTGGCCGATGCCGCCCGCCAACTGGGGGCCCATGCCACCCGCGCCTTCTCCGATGGCGATCTGGAGACCGCGTGCCTGCTCGTGCGGGCTTCACACCACATCGTTCGGCGCTCAGAGCATACGGTCGCAGAACTGGCGGCGGAGATCCTGTTGCATCAACGCAGCGGCGGCGGGTACGGACTCATCGAGATCCAGGCGCCGCCGGGTGAGTCGCCGGGCTCGTTCGACGCCGACGCGGACCTCCGCGTTCCGGTGACGCTGGGCTGCCTGTGGACCCTCGCCGAACTCACCACCGACTTCCGGTTGTATCGCAGTCTGGCGATCTCCGGCGCGGGCGTGGCGGAACCTGTGCCGACTCCGCTCCCTGCGACGAGAGGATCAGCATGACGCACCCCACCGGCGAGCCGACGGTTCAGATCTCGCTGGGAGGCAAACGGTTCGATCCGCGCGCCGAGCAGGAAGCGCAGGAACTCGACTCCAACAACGTCCCCGAGGATCCCAGCGCCGTCGCGGCCTGGATCGTGCAGTTCACCCGACCGTTGAGCGACGCCGAGTCCCGTGAGCTGCGTGCCACCCACGGACTCGCCCTGAACGAGTATCTGCCGCCGCGCAGCTACGTCGAACGTCTCTCCGGTCAGCAGATCCAGCGCGTGGGCGCCGACGACAGGGTGCGGGCGACGATGCGTTTCCTCGGCGACTTCAAGCTGGCCCAGAGCACGCGGGCACTACTGGAGGATCGGGAGGCGAACGACCGCGGACCGGTGGCGATGAACGCTGTGCTGTTCCCCGACGCGGATGTTCCCCAGGTGAGCGAAGGAATCATCACCGCCGGCGGCGGGAACGTCCGGATCATCGACGACCGTGCGGCGGGCGGGGGAGTGGTGGTCCGCTTCGAGTTCCGGCCCGAGACCGACCTGCTGCTGCTGTCCGAGTTGGAGGCAGTGCGTTGGGTGGAGCCGGTCCCGCTCGACGTGGACGATGACGACAGCGAGACCGGGTCCGAGAGGGTCGGTTCCCGACCTCACGACAGCGTGCTGACGATGTTGCACGGCGAAGGCCAGATCCTCGGCCTGATCGACCGCGGCCAACCCGACCTTGCGCACTGCTTCTTCACCGACCCGGCCCATCCGGAACCCGGCCCCACCCACCGCAAGATCGCGTTGGTCCGCAACCGGCTGGGCAGCCCGCCCAGTGATCACGCGACGTTCACCGCCGGCATCGCGGTCGGCGATGACGCGTCCCGCCCGGGGGAATCGCCCCACCGGGGAGTCGCCTGGGCCGCCACCTTGGTGTGCGGGAACCGACTCGACCTGGGTGAGGCGAACAGCCTGTTCGCCGAGTTGGACGCTGCCGGACAGGCGGGCGCGAGGATCCACAGCAACAGTTGGCACTCACGGACGCAACAGCCGGGCGTCCCGCCCAGCTACGACTCCCGCACGGCAGAAGCCGACACCTTCGCTTGGCTGAACGAGGATCACCTCCTGATCGGGTCCAGCGGCAACACCGGCGAGGAACAAGGGCCTCCGGGGTCGTCGAAGAACGGGATCTGCGTGAGTTGCGCCTCCCTCGATCCCGCCATCCCGACCGGTGGGGACGGGAATCCGGGACCCACAGTCGACGGCCGGCGCAAACCGGACCTGGTCGCGTCCGGATGTCAGATCGTGTCGGCTCAACGGGGCGTCGCCGACGGTGTTCGATGCCGAACGGGGGTGCTGGCGCCCTGCGCGAGCAGCTTCGCGACACCCCGGGTGGCGGCGTTCGGCGCGATCGTCAGGCAGTACTTCATGGAGGGTTTGTACCCCACCGGCACAGCGCGTCCGGAGGATCGACGCACGCCGACGGGCGCCTTGATCAAGGCGGTGCTTCTTCACGCCGTGTCCAGGCCGCATGCCCGGGATTACCCCAACCCGGTCGAGGGCTGGGGGTTCCTGGACTCACTCGACATCCTCCGTCCGGCTCCCACGGATGCGCGGCTGCTGGTGTGGGACGTGCGGAACGCCAACGGCCTGGCCACCGGTGTCGGCCGCGTCCACGAGGTGGAGTTGACGGGTGGAAGGCCGCTCAAGGTCACCCTCGTGTGGACCGACGCTCCCGGGGCGGTGGGGACTGATCGGGCTCTGGTGAACGACCTCGATCTGGTGGTGACCTCGCCCATCTCGGCGACGTATCTCGGAAACGTCTTCGACCGGGGAGTCTCGGTGGAGGGCGGTGCCGCCGACCGGACCGACAACGTCGAAACCGTCGTCGTGACCGATCCGGCGCCTGGCCGGTGGCAGGTCGAGGTGCGGGCGCACCAGGTCAACGTGGGCACCCAGGGGTACGCGCTCGCCGTGTCGGGTCTGGTGAACGCCGGTGCCTGACACCGCCGCAGGGAAGGATCGCACGGGCCCGGTGGCGAGCCCCGGCGCCGAGCGGCGTGGGATACTTGGAGTTGAAACCTGATCGGGATCCCGGACGAGGGAGCCGTACCCGGAGTGCGACAAGACGGCCATGGAAGGTGTTCGTCATGTCCTGGTTGGTACTGGTGGTGTCCGGAGTGCTGGAGTCGGTCTGGGCGATCGCGCTGGGGCGCTCGGAGGGATTCACCCGGCTCGCCCCGTCCGTCGTCTTCGGAGTCGCGCTGATCCTCAGCATGGGCGGACTGGCTTACGCCATGCGGGAGCTTCCCGTCGGTACCGCCTACGCGGTGTGGGTGGCGATCGGGGCCACCCTGACCGTCGTGTTCGGGATGGTCACCGGCGTCGACCCGGTCTCACCGCTGCGAGTGCTGTTCCTGGCCTTGATCGTGGCAGGCGTGGTCGGGCTCAAGCTGATCGACTGACCAACCGGCGAAGGAGACGCGTCGCCGGTGCGCTTCGAAACGCCGGTGCGGCTTGGTCGGGTGGCTGGCCGCGGGCTGCGAAATGCGTCTTTTCGCTGCCGCCTTGATAGAGTTTGCCGGGTTGTCCCAGCGGCGTGGCGTCGCAGCGGTCCCGGTGCTGTGATCGCAGTGCCCACGCAGATGTAAGGAGTAGGTCACTTCATGCTTTCCGCCTTCGCGAATGCGCTCCGGACGCCTGACCTGCGCAAGAAGATCCTGTTCACGCTGATGATCCTCGCGGTCTTCCGATTCGGCTCGGTGATCCCGACCCCGAACGTCAACATCGTCAACGTCGACCAGTGCCGCACCCTGGCCACGACGGGCGACTCCGCCGGGCTGTATTCGATGATCCAGCTGTTCTCCGGAGGCGCCCTCCTGCAGCTGGCGATCTTCGCGCTGGGGATCATGCCCTACATCACGGCCAGTATCATCCTGCAGCTGCTCACAGTGGTCATCCCGCGGCTGGAGGCACTGAAGAAGGAGGGTGCGTCCGGCACCGCCAAGATCACCCAGTACACCCGGTACCTGACCCTGGTGCTGGCCGTGCTGAACTCCACGGCCTTCGTCACCCTCGCCGTCAACGGGCAGCTGTTCCAGGGCTGCTCGCTGGACCTGGTCTACGACAAGAGCATCTTCCCGATCGTCACCATGATCCTCACCATGACCGCCGGAACCGGCGTCATCATGTGGCTGGGCGAACTGATCACCGACCGGGGCGTCGGTAACGGCATGTCGGTGATGATCTTCACCCAGATCGTCGCGCAGTTCCCCGCGTCCCTTTGGTCGATCAAGGAGAGCCGCGAAGGGGCGCAGGGGTGGTTCATGTTCATCGTCGTGCTGATCATCGGCTTGCTGGTGATGGCCGGTGTCATCTTCATGGAGCAGGCCCAGCGCCGGATCCCGGTGCAGTACGCCAAGCGGATGGTCGGGCGACGACTGCTCGGCGGCACCACCACTTACATTCCGATGAAGGTCAACCAGGCCGGCGTCATCCCGGTCATCTTCGCTTCCTCGATGCTCTACCTTCCGGTGCTCTATGCCCAGTTCCAGCCGGGCACGGCCGATAATCCCAACCCGGTTGCCAGCTGGATCGCCGCCAACCTGGCCACCGGGAGTTGGATTTATGAGCTGATCTTCTTCGTCCTGATCATCTTCTTCGCGTACTTCTACGTGTCGATCACCTTCGATCCGGTCGAGGTCAGCGACAACATGAAGAAATACGGTGGCTTCATTCCCGGGGTGCGGGCCGGACGGCCGACCGAGCGCTACCTGGCCCACGTGCTGTCGCGCCTGACCGCGCCCGGCTCGTTGTACCTCGCGCTGATCGCGCTGATCCCCGCCCTGGCCTTCATCTGGCTGGGCACCCACGGCAAGTTCCCCTTCGGCGGTACCTCGATCCTGATCATCGTCGGAGTCGGTCTGGATACTGTGAAGCAGATCCAAAGCCAGTTGCAGCAACGGAACTACGAAGGATTCCTCAGATGAGACTGCTCATCATGGGACCTCCCGGAGTCGGGAAGGGAACCCAGGCTGTGGGCATCGCCGCCCACTACGGCATTCCAGCCATTTCCACCGGAGACATCTTCCGGACCAACGTGAAGAACCAGACACCGCTCGGTCTGGAGGTGTCTCGGATCATGGCCGAGGGCGGCTACGTCCCCGACTCCCTGACCAACGCGATCGTCGCCCACCGCATCGGCGAGCCGGATGCGGCCGACGGCTGGCTGCTCGACGGCTATCCGCGCACCGCCGGGCAGGTCACGGCCCTCGACCAAGAGCTGGCGAAGGCCGGGCAGGTGATCGATGCCGTGATCTCGCTCACCGCGGAGACCGACGTCCTGGTCGACCGGCTGCTCAAGCGGGCGGCGCTGGAAGGGCGCGTCGACGACAACGCCGAAACCATCCGGCACCGGATGGACATCTACGCCCAATCCACCGACCCGCTCCTGGCCACGTACCGCGAGCGCGGACAACTCCTGGAGGTGGACGGGATCGGCACCGTCGACGAGGTTGCCGACCGGATCACCTCGGCGCTCGACGCCAAGCTCGCATGAGTGTGCGGCGACGCTCCGGAATCGAGATCAAGTCCGAGGACCAGATCCGCGCCATGCGGACGGCGGGACTGGTGGTGGCGCGCACTCTCGCCGCCGTCCGTGACGCCGCGCGTCCGGGAATGACCACAGCTGAACTGGACTCGCTGGCACGGGAGCACATCGCCGCTGCCGGCGCGGTGTCCTCCTTCCTCAACTATGGGACGGGGTTCGGACTGCCACCGTTCCCGGCGGTCACCTGCATATCGGTCAACTCCGAGATCGTGCACGGCATCCCCTCCGGACGGGTCCTGGCAGATGGTGACCTGGTCAGTGTCGACTTCGGCGTGTCAGTGGGCGGTTGGCACGGTGACTCGGCGGTGACGTTCGCAGTGGGCACGCCGTCCGCCGATGCGGCCACGTTGAGCGAGGCCACCCGTGAGGCCCTGTGGGCGGGCATCGCAGCCGCCCGGATCGGCGGGCGCATCGGCGACATCGCCCACGCTGTGGAATCGTCGGTACGCTCGCGTCCGCTCAAGTACGGCATCGTCTCCGAGTACACCGGCCACGGGATCGGCTCGGCCATGCATCAGCCGCCGGACGTGCCCAACCTCGGCCGGCCGGGACGCGGCGAACTGCTCACCAAGGGAATGTGCCTGGCCATCGAGCCCATGGTGACCGCCGGGTCGGCGGTCACCGCGACGCTCGAGGACGAGTGGACGGTCGTGACCCGGGACGGTTCACCGGCTGCCCATTGGGAACACACCGTCGCGCTCACCCCTCGCGGGCTGTGGGTGCTCACCGCCGAGGATGGCGGCGAAGCCGAACTCGCCGCTCGGGGCGCGGCGTTCGGCCCACTCGGACCGTGACCGCACGGATTCACCTGGTGGGGCTCGGCGCCGTGGGGGCGGCCTACGCCGCCCGCTTGGTCGATTCCGGCGCCGATCTGAAGATCGTCGCCGACCCGGAGCGGGCGGCCCGCTACCGTGGTGAACCCACCGTGGTCAACGGACGTTCGTACTCCTTCGACGTCCTCGCCGACGATGTGACGGCTGACCTGGTCCTGGTGGCTGTGAAACGCCCCCACCTGGCCGCGGCGATAGAGCTGCTCCATCCCGGAATCCGTCCGGGCACCGTCGTGCTCAGCCTGCTCAACGGTATCGACAGCGAAGCTGAGCTGAGCCGCGCACTGCCCGACGCGAGCGTCCTCTACGCCGTCTGCGTGGGGATCGACGCGGTCCGGACGGGGCGATCGGTGCGCTACACGTCGCTGGGCCGCATCCTGTTCGGTGAGGCGATCAACACCCCGCCGAGCACACCGGTGAGCTGGGTCGCCGGCCTGCTGGCCGACGCCGGGATCCCGCACGCCATCCCCGCCGACATGCAACGCGAGTTGTGGTGGAAGTTCTTGGTCAACGTTGGCGCGAACCAGGTGTCGGCCATTCTCCGGGCGCCCTATCGGGTGCTGCAGGATCGTGACCAGCCAGCACGGCAGGTGATGCTCGCTGCCCAACGCGAGGTGATTGCGGTGGCCAACGCCAGCGGCATCGCGCTCGGAGAGGCCGACCTCGACCGGTGGCTGACGGTACTCGACGAGCTCGGCCCGGACAGCTTCACCTCGATGGCGCAGGACGCCGCGGCCGGACGCCCGACCGAAGTCGACGCCTTCGCCGGGGCGATGATCGACCTGGGCCGCCGGACCGGCGTGGAGGTTCCGGTCAACACCACTCTCTACGGGCTGCTGAAAGGGGCCGAGGCCCACCCCGCCTGACCCCTTCCTTCGGACGCGAGCGCGACCCTCAGGCGGGTGACCGGCTCCGGGTGCCGGTTGCGGCCCCGCTCTCAGGCACGAGCGTCGACGCGATCCTGCCAGGCGCCTTGCACGGAGTGCAGCCGGAAGCCGATCCGAGTGTTGATCGCCAGCATGTGGCGGTTCTCGCCGGCGTTCCACGTCTCCACGTACCGAGCCTGCGGATTGACCTCGGCCAACAGCTGCAGGTTCGTGGCCTTGATCAGCAGCCCGAGCCGGTGACCGCGGTGGGGTGCCGCTACCGCGGTGGTCCACTGCTCGGGCCGGTGTGGATGGGCGTTGTGGACGTGGAGAACGGTCAATCCGGCCACCGCTGAGGTCTCCGCATGGATCGCGAGCGTGCTGACCGAGTAGCCGGTGCGGGCGGCCAGTTCGTCGTCGGATCGCACGCGCTCGGCGTCCCAGCTCTCCTCCCCGGACTCCAGATCGCCGACTGGCGCGTCGACCGACAGGGTCCGGTTCATCTCGGCGACCCGGTCGAGGTGCTCGGACGGGGTGGGTCCCACCCACGACACCAGTTCGTAGCCGGGAAGCGCCAGCGCTTCCGCCTCCGAACGCAGTCCGGCGAGCAACGCGGGAGCGACGGGAACCAGGAGCCTGGATTCGCGCTCGACCTGGGCGAGCGTGAGCCCGAGTGACTGCGCGAACCGGGTCGCCCGGTCGACCGGCACGTACCCGATCCCGGTGGGGGAGAACAGCCGCGCGGAGTGGTCGGCCGCACCGGCCAGGTGGTGGCTCCACGCGATCAGCGTCCTTCGACCCTGCTCGCCGGCGATCCGGGCCGCTGCCCGCCACAGCGCGGTACCGACGCCGTGGCGACGAGCGTCTCGACGCACCTGCAGGTAGACGTCGTCCACCAGGTGCAGGTTGTCGTGGATCGGCAGCCGGAACTCCAGCGCCCCCAGAGGTGCCGCCGGTTCCTCGGGGGCTTCGGGCAGCCCGAACCGGCCGAGTGCGGCGGCGGTCGGCGCCGGCCCGGGCAAGGCCAGCAGCAGGCCTTTGCGCGCCGTCCGTTCGTCTGCGTAGAAGGCCCGCGACCACTCCGCGGCCACCGACTGGTCTTCGCCGAGAAGTTCGGTGGTCGTGGCCACTTCGAGGGCATGCAGGTGGTCGTAGACCCATTCGGTCCCCGGCCTCGCCTCGACGAGATGGAATTCGGGCATCGCCGCAGGATAACCCCGAGCCTCGCGCCTGCGCAGCCGCCCAACGGGTCAGCGCTAGCCTTGCCAGGTGACCAGCAACCCTCGCCGCCGCCTCCTCGCCGGCCTGATCGACCTGGCCCTGATGGTGGGCTGGGCGCTGCTGATCGCCGCGATCGGGGTGCCGCTCTACCTCGCCGGCCTCACCCGCAGCGCCGGCCCGCTCGGGGCGAACCTGCTCGGCCTGGCGCTGGTCGTGCTCCCGGCCACGATCGGGCTCACCATTCTCGAATCCGGCCGCTACGAGGCGACTCCGGGGAAGCTCAAGATCGGCCTGCGGGTGCGGCGCGACCCGAGCGGGGAGCGGATCAGCTGGCGGCGCTCGCTCCTGCGCAACCTGCTCAAGCTCGGGCTGCCTTGGATCCTCGGCCACTTCGCGGCGGTCTCCCTGGCCTACGGGGGTGGGTGGGACGCTCAGCTCGGGGCCGTCCTGGCGATGGCCGTCCCCCTGGCCTATGTGGTGTCGCTCTTCGTGGGCGAGGGCCGCACGGTCTACGACCGCCTGGCCGGCACCATGGTGATCGGCACCGCGCCCGGACGCCGCTTCGCGTCCTGATCTGACCGGCACGCCCGACGCCGAACCCCTCCGTTCTCCTCGAGCCCCTGCGCTCGAGCACAGGGGCTCGAGCCGAACGGAGGGGTTCGGCGATCAGGGGTGCCGGGCACACCGCTAGAATCGGGCGGTGAACGAGCCTGAAGAAGTCCAGAGCAACACGAGTTTCGCCGACCTCGGGCTCGACCCCCGGGTACTGAAGACGGTGCGTGAGCTCGGGTATGAAACCCCCACCGCGATCCAGGCGGCCACGATCCCGCCACTGCTGGCCGGCCATGACGTCGTCGGCCGTGCCCAGACCGGGACGGGGAAGACGGCGGCCTTCGCGCTGCCCGTACTTACCCGGCTGAGCCACGCGCAGAAGGCGCCAGAAGCTCTGGTGCTGTGCCCCACCCGAGAACTCGCGCTCCAGGTCTGTGAGGCCTTCGCCAGCTACGGGGCGCACCTGCCCGGAGTGCACGTGCTGCCGGTCTACGGCGGTCAGGGCTATGGCGTTCAGCTGAGCGCGCTGCGCCGCGGCGTCCAGGTCGTCGTCGGTACCCCGGGGCGGGTCATGGACCACCTCGAGAAGGGGACCCTTGACCTCACCCAGTTGCGATTCCTCGTCCTCGACGAGGCCGACGAGATGCTCAAGATGGGCTTCGCAGAGGACGTCGAGACGATCCTGGCCGACACGCCGGCGGACAAGCAGGTGGCGCTGTTCTCGGCCACGATGCCGACCACCATCCGCAAGATCGCAAAGAAGTACCTCACCGACCCGGTCGAGATCCACATCAAGACCAAGACCACGACCGTGGTCACCACCACCCAGCGGTACCTCCGTGTGGTCCAGTCGCAGAAGTTGGACGCCTTGACCCGCATCCTTGAGGTCGAGAACTTCGAGGCGATGATCATCTTCGCCCGTACCAAGCAGGAGACGGAGCAACTCGCTGAGCGGCTCCGCGCCCGCGGTTTCGCGGCGACCGCCCTGAACGGCGATGTCGCCCAGGCGCAGCGGGAGCGGACGATCAACCAGCTGAAGTCCGGGCGCCTCGACATCCTCGTGGCCACCGACGTCGCCGCCCGAGGGCTCGACGTCGACCGGATCAGTCACGTGGTGAACTACGACATCCCTACCGACACCGAGTCCTACGTCCACCGGATCGGCCGGACGGGACGCGCCGGGCGCTCGGGCGACGCGATCTCCTTCGTCACCCCACGCGAGAATCATCTGCTGCGCGCCATCGAGAAGGCGACCCGGCAGGAACTCACACCCATGCCGCTGCCCACCGTGGAGGACGTGAACAGCACCAGGCTGAGCAAATTCGACAACGCCATCACGACCGCGCTCGAATCGGAGTCGGTCGACTTCTTCCGGGACGTGGTCGCTCACTACGTCCGGGAACACGATGTCCCCGAGGTCGACGTGGCGGCCGCCCTGGCGATCGTGCTGCAGGGGTCGACGCCGCTGCTGATGGATGACGTGCCCGAGCCGCAGCCGAGTGAGCGTTCGCAAGGCAAGGCCAAGGGCGCCCAGCGGGACGCTCCACGCGGGTCGCGGAGCCGGACCCATTCCGAACTGGCCACATACCGCATCAACGTCGGCCGGCGGCACCGGGTCGAACCCCGGCAGATCGTCGGCGCCCTGGCGAACGAGGGCGGACTGGGACGCGACGACTTCGGACACATCGACATCCGGATCGACCACTCCCTCGTGGAACTGCCGGCGCAGCTCCCGGCCGGGGCCATCGAAGCCCTTGCCAACACCCGAATCTCGGGGAAGCTGATCGAACTCAGCCGCACGACCTCGACCGGTCGCCCGGAGCGTGACCGGAAGAAGCCGGGCCGGACGCGGAAGCCTTTCGCCGGCTGAGCCGACGCGTCCGGTCGCCGAACGGAGACCCGCCCGACAGCGAGTAACGGGGAGGTTTCGACACCTACCTGAAACACACTCGATCTAGCCTTCTGAAGGTGAGCCTGCTGTTTCGTGACTATGCCGGCACCCCCAAGGCCTTCGACGAGGTGGTGGGTGCCGAAGGTGTCCGGGTTGCCTACGGCTCCGTGCTGAGGCAACTCGCCAAGCTGGACGGTGATGAGGTCCGCTCCCGCGCCGACTACCTGAAGTCCACCTACCTCGACCAGGGTGTCACCTTCGACATCGGCGGTGAGGAACGCCCGTTCCCCCTGGACATCGTGCCGCGGGTGTTGCTCGCGGACGAATGGGCGGAGGTGGAAGCGGGGGTCACCCAGAGGGTGCGTGCGCTCGAGGCCTTTCTCGCCGACGTCTACGGCGAGGGTGCGGTGTTCCGTGACCGGGTGATCCCCCGCCGGGTCGTGGTCAGCTCACCGCACTACCACCGGGTGATGGCCGGCGTCCGACCGCCCAACGGGGTGCGGTGCCACGTCGCCGGCATCGACCTTGTGCGCGACGAGCTGGGACGGTTCCGGGTCCTCGAAGACAACGTCCGGGTGCCGTCCGGCGTCTCGTACGTGATGACCAACCGGCGCGCCATGTTCTCCGCCCTGCCCGAGGTGACCAGCCGGCATCGGATCCGGCCTGTCGAGCTCTACCCGCTCCGCCTCCTGGCCGCACTGCGGGCCGCCGCACCCAGCGGGGTCAACGACCCGACGGTCGTCGTGCTCACCCCGGGCGTGTTCAATTCCGCTTACTTCGAGCACGCGCTGCTGGCCCGAATGATGGGCGTCGAGCTGGTCGAGGGCCGTGACCTGGTCTGCCACAACGGACGCGTGTCCATCCGAACCACTCAGGGCTTGCGGCCCGTGCACGTGATCTACCGGCGGATCGACGACGAATTCCTCGACCCCGCGCAGTTCCGCAGCGACTCGCTGCTCGGCTGCGCCGGCCTGATCACGGCCGCGCGGGCAGGCAACGTCACACTCGCCAACGCCGTCGGCAATGGAGTGGCCGACGACAAGCTCGTCTACAGCTACATCCCCGACCTGATCCGGTACTACCTGCGCGAGGAACCCAAGCTGGCCGGCGTGGACACGTGGCGATTGGAGGAGCCGGCGCACCGCGAAGAGGTGCTCGACCGCCTC
The DNA here is from genome assembly GCA_963769325.1 of uncultured Actinomycetota bacterium. Lineage (GTDB taxonomy): Bacteria > Actinomycetota > Actinomycetes > Propionibacteriales > Propionibacteriaceae > Propionicimonas. Next base: position 601,224 of record CAVYLH010000003.1, on the reverse strand, counting down.
GACGAGCTGGTTCTCAAACCCGTGGACGGCTCCGGCGGCAAGGGGATCGTGATCGGTCCCCGGGCCACCAAGCGGCAACTGTCCGCCCTCCGCGCTCGGATCGTGAAGGACCCGCGGGGCTGGATCGCACAGCCGGTGATCCAGCTGTCCACAGTGCCCACCATGATCGACGGCAAGATGGCGCCCCGGCACGTCGACCTGCGTCCGTTCGCGGTGAACTCCGGTGACGACGTGTTCGTCCTGCCCGGTGGGTTGACGCGGGTCGCGCTGCCCGAGGGTGAACTGATCGTGAACTCCAGCCAGGGCGGCGGCTCCAAGGACACGTGGGTCCTGGCACCCGACGCCGTCCGCGGCAAGCGTCGCCGGCGGCGTCCGCGGGAGACTGTGGCGTCGGTGCCGATGGCCGACCTCGGCGAGGAGAAGATGCAGCAACAGCAGGCGCAGCAGCAACAGCAGCAGCAGATCGGGTGAGGATCGTGGCCCGGCTGCCCTGGCCACGAAGGCAGGTGCCGCGTGCTGAGCCGCATCGCCGAATCGCTGTTCTGGATCGGGCGCTACCTGGAGCGCGCCGAGGACACCTGCCGCATCGTCGAGGTGCATCTTCAGCTCCTGCTCGACGACCCGTCGGTCGATCAGGACGATGCGGCGATCTCGCTGCTGGAGGTGATGGGCGACCCGGTGACCGAGACCGCCGACACCAATGAGGTGTTGCGGGTGCTGTGCTACGACCCGGGATCTCCGTGCTCGATCGCCGCGGCCCTCGGCGGAGCCCGGGAAGCGGCCCGCCGCGCACGCGAGACGGTGTCGATCGAGATGTGGGAGGCGATCAACACCACCTGGAATTCGGTGAAGGGCGGTCGGCTCCAACGGATGCGACCGACCTCGGCGTTCCGGCATGTCCGTGAACGGTGCGCGGTCATCTCCGGCACCGCCGATCAGACCATGAGTCACGACGAGGGCTGGCAGTTCCTCACCTTGGGTCGCAGCCTCGAACGCGTCGACATGACCGCCCGCCTGATCTCGACCGCGCACGTCACCTCGGGTACCCAGAGCGCCTGGAACAACGTGCTGCGGGGCTGCGGCGCCCACCATGCCTTCGTCCGTACCTATGGGGGCGTGACCACCGACAAGGATGCTGCCGAGTTCCTGTTGCTCGATCGGTGGTTCCCCAGGTCGGTGGTGCACGCGCTCACCGCCGCCGAGACCGCGCTCGCCGACCTGGACCTGGCCGGTGGCCGGCGGGTGGGGTTCGACGACGAGGCGCAACGGCTGCTCGGCACGGCGCGGGCGGCGCTGGAGTACCGCGCGCCGGGCCGGATCCTGGAGGATCTGCCGCGGCGTATGACCGACCTGCAGCGCACCTGTCGCCAAGTCAGCCAGGCCGTCACGGCGCGCTACTTCGCCGGAGCGACGGCCGCCACGTGGAGCGGAGGCAACTGATGGGTCGCCAGATTCGGATCGTGCATCACACCGGCTATCGGTACACCGGCAAGGTCAGCGCCTCCCACAACGAAGCCCGAATGACGCCCCGCGCGACCCGGGAGCAATTCGTGCTCGCCACCAGGCTGGACATCACCCCTGTGGCCTGGTCGCACGCCTTCGTCGACTACTGGGGCACACCCGTGACCGCCTTCGAGATCGCCGAGCCGCACAGCCAGCTGGATGTTGTGGCGACGAGCACCGTGGACGTGGGGGATCGGCTCAGTTCGGGGCCGGGGGTCACCTGGGAGGGGTTGGCCGAGGCGTTGTTCCGTGACCAGCAGGTCGAGTTCCTCAACGTGAGCGGGCACGTCGATCCGGGCACCGAGTTGCGCCGCTATGCGGCCGAGGCAGCGAAAAAGTCGAAACGTCCGGTGGACGCGGTGAATGCGATCATCACCCGAATCCGGGAGCGGGTCGCCTACGTGCCCGGTTCGACCGAGGTGAACACCCGGGCCAGCGCCGTGTGGGACGCCGGAGCCGGGGTCTGCCAGGACCTGGTGCACCTGGCGATCGGCGCGCTCCGCGGGGTCGGGGTGCCGGCACGCTACGTCTCGGGCTATGTGATGCCGTCGTCGGATCCAGTGGTGGGCGAGCCCAGGACGGGTGAATCGCACGCCTGGCTGCAGTACTGGGACGGTGCCTGGGTGGGTGTCGACCCCACCAACGATTCTGCCCTGGGGGACTTCCACGTCGAGGTCGGCGTGGGCAGGGACTACTTCGATGTGACGCCGCTCAAGGGCGTGTACTCCGGGTCGGAGTCCTCCGACCTGTTCGTCGAGGTGGAAATGACCGTCCTGGCCTGATCGCAGCGGAGCCGACGATCCGCCCACGGTGAGGTCAGCGGCGGGCCTTGTTCGTGGGCCGGATGTCCTCACCGGTCAGCTGGGAGTGGACGCGGTAGGCGGCCAGGGCGCCGGTGAGCAGCTGGGCCCAGGCGTCCGGACCGCCCGGTGACCAGGCCGAGGCGACGAGGACGCCCGGTGGGCCGGGCTGGACCAGCGGCAGGGCCAGCAGGGTTCGCCACGATTCCCACCGGGGACCGTGCGTCGCGGCCGGGCGCAGCTGACGGCTCGTCCTGAGGTCGGCTCGTTCCCGGGTGAGCTGAGCATGGCTCGCGGGCGGGACCGTACTGATCACGTGGCTGGCGTGGAGTTCGCCTGCCGTCGTGAGCACCCGTCGAACCCCGTCGGAGCGCCGCAGGGACGTCACTTCGACGCCGGTGCTGATCTCGACGCCACGGCTGCGCACCCGTTCGAGCAGCAACTCGACCAGCACGCTCGCCGGACGGGGCTCGCCGGACGCGCTGACGAGCTGCCAGCGACCGAACGTGCGTTCCACACTCAGCCGGAAGGCGTGCCAGCCCGGCAGATGACGTGGGTCCTGACCGAGCCGGGCGGCGACATCGAGAACGACCTCGGTCAGCTGGGCCACCGGCAGCGCCGCGGCGGTGCGGGCGATGCTCTCCCGCGGCCGGAGGATGCCTCGGACCTGCGGGGTCAGTTGACCCGGCCCGGTGAACTCCGACTCCAGGCCGAACCCGCGTAGCACCTGCCAGACGTCGTCGAGGTGGTCGAGCAGGTTTCGCCAGGCCTCGGCGGCCGGTTCGCCGTAGGCGAGGGTCAGGACGTCCCACTGTTCGCCGCGTCCGGTCGGCAGCTCAAGCATGGAGCCGTCGGCGAAGCGGTAGCGGCGGGGTGGGGCGGGCGTCAGGGTCAGGCCGCGGCGGGCCAACTCGGCGTCCAGGATCCGTCCGGACTTCCGGAACAGGTCGCGCCACGCGGCGGGGAGGGTGATCACCGTGTCGTCGGGCTCAGCGGCGATGTCGACAGTACTGCCGAGTTCGGGCTCCTGTTCGAGCACGTGGACGGCGTGGCCGACCTTCGCCAATCGGGCGGCGGCGGACAGGCCGGCCAGGCCGCCGCCGACCACGGCGATCACCGCGTGGCCAACCAGTTCCGGAAGGCGATCACACCGTGGCGGATCTGTGCCAACAACAGGATCGCCAACGCGACGGTGCCGGCGAGCAGCAGGGCGGCGAGCACCGCGGCATGCACCGGGTAGGCGATGGCCAGCGAGAGCACTGTGATCAGGGCGGCGTCGCCGGCCAGGGAGGCGCCGACGTTGGTGAGCGGCTCCGGTGAGGTGTTCAGCGCCAAACGCAGCCCCGATTTCGCCGCGTGGCTCACCAGGGCGGTGACCCCGCCGAGCGCACCCATCGTCAACGGCAGCAGATCGCCGCTGGCTCCGGCCAGGAGCGCCCCGATCAGGGCGCCGGCCACCGGCCGGATAAAAGTGGAGACGGCGTCCCAGGCGGTGTCGAGATAGGGGATCTTGTCGGCGAAGAACTCCAGCAGCGCCAGGACCGCCATCACCACGAGGACATCGAGCCGCTGGAACCCGGCCGGGATCCCGTCCACGCCGCCGAGCCTCCCCATCAGCCCCAGCAACAGGACGGTCGCATAGGCGTTGATGCCGCTCGCCCAGCCACTCGCGAAGGTGAGCGCGACGATGTCCATGCCGAAAGCGTAGCCAGCGACTCCCACGCTGCCCGGTTCCCGCCCCGCCACGGCGTCCGATCCCGGCGAGAGGGGAGGCGGGGGTTGACGCGGAGGCAGGCGGCGGGCTTAGACTGGAGTTATTCGAATACACATTCGATAACCGAGCGAGTTCGCTCGCTCCCGGCCCCGGTGCGCACGTCCCGGCCGGCCGGACGGTGGCCTCGACCCCTGCCGTCCGGCCGCCGTGCGGCACGCGCATCGGGGTTGGACGACCAGGGGGGAGGACCATGCCAGGAGTACCAGCTGAGCTGGGTCCGAGCCGGGAACGGGCCGCCAGACAGCGCGACCTGGTGGCCCCGGTGGTCTCCGCAGAACCGGCGGTCACTGGCGGCGGACGACCGGAGAACGATGCGGGCACCTGTCTGCGGGCCGCCCGAGGGGCGCTCACGGCGGCCGAGCTGGCCGAGACCCCGGCTGAGCGCTACCTCCACGCCCAGTTGGCAGCCCTCCGGGTGGCGGCGGTGATCCTCGCTGCTCGGGCCAGGGTGCGCTCCCGTGGGGGGCCCAGGGACGTGTGGCGGGTGGTGAGCGACGTCGCGCCCGAGTTCGCGGAGTGGGCCGGGTACTTCGCGGCCACGCGGGGCAAGCGGGAGGCCGTGGCAGCGGGTGCGGTCGCCCTGGTCAGCCACCGGGAGGCCGACGACCTGGTCCGGGATGCGCAGGCCTTCCTCGACGTGGTCGCGCGCCGGCTCGACGGCGATGCCGGCCGAAGCCGGAGCGCCGGATGAATGATCCCCGTCCCGTCCCGGCGTCCGTTCGACCGTACGGGGGCCGAGGCCCATCGTCGTCCGACGGCAGGGTGGTGCTGCACGTCGACATGGACGCGTTCTACGCGTCGGTCGAGCAGCGTCGCCGGCCCGAGCTCACCGACGTCCCGATGTGGGTGGGTGGCGCCCAGCGGGGGGTGGTCCTCTCGGCCAACTATCCAGCCCGCGCCTACGGAGTGACCGGGGGCATGTCGTCGACGAGAGCCCGACGGCTGTGCCCGTCCGCGGTCAGCCTGCCACCGGACTTCGACGCCTACGCCGAGGTGTCCGCGGGCATCGTGGCCATCTTCGAGACCTTCACCGCTGACGTGGAGAGCGCGTCGATCGATGAGGCCTACCTTGACTTCACCGGTACGGCGCCGGCGGACGCGGCCAGGATCGGAGAGCATCTGCGAGCGATGGTGCGTGACGAGCAGCGCATCGCGTGTTCGGTGGGGATCGGTCCGAACAAACTGATCGCGAAGATGGCGTCGAGCGCCGCCAAGCCCGACGGGTTGCTGGAGGTGCCGGCGGCGGCGGTGCTCGGCTTCCTGCATCCGCTGCCGGTGAATGACCTGGTGGGGGTGGGGGAGAGCACCAGGGTCCGGTTGGCGCGGATGGGCGTCACGACCATCGGGGCGCTGGCTCACCTGCCCCGGGTCACACTCCAGCGGGAATTCGGCCACCGCGCGGGCGCGGTGCTCGCCGATCTCGCCTGGGGTCAGGACGCCAGTCGCGTGATCGCCCGGCCCGGTGAGCGCGGCGTGGGTTGCCAAGAGACATTTGCCGCCGACACCGACGACGCCGACTTCGTTCACGCCGAGCTGCTGCGCGTGTCGGTGAAGGTGACCTCCCGGATGCGTGCGGCCGGCGTGCTGGGCCGCACGGTGACGCTGAATCTTCGGTTCGCCGATTTCTCCACCCTCTCCCGCTCTCACAGCCTCGCGTACCCCACCGACCGCACCGACGAGGTCTACCAGGCCGCGCTTCGGCTCTCTTCACGCCGTGGCGTCAGACGAGGACAGATCCGGCGAGTAGGGGTGCGGGTCACCGGACTCGTCGATCGTTGCGTCGCCTACCAGCAGCCCACCCTGGACGCGCCGGAGCATGGCTGGCGCGAAGCTGAGCAGGCCGCCGACAAGGCGATCCGCAGATTCGGCCCACAGGCGGTACGCCGGGCAGTGCTCACGCCTCGCCGTGCTCGGTGACTGTGCTGAGTTCATGCGGCTCGGTTCCGAATTGCCGACCTGCCGCCTAGACTGAGACCTCTAGGCCACTAGCGAAAACCCAGGAGGCGGCCATGGCGCTCTCTGATGACGAGCAGCGGCTCCTCGATCAGATGGAAGCCGCTCTCGCGGCCGAGGACCCGAAGCTGGCCAACACTCTTCGAGGCACCAACCGACGCTGGCATCGACGACGTGCGTTCTTCGCGGGAGTCGGCTTCCTGGTGGGTCTCACCTGCCTCGTGGGCGGGATGGAGTTCCACCCTGCCATCAGCGTGCTGGGCTTCGTCGTCATGCTCGCGTCCACCGTCCTCGGTGTCACGGCCTGGCAGCAGGCGGGGCACTCGTCGGACGGCCCCAATGCCGGCCGCGGCGGAAACGCCTCCGAACGGGACTTCATGGGCCGGATGGAAGATCGCTGGCGCCGCCGTCAGGACGACGGCCTCTGACCCCGGACGGATCGTGGCCACACCGAGCGGGGCCACCAACGTGCGAACCAGGTGGTGGGCGGCGCCCACCACCTGTCGATCGCCCGGCTGAGAGAGGCGACCTGGTCGCTGAGGGCGCCAAGGTCCACTGGCTCGCCGGAATAGCGGGCGCGTTCCACCAGCAGGGCCAACGAAACGAGTGCCACGTGGGCCCCGGGGTCCAACTCGGCCCCCAGAGCGGCCGCCACCTGCCGGGGCGTGCCTGCCGGCCACACCCTCCCGTGATCCTGGACCACGGCCCGAAGCTCATCCCAGGCTCCCTCGACCGCAGTCGCCGGATCGCCGACCCTCCGCAGCCGGTGCCAGCGCGCTGTCCGCCGAGCGATCAGTGGGGCGGCGGCGATCATGGCCACGACGCCCAGCCCGCCGAGCACCCAGGGCAACGAGGCCGGCCCGACCCACGCCGACGAGTCGACGGGTGCGATTCCGTCGTCGGAGGGGGTGTCCGTCGGGGTCGCCGCCGTCGGGGTCAGTGAAGGGGTGGAAGCGCTGACGGTGGGCGATGCGCCGGTGGTCGGCTCGCCGACCGCTCCGGACGGGGTGGCGTCGAACGGCACCCAACCGATGTCGTCGCCGAAGTACAACTCCGTCCACGCGTGCATGTTGCGTGGCGTGATCTCCCAGGTGCCGTCCACCTTCTTCCCCGGCAGGAACCCGACCACCACGCGGGACGGGATGCCCAGGATGCGCGCGAGCACCGCCATCGCTCCCGCGAACTGCTCGCAGTAGCCGGTCCGGCTGGTGAGCAGGAAGTCGTCGAGGGTCTCCAGCGTGGTGCCTGGCGCCACCGCAGTGCTGTAGGTGAAGGCTGAGGAGCGAAGGAAGTCCTGCAACGCCAGGGCTCGTTCGCCGGCAGTGTCTGCGTCGGCGGTCACTTCGCGGGCCAGCGCGAAAACCTCCGGTGAGATCCCTCCGGGCAGGAAAAGACTGAGCCCGTCGTCAGAGGGTGTCCCCGCTTCGCGGAGTTGCGGCTCCAGCCGCTCCAGGCTCGGCAGCCGCTCGCTCGTCACCTGATAGCTGAGATTCGTCGTCGCCGTGGCCCGTCCACTTCCGATCGCGACGATCGAGAGGGTGCGGGGATCGTAGCGCCAGCGCGCGCCGGCCTGTGCGGCGGTCGGGAACCAGGGCGCCGGGAGGTACTCGCTGCCGAAGTTCAGCACTTCCACCGACGACTCCACGGTCTCGGTGCGGACGTGGAACGGCAGGTCGGCCGGCGAGGGCAGCGGCAGCGGCACCAATTCGGTCGCGCTCAGGTGGAAGCCGAGGTCGTCGAAGACGGACAGTGCGGTCAACCGCAGATAGTCGCCGCCACCGTCCGAGGTGCGATACCGGATGATCGTCTGGTTCCCGCCCTCGTTGATGTTGCGGATCAGGTCGAGGCTGGGGTCGCCCAGCCGCACCGCGCCGGAGTCGCCGGGCCCGTTGCCCGTTCCGGACCGTTCCGGTAGCGGGACCGAGAGCAGCACCGATCCGGCCAGCGCGAGGGCGGTGGCGACCGCCGCCGCGGTCAGCATTCCCCGTCGCCATCCCTGGACCGTCACCATGTCGGCCTGCGTCGAGTCCCCTGCGTTGCGGACGCCGGTGACCAGGAGGAGCGAATAGCCGAGGGCCGGGAAGACGAACAGGCCGGGACCGGTCTCGGCGTAGAGGGCGAGGGCGGAGATGGTGTAGGGCAGGACCAGGGGGGCGAACGTCCACGCCGGCATCGCCAGGCCGTTGGCCAGGGTCTCGACCATCAAGTACGCCAGCCACAACAGCAGCGCGCAGAACACCGCGAATCCAGGGTCGTAGTCCATCGGGGCGAAGGCGGTCGCGACGTATTCGACGGTCGAGCGGTAGAGCTTCACCGGGTTGCCGGCCGCCGGGATCAGCCACGGAACGACGAGCGCGGGCGCCAGTTGCAGCAGCCGCACCACTGGCTCAGGAACCCCGATCCGTCGCGCCAGCAGGGCGACCATCACGCTGCCGGCGATCAGCACCAGTGCCAGGAACAGGTAGGAGCGGTCCTTGGTCAGTGGGAACATCGGCACTCCGGCGGCCAACACCGCCAGCAGCGCCGCCAGGCTCATCCGGGCAGTCGCGGTCACCGCGAGTCCTCCTCGCGAAAACCTCGCCAGGCTGCGGCGACCGTGGTGTCGGGTCCGGCCGACACGCAGCGCCACCCGGCCATCCTCACCGCCGCGGCCGCTTCATCGTCGAGCGCGGAGTCGGACGCGACCAGCAGGGCCCAACACGAGCGACCGTGCCGACCGGCTTCCGCGAGGGCGACCGCGTCCGCAGCGTCCACGCGTCCGAGGATGGCGACCAGGAGCTGCCCGTCGGCGCCCCGCCTGCAGGCGGCCAGCGCGTCGGCCAGCGTCGGAGTGTCGTCCGGACGCAGCAACGCGAGCCGCTCGAGCACGACCGCTTCCCGCGCAGTGCCGGCGCGTCGGGGGCTGACGATCGCGCCGTCCGACTCGACGAGACTGAGGTCGAAGCCGTCGCGCAGCAGGTGCACCGCGATCGAGGCGGCCGCGGACACCGCCCACTCCAGCCGCCGTCGGGGCGGCGCGCCGAGTAGCTGCGGGAGCGGTTGTCGATGATCACGGTCGCGTTGGGTTCCCACGCCCGCTCCTCACGCCGGACCATCAGCGCACCTGTCCGGGCGCTGGACCGCCAGTGGATCCGGCGGACGTCGTCGCCTTGGCGGTAGTCGCGGATCAGGACGTCATCGGCACCGCCGAAGCCGGTGCGCAGCAGGGTGGTGTCGGTGGCCATTCCCAGCCCGGACGCGTCTCGCAGATTGGTCAGCGGTTCCACGACCGGCGTGGCGAGCAAGGGGGTCTGGCCGGGGAAGACCCGTCCGATCCGGGCCAAACCCAGCCCGTCGGCGATGCTTCGCTCGGCCGGCCCGAGCAGGTGGCGCCCGCGCCAACGGGCCCGCACCTCATAGGTCACGGTCTGCTCCCATCGGCCCAGGCCGGACGGGAAGCCGTACCAGCGGCCCTCGCCCAGCGCTGGAGGGAGGCGGTCGCGGACGCGCGCCACGCCGCCGAGGGTCGGCGACCTGGGATCGAACGTCAGGCGAACCTCGGCCGCCTCGCCGACCTGCACCCGCGTCGGGGCGACGCGACGATCGACGTCGACCCGGCCGCGACCCGGAATCAGGAGCAGCAGGCTGGCCAGCGGCAACAGTGCAAGGAACAGTCCCGGCCACCACAGGTCGCGCTGACCGATGAGCGCCGCCAGCACGCACCAGGCGATCCCGGCCGCGACCAGCGTCCAGCCGCGAGTGGTCAGCCCGTGCGCGCATCTCACCGACGCCCGGTCGGTACCGGAACCCCGCGAACGGCCGCCTGTACCAGTTCCTGGGCGCTCTGGCCGCCGAGGTGAGCCTGGCTGTTGAGCAGAACTCGGTGGGCAAGGGTGGGTTCGGCGAGATCGGTGATGTCGTCGGGGATCACGTACCCGCGTCCGGCCATGGCGGCGCGGGCCTTCGCTGCCCGCAGCAGCTGCAGCCCGGCCCGCGGTGAGGCGCCGAGCTTGGTCTGGGGCAACGTGCGGGTGCGGTTCACGATCGCCACCAGGTAGGCCTTCACGCCCGGGTGCACGTACACCTTCCGCACCGCCGCGATCCCGCGCAGAACGGCGGCGGCGTCCGTCACCGGGCGCAGCGGCTCCAGCGGGTCGTGCTCGCCGTGGTGGTCGAGCATGGCCACCTCGGCCTCCTCGCTGGGGTAGCCCATCGAGATCCGCAGGCAGAAACCGGTCGCGCTGAGCCTCGGGCAGGGGATAGGTGCCCTCCATCTCGATCGGGTTCTGGGTGGCGATCACCAGGAACGGCCGAGGCAGCTCGTGGGTGACGCCGTCGACGCTCACCCGGCGTTCCTCCATGGCCTCCAGCAGGGCCGACTGGGTCTTGGGTGAGGCGCGGTTGATCTCGTCGCCGATGACCAGGTTCGCGAAGACTCCGCCGGGCTTGAACTCGAAGTTCCCGCTGCCTTGGTTGTAGACCGAAACCCCGGTGATGTCGCTGGGCAGCAGGTCGGGAGTGAACTGGATTCGGCGCACCGTGCAGTCGATCGCGCGAGCAAGCGACTTGGCCAGCATGGTCTTGCCCACGCCGGGCACGTCCTCGATCAGCAGGTGGCCCTCGGCCAGCAGCGCCGTGATCGCGAGGTCGACCGCCTCCGGCTTTCCCTCGATCACCTGGCTGACCGCGTCCCGGACGCGCCTGGGCGAGGCCCAGCACCTCCGCGATCTCCCGTTCGCGAGTCGGCGTCCACGCTGTCTCCCTCCCGTGCGCGCTCCACCCTATGTGGCGCTTCGGCGTACGGGTCGACCGCCGAGGGTGCGGGTCCGGAATGGACACCGAGAGGCAAGGGGTGATCGGTGGAGGAAAGTGGAGTATGGTGGCGCCAAGTGGAGGAGAGTGAAGGGAGAGGCACCCATGTTTCTGGGCACCTACACCCCCAAGCTCGACGACAAGGGCCGGTTCTTTCTGCCCGCGAAGTTCCGCGAGCAGTTGGCGACCGGCCTGGTCATCACCCGGCAGCAGGACCGCTGCCTGGCGATCTGGCCGACCGAGGCCTTCCTGGCCGAGGTCGCCAACGCTGCGACCGGGCCCTCCACGGTCCGCGGGGTGCGGGACTACCAGCGCATGGTGGCCTCGGGCGCCTCGGACGAACTGCCGGACAGCCAGGGACGGGTCACCGTCCCGGTCCCGCTGCGGGCCTACGCGGGCCTGAGCAAGGAGATCGTCGTGATCGGGGCGTTCAACCGCCTCGAGGTGTGGGACGCGGCGACCTGGGCGGAGTACTCGGCAGCGCAGGAAGAGGCCTTCGCGGCCTTGGACGAAGGAGCACCTGCGGTGGGGTGACCATCGCGCGGCACCGACTCGTGCGGTGTGGCTTCAATCCGCGTCGCCGGTCCCTGGCGCACCTTCCCCGGTGCCAGGAACCGAGCGACACGCGGATTGGAACCAGATCGCACGAATCAGGCACCGAAGCAGACAGGGTCGAGCATGGTCGGAGCGGACGGCGAGCGCCGACGCCACCCACGTGCCGGTGATGGCCGACCGGATCGTCGACCTGCTCGCCCCGGCGCTGAGCGCGCCCGGATCGATCTACGTCGACGGCACCCTCGGGCTGGGCGGCCACGCCGCCCTGATCCTGACGCCTGCCCCGCAGGCCAGCCTGGTCGGCATCGACCGCGACCCGGCCGCCCTCGACGGTCGCCGGCGAACGACTGGCCCGGTTCGGCGACCGGGTGCGCACTGTACCAGGCGATCTACCACGAACTGCCGGAGGTGCTGGCCGAGGCCGGCGTCCAGCGGGTCCAGGCCATCTGCCTCGACCTCGGCCTCTCGTCCCTGCAGATCGACCGCCGCGGAGCGCGGCTTCGCCTACTCGGTCGACGCACCGCTGGACATGCGGATGGACCCCGATTCCGACCTCACCGCGGCCACGATCGTCAACACCTGGCCGGCCGCCGATCTCGCACGAGTGCTGCGGATCCACGGCGAGGAGCGGTTCGCCGACCGCATCGCCGACCGCATCGTCGCCGCCCGCGCGAGCGAGCCGTTCACCAGCTCGGCGCGCCTGGTCTCCGTGATCGCCGACGCGATCCCGGCTGCCGCCCGGCATACCGGGTGGGCATCCGGCCAAGCGCACCTTCCAGGCGCTGCGGATCGTGGTGAACGCCGAACTCGAGTCGCTGGCCGGCGTGCTGCCGGCCGCGCTCGGCGCCCTGGCACCGCGGCGGCCGGCTCGCCGTGCTGGCCTACCACTCCGGCGAGGACCGGCTGGTCAAGCGCGCCTTCGCCGCCGCGTCCAGCGACCGGGTGCCGGCCGGCGTCCCCGCCGTGCCGGCCGGCTACGAGGCCGAGTACGTCCTGCTGACCCGCGGCGCCGAGCGCCCGGACGCTGCCGAGGTCGAGGCCAACCCGCGGGCCGCCTCCGCACGGCTGCGGGCCATCGTCCGCACGCCCGCCGGCGAAGCGACTCGTCCCCCCAATCCCGCAAGCACCAGGAGATGCCCCGATGACCGCGCTGCCGGCACCGCTCGAACCCCGCCATCCACGCCCGCAACTGAAGCCGGTGCCTCGCCGGCGGCGGCGCATCTCCACCGTCCCGTTCGTGCTGGTGGTGGCGTTGGTGCTGGCCGCGGGCATGGTCGGCCTGCTGGTGCTGACCACCTCGCTGCAGAACCAGGCATTCGCCGTCCAGGGCCGTCAGCGCGAGGCCAACACCCTGGCCATCCGGCTGTCGTCGCTGCAGGCTGCCGCGGCCGACGCCCGATCCATTCAGAGCCTGGCGGTCGAAGCGCAGAAGCTCGGCATGCGGCCCAACCCGTACGGGGCGCAGCTGCGGCTCAGCGACGGCGTGGTGGTCGGCAAGGACGCCCCGGTTCTCGGAGGCGAGGTGCCCACCGTCCGCTACCTCACCCCGGAGGCAGGCCGCAGCCCAGGTGAAGGCCCTCGACAAGGCGGAGGCCGAGCGCAAGGCGAAGGCGAAAGCTGAAGCGAAGGCCAGGGCAGAGGCGAAGAAGGAAGGCGGAAGCCGAGCGAAGGCCGAAGCCAAGGCGAAGGCCGAAGCCAAGAGCGAAGGCCGAAGCGAAGAAGAAGGCTGCCGCGGCGAAGAAGGGGAAGCGCCCATGACCCGGCCCCTGGACCGGTTCTTCTCGTCGCGACCGCAAGCGGCGGCACCGTCTCCGGCTACCCGTCGCGCAGTCGGCCGCGCGGCTCCGCATCCTGCTGATCGGAATCGCGGTGATCTTCTCCCTCGCCGCCGGACGGGCGGTGCAGGTGCAGGCGATCGATGCCGGGAACGTCGCAGAGGAGGCCGCCGACCAGATCACCGTCGCCCGCCAACTGCCCGGCGTTCCGCGGCGAGATCACCGACCGCAACGGCGAGGTGCTGGCGATGACCGCCGACACGGTGAAGGTGATCGCCGACGCCAAGATGATCCGCACCAACGGACGCATGAACGCCGACATGACAGCGAAGGACCAACGAGGTCGCCGCGACCGCCCCGCAGCAGCTCGCCGACCTGCTGGTCCGGTTCCTGGGCGGCACCGCCGACGACTACCTTCCGAAGCTGAGCGCGACCGGTAAGAGCGAGTCCTACCAGCAGATCGCCAAGAAGGTACCGGCCTCGACCTACCGCGAGCTGGCGCAGGCCGTGCTCAGACGCCGGCCTGGTCGGCCTGAGCTCGGAGAGCAGCCCGACCCGGGTCTACCCCAACGGTTACCTCGCCTCCAACATCCTCGGCTTCCTGAAGGAGGACGGCACCGGTGCGAGCGGCCTGGAGCAGACCCTGAACTCGACCTTGGCCGGCAAGGCAGGCAAAGAGATCTACGAGAGTTCGCCCAACGGCAAGATTCCCCTGGGCACCAGCGTCCTGATTCCCGCCGAGAACGGCCAGGACTACCATACTGACCCTCGACGCAGGGTTGCAGTGGCAGGTGGACCAGATCATCGGCGACCGGGTCAGGCAGACCAAAGCCGACTCCGGCATGGCTTTGGTGATGAATGTCAAGACCGGCGAGATCCTGGCCCTGTCGAACTACCCCAGCTTCGACAGCAACGATCCGAGCAGCGCGGAACCGGCCGACCTGTACAACCGGGCGATCACGAACGCCTACACCCCCGGCTCGGTGCAGAAGGTGCTCACGTTCGCGGCGTTGGTCGACCAGGGACTGGTGAAGGCGTCCGACACGGTGAAGATCCCCGGCCGGATCAAATCGGGCGACGACTACGTCACCGACGCGTGGAGCCACGACACGATCGAGCTGCTGGCCCGGGGCATCGTGGCCAAGTCCTCCAACATCGGCACGATCATCGAGGCGCGCAAGGCCAGCAAGCAGTCGCTGCACGACTACATGGTCGCGTTCGGCCTGGGAGCCAAGACCGGTGTCGGGCTGCCGGGGGAGTCCCGCGGCAGCCTGCCGGCCGCCACCATGCCCGACTACACCCGCGACGGCCTGGCCTTCGGCGGCTCAGCGGTGACGGTGACCATGCTCCAGGAGGCGGCCGCCGTTGCCGCGATCGCCAACGGCGGGGTCTACAACGCTCCGAGGCTGATCAAGTCCCATCAGAACGCCGACGGCACCACGTCGGAGGAGGCCACGGCCGAGCCACGACGGGTGGTGTCGGAGAGCACGTCGCGGGAGATCGTGTCGATGATGGAGGCGGTCGTGGTGAACAGCACCAGCGGCACCTTCACCGTGGACGGCTACCGCACCGGCGCGAAGACGGGCACATCGAAGAAGCTCGACCCGACCTGCAACTGCTTCCGTGGCCTGGTCACGTCCACCATCGGCGTGGCCCCGGTGGAGGACCCCCAGATCGTGGCCTACGTGGTCGTCGACAACCCGCAGCGTGGTTCGTCCGGGTCGGCCGTGGCGGGCCCGGCCTACCAGGACATCATGTCGATCGCGCTGGCCAGGTACGGCGTCGCCCCAGTCCAAGACCACGGCGCCCAAGCTGCCCATCGAGCCCTGAGCGCTCGCTGTCGACCGGCCGGAATTCCCGGCGACTTGAAGAACTCGCTGTGCGGTCCCCGCCGGTCTGCTAGAAATAGTGCACTTGTTCACCCCCACGGCCTCCGCCGCCGTCTTGATCATGTGGCTGGGCCTTGTTTGAAGGGCGGCTCGATGTTGCGTCTGCCCTTGTCTGTCGCTGGTGTTGCGATGCCTCGTTGGGTGTGGTGGTTGTTCGCGGTGGTGTTGTCGGTGGCGTTGTGTTTCGCGTCTGAGATGCCGGTGGCGCGGGCTGAAACGGCGGGGCCGTCGCCTTCGGAGTCGGCCGCGGCCGGGGTGGCGGCTGCCGATTCGGACGGGGACGGTACGCCGGACCGTCCGGACCTGGTATCGGCGTCGGTGACGGCTCGGGTGCTCGGGGCTGCGGTGGAGGACTTGTCGCAGCGCAGCGAGACGGTGCGGGTGTTGGTGAATCCGGACGGTACGTCGATGCAGGAGGCGCACGCGGCCCCGGTGTGGGTGCGGGACGCCGAGGGTGTGTGGGTGGAGGTCGACTACACGCTGGTGCCTCGCGAGGGCGGTTACGCGCCGAAGGCCTCTCCGTCTTCGGTGGTGATCTGGACCGTTCAGACCGACCATTACCATACGTTATGCCAAATGGAGGCCCCGAGCGCGATGAAGTCTCCTCTTAGCAGGCCGAGAGCGCGAAGAATCGTCATTGTCGGGGCTGGTTTGGCTGGCCTTGCCCTTGCGAGACGTTTCAAGGGCTTTGGGCTGGAGTCTGTCGTGGTGGAGGCTGAGGCGTCTATTGGGGGAGTCTGTCGATCTCGCGAGATTGAAGGGTTCATCTGCGACCATGGACTCCATGTGGTCTCCGGGTATGCGCTTGCTGAGGTGCTGGATCCTCGCGTATTCATGCCGTTGCTCCGGCCCCTTCCGATGACTCGGCTGATCGAGCCCGACGGGACGGAGACTGTGCTTGAGGAATCGATGTCGGAGTTGCCGCTCCTTGTCGCCCCCGATCAGCCGTGGGGGTCGGAGTTGGGGGAGGAGCAATCGGACGAGAGGTTGGCGTTTGCGGCGCTGTCGCGCGACATCTCAGGGACGAGCACCTATAACGGAACGAGCGAACTGGCCCAGGACTGGATGGGTGTCGCTCCGAGCCTTCTGTCCTCCGGGATCGGTGGATTGCCGGCTCTGTTGGCGGTCGATGCTGACGTCCGTCTCGGCGTCAAGGTCTTGGACTCGTCGTATCGGCGTGATGAGTGGGTGCTCGAGACTACGCGAGAAACAATGGCTGCGGACATCGTGATCGTCACGGCAGCGAGGAATCCCTCCGCGGATGCTCGGTTTCGGGAGGACGCCCCGCTGTGGAGTACGTTCTGGTTCGAGGCGCCAGCCGAGATGAACAGTCACGCCGGGGTTCACCTGTTCGCGGTCGCAGCGAACCATCCGCTTCAGTGCTGTGTGGTCACCGGCAGTGCACCTGAGCTTGCACCCTCGGGTAGGGCTCTTGTCTCGGTGACGACGCCGGTTGTGGCTACCGCCGCAGAAGTGCTGCCTCTCGTGCAGCGACTTTGGGGAGTCCAGGTCGGCGGGTGGGAACTTCTTTGTCGTCAGCAGCTGGCGGCGGCACCGCGGGTGGGCTCCCTCGACGGCGGGTCCTCCCGACGTGTGGGCACCGGATACTGGGAACTGTTCGCCGTCAATGGGCACACCGAGACCATTCATCGTGCTGAAGCCCTGGCTGATCGGATAGCCGCCAAGATCGCTCCGAACCCGTTCAAGTCCATCAGGAACCTGCTACGTGAGCGCGAGCAATGGGAAGACCTCTGGGAGTCAAGGGGCGGCGACACTTGAATGGTTGCTGGCCGAGAGGGGCCAGCGAATTCAACCGCCATTGGACCCGGACGTTCAGTCACGGCAAGGGCACTTACACCTACACCTACGACGGGACTGACCAGCTCGGCAGGGCCGAGCGGCGTGGTCTGACCACCAGCATCGATCTGGGGTATGCCTCCGGTGACACCGATGTGGTCAGCGGCGCCTATGACGTGGCTGGGAGCCTGGTCAGCCAAATGCTGCCCGGTGGCTACAGCGAGTCCTGGGTACGGAACCTGGCCGGGCAGGTCACCTCCCTGGCCTACTCCCAGAGCGTGGCGGGGGTGGGTGTGCCGGTGTTGGGGTTTACCCAGAGCTATGACCATCTGGGTCGGGTCGTGACCGGTACGGGGCCGGCGGGCAGCCAGCGCTACGGCTAGGACGACAGGGCCCGGCTGGTGAAGGTCGAGGACACCGGCACCGGGGGTTGCAGCACCCTCCGCCAGCTACGACACCAACAAGGCCTCACCCTCACCCAAGTCGCCCAACACCTCAAGACCGTGCCAGCACGCATCAGCGAACTCGACTCGGCACCCGCCTCAACACCACCCTCACAAACGCCTACCGCGAATACCTCAACGCCGCTTGACATCAATAGGAGCAGCCGACGCACCACAGTGTCGCGAGCCATCCCCTGACAGCCACACCGCCGGCACCACTCGTCGGCTTCGACGACCCGGCAGGCCAACACCGCACGACCTGGTTCCAACCGCTGCCCGACAACCTCCAGGCCAAGCTCATCGACCCGGCAGAACGTGGTCAGGTCAGGGCAAGCGAAGGTAGCGTGGAGCACGTCGAGGTCTTCCTGGTGGCTGGCGTGAGAACCTCCATCATCGGAAGACCTCGACCCCTACCCCGGCACCGACGCGCCAGCGACTTCTACACCCTCAACTGTGATGAGCCTGTAATCCTCATGACCGGCTTCAGGCCGGGCTTGATTGCGGGGAGTTCCGTGAAGCGTGAAGGTAAGCCGAAAGCCTGGTTAGTCGCCAGACAAATCTCGGGGTGGCTAGGTGTCCTCGTTGCCTGTGTTCTGGGCATTTGGTATCTCAGGAGTCTGGGTGCTCGGCTCTGACGCGCTATGTGAAGGACGCGAGTCATTCGTCCCGATGTCGCCCGGTGGACTGAGATCAGTTGAGGCAACGTTTGATGCGCTGAGACGGGTGTCAACCGGTGGCCCCTTCGAGATATCTGGTGACGGCCAAGGCAGCGAACACAATGGTCAGGTAGGTGTCGATCGATCCCTTCTTGTGGTGGAGGATCAGGCCTGCCACGCATTTCGGACTGGAAATCCGGAAGGACTTCTCGACCTGCCATATCCGGTGGTAGGCGCGATCAAGGAATTCGTCGGTTGCGCAGCGTCCAGATTCGTGAGAGTTGGCGGGATGACGCGTAGTGGTGGAGGAGTAATGGCACAGTAGCCGTCGCAGAGGCCCTCACAATGCGACCTTCGTCGACTCGTCTCCTCAGGACTCATTGTTCATCTGTCGCCGCGTGTTCTGTCGCCTCAACCGGTCGAACCGAGCCCGCGTCCCTGACCTGACCTGCATCGGCGGCGGTCGGTGGTCAGCGAGATTCGCACCTCACGCCGCTACCCGCTTATTCGTCCTGTTGAGTGTCAATGGCGATCGATCTGGCACATCGGCCGGCCGGATCCCGATGGAGGCAATCACAAGCGACCAAGGAGCCCTTCGCCTGCCGCGGTGGGGTGTTGCGTGGAGTCCCTGGTTGAGCTACCCGTAGGGTTACGGCTCATGAGCTTGTCGCCCCCGCTTCTCCGGCCGACGGGTAATTCGGCCCGATCTCTGGCGAGCCTGCTGCCAGGAGCAGGAGAGGTCGTCGTGACCGGAGTGACCCTCGATTCGCGGGGCGTGGTTCCGGGGGACCTGTACGTGGCGCTGCCCGGCCAGTCCACCCACGGAGCCAGGTTCGCCGTTCAGGCAGCGGGGGCCGGCGCGGTGGCGGTGCTGACCGACCCGACCGGGGCTGCGGACGCAGCGGCTGCTGGCCTGCCGGTCGTGGTGGTGCCGGATCCGCGCGGGGAGATGGCCCGGGTGGCCGCGGAGGTCTACGGCCGACCGGGCGAGCGCCTCGCGCTCTACGGGGTCACCGGGACGACGGGAAAGACCAGCACCACCTTCCTGCTGACCGCCGGACTGGCTGGCGCCGGACGCACCGTCGGCACGATCGGCACGATCGGCTTCACCCTCGACGGGGTGCAGCTGCCCTCGCCCCGCACGACCGTCACGACTCCCGAATCCCCCGACCTGCAGGCCCTGCTGGCCTATCTCGTCGAGCGCGGCGCCGACGCGGTGGCGATGGAGGTCTCGTCGCACGCCCTGGCGCTGCACCGGGTCGCCGAGCTGGTCTTCGACGTGGCGGCGTTCACCAACCTCGGTCGCGACCACCTCGACTTCCACCCCGACCAGGAGAGCTACTTCCAGGCCAAGGCCGTCGTTGTTCCGTGACGGACGCTGCCGCGCGGCGGTGGTCAACATCGACGACGAACACGGGTGCCGGCTGGCCGCCGAGCTTCGCGCCGTCGCCCACGGTCCGGCTCGTCACCACCGGGCGGGGCGCGACGGCCGACTACCGGTGCCTCGATCGACGCCCGGGCCGCGACGGTCGGAGCCTGGTCCGATTGGCGACGCCGAGCGGAGATCGCGAGTTCGAGCTCGGGCTGCTCGGCGACTTCAACGTCCGACAACGCCACCACCGCGGCGGCGATCCTGGACCTCGCCGGCTGTGACCTCGACGTGGCGCTGTCGGGTTTCGCCGCGGCCTTCGTCCCGGGACGGATGCAGCGGGTGGACCTCGGACCGGACGCACCGGGCGTCGTGGTCGACTTCGCGCACACTCCCGAGTCGGTGGCGGCCGCGCTGGCCGCCCTGCCGGCCGGACGCCGGATCGCTGTTCTCGGTTGTGGCGGCGACCGAGATCATGCCAAGCGCGGCCCGATGGGCGCAGCGGCGGCGGAGGGCGCAGCCGTGGTGGTGGTCACCGACGACAACCCCCGCAGCGAGGAGCCGGCCGCGATCCGCGCCGAGGTGCTCGCCGGAGCTCGCGCGGCCGCTTCCCGGTCCGGCGCCCAGGTGCTGGACGGCGGCGATCGGGCACGACGCGATCAGGCTCGCGCTCCAGCTCGCCGAGCCGGGCGACTGGGTCGCGGTGCTCGGCAAGGGCCACGAGTCCGGTCAGCAGTTGGCGGAACGGAGCATCCCGTTCGACGATGTCGCCATGGTGACCCGGCTGTGGGAGCTGAGAAACGGCGGAAGCGATGCGTGAACTGAGAGCAGGCGAGCTGGCTCGCCTGATCGGGGCCAGACTCGTCGGTGACCCGTCCACCCCCCTCGGGCCGGACGTGGTCATCGACTCCCGAGTGGCGACACCGGGGTGTGTGTTCGTGGCCCTGCCCGGCGAACGGGTCGACGGCCACGACTTCGCCGCCGACAGCTGTCGCCGCCGGCGCGGCGGCTGTCCTGGGCACGCGGCTGCTCGATCTCGCCGGTGCCGCAACTGCTGGTCCCGGACGCGGCGTCCGCCCTTGCCGCCCTTGCCACCGCGCTGGTGGCACGAAGCGCGCGCCGCCGGGCTGGTCAGCGTGGGCATCACCGGATCGTCGGGCAAGACCAGCACCAAGGACCTGCATCGCCCAGGTGCTCGCGGCCGCGGGGCCGACGGTCGCCCCGGTCGGGTCCTTCAACAACGAGATCGGCGTCCCGCTGACCGCCACCCGGATCGACGCCGACACCCGCTTCCTGGTCAGCGAGATGGGCGCCCGCGGCCAGGGGCACATCGCCTGGCTGTGCGGCATCGTCGCCGCCGCAGGTCGGGGTGGTCATCAACGTCGGCCACGCCCACCTCGGCGAGTTCGGCTCGGTGGAGGCGATCGCCCAGGCCAAGGGCGAGCTGGTCGAGGCGCTGCCCGCCGACGGCTGGGCGGTGCTCAACGCCGACGACCCGCTGGTCGCCGCGCATGGCCGGCCGGACCGCCGGCACGGATCGCCGACGTTCGCGGTCGGCGCCGAACCCGGCTGCGGCGACCTGCGGGTCTGGGCGACCGAGGTCGAGCGCCGACGCGCTCCAGCGGCCCGCGTTCACGCTGCACGCGGCCGGGGCGCGTCGACCGGCGACGGCCGCGGTGCAGCTGCGGGTGCACGGGCGCGCACCAGGTGGGCAACGCCCTGGCCGCCGCCGCGGTCGCGCTTCACCCAGGGCCTCGGCGTCGACGACGTCGCGGCCGCGCCTCGGCCGCGCCACGGCGCGGTCGCGCTGGCGCATGGAGCTCAGCGAGCGCGCCGACGGGGTCCTGGTCGTCAACGACGCCTACAACGCCAACCCCGACTCGATGGCCGCGGCCCTGCGCACTCTGGCCGTCCCTGCGCCGTCCCGGAGGGCGGCTGCTGGCCGTCCTGGGCGACATGCTCGAGCTCGGCCCGGACGCGGCGGCGGAGCACACGGCGCGATCGGCGCGCTGGCGGCCGAGCTCGGCGTCGACGCGACTGCTGGCGGTCGGCGACGTTCGCTCCCGACCTGGTGGCCGGTGCGGCCGCCGGGCAGGTGGACGCGCGGTGCGGTGGCCGACCGGGAGGAGGCGGCGGCGGCTGCCGACGGCTGGCTGCGGCCCGCGGACGTCGTCCTCGTGAAGGCCTCCCGGGGGCTAGCGTTGGAGACCGTGGCCGACCACCTGTACGCACCGAGAGGCGGAAGGACGATGAGGAGCATCCTGCTCGCCGGCGCGATCGGCATGCTGGGCACCCTGCTCGGCACCCGGTACGCGATCCGGTTCCTGGTCGAGCCGCGGCTACGGCCAGTTCATCCGCGACGACGGTCCCACCAGCCACCACACCAAGCGCGGCACGCCCGACGATGGGCGGCATCGTGATCATCGTCAGCGTGCTGCTGGCCTACGCGGTCGCGCACCTGATCACCTGGACGCGCGCCGACCGCGTCCAGCGCTGCTGGTGCTCGGCCTGTTCGTCGGCCTGGGCGTGGTCGGCTTCGTCGACGACTGGATCAAGATCAGCAAGGCCCGCTCGCTCGGCCTGCACGCGCCGGTCAAGATCGGCCTGCAGGCCGTTCGTCGCGATCGCCTTCGCCATCCTGTCCTTCCAGTTCCCGGACGCCCGCGGCCTCACCCCGGCCAGCACCGCGATCTCGTTCCTGCGCGACCTCCCCTGGCTGCAACCTGCCGATCTGGCTGGCGGTGATCTGGATCGTGTTCCTCATCGCCGCCTGGTCGAACGCGGCCAACCTCACCGACGGCCTGGACGGGCTGGCCACCGGTGCCGCGGCGATGGTCTTCGCCGCCTACGCGATCGTCAACATCTGGCAGTACAACCAGTCCTGCGCGTGGGCCGGACGCCGGCCCGCAGTGCTACGAGGTGCGCAACCCGCACGACCTGGCCGTGGTCTCGATCGCGCTCGCCGGCGCCTGCTTCGGCTTCCTGTGGTGGAACGCCAGTCGCCGGCGAAGATCTTCATGGGCGACACCGGGCTCGCTGGCGATCGGCGGCGCGCTGGCCGCGCTGTCGATCCTGACCCGCACCGAGCTGCTGATGGTGATCGTCGCCGGCCTGTTCGTGATCATCACCGCCTCGGTGGTGCTGCAGGTCGGCTGGTTCAAGCTGACCAAGGGCAAACGCCTGTTCAAGATGGCGCCGCTGCAGCACCACTTCGAGCTGCTCGGCTGGGCGGAGGTCACGATCGCGATCCGGTTCTGGATCATCTGCGGGCTGTTCGTGGCCGCCGGGCTGGGCCTGTTCTACGCCGAGTGGGTGGTGGGCCAGTGAAGCGACTGGATCGCGCACGGCCGACCGGCTCTCGCCCTGGCCGCAGGCGCGGCGTGGTCGTGGCCGGGCTCGGCACGTCCGGCTTCGCCGCTGCCGACGGACTGCTCGACCTGGGCGCGCGGGTGCTCGTGCTCGACGACGCCGACACGCCGGCCAACCGCGGAGAAGGCGACGCTGCTGGAGATGCTCGACGCCGAGGTGCGGCTCGGGCCGGGCGCCACGGCCACGCTGCCCGACGGACGTCGACCTGGTGGTCACCTCGCCCGGCTGGCGTCCGTCCGCGCCGCTGCTGGCCCAGGCCGCCGCTGCGCGGCGTCCCGATCTGGGGCGAGGTCGAGCTGGCCTGGCGGATGAGCCTGCCCGACCGGTCGGTGCCGTGGCTGGCCGTCACCGGCACGAACGGCAAGACCACCACCGTCGACATGCTGGAGTCGATGCTGACCGCGGCCGGGCTGACGACGACGCGCGGTCGGCAACGTCGGGCGTCCGATCGTCGAGGCCGTGCTCGACGAGGTCGGCTACGACGTGCTGGCCGTCGAGCTGTCGAGCTTCCAGCTGCACTGGACGCACACAGCCTCGTCGCTGCACTCGGCCGCCGTGCTCAACGTGCGCGCCCGACCACCTCGAGTGGTACGCGGACGCAGCCGGCTGGCCGGTCGGGGCCGACGGACCCGATGGCCGCCTACGCCGCGGACAAGGCCCGGATCTACGAGCGGGTGCACGCACTCCTGCGTCTACAACGTCGCCGACCCGGTCACCGAGCGCATGGTCGAGGACGCCGAGGTCGTCGAGGGCGCCCGGGCGATCGGCTTCACCCTCGGCATCCCCGGCGCCGTCGATGCTGGGCGTGGTCGACGACCTGCTGGTCGACCGCGCGTTCATCGCGCAGCGCCGCGACTCGGCCATCGAGCTCGCCAAGCTCGCCGACGTCGCGCCCTACGCCCCGCACAACGTCGAGAACGCCCTGGCCGCGGCCGCGCTGGCCCGCGTCTTCGGCGTGCCGCCGCACGGCCGTCGCGCGAGGGCCTGCAGCGGCTCCGGCTCGGCGACCATCGCATCCAGACCGTCGCCGAGGTCGGCGGCGTCCGCTACGTCGACGACTCCAAGGCGACCAACCCGCACGCCGCCGCGGCGTCGCTGCGGCGCCTTCGAGCACGTCGTGTGGATCGCCGGCGGCCAGGCCAAGGGCACGACCTTCGACGACCTGGTCGCCGCGGTAGCGCCGGACAGCCTGCGCGGCGCGGTCGTGCTCGGGCGTCGACCGCGGCGTGATCGCGGACGCGCTCGCCCGACACGCGCCCGAGGTACCCGGTGAACGTGCTGGACTCGCAGCGATCATGGAGCGATGGAACAGGCGGTGGAGTGGGCGGCGTCGCAGGCGAGAGCCGGCGACGTCGTGCTGCTGGCGCCCGGCTGCGCGAGCAAGGACATGTTCACCGACTACGCCGCCCGGGGCGACGCCTTCGCCGCCGCGGTCGCAGGCGTTGACCGGATAGGAGGGACGAACGAAGTGGCGATCCTGACTTCCCCCGCCGTGGATCGCCGCGGAACTGAGCCGGACGGTCCCGAATCAGGGACGTCGGCGCAGTCTCGTGGTCGAGTGGCTGGCGCATCCGCAGGCGAGCTTCTACCTGGTGCTCGTGCCCGCCGTGCTGCTGCTCGGCGCTCGGCATGATGATGGTGCTGTCGGCGTCCAGCGTCTACGCCTTCGTCCGCTTCGACGACGCCTACTACTTCGTCAAGCGGCAGGTCGTGTTCCTGGTGGTCGGCGGCGTCGCAGCGTTCGTCCTCGCCCGGCGCTCGCCCCAGCAGCTGAAGGTGCTCGGCTGGGTGCTGGTGATCGGCTGCGTTGGCGCTGCAGATCGCTCACCTTCACGCCGCTGGGCTACTCCAACAACGGCAACACCAACTGGATGCAGTTCGGCCGTCGTTCTTCCGCATCCAGCCGTCCGAGCTGGCCAAGCTGGCCATCGTGGTGTGGGGCGGCGGACATCTTCGCCCGCAAGCACAAGCTGCTCGGCCGACCCGCGGCACCTGCTGATCCCGTTCCTGCCGGTCTCGCTGCTCCTGATCGGCCTGGTCGTGCTGCAGTCCGACCTCGGCACCGGGCATGATCATGGGCGCGCTCGTGCTGGCCGTGCTCTGGTACGTCGGCGCGTCCTGGAAGCTGCTCGGCCGGCATGGTGGGCGGCGGTCGCCGCTCGCGGTCGCTGGTCTGGTCGTCACCTCGAGCCACCGGATGAGCCGGATCCTCGGCTTCTTCAACCAGGACCTCGACCCGCTCGGCGTCAACCACCAGCCGATCAAGGCGATCTTCGCGCTCGCCTCCGGCGGCTGGTGGGGGCTCGGCCTCGGCGCCAGCCGGCAGAAGTGGGGCGGCCTGGTGGAGTCGCACACCGACTACATGCTCGCCGTCATCGGCGAGGAACTCGGCCTGGTCGGCACCCTGCTCGTGCTGGGGCTGTTCCTGATCCTCGGCTACGCGCGGCTTCCGGATCGCGATGCGCTCCGACATCCGGTTCTGTCGGTACGCCGCCGCCGGGGTCACCAGCTGGTTCATGATCCAGGCGCTGGTGAACATCGCCGTCGTGCTGCGGATGGTGCCCGTGCTCGGCGTCCCGCTGCCGCTGCTCTCCTACGGCGGTGTCCGCGCTGGTGGCCAACCTGATGGCGCTCGGCGTGCTGCTCGCCTGCGCGCGCCAGGAGCCGGACAATCGCGCGTTCCTGCGCGCGCCGTCGCCGCAAGACGTGAGCGGGCGCTCGTCACCACCGCCGCCGGACGCGGATGAGCGCCGTGCGCGTCGTGCTGGCCGGCGGCGGCACCGCCGGCCACACCTCGCCCCTGATCGCGACGGCCGAGCGGCTGCAGGCCACCGCGGACGTCGACATCGTCTGCGTGGGCACGCCGAAGGGGCTGGAGTCGACGGGTGATCCCCGAGGCCGGGCTGCGGCTGGAGCTGATCCCGCCGGTGCCGCTGCCGCGCCGGCTCACCCCCGAACTGCTGGCCGTGCCCGGCCCGGCTGGTCGGGGCCGTCCGCGCAGGCCCGACGGATCCTGGCCGAACACGACGCCCAGGTGGCGGTCGGGTTCGGCGGCTACGTCTCGCTGCCGGTCTACCTGGCTGCGCGGCTGGCCCGGCGTGCCGCTCGTGCTGCACGAGGGGAACGCCGTGCCCGGGCTCGCGAACCGGATCGCGGCCCGGTTCGCCCCGCTACGTCGCCACCACGTTCCCGGAGCACCGACGCTGCCGCACGCGCGCCACCTCGGGCTGCCGGTGCGGACCGGCATCGCCGACCTCGACCGCGCCGCTCGGCGTCCGGCCGCCGCGGCCGCTGTTCGGGCTCGCCCGCAGACGGGCCGGTGCTGCTGGTCAGCGGTGGTTCGCAGGGCGCGCGCAGCCTCAACCTGGCCACGGTGGCGCCACCGACCGGCTGCTGGCGGCCGGGATCTCGATCCTGCACGTGCTCGGTGCGGCCAACCTGACCGCCGAGACGGTGGTCCGCAGCGACCCCGGCCGGGTGCGGTCTACGTGCCGGTCGGCTACGTCGACGAGATGGGCGAAGCCTACGCCGCCGCCGACCTGATGCTCGGACGCTCCGGGGCCGGCACGGTGATGGAGACCGCGATGACGGGACTGCCGACGATCTTCGTCCCGCTGCCGCACGGCAACGGTGAGCAGGCGCGCAACGCGGACTTCCTGATCGAAGCCGGCGCCGGCGTCCTCGTCGCGGACGCCGAGCTGACCGCTGACCGCCTCGTGCGCGAGGTGACCGGCCTGCTGGCCGACCCGGCCGGCTGGACGCGATGTCGGCGGACCTGCCGCAGGCTCGTGCCCGCCGGACGCGCGCCGCCGCGCTCGCCGAAATGGTGCTCGACGCGGCGCGAGCGGCGAGACTGAACCCATGCCGCTTGATCGAACCCGTCGCCGCTGGTGCCGGTGGACGACGCTCGGCGACGTGCACTTCATCGCGATCGGCGGTGCCGGGATGAGCGGGATCGCGGCGATGTTCGCCGAGCGTCGGCGTGCGAGTGTCGCGGCAGCGACCAGGCCGACTCGGCGACGCTGACGGCGCTTGCGCGCGCTCGGCATCCGCACCTTCGTCGGGCACGACGCCGAGCCAGCTCGGGGACGCCGCGCACGGTGGTGGTGTCCTCGGCGGTCCGGGAGACCAACCCGGAACTGGCCGAGGCCCGGCGCCGGGGCCTGCGGGTGTGGCACCGCAGCGCTGCGCTGGGCGCCCTGATGCTCGGCCGCATCCGGCATCGCGGTCACCGGCACCCACGGCAAGACCACCACCACGGCGATGACCGCCGTGATGCTCGGCCGGAGCCGGCGCCGACCCGAGCTACGTGGTCGGCTCGCCGCTGGCCGGCACCGGTCGCGCCTACCACCTCGGCGCGGGGGACGCGTTCGTGATCGAGGCCGACGAGAGCGACGGCTCCTTCCGGCAGTACCCGGCCGCGATCGTGGTGATCACCAACGTCGAGGCCGACCACCTGGACAACTGGGGCACGCCCGAGGCCTACGCCGCCGGTTTCGTCGAGCTGGCGCTCGCCGACACCGTCCGATCGGTGGTGATCAGCGCGGACGACGCCGGCGCGCGCGCCATCGCCGCGCCGATCCGGGCCGCCGGCAAGCGCGTGGTCACCTTCGGCGAGTCGCCGGACGCCGACGTCCGGCTGACCGCCGCCGCCTTCCCGGCGGACGGCGCCGGGCGCCAGCTGACAGCGGCCGGCGACTCCGGCGACCTCGTCCTCGTCGGTCCCGGGCCGCTACAACCTGCACAACGCCGCCGCCGCGTACGCCGTGGGCGGGAGCTCGGGCTCCCCGGCGCCCGGCTGCGGGCCGCGGCTCGACGCCTTCACGGGCACGCGAGCGCCGGTTCCAGGCGGTGGCCGACGTCGCCGGCGTCCGCATCTTCGACGACTACGCCCACCACCCGACGGAGGTGGCCGCTACCCTGACCGCGGCGCCGCGGACTCGCGGGTGCCGGCCGCCTGGTGGCCTGCTTCCAGCCCCACCTGTTCACCCGCACCCGGGACTTCGCCGCCGACTTCGGCCGCGCCCTGGCGCTGGCCGACGAGATCCTGGTGCTCGGCATCTACCCGGCCCGGGAGGACCCGATCCCGGGCGTCACCGGGCATCTGGTGGCCGAAGCGGCCGACGCGGCCGCCCCCGGACGCGTCCGCTACGTCGAAGCCAGGAGCGAAGCGGCCGCCGTGCTCGCCGACTTGGTCCGTCCGGGCGACCTGGTGGTCACGCTCGGCGCGGGCGACGTCACCCTGGTGGGACCGGAACTCGCCCGGCTCCTGGCGCCCGAGGTGACGTCATGACCCAGGTGCAGCGACGCCACGGCCCGCCTGACTCTCCGCCGGCGCGGCGATCGCCG
This sequence comes from uncultured Actinomycetota bacterium, assembly GCA_963769325.1. GTDB lineage: Bacteria > Actinomycetota > Actinomycetes > Propionibacteriales > Propionibacteriaceae > Propionicimonas. The sequence continues at coordinate 573,201 of CAVYLH010000003.1, read as the reverse complement.
CCGCCGGGGTCGGCGGTGGCTGATCGTCGGGTTGAGCGTGGCCGTGAGCCTGGGCGTCGGCTATCTGGTCGGCGTGTCGCCCGCCCTCGCCGCCCAGGCGGTCACCGTGTCGGGCGCCAAGGTGCTGACGCAAGGACGACGTGCTCGGCCGCTGCGGGCGTCCTCGCCGGTACGCCGCTGGTCTGGGTCGACCCTGGCCTGGTCGCCGACCGCGTGGCCGGGCTGCCCCGGTGGCCGAGGTCACCGTCGCCCGGGCCTGGCCGGACACGGTCCGGATCGCGGTGACCGAGCGGACGCCGCGGCTCGCCATTCCCGCCGGGCGGCGGCTATCTGCTGGCCGACGCCACCGGCGTCGTCTTCCAGGCTGTCGAGTCCGCCCCGTCCGGGCTCGTCGTCGTGGACGCCGACCCGAACTCACAGCAGGTGCTGGTGGATGTGGGCACAGTGTTCTCCGCCCTGAGCCGGGAGACCGCGGCGAAGGTGTCGAGGCTTGAGGCGCCCACCCGTGACGGGATCACCCTGCGCCTGAAGGATGGCTCCCGAGTGGTGTGGGGGAGCGCTGAGCAGTCGGCGCTCAAGAGCGAGGTGCTCGACGAGCTCCTGCCGCTGGGCGGGACGGTGTTCAATGTCTCGGCGCCGGCCTTCCCGACCAGGCGATGAGGGTCGGCAACCCTGAACCCCTGGTTGAGGGACGCGCCGAGCGGTCGGCCATTCTTGGACAAGCCCAAACCACTTGCCTAGCCTTGGGCCCTACGCCGAAGCAGTTGCCCTTCCCCGGTTCGTCCGCTTCGTCCACACCATGCTGCACAACGGCAGAGCTCGAAAGTTAAGGTGGGTTTCGTGGGAACTGCATCCCAGAACTACCTCGCCATCATCAAGGTGGTCGGCGTCGGCGGCGGTGGCGTCAACGCCGTGAACCGCATGATCGAGTCCGGTCTGCGCGGCGTCGAGTTCATCGCGGTCAACACCGACGCGCAGGCGCTGCTGATGAGCGACGCCGACGTCAAGCTCGACATCGGCCGCGACCTCACCCGCGGGCTCGGCGCCGGCGCCGATCCCGACAAGGGCCGGCAGGCCGCCGAGGACCACTCCGACGAGATCGAAGAGGTGCTCAAGGGCGCCGACATGGTCTTCGTCACCGCCGGCGAGGGCGGCGGCACCGGCACCGGCGGCGCACCGGTCGTGGCCCGGATCGCCCGCTCGCTGGGCGCGCTGACCATCGGCGTGGTCACCCGCCCGTTCAGCTTCGAGGGCCGGCGCCGCGCCACCCAGGCCGAGGACGGCATCGGCGCGCCTGCGCGAAGAGGTCGACACCCTGATCGTCATCCCCAACGACAAGCTGCTGGAGATGACCGATCACCACGTCGCGATCCTGGACGCCTTCCGCCAGGCCGACCAGGTGCTGATGCAGGGCGTCTCCGGCATCACCGACCTGATCACGACCCCCGGCCTGATCAACCTCGACTTCGCCGACGTCAAGGCCGTCATGCAGAACGCCGGCTCGGCCCTGATGGGCATCGGCTCGGCCCGCGGTGAGGACCGCGCCCGCGCCGCCGCCGAGATGGCGGTCTCGTCGCCCGCTGCTGGAGGCCAGCATCGAGGGCGCCCACGGCGTCCTGCTGTCGATCGCCGGCGGCTCCGACCTCGGCCTGTTCGAGGTCTCGGCCGCGGCCAACCTGATCGAGAGCGCAGCGCACGAGGACGCCAACATCATCTTCGGCACCGTCATCGACGACGCCCTCGGCGACGAGGTCCGGGTCACCGTGATCGCCGCCGGCTTCGACGGTGGCCTCCCCCAACGCAAGCCGAGCGCCCGCCCTGAGCTCAGTCGCCGGGAGGCGCCTGCGGTACGTCCGGCACCCCCAGCGCCCCCGGCCCCGGTGGCCGTCGACCGGCCCGCGGCCGACCCGGCGCCGTTCGCCGAGCCCGCGCCGAGACCGGCGCCACGGCCCGTGCCGGCGGCGCCCGACCTCGAAGACGACCTGGACGTGCCGGACTTCCTGAAGTAGCCGCCCAGCGATCTCGCTGCGCAGGTTCGTCCATGTTCAGCTTCCGCAACGACCCCGGCGCCGACGGCGCCGGGGTCGCGTGCTGCGACGCGCGTCGCCCCCGGCGGCGGACGGCTCGACCTCACGCTCGGCGCCACGACGCCGGCTGGCGATCAGCCGACTGGGACCTGGTCGAGAGCGAACTGGGCGTCCCCATCCTGAACGCCTACCAGGTGCACGGCACCCGGGTGCTGACCGTGGACGCTGACACCGATGCCCGCGCGCTGGCTCTCGAGCCCGCCGACGCGCTCGTCACCGTCACCCGGAACCTGGGGGTGGCGGTCCGCGTCGCGGACTGCGTTCCGGTGCTCTTCGCAGACTCCGCGGCCGGCGTCGTGGGCGTCGCCCACGCGGGCCGGGTCGGTCTGGCCGCCGGCGTGCTGGTGGCCACGGTGGCGAGCGATGACCGAACTGGGGTCGGGCACGATCACTGCGTGGATCGGTCCGCACATCTGCGGGCGGTGCTACGAGGTGCCGGCCGCCCTGCGGGACGAGGTCGCGGCCGAGCTGCCGGAGGCGTCCGCGACGACCGCTGGGGGACTCCCAGCCTCGACCTCGGCGCGGCGGCAGCCGCGCAGCTGGCCGGCCTGGGCTGCCGGTGGTGCGCGTCGATCCGTGCACTCGCACCACGCCGACACTGCACTCCTACCGGCGGGACGCCGCCGCGGCCGGCCGGCAGGCGGCCGTCGTCTGGCTGCCGTGAGTTGGCGCGTGTCGGCCGCGCGCCTACCCGACAGGACGACACCTGTCCGGCTAGAGTCTTGAGCGACTGGTAGGACAAGAGGGGCGGAATCGATGGCTGATCGATTGAAGAAGGCGGCCGTCTGGCTGGGCCTGGTGTCGGACAACGACTACGCCGAGGTGGAGCCGGGGGCCGACGAGGTCACCGAAGCGGTCCACGCGCCGAGTCGGTCCGCGAGGTCGAGCCCCAGACACCGATCGCGGCCGCCGCCACCGTGACCGAGCTGGAGACTCGCCGTCCGGTGAAGGATCACCCGCGGATCGCCGACATCAACCGCATCATCACCGTGCATCCGCGCACCTACAACGAGGCGCGCACGATCGGTGAGAACTTCCGCGACGGCGATCCCGGTGATCATGAACCTCAGCGACATGGAGGACTCCGACGCCAAGCGGCTCGTCGATTTCTCCGCCGGACTGATCTTTGGCCTGCGTGGCAGCATTGAGCGCATCACCAGCAAGGTGTTCCTGCTGTCGCCGCACAACGTGACCGTGGCTGCCGAGGACAAGGAGCGCCTCGCCGGCGGTTTCTTCAACCAGTCCTGAAAGGCGGCACCGATGGCCCTTCGTCGGCACAGTGCTCGCCGGGGCCATCTGGGATCTACCTCGGTATCCTCACCGTCCGACTCGTGCTGTCGCTGGATCCCCGCGTTCGATCCGGGACTGGGAGCCGCGAGGCGTGCTGCTCGTGGTGGCCGAGTTCGTCTACACCCTCACCGACCCGCCGATGCGTTTCCTCGGCCGGTTCCTGCCACCGGTTCGGTTGGGCGGCGTCGCGGCTGGACCTGTCCTTCACCGTGCTGTACCTCGCGCTGCTGCTCCTGCTGCGCTGGATGCCGTCTGAGTCTTGACCTTCGGTTTACCCTTGCGCGCTCACCTCGTGGGTTCTTGGACTCAGGAATGCCGCCTGCATTAGCCTGAGAGCGCCCTTCGGGACCGGGTGACAACCCGGCCCCGTTTTCGATCACGTGAGGTGAGCAATGACCCTGACCCTGGAGCAGGTCCGCCAGACCCGCTTTCATCTGGCCCGGCGAAACGGCTACGAGCCGGTCGACGTCGACAACTTCGTCGACAAGGTCGAGGCGACGCTCACCCAGCTGACGGAGGAGAACGGCACCCTCAAGCAGCAGGTCGAGGCCCTCAGTTCCAGCGAGCCGTCGAGCATCTTCGTGCCGGCCGACTCCGACGGATGCCGCCCAGCTCAAGGCTGACCTGAACAATCGTCAGGCCGAACTGGACGTCGCCTGTCGGGCCGAGCTTGCCGAGAAGGACGACGAACTGGGCGCCCGCGGTCAGGAGCTGGAACAGGCCCGCGCGCGAACTCGCCGCGTCGACGGCCGAGCTCGAAGGATTGCGCGCCGAGGTGGCGCAGCTCCGCCAGACGGCCAGCCAGGCCCAACAGGAGGCCGCAGCTCAGGCGGCTCAGGCCGCACAAGCCGCGCAGGCGGCACGTCCCACCGGACCGATCGGCCGGGTCGACAACATTGTCGTCACCAGTTCCGCGGAGGCTTCTCCCGCGGTCACCCGGCTCCTGCAGATGGCCACCGAACAGGCCGAACGCCTCGTCGGGGAATCCCAGCTGGAGGCCAACCGGATCGTCGCCTCGGCACGTGCGGAGGCCGAGAGCGTCATCGACAACGCCAACAAGAAGGCCCACGAGACCCTCACCGACGCCCGCACCCGTGCGGACCGGGTGGAGTCCGAAGCCCGGGTCAATGCCGAGCGGGTCACGAACGAGGCTCAGAGCCGCGCCGATGCCGTCAACAGCGATGCCGACGCTCGACGCGTCGAACTGTTCAGCGCGCTCGAACAGGAGCGGGACACGCTCCGCGGCAAGGTGGAACACCTGCGCTCCTTCGAAGGCGTCTTCCGCAGCAACCTGACCAACCACCTGCAGAGCCAGATCAAGACCCTCACCGACGCGCAGCTGGAGCCCGGCGACGTGCCGGAAATCCTCAGCGAGCCGGCTCAGGAGTCGGCCACGCCGCGACTGGACGCACTGCTCGGTGGAGGCCAGTGATCCGGGGCTGACCGCGGCGCCACGCGTCGTCCGGCGATTCGACCGGCCGGCGCGTGGGCAGGTGGTACTCTCCCTCCTCAGGTAACGGCAAGAGGAGCTCTTCAATGGCGACGCGAACCCAGGAGAACGACCCCAGAGCTGGGGCCGATCCGGTCTCCTTCCCCGTCGCCGCGGGCGAGGACCCCTGGACCCAGGAGGAGATCGACGAGATCCGGGACGAACTGCTGGCCGACATCGCCCGGATGGAGCGAGCGATCGAGGTCGCGGAGGCCGGCTTGGCCGACCTGTTCGAAGAGGGTTCCGACGGTGCCGGGCGTGATCCGGCGGATGTGGGCTCGTCCAACTTCGAACGCGATCAGGAGATGTCACTGGCGCAGAACGCCCGAGACATGCTGGAGCAGGCCCAACTCGCCTACCGGTTGTTCGAATCCGGGAACTACGGCTCCTGCGAGTCCTGTGGCCAGCCCATCGGCAAGGACCGTCTCCAGGTGTTTCCTCGGGCCACGATGTGCGTGGCGTGCAAGCAGCGGGAGGAACGGCGATAGCCGAGCGCGAGGCGGTGCCCCCGGCAACGGCTGCGTCCGGCCCCCGCGCCCTCGGCCTTCGTGTGCTCTGTATGGCCATCGGCGTCGGCGGGCTGATGCTGGACCAGTTCGCCAAGACCCTGGCGATCGCCCACCTCGACCCGCAGCGACCGGTGGTGTTGCTGGGCGGGTTGCTGACGTTGCAGCTGATCCGCAATCCCGGCGCCGCCTTCAGCATGGGTGAGGACTTCACGGTGGTGCTCACCGGCATCGCCATCGCCGCCCTGATCGGGGTGCTGGCCGCCCTGGTACCGCGCATTCGGCACGTCGGCTGGGCGGTCGCCATCGGCTTTCTGCTGGCGGGCATCACGGGAAACCTCTTCGATCGGCTGTTCCGTGAGCCCGGACCGTTCCGTGGGCACGTCGTGGACTTCCTCAGGCTGCCCAACTTCGCGATCTTCAACGTGGCCGACATGTTCATCACCGCTGCTGCTGTGATGGTGATCTGGCTCTCGATGATCACCCAGGTGACCCCGGCCGGCGTCCGCACGAAAGAGTCGGCCGACGCCGGACATGAGTAGCGTCTGGCTGGTGCCGGACGGCTTGGACGGCGACCGGGTCGACGCAGCCGCGGCCCGGATGACCGGGCTGTCCAGAAGCCGTATCGAGGATCTCGCCGAGGCGGGGGGCGTTCGCGTGAACTCGGTCCCGGTGTCGAAGTCGCACCGGGTGCGGGCGGGGGACATGCTGGAGGTCGAGATCACCACCGCGCCACAGGTCGAGGTGGTGCCGACGCAGGTGGCCGGCATTCAGATCGTCCACGACGACGCCGACATCGTGGTGGTGGACAAGCCGGCCGGTGTCGCCGCGCATCCCAGCTTGGGCTGGGACGGCCCGTCGGTGGTCGAACACCTGGCCGCGGCCGGATTCCGGATCTCAACCTCCGGCGCCGCCGAGCGCAGGGGCATCGTGCAGCGTCTCGATGTCGGGACGTCCGGGCTCATGGTGGTCGCCAAGAGCGAGCCCGCGTACACGGCCTTGAAGAGGGCGTTCCGCTCTCGAGAGGTGGAGAAGACCTACCACACCCTGGTGCAGGGCCATCCAGACCCGTTCGAGGGCACCGTCGAGGCACCGATCGGGCGCCATCCGGGTGCCGACTACAAGATGGCGGTCGTCGCCGGGGGGCGCCACAGCGTCACCCACTATCAGGTGCTGGAGGCCTTTCGGGCCGTGACGCTGCTGGAGGTGCACCTCGAGACCGGCCGCACCCATCAGATCCGGGTGCACATGCAGGCGATCCGGCATCCTTGCGTGGGCGACCCGATGTACGGCGGCGATCCGGTGTTGGCCGCCCGGCTCGGCCTTGAGCGGCAGTGGCTGCACGCCGTCGGGCTCGGCTTCGTCCACCCACGGACGGGGGAGCAGGTGCGGTTCAGCTCCCCATACCCCACAGATCTGACCAGGGCGCTCACTCTCGTCCGCACCTGAGTGGGGCCGGAGACCAGCTTGGTTGGATAGGGTGCTCTGCGTGCGTAGAGCGAAAATAGTGTGCACGATCGGGCCAGCGACTGATTCGGCCGCCGCGATCGTCGACCTTGTCAACGCCGGGATGAACGTGGCCCGGCTGAACATGAGCCACGGTGACCACGTGCTGCACGCCAAGCGTGTGGAGTGGATCCGTGATGCTGCTCGCGCGGTGGGTCGGCCGGTGGGGATCCTCGCCGACCTCCAGGGGCCGAAGATCCGCCTCGGTACCTTTCCTGACGGACCGGTCACCCTGGTGGCGGGCCAGCGGTTCAATATCACCATCGATGATGTCCCCGGCACCGTCGAGCGAGCCTCCACCACGCTGAAGACCCTGGTCGACGACGTGACGCCCGGTGACCAGATCCTGATCAACGACGGCGCCATCGAGTTGAAGGCAGTCGAGGTCACCGACACCGACGTGGTCACCGAGGTGGTCGTGGGCGGCGTCGTGTCGGACCACAAGGGCATCAATCTGCCCGGCGTGCCGGTCAGTGTCCCGGCACTGAGCGAAAAGGACGAACGCGACCTGCGGTTCGCGCTGCGCCACGGTTGCGACATGATCGCGCTGTCGTTCGTCCGCAGCGCGGACGACATCGACCCGGTGCACACGGTGATGGAGGAGGAGGGTCGCCGGGTGCCGGTGATCGCCAAGCTGGAGAAGCCTCAGGCCATCGAGAACCTGTACGCCGTCGTCGACGCCTTCGACGCCTTCATGGTGGCCCGTGGTGACCTTGGCGTGGAACTGCCGTTGGAAGACGTCCCCGGTGTACAGAAGCGGATCATCGACGCGGCACGGGCGTGGGCCAAGCCGGTGATCGTGGCCACGCAGATGCTGGAATCGATGATCACATCGCACCGGCCGACGCGAGCCGAGGCGTCCGATGTCGCCAACGCCATTCTCGACGGCGCGGACGCGGTGATGCTGTCGGGTGAGACCGCAGTGGGCGACTACTCCGATCGAGGCGGTGGAGGTGATGGCGCGAATCATCGCGCGGACCGAGGACGAGGGCCTGGACAAGATCCGGCACCTGGTGTGGAACCCGCACACCACGTCGGGCGTGATCTCGAAGGCGGCCGTCGATGTGGCCGAGCGGGTGGACGCCAAATACCTGGCGGCGTTCACGGTCTCAGGTGACACCCCGCACCGGCTGGCCCGGTTGCGTTCGGAGGTGCCGATCATGGCATTCACCCCGCTTCCCAAGACCGCGCAGGAACTGACTCTTTGTTGGGGGGTGCAGTCCTACGTCACCCCCGAGTACACCAACACCGACGCAATGGTCGACTCGGTGCAGTCCGCACTCACCGATCTGGGGCTGGTTCAGCACGGCGATCGTGTGGTGATTGTGGCCGGCAACCCGGGGCGCCACTCCCGGCAGACCAACTCCCTGCGGGTCTACGAGATGGACTGAGTGCCGATCCGACGGATCGCGCGAACGCCGCTGGGAAACCGGCGGCGTTCGCTGTATCGCCGCTCGGAACCGCATTTGACGTATTGACAGGACAAACCTGCATCGCTAGCGTAATGGCGTCCGGCGGAGACGCCGGCGCGCAGGCACTAGCAAAGGCGAGCCCGTGAGCGAGACCGTGACCCAGACCCTTCCCGAGACGATGCGTGCCGCGGTTCTGACCGCTCCCGGTGAGCCGCTCCAGGTGAAGGAGATCCGAACTCCCCGACCTCGTTCCGGAGAGGTTCTGGTGAAGGTGATCGCCTGCGGCCTGTGTCACTCCGATCTGCATGTGATGGCGGGCAAGATCCCGTTCCCGACGCCGGCCGTGCTCGGCCACGAAATCTCCGGCGTGATCGTCGAACTGGGGCCGGACACCCGGCACAGCGGCCTCACGGTGGGGGACTCCGTGTGCGGCGCCTTCCTGATGCCCTGTGGGCAGTGCGCGGAGTGTGCCCGCGGACGCGACGACCTGTGCCCGCCCTTCTTCGAGTTCAACCGCCTCAAGGGTCAACTGTTCGACGGCACCAGCCGGCTCGTCGACCTCGACGGCACCGTGATCGCCCAGTACTCGATGGGTGGTCTGGCCGAGTACTGCGTGGTTCCCGTGACAGCGGTGACCCCGATGCAGGAGGGACTCGACCCGGTGGCGGCGGCGATTCTCGGCTGCGCCGCGATGACCGCGTATGGCGCGGTGCGCCGTGGGGCCGACCTGCGGTACGGCGAGACGGTGGCCGTGATCGGCATCGGTGGTGTCGGCTCCAGCATCGTCCAGGTCGCCGCCGAACTCGGTGCACGGAAGATCATCGCGATCGACGTCGACGACGAGAAGCTTGCCGCAGCGAAGCGCTACGGCGCGACCGACGTGATCAACTCGCGCACGGTGGACGCACGGGAGCGGGTTTTCGAGATCACCGACGGCCGGGGAGTGGACGTGGCGATCGAGGCCCTCGGCTTCCCCGCCACTTTCGAGCAGGCGTTGACCCTGCTCGCCGACGGTGGCCGAATGGTCCCGGTGGGTCTTGCTGCCGGGTCGCAGACCGCGGCGGTGGAGATCAACCGCATCGTTCGCCGCGGCCAGCAGATCTGTGGCTCCTACGGGGCCAGGACCCGCACCGACCTTCCGATCGTGGTCGACCTGGCCGCCCGCGGCGTCCTCGACTACCGCAGCGTGGTTTCGCTCCGCGTGCCGCTGGATCAGGCCGAGGAGACCTACCGCCGCCTGCACGCGGGGCACGTCTCGGGCCGCGCCGTGGTGGAGATGGCACTCAACGACTGATTCCGGCCGCGGGCTTCCCGGTCCCGCGATTCAGGCGGGCCTCGAACTGATCGATGTCGCAATCTCGCACCCGGGATAGCCACGACGCCTCAAGTCGGGGCCTCCGCGGCGACCGAGATCGCAGATCGCGACAAAAAGACCTCGCGACGGCGTCGCAGGACCACCGCCGCGCCCCCACCACCACGTGCGGGAATTCGGTACCGGGAAGGGGAGTCGAACCCCTACGCCCTTGCGGGCAGACGGGTTTGAGCCGTCCGCGTATACCATTCCGCCACCCCGGCGGGTGCGCAATGGATTGTGCCACAACTTGGCGGTGGGCGATCAACCCGGCGGTAATCTCTGGGTAACCTCACCCCGGGTGACTACCGACCCACCAGGAAGCGACAACGTAATGACTGCCGAAGACGACCGCCCGGCCGGTGACCAGCTGCGAGTGCTCGTGGCCGAGGACGAGGCGCTGATCCGCCTCGACCTGGTCGAGCTGCTGACCGACGAGGGCTACGACGTCGTCGGCGAGGCCGGCGACGGCGAAGAGGCCCTCGCGCTGGCCCGCGAGCTCGAGCCCGACCTGGTCGTGATGGACGTCAAGATGCCCAAGATGGACGGCATCACCGCGGCGGCGATGATCGCCGAGGAGCGGATCGCGCCCGTCGTCATGCTGACCGCCTTCAGCCAGCGCGAACTCGTCGAGCGTGCGCGCGACGCCGGCGCGATGGCCTACGTGGTGAAGCCGTTCGACGCCTCCGACGTGGTGCCGGCGATCGAGATCGCGATGGCGCGGTTCGCCGAGATCCGCGCCGTCGAGGCCGAGGTCGCCGACCTGGAGGAGCGGTTCGCGTCCCGCAAGGCCGTCGACCAGGCCAAGGGCCTGCTGCAGGAAGGGCCTCGGGCTCACCGAGCCGGAGGCCTTCCGCTGGATCCAGAAGACCGCGATGGACCTGCGCAAGTCGATGCGCGAGGTCGCCGAGGGCGTCATCGACCACTCCAAGGCCGGCGGCAAGCCGCAAGCCGCTGAAGCTAGCGGCGCGCGCCGGCGGACGAGCGAGGCGCGCGTCCGGCTGGCGCGCTTCAGGAAGACCGTGATCCGGGCGGCGCAGACCTGCTCGCCGCCGTCGTCGGTCAGCGAGACGTCGTAGGTCGCCAGCGTCCCGCCGATCCGGATCGGCGGTGGCCATCGCCGGTGACCCAGCCCGCGCGGGCCGGACGCAGGTGGGTGGCGTTGATGTCCACGCCGGTGACGGCCCCGTCCGGGCCCGACCTCGGCCGCCGCCGCCAGTGACGCGAGCGCTCTCGGCGAGCACGCAGGACGCCCCGCCGTGCCACAGCCCGAACGGCTGGGTGTTGCCCTCCACCGGGCAGCGGCCCACCGCGCGGGTGGGGGTGACCTCGAGCAGCTCCAGGCCCAGCTTGTCGTCCAGAGGGCTGACGCAGCCCGGCGAACCAGTCGGGGATGTTCATGGGCCCAACCTTGGCACACCGGCGTCGTCCGAAGCCGGGAGATAGAGTTCCCGATTGTGACGAACCCAGCCAACGCTGCCGCCGACGGGCCCGGCACCCTGCTGCTGATCGACGGCCATTCGGTGGCCTACCGGGCCTTCTTCGCGCTGCCGGTCGAGAACTTCTCGACCACCACCGGGCAGCACACCAACGCGGTCTACGGGTTCACCTCGATGCTGATCAACGTGCTGCGCGACGAGCAGCCCACCCACCTCGCGGTCGCCTTCGACGTCTCGCGGCAGACCTTCCGCAGCGCGCAGTACGCCGAGTACAAGGCCAACCGCGTCGGCGTCGCCGGCGGAGTTCACGGGCCAGGTCGACGCTGATCAAGGAGGTGCTCGACGCGCTCAACATCGTCCACCTCGAGCTGGACGGCTTCGAGGCCGACGACATCATCGCCACCCTCGCCCGGCAGGCCGCCGCGGCCGGGCTGCGACGTGCTGATCTGCACCGGCGACCGCGACACCCTGCAGCTGGTCAACGACCAGGTCACCGTGCTCTACCCGCGCAAGGGCGTCTCCGACCTGGCCCGGCTGACCCGGCCGACCGTGCAGGAGAAGTACCTGGTGACGCCGGCCCGCTACCCCGAGCTGGCCGCGCTGGTCGGCGAGACCAGCGACAACCTGCCCGGCGTCCCCGGCGTCGGGCCCGAAGACCGCGGCCAAGTGGCTGGCCGCCTACGACGGGCTGGAGAACGTGCTCCGCCACGCCGACGAGATCGGCGGCAAGGTCGGCGGACTCGCTGCGCGGCGCACCTGGCCGACGTGATCCGCAACCGGCGAGCTCAACGCGCTGGTCGGCGACCTCGAGCTGCCGGTCAGCCGTGCCGGACCTCGCAGCGGCGCGACTGGGACCGGGAGGCCGTGCACTCCCTGTTCGACGGGCTGGAGTTCCGGGTGCTGCGCGACCGGCTGATCGAGACCCTGCCGGCCGAGGACACCGAGCCCGACGGGCGGGTTCGAGGTCGACCGGCGAGATCCTGGCGCCCGGCGCGGTCGGCGCCTGGCTGGACGCGCACGCCCGCACCGGCGTGGTCGGGCTCGACGTCCAGGGTCGCTGGCGGGCGGGCGCGGGCGACATCACCGGGCTCGCGCTGGCCGCCGCGGACGGCGCCGCCGGCTGGATCGACGTCGCCACGGCTGTCGCCCGACGGACGACGAGGCGCTGGCGGCCTGGCTGGCCGACCCGTCGGCGCCGAAGGCGATGCACGACGCCAAGGGTCCGCTGCTGGCGCATCTGGTCGCGTGGCTGGGACCTGGCCGGCCTGGCCAGCGACACCCAGCTCGCGGCCTACCTGCTGCGTCCCGACCAGCGGGTCTACGACCTGGCCGACCTCACCGCCCGCCACCTCAAGCGCGACCTGGCGGTGGCCGGCAGCGGTGCCGAGACCGACGACCAGGCGGCGTTCAGCTTCGACGACACCGACGAGCCACGACGCGATGATCCGCGCCCGGGCGGTGATCGACCTGGCGGCGGCGCTGGAGCAGGAGCTGGACAGCCACGGCGGGGCGACGCTCCTGCGGCGAGGTGGAGCTGCCGCTGACCCGCACGCTCGCCGGCATGGAGCGGACCGGGATCGCCGTCGATGTCGACTACCTGGACCGGCTGCACGCCGACTTCGACGCCGCGGTCGCGGCCGCCGAGGCGGACGCCTTCGCCGTGCTCGGCACGCCGATCAACCTCGGCTCGCCGAAGCAGCTGCAGGCCGTGCTGTTCGACGAGCTGGGCATGCCGAAGACCCGGCGGACCCAGACCGGCTACACCACGGACGCCGAGTCGCTGGAGACGCTGTTCGCCAAGACCGAGCACCCGTTCCTCGCGCACCTGCTGCGGCACCGCGACCAGATCCGGCTGCGTCAGACCGTCGAGGGCCTGCTGAAGTCGGTGGCCGACGACGGTCGGATCCACACCACCTACGTGCAGACCATCGCCGCCACCGGCCGGCTGTCGTCCACCGATCCCGAACCTGCAGAACATCCCGATCCGCACCGAGGCCGGACGCCGGATCCGCGAGGCCTTCGTGGTCGGGGAGGGCTACGAGACGCTGCTCACCGCCGACTACTCCCAGATCGAGATGCGGATCATGGCCGCACCAGTCCGAGGACGCCGGGCTGATCGAGGCGTTCGCCTCCGGCGCAGGACTTCCACACGATCATGGCCTCCCGGGTGTTCGGGGTCGCAGCCGACGAGGTGCACCGGCGCGCAGCGCGCCAAGATCAAGGCGATGAACTACGGCCTGGCCTACGGGCTGAGCGCCTTCGGGCTGAGCCAGCAGCTCAAGATCGACGTCGTCCGAGGCCAGCGGCCTGATGGACGGAGTACTTCGAGCGGTTCGGCCACGTCCGCGACTACCTGCACGAGATCGTCGACGACGGCCCGCCGGACCGGCTTCACCGAGACGGTGCTGGGCCGGCGTCGCTACCTGCCCGACCTCACCTCGTCCAACCGGCAGCGCCGCGAGATGGCCGAGCGGGCGGCGCTGAACGCCCCGATCCAGGGCTCGGCCGCCGACATCATCAAGGTGGCGATGCTCGACGTCGAGACGGCGATCGACCCGGCGCGGGCTGCGTCAGCCGGATGCTGCTGCAGGTGCACGACGAACTGGTGTTCGAGGTGGCGCCGGGGGAGCGCGAGGAGCTCGAGGCGCTGGTCCGCGACAAGATGGGCCACGCCGTCGAGCTGCGAGTGCCGCTGGAGGTGTCGGTCGGCGTCGGAGGCTCCTGGCACGAGGCGGCGCACTGAGCCGGCGGGACGTCCGCCGGCGGTGAAGGCGGGTGTCGGCCCGAGCCAGGGCGCAGCTCAGGCCTGGGTCCGGCCGGTCCGGCGCGCTAGCGCAGGACCGCCAGGATCTCCTCCTGCTCGCCGTTCTCGTCGGTCCACGTGCCGATGAGGGTGCCCAGCGGCACCCGCGTCCCGGGAATGTGCTTGCCGTCCGGCCTGCGGACCACCCGCATGGACTCGCCGGCCGCGTTCGACACCAGGACGATGCCGGAGCCCTCGACCCGGTCATGGACTTCTCGCCGCGGGACAGGTCGGCCTCGGTGTCGCCCTCGTGGATCACGCGCAGCAGCTCGACCATGTAGACCGGGTCGCCCATGGCGTCGTAGACGTAGCGAGTGCCGAGCACCGAGTGCTCCAGGGTGCCGATCAGGAGTCGTGCTCGGCTTCGGCCAGCGGCTCGGACCGGTAGGTGAGCGGCACCTGGTAGGTCACGCCGCCGCGACTGCACCAGGATGGTCTCGATGCCGACCTCGCCGTCCGGGTCGACGAACCGGTACGACGCCACCCGGGTCAGGTCGTCGGCCGACGCCGTGGAACCAGTCCTGGGACGGCAGCCAGCCGGCCAGCAGTTCGAGCTTGGTGGGGGTCAGGGTCGCGTCGTGGATCTCGGCGGTGCCGCTCATGGTTCTCCTTCAGGGTCGCGTCCTAGCCTATCCCTGTCACGGGCGCCGGATTGACCCTCCGTCGAGCGCAATGGCTAGGCTGTCGGCTGCACTACGACCGGCATGACCTCAGACCTAGTGGGTCAGGCACGCTTTCGTGCGAGTGACCCAGACGTCAGCCTGGCCTTCTCGCCGTCAGCACGCGTCGAGAGTGCAGCAAGACATCTTTCAACACCAACCTATCGGAGCCCTACTACATGACCTCTTCTCCCGAGGCAGCCACCGTCGCGATCGACGACTTCGGCTCGCCCGAAGCTTTCCTGGCAGCGGTCGACGCGACCATCAAGTACTTCAACGACGGCGACATCGTCACCGGCACCGTCGTCAAGGTCGATCGGGACGAGGTCCTGCTCGACATCGGCTACAAGACCGAAGGCGTCATCCCCTCCAAGGAACTCTCCATCAAGCACGACGTGGACCCGTTCGACGTGGTCAGCGTCGGCGATGTGATCGAGGCCCTGGTCCAGACCAAGGAGGACAAGGAGGGCCGCCTGATCCTGTCCAAGAAGCGGGCTCAGTACGAGCGCGCCTGGGGCACGATCGAGAAGGTCAAGGAAGAGGACGGCGTCGTCACCGGCCGCGTCATCGAGGTCGTCAAGGGCGGCCTGATCATCGACATCGGCCTGCGCGGCTTCCTGCCCGCGTCGCTGGTCGAGATGCGCCGCGTCCGCGACCTGCAGCCCTACGTCGGCATGGAGCTCGAGGCCAAGATCATCGAGCTCGACAAGAACCGCAACAACGTGGTCCTGTCCCGTCGCGCGTGGCTGGAGCAGACCCAGTCCGAGGTGCGTCACACCTTCCTCAACCAGCTCACCAAGGGCCAGATCCGCAAGGGTGTCGTGTCCTCGCATCGTCAACTTCGGCGCGTTCGTCGACCTGGGCGGCGTGGACGGCCTCGTGCACGTCTCCGAGCTGTCCTGGAAGCACATCGACCACCCGTCCGAGGTCGTCGAGGTCGGCGACGAGGTCACCGTCGAGGTGCTGGACGTCGACATGGACCGCGAGCGCGTCTCGCTGTCGCTGAAGGCGACCCAGGAAGACCCGTGGCAGACCTTCGCCCGCACCCACCAGATCGGCCAGATCGTGCCCGGCAAGGTCACCAAGCTGGTGCCGTTCGGTGCGTTCGTCCGCGTCGAGGAGGGCATCGAGGGCCTGGTGCACGTGTCCGAGCTGGCCGAGCGTCACGTCGAGATCCCCGAGCAGGTCGTCAGCGTCAACGACGAGGTCATGGTCAAGATCATCGACATCGACCTCGAGCGTCGCCGCATCTCGCTGAGCCTCAAGCAGGCCAACGAGGGCGTCGACGTCGCAGCGGACGACTTCGACCCGGCGCTGTACGGCATGTCGGCGTCCTACGACGAGCAGGGCAACTACATCTACCCCGAGGGCTTCGATCCGGAGACCCAGGAGTGGAAGCCCGGCTACGAGGAGCAGCAGCGCGCGTGGGAGCAGCAGTACGCCGAGGCGCAGGCCCGCTGGGAGGCGCACAAGAAGCAGGTCGAGGAGGCCGAGGCTGCGGACGTGCAGGCACGCGGTCGCCGAGGCCAGCACCGCCGCCTACTCCTCGGGGACGACCGATGTCGCCGCTCCGGAGGGTTCGCTGGCCTCCGACGAGGCGCTGCAGGCGCTGCGGGAGAAGCTCACCGGCGGTCGCTGAGCCCGTTCCTCCACGACGTGCCTCCCACTTCCCAGTGGGAGGCACGTCGTGCTTCCGGGTTACTGCATGCTTGAACAATCACCCCAGCGAGGAGCAGTCTGTGGCCAACCAACAGCCGACCGGCTTCGAGAATTACCCCGCCCAGAGCCCGCGGGACAGCGTCGGCGATGGGCTTCCGTCCCGGCCTGCTCCGGCCGAGGTCACGCCCCACCAGGCTCCCGTTGTGTTCAGTCCGTCACCGCGGAGTGGTCTACCTCGCCGCGGCTTGATCGCCCTGGCGATCGGTGTGCCGGTGGCCGGTGTGATCGGCTCGATGATCTTCAGCCGGGGCGTCGGGAGCGAAGCGAGCGGATCGGCGACGGAAGGAAGCGACGACTCCGGCGGGTCGGACGGTTACCTCGATGTGGGCGGTGAGCAGTACACGACCGCGATCGCGGACGGGTGGGAATCGATCGGCGGCAGTGGCGAGGAAGCGATCCTCACCAATGGGAGCAACCGATTGCTCGCTCTTGCGATCACCGACGACGGCTCCCAGGATGTCACCGACTATCTCCTCGGCCTCGTAGAGGAATACCGCGACACCTTCAAGGGCCGGTTGGGTCAACCGGTGGACACGTCCTCCACCGACGTGAGGCGAGCCACACTGGCCGCGACTGGCAACCTGGCCGGCAAGGATGCCCGGATCCGTGCGGACGTGTGGCTGGACAGTTCAGACAACGGCCTGCTGGTGATCCAGACGCTCACCGCCCGTAAAGGGTCGAGGATCGCGACCGAGGCGCAATCGATGGCTGACGAACTCAGCTCAGGTTTCTGAGGCCTTCATGCGCCTGCGAATCGGGCTCACCGGGGGCATCGCCTCGGGCAAGTCCACGGTGGCGGAGCTGCTGAGGGCTCGCGGGGCGCTGGTGATCGACGCCGACGCTGCTCGCCCGGGAGGTCGTCGAGACCGGGACGCCGGGCCTCGCTGCCGTCGGGACACGTTTCGGCCCCGGCGTTCTGCGTCCCGACGGATCGCTCGACCGGCCCGGGCTGGGGAAGCTGGTGTTCGCCGATCCGCAGGCCCGGCGCGACCTGGAAGCGATCATCCACCCGGCGGTCCGGGCGCGCGCCGCAGAGATCGAGGCGACGGCGCCGGCTGACGCCGTGGTCGTGCACATGATCCCGCTGCTCGTGGAGACCGGGCAGCAGAACGCTTTCGACGTGGTCGTGGTGGTGGACGTCGACGCCGACGTCCAGCTCGAACGCGTCCGCGACCGCGATCACCTGACCACGGCGGAGGCACGGGCACGGATCGATGCGCAGGCCCCACGGGCGTCCCGCTTGGCCGCAGCGGACGTGGTGATCGACAACTCCGCCAGCTTGGCCGAACTTCAGCGGGCGGTGGACGACTTCTGGACGGCGCGGGTCGCGCAGTAGTCGAACCGGGGGGATGTCAGTCGGGCCGCATAGGCTCTGTTCCGTGCGACCAGTAACTGATGTCCAGCGGCGCGTGGCGCCGTTCAAGGTGGTGGCCGACTTCGCGCCGGCCGGCGACCAGCCCGCGGCGATCGACGAGCTGGAGCGGCGCGTCCGCGCCGGCGAGCAGGACGTGGTGCTGCTGGGCGCCACCGGCACGGGCAAGACCGCGACGATCGCGTGGCTGGCCGAGCGGGTGCAGCGTCCGATGCTGGTGATGCAGCCGAACAAGACGCTGGCGGCCCAGTTCGCCAACGAGTTGCGGCAGTTCTTCCCCGAGAACGCGGTCGAGTACTTCGTCTCCTACTACGACTACTACCAGCCCGAGGCGTACGTGCCGCAGACGGACACCTACATCGAGAAGGACTCCTCCCTGAACGAGGAGGTCGAGCGGCTGCGTCACTCGGCCACCAACTCCCTGCTGACCAGGCGCGACGTGATCGTGGTCGCCACCGTCTCGGCGATCTACGGCCTGGGCACGCCGCAGGAGTACGTCGATCGGATGGTCCGGCTGCGACGTCGGCGAGGAAGTCGATCGCGACAGCCTGCTGCGGCGGCTGGTCGACATCCAGTACGTCCGCAACGACCTCGCCGCGACCCGGGGCACCTTCCGGGTGCGGGGCGACACCGTCGAGGTGTTCCCGATGTACGAGGAGCACGCCGTGCGGGTGGAGTTCTTCGGCGACGAGATCGAGGCGCTCTCCACCCTGCACCCGCTCACCGGCGAGGTGCTCAGCACCGACTCCGAGGTGTACGTCTTCCCGGCCTCCCACTACGTCGCCGGGCCGGAGCGGATGGAGCGGGCCATCGCCGGCATCGAGGCCGAGCTGGCCGTCCGGCTGGCCGAACTCGAGGCCAACAACCAGCTGCTGGAGGCGCAGCGGCTGCGGATGCGCACCGGCTACGACATCGAGATGATGCGCCAGATCGGCACCTGCTCCGGGCATCGAGAACTACTCCCGCCACATCGACGGACGCGACCAGGGCACGCGCGCCGAACTGCCTGCTCGACTACTTCCCGGAGGACTTCCTGCTGGTGATCGACGAGTCCCACGTCACCGTCCCGCAGATCGGCGGCATGTACGAGGGCGACATGTCCCGCAAGCGCACGCTGGTCGAGCACGGCTTCCGGCTGCCGTCAGCGCATGGACAACCGGCCGCTGCGCTGGGAGGAGTTCGTCGACCGGATCGGGCAGACGATCTACCTCTCGGCCACGCCCGGACCCTACGAGCTGGCCAAGTCCGACGGCTACGTCGAGCAGCTGATCCGGCCGACCGGCCTGGTCGACCCCGAGATCGTCCTCAAGCCGACCAAGGGTCAGATCGACGACCTGATGGGCGAGATCCGGACCCGCAGCGAACGCAACGAGCGGGTCCTGGTCACCACCCTGACCAAGAAGATGGCCGAGGACCTCACCGACTACCTGATGGAGAACGGGGTCCGGACCCGCTACCTGCACTCCGAGGTCGACACGCTGCGCCGCATCGAGCTGCTGCGCGAGTTGCGGCTGGGCGTCTACGACGTGCTGGTCGGCATCAACCTGCTGCGCGAGGGCCTCGACCTCCCGGAGGTGAGCCTGGTGTCGATCCTGGACGCCGACAAGGAGGGCTTCCTGCGCTCGCGAACGCTCGCTGATCCAGACGATCGGCCGGGCGGCGCGGAACGTGGACGGTCAGGTGCACATGTACGCCGACAAGATCACCCCGTCGATGGCTGCGGCGATCGACGAGACCAACCGGCGGCGGGTCAAGCAGGTCGCCTACAACACCGAACGCGGCCTCGACCCGCAGCCGCTGCGCAAGAAGATCGCCGACCTCACCGACCTGCTCGCCCGCGAGGACGCCGACACCGACCGAGCTGGTCGGCCGGGCGGGCGGCACGGCGTCCGACCAGCCCGGTGCCGCTGTCGGCGGAGAAGTCCCGCGACCTCGGCGCGATGCCGAGCAGCGAGCTCGCCGGGCTGATCAGCGAGCTCACCGAGCAGATGCACGCGCGCAGCGGCGGAACTGCAGTTCGAGCTGGCCGCCCGGCTGCGCGACGAGATCGCCGACCTGAAGAAGACGCTGCGGCAGATGCTGGAAGCCACGCGGCTGACGGCTCGCCACCGCCGAGGCTGCGACGGCGGTGGACGATCTGCCGCCGGCTCGAGGGCGCCATCGGGAGACTGCCGGAATGCATGTGACCGCTGAGATCTGGCTGATCACCATCGCGGTGCTGGTCGTGCGTCCTCGCCGTCGACCTGCTGGTGATCGGACGCCGGCCGCACGAGCCGTCGATGCGCGAGGCCGGGATCGCGATCGCGGTCTTCTCCGGGCTGGCCGTGCTGTTCGGGCTCGGGGTCTGGTAGCTGGCCGGCGCCGCGGTACGCCGCCGAGTTCTTCGCCGGCTGGCTCACCGAGTACAGCCTCAGCGTCGACAACCTGTTCATCTTCGTCCTGATCATGGCGAACCTGCGGGTGCCGCGGCACCTGCAGCAGTTCGCGCTGATGGTCGGCATCGTGCTGGCCCTGGTGTTCCGCGGGCATCTTCATCGCCCTCGGCGCGGCGGCCATCGAGCGGTTCAGCTGGATCTTCTTCGTCTTCGGCGCGTTCCTGATCTACACCGCGGTGAAGCTCTACCTCGACTACCGCTCCGCCGACGACGAGGACGAGGCCACCGAGAACGCCGTGATGCGCTGGGTGCGCCGGACCTTTCCCGTCGACCGCCGGAGTTCCACGGCACCAAGCTGACCGTGCGTCGAGGGACGGCAAGCGGCTGATCACGCCGATGTTCTTCGTGGTCGTCGCGCTGGGCACCACCGACCTGCTGTTCGCGCTCGACTCGATCCCGGCGATCTACGGGCTCACCCAGGAGCCGTACCTGGTGTTCACCGCCAACGTGTTCGCGCTGATGGGGCTGCGCCAGCTCTACTTCCTGATCGGCGGCCTGCTGCAGCGCCTGGTCTACCTGTCGGTGGGGCTGTCGGTCATCCTGGCGTTCATCGGGGTGAAGCTCGTGCTGCACGCGATGCACGAGTACCACCTGGACGAGCGGCTCGGCTTCAACGGCGAGATCCCGATCTGGCTGTCGCTGATCGTGATCCTCGGCACCCTGACCATCACCACCGTGGCCAGCCTGCTCAAGTCCCGCAGCGACGCCGCCTCAGCGCTAGGAGGGCCGGCTGCAGGCCGTCCGCGCCGGACACGGCGGACGCGCGGGGAGCGTCCGCTCAGCCACGCCCAGAGCCGGGCGTCGCTGCCGCTGACGGCCAGCGGCTCGCCGCCCTGCGCCGAGTTCGGCGACCAGCGAGTCCGCCTTCGATGCGCAGGGCCGGGCAGGTCCGCGTCCGGCAAGCAGGTCGAGCACCCAGCGCAGCAGCCAGGCCGCCGCGGCAGGGTCGATGGCGTCCGGGCCGAACCCGCAGTCGAGGTCGAGGTGGTGGATGCACACCTCGTGCAGCCGCGCCAGCGGCAGCACGCTCGAGCGGCCACGTCCGTGCCCCGCAGAAGCGATCTCGGCGGTCCAGTCGTCGACCCGTTCGATGGCGGCGTTGCAGGGCGCCGGCGCTGGTGTCGAGGTCGATCTGCAGCTCGAGGCCGTTGCGGTCGGCGCCGCGTTCCAGGTCGGCTGAGCCGCTCGGCAGCGGCTCGGCGGCGCCGGCTGGGGCGGCCGGCGGCACGGCGTCCGCCACAGCCGTCAGGTGGTCGGCGTTGCGGGCCAGGTGGGTGGCGACGTGCGCGCGCGTCCAGCCCGGGCAGCGGGCTGGGCTCGTGCCAGTCGGCGTCGGTGATGCCGATGGTGTAGCCGAGCAGTCGCTGGGTGGCCTCGGCCGTCCAGCGGTGCACGTCGGCCACCGGAACCGATCCGGTGCGCTGGATCATGGCACCAACCTACGGCCCACGGGGCCGTCCCGGGCCAGCGCCGCGTCCGCCGGGAACGGCTGTCGGAGGCACCATCTACCATGATCGGCGTGACTGACCGGCTGATCGTCCGTGGGGCGCGCGAGCACAATCTGCGCAACATCAACCTCGACCTGCCCCGGACGCGCTGATCGTGTTCACCGGGCTGTCCGGGTCGGGCAAGTCCAGCCTGGCCTTCGACACGATCTTCGCCGAGGGCCAGCGCCGCTACGTCGAGAGCCTGTCGGCCTACGCGCGCCAGTTCCTCGGCCAGATGGACAAGCCGGACGTCGACTTCATCGAGGGGCTGTCGCCGGCGGTGTCGATCGACCAGAAGTCCACCAGCCGCAACCCGCGCTCGACGGTGGGCACGATCACCGAGATCTACGACTACCTGCGCCTGCTCTACGCCCGCGCCGGCCGTCCGCACTGCCCGGAGTGCGGCGAGCCGATCAGCCGGCAGTCGCCGCAGCAGATCGTCGACCGGCTGCTCGCCCTCCCGGAGGGCACCCGGTTCCAGGTGCTGGCGCCGGTCGTGCGCGGCCGCAAGGGCGAGTACGTCGACCTGTTCCGCCAGCTCTCCGGCCAGGGTCTCGCCCGCGTCCGGGTGGACGGCGAGGTGCACCAGCTGCTCACCGCCGCCGACGCTCGACAAGCAGAAGAAGCACTCCATCGACGTGATCGTCGACCGGCTGGCGGTGAAGCCGTCGGTCAAGCGGCGGCTGACCGACTCGGTCGAGACCGCGCTCGGGCTGGCCGGGGGAGTGGTGTCGATCGACTTCGTCGACCGGGCCGCAGACGACCCGGAGCGCGAGCGCCGCTACTCCGAGCGGCTGGCCTGCCCGAACGACCACGACATCTCCATCGAGGAACTCGAGCCGCGCCAGTTCTCCTTCAACGGGCCGTGGGGCGCCTGCCCGGCCTGCTCGGGCATCGGCACCCGCATGGAGGTCGACGTCGACCTGGTCGTCCCCGACACCGGCAAGAGCCTCGCCGACGGCGCGATCTCGATCTGGACCGACGCCCTACGTCGCCGGGCTACTTCCAGAACCTCTTCGCCGCGCTCGCCGAGCAGGAGGGCTTCTCGCGTCGCACACCCCGTGGGAGCAGCTGCCCGAGCCGGGTGCAGCGGCTGCTGCTGATGGGCGTCCCGCGGGCAGGTCACCGTCCACAGCCGGTCGCGGCACGGGCGCGAGCACACCTACCGCGCCAAGTACGAGGGTGCGGTGCCCTACGTCAGGCGGCGGCACGCCGAGGCCGAGTCCGACAACGCCCGGGAGCGGTTCGCCGGCTACATGCGCGAGGTGCCCTGCCTGACCTGCAACGGCGCCCGGCTGAAGCCGTCGCTCGCTGGCGGTGACCGTCAGCGGGCGGAACATCGCCGAGGTGGCCGACCTCGCATCGACGACCTCGCCGTGTTCATGCGCGCTCTCGAGCTCACCGAGCGCGAGGCGCAGATCGCCGAGCGGGTGGTCAAGGAGATCAACGAGCGGCTGCGGTTCCTGCTCGACGTCGGCCTGGACTACCTCACGCCTGTCCCGGCCCGCCGGCAGCCTCTCCGGCGGCGAGGCGCAGCGCATCCGGCTCGCCACCCAGATCGGCTCCGGCCTGGTCGGCGTGCTCTACGTGCTCGACGAGCCGTCCATCGGGCTGCACCAGCGCGACAACCACCGGCTGATCGAGACCCTGCTCCGGCTGCGCGACCTCGGCAACACCCTGATCGTGGTCGAGCACGACGAGGACACGATCCGCGCCGCCGACTGGGCGGTCGACATCGGCCCGGGGCGGGGGAGCACGGCGGCGCAGGTGGTGGTGTCGGGTCCGGTGAGCGAACTGCTCGACCACCCGACGTCGCTCACCGGCGCGTACCTGTCCGGACGCCGATCGATCCCGATGCCGGCCCAGCGGCGCCCGGCCACCGGCAAGGCGATCACCGTGCGCGGGGCGACCGAGCACAACCTGCGCGACGTCACGGTCGAGCTTCCCGCTCGGCCAGCTGATCGCCGTCACCGGGCGTCTCGGGTTCGGGCAAGTCGTCGCTGGTCAACAGCATCCTGTACACGGCGCTCGCCAAGAAGCTCTACGGCGCCAAGGCCGTGCCCGGCCGGCACCGCTCGCATCACCGGCGTCGAGCACATCGACAAGAGCATCCACGTCGACCAGTCGCCGATCGGACGGACGCCGCGGTCGAACCCGGCCACCTACACCGGCGTGTTCGACCGCATCCGCAAGCTGTTCGCCGAGACGCCCGAGGCGAAGGTGCGCGGCTACCAGCCGGGCCGGTTCTCCTTCAACGTCAAGGGCGGCCGCTGCGAGAACTGCGCGGGCGACGGCACGATCAAGATCGAGATGAACTTCCTGCCCGACGTCTACGTGCCGTGCGAGGTCTGCCACGGCGCCCGGTACAACCGCGAGACGCTCGAGGTGCACTACAAGGGCAAGACCATCGCCGAGGTGCTCGACATGCCGATCGAGGAGGCGCTGGAGTTCTTCGCGCCGATCCCGGCGATCGCCCGCCACCTGAGCACGCTGGTCGACGTGGGGCTGGGCTACGTCCGGCTCGGCCAGCCGGCGACCACCCTGTCCGGCGGCGAGGCGCAGCGGGTGAAGCTGGCCGCCGAGCTGCAGAGGCGCTCCACCGGGCGCACGCATCTACGTGCTGGACGAGCCGACCACCGGCCTGCACTTCGAGGACATCCGCAAGCTGCTGGAGGTCCTGCAGTCGCTGGTCGACAAGGGCAACACCGTGGTGGTGATCGAGCACAACCTCGACGTGATCAAGGCCGCCGACTGGGTGATCGACCTCGGCCCCGAGGGCGGCTCGCGGGGTGGCCTCGTGATCGCGGAGGGCACGCCCGAGCAGGTCGCCGACACCCCGACTCCTACACCGGCGCGTTCCTGCGAGCCGCTCTCGCGGGCCATCCGGTGCCGGTGGCCGAGTCGGCGTCCGACCGTGCTGGCCCCGCCCTTGGCTGACCGGGCGGAGTCCGTCAGGAGATGGTGAGCGTGTCGCCGTCGACAGTGTCACGGTGGCCTTGGTGAGCGCGGTCGGTCGCGGGTCCGGTGAGCACGGAGCCGTCGGCGAGGGAGAAGGTGCTGCCGTGCCGGCCGCAGACGATGGCGGCGTCGGTCACCTGCTGCACGGGCAGGTTCTGGTGGGTGCACAGGTAGCCGAAGGCCTCGAACGTGCCCGCCTTCGGCTGGGTGACCACGTAACTGCCCGACGATCGTGCCGCTGCCCACGGGAACCTCTGCGGCCTTGACCGTCGTGCCGGCACCGGTGCCCGCGGTGGAGCTCCGCCGCGCTGTGCCGCCGGTGGCAGGTGCCGCCGAACAGCCGGCCAGGCAGACGGCCAGGGTGGTCCCGCCGACCGTGACCAGAGCGGTGCGGCGGGAAGGCAGGGGCTGCGTCATGTCGGCTCCTTGTAGTTTGCGTTTCAACATCCTAGGCGCTTGCTGCCGCGGTGGGCTGTGATCAGCCTGTGGATTCCGGTTTCAGGCCCGGCGTGTGCCGCGGCGGGATCGCCGGGAGCAGTGTGGGTGCGGTTGCCTATGCTGGCTCGGGTGAGGAGAGGACGCGGGCATGGCTGATCCGGCGAGCTACCGGCCGGCGCCCGGCACCATCCCCACCGGTCCGGGCGTCTACCGCTTCAGCGACCGCGACGGCCGCGTCATCTACGTCGGCAAGGCCATCAACCTGCGGCAGCGGCTGAACTCCTACTTCGCCGATCCGGCGGCGCTGCACTTCCGCACCCAGACGATGGTCCGGACCGCGGCGAAGGTCGAGTGGACGCTGGTCCGCAACGAGCTCGAGGCCCTCCAGCTCGAGTACACCTGGATCAAGCAGTTCGACCCGCGGTTCAACGTGAAGTACCGCGACGACAAGTCCTACCCGTGGGTGGCGGTGACCTGGTCGGAGGAGTTCCCGCGGGTCTTCGTCGGCCGCGGCAGCAAGCGCAAGGGCAACCGCTACTTCGGCCCGTACGCGCAGGCCTGGGCGATCCGCGACACGATCGACTCGCTGCTGCGGGTGTTCCCGATGCGCTCCTGCACGAAGGGCGTGTTCAACAGCGCCCGCGCGTCCGGCCGGCCGTGCCTGATGGGCTACATCGGCAAGTGCTCGGCGCCCTGCGTCGGCCGGATCGACGCCGAGGCCCACCGCGAGCTCGTCGAGCGACGTGTGCGACTTCCTCGCCGGCCGCACCGGCGCCCTGATCCGGCGTCTCGAGACCGAGATGTGCAGTCGCGTCCACGAACCTCGAATTCGAGCGGGCGGCCGTGCTGCGCGACCAGCTCGTCGCGCTGCAGCAGGCCACCGAGCGCAACGCCATCGTGCTCGGCGACGGCACCGACGCCGACGTGGTGGCGCTGGCCGAGGACCCGCTCGAGGTCGCCGTCCAGGTGTTCCACGTGCGCGACGGCCGGATCCGCGGCGAGCGCGGCTGGGTGGCCGAGCGCAGCGACGACGGCGGCACCGGCCGAGCTCCTGGAGCTCTTCCTGCTGCAGCTCTACGCCGAGGACGAGTGACGGCGATCCCGCCCGAGGTCCTGCTGCCCGACGCTGCCGGCATCGGCCGAGGTGCTGGCCCAGCTGCTCACCGAGCAGCGGGGGCGCCGGGTGCGGCTGCGGGTGCCGCA
Source organism: uncultured Actinomycetota bacterium (assembly GCA_963769325.1). GTDB lineage: Bacteria > Actinomycetota > Actinomycetes > Propionibacteriales > Propionibacteriaceae > Propionicimonas. The sequence goes on along the minus strand of CAVYLH010000003.1, from coordinate 547,047 downwards.
GCGCGGCGACAAGGCCGCCCTGCTGCAGACCGCGGCCCGCAACGCCGCCGACTCGCTCGCCCTGCACAAGGTGCGCCGAGCCAGCGACCTGTCCACCCGCAACCGCGCGCTGGAGGAGCTCCAGGAGGCGCTCGACCTGCCGCAGGTGCCGCTGCGGATCGAGTGCTACGACATCTCCCACACGCAGGGCACCGAGGTGGTCGCCTCGATGGTGGTCTTCGAGGACGGGCTGGCCCGCAAGAGCGAGTACCGCCGGTTCATCATCCGCACGGTCGAGGGCAGCAACGACGTCGGCGCGATGCACGAGGTGATCACCCGCCGGTTCACCCGGCTCCTGGAGGAGCAGCAGGCGCAGTCGAAGCGGACGCCGAAGGGCCGCTGCTGGTCGACCCGACCACCGGCGTGCCGCGCAAGTTCGCCTACGCGCCGTCCCTGGTCGTCGTGGACGGCGGCGCGCCGCAGGTCGCGGCCGCCGGGCGGGCGCTGGCCGAACTCGGGATCGTCGACGTCGCCGCTGTGCGGCCTGGCCAAGCGGCTGGAGGAGGTGTGGCTGCCGGGCGAGGAGTTCCCGCTGATCCTGCCGCGGGCCAGCGAGGGCCTGTACCTGCTGCAGCGGGTGCGCGACGAGGCCCACCGGTTCGCGATCACCCACCACCGCGGCCGTCGCAGCGCCTCCATGGTCGAGTCGCTGCTGGACGACGTGCCCGGGCTGGGGGAGATCCGCCGCAAGGCGCTGATCAAGTACTTCGGCTCGCTGAAGAAGCTGCGGGCGGCGACCGTCGAGCAGATCGCCGAGGTGCCCGGGCATCGGCCCGCAAGACCGCCGCGGCGGTCAAGGCGGCGCTCGCCGCCCAGGAGGCCGCCGGTGGCGATCAACCTCACCACCGGCGAGATCATCGGAGGCGCCCTGAGCCCCGGCGGCTCGGTGGATCGATGGGCCGCAGTGGGATAATGACCCCATGGACTGCGCCGACGCTCCGGTGCGCCTGCTGGTGATCACCGGGCATGTCCGGTGCCGGCCGCCGGACCGCGGGCCACACCCTGGAGGACCTCGGGCTGGTACGTCGTGGACAACCTGCCGCCGAGCATGCTGCCCGAGCTGATCGAGATCGTGCCGGCGAGCGGCAGTTCCACGCGGGTCGCCGTCCTGCTCGACGTGCGCATCGCGTTCGGAGTTCAAGCAGATCCCGGCCGCCTTCGCCGCACTCGGCGAGGCCGGGGTCGTGCCGCAGATCCTCTTCCTCGACGCGAGCGACGAGGTGATCGTGCGGCGCCAGGAGTCGGTCCGACGCCCGCTGCCGCTGCAGGGCTCCGGACGGCTGCTGGACGGCATCCGGCGGGAACGCGACATGCTCGCCGGCCTGCGGGCCAGCGCCGACCTGGTGATCGACACCACCGCGATCAACGTCCACGAGCTGGCCGCCCGGGTGGCCGACGCGTACGCCGACACCGACGAGACCGACCTGCAGCTGACCCTGATGTCGTTCGGGTTCAAGAACGGCCTGCCCGATCGACGCCGACGTGGTGCTCGACGTCCGGTTCCTGCCGAACCCGCACTGGGTGCCGGCGCTGCGCCCCCAGACCGGTCTCGTCCCAGGCCGGTGTCGGCCTACGTGCTCGGCCAGCCGGACGCCGAGCCCTTCCTCGACCACGTTGCTCGGCCTGGTCGACCTGATCACGCCCGGCTACGTGCGCGAGGGCAAGCGGCACGCCACGGTCGCGATCGGCTGCACCGGGGGCAAGCACCGTTCGACCGCGATCGTCGAGGAGCTGGCCCGCCGGCTGACCAGCCGCGGGCGCAGTAGCCACGTCGTCCATCGCGACCTGGGCCGCGAGTGACCGATGCGCTTCGTCCCGACGCCCGCGGTGGTCGCGCTCGGCGGCGGCCACGGGCTGTCGGCCAGCCTGCAGGCGCTGCGCCAGCTCACGCACCGGCTCACCGCCGTCGTCACGGTCGCCGACGACGGCGGCTCGTCCGGTCGGCTGCGGGCCGAGTTCCCGATCCTGCCGCCCGGGCGACCTGCGGATGGCGCTGGCGGCGCTCTGCGGCGACGACCAGGTGGGACGGGCCTGGGCGGACGTCCTGCAGTCCCGGTTCCCCGGGACGGGACCGCTGGGCGGGCACAGCATCGGCAACCTGCTGATCGCCGGGCTTGTGGCAGCAGCTGGCCGACCCGGTCGCCGGCCTCGACATGGTGGCGGCGATGCTGCACGTCGAGGGCCGGGTGCTGCCGATGGCGGCGGTGCCGCTGGTGATCGAGGCCGACGTGATCGGGGCCGAACCCGGCCGCCCCGACGAGGTCGAGCCTCGTTGTCGGCCAGGAGGCGGTCGCCCTGGCCAGCGGCGAGATCGCGGCCGTGCGGCTCGTGCCGGCCGACCCGCCGGCGGTGCCCGCGGCGATCCGCGCGGTCCACGAGGCCGACTACCTCGTGCTCGGTCCGGGTTCCTGGTACTCCTCGGTGATCCCGCACCTGCTGGTGCCCGACCTCGCCGAGGCCATCCGGACCACTCGCGCCACGCGGATCCTCACCCTGAACCTGGTCCCGACCGATGACGAGACTCCCGCGTACACAGCGTCGCGCCACATCGAGGTGCTGGCCGAGCAGGCGCCCGATCTGCGGCTCGACGTGGTGCTCGCCGATCCGACGCTTCGCGGCCGGTGACCCGCACCTGGCTGCCTTTCGTGACTTCGCTGGGTGCCCGGCTCGTGGTCGCGCCGATGCGGATGCGGGACGGCTCGCCCCGCCACGATCCCCTTCTCCTGGCCTCGGTCTACGCCGGGATCATGGGTCTGTAGGCTTACCCCACACACCCCCGCCCCACGGAAGGCAGTCCGCACACACGATGGCGATGACGCAGCAGGTGAAGGCCGAGCTGGCCACGCTCGACGTGACCAAGCCCGAACTCCGCAGGGCCGAGGTGGCCGCACTGCTGCGTTTCGCCAACGGCCTCCACGTCGCGGGCGGCCGAATCGTGGTCGAGGCCGAACTCGACACCGGAGCGGCCGCGCGACGGCTGCGGACGGCGATCGCCGAGCTGTTCGGGTTCACGTGCGAGTTCGTCGTGATCACCGGCAGCCGGGCTGCGGCGCGGCACCCGCTACGTCGTCCGCCTGATCCGGGACGGGGAGTCGCTGGCCCGCCAGACCGGCCTCATCGACTCGCGCGGACGTCCCGTGCGGGGTCTGCCGGTGCAGGTGGTCAGCGGTGGCCTGGACGTCTCGGTGGCCGCGTGGCGTGGCGCCTTCCTCGCCCATGGTTCGCTCACCGAACCGGGCCGCTCGATGGCCTTGGAGGTGACCTGTCCGGGCTCCGAGGCCGCCCTCGCCCTGGTCGGGGCGGCCCGGCGGCTCGGCATCGGCGCCAAGGCGCGTGAGGTGCGCGGGGATCGATCGGGTGGTGATCCGCGACGGCGACGCCATCGCGGCCATGCTCACCCGGCTGGGCGCCCATGAGTCGGTGCTCGCCTGGGAGGACCGGCGGATGCGTCGCGAGGTGCGCGCCTCGGCGAACCGCCTGGCCAACTTCGACGACGCCAACCTGCGCCGGTCGGCCCGGGCCGCGGTGGCTGCCGGGGCCCGGGTCGACGCGGGCGCTGGAGATCCTCGGCGACGACATCCCCGAGCACCTGCTCGATAGCCGGACGGCTGCGGCTGGAGCACAAGCAGGCCAGCCTGGAGGAGCTCGGAGCAGCTGCACGTCCCTCCGCTGACGAAGGACGCGGTCGCCGGACGGATCCGCCGGCTGCTCGCCACGGCCGACAAGCGGGCCGCCGATCTGGGCATTCCCAACACCGAGGCGGGGCTGAGCGCGGACATGCTCGAGGACCGCGACTGAGCCAACCGAGGCCGTCGAGTCCGGATCAGGACGAGAGCCACCGGCGCAGGGGCACAACCGCTAGGGTGGGTTGTGCACACGGCTGGGGCTGAACCCTTCCGTGGACACCCGTTCGACAAAGGAGACCCTCACAATATGACCGTCAAGGTTGGCATCAACGGCTTCGGCCGGATCGGCCGTAACTACTTCCGCGCTCTGGTGGCCTCGGGCGCCGATCTCGACGTGGTCGCGGTCAACGACCTCACCGACAACAAGACCCTCGCGCAGCTGCTCGAAGTACGACTCGATCCTGGGTCGCTTCCCCGGCGAGGTCACCTCCGACGAGAGCGCGCTCTACGTCGACGGCAAGGAGATCAAGGCGTTCGAAGAGCGCGATCCGGCCAACCTGCCCTGGGGCGAGCTCGGCGTCGACATCGTGATCGAGTCCACCGGCTTCTTCACCGACGCCGACAAGGCCAAGGCCCACATCGACGCCGGCGCCAAGAAGGTGATCATCTCCGCTCCGGCGAAGAACGAGGACATCACCATCGTGATGGGCGTGAACGACGACCTGTACGACCCGGCCGCGCACAACATCATCTCCAACGCCTCCTGCACCACGAACTGCCTGGCCCCGCTGGCCAAGGCGCTGAACGACGGCATCGGCATCGTCAAGGGCCTGATGACCACCATCCACGCCTACACCCAGGACCAGAACCTGCAGGACGCTCCGCACAAGGACCTGCGTCGCGCCCGCGCTGCCGCCCTGAACATCGTTCCGACCACCACCGGTGCGGCCAAGGCCGTCGCGCTGGTGCTGCCCGAGCTGAAGGGCAAGCTGGACGGCTACGCGCTGCGCGTCCCGGTGCCGACGGGTTCGGTCACCGACCTCACCTTCGAGGCCTCCCGCGAGACCACCGTCGAGGAGATCAACGCGATCGTCAAGGCCGCGGCGGAGGGCCCGCTGAAGGGCATCCTGGAGTACAGCGACGACCCGATCGTCAGCAAGGACATCGAGACCTACCCGCTGTCCAGCATCTTCGATGCTCCGCTGACCAAGGTGATCGGCAACCAGGTCAAGGTCGTCGTCGTGGTACGACAACGAGTGGGGCTACTCCAACCGGCTGGTCGATCTGACCGTCCTGGTCGGCTCGAAGCTCTGATCTGAGACAAACATCCGCAGGTGGGCCGGCTCGCGTTCTCGTTTTTCAGGCGCGGGTCGGCCCGTTTGCATGAGATCAGCAACAAGAAAGGCGAGAAGTGAAGTCCGTAACCGACCTCGGTGACCTCCGGGGCAAGCGGGTCCTGATCCGCTGCGATTTCAACGTGCCGCTCGATGGCGACACCATCACCGACGATGGCCGCATCAAAGCCGCGCTGCCGACCCTCACCCAGCTCAAGGACGCCGGGGCGAAGGTGGTCGTGATGGCGCACCTCGGCCGCCCGAAGGGCAAGGTGAACCCGAAGTACTCGCTGGCCCCGGTGGCCACCCGGCTCGGTGAGCTCATCGGCGCCGACGTCACGCTGGCCGACGATGTGGTCGGCGCGAGCGCGGTCGCCACCGTCGCTGCCCTGGCCGACGGCGAGATCGCCCTGCTGGAGAACGTGCGCTACGAGCCGGCCGAGGAATCCAAGGTGGACGCCGAGCGCGACGAGCTCGCGGCGAAGTACGCCGCTCTCGGCGACGTGTTCGTCTCCGACGGCTTCGGTGTGGTGCACCGCAAGCAGGCGTCCGTCTACGACGTGGCCAAGCTGCTGCCGAATGCCGCCGGCACGCTGGTCGAGAAGGAGGTCGACGTCCTCAAGACGGCTGACGGAGACTCCCGAGCGTCCCTACGTCGTCGTGCTCGGTGGCGCGAAGGTGGCCGACAAGCTGGCCGTCATCGACAACCTGCTCAAGGTCGCCGACACCCTGATCGTCGGCGGCGGCATGGCCTACACCTTCCTGGAGGCCAAGGGCTACGAGATCGGCAACTCGCTGCTCGACGCGGAGAAGGTCGACGTTGTCGGCGGCTACCTGCAGGAGGCCGACCGCCGCGGGCAAGCAGATTGCTGCTCCCGGTCGACGTCGTGGTCGCGCCCGACCTTCGGGCCCGAGGGTCCGGCGACGGTGGTGGACGCCGACGCGATCCCGGCGGACCAGATGGGTCTCGACATCGGACCCAAGACGCAGCGAGCTGTTCGCCGAGGCGATCATGGGCGCCAAGACCGTCTTCTGGAACGGCCCGATGGGTGTGTTCGAGATCCGAGCTGTTCGCCGCCGGCACCAAGGCCGTCGCGGAGGCGCTCGCCGAATCGTCCGGCCTCACCGTCGTCGGTGGCGGCGACTCGGCTGCCGCGGTCCGTCAGCTCGGCTTCAGCGACGACCAGTTCGGTCACATCTCGACCGGTGGCGGCGCGTCGCTGGAATACCTGGAGGGCAAGGTGCTCCCCGGGCTTGCTGTCCTGGAAGGGGAGAACTGACATGGCGCGCACACCGCTGATGGCCGGCAACTGGAAGATGAACCTCAACCACGTCGAGGCCACCGGTCTCGTCGCAGAAGCTGGCGTGGACGCTTGAAGGACGCCAAGTACGACGCCGGCGAAGTCCGAGGCGGCGGTGATCGTGCCGTTCACCGACCTCCGCACGGTGCAGACGCTCATCGAGGGCGACAAGCTGCCGCTTGAAGTTCGGCGCCCAGGACGTCTCCGTCCACGCGTCCGGGGCCTACACCGGTGAGATCTCGGCGGACGATGCTGGCCAAGCTCAACTGCTCCTACGTGGTGGTCGGGCACTCCGAGCGCCGCGAGTACCACGGCGAGACCGACGACTCATCGGCGAGAAGGCCAAGGTGGTGTTCGAGGCCGGCATGACCCCGATCGTCTGCTGCGGTGAGGTGCTCGAGATCCGCAAGGCCGGCACCCACGTCGCCGCACGTGCTCGCCCAGGTGAAGGAATGCCTCGAGGGGCTCACCGCCGAGCAGGTGGCGGCCCTGGTGATCGCCTACGAGCCGGTCTGGGCGATCGGCACCGGCGAGGTGGCCACGCCCGAGGACGCTCAGGAGGTCTGCGGCGCGATTCGTGGCTACGTCGCCGAGGCCTTCGGCGCCGAGGCGGCCGACAAGCCGTCCGGATCCAGTACGGCGGCTCGGTGAAGGCCAGCAACGTCGTCGAGATCATGGCCCAGCCCGATGTGGACGGCGCCCTGGTCGGCGGCGCGAGCCTGAACGCCGACGAGTTCGCCAAGATCGTCATGTTCTACGCCTCCGTGTGAGATCACCCCAACGAACGATGTCGGGGGCCACGTCGCGTGGCCCCCGACGTTCGTGTGGTCTCCGCCCGCCCTGCGCGGCCGTTTCGGTCGAAGCGTCCGTGGTGGGTTAGGATTCACGGCGTGACTTTGCTGCCCCTTCTGACCTGGCCGATCCTGACTTTGTCGATGGTCCTGATGCTGACCAGCATCGTCCTGGCGCTGTTCATCCTGCTGCACAAGAGCCGGGGCGGCGGCATGTCCGACCTGTTCGGTGGCGGTATGTCCACGGGAATGGGTGGCACGTCAGTGGCCGAGCGGAACCTCGACCGGCTGACGATCACGATCGGACTCGTCTGGCTGGCCAGCGTCATCGGGCTGTTGGTGCTGTACCGGTTCTTCCCCGAAGTCGGGGTCCTGGGCTGAGGCCCAGCTAGCTCGAAAACAAGGAGAAAACGCTCGTGGTTGGTGGAAGCGCGATTCGTGGTAGCCGGGTCGGTGCCGGTCCGATGGGTGAGGCGGAGCGCGGTGACGCCGCCCCGCGGCTGTACGTGTCCTACTTCTGCGCCAACGGGCACGAGACCCGGCCGGCATTCGCGGCGGACGCCGCGGTGCCCGACACCTGGGACTGCCCGCGATGCGGCCTGCCGGCGAACCTCGACTCGGAGAATCCGCCGCCACCGCCGCAGATCCAGCCCTACAAGACGCACCTGGCCTACGTGAAGGAGCGGCGCACCGACGCCGAGGCCGTCGCGATCCTGGCCGAGGCGCTCGACTCGCTGCGGGCCCGCCGGGCCGCCGGCGAGGTCATCTACTGATTCCTGACGCTTTCACACCAGGCTCCGGTGTGGCCCGGATCGGTTACGAGACGCAGTCGAAGTAGGGAAGGTCGGCCGCGGCCGCCTCATCGATCAGCCATACGGTCTGCTGCCGTCCGTGGACGCGCGCGGCGGGCAGGGTCGACGTCCCCCGCCAGCGCACGCACCGTCGCGTCGGCCTTTTCCGCTCCGCAGACCAGGAACCACACCTGGTCGGACCGTTGACAACGCCGCCACCGTCAGGCTGATCCGCTCGGGTGGTGGCTTGGGCGCCTCGGTGACCCCGATGACCGGCTGCGTGGTGGTCTCGCCGGAGGGGTGGTCAGGGAAGATGGAGGCCACGTGTCCGTCCGGCCCCATTCCCAGCAGGCACAGGTCGAAGTGGGTGTCGCCCAATTCCTTGGCGTAGGTGGCCGCCGAGGCATCCGCGTCGATCACCCCGTCCGCGCTCGGCATCGGGTGGGTCCGCGCCGGATCCACCTGGAAGTGCCGCGCCAGCAGGGCGAGCGTGGGGCCGGCGTTGCGCTCCGGATCGTCGGTCGGCAGGAACCGTTCATCCCCCCACCACAGCTCCAGCCGTGTCGGGTCGAGGCCGGATCCGGTCACCCGTTCCCCCAAGCGGGTATAGATCTCGGCGGCGATCCGACCGCCGGTCAGGCAGAGTTGCGCCACCCGGCCGTCCGCCTGCAGTTCCACGAGGGTGCCCAGGAGTCTGGTGGCCACCCGATCGGCGAGGTCCTCGGGATCGGCGTACCGCACCACCTGGGGCTGGGCGCTCATTGTGCATGCCTCCCGCTGCGCTCGGCCGCCCGGTCGAGGCGTCGCACCAAACCTGCCATGGCTTCAGCGTAGATGGGGTCGTCGTCCAGGCGCCGCAGTTCCTCCGCGAGCAGGGTGTTCAGGTCGCGGCGGGGGAGGGCGACGAGTCGTCGCGGCAGCCCGGGCGCCGAAAAGGTGGCCATGTTCCCGTCCGCCCGGGTGACCCGAATCTCGTCGTCGTCCTCAGAGGCCAGGACGACGCCGGTGATGCCGACGCCGGGACGCTGCCGTTCCACCTGCACCGGAACATCCAGCCGTTCCGACAGCCATGCCGCCAGCAGGCTGCCGGCCGCGTTGTCGGGAGCGGCCGACACCTCGGCCCGTCCGACCACCATCGGGTAGGCGTCCAGGGCCGCGGCCAGGAGGCCGCGCCAGCGGGTCAGTCGGGTCCAGGTCAGGTCGGTGTCGCCGGGGCAGTAGTTGCGTGCCCGCACCTCCAAGGCGTTCGACAGGGTCCGGTGCACCCATGGCGTCGGTGATCCGGCGGCTCCCGAGTCGACCGATCGGGTCCAGGCCGGGCGTCTTGGGGGAGCGCCCCGGCCACCACACGATCACCGGCAGGTCGGGCAGCAGCAACGGCAGCACCACGGTGTCCCGGTGCTGCTGAAGCGCACCGTGGAACTTGCAGGTGATGATCTCGCCGGGTACATCCTCACCGGCGCGCACCGACGGCGTCGAGCCGATCGGCGCGCGCCCGTCCGTTCGTGACCAGAAGGATGCGGGAGGGGTGTTCGCGGCCCGCCTCGATGCATGCCTCCAAGGCGCGGTCGTACTCGCACGAGTTCGGCCACCACGACCAGCGTGAACACCAGGCCCGAGGCGGCGCCGACATTGCGTCGGGCGCGGCTGATGGCCTGCTGGAGTTCGGCGGTGTTGGTGTCGGTGAAGGTTGATGATCATCTCTCCTCCTAGGGCCGGCGCCAGCTGAAGCCGTCGCGAGCCAGCATGTCGTGTGCCGACTGCGGCCCCCAGGTGCCGGCCGGGTACCGCTCGGGCGGCAACTCGAGATCTGCCCAGTGGGCGAGGACCGGGTCGAGGATCTCCCAGGACAGCTCGACCTCCTCCGACTGCGGGAACAGCGGCTCCGAGCCCAGCAGGACATCCAGCAGCAGTCGTTCGTAGGCCTCCGGGCTCGACTCGGTGAACGAGCTTCCGTAGCCGAAGTCCATGTTCACGTCGCGCAGTTCCATCGGGGTGGCCGGCACCTTCGCACCGAATCGGAGGGTGATGCCCTCGTCGGGCTGGATGCGCAGCACCAGCGCGTTCGTGCCGAGGGAGCGCACGTCGGTGCCGGTGAAGGGCAGGTGGGGCGCCGCGCGCAGGTTGAGGGCGACCTCCGTGACGCGGCGGGGAAGCCGTTTGCCGGTGCGCAGGTAGAACGGGACGCCGGCCCAGCGACGGTTGTCGATGTCGACCCGGATCGCGGCGAAGGTGTCGGTGCGGGAGTCGACGAGGAATGCCCGGCTCCTCGCAGGTAGCCGGGCACCTCGATGCCACCGGCCCAGCCGGCGTCGTACTGGCCGCGGGCGGTGTGGGCGTCCAGGTCGGACGGCGGCCGCGCAGGCGGCGAGCACCTTGCGCTTCTCGACGCTCAGCTGGTCGGCGCCGAAGGACGGACGGTTCCTCCATCGCGGTCAGGGCCAGCAACTGGAGCAGGTGGTTCTGGATCACGTCCCTGGCGGCGCCGATGCCGTCGTAGTAGCCCGCGCGCCCGGCGATGCCGATGTCCTCGGCCATGGTGATCTGCACGTGGTCGATGTAGTTGCGGTTCCAGATCGGCTCGAACATGCGTGTTGGCGAACCGGAAGGCCAGCAGGTTCTGCACCGTCTCCTTGCCGAGGTAGTGGTCGATCCGGAAGATGCTGGACGGCTCGAAGGCCCGGGCCAGCTTCCGCTCCAGCTGGCGCGCGCTGGCCAGGTCGTGACCGAACGGCTTCTCGATCACCACCCGGCGCCAGGAGCCCTTGGGCCGGTCGGCGAGCCCGTGTCGACGCAGCTGGGCGACGGCCACGTCGAAGGCGGCGGGCGGAACCGACAGGTAGAACGCATGGTTGCCGCCGGTGCCCTGGGTCTCGTCGAGTTCGGTCAGCGTGCGCTTGAGCCGCTCGAAGGCCTCGTTGTCGTTGAGTTCGCCGGGCACGAACCGGATGCCCTCGACGCAGCTGCTTCCAGACGTCGTCGCGGAACTCGGTGCGGGCGTGCTCGCGGACGGAGTCGGCCACCACTTCGGCGAAGTGCTCGGCAGCCCAGTCGCGGCGGGCGAAGCCGACCAGGCCGAAGCCGGGGGGCAGCAGGCCGCGGTTGGCCAGGTCGTACACGGCGGGGAGCAGCTTCTTGCGGGCCAGGTCGCCGGTCACACCGAACAGCACCAAGGCGGACGGTCCGGCCATCCTGGGCAGCCGAAGGTCCCGTGGTCCCGAAGCAAGTTCACGTGCAGACTGTACAAGCCCCGACTTGGTGGCCGGGGCATCGCGAGCAGGTGCGGGAGGGGATTACACTGCTCAGACCATCGGGCGAACTCGACGAGTCCAGGCTGAGCGTGGCAGGACGCGGTGCGGAAAGGGAGGGATGAAACCAGCTGAGGAGGGGCCCTCGGTGATCGCTGAGCTCCCCGGGCAGCGCGCCGCTTCGGCCCGTGCCTACCTGGCGCTGGCCAAGCCCCGGATCATCGAACTGCTCCTGGTCACGACGATCCCGGCGATGTTCCTTGCCGCAGGTGGATTCCCGCGACTGGCAGCTCGTGCTCTGGACGCTGCTGGGCGGCACGGCTGCTGCCGGCAGCGCGAACGTCTTCAACTCGGTGCTGGACGCCGACATCGACGCGCGGATGCGCCGCACCCGCCGACGTCCGATGGCCCAGGACCTGGTGACGCCCGGACGGGCGATCGCCTTCGGTGCGGTGCTCGGGCGTCGCTGGCCACGCTGATGCTCGGCTTCGGAGCCAACTGGCTGTCCGCCGCGCTGGCGCTGGTCGCCAACCTGTACTACGTCTTCGTCTACACGATGGCGCTCAAGCGCCGGACGTCGCAGAACATCGTCTGGGGCGGCATCGCCGGCTGCTTCCCGCCGCTGATCGGCTGGACGGCCGTCACCGGCTCGGTCGCCTGGCCGCCGCTGGTGCTGTTCGCGATCGTCTTCGCCTGGACGCCGCCGCACACCTGGGCGCTGGCGCTGCGCTACCGCGAGGACTACCAGAACGCCCACGTGCCGATGCTCCCGGTCGTGGCGCCGCCGGTGACCGTGGCCTGGCGAATCCTGGCCTACAGCGTCCTCACGGTCGCCGTGAGCCTGCTGCTGTGGCCGGTCGCCGGCACCGGCTGGCTGTATCCCGCTGGTCGCGGTCGTGGCCGGTGCGTGCGATGCTCGGCGAGGCGGTGGCGCTGCTGGTACGGGCCCGGAGCGGGCTCACCGACGCTGCGCTGAAGCCGATGCGCCTGTTCCACCTCTCGAACAGCTACCTGGCGATCGTGTTCATCGCCGCGGCGCTCGATCCGCTGCTGTTCTGAATCCTCGGCAGCGTCGGGTCGCGCCACCAGAGGTGCGCGACCGCGGCCGTGAACAACGCGGTACCCAGCATGTGCAGAGCCACCAGCGCCGGCGGCAGACCCAGGTTGTACTGGGCGTAGCCGACGGCTCCCTGGAAGATCTCGACGACCAGCAGCAGCACCACGGCCCGGTGGAGCGGCCGTGGCCGCAGTGAACACCATCAGCACGATCGTGAGCAGGACCACCACCCACACGCTCAACGAGTGCACGCGGGCCGTCGCGGTCAGGTCCAGCCCGTTGCGGGTCGCACCCGCCGTCGCCGGAGTTGGGGCCGGCGCCGGTCACCACGACGCCCAGCACGCACCGCCAGCAGGCCGACACCGAACACCGCGCGAGCAATCCGGCGGGCGACCGGCCGGACGTCGGCTGCCCGCACGCCGTACGCGTGGTGCACCATCACCACGCAGACCACGATGAGGGCGACGGAGGCCACCAGGTGCAATCCGACCACCCACGGGATTCAGCTGCATCCGCACCGACACGCCGCCGATCACGGCCTGCAGACGGAATGCCGGCGACCGCCGCGATCGCCAGGGCGCGCAGCGACCAGCGAGGCCGGCCGCTCCGCGTCCGCGCCCGCCACGCGGCGTAGAGGGTGCCGATGGCCACCGCGACCAGCACGAAGGTCAGCAGCCGATTGCCGAACTCGATGAACGCGTGGGCCCCGGCCTCCGGGTGCGGCGCGTAGGAACCGGGCTCGCACTGCGGCCAGGTCGAGCAGCCCAAGCCCGAGCCGGTGACCCGCACCAGTCCGCCGGTCACCACGAGGGCCATGTTGGCCACCAGCGAGGCCACCGTCCAGCGGCCGAGTGCGGCGGGAGAGCCTACGAGGTCCATCGGAACACCTTCCTGGCGAGGGCGAGGGCGCCGACCGCCCAGACCAGCGACGACGACGCAGTGGCCAGACGGCGAATCCGCCGTCGGCCCAGGCGCGCAGGCATTCCGCCAACGCGGTGGTGGGCAGCGGCCGAGCAGCCGGCTGGGCCCAGGCGGGGAAGGCGGCCACCGGAACGAGCACGCCGGCCGACGAGCCCCGACCAGGTAGACCAGGTTGGCCAGCCCGAGGGTCAGTTCGGCCGCTGGCCGTCCCGGCCAGGGCCAGGGCGAGCCCGGCGAAAGCGACCAAGCGCCGAGCACGACCGTGGCCATCAGCACCAGGCGTCTGGCCGACGCGTCGGACGCGGCGACCAGCCCGACGGCCAGTCCCGCGACGGCCAGCACCGACGGCCTGCCGAGCGCCAGCAGACCGATCATCGTCGCCTTGCCGAGCAGCAGGTCGGACCGGCGCAGTGGGGTGGCGACCAGCCGCTCGAGGACGCCGTAGCGGCGCTCGAACGCGGTGGTGATGGCCGGGGAGGTGAACCCGCTCGACCACAGGCCGAGCGCGATCACCGAAGCGACGAACGGCTCCCGGGCGATGCCGAACCGCGTCGCCGACCGCCGCGTAGGCCGACGATCAGGCCCAGCGGGATCACCAGGGCCAGCAGCAACTGCTCGCCGTTGCGGACGATCAGCCGGGTCTCCATCAGCGCATGGCGCAGGATGCGGCGGCGACGCGGAGCGGGGGCGGCCGCCGGGGTCAGGTCGAGGTGCTCACGACGGGCCCCCCGGGGTGGTGAGGTCGAGGAAGACCTGTTCGAGGCTGGCTGCGCCGGTGAGTTCGGCCACGGTGCCGGCGGCGACCCGCCGGCCCAGCGTTCAGCAGCACCACACGGTCGGCCAGCTGCTCGGCCTCGTCCATGGCGTGCGTGGTCAGCAGCACCGCCACGCCGGCGGCGCGCAGGTCGCGGATCAGCGTCCAGACCTGGCGGCGGACGTGCGGGTCGAGCCCGGCGGTCGGCTCGTCGAGGAAGACCAGCTCGGGGCGTCCGACGATCGCGCCGGCGAGGTTCACCAGCTGCTGCTGGCCCGCCGGAGAGCCGACGGTAGGGCGTCTCGGCGAAGGCGCCGATGCCGAGAGCGGCGATCAGGTCCGCCGGTGGCAGCGGGAGCGGCGTAGAGCGACGCGAGGTAGACGAGCAGCTCGCGGGGCTTCACGCCCGACCAGGCTCCGGTGGCCTGCGGCATCAGGCCGACGCGGTCGTTGGCGGCCGCCGACCCCGGCCGGCTCACCGAGCACCTCGATGCGGCCGGAGTCGGGCCTGAGCAGGCCGGTGCAGCAGCGGATCATCGTGGTCTTGCCGGCGCCGTTGGGTCCGAGCACCGCGGTGACCTCGCCCGCGGCCGCCGTGAGGCTCAAGCCGTCCAGGACGACGCGGCCCCCGAAGCCTCAGCCGGACATCGGTGAGCGTGAGGGCGGCGGGCACCTGCTCAGTCTAGGGAACCAGCACGGTCTGCCGGCGTCACCGTGACCGCACCGGAGAACACGCTGCCCGGATCCTTTGCGGGAGCCGGGCAGCGGTGGTGGTTGTGCGGTCAGGCTTTGATCGGGCGGTGATCGTGTCTGTGGCCTTGGGTGCGGTGGCTCCGGTGGTGAGTTCGCTTTCGGGGCCGTCCTTGAGGTAGGCGAAGTCGGCCGCGGTGAGCATGGGCTGGTCGATGCGCATGTCGTAGAACGATCGCCACACCATGAACACGCTGGCCAGGAAGAAGACCACGGCGAGGATGGCGTTGATGGCCGGGTTGTTGATGATCAGCGAGAGCTCGATGGCCAGCATGCCGAACAGGGTGGTGAACTTGATGACCGGGTTCAGGGCCACCGAGGAGGTGTCCTTGAACGGGTCGCCGACGGTGTCGCCGACGATGGAGGCGTCGTGCAGTTCGGTGCCCTTGGCCTGGAGGTCGACCTCGACGATCTTCTTGGCGTTGTCCCAGGCGCCGCCGGCGTTGGCCATGAAGATGGCCTGGTAGAGCCCGAAGATGGCGATCGAGATCAGGTAGCCGATGAAGAAGAACGGCTCCACGAACGCGAACGCCAAGGTGGCGAAGAAGATGCCCAGGAAGATGTTGAACATGCCCTTCTGGGCGTACTGGGTGCAGATCTCGACGACCTTGCGGGAGTCCTTCACCGATGCCTTGGTGGTGGTTTCGAGGTTGATGTTGTCCTTGATGAACTCGACGGCCCGGAACGCGCCGGTGGTGACGGCCTGGATGGAGGCGCCGGTGAACCAGTAGATGATCGCGCCGCCGGTGATCAGGCCGAGCAGGAACGGCACGTGGAGCAGTGACAGGTTGGCGATGTTCTCGGTGAGGCCGTTGGTCAGGCCCATGATGATCGAGAAGATCATCGTGGTGGCGCCGACCGCGGCGGTGCCGATGAGCACCGGCTTGGCGGTCGCCTTGAACGTGTTGCCGGCGCCGTCGTTGGCTTCGAGCAGGTGCTTGGCCCGGCCGAAGTTCGCGGTGATGCCGTAGTCGCGTTGGAGTTCTTCGGTCGATGCCGGGGACGGACTCGATCTGGGTCAGCTCGTACACGCTCTGGGCGTTGTCGGTGACCGGGCCGTAGGAGTCGACCGCGATCGTGACCGGGCCCATGCCGAGGAAGCCGAACGCGACCAGGCCGAGGGCGAACACGCCCGGGGCCAGCATGATGCCGTTGGGGTTGGCCGCGGTCGATTGCGGGGATCATGGTGGACACCCCGTAGGCGCCGCCCATCAGGGCGACGATCGCGATGCCCAGCCAGTAGGCGGAGAAGTTGCCGGCGACCAGGCCGGACAGGATGTCCAGCGACGCGCCCGCCTTCCTTGGCCGACTTCACGACCTCCTCGACGTGCTTGGCCTTGACCCCGGTGAACACCTTGACCAGTTCGGGGATGACCGCGCCGGCCAGGGTGCCGAAGCTGATGATCAGCGACAGCTTCCACCACAGGTTGGTGTTGCCGGCCACGTTCGGGATCAGCAACGCCGAGATGATGAAGGTCAGCACGATCGAGACGATCGAGGTGATCCAGACCAGCGAGGTCAGCGGGGTCTCGAACTCCATCTCGTCGGCCTCGCCGTACTTGGCCTTGGCCCAGGCGGCGTTACCGAAGTAGGACAGCGCGGAAGCGACCAGCATGATCGCGCGGATGAAGAAGATCCAGACCAGGAACTGCGCCTGCAGCGACTGGGCCTGGGCCTGCGGCAACCCCGCCCACACCCAGCAGGATGAAGGTGATCAGCGCGACGCCGGTGACGCCGTAGGTCTCGAAACCGTCCGCGGACGGGCCGACCGAGTCGCCGGCGTTGTCACCGGTGCAGTCGGCGATCGTGCCGGGGTTGCGCGGATCGTCCTCGTCGATCTTGAACACGATCTTCATCAGGTCCGAACCGATATCGGCGATCTTGGTGAAGATGCCGCCGGCGATCCGCAACGCCGAAGCGCCCAGGGACTCACCGATCGCGAAGCCCAGGAAGCAGGCGGTGGCGATGTCGGCGGGCAGGAACATCATGATCGCGAGCATCATGATCAACTCGGTCGAGATCAGCATCATGCCCACGCTCATGCCCGAACGCATCGGGATGTCGTAGACCTTGAACGGCTTACCCTCCAGCGCCGCGAACGACGTGCGGGAGTTCGCGAACGTGTTCAACCGGATGCCGTACCAGGCGATGCCGTACGAGCCGGCCATGCCGATCAGATCGCGAACGCCAACACGATGAACACCCGGCCCCAGCCACCAGTGGTGTTCAGGAACCCGAAGTAGACGAAGATCACCGAGCCGATGAACGCGAACAGCAACAGCAAGAACTTGCCCTGCTGCAACAGGTAGGCCTTGCAGGTCTCGTAGATCAGCTCCGACACCTCCCGCATCGACTGGTGCACCGGCAGGTTCTTCAGCTTCATGTAGCTGACGAGGCCGAACGCGAACCCGCCCACGACAGATCAGCATGCCGATCAGCAGCAGCCACCAGCCGCTGACCCCGCCGAAGAAGGTGCACCGACGCGCAGGTCGGGCAACGGCAGGTCGAACTCGGACTTGTGGGCACCGGCATGTCCGGCCTCACCAGCCGCCGCCAGACGAACAGGCGGTCAGGGCGAGGCGCAAGCAGCCCGAACACCACGAACAGGCCCGACGCGCGAGGCGCGACCGTCCCGTCGGATGGTTGGGAATCGAGCGAGGGAGTCGTCACGATGCATCCTTTTGAAGGTGGTTCAACTGGGTTGTTGATGACCTGTCACCTTTGACAAGACAAAGTCACCGCCAGCACTCTACGACGCCGTGTCGTAGCTGTGAACCACGGTCACCTGATGGAAGCCTCGTCGGCCCGCAGGAGTGGTACCTGTGACCGCTCGGGTTGAGCTACCGCCCGAATAAGGTAAGAATGGCGTTGTGAAAAGCGAGCGAGCCCCGGGCGAGGACGTGGGGGTGACCGAGGCCGACCAGCAGGCTGCGGACGCGTCCACGCGCAGTCGGGTCGCGCGCTCGATCCTGCAGCACGGACCGTCGACGGCCGAACGAACTCGCCGCGCCGCCTGGGGCTGACTCCCGCCGCCGTGCGCCGTCACCTCACGGTGCTGACCAGCATCGGTCAGGTCACGAGCCGCGAGCAACGCGTCTACGGTCACCGCGGGCGTGGACGTCCGGCGAAGGTCTTCACCCTCACCGACACCGGGCGGGGCGAGTTCTACCAGGCCTACGACAAGCTCGCGATCCAGGCCCTCGACCATCTGCAGCGAGGTCGCCGGTCCGGGCGCCGTCGAGGATTTCGCCGCCAAGGTCGCCGAGCGGGTGGCGGCCAGGTTCCGCGATGATCGAGCTGGAATACCCGACCCCCGCCGAGGCGTTGGTGGAGGCATTGACCGCCGAGGGTTTCGTGGCCTCGCTCCAGCCGGTCGCCTCCGGCGTCCAGTTGTGCCAGTACCACTGCCCGGTCGCCCATGTGGCGGCCGAGTTCCCGCAGCTCTGCGAGGCCGAGACCCGGGTCTTCGCGGAGCTGCTCGATTCACACGTGCAGCGGCTGGCGACCATCGCGCACGGAGACGGGGTGTGTACCACCCACGTCCCGCGTCCGGTGTCCGTCGGGCTGCAACCGCAATCGTCGCAGAAGGGCTAGATCATGACTTCAACCGCTCCCGCCGCACCCGGCCTGGGTGCCACCCAGGAAGAGCACCTGGAGGCTCTCGGTCACTACCAGTACGGCTGGCACGACTCCGACGCCGCCGGCGCGGTGGCGAAGCGCGGCCTCAACGAGGACGTCGTCCGCAACATCTCCGCCCTCAAGGAGCGAGCCGGAGTGGATGCTCAACCTCCGGCTGCAAGCGCCCTCAAGCTCTTCGAGCGCAAGCCGATGCCGGCCTGGGGCGCCGACCTCAGCGGCATCGACTTCGACAACATCAAGTACTTCGTGCGCTCGACCGAGAAGCAGGCCAACACCTGGGAGGACCTGCCCGACGACATCAAGCGCACCTACGACCGGCTCGGCATCCCCGAGGCGGAGAAGATGCGGCTGGTCGCCGGCGTCGCCGCGCAGTACGAGTCCGAGGTCGTCTACCACAAGATCAACGAGGAGCTGGAGCGCCAGGGCGTCATCTTCCTCGACACCGACACCGGGCTGAAGGAGCACCCGGAGCTCTTCGAGGAGTACTTCGGCTCGGTCATCCCGGTCGGCGACAACAAGTTCGCCTCGCTGAACACGCGCGGTGTGGTCGGGCGGCTCGTTCATCTACGTCCCGAAGGGCGTCCACGTCGCGATCCCGCTGCAGGCCTACTTCCGGATCAACACCGAGAACATGGGCCAGTTCGAGCGGACGCTGATCATCGCCGACGAGGGCTCCTACGTCCACTACGTCGAGGGCTGCACCGCCCCGATCTACTCGTCGGACTCGCTGCACTCCGCGGTGGTCGAGATCATCGTGAAGAAGAACGCCCGCGTCCGGTACACGACCATCCAGAACTGGTCGACCAACGTGTACAACCTGGTCACCAAGCGCGCCACCTGCGAGGCGGGCGCGACGATGGAGTGGATCGACGGCAACATCGGCTCCAAGGTGACCATGAAGTACCCGGCGGTCTACCTGCTGGGCGAGCACTCCCGGGGCGAGACGCTGTCGATCGCGTTCGCCGGCGAGGGCCAGCACCAGGACGCCGGCTCGAAGATGGTGCACGCCGCGCCGCACACGTCGCAGCTCGATCATCTCCAAGTCGGTCGCCCGAGCCGGCGGACGCGCGTCCTACCGCGGGCCTGGTGCAGGTGCAGGACGGGGCGCACCACTCGGCGTCCTCGGTGAAGTGCGACGCGCTGCTGGTCGACACGATCTCCCGCTCCGACACCTACCCCTACGTCGACGTCCGCGAGGACGACGTGTCGATGGCCCACGAGGCGACCGTCTCGAAGGTGAGCGACGACCAGCTGTTCTACCTGATGCAGCCGCGGCATGGGCGAGGACGAGGCGATGGCGATGATCGTCCGCGGCTTCGTCGAGCCGATCGCCCGCGAGCTGCCGATGGAGTACGCGCTCGAACTCAACCGGCTGATCGAACTGCAGATGGAAGGGGCCGTGGGCTGAGCCCGCGGCGAGACCGACGAGAAAGAGAACTGTGACAGCTGCGCCCAACGTGGCCGAAGCGGTGGAGACCAAGATCGCCTCGCACCTGCACCCGGTGACCTCCTTCGACCTCGCCGACCACCCGGTACCGAACGGACGCGAGGAGGTGTGGCGGTTCACCCCGCTGCGCCGGCTACGCGGGCTGTTGGACGGCGCGCCGAGCGACGCCCGCCTGGACCTGCGCACCGAACTGCCGCCGGGGGTCACCCAGCGGTGAGATCGGCGACGACGGAGGCGATCGCGCTCGGTGTCCCGGCCCCGGTCGACCGGCCCTCGGCGCTCGCCGTGGCGCACGGCGGTGGCGCCATCTTGTTCGAGGTGCCGGCGGGCGCTCGAGCTCACCGACCCGGTGATCGTCGAGCTGCACGGCGACGAGCGTCGATCAGCAGGTCTACGGCCAAGTCGTCTTCACGGTCGGAGCCAACGCCCAGGCGACGATCGTGCTGCGGCACACCGGCTCCGCCCGGTACGCCTCCAGCGTCTCGGTGCTGGTCGGGCGACGGGGCCGGAGCTGAACTTCGTCGGGCCTGCAGGACTGGGCCGACGACGCCGTCCACGCCGGTCACGTCGGACTCAGGATCGGCCGGGACGCGCGGGTCCGCACGGTCACCGCCAGCCTCGGCGGCGATCTGGTGCGGCTGGTCGAGACCGCCGAGTACGCCGGTCCCGGCGGCGAGCTGGAGCAGTTCGGCCTGTACTTCGTGAACGCCGGCCAGCACATCGAGCACCGGCTGTTCGTCGACCACAACGCGCCGCACACCCGCAGCCGCGTCGACTACCGCGGCGCGCTGCAGGGCGCAGGGCGCGCACTCGGTGTGGGTCGGCGACGTGCTGATCCGCAAGGTGGCCGAGGGCATCAACACCTACGAGACGAACAAGAACCTCGTGCTCACCGACGGGTGCCGCGCCGACTCGGTGCCGAACCTCGAGATCGAGACCGGCGAGATCGAGGGCGCCGGGCACTCCTCGACGACCGGTCGGTTCGACGACGAGCAGCTGTTCTACCTGCGGTCGCGCGGCATCCCGGAGGACGAGGCCCGACGCCTGGTGGTGCACGGCTTCTTCGCCGACATCATTCGCCGGATCGGCGTCGCCGAGGTTGAGACGCCGGCTGCTGGTCGCCGTCGAGAAGGAACTCGCCGTTCTCGTCGGGGCAGGAGCGGGGGTCGTGCAGTGACCTTCGTCCGCGCCTGCGCGGTCGCCGAGGTGCCGGTGGGGACGGCGATCCCCGTCGACCTCGGTGGGGACGCCGAGATCGCGGTGGTGAACACGATCGAGGGCTTCTTCGCCATCCGGGACGTGTGCTCCCACGCCGAGGTGCCGCTGAGCGACGGCGACGTCGACGGCTGCACCATCGAGTGCTACATGCACGGCTCCCGCTTCGACCTTCGCACCGGCGCGCCGCTGGAACTGCCCGCCATCGTCCCCGTCCCCGTCTACCCCGTCCGCGTGGACGGTGACGACGTCTATCGTAGACCCAGACAATCCGATCGAATCCCAGGAGCAGTAAGCCATGTCAGAACTCCGTATCAGTGACCTGCGCGTCGAGGTCGAGACCGAGAGCGGGCCCAAGGAGATCCTCAAGGGCGTCAACCTGACGCGTCCGCAGCGGCGAGGTCCACGCGATCATGGGCCCGAACGGCTCCGGCAAGTCCACGCTTGCCTACTCGATCGCCGGTCACCCGAAGTACACGATCACCTCCGGCTCGGTGACCCTCGACGGCGTCGAGCTGACCGAGCTGAAGCGTGGACGAGCGTGCCAAGGCCGGTCTGTTCCTGGCGATGCAGTACCCGATCGAGGTGCCCGGGGTCTCGGTGGCCAACTTCCTGCGCACGGCCAAGACCGCGCTCTCCGGCGAGGCGCCGAAGGTGCGCACCTGGGTCAAGGATGTCAATGCCGCGCTGGAGCGGGTCGGTCTCGACGGCACGTTCGCTGCCCGGTCGCTGAACGAGGGCTTCTCCGGCGGCGAGAAGAAGCGCAACGAGATCGCCCAGCTGGAACTGCTCAACCCGCAGTTCGCGATCCTGGACGAGACCGACTCCGGCCTCGACATCGACGCGCTGCGGATCGTCTCCGAGGGGGTCAACCGCTACACCGCCCAGGGGACCGTGGCCTGCTCCTGATCACGCACTACACGCGGATCCTGAACTACATCAAGCCCGACTTCGTCCACGTCTTCGTGGACGGCCGGATCGTCGAGGAGGGTGGCGCCGAGCTGGCCGACCGCCTGGAGATCGAGGGCTACGACCGGTTCGTCCGGGCCGCGAAGGCGGAGGCCTGAGCGATGGGCATCGACGTGGCCGTGACCCCGGACGCCGGGGCCGGCTACGACGTCGACCGGGTCCGGGCCGACTTCCCGATCCTGAGCCGCGTCGGTCGGTGAGCTGGCCGCTGGTCTACCTCGACTCGGCGAACACCTCGCAGAAGCCGCGGCAGGTCGTCGACGCGATCGAGTGAGCACTACCTGGAGCACAACGCCAACGTCGCCCGCGCGATGCACACCCTCGGCGGCGAGGCCACGGAGGCCTTCGAGGGTGCGCGGGACGAAGGTCGCCGGCTTCATCGGTGCCGCCGGACCGGACGAGATCGTGTTCACCAAGAACGCGTCCGAGGCGCTCAACCTGGTGGCGCACACCCTCGGCGGACGGCTCCAGCCCGGCGACGAGATCGTCATCTCGGTGCTGGAGCACCACTCCAACATCGTGCCCTGGCAGCTGCTGGCGCAGCGCACCGGGGCGATCCTGCGCTGGTTCGACATCACACCGGACGGCCGGCTCGACCTTGAGGCTGCGGCCGCGGACCGGCTGATCAACGACCGCACCAGGATCGTGTCGATCGCCTGGGTGTCGAACGTGCTGGGCACGGTGAACCCGGTGCGCGGAGATCGCGGCGCAGGCGCACCGGGTGGGTGCTCATGTCGTCGTGGACGGCTCGCAGGGCGTGCCGCAGCTGCCCACCGACGTCGCCGCGCTCGGTGCCGACCTGATGGCCTTCACCGGTCACAAGATGCTGGGTCCCACCGGCATCGGCGTCCTGTGGGGCCGCTACGAGCTGCTGGAGACGCCTGCCGCCGTTCCTCGGCGGTGGCGAGATGATCGAGGTCGTCCGGATGACCGGGTCGACCTTCGCGCCGCCGCCGCGCCGGTTCGAGGCCGGCACGCCGCCGATCGCGCAGGCGGTCGGCCTCGGCGCGGCCGTCGACTACCTGACCGCGATCGGCATGGATCAACGTTGCCGCCCACGAGCAGCGCGATCACCGCCTACGCGCTGTCCCGGCTGCCAGGCGATCGACGGCGTCTGCGATCCTCGGGCCGACAGACGGCCGTCGACCGCGGCGGTGCGATCTCCTTCACGCTGACCACGGCCGACGGCGCTCGAGGTGCATCCCGCACGACGTGATGCAGCTGCTCGACTGCCGTGGGATCGCCGTCCGCGGCGGGCACCACTGTGCACGTCCGCTGCACGACCGGCTGGGGCTCACCGCCTCCAGCCGGGCGTCGGGGTACCTGTACACGACGTCTTGGCGAGATCGACGCCCTCGCCGACGGGCTTGGAGTACGTCCGGGACTTCTTCGGAGGCAAGCGATGAGCGTCGAGGCGATGTACCAGGACATCATCCTGGACCACTACAAGGCCAAGCATCACAGCGGGCTGCGCGAGCCGTACCAGGCGCAGGTCACCCACGTGAACCCCACCTGCGGCGACGAGGTGCATGCTGCGGGTGGCGCTCGACGGCGACCGCGTCGCCGACGTCTCCTACGACGGCGTCGGGTGCTCGATCTCGCAGGCGTCCACCTCGGTGATGACCGACCTGGTGATCGGCACGGACGGTGACGGAGGCGCTCGCGCTGCACGAGGAGTTCACCGAGATGATGCATTCCCGCGGCCAGATCGAGCCCGACGAGGACCGACTCGAGGACGCGCGTCGCGTTCTCGGCGTCGCCCAGTTCCCGGCCCGCGTGAAGTGCGCCCTGCTGGGCTGGTCGGCGTTCAAGGACGCGGCCGCGCAGGCACTGGCAGTAACCGACACCGGAGGCATGAGATGACCCAGACCCCCCGTCCCTCCGACCTCGTGCAGGACACGTTCCCCGAGGACGCCGCGACTGCGCGGCCCACCGAGGACGACGTGCTCGAGGCCATGAAGGACGTCGTCGACCCCGAGCTGATGGTCAACGTCGTCGATCTCGGGCTGGTCTACGGCGTGACGATCGACGAGGACAACAACGCCACGATCGACATGACGCTCACCTCGCCCACCTGTCCGCTGACCGACCGGCTGGAGTACGACACCCAGCTGGCGCTCGAGGGCCTGGTCAGCTCGGTGACGATCAACTGGGTCTGGCTGCCGCCGTGGAGCCTTGGAGATGATCACCGACGACGGCCGCGAGCAGCTCCGCTCGGTCGGCTACAACCTCTGAGGCTCGGCAGCGCGGCGCGTCAGCGCGGAGTCAGGTGGACGCCGGCGAGCATGCACCGCACGGAGCCCCCGGCCAACTCGATGGTGGGGATGGACAGCGGCAGCAGTCGTGCGGAGTCCTCGATCGCCGCACGTTGCGCCGGGGTGAGGGCCGCCGCCGCGCGCTCCGACAGCGCCAGCAGATGACCACGGGAGCCGGTCAGCTCCAACGTGTTGGCCGCGAAATCCGCCACCTGGGCGAAGCTGAGGTCCAGCACCACCCGGCCACTCTCGGTGAGGCGCCGCTCGACCTCTGCCCGCCGGCCCGGATCGCTGATCACGGACAGGCAGACCAGCGCGTACTCGGTGCCGATCGCCATCACCACGTTGGTGTGGTAGATCGGACGCCCGTCCGGACCGGCGGTGGGGAAAGCCATCGGCTCGTAGCCGAAGGCGGTACAGAAGCGTTCCAGGATCAGCGGGTCGGCACGGTGCGAACTGGCGACGTAGGCCACTCGCTCGAGATGGTCGAGCACCATCGCGCCGGTGCCTTCGAGGAACAGGTGGTCGTATTCCAGGCCGGAGTAGTCGATCACCTCCTGCACCCGGTAGGCGCTCTTGAGCAACTCGATGACGTCCGGACGTCGTTCCCGTCGCCGGTTCGGCGCACACATCGGATAGATCGCCACCCGACCGCCATGGTGGGTCGAGAACCAGTTGTTGGGGAACACCGAGTCGGGGGTGTCGAGCTGCCCGAAGTCGTCGAACACATGCACGGTGACGCCGGCCTCGGTCAGGCGCGCCACGCAGCTGTCGAACTCGGTCCGCGCGGTCTCGGCGATCCCGTCACCCGGGCACTCCTGATCAGGTGCCTGAAACGCGTTGTCGGCCAGCGTCTGAGAGTTCACACGGAACCGATGGGGACGCACCATGACGACCGAGGTCGGGGCCTGAACGTTCCGGAAGTTCACCTGTCCTCCTGATGCTCGACGGACAGCCTACGGTCAAAGCGCCGGGGCGGGTGGGGCAGTATGGGCATCGTGAATCGAAGCGTCGGCTGTCATTTGGAACTCTCCGCCACCGGACCCGCCGAGTTGGTGTTTTCGATCGCCGTCGCCCGGAGCGTGCCGCTGGCCAGCGAGATGCTCACCGTGACGGTCGCAGGAGCGCCGGCCACACCCAACGAGCTGCTCGACGACCACGGCACCCGGCTGCACGTCCTGCCGGTCGAGGCCGGTCTGGTCTCGGTGGATTACCGGGCGGTGGCCGGCGGCTTGGCTGATCCGCCCCCGGTGACGGCGGTGGACCGGTTGCGCTACCTGCGGCAGAGCCGCTACTGCGAGGCGGACAGCCTGGCACCGACGGCCGCGGCCGAGTTCGCCGGACTGACCGGTGGGAATCTGCTGATCGCCGTGGTCGCGTGGGTCAATCAACGGATCGCGTACGTCAGCGGCTCAAGCACCGGAACCGACTCGGCCTTGAACACCCTGCTGGCCCGGCAGGGCGTTTGCCGGGACTTCGCACACCTGTCGATCGCACTGCTGCGGGCCCTCGGCGTCCCGGCGCGGCTGGCGTCGGTGTACGCGCCGGGGCTCAGCCCGATGGAGTTCCACGCCGTCTGTGAAGCCTTGGTGGACGGCACCTGGTGGGTGGTGGACGCCACCCAGCTCGCGCCGCGGCGCAGCCTGCTGCGGGTGGCCACGGGCCGGGACGCCGCCGACACGGCCTTCCTGACCAGTCTCGGTGCGCCTGTCGAACTGACCGCGATCGAGGTGACAGCGGTCGCCGACGTGTTCGTTCTCGACAACCAGTCCGAGCTGGTCCAGCTCCGCTGAGTGCCCAGCTCATCCAAGCCGGCGGCGAAGGGCTCGAGGTGGGGGTTCGTCTCGGTGTGCATTTCGGCGGCGGGAAGGTCGGCCATCGCGACAGGGTAGCCTTACCGGGCGATGCTGGTGGCCAGGGATGTGGAAGTGCGGGCGGGAGCCCGGCTGTTGCTGTCCCCGGTGTCCTTCCAGGTGGGCCCCGGCGACCGGGTCGGTCTGGTCGGGCGCAACGGCGCCGGCAAGACCACCCTCACCCGGATCCTGGCCGGCGAGTCGTTGCCGGCGGCAGGAACGGTGACCCGCTCCGGCCAGATCGGCTACCTGCCGCAGGACCCGCGCACCGGCGACCTGAACCAGCTGTCGAAGGACCGCATCCTCTCCGCCCGTGGCCTGGACCACATCCTGCGGCGACTGAACACGTACTCCCACAGCATGGCCGAGACCGAGGGCGGCGACCTGGAATCGGCGATGGCCTCGTACTCCCGCGCCGAGGCGGAACTGACCGCCGCCGGCGGCTACGGCGCCGAAGCCGAGGCTGCCCGGATCGCCGCCAACCTGGGCCTGCCCGACCGGGTGCTCGCACCAGCCGCTGCGGCACCCTGTCCGGCGGTCAGCGGCGCCGCGTCGAACTGGCCCGGATCCTGTTCTCGGGTGCCGACAACCTGCTGCTCGACGAGCCGACCAACCACCTGGACGCCGACTCGATCGTCTGGCTGCGCGCCTTCCTCGCGGCCTATCCCGGGCGGGCTGCTGGTGATCTCCCACGACGTCGGGCTGCTGGAGGCCACGGTCAACAAGGTCTTCCACCTGGACGCGAACC
Organism: uncultured Actinomycetota bacterium; assembly: GCA_963769325.1. Lineage (GTDB taxonomy): Bacteria > Actinomycetota > Actinomycetes > Propionibacteriales > Propionibacteriaceae > Propionicimonas. The sequence goes on along the minus strand of CAVYLH010000003.1, from coordinate 520,309 downwards.
GTGCCGAACTCGACGTCTACTCGATGGACTGGAAGCGCTACCTGCTGCAGCGCGAGACCGACGAGAAGCGGCGCAAGCGGGAACGCGCCAACGCCGAGCGCAAGGCGGAGTCGCTGCTCGCCCAGGCCGACAAGATGCGGGCCAAGGCCACCAAGGCCGTCGCCGCGCAGAACATGGCGAAGCGCGCCGAGCGGCTGCTGGCCGGCCTGGAGGAGCGAGCGGGCCGCGGACAAGGTGGCCAAGATCCGCTTCCCCAAGCCGGCGCCGTGCGGCAAGACGCCGCTCACGGCCGCCGAGCTGCAGCAAGTCCTACGGCTCGCTGGAGGTCTTCACCGACGTCGACCTGGCGATCGACCGGGGCTCCCAGGTGGTCATCCTGGGCCTCAACGGCGCCGGCAAGACCACGCTGCTGCGGATCCTCGCCGGCATCGAGCCAGCCCGACACCGGCGAGGTCCGGCCCGGCCACGGGCTGCAACTGGGCTACTACGCGCAGGAGCACGAGACCCTGGACGTGTCCCGCACGGTGCTGGAGAACATGGTGACCGCGTCCCCGGACCTGAACGAGACCGAGGTGCGCAAGATCCTCGGGTCGTTCCTGTTCACCGGCGACGACGTGGAGAAGCCGGCGCGGGTGCTCTCGGGCGGCGAGAAGACCCGGCTGGCGCTGGCCATGCTGGTGGTCTCCGCGGCGAACGTCCTGCTGCTGGACGAGCCCACCAACAACCTCGACCCCGCGTCCCGGGCCGAGGTGCTGGACGCCATCCGCACCTACGCCGGCGCAGTCGTGCTCGTCACCCACGACGAGGGTGCCGTCGAAGCCCTGCAACCCGACCGCGTCCTGCTGCTGCCCGACGGCGATCGAGGACCTCTGGAGTCCCGACTACGCCGATCTGGTGTCCCTGGCCTGAAGGCCGCGCCGCCGGACTGAGGCGCGTTCAGCCGTGGTGACCGGCGAGCTGGGCCCCGCCGACGTAGCCGGCGGCCAATGCCAGGGCGAGATGCCGGATCGACTCCTCCGGCGGCAGGAACGTCGGATGGTGCAGACCCACCTGGTGCCGGGCGCCGGTGTGCGGAGCGCTCGTGCCGACGAACATCATCAGGATCGGGGCGATCCGCGAGTAGTGCGAGAAGTCGTCAGCCCCGCACGACCGGAATGGTTCGTGCGCGACCGGCAGGCCCAGGTGGGTGAGCAGCGGGTCGACCAACTGCACCAGTCGCCGGTCGTTGCTCAGCACCGGGTCGCCCACCCGTAGGGTCACCTCGGCGTGGGCGCCACGGGCGGTGGCGGTGTGCTCGGCGAGCCGACGGATCGCCGCGTGCAGGTGGGTGCGGTCCGATTCGTGCATGGTGCGGATGACCCCGTGGAGAGAGCCGAACTCCGGGATGATGTTGTGCGCCGTTCCGGCCTCGATCCGGCCGACCGTGATCACGGCCGGGTGGACCGGGTCGATGGTGCGGCTGACGAGTTCCTGCAGGCCCTGGACGATCGCGGCGAGGATCGGGCACGGGATCGATGGCGACGTGCGGGTAGGCGCCGTGCCCCGGTTGGCCGTGCACGACGATGTCGAACTGGTCGGCGGCAGCGTTCACCGCGCCGACTCCGGTGCTGATCACCCCGCCGGGGACTCGGGGCTGCACGTGCCCGCCGATCACCGCGCACACCTCGTGCTCGCTCAGGAGCTGGGACGACACCACGTCCTCTGCGCCCGAGGGCTGCGTCTCCTCGCGCGGCTGAAAGAGCCCGACCAGCCCGACCGGCAGTTCCGTCCGGCGTGCGGCCTGGAGCAACGCGCACACGGCAGCCATGTGGACATCGTGGCCGCAGGCGTGCATGGCGCGTATTGCCGGAGGCCCATTCGACGCCGGTCCGCTCGAGCAATGGGAGCGCGTCCAGCTCGGCGCGGATCGCGACCGACGGCCCGGGCGGGCCCACCCGGACGAGGAAACCGGTGTCGGCGACCCGCGTCGGTTTCAGGGTCGGCAGCACCTGGCGCAACCGGTCGACGGTGGGTCGCTCGTGCCCGCTCAGGTCGGGGTGGCGGTGCAGTTCGCGGCGCAGGGCTTGGGCGTGCGGCAGTTCGTGTTCGAGGTTCTCGACAAGTCGAGCGAGCAGATCGGTAGCCGCCGCGTTCGGCCAGGTGGTGACCATTGCCCCATCTTGGCAGCGTGCGGGGACTACGACGACAGCGGCGCGAAGGTCGGTGACATTCACCGCGATCTCCACATGCGCCGCCTGCACGTCCTCGGGGAGTCCGGTGGAAGGCGTTCGGACCCATCGCGATCAGGTCCCAGGCCAGTGCGGCGTCCACCTCCCGGCGGTGGAGCAGGTTGGTGGTGGCGATCGGTTCGAAGAACTCCGCGGCGGCCGCCGTGACCTGGTCGACCTTTTCCGGCGGCACCCGCAGCAGGTCGTGCCGGTATCGCAGGCCGGCTGAGGTGCTCGGGGTTGGGCGTGGCGACCACAAGCCGTCCGTCAGGACGCAGCACCCGGGCGAACTCGGCGAGGTTCCGCGGGGCGAACACGCACAGCACCGCGTCGAGGCAGTGGTCCTGGATCGGCAACCGACGCCACACGTCCGCGACGACGGCGGCGATCCGGGGGTCGGCCTTGGCCGCCAGGCGGGCCGCAGCCTTGGAGACGTCCAGGGCGATCCCGACTCCCGAATCGTCGTCGCCCAGCGCTCGCAGCAGGTAGTAGGCGGTGCCCGAGCCGACTTCGAGCACCCGGGGACGCCCGGTGAGCGCAGCCCGGATCGCGGCGGCGACAGGGTCGAACAGCCCGGCCGCCAGGACCCGGGAGCGAGCGGCGAGCATGGCTGTGGTGTCGGCATTGGCCGGTTCGGCGCGACCGAGAAGATTCACATAGCCCTGCCTGGCCACGTCCCAGGTATGCCCATCTCGGCAGACCACGGTGCCCGATCCGAGAGTGACAGCGGATCCGCAGCGAGGGCAGGAGAGGAGGTCGAGGGCGCGGCTCAGGCTCATGGCCAGCCCGCCTCAGCGCGACCCACGGCGGAGTTCATCGTGGTACGCCCAAGGCCCGGCTGGTCCGCACGTCCGACCGGCGGAGGGTGCTCGTCACTCGGTGGCGGTGAAGCGCAATCCGGTGCCGTCCTCGGCCGTGAGCGCCAGTTCGGATCCGTCGATGGACGCCGCCGTCGCGGCCTCGAGCAGCTTCAGCACTGTGGTCTCCTGAGCGGTGAGCTCCTTGGTCTTGCAGGCCATCTTGGTGCTTCTGCAGCGGTCCGGCCTTGAAGCTCGTAGGAGACGTGGCCACAGGCCCGGAGAAGCTGTTGCAGGCCTTTCCACTCAGCATGCTGTCGGCGATCTTCATCGTCACCGTGCTCCCGTCGGCCGGCGAGGTGAGCGCGGTCGCGGTCACGATGCCCGACAGCTGCCACGTGGTGCCCTCCAGCGGCTTGTCCTCGACCGGGTAGAGGGTCAGGGTGATCCGCTGATCGGCATCGAGCAGCTCCACGATCCGATCGGCGGCGCGCACCGTGACCGAACTGCCCAGAGCGGCGAGGAACGCGGCCTCCTGGGTCATCCAGTCGTCGTCGGCGCACATCATCTGGGTGGAGGCCACGGGTGTGAAGATCAGCGAAGCGCCGTCTTGACGGTAACCGCCGGTGAACCGGTTGCAGGTGGCCGACCCCGACACGGTGTCGTCGGTGAAGGCGATGGACGGTGCGTGGTCTTCGAGCGTGGCCGTACCCACGATGTGGCTGACCGTCCACCGGGTGCCCGCCAGTTCCGGCGCAGCCACGCCGGCGGGAGTCGGTGCCGGTGTCGCCGGCTGCGGGCTGGAGGCGCAGGCGGTCAGCAGCGACAGCAGCCCTGCGAGCAGGATCAGATGCTTCGTCATTGAACCTCTCCGTGTTCGGAGGCCGGTGCCGGCGCCGGTACGGAGCCGCGGAGCGCCCGGACGTCCGAGCGGATCAGCAACACCAGCCCGACGCCGGCCATGCCGGCGAACATGAACCATTGAATCGCATAGGAGAAGTGATTGCCCTCATTCAGCGCAGGAGGCTGCACGGAAATGAGGCCCCCTTCTTGGCCGGGGCGCCATCTCGATCACCGAAAGGAACCCGTTCACCAGCGGGTACGGCAGGCCGGCGCTGAGGGCGTCCGAGTTCACCAGCCGGATGGTGTTCGCAGGGCCGTCGGCAGACGCCGCCACCGGGGTCATCGCGTCCTGGCTGCCCTGCTCGTCGCGGCGCACGTAGCCCAGGACGACTCACCTCCCCGGCCGGCGGCGCCGGGCAGGACGCGGGGATAGTCCTGAGCTCGCCGGCTTCACCGCGAACCCGCGATCGACCAGCACCCACTGGCCCGTGAGGGTCTGGAAGGGGGTGACGATCTCGTAGCCCGAATCCGCGCCGTTCACCCGATAGCGCACCAGGAACTGGTGCTCGGCGTCGAAGGTGCCCGCAACGCGCACCCGCTGCCACTGGTCGGCCTCGACGATCGTCGATGTGAACACCGACGAGAAGTCCACTTCCGGTGAGTTCTCGTGGGCCACGACGGAGTTGTTGCGCTCACGGCGCTGTTCGAGACGGTCCAGTTGCCAGCGACCGAGGTTCACGAACGCGCTGCCCAGCGCCACCACGAACACGGCCAGGGCCAGCCAACGCAACCACGGGCGCCGACGGCGCGGGCCGACGCCCATCGGGCTGTCGAGAAGCTTCATCGGGATTCGTCCACCACCGTTCCGCCGACGGTGTCGGGACTGCTCAGCGCGGGCCGGGTGGCAGGAGTGTCGGCTTCAGGCTCCGGCGGGCGCCGCAGGTCGATGGCGTTGGCCAGCATCACCGCGATCGTCGGTAGTACCGCCGCGGCCAGCAGGAGGACGAGATTCCAGGGCAGGGGGGTCATGGTGGCCGCGAGGAAACACACCACCCGGACCGCCATCGTCCACAGGTAACGCGCTCGACGTGCGTCGGTATCCAGCGACCGACTGGTACGCGCGCTGGTGATCAGCGTGGGTTTCGGGTCACCGGTGGGGCTCACGGCTCAAGCGTAGGTCGCAGACTCCCGGCCCGCTTTCCGCTACGGTTGCGGGCTGTGACTGAAATCTCAACCGACGCAGGCGCCCGCAGTGTGATCGTTACCGGTGGCAACCGGGGCATCGGACGGGCGATCGTGGAGCGATTCCTGGCTGCAGGCCACAAGGTGGCCAGCCTGGACATGGGTGGCGAACCCCCGCAGGGCGCCCTGGGAGTCGACGTGCAACGTCACCGACTCCGAACAGGTGGAGGCCGCCTTCGCCACCGCCGAGGCGGCCAACGGGCCTGTCGAGATCCTGGTGGCCAACGCCGGGATCACCAAGGACACGCTGATCCTGCGGATGAGCGACGCCGACTGGGACGCGGTGATCGACGTCAACCTGACCGGCGCCTTCCGGGTGGCCAAGCGCGCGGCGAAGTCGATGATCCGCGGCCGGTTCGGCCGGATCATCTTCACCGGTTCGGTGGTCGGCGCTCTACGGCTCGCGCCGGCCAGGTGAACTACTCCGCGTCCAAGGCCGCGCTGGTCGGCATGGCGCGCTCGCTCACCCGCGAACTCGGCAGTCGCGGCGTGACCGCCAACGTCGTGGCGCCGGGCTTCATCGAGACCGACATGACAGCCGTCCTGCCCGAGGACGTGATCGCGCGCTACCTGTCCACGATCCCCGCTGCCCGCCTCGGCCAGCCTGAGGAGGTGGCGGCCGCGGTCGCCTTCCTTGCCGGAGAAGAGGCCGGCTTCATCAGCGGTGCGGTGCTCCCGGTCGACGGCGGCCTCGGCATGGGCCACTGAGGCGGCGCGGCATGGGAATCCTCGAAGGCAAGAACATCCTGGTCGCTGGGGTGACGATGAACACCTCGATCGGCTACCGGGTGGTCGAACTCGCGCAGGCCGAGGGCGCCAACGTCGTGGTCTCCAACTTCGGCACGTGCGCTCGGGCCTCACCGGCCGGGTCCTGAAGCGACTCGATCCGGTTCCGCCGCTGCTCGAGTTGGACGTGACCGACGAGGAACACCTGGCCACCCTGGCCGAGCGGCTGGGTGAGCATGTCGACCACCTCGACGGGGTGGTGCACTCGATCGCCTATCGCGAATCCCGAGACGGCGCTGGGCGGTAAGTTCCTGACCACCCCGTTCAGCGACGTCAGCACCTCGGTGCAGATCTCGGCCTACTCCCTGGTGAGCCTCACCATGGCCTGCAAGCCGCTGTTCGCGCCGACGGCCGCCGTGGTCGGCCTCACCTTCGACGCGACGGTCTCGTGGCCGATCTACGACTGGATGGGCGTGTCGAAGGCGGCGCTGGAGAGCGCTTCCCGCTACCTCGCCCGCTACCTGGGCCCGGACGGCGTCCGCTGCAACCTCGTGGCAGCGGGCCCGCTGGAGACCATCGCGAAGAAGGCGATCCCGGGCTCGGAGGAGTTCAACAACATCTGGGGCACCCGGGCCCCGCTGGGCTGGGACTCCAAGGACCTGACGCCCGACCGCGAAGGCCGTCGTCGCGCTGCTCAGCGACTGGTTCCCGTCCACGACCGGCGAGATGCTGCACGTCGACGGTGGCCTGCACGCCACCGGCGCCTGATCCTCGGTTGGTCGTTCCAGCGCGAAAGCGGCGATCCCGCGCGTACGAATGCGGATTGCCAGGCCGGCTCGATAGGTTGGCGACATGAGCGTCGTCGAGCTTGAGGGTGTGTCGATCGTCCGATCCGGGGCGACCCTGCTGGACGACGTCAGCTGGCGGGTGGAGGAGGACGAGCGCTGGGTCGTGATCGGGCCCAACGGTGCCGGCAAGACCACCATGCTGCAGATCCTCGGCGCGCAGTGGCATCCGTCGCGGGGCATCGCCAGCGTGCTGGGCGAGACGCTCGGCGCGGTGGACGTCTTCGAGTTGCGTCCCCGGATCGGTGTCGCGTCCGCCGCCCTCGCCGACCGGATCCCGAAGTCCGAGCGGGTCGCCGACGTCGTGGTGTCGGCCGCCTACGCGGTGATGGGCCGGTGGCGCGAGGACTACGACGACCTCGATCACGACCGCGCCCGGGAACTCATGGCAGCAGCTGCAGGTCGACCACCTCGCCGACCGCACGTTCGGCACCCTGAGCGAGGGCGAACGCAAGCGGGTGCAGATCGCGCGGGCGCTGATGACCGACCCCGAACTGCTGCTGCTGGACGAGCCGGCAGCGGGACTCGACCTGTCCGGACGCGAGGCGCTGGTGAGCACCCTCTCGGAACTCTGCACCGATCCGTTCGCCCCGGCGACCGTGCTGGTCACCCACCACGTGGAGGAGATTCCGCGGGGGATCACGCACGCGATGCTGCTCAAGCACGGTCACGTGGTGGCGCCGGACCGATCGCGCACCGTGCTCACCGGTCCCCTGTTGAGCGCCACGTTCGACCTGCTGCTCGAGGTCAGCGAGTCGGACGGACGCTGGTCCGCCCGCGCGGCTGCACGCGCCGGCCGCCGGCCGCCCGCCCGCTTGGCATGATGGGGGTAGGCGAGGAGAGGATCGACCGATGCTGGAATGGCTCGGCGAGAACGCCTGGGTCGCGTGGATGGTGCTCGCGGCGCTGCTCGCCGTGACCGAGATGCTCACCCTCGACCTCACCCTGCTGATGCTGGCTGCGGGCGCCGTCGCGGGCGGGATCGTCGCTCTGGTCTTCCCTGGTCTGCTGTGGCTGCAGATCGTGGTGGCGGTCGTCGTCGCCGTGGCGATGCTGGGTCTGCTGCGGCCGACTCTGCTGCGGCGGCTGCGCGACACTGCCGGGCTATCGGTCCAGCGTGGACAAGATGGTCGGCAGCCCCGGCGTGGCGCTGACCGAGATCACAGCGTCCGGCGGTGAGGTCAAGATCGCCGGCGAGGTTTGGTCGGCGCATAGCCTCGAAGGTGTGATCGCCGCCGGCACGCGAGTCGAGGTCTATCAGGTGGACGGTGCAACGGCCATCGTCTACCCCCGCAACCTCGCTCTGCCCTGAAAGGGCTCTGCCCTGAAAGCGTTCTGCCCTGTAAACCCGAGGAGACCACCGAATGCCCGCCTTCATCTTCAGCACGTTGCTCGCCCTGCTGATCGCGATCGTCGTGATCGTGACCCTGCTGCGTTCGGTCCGGGTGATCCGACAACAGCAGGTGGCGGTGGTCGAGCGCCTCGGCAAGTTCCGGCGAACTCTCGAACCGGGCCTGCACCTGCTGGTGCCGTTCATCGACAGCGTCCGCTACACCCTCGACATGCGCGAGGCCGTCGTGCCCGTTCCCGCCGCAGGGCGTGATCACCGAGGACAACCTGATGGTGAGCATCGATTCGGTGATCTACTACCAGATCGTCGATCCGGTACGGGCGGCCTACGAGGCCCAGAACTACATTCAGGCGATCGAGCAGCTGACCATGACCACCCTGCGCAACATCATCGGCGGCCTCGACCTGGAGCAGACCCTGACCAGCCGCGAGGAGATCAACCAGAAGCTCCGCGCGGTCCTGGACGAGGCGACCGGCAAGTGGGGCATCAAGGTGAACCGGGTGGAGTTGCGCTCGATCGAGCCGCCGGCCACCATCCGGGACGCCATGGAGAAGGGCGCTCGCGCCGAGCGCGACAAGCGGGCCGCGATCCTCACCGCGGAGGGACAGCGGCAGTCGCAGATCCTGTCGGCGTCCGGTGACCGCGAAGCCTCGATCCTGCGGGCGCAGGGCGAGCGGGAATCGGCCGTGCTGCGCGCACAGGCCGACCGGCAGGCCTCCATGCTGCGCGCCGAGGGCGAAGCCCAGGCCATCACGACCACTTTCGCCGCCATCCACGCCGGCAAGCCCACGCAGTCGCTGCTGGCCTACCAGTACCTGCGGATGCTGCCGAACCTGGCCCGTGGCGAGTCGAACAAGATGTGGATCATTCCCAGCGAGTTGAACGATGCGCTCAAGGGGCTGGGTCAGATCGCAGGGCCGGGAGGGTTGGGGCTGAAGGGCGTCGAGGAGGCTGAGGTCGGCGAATTCGAGGCGCCCAAGCCCGTGGACGTGTTCGCCGAGATCGAAGCGCAGAAGGTCGCGGACGAGGCGAACTCGGCCAAGTCGGTGCAGCAGGCGATCGCCGAGGCCGAAGCGCTCGAGGGACGCCGACAGGCACGGCTGGCGACCGAGCGTGGAGAAGAGCTCGCCGCGGGCGAGCCGACGCGAGCGATCGAGAGCGCCCCTACTGAGGCTCCCTCCCCGCAGGAGACGTCCCCAGCAGGCTGAGCAGGTGGTCGAGATGAGCGGCCATGTCGAACCCCGGCTCCAGCAGGAACTGGGTCTGCAGGCCGTCCATCACGGCGACGAGGATGTTGGCGAGCAGCGCGGGATCGGTGGCGGCTGGCAACGTCCCGGCCGCGACCCGGGTCGAGATGTCCTCGGCCAGTGCGCGGCGAATCCGCGCGTAGCGCTCGACGAAGTCGGCGTGCGCCGGGTGCCCTGGATCGGTGGCCTCCACGGAATACCGGGCGTAGAGCTGCACCAGGCCGGGAACCTCGGCGTTGTGCCGCACGATGCCGCGCACCGCGTCGAGCTGTGGTGACACCTCGTTCACCCGAGCCAGGTCGACCTGGTCCCGCCGGAGCAGGATGGCTGCGTACAGCTCCTCCTTGGAAGCGAAGTAGTGCAACAGCCCGGCCTGACTCAGCCCCACCGCATCGGCCAGTTCACGGACGGAGGCGCGCGCGTAGCCGCTGCGGGCGATGACCTCGAGCGCGGTGTCGAGGATCTCCTCGCGCTTGGCGATTCCCTTGGCGTATCTGGCGGGTCTCGGCACGTGACAAGCCTAAACTGACGAGGTGGATCCGCGGCGCCGGGCAGCGGCACTCCTGCTGGTTGTGCTGGCGATGTCCGCGATCTTCGGTTGCGGATCCGACGCGGAGGTTCCCGCGGGGTCTCCGGCTGTCGTCACGCCGCCGCCGCGGGGGATCCCCGCACCTACGGGGACGCCGCAGCTGTCCGGTCCGCCGCTGCGGATTCGGGCGATGAGCTACAACGTGCTGGGCGGAACGGTGCCCGACGACTGGTTTCCGCTCCTCCCGAGGGATCAACTGCCGCCGATGGTGCGCGCTCCCAGCCTGGTGGCGAAGATCGAGTCGGCTCACCCGGACGTGGCCGGGTTTCAGGAACTCATCGCAGGCACCGAGCTGTCCGCCTACCTGGAGCAGAAGCTCGTCGGTTACACCTGGGTGCATTCGTCCGACAATCATGCCCTGATGGTGCGCAGGGACCGCTTCGATGTGGACGAGACGGGGGAGAGCAGGCTCAACTCGGTCGGCGAAGAGGGCTCCTACCTCGACCGGTACGTCAACTGGGCCCGGCTGCGGGACCGGAGTTCGGGACGCACGGTGTTGGTGCTCAACGTCCACGCCCATCCGGTACAAACGGTGCAGATGGCGCGGGTGCGTGCCCTCGGAATCACCCGGTTGGTCGCTGTGGTGCGGGAACTGGATCCGAAGCTGGCCGAACCGCTGGTGCTCATGGGCGATTTCAACGCCGGCGACAAGGAGTCGCGCCCGGTCTTCCGCGACCATCTCACCGCACTTTCCGAACTGGGCCTGGCCGACACCGCGGCACTGGCCGCTCGGGACGCGTCCGATGTGCCGAATGCGAACTCCCTCAACAAGCTGACCGCTCAGGTGGCGGGGGTGGAGGTGGCCAAGGTGGTTCGCCGGACGGCCCGGCACGTCGATTACGTGTGGGTGCCCAGCAGAACCGAGGTCAGCACCTGGCAGGTTCTCTCCGGCCCGGGGGTTCGTTGGCAGCGGGTGCGCGGGGAACGGGTGCCGACGTGGCCGGGCATCATCGCGTCCGACCACTCACCCGTCATCGCCGAGTTCACCTTCGGGTGAGTTCCGGGCATAGCGGCCGGCGAGGGCGGAGCAAGCCATCAGCTGGGCCTGGTGGAAGAGCATCAATGGCAACATCATCAAGCCGATCGGCTGCCCCGCGAACAGCACCCCGGCCATCGGCAGCCCGCTGGCGAGCGACTTCTTGGTGCCGCAGAACTGAATCGCGATCGCGTCCTCGCGACTGAAGCCGAGGCGACGGGCCACCTCCCAGGTGAGGCTCAGCATGATCGCGAGGATCACCAGGCTGAGGATCAGCAGGATGCCGATGGCCGTCCACGAGGTCTGCGACCACATGTGCTCGCGCATCCCGGCGGAGAAGGCGCCGTAGACGACCAGGACGATCGAGCCACGGTCGACCAGCTTCAGTTCGGGGTGCGCGGTCACGAACCCGCCGATCCAGCGCCGGGAGAGTTGGCCGGCGACGAAGGGAAGGAAGATCTGGACCACGATCTCGACGATGGTGGCTCCGGTGAAGCCCGCGCGGCCGGTCCCCGACATCAACAGCCACACCAGGGCAGGTGTCAGAAAGACGCCGAGGATGTTGGACGCCGACGCGCTGACCACCGCGCCGGCGACGTTGCCCTTGGCGATCGAGGTGAACGCGATCGAGGACTGCACCGTGGACGGGACGAGCGTGAGATACAGCAGGCCGGCCTGCAGGCCGGGATCCATGGCCCAGCCGGTGAGCGCCACGGCGGCCAGGCCGATCAGTGGGAAGAGGACGTAGGTGAAGGTGAGGATCGTGACGTGCAGTCGCCAGTGTTTGAGCCCGGCGATCGTTTCGGACGGGCTGAGCCGGGCACCGTAGAGGAAGAACAGGACGGCGATCGCGAGAGTGGTGGCCCCGTCGACGACGTCCACCCAGGGGCCCATGGCCGGGAAGATCGACGCCAGCACCGCCGCGGCGATGATCGCGAGCAGGAAGCGGTCGACGGGGATGCGGGAGGGCCGGGCCATTGCGTCATCGTAGGGCCGGTCCCGTCGCTCGTAGGATCACTGCGTGGCCAACCTGATCAGAATCGACGACGCGGACGACCCACGACTCGGCGACTACGTGGGCCTGCGGGAAGCGACCCTGCGCCGTCTGCTGGAGACCGAGCGGGGAGTCTTCATCGCCGAAGGGAGCAAGGTCATCCGGCGCGCGGTGGAGGCCGGCTACCCCCCGCGGTCCTTCCTGCTCGCCGAGCGCTGGCTCGCCGACCTGGCCGATCTGCTGGGCCCCGTCGACGCGCCGGTGTACCTGGTCAGCGAGGCACTCGCCGAACAGGTGACCGGCTTCCACGTGCATCGAGGCGCCTTGGCCTCCCTGCACCGGATCGACCGCTCCTCGGTCGCGCAGGTCCTGAGCGGCCGGCGGGTGATGGTTCTCCAGGATCTGGTGGACCACACCAACGTCGGTGCCGTCGCTCGCAACGCAGCCGCCCTCGGCTGGGACGGGCTCCTGATCAGCGAGCGTTGCGCCGACCCGCTGTACCGCCGCAGCGTGAAGGTCTCGATGGGCGCCGTCCTCACCCTGCCGTGGGCGCGGCTGCCCGAGGACGTCGACCTCGCTGCCGTGCTGCGGCGCCAGGGCTTCCGCTCGGCGGCGCTGGCACTGCGCTCGGACGCGGTCGGGCTGGCCGAGTTCGCCGGGTCACTGCAGCCCGAGGACCGCCTGGCGATCCTGCTGGGCACCGAGGGTCATGGGTTGAGCCCCGACTGGATCGAGGCGGCCGATGCCGCCGTCCGGATTCCGATGCACGGCGGCGTGGACTCGCTGAACGTGGCCGCCGCCAGCGCGATCGCCGGCTACGTGCTCGCCTGAGGCTGGGCCTCGGTCGGGCGCCATCGGAATGCCGAATCATCGCCTGCGGTCACAGCTGTTCTGACGGCCGTGCCCGTGCCGCGGCCGGGAGTCGCCGTGCCGCGGCCGGGAGTCGCTGTGCCGTGGCCGGGAGTCGCTGTGGGATGGCCGGGAGTCGCTGTGCCGTGCCCGGGAGTCGCCGTGTCTTGTGCCGAGCCCTCGGGGGTCGGTTCGCCGGCCCTATTCGTCGGCGGAGGTCTTCTTCGGGCTGACCGGCCAGTCGGAGGGATACAGGTGGGCCAGTTCCTCGTGCTGGGCGTACAGCTTGCGGCGCATCCGTCCGGACAGCCGGTCACCAAAGACGGTGCCTTTCAGGTGATCGGTCTCGTGCTGCAGGCATCGCGCCAGCAACCCCGTGCCTTCGACCGTGACCGGGTTTCCCCAGGGGTCGACACCGGAACACGTCGCCTTGTCCGGACGTGCCAGCGGCTGGTAGCCACCGGGCAGTGAGAGGCAGCCCTCGTCGGTGGATTCCAGATTGCGCTGAGCGCCTTCAGGCAGCACTACGACGGGGTTGCAGATCGCACCCCGGTGGTGAACCTCGTCGGCGTCGGGGCAGTCGTAGATGAAGACGGCGACATCGACCCCCACCTGGGTGGCGGCCAGCCCGACGCCGCGGGCGGCCTCCATGGTGGCGAACATGTCGCGGACCAGGGTGAGCAGTTCGTCGTCGAAGCTGGTCACCTGGCGGGTCTGGGCGTGCATGACCGGCGACCCCCAGCGGGTGATCGGGCGCAGCTGGCCGCCGTGGGTCAACTCCTCGATGCTCATTCTTGGTTCCTCATTCACGGCCGCCATCTTAAGGCGCACCGTCGGATGCACTTGCGCCGGACGGGGGAGCGAGCGACGCTGAGCCGGTGGAGCCTCCCGCCGAACTGCCTGCACCGTCGCAGGCGCTGCTGGGTGCGTTCGCCGATCACCTGCGGCTCGAACGGGGATTGTCGGAGCACACCGTCCGCGCCTACTGCGGCGATTTGCGGAACCTGTTCGGGCATTTGGCCAGAGTGGGCGCGGGAGACCCGGTGGATGTCACTTTGTCGGACCTTCGCACCTGGCTGGCGAACCAGCATGCGGCCGGCGCCGACCGGGCGACGCTGCAACGACGGGCAGCAGGAATTCGCACCTTCTTCGCGTGGGCATCCCATCGCGGGCTGCTGCCGGCCGACCCGGCGGCAGGTCTTCGATCCCCGCGTGTGGATCGTCGGCTGCCGCCCACTGTCGAGGTGGATCAGGCCAGGCTCGTGCTGGATCGCCTGGCCGAGGACGTGGCCGATGCCGCCGAAGGCGACGAGCTGGCTTCGCGGGCTCGCGACCAGGCGATCGTCGAGGTGCTGTACGCCTCCGGCATAAGGGTCTCGGAGCTGTGCGGGCTCGACGTGGCCGACCTGGACGGGCAGCGAGGCCTGCTCAGGGTGCTGGGCAAAGGGGGCAAACAGCGCACCGTCCCATTGGGGACGCCGGCGCTTCGCGCGCTCGGGACCTGGCTGGTGCACCGCTCCCGACTGGCCGGGCCGGGGGCTGCGCGCGCGATGTTCGTGGGGGACCGCGGCGGGCGGATCGATCCCCGCGTCGTGCGACGGCTGGTGCACCGGGCCCTCGCAGCGGCCCCGGGCGCGCCCGATCTGGGGCCTCACGGACTTCGGCATGCGATGGCCACCCACCTGTTGGAGGGTGGCGCCGACCTGCGTTCGGTGCAGGAGATGCTCGGCCACTCCTCGCTGGCGACCACCCAGCTGTACACCCATGTCAGTGGCGACCGGCTCCGGAAGGCCTACCAGCAGGCGCATCCTCGGGCCTGACCTGCGGCCGGGCAGCGCTCGCCCAACCCGGTGCACCGGGCGTCCCTCGACAACGTCAGAGGAACCGCTCCGGATCGGTGTAGTGGCCATCCACCCAAGTGATCAGGTGCAGATGGCAGCCCGTGCTCCATCCGGTGGTGCCCACTGCGCCCACCACCTGGCCTCGGCGCACCTGCTGTCCCACCCGTACCGAGTAGCCGGTGGCGTGCAGGTAACCCGTCCGCAGCCGATGCCCACCGACCAGACCGTGATCGATCTCGAGGCGGTGACCGCTGGCCGAGTCGTAGCTCACGCGGACCACGATGCCCGGAGCGGCCGCGTGGATCGGGGTGCCGCAGGAGGCCGACAGGTCGACCCCGTTGTGCAGGCGCCACTCGTGGAAGATCGGGTGTAACCGCATGCCGAACGGAGAACCCACCCGTCCCGGCACCGGCCGGGTCAGCAGGCCGGGCAGGGGTGAGCCGCTCTCGAGGGCCGCCGTCCGCGAGGCGACGGCACGAGCCACCTGTGCGGCGGCGCCGACGGGAAGGAGCCGGAGTTCGGATTCGCCGAGAAGGCTGAGCGGATCCAAGTAGGTGGCCCCTCGCTTCAAGCCCCAGTGGAGGCAGACGCCTCCCGCGCAGGGGTGACCCGCCATCAGGGTGCCGATCACGGTGCCCGCCGAAACCTCGGCGCCCACCGCGACTGACGCCCGCACCGGAAGGTAAGTGGTTCGCAACTCCCCGTGAGAGATCACGACCACGCCGCGACCGGCCACCGTCCCGGCGAACACGACCCGACCGGCCTTGGCGGCCACGACCTTCGTGCCGACAGCACCCAACAGGTCCACCCCTCGGTGACCGGCCAGCCAGGGCTGCTCCGGGGGGTCGAAACCGCGCACCAACGGTCCCGACACCGGAGGTACCGTCCCGACATCGGCGGTGGCCGTCGACGGCGCTCCTCCCCACAGGAGGAAACCGAGCACGACGGCCAGCAATTTCGCCCAACTCATACCACCACCTTCGGCAGTCGCACCTGAAAGCCGGTCAGCAGGAATCGTGGACTGTGGAGAACAGAGGAGGCACCCTCGAGGCTGTGGACAACTCAGGTGGCGACCCATGCCGACCAACGCGTAGAATCGGCGCAGCGATCCGGCAGATCCGGGTCGACTTCGCATGCAGTCCCACCGCCGAACGGCGGGCCGGACCCGTGGTCCCTTCCGAGGGTGGGTGCCCGGCGACTGTGTCAGGCGGACCGAACGTCTCGGTCCGGACAACCCATCGCGGGTTGGGCTGAGCCCAGCGTCCGCACAGAAAGGAACGGCCATGGCCGTCGTCACTACGCGTCAACTGCTCGACAGTGGCGTCCACTTCGGGCATCAGACCCGGCGGTGGAACCCGAAGATGAAGAAGTTCATCTTCACCGAGCGCAACGGCATCTACATCATCGACCTGCAGCAGTCGCTGGGCTACATCGACAACGCGTACGCCTTCGTGAAGGAGACCGTCGCCAAGGGTGGCCAGATCCTGTTCATCGGCACGAAGAAGCAGGCTCAGGAGGCCATCGCCGAGCAGGCCACCCGCGTCGGCATGCCCTTCGTGAACCAGCGCTGGTTGGGCGGAATGCTGACCAACTTCGGGAC
This sequence comes from uncultured Actinomycetota bacterium, assembly GCA_963769325.1. Lineage (GTDB taxonomy): Bacteria > Actinomycetota > Actinomycetes > Propionibacteriales > Propionibacteriaceae > Propionicimonas. Next base: position 504,202 of record CAVYLH010000003.1, on the reverse strand, counting down.
GATCAGCAAGCGGATCGCCAAGATGAAGGAACTCGAAGGGCTCAACTTCGACGACGTCGCAGCCTCGGGCCTGACCAAGAAGGAGCTTCTCCAGCAGAAGCGCAAGAAGGACAAGCTGGCCAAGACCCTCGGCGGCATTCGGGACATGCACCGCGTCCCGCAGGCGATCTGGGTGGTCGACACCAACAAGGAGCACCTCGCGATCGACGAGGCCCGGAAGCTGCACATTCCGATCGTCGGCATCCTCGACACCAACTGCGACCCCGACCACGTCGACTTCCCGATCCCGGGCAACGACGACGCGATCCGTTCGGTGGCGCTGCTGACCCGCGTCCTTGCCGACGCCGTCGCCGAGGGCCTGCTGGCCCGTTCCGCCGGCGCGGTCACCGGCGAGGAGTCCGAGCCGATGCCCGACTGGGAGCGCGACCTGCTGGCCGGTGCGCCCGCCGCCGCTGAGCAGACGACCGCTGAGCCGACGCCGGAGGTGGCGAGCGAGGATGTGGTTCCCGAGCCCGCGACCGACGAGGCCGTCGCCGAGCCGGCCGTTGCTGAGCCGGCCGCCGCGCCGGTCGTAGCTGAGCCCGTGGCCGAGGAGGCGCTGGCCGGGGAAGCCGTTGCCGAAGCCTCCGCAGAGACCGTCGAGAACAAGTAAGGAAGAGCAGAATGGCAACGATCACAGCCGCGGACGTCAAGAAGCTCCGCGACGCCACCGGCGCCGGAATGATGGACGCGAAGAAGGCACTCACGGAGGCGGACGGCGACTTCGACGCCGCCATCGAGATCCTCCGCGTCACCGGCCAGGCCAAGATGGCCAAGCGCTCCGACCGGGAGGCCAGCAATGGTCTGGTCGCGGCGGCCGGCAAGACCGTCATCCAGCTCGGGGCCGAGACCGACTTCGTAGCCAAGAGCGCTGACTTCATTGCTCTGGCCGACGAGATCGCCGCCGCTGTCGCCGCCGCCGGCGTCTCGGGTGTCGAGTCCGCGAACGCGGTCGTGCTCCCGTCCGGCAAGACCGTCGCCGAAGCCGTGGCGGAGTTGAGCGCGAAGATCGGCGAGAAGCTCGAATTGGCGGCCGCCGCCAGCTTCGACGGCCCGGTCAGCATCTACCTGCACAAGCGGTCCCAGGACCTGCCGCCGCAGGTTGGGGTCATGGTCGAGTACGACGGAGGGGACGAGACCTTCGTCAGGGGCATCGCGATGCAGATCGCGGCCATGTCCCCGGCGTACGTGACCCGTGACGAGGTGCCTACCGCCGTGCTGGAGAATGAGCGCAAGATCGCCGAGCTGACCGCCAAGGAGGAGGGTAAGCCCGAGCAGATCATTCCCCGCATCGTCGAGGGTCGCCTGGGTGGCTTCTTCAAGGAGGTCTGTCTGATCGAGCAGGCCAGTGTCTCCGACGACAAGCTGACCGTGGGCCAGCTTCTGAAGAACAACGGTGTCGAGGTCAAGCGCTTCGTGCGGTTCGCCGCCGGCGCCTGACCCGTCCGACGACGGCCGTCCAGCTCCGGCTGGGCGGCCGTCGCCACGTCCGCAGGACGAGGCTGCACGACCCCCGGCCGGGAGGGGGCCCAAGCCACGCCGAGCCGGCTTAACGACAGCCGCTTTCGGTTAGGGTGGTGCCGCGTCGTGGTGCCCCGCCGATCAGCGCCCGCCGAAGAGGAGATCAGATGACCAGCCCATACCATCGCGTCCTGCTCAAGCTTTCCGGGGAGGCGTTCGGTGGCGGCAAGCTCGGGGTTGACCCCGACGTGATCTCCAGCATCGCCGCGCAGATCGCCGACGTGGTCGCCTCCGGCGTCCAGGTCGCCATCGTCACCGGCGGCGGCAACTTCTTCCGCGGCGCGGAACTCCAGACCCGAGGCATGGACCGGTCCCGCGCCGACTACATGGGCATGCTGGGCACCGTGATGAACAGTCTCGCGTTGCAGGACTTCCTGGAACAGGCAGGCGTGCCGACCCGGGTGCAGACGGCCATCACGATGGGCCAGGTGGCCGAGCCCTACATCCCACGCCGCGCGATCCGGCACTTGGACAAGGGCCGGGTCGTGATCTTCGGGGCCGGCTCGGGGATGCCGTTCTTCTCCACCGACACGGTGGCAGCCCAGCGGGCGTTGGAGATCCACGCCGACGTGCTGTTGATGGCCAAGCAGGGCACCGACGGCGTCTACGACTCCGATCCACGGACGAACCCGGATGCCCGCAAGTTCGACGATCTCACCTACGACGATTTCCTGGCCCGCGACCTCAAGGTGGCCGACGCCACCGCGGTCAGTCTGGCTCGGGATTATCGGCTGACCATGGCTTTCTTCGACCTGGGCGTCGATGGCAACATCGCCCGGGTCGTCGCAGGTGAGAAGATCGGTACCACCCTGCACGCCTAAGTCGCGGCAGGCAACCAGAAGGGAAGAACTTCGTGATCCCCGAGATCATCAAGGACGCCGAGCACAAGATGAACGGCGCGGTCGACCACGCCCGCGAGGAGTTCGCCGCGATCCGTACTGGACGGGCGCACCCGGCCATGTTCAACAAGCTGCTGGTCGACTACTACGGTGCCCCGACGCCATTGCAGCAGCTGGCCACCTTTCAGGTGCCGGAGGCGCGCACGGTGCTGATCACCCCGTTCGACCGGGGCGCGATGCACAACATCGAGAAGGCCATCCGCGATTCCGACCTGGGGGTCAACCCGGCCAATGACGGCAACGTCATCCGGCTCGTGATGCCGCAACTCACCGAGGAGCGTCGACGGGAGTACATCAAGCTCACCAAGCACAAGGCGGAGGAGGCCCGCGTCGCCGTGCGCAACATCCGCCGGCACTCGATCGAAGCCGTCAACAAGCTGGCCAAGGACAAGGACGTCAGTGAGGACGACGCCCGCAGCGCGGAGAAGCAGTTGGACGCCGCCACGAAGAAGCATGTCGACGTCGTCGATGAGCTGCTGAAGGCGAAGGAAGCCGAACTGCTGGAGGTCTGAATGGCCGACAGCGAACAGCAGGGACCGCGCACGCCGCGAGCAGGCCGTGACCTGCCCGCGGCGATCGCTGTGGGGCTGGGCCTGTTCGCCTACGTCGTGGTCACGCTCACGTGGTGGCCGCAGGGCTTCATCGTGCTGCTGGTCGTCCTGACCAGCATCGGCGCGATCGAGGTGCACCAAGCTCTGCGTCGCGTGGAGATGAGCTCGGCCATCGTCCCGGTCGTGGTCGGGAACGTCCTGATCATCGGTGGCACCTATGCGGCGGCGCAGGCCGAATTGGTGACCAACGTGCCCTGGCATGTGGTGCTGCTCGGAACGATCGGCGGCACTGTGCTGTTGGCGCTGATCTGGCGGATGTTCGGCGGAGCCGACGGCTACGCCCGCGACAGCGCCGCCAGCCTGTTCATCATCGGGTACATCCCGCTGCTGGCGTCCTTCGCCGGCCTCATCCTGGCTCAACAGCACGGTGTGGCGAAGGTGGTGGCGGTCTTCTTGTGCATCACCGGAAGCGACACCGGCGGGTACGCGGCCGGGGCCACCCTGGGCCGGCATCCGATGGCGCCGACGATCAGTCCCAAGAAGACCTGGGAGGGCCTGGCCGGCTCCTTCGCGCTGGCCGGTCTGGTCGGCATTCTGCACGTTGTCCTCGTGATGGGCAGACCCTGGTGGTGGGGAGCGCTGCTGGCCGTCGTCGTGGTGATCTTCGGTACCGCGGGCGACCTCATCGAGTCGATGATCAAGCGAGATGTGGGGATCAAGGACATGAGTTCGTTCATTCCCGGTCATGGTGGCGTGATGGACCGGCTCGATTCCACGCTCGTCGCGGCGCCTGCTGCGTGGGTGCTGTTCACCATCCTGGAGCTGTTCGCGTGACCGGGCTCACTCCCGAGGAGGTGGCCGAGTACGCCGAGTCGGTGGCGCTCGCCGAGTCCGGACGCACGGTGCCGCTGGCGCTGTCCACACCGCGACGTGGCAAACCCCCGCTGCACTGGGCCGATCTGGACGCCGCCGAGAGGGCTGAAGCGATCGCCGAGCTCGGTTTGCCGCGATTCCGGGCAGGGCAGCTGACCCGGCATCTGTTCGACCGACTGGCCCCCGATCCGGCGGATTGGACCGACATCCCCAAGGACGAACGCACCGAACTCGCTGAACGGTTCTCGCCGGATCTTCTGCAGAGGGTCCGTGATCAGCACGCTGACGCCGGCACCACCATCAAGACCCTCTGGCGGCTGCACGACGGCTCGTTGGTCGAGAGCGTCCTGATGCGTTACGGCGTGCCTGGTGTGAAGTCGAGCGGGCGAGGACGCGAACGCGCCACGGTGTGCATCTCGTCGCAGGCCGGCTGCGGGATGGCGTGCCCTTTCTGCGCGACCGGTCAGGGCGGCCTTCGGCGGAATCTGAGCACAGGCGAGATCCTCAGCCAAGTGCTGGACGCGGCCAGGCGGTTGCGCAACGGTGAGGTTCCCGGCGGGCCGGGACGGGTCAACAACATCGTGTTCATGGGCATGGGCGAACCGATGGCCAACTACACCGCGGTGCTGCGCGCGGTCAGGACCATCGTCACCCCCGGCCCTGAGGGCCTCGGCATCTCCGCCCGAGGCGTGACGGTGTCCACCGTCGGCCTGGTGCCGCAGATCAACAGGCTCGCCGCGGAGGCCCTCCCGGTCACGCTCGCCGTCAGCCTGCACGCACCCGACGACGAGTTGCGCGACGAACTGTGCCCGATCAACACCCGCTGGAACGTGCGGGAAGTGGTCGCTGCAGCGAGAGGCTACTTCGACGCGACCAAACGACGGGTGTCGATCGAATACGCCCTGATCCGCGACGTGAACGACCAGGCGTGGCGCGCGGACGCACTCGCCGACGTGCTGTCCGGCGACGGCTTCGGGTGGGTGCACGTCAATCTGATCCCGCTGAATCCGACCCCCGGCTCGAAATGGACAGCCTCACGCCGAGAGGACGAAGTCGCGTTCGTCCGCCGCTTGGAGGCCAGGGGAGTGCAGGTCACCGTCCGCGACACCCGTGGACGCGAGATCGACGGCGCCTGCGGGCAACTCGCGGCCACCCAGGCCGGTTGACGGGAACGATTCGCTGGTCGTCGGCTGCGGGCAACTCGAGGCCACCCAGGCCGGTTGACGGAACGACTTGCTGGCCGGCGGCTGTCCACCGGTCGATCGACGCATCCGGGGCGGATCAGCGGCGAAGCACGGGTCGCGACGCTGCTTTGGGGGGATTGCGAACAGTGCGAACGGCGTCGTTGGTTCCGGCGGCGCCGGGGCGCGGTCGGGCGGGCAGGTCGGGAAGCAGGGAACCTCCCAGGGGGTTGTCCCAAGGGTTCGCGCCGGGCGGATGGAGGTAGTCGTTGGTGATCCCGGCGGTCGTGACGTGGTAGCGGCGGCCCAGCGGGCTCACCCAGCTGAATTGGCCGGGTTCAGGCTGCGTCAGCCGCCACCCGCCGTGCGTCTTCGCCCGGTGCGCCTTGCGGCGCAGGGGGCCCAGGTTGTCGGGCCGGGTCTGGCCCCTGCGGCCGAGACGGTAGGGCTCGGTGTGGTCCAGATCGAGCCCGACCGAGCGCCATGCACCGTAGGGGAATACCTCGAACGGGTGGCGTTGCAGCACCGCTCGCCTGACCGCTTCGGGAATCTCGTAGGAGTCGACGGGCACGATCCCGTCGGGATCGAACACCGGGTGCACGCTCACTCGGCAATGCCCCACGACGGTTCGGATCTGCTGGATGGTCAGCGGACCGAGCTGTTCACAGCGTCCCAGTCCCTTGCCGGTGATCAACGTGGCATCCGACAAGTGGATCACCAGGGTCGCTTTGGGGAGCAGTCGCTCGGGCGGGACCGTGATCGTCCCACAGCTGTGCCCCGCGCACCCGAACGGGGCGCGTGCACCCATGACCGGGTCCCGTTCCCGGGAGGGCTCCGCCACCGACGATTCCGGCACGGAGGAATCCCCGGCCGGGAGGGCCGGCTGGGAGGCCGCGGACTGGATCAACGCCAACGCACGGGCCGGTGTCGCGAGGATCCCGAGCGCGGTCGCCCTGCGCATCCTGGCGTCCTCGTCGCTGCCCTGAGCAGCCAGGATGCCGGACAGTTGTTCCAACGCGGCGTCCAGAAACGTCGCGTCCGCCGCGGGCAACCATCCGTACAGATCCCGCAGCCCGTCGCGCTGCACCTGGCCGATCTCCACCCGGGGACGGCTCTGCCTGGCCCACCGCTCCTGCGTGGCTGCCGGGTCGGCCTGCACCACCAGAGCGTCCACGAAGGTCAACAGCCGGGAGGGGGACAGCCGGGTCGTGAACGGCGCGATGGTCGCGTCCACCCACAACGCCCGCGCGAGGGACAGCTGACCTGTGGCCCGCGCGGCCCGGCGGCCGAGCCAGACCGGCACACCGCACGCCACGACCTGTTCCCACAGCCGCGGCAACCGGGCCTCCAAGTTCAGCAACTCCACCACCTGCGGCGTCACCGAATCCAGGCTGCGATGCAGCGCCGCGGCGAGCTCCAGACAGGCGAAATCGTCCACCAAACCCGTGCCCTCGCCGCCGAGTTGAACCTTGTCGGTCGGGATCTGATGCCGATACGTCTTGACCACGCGCACCATGGCCAGGGCTTCCTGCACCTCAGCCCTCCGCTTGGCCCGTTGCGCCTGCTCAAGCACACCGAGAGCAGCCCCGGCGTCCAGCCGGTCCACATCCACGTACTCGAACATACGAACTATTTTGAACCCTGCCTCTGACACTGTCCGATCCCGGGCATCGCACCCTGGGGGCTACGTGGTCGCGAGCAGGGCGGGCACGTCCGCGGCCGAATCGACCAGGTGAATCTCCGTCGCCATCGGACGCCCGTCCGCCAGGGCGGCGAGCAGCGGCCAGGCGGGCTGGGCCTTGGTCCAATAGTCGATCCCGACCAGGATGAGCGGTGGGATGGGCTCGTCGGGGAGCGCGTAGAACCGCGGCGTGACCGCCTGGAAGATCTCCTGGACCGTGCCGGCCGCGCCGGGGAGGCAGATCAGACCGCCCGAGGCGTGCCGCAGCAGGACGTCCTCGCGAATGGCGTTCGAGAACAGCTTCGCGATCCCGGCGCTGAACACATTCGGCGGTTCGTGCCCGTAGAGCCAGGTGGGCACGCCGTAGCTGCGTCCGGAGAGCTCCCAGCGGTTCCGGACCGCGAGCCCCACCCCCACCCAGGACGCCACGTCCTCGGCGAAGCGGGGCCGCTCGGCCAGGAGCGCCAGTGCCGCGTGCAGTTCCGTGCGCGCGCCGGCCAGCGCGGCGCCGAGATTGACCGCCTCCATCGCGCCCGGCCCTCCGCCGGTGATCACCGTGCGTCCGGACGCCGCCAGCGCGCGTCCCAGCCCGGCCGCCTCGTGGTAGCCGGCCGATCCCCGCAGCATCTGGTGCCCGCCCATCACTCCGACCGCGCCGTTCAACCCCACGTCGTCCAGGGCCTCGGTGATGGCGTGGTCGTGCAGGGTCATGGCGAGTTCGCTGGTCAGGCTGCGATGTTGGCCCACGTAGCGCCACCACCGGTACACCCGCGCGTCCAGCGTGTACCGGTACCCCTGCTCCAGGCCGGCGTAGAGCTCGGCGGAGGTGTACAGGCCCGACCGGTAGGGGTTGAACGGCAGGTCCGGCAGCGTGGGGAACACCAGCGCGCCGCCGGTCTCCAGCACAGCTTCGACTCCCGGCTCGAACGAGCAGCCGAGGAAAACGGCCCTGGTCACGTCGGTCTGCCGCAACGCCTGGCTGTGGCCGGTCAGGTCCAGCGACTGGACGTAGCACTCGGCGAGACTGCCGTGCTCGGCCAGACGCGCCTCGAGGTCAGGCAGGGATTCGATCTCGCACCCGGTGCCGGACCTGGGCCGCGGACCGGAGTTGCCCTGCCGGTCTGGGCGGGACGGTGCCGAATCGGTCACAGCGGTCTCCTCGGCCGGGCGAAGCGCAGTCGTTCGCGCAGGTCGCGGTCGAGGCGGCCTTCGATCAGCTCAACGTCGTGGTGCATCGCTGTTCCCTTCGGTCGCGGGGACTCCTCGACCTTATCCGCGGGGAGCGGCACACGGGGTCAAGGGGATGGGGGTGGGGGCGGCTAGGCTGCCAGCGTTGGCCTTCCGACCCGGCACGCCGGACAGGTGGGGATCGCGAGCTCGATCGGTCGGGCTGCGCCAGCAGTGGAAGGAGCGCGCGGAATGCGGCAGGTGGTGATTCTGGGCAGCACCGGCTCGATCGGCACCCAGGCGGTGGACGTGATCACGACCCGTCCCGAACGGTTCCGGGTCGTCGGTCTGGCCGCCGGTGGCGGCAACGTCCCGCTCCTGGTCGAACAGGCGAAGGCCCTGCGTCCGGATGTGGTGGCGGTCGGCGATCCGGACGCGGCCGACCGGGTGGCGGCCGAACTGCCCGGTGTCGAGGTCTGGTCGGGCCCCGACGCGGCCGCACGACTGGCGGCGGTGGACTGCGACGTGGTGCTCAACGGCATCACCGGCGCCGCGGGGCTTGAGCCCACGCTGGCCGCCCTGGCCGCGGGCACCACCCTTGCGCTGGCCAACAAGGAGTCCCTGGTGATCGGCGGACGGCTGGTCACCGACGCGGCCGCACCCGGGCAGATCGTTGCCGTGGACTCCGAGCACTCGGCGTTCGCGCAGGCGTTGCGGGCCGGCCGGGCCGAGGAGGTGCGCCGGCTCATCCTCACCGCGTCGGGGGGTCCGTTCCGCGGCCGAACCCGCCAGCAGCTCCGCACGGTCACGCCCCAGGAGGCGATGGCACACCCGACCTGGGCGATGGGCCGGGTGATCACCATCAACTCCGCGACGCTCGTGAACAAGGGCCTCGAACTGCTCGAAGCAGGCCTGCTGTACGGGGTCGACCTGGCCGACATCCAGGTGGTGGTGCACCCTCAGTCCATCGTGCATTCGATGGTCGAGTTCGTGGACGGATCCACGATCGCGCAGTGCTCGCCGCCGGACATGCGACTGCCGATCGCGCTCGGCCTGGCCTGGCCCGATCGGCTGCCGGACGCGGCCAGCCCCTGCGACTGGACCAAGGCCACGTCCTGGACCTTCGAACCGCTGGACAACGAGGCGTTCCCCGCCGTGGAGCTGGCACGGCGGTGCGGCAAGGCAGGTGACCTCGCCCCGGCGGTGTACAACGCCGCCAACGAGACGTGTGTGGACGCCTTCTGGACCGGTCGGTTGGAGTTCCCTGGCATCGTTGACGTGGTGGCCGACGTGGTGGCTTCCCATCTTGCTGCTGCCCGGCCGGAACCGCTCACCGTTGCGTCCGTGCTGGCGGCGGACGCTTGGGCGCGCGCGGCGGCCGCCGACCGGATCGATCAGGAGAAGTAGTTTGATGGAAGTACTCACCGTCATCGGGTTCGGCGTCGCGTTCTTCGCGTTGATCATGGCTTCGGTGGCGTTGCACGAACTCGGTCACATGGTGCCCGCCAAGCGGTTCGGCGTGCGCGTGCCGAAATACTTCGTGGGCTTCGGTCCCACGATCTGGTCGACCACCCGTGGCGAGACCGAGTACGGAGTGAAGTGGTTCCCTCTGGGGGGCTACGTCCGCCTGCTCGGGATGTATCCGCCGCGTGCGGACGGCAGGCCGGAGCGACGCACCCGGTTGGCCGAGTTCGCCGATGCGGCCCGCGAACAGGAGTGGGAGGAGATCACTCCCACCGACGTCGCAGACGGCCGCCTGTTCTACCAGAAGAAGACCTGGCAGAAGCTCGTGGTGATGGCCGGCGGGCCGGCCATGAACCTGCTGATCGCCTTCGTCCTGATGCTGGGCGTCACCAGCTTGCACGGCGTCTATCGTGCGCAAACCACGATCGCCCGGGTACAGCCCTGCATTCTCACCGACGCCACCCGCACCGAGTGCACCGACGCCGACCCGGTGTCACCCGCGGCGCAGGCCGGGTTGCGGGCGGGGGACCGGGTGGTCGAGTTCAATGGGGTTCCGATCAGCTCCTACGACCAGCTCGGCCGACTGATCCGGGCCAACCTCGACGCCGAGGCACGGATCACCGTCGAGCGCGACGGCGCCACCGTCCCACTCACCCCGGTGCACACCGTGGTGACCGCGGTCGCCGACACCCTCGACCCGAGCCGGAGCATTCAGGCCGGGTGGCTGGGCGTCGGACCGAAGACTGAGCTGGTGAAGGGTGGACCGGCCGACGTCCTCGCCGACATGTGGCTCCAAACCAAACAGAGCGTCGTCGCGCTGGTGCAGTTCCCGATGAAGGTCTGGCACGTCGTGGTGAACATGGTGACCGGGCAACCACGCGACCTGTTCGACCCGATCAGCATCGTCGGCGCCAGCACGGTGGCCGGTCAGGTGGTCGCGTCCTCGGAGGTCACCACCGGCGAGAAGGTGGCGACGTTCGCGTCCCTGCTGGCATCGGTGAACCTGTTCCTCGCGCTGTTCAACTTCGTCCCGCTGCCTCCCTTGGACGGGGGCCACATCGCCGGCGCACTGTACGAGTGGCTGCGGCGTCGGGCGGCCCAGCTGTTCAGGCGCCCCGATCCGGGCTTCTTCGATACCGCCCGTCTCCTGCCGATCGCCTACGGCGTCGGTGGACTGCTGTTGCTCAGCGGCCTCGTGCTGATCCTGGCCGACATCGTCAGCCCGGTGCAGCTGTTCTAGGGGCCCCCGGGCCGGGATCGGCGAGCGCGATCGTGACGAATCGGGCCTGCGGGGATTGGCAGAACTGCCGCCGGGGGCGCGCTGGCTGTCGAGGCTCCGCAGCGTGATGGGTAGGCTGTCTCCGGCGGCTCCACCGGGCCGCAGGTAGGAAGTCGAACGAGGAGTCCATGACCATCAACCTGGGGATGCCCGCCACACCGCCGCCCGTGCTCGCCCCGCGCCGGCCCACTCGGCAGATCAAGGTGGGTAAGGTCCTGGTCGGCGGGGACGCGCCCGTCTCGGTGCAGTCGATGACCACCACCAAGACCACCGACATCAACGGCACCCTGCAGCAGATCGCCGAACTCACCGCCACGGGCTGTGACATCGTCCGGGTCGCGGTACCCAGCCAGGACGACGCCGACGTGCTCTACATCATCGCCAAGAAGAGCCAGATCCCGGTCATCGCCGACATTCACTTCCAGCCGAAGTACGTGTTCGCCGCGATCGACGCCGGTTGCGCCGCCGTTCGAGTCAATCCGGGCAACATCCGCGCGTTCGACGATCAGATCAAACAGATCGCGGCAGCGGCCACCGACGCGGGCGTGTCGATCCGGATCGGCGTCAACGCCGGCTCGCTGGACAAGCGATTGCTCGCCAAGTACGGCGCGCCGACCGCGGAGGCTCTGGTGGAGTCGGCCTTGTGGGAGGCCAGTCTCTTCGAGGAGCACGGCTTTGGTGACTTCAAGATCTCCGTCAAGCACCACGACCCCGTGGTGATGGTGCGCGCGTACGAGCAGCTCAGCGAAGCGTGCGACTATCCGTTGCACCTCGGTGTCACCGAGGCCGGACCAGCCTTCCAGGGCACGATCAAGTCGTCGGTCGCCTTCGGCGCGCTTCTTGCCAAGGGCATCGGGGACACGATCAGGGTGTCCCTTTCGGCTCCTCCGGTCGAGGAGGTCAAGGTCGGGATCAAGATCCTCGAAAGCCTGAACCTGCGTCCGCGGCACCTCGAGATCGTGTCGTGCCCGTCGTGTGGACGGGCCCAGGTCGACGTGTACAAGCTCGCCGAGGAAGTCACGGAAGGGCTCACGGGGATGGAGGTGCCGCTGCGGGTCGCCGTGATGGGGTGCGTGGTCAACGGCCCGGGCGAGGCGAGGGAGGCCGATCTGGGCGTGGCGTCCGGCAACGGAAAGGGCCAGATCTTCGTGAAGGGTGAGGTGATCAAGACCGTGCCTGAGGACGAGATCGTGGCCACCCTGATCGCCGAGGCCAACCGGCTCGCCGCCGACATGCAGGCCACCGAGTCGGGGCCTGTCCAGGTTTCGGTCGGGTAGACGGAGTGTCCGCCCGGATCCTGACCAACGCGGACGTTGCAGCCGCGCGGCGGATCGTTGCCGAGGATCCGGTCACCAACGTCTTCGTCGGATCCCGGATCGACGCCGGTGTCCTCGCGCCCGGCGGTCCCGGGTTGCTGTGGGGCTGGCCGGCAGACGACCCGGTGGCCCTGCTGCACGCCGGCGCCAATCTCGTGCCGGTGGCCACCGACGCCGAGCCGCTGCCGGCGTTCGTGGAGGCGGCCGGGCGCCGCCGCACCTGCCAATCGATCGTGGGGCCATCGTGGATCGCGCTGCCCCTGTGGCGAGCATTGGGGGAGCGCTGGGGCAGGACGTACAGCCAGGTTCGTGAGCTGCGCGCCCGCCAGCCGGTGATGGCCACCGCCGATGCCCCCAGGACGATCCCCGATCCGCGCGTGCGGCCGATCACCGTCGCCGACTTCGATTCCTACTTCCGGGCCTCGGTGGCCATGTACACCGAGGAGGTCGGCGCCGACCCGCTCGCCGGCGGCGACGCCAGCTACCGCAGCTACTGCCGCTGGCTGGTCGATCTGGGGCGGGCGTACGGCATTGTCGAGAACGGCAGGGTGATCTTCAAGAGCGACATCGGCGCCGCCAGCGGTTCCGCCGCCCAGATTCAGGGGGTGTGGCTGGATCCGGCGCTGCGTGGCCAGGGCTTGTCCGAGCCCGCGATGGCCGCCGTCACCGAGTACGTCCTGGCCGACTACTCGATCGCCTGCCTGTACGTGAACGACTTCAACGTTCGCGCCGTCCGTTGCTACGAACGGGTGGGCTATCAGCAGGTCGGTGAGTTCGCCACCGTCCTGTTCTGAACTCCCTCAGGCCGGGATCGCTCAGGAGATCTCGGCCATGGGTGCGCCGGTGAGCTCCAGCAGTTCGGCGGGGGAGAGTGGGAACACCGCGTGGGGGTGACCGGCCGCCGCCCAGATTCGATCGAACCGGAACAACTGCGCGTCGATCAGAATGACCGGTGTCCGGGCGTGGGCCACCGGCGAGACGCCGCCGATGGAGAAGCCGGTGGCGGCCTTCACGAACTCGGCATCGGCCCGGCCGATGTCGCCCACCAGGGCGGAGACCTTGGCTTCATCGACGCGGAGGTCTCCGGAGGTGACCACCAGCACGGCAGCCTCATCGGTCGTGCGACGAAAGACGATGGTCTTGGCGATCTGTCCGAGTTCCACTCCCAGGGCGGCCGCGGCGTCGGCCGCGGTACGTCCGGTGACCGGCAGCAACACCACGTCGTGGGGGTGGCCGAGTTCGGCAAGTCGTTCGGCCACCCGACGGGCGCCCTCGGGAAGTTGGATGTCGCTCACGGGCCTATCCTGCCACCACGGTCCGCGCCGACCGGCCTCGCCCCGAGCGCGGTGAGGGTCGGCGGCTACCCTTTGGAGCGTTGCCCGCCACCTGGAGGTTGCCGATCATGACCCTGTCCACGCCCGTGGTGTTCGACCTCGTTGCGGTGGAGGCCGCCCTGCGTCCGGCCGAACTCGTCTCTCGCGAGTGGTTGGCACCCGGCTATGTCAGGGTCCGGGTGGCCGGGGATGCGTTGCGGGGATTCACGGCTCCTGGCGCGGACGATCACGTGCGGCTCTTCTTCGCCCCGGTGGGAGCTGCCGCGCCCGGGGACCCCGAACAATGGCGTGCGCAACCCAGCCGCGAGTACACGCCGCTGGACTCCGACGCCGACGGCGGTTGGGTGGAGTTCGATTTCGTGCTTCACGGGGAGGGCCCCGGGTCGCAGTGGGCGGCCACCGCGCCGATCGGCGCGAAGCTGGCCGTCGCGGGCCCGCGACGCAGCACCGTGGTGTCGGGAGAACCGGACGCGTGGTTCCTGGCCGGGGACGAGACCGCCATTCCGGCGATCTGCCGGTTTCTCCGGAGTCGGAGCCCGGGAACGCCGGCGCGGGTGCTCGTGGAGATGGCGCCCGAAAACCTATCGGTCGAAATACCGACCGACGCGGCCACCCAGCTCACCGTCCTGGTGCGGGGCCGCGACAGCCTGAGCGACGCGCTCGACGCGCTGGCCGACAACGACCGGCCCGACGGCGCCGTCCTGGGCTTCGTCGCATCGGAGGCCGCTGTGGTGCCCGCGGCCCGCGCACTGCTTTTGGATCGTTGGGGACTGCCGCCGGAGGCGGTCGTGGTGAAGGGCTACTGGCGCAGGGCCTGAGCTCGGGCCCTGACTCCCGCCAGCACGGTCTCGATCGACCACCGGTACTGGGCGGTGCTGTGGTCCGCCTGCTCGGCGAGGACATGACCGGGCTCGGGCTCGCCTCGGCCGTCCTCGTCGCCACCGGCGTGGTCGAACCGCTCGGCGTCCCCGGCGTCGGGCTGACGAACTACCTCGGCTATGTGCTGTGGAGCGTGTGGCTGATCGCCCTTGCCGTCGTCGTCCTGCGGGATCGTCGCCGGGGCGGCGCACCTGGGCGGTTCGGCACACTGAGGTAGGCGTCGGTATCCTTCGCCCGTGATCACTCGACTGTCCCGACTGTTCGTTCGCACCCTTCGCGAGGATCCCGCCGACGCCGAGGTGCCCAGCCACCGCTGGCTGGTCCGCGCCGGCTACATCCGTCGTGCGGCCCCGGGCATCTACACCTGGCTGCCGCTGGGCCTGCGGGTGCTGCAGCAGGTGGAGCAGATCGTGCGCGAGGAGATGGACGCGATGGGCGCGCAGGAGGTTCGCTTTCCGGCTCTGCTGCCCCGCGACCCCTATGAGGCGACCAACCGGTGGACCGAGTACGGCCCGAACCTGTTCCGGCTGAAGGACCGCAAGGGCGCTGACTACCTGCTCGGGCCCACCCATGAGGAGATGTTCACCCTTCTGGTGAAGGACCTGTACTCCTCGTACAAGGACCTGCCGCTGTCGATCTACCAGATTCAGACCAAGTACCGCGACGAGGCCAGGCCGCGGGCGGGACTGTTGCGGGGCCGGGAGTTCGTGATGAAGGACTCCTACTCCTTCGACGTGGACGACGACGGGCTGGCCGCAGCCTACGAGGCGCACCGGCAGGCCTACATTCGGATGTTCGACCGGCTCGGGCTGACCTACGTGATCGTGAAGGCCACGTCGGGCGCAATGGGCGGCTCCGCGTCCGAGGAGTTCCTGGCGATCTCGCCCACAGGTGAGGACACTTTCGTCCGCTCACCGGGGGGGTACGCGGCCAATGTGGAGGCGGTGAGAATCGCCGCTCCCGAGCCCCAGGACTTCACCGGCGTGGGCGCCGCGCGTCCGGTCGATACGCCTCGGACGGGCACGATCGACGAACTGGTGGCCGCAGCCAATGCGTCGTTCCCCCGGGCGGACCGGGCATGGACCGCCGCCGACACCCTGAAGAACGTGGTCTTCAAGCTCGTGCGACCCGACGGGAGCGGAGAGCTCCTGATCGTCGGCCTGCCCGGCGACCGGGACGTCGACATGAAGCGGCTGGAGGCCGAGATCGCCCCCGCCGAGGCTGTGCCGCTCACCGACGAGGATTTTGCCTCCCATCCCGGACTGGTGAAGGGCTACATCGGGCCGGTGTCCGTGAGTGACGGCCTCGCGGTTCGCCACCTTGGCGTCGACGGACCGCTGAGAGTCCGCTACCTCACCGATCCGCGGGTGGTTGCGGGAACCGTCTGGATCACCGGCGCCAACCTTGTCGATACCCACCTGGTGGATGTGGTGGCGGGCCGGGATTTCACGAGCGACGGCGTGCTCGACGTCGCCGAGATCAGGGACGGCGACCCGTCACCTGACGGATCGGGTCCGCTCAGCCTGGCCCGCGGCATCGAGATGGGTCACATCTTCCAGCTCGGTCGCAAGTACGCCGAGGCGCTCGGGCTGTCGGTGCTGGACGCCAACGGCAAACTTGTGACGGTCACGATGGGTTCCTACGGGGTGGGTGTTTCTCGCGCGGTCGCCGCGGTGGCTGAAGCCACCTGCGACGAGCGTGGCCTGGCCTGGCCCCGAGCGGTGGCGCCCTTCGACGTGCAGGTGCTGGCCACCGGTAAGGGTGACGAGATCCTCGACGCCGCCACCAGGTTGGCCGAAGGCCTCGACGCCGCCGGCGTCCGCGTGCTGCTGGACGACCGGAAAGCCAGCCCCGGCGTGAAGTTCGCTGACGCCGAGATCATGGGAATGCCCACGTCGGTGGTGGTCGGACGCGGCCTGGCGAGCGGCGTGGTCGAGGTCCGCGATCGTGCCAGCGGGAGCCGCACCGAGGTTCCGGTGGCCGACGCGGTGGCACACCTGACCGCGCTCGTTCTCGACGAGCGACCAAGGATCGCTCCTGCGTCGCCGCCGGCGCCCGCCCCCTGACCTTCGGCCCCAGCATGGACGACGGCTAGACTTTCTCCGATCGCCGCCGGCACCCACAATCGCATCACACAATCGGATCGAGGACTGGTCATGAACACCGCTGACATCGAGTCGTTGATAGGACCCGTGGCCGCAACGCACTCCCTCGAACTCGATCGGGTCGAGGTGATGACCGCCGGCAAGCGTTCGGTGGTGAGGATCTTCCTCGACGGGGACGGCCCCGCCGGACGGGGCCCCTCACTCGACGAGATCGCTGCCGCGACGCGCGACATCTCTACCAGCCTGGACCAGGCCGACGTGACCAGGGGCAGGCCGTACACCCTCGAAGTCTCCTCCCGGGGGGTGAGCCGTCCGCTGACCGCGTCCAAGCACTTCCGCCGGAACACGGGCCGGCTGGTCGTCTTCACCCTCGGCGACGAGGAAGTGACCGGCCGGGTGCTCGGCGCCGACGAGGACGCGGTGGACGTGGAAGTCGACGGTCAGCCGCGCCGGATCCCGCTGGGCGACGTGATCCGCGCGTTGGTGCAGGTGGAGCTCAACCGACCGGTTCCCAGCGAGGACGAGGAGGCCTGATCATGGACGTTGACCTGAGCGCGCTCAAAGCATTGGAGCGGGACAAGGAGATCAGCATGGATGTGCTGATCGACGCCCTCACCGAGGCATTGCTGAACGCCTACGACAAGACCCCGGGGGCGATCGAGGGCGCTCGGGTGGAGATCGATCGCAAGAGCGGCAAGGTGCGCGTCCTGGCCCCCGAGGCCGACGAAGAGGGCAATCGGATCGGTGAGTACGACCACACCCCCGAAGGCTTCGGACGTGTCGCTGCCGCGACGGCGCGCCAGGTGATCTTCCAGCGCCTGAGGGAAGCAGAGGACGAGCAGCGGTACGGCCACTTCGCGGGCGTGGAGGGCGACATCGTGATGGGCGTCGTGCAGCAGGACCGCGATTCGCGCACCGTCCGCGTCGACCTGGGCAGCATGGAGGCGATCATGCCGCAGGCGGAGCAGGCGCCGGGCGAGGTCTACAGCCACGGCAAGCGAGTGCGGGTCTACGTGGTCAGTGTCCGCCGTGAGCTGCGGGGCCCGCAGGTGGTGGTGTCCCGGACCCACCCGAACCTGGTGGCCAAGCTGTTCAGGATGGAGGTCCCCGAGATCGAACAGGGCATCGTCGAGGTGAAGGCCATCGCTCGCGAAGCTGGCCACCGCACCAAGATCGCCGTGATCAGCCACAACCCTGACGTGTCGGCCAAGGGCGCCTGCATCGGACCGATGGGCCAAAGGGTGCGCGCCGTGATGCACGAACTCAACGAGGAGAAGATCGACATCATCGACTACGCCGAGGATCCCAGCGTGTTCGTAGCGCAGGCGCTGAGCCCGGCGAAGGTCACATCGGTGACGGTCACCGACGCCGCCGCCCGTTCCGCACGCGTCATCGTGCCGGACTACCAGCTTTCGCTGGCGATCGGACGCGAGGGCCAGAACGCGCGTCTGGCGGCCCGCCTCACCGGCTGGCGGATCGACATCCGGCCCGACACCGCCGATCCGACACCGGAGTGACGTCCGCCTGAGGCGGCGGCTACTTGGTGGCTTCGGCGGTCGGCTGGGTGGTTGCTGCCCCGCCACCGCCGCTCGGCCAGACGTCCTGAAGGGCGGCCAGAACGGTGGCCTCCTCCAGGTCCAGCTTGTCGGCCAGTGACGCGGCCATGGTCTGGAGCATGGCGGTCCGTCCCGCTCCACCCCCTCCGTTCGTGGGCGGCGCCGACGGCTTCCCCGAAGGGTCACCGGAAGGCCGTGCCGACGGCGCGCCGGAAGCCGCCCCCGACGGACGGCCGGCCGCCATCACCTCGGTCAGGGCGGCCGCCACCTTGTCCTCGTCGACGCCCAGCTTCTGCGCCAGCGAACTGGCCAGTTCGGCGGTGTTCACCCCGCCGCGCGTGCCGCCGCCGCGGCTGGAGCCTTCCTGCGTCTGGCCGGACCCGGGCTGGGTGGCGGCGCTCTCGGCGCCACCGGCCAGATTGGCCGCCAGAGCGCCCACACCGACGGCAGCCCCGAGCGCGAGCACAGCGCCCCCGACGCCCAGTCCGACCTTCGCTTTGGTGTCCATGTCACTCCTTGTCTGAATGGTTGCGCGACCAGCCAAGCCGGTCACGCTGTGCCGCCCCCGGCGGGCTCCTGGGAGCCAGCTGTGGATTGGACACCGGGCTAGACTCGGCGCTCGTGACCCCCGAACGAACCTGCATCGGCTGCCGGCAACGGGCAGAGAAGGCAGACCTCGTCCGGTTGGCCTGGGACGCCGCCGCCGCGCAGGTCGTGGTGGATCCCCGCCAGCGGGTGGCCGGCCGCGGCTGCTACCTCCATCCCGGCTGCGGTCCGGACGCTGTCCGGCGCCGGGCGGTGGGCCGCGCGCTGAGGCGTCCGGTGGTTCCGGAGCAGGTGGTGGCGGTGCTCGCCGACCTCGCTCCCGCGAAGGACCCGGATCGCGCCGATTAAGCCCAACCGCGGGAAGCAGGTTAGAATGTTCCCGCGCGTTCGCCGATTCCATGTGCGGACACAACCAGAAAGTGGGCTAGCGCTCATGACCACTCGATGAGTACTTCGCAATGAGCACTGAAAAGAACTAGCTGGTCCGGCGCGCCCGCGCGGACCTGAAGGAGAGTAGTGGCCAAGGTCCGCGTCTACGAGCTCGCGAAAGAGCTCGGACTCGAAAGCAAGGAACTTCTGCAGACCCTCAACGACATGGGGGAATTCGTCCGGTCAGCCTCGTCGACCATCGAGGCTCCGGTCGTTCGGCGGCTCAAGGAGAAGGCTGCGGCCGCACAACCGCAGGCCGCCAAACCCTCCGCGCCCGCTCCGAAGCCGGCGCCGGCGCCCAAGGCCCAGCCCGCAGCACCCGCGCCTTCCGCCGCAGCGCCCGTGGCCACCCCGGCCTCGGCCACCCCCACTCCGGGTCCGGCTTCGCCGGCTCCGAGCCCGCGCCGGGTCCCATCGGCACCGGTCACAGCGGTGCCGGCAGACGCGGCTCCCGCCGCGCCGCCGGTCGTTGTCGAGAAGCCGACCGACGCTGGCATCGCGGCGCCGTCCCCGACGCCGGTGGCTCGATCGGCCGGCGCGGACGCCGCCCCGACCCCGACCCCGGCGCCTCGTCCCGGGGCTCAGACTCCGCGACCCGCGACTCCGACGCCCCGTCCGACCCAGGCCGACACTCCCCGTCCGAGCGCTGAAGGCCCACGCCCGCGGCCGGTGCCCCGACCCGGTGGCACCAGCGGTCTTCCCGGTCAGGGGTCCCGTAAGCCGGGGGCACCGCGTCCGGGCAACAACCCGTTCGCTTCGCGTCAGGGCATGGGCGTGCAGCGTCCCCGGCCCGAAGGCGCCGGACAGGCCCGGCCCGGTGGCGAGCGCGCCGCCTTCACTGACCGTCCTGGCGGTCCGCGTCCCGGCGGGGACCGGATGCCTCGGCCCGGTGGCGGCGTGGCCGGAATGCCGCGTCCGAATCCCGCGATGATGCCCAAGACCGCACCCGCCGGCCTCGGCGGCCCCGGCGACCGTGCCGGCGCCGGCCGGCCGGCGAGGCGCCGGCGCAGGCGGCCGTGGCCGTCCCGGCGGCGCGCCAGGACGCGGTGGCGTGCGGTGGTCCGCCCACCGCTGGCGGCCCGCCCGGAGGTGGCGGCCGCGGCGGCCGTGGTGGTCGCGGTGGCTCCGGCACCCAGGGTGCGTTCGGCCGTCCTGGCGGTCCCGCCAGGCGCGGACGGAAGTCCAAGAAGCAGCGGCGTCAGGAATTCGACCAGATGGAGGCGCCGCCAGCATTGGTGGCGTCCGCATCCGCCAGGGCGACGGTCAGACCGTCCGGCTGCGTCGCGGTGCTTCCCTGACCGACCTGGCCGAGAAGATCGGCGTCGAGCCGGCGTCCCTGGTTCAGGTGCTGTTCCACCTGGGCGAGATGGTGAACGCCACCCAGTCGGTGGCCGACGACACTCTGCAGGTGCTGGGTGCCGAGCTCAACTACAACATCGAGGTGGTCTCGCCCGAGGACGAGGATCGCGAGCTGCTGGAGAGCTTCGACATCGAGTTCGGCGAGAACGAGGGCGGTGAGGAGGATCTGGCACCCCGGCCGCCCGCCGTCACCGTCATGGGTCACGTCGACCACGGCAAGACCAAGCTGCTGGACGCTCTGCGCAACACCAACGTGGTGGGGGGCGAAGCCGGTGGCATCACCCAGGCCATCGGTGCCTACCAGGTGGCCACGAGGTCGACGACATCGACCGGAAGATCACCTTCATCGACACCCCGGGCCACGAGGCGTTCACCGCCATGCGTGCCCGCGGTGCGAAGTCGACCGACATCGCCGTGCTGGTGGTGGCGGCCGACGACGGGGTGATGCCGCAGACGATCGAGGCCCTCAACCACGCCAAGGCGGCCGACGTGCCGATCGTGGTGGCGGTGAACAAGGTCGACAAGGAGACCGCCGACCCGGTGAAGGTGCGCGGCCAGCTGACCGAGTACGGGCTGATCCCCGAGGAGTACGGCGGCGACACCATGTTCGTCGACGTGTCCGCGACCGCCCGGACCGGTCTGGACGAGCTGCTGGAGGCGATCGTCCTGACCGCCGACGCGTCGCTCGACCTGCGGGCCAATCCCGATATGCCCGCCCAGGGTGTCGCCATCGAAGGAGCACCTGGACAAGGGACGCGGCCCGGTGGCCACCGTCCTGGTCCACCGTGGCACGCTGCACACCGGAGATTCGATCGTCGCCGGGGCGGCTTACGGCCGCGTCCGCGCGTTGATCAACGACCGGGGCGAGAACGTCGACGAGGCACCGCCGTCGATGCCGGTGCAGGTGCTCGGGCTGACCTCGGTGCCTGGTGCGGGAGACAACTTCCTGGTCGTCGAGGACGACCGGATGGCCCGCCAGATCGCCGAGAAGCGGGAGGCGCGCCAACGCGCCGCGATGCTGGCCAAGACGACCCGGCGCAAGACCCTCGATCAGCTGTTCGAACAGCTGGCCAAGGGCGAGACGCAGGAGTTGCGGCTCATCCTCAAGGGCGACTCGGCCGGTGCGGTGGAAGCGCTGGAGGATTCGCTGCTCCAGATCGACGTCGGCGAGGAGGTGTCGCTGCGGGTCATCGATCGCGGTGTCGGTGCGATCACCGAGACCAACGTCAGCCTGGCCGCCGCATCGGACGCCGTGATCATCGGCTTCAACGTCCGGGCCCAGGGCAAGGCCACCCAGTTGGCCGACGCCGAGGGCGTGGACGTGAGGTACTACTCGGTGATCTACGCGGCCATCGACGAGGTCGAAGCAGCGCTGAAGGGCATGCTCAAGCCGATCTTCGTGGAGAAGGTGCTTGGGCAGGCGGAGATCCGCGAGATCTTCCGTTCGTCCAAGTTCGGCACGATCGCCGGCTGCATGGTCATCGACGGGTCGATCAAGCGCAACTCGAAGGCCCGGTTGCTGCGCGACGGTGTGGTGATTGCCGAGACGTCCATCGCCTCGCTGCGGCGGGAGAAGGACGATGTCACCGAGGTGCGGGAAGGCTACGAGTGCGGTACGACTCTGGCCAACTACTCCGACATCCACACCGGCGACATCATCGAAACCTTCGAGATGGTGGAAAAGCCGAGGGACTGACATCCTTGTCGCCGCGCGGGCCCCAGGTTCGGGGTCCGCGCGGCGACTCCTCTGAGAGGAGTTGAACCATGACCAAACCGCGTTTCGCGAAGGTCGCCGAGCAGATCAAGGTGGTCGTCGCCCAGATGCTTGAGCGTCGAATCAAGGACCCGAGACTGGGTTTCGTCACGGTCACCGATGTGCGGGTGACGGGCGACGGCCGGGAAGCGACGGTGTTCTACACCGTTCTCGGTGACGCGGCCGCCCGCACGGAGAGCGCGATCGCGCTCGAATCCGCCACGGGCCTGCTGCGCTCCACCGTGGGCAAGCAACTCGGCATGAAGTTCACGCCGACGCTGGCGTTCGTGCTGGACGGTGTGGAAGAGGACGCCGCTCACCTCGAGGACGTCCTGGCCAAGGCAAGGGAGCAGGATGCGGCTGTCGCCGCCCAGGCCGTCGGCGCCACCTATGCCGGCGACCCCGACCCCTACCGCAAGCCCGACGCGGACGACGAAGAACTTGACTGACGATCCAGGCCGAACCAGCGGCCTGGTCGTGGTCGACAAACCTGCCGGCTGGACGTCGCACCAGGTGGTCGGACGCTGCCGTCGCCTGCTCGGCACCCGCAAAGTGGGTCACGCCGGCACCCTCGACCCGATGGCGACCGGTGTGCTGGTCGTCGGCGTCAACCGGGCCACCCGGCTGCTGGGCCACCTGGCCGCTCACGACAAGACCTACACAGCCACGCTGCGGCTGGGTCAGGCCACGGTCACCGACGACGCGGAGGGTCAGGTGGTGGCCGCCGTAGGCGTCGTCGGGCTTCTGCCCGACCAGGTGCGGGGAGCGGTCGGGCAATTCACCGGGGAGATCAGCCAGATCCCCTCGTCGGTCTCGGCGATCAAAGTGGGCGGCAAGCGGGCCTACGCCCTGATTCGTGCCGGTGAGCAGGTGGAGCTTGCGGCGAGGACCGTGACGGTGAGCCGATTCGATGTGCTGGCCGTGCGGACGGCGCTGGTCGGCGACCTCCCCGTGATGGATGTCGACATCGTGGTCGACTGCTCCTCCGGCACGTACATCCGAGCGCTGGCTCGCGATCTCGGTGAACAGTTGGGTGTCGGCGGTCACCTGACGGCCCTGCGTCGAACCCGGGTCGGAGCTTTCGATTTGTCCCACGTCGGCCTGGACGCGGTCGGCCTGGCCGGGGAGGTGGCACCTCCGCTGATCGCCATGCCGCTGGTCGCCCGCCAAGCCTTTCCGGTGGTGGAGGTGGACGCGGCTCAGGCGGTCGACATCAGCTATGGCAGGCCGCTGCGTGTCGACCTCCCCGCCGACCCCACGGCCCTGCTGCACGAGGACCGCTTTCTGGCTCTCTACCGGCCGGCGGGGGATGGGCACGCGATCGCCGTCGCGGTCCTGATCTGAGCGTGCGGCATCGATGTGGGGCATTGATAGGGTGCTAGGCGGTGCAATCGGGCAGAGCGGGAAGGCGCACGTGGGTTCCTCAGTAGTCGTCATCGGCAACTTCGACGGCGTCCACCCCGGCCATCGGGAAGTGCTCGCCGAGGCCGGTCGTCGTCAACCCCACCTGCCGCTGGTCGTGGTCACCTTCTGGCCGCATCCGGTGTCGGTTCTGCGTCCCGAGGTGGGGCCGATGCTGCTCAGCTCCCTGGAAGCCAGGATCGAGTTGCTGAGCGCTGCCGGCGCCGATCGCGTCGAGGTGATCGATTTCACCAAGGAGTTCGCCGCGTGGTCGCCCTCGGATTTCGTGGAGCGCGTGCTGGTGCCGTTGGATCCGGCCGCGGTCGTGGTGGGAGAGAATTTCCGGTTCGGGCACCGCGCCGCGGGCACCGTGGACACCCTCCGTGAACTGGCGGACGGCCGCTTCGAGGTTGATGGTCTCCCCCTGGTCCGTTTCGGTGATGAGGAGACCTGCTCCTCGCGCATCCGAGAGGCACTCGCCGCCGGAAACGTCGCCCACGCCGCCGAGCATCTTGGCCGTCCGTTCTGTTTCCGCGGCGTGGTCACACACGGCGACCGCCGGGGCCGGGGACTGGGCTATCCCACCGCGAACCTGCCGGTGCCGGCCAACCTTGCCTGCCCCTCCGACGGGGTCTACGCGGGCTTCCTCACCCGAAGGGACGGGCTCGACGCCCACGGGGAGGCCCTCGCCGAGGGAGCGGAGCCCGAGCGCTGGCCGGCGGCGATCTCCGTCGGCACCAACCCCACCTTCGACGGGGTGGCGCGCCGCGTGGAGTCCTACGTCCTCGACCGCGACGACCTCGAGTTGTACGACGCACCGATTTCCGTGGAGTTTCTCGCTCGGATCCGCGGGCAGGTGAGGTTCACCGACATCGAGGAGCTGATTCTCCAGATGGCCGACGACGTCGCCCGCTGCCACGATCTGCTGGGAGTAACCGGGAGGTCCTGAACCTTCCGCGCCTGGGATTCGGGGCGCACAATGGACGCATGTTCGGGCGTGGTCGCCTTCGTGAGTGGTTGGGCCTTTCGGAAACGCCGGCGGTCCCAGCGTCGGTCGGCCTGCACCTGGCAGCTGCCGACGTCGAGGAATTGGCGGCCATCGGACGCGAGGTCGCCGCGGAGTACGGAGCCTCGTCGCCCGCTGTGCTCAGGGCGAACCTGACCCGGCTCCTCGCGCGTCGCGTCCCGGTGCGGGGCCTGCGGGGAGGACTGGTGCGCAGCGTCGGTGGGCTGCAGTTCGCCGACGGCACCGTGGTCCTCGTACGCGGTCGTCACGTCGGCGATCTCGGCCGCATCGCCGTCGGGATCCAGCTGGGAGAGGTGCAGTTGGCCGGCTTCCGCAACGAGTCCGACGGGATCACCCTCGAGGTTCGCTACGGCGGCCACCGCGATCAGCTGTGCGCACTCGGGGTGGCGGCGGAATAGGCGGCCGTCGGCCTCAGTGGGCCAGCAGCGACTTCCGGTAGATCGAGTCGGTCTGCTCGACGGAGTGCCGTACGCCCTCGGCGTCCACCGACTCGTAGGTGGTGAGGGCGTGATCGCCGGTGGGGGAGTAGTCCAGGCCGATGTACATCGGAATGGCCGCTTCGTTGTCGGGGTCGACCCGCAGGAACACCTCGACGAATCCCAGCTCGGTGGCCCGCTCCTCAAGGAAGGTGGTCATCGCCCTCGCCGCACCCTGGCGCCGGAACTCGGGATACACCCACAGACTCTTCAGTTCGGGGCACAGTGGGCCGTCGGGGTTGCAGTCCAGCACGCACGTGCCCAACAGGTCACCGGCGCGCACGGCCACGGCGTAGAAGTAGTCGCCCGCCTGCTGCCGTTCGAAGTGTCGCTGCGCGATCCGGGCCGTCGGGTGCGGTTCCCGGGCCTGCAGCCCAGGCAGGTCGGCGGGTACGCACAGGCGCACTGTGATCGGGTCGGCGGGCATGCATCCTCCGGGGTTGACGTCAGGTCCCCAGTGTTACCGTCCCGGCAAATCGGGCGCTAGTCGTCTTGAGGGCTGGATCGGGTTTGTTCGTTGGTGATGAATCGGGAACGATCAGCCTACCCGCCCGGGGGTGAGACTCCCTGCGCCGGTAGGCAGGACATCCGATAACCACCATCTGGGGGGAGACCCGAGAAATGACGCGCAAGTACGCGCTCGCCGGCGTGATCGCCGGCCTGACCCTGTTCGCGGCCTGTACGACGGCGCCGGCGGCGGTGACGACGACGGCAGCCAGTTCAGCTCCGGCGCAGACGGCGGCCGCCCCTGGCGGGCAGGAGAACGTCGACGACTTCATCGCCCGGATCGTGGCCGCCCAGGCGACGGTACGGACCTATTCGGTCGAGCTGAACACCAAGACCGCGATCGGCGGGACCGAGATGACGATCAAGGGTGACGGCGTGGTCGACCAGACCGACCGGAACGCGATGAACATCGCCATGAACATGGACATGGGCGGCCTTGAGATGGAGCTCATCAAGCTCGGTGACCAGATGTACATCAAGATGGCGGCCGCGGGCGACTCCTGGTTCAGCATTCCCAAGGACAAGATGGACCAGTACTCCAGCGGCACCAACGTCGACTACGCGGAGATGCTGGCCAACGCCAAGGAGTCGATCACGAAAGTCACCTACGTCGGGGACGACACCGTCGACGGTACTTCGACGTCGCACTACCGGCTGACCATGGCCGGCGACGCGCTGGGCAAGATGGGCGGCACCGGCACCGAGACGTCGACGAAGGTCGACGGCGACAGTTTCGACTACGACCTGTGGCTCGACGATGCCGACCTGACCCGTAAGGTCGCGATGGAGCTGACCATGGTGGTGGAGTCGCAGAAGGTGCCGATGAAGCTGCTCAGTTCCGTCGGCGACTACAACGAACCGGTCACGATCACGGCGCCCAGCAAGGACAAGATCTCCGAACTCCCCGGCTGATCTCCGCAGAAAGCAGGAGCCGCCGGCGCCCGGTCCAGGGCGCCGGCGGCTCTTACTGTGTCCGGTGCGGACCGTTTCAGTCGAGCGCCTTCAGGATGTCGTCGACGCGGTCCTTGGCGTCGCCGAACAGCATCTGGGTGTTCTCCTTGAAGAACAGCGGGTTCTGGACGCCGGCGTAGCCGGTGGCCATCGACCGCTTGAACACGATCACGTTCTCCGCCTTCCAGACCTCCAGCACGGGCATCCCGGCGATCGGGGAGTTGGGGTCGTCCAGCGCGGCGGGGTTGACGGTGTCATTGGCCCCGATCACGAGCACCACGTCGGTGTCGGCGAAGTCGTCGTTGATCTCGTCCATCTCCAGGACGATGTCGTAGGGGACGTGGGCCTCGGCGAGCAGCACATTCATGTGGCCGGGCAGGCGCCCGGCCACGGGGTGCACACCGAACCGGACGTTGACGCCGTGGGCCCGCAGCCTCGCGGTCAGGTCGGCCACCGGGTACTGAGCCTTGGCCACCGCCATTCCGTAACCGGGGGTGATGATCACCGACTTGGCGTTCCGGAGCAGGTCGGCAGCGCTGGCGGCATCGATCTCTCGGTGCTCACCCACTTCGCCTTCGGTGATCGCCACCGTCCCGCCCTCAGCGCCGAAACCGCCGAGGATGACCGAGACGAAGGACCTGTTCATGGCCCGGCACATGATGTAGGACAAGATGGCGCCGGAGGATCCGACCAGCGAGCCGGTGATGATCAGCAGGTTGTTGTTCAGCATGAAGCCTGCTGCCGCCGCGGCCCAGCCGGAGTACGAGTTCAGCATCGAGACCACGACCGGCATGTCGCCGCCGCCGATAGCCGCCACCATGTGGTAGCCCAGCGCGAAGCCGATCAGGGCGATCGCGATGATCAGCACCCAGCCGAGGCCTTGGTTCTCCTCACCGACCGCGACGAACCAGAGCATCAGGGCGAAGAACGCAACGAAGCCGGCCAGGTTGATCAGGTTGCGTCCGGGAAGGGTCAACGGCTTGGAACTCATCTTCGCCGAGAGCTTCAGGTAGGCCACCACCGAGCCGGTGAAGGTGTAGGCGCCGATCAGCACACCCAAAGCGACCTCCACCATGTGCACGGCACCGCCGGCGGCTTCCGGCACGGCGAAGGAGTTGAAGCCGACCAGGACAGCTGCCATGCCGACGAAGGAGTGGAACGCGGCGATCAGTTCGGGCATCTGGGTCATCTCGACCTTGCGGGCGATCGGGGTACCGATCACCGCGCCGATCACCAGCACGGCCACGATCAGCAGCAGCGTGACCAGGGGCGAGAGCCGGTGTTCAGCCGTGGCAGAGAGGAAGACGGAATGGATGATGGTGGCGACCAGCGCCAGGCCCATCCCGACCATGCCGGCGATATTCCCGAGCCGGGCCGTGCTCTGCTTGGACAGTCCGGCCAGCGACAGGATGAACAGGACGCCGGCGACGATGTAGAGGCCTTGGATGAAGTAGGTAAGCACCTCAGGCCTCCTTCCGGAACATGCTGAGCATTCGGTAGGACACCAGGAAGCCGCCGAAGATGTTGATCGAGGCAATCGTGGCCGCGATGAACGACATCACCAGGACCGCGACATTGGTCGAGCCCAACTGCAGCAATGCTCCGACCAGGATGATGCCCGAGATCGCGTTGGTCTGCGCCATCAGCGGCGTGTGCAGGGAATGTGCGACGCCGCTGATCACGTAGAACCCGACCACCACGGCCAGGGCGAAGACGGTGAAGGCGCCCACGAAGCTCTCTGGTGAGAAGGTGACCGCGAGGATGACCAACGCTGCGGCGACCGTTGAGCTGACCAGCCGCGTCCGCGTCTGGGCCTTGGCCTTGGCGGCCTGCCGGGCCGCAACGACCGCAGGGTCCTCGACCACCACGGGAGCAGCGGCTGCGGCGGGGACGACCGCCGACACCTGGACAGGTGGCGGCGGCCACATCAGTTCGCCGTCCTTCTCCACCGTCATCCCACGGATCACGACGTCGTCGGTGTCCACCGCCACGTCCCCGTCCTTGCCGGGGGTGAGCAGCTTGAACAGGTTCACCACGTTCGTGCCGTAGAGCTGCGAGGCCTGGGTGGGCAGGCGCCCGGCGAGGTCGGTGTAGCCGATGATCTTCACGCCGTTGGGTGTGACCACGAGCTCGTCGGGCCTGGAACCGGCGACATTGCCGCCGTTGGCAGCTGCCATGTCGACGATCACCGAACCGGGCTTCATGGTGGCAACCATCTCGGCACTGATCAGCCTCGGCGCCGGCCGCCCCGGGATCAGAGCGGTGGTGATGATGATGTCGACGTCCTTGGCCTGCTCGGCGTAGAGCTCGGCGGCCGCGCGGTTGAAGTCCTCGCCGGTCTCCCGGGCGTACCCGTCGGTCGAGACCTGCTGATCGGCGACCTGAACCGCCAGGAACTCCCCGCCCATCGAAGCCACCTGCTCAGCCACCTCGGCGCGTGCGTCCGTCGCCCGCACGATCGCACCCAGCGACTTCGCCGTACCGATCGCGGCCAACCCGGCCACCCCGGCGCCGGCGACCAGCACCTTCGCCGGCGGCACCTTGCCCGCCGCGGTCACCTGGCCGGTGAAGAACGAACCGAACTCGTTGGCCGCCTCGATCACGGCCCGGTAGCCGGCGATATTGGCCATCGAACTCAACACGTCCAGGGCCTGCGCCCTGGAGATACGAGGGACGGCGTCCATCGCGAGGACGGTCAGCTTCCGGGTAGCGAGCTGGGCCAGGAGTTCTGGGCTGCGGGCCGGTGCGATCAGGGAGATCAGGAGGCCTCCGTCCGGCAGCGACGCGATCTCGCCGCTGTCCGGCGGGTTGATCTTCGCCACCACTGGCGACCCCCACACCTGGGCGCGGTCGCCGATGGTGGCGCCCGCCGCGACGTAGTCGGCGTCCGGATAGGCCGACTTGGCCCCCGCGCCGGCTTCGATCACCACGGTGTGACCCAGCTTGATCAATTGCCTGACGGTGTTCGGGGTAGCCGCAACCCGCGTCTCCCCCCCGAGTGTCTCCTGGGGAATCCCGATCTGCATCTTTGCCAGAGTCCTTCCGATGGGGCCGGTTCAGCACGGCCAACGGGCGGAAGCCTAGTGGTTCCCGCCGCTCGCCCAGCGCCGTGCCCAGGGAGCGCTCGGTGGGAGTTCCCGGTGAGAGCGCCGGCTCCCCTCACCTGGCGCAGCGACGTCAGAATGGGGACGAGGGCGGGGCCGGGGAGTGACGAGCTCGACGATTCGCCTCCGCCTGCGCTCTACCGGTAGAGTGGACGCGCCGTCAAGACGGCCGCGGACGCCCAAGAGCTCCCAGCGATAGGAATCTCCGATCCGAAATCGTGCCAATTGGCTTGGGAGCGCCGCGCAACGGGAAACCGAGAGGAGCAGCGAAGAGAGATGGACGCTGACACGAAGAAGAAGATCATCGATGAGTACGCGATCGCCCCGGGCGACACCGGTTCGCCGGATGTCCAGATCGCGCTGCTCACCAAGCGGATCGCGCATCTGACCGAGCACCTCAAGGAACACAAGGGCGATCACCACAGCCGTCGTGGACTGATGCTGCTGGTCGGTCAGCGCCGCCGACTGCTCAACTACGTCGCCAAGCAGGATGTCGAGCACTACCGCGCGTTGATCGCGCGGCTCGGCCTGCGTCGGTGACCGACGCCTTCTGACCAGCCGGGAACGGGTCTTCCGTTCCCGGCTGGTTCTGCGCGTACAACACAACAAAGATGCCCCGACCGCTGGTCGGTTTGGTCCTCGGTAGTGGCCTTCGGGCGCTCGGTGTTCTCCGGGCTCCCGCGAGCCTCGATCGAAGACCGGACTCCCGAAGCGGATCCGGGGCGGACAACCGAAAGGAAATCCGAATGGAAGGTCCTGACCTTCGTTTCACCGAAGCCGTGATCGACAACGGCAGCCATGGCAAGCACGTGGTCCGCTTCGAGTCCGGGCTGTTGGCCCGGCAGGCCAGTGGCAGCGCCGTGGTCTACCTCGACGGCGACACGATGCTGCTGTCAGCCACCACCGCCCAGAAGAACCCGCGCGATGCCATCGACTTCTTCCCGCTCACGGTCGACGTGGAGGAGCGGATGTACGCCGCCGGGCGCATCCCTGGCTCGTTCTTCCGTCGGGAGGGACGCCCTTCCGAAGGCGCCATCCTGGCCTGTCGCCTGATCGACCGTCCGCTGCGTCCCTGCTTCGTCAAGGGGCTCCGCAACGAGGTCCAGGTCGTCGTCACGGTGATGGCGCTGAACCCGAACGTCCTCTACGACGTGCTGGCGATCAACGCCGGCTCGGCGTCCACCACGCTCGCCGGCCTGCCCTTCAACGGCCCGGTCGGCGGCGTCCGCGTCGCCCTGATCGGTGAGTCGTGGGTGGGCTTCCCGACGGTCGAGCAGGTCGAGGGTGCCACGTTCGACATGGTCGTCGCCGGCCGGGTCCTGCCCGACGGCGACGTCGCGATCATGATGGTCGAGGCAGAGTCCACCGAAGCGACCTGGGACCTGGTTCGCTCCGGTCGTACCGCCCCCACGGAAGAGGTCGTGGCCCAGGGCCTGGAGGCGTCCAAGCCGTTCATCAAGGCGCTGTGCGACGCGCAGGCCGAGTTGGCGGCGATGCTGCCGAAGCCGGTGGCACAGTTCCCGGTCTTCCTCGACTACCAGCCCGACGTGTTCGACGCGGTCGCCGAAGCCGGGACGCAGCGCCTGGAGGCCGTGATGAGGATCTCCGGCAAGCAGGAGCGTGAGGTTTCCACCGAGGAGCTGCTCGCCGCGCTGCATTCCGAACTCGACGCCCGGTTCCCCGAGCGCGAGAAGGAGATCACCGGCGCCTACCGGGGCCTCACCAAGAAGGTCGTGCGGCACAAGACCCTGACCGAGCAGATCCGGATCGACGGCCGCGGCGTCCGCGACATCCGCACGCTGTCGGCCGAGGTCGGCGTCCTGCCCCGCGTCCACGGCTCGGCGCTGTTCATGCGCGGTGAGACCCAGATCCTGGGCGTCAGCACCCTGAACATGCTCGACATGGAGCAGAAGCTGGACACCCTGGCTCCGGAGACCACCAAGCGGTACATGCACAACTACAACTTCCCGCCGTACTCCACCGGAGAGACCGGCCGGGTCGGTTCGCCGAAGCGGCGCGAGATCGGCCATGGGGCGCTGGCGGAGCGGGCTCTGATGCCGGTGCTGCCGAAGCGGGACGAGTTCCCCTACGCCATCCGTCAGGTGTCGGAGGCGCTCGGCTCGAACGGCTCCACGTCGATGGGTTCGGTGTGTGCGTCCACCCTGTCGCTGCTGAACGCCGGTGTGCCGTTGAAGGCGCCGGTGGCCGGGATCGCCATGGGCCTGATGAGCGAGGAGATCGACGGCGAGACCAAGTACGTCGCTCTGACCGACATTCTCGGTGCCGAGGACGCACTGGGTGACATGGACTTCAAGGTGGCGGGCACGAAGGACTTCG
Organism: uncultured Actinomycetota bacterium; assembly: GCA_963769325.1. Classification (GTDB taxonomy): domain Bacteria; phylum Actinomycetota; class Actinomycetes; order Propionibacteriales; family Propionibacteriaceae; genus Propionicimonas. Next base: position 472,467 of record CAVYLH010000003.1, on the reverse strand, counting down.
TGACCGCCCTGCAGCTGGACACGAAGCTCAACGGCATTCCCGCCGACGTGCTCGCGTCCGCCTTGTTGCAGGCGCGTGAGGCCCGGCACACCTTGCTGGAGGTGATGGCCGAGGCCATCGACGTCCCCGACGAGATGAGTCCGTACGCCCCGCGGATCATCACGGTGCGGATCCCGGTCGACAAGATCGGCGAGGTCATCGGCCCCAAGGGCAAGATGATCAACCAGATCCAGGATGACACCGGCGCGAACATCTCCATCGAGGACGACGGCACCATCTACATCGGCGCCGACAACGGGGAATCCGCGGAAGCGGCCCGCGCCCTGATCAACGCCATCGCCAATCCGACGATGCCGGAGAAGGGCGAGCGCTACCTCGGCACGATCGTGAAGATCATGCCGTTCGGCGCGTTCGTCTCCCTGCTTCCGGGCAAGGACGGCCTGCTGCACATCTCCAAGCTGCGCAGCCTGGCCGGCGGCGCCCGCGTGGAGAACGTGGAGGACGTGGTCAGCGTCGGGCAGAAGCTTCAGGTGGAGATCTCCGAGGTCGACGACAAGGGCAAGCTCTCCCTGATTCCCGTCGTGGAGGAGAAGGAAGCCGCTCCGGCCGAGGCCTGAGCCGAGATCCTGCCGCGAGCCGGCGTCCGAGATCGTGGGACGCCGGTTCGCGGCGTTTCTGCGCCTCCAGGCGTGGTCGGCGATCACCTCCCCGGGGGTGTCGGATCGGCGGCCTAGGATGAACCGACGACGAAAGGAACAGCGATGCGGGTAGCCGTCTTCGGGGCTCGGGGCCGGATGGGCCAGGAGGTCTGCAGGGCCGTCGAGGCCGCCGCCGACCTCGATCTTGTCGCCGCGGTGGACGCTGACGACGATCTGGCCGAGGTCGAGGACCGAGCCGAGGTGGTCGTCGACTTCACCACTCCTGACGCGGTGATGGGCAACCTCGCCTGGTGCATCGAGCGCGGCATCCACGTCGTGGTGGGCACCACCGGCTTCACCGACGAACGGATCGCTCAGGTTCGTGCCCAGCTGGGCGGGGCGCCGGGGGTGGGGGTCCTGGTGGCCGCCAACTTCTCGATCGGAGCCATCCTGATGATGCACTTCGCCGAGCAGGCCGCCCGGTTTTATGAGTCCGTCGAGATCGTCGAACTCCACCATCCGAACAAAGTGGACGCGCCGTCTGGCACCGCGAGGTTCACCGCGGAACGGATCGCCGCCGCCCGTTCCGCTGCGGGCTGGGGACCGGTCCCGGACGCTACCGACGCCGAGGTCACCCTCGAGGGTGCCCGGGGGGCGGACGTGCAGGGAATCCGCGTCCACGCCGTGCGGCTGAGGGGGCTGATCGCTCATCAGGAAGTCCTGCTGGGTGGGGAGGGAGAGACGCTCACTCTCCGCCACGATTCCCTCGACCGCAGCTCGTTCATGCCCGGCGTCCTGCTGGCCGTCCGCAACGTCGGCGCCCGCCCCGGACTGAGCATCGGTATCGACGACCTGCTCGGAATCTGACATGAAGCGCGCGGTCGGGCTCGCGGTGGTGCTGCTCCTCGTTCTGGGTGGGGCATTTCTGGGCGACGGACTGTTCCGCGGCTACGTCGAGCAGCGTGTGGCCGCGGCGATCGCGAGCCAACTGGGAACGGGCAGCACGCCCACCGTGTCGCTGGGCGGTACGCCGTTCTCACTGGCCCTGATCACCCGAGCGGTGCCCAACGCGCACGCGACGGTCGACGCGGTGCCCTTGGAGATCGCCGGTCACCAGGTCGAACTCGCCGACGTCGCCGCGTCGACCGGCGAGATCCGCCTCGAGGGCGACACCGTGACAGTGGCCACGCTCACCGCGACCGGAACACTCACCTACTCCGACCTGGCGAAGGTCGCGGAACTCCCGGTCAGCTACGCCGGCGACGGCAGGCTGGAACTGCGCTACACCACGGCGATCTTCGGCCGAGAACTCAGCTTCGCGATCTCCGCAGTGCCGAACCTCGACGTACCGCAACAGGTGATCAGGCTCACCGATCCACAGCTGGATCTCGCGGGCAGCACGCTCGACGTGCCCCTGACCCAGGCTCAGCTGGACGCCATCGTGCAGCCCATCGACGTCGGCATGGACTACGGCCTCCGGCTGACCGGCGCCGACCCGGCCGCGGAAGGGGTGAAAGTGCGGATCGAGGCCGATGAGGTCACCGCACCCGTGCGGTGAGGACCCCACCGGCTGACCGGGTGATCGGCTAGCGAATGTCGGTGTGCAGCCGCACCAGCTTGAGCCTCGGCCCGTCCTCGGTCAGCGACACCTCGCTGTGCGCACCGTCCGCGGCCCACCCGGCTCCGGTGAGGAATCCGCGCAGGACATCGTCCCCGGCACGCACCCACCAGGTCGCAGTGCTGAACCCGTCGGCTCGCAACGTGTCCACGCAGGCGTTCAACAGCCGCGACCCGTGGCCCTGCCGCTGGGCGGCCGGGTCGATCACGAACTCGGCCACCACGGCATGGGTGCCCGCCTCGGCGTCCGGGTCATCCGAGGGACCCACGGCGGCGAACCCCGCCACGCGGTCATTGCCGAGGGCAACCAGCACGCGGAACTGCGCCAGCGGCGGCCGCAGGATCGCGTGCTCCCAACTGGTCGTCATACCCGCCAGGTCCACCGAACCCAGCGCGGCGTTCGCGACCTCGGTCGGCAACGACTGGCTCCAGCCCCGGCGTTGCAGCGCGGCGATCGCCGCAGCTTCTGCGGGCAGGGCCAGGCGGACGGAGTCGGCGATCACGGCGTCACTGTACCCACGCATCAGCACACGGGTTGCGTGAGCGATCCTTCCTCCCATCGCTCTCCTGATGTTCCTCGCGGTTCGTTCCTCACCGCTCGTGGAGAGTCCTCGCTGTCGGGCCGCTCCGCGGACCGTTTGTCCTGATGTTCCTCGCGGTTCGTTCCTCACCGCTCGTGGAGAGTCCTCGCCGTCGGGCCGCTCCGCGGACCGGCGGCTCGTCCTCTAAGTTGGGGGGGTGCGAGATACCCTCAAGACCCCACCCGGGCTAGCCCGGGACACTCTGCGAATCACTCCCTTGGGTGGCCTCGGCGACGTCGGCCGAAACATGACCTCCTTCGAAATCAACGACGACCTGCTGTTCGTCGACTGCGGGGTTCTCTTCCCGTCCGACGATCAGCCCGGGGTCGACCTCATCCTGCCCGGCCTGCACCTGGTGGAGAACCGGCTGGACGAAGTGCGCGCGCTGGTCCTCACCCACGGCCACGAAGACCACATCGGCGCGGTGCCCTACCTGCTGCGCCGTCGGAGCAACATCCCTGTGCTGGGCTCGCGGCTCACGTTGGCCCTGGTCCGCGAGAAGCTGCGCGAGCATCGAATCCGTGACGTGGACCTCCGGGTCGTGACCGAGGGCGACCGGTTGACCATCGGCGAGTTCGACCTGGAGTTCCTGGCGGTCAACCACTCCATCCCCGACGCGCTCGCCGTCGTGCTGCGCACCAAAGCGGGCACCGTCCTGCACACCGGCGACTTCAAGATGGACCAGTTGCCCCTCGACGGCCGGCTCACCGACCTGCGCGGCTTCGCCCGTCTCGGTGATGAGGGCCTCGATTTGTTCATGGCCGACTCCACCAATGCCGAGACGCCCGGTTTCACGACCCATGAACGCGATCTCGAACCTGCTCTTGAGCGGGTGTTCGCCACGTCGAAGAAGAAGCTGATCGTGGCCTGCTTCGCGTCCCACGTGCACCGCGTGCAGCAAGTGATCGACGCGGCGGTTCGGCATCGTCGCAAGGTCGTCTACGTCGGTCGCTCGATGCTGCGGAACATGTCCGTGGCCCGGGATCTGGGCTACCTGAAGGTGCCGGAGAACACCCTGATCGATCTCAAGCAGATCGACAACTACCGAGACGACGAAGTGCTGATCGTCTCCACCGGCTCCCAGGGCGAGCCGTTGAGCGCCTTGTCGCGGATCTCCAACCACGAGCATCCCGTGGTCACCGCCGGACCCGGCGACGTCGTGCTGCTGGCCTCCTCGTTGATCCCCGGCAACGAGAACTCGGTGTATCGAGTCATCAACGGGCTGTCCCGCAACGGAGTCACCGTCGTGCACAAGGGGAACGCGCTCGTGCACGTCTCCGGCCACGCCAGCGCCGGTGAGCTCCTCTACTGCTACAACCTGCTCAAGCCGCGCAACGTCCTGCCGATCCACGGCGAGGTGCGTCACCTGATCGCCAACGCCAAACTCGCCGTGGCCACGGGTGTTCCGGAGAAGCGCGCGCTGGTGGTCGAGGACGGGGCCGTGATCGATCTGGCCAAGGGTCGGGCGAGGGTCGTCGGCCAGCTCGACTGCGGCTACATCTTCGTCGACGGGCTCACGGAGGGCGAGATCGGGGACACCGAACTCACCGACCGCAAGATCCTCGGCGAGGAGGGTTTCATCTCCGTGGTGGCTGTCGTCAATTTCCACGCCAACACCCTCGTCAGCGGTCCGGACATCCACGCGCGGGGTTTCGCGGAGGACGATTCGGTCTTCGACGAGATCCGCCCCGAGTTGGCGCAGGTGATCGAGCGTGCGCTGAAGGACGGAGTGGAGGACACGTTCCAGGTGCAGCAGCTCGTGCGCCGAACCCTGGGACGATGGGTCAGCAACAACTTCCGGCGCCGGCCGATGATCCTACCGATCGTGGTGGCCAGCTGAGCTCCGGCCTGACGGGCGATCGATTGGCACCACCAGCGTCCGGTCGGGTATCGTGGGCAGGTCCCTTTGCTGGGCTGAACTTCGCCGGACGCGCACCCGCGTCCTGGCTTGCGAGAAAACAAGGAGTACTCCGGTGGCTGCCGTCTGTGACATCTGCGCCAAGGGTCCCGGCTTCGGGCACAACGTGCCGTGGTCGAAGAAGAAGACCAACCGGCGCTGGAATCCGAACATCCAACGGGTCCGGGCCGTGGTCGAGGGCACGCCGAAGCGGCTCAACGTCTGCACGTCCTGCCTCAAGGCCGGTCGCGTCACCCGCTGACCTGATCATCGCGCGAAGAGACCCGCTGCGGCGGGTCTCTTCGCGCGTCCGGGGGGCGGATCCGCGGGCCGGTGGCGCTGAGCGGCCGACCGTCGGCGCCACCCCTTAGGCTGACTGATCGTGGAGATGGAACTCAGCGGCTGGCGGACGCCCATGTACGCCGAGCTGCACGCCCCCCTGAGTTCGGTGCTGGGGGAGCGCACCGCGAAGGAGTTCACCGCGCTTCGCGTCCACACCCTGGGCGACCTCCTTCGGCACATTCCGCGGCGCTACCTGTCCGGCACCGACCTCACCGACCTGGGCACCGTGACCGAGGGCGATCACGTCGCGGTCATCGCCCGCGTCCAGGAGATCAAGCGCCACGAGGGCCAGTCTCGACCGGGGCACAAGGAAGGCCTCAGACAGCCGGGGCGGCAGGAGCGGCCCGGACGGCTGGAGGTCATGCTCACCGACGGCCACGGCCGGCTCACGGCCACCTTCTTCGGCCGTTCCTACCTGCTCGACTGGTGGGAGAAGCAGCTCCTCGAAGGCGTGGCGGGCATCTTTGTGGGGAAGGTCGGCAGCTTCCGCAACAACCTCCAGATGAGTCACCCCGTCTTCGCGATGATGGACCCGGTCGGTCGGATCGTCTCCACCTCGGAGGAGAAGGAGCGGATCGCCACACTGTCCCGCGGCGGGCTGGTCGGCATGTACCCGGCCACCGCCAAGCTGCCCACGTGGAAGGTGGCCGAGTGCGCTTTGCTGGCGTTGTCCGCGGTGGCCGGAGCGGCCGACCCGTGGCCGGCGCTGGCTGCGGGAGGCCGCCGACGTGATGGAGCTCACCGACGCGTTCGCCGCGGTGCACCAGCCATCGACTCTGGCCGAGGCCGGCCGCGGCGCCGATCGCCTGCGTTTCGACGAGGCCATGGCCACCCAGCTCACGATGGCCTACCGCCGAGCGGACGCGGCCAACCGGCCGGCACGACCACGGATCCGGGTTCCGGACGGCCTGCTGGCCGCCTTCGACGCCCGGCTGCCGTTCCGGCTCACGGGTGGCCAGTCCGAGGTCAGCAGCGCGATCCTTCAGGACCTGGCGCGTTCGCGCCCCATGCAGCGCCTCCTGCAGGGTGAGGTGGGCTCGGGGAAGACGGTCGTCGCACTGCGCGCCATGCTCGCCGTCGTGGACGCCGGCGGGCAGGCCGTGCTCCTGGCGCCCACCGAGGTCCTTGCTGCGCAGCACTACCACACCGTGCGGGATCTGCTGGGCACGCTCGGCGAGGGCCGGCTCCTCGGGGCGCCCGACCACGCGACCGACGTGGTCCTGCTCACCGGTTCGATGTCGGCGTCGGCGAAGCGGGACGCGCTGCTACGGACGGCCAGCGGGGACGCGGGGATCGTGATCGGCACCCACGCGCTGCTGGCCGACCGGGTCCAGTTCGCCGATCTCGGCCTGATCGTGATCGACGAGCAGCACCGCTTCGGCGTCGAACAGCGCGCGGTGCTCGCCGACAAGGCGGCCAGCCGTCCCCACGTGCTGGTGTTGACCGCCACCCCGATTCCGCGATCGGTCGCGATGACGATCTTCGGTGACCTCGACCTGTCGACGCTCAGCGAACTCCCCGGTGGCAGGGCCGATGTCACGACCGTGGTCGTCGACGCGGCGAACCGCCCCCAGTGGGTCGACCGCGCCTGGGAGCGGGTGGTGGAGGAGGTGGGCAACGGCCGCCAGGTGTTCGTGGTCTGCCCCCGCATCGGCGGTCGCGGCGGCGTGAGCGACGGCAAGGGCGTGGTGGAACTCGCAGACGAACTCCGCTCGGGGCCGCTGGCCGGTGTCCGGCTGGGCGTCCTGCACGGGCAGCTGCCCGCGCGACGCCAAGGACCAGGTGATGGGTGACTTCGCGGCAGGCGAGCTGGACGTGCTCGTCGCCACGACGATGATCGAGGTCGGTGTCGACGTGCCCAACGCGTCGATGATGGTGATCTGGGACGCCGACAAGTTCGGCATCTCCCAGCTGCACCAGCTGCGCGGTCGAATCGGGCGGGGCGAGCACCCCGGAGTCTGCCTGCTGGTGACCAGCGTTCCCGCCGGCGAACCGGCCCGGGTGCGGCTGGACGCGGTCGCCGCCACCCGGGACGGCTTCGAACTGGCGGAAGCCGACCTCGAACAGCGACGCGAGGGCGACGTCCTCGGCGCCACACAGGCCGGCAGCCGCTCCACTCTGAGACTTCTTCGCGTCCTCGAACACGCCGACCTGATCGCGACCGCCCGCGATCTCGCGATCGAAGCGGTGGCGCGGGATCCGGAACTCACCACCCCCGGCTTCGTCGATGCGATCCGGGCTACTGAACTGCTGGCCTCGCCCGATTGGCTGGAACGCAATTAGCGCCTGCTCTTTCGCACCGAACACGGTGCACAACGTCGGCCGATCTGTCGCACTGGCGCGGTGAACCTGGCAACTCCTAGCCTGACCCGGTGACCAGGATCATCGCCGGGAGCCGCAAGGGGCACCGCCTTCGCACGCCGGCGCACTCGGCTACCCGGCCGACCACCGACCGAGTGCGGGAGGCGGCCTTCTCGCTGGTGGCCGACTGGGCCGGTCGTGCCGGCTCCGGCGGGCCGGACATGCTGACCGGACTGAGCTTCCTCGACCTCTACGCCGGCTCGGGCGCCGTCGCGCTGGAGGCCGCGAGCCGGGGTGCGGCTCCGGTATGGGCGGTCGAGTCCGATTCCGCGACTGCTCGGATCGCGCGCGGCAACGCGACGGCGACGGGGCTTGCGGTCACCGTCGTCGCCGCTCCGGCCGAACGGACGCTCAGCGGAACTCCGCCGACCCCGTTCGACGTCGTCTGGGCCGATCCGCCCTATTCGATGAGCGCCGAGCGGATCGCCCCGGTGCTGGCTGCCGTCTGGGAACGAGGATGGCTGGCGGCCGACGGGCTGCTGGTCCTCGAGCGCGCATCCAGAGATGGGACCCCGAACTGGCCGTTCCAGGTGACCGACACCTGGGAGCGGCGTTACGGTGAGACGACTCTCCATTTCGCCACGAAGGGCGCGTAATGCTGGCCATCTGCCCCGGATCGTTTGATCCGATCACCCTCGGGCACCTCGACGTGATCGGCCGCGCCGCGGCGCTGTTCGATGAGGTGATCGTCGCTGTCGGACAGAACTCCGCAAAGAACTACCTGTTCACGACCGCCGAGCGGGTCGAGCTGGTTCGTCGCACCACTGCTCACCTGCCGAACGTGACCGTCGAAGCCTTGTCGGGCCTGCTGGTTCGTTTCGCGACCGATCGCGGGGCACGAGTGCTGGTCAAGGGAATCCGATTCGCGTCCGATTTCGATTTCGAGTTGCAGATGGCCCACATCAACGCCGCGGTGGGATCGGTGGAAACCGTGATGTTGCCTGCCTCGTCGCGATGGTCCACGCTGTCGTCCACGATGATTCGTGAAGTGGCCGGCTACGGCGGTGACGTCTCGCAATTCGTGCCCGACGCGGTCGCGGAGGCGATCGGGGCCCTCTCGGCAGGAAAGGAGCACGCACATGGTTGAGCGGACGAACGAGGTGCTCTCGCAACTTCGGCGCATCGTCTCCAGCGCCAAGGCCGTGCCGATGTCGGCTTCCTGCATGGTGAACCGGGCCGAGATGCTGAACTTGATCGACCAGGCGGCGCAGGCCCTGCAGATGGACGTGGGTGAGGCGCAACGCGTCACCGCCACGTCCCTGGAAACCCTTGAACGAGCCCAGGTTGAGGCGGCCCAGATCATCGCGGCCGCGGAGGACAAGGCCGAGTTCCTGGCCGGACAGACACCGGTGATGGAGATCGCCCGGCGCAAAGCCGCCCAGTTGGAGGCGAAGGCGCTGAACGACACCGAGGCGCTGCGTCGTGAGGCCGACGCCTACGTCGACGCCCGGATCGCCTCCTTCGAGGCCAGCCTGGCCAAGACCATGTCCCAGGTGCGGACGATGCGGGACCGGCTGGCCAGCCGATCCTCGCTCGACGACAACACCACGCAGGGCTTGCCCAGGCTGAACGCCTGAACGCTGCCGTTTTGGTGACCGGTGCCGGGCGCGGTAGAGTCCTGCGTTGGTTATGACGCTGTCGTGCCGCTGCTGAAAGGGAACATTCGTGCCTCCCCGTCTGCCTGACCCGCGTTCCGGACTCGTTCTGGACACCCACGACCTCAGTCGTCGGGCGGGCCGGCTGTTGGAGGTCGACGAGGGTTGCCCCAGCGCCGGACGAACTCGGCATCGAAGTAATCGGGGTGCCACCCGGCTCACCCGTCGACCTCGACCTTCGGTTGGAGTCGGTGGTGGAGGGGGTCCTGGTCACCGGTACCGCTGTGGTCCGGCTCCGGGGTACGTGCGCACGCTGCCTGGAGGAGATCGCGGACACCGACGAGGTGGACATCCAGGAGCTGTTCTGTTACCCGGAGAAGGAGCTCGACGATCCCGAAGCCAGGCGCATCGAGGGTGATCTGATCAACCTCGAACCCGTCCTGCGGGACGCGGTGGTGCTCGACCTGCCGTTCACACCCTTGTGCCGGCCGGACTGTGCCGGGTTGTGCTCGCTGTGCGGGGCCAACCTGAACACGGAGCCGGAGCACACCCACGATGATCCCACCGATCCTCGGTGGGGCCGCCTGGTGGGGTGGACGGAACCGACGAACGAACCGAACAACAAGGAGTAACGCCGTGGCCGTTCCCAAGCGGAGAATGTCCCGCAGCAATACGCGGGCCCGCCGTTCCCAGTGGAAGACCTCCGCGCCGACCCTGGTGACCTGCGCCAACGCTGCGTGCGGAGCGAAGCACCTGCCGCACACCGCCTGCCCGGAGTGCGGCCAGTACGGCCCGCGCGCCGCTCGCCGGCAAGTTCTCGAGCCCTGAGTCCGGTTCCGGCCACGTCCGGTTCCGACGCGGCCCGCAGTCGGGCCCTCGAACTGATCGAGCAGCTGGGGATCGATCTCGATCCCCAGCTGTTCCGGCTTGCCGTCACCCATCGCTCATTACGCCTACGAGAACGGCGGGCTGCCCCACAACGAGCGGCTGGAGTTCCTGGGCGACGCCGTGCTGGGCGTAGTGGTCACCGAGTTCCTGTACCGCCGGTTTCCCGAGCTTCCCGAAGGTCGGCTGGCGAAGCTGCGTGCCGCCGTGGTCAACGCGCACAGCCTCGCCGACGTGGCGCGCTCACTCGACCTGGGCCAGGACATCCTGCTCGGCAAGGGTGAGCAGTCCACCGGGGGCAGCGACAAGTCCTCGATTCTCGCGGACTCGTTCGAGGCACTGCTGGGCGCCGTCCTGATCTCCAGCGGACGGGACGCTGCCGACCTGCTGATCCACCACCTCTTCGACCCGTTGATCGCTCGAGGCCGCGGAGCTCGGTGCGGGCCTGGACTGGAAGACCAGCCTCCAGGAACTGGCCGCGGACAACGACCTCGGTGCCCCCAGCTATCAGGTGGTCGAGTCCGGGCCCGATCACGACAAACGCTTCGAGGCGGTGGCGCTCGTCGCCGACCAGGCTTTCTCCCCGGGAGCGGGCACGTCGAAGAAGCAGGCCGAGCAGGGCGCGGCCAAGAACGCCTTCGCCCAGATCAGTGGACGGCTCGCCGCCGAGCCGGACTGATGCCCGAACTCCCCGAGGTGGAGTCGGTTCGTTCCGGCCTCGCCGCGGCTTTGCCCGGACGCCGGATCGCCCGGGTGATCGTCCACCATCCACGGCCGGTGCGCCGTCACGCGGGTGGACCGGACGACTTCGCCGCCACGCTTGGTCGGCCGGACCTTCGACGTGCCCAAGCGCCGGGGCAAGTTCCTGTGGCTGCCGTTCGTCGACGGCGACGCACTGCTCGCCCACCTCGGGATGAGCGGCCAGTTCCGGCTGGACGACCCGGGCAGCCCGTTGCCTGCCGCAGTGCCGGGTGGAGTTCGGGTTCGCGGACGGCGGGCCCGACCTCCGTTTCGCCGACCAGCGGATGTTCGGCGGGCTGTGGCTGAGCCCCGGAGGCGCCGAACTGCCCGTCGAGGTGGCGCACATCGCACGGGACCTGTTCGACCCTGAGCTCGATCTCGACGCCCTCGTGGCCGACATCCGGCGGCGCCGAAGCGGCATCAAGCGGGTGCTGCTGAACCAGACGGTCGTCTCGGGTATCGGGAACATCTACGCCGACGAGGCGCTGTGGCGGTGTCGGCTGCACTACGACACTCCCGCCGACGAGCTGAGCCGGGCCCGGGTCGCGTGACCTGCTGACCGCCGCCACCCAGGTGATGACCGAGGCTTTGGCCGAAGGTGGCACCTCCTTCGATGCGCTCTACGTCAATGTCAACGGCAGTTCGGGCTACTTCGGCCGCTCCCTTGCGGTCTACGGCCGCGAGGACCTGCCCTGCCCCAGATGCGGACGCGCCATCGTCAGGGAACCCTTCATGAACCGGTCCAGCTTCCGGTGCCCCGCCTGCCAGCGGCGTCCGCGCCTCACCGCGACCGGCTGAAGCCGGGCGGCGCGCGGGCGCTCTCTGGCCGAAGCCGGCCTTGCGCGTCCCGGCGGCACCCACGGCGTCCTTCGACCAAAGACTCCTCAGCTATTCTTGGCAGTTGTGACCGCCGCCGACTTGTATCGCCGCTACCGCCATGTCCTGCGGCAGTTCGTCAAGTTCGGCCTGGTCGGTGGCGCCGGGGTCGCGGTGAACATGCTCGTCGCCATCGCGTTGAACAAGCTCAACGGCGGCACCGCGAACGCCCAGAACATCCTGTTCGCCATCCCCGGCACCCGCTACAACTTCAGGTTCACCGTCACTGGTCTGGATCGTGGGGTTCCTGGTCGCCAACCTGTTCAACTTCCAGCTCAACCGGTCCTGGACGTTCCGGAACACCCCGAGGGCGCCGTGGATGAAGGAGTTCTGGCCCTTCCTGGCCGTCGGAAGTGCCGCGGCGGCGATCGGTCTGTTCATCAAGATCGCCTTCACCAACCCGAAGTCGCCGATCTTCCTGCCCGAACCGTGGTTCCACGAGAACGCCGGACTGCAATCGCGGGAGTACTGGGCCCAGCTGTTCACGATCCTGATCACGATGCCGATCAACTTCCTGGTGAACAAGCTGTGGACCTTCCGCCACGTCCGTAACAAGCACTTCAGCGCCGTCGACTCCTGAGCTCCATGTATCTGAAGAGCCTCACGCTGCGCGGCTTCAAGTCGTTCGCGTCCACCACTCACCTGGTGTTCGAGCCGGGCATCACCTGCGTGGTCGGCCCCAACGGTTCGGGCAAGTCGAACGTGGTGGACGCCTTGGCCTGGGTGATGGGCGAGCAGGGCGCCAAGACCCTGCGCGGCGGCAAGATGGAGGACGTCATCTTCGCCGGCACGTCCGGACGTGCACCCCTGGGCCGCGCCGAGGTGGTGCTCACCATCGACAACACCGACCAGGCGCTGCCGATCGACTTCACCGAAGTGACGATCAGCCGGACGATGTTCCGCAGCGGCGGATCCGAGTACGCGATCAACGGCACGCCCGCGCGGCTGCTGGACGTGCAGGACCTGCTGAGCGACTCCGGGATCGGCCGGGAGATGCATGTCATCGTCGGGCAGGGTCAGCTCGACTCGATCCTGCAGGCCACTCCGGAGATCCGGCGGGGCTTCATCGAAGAGGCCGCCGGGGTGCTGAAGCACCGAAAGCGCAAGGAGAAGGCCCAGCGCAAGCTCGAGGCCACCGCCGCCAACCTCAACCGGCTCGCCGACCTGCTCGGAGAGATCCGCCGGCAGCTCAAGCCGTTGGGCCGGCAGGCCGAGGTGGCGCGCAAAGCCGCCGTCGTGCAGGCCGACCTGCGCGACGCTCGGGCTCGGCTGCTGGCCGACGACCTGGTGGCCGCCACCGGGGCCCTGCAGTCCGACCTCGCGGCCGAGGCCGAGCTGAAGGAACGCCGGCTTCGGCTGGAGGCCGAACTCACCGCAGGCCCGGCAGGCCGAGCAGGTGGCCGAACGGGCCGCCCGTGAGGCGCTGCCCGAACTCACCGCCGCGCAGGAGACCTGGTACGCCCTCGCGGGCCTCGCCGAGCGAGTGTCGAGCACTGCCTCGATCGCCGCCGAACGGCTGCGTAGCGCGTCCAGCGTCGGCACCGAGGATCGGCCGGGCCGCGACCCCGAGGCGATCGAGCGGGAAGCCGCGGAGATGCGTCGCGCCGAGACCGAACTCCAGGCCGAGGTCGCGGAGCGCTCGGCCACGCTCGCCGAGGCCACGCAGTCGCGCAGCGCGGCCGAGGCCGCCCACGCGGAGGCCGAGAAACACTACGCCGCGCAGCAGCGGGCGATCGCCGACCGGCGCGAGGGCCTCGCCCGGTTGGCCGGCGAGGTCAACACCCTGCGGAGCCGCGCCGAAGCCGCCGGTTCGGAGATCGCGCGCCTCGCCGCCGCCCGCGTGGAGGCCGACGAACGCGCCGAGGCCGCGCGGCGGCAGTTCGCGGGCCTGGAGACGAGGCTGGCCGGGCTGAGCGCGGGGGAGTCGGGGCTCGACAGCGCGTACGAGGCCGCCGAAGCCGAGGTCGAAGGCGCCCGCGCCCACGTGCGAGGACCTTCAGGCGCGCGAACGGGACGTCGCCGCCCAGCGCGGGGCCGCTGCCGCGCGGGCTGAGGCGCTGGCGCTGGGCGTGGAGCGTCGCGACGGATCAGCCGCGCTGTTGAGCGCCGGCGACCGCCTGGACGGGCTGCTGGGGTCGGTCGCCGCACTGATCAGCGTCCGCGCCGGTGCCGAGGTGGCCGTCTCCGCCGCGCTGGGTGCCGCCGCGGACGCCGTCGCCGTCACCGGCCTGGACGCCGCCGTCCAGGCGTTCGACCACCTGAAGGCGGAGGACCTGGGCCGGGCCGGGCTGATGCTCGGCGGCGACGCCGGTCCCCGTACCGACGCCTGGCCCGAGCTGCCCGGGTACGCCACCTATGCCGCGTCGCTGGTCGAGTGCGGCGACAACCTGCGTCCGGCCGTGGACCGGTTGCTGTTCAAGGTCGCGGTCGTCGACGACCTCGACCAGGGACGCCGGCTGGTGGCCGAGCTGCCGGAGGTGACCGCGGTGACCAGGGCGGGCGACCTGCTCAGCGCCTGGTTCGCCGCCGGTGGCTCCTCGGCCAAACCGTCGCTGCTGGAGGTCCAGGCGGCACTGGACGAGGCGCACGCCCGGCTCGGCGAGGCCCAGGCCGAGTCCGAGCGGCTGCGGTTCGCGATCGTCGAGGCCGAGCACGTCCTGGCGTCCGCCCAGGAACGCTCGGACGCGGCGCTGGCCCGCCTGCACGAGTCGGACGCCGAGCACGCGGCCCTGGCCGAGGAGGCCGGTGAGCTCAACCAGACCGTCCGCGCCGCCCAGGCCGAATCGGGCCGGATGGAGGCCGCCGCCGCCGCCGCCGCGAACGCCCGGGACCAGGCGTTGGCCAATCTGGGCGAACTGGAGTCGAGGCTCGAACTGGCCTCGGCCCAGACCGGGGCCAGCGAGGCCGACCCGGCCGAACGGGACGCTCGAAGTGAGCAGGCACGGGTGGCCCGCTCGGCGGAGATGGACGCGCGGCTGGCGCTGCGCACCGTCGAGGAGCGCGCCCGGGCGCTCGCCGGCCGGGCCGAGAGCCTCACCCGCGCGGCGGCGGCCGAGCGCGACGCACGGGCGAAGGCGGCCGCGCGTCGCGATCAGCTGCGGCGTGAGGCGGAGACGGCGGCGGCGGTGCAGACCGCCGCCGAGTGGTTGGCCGGCCGGGTCGCGGCGTCCCAGGAACTGGCCGCAGGCCGCTCGCGCCCAGGCGCAGACCCGTCGCGACGACGCCGAGGCGGACCTGTCTGCCGCCCGGCGGCGAGGCCACGATCTGGCCAAGGAGTTCGAGGGCCTGGTGGACATCGTGCACCGCGATGAGCTCGCACGGGCGCAGCAGCAGATGAAGATCGATGCGCTGGCCGAGAAGGCACTCACCGAACTGGGTCTGGAGGCCGAGGCGCTGGTGGCCGAGTACGGACCCGCGACCCTGGTGCCGGTCCTGGTCGGGGCGTCCGGTGCCCCGCTTGGCGACGGACGAACCGACGCCCGACCCGGTCGCCTATGTGCGGGCCGAACAGGAGAAGCGCCTGCGCCGCGCCGAGCGCGACCTGGCGGTGCTGGGACGGGTGAACCCGCTGGCCCTGGAGGAGTTCGACGCTCTCAGCGAACGGCACACCTTCCTGGCCGAGCAACTGGCCGACCTGCGCAAGACCCGCGACGACCTGGCGGGCATCATCGCCGACGTCGACGCCCGGGTGCAGGAGGTGTTCGCCGACGGCCTACTCCGACGTGGCGGCAGGCGTTCGAGGAGTCGTTCGCCCGGCTCTTCCCCGGCGGCGAGGGACGGCTGGTGCTGACCGAGCCGGGGGAGTGGCTGACCACCGGGGTCGAGGTGGAGGCACGTCCGGCCGGCAAGAAGGTGAAGCGGCTGTCGCTGCTGTCGGGCGGCGAGCGGTCACTGGTCGCGGTGGCGTTCCTGGTGGCGCTGTTCAAGGCCCGGCCCAGTCCGTTCTACATCCTGGACGAGGTCGAGGCCGCCCTCGACGACACCAACCTGGGCCGGCTGCTGGAGATCTACGAGGAGCTGCGCGCGAACAGCCAGCTGCTCGTGATCACCCACCAGAAGCGGACCATGGAAATCGCGGACGCCCTCTACGGCGTCACCATGCGCGCCGACGGCGTTTCCGCCGTGATCAGCCAGCGGCTGAGGGAAGCCTGAGAACGGTGGGCCGCGTTCTGGCGGGCTGATCCGGTCGGGCATAATGAGGGCACCCCCGGTCGGAAGGCATGGCATTGACCTACTGGATCATCACGATTGCGATCGTCGCGATCGCCCTCTGCGTGATCGCCGTCGTCGCGATCGGCATGAACGGCAGCCTGGCGCACAAGGCGCCCGAGTTCGCCTCTGTGATGGCCAACACCGCCCGGCACCTCAATGGCGACGCGGACCCGCCCCAGGGCCTGGTGGAGTTCTTCGAGGAGATTCCGGACATCCGGCCCAAGAGCGCGGATTCGGCCGTTGAGGCGCCCAAGGCCTGAGGACGGCGCGGGCTGAGCGCTCGCGGATGCCTACCATGTCGGGCGTGGACATCTTCTCCTACCTCATGGCCGGCATCGTGCTGGTGCTCCTGGTGGCTGCGGTCACCATCGTGGTCGGCCGGCGTCGGGCACTGCCCCCGGCTCCCACCCCTCCGGCGCTGCCCACGCCCGCCCCGTCCGAACCGGGAGCGGGGATGCCGGCAGCGGCGCGCCGAACCCTCGGTCGGCGCCGGCCGAGCCGGGTCTGGAGACGTCCCGAGCCTCCCGCGTCCCGGCTCACCCGGCTGCGGCGCAAGCTGTCGGCGAGCAACAACCCGTTCGCCCGTGGCCTGCTCGGCCTGCTCGCCGCCGACAGGCTGGACGCCGAGGCGTGGGAGGACCTGGAGGCGACCCTGATCACGGCCGACCTCGGCGTGGCACCCACCGACGAGCTGATCACGGCGTTGCGCCGCGAACTGAGCATCGACGCGGTCTCCGATCCGGCGCGGGCCAAGCGGGTGCTGCGCGCCGAACTGCTGCGACTGGTCGGCACCGAAGCTGACCGCGAGCTGAACGTGACCGGCGCCGACGGCCGGCCCGGGGTGGTGCTGGTGGTCGGGGTCAACGGCACCGGCAAGACCACCACCATCGGCAAGCTGGCCCGGGTGCTGGTCGCGGAGGGACATTCGGTCGTCCTGGCCGCGGCGGACACGTTCCGCGCCGCGGCGGCTGACCAGCTGTCGACCTGGGGGTCGCGGGTCGGTGTCCCGGTCGTGCGCGGCCCGGAAGGCGGCGACCCGGCGTCGGTGGCCTACGACGCGGTGCAGACGGGGATCGCCGACGGCGTCGACGTGGTCGTCGTCGACACGGCCGGGCGCCTGCACACCAAGACCGGCCTGATGGACGAGTTGGGCAAGATCAAGCGGGTCATCGAGCGACTCGCGCCGGTGACCGAGGTGCTGCTGGTGATCGACGCCACCACCGGCCAGAACGGACTGGTCCAGGCCCGGGTGTTCGCCGAGGTCGTGGACGTCACCGGCATCGTGTTGTCGAAGCTCGACGGGTCGGCCAAGGGCGGGATCGTCGTGCCGGTGCAGCGGGAACTCGACGTTCCGGTGAAGCTGATCGGGCTCGGCGAGGGCGCCGACGATCTGGCGCCCTTCGAGGCCGAGGGGTTCGTCGACGCCCTGCTGGCGGAGGCCTGATGCGGATCCGACCGGCCCGGACCGACGATCTTGAGCAACTGCTGGAGATCTACAACGACGCGGTGGTGAACAGCACCGCGAGTTGGGACCTGGAGCCCTGGACCCCTGCCGAGCACGCCGAGTGGTACGCCACGAAGGCCGCCTCGGCGCACCCGGTGATCGTGGCCGACGAAGCCGGCACGGTTCTCGGCTACGCCGCCTACGGGCCGTTCCGCTCCAAGGCCGGTTACGCCCGCACCATGGAGCACAGCGTCTACGTCCGGCAGGACCAGCGGGGGCGAGGCCTCGGGCGGGCTCTGTTGGTGGCCGATCATCGAGGCTGCGCGGGCCGATGGGGTGCATGCTCTGATCGGGGGATTGGACTCCGACAACGCTGTGTCCCTCGCGCTGCACCACTCGCTGGGTTTCGCCGAGGTCGGCCGGTTGTCCGAGGTGGGCCGCAAGTTCGACCGCTGGCTCGACCTGGTGCTCGTCCAACTCATTCTGTGAGCGTCACTGGCCGCCGTCGCGGGGCGGAGACTGGCCCCGGGTCGCACGGCCGATGCGCGGGTGGGCAGCCGGCTCCACGCCGGGCGCGGGGTGGGAATTGCCGATCCGAAGCGGCCGGTAGGATGTTGGCGACTTTCCGCGACCGTTAGGCACCTCCTTGTTCGACACCCTTTCCGATCGGCTCAACGCCGCGTTCCGCAACCTGCGCGGCAAGACCCGGCTGACCGACGCCGACATCGACGCCACCGCGCGCGAGATCCGGCTGGCGCTGCTGGAGGCCGACGTCAACCTCGGCGTGGTGAAGGACTTCATCGCCGCCGTGAAGGAACGAGCCTCCGGCACCGAGATTCATGGCGCGCTGAACCCGGCTCAGCAGATCGTGAAGATCGTCAACGACGAGCTGGTCGGCATCCTGGGTGGCCAGGCGCGCACGCTCCGGTTCGCGAAGCGGCCGCCGACGGTGATCATGCTCGCCGGCCTCCAGGGCTCCGGCAAGACCACGCTGGCGGGCAAGCTCGGCAAGTGGCTGAAGGATCAGGGGCATTCACCGCTGCTGGTGGCCGCCGACCTGCAGCGGCCCAACGCGGTCAACCAGTTGCAGGTGGTCGGCGCACGCGCCGGCGTCCACGTGTTCGCCCCCGAGCCCGGCAACGGGGTGGGCGACCCGGTCGCGGTGGCCCGCAACTCGATCCTGCAGGCGATGAGCAAGCTCTACGACGTGGTGATCGTCGACACCGCCGGCCGGCTGGGCGTCGACGCGGAACTGATGCAGCAGGCTGCGGACATCCGGGACGCGGTGAACCCCACCGAGATCCTGTTCGTGGTGGACGCCATGATCGGTCAGGACGCGGTCAACACCGCCCGAGCGTTCGCCGACGGTGTCGGCTTCGACGGCGTGGTGCTGTCCAAGTTGGACGGCGACGCCCGCGGCGGCGCGGCCCTGTCGATCGCTCGGGTCACCGGCAAGCCGATCATGTTCGCCTCCAACGGCGAGGGGCTCGGCGACTTCGACGCGTTCCACCCCGACCGGATGGCCAGCCGGATCCTCGGCATGGGCGACGTGCTGACGCTGATCGAGCAGGCGGAGAAGACCTTCGACGCCGACGTGACCGCCAAGGCCGCACAGAAGCTGATCGCCGGCAAGGGCGAGTTCGGCCTGGACGACTTCCTGCAGCAGATGCAGGCCGTGCGACGGATGGGACCGCTGTCCAAGATCCTCGGCATGATGCCCGGCATGGGTCAGATGAAGGACCAGATCGCCGGCATCGACGAGCGCGAGATCGACCGGATCGAGGCCATCATCTACTCGATGACGCCCGGCCGAGCGGGCCAACCCGAAGGTGTTGGACGGCTCCCGCCGCGCTCGGATCGCCAAGGGTTCGGGCACTCAGGTGTCCGACGTGAACTCCCTGGTGAACCGGTTCTTCGACGCGCGCAAGATGATGCAGTCCATGGCTGGCGGAATGTCCGGCATGCCGGGGATGCCGGGCGCCCGCCGTCCGGCGGCGAAGCAGCAGGCCAAGAAGAAGAAGGGCAACCACAAGGTCTCCGGCAATCCGGCGAAACGGTCGGGGGCTGCAGACCCGGCTGCCGCAGCCGCGCCGGCAGCGTCCCCGTTCGGGATGCCGACCCAGCCGAGCGAGGCAGACCTGGCCAAGGCCATCGGTGACTTCCAGCTCCCGCCGGATCTGGCGAAGCTGTTCAACCAACCCAACCAGGGTCCCCGCTGACGTCTTCCCGCCACTCAACGCACCGGCGGTGGCGGGCTGGCCGAGCCTGAACCGTCGAACTTGTCGTTATCAGGGCGCTCGCGGGGGTCGGTGACGATTCGACCGCCAAAGTGGTCGTTCGACGGCACTGAATGGGGCTTCAAAACGACGACTTTGGCGGGTTGGACTCCCAGACCGGGTTGCTGGGGTGGTCATAACGACGACTTCGGCGGTCGGCTGCGCGATGGGGCGTTCCCACCGACGTCGGCAGGATTCGCGCGTTGAAGCCCTGGGGGTGGGCTGACGGATGCGTTAGCGTCAGCCCATGACCGGCCATCACGCGCCCCCCGGCCTGGGCGAACCGACGTTCTTCGCCTCCGAACACCGATCGGTCGGGCCCTCGGGACCGCCGGAACCGCAGCGTCTCCACCTGGAGGGTGTGCTGCTCCCGGACGGGGTGCACCGCGACCTGTGGGTGGTGGACGGGTTGATCCGCACCGAGCCGGTGGCCGACGCGGTCACGGTGTGCCGTGATGCCTGGCTGCTGCCAGGGCTCGTGGACGCCCACTGCCACGTCGGACTCGGGCCACACGGGGCGGTGCCTGCCGACGTCGCCGAGGCGCAGGCCGCCACCGATCGCGACGCCGGCACCCTGCTGATCCGCGACGCCGGATCACCGATCGACACGCACTGGATCGACGACCGCCACGACCTGCCGCGGATCATCCGGGCGGGTCGGCACATCGCCCGGCCGCGACGCTACATCCGGAACTACGCCGAAGAGGTCGACCCCGACGCACTGGTGGCGGAGGTCGACCGGCAGGCTCGCCGCGGTGACGGCTGGGTGAAGCTGGTGGGCGACTGGATCGAGCGCGACGCCGGCGATCTCGCTCCGCTGTGGCCCGAGGACGTCGCCGCGGCAGCGATCGCCCGGGCGCACGAACTGGGGGCTCGCGTGACCGCGCACTGCTTCGGTGAGGAGTCGGTGCAGCAACTGGTTCGCGCCGGCATCGACGGCATCGAACACGGCACGGGGCTGGACGCCGAGACCATCGCGCTGATGGCGCAGCGTCAGGTGGCCCTCGTGCCCACCCTGATCAACCTCGAGAACTTCCCCGGCTTCGCCGCGGCCGGTGAGGCGAAGTTCCCCCGCTATGCCGTGCACATGCTCGACCTTCACGCCCGGCGGTTCGAGACCATCGGCGCGGCGGTCGAGGCCGGCGTCCCGGTCTTCGCCGGTACCGATGCCGGCGGGACGATCAGCCACGGCATGGTCGGAACCGAGATCGGACTCCTGGCGAAACTGGGTGGCGCGGAGTTCGCCCTGGGAGCAGCGTCCTGGCGGGCCCGGACGTGGCTGGGTGCGCCGCCCGTCGAGGACGGCGCCTGGGCCGACCTGGTGGCCTACGCCGCCGATCCCCGCCTGGACCCAGAGGTGACCAAGCATCCCGCCCTGGTGATTCTCCGTGGCCGCGTGACCCACCCCACCCGGCACTGAGTCGAGTCCCCGCCGCCGCCGCGAATGGACGGGACCGGCCGATCAGTCGCCGAGTTCGCGGGGCACGGCGATCACGTCAACGAGTGCGCCGTTCCGCCACACCGTGATCTCCACCGGTTGGCCGATCGCCTCCTCGACCATCCAGCGTTGGAGGCTGGTGGCTGAGCCCATCGGCTCGCCCGCGACCGCGACCACCACGTCACCGACGCGCAGGGCAGCGATCGCTGCCGGGCTGCCGGCCACCACCTGCGCCACCTTCAGACCGGTGCGGCGGCCAAGCTTGGCCGCCAGCGCCGGTGGGAGCGGCGATTGGGTGGCGGCGACGCCCAGCCAGGCGCGACGGACGCGACCGGTCGTCATCAGCGCGGCGATGATGTGTTGGGTGGTGGCGTTGATCGGCACCGCGAGCCCGACCCCGATCCCGGCGACCGCCGTGTTGACCCCCACCATCCGGCCGAGGCTGTCGGCGAGCACCCCGCCGCTGTTGCCGGGGTTCAGGGCGGCGTCGGTCTGGATGACCTCGTCGACCACCCGCCCGCCTCGGGTGGGGAGCGAACGACCGAGGGCGGAGACGATGCCGGCGGTGACGGTCCCAGCCAGTCCCAGCGGGTTGCCCAGCGCAACGACCAGCTGACCGACCCGCAGGGTGCCGGCGTCACCCAGAACCACCGGCGCTGGCAGGTCGCCGCGGGCTCTCAGCACCGCGAGGTCGGACAGCGGGTCGCGGCCGACCACGTCGGTCATCGTCTCCGTGCCGTCGGTGAAGGACGCCGTGGCTTCGTCCGCACCCTCGACCACGTGCGCGCTGGTCGAGCAGGAAGCCGTCCGCCGTGAGGACGCTGGCGCTGCCGGCACCCTCACCGCGCCGGCCTCGGACGCGCAGGCTGGCCACGCTGGGCAGTACCTGTTGGGCCACCCGCACGACGGCCGCCGAATAGGCGTCCAACAACTCCTCCTCAGCCATGTCGGCGCAACACCGGTGCCTGGTGCGGTGTTCCCGGTGTTCGCCGCGGGCGGATCGGGACCGCAGTCAGGCCACCCCGTGGCGGTCGGTGCGGGCGGGGGTCGGAGCGTGGGTGCTCACACGCTCAGCGCCCACCAGATCATGACCAGGTTCAGTCCGACGATCAGCGCCACGATCGTCCAGTTCAGGCAGCGCTGCCAACCGACGTCGACGTGTTCGCCCATGACGTCCGGATCCCCGGTCACGAGCGCCAGCGGGGCTGCAGCCAGGGCGACGCCGAAGCTCAGCACGACCTGGCTCCAGATCAGCACTTCCGTGGGAGAGATGCCGGTGAGCAGCAGCATCACCGCCGGGCCGATCGTGATCATCCGGCGCAGGGTGGGGGAGACCTTCCACACCTGCATGTCCTTCAGGATCCGTGCGCCGGCGTGAGTGCCGACGACAGCGGAGCCGATTCCGGACGCCAGCAGCCCGATCGCAAAGATGGCTGCGGGCCAGGTGCCCGAGTTCGGAGGTCAGCGCGAGGTGCGCGGATTCGATGGTGTCACCGCGGCCACCGGTCAGCGCCACAGCGCCAAGCAGCAGCATGGCCACGTTCACCGAGCCGGAGACCAGCAGGGCCAGTGCGACGTCCCACCGTTGCGCGCCGAGCAGAGCCGACAGTGGTCGGGCGAGGTGGCCGTGAGGTCGGTGCCGGTCGATGGCGAGCGCCGAATGCAGGTAGATCGCGTGGGGCATGACGGTGGCGCCGAGCATCGCTGCCACGAGGGGCCACGCGTCGCGGTCGGGCACGGACGGCCAGAGGCCGGCGAGCGCGGCTCCCGGATCAGGTGCCCGGAACCACAACGAACCCAGGAAGCCCAGCGCCACCACCGCCAGCAGCGCGCCGATCCCGATCTCGAACACCCGCTCGCCCCGCGCCCGCAGCCCCCACAGGACCAGGATCGCGACGACCCCCACGACGATGCTTCCCGCCCACATCGGCAATCCGAACAACAGGTAGAGGCCCAGTGCCCCGCCGACGACCTCGGCCAGATCGGTGGCGATGGCGATCACGAAGGCCTGGAGGCCGTAGCCCCAGGTCAAGGCCTTCCGGTGGCGGTGTCGGGCGAAGCGGTCGCTCATCGCCTGCGGCAGGGTACGGCCGGTGACCAGGCCGAGTTTGGCCGACTGGTACTGGATCACCATCGCCATCAGAGAGGCGACCGCCAGAACCCACACCAGGGTGTAGCCGTACCGGGCGCCCGCGCTCAGGTTGGCCGCGACGTTGCCGGGATCGACGTAGGCGATACTGGCCACGAACGCCGGGCCGAGCATGGCCGCAGTGCCGGCCGTCACCCTTGCGGTGCGGCCGCCGTCGGCGTCCGGGGCGAACATGATGGCGGCAGAGTACACGCCGCGCAAGTCGGTGCCGCGGCGGCTGGGATCCCGGATCGGGACGGGTGCGTGGTGGGAAGCGCCGGCTCACGCGGACGGCGTGGGGACATGCGCCCGGTCGACGATGGACGGCAACGGCGAGCAACGAGAAAGTGCTCTGGGAGCGGGAAGTGGGAGACATCGGAACCGGCGTTGGCTTGAGATGTGCTCGTGACTCCGGAACTGCCCAAGCTCCTCACCCGGACGGTCGCAGGCGATCCCCGTTGGCGCCCGCGTCCGATGCTCTGGCAGACTATGGGGCGCATCCATGCCCGCAGGCGCCCTCTAACCCCGGCTGGCCTGGATCCACCCGAGCCAGGCGGGCGTTGCCCCACATCGTCGGCCTTGTTCACCCGTCCGGTCCGGTGACGTCATCGGTCCAAGTTCCAACAGGAGAACCCACACACGTGGCTGTCAAGATTCGTCTCAAGCGGCTCGGCAAGATCCGCTCCCCGCACTACCGCATCGTCGTCATGGACGCCCGCACCAAGCGTGACGGTCGGGCCATCGAGGAGATCGGTCTCTACCACCCGAAGAACGACCCCTCGGTGATCAAGGTCGACTCCGACCGCGCCCAGTACTGGCTCGGCGTCGGCGCCCAGCCCACCGAGGCCGTTGTCGCGCTCCTGAAGCGCACCGGTGACTGGCAGAAGTTCAGTGGTGACACCACGCCGTCCGGTGTCGACCCGCAGCCGGAGCCGAAGGACAAGGTGGCTCTGTTCAACGCCGCCCTGGCCGAGGCCGACAGCGAGCCGGCGAGCTCGGCGATCTCCAGGTCGAAGAAGAAGGCCGCGGCGGCTGACGCCGACGCTCCTGCCGAGACCGAAGAGGCCTGAGCATGCTGGCCGACGCGCTGGAACACCTGGTTCGTGGCCTGGTGCCCAACCCGGACGACGTCCGGGTGCGCGAGTCGGATCGGGGCCGGGTCCGTACCCTCGAGGTGCGGGTCCATCCCGACGACGTCGGCAAGGTCATCGGACGCCAGGGGCGCACCGCCGGTGCGCTGCGCACGGTGATCGCCGCACTGGCCGGACGCGAGCAGGTCAGGGTCGACTTCGTCGACGTCGACCACCGTCCCCGCCGCCGATACTGAACAAACACTCTCGTCCGCCCCGTCGCTGCCGCGGCGGGGCGGACCCACGTCACCGGGAGGTCATCGGTGCCTGATCACGTGGTCGTCGGCACGATCGGACGCCCGCACGGCCTGCGCGGACAGGTCACCGTGCGGCCGCGCACCGATTCGATCCCGGAACGCTTCGCGGCCGGTGCGGTGCTGATCGCCGGCGGCCGGCCGCTCACGGTGACCGGCTACCACCTGAACCAGGGCCGGCTCGTGGTGAGCTTCGCGAACGTGTCCGACCGGACGGCGGCCGAGGAACTCCGCGGCCTCGACCTGGAGGCTGACGGCGAGCCAACACCCACCGAGGCCGACGAGTACCACGATTCCGACCTGCGGGGGCTGGCCGCGGTCGACCCGGACGGGCTCCCGCTCGGCGAGGTGATCGACGTCCAGCACCATCCCGCGCAAGACCTGCTGGTCGTGCTCACCCCGATCGGCGAACGGCTGGTGCCCTTCGTGGCCGCCCTGGTGCCCGAGGTCGACGTGCCCGGCGGGCGCCTCGTCATCGATCCGATCCCCGGACTGCTGGCGGAGGCTCCCGATGCGGATTGACCTGGTCAGCATCTTCCCCGACTACTTCGCGCCGCTGCAGCTCTCGCTGGTCGGGCGGGCGTGCGAGACCGGCATCGTTTCGCTGACGGTCCACGACCTGCGCACCTGGACGCACGACCGGCACCGCACCGTCGACGACACCCCTTACGGGGGCGGCGCCGGCATGGTGATGAAGCCCGAGCCGTGGGGCGAGGCCCTGGACGCGTTGGCGCCCCCGGGCGGTGCGGCTCCGCTTCTGATCGTGCCGAGCCCCGCCGGGGTGCGGTTCACCCAGTCGCTGGCCAAGGAACTGGCGGGCCGGGAGTGGCTCCTCTTCGCGTGCGGACGCTACGAGGGCATCGACGCCCGGGTGGCCGAACACGCCGCGTCCCGGATGGAGGTGCTCGAAGTCAGTCTTGGCGACTACGTGCTCAACGGCGGGGAAGTGGCCGCCCTGGCGATCGTCGAGGCCGTCGTCAGGTTGCTGCCGGGCGTCCTGGGCAATCCGGAATCGCTGGTGGAGGAGTCTCACGGCGATGAGCTGGAGGGCCTCCTGGAGTACCCGGTCTACACGAAGCCGGCACGCTGGCGTGGTCTCGACGTCCCCCCGGTGCTGCTGTCGGGTCACCACGGGCAGGTCGCTGCTTGGCGGCTGGAACAGTCCCGGCTGCGGACGGCGGTTCGTCGTCCCGACCTGCTGGAGCGGGAGAATTAGGACACGTCAAACTTGCTAAAAACGCAAAACTGACGTTTCGTCCAGTGCCTGTCCGCGATTTGAGACCTGCTCCGCCGGAATGCCCGCCACTGGGAGAAACGGCCACGATTTCTTACTAGTGTGGGCCCGTGGCGACAACGACTCTTACCCCTCATCAGAGAGCTGTCCGATCCACCGTAGCGCTCAAGGCCCTGATGGCCGTGACCGGTTTGGTGCTGATCGGCTTCCTGCTGGTGCATATGTTCGGCAATCTCAAGATGTTCATCGGAGAGGAGGCTTTCAACCACTACGCGGAGTGGCTGAAGGGCCTTAGCGAAGATGGCGGCATCCTTTACCCCCTGGTCCCCGCCGGCTGGTTCATCTGGATCTTCCGCGCGGTGCTGTTGGCGGCCGTGGTGCTCCACGTGTACTCGGCTGCCACGCTCTGGAAGCGGGCACTCGCGGCCAACCCGTCCACCTATGAGGCCAAGCGCAAGCTCGCGCAGACCTACTCGGCGCGGACGATGCGTTGGGGCGGCATCATCCTGGCCGGCGTGCTGATCTTCCACCTTGCACAGTTCACCGTGCACGCCGCCCTCGTCGCCGGCGACTACGGCACGACCTACGCCGACTCGGCCTACAAGATGGTCATCGGCGAGTTCAGCCAGTGGTGGATGGTGCTCATCTACGCGGTCTGGATGGTGGCGGTCTGCATGCACATCCGGCACGGCTTCTGGAGTGCTTTCGCCACCCTCGGCGCCAACACCAGCGCCAAGGCGCGCGCAGTCCTCAACGGCTGCGCCTGGGCCGTCGCTCTCCTGCTCTTCATCGGCTTCATGATCATGCCGGTGGCCGTTCTCTTCGGATGGATCTCCTGATGACCACGACACAAGCTCCCGCGGCCAGGACCGCACTGCCGGGCGCCGACTACTTCACCCTCGGCGCTGAGATCGCCGACGCCAAGGCGCCTGCCGGCCCGATTGAATCCAAGTGGGCCACGCGCAAGTTCGAGGCCAAGCTGGTCAACCCGTCCAACCGGCGCAAGCTGACCGTCATCATCGTCGGCACCGGCCTCGCCGGTGGCGCCGCCGCCGCGTCGCTGGGCGAAGCGGGCTACAACGTCCTCAACTTCTGCTACCAGGACAGCCCCCGCCGGGCGCACTCGATCGCTGCACAGGGCGGCATCAACGCGGCCAAGAACTACCGCAACGACAACGACTCGACGTTCCGGCTGTTCTACGACACGGTCAAGGGCGGTGACTACCGCGCCCGCGAGACCAACGTGTACCGGCTGGCCGAGGTCAGCGCGAACATCATCGACCAGTGCGTCGCCCAAGGTGTCCCGTTCGCTCGCGAGTACGGCGGCCTGCTCGACAACCGCTCCTTCGGCGGCGTTCAGGTGCAGCGCACCTTCTACGCCCGGGGCCAGACCGGTCAGCAGCTGCTGATCGGCGCGTACCAGGCGCTCGAGCGTCAGGTCGCCGCGGGGACCGTGCAGATGCACACCCGGCACGAGATGCTCGAACTGATCGTCGTCGACGGGCGGGCGCGCGGCATCGTCACCCGAGACATGGTCACCGGAGCGATCGAGAGCTGGACGGCCGACGCTGTCGTGCTGGCCACCGGCGGCTACGGCAACGTGTTCTTCCTGTCCACCAACGCCATGGGCTGCAACGTGACCGCCGACTGGCGGGCGCACCGCAAGGGCGCCTACTTCGGCAACCCCTGCTACACGCAGATCCACCCCACCTGCATTCCGGTGCACGGTGAAACCCAGTCGAAACTGACTCTGATGTCGGAGTCGCTGCGCAACGACGGCCGGATCTGGGTGCCCAAGCGCGCCGAGGACTGCGACAAGGATCCACGGCAGATCCCCGAGGACGACCGCGACTACTACCTGGAGCGGATCTACCCGGCGTTCGGCAACCTGGTGCCCCGCGACATCGCGTCCCGGCAGGCGAAGAACATGTGCGACGAGGGACGCGGCGTCGGCCCTGCGGTCAAGGAGTTCGACCACGACGGCAACGAGCGGTTCGTGCGGCGCGGCGTCTACCTCGACTTCGCCGAGGCCATCGGCAGGCTCGGCCAGGAGGGCGTGGCGGCGCGCTACGGCAACCTGTTCGACATGTACGCCCAGATCACCGGCGAGAACCCGTACGAGACCCCGATGCGGATCTACCCGGCCGTGCACTACACGATGGGCGGGCTCTGGGTCGACTACGACCTGATGTCGTCGATCCCGGGCATGTACGTGACCGGCGAGGCCAACTTCTCCGACCACGGCGCAAACCGGCTGGGCGCCTCGGCCCTCATGCAGGGCCTTGCCGACGGCTACTTCGTGCTGCCCAACACCATCAACGACTACCTGGCCGGCGCCGCTTCGTTCGCGAAGGTGGACGCCAGCCATCCGGCGGTCCAGGACGCGGTGAAGACGGTGAACGAGCGGATCGAGAAGCTGCTCGCCGTCAACGGCACCCGAACGGTCGACTCCTTCCACAAGGCTCTCGGGCACATCATGTGGGAGTACTGCGGCATGGAGCGCACCGAGGCCGGCCTGAAGACGGCGATCGCGAAGATCGACGAGCTGGAGGCCGAGTTCTGGCGCGACGTCAAGGTCACGGGCGTCAACGAGGACTTCAACCAGACCCTTGAACGGGCCGGTCGGGTCGTCGACTTCTTCGGACTGGGGCGGCTGATGTGCATCGACGCCCTGCACCGGCGTGAATCCTGCGGCGGTCACTTCCGGGCGGAGAGCCAGACCGAGGACGGCGAGGCCCTGCGGCACGACGACGAGTTCCTCTACGTCGCGGCCTGGGAGTACACCGGCGACGCCCAGAAGCCGGTTCTGCACAAGGAACCACTGGTCTATGAGGCCATCGAGTTGAAGCAACGGAGTTACAAGTGAACATCACTCTGCGCGTATGGCGCCAAGCAAACGCCCAGGCGGCAGGGCGAATGGTCACCTACCAGGTTCAGGACGTGTCCTCGGACATGTCCTTCCTGGAGATGCTCGACCTGCTCAACGAGGACCTCACCCTCAAGGGTGAGGAGCCGATCGCCTTCGACCATGACTGTCGCGAAGGCATCTGCGGCATGTGTGGCGTCGTGATCAACGGCACCGCCCACGGCCGGGGCGATTCGCCCGTCCCCACCACGACCTGCCAGCTGCACATGCGGTCGTTCGAGGACGGGGCGACGATCGATGTCGAGCCTTGGCGGGCCGGCCCGTTCCCGGTGATCAAGGACCTCGCTGTCGACCGGACGGCCTTCGACCGGATCATTCAGGCCGGGGGGTTCATCTCGGCGAACACCGGCGCCGCTCCCGAGGCGCACGCCGCGCCGGTGGGCAAGCTGAAGGCCGACCGGGCCTTCGACGCGGCCACCTGCATCGGCTGCGGCGCGTGTGTGGCGGCGTGCCCGAACTCCTCGGCCATGCTGTTCACGGCGGCGAAGATCACCCACCTGGCGATGCTTCCGCAAGGCCAGCCGGAGCGGTACAGCCGGATCAAGACGATGATGGCCACTCACGACGAACTCGGTTTCGGCGGTTGCACCAACATCGGCGAGTGCGCCGAGGTGTGCCCCAAGCAGATCCCGTTCGACACGATCAGCCAGCTCAACCGCGACCTGATCGCCTCGCTGTTCAAGAA
Source organism: uncultured Actinomycetota bacterium (assembly GCA_963769325.1). Taxonomy (GTDB): domain Bacteria; phylum Actinomycetota; class Actinomycetes; order Propionibacteriales; family Propionibacteriaceae; genus Propionicimonas. Next base: position 443,207 of record CAVYLH010000003.1, on the reverse strand, counting down.
GGACGGCAAGTAGCCTGACCTCAACTGGCCCTCGGAGTTAGGCTCCGGGGGCCAGTTGTTCGTTCGGGGGCCGGCGCGACGCGGGGCGCCGGGGGGCGGTGACGGAGGAGCGAGAATGCGGTACGAGCGGCTCGACGCTGACGCCGTGGTGGCGACAGCGACACGACTGCAGTCCCGGATCTGGGCCAGGTTCCCAGGCCGCAACCTCGGACGGGTGGCCGACCGGCTGGTCTCGGTGGCCTCCGACGTGGAACGCGCGGCGGCCCGGTCGGTGCCGATCCGGATCCTTCGGATTACAGGCCTGATCGTGATCGCCGTGCTGGTCGCGGTGGCGGCCGGGTCATTGGCCGCCGTCATGATCGAGCTGATCGCGACCGGGAAGTCAGCCCTGTCGTGGTTGAGCGCGATCGAGACGCTGATCAACGATGTGGTGTACGTCGGAATCGCGGTCGTGTTCTTGTGGGTGCTGCCGTCCCATCTGGAGCGGCGCCGGATCCTCGGTGAACTGCACCGGCTGCGGTCGCTCGCCCACGTGATCGACATGCATCAGCTCACCAAGGATCCCGAGCGGTTCGCGGACGCGTTCCGTCCGACCGACCAGACCGTTGAGGTCGGCCTCACCCCCATCGACATGGCCTCCTACCTCGACTACTGCTCCGAACTGCTGTCCCTGGTAGCCAAGACCGCCGCCGTCTACGCCGAGCGCAGCACCGACCCCGCCGTGCTGGCCACGATCTCCGACATCGAGAACCTCACCAACGGCATGGCACGCAAGATCTGGCAGAAGCTCGGGTTGGTTCCCGGGGTGGGCCGGACACTGCCGAAGAGCCCGGTCGATTGACCTGGATCAGTGTGCGGTCGTCTCCGCGGGCGGCATCGATTTCCGGCCCGGCTTCGGGTATGGCAAACTGGTGGATCGTTGTGCGCGCACGCTCCTGCCACGGGGGGAAGGCGTCGTGGCTCATCAAGAAAAGACGACAAGACGAAGTGACCTGTGGCACTGGCGAGGACAAACATGAATCAGTTGGTTGAGCAGATCGGCAAGGAGAACCTCCGCGAGGACCTTCCCGAGTTCCGTCCCGGCGACCAGGTGCGCGTACACGTGCGGGTCATCGAGGGCAACCGCTCCCGTATCCAGGTCTTCGCCGGCGCCGTGATCTCCCGCACCGGTTCAGGAATCGCCGAGGCGTTCACCGTCCGCAAGGTGAGCTTCGGCACCGGCGTGGAGCGTACCTTCCCGCTGCACAGCCCGATCATCGAGAAGATCGAAATCGAGCGACGCGGCGACGTGCGACGCGCCAAGCTGTACTACCTCCGCGGTCTGCGCGGCAAGGCTGCAAAGATCAAGGAGAAGCGCGACCGCTGAAGCGCTTGACTCCGTTGCGGTCGACGTCTGCGGAGTCCGAGAGGGGAGAGCGTTGACCGCTCCCGATACGGCCCAGGTTGCCCGGGAACACCAAGGTCTGCGGGTTGCCGGCGGCTGGTTGCGCGAGATCGCCATCGTGGTGATCGGGGCTCTGATCGCCTCCACCCTGCTGAGGCTGTTCGTTGCGCAGATGTTCGTGATCCCGTCCGGCTCGATGGAGAACACCCTTCAGGTGCGGGACCGGGTGGCCGTGCAGAAGATCGTCGGCTACCAGCGTGGTGACATCGTCGTCTTCCGGGACACCCTGAACTGGCTCGCGCCGGCGAAGGTCGAGGAGGATCCGGTGAAGAAGACATTGATCTTCCTCGGCTTGGCTCCTGACGAGAGCTCCAACCATCTGATCAAGCGAGTGATCGGCCTCGCGGGTGATCACGTCACCTGTTGTGACGCCAAGAACCGGGTCACGGTCAACGACGTGGCGCTGGACGAGGGCGGTTACCTCTACAGCGACTCCCTCACCGGTGCCCAGGTGGACCCGTCGTCGGTCGCGTTCGACGTGGTCGTGCCGCTGGGCACGGTGTTCGTCATGGGTGACCACCGCAACAACTCCCAGGACTCCCGCTGCCACCTCACCGACGACGCTGACGGAGTGAACGCGTTCATTCCCACCGAAAACATCGTCGGCACCGCCGTTGCCGTGGTCTATCCGTTCTCGCGCTTCCATGGGCTCAGCCGGCCGCGCACCTTCGAGAACATTCCGGCCGGATCCATCCCGCCGGCCGTACCGGTGCTCACCGGCCCGAAGGTTGTCTGTTAGGCGGCGGACATGGGCATCGTGGTTCGGCGGGACGCGGGCATCTACGCATATGAGGGTTCACTGCGGCGGGCTGGTTTCGACCTGATCGCGGGTGCCGACGAGGCCGGACGGGGCGCCTGCGCCGGGCCACTCGTGGCCGGAGCGGTGATCCTGCGCCCGGGACCGACCGGCGAGATCCCCGGGTTGGCCGACTCCAAGTTGCTCACGCCGAACGCCCGGGATCGGGTGTTCGCCGAGATCCAATCCCGCGCCGTGGCCTGGGCCGTGGTGTGTGTGGAGGCGGGGGAGTGCGACGCGCTGGGCATGCACCAGGCGAACCTGGCCGCACTACGCCGAGCCCTGCTCCGGCTCGCTCCGGGTGCTCAGTTCGCGTTGACCGACGGCTTCGGCGTGGACGGGTTGGCGATGCCCAGTCTGGCCATCTGGAAGGGTGATCGGGTGGCAGCCTGTGTCGCTGCGGCTTCCGTGGTGGCGAAGGTCACCCGGGACCGGATCATGGGTGAGTGGCATTCCAGGCTGCCCCAGTACGCGTTCGACGTTCACAAGGGCTATTGCACGCCCCTGCATCAGGAGAAACTCGAGGATCACGGACCCAGCGAGATCCATCGATTCTGCTTCGGCAACGTCCGTCGGACTGCGTCGGCCGGAGTCGCCGGTCCCACCGTTGGGCACGCGCCGGCCCTGTTAGAGTGACGTCGATATGAGCGCCGAAGACCTGGAGCAGTACGAGTCCGAACTCGAACTGCAGCTGTACAAGGAGTACAAGGATGTGGTCGGGATCTTCACCTACGCGGTGGAGACCGAGCGGCGTTTCTATCTCTGCAACGCGGTGGATCTGAAGGTCCGCACCGAGGGCGGGGACGTGTACTACGAGGTGTCCATGGGGGATGCCTGGGTGTGGGACATGTACCGGCCGGCCAGGTTCGTCAAGAGCGCCAAGGTGTTGACCTTCCGCGACGTCTCCATCGAAGAGATCGCCCACAGCGACCTGAAGGTGCCCGACCACCTCTGAGGCCTGTGGATAACCCCGGTCATCCACACCCGGCGCGATTGGTTGAACACGTCTGCTCCGTCGTGCCGATAGTCACTACCGGAGGTGGTGACCGATGGGCAGGGCAGAAGTGTGGCACACCGGGGAGGACGTCGCCGCCCGGTACCTGACGGGACTGGGCTGGCGGATCCTGGTACGGAATTGGCGGTGCCCGGTGGGAGAACTGGACATCGTTGCGCTCGAGCCCGGTCCCGATCCGGTGCTGGTGTTCTGTGAGGTGAAGTGCCGTACCGGTTTGGCCTACGGGCCGCCGCTGGAGGGGATCACCGCAGCGAAGGTGGCCAAGCTCCGCGAACTCGCCCTCCATTGGCTGCGCGCGCAGGAGGCGCCGGTGCGGCATATCCGTTTCGACGGGTTGGGCGTGCTTCTACGGGGCGATGAGCCGCCGGTGATCACGCCACGTTGCGGGGATCGGGCAGTGAGCCAGGCGCGGGCGTGGTCGGTGGCCCTGGTGGGGATCGACGGCACGATGGTCGAGGTGGAGGCCGCGATCAGCAGTGGTCTGCCCAAGACGATCATGGTCGGTCTGCCCGACACCGCGCTGTACGAAGCCCGCGACCGATGCCGGGCCGCCATGGCCTCGGCCGGGTTCGGGTGGCCGTCCGATCCGGTGACCATCAACCTGTCACCCGCCACACTGCCGAAGGCCGGCTCACACTACGACCTGGCGATCGCCGCCGCTGTCGCTGCTGCGCGGCGGAAGTTCAACCCGGCGGCGCTGGACGGGCTGCCGCTGTTCGGCGAACTCGGCCTCGACGGGCGCGTCCGTACCGTGCGCGGCTTGCTGCCGGCGCTGCTGGCGGCGGTGAAGTGCGGCTTCGACCGGGTCGTGGTCCCGGCCGGCCAACTGCGCGAGGCCGCTCTGGTTGATCAGCTGACCGTGTTCGGAGCCGCCAACTTGGCTGACCTGTTCGACATTCTGGCCGGTGGCCCGGGCGTGCTGACGCCCCCCGCCGCACCTCCCGCGGCCGAACCGCGGCCCCGACTCGACCTCATCGACGTGGCCGGACAGGACGAAGGCAAGTGGGCGCTGGAGGTGGCCGCCGCCGGGCGTCACCACCTGTTCCTGCACGGACCGCCAGGGGTGGGCAAGACCCTGCTGGCCGAGCGGCTGCCGAGCCTGCTGCCCGACCTCCAACTGAGCGAGGCGCTGGAGGTGTCGGCGGTGCATTCGCTGGCCGGGATCAACCTCGACGACGGGCTCGTCCGGCGTCCGCCCTACGCCGACCCGCACCATTCGGCGTCGATCGCCAGCCTCGTCGGCGGCGGCGCCCGCATCGCGACCCCGGGAGCGGTGTCACGCGCTCATCGTGGCGTGTTGTTCCTCGACGAGGCGCCCGAATTCAGCCCCCGGGTGATGGAGGCGCTGCGCGTGCCGCTGGAGTCGGGCCGGATCGTGCTCGGCCGTTCGATGGCGACCGCGATCTACCCGGCCAGCTTCCAGTTGGTGCTCGCGGCCAACCCCTGCCCGTGCGGCATGGCCGGGACGCCCGACGGGAACTGCCGCTGCGCCCCGATGACCGTGCGACGGTATGCGTCGCGGGTGTCCGGGCCGATTCTGGATCGGATCGACATCCACCAGCAGCTTCGTCCGGTCCGGGCATCGTTCCTGCACGGACGCCAGGAGCCGGGCGAGACCAGCCAGGTGGTCGCCGAACGAGTGGGGGAGGCCCGGGGCCGGCAGCTCCATCGGCTCGCCGCCGGCGGGTGCCGCACGAACGGCGAAGTTCCCGGACCGACCCTTCGGAAGCGTCTGCCGTTGCCGGAGGGGTCTGAGCTGCTCGACACTGCTGTCGCGCGTGGCCGGCTGTCGGCGCGGGGGGTGGACAAGGTGCTCCGGCTCGCCTGGACGATCGCTGATCTGGCCGGCGCGGACCGGCCCACCAAGGAGCACCTGCGCATCGCGTTGGCGATGCGCCGCGGCGAGGACCAGGAGGCGGCGTGATGGACGAGCGAACCGCACGGATGTGCCTGGCGAGTGTGGTCGAACCGGGTCACCCCGCGGTGGCCGAGGCTGTCGCGGCCTATGGTGCCGAATCGGTGTGGCGGAGCCTCACCCGACCCGGTGCCGACCTCCCTCTGGCCCGGAGGGCTCGGCAGGTGCGGCCGGACGAGATCGTCGCCCGCAGCCGTGATCTGCTGCTGCGGTTCGTCGTGCCGGGGGACCCGCAGTGGCCCAGCAGGTTGGCCGACCTGGCCGGCTGCGAGACGGTGAATCAGCTCTCCGGCGAGCCGCTGGGCGTCTGGCTGGCCGGCCCGGGCGACCTCGCGGAGCTGGTCGAGGACTCAGTGGCGATCGTCGGCTCGCGCGCCTCCACGGCGTACGGCGACACCGTGGCGTCCGACCTCGGCGCCGAGCTGTCCGAGGCCGGTCGGACGGTCCTGTCCGGGGGCGCCTACGGAATCGATGCGGCCGCCCACCGGGGCTGTCTGGCCGGCCGCAGTCCGACGATCGCGGTGCTCGCCGGCGGACTCGACCTACCGTATCCGTCAGGCCATCGGCCGCTCTTCGACCGGATCGCGACGACCGGCGTCCTGGTGTCCGAACTCGCGCCCGGCGAACACCCGACCCGGGTGCGGTTCCTGGCGCGGAATCGGCTGATCGCCGCGCTGACGCCGGGCACCGTCCTGGTGGAGGCGGCGGCACGCTCGGGCGCGAGGAACACGGTGACTTGGGCAAACGCGCTGGGCAGGGTGGTGATGGCCGTTCCCGGCCCGGTGACCAGTGCCACCTCGGTGACACCCCACCGGTTGATCCGTGATGCGGAGGCCGTGCTCGTCACCCGGACCTCGGACGTGCTCGAGATGCTCGCACCCTTGGGCCGCCCCAACCCGCGAACGCCCAGTGAGCACCGCGCCACCGATGCCCTGACGCCCGACCTGCTACGGCTGTTCGAAGCGGTGCCGGGCCGCGGTTGCCTGAGCGCCGGTGAGCTGGCGATGCGTGCCGGCCTGGCGCTGCCCCGATGCCTCGGGATGCTGGACGAACTGGCTGATCGTGGCTTCGTGGCCCAGGACGAGACCGGGCAATGGCGGCTGCCGCCCCGATCGCGTCGAGCGGCGGGGTGACCGGATCAATGGCTGCGGTGTCCGTCCAGCAGCCGGAGCCAGATCTCGCTGGCCGTCGGGTACGCGGGGACGGCATGCCACAGCTGATCTACGGTGAGCCGGCCGACGATGGCGACCGTGGCGGCGTGCAGGAGCTCCGCCACCTCCGTCCCGACGAACGTGGCGCCGACCACCCGCCCCGACGTGGCGTCGAGCACCAACTTGGCCCGCCCGGCCGCGTCGTCGCGTAGCAGCCCGAAGCCCGCCGCGTTCGCCAGGTCGACCTCAGCGGTTTCGACTTCCCACCCATCGCGAACAGCAGCGTCCTCGGTCAACCCGACACTGGCCACCTGCGGGTCCGTGAAGACAACCTGAGGTACCGGCACGTCGGCCGGTGGCTGCGGTGCGGGGCGGCCGTCGGCCTTGGCCGCGATCCGGTCTCCGGTGAGCCGCGCAGCGTACTTGCCCCAATGCGTGAGCGGTGCCTCTCCACTGGCGTCGCCAACGACGTACAGCCAATCGGGACGCCGGCCCGGATCGACGATGCCTTTCGGGTCGAGCCCGATGCTCTCCAGGCCGACGTCGGCCAGAGCCGGCCTGCGCCCCGTGGCCACCAGGAGCTCGGCGTAGGTGAGTTCCTCACCGGCGACCGCGACACGGACGGCGCCACCGTGCACCCGACCCAACCCGGTGGGCATGGGGTGTTCCCGGCCGAGTGGAAAAACCTCGGCGCCGAACCGCACCTCCACGCCTGCTCGCTGCAGACCGGCGGTGACGAGCTCGCCGGCGAAGGCCTCGAACCGGCTCAGCAGCCGGTCCCCCCGAACGAGCATCGTGACTTGGGCCCCCAGACCTGCCAGCCACAGTGCCGCCTCAGCGGCCACCACGCCGCCACCGACCACTGCGATCGAGGACGGTACTTCCTGAACACCGGTCGCGTCCCGCGAAGTCCAGGGATGCAACTCCGCGAAGCCTTCGGGCATCACCGGTGTGCTGCCGGTGGCCACGACCACCGCCTGCCGTGCGGTGATCTCCCGCACGGAGTCCTCGCCCCGCACCTGCACCTGCCGCTCGCCGCACAACCGGCCAACGCCTCTGGCCACCTCGATCCCGGCATCCGCCGCCCATCGCACCTGTCCGGCGTCGTCATAGGAGGAGACCCACTCGTCGCGCCGTGCCAGGAGCGCGGGAACCGAGAGCGGGACTGAATCGGGAAGCCCGCCAAGGTTCTCCGCCGCGGTCCGCACATCCAGCGGCCGCAGCAAGGCCTTGGACGGCATGCAGGCGTAGTAGGAGCATTCCCCGCCGACGAGGTGTCGTTCGATCAGCAGCGCCGTTCGGTCACTGTTCCGCAGCGCGTAGTCGGCGGCGTTCTCTCCGGCCGGGCCGGCGCCCAGCACCACCACGTCGTACGCCTCGCTCGTCGTGACCGTGCCCAGTCTGGTCGAGATCACGATTCGGCAACAGTCCCGCTACGGGCCGCCATTCGTGCAACGAAGCCGGGACGTGGCCCGTGACAGTTGCATGAGGATCATGTCCAGCATCGTCGCGGCCGTCGGCTGCCTGTCCCTACTCAGTGGCTGTTCCGCGGCATCGAGCACGAGCATGCCGGACGGAGGAGTCACCGACTCCTCCGTCGAGCGTGCTCAGAGTGCGGGCGGCGAGGTGGCCCCTGCGGACGTGGAGCCGGGTCAGGTGCCCACCAGCGTTCCGTCCCAGCAGCTGGCCCGGACGGCGACGGTGACCATGACGGTGACGGACGTGAACGCTGCCGCCGCGGCCTTGCGAGATCTGGCCGCCGCGGTGGGCGGACAGGTCACCGCGGAGAATCTGGTCACGCGCACCGGAGCGGAGGAGCCGCCGTCGGTGGTCCGAATCTCAGTGCCGGCCGCCACCCTCGACACGACTCTGGACCGGCTTGCAGGGTTGGGCACGATCACCGCTCGGGTGATCTCCTCCGACGACATCACCACAGAGGTCGCCGACGTGGAGTCGCGGATCGCAACCCTCACCGCGTCCATCGATCGGCTGCGAGAGCTCTCGAAGAAGGCGGGCACGATTCGGGAACTGACCGAGCTCGAATCCGAGATCACCAACCGGGTCTCCGAGCGCGACTCGCTTGTCGCGCAGCGCAAGATTCTCGCCGGACGCGTCGCGATGTCCCCGATCACGATCACGCTGCGACTCCCTGAGGCGGCCAGCGAGGTCGAGACGGCCGGCTTCCTGGGCGGCCTGGTGGCCGGATGGGGAGCCTTGGTCTCAAGCTCGAAGGTGCTGCTCACGATTCTGGGTGCGGTGTTGCCGTTCGCGGCGGTGCTCGCGGTGCTTGCGGCGCCTGTTCTGTTGTGGCGTCGCCGTCGTCTCGCCCGAGCATCGGCGCTCCGGCCGCCGGCCACGGACGACTAGGGTCCGTGCCGAAGAAAGGATCTTCGTCCACGGAATGCTGCGCAGGAATGGCTGACGCTCCCGGCTGATGTGCTTAGGATTCAAGGTGAGGGGGAGCAGCCGCTACTTCGTTGCAAGCCGATCGAGCAGGTAGCGACTGACGAGGTGTTGCTCGCAGATCGCGAGGCGGTGAGGGGACGAGCACCGGTGCTCGTCCCCTCACCTCCTCCAGCGACTTGACCGAGACAGGGCCCACTCGACCGGCCCGTTGAGGGTGAGCACCAGCAGGCTCCAGAACTGCAGGCCCGGTACCGTCAGGGCGAGCCCCAATGCGAGGCCGAACAACCCGGTCGCCACGCTGACTCCACGGAGTGCGGAGACGTCGAAGACGTCACCGGGAGTCCGCAGCTGCGGGCTGCGCCACAGCAGCAGGTGGGTCCCGACGGTGATCAGGCTCGTGGTGAACATGGTGCCGATGTACAGGGTCAGCTGCAACGGGTCGGTCTCCATCGCGCCGACCATCGCGGTCGCGACCGGAAGCCAGACGATGCTGAACATCCAGGCGACGTTGAGCCAGAACAACGGCTTGTTGAAGTGGGCGACGGGGGCATACAAGCGGTCGTGGCCGCGCCAGAAGACGCTGATGACCACGAAGCTCAGGGCGAAGGCGACCAGTTGGCCGTCGTGTTCGATCACGTACTCACGAGTGCTCAGCCCCGCCGCTGCCGCCTCGGTGACCGACTCCAGCAGCGGGAGGATCAGCAGGGTCATCGCAATCGCGACCACGGCGTCGGTGAAGAACACCATGCGCTCTACCGGATACAACTCCCTATGACGTCCGCGCATGCAGAAAGGCCTACCGGGACCGCCTGGGCCGCGCAAGGCGGCACTCCGGTCAGGGTCGATAGCAGGGCGGCCCTTGCACGCTCCTCAGCGGAGCTTGCTAACAAGTTCAAGCATCGCTAAGAATAGTGATCATGGCCTTGAGTCCGCGCGAACGGGAGATCCTCTCGTTGCTGCGAGCGCAGCCTCTGCTGGACGCCGGCGGGCTCGCTCGGACACTCGGCACCTCCAAGGGCGCGGTGGCGGTGGCCCTGTCCTCGCTGGCTCAGAAGGGCGAGATCGTGGGCCGCGGTTACGTGCTGCGCAGCGAGCCCTGGGTGGTGGTGGTCGGTGGTGCGGCCTGGGACATCAAGGCGAGGAGCCTTCGCGGCGCACGACTGCACACGTCCAACCCCGGCACGGTCACCCGGACGCCAGGGGGTGTCGGCCGGAATATCGCCGAGGCGATCGCGCGGCTGGGCAGCCAGGTGCACCTCGTGGCTTCGGTGGGAGCGGACGCAGAAGGCCGCGACCTGATCGCTCAGACGGCCGGCGCCGGAGTGTATGTGGACCACGTCGTGACCAGCAGGTGCCCCACCGGCAGCTATCTCGCCACGCTGGACGCGGACGGTGAGTTGCTGGTGGCGGTCTCCGATCTGGCAGCCACCGACGCCCTGGATGTCGCAGCCATCGCCAGATCGCACGACCTGATCGCGCACGCCGAGGTCGTCATCGTCGACGGAAACCTGCCGATCGAGGTCGCCGAGTGGGTGCTGGCAGTGGCGTCCGTCGCTGGCGCGCGCGTGCTGCTCGAACCGGTGAGCGTCGCCAAGGCCGCTCGGATAGCGCCGATGCTGCGGCGCGACCGGCCGGTGTTTGCGATCACCCCCAACCTCGACGAGTTGGCGGCACTGGCTGGCGAGCCGGTCGCGGACACCACGGAGGCGATCACGGCCGCCGCACGCCGTCTCCAGGACCGCGGGGTGGCGTACCTGTGGGTGAGCCGCGGCCAGCGGGGGAGTCTGCTGGTCGGTCCCGGGTCGAGCGTCGAGATCGCCGCCGTCGAGGCCGCTGTGGTCGACGTGACCGGTGCCGGCGATGCGATGATCGCCGGCTTCGTCCGAGGCCTTCTGGACGGCGAGTCCCCTCAGGGCGCCGCCCAGTACGGCCATCTCGCCGCGGCCCTGACCGTGGCCAGCAATTACACCGTCCGACCAGACCTGGGCGTCGCGTTCGCTGCGGCGCTTCCCGACGCACCAGCCCAAGGAGCTCCGACATGACCGAACCCCACCCGATGCTCGCCCTCGCCGAGGAGGTCCGGGATGCGCTCGCGTCCGGCCGTGGCGTCGTGGCGCTGGAGTCGACCATCATCAGCCACGGAATGCCGTACCCCAAGAACGTCCAGACCGCCCGCGAGGTGGAGCAGATCATCCGGGACGGTGGCGCCGTGCCAGCCACGATCGCCGTGCTGCACGGTGTGCCGCGAATCGGCCTCGACGACGCCGAACTGGACCTCCTGGGCTCCGACGAGCACGTCCGCAAGGTCAGTATCCGCGACCTGCCCTTCGTAGTGTCCCGTGGGGAGCATGGCGCGACCACAGTGGCGGCGACCATGCGGCTGGCCGCTTTGGCGGGGATCGGTGTGTTCGTCACCGGAGGACTCGGAGGGGTTCACCGGGGTGCCGAACACAGCATGGACGTCTCCGCCGACCTGACCGAACTCAGCCTGACGAATGTGGCTGTGGTGAGCGCAGGAGTGAAATCGCTGCTGGACATCGGCCGCACACTGGAAATGCTGGAAACGCTGGGTGTGCCGGTCGTCTCGGTCGGAGCCGATGACTTCCCGTCGTTCTACTCGCGGTCCAGCGGCTTCCGGTCGCCGCTGCGCCTGGACGGTGCCGCGGAAGTGGCCGCCCTGATGCGGGCGAAGTGGGATCTGGGCCTTGCCGGCGGTGTCGTCGTGGCCAATCCGATACCGGTGGAGGACGAAATCCCCGAGGCTGAGATCGGGGTCCTGATCGATCGGGCCATCGTCGAAGCGGGGGAGCGTGGCATTGAGGGCGCCGCGATCACGCCGTTCCTGCTCGGGCGGATCGTGGAACTGTCCGGTGGCGAGTCCTTGCGGGCCAACATCGCCCTGGTGAAGAGCAACGCCCGCCTCGGTGCGGCCATCGCGTTGGCGTACGCCGGACGCTGAGTCCGGCAGGCTAACGTTGGCCCCGACGCTGCGCACCCATGTGGCGGCCGGGAAGCAGGGGGTGGCCGGGATGTCGATGTTCGACCAGCAACCGATGGGCCCGGTCCCGGCTCGGCGGTCGATCATGATGCCGCCCGACCCAGAGTTGGAGGCGCTGGTGGCCGATCCGGTCACCGTCGAGGTTCGAATCGTCGGACGGTCGCCCAGAGAACTCGCCGAAGCGGCGGTCCCCGCCCTGCCGCGCAGGCGCCGTTGGGGCCGGGGGGCGATCGCTCTGCTGCTGGTTCTGCCGATGGTCTTCGAGATCGGGTGGGCGACTCTGAACCTGCTCGTTGTCGGCGAGGACGACGACGTCCGTGGCCCGGGGATCATCGTGGCGTTCCTGGTCGCGGCAACGATGCTCGCCGCCCACGCCGTCTGGCGCCACACGCGACGCTGAGCCACCCGAACCGGACGGGCGTCCGTTCAGTCGAGCGGCGTCAGCAGTCGGATCAACCGGTGCTTCTTGCGGTTCTCCCGCACCACCCACGCCAGGTCGGGATCATCGGTGGCAAGGGCCAGGAACTCGGCCAGTCCGGCCTTCGGGCTGCCGGCGACGGCGACCGACCAGCAATAGCCCAGGGCCTGGCGCAGCGTCCGCACCGAGGGGTTCCGGCGATCCGGTGCGGGGACGGCGAGCAAGTGCGCGGTCGCGCGACGGCAGGCGGCGAGCGCCGCCGCGGCTGTCATCGGATCGGTCAGGAGACGCGGCTCGCAGATCGCGGCGATTCCGCACCGCACCACGAGCGGGTCGGCGGCCGAGGTCCACTCCTCGACAAGCGCTCGCAGACGCTCTGGGTCCGCGTCGCCTATTCGCTGGGCGGCGATCGCCGACGCCTCACGCACCCGCCAGCGCGCGTCCGCGGCCGAACGGGTGACCAATCCCACCAGCGCGCGGTCCGTCGGTGCCTCGAGGATGAGCCTGCCCAGCGCCACCACGCCGCAACCGGCCAGGAACTCGTCGACCTCATCGATCAGGTGAAGCGCCTGGTCCCGCGGGAGAACGTCGCCGGCAGCATCCAGCAGCGTGAGGTTGGCGCGGGGACCGGGGAGGTTGCTGTGCTCGGTGAGGTAGCGGGGGCGTTCCTCAGCGGGGAGCGCCCGCAGAGCGACGGCGTAGTCGGCTCGCGAGAGGCTCGAGGTCGGCACGGCGATCATCGTGGGGTCCTTGCGGTGGGCAGGTCGTCGCTGGTCATGGCTGAGCCGGCGCGTCAGCCGCGGTTGACGGCTCGTTCGTACTCGCCGCGGAACGTCGCCAGCGAGCTCGCCAGCACGGTCGCCGCGCCGTCCACCAGGCCGCATCGCCCGGAGCCGGGCAGCAGACGGGTGAAGTTCTCCAGCGCCTCGAGGTCGGACGGTCGGCCGGCGCCGGCGTCGATTCGCTCCAGCAGGCGGGAGACCTGATGGGTGCCGATCTTGCAGGAGGGGCACTGCCCACACGAGTTGGCGGCGAAGAAGGCGACGTATTCGGCGGTCTTGCGCAGGATGCTGGTGCCCTCCCCGACCACGATCATCGCACCGGTGCCGAGGCGTGATCCGCGCGCACTCAGGCTGTCGAAATCGAGCGCCATGTCGAGGTCGCGGTCGGTCAGCAGGGTGTTGGACGGTCCGCCGGTGAACACCGCCTTGAACCCCTTGCCGGCCAGCATCCCACCCCCGCAGCCGAACACGAGCTCGCGCAACGAAGTGCCCATGGGCAGCTCGTGCAGGCCTTCGTGCAACACGTCACCGGACAACGAGTACAGCTTGGTGCCGACGGCTTCCCCGAGGCCCAACCCGCGGTACCAGTCGGCGCCGTGCCGCAGGATGTGCGTGACGTGGGCGAGCGTCTCGACGTTGTTCAGCAGCGTTGGCGCGCCGTGAACCCCCCGCTCGGCCGGGTAGGGCGGTTTCAGGGAGGGGAATGGGAAGCCGCCCATCACGTTGGCCACCGCCGCGGTCTCCTCACCGCCGACGTACAGCCCCGAACTCTCGCACACGTGCAGCCGTACCGGCGCACCCACCAGCTCCGAGACCTGGTCGAGCAATGGGTGCGCGCTCCAGGCGATCGCGGACAGTCGTAGTGCCACGACCGACTGGTCTTCGCGCGGATTGACATACAGCGCGATCTGGTTGGCCCGCACCGCCACCGCTGCGATCAGGGCGCCCTCGATCACCTGGTGCGGGGTCTGAGAGAGGAGGAAACGGTCCTTGAACGTTCCCGGTTCGTCCTCGTTGCCATTGCAGACGATCCACTTGCCGCCGCCCTCGGGGTGCGGCGGCTGGGCGGCCACGGCAGCCCACTTGAGGTGGGTGGGGAAGCCGGCGCCGCCGAGGCCGCGCAGGCCGGCGGCTCGGATGGTCGGCACCACCGCATCCGGATCGGCGAGGGCGTTTCGGAGGCCCTGGCCGCCGCCGGCGGCGAGCCACGCGGGCAGATCGGCACTGACTTGGATCTCGCGCGCTGTGAGCACCACGTTCATGCGCCCCTCCGTCGGTCTCGCACCGGGTCGAAGTTCCCGTAGGACGGGAACAGCAGCGGCGCCTTTCGATCCAGCGGCAGGCGGTGGCTCTCCATGGCGCGGCGCCAGTCGGCGAGGTGCGTGAGCCCCACGTTTCGCGGCCGCTCGCGCCGGGCGTCCGCTGCGGCGCTGGCTCCGGCCAGCCGTCCGAATACCACCAGTTCGAGCAGCGCGTTACCCATCATCCGGTTGCGCCCGTGCAGGCCCCCGGTGACCTCGCCGGCGGCCAGGAGTCCGGGGACGGTGGTGTGGCCGGCGGCGTTGATCTCCACTCCGCCGTTCTGGTAGTGCAGGGTGGGTCGGATCAGGAACGGTTCCTCGGCGGGATCGAAGCCCGCCCGCCGCGCCAGGTGGCGCAGCGTGACCAGTTCGCGAGCGAGGACGCCGGGCTTTGCCCGCTCAAGGCTCGGGGTATCGAGGAACACCCCCACCGCGTGATCGCGCACGACCGCCCGGCCTTCGGCGATCTCCCTCAGGATTGCGGAGGCGACGATGTCCCGCGGCTGCAACTCGTCCACGAACCGCTGGCCCAATCCGTTCACCAGGAAGGCGCCTGAGGATCGAGCCGCCTCACTGATCAGTTGGCCTTCCAGCGGTGCCGGCCAGGCGATGCCGGTGGGGTGGTACTGGAAACTGTCGACGTCACGGAGGCGGGCACCGAGCCGGTAGGCCAGCACCAGGCCGTCCGCCGTGGCGCCGTAGTGATTCGACGTCGGGAAGCCGGCCAGGTGCAGCCGGCCGGAGCCGCCGGTGGTGAGGACGGTGACGGCGCTCCGTGCCACGACTGCCTGGCCGCGGGCCAAGTCGTGCAGGACCGCGCCGGCGCAGCGGCCGCGGTCGTCACTGAGCAGCTCAAGCGCAGGGTGGCGTTCCAGGATGGTGATGTTGGACTGCAGCAGCGTGCCCTCACGAACCGCGCGCATGAGTTCCAGCCCGGTGAAGTCGCGGAAGGACAGCAGCCGTGCCGCGCTGGCGCCGCCGGGGGTCTTGCGCAGCAGCGTCCCGCCCATTCGTTGGCTGCCTTCGGCGAGGTCGAAGCTCATGCCCTCCCGGATCAGCCATCGGATCGCCGACGGCCCGCCCGAGACCAGGGCGGCAACCAGTTCGGCGTCAGCGGTGAAATGCCCGGCACGAAGGGTGTCCTCGAAGTGCCTCTGCAGGCTGTCGTCGGCGCCGACAGCAGCCTGGATGCCTCCCTCGGCCATGACCGTGTTGCTGTCGCCCAGACCCAGTTTGGTGGCCAGCAGCACTCGTGCGCCTGCGCGGGCGGCGGTCAGCGCAGCGATGCACCCGGCTCCGCCGCCCCCGATGACCAGAACGTCGGCTTCGAGCGTGGGCGCTCCGGCGATGTCGACGTCCTGCAGCAGGGAGTCGGACTGCAGGAGTCTCGTCAGCGCGGTCGGGCAGGCCTCGCCTTCGTTGGGTCCGATCACCAACGTCGTTCGTGCCTCGGGCTTTCGGTCGGGGTGGAACCGTTCCAACAGCTCGGGCACCGGCAGTTCGAGCGGACGCGGATCGGCCGGCGCGGTGTGCCGCCAGGCGGCGAAGGCGTCGTCGTAGGCGATGCCGGCGGTCATTGGTCGTCCTCGTCCCGTCCGTCGGGGACCGGCGGCAGCGCTCCAGGGGCGTCGAGATCGATGGGCTGCTGGCCGGCTTCGAGTTCGTGCAGCCGCATGATCAAGTCGGAGGGGCGCAGGGTCATGGCGGCCGTCATGCGTCGGACGAGTTGCCCCAGGTGGGCAGGATCGATGTGTTCGGGACAAGCCGCCACGCAGAGGTTGCACTGCACGCAGTCGTCGAACAGTTCCGCAGCGGCGTACGTCTGGCCGACGGCGGCGAGGTTCACCATCTGCTCGACCTGGATTCCCTTGGGACAGGCCGAGTCGCAGCCACCGCAGTGGCGACATCGTTTGGCTTCCGGAAACAGCTCATCAATGCGCGCGATCGCGTCCCAACTGTCACCGAGACTGTGCAGGTCGTAGGGGTGCGGGCGGGAGCCTCGGGAGAGGTTGATGAAGGCTACCTGCATGCCGTCCTCAACCAGCGTTTCGCAGGCCAACCCGGTCTGGGCCAGCCGCTCACCCGAGCGCCGCACCAGCACCCGGCACGCACCGCAGACCCCCTGGCCCATGCAACCCACGTTCTCGGTGAGCGGCAGGCCGGCAGCGACCCAGGCCTGCAAGAGGGAAGTCCCGGGTTCGCCATCTATCGGGTGACCATCGATCACCAGCCGTACCGGCGCCATGGCTAAAGATAACCCGCGACGTTGGTTTGTGCTGGCCGGTGCCGCAATACCGCCCGGCCCTGCGTCCGGCTGGGGCGCGAATCAGCCTTGCCCGCTGCCGACCCGACGATCGGCCCGAATCGCCGGACGTGAGCAGTCGCTGGAGCCCGCTGCTGTTCCCCCATCGACACCGGGCGAGATCTCAGTGGGTCGGAGTCCGAACCATCCTGCACGTTGCTTCCGCCGGGGGCGGTCGGGATGGCCGACACTCAACGACGCCATGTCGTGATTTCGCATCCAGATGCCAGCCCGACGGCCGGAGCCGGGGACGCTGGACGATCGAGATGCGAAATGGCGACAACCCGGAGCCAGTGCACCGCCCACACACCCTGCTGGCCCCTGCTCACGGCTTCAACCCCACACCCGTGCGGCGTGGCCCCGAGCAGTCCTCTCTCGCCGCACCAGCACAGAAGCGGTGTCGCTCAGCCGAATCGCCCGCCGGTGCCCCTGTCCAATCCGAAGGGTTTCGGGCAGGCTGGGCGTGGGATCGATGTGTGGGAGAGGTGCCATGGCTGCGGGTTTCAACCTCGACCAGAACTGCGATGTCGGCTACTGCGATGAACTCACGATCGGCGGTGGCGCGGAGATCGATCTGGCCTGCCGTTGGGACTTCGATGCGCGGCACTGGCAGCGCATGTCGTTCGTGCCCGTGGGTCGGGGCGTGGTCACTGTCGTCGCCGAGTGGTTCGAGCGTGATGTCCGGCAGGATAAGTGGGGTACCCACGAGACGGTCATCCTCTGGACGCGCCTTCGCAACGAATCGGGCGATGTCATCACGGTGCTCCCGAGCGTCCTCGTGGCCCCTTCCCGCTATCGGCGATAGAAAGAAGGAGGCGTCATGGCCTTCAGCGTGATCTACGGCACCGACGGGTGCATCGTCTCGCTGGCGCGCTTCGCGGCGGCCGACATCCGCGACGTGTCCGGGTTACCCGCGCCCCTTCTCGCAGTGGAGCCGGTGGAGGGCCAGCAGGTGGCCATCCTCGATGTCGACCCTGCCTGGGAGGGACGCCCGCTCGCTGACATCCACCAGGCCTTCACGGTCGCCGATGGTGCCGACGGACCCTACCTCCGTGCCCGGGACGGGAAGACCTGACCAGGGCGCCTTCCGCGACGTCGAAGCTCGGGACCCGTCCGACTGTCACGCGGATCGACGGCAGCCCACTTGTCGCGCGTGAGGTTCTCGCTGCCGGCTTCGCCGACCACCCATTCGAGTGTTTGATTGACGTGTGGCTGGGTCACGGATGAGTCGGACCGCGATTGGGGCTGCTTACTGTCGCCTCGTGGAGCAGGGTCAGCCCCCCGCGTTGCGCCAGTTCGACGATCCGGTGGTGGCGCGCCTGTTGGATCCGATGCTCGCCATGCTGGCCGGTGCCGGCCCGGTGCAGGATCACGTCCTGGACTCGATGGCGCCGGGCACCTATGGCGGCCTGGTCATGCGAACGCGCTATATCGACGACGTGGTGAACGCCTGGGCCGAGTCGGGTGCGACCCAACTGGTGATTCTTGGTGCCGGTCTCGATACGCGGGCGTACCGCCTGCCCTCGCTTTCGCGGGTCACCGTCTTCGAGGCCGACCTTCCCGATCTCCAGCGGCAGAAGCAAGACAGGCTGCGAGACGTGCCACCGAGAGCCTGGGCGGTCCGATTCGTGCCGGTCGACTTCAACACCCAGCCGCTGGACCAGGTGCTCGGTGGCGCCGGATTCGACGCCCGGCGGCCTGCCCTGTTCGTCTGGGAGGGCGTCACCCAATACCTCACCGAGCCGGCGGTACGCGCGACTCTGGCGTTCGTTTCCGGATCGGCCGCAGGTAGTTGGCTGGTGTTCACCTACGTTCTGCCCGGCCTGGTCGGGCAGAACGCCTTTCAGGGGTGGTCAGGCGAACTGAAGCAGCAACTCGCGTCCACCGAACCGTGGCTGTTCGGCCTCGATCCCCACACCCTGGCGGCATTCCTTGACGCCTTCGGCCTCACCCTCCTCGACGACGTCG
This sequence comes from uncultured Actinomycetota bacterium, assembly GCA_963769325.1. Taxonomy (GTDB): domain Bacteria; phylum Actinomycetota; class Actinomycetes; order Propionibacteriales; family Propionibacteriaceae; genus Propionicimonas. The sequence goes on along the minus strand of CAVYLH010000003.1, from coordinate 424,711 downwards.
GTGACGCTGAATACCAGGATCGCTACCTCACACCGAGCGGCCGGCATCTCTTGGTCAGCACGAGCGAGCGCGCCGCGCTCGCCCTCGTCCGACCCGCGTCAGGCTAGCCATCCGGGTGTCTCCAGGCTCGCTCAGAGGTGCATCGGCTATGCGAGGTAGCCGCCCGGGTGCCGGCCATCAACCACATCATCGAGGTGCGCCGATCGTCGGAACTGGACCCGCAGGTGGCCTGGCCTGGCCGGGCCAAAGCCTGTTCGCCGGCGCCCTTTGGCTGATGCTGCAGCGCCGCCGCAGGGCGCAGTTCCGGGCCAGGCGGCCAGCCGCACGATCGCAGGCCCCCACCGGGTTCGCGCCCATCGAATAGACCCTTGCACATGCTGTCCGGGATACCTACCACCGAGATCATCATCGCCCACTCAGAGCCCGGTTCGGCCAGCCCTGTAGGTCGATGGTGGCTTGCCGTGTCTCGGGCAGGGTCAGTGTGACCGGTCGCTGATCGCATGCCACTACCGCGGCCAACATTCCTACTCTGCCTGTCTTGCAATGACAGAGCCACCACAAAGCCCGTTGCGGTGAGTGTCGCACAGCGGGTTCGGCGAGCGGTCCACAGGAAACGGTGTCCGAGCAATCTCGACACCCCGGGCCAGGTTGACTCAACCACGTCGAGCACTCCTTCCGGATGTCCAAACAACCTCAGGCAGCAGCGAGCAACGGCCGCTGCCATCCGGAGACACGAGTGCCGACATCGGGATGTTCGGACTTTTCGACTTCCAGTCGAGCCCGAGCGGGAGGGTGCCAAGGGTGACGCCGTCCATCGCCGCCGATGTTCCCGCGCAGGCTGGCAACGGGCTATTGCTGACTCGGGTTCGACCTCGGAGCTGCTGTTGTTCCTCGAGTGATCATGCGAAACGCGGTAGGTTCCGGGGAGGCCTTGGAGCGTTTGGGTTGCAGCAATAGCCGGAGGGCTGCGGCGCCTGCCCAGTCGAAGTCGAGCCGGTAGGTGGTGAGCGCGGGTACCCAGGCGTCGGCGAGCGGGTGGTCGTCCATTCCGGCGATGCTCACGTCGTTGGGGATGGAGCGACCCGCGTCTCGGAGGCTGCGCATCACCCCGAAGGCGAGTTCGTCGTTCGCACAGAGGACTGCAGTTACGGTGGGGTCCTGCGCCAACGCGGCGCCGGCTGCCCGGCCGGATCCGATGCTCCAGTCAGTCTGGATCGGGTCGGGGACGGTGGCGCCTGCGACGTTCAAGGCTTCGCGCCAGCCTACCTCGCGCGGATGAAGCTGGCCGTTGGTGCCAGGAACGCTGACGTGGTGGACCGTCAGGTGGCCCAGGGAGAGCAGGTATTCGGTCAACTCCCGCGCGGCTCGGCGGTCGTCGATCACGACATGCCGGAAGCCAGCTTCGTCGTCGCTGGTTACTGTCGTGATCGACACCCCGGCGAGCCGCTCCAGCAGCGCCTCTTGGTTGTAGCGGTGGAAGTCGAGGACGACGACGCCGACGATGGGCTGGTTGAGCAGTACTTCCAGAGCGTTCCCGGTCGCATTCTGGTCGAGGGGGTCCATGACGGCGATCGCCACGACGTAGCCCGCTCGGCGTGCCTCCTCCTCGATGCTGCGGATCATCCGGGTCGCGCCGTAGGAGGTGACGTCTTCGGTGATCACCCCCACGATCGGTTGCCGACCCTGCACCAGGGCACGGGCGGCACCGTTCGGCCGGTAACCCAATTCCTTCATGGCGGCGAGCACCTGTTCGCGCTTCTTCTCGGAGACCGGTGTCGAGCCGGTGAGTACCCGTGACACGGTCGGCAAGGAGACCCCGGCCGCCTTCGCGACATCGAGGATCGTGGGTGGCCGGTCCTCTCTCGCGATTCGCATAAGCGTCAGTCTACGGCAGTGGGATGGCCTTGAGAAAACGTTGATCAAGACCTCTTGCGCAATGCTCCCGGGCTTGCTTAGAGTTGTGCTCATCGAGGTTTGATCAACGTTTTCAGATGAGTGGGGGAGGGAGCTCCGATGAGCCGGACCAGCGGGGGTGTGGCGGCCCGTCGTGAAGATGAGGTCGGAGGAAAGGTGCCTGTTCTCGGGCCTGGGGCAGCATTTGCCTGGGAGCCTGGCATGCTGCACCTGGTCTTCACCGTTGCTGCCGATCGCCCCGTCGTCCTGAGCGGATTGGCTGCCGGCGAACGGCCGGAAATCACTGAAGCCAGCCAGCCCCTGGTGGAGTTGATCATTACCGGCGACGGACGGGCCCGGAACAACACGCGGTTCACAAACACCGGTGTGGGGCAGCGCCTTCGTTACGCGACCCACGCCGTCTCTTCCGTCGGCGAGGAAGAACGTCTCGACGTCGTCCAGGTCGACCAGAGCACCGGCTTGCGGGTGACAACCACCTTCTGCGCGAGTTCGAACGTGGCCGCCTTCCGGGCGTGGACGACGGTGGAGAACGCCGGCTCCGAAGAGGTTGTCCTGGAAGCGGTCTCCTCCTGCGCGACCGGCGCGGTGGTGGCTGGTGATGACTCGACCAAGGACCTGGTCCTGCACGTGGGCCACACCGAGCAGCTCGCAGAGAATCGGTGGACGGCGTGTCCGCTGTGGAGCCAGGCCGGACTTGCAGACTTCAACTCAGCGTTCCATGACCAGCCGGGCCGTGGTGGGTTCACCGCGGTGAGCACGTCCACCTGGTCCACCGCCAAGATCCTTCCGACGGCCGCGCTGGCCAACGCCGTCTCGGGAAGGGCCATCGCCTGGCAGGTGGAGCATAACGGCGGGTGGCGCTGGGAGGTCGACAACGTGCGCGAGGGCCAGGACTCAGTGGCCGTGGTGATCCTTGGCCCCGAGGATCTTGATCATCAGTGGTCGTTGGCATTGGCGTCGGGAGCATCCTTCAGCACCGTGCCGGTGTCGATCGCCGTCTCCGGCGAAGGGTTTGAGGGCGCCATCGCCGAACTCACCTGGCACCGGCGGTGGCTGCGCCGCGAGCGCCTCGCCGACAAGGACTCGCTCCTGGTCTTCAACGACTACATGAACACCATCAACGGCGACCCCACCACCGAACGACTGCTGCCCTTGATCGCTGCTGCTGCGACCGCCGGGGCGGAGTGCTTCTGCATCGACGCGGGCTGGTACGACGACACCGATCTCGGCGACTGGTGGCCCACCGTGGGGGAGTGGATCCCCTCGTCCAGGCGCTTCCCCGACGGTCTGGGCCGAGTCACCGACGCCATTCGCCAGGCGGGACTCAAGGTGGGTCTCTGGGTCGAGCCCGAAGTCGTCGGGGTCCAGAGCCCGGTCGCCGAAACGCTCCCGGCCGAGGCGTTCCTGCAGCGCCACGGACGACGGGTCCGCGAGCACGACCGGTACTTCCTCGACCTGCGGCATCCGGCGGCCGTCGAGCACTTGGACGCCACCTTCGATCGGCTCATCTCCACCCTGGGCATCGAGTACTTCAAACTCGACTACAACGTCACCCCCGGCGCCGGGACCGATCTCGCCTTCTCGCCCGGCGCCGGCCTGCTGGAGCACAATCGCGCCCACCTGGGCTGGGTCCGGGACCTTCGGGAGCGCTACCCCCACGTCGTTCTCGAGAACTGCAGCTCCGGAGCGATGCGCGCGGACTTCGCGATGCTCGAACTGTTCGACATCCAGTCCACCTCCGACCAGGAGGACTACCGGCTGTATCCCTCCATCGCCGCAGCCGCGCCGCTGCAGATGCTTCCCGAGCAGGCCGGCAACTGGGCATACCCACAATCGTGGATGTCGCCCGAACAGATCGGCTACACCATGGTCACCGGTCTGAGTGGACGCCTGTACCTGTCCGGCTTCCTCGACCGGATGGCTCCTGACCAGGTCGCTCTGGTGCGGGACGCGTGCCGCCTGTTCAAGACGGTGCGGGCCGACATCGCGCACTCGGTACCCGACTGGCCCGCCGGGCTGCCGGAGTGGTTCGGTTCCAGCCACGCGTTGAGGCTGACGAGCCCCGAACGCTCCCTGCTCTACGTGTGGCACCGCGGTGACACGACTGGCGAGATCGACCTCGACCTGGGTGACGTGATCACCGCCGAACGCCTCAGCCAGCTCTATCCCGCCACCCTGCCCGCCTGGGACGCCACCGACGCCCGCCCTGGCATCGTCCGCCTCCGTCCCGGCATCGCCGGACCGTCGGCGCGCCTCTTCGAAATCCGAGCCGAATAACCAACCAACACCGCAGTCCCAAACACACATCAAAGGAGAAGCAATGAAGCTTTCGTCGATACGACGCAAGTTCGCGATCGCGGCACTCGGCATCCTGGCCCTGGCCCTCGCTGCCACCGGCTGCAGCCGGCCGACGGCGGCGAGCACCGATTCCATGGAGTTCTTCCTCAACATGGGAGCCGACACACCTCAGTACAAGGTCATGAACAAGCTGGCCACTGACTACGCCCAGCAGAAGGGCATCACCATCAAGGTGACCCAGGCCTCCAACGACTACGAAGACCAGATGAAGGTCCGGCTCGCCTCCAACAACATTCCCGACCTGTTCTCCACCCACGGCTGGTCGTTGCTGCGCTACAGCAAGTTCCTCACCCCGCTCACCAGCCAGGAATGGTCGAAGTCGGTCAACCCGGCCCTGGATTCAGCAATGCGCGACAGCAACGGTGACATCTACGCCTTCCCCGGCGAAACTGACGTGACCGGCATCTCCTACAACAAGGACGTCCTGGCCAAGGTCGGGATCGACCCGGCCAGCATCACCACCTGGGACGCCTTCGATGCTGCAGCCAAAGCAGTCGCCGCCGAGGGCATCACCCCGATCTTCTCCAGCGGCAAGGACCAGGGCCCGGCCGGCCACATCGCCGACTATCTGGCCGTCGACAGCTTCACCGACTCCCAGCTCACCCAGCTCAAGGACGGGACCTTCGTTGCCGACCCCTACGCCAAGATGCTGGAGCGGGTGAAGGGCTGGCAGCAGAACGGCTGGTTCAACAAGGACTACTCCGCCGCGTCGCTGGACGACATGGGCCACGCGCTCGCCGACGGCAAGGCCGCGTTCGAGTTCTACCAGACCGCAGTCCTTGGCAGCGCTCTGAGCTACAACCCCAAGGCCAACGTCGGCTTCATCCCCGTCCCCGGCAACGTCGGCGCCAAGCCCTACCTGGTCGGTGGTGAAGGCGTGGACTCGTTCGGAGTCTCCAAGTCGAGCACCCACCAGGAGCTGGCGCTCGGCTTCCTCGCCTACCTCGCTGACCCGGCCCAGGCCGCCCAGCTCGCCCAGTCCACCGGATCGGCGCCCGGACTGACCACGGTCAAGGTCGACTTCGGGGCCCTCCAGGGCAGCTACGACACCTACGTCACCAGTGGCTCGACCACGGTCAAGCCCTACTTCGACCGCGTCTACCTGCCCAACGGCATGTGGAACACCATGGTCGCCACCACCGACTCGGTGATCTCAGGCCAGGGCACAGTCGCCGCCGCGGTCGACCAGATGTCGCGCCAGTACCAGACCCTCTACGGGCAGAAGTAAGCCGGCCGGTCGCGGGCCCACCGATCCGGCGGGCCCGCGACCACCACACCTCAGCCAGGAGATCGAGATGACTAACACGCTGACCGCCGGGGCAATCACCCGTGCGCCGCGCGATGACCGAAACGCCGCGCCACCCCGGCGAGCACGCCAGGGGAGCATGACCAACCTGATGTACCTGCCCGCAGTGGCACTCTTTGCCGTGTTCGTCGTCTACCCGCTCATCCAGGGCGTGGTCCTCGCCTTCACCAACTGGGACGGCTACTCCGCCGACCGCGACTTCGTCGGGCTGGCGAACTTCGCCCGGCTGGTCACCGATACGACCTTCCAGACAGCCCTGCTCAACACCGTCCTCTACGGGTTCGGCTGCACCATCCTCCAGCAGATCCTCGGTCTCGCACTCGCTTTGGCCCTGGACGGCTCCGGACGCGGACGGGCCTTCGCCCGAGCGATCATCTACCTGCCGGTCCTGGTTTCCCCCGTGATCATGGGCATGATGTATTACCTGCTGTTCCAGTACGACCGGGGTGCTCTGAACGACATCGTGGTCGGGCTGGGGCTGGACCGCGTCGCCTGGCTCAGCACCGGCCCCGGAGCCGTAAGCATCATCATCGTCATCAACACCCTCCAGTTCGTCGGATTGTCGATGGTCATTTACCTGGCCGGCCTGCAAAGCATCGGCCAAGAAATCTACGAGGCCGCCGAGATCGACGGCGCCCGCGGCTGGCCATTGCTGCGCACGATCACCATCCCACTGCTGCAGCCATCCCTGGTCTCCAGCGTCATCATCAACCTCATCGGCGGGCTGAAGCTCTACGACGTCATCCAGGTGCTGACTGCTGGCGGTCCAGGCTACGCCTCCCACTCGGTCTCGACCCTCATCGGTCGGGCCTACTTCGGCCAGCAGGCGGCCGGCTATGCCTCCGCGATGGGCGTCACCCTGTTCGTCCTGATCGCAATCGTCTCCATCTTCATGGTCGTCCGCATGGATCGTTCCGGGAGGGAATCAGCATGATGGATGCACGCCTGCGCCGATCATCACGGCCAGCAACGATCGGGAAGTGGCTGTTCATCGCCATCGTCGTGATCGTCCAGCTCACCCCGTTCTACCTGACGTTGACCACGGCGCTCAAGGACCGCACCGACAGCTCCTCACTGTGGCTTCCCCCAGTGAACGTTACCGGCCAGAACTTCGTCACCGCCTTCGGCGCAGGCCACCTGGACTGGGCCATCGAGAACGGGCTCATCGTGACCGTCGTCAGCACCTTCCTGGTGTGTTTGGTCGGAGCCATGTCGGCCTACCCCCTGGCCCGGCGCAACACCCGACTCAACCGGGTCGTTTCGCTTGTCTTCCTCGGCATGCTCATGGTGCCGCCGCTGAGCATCCTCGTCCCGTTGTACACGATGCTTGTCCGCCTCGACGTCCTCAACACCTACGGCGGCCTGATCCTTGTGCTGACCACGCTCCAGCTGCCGCTGGCCATTTTTCTGTTCACCCAGTTCATACGGGGACTGCCCATCTCGCTGGAGGAGGCCGCGGCCATCGACGGCGCCGGTCTGTTCACCACCTTCACCCAGATCGTCCTACCGTCGCTGAAGCCGGTGATTGCCACCGTCACTATCCTCACCGCCACCAACGTCTGGAACGAATACGCCCTCAGCTCCTACATCATGAACACCTCGGAGATGCGCACCCTTGCCCCCGCCGTCGCCAGCTTCTTCGCGGCCCAAGGCAACAACATCGGCGCCGCCGCCGCGGCCGCACTGATCGGGCTCACCCCCATCCTGATCGCCTACCTCTTCCTGCAGAAGTACTTCGTGAAGGGAGCCCTCGCCGGAGCCGAGAAGTGACTGAGGTCTGATTTCTGAGACTCGCGCTTGAGGTCCGATGCCACTCGGGCTTGGCTCCTGGGAGGTTCGGCTCTATAATTCGATTGATTCGAATATTGCAGTTGTTGCGTTTGGGGGAGTGATGAGTGCCGCACCCATCTCGGTGGTCCCTGAAGCAGGCGACGTCGAGCTTGCTCGTGACGCCCTGCGTCTGGTGGACGAGGTGCTGACCGAGAGCGCCTCTGACGATCCCGTCATCATCACTTTGGTCGGCGCGACGGAGGACGTTGTGGTGCCCAGGACCGTTGTCGGGCTCCTGAGTCGCATCCTCGCGAATCTCGCCAACGGCGAGGGCGTGGCGTTGATCCCGGTTGATCGTGAGCTCAGCACGCAGAAGGCCGCGGACATGCTCAACGTGTCGCGTCCATTCCTGATCCGGCTGCTGGACGAGGGCAGGATCGACTTCCGTATGGTGGGCACCCACCGCCGCGTGAAGACCGCTTCGCTGCTGCGCTACCTCAGCCAGGACGAGTCCGAGCGCCATGCCGCGGCCGACGAACTGTCGAGGATGACCAAGGAACTGGGCTTCGTCTGATGGCGCTCGTCGCCTGTACGACGCGAACGTCCTCTACCCGAGCACGCTTCGCGACGTCCTGATCCGCGTTGCCATGGCCGGGCTCGTCCGCGCCAGGTGGACCGATGCGATCCTGGACGAGGTGTTCGAGCACCTCAAGGAGCACCGGCCCGATCTGGACTCAGCACGCCTGGATAGAACGCCGATCCTGATGAACACCGCGATCCGGGACGTCCTCGTCCACGGCTACGAGCCGCGCATTGCCCGGCTGACGCTGTCTGACCCCGACGATCGCCACGTGCTTGCCGCAGCGATCCAGGCAAGAGCTTCGGTCATCGTGACCAGCAACACGAAGGACTTCCCTGCGCCGGTGCTGGAGCGCCACGCGATCGTGGCCCAGCGTCCCGACGACTTCCTGCCTGAACTCTGCGAGAGCGACGCGCCGAAGGTCCATGCGGTGATCGACGACATCGCGCACCTGGAACGACCCCGCGGAAGGCGTACTCGCCAGCCTCGGCGCCTCTGCGCCACGGACAGCGGCGAAACTCGCCTCGCGCTGACCGACGATCGTCCTGATCGCACCTGTCCACTTCTGGCCAACAGGGGCCAGCCGCGCCCCGGAGATGTTGTGCATATGTTGTGCAAGGTCCCGGACATGACGATGGCTCTGACTGTTTCGCGTCAGAGCCATATTCGACGAGTGTCCGAGAGAGGACTTGAACCTCCACGCCCGATAAAGGGCACTAGCACCTCAAGCTAGCGCGTCTACCTATTCCGCCACCCGGACAAGGGTGTCGCCCGGCAGTGCCGGACAGCCAGAGCACTATACCCAATCGCCACCGCGGTTGGCGATTTGAGGACGCGGCCCCGCGTGGCACAGAGTGGCAGGATGGCCGCATGACCACCGGAGCCGCAGCAATCGACGAAGTCGCCGGCCTGTGCAGCGATCTCATTCGTCTCGACACCTCCAACTTCGGTCCCGCGGGCGCGAAAGGCGAGCGGGAAGCCGCAGAGTACGTGGCCGCCCGATTGGACGAGGTGGGGATCGACAGCCGGATCTTCGAATCCGAACCGCGACGAGCCACGCTCGTCGCCGACTGGGCCCCCGACGGTTGCGACACCGGGCTGGCTCCGTTGCTGATTCACGGCCACACCGATGTCGTGCCGGCCATCGCGGCCGATTGGCAGGTCGACCCGTTCTCCGGCGAGATCAGCGACGGTTACGTGTGGGGTCGCGGCGCGGTGGATATGAAGGATTTCGACGCCATCCTGCTCGCTGTGATCAGGGAGCGGACGCGTGCCGGACGCGCTCCGCGGCGTCCGATCCGGCTGGTGTTCACCGCCGACGAGGAGGCCGGCGGCCCGCTGGGTGCGACCTGGCTCGCCAACACCCACCCGGAACTGATCGCCGACTGCAGCGAGGCGATCGGTGAGGTCGGCGGCTTCTCCCTCACGGTCAACCAGCGCCGCCTCTACCTGATCCAAACGGCAGAGAAGGGCATCGCCTGGCTGAACCTGATCGCGTCCGGCACGGCTGGTCACGGCTCCATGAGGAACGACGACAACGCGATCACGAGCCTCGCCGAGGCCGTCACCCGGATCGGTCACCATCGTTGGCCGCCGCGAATCCACCCCGCCCAGCGGCAGTTCCTGGACGCGATCGAGACCGCCCTGGGAATCGAGATCGATACCGACGATGCTGAAACCACCCTGGCGAGACTCGGCTCGATCGCCCGAATGGTCGGGGCCACGATGTCGAACACCGCCAACCCGACGATGTTGAACGCGGGCTACAAGATGAATGTCATCCCCGGCCAGGCCACAGCCGGTGTGGACGGACGCTTCATCCCGGGCTACGAGCAGGAGTGGTACGACACCATCGCCGAACTCCTCCCCGACAAGGTGCGCTACGAGGTGGCGATCTCCGAGATCGCGGTCGAAACCACCTTCGACGGCGACCTCGTCAACGCCATGACCGCGAGCCTTCTCACCCAGGACCCTGACGCGCTCGCCGTCCCGTTCATGATGAGCGGCGGCACCGACGCAAAGGCGTGGTCGCGGCTCGGCGTTCGTTGCTTCGGGTTCGCGCCCTTGAGATTGCCGCCCGAACTCGATTTCGTCGCGCTGTTCCACGGTGTGGACGAGCGGGTGCCGGTGGAATCGCTGGAGTTCGGCTGCCGCGTCCTCGACGACTTCCTCGACCGAGCCTGATGGCCGCCGACCGCGCGACGTCCTTCGGCGCGGGCGTTGCCGCCTACGAGCTGGGCCGGCCCGACTACCCCGACCAGGCCGTGGCGTGGCTCCTGGACGGCGTGAGCGGACGGGTGCTCGACCTCGCCGCCGGATCGGGCAAGCTCACCCGAGCGATTCAACGCCTTGGTCTTGACGTCGTGGCCGTCGACCCCGATGAGCAGATGCTCGCCAGTAACTCCACCGCGTCCACGCTGGCCGGCCGCGCCGAGGCGATTCCGCTTCCGGACGCCAGCGTTGCCGCGGTCACACTGGGCCAGGCCTGGCATTGGCTCGACCCTGCCACCGCCGGCCCAGAGATCGCCCGCGTGCTTGTGCCCGGCGGGCGGCTGGGCCTGGTCTGGAACATTCGCGACGCCAGGCACCCGTTCATCGCGGCGCTGGCCGGTGTCATGGGCCCGTCGCCGGCCGAGCAGTTGCTGGACAGCGACGGCGTGGCGGACGTTCCAGGCTTCACCAGCTTCGAGACTGTTCGCTTCGATTGGGTGCGGCAGGTGACGCCGGAGCAGGTCGAAGCCCTGGTCAGCTCGCGCAGTCACTGGCTGGTCGCGGACGCGGTCATCAAGGCCGGAATCGTGGCCGACGTCCGCCACCTGGTCGCCACCCACCCGCACAGCGCCGGCCGGACCCAGTTCGAGTTCCCGACCTACACGGCGTGCTTCCGAGCCCAGCTCAGGCGGGGCGTTCACCCCGCGCCGCTGCGGCCACGAACTTGGTGATCCGCCGAGCCCTCGTGTCGTCGCGCTTGGCGAACGCCAGCTGGGCCAGCACCATCCGCTTCACGCTGGGCGGGTACGCCGACCAGGTCGCCTTGGCCAGAGGGTTCGCCTCGAGCGCGGCGCCGAGATCGGGGGGCTCGATCAGGGCATCAACGCTGTCCAGGATCGTCCAGTTGCCGTTGGCCTTGGCCTGCCGGATCACCTCCCGGCCGGCCGGCTGTAGCCGTCCCTGCTGTTCGAGCTCGGCGACGCGAGCCTTGTTGGAGGCGGACCACGGGCTGTTCGCCGTTCGCCGGGTCATCCACAGCATCGAGCGATCGTCGTCCAAGGGCTTCGACTGACCGTCGATCCATCCCCAACAGAGGGCCTCGCGAATCAGTTCGTCGTAGCTCAGCGCAGGGTGGCCCGACCTCGGTCGCCACAGGACCACCCAAACCCCCGCTCCACGATGAGCATGGGCGGCCAGCCACTCGTGCCAGTCGGCCAGCGAGTCAGGATGGAAGCGCTCGGCGTCGGCCATGCCCATGAGACCACCTTCCGAAGGTTTCGACGATCCCGAAAGGCTCGGTCGGCGGGACGGCGGATGTCAACCCGTGACGGTCGGCTCGTCCGGTTCCCTGCCGGCGTTGGGCCCCCCGGACACGTCGTCCAGGGCGGCCACGATCTCGCTGGGCAGGTCGAGATCCTCGGTCGCCAGGAACTGCTCCAGCTGGGCAGCAGTGCGAGCGCCGAGCAGGGGAGCGGTGACACCGGGAGCGTCCCGCACCCAGAGCAGCGCGACCTGCGCCGGAGTCAGGTCGAGTCCCGCCGCCGCTGTCGCCACCGCGTCGACCACCGCCCGCGAGCGGGCCTCCAGATACGGCTCGACGAACCAGGCGAAATGCTCCGACGCGCCCCGGGACCCCCTCGGCCGGCCCGAGCGGTACTTGCCAGTGAGTACCCCGCGTCCGATCGGTGACCACGGGAAGAGTCCGATCCCGAACGCCCGGACGGCCGGAATCACCTCCACCTCCGCCCGTCGCGCCAGCAGCGAGTACTCCACCTGGGCGCTCGTGATCGGCGCCCGTCCGGGAAAAGCCAGCTGCCAGGTGGCAGCCTGGGCGGTCTGCCAGCCGACGAAGTTGCACAACCCGGCATAGCGGACGTCGCCCGCCGTCACCGCGGTGTCGATCGCAGCCAGCGACTCATCCAGTGGCGCCCTTCCCCAGGCATGCAACTGCCAGATGTCGATGTGCTCCATGCCGAGCCGCCGCAACGAGTCCCTCAGGTCCGAGAGCAACGTCGTCCGGGACGTGTCGACCACCCGAACGCCGTCCCGAATCCCGAAACCAGCCTTGGTGGCGAGAACGAGATCGTCTCGATCTACGTCCCCGGCACGCAGCATTCTGCCGATCATTCGTTCGGCGTCCCCAGCAGCGTAGGCGGCGGCAGTGTCGACCAGCGAGCCGCCTGCGTCGACGAAATTGCGCAGCAGTGGTCGGGCGTCCTCCAGCCGGGTCTCACGGCCCCAGGTCAGGGTGCCGAGCCCGAGCCGGGAGACCTGCAGACCACTGTGACCGACCGCTCTGCGCTGCATCGGGACCTCAGGGCTGCAGGACGCCGCCGAGCAGCAGGCCCGTGACGACGGCGGCCAACGCGAGGCGATACCAGACGAAGATGGCGAAGCTGTGCTTGCTGACGTACTTCAACAGCCAATGAATGACGGCGAGGCCGATCCCGAAAGCGATCACCGTGGCCAGGATCGTCGGACCCCAGGACAGGGACGGGTCGTCGGGGATGTCCTTCAGTTTGAACAATCCTGAGATGAACACGGCCGGGATGGCGAGCAGAAAGGCGTAGCGGGTCGATGCCTCCCGCTTGTAGCCGAGGAACAGGCCGCCGGCGATGGTCGCTCCGGACCGGGACACGCCAGGCACCAGGGCCAACGCCTGGGCGAAACCAAGCGCGATGCCGTCCATCCACGTCAACTGGTTCAGGTCGTAGACGTTCTTGGCCACTCGGTCGGCGACCCACAGCACCACGCCGAAGCCGGCCAGCATCCCCACCGTGATCCACAGGTTGCGCAACTGGGTGCCGATCGCGTCCTCGAACAGCAGACCGAGGATCCCGATCGGGATCGAGCCGAGAATGACCAGCCAGCCCATCCTGGCGTCCGGATCATCGCGGGGGACGCGGCCGAACAACGACCCGAACCAGGACGTGATGATCCGCCAGATGTCCTTGGCGAAGTAGAGGATGACTGCGCTCTCGGTGCCCAGCTGGGTGACGGCCGTGAAGGCCGCGCCCGGGTCATGGCCACCGAAGAAGAGCTGACCCACGACGGACTGGTGCGCGCTGGAGGAGATCGGCAGGAACTCGGTCAACCCCTGGACGATCCCGAGAACGATCGCTTCGACCCAACTCATCGACCAACCCCTTCCGGCTCGCAGCACACCCTAACCGCTGGCCGGGTAGGCTGCCGCCCATGCGTGCCTGGATGACCCCCGACGTGCCGCGCCTGCCAGGTGCCGGTGGCGCCCAGGTCCTGGTGCACGACACCCTGACCGGGCACGCTGCAGCCGGCCGGTCCGCGAGACCGGGACGCGCGCGGCTCTACGCCTGCGGCATCACCCCCTATGACGCGACTCACCTCGGCCACGCCGCCACCTACGTCGCAGTCGACCTGCTGCACCGTGCCTGGCTCGACGCAGGCCTCGAAGTTCGTTACGCGCAGAACGTCACCGACGTGGACGATCCGCTGCTGGAGCGTGCCGCTGCGACTGGTGTCGACTGGGCCGATCTGGCCGAGGAGCAGATCGAGCTGTACCGCACCGACATGGCCGCCCTGCGAGTGCTTCCGCCCGTCGAGCTGACCGGTGTCGTCGAGAGCCTCGACCTGGTCGTCGACCTGATCGGCGTGCTCCGCGACGAACAGGCCGTCTACCAAGTGCCCGACCCGGAGTACCCCGACTGGTACTTCTCGGTCACCAAGGCCAGCAACCTGATGCAGGGAACGGGGATCTCGATGCTGGAGGCGGAGCATGTCTTCGCCGAGCGCGGGGGCGACCCGGAGCGTCCGGGCAAGCGGCACCGACTCGACTGCCTGGTGTGGCGCCAGGCCCGCGACGGTGAACCGGCCTGGGATTCCTGGCTGGGCAAGGGCCGTCCCGGTTGGCACATCGAGTGCACAGCGATCGCCCTGGCCGCGCTGGGCACCGACTTCGACGTGCAGGCCGGCGGCCGCGACCTCGCGTTCCCGCACCATCCGATGTGCGCCGCCCAGGCCCGGGTGGCCACCGGCGCGGAGTTCGCCAAGGTCTTCCTGCACGCCGGAATGGTCGGCCTCGACGGCCAGAAGATGAGCAAGTCCCTGGGCAACCTCGTGTTCGTCAGCCGCCTGCTCGCCGACGGCGTCGACCCGATGGCCATCCGGTTGGTGCTCCTCGCCCACCACTATCGCAGCGACTGGGAGTACACGCCCGAGGTGCTGGATCAGGCAAACGCCCGCCTCGTCCGCGTGGCGGAACGCCGTGACCAGACCGGGCGCCGACCCCACCGCCACCCTGGACGCGGTTCGCGCCGCCGTCCGTAACGACCTCGACGCCCCCACCGCGCTGGCCGCGATCGACGCCTGGGCAGCGGCGCAAGGCGAACGACCCGGACGCAGGCAGCCTGGTCCACGACACCGTAGACGCCCTGCTCGGCGTGACGCTGCTGCGCGGAGCCCTGTGACCGACGTGAACCACCGACAATCCGGCGAGGGCCGGTAGGCTGCGCCGACGTGAGCAAATCCTTTGAAGACCTGTTCGCCGAACTCCGTTCCCGCGCAGTCACCCGTCCGCAAGGTTCGGGCACCGTGCGGGCACTGGACGCCGGCGTCCACGAGATCGGCAAGAAGGTCGTCGAGGAGGCCGCCGAGGTCTGGATGGCGGCCGAATACCAGGGCCGGGCCGAAGCCGCCGAGGAGATCAGCCAGCTGCTGTATCACGTGCAGGTGCTGATGATCTCGCTGGGCCTGGAACTTGAAGACGTCTACGAATATCTGTGAAACGGAGGGCCAATGGCCGCTAACGGACTGCTGAAGATCGCCGTCCCCAACAAGGGCTCTCTCGCCGAGGCCGCCAGCGCCATGCTGCGCGAGGCCGGCTATCGACAACGCAGCGACGCCAAGGAGCTGGTCCTCGTCGACGACGCCAACGGCGTCGAGTTCTACTACCTTCGCCCGCGCGACATCGCGGTCTACGTGGGAGAGGGCACCCTCGATCTGGGCATCACCGGACGCGACATGCTGCTCGACTCCGGCGCCGAAGCCGACGAACTGATGGCGCTGGGATTCGGCGGCACCCGGTTCCGGTTCGCCGCGCCCGGCGGCGGCAGCCTTTCGGTGGCCGATCTGGCGGGTCGCCGGATCGCGACCTCCTACCCGGGGCTGGTGACGGCCCACCTCGAAGCGCACGGGATTCGCGCGCGGCTGATCCACCTCGACGGGGCAGTGGAGAGCTCGGTGCGCCTCGGCGTGGCAGACGTGGTGGCCGACGTCGTCGAGACCGGCACCACCCTGAAGCGTGCCGGGCTGGAGCTGTTCGGCGACGCGATCCTGGAGTCCGAGGGAATCCTGATCAAGCGCCGCGGGGCCCCGGACCCCGACGGCCTGGGCCTGCTGGCGCGCCGGCTGTCCGGCGTCATCACTGCGCGCGACTACCTGATGGTCGACTACAACGTGCCCAGCGACCTGCTCGACGCCGCCTGCAGAGTGACCCCGGGCCTCGACTCACCCACGGTGTCCCCGCTGGCGAAGGAGGGATGGGTGGCGGTCCGGGCCATGGTGCCGGCCAAAGAGGCCCAGCGGATCATGGACGACCTGTGGTCCACCGGCGCCGACGCGATTCTGATCACCAAGATCCACGCCTGCCGGCTGTGACCTCGCTGCGCTTCCGTCCGCGACGCTCGCTGCTCATGGCGTGCGTTCTGTCCGCGGTGCTGGGAGCCGCCGCCGTGGGCGGATGGCTGGTGTTGCCGGCCAACATTCAAGCGCTGTTCACGATGCCGCAACTGCTCACGCTGGCTTTCTTCGTGCTCGTGATGATCGCCCTGATGATGGGGGTCGGGCTCAGCTATCTCCGTGCGGACGCCGAGGGGCTGAGGTTCCGCAATGGGCTGCGCACCCATCAACTCGAGTGGTCCCAAGTGCGCGGCCTACGCTTCACCGAGCACGACCCGTGGGCATATGTGGAGTGCGACAACGACGTGCAGCGGCCGATGTTGGGCATCCAGCGCACCGACCGCGAGCTTGCCGAGGCTGACTTCGCGAGTCTGGTCGCCCTCTGGGCGAAGTACCGATGAGCACCCTCGGCCGGCCCAGCGCAGCGTACGACGGCGACCGGGGGGAGCCCGACCCCACCGTGCGGGCGCTGGTGGCGGCCGCCGACCGGGACCGGGAGGCGTACCTCAGAGCGGTCGCTGCGCTGTGCACGACGCGTTTCCTGCTGCCGATCGTGGCGGTCGGCGACGATGGTGGCGCCGGCCCGGATCCCGACCGCCACGCCGAGATGCGCGCCGTCCAACTGGCCGCTCCCGACGGCTCCACCGGGCTGCCGGCCTTCACCGGCCTCGACGCCCTGCTGCGCTGGCGCCCGGACGCCCGGCCCGTCCCCTGCCGCCTGGATGAGTTGGCGGTGACCGCTGCCGAGCAGCGTTCCGCGGCAATCCTGATCGACATCGCCGGCCCGCACCCGCTGGTGATCGAGGCCGGGCTGATCGCTGAACTGGCGCGGGGGCGACGGCTGGTCGAACTGGACGACGGTGGCTGGGGCTGGATGTACGCGACCCCGGACGGTCCTGTCACCACAGACTCGCGGTGATCGATCGCCGTCCTGCCCGGCTGGCGAGCGGAAAGCTGGGTTGAACCGCCGAAGTTGCTGTTGTCGCGGTCGGTGTCGCGCTCGCTGATCACCCGCCCGCCAAACTGGTCGTTATGGAGGTCTCTCGCCCCTCAAGCGACGAGTTTGGCGGCCGCGAGCCGGCCGCCTGATCCGACCGGCTTGATAACGACCAATTCGGCGGTTCAAGCTCTCACCAGCTCCCCAGCGGCGTGAACGGTGGCGGCCGGTGGCCGGATTCGCTCGAGAAGGGACGGGCGGGCTAGAATCAGTTGTTGATCGACCGCCACCAGTGGTGGCAGTCCGCGAAGTGGAGTCCTGAACTCCCACCCGCTCATCGCTCGTGAGATGACGGGTCGGTACCCGAGGCGGTGCTGTGTGCCGTCCGAACCTCAGGGTCTCCGCATGCGCGGAGGCCTTTCTGCGTTTCGGCCGATCCGTGCTCACACCCGATCCTTGGAGGAACACATCAGCACCGAACCGCGGATCAACGAACGCATCCACGTCAACGAGGTGCGCCTGGTCGGCCCTGCCGGCGAACAGGTGGGCATCGTGCGTATCGAGGACGCCCTGCGGCTGGCGCGGGAGGCCGATCTCGACCTGGTCGAGGTCGCGCCGATGGCCCGTCCGCCGGTGGCCAAGTTGATGGACTACGGCAAGTTCAAGTACGAAGCGGCACAGAAGGCGCGTGAGTCGCGGCGCAACCAGACCAACACGGTCATCAAGGAGATGAAGCTCCGGCCCGAAGATCGACAGCCACGACTACGAGACCAAGAAGGGTCACGTCGTCCGCTTCCTCAAGGCCGGCGACAAGGTGAAGATCACCATCATGTTCCGCGGCCGCGAGCAGAGCCGTCCCGAACTGGGCTTCAACCTGCTGAAGAAGCTCGCCGACGACGTCGTCGAGGACGGCTTCGTCGAGTCGGCGCCCAAGCAGGACGGCCGCAACATGCTGATGGTGCTCTCGCCGACCCGCAAGAAGACCGAGGCCAAGGTGGAGGTCGAGGCCGCCAAGGCGGCCCGGGCCGCCGAGCGGGCCGCGATCGCCGAGGCCGAACGTCAGCAGGAGGCTGCGCTGCGAGCTGCGCGGCCGCTGCCGCAGCGACAGCCGCACCGAAGAAGAAGAGGGGTCCAGCCGACAACATGGACCCCGACATCGACCTGTAAAGAGAAGAAGAGAAGGACACACCATGCCGAAGATGAAGACCCACTCGGGTGCCAAGAAGCGGTTCCGGGTCACCGGCACCGGCAAGGTCATGCACCGCCAGGCCGGCAAGATGCACCTGAACGAGCACAAGTCGACCAGCCGCACCCGTCGCCTCGACGGCGACAAGGTGGTGGCCAAGGGCGACGCCAAGAAGGCACGTCGCCTCCTCGGCAGCTACAAGGCCAAGTGACGTCCGAACCATCGAACTTAAGGAGTAACCGCCATGGCACGCGTCAAGCGTTCCGTCAACGCGCAGAAGAAGCGTCGCGAGGTCCTGGACGCCGCCTCCGGCTACCGGGGTCAGCGGTCGCGGCTGTACCGCAAGGCCAAGGAGCAGCTGCTGCACTCCTACACCTACGCCTACCGCGACCGTCGCGCCCGCAAGGGCGACTTCCGCTCGCTGTGGATCCAGCGGATCAACGCCGCCTGCCGCGCCGAGGGCATGACCTACAACCGCTTCATCAGCGGGCTCAAGACCGCCGGCGTCGAGGTCGATCGCAAGATCCTGGCCGAGCTGGCCGTCAACGACAGCGCCGACCTTCGCCGCGCTGGTCGAGATCGCCAAGGACAACCAGCCGGCCCAGGCCGCCTGACGCATCAGGTCACCACCGACGGCCGGGCCCGTTCGCGGGTCCGGCCGTCCGCATCAGCAGTCAGAAGAGGAGCCGACGATGACCGTCGCTTCGATCGAACTGCCCGAACCGTCACAGGCGGTCCTGCGGGCCGCTCGCGCGCTGCAGCGCCGCCAGGAGCGCAAGGACGCCGGCAAGTTCCTGGTCGAGGGACGGCAGGCCGTCCGCGAGGCGCTCGCGGCTGCCGGGGGTGGTCGAGGCGGTCTTCTTCCGCTGGGACGCGGCGATCGACAACGCCGACCTGCTCGATCTCGCCAAGCGCGGCCGGCGTCGCCTACTACGGGGTCAGCGAGCAGAACCTCGCCACGATGACCGACACCGTCACGCCCGCAGGGCGTCGTCGCGGTCGCCAACGCCATCGACGTGCCGCTTGGAGGCGGTGCTGGGCAAGCAGCCCAAGAACGTCGGACAAGCCCAAGAAGAAGCATCGCCGCAAGGACGTCTCGCTGGTCGTGATCTGCGCGCAGGTGCGCGACCCCGGCAACGCCGGCACCGTGATCCGGTGCGCGGACGCCTTCGGCGCGGACGCGGTGATCCTGAGCTCCGACTCGGTCGAGGTGTACAACCCGAAGATCGTCCGGGCCAGCGTCGGCAGCATGTTCCACCTGCCGATCGTGGTCGGCGTCGACCTCGCCGAGGCGATCGACGCCTGCCGCGCGGCCGGGATGCAGATCTTCGCCACCGACGGTGAGGCCGGCACCGACCTGACCGACCTCGACGCCGACCTGGACAGGCCGACCGCCTGGGTGATGGGCAACGAGTCCTGGGGCCTGCCGGTCGAGCACCTCGCCCTGGCCGACCACACCGTGGCCGTGCCCATCTACGGCCAGGCCGAGAGCCTCAACCTGGCCACGGCGGCGGCCGTCTGCCTGTACGCGAGCGCCAGCGCGCAGCGCGCGTCCAACTGACACGAGGAGAACCAGTCACCATGCCCGGCGAGCCCACCGGCCGACCTGTCAGCCAGCACGCACTCGACCTGGATGGTGGCCGAAGCGCATCGGCCGCGTTCGCGGCCGCGAGCTCCGGCGCCGAGCTGAAGGCGGCCCGCCTGGCCCACGCCGGCGAGCGGTCGCCGCTCGCGCTGGCCAACCGTGCGATCGGCGCGCCTGCCCGGCCCCGAGCGCAAGGACGCCGGGCAGCGGCTGGGTGCGGCGCGGGCACGGGTCGACCGAAGCGCTCGCCGCCCGCGAGGCCGAGGTGCGGCGCCGCCGAGCTGGAGCGGCGACTGGCGGCCGAGCGGATCGACGTCACCCTGCCGGTCGAGCTCGGCCCCGAGGGTGCGCCAGCACCCGATCACGGCGCTGATCGACCTGATGGGCGACGTGTTCGTCGCCATGGGCTGGGAGATCGCCGAGGGCCCGGAGGCCGAGGGGGAGTGGCTGAACTTCGACGCGCTGAACATCGGCCCCGACCACCCGGCCCGCGGCACGACCGACACCCTGTTCGTCGACCCGGTCGAGCAGCCACATCGTGCTGCGCACGCACACCTCGCCGGTGCAGATCCGCTCGCATGCTCGACCGGCGAGCTGCCGATCTACGTCGTCTGCCCCGGCAAGGTGTACCGGGCCGACGAGTTCGACGCCACCCACGTCCCGGTGTTCCACCAGATCGAGGGACTCTGCGTCGACAAGGGCATCTCGCTGGCGCACCTGAAGGGCACGCTCGACCACCTGGCCCGGTCGATGTTCGGTGACGACATCGAGACCCGGATGCGTCCGCACTACTTCCCGTTCACCGAGCCGTCGGCCGAGGTCGACCTGGAGTGCTTCGTCTGCCACGGCGCCTCCGTCGGCAACCCGGACGCGCCCTGCCGCACCTGCAAGTCGCAGGGCTGGATCGAGTGGGGCGGCTGCGGCGTGGTCAACCCGCGCGTGCTGGCCGCCTGCGGCATCGACCCCGAGGTCTACTCCGGCTTCGCGTTCGGCATGGGCATCGAACGGACGCTGATGTTCCGCAACAACGCCGCCGACATGCGCGACATGGTCGAGGGCGACGTGCGGTTCAGCCGCTCGCTGAAGGGGATGGCACGATGAGGGCGCCGCTGAGCTGGCTGGCCGAGTACGTCGACCTGCCCGCGGGCGATGACCGGACGCGAACTCGGCGAGGTGCTGATCCGCGCCGGCCTCGAGGTCGAGACGGTCGAGACGGTGGGCGCCGACATCACCGGCCCGGTCGTCGTCGGCCGGGTCCTGGCCTTCGTCGACGAGCCGCAGAAGAACGGCAAGACCATCCGCTGGGTGCAGGTCGACGTCGGCCCCGAGCACAACGAGCCGCACCCCGACTATCCGCAGGGCTGCCGCAGCGTCGTCTGCGGCGCGCTCAACTTCGCCGTCGGCGACCTGGTCGTCGTCGTCGCTGCCCGGCGCGGTGCTGCCCGGCGGCTTCGCGATCGCCGCCCGCAAGACCTACGGCCACGTCTCCGACGGCATGATCTGCGCCGAGGACGAGCTCGGCATCGGCCACGACCACACCGGCATCATCGTGCTGCCGCCGCCGACGACGCCGGCGCGCGCTGGAGCCCGGCGACGATCCGGCCGGCGTGCTGCACCTGCGCGACGACGTGCTCGACATCGACGTCAGCCCCGACATCGGCTACTGCCTGAGCATCCGCGGCCTGGCCCGCGAGGCCGGCCAGAACCTCGGCGTGCGCGTTCACCGACGTGATCGACCGGCCGACGCCGGCCGCCGAGCTCGGACGGCTACCCGGTCCGGCTCGACGACCCGGCCTGCCCGCTGTTCGTCGCGCTCACGCGTGACCGGGCATCGACCCGTCCCGGCCGACCCCGCGCTGGATGGCGCGGCGCCTGGTGATGGCCGGCATGCGCTCGATCTCGCTGGCCGTCGACATCACCAACTACGTGATGCTCGAGACCGGCCAGCCGTTGCACGCCTACGACGCGTCCCTGCTGACGCGGCCCGATCGTGGTGCGCAAGGCCGCGGCCGGGGAGACAGCTGGTCACCCTCGACGACGTCACCCGCACGCTCGACGCCGAGCGACCTGCTGATCACCGACGACACCGGGCCGATCGGCCTGGCCGGCGTGATGGGCGGGCAGTCCACCGAGCTGCGCGACGACCACCACCGACGTCGTGATCGAGGCGGCGCAACTTCGACCCGATCACGATCTCGCGCACGCTGCGGCGGCACAACCTGCCCTCGGAGGCGTCCAAGCGGTTCGACCGCGGCGTCGACCCCGAACGCCGCCTACAGCGCCGCGCACCTGGCCGCCACAGCTGCTGGTCGAGCTGGCCGGCGGCACGCTGTCGGCCGCCGAGACCGTGGCCGGCGCGGTGCCGGCCATGCCGGTGCAGATGATCGACGGCGGACCTGCCCTCGCGCATCCTCGGCCTGCGAGGTGCCGCCGAGCGGGTCGTCGCAGATCCTCCGCGACAGCGGTTGCGACGTGGCAGCGTCCCGACGGCGAGCCCGGCTCAGCCTCGTGCCGCCGACCTGGCGTCCCGACCTGCGCGACCCCTACGACTACGTCGAGGAGGTCGGTCGCAAGATCGGCTTCGACCAGCTCCCGTCGATCGTGCCCCCGGCCCCGGTGGGACGCGGCCTGACCGCGAGCCAGCGCGCCCGGCGGGCGATCGGCGCCACCCTGGCCGCGGCCGGCTTCGTCGAGGTGCTGACGTTCCCGTTCGCCTCGGCCGACGACCTGGACCGGATGGGTGTCGCCGGCCGACGACCCGCGCCGCGCGCTGGTTCGGCTGGCCAACCCGCTGGCCGAGACGTCGCCGTTCCTGCGCACGACGATCCTGCCGGGCCTGTTCGCCGCCGTCGAACGCAACACCTCGCGCGGCAACGACGACCTGGCGCTGTACGAGGCCGGGCAGCGTGTTCTTCGCCGGCTCGATGGTGCGGTGGCCCCGATTCCCGTCGGTGCAGGAGCGGCCGTCTGCCGGCGGAGCTGGCCGCGATCGACGCCGCGCTGCCCCGGCAGCCCCGCCACCTGGCCGCCGTGCTGTGCGGGCCAGTGGCGTCGGGCGGGCTGGCAGGGCGTCGGCGAGCCCGCGGGCTGGCAGGCAGGCGTTCGCCTTCGCCGACGTGGCCGCCGCGGCGCTGGGCGCCCGCTCGAACGCCGGCCGGCCGAGCAGGCGCCCTGGCATCCCGGGCCGTGCGCGGCCCTGGTGGCTGGGTGGCGAGGTCATCGGCCACGCCGGCGAACTGCACCCCGGCGTGATCGTGCGAGCCTTCGGGCTGCCGGCGCGTACGCGCCGCCGTCGAGCTCGACCTCGATCGCGCTGATCGCGGCTCGCACCCACGCGGCGGATCGATCGCTGCCCGTCTCGGCCCACCCGGTGGCCAAGGAGGACGTCGCGCTGGTCGTCGCCGACGGGTCGCGACGGCGGACGTCCAGGCCGGCGCTGGCTCGACGGTGCCGGGGAGCTGCTGGAGTCGATCGCCCTGTTCGACGTCTACACCGGCGGCCAGGTGCCGCCGGGCACCGGTCGCTCGCCTTCGCGCTGCGGTTCCGGGCGTCCGACCGCACCCTCACGGACGCCGAGACCGGCGGCGGCCCGGGACGCCGCCGTCGCCCTCGCCGCCGAGCGTTGCGGCGCGGTGCTTCGAGATTTCTGACGCCGAACCCGCGGTTCCGGGGAAGCAGGTTCCGCGGGCGGCGCTCTCAGTCTTCTGAGTCCAGCGCCCGCGCCGCGGCCATTGCGGCGGCCGGCAAGGCCGCCAGCACCACGTCCACGGTGGCCTGATCGTGGGCCGCCGACAGGAACCAGGCTTCGTAGGCGGAGGGTGGAAGGGCGATGCCAGCCTCCAGCATGCTGTGGAAGAACCCGCGGTACCCCTGGGCGCGTTGCCGTTGAGCCCCGGCATAGTCGGTCACGGCATCCTCGGCGCCCCAGAACACCGAGAACAACGACCCGGCCCGCTGCAGCCGGTGCGGGACGCCTGCCCGGGTCAATTCAGTGCTGACGGCCGCCGACACCTGTGCTGCAGCCTCGTCCACGCGCGCATAGGCGTCGTCGTCCGCGAGCCGCAGTGTGGTGATGCCCGCGGCGGTGGCGAGCGGATTCCCGGACAGCGTCCCGGCCTGGTAGACCGGGCCCACCGGGGCCAGCAGATCCATCAGGTCGTGGCGGCCGCCGATCGCGGCCAGCGGCATCCCACCGCCCACCACCTTGCCGAAGGTGAAAAGGTCGGGTTCGACGCCACCTTCGAGGCCCCACCAGCCGGATGGTGACACCCGGAAGCCGGTGAGCACCTCGTCATAGATCAGCAGCGACCCGGCCGACGTGGCCAGCTGCCGCAGAAGTGCGTTGAACCCGGGCTCCGGGGGCACGACCCCCATGTTGGCGGCAGCCGGCTCGGTGATCACCGCCGCGATGTCGGCCCCGAGCTCGTCGAACACCGCTGCGATGGCTTCCGGATCGTTGTACGGCACCACGATGGTCTGGGCGGCGGCCGCGGCGGTCACCCCGGAGGAACCGGGCAGCCCCGCCGTGGCCAGGCCCGACCCGGCAGCGGCCAGCAGCGCGTCCGAGTGCCCGTGGTAGCAGCCGGCGAACTTCACGATCAGGTTCCGTCCGGTCGCTCCCCGCGCCAGCCGGACGGCGGTCATGCAGGCCTCGGTGCCGGTGGACACGAACCGCACCTTCGCGGCCAGCGGCACCCTCGCCCGGATCAGCTCGGCCAGTTCGGCCTCGGCAAGGGTGGGTGCGCCGAACGACAGACCGCGGGCCGCCGCAGCCTGGACGGAGGCGACCACCTCGGGGTGGGCGTGGCCGAGCAGGGCCGGTCCCCAGGAGCCGACCAGGTCGATGTACTCGCGCCCGGCCACGTCGTGAAGCCGGGCACCCTCGGCGCGCGCCACGAACACCGGGGTGCCCCCGACGGAGCCGAAAGCGCGCACGGGCGAGGACACGCCGCCTGGCATCACCGCGAGCGCTCGGGCGAAAGCCGCCTCGTTCGTGCTCATCGCAGCCACTCGGCCAGTTCGAGTGCGGCGTAGCTGAGCACGATGCCCGCGCCGGCACGGACGATGGCGGTCACGGCCTCCGTCAACGCGGCCCGGCGATCGATCCAGCCTTTCGCGGCGGCCGCCGCGATCATCGCGTATTCACCGGACACCTGATAAGCCGCCACCGGGACCCGGCTCCAGGCCGCCACGTCGGCGAGCACGTCCAGATAGTGGCTGGCCGGTTTCACCATCAGGATGTCGGCGCCCTCGAGTTCGTCCAAGGAGGCCTCCAGCCGGGCCTCGCGGCGATTGGCCGGATCCTGCTGATACGTCCGTCGGTCACCCGAGAGCGAGGATCCGACCGCCTCGCGGAACGGCCCGTAGAAGGCGGAGGAGTACTTCGCCGCGTACGCCAGGATGCCGACGTTCGAGTGTCCGGCGAGATCGAGCCCAAAGCGGATCGCCGCCACCTGGCCGTCCATCATTCCCGACGGGGAGACGAAATGGGCTCCTGCCCGAGCCTGGGAGACCGCCTGCCGCACATAGAGCTCCACCGTCGCGTCATTGTCCACCGAGCCGTCGCCGGCCAGCACTCCACAATGGCCATGGTCGGTGAACTCGTCCAGGCAGGTGTCGGCGAAGACGGGCAGGTCATCGCCGACCTCGCCGCGCACGGCGGCGATCGCCCGGTTGAGAATGCCGTCGTCGGCGTAGCCGGCAGAGCCGCTGGCGTCCTTGTCGTCGGCGTCGGGGACCCCGAACAGCATGATCCCGCCCAGGCCGGCCTGGGCGGCGCGTCCGGCTTCTGCCCGTACCGACACCAGGGAGTGCTGGACCACGCCGGGAAGGGAGGTGATCGGTCGTGGCTCGGCGACGCCGTCCGCCACGAACACCGGGAGCACCAATTGGGCAGGAGAAACCCGGGTCTCGGCGACGAGCCGCCGGATGGCGGGGGTGGAACGCAGCCGGCGGGGACGCCGAACAGGCTGAATCATGCGGGGCAACTCCTCGGTCGGTGGACCCGGCCATTCTCGCCCATGCCGACGGGACTTCGATGCACGGTTCGGATCGAACGGGTGGGAATGCGTGCCAAACCCGCTCGGGAGTGCGATGATCATGGTGGCCGTGGGATCTGCGGAAGCCGGTGCGAATCCGGTGCGGACGGGCCACTGTGTACCCCTTCGGGGGAAGCCAGACACGCACCCCACGGTGGTTCCTTTGGGCCGCGAATCCAAGAGAGGGAACTCATGCTTCTGGCTGAGCCGCTTCCGACACCGAGCCGAGCCACGCCTCGGCGCACGCCCTCCCCACCGACCCCGACTGCGCCGGTCTGTGTGTCGATCTCCGGCCTCCGCGTCGGCTACGGGGCCAAGCCGGTGCTGTCCGGCGCGGACCTTCAGGTCACCGCCGGGAGCCGCACCGTGGTGCTCGGCGCCAACGGCTCGGGGAAGACCACGCTGCTGCGTTGTGTCGCGGGCGATCGCCAGCCCGACGCGGGGGAGGTGGCCGTGTGCGGGTTGCGCCTCGACCGTGCCGGGGTCGACCTTCCCGCATACCAGAAGCTCGTTCGGCTGGTCGGCACCCAGCCGCCCGGCGATCATGCCGGCGTCGACGTCTTCAGCGAGGTCGCGTCCGGCCCGGCCGAATCGGGTTTGAACCCGAACACCGTTCGCGACCGGGTGGAGGAAGCGCTCGATCTGCTCTACCTCGCCGACGTCGCCGGTAGACAGCTGGGTGAGCTCTCCTACGGTGAACGCAAGCGGGTCGCACTGGCCGGAGCGGTCGCCAGCCGTCCGGCGGTGGTACTGCTCGACGAACCGACCGAAGGCCTCGATGCGCGCGGACGAAGTCGCCTGATCGCCGCGCTCCAACTGCTGACCGAGGAGTCGGTGACCTTGGTGGTGGCGACCCACGACGCCGACTTCGCGCTCAGCTGGGCCGAGTCGGTGGCGGTGATCGAAGCCGGGCGGATCCGGTACGGCGAACCTTTGGCACTCCTCACCGACTCCAGACTCGTGTCCGGCTCAGGATTGCGTAAACCCCTGGTCGTCCGGGTGTTGGCGGGCCTGGGGGAGAACCCCGACGGCGTCACCGACGTGCTGGGTCTGGTGGGCAGGCTCGGCGACCTGCTGGACGCGCGCGACGCCGCCGCCGGTGCATTCCCGGCCCGGAGGACGTAGCCGTCCTCGGGAGTGGGAGACTGAGCGCATGCGTAGCGTGCGAGACATCGAGTGTTGGCTCACCGACATGGACGGGGTCCTGGTCCACGACGAGGAGCCGGTGCCTGGTGCGATCGAACTCCTGGCACGTTGGGTGGACACCTCCAAGCGCTTCCTGGTGCTCACCAACAACTCGACCTACACCCCGCGGGACCTCGCGGCACGGCTTGCCCGATCGGGGCTTCCGGTGCCGGAGGAGAACCTGTGGACCTCAGCGATGGCGACCGGAGCGTTCCTCGCCGGTCAGCCCGGCGACAAGACCGCCTACGTGATCGGCGAGGCGGGCTTGACCACCGCGCTGCACGAAGCGGGCTTCGTGATGACCGAGACCGAACCGGCCTTCGTGGTGCTCGGCGAGACCCGCACCTATTCCTTCGAGGCGATCACCAAGGCGATCCGGCTGATCAACGACGGAGCCCGGTTCATCGTGACCAATCCGGACACCACCGGACCGTCGCCCAACGGCGTGCTGCCCGCGACCGGCGCCGTGGCGGCCATGATCACCGCTGCCTCCGGCAGGCAGCCGTACGTGGTCGGCAAGCCGAACCCCATGATGTTCCGATCGGCGATGAACAGGATCGAGGCACATTCGGAGACCACCGCGATGATCGGCGACCGGATGGATACCGACATCGTGGCCGGCATGGAGGCCGGCCTGCATACCGTGCTGGTGCTCTCGGGAGTGACCAGCGCTCCGGAGGTGGAGACGTTCCCGTACCGGCCCGACCAGGTGCTGACGTCCGTCGCCGACCTGGTGCCGATGATCTGAGGCTCAGCCGGCAGTGGCGTCCATCACGTTGGTGCCATCGGAGAGGACCGGCGAGATGAAGCCGAGGGTGTTCCCGTCCGGATCGACCAGGTAAGCCAGGCGTCCGACGCCGGCCAGGTCATCGGGCGCGAGGGCCTCGGTCGCCCCGAGTTCCAGGCCCCGAGCGAACGTTGCGTCGACGTCGTCGACAGCGACGATCAGGTTCGCCCCCGTCACCGGCGCACCTGGCTGTGGGCTGGGCCCCCTTCGCTGGGTCAGACCGCCGTTGATGCCGTGCCCGGGGGAGTCGGTCCGATTCGACCCCTCCCCGGTGTCGACCGCCCAGTACTCCATGTCGCCGAACCTGGTGAAGCTCCAGCCGAGCAGGGCTGAGTAGAAGTCGATCAGCCGCTGCGGTTGAGCCGCATGGATCTCGAAATGGACGACGAGGTTGCCCACGGCTCCCCCTTGGAGATGTCGGAACGGTGCTCCGGCACTGCGCCGGAGCGTCCTAGTCTCACACCGGCGCCGAGCGGCGGCAAGAGTGCGTGGCGAGCCTGAGTGCGGTGCTCAGGCCAGTGTGGCGAGCAGTGCGTCGACGAGCCCGCCGGTGTCGGGACTGGCGGCCACGGCCGAGACCTCCAGTCCGACGGCGGCGGACGCAGCGGCTGCCGGGCGGCCGATTGCGACCACTTTCGGCCCAGGCAGCCCGGCCGCGGCCACCGCGGCCCTGGCCACCGATCCGGCGGTGACCACGAACGCGTCGAAGCCGCTCCAGTCGCCGGTCACCGTGGCCGGCAGCTCGGCCGCCACGGTGCGATACACGGCCACCCGCTGCACCGCCCACCCCTTGGCGGTGAGGCCGGCGGCCGGTTCTGCCGAGGGCTCCGCGGCTCCGGGCAGCAGCACCCTCCCCGGACCGGATGGGAACGCCGCCACCAGCGCGGCTCCGCCGCCGGGCCGGGCCGCCAGATCGGGAACCAGTCCGGCAGCCGTCAGCGCGTTCGCTGTCGCCGGACCGATGGCGGCCACCTTCGTGTCGGGGGTCAGGTGCGCCGAAAGATCGTAGCCGGAGGCGGCGAGCGCGGCCAGTGTCGCGGTCGAGGTCACCACCACCCAGTCGAAGCCCTGTGCCGTCGCGGCGTCGAGGTCGGAAAGGGGAAGCGGTTCCTGCCGGGTGAACTCCGCCTGCACGACCTCGGCTCCGGCAGCTCTGATCGCTTCGGCAAGACCCGCCGGGGCGCGCGTGGGCAGCAGGACGCGCCGTCCTGCCAACGGACGCGGCTTCGCGGCAGCCAGGTTCACCAGCGTGCCGGCGCCCGAGGCCAGCAGCCGGCCGGCCACGTCCGCCCCCAGCGCCAGCGCGGACGCGGCGTCTCGGGCACCGGCGTCCGCGCGCTCCATGAGATGCACGCGTCCGTCGACGGAGACGACCGTGGCGGTGAGGGTGAGCCGCCCGGCGGCCACGCGGGCATGGGCGGCCACGGGAGCCGCGCAGCCGGCCTGCAGTCCGGACAGCACCGCTCGTTCCGCGAGGGCGGCCAGCCGGGTGGCGGTGTCGTCCAGCGCGGCCAGCGCTGCGAGCAGTTCGACGGGAGCATCGGAGCGGCACTCGACGGCCAGCGCCCCCTGTGCCGGAGCGGGCAGGAAGTCGTCGGGGTCGAAGGCTTCGCTGATTCGGTCGGCCAGTCCCAGCCGACGCAGGCCGGCGGACGCGAGCACCACCGCGTCGAGGTCGGTGGCCGTGCGTCGGAGCCGGGTCTCGACGTTGCCCCGGATGTCGACCACCTCCAGGTCGGGGCGCCGCGCGCGCAGCTGAGCCGCTCGCCGCGGCGAACCGGTGCCCACCGTGGCGCCGGCGGGCAGGGCGGCCAGCGTGACGTTGCCCCGGCCGCAGAGCGCGTCGGACGGGTCCTCCCGAGGCGGCACCGCGCCCAGCCGCAGGCCCTCGACGGGCGCTGTGGGCAGGTCTTTGAAGGAGTGGACCGCCAGGTCGCATTCGCCGCTCAGGACGGCGGCGCGAACCGCCCCCACGAAGACGCCCGCCCCGCCGAGGCTGGACAGCGGTGCTGTGGTCACGTCGCCGGAGGTGGTGATCCTCACCAGTCCACCTCATGCCCGAGGCTCCGCAACGAGTCGGCGACCGTCCCCGCTTGGGTCCAGGCGAGCACCGAGCCGCGCGTGGCCAGCCGCAGCCTCACTCGCGTGGGTCCGAGGCGGTACCGGGCACCACCGGCGCATCCCGATGAGGATTGCGGCAGCAGGCGCCGAAACAGAACTGACCCGGAGCGGACGGCCCGGAACCGGTGCGCAGTTCCGCGGCGATCCGTCCGGCCAGGCCGGCGACGAAACGTGGGTCGGTGCCGACGGTCGGCGTGCGGATCAGCCGGACGCCGAGCTGGGTGGCGGTGTCGGAGGCCTGCGTGTCGAGGTCCCAGATCACCTCCATGTGGTCGGACAGGAAGCCGATCGGCACCAGCACCACGTCCCTGGTCGCCCTCGGCGGCGAGCTCGTGTGAGCGCGTCGTTCACGTCCGGTTCGAGCCACGGCACGTGCGGTGGGCCGCTGCGGGACTGGAACACCAGCTGCCACGGGACACTGGCGCCGGTGGCCTCGGCGATGGCGGTCGGCCACCTGGCCGGCCACCCAGCGGTGCTGATCGAGGTAGGCATCACCGGTTGGTCCGGCGCTGGCCGCCATCGAGGTCGGGGATCGAATGGGTGGTGAACACCAGGCGGGTGGAGTCGTCGGCCAGATCGAGATCGGTCGGCAGGGCTGCCAGCAGCAGGTCGGCGATGGTACCGGCGAATTCCGGCAGGTCGTAGAAGGGCCGCAGCTTCCGCACCTCGAGGTCGAGCCCGGTCTGTTCGAGGGCGATTCCCAGATCCTCCCGGTACTGGCGGCAGCCCGAGTAGCCGGAGTAGGCCGCGGTCGCCACGGCCAGGATCCGCGGAGTGCCCACGGCGGGCGAGGTCGGTGAGCACGTCGGCGACGAACGGCGGCGAGTTCCGGTTGGCCAGGGCGGTCTCGATCTCGACGCCTGCAGCCGGCCAGCGCCGCGGCCAGGGCGGTGAGCAGGGCCCGGTTCTGGGCATTGATCGGGCTGACCCCGCCGAGGGTGAAGTAGTGCTGGCCGACCTCGACGAGACGCTCGCGCGGGATGCCACGCCCGGCGGTCACCCGCTCGAGGAACGGGCACGACCTCCGTCCTCGGCCTCGGGGCCGCCGAAACCGAGCAGCAGGACGGCGTCGTAGGCCAGGGAGTCATCGGTGCCCCGCCTTCATCGCAGGACGCGGCGAAGGTCGACCGGGTCGATCCGGTGAGCCGGTGAAGAACGGCACCTCGAGCCGGACGTGGCGCCGGGCTTCGGTGGCTCGCAGGTGTCGCATCAGGTCGACCAGGTCGATCAGGTCGTCGGCCTCCAGTGCCAGCAGCCATTCGTAATCGCCCAGGGCGAAGGCGGCCACGGTGTTGCTGGCGACCTGCGGGAACTCGCGGCCGGCGCGGCCGTGCTCGGCCAGCATCCCGCGCCGTTCCTCTTCGGGCAGCACGTACCACTCGTAGGAGCGGACGAACGGGTACACGGTCAGCCAGCGCTTCGGCGGGACGCCCAGCAGGAAGGCCGGCGCGTGATCTCGGCTGAACTCGGCCTGTCGGTGGACGCCGACACCCGACCAGACCAGCGCCGCGGTGCCGCCGAAGGCCTCGTGCTCGAAGGCCGCTGACCGCTTCCTGAAGATCGGACGGCGGACGCACCGGTCAGCCAGACCAGGACGTCGGCGTTGGCCGGCATCGCGTGCACGTCGTAGAGGCCGCGGACGGTGATCCCGTCGGCGGTCAGTCGCGCGATCAGCCGCTTCGGCGGCGGTCGCGATGTTGTCGGCCGCGGGGCTCCGGCGGGCGAACACCGCGTAGGTGGTGTAG
The DNA here is from genome assembly GCA_963769325.1 of uncultured Actinomycetota bacterium. GTDB lineage: Bacteria > Actinomycetota > Actinomycetes > Propionibacteriales > Propionibacteriaceae > Propionicimonas. Next base: position 393,336 of record CAVYLH010000003.1, on the reverse strand, counting down.
TGCACGTCGCCGGTTCGAGTGGGCTGGGTCATGAGGTGACCCTATCCGCGCTCACACGTGCCCGGTCCAGCGCCAGTCCCGCCTGCCGGCGTCCGTCGGCTACGCAGTCCGGGACGCCGACACCGCGCAGCGCCGAGCCGGCCAGGCGCCAGCCGGGCAGATGCGCCAACCCGGCGTCGGCGGCTGCCACGCGGGCGAGGTGTCCGACGGTGTACTTCGGCATCACGCTGGTTCCAGCGGGCGATCCGAGTCAGCCGCGGCGGTGCGGTGAGCGCGAGGACATGCGCCGAGATGGTCGGCGACCCGGGCAACCAGCACGTCGTCGGGCCCGGTCGCGATCGAGCCGAGACGTTCGGGCACGAAGGCCCTGATCAGCACGGTGTCGTCCGGTGCGCGGCCGGCCCACTTCGACGAACTGACCGTGATTCCGCTGATCGGCGCCGGCTCGGCCTCCAGCCAGCCGTGGCTCGTCGGCGGCGTGGCGAAAGGCGTCGACCGGGTAGGCGAGGGTCACCACGGTCGAGGTGGCGAGCGGAACCTCCGCCAGCGAGCGCGGCGGCCTTGGGCGCCGGACCGGCGAGGAGTCCGGCCGAGCTCGGCCACACCGCCGGCCAGCACCACCGCGTCCACCGGCTCGATGCTGCCGTCGGAGAGCATCGCCTCCGCGCCGCCGCCGGCGAGTGGACGCAGTTCGGCGACGGTCGTGTTCAGCCGCAGGTCGGCACCCGCCTCCGCCAGCCGGTCGGCCACCGCGTCCACCAGGCTGCCCAGACCGCCGGCGGAAGGTCCGGAACGGTGACCCCGGCCCGCGCCGGGTCCGCGCGCGCCTTGCGTCCCTGGGCGAGGGAGGCCAGCAGCAGGCTGCGATGCGCCAGCTCGTCAGCACGCAGGGAGGGCAGCACGGCGTCCAGGCTGAGCTCGTCGACGCCGGCGCCGTAGATGCCGCCGATCATCGGGTCGGCGAACCGCGGCACGATGCCGCCGCCGAGCCGGGCGCGCAGGAAGGTCGCCGATCGAAGTGTCCTGACCGGCGACGAGTTGCCGGGGCAGGACGAGGTCGAGGCCGGCCCGCAGCTTGTCGGCGGGGGAGAGGATGCCGGTGGTGACGAACGGGCCACAGCCGGGTGGGCAGCACCATGCCCATGCCGGCCGGGCAGCGGACGCAGCCGTCCGCGCGAGCGCAGGTGGACCGTGCGGGTCCCGCTGGTGCCGATCACCTCGTCGGCCAGACCGACTTCCTGCGACCAGCTGCCAGCGCGGCCGGCCGGTAGCTGACGAACGAGTCCGGGCCGTGCTCGATCAGCAGTCCGTCGGAGCTGCTCGGTGTGCACCTTGCCGCCGAGCCGTCCGGACGCCTCGACCAGCAGCACCTCGGCCGGCGCCCGTCCGTCAGCGCCCCGGACGGCCTCCCAGGCGGCCGCCAGGCCGGTGATCCCGCCGCCGACGACCAGCAGCCTCACGTGGCGGACTTGGGGACGTAGGGGCACAGCGGGTCGGACTCCAGCGGGTCGCCGGTCCAGGCGTAGGCGCGGGCGCGCGAGCCGCCGCACCAGTCGTGGTACTCGCAGGCGCCGCAGCGGCCCTTGAACTGGTCGGGGTCGCGCAGCGAGCGCATCAGCGGCTGGTCGCGGTAGAGGCTGACCAGCGAGGTCTCCTTGACGTTGCCGACCACGGTGGGCAGGAAGCCGGACGGGCATGACGTCGCCCTGTTGGAGATGAAGACGATGCCGTTGCCGTCGCGGATGCCGAACGCCCGCGACATCGGGTGGGCCTCGACCTCCTCCTTGCTCTTGCCCGCCCGCAGCAACGCGGACGCGCCGAGCCGGCGGTAGTGCATCGCCTCGGTGGTCTTCACCCGGAACGGGGCGTCGCGGCCCACCTGCTGGGCCCAGAGCAGCACCTTCTCGGCGTCGCCGGGGGTGAGTTCGATCAGCTCGGTGCCGCGTCCGATCGAGATCAGGAAGAACAGGCTCCACTGCATCAGCGTGTGCCGGCTGAGCAGGTCGTAGACCGCCGGCAGGTCGGCGGCAGTGGTCGCGGTGACCAGCGTGTTCACCTGCACGGGCAGGCCGAACTCGGCGGCGATGTCGAGGGCCTCGAGGGTCGCGTCGAACGTGCCTGGCACCATCCGGACGCCGTCGTGGTACTCGGCGGTGGAGCCGTCCAGCGACAGCGAGATCGCCTGGATGCCGATCTCCTTCATCCAGCCGATGCGCTCGCCGGGTGAGCAGCGGAGTGACCGCCGGCGCCAGCGAGACACCCGAGCCCGCGGGCGGTGGCAGCAGCCACCAGCTCGGGCAGGTCGGCGCGTCGCAGCGGGTCGCCGCCGGTCATCACCACGTGCGGCAGCGGCTCGCCGGGCTTGCGAAGCCGAGGATGTCGTCGAGCACGCGCGATCGCCTGTTCGGTGGTCAGCTCGCCGGGAGCCGGCAGTCGGCATCGCGGTCGCCCGGCAGTGTCGGCAGGCCAGCCCGCAGGCGTTGGTCAGTTCCCAGTAGACGATCATCGGGGCACGGTGGTAGGCCCAGCCTTCGGGCTTGACCGAGCCGATGCCGACGCCGTGGTGGGCCATGTCAGGACTCCTGAGTCGCGGGTGGAATCGAGTGCACCAGCTCGACGAGCCGGGTGAGTACGTCGGGGTCGGTCTCGGGCGGGCACGCCGTGGCCGAGATTGAACACGTGGCCGGGGGCCGCATCACCGCGGCGGCAGACGTCGCGGGCGCGGCTCGACAGGGTGCCCAGTCGGCGGTGAGCAGGTGCGGGGTCGAGGTTGCCCTGCAGCGGGACGCGCCCGCCCAGCAGCGCGTTGGCCTCGTCCAGCCCGATGTCGGCGGCCACGCCCATCACGTCGGCTCCGGCGGCCAGCATGGCCGGGAGCAGGTCGCGGGTGGCGGTGCCGAAGTGGACCCGGGGCAGGCCGAGGTCGGCGACGGCGGCGAACACCGCGGCGGAATGCGGCTGGACCGCTGCTCTCGTACTCGGCGATCGAGAGCCGGCCGGCCCAGGAGTCGAACAGCTGCAGGGCGCCGGCGCCGGCTTCGGCCTGCGCCCGCAGGAACGCGGCGGTCAGATCGGCCACCCAGGCCAGCAGCCGGTGCCAGGTCTGCGGATCGTTCGGCCAGCAGGTGCCTGGTGGCGGGCAGTTCGCGGTTGGGCCGGCCCTCGACCAGGTAGGAGGCGAGGGTGAACGGGCGCGCCGGCGAAGCCGATCAGCGGCACCCCGTTCAGCTGCGCGACCGAGAGGCGACACCCCGTCGCGCACAGGTTGGAGAGCGGCCACGGATCGAGTTCCGGCAGCGCTGTCGACGTCGGCGGCGGTGCGGACCGGGTGCAGCGAGCACCGGACCGACGCCGGGAACGATATCGACAGCCACGCCGGCCAGTCGCAGCGGAATCACGATGTCGGAGAAGAAGATGCGCGGCGTCCACGTCGTGGCGGCGCACCGGCTGGCAGGTGATCTCGGCGGCCAGTTCGGGGTCGAGGCAGGACTCCAGCATCGACCGTGCCCTCGCGCAGCGCGCGGTACTCGGGCAGCGAGCGGCCGGCCTGACGCATGAACCACACCGGACGCCGGGACACGGGTCGTCCCGCGTAGGCAGCCAGCAGTGGCGTGGTTGCCGCGGGGACCGTCACGCGTCCGCCTCGACGTCGATGCCGAACAGGGTCTGCAGGGCGTGCTGGTAGTCGGCGAGTTCGCCGGTGCGGGCGAGTTCAGCCGCTCGCAGGGACGGGGTGTGCAGCAGGGCGTTCGACACCCGGCGCAGGGAGCGCGCGACGGCGGCGGCGGTCTGGGGTCGTAGCGCCGGGCGGCGGCCTCGATCTCGCGTTCGATGAACTGGCTCACGTGAGCGCGCATGGCGGTGACCGCCGGGGTGGCCGCCCGGCCCTGTTCGAGGTGCAGGTACGTGTCGACGCCGCGGCTGACCAGGTCGCGCGCGGCGAGGACGGCAGCGGTCTGCTCCGCAGGAGCGTGGGCGCCGATCTCCTCGAGATCGATCAGGTCCACTCCGCATCAGGGTGGCGGCGTCGGGTTCCACGTCGCCGGTCAGGGACAGATCGAGCACGGGCAGCAGTGCCAGGTTGCCCGCGCGGGCCGACGCCAGCTGCGTCGACCGAGATCACCGGGCCGACCGCGCTGTTCGCCCCCGCTGCAGCTGACCAGCAGATCGGTGCGCGGCCAGCGCCTCGGTGAGGCCGTCGGCCGGCACCGGATGCACGGGGTGGCTGGACGCGAACCGCTCGGCGCGTCCGCTGGGGGAGTAGACCGCTCAGGTCGGTGCAACCGAGCCGGATCAGCGCTGCGGTGACCACCCTGGCGTAGCTGCCCGTCCCGACGACCAGGGCGCGGCGCCCGGCGAGGGGGAAGTGGCGGTGTCTCGACCAGCTCCAGTCCGACGGCGGCGATCGAGCGTCCGGCCGCGCCGAGGTCGGTCTCGGCACTGACGGCCTTCGCCGTGGTCAGGGCGGCGTGGAACAGCCGGTGCAGCGTCGGACTCGCGTGCCCGCCGGCCTTGGCCAGCGCCTCGCGCACCTGACCGATGATCTCGGCCTCGCCGATCACCATCGAGTCGAGTCCGCTGGCGACCTCGAGCAGGTGCTGCACGGCGGCCTGGCCGGCGTACACCTCGAACTGATCGACCAGCCGCCGCTCGTCGGCGGGCAGCGCTGCGCGGACCAGGTCGAGGACCGTCTCCAGCGCCGCGTGGAACGAGTCGGAGTCGAAGTAGATCTCGAACCGGTTGCAGGTGCTCAGCAGGACGTGCCCGTCGATGTCGGCCAGCTCGTCGAGGGCCGTGGCAACGCGCTCGGTCGACCTGGCTCAGCTGCGCCAGATCGTCCAGGGGAACGAGGTGATGGCTGATGCCCACGGCGGTTACTGGCACGCCCAGCATGGTAACCCAGGTTCGACCTCGCGAGTCTCGCACGAGTTGGAATATTCATTCCGGGTACGGCATAGTCATTCTCATGACGCATTTCAGGTCGCGGTGGCGGGGGCCACCGGATACGCCGGCGGTGAGTTGCTTCGGCTGCTGCTGGGCCACCCGGAGGTGGAGATCGGGGCACTGACCGCCGGGTGCGAGCGCGGGACACCGACTGCTCACCCACCACCAGCACCTCACCCCGCTGGCCGACCGAACGATCGCGGCGACGACCGCCGGACAACCTGGCCGGGCACGACGTGGTGCTTCCTCGCCCTGCCGCACGGCACGTCGGCGGCGGTCGCCGCCGCGCTCGGGCCGGACGTGCTCGTGATCGACGCCGGTGCCGACCATCGGCTGACCGATCCCGATCAGTGGCGCGCGTTCTACGGCAGCGAGCACGCCGGCACCTGGCCGTACGGGCTGCCCGAACTCCCCGGTCAGCGCGAGCGTGCTGGCCGGCACCCGACGGATCGCCGTCCCGGGCTGCTACCCGACCGCGATCACCCTGGCCCTGCTGCCCGCGCTCACCGCGGGCCTGGTCGACGGGCACGGACGTGGTCGCGGTCGCTGCGTCCGGGCCCTCCGGCGCGGGCAAGGCGCTGAAGCCGCACCTGCTCGGCGCCGAGCTGATGGGCTCGGCCAGCGCGTACGGAGTCGGCGGCGGGCACCGCCACGTCCCCGAGCTGCTGCAGAACTTCGCCCTGCTCGGCGCGCCGAAGCCCACCGTCTCGTTCACCCCGGTCCTGGTGCCGATGTCGCGCGGCATCCTGGCCACCGTCACCGCTCCGCTGGCGCGGCAGTGCGTCCCGCCAGGACGTCCGCGAGGTCTACGCCACGGCCTACGCCGACGAGCCGTTCGTCACCGTCCTGCCCGAGGGACTCTGGCCGCAGACCCAGTCGATCGTCGGGCTCCAACGCCGTCCACGTGCAGGTCGCCGTGGACGCGGCGGCCGGCCGGCTGGTCGCGGTGGCCGCGCTCGACAACCTCACCAAGGGCACCGCCGGCGGTGCCGTCCAGTCCATGAACCTCGCCCTCGGCCTTCGCCGAGGACCTCGGCCTCACCACGATCGGAGTCGCCCCATGAGTGTCACCGCAGCAAAGGGTTTCCTCGCCGCCGGCGTCATCGCCGGCCTGAAGGCCTCCGGCCGGCCCGACCTCGCGCTGGTCGTCAACGAGGGCCCGGACGCGCACGCGGCCGGCGTGTTCACCTCCAACCGGTTCACCGCAGCACCGGTGCAGTCTGGACGCCGGCAGGCCGTCGCCGACGGCCGGCTCGCCGCCGGTCGTGCTGAACTCCGGCGGCGCGAACGCCTGCACCGGGTCGGCCGGGCTCGCCGACGCCCGGCAGATGGCCGAGTGGACCGCGGCCGAGGTCGGGTGCGCCACCGAGGACGTCGCGGTCTGCTCGACCGGCCTGATCGGCGTCCGGCTGCCGATGGACGCCGTCCTGACCGGCATCGAACTCGCGGCCCAGGACCTCGCCCACGCCGGCGGCCCGTCCGCGGCCGAGGCGATCCTGACCACCGACACGGTCACCAAGGAGGCCATCCACACCTCTCCGGACGGCTGGACGATCGGCGGCATGGCCAAGGGGGCCGGCATGCTCGCCCCGGCGCTGGCCACGATGCTGGTGGTGATCACCACCGACGCCGTGGTCGACCCGCGCGCAGCTCGACGACGCGCTGCGCACCGCCACCGGCTTCACCTTCGACCGCACCGACTCCGACGGCTGCATGTCCACCAACGACACCGTGCTGCTGCTCGCCTCCGGCGCCTCCGGGGTGGCGCCCGGACGCGGCCGAGTTCTCCGAGGCGCTCACCGGCGTCTGCGCCGACCTGGCCAGGCAGCTGCTCGCCGACGCGGAGGGTTCCGCGCACGACATCGAGGTGCGGGTCGAGGGTGCCGCCAGCGAGGCCGACGCCCTCGCCGTCGCCCGGGCGATCGCCCGCAGCAACCTGTTCAAGTGCGCGATCTTCGGCAACGACCCCAACTGGGGCCGGGTACTCGCCGCGGCCGGCACCGTGCCGGCCGACTACGACCCCGAGCACGTCGACGTCGCGTTCAACGGCGTCCGCGTGTTCGTCGACGGCCAACTGGGCGCCGACCGTTCCGAGGTCGACCTCACCAAGGGCCGGGAGGTGCTGGTCGAGGTGCACCTGCACGCCGGCGAAGCTTCCGCCGCGATCTGGACCAACGACCTCACCTACGACTACGTCAAAGAGAACGCGGAGTACTCCACATGATCGACGCGACGTCCAAGGCCGCCATCCTGATCGAAGCCCTGCCGTGGCTCGAGCGCTACGTGGGGCGGACGATGGTGATCAAGTACGGCGGCAACGCGATGGTCGACGACGAACTGAAGGCGGCCTTCGCCCAGGACATCGTCTTCCTGCGGATGGTCGGGGTGAAGCCGGTGGTCGTGCACGGCGGTGGGCCGCAGATCTCGTCGATGCTCAAGCGGCTCGGCATCGAGAGCGAGTTCCGCGGCGGGCTGCGGGTCACGACCCCCGAGGCCATGGACGTGGTCCGGATGGTCCTGATGGGTCAGGTGAACCGGGAACTGGTCGGCCTGCTGAACGCCACGGTCCGCTCGCCGTCGGGCTGTCCGGCGAGGACGCCGGACTGCTGACCGCCGAGCGCAAGGGCCTGGAACTCGACGGTGAGGAGATCGACCTCGGCCTGGTCGGCGAGGTCACCGAGGTGCGCCCCGAGGCCGTGCTCGACCTGATCAACGCCGGCCGCATCCCCGTGGTGGCCACCGTCGCGCCCGACGAGGACGGGCCAGGTGCACAACGTGAACGCCGACACCGCGGCCGGCGCGCTGGCGGTGGCGCTGGGTGCCGAGCGGCTGATCGTCCTCACCGACGTCGAGGGTCTCTACCGGGACTGGCCGCAACTCGACCGAGGTGGTCCGGCAGATCAGCGCCGGCGACCTGGCGGCGCTGCTGCCCACCCTGGCGTCCGGCATGATCCCCAAGATGGAGGCCTGCCTTGACGCCGTGCGCGCCGGGGTTCCGAAGGCGACCGTCATCGACGGCCGGGTGCCGCACTCGCTGCTGCTGGAGATCTTCACCGACGAGGGCGTCGGGCACCATGGTTCTGGGCGACGCGGCGATGCAGGAGATGGTCTGATGACCGTGCAGGTCACGGGTAGCCAGGCCGAGCTCACCGCCCGGTACGGCCAGGCCCTGATGAACACCTTCGGGCCACCGAAGCGGGTCTTCGTCCGCGGCGAGGGCACCTCCTTGTGGGACGCCGACGGCAACCGCTACCTCGACCTGCTGGCCGGACTGGCCGTGAACGCCCTCGGCCACGCGCACCCGCAGGTGATGGGCGCGATCTCCGCCCAGCTGTCGACGCTCGGGCACGTGTCCAACTTCTTCGCGACCCCCACCCAGATCGCGCTGGCCGAACGTCTGGCTGCCTTCGTCACGACGAACGCGCCGGGGCTTGCCGGCGCGGGTCTTCTTCACCAACTCCGGCACCGAGGCCAACGAGGCCGGCTTCAAGATCACCCGCAGGACCGGACGCCACGAAGCTGATCGCGATGGAAGGCTCCTTCCACGGTCGCAGCCTCGGGCGCGCTCGCGCTGACCGCCAATCCGGCCTACCGCGAGCCGTTCGAGCCGTTGCCCGGCGACGTGGTGTTCGTGCCGTACGGCGACGCGGACGCGCTCGCCGCAGAACTCGACGACACGGTCGCCGCGGTGATCCTCGAGCCCATCCAGGGCGAGAACGGCGTCGTCGAGCCGCCCACGGGATACCTGGAGCAGGTCCGGGAGCTGACCCTGGCCGCCGACGCGCTGCTCTGGATCGACGAGGTGCAGACCGGCATCGGCCGCTGCGGCGACTGGCTGGCCAGCGCCGCGTCCGGCGTGACGGCGGACATCGTCACCTTCGCCAAGGGCCTCGGCAACGGGTTCCCGATCGGTGCGTGCGTGGCCACCGGCCGCGGCGGCGTCCCTGCTCGGCCCCGGCTCGCACGGCACCACCTTCGGTGGCAACCCGGTAGCGGCGGCGGCCGGGCTCGCCGTGATCGGGATCATCGAGCGCGACGGCCTGCTGGAGCGTGCCCGGTCCGCGGGTGACCGGCTCGCCGCCGCCATCGTGAGCCTGGACCATCCCCTGGTGGGCGGCGTCCGCGGGCGGGGACTGCTGCGCGGCGTCGTGCTTGACCGCCCCGATCGCCGCCAGCGGTCGCCGAGGCCGCACTGGACGCCGGGTTCGTGATCAACGCCCCGCGGCCGAACGTGCTGCGACTGGCCCCGCCGCTGATCGTGACCGACGCCGACCTCGACACGTTCGTCGCCGCCCTGGGTGGGCTCCTCGACCGCCGGAGCCGGGAAGCCGGATGACTGAGCCACGGACGCCGGTGACCAAATCGGCGCGTCAGTCCCGGATCGCCGAGCTGATTGAGCGCGAACCGATCCGTAGCCAGACCGAGCTCGCCACGAGGCTCGCCGCGGAGGGTCTGGCCGTGTCCCAGGGCACTCTCAGCAAGGATCTGCTCGAACTGGGCGCGGTGCGGGTACGCACCACGGCCGGCGAGTTCGCCTACGCACTGCTGGCCGGCGAGCACCCGCCCGGCACCCCCGCCGCGTTGTCCCGGCTCGCCAGGTTGACCGGCGAGCTGCTGCTCTCTGCCGAGGGGTCGGCCAACCTCACGGTCCTGCGCACGCCGCCGGGAGCGGCCCAGTTCTTCGCGTCCGCGATCGACAAGGTGGGCTGGGATTCGGTGCTCGGCACGATCGCCGGCGACGACACGGTGGTGATCGTCACTCGGGCCCCGAACGGTGGGGCGGCGGTGGCGGAAGCTTTCCTGGGTCTGCACGGCACCTCGTCGACTTCCTCGCATTCGTCCTCGACGTCGCCCTGAGTGGGATCGACGTCGCCCCGCTATCGTCGTGCCGGGCATGGCCCGGATCTCCCATCCGCAGCCCGAGAGGAACACCTATGAGCGACACCGAGTCCGGCCGGTTGTGGGGCGGCCGCTTCGCCGGCGGACCCGCCGAGGCCATGTTCGCCCTCAGTCGGTCGACGCAGTTCGACTGGAGGCTCGCGCGAGCACGACCTGGCCGGTTCCAGGGCGCACGCTCTGGCGCTGCACGCCGCCGGGCTGCTCACCGACGACGAGCTGGACGCGATGACGGCCGGCCTCGACGGCGCTGGCCGAAGACGTGACATCGGGCGCGTTCCTCCCGGCGCCGACCGACGAGGACGTCCACGGCGCGCTCGGAGCGGGGTCTGATCGAGCGCGTCGGCGTCGACCTGGGTGGTCGGCTGCGGGCCGGACGCTCACGCAACGATCAGATCGCGACCCTGATCCGTTGCTACCTCCGGGACGCGAACGCGGCGCTCGTGGCCGACATCAAGGAGCTGGCCGCGGCCCTCGCCACGCAGGCCGAGGCCAACCTGGGCGCCGTCATGCCGGGCCGAACCCACCTGCAGTCCGCGCAGCCCGTACTGCTCAGCTCACCACCTGCTGGCCCACGCCTGGCCGCTGGTGCGCGACCTGGCCCGCCTGCGCGACCTCGACGTCCGGCTGGCCGTCAGTCCCGTACGGGTCGGGTGCGCTGGCCGGAACCTCGCTGGGGCTGGACCCCGAACTCGTTGCGCGCGAGCTGGGCTTCACCGGCTCCGTGCCCAACAGCATCGACGGCACCGCCGCCCGCGACCTCGTCGCGGAGGAGGCCTACGTCCTGGCTCAGGTCGGGGTGGACCTGTCCCGGCTGGCCGAGGACGTCATCCTGTGGTGCACCCACGAGTTCGGCTTCGCGACGCTGGACGACGCCTGGTCGACCGGATCGTCGATCATGCCGCAGAAGAAGAACCCGGACGTCGCCGAACTGGCCCGCGGCAAGGCCGGCCGGCTGATCGGCAACCTGGCCGGCCTGCTGGCCACGTGCAAGGGCCTGCCGCTGGCCTACAACCGGGACCTCCAGGAGGACAAGGAGCCGGTCTTCGACGGCCTCGACCAGCTGCGAGTGCTGCTACCCGCGGTCACCGGCATGGTCGCCACCCTGCAGCTTCCACCACGACCGGATGGCCGAGCTGGCCCCGCGGGGCTTCTCGCTGGCCACCGACGTCGCCGACTGGCTGGTGCGGCAGCGGGTGCCGTTCGCCCGCGCGCACGAGATCGCGGGCGCGTGCGTGAACTACTGCGAGGCGCGCGGCCAGGAGCTGTCCGACCTCACCGCCGGCGCAGCTGGCTGAGATCTCGCCCGAGCTTGGACGCCGGCGTGCTCGACGTGCTCACCGCGGCCGGCTCGGTGGCGTCCCGCAACGGTCGCGGCGGAACCGCCCCCGACCAGGTGGAGCGGCAGCTCGCCGAACTGACGGCGGCGCTTGCCTGATCGGTTGATCCGGTTCACCGGGCGCGAGCTGGTCACGCCCGGTGACACCACCCGCGACCACCCCGTTAGGCTTACCGCTCGTGAACCCGGTGATCGACGAACTGGCCTGGCGGGGCTTCATCGCCCACTCCACCGACCCGGACGCGCTGGCGTCCGCCTTCGACGCGGGCAGGTGAGCTCCTACGTGGGTTTCGACCCGACGGCGCCGAGCATCCACATGGGCAACCTGGTGCAGCTCATGCTCGCTCGCATCCTGCAGTCCGCAGGCCACCGTCCCTTCCTGCTGGTCGGCGGTTCGACCGGGTTGATCGGCGACCCGAAGCAGAGCTCCGAGCGCAACCTGAACCCGAAGGACGTGGTGGCTGAGTGGGTGGAGCGGATCCGGCTGCAGGTGAGCCGCTTCGTCGACTTCGACGGGCCAACTGGCGGCGATGATCGTCAACAACTACGACTGGACGGCCGAGCTGTCGACCCTGGACTTCCTGCGCGACATCGGCAAGCACTTCAGCGTCAACCGCATGCTTGATCGGGAAGTCGTCAAGGCGCGGCTGGAGTCGGGGATCTCCTACACCGAGTTCTCCTACGTCCTGCTGCAGTCGCTGGACTACCTCGAACTGTTCCGACGCCACGGTGTGACGCTGCAGACGGGCGGCTCCGACCAGTGGGGCAACCTGACGGCCGGGGTGGACCTGATCCGGCGGGCCGAGGGTCGCAAGGTGCACGCCCTGGCCACGCCCCTGCTGACGAAGGCCGACGGCACGAAGTTCGGCAAGACCGAGTCCGGGACGGTCTGGCTCGACCCGGCCATGACCAGTCCCTACGCCTTCCACCAGTTCTTCCTGAACGCGGAGGACGCCAAGGTGGTGGAGTACCTGAAGATCTTCACTCGCGCGCAGCGCTGAGGAGATCGCCGACCTGGCCAGGCAGACCGCGGAGGCGCCGCACCTGCGGGCCGCTCAGCGGGCTCTGGCTGACGACGTCACCGACCTGGTGCACTCGCCCCAGGAGCGTCAGGCCGCCGCGTCGGCGGCGTCGGCCATCTTCGGGCGTGGTGAGCTACGCGAGTTGGGCGCCGACGTGCTGGCCGCGGTGAGCCGGGAGCTGGGTGGCGGACGGATCGAGGCCGGCTCCGAACTCCCGGGCGTCGTGGACGTCCTCACCGGCGCTGGTGTCGTGAGCAGCAGATCCGCAGCGCGTCGCGCCATCGTCGAGGGCGGTGCCTACCTCAACAATCAGAAGGTGCAGGACCCCGACGCAGGTTCTCGGCGGACGATGACTTGCTGGCCGGCAGGTGTCGTCATCGTGCGTCGCGGGCGCAGGACTGTGGGGGCGGTCACGGTCGTGCGGTGACGGTACCGAGCCTCGACACGCCGGGCCCGGCGTCGATTTGACCGAGGGGCGAGGCCCGCGTAATGTTCATCGAGCGCTGCCGGTGACACGGACGAGATCGGGAAACCGAAACGGCCGAACCAGGCGCCGAAACCACCTCTGACCCGTTCGGACAGGGTGTGCGCCCATGCCAGGGCCCACCAAGGTCCGTAATGACGTCACGGCGGAATCGGGAGGGGATGCCGATTTGACAATCGGCCAGCCACTCCGTAGAGTAAGTCGAGTTGCCCCAAGCGAAGGTCGCAAGCCCGAGCCGAGCAGCAAACCCGATCTGACAAGGCCTAACGGCCGTTGCGGGGAGGACCCGAGGGAAAGAGTCGATTTGACAATCGCCTCCGAAGCTCGTAAAGTAAGTCGAGTTGCCCCAAGCGATGGTGAAAGCCAAAGCGCGGTGCGCACCCGAAACTTGAGAACTCAACAGCGTGCTTTAAAAGTCAATGCACAAACGCACTCTTAACGGAGTGCAAACAAAACCCCGTGCCAGGGCGTGTCGAAGTGAAAGCCTCGAGCACTGATCTGGAACGGATTCCTTTGATTATTGATAGATCCAGCAATGGATCTGTGTCAGTGTCAAACCAAAGTTGACAGCAACTCAGGCTCTCGGGCCTGGCTGAAAAATTTCAACGGAGAGTTTGATCCTGGCTCAGGACGAACGCTGGCGGCGTGCTTAACACATGCAAGTCGAACGGTGATACAGAGCTTGCTCTGTTGATCAGTGGCGAACGGGTGAGTAACACGTGAGCAACCTACCCTTGACTCTGGGATAACAGTTGGAAACAGCTGCTAATACCGGATACGACCCTGGCAGGCATCTGCTGGGGTGGAAAGCTCCGACGGTCAAGGATGGGCTCGCGGCCTATCAGCTTGTTGGTGAGGTAACGGCTCACCAAGGCGACGACGGGTAGCCGGCCTGAGAGGGCGACCGGCCACACTGGGACTGAGATACGGCCCAGACTCCTACGGGAGGCAGCAGTGGGGAATATTGCGCAATGGGCGAAAGCCTGATGCAGCAACGCCGCGTGCGGGATGACGGCCTTCGGGTTGTAAACCGCTTTCAGCCAGGGACGAAGGGTTACTTGACGGTACCTGGCAGAAGAAGCACCGGCTAACTACGTGCCAGCAGCCGCGGTGATACGTAGGGTGCGAGCGTTGTCCGGAATTATTGGGCGTAAAGAGCTTGTAGGCGGTCCGTTGCGTCGGAAGTGAAAACTCAGGGCTTAACCCTGAGCCTGCTTTCGATACGGGCAGACTTGAGGAATGTAGGGGAGAACGGAATTCCTGGTGGAGCGGTGGAATGCGCAGATATCAGGAGGAACACCAGTGGCGAAGGCGGTTCTCTGGACATTTCCTGACGCTGAGAAGCGAAAGCGTGGGGAGCAAACAGGCTTAGATACCCTGGTAGTCCACGCCGTAAACGGTGGGCACTAGGTGTGGGACCCATTCCACGGGTTCCGTGCCGTAGCTAACGCATTAAGTGCCCCGCCTGGGGAGTACGGCCGCAAGGCTAAAACTCAAAGGAATTGACGGGGGCCCGCACAAGCGGCGGAGCATGCGGATTAATTCGATGCAACGCGAAGAACCTTACCTGGGTTTGACATATGCCGGAAACATCTGGAGACAGGTGCCCCGCAAGGTCGGTATACAGGTGGTGCATGGCTGTCGTCAGCTCGTGTCGTGAGATGTTGGGTTAAGTCCCGCAACGAGCGCAACCCTCGTTCTATGTTGCCAGCGGTTCGGCCGGGAACTCATAGAAGACTGCCGGGGTCAACTCGGAGGAAGGTGGGGATGACGTCAAGTCATCATGCCCCTTATGTCCAGGGCTTCACGCATGCTACAATGGCTGGTACAAAGGGCTGCGATACCGCAAGGTGGAGCGAATCCCATAAAGCCAGTCTCAGTTCGGATTGGGGTCTGCAACTCGACCCCATGAAGTCGGAGTCGCTAGTAATCGCAGATCAGCAACGCTGCGGTGAATACGTTCCCGGGCCTTGTACACACCGCCCGTCAAGTCATGAAAGTCGGTAACACCCGAAGCCGGTGGCCTAACCCTTGTGGAGGGAGCCGTCGAAGGTGGGACCGGTAATTAGGACTAAGTCGTAACAAGGTAGCCGTACCGGAAGGTGCGGCTGGATCACCTCCTTTCTAAGGAGCCATTGGCAGGGCTAATCAAACCTGTCCAGCGCTGTCGTTCCATCGAAGAACTTCGATGGCGCAGCAGGCACCGAAGTGGAACATTGACCATTAAGTTGAGCCACTTGCTCTCGTCAGTACAACCGTCGGTTCGCCGGCGGAGTGGAACCTCGAGCTGCAGGAAGTGATGACCCAGAAGCACGCTGTTGGGCCCTGAAGGGTCGGTTGCGAAAGCAACACCTCTTCTGCGGACCAGTCGCCGTCGCGCCACAAGCGCGGTCGGCCTGGGCCCGCCCGTTTCTTGAGAACTGCACAGTGGACGCGAGCATCTTTGTAGTGAAATAACAAGCTACTAAGGGCAATCGGTGGATGCCTAGGCATCAAGAGCCGATGAAGGACGTTGTAACCTGCGATAAGCCCCGGGGAGCTGGTAAACGAGCTTCGATCCGGGGATCTCCGAATAGGGAAACCTCGAAAGAAACCGGAGTAATGTCCGGCGACCTCTACCTGAACACATAGGGTAGTTGGAGGGAACGTGGGGAAGTGAAACATCTCAGTACCCACAGGAAAAGAAAACAACCGTGATTCCGTAAGTAGTGGCGAGCGAACGCGGAAGAGGCCAAACCTCGCATGTGTGATAGCTGACAGGCGTTGCATGCTGGGTGTTGTGGGGCCGTTCTGACCAGGCTGTCAACCGGTCAGAGAGTAAAAAAAGATCAATGAAGTCGAAGGACTCTGGGAAGTTCCGGCAAAGAAGGTAACACCCCTGTAGACGTAAGTTGATCTCTCCCGAGCGTCACCCCAAGTAATGCGGAACCCCTGAAATTCCGCATGAATCTGGCGGGACCACCCGTTAAGCCTAAATACTCCTTGATGACCGATAGCGGACAAGTACCGTGAGGGAAAGGTGAAAAGTACCCCGGGAGGGGAGTGAAATAGTACCTGAAACCGATTGCCTACAATCCGTCGGAGCCTGCAAGGGTGACGGCGTGCCTTTTGAAGAATGAGCCTGCGAGTTAGTGGTACGTGGCGAGGTTAACCCGTGTGGGGAAGCCGTAGCGAAAGCAAGTCCGAATAGGGCGATTTAGTCGCATGCTCTAGACCCGAAGCGTAGTGATCTATCCATGGCCAGGGTGAAGCGACGGTAAGACGTCGTGGAGGCCCGAACCCACTTGGGTTGAAAACCGAGGGGATGAGCTGTGGATAGGGGTGAAAGGCCAATCAAACTACGTGATAGCTGGTTCTCCCCGAAATGCATATAGGTGCAGCGTCGCGTGTTTCTTACCGGAGGTAGAGCACTGGATGGTCTAGGGGGCCCACAAGCTTACCGAAATCAGCCAAACTCCGAATGCCGGTAAGTGAGAGCGCGGCAGTGAGACTGTGGGGGATAAGCTTCATAGTCGAGAGGGAAACAGCCCAGATCACCAGCTAAGGCCCCTAAGCGATTGCTAAGTGGAAAAGGATGTGGAGTTGCACAGACAACCAGGAGGTTGGCTTGGAAGCAGCCACCCTTGAAAGAGTGCGTAATAGCTCACTGGTCAAGTGATTCTGCGCCGACAATTTAGCGGGGCTCAAGCAATCCGCCGAAGCTGTGGCATTCGCGTTATAACCAGGCCTTCGTGGTCCAGGTGTGTGGATGGGTAGGGGAGCGTCGTGTGCGCTGTGAAGCGGCGGGGTGACCCAGCCGTGGAGAGCACACGAGTGAGAATGCAGGCATGAGTAGCGAATGACGGGTGAGAAACCCGTCCGCCGAATATCCAAGGGTTCCAGGGTCAAGCTAATCTGCCCTGGGTAAGTCGGGACCTAAGGCGAGGCCGACAGGCGTAGTCGATGGACAACGGGTTGATATTCCCGTACCGGCGAAACAACGACCGTGCTGAGGCGAGTGAATGCTAAACACGCAAGACCGCGGGAGACCTTCGGGTCCGAGCGTGGTTGAGTCTGTGACCCAGACTGTATTAGGCAAGCTGCGGAGGGACGCAGGAAGGTAGCCCATCCCGGGCGATGGTAGTCCCGGGCTAAGTGCGTAGGGTGAGGTGTAGGCAAATCCGCACCTCATGTAGCCTGAGACATGATGGCGAGGAAGCTTATGGCTTCTGGAGTGGGTGATCCTATGCTGCCTAGAAAATCTTCGTGAGCGAGTTGTCAGCCGCCCGTACCCTAAACCGACACAGGTGGATAGGTAGAGAATACCAAGGCGATCGAGAGAATCGTGGTGAAGGAACTCGGCAAAATACCCCCGTAACTTCGGGATAAGGGGGACCTGATTCGTAAGAGCACTTGCTGCTCGAAGCGTTGAGGGTCGCAGAGACCAGGCCCAAGCGACTGTTTACTAAAAACACAGGTCCGTGCCAAGTTGTAAGACGATGTATACGGACTGACTCCTGCCCGGTGCTGGAAGGTTAAGGGGAAGTGTTAGCGCAAGCGAAGCACTGAACTTAAGCCCCAGTAAACGGCGGTGGTAACTATAACCATCCTAAGGTAGCGAAATTCCTTGTCGGGTAAGTTCCGACCTGCACGAATGGAGTAACGATTTGGGCGCTGTCTCCACCACGAACTCGGCGAAATTGCACTACGAGTAAAGATGCTCGTTACGCGCAGCAGGACGGAAAGACCCCGGGACCTTTACTATAGTTTGGTATTGGTGTTCGGTACAGCTTGTGTAGGATAGGTGGGAGACTTTGAAGCATGGACGCCAGTTCGTGTGGAGTCAACGTTGAAATACCACTCTGGCTGTTCTGGATATCTAACCTAGGTCCATTATCTGGATCAGGGACAGTGCCTGATGGGTAGTTTGACTGGGGCGGTCGCCTCCCAAAATGTAACGGAGGCGCCCAAAGGTTCCCTCAGCCTGGTTGGCAATCAGGTTTTGAGTGTAAGTGCACAAGGGAGCTTGACTGTGAGAGGGACACCTCGAGCAGGGACGAAAGTCGGGACTAGTGATCTGACGGTGGCATGTGGAAGCGCCGTCACTCAACGGATAAAAGGTACCCCGGGGATAACAGGCTGATCTTGCCCGAGCGTCCATAGCGACGGCATGGTTTGGCACCTCGATGTCGGCTCGTCGCATCCTGGGGCTGGAGTCGGTCCCAAGGGTTGGGCTGTTCGCCCATTAAAGCGGCACGCGAGCTGGGTTTAGAACGTCGTGAGACAGTTCGGTCCCTATCCGCTGCGCGCGTAGGAATCTTGAGAGAGGCTGTCCTTAGTACGAGAGGACCGGGACGGACAAACCTCTGGTGTGCCAGTTGTTCTGCCAAGAGCACGGCTGGTTGGCTACGTTTGGAAGTGATAACCGCTGAAAGCATCTAAGCGGGAAGCACGTCTCAAGATGAGGGTTCCCACAGAGTTAATCTGGTAAGGCCCCCGGAAGACCACCGGGTTGATAGGTCGGATGTGGAAGTGCAGCAATGCATGGAGCTGACCGATACTAATAGGCCGAGGGCTTGTTTCCTACAAAGATGTTACGCGTCCACTGTGCGGTTCTCGAGCAACGGTCGGGAGTCTCGCCTTCTTAGCAGAAGGTGCTGACCCGCCATAACTCCATAGAGTTTCGGTGATCATGGCGAGAGGGAAACGCCCGGCTCCATTCCGAACCCGGAAGCTAAGCCTCTCAGCGCCGATGGTACTGCAGGTGGGAACCTGTGGGAGAGTAGGACGTCGCCGGACATACAAACACCCCCGTGGAGCTTCGGCCCCACGGGGGTGTTGTGCAATTTCAGCAGACTTCAACTTTGCGTCGTGATGGCGTGGAAGGCAGGATGGTGCGGTGAACAAGCCCACCCCAGACCGAACCGGGCCCGAGAGGCCGCCTGCGAAGGGCGGCCGGGCCTCCTCGAGACCCAGCAGCGGCGGAGATCGACCCCGTGGTTCAGCCGGCGGCAAGAAGGGCCCTGGTCGAGACTCTCGAGATGAGCGGCCCCGCGGTAGTTCCGCCACCCCACGAAGTGCCGCCGGCCAGCACTCGCACGCCAAGGACGCTCGGGGGGAGCGTCCTTATAGCAAGGATTCTCGTGATTCGCGGGGGGAGCGTCCTTATAGCAAGGATTCTCGTGATTCGCGGGGGGAGCGTCCTTATAGCAAGGATTCTCGTGATTCGCGGGGGGAGCGTCCTTATAGCAAGGATTCTCGTGATTCGCGGGGCGAGCGTCCTTATAGCAAGGATTCTCGTGATTCGCGGGGGGAGCGTCCTTATAGCAAGGATTCTCGTGATTCGCGGGGGGAGCGTCCTTACAGCAAGGATTCTCGTGATTCGCGGGGGGAGCGTCCTTACAGCAAGGATTCTCGTGATTCGCGGGGCGAGCGTCCTTACAGCAAGGATTCTCGTGATTCGCGGGGGGAGCGTCCTTATAGCAAGGATTCTCGTGATTCGCGGGGCGAGCGTCCTTACAGCAAGGATTCCCGCGATACGCGGGGCGAGCGTCCGTACAGCAAGGATTCCCGCGATACGCGGGGCGAGCGTCCCTACAGCAAGGATTCCCGCGATACGCGGGGCGAGCGTCCCTACAGCAAGGATTCCCGGAATCCAGGCGCTGCGCGCGGTGCTGACCGACCGGAGGGGAATCGCGGTCGGCCGGCCACCAGTCCCGGCGCGCGGAAGACGTTCGAGAGCGGTCCTGGTCGCGATGACCGACTCCGTGAGCCGCCCCGACCCGGCCTGGCGGCGAAGGCGAACGAGCCCGAGACCCCAAAGGGGCTCGACCTGCGGCAGTTGCCGCGAGGCGTCCGCGCAGAGCTGCGCAGCCTGACCACTGAGCACGCCGAGGTGGTTGGCGCACATCTCCTGATGGCGGGTCAGTTGATCGACATCGACCCGGAGTTGGCATATGCCCACGCCGAGGCCGCGCGGCGTCGAGCTGCCAGGCTGCCGATCACCCGTGAGGCGGCCGGCGAGACCGCGTACGCCGCGGGGGACTACCTCACCGCGCTCCACGAGTTCCGCGCGCTCCGGCGGATGACGGGCGGCGACGAGTACCTCCCAGCGATGGCCGACTGTGAGCGGGCGCTCGGTCGCCACCAGGCCGCACTCAAGCTGGTCAAGGAGGGACTCAGCCTGGATCCCGAAGTTGCGCAGCACGTCGAACTGAAGCTGGTCGAGGCTGGCGTCCGAATCGATACCGGCCGTTCCTCCGAGGCGCTGCGCTTACTGAAACACGAGATCGAATCAATCGGCGCCCGCGGACCCAAGCTCGCCAGAGCCCGCCTCCGCTACGCGTACGCCGACCTCCTCGAACGGAGCGGCGATCCCGACCAGGCCGAACGGTGGTTCGACGCGGTGGTCCGACTCGACCCCGACGACAACACGGACGCGGCAGACCGGGTGGCGGCTCTGCGCGGCATCGTCATCGATTACGACGAGACCGACGAGTTCGAACAGATCGAAGCGGACGCGCAGGACGAAGCCGAGGCGAACGAGTCGCCGGCCGAGGGCGCGGACGCCGCGCCGGTGCAGGAGCCGTCCGGGTCGTGAGCGCACTCATCGACGGCTACGACGCGGCCTTCTTCGACCTCGACGGGGTGATCTACCTCGGACCCCAGGCTGTGCCCGGAGCTGAGGGCGTGCTCAGTGAGCTCCGCGCGCAATCCAAGAAAGTCATGTTCGTCACCAACAACGCCGCTCGCGAAGCCGACGTCGTCGTGCGCCAACTCAATGGGCTGGGCTTCGACGCCGACACCGATACCCTCCTCACGAGCGCTCAAGTGGCTGCGGAGGTGTTGTCACGGGAACTTCCGGCGGGCAGCAGGATTCTGGTTGCGGGTAGCCCGAATCTCGTCGACCTCATCCGTGAAGCTGGGCTGGAGCCGATCGCTTCGGCCGACGAGGGACCGGTGGCCGTGGTCCAGGGGTACCACCCCGACCTGCCCTGGCGGATGCTGGACGAGGTGGCTCTCGCGATCCAGCGAGGCGCCCGCTGGTTCGCCACCAACGATGACGCCTCGCGTCCGACCGAGCGGGGCTTGGTCCCTGGCGTCGGCGGTGCACTCGCGGTCATCGCACTCACCGTCGGCGGCAAGCCGACGATCTTCGGCAAGCCGTACCGGCCGATGCTCGACGAGGCCGTCCGGCGCACCGGGGCGACGCGCCCGATCTTCTGCGGCGACCGGCTCGACACCGATATCGGGGGTGCCCACGCTGCCGGCATGGATTCGCTGCTGGTCTTCAGCGGAGCCCACGGCAAAGCCGACCTGGTGGCGGCGACGCCACCCGAACGGCCCACCCACATCGGCGCGGACGTCGGTGAGCTGCTGCGGCCCGTCCGCACCGTCCATGTCACCGGAACCACTGCGACATGTCGCGGACAGCAGGTCGAGGTCCGCGACCAGAGGGTGTACCTTGCCGTTGTTCCGGGAACGGTGGAGACCCAGTTGGACGCTGTGTGGGCCATCACCCAGCTCGCCTGGGCCGACCCGAGCTTGGAGTGCGCGGAAGCGCTCTCCGCCCTGACCCTGGTCCGTTGAACCGAACGAGGAGATCGATCGTGTCCGATACCGCCACGCCCACCAAAGCCGCTGATCTCGCCCTGATCGCCGTCTTCGCCGCGCTAATCGCGGCCTTTTCGCTGACCCCGGCGATTCCCATCGGAATCGGCGTCCCGATCACTCTGCAGACCCTCGCCGTGGTGCTCGCCGGCCTGGTTCTCGGTCCGCTCCGCGGCTTCCTGGCCACGGTCCTGTACCTGGCAGTCGGTTTCGCCGGCCTGCCGGTCTTCGCCGGTGGTGCGGCCGGGATCGCTGTCCTGGCCAAACCGTCCGTCGGCTACCTCCTGGCCTTCCCGCTGGGCGCCGCCGTCGCGGGCTGGATCGCCCAGCGGTTCGCCGCCCGCCGCGGAACCATCGCCTATCTGGGCTTCTTCCTCGCCGGACTCGCTGCGTCGCTCGTCATCCACGCCTTCGGAATCCTCGGCCTGATGCTGGTTGCCCGGATGAGCCTCGCCGACGCCTTCCTGCTCGACCTGGCCTTCTGGCCCGGCGACCTCGCCAAGATGTTCGTCGCGTCGGCGATCGCGGTGGCCGTGAACAAGGCCTTCCCGGCTCTACTCGCCCCGCCCCGAGCGGTCACTGCCTGATGTGATCTCGCTCCACGGCGCCGGCGTCACCGTCACGCTGCCCGCGTCCGGCGCGACCCGGACGCGGGTGCTGCTGCACCCGACCAGTCTCGACCTGCAGGAACGGCGGATCGCCGTCGTCGGGGCCAACGGATCCGGCAAGTCGACACTGCTGCGGCTGCTCAACGGGTTGGTCCTGCCCAGCCACGGCCGGGTGAGCGTACACGGGCTGGACACCCGGAAGCAGGGCCGTGCCGTGCGCCGCCTCGTCGGCTTCGTCTTCACCGACCCGCTGGCGCAACTGGTTCTGGCCACCCCCGCCGACGACGTCGAGCTCTCGCTCCGTTCGTTGGTCGCAGGCCGCTCCGAGCGCCGCGCCGAGGCGATCCGACTGCTGGGCGAACGCGGGCTCGCCGACCTTGCCGACCAGAGCGTCTACGACCTGTCCGGAGGCGAACGGCAGCTCGTCGCTCTCACCTCCGTCCTGGCATCACAGCCGCGGATCGTGGTCGCCGACGAACCCACGACCCTGCTCGACCTCCGCAACCGGGATCGGGTGCGGGTGGCGTTGGCCGGCCTCGAACAACAAGTGATCCTGGCCACCCACGACCTCGAACTTGCCCGTGAGGCGGATCGCGTCCTCGTCATCGACGAAGGCCGAGTAGTGGCCGACGGCCCGGCGGAGCCGGCGGTGGCGGAATACCTGCGGCTGGTCCGGGCATGAACCTGTTCAGCCTGTACCGTCCCGGCACGAGCCTGTTCCACCGGATGGGCGTCGGCGGGAAGTACCTGGTGCTGCTGGTCCTCACCATGCCCGCCCTGGTCCTCGGGTCGCCGGTCGCCAGCGTGCTCTCGCTGGCCGTGGCCATGGCGCTTCTCGCGTCCTGCCGGATCGGACTGCGGACTGCCTGGGGGCTTCCGGGAGCGCTGTGGGTGCTGATCGCCGTGATGGCGGCATATCAGCTGATCCTGGGCCGGGCCGACCTGGCGGTGGTGGTGTCGGTGAACCTCGTCACCGCCGTGTTCGCGAGTCGGTTGCTCACCGCCACCACCCCGGGCCCGGTACTGATCGACGCGCTCGTCACATTCCTTGGTCCCTTCCGCCGCATCGGCGTCAACCCCGACGCGGTCGGTCTGGCCATCGCCGTGATGCTGCGTTCGGTACCGGTGCTGCTGGACTCCTTCGACCA
The DNA here is from genome assembly GCA_963769325.1 of uncultured Actinomycetota bacterium. Lineage (GTDB taxonomy): Bacteria > Actinomycetota > Actinomycetes > Propionibacteriales > Propionibacteriaceae > Propionicimonas. The sequence goes on along the minus strand of CAVYLH010000003.1, from coordinate 370,306 downwards.
GGTGCGACAAGCCGCTCGGGCGCGCGGCCGCGAACGGAACCTCTTCGCCCTGGTCACCCCCGTGGTGGTCCGGGCGGTGGGTCAGGCCCAGGCGATCGGTGCGGCTCTGGCTGCCCGCGGCCTGGGGGAGTCGTGATCGGAGTCGTTCCGGGCCTCTAGGATGACGGCCGTGACCGAACCCGAGACGCCACCTCGCACCGGGGTGCCCGACATCGACGCCGCGCTGGCCGAGATCCAGTTGGACGGGCCCGTCGCCGAGCACCATGCGCAGCTGTCCGTTGCGGTGGAGGCCTTGCAGCGCGCGTTGCGCGATCCCCAACGGTGAGGCTCGATCTGGCACTCGTGGCGCGCGGGCTCGCCCGGTCCCGGGCCCAAGCCCAGGCGGCGATCCGTGCCGGGCGGGTCGAGCTGAACGGACGGGTCGCTTCCCGGCCCGCCCAGCCGGTCGACGACGGCGACCTCGTGAGTCTCACCTCCCCCGACCACTATGTGTCCCGCGCGGCCCACAAGCTGGCCGGCGCGATCGCGGCGTCCGGCGTGCGGATTCCACCGCGGGTGCTGGACGCCGGGGCTTCCACCGGCGGCTTCACCCAGGTGCTGCTCGAGGCGGGAGTCCACGCGGTGTACGCCGTGGACGTCGGCCACGACCAGCTCGCCCCCGAACTGCGCGCCGACCCGCGGGTGCGCGTGCGCGAACGACTGAATCTGCGAGATCTCACGCTGGCCGACCTGGATGGGGAGCCGGTCGATCTGGTGGTCGCAGACGTGTCGTTCATCTCCTTGACCCTGTTACTGGCCCCGCTGTTCGCCGTCCTCAGTTCGGCGGGCTCGGCGTTGCTCCTGGTGAAACCCCAGTTCGAGGTGGGCAGGGGTGGTCTGGACGACCGCGGTGTCGTACGCGACGAAGCTGCCAGGGCACGAGCCGTGGCCGCGGTGATCGCTGCCGCGACCCGGCTGGGCAAGCGGGCCGTCTGGCAGGCTCCCAGCGAGCTGCCGGGGGAGTCGGGCAACGTGGAGTACTTCGTCCACTTCACCGGCCTTGAAGCCGGGGTCAGCCGGGCGGACTAGGGTTTGCTGCGTGAGCATCCCCCGTCGGCAGGTCGCCGTGACCATTCATCCGATGCGCCCAGCGGCGCTGGAGGCCGCCGCGGAGTTCATCACCGGAATCAGCGCGCACGGCATTGCCTGCCTGGCCAACTCAGAAGACTTGGCCGCGCTGTCGGCCCGCGTCCCCGGCGTCGGGCTGGTCGCACTCGACGGCGAGAACGGCTCGGCGTGTGAACTCGTGGTGGTCTTCGGCGGTGACGGCAACATCCTCCGCGCTGCCGAGTGGGCACTGCCGCGCCAGGTCCCGGTGCTGGGGGTCAACCTCGGCCATATCGGCTTCCTGGCGGAACTCGAATCCTCGCAGGTCGGCTCGCTCATCGACCATGTGGTGAAGGGCGAGTACGTCGTCGAGGAGCGGATGACCATCGACACCGTGGTCCGCGCAGAACGCGGCGGCGAAGAACTGTGGCGATCGTTCGCCATCAACGAGGTGTCGGTGGAGAAGCTGGCCCGAGAACGCATGATCGAGGTGCTGGTGCGCATCGACGACCGCCCACTCTCCCGCTGGGCCACCGACGGCGTCCTGGTGGCGACGCCCACCGGCTCCACCGCCTATGCCTTCTCCGCTCACGGTCCCGTGATCTGGCCCGAACTGAACGCGCTGCTGCTGGTTCCGTTGAGCGCCCACGCCCTGTTCGCCAGGCCTCTCGTGCTCAGCGACAGCACCGTGGTCTCCATCGAGGTACTGCCCGGCGGCAGCCCGGGAGGGGTGGTCTGGTGCGACGGCCGACGCACCACCGACGTGGCCGGGGGGATGGAGATCGAGGCCACCGTCGGCGCGAACCGACTACGGCTGGCGCGCACCTCAGAGCAGCCGTTCGTGAACCGGCTGGTACGCAAGTTCGAACTGCCCGTGGAAGGCTGGCGGGGGGCCGCGGAACGGGACGCCGCCCATGCTCGCTGAGCTCCGGATCGCAGACCTGGGAGTGATCGGCGAGGCCACCATCGAGCCGTGCCCCGGATTCACCGCGGTGACCGGTGAGACGGGTGCAGGTAAGACGATGATCGTCACCGGTCTGGCCCTCCTCTGCGGAGCGAAGGCTGACCCCAAGCTCGTCCGCACCGGCGCCACGCGGGCGCTGGTGGAGGGCCGCTGGCAGTTCGCGGAAGCCGAGCAGGCCCTCCTCGACGAGCTGGGCGCGGCCATCGAGGACGGTGAAGTGCTGGTCAGCCGGGCCCTGACTCCTAGCCGTTCTCGGCTGGCGATCGGAGGCGCCCAGGTGCCGCTGGCGACCGGCGCGGGTCTGATGGGGGAATGGGTCACCATCCACGGTCAATCGGAACAACTTCGGCTGGGCACTCCCGAGCGCCAGCTGCAGGTGCTGGACCGCTACGCCGGCGCCGAGCTGGCCGCCGAGCTGGCCGCCTACCGCCTCGACTACGCGGCCCGCCGAGACGCGGCGTCCGAACTGGCCGAACTCACCACCGCAGCGCAGGCCCGCGCCCGCGAACTCGACCTGCTCAGGTTCGGGTTGGACGAGATCGCCAAGGCCGATCCCCAGCCCGGTGAGGACGCCGCGCTCGCCGCGGAGGCGCGACGGCTGCAGGCCGTCGACGACCTGCGCCAAGCAGCTCACAGCGCGCTGGTGGCGCTGGCCGGCGACGAGGACGACTACGACACCACGGACGCCTTGACCCTCACTGGGATCGCCCGCAAAGCACTGGCCGGAGCCGTCGACAGGGACGCCCAGCTGGTCCCACTCGTCGCCCAGCTGGCCGAAGCGGCGGTCGGACTGGCCGATGTGGCCTCCGGACTCTCCAGCTACGCAGCCGGGTTGGATGCCGACCCCCTGCGCCTGGAATGGATCGCCGGACGCCGCGCCGAACTCGCGCACCTGACCCGCAAGTACGGCGACGACGTGGACGCGGTCCTCGCCTGGGCGGCGGCGGCCGCCGTCCGGGTGACCACGCTGGATGCCGGTGATGCCCGGATCGAGGAACTCCGCTCCCAACTCGTCGAGTTGGATTCGAAGCTGGCGTTGACCGCCGCCAGAATGAGCATCCTGCGGCGTCGAGCGGCCGCCCAACTCGAGCGGCTGGTCGGCTCCGAGCTCACCGCCCTGGCGATGCCGAAAGCCACCCTCGGCTTCGAACTGAGCCCCGCCCCCGGGCTCGGCCCGCAGGGCGCCGACTCCGTGAACCTGCTCTTCTCTGCCAACCCGGGAAGCGCCCCAGGTCCATTGGGGAAGGTCGCCTCCGGCGGCGAACTGAGCCGGGTTCGGCTGGCGTTGGAGGTGGTCCTGGCCACCGAGACCACCGGTGAGACCTTCGTCTTCGACGAGGTGGACGCCGGTGTCGGAGGAGCGGTGGCGCTGGAGATCGGCCGCCGGCTGGCGAAGCTGGCGCAACGCTGCCAGGTGATCGTGGTCACCCACCTCGCGCAGGTCGCCGTGTTCGCCGCCCGCCACTACGTGGTCAGCAAGTCCGACGACGGCTCGGTCACCACCAGCGGGGTTCGGCGCGTGGACGGCGAGGATCGGGTCGAGGTGCTCGCCCGAATGATGGGCGGCCTGGAGTCCAGCGATTCCGCGCTCGCCCACGCCCGGGAGCTGCTGGCCTCAGCGTCAGACTGACGCCCGCATGTGGTCATCGCGACCGTCCAGCCGAGCGTCGACTTGGTGGGGTGCCCCTTTCGCCAAGTAGGCTGGAGGCCCGTGGGCAACTCGACTCAAACCAAGCACGTATTCGTCACCGGGGGAGTCGTCTCCTCACTGGGCAAAGGACTCACCGCGTCCAGTCTGGGCAGCCTGCTGGTGGCCCGAGGATTACGGGTCACGATGCAGAAGCTCGATCCGTATCTCAACGTTGATCCAGGCACGATGAACCCGTTCCAGCACGGCGAGGTCTTCGTCACCGAGGACGGCGCGGAGACCGATCTCGACATCGGGCACTACGAGCGCTTCCTCAACGTTCCGCTGAACGCCGAGGCCAACGTCACCACCGGCAAGGTGTACTCACGCGTGATCGCGAAGGAACGCCGGGGCGACTTCCTGGGCGACACCGTTCAGGTAATTCCGCACATCACCAACGAGATCAAGGACGAGATGTTGGCGATGGCCGGCCCGGCCGTCGACGTCGTGATCCACGAGATCGGCGGCACCGTGGGCGACATCGAGTCGCTGCCGTTCCTCGAAGCTGCCCGACAAGTGCGCCGCGAGGTGGGCCGCGACCACGTGTTCTTCCTGCACGTATCCCTCGTGCCCTACATCGGCCCGAGCGGCGAGCTGAAGACCAAACCCACCCAGCACTCGGTGGCCGCGCTCCGTCAGGTGGGCATCCAGCCCGATGCGATCGTGTGTCGCGCCAGCATGGAGATCCCCACCGGGGTGAAGCGCAAGATCGCCCTGATGTGTGACGTGGACGAGGAAGCCGTCATCTCCTGCCCGGACGCGCCGTCCATCTACGACATCCCGAAGGTCATCCACGGCGAGGGCCTGGACGCGTACGTGGTGCGGCGCCTCGGTGTGTCGTTCCGGGACGTGAACTGGGCCAAGTGGGACGACCTGCTGGCCCGCGTGCACAGCCCCAAAGAGGAAGTCACGATCGCCTTGGTCGGCAAGTACATCGACCTGCCCGATGCTTACCTCTCGGTCTCCGAAGCGTTGCGCGCCGGGGGGTTCGCGAACTGGGCGAAGGTCAACATCCGCTGGGTCGCATCGGACGCCTGCGAGACCCCTGCCGGCGCCGCCGCCGAACTGGGTGACGTCGACGGGGTGTGCGTGCCCGGCGGGTTCGGCATCCGCGGCGTCGAGGGCAAGCTCGGAGCCCTGCGTTACGCCCGGGAGAACCAGCTCCCGACGCTCGGCTTGTGCCTGGGCCTGCAGTGCATGGTGATCGAGGCCGCACGGGATCTTCTCGGGCTTCCCGACGCCGCGTCCACCGAGTTCGAGCCGGAAACCCACGCACCGGTGATCGCCACCATGGCTGAACAGGTCGAGATCGTGTCCGGGCAAGGTGACATGGGCGCCACGATGCGGCTCGGCGCCTACCCCGCCGACCTGGTTCCGGGTTCGCTGGTGGCACGGCGCTACGGCGTCACTCGGGTCAGCGAACGCCACCGGCACCGTTACGAGGTCAACAACGCCTACCGCGAGGAGCTGGAACGGCACGGCTTGAAGGTGTCGGGTACGAGCCCCGACGGCAACCTGGTGGAGTTCGTGGAACTCGACTCCACCCTGCACCCTTACTACGTCGGCACCCAGGCGCACCCGGAGTTGAAGTCGCGCCCAACCCAGCCGCATCCCCTTTTCGTGGGCCTCATCGAAGCCGCGGTGCGACGCAAGCTGTCGGCTCGGCTGCCCGAGGATGTGCCGCTGTGAGCCGGCGTCTGGATCGCGACGAGGTGGCGGACCAGGCAGTGGTCTGGCCGGTCGCCTCGCACCGGGTCCTGGGTCGGGGCGCGGTCTCCGATTTCGTGAACGACACCGTGATCACTCCCAGCTGCGCTCAGATGGAGCGCCAATACCTGCTGCATCCCGGAGCGGTCGGAGTGATCGCCTGGGACGAGGACGACCGGGTCGCCGTCGTGCGGCAGTACCGGCATCCGGTCGGCTTCCAGCTCGTGGAGCCCCCCGCCGGATTGCTCGACGCCGATCACGAGCCGTGGCTGCTTGCCGCCCAGCGTGAACTCGCAGAGGAGGTCGGCCTGCGGGCTGAGCGCTGGCAGGTGCTGGTGGATCTGTTCACCACGCCGGGGGCGAACCAGGAGTCACTGCGGATCTACCTCGCCCGGGGCCTCGCCGGCGCAGCCGCCCCGGACGGCTTCGTAGCCGACCATGAAGAGGCCGACATGGAGATCTGCTGGGCCGCCCGGGGCGACCTCGTCGACGCCGTGCTGGCCGGGAAGCTGCAGAACCCCACCATGGTCGCCGGCATCCTCGCCCTCGAGGTGGCTCGCCTGTCGGGTCGGATCGAGCAACTGCGCGACGCGGACGCCGACTGGCCGGCCAGGGAGATCCGGGAGCGCCACAACGCCGTCCTGGCCGGGCTGGATGACGACGCCCGTTGAGGGATTGGTCAGGGGATACCTCGACCACCTCACCGTTGAGCGCGGGGCCTCGCCCCACACCGTCGCCGCCTACCGCCGCGACCTGGCCCGCTACGCCGACTTCCTCGCCGGACGCGGCATCACTGAGGCGGCGAGCATCGTCGAGGCCGACGTGGCGGCGTTCCTGGCGCACCTCCAAGCGCCCGCGAACGCCGATCAGCCACTCTCGATCGCCAGCGCCACCCGCAGCCTGGTCGCCGTCCGCTCCTTCCACGCCTTCGCGGCAGCCGAAGATCGCGGCCTGGGAAATCCTGCGGCCGCCGTCCATCCGCCCAAGGCGGGCCGTCGATTGCCGAAGGCGCTCGAGCTCCATCAGGTGCAGGCGCTCCTCGACGCCCCGGACGTCAGCACCCCGCCAGGGCTGCGGGACGCGGCCTTGCTGGAGTTGTTGTACGGCACGGGGGGGCGGATCTCTGAGCTGCTCGATCTCGACGTGGATGACGTCACCGGACTCCTGAGCGATCCGGACGCCGGCCTGCGGCTGTTCGGCAAAGGCAGGAAGGAACGTCTCGTTCCGGTAGGTTCCTACGCCCGTCGGGCGGTCGAGGCCTGGCTCGTGCGAGGACGACCGGCGTTCGCGCAGGCCTCCGTCCGGCCCAGCCCGGCACTGCTGCTGAACACGAGGGGTCAGCGGCTGTCGAGACAGAGCGCCTACGGCATCCTGCGCCGGGCCGCTGTCGATGCCCAGCTCGATGTCGAGGTGTCTCCGCACACCCTGCGGCACTCGTTCGCCACGCACCTCCTCGACGGAGGCGCCGACGTTCGGGTCGTGCAGGAACTGCTCGGCCACGCGTCGGTGACCACGACCCAGATCTACACCCTGGTCACCGTCGAACACCTGCGCGAGGTCTTCCTCGCCGCCCATCCGCGGGCTCGCTGAACGGCTGATCCTCGGCGGCTGGGCCCCGCCCGGGCGCGACTAGGCTTTCGTTCATGCCGACCCGCGGTCTCCACCGTCGCACCGTCCTGATGGGTGCCTTCGGCCTGGTCGGCGGCCTGGTCGGCGGGCTCGGGGTGGCCGGGTGCACGGCTGCTGGGTCGCCCACGGCGTCCGGACCGCAAAGCACTCCGACGCTCGCGACTCCGACGCCCGCCACACACCAGTCGTGGACGTTCCGCGCCATGACCTACAACATCCTTTCGGGAGCCCGGCCGCCGTCGGCGTTCCCTCGGGTCGAACCCCGCGACCTGCTCTTCGAGAATCGCCTGCCGGTGCTGGCGGAGTGGATCACCCACGCCTCGCCCGACGTCCTCGGAATCCAGGAGAACGAGCGCATGCGGGCTCCCATCCATCGGCCGCTGCGCCGGCTCCTGCCGCTGCTGGACGGCTATCGCGCGGTGCAGGCCGACACGAACATTCCGATCGTCTACCGCGCAGCCGCGTTCGAGCCGCTCGCGAGCGGGATCCGGGTCATCTCCACCCAGCGTCACGTGCGCTACGGCACGTGGTGCAGGCTCCGCCACTCCACGACGGGTGATCAGATCCTGGTGGCCAACACTCACCTTGATCCGCATCAGGGCGAGGACGTGGTCCGCGTCCGGGAGGCCTCGCTGACGACGCTGGTGGCCTGGTTGGCGACCATCAACGAGGACCCGAACCTGCCCCTGGTCCTGTGCGGGGACTTCAACAGCCCCAACGACCGGGACCCCGACGGCCACATCCACGGCATGGCGCCGCTGTACGAGTCCGGACTGCGCAACAGCGCCGACATCGCCGCGGCCATCACGAGCGCCGTCCCGGGAGCCGCGACCCTCAACGGCATGGGTGCAGCCGTCGACGGCATCTGGCGCTACGGGGCCATCCGTCACGACGCTCGGATGATCGACTACATCTGGGTCTCCCCGGACGTCGAGGTGCGAGCTTGGCAGGTCATCACGGGACCGTCCATCCGCACGATCGGCGGCCAGCCGTACTTCGCCGCCGGCCCGGTGCCGTCCGACCACTGCCCGGTGCTGGCCGAGGTGCGGATCGGGGCATGACCCACCGGCGCGCGTGCAGACTTATCGACATTTCAGGTCTAGGGTGAGGTGCGTGACCGACGCCAACATGCCCGCACTGATCGACCCGGAACCGCTGCTGGGGGACGACGACCTGGGACCCACCGGTCGCCCTCTGCCCCGCCTTCCGGAGCCGTTGCCTCCGGACCCGTCGCGACCCAAGCGGGCATTGATCATCGCCATGTGCAACCAGAAGGGCGGTGTGGGCAAGACCACCACCACGATCAACCTCGGCGCCGCCCTGGCCGAGACCGGACGCAAAGTCCTGCTGGTCGACTTCGACCCGCAAGGCTCGCTGTCGGTGGGACTGGGCGTGAACCCGCACACCCTGGACACCAGCATCTACGACCTGCTGCTCAGCAAGAACACCGCGGCCGAGGACGTCATCACCCACACGGTGGTGGAGGGTCTCGACCTGTTGCCGTCGAACATCGACCTGTCCGCCGCCGAGGTGCAGCTCGTTTCGGAAGTGGCGCGCGAGCAGACCCTGCGACGAGCGCTGGTGAAGGTACGCCACAGCTACGACCTGATCCTGATCGACTGTGCCCCTTCGCTCGGCCTGCTCACCGTGAACGCACTCACCGCCGCCGACAAGGTGCTGATGCCGTTGGAGTGCGAGTTCTTCGCCCTGCGTGGAATCGCGTTGTTGACCGACACCATCGAGAAGGTTCAGGACCGGCTGAACCCCGAACTGGAGGTGCTCGGCATCCTCGGCACCATGTACGACGCCCGCACCCTGCACAGCCGGGAAGTCCTGGAACGGGTGGTTCAGGCCTTCGGCGAGACCGTCTTCCACAGCGTGATCCGACGCACGATCAAGTTCCCCGAGACCACGGTCGCCGGCGAACCCATCACCACCTACGCCACGACCTCACCGGGGGCGGCCGCCTACCGAATGCTGGCGAGGGAGGTGCTGGCCCGATGCCCCGGCGCGTAGGCCTTCCAGGCGCCGCGGAGCTGTTCCGAGCCACCACGAGCGCCGACGCCGGACCGCAGCCCCCCGCGCCCGAGCCACCGGAGCCGGCCACGCCGAAGGAGCCGAAGCCGACCGGGCGGGTCCGCCACGAGGAGAAGATCACCGTCTACGTCAGCAGCGACGAACTGCTGGCCATCGAACAGGCGCGGCTGACCCTGCGCGCCCAGCACGGTCTGGCGGTCGATCGCGGACGCATCGTGCGCACGGCGATCGGGCTCGCCATGGCCGACCTGGCGGCCCGCGGCCCGGAGTCCGACCTGGTTCGCGGACTCGGCCGCCCGTGACCTCCACCCCGACCCAGGACTTCACCGTCCGGCTCACCAACTTCTCCGGTCCCTTCGACCTGTTGCTGCAGCTGATCTCGAAGCACAAGCTCGACGTGACCGAGGTGGCCCTTTCCCAAGTCACCGACGATTTCGTGGCGCACATCAAACACGCCCAGGACGTCTCCGGCTCCACCTGGTGGGACCTCGACCAGACCAGCTCGTTCATCGTGGTCGCGGCCACGCTGCTCGACCTCAAAGCCGCGCGGCTGCTTCCGCAGGGCGAAGTGGAGGACCCCGAGGACCTCGCCCTCCTCGAAGCCCGCGACCTGCTGTTCGCCCGGCTGCTGCAGTACCGGGCGTTCAAGCTGATGAGTGCGATGATCGCCACCAACCTGGAGGCCGAGGCCCGTCGCCATCCCCGCCCCGGAGGGCTCGAGGAACGCTTCGCCACACTGCTACCGGAAGTTCAGCTGGACGGATTCGCCGACGTCATCGCGATTCTCGCCGGCCGCGCGCTCACCCCCAGGCCGGCGCCCGAGGTGTCGCTGGCCCACCTGCACGCCGCTGTGGTCAGCGTCCGCGAGCAGGCCGACGTGATCGTCGGTCGCCTCCGGGCGCAGACCACGCTCACGTTCCGGGCGCTGATCGCCGACGCGGCCGACCGACTCGTGGTGGTGGCCAGGTTCCTGGCGCTGCTGGACCTGTTCCGTGAACGGGCGGTCGCCTTCGAACAACTCGCTCCACTGGGCGAACTCACGATCCGCTGGCTCGGCGCCCACGTGGATGCCGGCCAGATCGGCGCCGAGTTCGACCAGACCCCGACCCAGGAGGGCCCGTCATGACCGAATCCGAGGCTTCAGCCCGACCGTCCATCGCCGGCGCGGTGGAAGCGCTGCTCCTGATGGCCACCGAACCGGTGCCCATCGAGGAACTCGCCGGCGCGGTGGACGCTCCCGTCGCGGAGGTCGAGACCTGCCTGGCCGAACTGGTCGAGTTCTACGACTCCACAGGGCGCGGGTTCGAACTGCGCCGGGTGGGCCAGGGCTGGCGCTACTACACCCGTGAGGAACACGTCGACGTGATCGGCCGCTGGCTGCTGGAGGGCCAACGCGGCACCCTCAGCCAGGCTGCACTCGAAACCCTGGCTGTGGTGGCCTACCTGCAGCCCATCTCACGATCTCGCGTGTCGGCCGTGAGGGGCGTGAACGTCGACGGAGTGATCCGGACGCTGGCCACCCGCGACCTGATCGAGGAGGTCGGACGTGATCCCGAGACCGGGGCCCGGCTGTTCGGCACGAGCTCGGTCTTCCTGGAGCGCATGGGCCTGACCAGCCTCGACGAGTTGCCGCCCCTGGCGCCGCACCTGCCCGATGCGTCCGCTCTGGAGGCAGAACTGGCCGGGCTCGCCGAGTCGGGTTCGGCGGTGGACGCGTGAACGACACCGAGGGGATCCGGCTGCAGAAGGTGCTCGCACAGGCCGGGGTCGCCTCCCGCAGGGCGGCCGAGGACCTGATCGCCCGCGGACGGGTGGAGGTGAACGGTCAGGTGGTTACCGAGCAGGGCCGACGGGTCGATCCGGCGTCCGACCTGATCCGGGTGGACGGCGCCCGGATCCCTCCGCAACGCCATCATGCGTACGTGGTCTTCAACAAGCCCCACGGCGTGCTCTCCGCCATGGAGGACCAGAGGGGTCGGCCCACGATCGCCGACTACCTGAAATCCCGCTCGGTGCAGCGCCTCTACCACGTCGGTCGACTGGACGCCGAGACCACCGGTCTGCTGCTGCTGACCAATGACGGCGACTTCGCCCAGCGGATGACCCACCCCTCCTACGAGGTGCCGAAGACCTACCTCGCGGAAGTCGCCGGACTTTTCGCCGGAGCCACCGCCCAACGCCTGCGCAGGGGGATCCGGCTGGATGACGGCCCGGTCAAGCCCGATCTCCTCAAGGTCGTGCAGGCCGGCCCCGAGCGTAGCCTGGTCCGCGTCACCCTCCACGAGGGCCGGAACCGGATCGTGCGGCGGATGTTCGAGGAGGTCGGCCATCCGGTGCGTGAGCTGTCCCGGATCGCCATCGGGCCCGTCCGGCTGGGTGACCTGAAACCAGGCGCGATGCGCGATCTGACCCGCGACGAACTCGGCGCCCTGCTCGACCTGGTGAAGCTGTAGGTGGACCGCGTCCTGGGCGTCGAAACCGAGTACGGGCTCACCGCCCGCACCGAACGCGGACGATTGAGCGCCCCTGAGGCCGCCGAACGACTGTTCCGTCCGGTGGTGGCGGTCCACCGATCCGCCAACGCCTTCCTCGGCAACGGCGCTCGGCTGTACCTCGACGTGGGTTCCCACCCCGAGTACGCCACACCGGAGTGCCGGACGGTCGCGCAACTGCTGGTCGCCGAACGCGCCGGCGACCAGCTGCTCGCGGGGCTGGCCGCCCGGGCATCGCAGGACGCCGCGGCGTCCGGTCAAGACGTCAGCTTTCGGCTGTTCAAGAACAACGTCGACTCCTTCGGAAACTCCTACGGCTGCCACGAGAACTACCTCGTCACCCGCGCACTGGACCTGACGGCGGCCGTGCGCTGGCTGACGCCGTTCCTGGTCACTCGCCAGGTGCTGTGCGGGTCCGGACGGTGGCACCGCGGCGAGTTCACGCTCAGCCAGCGGGCCGATCAGCTGCACGGCCAACTCGCAGCCACCACCACGCGGGCCAGGCCCCTGGTGAACACCCGCGACGAGCCGCTGGCCGATCCGAGCAGGTTCCGGCGGCTCCACGTGCTCGCCGGTGACTCCAACCTTCTGGAGGTGTCCGCCTGGCTGAAGCTGGGCACCACGCTGGCCCTGCTGGAGCTCCTCGATCAACCTGACGACCCGCGGCCGTGGCCGCCGGCCCTGGAACTCGGCGATCCCGACGACGCGCTGCGCCGGGTGGCCCGCGACCCTCAAGCTGCGGTGACCCTGGCCGACGGCCGAACGATCGGGGCTCTGGACGTGCAACGGGAATACCTGGAGGTGGCCGCCGACCTGCTCGAGCCGGGACTCGCCGCCTCTTGGGATCGCGTGCTCACCGCTCTCGCCACCGACCCGGACGAGGTGGCCGCCGACGTGGAATGGGTGGCCAAGCGCCGCCTCCTCACCCGCTACCGGGACCGCTTCCACCTGAGTTCCGATGACCCGCGACTGGCCCAGCTCGACCTGGCGTTCCACGAGCTGGGCGGGCCGATCACTCTGCTCGAGACTCGCGGGGCGGTGACCCGTCTCACCGACCCGGTCGAGGTCGAGAAGGCCATCCAGGATCCCCCGGCCGGCACTCGGGCGGTCCTCCGCTCGGCCTTCGTGCGAGCGGTTCGGGCGCGAGGAATCGATGCCAGCGTCGACTGGCAGACGTGCACCGTTCACGACCTGCCCGGAGGCGACGGGAGTTCCACAGATCGAACGGTGCGCCTGCCCGATCCGCTTCAGGACACTTCGGAGGAACTCGACGAGCTACTGACCCACCTCGCCCGGTTGCCCGAGGGGTGAGCCTGGACCGGGTTCGCGCGGTCGGCACAGCCGGGTTGGGTATCCTCTCGGGCGTGCCCTATGCCCGGTTGATCCCCGTCCTTGCCTGCCTGTTCGCGCTGAGCGCGTGCGGCAGCCCGTCCGCCACCCCCAGCGTGACCGCCAGCCCGAGCGGAACCGCGACGCCGACGGCGTCCGCGTCTCCGACGGCCACCGTCAAGGTCTCGGATTCCCTCGACGCGATCACGGTCAGCGGCAAGCAGTTGAAGGCACCCACGGTGAAGGTGAAGGCCCCGTTCGCCATCGACAAGACCCGCGTCCGGGTGCTCGATCAAGGCTCGGGTGCCAAAGCGTTGGCCGACGGCTCGGTGACGGTGCACTACTACGGCGTCAACGGGCGCACGGGCAAGATGTTCGAGGAGTCCTACACCGCCGGCACCCCGGCCACCTTCTCGTTGGCCGGGGTGATCGCGGGGTTCAAGACCGGCCTCACCGGGCAGCAGGCCGGCAGCCGTGTCCTCATCGCCATGCCTGGCACCGACGGCTACGACGCCGCCGGAGGCAGCAGCGGCGCCGGCATCGAGGTGGGTGACACGCTGATCTTCGTGGTCGACGTCCTGGCCGTCTCGGTCGCCGAACCCAGCGGCAAGGTCGTCACCCCGCCCGCGGGCCTCCCCACGGTCAGCGCCGGCACGGGAAAGCCGACCGTCACCATCCCCGCCACGGCGGCGCCCACCAAGATGGTCGCGCAAACCCTGATCGAGGGCACCGGGGCGAAAGTCAAGAAGACCGACGCGATCGTGGCGCGCTACGTCGGCTACTCCTGGAAGTCCGGGAAACTGATCGACGACGGCTTCGACACCCCTACCAGCGGCACCCTGTCGGACACGATCCCCGGCTGGCAGACCGGGCTGGTCGGACGCCGGGTCGGGTCCCGCACACTCCTGGTGCTTCCTCCCGACTCCGGTTTCCCTGAAGGAAGCAACAACCCGCCGGTGGAGAAGGGCGACACCGTCGTGTACGTCGTCGATCTGCTGTTCACCGCCGCGGGCTCGTGATCCTCCTCGACGGTGGCCTGTCCACCGTCCTGGAACAGGGCGGAGCCGACCTCAGTTCGACACTGTGGACGGCTCGCCTCCTGCGGGACGAACCCGAACGGATCGCCGACGCCCACCGCGCCTACTTCCGCGCCGGAGCCAGAGTGGCCACGACGGCGAGCTATCAGGCCACCGAGAAGGGCATGCTGACTGCCAGCGTGCGGATCGCCCGGTCGGTTCGCGACGAATTCGACGACCCGCGCCTGATGGTGGCGGCGTCCGTCGGGCCGTTCGGGGCGCACCTGGCCGACGGTTCGGAGTACCGGGGCGACTACGGCGTTCCGGCCCGGACGCTGCGGGATTTCCACGCCCCGCGGTTCGAGGCTCTGGCCGCAGCCGGACCCGACTTGTTTGCCGTCGAAACGGTCCCCGACCTTCGCGAAGCCGAGGTCCTGGTCGAACTCACCGAAGAGTTCGGGCTACCGGGGTGGTTCAGCTATTCCGTGCGGGGCGGATCCACCTGCTCGGGCCAGCCGCTGGCCGAGGCCTACGCTGTGCTCGCCGGTTGCAGCTGCCTGGTCGCGGCCGGGGTCAACTGCTCGTCACCGGACGACGTGCTCGGGGCCGTGGAAACGGCGGTCGCGGTCACCGGCCTCCCGGCGATCGCCTATCCCAACGGGGGAGGGTCGTGGGACGCGAGTGCCCGCACCTGGAACCCCGGCCGTGTGTGGGACGCCTCCCTCGCCCTCAGCTGGGCCGCAGCCGGCGCCACCTGGATCGGCGGTTGCTGCGGTGTCGGCCCCGACGAGATCGCGGGTCTGGCCGCAACGCTCGCCGGCTGATCAGCAGGGCTGCCAGGCGCCCTCGACCACCCAGGGGTGGCGCGGCATCCGCAGCGGGTCGAAGCGGTCCAGCAAGCCCCCGATGGTCACCTGTTCGCCGCATTCGGCCAGTTCCAACGACACGGCCAGCCGCGCCAGCACAGCGCTCGCAGGCACGCCGAGGGCGGCCAGGTCGGCCAGTGTGACCGCGCCGTCCCGCTTGGCCAGGCGCTGGCCGTGCGGGTTCACGGCCAATCCGACGTGGGCGTAGGTCGGAGCGACCCCGCCCAGGCGCCCCGCCAGCCAGGCCTGCCGGGGCGAGGAGGACAGCAGATCGTCGCCCCGCACCACCTGGTCGACGCCCATCGCGAGGTCGTCCACCACCACCGCGAGGTTGTACGCCGGGACGCCGTCGTTGCGGACCAGCACGAAATCGTCCACCACCCCGGTGACCTCACCGGCCCAGAGGTCCGTCACGGTGCTGGTCGCCCCGTGGGCCCGGATCCTGATCGCCGGCCGGCGCGTCGCAGTCAGCTCGGCCCGGCGGGACGCCGTCAGCGACCGGCACGTTCCGGGGTAGGGCCGATAGCCGTTGCCATGGGGAGCCGATGCCGCTTCGGCGATCTCCCGCCGGGTACAGAAGCACTCGTAGGTGTCGAGCCCAGCTAGCGCCGCGGAATAGGCGTCCAGGCGTTCGGACTGCCAGATCACCGGTAGGTCGAATTCGATGCCGAGCGCGGCCAGATCGGTCAGTTGCCCGCGCGCCACGTCCCCGGCTGCGGCGACGCGCAGCGTGTCGAGGTCTTCGATCCGCAGCCGAATTTCGCGCCCCGTGCTCCGGGCCAGCAGCCAGGCGACCAGGGCGGTGCGCAGGTTGCCCAGGTGCAGCGCGGACGTGGGGCTGGGCGCGAACCGGCCGGCCATGGCACCTCCGCGTGGTCTGGTTCGACTCGACCGGCCGTGGCCGAATCCGCGAGTCAGTCAACCAGATCAGGTAACGTCACCAGCGTGGCGCCCCGCAAGTCAGAACGGATTCTGAACCTGACGATCTGTCTGCTGCTGGCGCGCCGGTTCATCGAGAAGAGCCGAATCCGGGAAGTCGTCGAGGGCTACCACAACCTCTCGGACGCGGCGTTCGAACGCACCTTCGAGCGCGACAAGGACGACCTGCGCGGGATGGGCGTCCCGGTGGAGACGGGCAGCAACAACCCGCTGTTCCCCGACGAGGTGGGCTACCGGATCCGGCGCAAGGACTTCGAACTGCCGGCGATCGAGTTCACCCCGGCCGAGACGGCGGCCCTTGGGCTGGCGGCCACGGTGTGGGAATCCGCCACCCAGGCCGACCAGGCGGTCTCCGCGCTGGCCAAGCTCCGCGCGGCCGGCGTCGATCCCGACCCGGAACGGCTGGCAGGGCTCGCCCCGTCGATCGGTGCGAGAGAACCCGCGTTCGCGTCCATCTGGGCGGCCACGCTCGAGCGCGTCCCCGTCCGCTTCTCGTACAAGGGCCACGATCGGCATGTCGAACCGTGGGCGATGACCTACCGCAGAGGCGCGTGGTACCTGCTCGGACGAGATCAGGACAAACAGGAGCCGCGCATGTTCAAGGTGACCCGGATCGACGCGCCGGCCGAACGGGGCGGCCCTCCTGGCAGCTACTCCGTGCCCGACCTCGATCTGGACGCCGCGTGGCAGCGCCTCGAACCGCGGCAGGCGGACGCGGAGGCGGTCGTCGCTGTTCGCCCCGGACGGGGGGTGGAATTGCGACGGCGCGGCCGGCCCGACTCCCACCCTGGCGCCCCGCCCGGCTATGACGTGCTGGCCGTGAGCTACGCGCGCCTCGGCGATTTCGTCGGGGAACTGAGCGCGCACGGGCCGGACGCGGTGGTGCTCGCCCCGCAGCGGATCCGACGCGCCGTGATCGACTCCCTGCGCGCGGTCGCCGGCGGCGCGGCATGACCTCGGCGGAGCAGGTGGCCCGGCTCCTCGCCCTGGTGCCCTACCTGCAGTCGCATCCGGACGCCGAACTGGGCCCGACGGCCGCCGTGTTCGGAGTCACCGCGCAGGTGCTGCTCAGCGATCTCGATGTGCTGTGGTACTGCGGGTTGCCCGGGGGCCTGCCCGGCGACCTGATCGAGATCGACATGGACCAGGTGGTGGAGTCGGGCCGGATCCGGCTCACCAACGCCGGCTACCTGTCCCGGCCGATGCGCTTCACTCCCGATGAAGCGATGAGCCTGTTGGTGGCACTTAGGGCGGTGCGGGAACTGGTCGGCGGTGCGACCGCCGACAGCATCGATTCGGCGCTGGCCAAACTGGAACGGGCCACTGGCGCCGGCGGCACCTCGCCGCAGGTGGCCGTCTCCAGCGGTTCGGAGGAGATCCGCCTGCTGCTGACCGAGGCCGTGCGCCGACGGCTGGTGGTCGAGTTCGGCTACAGCGACTCCGGCCTCGACCCGTCGACGCCGCGGGTGGAGCCGGCGCGGCTGATCGTGCGGGACGGGTTCGGCTACCTGCAGGCCTGGAGCGTCCAGAAGTCCGACTGGCGCACCTACCGGCTGGACCGGATCAGCGACGTCCGGCTGACCGAGGAGACGGCGGCGGACCACGGCGTCCCACCGGAGTTCGGACCCGGCTGGCTGGAGCAGCGTCCCGACGCCGTCGAAGTCACCTTGAGCCTGGACCCGGACGCGGAGTGGATCACCGAGTACTACCCCACGCGCGCGGTCCGGCGGTCCCCCGGTGGGCTGGAGGTCGACCTCCTGGTGGCCGACCCGGCCTGGTTGCGTTCCCTGCTTCTGCGATTGGGCCGCGATGTTCGATCGATCAGCCCAGCCCAAGCCGGAGCAGGGGCCAGGGAAGCCGCGATCGAGGCGTTGAGCCTGTACGGCACGGAGTAGGGTGCAGCAATGAACTGGGTGCTGGTCTTCGGCCTGATCGCGCTGGGCGGTGCGGTGATGGTGGTCAGCTATGCGGTGTGGCTGTGGCACAAGGCCTCCGACCTGTTCTCGGAGCTGGAGATGCTGGGTCGACGGGCGGAAGAGCTCGCGGAGCTCCTCAGCCGACTTCAGCCGGAACTGCCCAGCCGGCCGGAGAGCTAAGGTAGCGGCGACAACGCATCGACGAAGGAGACTGCCATGCCGAGTATGGGTGGCTGGGAATGGGTGATCCTCGCCCTGATCGCACTGCTGCTGTTCGGCGGTTCCCGGCTCGCCGGGATCGGCAAGAACGCCGGTCGGGCGATACGGGAGTTCAAGGAGGAGACGGCGGCGCTCCGCCCGGGCACGTCCCCCGCCGAGCCGGAGCCGACCGCTTCGTCCGAGCCGCCGATCGTGGCGCCGGTCGATCCGGACACCGACAAGTCCTGACCCGGCAGTGGCCGCACGTAAATCCCGGTTCTCCTGGCTGAGGCCGCCACCGCCCACCCCGGACGGGGTGATGTCGCTGGCCGACCACCTGCGCGAGCTGCGCTACCGGCTGATGGTGTCGGCTTTCGCCATCATCGCGTTCTCGTCGCTGGCCGCGATCTGGTACAACGAGCTCTACCTGGTCTTGATGCGCCCCTACCTGGTGGCCGTCGAGATGCTCAAGCAAAGCAACCCGAACCTCACCTCCTCCACCGTGATCAGTGGTGTCAGCACGCCCTTCATCCTGGCTTTGCAGGTGTGCATGGTGGCGGGCCTGGTCGTCTCCTCGCCCGTGTGGCTTTACCAGTTGTGGGCGTTCATCGTGCCGGCCCTGCTGGCGAAGGAGAAGAAATACGCGCTGGGCTTCCTGTCCGCCGCCATCCCGCTGTTCCTCTTCGGCGTCCTGGTCGGGTATTACATCATGCCGCAGGGCATCTCGGTGATGCTGTCGTTTACGCCGTCGACGATTCCGATCACGAACCTGCTCGAGGTGAACGACTTCCTCAAGCTCACTCTGCAATTGATGGTGATCTTCGGCCTCGGGTTCCTGATGCCGGTCGTGGTGGTCGGCGTGAACCTGATCGGGCTGGTGTCGGCCGCCCAGCTGGCGAAGGTTCGCACCTACGTGATCTTCGGGACCTTCGTCTTCGGGGCCGCCGCAACCCCGTCCACAGACCCGTTTTCAATGCTGGCGCTGGCGCTCCCGATGACCCTGCTGTACTTGATCGCCGAAGTGGTCTGCCGGTTCAACGACCGCCGCAAGGCGAAGGCGTCCGCCGCCGTGGTCGAGGTCGCCTGAGGTGCAGTTGCGCTACAACGGACCCACTCTGACGCTGGTGGTGAACCCGGCGGCCGGTAAGGGGCGGGCCAAGCGGCTCCTACCCTCCGTGACCGGAGAGCTGCTGACGGGGTTGCCGGACGCGAGCCTGCGCGTGTTCCAGACCTCGACTTTCGCTGAGGCCCGGCTGCGGTGCATCACCGCTGTCGAACAGGCCCGGCCGGGGGTGCCGGGACGAATGGGCGACTCCCTGCTCGTGATGGGCGGCGACGGGATGATGAACCTCGGCCTGAACGCCTGCGCCGGCACCGACGTGCCGTTGGGGGTGATTCCTGCCGGGAGTGGCAACGACTTCTGCCGTGGAGTGGGTGTTCCCGTCACTGCACCGGCCGCGGTCCGCACGATCGTCGAGGCGCACATCTCCAGGATCGACCTGATGTCCACCTCCGGCCGGCTGGCCGGAGGTGCGGAGCACCGCTGGGTCGGATCAATCGTCTCCACCGGTTTCGACGGTCGCGTGAACCGCCGCGCCAACCGCATGCCGTGGACGCTGGGCGGTCTGAACTACGCCTACGCGGCACTGGCCGAGTTGGCCCGCTTCGAACCGGTGTCCTACCGACTCCGCATCGACGGGCTGGCGCGGCACCAGACCGCCATGTTCATCTGCGTCGGGAACGCGGGCTATTTCGGAGGCGGCATGCACGGCTGCCCGGACGCCGATGTCACCGACGGTCTGCTCGACATCACGGTGGTCAACCCCGTCAGCCGGATGACGTTGCTGCGCCTGCTGCCCACGATGTACTCGGGGGCGTTCGTCCACGATCCTGCGGTGGAGTTGCTCCGGGGCCGCGAAGTCGTCGTGGACGGCGACGACCTGTACGCGATGGCGGACGGCGAGGAACTCGGCGACGTGCCGGTCACCTGCGCCGCGGTCAGGGACGCGCTGGCGCTCTACACCCCGGAGCCACGATGACCCCGGTGGTGGCCGGGTTCGCCGCGGGCTACCCCTTCGCGCTCGACGAGTACCAGCTGCTCGCCTGCCAGCATGTCGCGACGGGTCACGGGGTGCTGGTCGCGGCGCCCACCGGCGCGGGCAAGACGGTGGTGGGGGAGTTCGCCGTCCACCTCGCCCTGGCGACGGGCCGGAAGTGCTTCTACACCACCCCCATCAAGGCACTCAGCAACCAGAAGTACCACGACCTGTGCACGCGGTACGGCGAGGGCTCGGTCGGCCTGCTCACCGGAGATACCTCGATCAACGGCGACGCCCCGGTGGTGGTGATGACCACCGAGGTGCTGCGGAACATGCTTTACGCGGGTTCGCCGACGCTGCTGAACCTTGGCTTCGTCGTGATGGACGAGGTGCACTACCTGGCCGACCGATTCCGCGGAGCGGTGTGGGAGGAGGTGATCATCTCACTGGCGGAATCGGTGCAGCTGGTCGCCTTGTCGGCCACGGTGAGCAACGCCGAGGAATTCGGATCCTGGCTGTCCGAGGTGCGCGGGGGAGTCGAGGTCGTGGTGACCGAGCGGCGCCCCGTTCCCCTGTACCAGCACGTGATGGTGGGCCGGCGCCTGGTCGAACTGTTCGCCGGGAACGACGTGAACCCCGAGTTGGTGCGGCTGGCCAAGGAGGAGACCCGAGCGCAGCGCGACGACAGCCGTCGACCGCGTGGCCGGTCAGGGAACGGGCGGGCGTCCAGCTACGGCTCGGGGCGGTACGGGGGCGGAGCCGCTCGCTCACGCGCGGACGCCGGCGTGCGGCTGGTACCCCGGCGCGACGCCACCATCGAGCGCCTCGCCGCGCAGGGGTTGCTGCCGGCGATCTACTTCATCTTCTCCCGGCAGGGCTGTGACACCGCTGTCGGGCAGCTGGCCAACTCGGGCCTGCGGCTGACCACGGGAGCAGAACGCAGGGCCCTGTCGGAGATCGCGGAGCGGCACACCGCGGGGTTGAGCCCTTCCGATCTGCTCGCGCTGGATTACGACCGCTTCCTCGCCGCGTTCCTCGACGGGATCGCCGCGCACCATGCCGGCCTGCTGCCCGCGTTCAAGGAGATGGTCGAGGAAGCGTTCGCCGCCGGGTTGGTGAAGGTCGTGTTCGCGACCGAAACCCTGGCTCTGGGCATCAACATGCCGGCCAAGAGCGTCGTGCTGGAGAAGCTCGTGAAGTACAACGGCGAGACCCACGCCGACATCACCGCCGGTGAGTTCACCCAGCTCACGGGACGGGCCGGCCGCCGTGGGATCGACGTCGAGGGCCACGCCGTGATCTGCTGGCAACCGGGTCTCGACCCCAGGGCGGTCGCCGGGCTGGCGTCCCGGCGAACCTACCCGCTGCGGTCCTCCTTCCAGCCCACCTACAACATGGCCGTGAACCTGGTGGCCACGGTCGGACGTGACCGTGCCCGCGGTCTGCTGGAACAGTCGTTCGCCCAGTACCAGTCCGACCGTTCGGTGGTCGGGCTGGCCCGCTCCATCGCCACCACCAACGCCCGCATCGAAACGGAGTGGGCCGCGGCCGCCTGCCCGGCGGGGGACGCCGAAGCGTATTTCCGGCTGCGCGCGCTGATCTCCGCGCGGGAGGCCGATGCCGCCCGCAGCCGCCGCACCGACCGGCGGGCGGAAGCCATCGAAGTGCTGAGCGGCCTGCGGACGGGCGACATCATCGACATCCCCGGACGCCGGCACCGAACCTGGGCAGTGGTCATCGACCCGGGCATCGGTTCCGGCGGACCGGCACCCACCGTCCTCACCCCCGACAAACAGGTCAGACGGCTGACCGCTCCGGATTTTCCTCAGCCGCCCCTAGTGGGTGGCCGGATGAAGGTGCCGAAGCATTTCGATGCCAAGTCGGCCACCTTCCGGCGGAACCTGGCGGCGGCGTTGCTTGCCCGGCTGCAGCGCGAGCCGCCCTCCGGAGCCGAGGAAGTGCCCGGAACGGACGCCGACGAGCAGGCGATCATCGTCGACCTGCGCGGCCAGCTGCGCGCCCACCCGGTGCACGGGTGCCCCGAACGCGAGGAGCACGCCCGATTCGCGGAGTCGGCGCTCCGTCTCGAACGGGACAATGCCGCGATACAGCGCCAGGCCGATCGGCGCACCAACTCGATCGCCGTCCGTTTCGACCGGATCTGTTCGGTCCTGGAGTCGCTGGGCTACCTCAGTACCGACGGCGGCCATTCGGTGACCGACCACGGACGGATGCTGGCCCGTATCTATTCCGAACTGGACCTGGTCACGGCGGAAGCGGTGCGGGCTGGGGTGTTCGACGACCTGACGGCGCCGCAGCTGGCGGCGGTGGTCTCAAGCCTGGTGTACGAAGCTCGCGGGGACCGTCGGAACCCGGCCCGGATGCCCGATCGAGCCACGGAGAACGCCTCGGGAGAGCTGCGGCGGATCTGGCGCGCCGTCTCGCTGTCCGAGCGCGACCACCGTTTGCCCGGCCACGACGAGCCCGACATCGGTTTCGCCGAGGCGATCCACGCCTGGACCTCCGGCGCCGAGCTGGCCGACGTCCTGTACCTGTCCGGACTGACGGCCGGCGATTTCGTCCGCTGGGCCCGACAGGTGATCGACGCTGCCGGGCAACTCGCCGACGCGGTCGGGTCGGGCTCGCTGCGCACCACTTGTCGCGAGCTGGTTGCCCGCGTGCGGCGGGGTGTGGTCGACGCCGCGCCCCTGGAAGACTGATCGCCGCGGCGCGGAGATCAGTACCCTGGGGCCCATGTCGCTCGCCATCCGGGTCATCCCCTGTCTCGACGTGCACGACGGCCGGGTGGTGAAGGGCGTCAACTTCCGCAATCTGCGGGACGCCGGCGACCCGGTCGACCTGGCGGCGGCCTACGGCGCCGAGGGCGCGGACGAACTGGTCTTCCTCGACATTTCGGCGTCATCGGAAGGTCGGTCGACGACCTACGACATGGTCCGCCGGACGGCGGAGACCGTCTTCATCCCGCTCTGCGTGGGAGGAGGAGTGCGCGGGGTCGCCGACGTGGACCGGCTGCTCCGCACCGGCGCGGACAAGGTGGGCATCAACACCGGTGCGATCGCTCGGCCGGAGGCCATCGACGAGATCGTGGAGCGTTTCGGCAACCAGGTGTTGGTGCTCTCCCTGGACGCCCGGCGCGAAGCCGGCCAGCCGTCCGGCTTCGGTGTCACCACGCACGGGGGCCGCACCGCAGCAGGCCTGGACGCGATCGCCTGGGTACGGGAGGCCACCGGGCGAGGCGCGGGTGAGGTGCTGCTGAACTCCATGGACGCCGACGGCACCACCGACGGTTTCGACCTCGAGATGATCGCCGCGGTGAAAGCCGTGGTGGACGTACCCGTGATCGCGTCCGGAGGGGCGGGAAGTGTCGAGCACTTCGTGGCCGCTGCGCGCGCCGGCGCGGACGCTGTGCTGGCGGCGAGCGTGTTCCACTACGGCACAACCACGATCGCCGATGTCAAAGCGGCCCTCGGCGAGGCCGGTTTCGCCGTACGCTGACCGCCATGACCTGCCTGTTCTGTCGCATCGCCGCCGGTGAGGTTCCCGCCAGGCAGGTGTACGCCGATGATTCCGCGATCGCCTTCCTCGACATCAATCCCTGGCACGTCGGCCACACCCTGGTGATTCCGCGCCGGCACGTCGATGACCTGTTCGGGGAACCCGAGGCGCTCACCGAGATGGCACCGGCGATCAACGCCACGGCCCGTCTGCTTCGCCAGCGCCTCGCGGCGGACGGGTTGAATCTGATCCACAGCAGCGGGTCGGCCGCCGGGCAGGAGGTGTTCCACCTGCACGTGCACTTGGTGCCGCGCTATGTGCGCCGTCCCGGGCTGAAGGAGTTGTTCGTTCGCGAGCCCGATGTCGACCTCGACCGGGTGCACCGGCAACTCATCGGGCGCGACTGACCCTCGGCCCGACGCTCAGCGGTCGGCGGTGGATGCCCCGACGGTGGCGGACCTGCTCGAGCCCGACACCGTCGCTCCGACCAGCTTGAACAGGCGCTCCTTCAATCCGAATCTGCTCTTGAACGAGCCACCGGAGGCGTTGACCGAGCCCTTCGTGCCGGTGATCCGGATGGTCTGCACGCGGCCGCCGTACGTGCCATCACCGTCCCGGGCGGTGATTCGCACCGATGTGAGAGCGCCGATGCCGGGATAGGCGCTGACAATCTTCGATGCGCTCAGGCTGACCGACCAGGATTGGTCGCGCTTCAGCCCGTCATAGGGGTCCTTGTGTGCTTTCAGGTACGGATATCCCGAGCCGCCGGATGCTGCCCAGCCACCGTTGGAGGAGGAGAACATGGTGAGCGCCAAGGCTCCCTTGTACTTCACAACCTTGTTCGCGGTGCTCTTGATGGCGGCATCGGTGGTGCGGTACTCGACGGAGACGCCCTGGTAGACCTGGCAGGCAGAGGTGTCGCAGAGGTCGTAGGTGGCGGTCTTGCGCACGGTCGAGCGCAGCTTGGCCGCGTACGTCCTGGCAGCGACCGACTGGGCCTTCAGCGCCTCCGCAGGCCAGGAGGCGGGCATCTCGGCCGGCACCACGCCCCGCAGGTAGTTCTCCATCGACACCGTGTTGATGATCCTCGCCCCGCTCCCGGCGAAGCGCAGCGACAGCTTTCCGCGGTAGCTGCGGGTGGTGCCGTTGGGCATGGCCAGCTTCACCGTGCCCGTCTTGGCGTTGTGCACGGACCACACGCGGGTGGCCTTGAGTTTGGTGCGGTAGGCGACGTAGGCGCCGGCGGGATTGCGGTAGGACAGGACCCGTTTGTTGCCCGACCGGCTGATCCGCCACTTGGTGTACTTGGAGCCCGACGGGAGCATCAGGCTCGCTCCGGCCGAGTCGGACACCCTCTGGCCCGAGGCCGGACGGAAATGCAGGCCGTTGTCGTTGTCCGCGGAGATCAGGACTCGCAGGGCGTTGCCTGCGGCCAGCCTGGCCAGGGTTGTCCCCGCGTAGTAGAACTTCAGGATCGAGGTGTGGCCCATCCCCTTGGACGCTGCCCCGTACGCGCCGTACTGCGACATGCCGAGGCCATGGCCCCAACCGGCGCCCAGGATCGTGATCGTGCGGGATTTCGGCGTCACCGTGGGATCCGCGCCGGCCGGGACGGCACCCGCAGAGGCGGTCAGGGCGATCACAACGCCGGCCAGAATTCCTCGTCGGGTTGCGGCACGCGGTCCGGGTGCGGACATCGTGGCACCCCCTTCCGTTGCTTCGGGGTCTTCGTCATCGTCACCCATCGGCGCGGACGGCGGCCAGGCCGCCCCCACGAATGCCCGACTTTGAGCGTCCAACTCGCAAGGGAGGCTTGAGCGTTGCCGTCTTCCCGTCCGCCATGTGAAACACCGTCGTCATGTATTGACATGCACCCGATGGTTCCGGGAACCTTGACGACGTGCGGATCTCCATCCTCGTAGTTAGTCAGCGTGTCGGCTGAGGCCAATCTCCTCCCGACACGCTCCCTCGCCTGCCTCAGCGCAGCGGGGGATTTTTACTGTCCGTACCGCTGCACACTCAACGACGAAGAGAGGTCAAGATGCCCGGGGACTCACCGTTAGTCATGACTGGGGCCCAGGCCCTGGTGGAGTCGTTGGAGCGCCTCGGTGTCGAGGTCATCTTCGGCATTCCCGGCGGCGCGATCCTGCCGGCCTACGATCCGCTCTTCGACTCGAAGATCCGGCACATCCTGGTGCGGCACGAGCAGGGCGCCGGCCATGCCGCCGAAGGCTACGCGCACGTCACCGGACGGGTCGGGGTGTGCATGGCCACGTCCGGGCCGGGCGCGACCAACCTGGTCACCGCCATCGCGGACGCCTACATGGATTCCGTGCCGATCGTCGCGATCACCGGTCAGGTGGCCAGCCGCTCGATCGGAACCGACGCGTTCCAGGAAGCCGACATCCGCGGCATCACGTTCCCGATCACCAAGCACAGCTTCCTGATCACCGATCCGGCCGACATCCCCCACGCCATCGCCGCCGCGTTCCACCTCGCGATCTCGGGAAGGCCGGGCCCCGTCCTGGTGGACATCGCCAAGGATGCGCTCGCGTCGCAGACGGAATTCGTGTGGCCGGACGAACTCGACCTGCCCGGCTACCATCCGGTGTCCAAGCCGCACAGCAAGCAGATTCGAGAGGCGGCCCGGCTGATCGCCGAGGCCAAGCGGCCGGTGCTCTACGTGGGTGGCGGGATCAACCGTGCCCGCGCCTGGGAACAGCTGAGCGAACTGGTGGACATCACCGGCATCCCGGTCGTCACGACCCTGATGGCCCGCGGAGCCATCCCGGACAGTCACGAACTCAACCTGGGCATGCCGGGCATGCACGGCACCGTCGCCGCCGTCGGTGCGTTGCAGCGGTCCGACCTGCTGATCACGCTCGGCGCGCGGTTCGACGACCGGGTCACCGGCAAGCTGGACTCGTTCGCACCGGACGCGAAGGTGATCCACGCCGACATCGATCCGGCCGAGATCTCCAAGAACCGCGTGGCCGACGTCCCGATCGTGGGCGATCTGGCCGAGGTGATCACCGAGCTGAACACGCTGCTGCGCGGGGCGGACCTGCCCGATCGCCGCGAGTGGGTCAGTTACCTGCAGGGGCTTCGTCAGCGCTACACGCCCACGGAGTTCGAGCCGATCGAGGACGACGAACTGCTCAGCCCGGAGTACGTGATCAAGCGGATCGGTGAGATCGCCGGGCCCCGGGCCACGTTCGTCGCCGGCGTGGGCCAGCATCAGATGTGGGCGGCGCACGTGCTCCCACACGAGCTGCCCAACCGTTTCCTCAACTCCGGCGGCGCGGGCACGATGGGGTACTGCGTCCCCGCAGCGATGGGAGCCCAGGTGGGGCTGCCGGGCGCCACAGTCTGGGGCATCGACGGCGACGGCTGTTTCCAGATGACCAACCAGGAGCTCGTCACCTGCGCGCTGGAGGGCATTCCGATCAAGATCGCGATCATGAACAACCGCAGCCTCGGCATGGTGCGGCAGTGGCAGACCCTGTTCTACAAGGAGCGCTACTCGAACACGAATCTGAAGACTCATCTGGTGCCCGACTTCCCGAAGCTGGCCGAGGCCATGGGGGCGGTCGGCCTGCGAGCCGAAACCCCTGAGGACGTGGACCGGGTGATCAATGAGGCGATGGCCATCTCCGACCGTCCGGTGGTGGTGGAGTTCGTCGTTCACAAGGACGCCATGGTGTGGCCCATGGTCGCGGCGGGCACCAGCAACGACGACATTCTGATCGCGCGGGACCTGGCTCCCGCGTGGGAGGGGGAGGACCTGTGAACACGCACACTCTGAGCGTGCTGGTGGAGAACAAGCCCGGCGTGCTGGCCCGCATCGCCGGCCTCTTCGCCCGGCGCGGCTACAACATCGAGTCCCTGGCCGTCGGTCCGACCGAGAATGAGGAATTCTCCCGGATCACCGTCCAGGTGGCGGTGGACAGCCAGCTGGTGCTGGAACAGATCGTCAAGCAGTTGAACAAGCTGATCGAGGTGCTGAAGATCGTCGAACTCGAGGAGAGCACGTCGGTGCGCCGCGAGTTGATGCTGATCAAGGTCAAGGCGGATCCAGCCACCCGCAGCCAGATCATCGAGATCGTCCAGCTCTTCCGGGGCAAGACCGTCGACGTCCACAACGACTCGATGACCATCGAAGCCACCGGCTCTCCGGACAAACTGGACGCGCTGCTGGAGATGCTCAAGCCCTACGGCGTGCGGGAACTGGTGCAGTCCGGGCTGGTCGCGCTCGGCCGCGGCAGCCGTTCGCTGTCTGATCGTGCGAAGATCGACAAGACCCGTCCGGCCGTTCGGCTGGCCAACTGAAATGAAGGAAGCAGAATCCAAGATGGCACAGATGTTCTACGACACCGACGCTGACCTTTCGGTCATCCAGGGACGCAACGTCGCGGTGATCGGCTACGGCAGCCAGGGCCACGCCCACGCTCTCTCGTTGCGTGACTCGGGCGTCGACGTGCGGGTCGGGCTCCGCGAGGGGTCGAAGAGCTGGGCGAAGGCCGAGGCCGAGGGGCTGCGGGTCGTGACGCCGGCGCAGGCCTGCGAGGAGGCTGACCTGATCATGGTGCTGGCGCCCGACCAGGTGCAGCGGCACGTGTACGCCGAGGCGATCGAGCCCAACCTGGTGCCGGGGGACGCACTGTTCTTCGCCCACGGGTTCAACATCAGGTTCGGCTACATCACCCCGCCGCCCGGTGTCGACGTGTGCATGGTCGCCCCGAAGGGCCCGGGACATCTGGTCCGCCGGGAGTACTCCGAGGGTCGCGGCGTCCCGGTGATCGTCGCGGTCGAGAAGGACGAGACCGGGAACGCCTGGCCGCTGGCCCTTGCCTACGCGAAGGCGATCGGCGGACTGCGTGCGGGCGGCATCAAGACGACCTTCACCGAGGAGACCGAGACCGACCTGTTCGGCGAGCAGGCTGTGCTGTGCGGCGGCATGTCGGCCCTGGTCGAGAGCGGCTTCGAGGTGCTCACCGAGGCCGGCTACCAGCCCGAGGTGGCGTACTTCGAATGCCTCCACGAACTCAAGCTGATCGTCGATCTCATGTACGAAGGCGGCATCGCGAAGCAGCGCTGGTCGATCTCCGACACCGCGGAGTTCGGTGACTACGTCTCCGGCCCACGGATCATCGACGCCTCGGTCAAGCAACGGATGAAGGAAGTGCTGGCCGACATTCAGTCCGGCGCGTTCGCCAAGCGGTTCATCGATGACCAGGACGCGGGCGCGCCCGAGTTCAAGGCGATGCGCGCCAAGGCCGAGCAGCACCCGATCGAAGAGACCGGACGCAAGCTTCGTGGTCTGATGTCGTGGGTGAAGAGCCACGACGACGACTACGTCGAAGGCACCGCGGCCCGCTGACCCCCTAACCCCGCACCGCGTGGGGCGCACGCCTGGTGAGTTCACTCCTGCCCGCAGTTCCAACCGGGGCAGGAGTGAGCTCGTTCGCAGCCGTCTGGCAAGCTGTCGCCTATGACGATCGACGCCTCGACCGCGACCGGGCTCACCGCTGCGGAGGTGGCCGACCGGGTGACCCGCGGCCTCACCAACGACCTGCCGCCCCGGTCGGGCCGGACCACCTGGGACATCGTCAAGACCAACGTCTTCACCCGGATCAACTTCCTGCTGATGGTGTTGTTCATCCTGGTCCTGACCACCGGATCGATCGTGAACGCCCTGTTCGGGTTTCTGATCATCGTCAACTCCGGCATCGGCATCGTGCAGGAACTCCGCGCCAAGCGGACGCTGGACAATCTCGCCGTGGTGGGGGAGGGCAAGCCGGTCGTCCGCCGGGACGGGACCAGCCTGGAGATCGGGCGAGAGGACGTCGTGCTCGACGACCTGATCGAGATCGGGCCGGGCGACCAGGTCATCGTCGACGGCGAGGTCATCGAGGCGTCCTACCTCGAAGTCGACGAGTCCTTGCTCACCGGCGAGTCGGACCCGCTGCTGAAGGAGGTCGGGCACCAGGTGATGTCCGGCAGCTACGTCGTGGCCGGCGTCGGCGCATTCCGGGCGACCCGGGTGGGCCACGACTCCTACGCGGCGCAGCTCACCGCGGAGGCGAGCAAGTTCTCGCTGGTCAAGTCGGAACTCCAGAGCGGGATCAACCAGATCCTGCGCCTGATCACCTGGTTGCTGATTCCGGTCGGTCTGGCGACCATCTTCGTGCAGTGGAACCAGCCCGGGGTCTGGCAGGACAAGATCCTGGCCACCGCCGGCGCCCTGGTACCCATGGTTCCTGAGGGCCTGGTGCTGCTCACCTCGTTGGCGTTCGCGGTCGGCGTGGTGCGCCTCGGCCAGCTCAACGTACTCGTCCAGGAGCTGCCCGCGATCGAGGGCCTGGCCCGCGTGGACGTGGTCTGCGCGGACAAGACGGGCACGCTCACCGAGAACGGACTGCAGTTCGGAGAGCTGGAACCGCTCAACGGTGACCAGATCAGAGCGCAACAGGTGCTGGCCCAACTCGCCGCGTCCGACCCCCGTCCGAACGCGTCGGTGCAAGCACTGGCTCACTCGCTGCCCGTCCGTGGCACAGCATGGAGCGTCACCGCGATGGCGCCGTTCACATCGGCCAAGAAATGGTCGGGCATGTCGTTCGAGGGACAAGGGCATTGGGTGCTGGGTGCTCCCGACGTCCTTGCGGCGCCCGGAAGCGAGGCGGCGACCCGCGCCGAACACCTGGGCTCGACCGGACGCCGCGTCCTGCTGCTCGGAGAGGCCGACCGTCCGGTCGACGACCCGGACGCTCCCGGCGTCCTCACTCCGACAGCGCTGGTGGTGCTCGAACAGAAGGTGCGTCCCGAGGCGCGCGACACGCTGTCGTTCTTCGCCGACCAGAACGTGGCGGTCAAGGTGATCTCCGGCGACAACGCCACCTCTGTCGGTGCCGTCACTAGCTCGCTGGGGGTCGATTCGGGGGAGGTGGTGGACGCCCGCACGCTGCCGGAGGACGCGGCGGCGTTCGCCGACCGGGTGCAGGGGGCCGGCGTGTTCGGCCGGGTGACGCCGCAGCAGAAGCGGATGATGGTGGCGGCATTGCAGTCCAGAGGCCACAACGTCGCCATGACCGGTGACGGCGTGAACGACGTGCTCGCCATCAAGGACTCCGACCTCGGCGTCGCGATGGGGTCGGGTGCGCCCGCCACCCGTGCTGTCGCCCAGCTCGTGCTGCTCGACGACAGCTTCGCCACTTTGCCTCACGTGGTCGCCGAGGGCCGACGGGTGATCGGGAACATCGAGCGGGTCGCGAACTTCTTCCTGACCAAGACGATGTACTCGATCATCCTGGCTCTGCTGGTGGCGGCCTGGCGGCTGCCGTTCCCGTTCGTCCCGATCCACATCTCCTTCGTCGGCTGGTTCACGATCGGCATTCCCGCCTCGATCCTCGCGCTTGCGCCGAACGCCGAGCGGGCGCGTCCGGGTTTCCTGAAGCGCGTGATGAGCTTCTCCATCCCCTCGGGCGTGGTGGTTGCGGGAACCACGTTCGTCACCTATCTGCTGGTGATGGCGCCACCGGGGGCGGACGCGTCGGCGAGCATGCAGGCGAGCACCGCCACCTTGCTGACGCTGATGATCGGCGGGGCGTGGGTGATGATCACGACCGCGCGTCCCTACGAATGGTGGAAGCTGGTGATGATCGGGATCTGCCTGCTGGCGGGGTATCTGGTGATCTTCTGGCTGCCGCGATGGGTGGCCGTCTGGGTGCAGGCATGGCCGTGGGTCAGCCGAGTCGATCCGCAACTCGATCCCGGCAACGCCGCGTTGATGGCGACCGGGGGCTGGCTGGGTCTGCTGGCGGTGGTGCTGGTCGAAACGATCTGGTGGGTCTCAGGACGGGTGACCGGCGAGCACCGCCACGTCTTCGGCACGCTCGCCGATCGGTGATCCTCTTCCGGCCGGGTCAGGCCGGACCGGGTGGGTCGACCGGTTCGACAGCCAGGTCGGCCCTGAGGATCGCTGCGTCCTCCTCGTCGGCGATCGGCACGGCGAGGGCGGCCCGCCACTCCGACCTGGCCTCGTCCGGTGGGCCCGGCGCCCGCAGCGCCCTCGCTCGGGCCAAATGGTCACCTGTCAAGGTTCAGGCGCGCACCCGGGCCGCGATGTCGTCGCCGATCACGGAGGTGGGTCGCCGGGCAGCCCCCCGTTCGGCGATGTCGGCGTCCACGGCCGCCTCGATGCGCTCGGCGTCGTCCGTCCGACCGAGGTGGTCGAGCAGCAACGCCATCGACAGAATCGTCGCGGTCGGGTCGGCGATCCCTCGACCGGCGATGTCCGGGGCCGAGCCGTGCACCGGCTCGAACATGGACGGAAATTCGCCGCTCGGGTTGAGATTGGCGCTCGCCGCCAGACCGATGCCGCCGGTCACGGCAGCGGCGAGATCGGTGAGGATGTCGCCGAAGAGGTTGTCGGTGACCATCACGTCGAAGCGCTGCGGGTCTTGGACCAGGGCGATCGTGGCCGCGTCCACGTGCAGGTAGTCGGTGGTGACGTCGGGGTGTTCGGCAGCGACGGCCTGGAACAGCCGGTTCCACAGTCCTCCGGCGTTGACCAGCACGTTGTGCTTGTGCACCAGCGTGACCGACTTGCGCCGCTTCTCCGCGCGGGCGAACGCGTCCCGGATCACCCGCTCCACGCCGTGGGCCGTGTTGATGCTCACCTCGGTGGCCACCTCGTAGGGGGTGCCGGCGCGGAAAGCCCCGCCGTTGCCGCAGTAGAGGCCCTCCGTGCCCTCACGCACGACGACGAAGTCGATCGGGCCGCGCGCTGTCACCTCGGTTGCCAGCGGGGTCGGGATTCCCGGGTACAGCCTGGACGGCCTCAGATTCACATAGTGGTCGAACGCGAACCGCAGTTTCAGCAGCAGCCCCCGCTCCAGGAGCCCCGACGGGACGGCCTTGGATCCGGGGGCGGCGCCCACGGCGCCGAGGATGATCGCCTGGGACGCGGCCAGCTGCTCGAGTTCGGCATCGGGCAGCACCTCACCGGTGCGCTGCCAGCGCTCGGCGCCGAGATCGTGATGGACGAACTCGAAAGCGTGCTCGCCCGCCACGGCGGTGAGCACCTTCAGGGCTTCGGCGACGACCTCCGGGCCGATGCCGTCGCCGGCGATCACGGAGAGGACGGGGACGGTGTCGGGTGCGAGAGCGTTCACCCGCGCGAGGCTACTGGGATGGTCAGTTGGTGGACAATTCCGTCTCATCCCACAGCGATACCATGCCTTCATGGCCCTGACCTTTCCGCTGCGCAGCAATCCCGATCCGGCGCCCGACGCCGACGTCGTCCGGGTGCTTGCCGATCCTGGTTTCGGTGACCACTTCACCGACCACATGGCGATCGCCACCTGGACCAAGGACAACGGCTGGTCCGACGCCGCGATCGTGCCGTACGGCCCGTTCCAGATGGACCCCGCCAGCGCGGTGCTCCACTACGCGCAGGAGATCTTCGAGGGACTCAAGGCCTACCGGCACGCGGACCATTCGATCCACCTCTTCCGGCCCGAGGCCAACGCTCGGCGGTTCCAGGCCTCCGCGGCCCGGATGATGCTGCCGCAACTGCCGGTCGACGACTTCGTGGGCGCCGTCACTGAGCTGGTCGCCGCCGACGCCCGCTGGGTGCCTGGTGCCGCCGGTGAGCACAGCCTCTACATTCGGCCGTTCATGTTCGCGTCCGAGGTGTTCCTCGGCGTTCGGGCCGCCGAAACGGTGACCTTCAGCGTGATCGCGTCCCCGTCCGGTCCCTACTTCGCCGGAGGGGTGAAGCCGGTGGACATCTGGGTGACCGACGAATACTCCCGCGCAGGTGTGGGTGGCACCGGGGCGGCCAAGTGCGGCGGCAATTACGCCTCGTCGCTGATCGCCCAGTACGAGGGGTACGAACACGGCTGTTCGCAAGTGCTGTTCATCGAGGCCGCCGACAAGGACCGGGTCGAGGAACTGGGGGGCATGAACGTGTTCCTGGTCACCGCGGACGGGAGGTTGGTCACCCCGGCCCTGACCGGGACGATCCTGGAGGGCATCACCCGCGATTCGATCCTCACCGTCGCGACCGAGCTCGGTCTGGTGCCCGAGGAACGCCGGGTCACCCCCACCGACCTGTTCTCCGGTATCGCGGACGGCAGCACGGTGGAAGCCTTCTCCTGTGGAACGGCAGCGGTGGTCACGCCGATCGGTGCTTTCAAGTCGCACGCGGGGGAGTGGCGCCTGCCGAACAACGGCTCGCCGCACACCCTCGCCATCCGCAACCTGATCCTCGACATCCAGTACGGCCGCGTGCCGGACACCCACGGTTGGCTGCGTCGCGTTCTGTGAAGACCCGGACCGCGCTCAGCCCAGCCCGGCCAGCGCGGCCTCGTAGTCGGGCTCCTGGCTCATGTTGGGCACCTGCTGAGAGTGGGTGATCCGGCCACCCGCGTCCGCGACCACGACCGCCCGCGAGAGCAGGCCGCGCATCGGGCCGTCCACGATGGTGACGCCGTAGTCGGCACCGAAGTTGGAGCGGAAGCTGGACCCCGTGAGGACGGCTTCGATTCCCTCCGCGCCGCAGAACCGTCGCTGCGCGTAGGGCAGGTCGGCCGAGACGCACAGAACGAGTGTGTCGGTGAGCCCGGCGGCGAGTTCGTTGAATCGCCGGACGCTCATCGCGCACACGCCGGTGTCGATGCTGGGGAAGATGTTCAGCACGAGTCGCCTGCCGGCGACGACGTCCGTGCCGAAGTCGGCAAGGTCGGTGCCGGTGAGGGTGAACGGGGGCAGCACGCTGCCCACCGGCGGCAGTTCGCCGATGCTGTGGACGGTGACGCCGCGGTGAACGAGTGTGGCCATGGACGAGATCGTAGTCTCACGCGCTGAAACGTCCCGGTAACAAGCCACCGCCCGCCCATACTCGCCCGGTGACTTCTCTGCCAGCGGCCCCCGACAGTTTCCAGGTCTTCGACACCACCCTGCGTGACGGAGCGCAGCAGGAGGGCCTTCAACTCAGCGTCAACGACAAGCTAAAGATCGCGCGCCATCTCGACGAGCTCGGCATCGGTTTCATCGAAGGCGGCTGGCCGGGCGCCAATCCCAACGACACCGCCTTCTTCGCGGCCGCGGCGGACGGCCAGTTGGAGCTCAAGAACGCCAAGCTCGTCGCGTTCGGCGCGACCCGGAAGGTGGGTGCCCGAGCGGCCCAGGATCCGCAGGTCCAGGCTCTGCTCGACGCGCGCACCGAGGTGATCTGCATCGTGGCCAAGAGTCACGACGAGCACGTCTTCCGGGCGCTGCACACCACCTTGGCGGAGAACCTGGCGATGGTGGCCGACACCGTCAGCCACCTGGTCGCGCAGGGACGTCGGGTGTTCGTCGATTGCGAGCACTTCTTCGACGGCTACCGGGCCAATCGGGACTACGCGCTCGAAGTGGTCAAGACGGCGGCCGAGGCCGGCGCTGAAGTAGTCGTCCTGTGTGACACCAACGGGGGCATGCTGCCGACGTGGATGGGCGACATCGTGTCCGCGGCCGGCCAGGTGGGCGTCGACCTGGGCATTCATTGCCACAACGACACCGGCTGTGCCGTCGCCAACACGCTGGCCGCGGTCGAGGCCGGAGCCATGCACATCCAGGGCACGATGAACGGCCACGGCGAGCGCACCGGCAACGCGAACATCATCACCGTGGTGGCCAATCTGCAGCTGAAGTACGGCTGGGAGCTGGTGCCCCCGGCCGCGCTGGCCGAAGCCACCCGGATCAGTCACGCAATCGCCGGCGTCACCAACGTGCCGATGAACAACCGGCAGCCCTACGTCGGCGCGTCGGCGTTCGCGCACAAGGCGGGATTACACGCGTCCGCGATCAAGGTCGACGCGAACCTTTACCAACACATCGACCCCCGACTGGTCGGCAACGACATGCGCATGCTGGTCTCTGACATGGCCGGACGGGCCAACGTCCAGATCAAGGGGTCGGAGTTGGGCTACGACCTGTCCGATCGGGAGGTCGCGGCACAGATCACCGACAAGGTGAAGGCGCGGGAGATGGAGGGCTACTCCTACGAGTCCGCGGACGCCTCCTTCGAGCTCCTGCTGCGCGAGGAGCTCGGGATGATGGAGGAGTTCTTCGACGCCATCAGTTGGCGGGTGCTGACCGGCCACGAGACCAAGCCCGAAGGCGATTCCGAGGCCATGGTGAAGGTGCGGGCCAAGGGCATCACCTACAACCTGGTGGGGGAGGGGCACGGCCCGCTCAACGCCCTCGACGTGGCGCTGCGCAACGCGCTGAACAGCGCCTACCCACAGGTGGAAGGCTTCGAACTGACCGACTACAAGGTGCGGATCCTCGATCAGGGTCACGGCACGGATGCCATCGTGCGCACCCTGATCGACATGACCGACGGGGAGCGCACCTGGACGACGGTCGGTGTCGGCAGCAACGTGATCGAGGCCTCCTGGGAGGCGCTGCACGACAGCTATCGGTGGGGTCTCACCCATTGCGTCCTCAAATCCTGAGAAAATCCTCAGGCATTCTCAGGAAGCGCTAGTCTTCGAGGGCGGATCCCCCCAGGAATCCGATGGGCACGGGCGCCCAGTCTCCATCGCCCCCGGAGGACACTATGACGACGTTCAGCACGCCCAGGACCCGGCGTTGGATCGCCGGGTCGGCGTTGCTTCCCCTGTTCGTGAGCCTTTCGGTCGCCACGGCGTCCCCGGCGACGGCAAGCGGCAGCATCGCCGGACCAACGCTCGGCCAGTCAGCGCTGCCCGCGGCGACCGCCGACAGTGACGTGCACGTCGGGAGCTTCAACATCTCGGGAATGAACTCCGACGGGAACGGGTCCGGCGAGCACCAGGTCTGGGCCAAGCGCATGCCGGTGGCCGTGTCGCAGATTCTCGGCGAGCAGTCCGATGTGGTCGGTCTGCAGGAGGCGTACTGGGGTACGAGCAATCCTCAGTACCTGCAACTGCGGGACGCGCTGAACGCAAAGGGAGGAACGTACGAGGTGGTCGACACCGAACCGGGCACGTCCGCCGGCGACCGGATCCTCTACAACACCGCCACGCTCAAGGTGCTGGACCACGGTGCCCAGGCCTACACGGCCCAAGCCCCAGGCAAGCAGGCACGCTACTTCTCGTGGGCCACGTTCAAGGACCTCTCGAGCGGCAAGAACTTCTTCTTCTCCGACACCCACCTCGACCCGTACTCCAAGAGCGACACCAGCTCCAGCACCGTGAAGGTGAAGGAGTGGCGGGAGTTGATCGCCCTGATCCCGAAGCTGAACACCGCCAAACTTCCGGTGGTTACGGTGGGTGACTTCAACACGTCCAAGTGGTGGAAGGAAGCCAAGACGCTCCTGCCGGCGATGAAGTCCGCTGGTTTCGGAGACGTGATGAACCAGCAGTATCAGAAGAATCCCCCCACCGGTGTGCGGGCAGAGAAGGTCGAGAACGGCTGGATCAACTCCTTCAACGGGTACCGCCGCGACGTGACGAAGTACTCCTACTCCACCAATCACTCCAAGGTGGGCAACGGCATCGACTGGGTCTTCGCCACCAACTCGCTGCGGGTCAAGAAGTGGAAGGTCGTGATCGACTTCGATGCCAAGACCCTCAAGGTCACGGGCGTCATCCCGTCCGACCACAACATGCTGGCCGCGGTGATCGTGCTGTAGGAGCCGCCGAACGAGCGCCCCGCGGGTGGGTTCAGGCGGCGCTGATCCGGTCCAGCACGAGGTGGCGCGGGTCAGCCGGGGCGGCAGCGATCGTGGCAGCGCCATCGAGCGCGGCCAGGGCGTGCGGGATCCGCTCCGGCGTATCGGTGTGCAGCGTGAACAGCGGCTGGCCGGCCGACACGACGTCACCGACGGACGCGTGCCAGGTCACGCCGGCCGCTGCCTGCACCTGCTCACCCTGAACCGATCGACCGGCCCCGAGGCGCCAGGCGGCGAGCCCGACAGCCATCGCGTCCAGACCGGTCAGGAAGCCAGACGCCGCCGCGGCGACGTGCTCGGTGTGTCGGGCTTCGGGCAGGGCTGCGTCCGGGTCGCCGCCCTGAGCGCGGATCATGGCCCTCCAGGTGTCCATCGCACGACCGGACGCGAGCACGTCGGCCGGATCGGTGTCGATGCCGGTGCACGCGAGCATCTCGCGAGCGAGGGCCAGCGTGAGTTCAACGACATCGGACGGGCCCCCGCCGGCCAGCACCTCCACCGACTCGGCCACCTCCAACGCGTTGCCCGCGCTGAGCCCCAGCGGTGTGTCCATGTTGGTGACCAGCGCGACGGTGTTCACCCCGGCCGCCGTGCCGATGCCGACCATCGTCGTGGCCAGCTGCCGCGACTCCGGGAGGGTCTTGATGAACGCGCCGGCGCCGGTCTTGACATCCAGCACCAGCGCTGCGGTGCCTTCGGCGATCTTCTTGCTCATGATGGACGCCGAGATCATCGGTATCGACTCGACGGTGGCGGTCACGTCCCGCAGGGCGTAGAGCTTCTTGTCGGCCGGTGCCAGGCCCGGACCCGCGGCGCAGACCACGGCACCGACGTCCTGCAGCTGAGCCAGCAGCTCAGCCTTGCTCAACTCGGCGCGCCAGCCGCGGATCGCCTCGAGCTTGTCCAGCGTCCCGCCGGTGTGGCCGAGCCCGCGTCCGCTGAGCTGTGGCACGGCCGCGCCACACGCAG
Organism: uncultured Actinomycetota bacterium; assembly: GCA_963769325.1. Classification (GTDB taxonomy): domain Bacteria; phylum Actinomycetota; class Actinomycetes; order Propionibacteriales; family Propionibacteriaceae; genus Propionicimonas. The sequence continues at coordinate 332,214 of CAVYLH010000003.1, read as the reverse complement.
CCACCAACGGTGCCAGCGGCAGGGTGATCTTGTCGCCGACGCCTCCGGTGGAGTGCTTGTCGACGGTGGGTCGGCCGAGGCTGGAGAAGTCCATCCGCTCGCCGGTGTCGATCATCGCCCGGGTCCACTGGGTCAACTCGTCGGGGTCGAGACCGCGGAAGAAGATGGCCATCGCCAACGCAGCCATCTGCTCGTCGGCGACCACTCCCTCGGTGTAATTGCGGATCAACCAGTCGATGGCGGCTCCGCTGAGCCGGCCACCGTCGCGTTTGGTGCGAATCAGCTCCACGGTGTCGAAGGTGGTCATGGCCGCACCCTAGGGTAGGCGCATGGCTCGTCGCATCTGGTTGCCCTATCCCGACCTCGCCGCTGCTGGAAAGGCTCTCGGGCCACTGCCTGAGGGCCTGGTGACCGACCTCTTCCTCGCCGATGGACGCTGGCCCGACAGCATCGGCGAGGTGGAACTGGTGGTCGCCCCGTACATGTTCCCGCCCACCAAAGTGATGGCGCGGGTCAAGGAGATGACCAGCCTCAAGGTGGTGCAGCTGCTGAGCGCGGGCTACGACAACTACGTGCCGTTCCTGCCTCCCGGCGTCCAGCTGTGCAACGCAGCCGGCGTCCACGACGCCAGTACGGCGGAGCTGGCGGTGTCGCTGGCGCTGGCCAGCAACCGGCACCTCGACGTCTATGCCCGGAACATGGCCACGGGGACGTGGGGCAATGACTTCAGCATCTCGCTGGCCGATCGGAGAGTACTGATCGTGGGCTACGGCCGGATCGGGGCGGCGATCGAGCAGCGGCTGGCCGGGTTCGAGGTGGCGTCCGTCACCCGGGTGGCCAGAAGGGCACGGGGCGGCGAGGCGCCGGTGCACCCGATTGAGCAGTTGACCGCCCTGCTGCCCGACGCGGACATCGTGTTTCTGATCACCCCGCTCACCCCACAGACCAGGCACCTCATCGGCGAGACCGAGCTGTCCCTGCTGCCTGATGATGCGCTCGTGGTGAACGTCGCCCGCGGGCCGGTGGTGGACACCGATGCGCTGGTGGCCCAGACGGCGTCCGGACGGATCCGGGCGGCGCTCGACGTGACCGATCCCGAGCCGCTGCCCGCAGATCATCCGTTGTGGTCGACCCCTGGAGTGTTCATCAGCCCGCACGTCGGCGGACAGAGCACCGCGTTCTATCCGCGGATGGAACGCCTGGTGCGCCAACAACTGCAGCGATTCGCGGCGGGCGAGCCCTTGGCCAACGTGGTCGCCGGCTGAGCCGTACGCGTTATGGTGAGCGCCATGCGCATCGCCAGATTCGTCGCCCAGGGTGATCCCACTTACGGCGTCGTAGAGCTCGCCGAGGACCATGGTCCCAACCCCGACACCGTGGCAGTGGTGTCCGGCGACCCGCTCGCGGGCGCCGTCCATTACACCGGGGAGAGGCTGCCGCTCGCCGACGTCCGGCTCGTGGCGCCCGTTATTCCCCGCAGCAAGATCGTCGGAGTGGGACGCAACTACGCCGAGCATGCCCGCGAACTGGGCAACGACGTGCCGTCGGCTCCGTTGGTGTTCAGCAAGCCGAATACGTCCGTGATCGGACCGTGGGAGCCGATCGTGCATCCACCGGAGACCGAGAACCTGCACTACGAGGGCGAGCTGGCGGTGGTGATCGGTCGGATCTGCCGTCGGGTGCCGCCCGAGCGGGCCGCGGATGTGATCTTCGGCTACACCGTGGCCAACGACGTCACGGCGCGCGACCTGCAGGCGTCCGACGAGCAGTGGACGCGGGCGAAGGGGTTCGACAGCTTCTGTCCGCTGGGCCCATGGATCGCCACCCACCTCACCGTGGCGGAGGCGGGCCGGCTGGACGTTCTGACCACCCTGAACGACGAGCCCGTGCAGGCGGGAAACAGCGCGCAGATGGTGTTCGGAATCTCAGAGCTGGTCGCGTACGTGACCAGCTTCACAACGCTGCTGCCAGGGGATGTGATCCTCACCGGGACGCCGTCGGGAGTGGGACGGATGGTGCCCGGTGATCGGGTCAGCGTGACCATCTCCGGCATTGGGACGCTGGCCAACACGGTCGTCGCAGAGGAAGCCTGAGGTGTCGGAGCTGGTCGACACCCTGCGGGGTCGGATCCGCGGTCTGGTCAGGTTCCAGCCGCAGCCGGGCGTGACCTATCCGGAGTCCCTGATCCTCGACGACCCGCTGAGGGCGCGCGGGCGAGTAGTCGCGTTGGGCTTGGGTGGTGCGCTGCTGGGGCTGGTGAGCTATTTCGCCTTCGCGCCGGCCGTGATCTCGGTGGTGACCTGGCTGGGCTGGGTGCTGGCCGGTTCTCCGGGGGAACTCGTGGGGTACTACCAGGCGGCGATGCGGTTCGAGCAGCCGGTGGGGATGCTGGCGACGAACCTGGGGCTTTCGGTGCTGATTCCGATCAGCTTCGCCTTGGTGTTGTTCGTGCATCGTTTCTCGCCTCGGGTGCTGCATTCGGTCCAACCGGGCTTCCGTTGGCGATTCGGCTTCGTGGCGCTTCTGATCGGCTTCGTGGTGCTGACGGGGGTGTGGCTGCTGTCGAGGATCGGCCAGCCGTTGGTGTTCGCCCCCGAGCCTCAGGTGTTGGCATTCCTGGTGATCATCGTGGTGACCTCGCCCTTACAAGCGGCGGCCGAGGAGTACTTCTTCCGCGGCTACCTGATTCAGGCGCTGCACACGACCGCCCCGGCGAGCCCGCTGTTCGGCGTGGTGTCCTCCGCGGCCGTCTTCGCTGTGATGCACGGGACGCAGAATCTTCCGCTGTTCCTGTACCGATTCGTGTTCGGCATCCTGGCGGGGTGGCTGGTGCTGAAGACCGGCGGCTTGGAGGCCGGCATCGCCGCGCACGTGGTGAACAACGTCGTCGCGTACGGCTACGCCGCCCTTTCCGGTGGCGTCGCCGCTCTGCACGCAGTGAGCCAGATCGGGTGGGCGGATCTCGCCTGGAGCCTGTTCGGCTTCGCAGCCTTCACAGCTGTGGCCATCTGGCTGGGGGCACGGATGAAGTTGGCCACGGTCACGCCGGGCGTCCGGTTTGGCGGCGTGGGCGAGGTCTAGTAAAGTCACGGCTCGGCCCGTGTGGCCGATTGTGGGGTATGGGGTAATTGGCAGCCCGCCGGATTCTGGTTCCGTCAGTCTAGGTTCGAGTCCTAGTACCCCAGCGCAGTGCTGATTGGCTGCCGCTGGAAGTGTTTTGGTAGTCTTCGCTGTCGTCGCAGTAAGCGATCGCTAGGGGCCCCGTTGTGTAGCGGCCTAGCACGCCGCCCTCTCAAGGCGGTAGCGCGGGTTCGAATCCCGTCGGGGCTACTCCGGTGTTACCCCTTGTCAGAGGCAACTCTGGCAAGGGGTTTCTGGCTCTCCGAAAACGTGTAGAACGCTATTCGACACAGATTGGACACACCAACTGTGCCCAATCTGTGTCCAACCGGCCCATCCGGTGCGGCGGGACCTGCGCGTGACAAGGCATTTCAGTCGTCCCGCTGGCCCTACACTGCTGACCTGGCGGGGCGGTAGTTCGGCGCTCGGATCACGCGGGTTGCGTCGCGATCGGAGGAGGGCGTCCGGTGTGGGCCGGATCGCTCTCGGCGCTGGGCGGGATCGGTCGGGTCACAGTCGCTGCGTCGTGGGGGAGAGCCGCTGCCCGGTCGGCTTCACCATCGTCACAGGAGTCGTCGCGGTCCGCGGTGCCGAGCAGTTGGGACCATGGCGTTCCTCGCGGACGGGGCGCTCGCCCCTTGGGCAGGGGACGCCGTGGTGATCCGCCGCGACAACGCCCATACGCGATCCCGGACGACCGTAGTGAGGACCAGACACTGGGGCCGCGGAACGGCGCGCTTGACGTCAAGCGCCTACACCAGGCGAACTCCGCCGTGATCAAGCTGGCCAAGAACATCCGCCCGCTTCTGCCGAATGCCGGACGGTGCTCCTTTGGCTCGCCCCGGGATCGGTAGCCGTTGCGACGGTTGGTGCGATCCGGGCTGCGGAACCTAACTCCGCACCACACGCGCTGTCGGCGTCGGCGCTCATCAGTGCCTGCACGAACGCGGTCAGCATCGACCGCAACAGGTCCGGGTCGGCTCGCTGCAGCTGCTCGAGCACCTCGACGCATCTCATTGAGGTCTCCCACGTTGGCTGGAAGCCGGGCATCCTAGTGGTCCGTCGCCGTATTAGCTGACTACTTGGTTCAGGGCTGCTCGTGCGCGGGCGACTTTGGCGAGGATGGATTCGGCGGTCGCGGTCCATGTGTAGGGCTTGGGGTTGTCGTTGTTGGCGTCGAGATAGTCCTGGATGCTGTCGATCAGGTCGGGTACGGAGGCGAAGACGCCGCGGCGCAGGTTCTTCTCTGTCAGGTCGCGGAACCAGCGCTCGACCTGGTTGAGCCACGACGAGCTGGTCGGGGTGAAGTGCAGGTGGAACCGTTTGTGTCGCTTCAGCCAGTTCTCGACGTCGGTGTGTTTGTGGGTGGCGTAGTTGTCCAGGATCAGGTGGACCTGCAGGCCGCGGGGGACCTCGGCATCGATGGTCTTGAGGAAGGCCAAGAACTCCTCGTGCCGGTGTCGGGGCAGGCACTGGCCGATGACCTTGCCGGTCAGCACGTCGAGCGCGGCGAACAGCGTGGTGGTGCCGTTGCGCTTGTAGTCATGGGTCATCGTGCCGGCCCGGCCCGGCACCATCGGCAGGGACGCCTGGGTGCGGTCCAGCGCCTGGATCTGGGACTTCTCGTCCATGCACAACACCATCGCCCGCTCCGGCGGGTTCAGATACAGCCCGACGACATCGATCAGCTTCTCGGTGAAAGCCGGATCGTTGCTGAGCTTGAACGTGTCGACCCGGTGAGGCTGGATGCCCAACTCGTTCCAGATCCGCCGCACCGTGTCCTTGCTGACCCCGGCACGCTCAGCCATCGTCCGCGTCGACCAGTGGGTCTCACCGGCAGGCTTGGTCTTGGTGGTGAGTTCCACGATCTCGGCGACCTTTTCATCGCTCACGCTCGCCTTCCGGCCACGCCCTTTGGCGACCTTGCCCCACCTGTTCAGCCCGTCGGTCTCGAACGCAACACGCCAGGACCGCACCGTCACCGCGGTCACCTGGTGCCGCTGGGCGATGGTCAGGTTCGCGATCCCGTCAGCCGCATCCAGCAGTACCCGGGCCCGAACCACCTCACGATGAGCCGCCGACGACGAACGGGCCACCCTTTCCAGGACCTCACGTTGGGTCGGCGAAACCCACAACGGTGCAGCAGCAGGAGACGGCATACCTCATTCTACGACCCAAGTAGATATCCATTTGTGCGCCACACCACTAGATGACGTTCACGGGGTTGCAGGGCGAGGGTTCGGGCCGCGCGGCACCGACGGCTCCGCCGATCAACTGCCGATTCGAGGAGAGCTTCATGCGTGGTGTGGTCATGCACGGCCCCGGGGACGTCCGGGTCGAGGAGCGCGAGCGTCCGCGGATTGTCGAGCCAACCGACGCGATCCTGCGAGTCACCGCGTCCGGCATCTGCGGATCGGACCTGTGGCCTTATCGGGGCATCGGGGAGGTGTACGGCCCGACTCCAAAGGGTCATGAGTACGTCGGGATCGTCGAGGAGGTCGGCGATGCCGTGAGCATTATCAAGCCTGGCCAGTTTGTGGTCGGCTCCCCCTTCGCCTCCGACAACACCTGCGAGATCTGTCAGGCCGGCTACCAAACCCACTGCGTTCAAAGTCAGCGCGCCGCCGCGACCGGTGCCCAGTCTGAGTTTGTGCGGATTGCGCTGGCTGATGGCACGTTGGTGGCAACGCCGGAGGAGCCTGACGCCGAGTTGATTCCTTCATTGCTGGCCGCTTCGGACGTGCTGGGAGGGGGATGGTTCGCAGCGGTGGCCGCGCAGGCTGGACCCGGGAAGACGGTCGCGGTGGTCGGGGACGGGGCTGTGGGCCTGCTGGCGGTGCTCGCAGCCAAGCACCTCGGCGCAGAGCGGATTATCGCGATGAGCCGCCACGCTCCCCGGCAGAAGCTGGCCCGGGAGTTCGGCGCCACCGACATCGTCGAAGAGCGGGGCGACGAGGGGGTGGCAAGAGTGAAGGAGTTGACCGGAGGTTTCGGCGCACACAGCGTCGTGGAAGCCGTCGGCACCAAGGAGTCGTTGACGCAGGCCATCCGCTCGACCCGTCCCGGCGGTCACCTCGGGTACGTCGGGGTCTTCCATGACGAGGAGCTTCTCGTCATGGACTTGTTCTTCTCGGGCATCCACCTGCACGGCGGCCCCGCACCGGTCCGCCGGTTCCTGCCCGAACTCATCGACCTGATCTGGAACCGGCGGATCAACCCCGGAAAAGTGTTCGACCTCGAACTCCCTCTGGACCAGGCAACAGCCGGCTACGAAGCGATGGACACCCGCCAGGCCATCAAGGTCCTCCTCCGCTCCTGACACAGCCGGCACAGCACAAATGACTGACCTTGGGTCCGTTCGTCCAACGGCCGGCCTTCAAATTGGCTTGTCTCCCACTCCTTTGGGGCCTGGTACTCGACCCGGACGCTATCCGAGGACCGCAAGTTCTTCCCGGTGCTCAGCGAGCCTCTCGCCACCTACGGATCAGATCACGACGTCGAGCTTGACTATCGAGAGTCGACCTAGACGAGATGGGAGCGCCTTCGGAAGCTGTGGAGAACCGCGACTCCGGGTGGGTTACACGAATAGAACACCTGGCTCGCGCAACGCCCGCTCTTGCCGCAACGTGCCGGGGTTCAACCCCGCGTCTCCTTATCACTGCCCTCGCCGCGAGACACTGTGATTCGCGGCCAAGCGTCCTCGGGTGGCGCTCGAAGTAGCCAATGGAATGCGATCCGCTCCGACGGCCAGGTCAGGTCGTCATCTCCTTCGACGCTAGAGGTTCCAAGGTCCGGCACCTCCTCGCCCAGCGCGACCAGCTGTTCCTCGATGGCGTCTTGCATCTGCCCGGCCCATGTCCAGATCTCGGAAAGCAGCACACCGCCTTCCTTCCCACCGACCCACACCTCACGCATGTTGGAGGTGATCCAGCCGGGACGTAACTCGGGATACTGAGCCCGCAACTTGGTGGTGGAGGATCCGTGCTCCTCCTCCCAGTGCTCTGTCAGATTGCGCAGCAGTCAGCTGGTGTTGATGGATCAGGCGGGGCCGCTTGTCCTTCGGTAGCCCGTCGATCGCTCGGAAGAGATCCCGCAGGGACACCACGAGAAGGTGCAGTTCGGTGCGCACCATCCAGTCCAGCGCCCAGGTGGGTATCCGCACCGGCCGACGCGCGAACGGCTGCGCATCGCGGTTGGCCCGAATTGCCAGATTGAGTTCGGTCGTAGCGTTCAGCGATGCCCGGTCGGCCGCATCACGTTCAGCGAGTTCTAGCTGCTGAAGGGCGATGTCGAACCGCTCGGCCTGCATCGCGACCATCTGAACCGTGCGCAGGGCCCGCCACCAGAACTCAACTGATCTCGCCACGCAGGCAGTCTGCACCGGCGGCTCACCAAGAGTGGCTCAAACGCGCGCTTCTGCCGCGCTCGGAGCGCGGTGTTTGGGGGCTGGTGGTGGGCGCTGGGTGGGAGCTTGGCCCCTAACCTTTCGGTGTGGACATGTCGGGTGTGGACGGGGCGTTCGATCAGTGGTGCCTTGACCGCTTGGGGTCGGTGCCGGTGGAGACATTCTTCGCCGCACGGTCGATGTCACAGGTGCGCGGTGTGGTCCTTGCCGACGGGCGGCGCGTTGCGCTGAAGCTACGGGAGGCATCCGGTCGGGTTTTGGCCTGCGCGGACGCCCACCGGGCTGCGCGGGCGGCGGGTGTGGACTGCCCGGAACTCCTGGCCGGCCCGGAGCAGCTGACCGGCGGAGTGTGGCTGAGCGCCGAGGAGTGGCGGCCCGACGGCTCACCTGTGGCGCCAGAAGATGCCGCAGCCCACTACGCCGCCCTTCTGCACGACCTGGTCGGGGCCCTGGCCGGGTTCGAGCCCGCACTGTTCGATCCGCCACCACCGTGGGCGCACTACGATCACCGGGCGCAGGGTCGGGTCTGGCCACCGGCGGCCTCCGAGGAGTGGGATCCGGAGTCTCCACGGGTGCCCCCGGAGTTGCGCCGCCTGGCGGCAGCCGCACGCGAGCGCCTGCTGGCCGAAGACCTTCCGCTGGTGGTGGCACACAGCGACCTCAACGGACTCAACGTTCGCTGGGCGCCCCAGCCGATCGTGCACGACTGGGACTCTCTGGCCGGACGACCCGAAAGTGTGCTGGCGGGCATCCTGGCGGTCAACCACGTCGAACTCCCCGGGGAGGGCCAGATCACCACGATCGCCGACACCGACCGGACACTGGAGCTGTACCAGGCAACGCGACCCTTCAGCCAGACCGAGACCGAAGTTGCCTGGGCCGCCGGGATCTGGGTCGCGGCCTACAACGCCGCCTTCGAACACCTCCACAGATCTGCGGGCCTGGTCAGCGCCCAGCTCCACACAGACGCCGCGCAGCGCCTCCGCCGCGCAGGCTGCAGCCCGATCACCTGACAAGCCAGAGCTCATCCCCAGGAGCGTTCAAAAGCGGAGTTGCGCCCCAACCGACCGCGCGCCAACCAGTTCCCTCATCAGGACTTCTCCAGTCTCGGAAAAGGGAACGGCGAGTCCAGGCCAAACACCGGCAGACACCGCGCTCGGAGGCGGGCAATCCCGCCAGCTCCAGCCAGCCGAAGCGCACTCCTTTGGCCGCGGGTTGCGAGGGTAGCCTTTCGTCTGGAGCACCCTGGCACGACCGCCCAACAATTGGCCGCTGGGTGCTTGGCGCACCCAATTCACGGCGGCGCTCGACGCTAGTGTCTCCTGCGCCTACACCCTGACCCCGTTCACGGGAACCGAGGAAGGGATGGCGTCGTTTCGGACGTGCCGTTTACGGAGGGTGTTGGGCTGGCTGGAATATTCCGGCGGCTGGTTCGCTTGGTGAGGGGGTGAGTGAACTGGTGAAGGTCGACATCTGGTCCGACGTGCAATGCCCTTGGTGTTACATCGGCAAGCGCAGGTTTGAGGCGGCGGTGGTCGGCTCCGATGTAGAGGTTGAGGTCGAGTACCACTCGTTCGAGTTGTCGCCGGACACGCCTGTGGAGTACGAGGGCACTCCGGCCGAATACCTCGCCCAGCGCAAGGGCCTGTCGCGCCAGCAGGTCGAGGAGATGCTCGCCCGGGTCACGACGATCGCCGCACAGGTAGGGCTCGACTACGACTACGACCGGATGCACCAGACCAACACGGTGAAGGCACACGAGCTGATCCACTACGCCAAGGCCCGCGGTCGGCAGTTGGAGATGAAGGAGGCACTGCTGAGGGCCTACTTCCTCGACGGTGGTCATGTCGGGCGGATCGACGACCTCGCCGACCTCGCCGCGGAACTCGGTTTCGATCGGGCTGACGTGGTCCGGTCCCTGGACGCCAACGAGTACCTGCCCGCTGTACGTGCTGACGGGGCACAGGCGCGGGCCTACGGCATCACCGGGGTGCCGTTCTACGTGTTCGAAGGCAAGTACGGGGTGTCGGGAGCGCAGGAGACCTCCACCTTCGCCGACGTACTCGCTCAGGTGGTAGCTGAGCGGGAGTCAGCGGCGTGAGCCAGCCCGTGGTGGCCCTGATCACCCTGGCCGGGGAACCAGGCGCTGTGTGCGATGGCGACGACTGCACGGTTCTGGACTCGCCGCGTCCGGACCTTGAGCCGGAGGACGCGCTGGACGACTAACCGTTCTCTGCCCGGGCCAACTCTCTTGGGAGGGGGCACCGCTTCCAGTCCCGTCGAGGCCCGCTCGGTGACGTCGCCGCGTTTGGAATCCCGCGCCCTGCTTGTGCGTGCGATCGGTGGCTGTCACCGAACTGACAACGACCTGATCCCGCCGCGAAGAAATCACGGAGCTGGAGGACGCACCGCGATCGTGGCGGCAGGGCCTGGAACACCCGGGCACGACCGGCCTCGCCTGGTAGACGTCGGCGCGGTTGCTCGGACCCCCGATGGTTGGCTCCCCGGCCCATTGCCGCGTGGTCTGGGAGTGGACACATTTTGGACACAGTTCGCGCGTTGTGGTGGTTGTCGTCCGGGTTGTGGAGGTCGTGTTTCACGCTCAGCAGAGCCTCCTGATGACCCCGAAACGGCTTCATCGGGGGTCGGGTTGAACTCTCAAGGCGGTAGCGCGGGTTCGAATCCCGTCGGGGCTACTCCGGTGTTACCCCTTGTCAGAGCGGTTCTGGCAAGGGGTTTCTGCTGTGCTCGGGGTGCCGGATGGGACTACTCAACACAAACTCAACACACTTCCTGCAAACGGCCTCGTTTTCGGACGTCTCCTGAGCGCTTCGGAGAACCGTCGCAGAAGCCTCCCGGGAGGTGTTGTGGACGAATTGGCGCGGCGACGGGTCGTTGAGGGTCCACCGACGAGATTCGCCTCATGGTGCCGCGGGATCCACACGGGTGGCGAGTGCGGCCTGACGGGCAGCGTCCATGGCGTCGGCGACGGTATCGAGCGGGTCTGAGAACGGGTGCCCATACAGGTCGAGGGTCATGGTGGCGGACTTGTGGCCGAGCATCCTCTGGACGACCTTCACGTCGGCTCCGGCTGCGATGGCCAGCGACGCGGCGGTGTGGCGGAACTCGTGTGGGTGGAAGTGCTTGGTGAAGACAGGGATCTGGACACCGCCAGGCCCGGTCTTGGTTGCTGGCCGGCCGTCTTCATCCAGCTTGCTAAGGCACAGCCCCATCTCCTCGGCGGCGGGGGTCAGCGCTCCTCGCTGAAAGGTCTGGGCGCGCAGGACCGCCCCGCGAGGGCCGGAGAACAGGAGGCTGTCAGGGCTCTTATCTCCGATCAGGTGCTCGATCTCCGGGAGGAGGAAGTGCGGGAGGGCGACTTCACGTCGCTCGTGTCCCTTCGTGGAGCCCCAGACCATGGCTCCCTTCACCGGAGACACCGACTCGGCGACGACGATTCGCCGCCGTGCTAGGTCGACCCTCGAAACGCGAAGTGCGGCAACCTCTCCCCACCTCAGTCCGGTGTAGGCCAGGAACCTGACCAACAACTGCCAGTCAGGTCCGACGATCTCGGCCATGTCCTCCACCTGGGCATGGGACAAGAAGCGCTTCTCCGTTGCGTGTACGCGGGGAAGGGAGATGTCCTCGGCGACGTTGCGGCCGATCCTGCCATCGCGGACCGCGGTCGCGAGGATCTGGGAGAAGACGCGGTGAATCTTGCGGACGGTGGCGGGGGCGCGCTCGATGCTGGCGATCCATTTCTGGACGTCGGCATGCGTGACTTGTGATAGCTGCACCTGGGCCCATCGTGGCTTGATGTGCGCCTCCACCGCGTCTTCAATCGTTCACGCGTCTTCGGTGTCAGGTTGGTCTTGCCCGCCAACCACTCGTCAGCCCAGGGTCCGACCTTGACCCGCGAGCGGGATGGATCGATGTAGCCGCCGGTGATCTTGGTGCCTTCGACGTCAACGAGGTGCGCCTCCGCGTCTCGCTTGCGTGCGAAGGACTTGCTGCGGCTCTTGCCGTCCGGTGTGCGCCAACGAGCGTAGTAGCTCCCGTTGGCCATCTTGTCGATGGTCCCCATGCTGCACGCCGCTTCGGCCTAGCCGGCCACGCCGTACTGCCGGTCCAGCCAAGCGAGCACGTCACTCTTCTTGTAGCGAATCGTCGGTCTTGACCCTGTCCCCGGAAGGGCGTTGCAGCTTCGAGGGAGCCGCGACCTCGCACCGGATACCGGCGGCGCGCAACTCGCGGGCCAGGCCGAACCCAGTCGGCCGGCCTCGTACAACACCGCCACCGGGCCGGGCAATCTGCTGATCCACTCCCACACCGGCTGCATCGGGGTTCTCCGGGGTGCATTTCAGCGCGTTCTGAGCGTGGGGGAGAGGACGCGAACTGCATCCCAGGGCATCTCGGCGCATGCCGATTCGCGATCGGCAGTATCACGGGAGTATCACGGATTCGGATCAGCTGGTGTCGAGTTCATCCAGCCAGGCGTTGGCCTGGGTGACGGCCTCGTCGGGTGTGAGGGTGACTCCCGCGGAGTTGGCCGCGCGCTCGAAGCTGGCGGTCCAGTGCGGGTGGAACGTGATGCGTACGGGCCAGGTTCGCTGGGGGTAGCCGAGGGCTGCGGCCTCCCGGGCGCGGGCGTCGAAGATGTCCAGGATTGCCGCCTTGACCTCTGCGGAGGTTGGGCTTTCGGTCTCTCGGATCAGATCGCGCAGCAGGAGGAGGTCGACGACGTCGCGGGCGCGGTCGTTCTGGAAGTCCGGCGGATCGTGAGGGTCAGACACCGCGTGGACCTTCTGTGCGATCTGGTAGCGCATCGCCAGCCCAGTCAGGTGATCGGGTGTTGGAAGGCCGAAGCCGGCCAGTGATGGCGCGGGAACCGGCTCGCCTTGAGCGCCGGCGGAACCTTCGTCGGGGGAGATCTCAACCTGGATGCGACGCCAGGTCACGCCGTTGACCAGCACGATGACGTCGAACCGTCTCGGCTTCACGAGGCGGTTGGGCACCTGAATCACTTCGACGGGGTTCCGGCGCAGCGCGCACGGGCCCCAGGGGCGGGCCAGCACCAGGTCGAGCACCTCGACGAACCGGTCGAGGTCGCCGCGGACCAGACCGTCAAGGTCTGTGGTCGCACGAGACAGCCGCGGTAGCCGATGCTGCAGCAGTGTGCCGCCCTTGAGCAAGAACAGTGGCTCACCCTGCTCGTCCACTGCTTGTTGGAGCGCGGCGACGACCACCGTGGAGGCGACCAGCCATCCAAGCCGACCGCCATCGGAGCCGAGTTGCCGCTCGGCCTGCGCGATCCACGCATCGAGGACGCGTGCGGAGTTCGGCGCCTTGTCCTTGGGGCGAAGGCTGCCCAGGGCTGCGGCGAGGTTCACTGGTTCAGGTGCGTCCATCGCGTTCCTCGAGGAGTCGGGTCAGCTGGTCGCGGTCGGGCGCGGGGAGCAGGCTGGTGCGTCCGCCGCGTTCGATGGCCTGTCGGATGAGGTAGCTGGGGGTGCCGGTGGCGATGCAGTCGGCGATGGTCGTGGGCAGGCCGGTGATAGGGATGCCCTCCCACCAGGTGCGCTGGCTCGGGTCGAGGTCACGCTGGTGGATCACGTATCGCTCGCCGCCGGCGCGTCGCAGCCGTCGGTGCTCGCCGACGGTGAGGTGGATCTGGTCGGGGTTGACGTCGCTCACGTCCCAGGCGGCCAGTGCTGTCTCGTGGGAGAGGCATGCCTCTTCCACGCCGGTCCACAGCACGGCCAGCGCCCAGTTGTCGTACGGCGTCGCCGGAACCTGCGGGATCCGGTAGACCCCGTGTGCGACACGCTCAATGCGGCCGCGGCCGGCGAGCTTGGGTAACTCGGTCCTCGGGATGCCGTCGGCGACGGCCTGCGCGGTCGTCACCAAGCCGTGCTGGTCAAGAGCGATCTCGCGGAGTCGCTCCAGATAGGTCAAGACCTCAGCCATGTCAAAAATATACCAAAATGGATTACTCTTGTCCGCGGCAGTGAGATTGGGGGGCAATCCTCGCGAGCGCAGTGGACATCCAAGATCCGCATCTGCGCCCGCCCATCGAGTCGGGGAATCGACCTGATTGGTGGTGCGGCCACGACCCTACTGGGGCCGCGCCCTTCAATCGCAGCGAGGACACCAAGACGAAGGTGTCTTGACACTCGGAGCCAGGTCGAACCCCCACCCCACGTGGAACACCCGCAACCCACCCTCCTGGTCGGCCAGGCACCCCCCGGGCTGTGGGACTCGCTGTCCCAACTCGTCACCGACGCAGGCTTCACCGCAGGACGTTGGGGTTGGCCGACGCTCGTCTGCGCAGATGTACATTTATGCTGTTTCAGCGCGTATGATTGGGGTCATGAGCGAGATGACTGTGAGCGATGCTCGAGCGCGTCTGGCAGACGTCGTGGACGCGGCCAGGGTTGGTCATGACCCGGTCTACCTGACTCGTCGTGGGCAGCGGGTGGCTGCGGTCATCGCCTCCGAGGACCTGGACCGCCTGATCGCCGCTGCCGAGGATCTGGCCGACATCGAGGCGGCCCGTGCCGCCCGTGCCGAGATCGCCGAGGGTGAGCCGGCGATCCCGTGGGAGCAGGTCAGGGCCGACCTCGGCCTGGCATGACGTACCGCGTCGAGGTCGCTGCTGCGGCTGTGCGGCAGTTGCGCAAGCTGGACCGCGCCGCCCAGCGCCGGGTGCAGGCGGCTATCGAGCTGCTGGCAGCCGAGCCCCGACCGAATGGAGCCAGGAAGCTCGTCGGCGGGGACGGCGCATGGCGCGTCCGCACGGGTGACTACCGGATCGTCTACGAGATCCACGACAACGTGCTGCTTGTCCTCGTCATCGCCGTCGGACACCGAAGGGAGATCTACGACCGTCGATAGCCCGGTACCCGGACTTGCCGCAGCGTGAGCGTCCGGCAGAGCCGCGACTTTGCTCGTCGTCGTTCCAGACCCTGATGATGTGGGACGGGCTGGTCTTCGACGCGTCCTCGACCCGAGGGGAGGTGATCCGCGAGGAGGGTGGCTACAGCGGCGTCCGGGTGCATGTGCAGGCGAGGTTGGCCAGCGCCCGGATCGCGATGCACCTGGCCATCAACTTCGGTGACCCGATCTGGCCGGCACCCGTTCCGGTGGACCTGCCTCGGCTCCTCGGCGATCACATCCGGCTCCTCAGTTATCCCGATCACATGGTGCTCGCCGAGAAGATCGTCACCGCGATCCAGCGCGGCACTGCCAACACTCGCTGGCGTGACTTCACCGACATAGCCTCGATCGCCAGCGCGCGCAGGATCGCCGAGACGGACCTGTCCCAGGCGCTGGCGAGGGTTGCTCCAGCATCGGCAGGCGACGCTTCGGCCGCTCGCCGAAGTGCTGGACGGAATGGCGCCGGCTGCCCAGCCGAAGTGGGCTGCCTGGCGACGCAGGCAGCGGCTCCACGAAACTCCGGAGCAACTGCAGCAACTCCTCGACCAGTGCACTGCTTTCGCCGACCCCGTCCTCACCGGCCACGCCCCCGGACTGTCCTGGAACCCGAGCGCGGGCGCGTGGGCCTGAAGGGCGACGACGGTCCAGGGGAGCCTCGTCGGACTCGACCCCCTGGACACACTCTGGACACAGTTCGCGCACGCGGGCTGTCGTTGAGGGGGTTGTCGAGGTCGGGTTCGACGCTCAGCAGAGCGTCCAGAGCACTGTGAAACGGCGTGCGCTGTGCCCGGGTTGAACTCTCAAGGCGGTAGCGCGGGTTCGAATCCCGTCGGGGCTACAAGGTTAAACCCCTTGTCAGAGCGATTCTGGCAAGGGGTCTATGGCTGTTCGGGAACCTCTAGAACGCTATTCGACACAGATTGGACATAGGAGCTGTGCCCAATCTGTGTCCAACACGCGGCGAACATCCCCAGGCCGCACGGCGGGGGCCCGTTTGGTAAGGGCTTTCAATGGCTCCTGACGCGCGAGACTGCTGATCTGGTGGGGCGGTAGTGCGGCGTCGGCCTCGATGCCGACCGACCCGTGGTGGAGCGCCCTGACTGAACCTGGAGTCCCGGCAGATGCGGCTGCGTCTCGAGGATTGTGGCCAGAACCTCGTCCCACGGACCTGCCGATGCGA
The DNA here is from genome assembly GCA_963769325.1 of uncultured Actinomycetota bacterium. Lineage (GTDB taxonomy): Bacteria > Actinomycetota > Actinomycetes > Propionibacteriales > Propionibacteriaceae > Propionicimonas. The sequence continues at coordinate 316,573 of CAVYLH010000003.1, read as the reverse complement.
CCGCGACCAGCGCGGTCGTCGGGGGTGGCTGCGTCCGCCATGAGAGCCGGTAGGGGCCGTTGTGCGCACATACCTGCAGCTGGGTGTCGCCTGCCGAACGCTGGTCGCTCGCGGGTGCCCAGGCCAAGTTCGCGCTGCCCCGCACCGGCGATGGGTGGTTCGAAGCCCACGCGCCAGCCCCACCACCCACATCATCAAACCCGGGGTTGCGACCCTGCACGACCAGGCCTTGAACGAGCACATCTGCCTGTCGCCGCGGGACGGCTCGGACTGGACGCGGCCGAATCGGAGTACATCGAGTTCGGCGGGCAACCGGCCATCGTGGTCAGGCGGTACGACCGCAGGGTCGACAGCCAGAGCCGTCTCGTCCGGATTCACCAGGAAGACCTGTGTCAGGCGATGTCGGTCGCTCCGGAGCAGAAGTACGAGATCGATGGCGGCCCCGGCGCGGTGCGCATCCTGCACCTGCTGCGCGGCTCCGCGCGGCTAGAGGACGGGTACGGCTTTCTCCGGTACCAGGCTTACAACTACCTGGTCGGCGGCTTCGACACGCACGCGAAGAATTTCTCGCTGCTGCTCGTCGGCCGCGATGTTCGTCTCGCGCCGATGTACGACGTCGCTTCCAGCTATCCGTACGAAGGTCTCAACCACGGGCTTCCGATTGATCGACGGCAAACGCGCCCACGGGTCGCTCACTGACTCCAACTGGGCGAACGTCGCCCGTCGCGCCGAACTTGACCGGTCTGCCTGTTGGCCTCCTCTAGGAAGCGGCGACCCTAAGCGCGGCCCGCCCCAAGGTGGGCCTTCGTCACCGAAGCGGGCAGGTGGTGGGCCGGGTGGTGCCCTGCGGGCCCCAACCGGCGCCCGTGCCGCCGTTGATGCCTTGGCCGCGACCGTTTCCGCGACGCCCGGCCGAGTTCACGCCCGACCTGCCGTTCTGCATGCCTTGGCCATTGCGGGCGCCCACGATCTTGCCCTGCGTGGCAGCCGTGAAGGCGGCCAGGTGGTTCGCCGAGCCGTTCATCAGGTTGGTGAACGCAAGCATCACGTCGGCCTGGCTGGTCTGGCTGATGGCGGCCTTCAGGTCGGCGATGTCGAGGTTCTCCACGGCGACGCCCACGTCGTAGGCCTTGGTCAGGGACTCGCTGCCGCTGGCCAGCAGCTTGTCGTACAGCGACTGCAGCGCCGGATCGGCGTAGGTGCCCGGGCTCTTGCCCGCGGACGGGTCGGCGACGCCGTAGCGGGTGAGCAGGAGCCCCATCGTGTCGAAGTGGACCTGCTCGCTGCGGGCGATGTTCACGAACGGGGCGGCCTGGGAGTACTTGGCGGCCAGGGCTGTGTAGATGTCCCGGGCGAGGCGTTCCTCGTCGCGCATGTGGGTGAGGTTGGTGGACAGGGTCGTGTCGGCGGTCGCGGCGGCTGTCGGGGTCGGCGTCGGGGTGGGCGCGGCGTAGACGGTCGTGGTCCAGCCGACGGTCAGCAGGCCGGCGGTGGCCAGCCCGAGGGCTGTCCGTGTCTTCCAGGTGGTCTTCATGATTGCTCCTTCGCGGGGTGCGTGTCCTTGTGAGATTCACGCTAGGAGCCGGTCATGAAGCTCATCGGACCGCGGCCGTGAAGCTTCCGTGAAGCAGTCGGCGCATATACTCCGAGACCTCGCGCCAGCTTCACCGGTCAAGTCCAACGGGGTGGTGTACGGCTGAGCCTTCGGGTTCGGCGGTTCGGGCTTGCAGGATGGGTTGGTCGGTCACCTCCTCGTCGGTGGTGAGGGCCTGGGATTTGGCGAGGACGTCGAGGCCGAGGTAGCGGCGGGCTTCGGCCCATTCGTCGTGTTGTTCGGCTAGGACTGCTCCGACGAGCCGGATGATGCTGTTCCGGTCGGGGACGATCCCGACGACGCCGGTGCGGCGCCGGATTCACTCTCGGGTCAGCCAGACCCCTCAGTGTGGTCTGATTCAAACCCCGAAATGCGACACGATCCCTGACGCAAGACACTGCTGAGCCAAGCGGGGAGGGTGTCGTCCGCTTGGTAGCGGCCGGCTGAACCCTCGGGTGGCCGGGTGCCGTCGAGGGCTTGTTGTTTGATGCTGAGGTCGGCGTGGAGATAGATGCCGGTGGTGGCGATCTGTTCGTGGCCGAGCCACAGCGCGCGATCACGCTGGTGTCGATGCCGGCGTGCAGGAACCGCATCGAGGCGGTGTGCCGCAGGGTGTGCATGGTGACGTGTTTGCGGCCAGGCTTGGGCGCTCGTGGGACGGGGCTTGTGGATCGCGAGTCGGTGGGCGATCGCGTCGGTGGACATAGGTTGATACCCGAATTATACCCGGGGGGGTATCGTCGGGTAAGGCGGGCAGGGTCGGGGGGTGTCGCCGGAATGCTGCTTGGTGAGGTTTGTGTGCCTGGCCCGCAACGCCCCCGCCATCGCTGGCAGCAGGGCTCACAGCCATAGTCTGGGCAAAGGCAGGAGGTTTTCGTGGCGCATCGAGTGCTCATCGTCGACGACGAGCCGCAGATCAGAACGGTCTTGCGCGCCTACTTGGAGGCGGACGGGTTCGAGGTAGCCGAGGTAAGCACGGGTGCGGACACACTGCGTGAGCTGACCCGCACCGGTGCGCGGCCCTTCGACGTCGTCCTGCTCGACATCGGGCTGCCCGACCTGGGAGGGCTTGACGTCCTCCAGAAGATCCGCGCCACCTCCGAGGTGTACGTGATCCTGGTCACGGCACGCTCCGAGGAAGTCGACAAGCTGATCGGCCTGAGCGTCGGCGCCGACGACTACATCACCAAGCCGTTCAGCCCGCGGGAGGTTGTCGCCCGCGTGAAGACGGTGCTCCGCCGCAGTGTTCGCCCAGAGGTGACTGATGAGCAGGCGATCGACGCTTCTCTGGTCTTCGACGGGTTGGTGATCGATCGGGAGCGACGCGAGATCACCGTTGATGCCGGCCCGGTCACCCTGTCGGCTCTCGAGTTCGACCTGCTGCTCGCCCTTGCCTCGGCCCCGGGTCGGGTGTTCTCCCGGGCCCAGCTGTTGGAAAACGTGTGGGGCTACGACTTCTACGGTGACGAGCGGGTGGTGGATGTGCACATCCGGGGAATGCGGGCCGCGCTCGGGGACGACGCTTCGAACCCGCAGATCATTGGGACCGTTCGAGGCGTCGGGTACAAGTTCCTCAAGAAGGCATCAGCATGAACCGGTTGTCGGTCCGCCTGGTCCTCTCCCACGTCCTCGTCGCCGTCCTCGGTGCCCTGGCCACCTTCTTCATCGTCCGCCAGCTCGCCCCTGCGCTCTTCGATGAAACCCTGAGGCGCGCGCAAGGCGGCGGCCCGCGCGGACCGGGTCAGGGCATGGGCCAGAATGCCGGTCTGCGGGAGCAGTTCGCGACGGCAGTGGATCAGGCCCTGCTGATCGGGGCGCTGGTTGGCGCAGCAGTCGCGGCGATCTTCGGGATTCTTGCCGCCTGGCGGCTGATCCGTCCGCTGGGGCGCCTCCGCAGCGCCACGCACCGGATCGCCGACGGCGACTACGACACCACGGTCGTCGTTCCGAAGGAGGCCGAGTTGGCTGACCTCGCCAACGACGTCAACAGCCTGGGTCGCACCCTGGCCGAGACCGAAGCGCGGAGGCTCAGGCTCCTTGGCGAGGTAGCGCACGAGATGCGGACTCCGCTCACGGTCATCGACGGATATGTCGAAGGCATGATCGACAAGGTGCTCGCCACAGACACCGAGTCCCTGGGGCACGTGGGGGAGGAGAGCAGGAGGCTGCGTCGCCTCGCTGATGACTTGTCAGCGCTTTCCCGCGCGGAGGAGGGCAGGCTCCAACTGGCTACGCAGCGTGTCGACATCAGGCAGGTGGTGACCTCCGCGGCAGAGCGGTTGCGTCCGCAGGTCCAGGACGCCGGCCTCACTCTGCGGGTGGCTGCCGGCCCCGGTCCACTCATGGTCGATGCTGACGCCGATCGAATCGGCCAGGTCGTCACCAACCTGGTCGGCAATGCGATCCGGGCTACACCCTCGGGCGGCACCGTGACCGTGACCTGTGTCCAGTCCGGTTCGTGGGTGGATGTCGCTGTTGCCGACACCGGTGTCGGCCTCGCGCCGGCGGATCTGAAGCAGGTGTTCGAACGCTTCTATCGCGTACGCGCACACACCAACACCGCCAACGATTCCGGCACCGGGATCGGGCTGACTATCTCCAGGGGCATCATCCGGGCCCACGGCGGAGACTTGACCGCTGCGAGCCAGGGCCTCGGTGCAGGCGCCACTTTGACCGCGAGGCTTCCGCTTGCCGCGGCCATTTCGACCTGAGTGCATCCATGTTCAAGATGGGGCGTGACGTTGTTCATTCCGAGCCCCTCGATTAGCAGCTTCCAGATCGGGCCGTTGACGATCCATTTCTACGCGTTGTGCCTGGTCACGGGCATCATCGTTGCCTGGACCATTGGCCTTCGCCGCTGGAAGGGGCGAGGCGGGCAGCAGGAGAGCTTCGAGAAGATCCTGCTCTGGGCCATCCCGCTCGGCGTCGTCGGAGCCCGCGCCCATCACGTGCTCACCCGCCTGGGCGACTACTTCGCACCCGGCATCAACCCATGGAGTGCTCTGTTCATCTGGGAGGGCGGCATCGCCATCTACGGCGCGATCGGTGCCGGCGCTCTGGTGGCGTGGCTGGTCGCCCCGCAGGGAGAAGGTCGCCTTCGCAGCGTTCGCCGACGCTCTCGCCCCCGGGATCGCCATCGGTCAGGCCTTCGGGCACTTCGGCAACTGGTTCAACCAGGAGCTGTACGGCATGCCGACCGACCTGCCCTGGGGGCTGGAGATTGATCCGGTCCACCTGGGTTCCCGGCTTCGAGCAGTACGCCACCTTCCACCCGACCTTCGCCTACGAGTCGATCTGGAATGTCCTCGTGGCCCGATCCTGCTGTGGGCAGACCGGAAGCTCACCCTCGGGCGCGGTAGGGGTCTCCGCGCTCTACATCGCGTTGTACGGCTTCGGCCGGACGTTCACCGAGCACATCCGGCTCGACTACTCCTATGACACCTTCGGCCCGATCCGCTTCAACGAGGCCGTCGGGATGCTGATCTGCGTGCTCGGGATCGGGCTGTTCGCGTGGCTGAACAAGTTCCGTCCGGGGCGCGAAGCTGTTGTCCAGGCCTGAGGCGATGCCTCGGGCGCGAGCGGTTGCTGGTGCTATCCGGCGAGCGGGGCGAGCAATTCCATGACCTGGGCCGTGGTGGGCACGCGTCCGGAGAGGACTACATGGTCGTCGACGACAAGACCCGGGGTGCGCATGATGCCGTAGGAGGCGATGTCGGCGTAGTCGGTCACCTTCTCGAACGTGGCTTCGATGCCCAGGTCGGAGACTGCCTGTTTGGCGGCCTTCTCGAGGTTGACGCAGTTGGCGCAGCCGGAGCCAAGGATCTTGATGTTCACTGTGGTGCTTTCTGGTTGAGGTTCACAAGACGGCGTTGAACAGGTAGCCGACGGCGATGATGCCGACGGCGGTGACGGAGACGAAGACGGCGATGAGCTTGGGCTTGAGGACGCGGCGGAGCAGGATCATCTCGGGCAGGCTGAGGGCGACGGTGGCCATCATGAAGGCCAGCAGGGTGCCCATCGGCATTCCCTTGGCATACAGGGCGTCGATCAGCGGCAGGATGCCGGCGGCGTTGGAGTAGAGCGGCACACCGACGAGGACGGCGATCAGGACGGCGAACGGGTTGTCCGGGCCGGCGTAGGTGGCGAAGAAGTCCTCGGGAGCCCAGCCGTGGATGGCCGCGCCGAGCCCGATGCCGATCAGCAGGTAGGGCCAGATCTTGCGAAGGATCGAGCCGACCTCTTCGACACCCATCTGGATCCGGTCGTCCCAAGTGAGGCCGGCGGTGGAATCGATGACCTGGCCGCGCAACCTGGTTTCGAAGACGAAGGCCTCGACCCAGCGCTCGAGCTTCAGCCGGCCGATGGTGTAGCCGGCCACGGTCGCGATCACGAGTCCAGCTGCGACGTACATGAGGGTCGGGCCGATCCCGAACAGGCCCAGCAGCAGGGCAATGGCGACCTCATTCACCAGCGGGCTGGCGATCAGGAAGCTCATCGTGACCCCCAGCGGGATACCCGAGGCCACGAAGCCGATGAACGCGGGCACGGCGCTGCAGGAACAGAACGGGGTCACCACGCCGAGCGATGCCGCAAGGACGTTGCCCACCCCTTCCCGTCTACCGCCGAGCAGGGCACGGGTGCGTTCAATACTCATGAAGGAGCGCAGGACGGTGACGATGAAGATGATCCCGGCCAGCAGCAGGACGATCTTGACGGTGTCGAGAAAGAAGAACTGCACCCCGCTTCCCAGACGGGAGGCGAGGTCGAGCCCGAACACGCCAGGAATCAACCAGTTCCAGAACGGCTCGTTCACCAGGTAGAGAGCCCACCAGATCGCGGCCGCGAGAAGGAGGCCGCCCCAGCGAATGACGGAGTGGCGTCGCGTCTCGGGGTGGGTGGTGGAGCTCATCTGACGAGCGCCAGCTGGCGACGAATCGATACAGGGTCGGGCAGTGCGGCGTGGAGGCGCTCGAGTGCCCCCTCGGTGAGGGAGTAGTCGATCCAGCGTCCCCTGCGGGCGCCTTCGATCAGTCCGGCCTTGCGCAGCACTTTCAGGTGGTAGCTGAGCAGGTTGGTGGGTATGGGCGGGTCTGGCTGGAGGTTGCAGACACAACGCGGCCGCCCGACGAGGAGGTTGAGCAGCTGCAGTCGGATGGGATCCGCGACGGCGGCCAAGAGTGCTGCCTGAGACTCCCACGATTCAGCCATTCTTGAATCAACCATGATTGAAGTGTCGTCCTTGGGGGGTCGTGCGTCAAGCCGGTTTGAACCCCGATGCTACGACCGGAGGGCAGGATGGGGGACATGGCCATGATTGCCGAACGTCGTCGGCTTAATCCTCTCGTCCGGCTGGGAATCGGTGTGTCCGAACGGGTCACGGGACGTCGAATGGAGCCTGCGCGCCTGCTCGCCTGGTATCCGCCCGCCGCGCTCGGCTCCGGGGCCCTGGAATCGCTGGTCGCCCATCACGAGCCGTCGAAGCGCCTCCTCAAACTGGTCCGCGTGACGGCGTCCCTGACTGCGTCCTGCCCGTTCTGCGTCGACATGAACAGCTTCGGTGCCCAAGCCGCCCGAGTCGCCGATGCCGAACTCAGGGCCCTTCAGCGAGGGGAGGAGGACAAGCTCGCCACCCTGACCCCACGGGAAAGGGCGGCGATCGCCTACACCCGTGCCATCTCCTCGACGCCGCTGGCATTCGACGATGCCCTGCGAGCCGACCTCACCCGTCTCTTCAGCGAACGGGAGATCGTGATCATCGCGACCACCGCAGCCCAGGTGAACTACTGGGCACGCACCATCCAGGCGCTCGGAATCGAGCCCGCCGGCTTCTGCACGATTCCCGGTGGCTGACCGACCGCACGGCGACGACCGGCGGCTCAGGTCGTGGGGGACTGCCGCGTGAGGTCGGAGGAAAGGTGGAGCGCGAGCCCCTGGCCGACGGCCTCCATGAAGACCTCGTAGTGCAGACGACCGCCGTCGACCCGCAACCGCCGGACGATCCGGTCGACCCGCTTGGCGGTGGGAGTGTTCTGCACCGATGAGTCGATGTCGATGACGACGGATCCGTCCGCGTCCGTACGGCAGGTTCCTGATCCGCGTTCTGCCTGTCCGGTGGGCAGGGCGATCACCACCTCGACAGCATCCGCGCCCGGCATCCGCCAATAGCCGGTCTCGGTGTGCCGTGGTTCGCCGTCGATCCAGGTCCGCTGGACGAAGTGCAGGAACGGCTTGCCGGTGTCGGTGAAAGTGACCTCGTCGGTATAGCTGAAGTCGGCGATCGTCGGGTAGCAGCCGGTGCCATCACCGCGCCACGTGCCGACCAGCTGTGCCAGCCGAGGATCGAGGGCCATGGGCTCACTGTGCCAGAGCCGGCGACGTGTCGGGCATGCTGCCTCAACATCGGGCCAGCCGGTCTGCGACGTTTACCAGAGGAAGGGGATGAACCTGCGCGGGACCCGCTCCCGGTAGGCGGAGTAGTCGGTGTGCTGCTCCTCGAGCCAGCGTTCCTCGCGACGCCGCTTGGCGTCGAAGAAGGCCGTGGCAGCAGCGACAGCGATCAAGGCCCACGGCGATGACGCGAGGGCCCAAGCGAGCAGGAGCAGCAGCACGCCACCGTAGATCGGGTGTCGGACGCGGCCATAGATGCCGTCCTGCCGGAGCTCGCCGGACGCGACCGGGCGGGGGAAGGGCGTGAGCTGCCTACCAAGCCCGGCGCCACCGGCGAGCAACATGGCGATGCCCGCGAAAAATGCGACAGCCGCAGCGATGGCGAGCCCGAGCCGTGAGGCATCGGGCCAGCGTGCCCCGTACCAGCCGATCCCCGCTGCGGCCACGAAGAGCACCGCCTGCAGCGCGACCCAACCCCCGCCCCTGCGTCCGAGGTCAGGCAGCGACCGGCGGCCAGCGCGATCCTCGGGGTGGCGAGGTTCGGGCTGTCCGTCGTCGTCGGTTGCCATCGACGTCACCGTATCGCCTGCGCGCGGGGAGACAGAGCACCACCCCTCAGGTCTACGCGGCGTAGCTCGCACGGCGTGGAGCGGCGGCGCGGTAGCTCGTGATGCTGGTGGCGATGGACCAGGTCACCAGCGCCAGGATGCCGGGCAGGTAGCCGTACCCGAAAACGCTGTCCCTGCCGGTTCCGACGATGAGCGTCAGGAAGGGGATGACGAAGGCAACCGCTCCGATGAGTGCCACAATGCCGGTCCATTGTGGGAAGAGGCTGTGTCGCAACGTCAGCATCCCTGCCGCGCCGAGCAGGGACGCGAATCCCATCGCGGCGACCATGTACGGGCCGGCGGATGCGGTGGCCACCGCCCTGCTGACGAGTGGGTCCGCGTGTCCGCCTTCGCTGGTCGCGGCGGCGACCGTGACGATAGCCATGGCAATGCCGGTGGCGCCGACCGCAGCCCCCGCGAAGGCGACGCGTGCCAGCTCCACGGAACCGGCGTTGCCCGTTTCGGCGCTGCCTAGGGTGCTCCGGATGGTGCCCGCGAAGTGCAGCAACGCAACGCCCGCGAGCAGGACCAGGAATCCGCCGATGCCACTTCGCAGGCGGTTGGCGTCGGCCCAGGTCGTCCAGGTCTCGTCCGTGGCGCTGTAGTCGGGCGCGTCGCCCCCGCTGAGGAACCAGCCGAAGAGCAGGAGGACTGCGAAGGCGACGCCGGACAGGGCGAGGAGTCGCTGCCCGGACGACGGAAGCGTATCGGGCGAGTACATGGGCTCCGGTTCGCCGGCACCGGATCGAGTTGTCACGTTCGCTCACCGTCAGGATGGATGCCGAGCGACGGAATCCCCAGATGGCCGCGTAGATGCCGAGCAGCAGTTCCCAGGCGAACTCGGGTGCCACGAGGACTCCCACTGCGCCGGCGACCTCCCACAGGCCGAACAGGACGCCGATGTTGCCGACAAGCAGCACCGGCCCCGCGATCAGGCCCAGCACGGCCAACGGCCGCGGGATGAGGCCGGAGCGGTACATGAGGTAGCCGAGGATCATGCTGTTGCCGAACGGGACGACGAGCCCGGGGCCGAGCAGGAACGTCCAGCCCTTGAGTGCCGCGAGGGACGCGGCGAGGTCGGTCGCACCCGGGGAGTCCTCACGCAGGCTGACGATGCCGAGCACGAAGACGATTCCGGCCGCGATGAAGACACTCTCCATGACCCGGGCCGTGACGTAGCCGATCGCGAGGATCTCGTTCTGCCGCCTGGCGATCGGGATAGAGCACGACGGCCGTCCCCACATTGGCGATGATCAGCAGGAAGTCCAGCAAGGCGCCGAGGCGGATCAGGGTGTCCGATCCGGCGCCGGCGAGGTAGGCGGCGGGGTCGGCGACCACGGGCTGGAAGATCATCGCGGCGGGGATGGAGGTGGCGAAGGTGAGGATGAACAGGACCCCGAAGATTCGGGCCCGCATCTGATCGTCGACCATGGGGCGAGCGAGACGGGGCGTCCCGGCGTTCGGCGTAACGACGGCATTCTCATTCGTTGTCATGACGTTGCCTTTCTTTCCTGAAGTTTGTGGTTGGGGGCGTTCAGGGCTTCGTGACGGTGATGACGACCTTTGCCCGCGCGTGTTCGCTTTCGAGGTAGTCGATGGCGTCCGCTGCGTGCTCAAGGTCGAAGCGACGATCGATGACCGGGGTGACCTCCCGCGTCGCGATCAGCGCGGCCAGCTGCTCGAGCAGTTCGGTGTTCGGCGTTGCCTGTGGCATGAAGAGGCGCAGCCCCGAGAACCGCGAGAACAACTGCGCCCAGATGAGCAACCTCATCGGCCCGACGGTCCTGCCCTTCCCGGAGACGCCTCCTCCGGAAAGGACCAGCGCGCCATGGGGGTGCAGCAGGCTCCGGAGCTCGCGCAGGCTGAGGTTGCCCACCAGGTCCACGGCGACGTCGTAGGTGTCGCCGCCGGTGACGGACTCGCTTTTGTAGTCGATGATCCGGTCCGCACCGAGGTCCTTGGCCTGGGCCACGTTGCGTGTGCCGACGACCGCAGTCACGTGGAGGCCTCTGGATTTGGCGAGCTGGATGGCGAACGTGCCGACCCCGCCGGATGCGCCGTTGATGAGGATGCTGCTGCCCGGTGTCGGGTCGGCGGCGTCGATGCACAGCGATGCGGTGGTTGCCGCGAGCGGCACCGCCGCGGCGACATCGAAGTCGATGCCGGCGGGGATGGCAGCAAGTTGGTCGGCGCGTGCCACTGCGTGCTGGGCGAACGTTCCGATGCCTTCGCCGAAGACGCTGTCGCCGACCTTCCACTCGTCGACGCCGGGACCGACTCCCTGCACGATGCCGGCCAGGTCGGTGCCGCGGGTCGGAACACGCGGGCCGCGGCGTCCGAAGATGGTGGGGTCGAGAAGCCGCGCCAGCCGTGGCTCGCCGCGCATGATGTGCCAGTCGCGGGCGTTGACCGAGGCGGCATGGACCTCGACCAGCACCTCGCCGGCACCCGGGACCGGACGCGGGATGTGGGAGACGGTGAGTGCGGCGGGGGAGCCGTAGACGGTCTGGGTGACGGCGAGGGTGTGGCGGGGGATGCCCGCGACCGGCGGGAGCCGGGACGGGGTCGAGGTGGATGGGCTGGTCATGTCTGGACCTCCTGGAGGTTGTGGCGATGGTGCGGACGGCGGCGTGGGGTTCATGGCTTCTCCGGCGGGAATCTGGTTGATCGAGATCAGCGGGATGCCGAGGTCGCGGAGGCGTGCGAGCAGGCCGTGCAGGGCCGGCTGGTCGATCACGGGCCCACGGACGAGGGTGGTTCCTCCGTCCCCGGGGGTGACGGTCATGCCGTTCAACCACGCGGTCCACCTGCGGTCGAGCCGACCCTGAAGACGGATCTCGTACCAGGGGCCGTCCGGCTGCGTGGTGGGGAAGAGGTCCATCGTCCTGCTCCTTGGGTCAACCCGGAGTTGTCTCCGGAGAGGGCGACCGGCCGGTCGCCGTGATGTGAAGATAGGAGCGATGGTGATGATGGCGCGTCATCAGCTGTGATGATTCGAGCTGATGATCTTCCACGGCTGGCCGGCTGGAGGCCGGCTTGCGTTCAGCGGGTGGCGGAGTGGGAGAACAGTCCCAGCTGGTGCGCCCGCCGGATGGCCGCGCGCCGGTTGTTGACGCCGAGCTTGGCGTAGATGTGTTGGGTGTGCGTGCGAACCGTAGTGAGCGAGACCGTGAGTTCGCGGGCGATGGCTGGCCCGTCCAGCTCCGATCCGAGGTAGCGCAGGATCTCGAGCTCGCGAACGCTGAGTGGCTCGACGACGTCGCCTGACCTCGGCAGCGTCGAGGCGTCGCTGACGACGCGATCGGCCGATCCGGGACGAGGGTCGTCCCCGCGGATCGCCGCCTGGAGTCGCTGGAGGTAGGGCCACGCTCCGCAACGATCGGCGACGGCCTCCAGGAGTGCGGCCATGGCGGTACCTTCCCGGGTGAACGTCCGGCAGTAGCCCTCGGGCTCGGCGAGCCGAAGCGCCGTCTGCAGTGTCTCGGCTGCTGCGCTGACCCGTCCCGCGGCCTGGTCAGCGAGGGCGTGGAGGACCAGCAGCTCGATGAGTGATCCTCGACGTTCTCCGGTCTGGGCGTCGGTGATCAAGCGTTCGAGCAGGCTCATGGTGGCACTGTCCAGGGATCCGGTGGGAGCGGCGGCGGCCAACTCGACCCGGACCAGCGTGGCGTGCTCGTACTCGGTCAGGTAGGACACCGGATCGGTTGTTCTGACCCGGGTCGTGCTGGCCCAGGCGAGCGCTTCCTCCATCCGACCCGCGGCGGCCAGCACTCGTGCACGGGTTGCGGCGATCGGCTGGACATTGGGGGAGAAGTCGCCGACATAGACCCGTTCGGCGTCGGCGAGCAGGTCGACGGCACTGTCGGTGTCATGCTGCGCGCTGCGCAAGCGGGCAAGGGCCACGCGCCACCGGTAGGCGTTCTGGGGCAGGCCGGCCGCGTCGCCGAGTTCGTCCGAGCGCCGAAGATCCTCGGCGGCCGCTGCAAGGTCGTTGCGCTCCAGGTCAAGGACGCTCATCGCAACGTGCATGTCGGCGGTGCCCCGAAGCGGTTCGGAGGTGCCTGCACGCCGGGCCGCCTCCAGAGCCCGGTGGATGGACGCCTCCGCGCCCTGCAGTCGACCCTGGGTCGTGGCGATGTCGGCGAGGGCGATGGTGCATCCCAGCACGTCGGCGACATGATCGGCACGGCCGAGGTGCTCGGCTGAGGCGAGGTAGGCGTCATAGGCGGAGTTCAGGTCGCCCTGACGCCACAGGGCAAGGCCGATCAAGGCTGATGCGGCCGCGATGCTGAGCAGGTCATCCGTGGACGCCCTTCCCAGCGCCGCCTCGGCATGGGCGATCGTCGCCGCGAGGTCGCTGGTGGTCAGGGCGAGGGCTGCCCGGTAGGTCTCGACCACTGCCGGGACGCGTGCCAACTCGTCGCGATCGACGACGAGTTGCGTCTCGGGGCTTCCCAGCTGGTTCTCGATGTCATCCAGCCTCCGGCTCACCCCGTCGAACTGGTTGCTCGCCATCAGCGCCCCCGCGATGCCCGTCGCGAGCACCGGCCGGTTCCGCACCGCGTCGTCGGGGAGGTTCGCTGCCCACTGCAGAATGAGGGACTCCTTGCGGACGCGCCGCAACTCCGGGAGGGCCATCTCAAGAAGCCGAGCAGCTTGTGCGGGGTCGCCCGCTGCCAGCGCGTGGCGGATCGCGGACTCAGGGTCGTCGTGTTCGGCGAACCACTCACTGGCGCGGTGATGCAGCAGCGGTACGTCGCCGGCTGCTTCGTCGAGGAGGTGGGCGTTCAGCACGTCGGCGAACAAGTGGTGATACCTGTACCACCGGCGCTGATCGTCGAGGGGAATCAGGAAGAGGTTCTGCCGCTCCAGCGACTCGAGCACGGCTTTGCCGCCCACATCTGTGGTGACGGCGTCGCACAGAGGTCCGGTGAGCCGGTCCAGGATCGACGTCTTGAGCAGGAAACGGCGGGTCGCGGGCGGGACGCGACTGAGCACTTCGTCACCCAAGTAGTCCAGGACGAACCGGTCATCCCCGGCGAAATCGGCGATGAACACCGACGGATCGGTGCGTCCGCGCAACGAGAGAGCCGCCAGCTGGATGGCGGCGGCCCACCCCTCCGTCCGACTGTCGAGGGTCGCGACCGCCCCGCGGTCCAGATCCAGACCGTTGAGGTCGTTGAGGTATGCCGTCGACTCCTCCGGGGTGAACCGCAGGTCGCTGGTACGGACCTCGACAAGTTCGGTTCGCGATCGAAGCCGGGGCAACGGCAGGTGGGGATCTGCTCGGCTGAGGACGACCAGGTGGACCTGGGGCGGGAGATGGTCGAGCAGGAGGGTCATGCCAGACTGAACGTCAGGCCCGTCGCACAGGTGGTAGTCGTCGAGGACGATGGTGAGATCGTCGGGCAGGACGCTCAGCTCGTTGAGGAGCTCGCCCAGCGCCGTCTCCATGCCGTTGGCCAGTTGTGCCAGTGCGCGTGCTCCCGTTCCCGGGGCGGCGCGTTCCACCGCTGTCAGGACGTAGGTCCAGAAGGACGTCGGGTGGCGGTCATCCTCGCTCAGCGACACCCACGCGAATCGGCGCGGCGGCACGTGACCGGAGATCCACGAAGCCACCAGGGTGGTCTTGCCGTACCCGGGCGGAGCCGAGACCAGGGTGAGCGGCACGCGGTCACTCGCTTCGAGGAGATCCGTCAGATGGGGACGAGGCATTGCCCGCGTGACGTGCCGCGGCAACCGCAACTTGCTCTCCAGAATCGAGCCCAGCGGGGACGCCATGCCTCATTGCACCGGCGATCCCGGGTGACCGCAAGTACCAGAGGGGAACCGCTCAGCCTGCGTGGGCGTCCGGATGGATTCGCGAGGGCCGACCGCCGGCACCAACGGGTCCGCGTTCAGCGGGTCGTCCGAAGACGCTGAGCATCTCCGCGGAGGCTTCCCCAGTACTGCCGAACCAGGTAACTGCCACCTCCAACCGCCAGAATGGGTGCCATCGGCGAGCGGGACCCGCAGGTACTCGGCCTGGCAGTTCTGCTCGCCCATGCCGTGCCGATCCAGACAGCCGCTCTGGCAACCGGATCGGCAGATCTCGCAGGTGTTGTCGGAGGCGAAGAACGAACCCACTACGAAGTCGCCTGGCTTCACGTTCTTCACCGAGGGGTGTCTCACCTCCTGCATGACGCCGCAGTACTCGTGGCCCATGGAGACGGGTGTGATGATCGGGTCTATGCCTCGGTAGGCCCGCAGGTCGGATCCACAGACGCAGGCGGCAGCGAGCTTGATGATCGAATCACCGTCCTCGACGATGCGGGGCATGGGCACGTTGTCGACGCGGACGTCGTGGGCGCCGTGCAGCAGTACTGCTCGCATGGTGGCTTGGTGAAGCTCTGAGGTCAGTTGACCGGCAGCGGCCGCTCTGGGGTGCGGGTCAACGCCATCGCGAGCAGTGATGCGACTGTCAGCACGAGGATGATCACCGCCATCGGGACGGCGGTCCGGTCACCACCAAGGCCCGCGAGTGGGGCGATGACTCCGGCCATGCACCATTGCAGGAAGCCGAGGACAGCCGATCCGGTTCCCGGGTGTTCGGGAACCTCGTTCGAGGCGAGCGCGCCGGCGTTGGCACCGACGAGCCCCTGGGCGCTCATCAGGGCGAAAAAGCCGACGATGGCCACCCACAGCGGCATGCCGACCAGGGCGCCGGCCAGGAGCAGGAGCCCGGCGGCGCCGGTGGCGGCCAGCCCGATGGTGATCACGGTCCGGGTCGGGACCCGCCCAGCCATTCGTCCGGCTGCCAACGTGGCCAGGGCCAGCCCGACCGCGTTGCCTGCGAACAGGATCGAGTACATCATCGGCGTGAGCCCGTTCATCGACTGCAGGATGAACGCCGAGGTCGCGACGTAGGCGAAGGTCACGCCCATCGAGAAGGCCATCACGATCAGGTAGGCGAGGAACCTTGGCCGTCCGAGGACGTGGCGAGCCGCCTGGCCGAGCTGCTGCAACCCACCCGAGTGACGGCGACCAGCCGGGAGGGTCTCCGGGATGACCAGGCGACGGCCACCGTCATCACCGCGGCGAGCACCGCAAGGAACAGGAAGGAGACCCGCCAGTGCCACATCAGCAGGATCAGACCACCCAGCAGCGGCCCGACGACGGGTGCGATCCCGCCGACGCCGGCGACCACGTTCAGAGAGCGCACGAGGTGGACGCCGGTGGCGAGATCGACGATGATGGCGCGGGCGATGACCATGGCCCAGCCGCCGGCGAATCCCTGGACGAACCGGGCCGCGAGCATGATCGCGATGGACGGGCTCCAGGCACACACCAGCGATGTGATCGTCAGGACGAAAAGCGCGGCGAGCAGCGGTGTGCGGCGTCCCCGCTGATCGGAGATCGGGCCGCCGATGAGCTGGCCCAAAGCCATGCCGACGAAGAAAGTGGTCAGCGACAATTGCACCTGCGTCGCGCTGGCGTGCAGGTCGGCTGCCACGAGGGGAAAGGCCGGCACGTACATGTCGGTGGCGAGGGGGGCGATGCCGCCGACGAACACCACCGTGGCCAAGATCCCCCCGGTTAACCGGTCGCGGCCGTTCGCGGCGGGTGAGAGCGGGCCCAACTCGTTGCTCATGGCGCTGTTTCGTGTCGCGGTGGGGTTCATGTCATCCATTGGACCAGCCAGCGCGTGGGTGAGGGAGTCCCGCTGGAGAGGTGTACTGGCAGGGTGTGCCTATCGGTCGCGAGCGGGCTTTGCGTGGAAGGGATCACAACCGAGGTGCGTGCGTTTCTTCTTTCACGCCGCGCCAAGCTGTCTCCCGGCGATGTCGGCCTGCCTGATGCGGGCCGGCGCAGCGTCCCGGGTTTTCGTCGCCGTTGATCCGGGCCTCACGGGTCATGTATCGCGGTTCTGGATGAGCCGGAGCAGGCTGGCGTCAGGGTCGAGCAGAGCGCCGATTCGCAGTCCGGAGGCCTCAAGCGTGGGCGGCTCGACACGTGGCCAGCCGACGGTGGTCTGTGGAATGCCCGCCTTCAGGCATTCGCTGTAGAAGGCGTCGAGGTCGTCGAGGCGAAGGCACGAGCCGAAGGAAGACGTGGCGGGATTGAGACCCTCGTAGGGGAAGAACTCAAGGACGAGGTGCCCGCGGTCTAGGATCAGCCAGCCTGAGTCACGGAAGCCGACTGTGAATCCAAGCGCTGAATAGAAGGCAATCGTCGCGTCGAAGTGGCGTGACGGGAGGTTCGGCGTCGCGCGGTCGACCATGCTCGACCCTAACATCGGGTTTGGCTCGAAGGTCACGTCCGATCACGCCGCCCTGCGCGGGGTGGCCTTCCGGCTGGACCCGTGGCGCACGCTCGCCGCGCTCAGCGTGTCCCGTGGCCCGTCTGGTGTTGTGCGTTGGCGGGTAGTCGCAGGAGTCGCCAACCGACCCAGCCGAACCAGAAGGGCAGGAGGAGCCCGTAGAGCAGGTACGCGGGGCCGATCATCGCCCGGAGCGCTTCGGACACGAGGCCGAGGACGCCGGTCACGGCACCGACGACCGCCAGCGCCCTCCCAAACGTCGATCGGGGCATGATCAGGGACAACGTCAGGATCGCCGCGGCCGTGAGGACGCCGGCCCAGGGCATCGCGTTGGCCGTGGCAATGAGTGCATTCGCCGCGCTGACCAGACCGGCGCGCTCGGCGTCCGAGCCGGCCACCTGGTATGCGTTGGCCAGCAGGATCAGGCCGCCGTGCAGGGACTGGGGGCTGCTGCCGACCGCGAGGGCGACGACCTCGGAAGCGGCCCCGAACAGGCCGCCGATCAGGGCCACCCCCTTGCGCACCCCTGCCAGGGCGACCGCGGCGGCGGCGAACACGACCAGTGCGGGCACGGCCAACCCGACGAAGCACACCAGTTGGACCAGGTACACCACCCGGTTGGCGGCGATGTACTCCAGCAGTGCACGTCCCTCGGTCGGCGGGACCGGCGCTGAGAACACCAACGCGACCGGGACCAACACCATCACGACGAACACCCAGGCCGCGATGCCGCCGAACCGATAAAGGGGCTGCCACGAAAGATCCGGGAGCACGGACGCCATGGCAAGAACCTACCGCCACGGCCCGGCCAGTTACTCGATCGAGCGGACCTGCGTGTGCCGCCGGGACGCAGGTCGCGTGGGCCGGCGAACCAGCCTGAGACATCGGCCGGTCATGCCCCCAACGTTCGCTCGCCGCGCCTGGCAGCCCATCAGGCCACCAGTCGGTCGTCAGCCCTTCTTGAGCTCCTCGGCGAACATCACAAGGATGCCGCTGGGACCGCGGAGGTAGGTGAGCTTGTACACGTCCTTGTAGGTTGCGACGCCGCGCAGCGGATGGCAGCCGTGCCTCGCTGCGATCTCAAGGGCCTTGTCGATGTCGTCGACGGAGAAGGCGACCCGGTGCATCCCGATCTCGTTGGGCAGGGTGGGTGCTGTTTCGATGGCCGTGGGGTGGAGGTACTCGAAGAACTCGAGGCGACCCTGACCGTTTGGTGTCTGCAGCACGGCGATCTTGGCGTGGTTACCGTCGAGGCCCACGGCAGTGTCTGCCCACTCGCCGCTGACTGTGTCGCGACCGACAACTTCGAGACCGAGGTCGGTGAAGAAGGAGATTGTTGCTTCGATGTCGCGGACTGCGATACCGACGTTGTCGAGTTTGATGGACATGCGCCGAATGTACCCAGCCTGGCCAGACCGATCATGCGACGCCGGGACTGCACCGAATGCCGAGCATGCCAGCCACCGTCGTTCGACTCACTCCGCGTGGTTGCGAAAGAACCACCTTGCCGCGCCCAGGGCGTTGGGTTCACGCAGACCAACAGTCGCTCGCAGAGTGCCGGCATGGCTGCGCGACGACCTTGCACATCCGTGACGTCCCGGACATCCGAGAACGGATCCAGCGTGTCACGCGCGGAACGGCTCCGATTTGCATGTTGCGGTCGGCCGGGAGGGGGGATTTGTCGCCTGCGGGCTGTCCGGCGTCCGGTGGCCGAGGCGTCCTCCGGTGATGGCGATGGCCAGCAGGGCCAGAACCCCGATGCCCGTGGTGGCGGGCCACAGGCTCGGTAGGCCTCGACCTGTGATCAACGGCAGGGCGGTCAGCGTGAAGTTGACAGCGGTGTGGGCGAGGATGGCGAGCCACACACTGCCACGGGCCGTGTTGGTCACCCAGGACAAGACCACCGAGGTCGCGACCACGAACACGAGATAGGCGGCCAGGTCCGAGACCGAGCTGCGTGGTGTGTCCCATTCTCGGGTGAGGAACTGGGGTGCGTGCCAACCGCACCGGTCAGCAGCCATGGGACCTCGAATACCACAAGCCATGACGGCAGTCGAGCCGGGCCTCCACCGCTGACACCGGACCCAAACGGACGCCGCGACGTCCCCACCGCTCCGGGCGAAGGTCGCGTGCAGGTTCCACGTGATCCGCGCCGCCACGCGCGTCCTTCGGTGTGTTGGGTCAGCTGACCGGCGCCAAGTCGTCGATGAGTGCCTGGACGCGTCGACGGATCTCGTCGCGGATCGCGCGGACGGCGTCAAGGCCCTGGCCAGCGGGGTCGTCGAGCACCCAGTCCTCATAGCGCTTGCCCGGAGAGAACGGGCAGGTGTCGCCGCAGCCCATGGTGATGACGACGTCGGAGGTCCTGACCGCGTCGGTCGTCAGGATCTTGGGCTGTTCGGCTGCGATGTCGATCCCATCCTCCGCCATGGCGCGCACGGCTACGGGGTTGATCGACTCCGCGGGTGCCGAGCCCGCGGACAGAACCTCGATTCGGTCACCGGCCAGGTGACGCAGGTAGCCCGCAGCCATCTGTGAGCGACCTGCGTTGTGAATGCACACGAACAGAACCGTGGGCTTGGGCTTGCTCATTCGACTCCTGATTCTCTGACGACTCGCGCGGACACACCCGCCGCCCGCTTGCGATATTATCTCAGCTATTATTGACACAATCTTCGTGGAGGTGGTGGGGCATGTCAATGGGGGAGTTGGAGGCGCGGGCACGGGCCTTCGCCGCGCTCGGTGATCCGTCCAGGTTGGCGATCGTCGACCTGCTCGCGCAGCAGGACCTGGCGCCGGGTCAGCTCGGCAGCCGGCTTGACATCGCGACGAACCTGCTCGCGCACCATTTGAGGGTCCTCGAGGAAGCCGGCCTGATCGAGCGAAGACGCTCGGAGGGTGACGGCCGCCGCTCCTACGTCGTCCGCACCTCCGTTTGCAACCGGATGCTGGGAGTCGGTCACGTGTCGCGTCCCCCCAGGATCGCTTTCGTCTGTTCTCAGAACTCGGCCCGTTCCCAGCTCGCCGAGTCATACTGGCGCACGGTCAGCGACATCCCGGTCGTTTCTGGGGGTACCCACCCCGCCGACCGAGTCCATCCCCGTGCCGTGATGATCGGACGCCGGCACGGCCTCGACCTGGCCAAGGGCAGGCCAAAACTCGCCTCTGAGGTTCTCAAGGGGGACGAACTGATCATCGCCGTCTGCGATCGGGCCTACGAGGAAATCGACGGCCGCCTGCTGCACTGGTCGATCCCGGACCCGGCCGTCGCCGAGACAGCCGAGGCCTTCCAGAGCGCCTACGACGACATCGCCGGTCGGATCACCCGGCTGGCTGCCGGCATCGACGGAGAACCTTCGTGAGCATGCCTCGCCACCGGTCGTGGGACGCAGTTGGGTACGCCTGCCGTCAGGCGAGCGACGCTCGATCCTGATCCGGAGGCGAATCCCCGGTTGGTCGGTGGCGGGTCCGGGAGCTCGTCGCCGCGGGTGGTCTGCGCTCCTCGGGATCGCCCAGGAGGTGACCCGATCGCCTCACTTGATGAGGCCTACCGGGCAGTGAGCATGAGCGATGACGGCACGGATCGCGCCACCGAGGTTGGCGCGGTCATGGTGCACGCCCAGGATCATCAGATCAACGGACGTGGTGGCGCCGACGAGTGCGGCGACCGGGTCACCCAGCAGCACGTCGGCTTCGACCGGTACGCCCGGATGCTGCGAGCGGAACGGGGCGAGGAGGTCCTCCAGTCCTGCCCGCGCAACGGTCACGAATTCCGCGCCCTCGACGCCAAGCGTCTCCGGCACGACATGGAGGACGCGGAGACCGGCTTCCCGGATCGCCGCCTCTCGCAATCCCCACTCGAGTGCTCGCTCGTGCACGGGCCAGGTGCTCACAGCGACTGCCACGCTGTGGAGCGCTCCGGTCCGCTGCGGAGTCGAAGCTGCGGAGATCACGATCACCGGACAGGCCGCGCGAACCGCGGCCGCGAGGCTCGTCGAACCGACGAAGAGCCGCTCCAGTCCACGCAGAGAACGCCTACCCAGCACCAACAGCCCGGCCTCGTAACTGAGAGCGGTCAAGACGTCGGAGGGGCGGCCATCGACGATCTCGCCAGCGACCCTGCCGGAAGGCAGGCCCAATCCTGTGGCCACCGCGGTCGCCTCGGCCACGATGTTGTCGGCCGCGTGCCTTCGAACCTCAGGGCTGGACACGATGTCCCACAACCCGGTGATCGGGGCAGCATCATCGATGGCGTGGACTATCCAGACGTCGCCACCAGTCACCAAGGCCTCAGTCGAGGCGTACGTGACGGCCCGGAGGCCATCCTCAGAACCATCCACTCCCACCAGGATCCGGCCACGATCGATGCCGGCCCGCGGCCCGCTCTCGTTCATGATTCGACGATTCTCCGTTCCGGGGGCGTCGTCAAGAGGTGTCTGTGACCGCGTCATCCAGCGCCGTCGGGTTGGCGCCGACGAACACCGCTGCTGCCGCTGCTCAACAGGGCTTGTGCGCGACAGCTGCAGGGAGTTTGATGCTCACCACGGGAGCGGTGAGATGAGGGGTTCCTCACCGCCGTGCCGATTCCCGAACCGGTGATCGGTTCAACGGTGCCGCCGAGGGATCGAGAGTCGCCCCGAGCGGACCGCTTTCCTCAACTCCATCGCCCTGCCTGACTGCATCGCCTCGTGAAGGGACAACTCCTTGTTTTCCATCTCCGACGCCTGGGTCTGGGACTTCTGGTTGGCCGACGACGGGGAGAGATCCCACCTGTTCTTCCTGCATGCTCCCAAGAGCCTCGGCGATCCGGACGCCCGCCACCACCACGCCACCATCGGCCACGCCGTCTCCACCGATCTGGTGACCTGGGAGAGGCGTCCGGACGTCGTCTCCAAGGGTCAGCCAGGCGAGGCGGACGACCTCGCGACCTGGACCGGATCGATCGTCCAGGGCGATGACCGGCTCTGGTACCTCTTCTACACCTCGACGAGGCTCACCACCGCCGGAGTGGTCCAGACCATTTCGGTCGCGACGTCGTCCGATCTGGAGACATTCACCAAGGTCCCCGGACCACTGCTGCGCGCTGCGACGCCGCATTATGAACGTCTGAGCGAGTCGTTCGGGCAGGACGAGGCGTTTCGCGACCCGTGGGTATTCCGGGACGCCACGGGCACCGGCTGGCACATGCTGATCACTGCCCGGACGCCGTCCGGCCCTCGCTTCGATCGCGGCGTCGTCGGTCACGCCACGTCTGTCGACCTGCGCACGTGGACCCTTCAGCCGCCGCTGTCCCGTGGGGGCCAGGGGTTCGGGCATCTCGAGGTGATGGAGCCCATCGAACTCGGCGGTCGGCATTTCCTGATGTTCAACTGCCTCGCGGCGGACATGCCCGAGGCGCGGCGTCCGCACACCACTGGCGGCACCTGGGTCGCGCGAGCCGCCGGCCCGCTCGGCCCCTACGACATCACCGGCGCCGAGTTGCTCACCGACGATCGCTACTACGTCACCCGTCCCATCCACGAACGTGGCACCGGACGCGTGCTGCTGATGGCTTTCCGGAACAAGGATGCCGATGGCCGATTCGTCGGTGAGCTGACTGACCCTGTCGAACTGGCCCTGGTCGACGGACGCCCTCGCATCGTCGGACCTGCCGCGGACGAGTGGACATGACCGGGGATCTCTTCGTATCAGCCTCAGATCTTCTCCCGCCGCGGCCGCTTCCGGGTCGCGGTCGGACCCCGAGCGCGGCGGCCCTTGACCGGGGTGCGGTGACGTGCCAGTTTGACCCTTGGAGGTGGCCACCATGTCGAATCTGGATGAAGTGGAAGAACTCAAGCAGCGAATCGTTGAGCTCGAGAGGGAGTTGGCGCAGGCCAAAGGCGCGCACGCCAAGGAGTTGGAGACAGAGGTCGAGCGCGACAAGTCCTGGGGCGAGTTCAATCCGGGCTGAGCTTCAGCGGAGGCTGGCGACCCGATGTCGGGAACTCAGGCTCCGAGGTAACGTCCCGGACGGTGGTTGAGCGCCAGAACGACGTTCAGCACGACCGCCCCGGCTGCGGACACGATGACGTTGGCGGCAGGTACCACAGTCAGGGCGGACGTGATGATCACGACGTCGAAAGCCAACTGGACGTAGCCCGCTCGCCAGCCGACGCTGTCCTGGATGATCAGGGCCATCGTGTTGAGCCCGCCCAGGCTGGAGCGGTGACGGAACAAGATCAGCATGCCGATGCCCGCCAGGAGGTTGCCTACCCCGGTGGCGTACACCTGTTCGACCTCCAGCCCGGGCAGCATCGCCGAATGGAGGTAGGCGAATGCCGAGACCAGCGCGATCGACGCCAGCGTTCGCAGCGAGAAATCCCAGCCCCGCTGACGGACTGCGATCAGCAGAAACGGAAGGTTCGTGAGGAGGTACAGAAATCCGAAGGACCACCCCGTGGCGTAGCTGAGCAGCAGCGACAGTCCCGCGGTCCCACCCGTGACCGCGTGCGCAGTGTGCAGCAGATGGATCCCCAGCGAGGCCACGAACGTGCCACTGAGCAGACCGAACACGTCTTCGATCCAGGTGTGGCGCAGCAGTTGCGGCGTCTGAAGCACCGCGGTCATCGTGCGAACCCGGCCAGCGCAGCCACTACACGGTCGTTGGTGGCGGGATCGGCGAGTGTGATCCGGACACCGTCGCCGGGGTAGCCGCGCACCATGATGCCCGCGGACTCGAAGTGGTCGACCAGTCGCTGGCGGACGTCGTCGTCGGTTCGTAGCCAGATGAAGTTCGCGGCACCTTCGGGAGCCGTCCATCCCAGAGCGCGGACGGCGGTCTCGATGCGGGGCCGTTCGGCGGCCACCGCGGCCGCGCGGGCCTTCACCTCGTCCGCGCAGTCGCACGCGGCCAGCGCGGCGGCTTCAGCGACGCTGCTGACCGAGAAGGGGATTTGCGTCGTGCGCAACCCTCCGGCGATCAGCGGGTGCGCGATCGCATAGCCCACACGCAGCCCCGCCAAGCCGTAGGCCTTGGAGAAGGTCCGCAACAGACACAGGTTCGGGAACGTCGACAGCAACGCCACGCCGTCGACGCCCGCGCCGGCACCGAACTCCCGGTAGGCCTCGTCGAGCACGACCACGACCCGGCTCGGCACCCGGTCGAGGAACTCCAACAACTCAGCCTCCTCCAGCGCGGTTCCGGTGGGGTTGTTGGGCGAGCAGAGGAGAACGACCTGGGTGCGCTCGGTGACCGCAGCTGCCATCGCCGGCAGGTCGTGACGCTCGTCGACCAGCGGCACGCGGACGCCGACTGCGCCGGCGAGTTCGCACAGGATCGGATAGGCCTCGAACGATCGCCACGCGAACACGACCTCATCGCCGGCGTCACAGGTGGCGGCGAGGAGTTGGGCGAGTACTCCGACGCTGCCCGGGCCGACGGCCACGGCGTCAGGAGTGACGCCGGCGTCGTGGGCGATGCGTTCGCGCAGCGCGGTGCTTGCCATGTCCGGATACCGGTTCACCCGAGGGGCGGCGTCGGTGATCGCTGCCAGGACTCCCGGCAGCGGAGGAAAATGGCTCTCGTTGGAGGCCAGCGGGGCAATCTCCGTCCCGGCCGCTTTGCGTCCAGCGACGTACTGTGGCAGGCCGGCGACGGCCGGGCGCAGGCGCGGCAGGTCAGTCATGGGTCGGTCTCTTCTCATCGACGTGAGTTGTCATCGTGGACCGCTCTCGTCCTGCTGCGCAACTTGACTCAGCTAGCCTGCGCATTCTGCTTCGCGGTCGGCCAGAATGCGGGCATAATGCTCACCATGAGTCACATCGACCCGCTCGACGCCCGAATCCTCCTCGCGCTCGACGACGATCCTGATGCGAGCACTCTGTCCCTGGCGAGCACCCTGGGCGTGGCCCGTAACACCATCCAGGCACGGCTCAAGCGACTAGGTCGAGGGGCCCTGCGCTCGTTCGGCCAGCGCGTCGATCCGGCCGCCCTCGGCTACCCGCTGGTCGCTTTCGTCTCGCTGTCCATCAGCCAGTCGGACGGCGATCAGGCCACCGAAGACCTCAAGCGCATCCCCGAGGTGATCGAGATCCACTCCACCACGGGGGACGCCGACCTGTTGGTGAAGGTGGTCGCCCGGGGCACCGCCGACCTGTATCGGGTGACGACTTCGATGCTGGAGTTGCGAGGTGTCCAAAGGAGCAGCACCGCGATCTCGCTCGCCGAGCAGTTGCCCACCCGGATGCGTGCCCTCCTCGAAGTGGTGGCCGGCTGAGCGGGCCCGCCTTGGCGGGGGTTGGCGGGTTTGACGCATCCCGTCGCGGGTACACAGGAACACGGCGGCGAACCGGGAGGAAACGTCATGGGGATGGGAATAGGAATTGCACTGTTGGCGGTCGGCGCGATCCTGAGTTTTGCGGTGCGCGACTCGATTTCGGGAGTCGACCTGTCACTGATCGGCTACATCTGCATGGGAGCCGGCGCTCTGGCGATCATCCTCGGCCTGGTGACGAACGCGCAGGCCACGAACACCAAGCACACCGTCGTGGAGCACCGCGACGACACCGCGTGAGCGGGACCAGGTTCCACCTGGGTGGATGAGAGCGGTCCGGCTCAGCCCTCGCCTCCGTGGACGAGAGTGCTCCGGCTCAGCCCTCGCCGCCGTTGCGGCGCAGCACCTCGGAGAGCCGCTCGGCGGCGGCGATCACGGCCGGGGCATGCAGCCGTCCGGGCTGGCGGGACAGGCGTTCGATCGGTCCGGACACGCTGACGGCGGCGATCACCTTGCCGCTGGGGGAGCGCACGGGGGCCGATACCGATGCCACGCCGGGCTCGCGTTCGGCGACGGACTGTGCCCAACCCCTGCGGCGGACGGTGGCCAGGGCGACGGCGGAGAACGACGAGTTCTGCAGGCCCCGTTGGATCCGCTCGGGATCCTCCCAGGCCAGGAGCACCTGAGCCGCCGACCCGGCACCCATGGTCAACTGAGTGCCCACCGGAATCGTGTCGCGCAGGCCGGACGGGCGCTCCGCCGCCGCCGCGCAGACTCTCATGTCGCCTTGGCGTCGAAAGAGTTGCGCGGACTCCCCGGTGATATCGCGTAGCCTGGACAGGACCGGACCCGCAGTCGCCAGCAGGCGATCCTCACCGGCGGCCGAGGCGAGTTCGGTCAACCGTGGACCGAGCACGAATCGGCCCTGGAGATCCCGGCTCACCAACCGGTGATGTTCGAGGGCGACGGCGAGGCGGTGGGCGGTCGGACGAGCGAGGCCGGTGGCGGTCACCAGACCGGCGAGGGTGGTCGGGCCCTGCTCCAGGGCGGTGAGCACGAGGGCCGCCTTGTCGAGGACGCCGACGCCGCTTGAGTTGTCCATAGGATAAGACTGCCGTCTCGCATCATGATATGCAAGCTGCTAGCATCGTTTGTCGTAAGAACCCTGGCAGCAGCGATGGAGGTCGGCATGGGTAAAACCCTGAGCGACAAGGTATGGGAAAACCACGTAGTCCGCACAGCCCCCGGAGAACCCGACCTGCTGTACATCGATCTTCACCTGGTGCACGAGGTCACCAGCCCGCAGGCTTTCGACGGGCTTCGCTTGGCCGGACGCGGAGTTCGGCGCACCGATCTCACCATGGCCACCGAGGATCACAACACCCCGACGCTGAACATCCTCAGCCCGATCGCCGACCCCGTCTCGAAGCTGCAGGTCGACACTCTGCGCAAGAACGCTGCTGACTTCGGCGTCCGCATTCACAGCCTGGGCGACCTTGACCAGGGCGTGGTACACATCATCGGGCCGCAACTGGGCCTGACCCAACCCGGCCTGACCGTGGTCTGTGGCGATTCCCACACCTCCACCCATGGCGCGTTCGGCGCCCTCGCTTTCGGCATCGGCACGTCCGAGGTCGAACACGTTCTGGCGACCCAGACCTTGCCGCAGGCCAGGCCCAAGACCATGGCGGTCAACATCAACGGCGAACTGCCCGACGGCGTCACGGCCAAGGACATCGTGTTGACCCTGATCGCAAAGGTCGGCACGGGTGGCGGCCAGGGCTACGTGGTGGAGTACCGCGGCAGCACCATCGAGAACCTCTCGATGGAGGGGCGGATGACCATCTGCAACATGAGCATCGAGTGGGGTGCGAAGGCCGGCATGATGGCGCCAGACGAGGTCACTTTCGCCTACCTGAAGGGCCGGCCGCACGCACCGGTCGGGGATGACTGGGACGCGGCCGTCGCCTACTGGCGAACCCTCTACACCGACGCGGACGCCGTCTTCGATCGCGAGGTCGACATCGACGCCGCCACCCTGACCCCGTTCGTCACCTGGGGCACCAACCCGGGCCAGGGCGTCCCGCTGGGAGCCACGGTGCCCAGCCCCGAGGACTTCGCCGACCCGGTCGACAGGGCTGCCGCCGAGCGTGCCCTCACCTACATGGATCTGGCCGCGGGGACCCCTATGCGGGACATCCGCGTGGACACAGTCTTCCTGGGCTCCTGCACCAACGGCCGGATCGAGGACCTGCGGCTCGCCGCGTCCGTGCTCCAGGGGCGCACGATCGCTGCCGGGCTGCGCATGCTGGTGGTTCCCGGCTCGGCGCGGGTACGCCTCCAGGCCGAGTCGGAGGGTCTGGACAAGGTGTTCCTCGCCTTCGGCGCCGAATGGCGGGCGGCCGGCTGCTCGATGTGCCTGGGCATGAACCCCGACCAGCTGGCTCCCGGAGAACGCAGCGCTTCCACGTCCAACCGGAACTTCGAGGGCCGGCAGGGCAAGGGTGGACGCACCCACCTGGTATCCCCGCCGGTGGCCGCGGCCACCGCGATCCGCGGCACCCTCAGCGCCCCGGCAGATCTGTAAGGAAGCAGGAATGGACAAGTTCAGCACTCACACCGGGATCGCGGTGCCGCTGCGCCGCAGCAACGTCGACACCGACCAGATCATCCCCGCGGTCTACCTCAAGCGAGTGACCCGGACCGGATTCGAGGACGGGCTGTTCGCCGCGTGGCGCAACGATCCCGCGTTCGTCCTCAACCAGCCGGCCTACACACCCGGTTCGATTCTGGTGGCCGGGCCGGACTTCGGCACCGGATCCTCCCGCGAGCACGCGGTGTGGGCGCTTCAGAACTACGGCTTCAAGGTGGTGATCGGCACCAGGTTCGGCGACATCTTCCGCAACAACGCAGGCAAAGCCGGACTGGTCGTCGCAACGGTGGGCCCCGACGTCGTCGAGACGCTGTGGGAGATCGCCGAGAGTGAGCCGGGGATCACGTTCACCGTCGACCTGCACCACTGCACCATCGAGGCCGCCGACAACGTCTTCTCCTTCACCATCGACGACTACACCCGCCAGCGCCTGCTCGAGGGTTTGGACGACATCGCCCTGACTCTCACCCACGAGGCGGACATCGCCGCCTTCGAGGCCAACCGGCCGTCGTGGCTGCCACGCACCCAACCGGCGAAGACCGCCGGGTGAGTGACGAGCGCCCGGTGAGCGACGCCGTGTCGGGACCGGACCGGTCGCGCCTGCCTCTCCGCGAGGCGAACCCCCAGCCGGTTCAACCCACCTTCCGCCGGCTGGCCCGCGTGGGTGGCTGGCTGCTGCGCCGGCTCACCCGGCAGGACTGGGACGCCGCGGCACAACTCCCTCAGACCGGGGGAGTGATCCTCGTCGGCAATCACATCTCGAATTTCGACCCGGTCGCGTTCGTGCATTACGTGGTCTGGAACGGACGCTGGCCGCGGTTCCTCGCCAAGGCCGACCTGTGGAAGGTGCCGGTGCTGGGCTATCTGGCCGTGCGGTGTGGCCAGATCCCCGTCGAACGCGGCACGTCCCGGGCCGGTGATGCCCTCAGCCATGCCGAGGAGGCGATCCGGCGGGGGGAGTGCGTGGTGATCTATCCCGAGGGCACCATCACCGCAGACCCGGACACCTGGCCGATGACGGCGCGTCCCGGCGTGGCGCGGCTGGCGCTGCGCACCGGGTGCCCGGTGATTCCGGTGGGCCAATGGGGAGCCCAGGCCGTCATGCCGGGAAAGAAGCCGGTCTGGCCGAAGTTCAGGCCCAAGCCGACGCTGAGGTTCAGGATGGGCCCGCCGGTTGACCTGTCCGATCTGGACGGCCGGACGGACTCTGCGGCCGCGATGGCCGCCGGGAGGCGAATCATGGCCGCCGTCACCGATCTCGTAGCACAGATCCGCGAGGTACCCGCGCCCGAGCAGGTCTTCGACCTGCGCGTGGGCCGGCGGGTTCCGCGGCTGGATGGCCGCTAGGGTTGACGGCGATCCAGAAGGCGGAGGCCACATGTCGAACCAGCTTGTCCGGGTAGCACTGGTCTTCGGGGGCGTCAGTTCCGAACACGAGATCAGCTGCCTGACCGCCGGCGGTGTGGCGCGAGCGATCGACCCCGAGCGCTTTGATGTGGTCGGGATCGGAATCACCCGAGAAGGCGACTGGGTGCGGATCGACCACGAGGAACTGACCTCCTACGAGGTCGTCGGCTCCGAACTCCCGCAGGTCGCAGCCGACCGGCCCCGCGCAGTGCTGGTGCCTGGACCGCACGGCCCCGAGATCGCGACGCGGGACGGCGCCGGTCTGCTGGACAGCGTCCGGGTCGACGTCGCCTTCGCGCTGTTGCACGGGCCGTACGGCGAGGACGGGACGATCCAGGGGCTGTTCGAGATGCTGGGCCTGCGATACGTGGGCGCGGGTGTCGCCGCCAGCGCGATCGGGATGGACAAGGATTTGATGAAGCGGTCCATGGCCGCGGCCGGGCTCCCGGTCGGCCCATGGGAGGCCGTCACGCCCGCTCAGTGGCGCGATGACCGCGAGGAGAGTCTGGCCAGAGTGAACCGGCTGACCTACCCCGTGTTCGTGAAACCTGCCCGCGGGGGCTCGAGCCTCGGGATCGTCCGCGTGGAGTCTCCCGAGGGGCTCGCCGCTGCCATTGAGGAAGCGCGCCGGTTCGACCCGAAGGTCGTCGTCGAACAGGGGTTCGTCGGAATGCGTGAGATCGAGCTCGGCGTGATCGAGAACCCCACCGGGCCGCCCCGGGTGTCGCTCCCAGGCGAGATCCTGATGCACACACCGGACGCCTTCTACGACTTCGACGCGAAGTACCTGCCCGAAGAACAAGTCAGCCTTGAAGTCCCGGCAGAGGTGGACGAGGACCTGCGCGCGGCCGTGCAGGAACTGGCCGCACGCACCTTCTCCGCGATGGCCGTGGAGGGTCTCGCCCGGGTGGACCTGTTCGTCGACGCCTCCGGCGTGCCGTGGGTCAACGAACTGAACACCATGCCCGGATTCACTCGGCACTCGATGTTCCCGATGCTGTGGGCCGCGTCCGGCGTGGACTACCCCGAGCTGATCGCCACCCTGGTGCAACTCGCGCTGCGCCGTCCGCTGGGTCTGCGATGACCGTTCGGGACGCCGGCCGGAGTGATGGTGCGGGTCAGTCGATCGCCGATGTCGGCGAGTTCGGGCTGATCGACCTGATCACCGCCGGCCTGCGTCCCAGCGGGCCGGTGCTGCTGGGAGTGGGCGACGACGCTGCGGTGCTGCGGCTGACCGGCGACCTGGCGGTGTCCACGGACACCATGGTGGAGAATGTGCACTTCCGGCGGGACTGGTCGAGCGCGCACGACGTGGGCCGTAAAGCGGTGGCGGCCTGCGTGGCCGACGGTGAGGCGATGGGTGCGGTCCCGGTCGGGGTGGTGGTGTCGCTGGCGGCGCCGGCCGAGACCCCGACCCTGTGGGTCACCGGGTTCGCGGACGGGGTCAGGGCCGAGTGCGAGACGGCAGGGGTGCAACTGATCGGTGGCGACACCACCTCGGCGCCACTGATCGTGATCACCGCCACGGTGCTGGCCGACCTCGACGGCAGGGCCCCGGTAACCCGGGGCGGGGCGAGGCCGGGCCAGGTCGTCGCGATGGCCGGTCGCATCGGCTGGGCCGCTGCGGGTGTCGCGGTGCTGGGCCGTGGGTTCCGTTCGCCGCGGGCCGTCGTGCTCGCACATCGCGTGCCCGAGCCCCCCTACGGCGCGGGACGCGTGGCTGCCCTGGCGGGAGCGAGCGCCCTGATCGACGTGTCCGACGGATTGTTGGCCGACCTGGGCCACGTCGCCCGCCGCTCCGGCGTGACCATTGATCTGGCGAGCGCGGCGTTCGAAGTCGCCGAGCCGCAGAAGGCCGTCGCCGCGGCCATCGGCGGAGGCGATCCGCTGGCTTTCCAACTCACCGGTGGCGACGATCACGCGCTCGTGGGGACCTTCGACCCCGGTCGGGTGCCGTCGGGATGGCGCGTGATCGGACGGGTGGTTGCCGGGGACTCCGTCGTGCTGGTCGACGGCGACGCCTGGGAGGGCGCCGATCGGGGCTGGCAGCACTTCAGCTGAAGGCTCGGACGCTCGGGATCTCCCCCACGTCCGGCGTGGGGAGGAGCGATCCGCGAGCGCATCGCCTAACCTTCCTTCCATGGCGACCCGCGCGTCTTCCCCTTCGCGGAGCCGTTCCAGCGCGTCCGCGCGCCAAGGCGCCTCCAGAAGTACCGGAAGCAAGAAACCAGCGACCCGCAGTCCGGCCCGCAAACCCCCGGAGCAGTCCGGCCTGAGCCGGCTGCTGCAGGCACTGGGCCGCGGTATTTCGGCGACGTGGCGGGGCCTGGCCACCCTCGTCGGCAACGCGGCGCGAGCAATCGGTCCCAGTGTCCGTGACCTCAATCCGGAGAACCGCCACGACGGCACCGGGCTGACCCTGATGCTGTTCGGTCTGCTGGTCGCCGGTGAGTTCTGGATCGGCCTGCCCGGCACGGCCGGCAACTGGACCCAGATCGCCGTCACCACCGTCGTCGGTTCCTTCGCTTACGTGGTGCCGGTGCTGTGTTTCGGCATGGCGTGGCGAACCCTCCGCCATCCCGAACGCCACGGCTCGGCCGGCCGGCAGGTGGTCGGTTGGGGGGCGGCACTGTTCGGAATCCTTGGCCTGATCCACATCGCGAAGGGCCTCCCGCGAGGTTCCTCCCCGGCACTGGTCCGCGAGGCCGGGGGCTTCCTCGGGTTCATCTCCTCGTCGCTGACCGTCGACCTGGTGACGGTGTGGGTGGCCGTCCCCATCCTGGTGCTGCTCACCG
This sequence comes from uncultured Actinomycetota bacterium, assembly GCA_963769325.1. Lineage (GTDB taxonomy): Bacteria > Actinomycetota > Actinomycetes > Propionibacteriales > Propionibacteriaceae > Propionicimonas. The sequence goes on along the minus strand of CAVYLH010000003.1, from coordinate 284,578 downwards.
TGTTCGGCGTGCTGGTGATCGCGGGCATCCCGATGAGCGAACTCGGGGTACGGGCCTCCGCTCTGCGGCGACGCTTCGCCCGTCCCGAACGTGACGAGATCGAATACGGTACTCAGCACCGCGCCTACGACACACCGTTGGTCGACGAACGCGCACCCGAGCCCGAACCCGATCCCGCCGAAGCACTCACCGAACTCATCGAGCCGCCCCGACCGAAGCCGGCGGCGGCCCAGCCGGTGCTGGAGGCGCCGGTGATGTCACCCGGCCCGCTGCGCGCCGAGCAGCCGCCGATCAGCGGCGACCTCGTGTACGCGCTCCCCGATCCGGCCGTCCTCAAACCGGGGTCGGTGCCCCGGGCGCGCAGCCAGGCCAGCGACGAGGTCGTCGGCCGGCTGACCGAGGTGCTGCGGCAGTTCGAGATCGACGCGACCGTCACCGGCTACACCCGCGGCCCCACGGTCACCCGCTACGAGGTCGAGCTCGGCAACGCGGTGAAGGTCGAGAAGGTGACCGCCCTCGGCAAGAACATCGCCTACGCCGTCGCCTCCGCCGACGTCCGGATCCTGTCCCCGATCCCCGGGCAAGTCGGCCATCGGCATCGAGATCCCGAACGCGGACAAGGAGATCGTCTCCCTCGGCGACGTCCTGCGCTCCAACCGGGCCCGCAACGACCACCACCCGATGACGGTCGGTCTCGGCAAGGACGTCGAGGGCGGCTACGTGGTGGCGAACATGGCGAAGATGCCGCACCTGCTGGTCGCCGGCGCCACCGGCTCGGGCAAGTCGAGCTTCGTGAACTCGCTGATCACCTCGATCATGATGCGGGCCACCCCCGACGAGGTCCGGATGATGCTGGTCGACCCCAAGCGCGTCGAGCTCACCCACTACGAGGGCATCCCGCACCTGGTGACTCCGATCATCACCAACCCCAAGAAGGCCGCAGAGGCGCTGCAGTGGGTGGTGCGCGAGATGGACGCGCGCTACGACGACCTCGCCGCGTTCGGGTTCCGTCACGTCGACGACTTCAACAAGGCCGTCCGTGCCGACCAGGTCAAGCTGCCGCCGGGCTCGGAGCGAGTGCTCGCGCCCTACCCCTACCTGCTGGTGATCGTCGACGAGTTGGCCGACCTGATGATGGTCGCTCCCCGCGACGTCGAGGACTCGATCGTCCGGATCACCCAGCTGGCCCGAGCCGCCGGCATCCACCTGGTGCTCGCGACCCAGCGGCCCTCGACCGACGTGGTCACCGGCCTGATCAAGGCCAACGTGCCCGTCCCGGCTGGCGTTCGCCACCAGTTCGATGACCGACTCGCGGGTCATCCTGGACACGCCCGGCGCGGAGAAGCTGGTCGGTCAGGGCGACGGGCTGTTCCTGCCGATGGGCCAGTCGAAGCCGTTGCGCGTGCAGGGTGCCTGGGTCACCGAGGCCGAGATCCGCTCGGTCGTGAAGCAGGTCACCGCAGCAGCTGGCGGCCGCAGTACCGCGATGACATCGCCGCTCCCGCAGACTCGGGCAAGACGGTGGCCGAGGACATCGGCGACGACCTCGAACTCGTGCTCGAGGCGGCTCAGTTGGTGGTGAACCTGCAACTGGGCTCCACCTCGATGCTGCAGCGCAAGCTGCGGGTCGGCTTCGCCAAGGCCGGACGCCTGATGGACATTCTTGAGACCAGAGGGGTCGTCGGGCCTTCGGAGGGCTCGAAGCCGCGAGAGGTGCTGGTCAAGCCCGACGACCTCGACGAGGTGCTGGCAGCGCTCAGGCAGGGCTGAACCCCCTGGAGTCAGCCGACCTGGCCGTCACCGGTGCTCTCGTCGCTGCGAACGCAGCGATGTCGGGCTGAGGTAGCGTGAAAGGGTGAGTCCGACACCCGTCCACCTGATCAGCCTCGGCTGCGCACGCAACGAGGTCGACTCCGAGGAGCTCGCCGGTCGGCTGGCAGCGGGCGGGTTCAGCCTCGTCGACGACCCGGACGCGGCCGAAGCGATCGTGGTGAACACCTGCGGCTTCATCGACGCAGCGAAGAAGGACTCCATCGACACCCTGCTCGACGCCGCCGACCGCAAGGACGGCGGCGTCCGCGCGGTCGTGGCTGTCGGGTGCCTGGCCGAACGCTACGGCTCCGAACTCGCCGAATCGCTGCCCGAGGCGGACGCCGTGCTCGGCTTCGACGACTACCCCGACATCGCCGCCCGGCTGGACTGGATCCTGGCCGGTGGCCACCACGACGGCCCACGCCCCGCGGGACCGCCGCGCGCTGCTGCCGGTCAGCCCGGTGGCCCGGCCGGCGAAGGCCGCCGAGCATCTCCATTCCCGGGCACGGCTGGATCCCGCGCCACCGGTCTGGCGAAAGGGGCGTCCGCAGCCCTGAAGATCGCGTCGGGGTGCGACCGGCGCTGCGCGTTCTGCGCGATCCCGTCCTTCCGTGGCTCCTATCGTCTCCCGGCCCGTCGACGAAGTGGTCGCCGAGGCGCGCTGGCTGGTCGACAACGGCGTCCGCGAGGTGGTGCTGGTCAGCGAGAACTCCAGCGCCTACGGCAAGGACCTCGGCGAACCTCCCTGGAAGACCTGCTCGTCGGCTTGGCGGAGGTCGACGGCCTGGACTGGATCCGGGTCTCCTACCTGCAGCCGGCCGAGGTGAGGCCGGCGCTGCTGGACGCGATGCTGTCGCCTCGAACCGGTCGTGCCCTACTTCGACCTGCCCGTTCCAGCACGCGTCCGCGTCGGTGCTGCGGCGGATGCGCCGGTTCGGCGACGCGGACGTCGTTCCTCGACCTGCTCGAGCGGATTCGCGCCGTGCGCCCCGGACGCCGGCGTCCGCAGCAACGTCATCGTCGGCTTCCCGGGCGAGACGGAGGCCGACGTCGACGTCCTCGCCGACTTCCTGGCGGCGGCCCGGCTGGACGCCGTCGGCGTCTTCGGCTACTCCGACGAGGAGGGCACCGAGGGCGCGCACGCTGCCCGGCAAGATCGAGCCGAGACGTGATCGCCGAGCGGGTGGACCGGCTGGCGACACTGGCTGACGAGGTCGCTGCGCAGCGCGCCGCGGAGCGGCTCGGCGAGCGCGTCCAGGTGCTGGTCGAGGGCGACCGGTGGCGACGGTGTCACTGTCGGAAGGGCCGCGCACCAGGGTCCGGAGACGGACGGCAGCGCGATGCTGACCGTCGCTTCCGCCCGACCAGCGCCGGGAAGCCTGGTGTGGGGTAGGGTCGCGGCGACGGATGGGGTGGATCTCGTCGTGGAGCTGGAGGGTCGATGACGCAGCATGCTCAAGGTGCGGCGGCGCCGGTTCCGATCTGGCTGCCGAACGCGCTGACCGTCCTCCGACTGGTCCTGGTGCCGGTGTTCCTGGTGCTGCTGTTCCTGCACCCAGCGGACTTCGGCTGGCGGATGGTGGCGACGGTGGCCTTCGGAGTGGCGATCCTCACCGACTTCTTCGACGGCAACCTGGCTCGCACGTACGGCCTGGTCAGCGACTTCGGCAAGATCTGGGACCCGATCGCCGACAAGGCGCTCACCGGCGCGGCCTTCATCGCGCTGAGCATCCTGGGCGAACTGCCCTGGTGGGTCACCATCGTGATCCTGGTGCGCGAGTGGGGCATCACCTGGATGCGGGTGGTGATGCTGAAGTACGGCGTGATGGCGGCCGCCGCGGGCGGCAAGCTGAAGACGCTGCTGCAGTCCATCGCCCTGCTGATGTTCCTGCCCTACCCGATCCATCTGACCATGCAGATCGCTCCGTTCTGGGGATGGCTGGCGTGGCTGGTGATGGGGGCAGCGTTCGTGCTCACCGCCGTGACCGGGGTCATGTACGTGTTCGACGCCTTGAAGCTGCGCGCCGAGAGCGTGAACCGGAATTCCGAGTGATCAAGGCTGAACCCCTGGCGGTGCGGATCGTGGCGGCGCTGGTCCGTCGCGGCGAACACCTGGCCACGGCCGAGTCGCTCACCGGCGGGCTGATCGGAGCCGCGGTGACCGCGGTGCCCGGAGCTTCCAGCGGCCTACCTGGGCGGCGTGGTGGCCTACGACACGGGCGTGAAGGCGCGCCTCGCCGGCGTGCCGCAGGGCGTCCTGGACAGCGCACGGGCCGGTGGCCGCGCGAGACCGCGGTGGCCATGGCCCGGGGCGTGCGGGCGCTCACGGGTGCCGACTGGGGGGTCGCGGCCACCGGCGTCGCCGGTCCCGACCCGCAGGACGGGCATCAACCCGGTGAGGTCTGGCTGGCCGTAGCCGGGCCGGACGAGCAGGAAGCAGCTCACGGCACGCAATTCGCCGGGGATCGGGCGGCGGTCCGGGCCGCGTCCGTGACGGCCGCGCTCGGCCTCCTGGCGGGGGCGCTGGGGGAGTGACTCGCCCGATCGGGAGGCCCAGGACCCCTGGGGAACAGACGGGACCCGCGTGGCGTTGTACGAGCGTCACTGGCCACCGACCTCAGGGCAGGTATCCTCGTCCCATGATCCAGGAAGTGCGTGAGCGTCCGCTGCTGATGCGGGAACTGCTCGGCGAGTCGCTGCGTGAGTTGCGCACCTCCGAGAACCTCACGCTGCGCGAGGTGTCCGGCCGCGCCCTGGTGAGCCTCGGCTACCTGTCGGAGATCGAGCGGGGCCAGAAGGAGGCCTCCTCGGAACTGCTGAACGCGATCTGCGGCGCGCTGGACGTGCCGCTCTCGCAGCGTGCTGCGCCGGGTGTCGGACAAGATCGACGCCCACGCCGTCGTCACCCAGCTCCCGGTCCGCAGCCCGCGCGTCGCCGCGGCCTGAGGCCGCCTCGATGCGCGAGGCCGAACTGCACGCCAGGCTCGACCATCACCTGGGCCACGGCTATGCGCCGATGTGGTCGGACACGGTGGTGCTGGCCGCCCTCGGGCACCGCACGGTGAGCCAGGCGCTCGCGCTCGGAGTGCCGTGCAAGCACATCTGGCTCGCGGCCTGGGAATCCTTGGAACTCGCCGACCACGACCGCTGAGCGCCGGAGTGTCGCGGGCGATTTCGAACACCTGTTCGGCTAAACTGTGGATCGTTGCCCTCCGGAGTGAAGATATCCACATCCCGCGCCGGTGCCTGACCGATTGTCAGAGGCGCTCCCTAGGGTAATGACGACGGGTTGGCCGGACCACGAGAGGATGACGGACATGGCGGTAGCGGATCGGGAGAAGGCGCTCGCGGCGGCACTCGCCCAGATCGAGAAGCAGCACGGCAAGGGTTCGGTCATGCGGCTCGGCGACGAGACCAGGCTGCCGATCGAGGTGATCCCCACCGGGTCGATCGCGCTCGACGTCGCGCTCGGTATCGGCGGCCTGCCGCGCGGCCGGGTGGTCGAGATCTACGGGCCGGAATCCAGCGGCAAGACGACGGTGGCGCTGCACGCGATCGCCAACGCGCAGGCGGGCGGCGGCATCTGCGCCTTCATCGACGCCGAGCACGCGCTCGACCCCGACTACGCCGCGAAGCTCGGGCGTCGACACCGACGCCCTGCTGGTCAGCCAGCCCGACAACGGCGAGCAGGCGCTCGAGATCGCCGACACGCTGGTTCGCTCCGGCGCCCTGGCGCTTGATCGTGATCGACTCGGTGGCCGCGCTGACCCCGCGGGCCGAGATCGAGGGCGAGATGGGCGACAGCCACGTCGGTCTGCAGGCCCGGCTGATGAGCCAGGCGCTGCGCAAGATGACCGGGGCGCTGTCGGTGACGAACACGACCGCCATCTTCATCAACCAGTTGCGCGAGAAGATCGGCGTGATGTTCGGCTCCCCGGAGACCACCACCGGTGGCCGGGCGCTGAAGTTCTACTCCTCGATCCGGCTCGACGTGCGGCGGATCGAGACCCTCAAGGACGGCCAGGAGATGGTCGGCAACCGCACCCGGGTCAAGGTGGTCAAGAACAAGGTCGCGCCCGCCGTTCAAGCAGGCCGAGTTCGACATCATCTACGGCCTGGGATCAGCCGCGAGGGCAGCCTGATCGACCTCGGCGTCGACTGCGGGATCATCCGCAAGGCGGGCGCCTGGTTCACCTACGAGGCCGACCAACTCGGCCAGGGCAAGGAGAACGCCCGCAACTTCCTGAAGCAGCAACCCGGAGGTGGCCGACGAGATCGAGCAGCGCATCCTCAGCCAGCTCGGGGTGGGTGTGAGCGATGAGGTACCCGAGGGCATCGATCCGGTGACCGGTGAGGTGGAGTTCTGAGCCGATGACCGAGCCGGACGCTCCCGATGCCGATCCGGTGGCGGTCGCGCGAGAGATCGCGCTGCGGCAGCTGACCGTGCGGGCTCGGACGCGGGCGGAATTGGCTCGGGCCCTGGCCCGCAAACAGGTGCCGGCGGAAGCTGCCGAGGTGGTCATCGACCGTCTGGCGGAGGTGGGTCTGATCGATGACGAGGTGTTCGCCCGGGACTGGCTGGCGGCCGGGGTTCGACGGCAGAAGAGCCGCCGGAGCCTCCTGGCCGAACTGGCCGAGAAGGGCGTCGACCGGGAGGTGATCGACCAGGCGGCGGCCGAACTGGACGCCGACCGCGACATCGCTGTGGCTCGTGCTTTCGCCGACCGAAAGGCGCGGTCGCTCGCCGGACTCGATCGCAACGTGGCCTACCGGCGACTGGCCGGAGCGCTGGCCCGGCGAGGTTTCTCCGCCGCGGTGGTCGCCCAGGTGACGCGGGAGGCATGGCTGGAACCATCGGGTTGCAGAATGAGTGGGACGAGCCGTAGCCTGCGCATGGGTTCGCCTGCGGACCCGACTTTGAGCGAAGACGTGACTCCTGGGGACTGAACCCCGCGACAAACCCGCACCGCACCCCCGGTGGGTGCAGCAGTGCCATTCCCATGGCTGTCAAGGCCGTGGTCGCTTGAGGTTGGCCGTCGGCGTCCCCGCACGCGCTCAGGAGGACGCCATGGACCCGACCACTCTGCTGTCAGTGATGGTGGGAGTGCTCGTTTTCGTCGTGCTGTCACTGCTCGTCACGGTGGTCTGGATGATCCGAGGGCGTCGCGACGCCGCCGCCGACACACTGGAGCGAGTGCAGCCCGCCGCCCAGCTCGTCGAGCCGTCCCGCCCCCCTGAGCCGGCGGAGGACGAAGGCCTACGGGTGCGGCGAGAAGCCGCCGACCGACGCGAGGAGATCCTCGCCGAGCGTGAGCATCGGCTCAACCAGACCCTTGAAGACCTGATCCGGCGCGAGGCGGGCCTGGTCGCTGCCGAGACCGAACGGGTGGAGGCGCTGTCTGCCATCGCCGGCCTTTCGCCGGAGGACGCGCGGGCCGAGTTGATGGCACACGTCGAGAAGGACGCGCGATTGCACGCCGCGCAGCTGACCCGCGAGATCGAGTCCGAAGCGAAGCGAAGCGCAGACGCGGTCGCGCGCAGGATCATCGTCACCAGCATCCAGCGGCTGGCCGCCGAACAGACCACCGAGTCCGTGGTCGCGGCCGTTCCGCTGCCCGGCGATGAGATGAAGGGCCGGATCATCGGCCGCGAGGGCCGCAACATCCGGGCCTTCGAGCAGATCACCGGCGTCAACGTGCTGATCGACGACACCCCCGAGAGCGTGCTGCTGTCGTGCTTCGACCCGGTGCGCCGCGAGACGGCCCGGATCACCCTGACCGAGCTGGTCGCCGACGGACGGATCCACCCGGCCCGGATCGAAGAGGTCCACGAGCGCAGCCAGCGCCGGGTGGAAGAGCTGTGCATTCGCGCGGCCGAGGACGCGCTGATCGAGATGGGGATCACCGACCTCGCCCCGGGCCTGCTGCCCATCCTCGGGGCCCTGCAGTACCGCACGTCCTACGGGCAGAACGTGCTGCGACACCTCATCGAGTGCGGCCACATCGCCGCCCTGCTGGCGGCCGAGCTCGGCCTGGACGTGGACATCTGCCGCCGGGCCGCCTTCCTGCACGACATCGGCAAGGCACTCACCCACGAGGCCGAGGGATCCCACGCCAAGGTCGGTGCCGACCTGGCCCGTCGGCACGGCGAGCACCCCGACATCGTCCACGCCATCGAGGCCCATCACAACGAGGTCGAGCCGCGCACGGTGGAGGCCGTCCTCACCCAGGCGGCCGACGCGATCAGCGGCAGCCGTCCGGGGGCGCGCCGGGAGAGCCTCGAGATCTACGTCAAGCGGCTGCAGCGGCTGGAGGACATCGCGAAGGAACACGCCGGGGTCGACAAGGTGTTCGCCATGCAGGCCGGACGCGAGATCCGGGTGATGGTCGTCCCCGAACTGGTCGAACGACGCCGAGTCGCATGGTGATCGCCCGCGACATCGCCAAGCGGGTGGAGGAGGAACTCACCTACCCGGGCAACATCAAGGTCACCGTGGTCCGGGAGTCCCGGGCCGTCGCGCTGGCCAAGTGAGCGGCAGGCCGTCGGGTACGAGTAGCCCGTCATGCGCACGCTTCCAGGTCGTCACCTACGGCTGCCAGATGAACGTCCACGACTCCGAGCGGATCGCGGGCGTCCTCGACGGACGCCGGCTACGCGCGCCGCAGGCGCGGCGACCAGGCCGACGTCGTGGTCTTCAACACCTGCGCGGTGCGCGAGAACGCCGACAACCGGCTCTACGGCAACCTCGGCCACCTGCGCGCCGGTCAAGCAGGCCCACCCCGGGCATGCAGATCGCCGTCGGCGGCTGCATGGCGCAGAAGGACCGCCAGACGCGTGGTCGCCCGGGCGCCGTGGGTCGACGTCGTGTTCGGCACCAACAACCTCGGCTCGCTGCCGGTGCTGCTGGAGCGGGCGCGGGTCGCAGCACGAGGCCCAGGTGGAGATCCTGGAGTCGCTGGAACGGTTCCCGTCCACGCTGCCGACCCGGCGCGACTCGGCCTACGCGGCCTGGGTGTCGATCAGCGTCGGCTGCAACAACACCTGCACCTTCTGCATCGTCCCGGCGCTGCGCGGCAAGGAGACCGACCGGCGGCCGGGCGACGTCCTGGCCGAGATCGAGGCGCTGGTCGACCGAGGGCGTGCAGGAGATCACGCTGCTGGGCCAGAACGTGAACACCTACGGCGTCGAGTTCGGCGACCGGGGCGCGTTCGCCAAGCTGCTGCGCGCCTGCGGCGAGCATCGACGGACTCGAGCGGGTCCGGTTCACCTCGCCGCACCCGGCGGCCTTCACCGACGACGTGATCGCCGCGATGGCCGAGACCCCGAACGTGATGCCGTCGCTGCACATGCCGCTGCAGTCGGGTTCGGACCGGGTGCTGAAGGCGATGCGGCGCTCCTACCGCAGCGAGAAGTTCCTCGGCATCCTCGACCGGGTCCGCGCCGCCATCCCGCACGCTGCGATCACCACCGACATCATCGTCGGCTTCCCCGGCGAGACCGAGGACGACTTCGAGGCCACCCTGGACGTGGTCGCGCGCGTCCCGGTTCGCGGCGGCGTTCACGTTCCAGTACTCGATCCGGCCCGGCACGCCGGCCGCGACGATGCCCGACCAGGTGCCCAAGCACGGTCGTCCAGGAGCGCTACGAGCGGCTGGTCGACCTGGTCGGCGAGATCGCCTGGGCCGAGAACCAGACGCTGCGTGGGCGCAGCGGGTCGAGGTGCTGTTCGCCGACGGTGAGGGACGCAAGGACGCCGCCACCCACCGGATGTCCGGACGCGCCCGCGACAACCGGCTGGTGCACGTCGCGCGTCCCCGACGATCCGGAGACCGCGGCCGCGTCCCGGCGACCTCGCCGAGGTGGTGATCAGCTACGCCGCCCCGCACCACCTGAACGCCGACGGCGGGTCTGCACGAGCCTGCGCCGGACCCGGGGCGGCGACGCCTGGGCTGCGCGCCAGGCGACCAGCGGTGACGCCCGGGTCCGAGCGGGCTGGTCGGCGCCACGATCTGGGGTTGCCGAAGCTGACCCGGGCCTACCGGCACCGCTCTCGGGTGACGGCCGGGGCCTCGTCCGAGACCCGGACACAGGCCGAGGGGCCGGCCTGCAGGCCGACCCCTCGGGTTTCGTCGTTGTGCGGGAAACTGTCCCGCTACAGATCAGTGGATCCGGTGACTACTTCTGGTCACCACCGAGTTGGCTCTTCAGGAAATCCTGGGCCTGATCCACCTGTGCCGCGTACTGGCCGCCGGTCTTCTCGTCAACCAGGTCACCGACCTTGTCGATGCCCTCGCTGATCTGAGTTTCGTGGCCCGCCACGGCATCCTTGATCTGTTCGACGATGTCCATGCGACCTCCTTTCTGCCTCCGGCGCCGAGTCTCTCCCGGCCGCGGCTTCCATTGTGTTCCAGCGAGCGCCGGCTTTGCCAAGCACCCGAGCGGCGGACTTGAGACAATGCCGCGGTGAGCATCCCGGTGGTGGCCCTCAACGGCCCGACGGCCAGCGGCAAGACCGCCGTGGCGGTGCGAGGTGGCGCTCGCTGCTGAGCGGACGCGGGCATCGCCGGCCGAGGTCGTCAACGCCGACTCGATGCTCGTCTACCGCGGCATGGACATCGGCACGGCGAAGCCCACCCTCGCCGAGCGCGGCGGCGTCCCGCACCACCTGATCGACATCATGGACGTGCACCGAGAGCGCCAGCGTGGCCGACTTCCAGACCCTCGCCCGCGACGTCGATCGCCGACTGCCGCGCGCGCGGCGGTCGTGCCGATCCTCGTCGGCGGGTCGGCGCTCTACGTGCACGCGATCCTCGACGAGTTCGACTTCCCCGGCACCGACCCCGCGGTGCGGGCCCGGCTGGAGGCCGAACTGGCCGACGTCGGCGCCGCAGCGCTGCACGGCGGCTCGCGGCGGTGGCCCGCAGAGCGGCCGCCGGCATCCTGCCCGGCAACGGACGCCGGATCGTCCGGGCGCTGGAGGTCATCGAGCTGACCGGCAGCTTCACGTCCACCCTGCCGGCCTGGGAGTACGCGCTGCGCCGACGTTCTCCAGTTCGGCCTGGAGGTGCCCCGCGACGTGCTGGACGCCCGGATCGAACGCCGTGTGCACCGGATGTGGGCCGACGGGCTGGTGGACGAGGTGGTCGGTCTGGTCGGCCGAGGCCTGCGGCGAGGGTCGGACGGCGTCCCGCGCGCTCGGCTACCGGCAGGTGCTCGCCTTCCTCGACGGCGAGCTGACCGAGGCCGAGGCCCGCGCGGCCACGATCGCCGGGACCCGACGGTTCGCCCGCAAGCAGCTGGGCTGGTTCCGGCGCGACCCGCGGATCGGCTGGCTGCCCGCCGGGCCGGAAAGCGCCGCCGGCGGTCGTGTCCGCGGTGCGGGGTATGGTGCAGGCAGTCCGGAAGTGACGCAGTTCAGCCCGCGAGCCCTGTGAGGAGGCCGATGTTCGTCGACTTCGCCAAGGGGCATGGCACCCGGAACGACTTCGTGCTGTTCGCCGACCCCGACGACCTGCTCGACCTGACCGACGGAGCAGGTGCGCCTTCCTGTGCGACCGGCGGGCCGGGATCGGCGGCGACGGCATCCTGCGTGCCGTGCGCGGCGAGCCTGGTGGCGGAGTGGGACGGCGATCCGGACGTGTGGTTCATGGACTACCGCAACGCGGACGGCTCGATCGCCGAGATGTGCGGCAACGGCCTGCGGGTGTTCCTGCGCTACCTCGCCGAGGAGGGGCTGGTCGACCGCCGGGTATGCCTCGGTGCGCGACCCGGGCCGGGCTGCGGTCGGGCAGATTCCTGGCCGACGGCCGGATCGCGGTGACGATGGGGCCGGTCACCGTCGGCGGAGCCGGTCACGGTCACCCTGGGCGAGCGAGACCTGGCCGGCCACATCGGTCGACGTCGGCAACCCGCACGCGGTCTGCGACGTGGGCGTCCGAGACGGCTGGCCGAGCTCGACCTGACCAAGCCACCCCAGCTGGGTGCCGGCAGTCGGCGTTCCCGCACGGCGTGAACGTCGAGTTCGTCGTCCGCGACGCGCCCGGGCGGCTGCGCCTGCGCGTCCACGAGCGCGGCGTGGGCGAGACCTGTGTCCTGCGGCACCGGGGTGGTGCGCGGCCGCCGCCGCGCTGGGCGAGGCGCCGACTTGCACCGTGGAGGTGCCCGGCGGCGTGCTGGAGGTCGACCTGACCGGCGACGAGGCTGTGCTGACCGGGCCGGCCGTCGATCGTCGCCCGCGGCACCATGCACTCTGAAGCTGAGCAGGACTATGACCGACGAACCCTACGAAGACGACCTCGATCCCGACGGTGACCAGCTCGACCTGGCCGACCGGATCTCGCTGCGCCGCGTCGCCGGCATGTCCACCCAGCTGGCCGACATCACCGAGGTCGAGTACCGCGAGCTGCAGCTCGAGCGGGTGGTGCTGGTCAGCGTCTGGACGACCGGCACGCCGAGGCGACGCCGACAACGCGATGGCCGAGCTGAAGCTGCTGGCCGAGACCGCCGGCTCCGAGGTGCTGGAAGGTCTCGTGCAGCGCCGCAAGCAGCCCCGACCCGGCCACCTTCATCGGCCGCGGCAAGGTGGACGAGGTGCGCGAGGTCGTGATCGCCACCGGCGCCGACACCGTGATCTGCGACGGCGAGCTCGAGCCCGCCCAGCTGCGCAACCTGGAGGACCGGGTCGGGGTGAAGGTCATCGACCGCACGGCGCTGATCCTCGACATCTTCGCCCAGCACGCCAAGAGCGCCGAGGGCAAGGCCCAGGTCGAGCTGGCCCAGCTGCAGTACCTGCGCCAGCGGCTGCGCGGCTGGGGCGGCAACCTGTCCCGGCAGGCCGGCGGACGGGCGGCCGGCGGTGCGGGCATCGGTGGCCGTGGCCCCGGCGAGACCAAGATCGAGACCGACCGGCGCCGGATCAAGACCCGGATCTCCGATCCTGCGTCGGCGCCTGCGCGACCTGGACGCGGTCCGCGAGACCAAGCGGTCCCAGCGTGCGCCGCAACCAGATGCCGAGCGTCGCGATCGTCGGCTACACCAACGCCGGCAAGAGCTCGCTGCTGAACCGGCTGACCGGTGCGGGCGTGCTGGTGGAGGACGCGCTGTTCGCCACCCTCGACCCGACCACGCGGCGCGCCGAGACCAGCCGACGGCCGGGTCTTCACCCTCACCGACACCGTCGGGCTTCATCCGGCACCTGCCGCACGACCTGGTCGAGGCGTTCCGCTCGACGCTGGAGGAGTCGGTCGACGCCGACCTGCTGCTGCACGTCGTGGACGGCTCCGACCCCGACCCGTTCGGCCAGATGACCGCGGTCCGCACGGTGCTCAGCGAGATCGGCGCGGCGGATGTGGCCGAGCAGCTGGTCGTCAACAAGATCGACGCCGCCGACCCCGACGCGCTGCTGGCCCTGCGAGGACGGTTCCCCGACGCCGTCTTCGTCTCCGCCCGCACCGGCGCGGGGATCGACGAGCTGCGCGCTCGGCTGGAGGAGCGCCTGCCGCGTCCGGAGATCGAGGTGCGGGCCCTGGTCCCCTACGACCGCGGCGACCTGATCAACCGGATCCACGCCAGCGGTGAGTTCGCTCAGCACCGAGCACACCGAGCACGGCACGCTGGTCGTTGCCCGGGTGAACGCCGACCTGGCCGGGGAGCTCGACCGCTACGCCACCGATGGCGGCTGACACCGATCTGACGAGCGCCATCCTGACCGCCGCCATCGAAGCGATCGGAGGCGACGTTCGACAGGGACAGGCCGACGATGGCGAGCCGAGTGGCGCACACGCTCGCCTCGGGCGAACACCTGCTGGTCCAGGCCGGCACCGGCACCGGCAAGTCGCTGGGCTATCTGGCCCCGGCCCTGGCGAACCTGGTGGAGCACTCCGAGGCACGGATCGTGATCGCCACCGCCACGCTGGCGCTCCAGGCCCAGTTGGCGAGCAAGGACATCCCGGCCGCCGTGGCCGCCTGCGAGCAGGTGACCGGGCAGCGCGTCAGCCACGCCGTGCTGAAGGGTCGGAGCAACTACGCGTGCCTGCTCCGCGTCCGCGATGGCCAGGGCGTCGACCAGGACGCGCTGGTGCCCGAACCCGGCGGGTGCCGTCCGGGCTCGGTGCCGAGGTGGTCGCGTTGCGCCGCTGGGCGGAGGCCGAGGCGAAGGCGGGCCACCTCGCCGACCGTGACGACGCGCCGCCGCACACTCCCGCGGGCGCTGGGCGCAGGTGTCGGTGCCCGGTGCGCGAATGTCTGGGGGCGCAGCGGTGCCCGTACGGCGCTGGAGTGCCTGGTCGAGAAGTCGCGGGAGACGGGCACGGGGCAGCCAGCTGGTGGTCACCAACCACGCCCTGCTGGCCGTCGACGCGCTGCACGGCGGCACGGCGCTGCCCGAGTACGACGCGGTGATCATCGACGAGGCGCACGAACTGGTGTCCCGGGTGACCGGCGCCGCGTCCACCGAACTGAGCCCGCAACAGGTCGAGCGAGTGGCCCGCCGGTGCCTGACCTGGCTCAGTGACGAGGCCGGGCTCGAGTTTCCTCGACTCCGCCGACACCCTGCAGCTGGGGCTGGACGACGAGGCGGTAGGCCGGGTGAACGATCCCGACGCGGGGATCGTGGTCGCGTTGCGAACGCGTGCGGCACGCTGCGCGGGCGGCGATCTCCGGGCTGGGCGGCGGCAAGGACGACGAGACCGAGCGGCGGCAGGCTCAGGCCGCTGCGCAGGAGGTCTTCGACATCGCTGAGCGGATGGCCAAGCCGATCCGACACGACGTGATCTGGGTCTCCGACTCGCGAACGGTTCGGTCGCCAGGTGAACTGCGCACCGCTGTCGGTCGCCGGAGTTGCTGCGCAACCAGATCTTCGACAACCACCCGGTGGTGCTCACGTCCGCCACGCTGCAAGATCGGCGGTGACTTCGACGCCGTGGCCGCGTCCATGGGTCTGGCAGGACGGCGCCGATCTGGCGCGGACTCGACGTGGGATCGCCGTTCGACTACGGCCGGCAGGGGATCCTCTACGTGGCCAGGCAGCTGCCCCCGCCCTCCCGGGACGGCACGGGACCGGAGGTGCTGGCCGAGATCGCCGAACTGCTGTGGGCAGCGGACGGGCACACGCTTGGGACTGTTCGCATCGCAACGGGCAGCGGAGGCAGCAGCGCGGTACTGCCGCGAGCATGTGCCGGATCGCCTTGTGCTCTGTCAGGGCGACGCTCACCTGGCTCGGCTGACGACGGAGTTCCTCGAGGACCCCGAGGCGAGTCTGTTCGGCACGCTGTCGTTGTGGCAGGGGATCGACGTGCCGGGCGACACCTGCCGGCTCGTGCTGATCGACAAGATCCCGTTCCCGCGTCCGGACGACCCGTTGATGCAGGCGCGCCAACGGGCGGTGGCCGAGGCGGGCGGGAACGGCTTCATGGCTGTGGCGGCGACCCACGCCGGACTGCTGCTCGCCCAGGGCGCGGGTCGTCTGATCCGAACCCTGGACGATCGTGGTGTCGTGGCCGTGCTGGATCCGAGGTTGGTCACCGCCCGGTACGGCGGGTTCCTGAAGGCGTCCATGCCGGGCTTCTGGATGACCACCGACCGCGAGACGGCGATCGGAGCGTTGCGCCGGATCGCCGGCACAACCCGTCGTGCCACCTGAGCTGGATCCGAAGGGCTACACCCGTCGCAAGACCGCGACCACCTTGCCGAGGATCGACGCATCGTTGCCGTCGATTGGCTCGTAGGCCGGGTTGTGCGGCAGCAGCCACACCTGGCCGGGCGTGCGCTTGAACGTCTTCACCGTCGCCTCGTCGCCGAGGAGGGCGGCAACGATGTCGCCGTTGCTCGCGTCCGGCTGCTGTCGGACGACGACGTAGTCGCCGTCGCAGATGGCAGCCTCGATCATCGAGTCACCCCTGACCTCCAGCAGGAACAGGGTGCCCTCGCCGACGAGCTGGCGGGGCAGGGCGAAGACGTCCTCGACGACCTGTTCGGCGAGGATCGGGCCGCCGGCGGCGATCCGGCCCAGGATCGGCACCTGAACAGCTGGTGCGCGGTTGGTCGTCCGAGTCGAGGCTGGGGGCCGGCGCGGGCGTCGACAACGACTCGGGGAGTCGCACCTCGAGGGCGCGCGGGCGGTGGGGTCGCGGAACAGGAAGCCCTTGGTCTGAAGGACCTTCAGCTGATGGGCGGCCGAGGAGGACGACGCGAGCCCGACCCGATCGGCGATCTCCCGAATGCTGGGCGGATAGCCACGCTCGAGCAGGTCGTTCCGGATCACCTCGAGGATCCGCCGTTGGCGCGGGGTGAGGCCGTCCTCGTCGACCGGGCCGTCCGGCAACTGGCTCACCTTGGTGCCCAGCTGCGCGGCGATGTCTTCCTTACGCGGACGGCCTCGCTTGCGGGCCGGGGGTTCTACCTTGCTTGCCATAGCTCCAACCTAGCCCGGAAACGTCGAATATTGAAACACATGTTCGAGCGTGTCTCGCGAGCGGATCGGACGGTCGATCGGACGGTCGGATCGGACTGTCGGAGGCGGGTGCGAAGGTGGTTGATGTCGGGGGTGACGAACAATTGTTCGAATCGGCTTGATTCGGAGCCCGGCGTGAGGTAGAACAGTATCGAACACATGTTCGAGAGGTGAGGAGAAGGCAATGAGCGCTCTGCTGATGGATGACCTGGTCATCGACGCCCCGGTCCGTCCGGAGATCTCGCGCTGGCGGCACGTCGACAGTGTGCGCGGCCCGGGCTTCGATCCGGAACTCACCGCAGGCGGGCGTCCGAGCCTCAGTGCCACCGATGCCACGACCTCGCGGACGGCGTCCGCGGCCCCAGGATTCCGAGCGGCGACGAGGCCACGACCTGTGGTGGCGCCGGCGCCGATGCGCCTGACCGACCGGGGCCTTGCTGTGGTCGTGGTCTTCTTCCTGGCACTGGTGGCGACGGCAGCTGTGGTGCTCGTGACGGCCTTCCTCGCGGTGAGCAACGACCCGATCGCCGCCCCGGCGCCGGACGCCGGGGGTGTCCGTCCAGGGCTAGCGCAGGGATGCGAGTCGCCGACCGGTCACCCGACCGGTCGGCGTCGGCAATTCCACCCATCCTCGCCGCGACACGCTCCGACGTCGGCCTTGCTCGCCGGCGCGGATCGACGTAACCTCTACATGTAGTAGTTACAACGTTGTCGTTCATCCACAGATAGTGGTTGGTGACCACAGCGTTCGTCCACGACGTCATCCACCGATCCGTCGCCAGGAAGGAGCGCTGCGGAAGTGCACTGCCCGTTCTGCCGTCACAACGACACCCGCGTCCTGGACAGCCGGGTCGCCGAGGACGGCACCAGCATCCGCCGCCGCCGACAGTGCCCGCATGTGCGAGCGTCGGTTCACCACCCTGGAGCAGATGCAGCTGGTGGTGGTGAAGCGCTCCGGTGTGGTCGAGCCCTTCTCCCGCGAGAAGGTCATCAACGGCGTGGCGAAGGCCTGCAAGGGCCGTCCGGTCTCCGAGGCCGACCTGGCCCGGCTGGGCCAGCGGGTCGAGGAGACCCTGCGCGCCAGCGGTCAGTCCGAGATCCCGGCCGACGAGGTCGGGCTGGCGATCCTCGGCCCGCTCAGCGAACTCGACCCGGTCGCCTACCTGCGGTTCGCGTCCGTCTACAAGCACTACGACTCGGTCGAGGACTTCGAAGCCGAGATCGAGAACCTGCGCCGCGCGGCGCTGGTCGCTCACTGAACACCTCACACTTCACAGAACCGAAAGGCAACCCAACCATGACCGAGATCGCGAAGGCCGCCGCCCGGCCGGGGCCGGAAGTCGCCGGGACTGAAGATCAAGCGGGTCTTCACCACCGCCGGCGTGCACCCCTACGACGAGGTCACCTGGGAGCTGCGTGACGTGGTGCAGACGAACTGGAAGACCGGCGAGCACGTCTTCGAGCAGCGCGGTGTCGAGTTCCCCGACTTCTGGAGCCTGAACGCGTCCACCATCGTCACCACGAAGTACTTCCGTGGCGCGCTGGGCACGCCGCAGCGCGAGACGCAGCCTCAAGACGCTGATCGACCGGGTCGTGAGGACCTACCGCAAGGCCGGCGAGGACAACGGCTACTTCGCCAGCGACGAGGACGCCGAGATCTTCGAGCACGAGCTCACCTGGATGCTGCTGAACCAGTACTTCAGCTTCAACTCCCCGGTCTGGTTCAACGTCGGGCACCGCTCAGCCCGCAGCAGGTGAGCGCCTGCTTCATCCTGAGCGTCGACGACTCGATGGACTCGATCCTCAACTGGTACAAGGAGGAGGGCTTCATCTTCAAGGGCGGCTCCGGCGCCGGCCTCAACCTCTCCCGGATCCGGTCGTCGCAAGGAGCTGCTGTCCTCCGGCGGCACCGCGTCCGGCCCGGTCTCCTTCATGCGCGGCGCGGACGCGTCCGCGGGCACCATCAAGTCCGGTGGCGCCACCCGCCGCGCGGCGAAGATGGTCGTGCTGGACGTCGACCACCCCGACATCGAGGAGTTCGTCGAGACGAAGGCGCGCGAGGAGGACAAGATCCGCGCGCTGCGCGACGCCGGCTTCGACATGGACCTGGGCGGCAAGGACATCGTCAGCGTCCAGTACCAGAACGCCAACAACTCCGTCCGCGTCAGCGACGAGTTCATGCGCGCGGTCGAGGACGGCACCGACTTCGGCCTGCGCGGCCGGATGACCGGTGAGGTCATCGAGACCGTCGATGCCCGCGACCTGTTCGCCAAGATCTCGAAGGCCGCCTGGGAGTGCGCCGATCCGGGCATCCAGTACGACGACACGATCAACGCCTGGCACACCAACCCGGAGTCGGGCCGGATCACCGCGTCCAACCCGTGCTCGGAGTACATGAGCCTGGACAACTCCTCCTGCAACCTGGCCAGCCTGAACCTGATGAAGTTCCTGCGCGACGACGACACCTTCGACGTGGAGACGTTCGTGAAGGCCGTCGAGCTGATCATCACCGCGATGGACATCTCGATCTGCTTCGCCGACTTCCCGACCGAGGCGATCGGCGAGACCACCCGCAACTACCGCCAGCTCGGCATCGGCTACGCCAACCTCGGCGCCCTGCTGATGGCGGTCGGCCGCGGCTACGACTCCGACGCCGGGCGCGCCCTGGCGGCGTCCATCACGTCGCTGATGACGGCCGCGTCCTACCGGCGCTCGGCCGAACTGGCCGGTGTGGTCGGCCCGTACAACGGCTACGCCCGCAACGCGTCCGCGCACCAGCGGGTGATGCGCAAGCACCAGGCCGCCAACGACGACGCGCGCACGTTCGACGACCTCGATCGGCCGATCCATGCCGCCGCGGCGGCGGAGTGGGCCGACGTGGTGGCGCTGGGCGCCAAGAACGGGCTACCGCAACGCGCAGGCGTCGGTGCTGGCACCGACCGGCACCATCGGCTTCATGATGGACTGCGACACGACCGGCATCGAGCCCGACTTCTCGCTGGTGAAGTTCAAGAAGCTCGTCGGCGGCGGCTCGATGCAGATCGTCAACCAGACGATCCCGCGGGCGCTGCGGCAGCTCGGCTACACCGACGAGACGGTGGAGGCGATCGTCGAGTACATCGCCGAGAACGGCCACGTCGTGAACGCGCCCGGGCTGAAGCCGGAGCACTACGACGTCTTCGACACCGCGATGGGCGCAGCGCTCGATCAAGCCGATGGGTCACGTGCGGATGATGGCGGCGGTGCAGCCGTTCCTGTCCGGGGCGATCTCCAAGACCGTGAACCTGCCCGAGACCGCGACCGTCGAGGAGATCGAGGACGTCTACCTGCAGGGCTGGAAGCTCGGCCTGAAGGCGCTGGCCGTCTACCGCGACAACTGCAAGGTCGGTCAGCCGCTGAGCGACGGCAAGACGCCGGAGGAGAAGGCGCGCGGCCGAGCCCGAGGTGCGGATCGAGTACCGGCCGCGACGCAACCGCCTGCCGAAGTCGCGGGTCAGCCGCACCACGTCGTTCTCGGTCGCCGGCGCCGAGGGCTACATGACCTCGGGCCAGTACGACGACGGCCGACCTCGGTGAGGTGTTCCTGAAGCTGGGCAAGCAGGGCTCGACCCTGGCCGGTGTGATGGACGCCTTCAGCATCGCGGTCTCGATCGGCGCTGCAGTACGGCGTGCCGCTGGAGCAGTTCGCGCAGAAGTTCACCAACCTCAAGTTCGAGCCGGCCGGCATGACCGACGACCCGGACGTGCGGATGGCGCAGTCGATCATGGACTACATCTTCCGTCGCCTGGCCCTGGACTACCTGTCCTTCGACGAGCGCGCCGAGCTGGGCATCTACACCGCAGCCGAGCGGGCACGGTACGTGGAGACCGGCAAGTACCTGTCCGAGGAGGACGAGGCGGAGCTGATCGAGTCCGAGTCGCTCAAGAACGACGCCGCCGACGACGTCCGGGTGCACGAGGACGGCCCCAACCAGCCCGCACTGGTGGAGATGGCGGCCCACTCCACCGCGGAGGTGCTGGAGAAGATCTCCGGGCTGAGCGTGGACGCACCGCTGTGCCTCACCTGCGGCACCAAGATGCGACGCTCGGGGTCCTGCTACATCTGCGAGGGCTGCGGCTCCACCAGCGGCTGCAGCTGAGCAGCTGAGCAGCTGTACTGCGCAGAGGGCGGCCCGGTCAGGATTCGGCCGGGTCGACCTCTTCGGTGCTGTTCACCGGTGGCGTGAGGGTGAGGCTCACCCAAGAGGTGGTGGTGGGAGCGGACGCCGACTTCGGTTGGGCGGCCTGCGGAACCCCCGGGGTCACCGGACGGATCGGGTCACCCATGGCGTGCCGGAGCGCCTCGACGATGGGGTTTCCCTGAGCCGGGTCGTGCTTGCGGATCTCAGCCATGTACCCATGCTAGGCCGCTGGGAATGGCCTCCGCTGAGTGAGGCCTCGGTGCCGTCTTAGCGGAGTCCTGGGTGGAGTGGGTGGCTCGGCGGAGGATGAGAGCGCCGGTCGCGTAGGTCAGCACGGCGGCGATCGACGCCGGGGAGGCCAGGTGCAGCACCGCGCCACACTGCCACACTGCGAAGGTGCCGGCCGCGAACAGCGCGTAGCCCGCTTCGGCCCAGCCGGGGTGCGGGATACCGGGGCCAGGCCGGGGCACGAAACGAAGGTCGAGTCTCGCGATCCAGGGCACGCTGACCACCACCAGGACGAGCACCAGCACCACCAGGACCCCCTGGCTCAGCAGGATGGGCGCAGCTGTGGGCCAGACCCAGGCCAGTCCGACCAGGATCGCCGCTCCCACCACGATCGCCGGGATCTGCCACAGATACACGGTGAGCAGCAGCGCGTTCGCCACCCGGATGAATCCGCTCGCCGTCGGGCTCAGCCGACGCGCCAGCCCGGCCTGTTCGAGCAAGGCCAGGACGCAGGTCTGCGCGACTCCGAGCACCAGGATCGCGAGCGTCGGCGGCAGGAGGTTGGCCACCAGCACGTCGGCCCAGGCGACGGCCGAGGGCGGGTAGTCCAAGCCGAACACCAGGATCGCGATGACGCCCGCGCATCCGGCCAACAGCGCCAGCACTGCCGGTGCCGGCCATGCCCGGAACCATCCGCGGTGGTAGGCGATGCCGAGTTGGTGAGCCAACGGCCAGACGAAGGCCAGGGTGACCCACTGAAGGCCGAGATCTCCGGTGATGCGGACGGCGACATCGACCGCGATCGCGCCGGCCAGCAACGGAACCATCACCCAGCCGCCCGCACCGGTCCTGCAGCCACACCGCCAGCGGGGCAGCGGCCAGCAGGAGCTGGTACACCACGGCGAACCAGAACAGCTGAGCGAACTGGCGACTCAGCGTCAGCCGCCTGCGCCGGCCAGCCCGCCCACGCCGCCAACGTCCCGACGGTGGTGAACATGATCATGGCCACGCTCAGCGGGCCCAGGAGCCGACTGCCACGGAGGGTCAGGAACACGGAGTACGGCCGGGCGGTCGCCCGCCACGTGTCCACCACGACGGCGTTGGCGTAGCCGGCCGCCACGAAGAAGATCGGGACGATCGTGGCCACCCAGCTGATCGCCCACCACGCCGGGCCGGGAGCCCACGGCACGACAGTGACGCCGTCCTCGCCGATCCCGACCGTCCAGAGCAGCGTGTGGAACACCACCACGATCAGGACGGAGAGAACCCGTGCCAGATCGATCAGGTGATTGCGTTCGGACACCGGCACATCCTTAAGGTCGACCCGGCCTACGCTGTCCGGGTGCAGGCGGCCCTGAGCGGATACCTCACCATCTGGTCGGTGATCGGCGGTCGGCTGGTGGTGGCGCACTTCCGGCGTCCTGACCGAGACCGCATCGCCGGATGCTCTCCCGGGTGGCTTTCACCATCGCGTCGCCTGCCCTGCTGTTCTCCCTGGTCGCCCGAGCCAACCTCAGTCACCTGTTCAGCGCGACGCTGGTGGTCTCCGCGCTTGTCGATCGTTCTGGCCGCTGCGACGTACCTGATCGCCGCTCGACTGCTCCTCGGCCGCGGCGACCTGGCCGGACGGGTGATCGGCACGCTCTGCTCGGCCTACACCAACGCCGGCAACCTCGGCCTGCCGATCGCCGCGTACGTGCTCGGCGACATGACCTGGATGGCCCCGATCATGCTGATCCAGGTCGGGCTCCTACAGCCGACCGCGCTGGCGCTGCTCGACCTCGCCGCAGCCCGCAGGGCCGGCACTCGACTCACTCCGATGCGCTACCTCACCCTTCCGATCCGCAACCCGATCACGGTGGGCACGCTGGCGGGTCTGCGGGCTGAACCTGGCCGGGCTGGGACTGCCCGACCCGGTGCTGGGCACCGATCGAGATGATCGGCCAGGTCGCCGTGCCCGCCATGCTGCTGGCGTTCGGCATCTCGCTGCGCCTCGACCCGCTGCCCGGACGCGGTCCGCACGCCCGCGAACTCGCTGCTGGTGGCCCCGATCAAGGTGCTGCTGCACCCGGCGATCGCTTTCGTACTGGGGCATTGGGTGTTCTCCCTTGGCCTGTCCGACCTGCTTGCGGTCACCGTGATCGCCGCTCTGCCCGACCGCCCAGAACATCTACCTGATCGCGGGCCGCTACCACGTCCGGACGCTGCTGGCCCGGGACGCGATCTTCACCTCCACGATCGCTTCCGTGCCGGTCATCGTCGCCGCGTCCACCTGGCTACGGTGAGTCCGCAGCGAAAGAAGTGCGGTTGACTTGCGCGGTTAGCCCTCGTTCGGGTCGTCGAGGGACTAACATTCGCGCGATGGATACCGTCGGCCACTTCACTCGGACCTCGGGTGAAGAATGCCGTCATCCTGGTGCGCGGGCACACGTCGGGCGCGTCGGCTGGATGTCGCGACAGGGGCCTCCAGGTGCTTCCGGTGACGCTACTTCCAGCGACGGTGATCGGATCTTCTTCCGAACGGATCCCGACTCCGTCCTGGGCGAACTCGCCGGCACCGGTCCAAGTCGCGTTCGAGGTGGACGACATCGACGTCGCCACCGCCACCGGCTGGAGCGTGCTCGTGCAGGGCGAGGCCGCAGCCCACGACGGAGATCTCGACGGCCTTCGGCTGCCCGAGCCCTGGGCGCCCGGCGATCGGACCCTGATCGTGGTGATCACCGCGACCACCTACTCCGGCCGAGCTGTTTCGGCCGGATACTCCGAGGAGTTGACACGATGCTGAAGCCCTATGAGGGTCCGGCTCGCGGTCTGGTCGGGTTCGACGGGTCCGAGGACTCCCACCGCGCGCTCCAGCACGGCATCGGCGAGGCGCTCCAGCGTGACGCCGAGCTGGTGCTTGTTCACGCCGTCGACGACACCGTCCTGAACAGCGCCTGGGGTGTCGTCTTCGACCCTGAGGAGATCAAGCTCGGCGCCGCCGAGATGCTGGCCAAAGGCGTCGAACGACGCTGTGGCCGGCGGGATGGCTCGCGGCCGGGTGCGGACGGAGGTCGTGCTCGGCAATCCGGCAGCCGCCCTGACCCAGCTCAGCGAGCACGCCTCGCTCGTTCTCGTGGGGCGCCGCTCAGCGGCGGGCGGGGAGCGCCTGTTCGTCGGTTCCACATCGGTCGGCGTGGTGGGCGCGTCACACTGCTCCGGTGATCGTGGTCTCGGAGAACGACGTGGTGCGCGAGCAGCACCCGGTCTGATCGGCGTCGCGGTGGACACCTCCGCCCGTGGCGCTGTGGCGCTGGAGTGGGCGTTGCAGGAGTGCCAGGCACATGGCGGCACGCGTGGTCGTGATCAGCGTCTGCCGGGCTCCACAGGGACGGTGGTTCAGCGGCGGTCAGCCCACCCAGGAACAGCAGGACGCTGCGGTCGAGGTGACCCGCGCAGCGGATGGTGGAGATGATCGCCGAGCTCGCCGAGGGCGTACCCGGAGGTCGATGTCAGCCTCGAGGTTCCCTACGGCAACCCGCTGGACATCCTCACCGCGCGCACCGAGGAGCTCGACCTGCTCGTGCTCGAGGTGCACGCTTCGTTCCCGACCTACTCCGTGGGCGGGCTGATCCGGGGCCTGCTGAGTCACGGACGCTGCCCGATCGGTGTGATCCGGCCGAAGGACGCGCACGGGTCGTAACCACTCCGGTTAGGCTGGGTCGGCTATGACCGCCGACCCTGAAGCGCCCGTCACGCTCACCTTCGACGACGCGCTGCCGATCAGCGCGCACGTCGACGGAGATCCGGGACGCCCTGCGCGACCACCAGGTGATCGTCGTCGCGGGCGAGACCGGGTCGGGCAAGACCACTCAGCTGCCCAAGATCTGCCTGCTGGCCGGCCGCAAGCGGATCGGCCACACCCAGCCGCGTCGGATCGCCGCCCGCAGCGTGGCCGCCCGGATGGCTGAGGAGCTGGGCGAGGAACTCGGCCGCACCGTCGGCTTCCAGGTGCGGTTCTCCCGCCAGCGCAGCCGCGAGACCCGGGTGCAAGGTGATGACCGACGGCATCCTGCTGGCCGAGATCTCCCACGACCGCGATCTGCGCCGCTACGACACGATCATCATCGACGAGGCGCACGAGCGCAGCCTCAACATCGACTTCCTGCTCGGCTACCTCAAGCAGTTGCTGCCGCGGCGTCCAGACCTGCGGCTGGTGATCACGTCGGCCACCATCGACACGGCGCGGTTCTCCGAGCACTTCGACGACGCCCCGGTGATCGAGGTCTCCGGACGCACCTACCCGGTGGAGGTGCGGTACCGCCCTGTGACCGGGTCGGCGGACGAGCGTGACCGCGACCAGTTGGACGCGATCTGCGACGCGGTCACCGAACTGTCGGCGCGGCTCGACGGCGACATCCTGGTGTTCCTGTCCGGCGAGCGCGAGATCCGCGACGCCGCCGAGGCCATCAACGGACTCAACCTGCGGTTCACCGAGGTGCTGCCGCTGTACGCCCGGCTGTCGGTGGCCGAACAGCACCGGGTCTTCGCCCGCCACACCGGACGCCGGATCGTGCTGGCCACGAACGTCGCGGAGACGTCGCTGACCGTGCCGGGGATCCGGTTCGTGGTCGACCCGGGCTTCGCCCGGATCTCGCGCTACTCGGCGCGCACGAAGGTGCAGCGGCTGCCCATCGAGCCGATCTCGCAGGCGTCGGCCAACCAGCGTGCCGGCCGCTGCGGACGGCTCGGTCCGGGCATCTGCATCCGGCTGTACAGCGAGGAGGACTTCGCGTCGCGGCCCGAGTTCACCGCAGCCGGAGATCCTGCGGACCAACCTGGCGTCGGTGATCCTGCAGATGGCGGACGCCGGCCTGGGCGACATCGCCGCGCTTTCCCGTTCGTCGAGCCGCCGGACGCCGCCCAGGTGCGTGACGGGCTGCGGCTGCTGAGCGAGCTCGGCGCCATCGAGCCGGCTACGACCGGGGCAGCGTCCGCCTGACCGGGACCGGCCGGAAGCTCGCCCGGCTGCCGGTCGACCCGCGGCTGGGCCGGATGCTGGTCGAGGCCGAGCGGCTGGGCTGCCTGCGGGAGGTGCTGCCGATCGTCGCCGGGATCGCGATCCCCGACGTCCGCGAGCGTCCGGCCGAGCACGCCGCGGCGGCCGACGCCCTGCACCGCCGGTTCTGGGCGCCGCTGGACGGCGAGTCCGCAGCCGACCCCGGACGGGTCCGACATCGCCGCCCTGCTGCGACTGTGGCCCTACCTGCGTGACCAGCGCCGGCGAGCTCTCCGGCAACGCCTTCCGCCGCCTGTGCCGCGCCGAATACCTGAACTTCCTGCGTGTGCGGGAATGGCAGGACCTGCACACCCAGCTGCGCGAGGCCTGCGCCGACCTCGGGCTGCACCGCAACGACGTCCCGGCAGGTCTGGACGCAGTTCACACCGCGGTGCTGTCCGGGCTGCTGTCCCACGTCGGCCTGATCGACGAGACCGCACGGGCCGCGACGACGCCGGAGCGCGGCCCGAGGCGTCGGGGCCCGGCCGAGTACCTGGGAGCGCGGGGCGCCCGGTTCGCGATCAATCCGGGGTCGAGCGCCGCCAAGACCAACCCGCCGCTGGTGATGGCCGTCGAACTGGTGGAGACGACTCGGTTGTGGGCCCGGACGGTCGCCCCGATCGAGGCCGACTGGGTGGAGGAGGTCGGCGGGCACCTGCTGAAGCGCAACTACTCCGAGCCGCACTGGTCGGCGCGCGGCGGGCAGTGCGTCGCCTACGAACGGGTCACGCTGCTCGGCGTCCCGATCGTCGCCGAGCGATCGGTCAGCTACGCGCGGATCGACCCGGTCGTGGCCCGCGAGGTCTTCATCCAGTCCGGCGCTGGTCGAGGGCCAGTGGCGCACCCGGCACCACTTCTGGGCGCGCAACCAGGCGGTTCGCGCCGAGGCTGAGCAGCTGGCCGACCGGAACCGGCGCCGCGACCTGCTGGTCGACGACGCCACGATCGCTGCCTTCTACGCCGCCCGGGTGCCGGCCGACGTGGTCAGCGTTGCGCACTTCGACCGCTGGTGGCGTGACGCCCGCCGCCGGGACGAGCATCTACTCGACCTGAGCCTGGCCGACCTGTTCTGGTGCCGGACGCCGAGCTGGACGACGACGCCTTCCCCGACCACTGGTTCACCGGGGACGAGGAGTTGGCGATCGACTACGCGTTCGATCCGGGCAGCGGTCACGACGGCGTGACCGTCACTGTGCCGTTGGTCAGCCTCACCCGTCTGGACCCCGCTGCGTTCACCTGGCAGGTGCCGGGGCTGCGGGCTGAGGTGGCTGCCGAACTGGTCCGCGGCCTGCCGAAGTCGTTGCGAACCCGACTGGTGCCGGCCCCCGACACGGCGCGGCGCGCTCTGGACTGGCTCGCAGAGCACCCCGGGCCGGCGGACGAGCCACTGTGGACGGCTCTCGGCCGCGGGATCCTGGCGCTCACCGGCGTCGAGGTGCCGTCGGACGCGTGGCAGCCGGACGCGCTTCCGGCCCACCTCCAGATTCGGTTCCGGGTGGTCTCGGCCGGCGCGGAGCCGGTGGTCGGCCGCGACCTCGCCGCCCTCGCCGACCGCCTCGCACCTCGGGTCACCCGGACGCTGAACGCGGCCGCAGCGCACCTCACCCACCCCGGCGCGACCAGTTGGGTCTTCGGCGAACTCCCGTCCGAAATCTCCTCACCGATGCCCGGTTATCCCGCTCTGGTCGACCGGGTGGACGCTGTGGCGGTGCAGGTCTTCGCCGATCGTGCCGCGGCCGATCGGGCACATCGGAACGGACTGCGCCGCCTGATCGCCCTCACCACCGTGGATCCGACGCGGTGGGTGGTGTCCCGGATGGGTAACGCCACCAAGCTGGCGCTGGCGACATCGCCCTACCCGAGCGTTCCGGCGTTGCTCGCCGACGCCAGGTTGCACGCGATCACCGAACTGGCGGACCGGGCGGGGAACCTGACCGCGGTCCGCGACGCGACGGCGTTCGCTCAGCTGGCCGACCGGGTGCGCGGCGACGCTGCGGCCGCCATGGCCCGCGTGGTGACCACGGCGGGGGAGGTGCTTCAGTTGGCCGGGGACATCGCCCGTCGGCTGCCCGCGGCGGCGTCCGCCACCCGCGAGGATGCGTCCGAGCAGCTGGCGGGACTGGTGTACGCGGGCTTCATCGCCGCGACCCCGAGCGCGGCCTGGAGCCGACTCCCGATCTACCTCAAGGCGATCCAGCGGCGGCTGGAGGCCGCCGTCGGGAACCCGCGGCACGAGACCGACGGGCTGCAGGTGATCGGCGAACTGGAGGATGAGTACGCGCGGTTGTGCGCCCGGTTCCCTTCCGGGCCGCTTCCCGACGCGGTGGCGGCGGTGGGGTGGTTGCTGGAGGAACTGCGGATCGGCCTGTTCGCGCAATCGCTCGGAACGGCCGTTCCGGTCTCCGCCAAACGGCTGCGGGCTGCGATCGCCGCTGCCGGTTGATCGGTCAGGCCCGCTGCGCGCGATCCTGCCGACGGCGCCAGTGCTTGCGGGCGGTGAGTCTGGGGCCGGGTCGAGGCGGGCTGGTCTGTTGGAGGATCGCGAGTTCCTGGACGAGTCGATCGTGGTCCCGGTCGGTGACGGCGTAGCCAAGCATGAGTTCAGGATCCCGCACACGGACCATTCGGAACAAGCGCAGTTTTCCGAACAACTCATTCGGTAATCACGTACAATCCTCCTCATGTTCGATCTCAATCGATTGCGCATCTACCGGTCGGTGGTGGCCAGCGGATCGGTGAACGACACCGCCCGGCTGCTCGGCTACACGCCCTCCACGGTCAGCCAGCACCTGCACACCCTGGAGCGCGAGGTCGGGTTTCCACTGGTCGAGCGGGTCGGACGGGGCATCCGCCCCACGGCGGCGGGCATCGAACTGGCTTCGGCGAGTTCGGAGGTGCTGGACGCGATGGCCGAACTGGACGCGCAGACCCGCGATCTGCGCGAGGGCGCCACCGACAAGCTCACCATGCGCGCGTTCGCGTCCGCCGCCTATGCCTGGATGCCTGCGGTCGCCCGGAGCCTGCGGCAGGAATTCCCGGGGCTCACGCTCGAGTTGTCGATCATCGAGTCCGAAGTCCGAGGACACGGTGGGTCAGGCGGACGTCGAGGTGCACACGGAGCTTCCCGGTGAGAGCCCGCGCGTCCCGCTCACGCATCGTCGGCTCGAGCTCGGCACCGACGACTACCTGGTCGCGGTGCCGCCGGACCACCCGCGGCGGGCGCGGGCGTGGCCGATCTCGCCGCGTTCGCCGCCGAGGACTGGGTGGAGTACGACTTCCGCGACGAGATCGGCACCGGGATCGTCAACCGCGCCTGCGCCGGCGCGGGGTTCACGCCGCGCTACGTCGCGCGGGCCGGAGACCACGTGACCGGCCTCGCGTTCGTCGCGGCCGGCGTCGGGATCGCTCTCGTACCCGGGCTGGTCGTGGGGTGGTCGGCGTTCGACGTGGCCTACGTCCGCCCGCAGAACCCGACCCCGCAGCGCCGGATCGTGGCCCTGGTGCGCGAGCGGGTGCACGACCAATCCCGCCGCGGTCCGAACCATCGAGCTGCTGTCGGGGCTCGGGCGGGGATTGGGCGAGCTGCCCCCGGGGCGGGTCTGAACCTTCGAGCGCGCCGGAGGGTACAGTGGCCGGGTGCTGGATCCGCGGTTGCTCTACGATTTCGACCCCGAACTGTGGGAATCGGTTCGGGGCACCGAACCTGCCCTGATCCACCTGCTCGATGGGTACATCGACGCCGGCTCGGTGACGCACGGCGCCGGACGCTACCTCCTCGAGGTGTGCGAGCACGAGGTGCTGGTCGAGTTCGACCACGACCAGCTGCACGACTACCGGTCCCGCCGCCCCCAGATGATTTTCGACACCAACCAGTGGGTCGGGATGACCGACTACGCCCTGGTGATCCACCGGCTGCTGGACGCCAACGGCACGCCGTTCCTGCTGCTCACCGGCCCCGAGCCGGACACCCAGTGGAATCGCGCGGCCACCGCCGTCCTCGGCATCGCCGAGCGGCTGGGCGTGTCGCGGCTGATCACGCTGTCGGGCGTGCCGATGGCCGTGCCCGCACACCCGTCCCACGCTGGTGACGGCGCACGCCACCGAGCCGGAGACGATCAGCGGCAACCCGATGTGGATCGACCGCGTCCAGCTTCCGGGCAGCTTCTCCCACGTGCTGGAGTTCCGCGCCGGTGAGGCCGGCCTGCTCGCGCAGGGCTTCGTCGCTCACGTGCCGCACTACCTCGCCCAGACGAGTTTCCCGCAGGCGATCGAGGCGGTCCTCGGCCGGCTCGCAGCCGCCGCCGGGCTGGAGATCCCGCTGGCCGAGTTGACCGAGCGTCGGATCAGCGAACCTGGCCAGCATCGACTCCGAGACCGCCGAGGACGCCGACTTCCCCGCCGTGGTGAAGGCGCTGGAGGAGCAGTACGACCGGCTGAGCAGCAGCGGCGCCGCCTCCGTGCCGAGCGCTGAAGAGATCGGTGCCGCCGTGGAGCAGTTCCTGGCCGAGCAGGATCCGCCGCCGTCGGACTTTCGGCGGTAGCGGTGCCGGGATCGGTCGCCGAGCTGATCGCGCTGCTCGATCTGGACCAGGTCGGGGGACACCGCCTTCATCGGCCGGATCCCGATCCGGATCTGCGCATGTTCCAGCGCGTCTTCGGGGGCCAGGTGCTGGCTCAGGCGCTCACCGCCGGCTACCGCACGGTGCCGCCCAGCCGGGTCGCGCACTCACTGGGGGCCTACTTCCTGCGGCCAGGCGCAGCCGGCGTCGCCGATCACCTACTCCGTCGAGATCACCAGGGACGGCGGCAGCTTCTCCGCCCGCCGGGTGGTCGCGCCCAGGGCGGACCGGGTGATCTTCTCCATGGTCTGCTCCTTCCACGAGCTCGAGACCGGCCTCGACCACGCCGACGCGACTCCCGACGGGGTGCCCGCGCCGGAGGACTGCCCACCGCTGTCGGAGGTGCTCGGGGCGCGGTCCCGACGGGCGGCGGCGGCGTGGCGGCAGCGAGTGGGGAGTGCTCGAGACCCGGTTCGCCTCCGACACCTCCGCCCTCGACCGCGCAGGGCACCGCGGACGCTGAGATGAAGGTCTGGGTGCGGGCCGAGAGCGAGCTGCCGGACGACCCGCAGGCTGCACCAGGCGGTGCTCGCCTACGCCGTCCGACCTGACCCTGCTGGCGGTGAGCACCGTGCCGCACCCGGTCGAGTTCGCGCGGGCCGAACATGCAGGTGGCCTCGATCGACCACTCGATGTGGTTCCACCGCCCGGCCCGCGCCGACGAGTGGCTGCTCTACGACCAGGTCTCGCCGTCGGCGTCCGCCGGGCTGGGGTTCAGCTTCGGCCGGCTGTTCTCGGACGGACGGCTGGTCGCGTCCTGCGCCCAGGAGGGCCTGATCCGGCTTGTCGAACCCTGATCGGGACCCCGCGCTGTGGGTCGGATCGGGTGCGGAGACAGAAATCCCAGGCCCGCCTCGCAGGGGCCTGGGATTCTGGCTCACTTCAGGCCGCTTCGGAGTCCTCGCGCAGCTTCGAGATGGCGTGCCGCTCGATCTGGCGGACCCGCTCGGCGGTGATGCCCCAGACCGCGGCGATGTCGGCGAGCTTGGCCTGGCGACCGTCCAGCAGCCCGTAGCGGCGGCGCACCACGTCGGCGGAGCGCTCGTCGAGGGTGGCCAGCATGGCGTCGAGGCGGGCGCGATCCTCGGCGTCCAGCACGACCTCGTCGGGTCCGGGGGACATCTCGCGGGCGAGCAGGTCGCCCAGCGCGGTGTCGCCGTCCTCCTCGACCGGGGCGTCGAGGCTGACGTGGTCGCGGGAGAGCCGCAACAGGTCGATGATCTGCTCCTCGGTCGACGCCGAGCTCCGTCGGCGATCTCGGCGAGCTCCGGCTCGCGGCCGAAGCGGCGCTCGAGGGTGCGGCGGACGGCGGAGACCTGGTTGACCTGCTCGGCGACGTGCACGGGCAGGCGGACGATCCGGCCCTGCTGGGCGATGCCGCGGGAGATCGACTGGCGGACCCACCAGGTGGCGTAGGTGGAGAACTTGAAGCCCTTGGTGTAGTCGAACTTCTCGACCGCGCGGATCAGGCCGGTGTTGCCCTCCTGCACCAGGTCGAGCAGCGGCATCTGGGCGCGGCCGTACTTGCGGGCGACCGAGACGACGAGACGCAGGTTGGCAGTGACGAAGCGCTGCATGGCGGCGTCGCCCTCCGCGGCGATCTGGCGCAGCTCCTCCGCGGTCGCGACGGCCGTGCGCCACGGCGCGCTCGGCGTCGGTCAGAGTGCCGTCGAGCAGGCGCCTGGGCGTAGCGACCGGCCTCGATCAGCTTGGCGAGCTCGACCTCCTCCTCGGCGGTCAGCAGCGGGGTCTTGGCGATCCCGTCCAGGTACAGGCCGACCGCGTCCTTGCCGTCGATGCCGTCGGTGGTGCGGATCCGATGTGCGCTAGCGATCACTGTGAGTCCCTTTCGCTCGTCATCAGTACAACGTGCGAGCGGGCTCGGATTTCTGCCCGCGACATCCCTCAGCCGATACCCTGAACGCACCCCGGTGGTACAGATTCAAGACCGCAGTCGTACCCAGCCCCTGACCTCAGGTGGTCATCGCGCTCAGCTCGGACGGAGGCGAGGTCGCGGTCGATCAGCCAGGCGAGCTCGAAGGCGGCGTCCCGCCAGGCCTGGTAGCGGCCGGAACTGCCGCCGTGGCCGGCGACCATCTCGGTCTTCAGCAGGATCGGGCGCGGGACGACCCGGTAGTCGTGCCGCAGTTCGGCGACCCACTTGGCCGGCTCGGTGACCTCGACCCGGGTGTCGTTGCAGGCTGGTCGTGACCAGGATCGCCGGGTACTGCGCCGGGCCGGACGTTCTCGTACGGGCGAGTAGCGGCGCATCCGTGGCGTACGCCGTCGGGGTCGTGCAGCGGGTCGCCCCACTCCTCCCACTCCATCACGGTCAGCGGCAGCTCGGGGTCGAGGATCGTGGTCAGGGCGTCCACGAACGGCACCGCGGCGTGGACGGCCGCGAACGGCGTCCGGGGCGAGGTTGATCGCCGCCCCGATCAGCAGTCCGCCGGCGCTGCCGCCCTCGGCGGCCAGCCGGTCGAGCGCTGGTGTAGCCGGCCGCGACCAGGTGCCGGGCGCAGGCGACGAAGTCGGTGAACGTGTTCTCCTTGGCGGCCAGCCGGCCGTCGCTCGTACCAGGCCCGGCCGAGCTCGCCGCCGCCGCGGACGTGGGCGACCGCGTAGACGTAGCCGCGGTCGAGCAGGCTCAGCCGGGCGATCGAGAAGGTCGGCGGAATGCTGATCTCGTAGGCGCCGTAGCCGTAGAGCAGGCAGCCGCGCGGTCCCGTCGAGCGGCGTGTCGGCGCGGTACACCAGCGAGATCGGGATCGCGGGTGCCGTCCTCGGCGACGGCCCACTCCCGGCGCTGCCGTAGTCGTCGGGGCGGTACGGGCCGTGGCACGGGGTGGTCGAGCACCGGCCGCTGCTTGCAGCACGCCGCGGCTCGCCGTCGGCGAGGCGGTACTCGATCACCTCGGTCGGGGTGACCATCGACTGGTAGGAGCAGCCGGATCCGGTCGGTGTCCGGCTCGTCGCCGCCGTCGGCGTCGACGTGGAACAGCGGCTCGTCGAACGCGATCTCCGTGCGACGGGCCGAGCGTCGCCGTGCGCGTCGCGGTGCCGCAGGGCCACCGCCTGCAGGCCGTCCCGGCGCAGGCTGATGCACCAGCACCCGGTCGTAGGCGGACACGCCGAGGAGCCGGACGCCGGCCGTCGCCCGGCCACAACGGCCTCCAGTCGCTCGGCGTCGGGATGCGGTCAGCGGCGCCTCGGCCAGCGCGAAGTCGGGCGCGCCGTCGTTGTGCACGATGTACAGGCGGTCGCCGGCGACCTCGACGTCGTACTCGATGCTCGTCGCGACGCGGCGTGACACGAGCGCGGGGCGCGCGGCGGGGTCGAGCGGTGTCCAGGAGCCAGGTCTCCGAGCTGGTCTTGCTGGCCGCCGACAGCTGCACCCAGCGGTGGTCGCGGGAGGAGTCGACGCCGAGCCAGAACCGCTCGTCGTCCTCGGTGTGCAGCAGTTCGTCCGGTCGACGTCGCCCAGACGGTGGCGCCAGAGCCGGTCGGGACGCCAGGCGTCGTCGACGGTCAGGTAGCAGAAGGCGCCGTGGCCGGCCCAGCAGCCGCCGGCGGCCACTTCGGCCACCTCGTCGGGCAGCAGGCGTCGAGCTGCTCAGGTCGAGGAAGCGCAGGTGGTAGCGCTCGTCGCCGGTGGTGTCGACCGAGTAGGCGAGCGGCCGCCCGTCCGGGGAGACCTCGACACAGCCCGAGCGCGAAGAACTCGTGTCCCGCCGCCAGTGCGTTGCGCGTCCAGGAGCAACTGCTTCGCCCGCCGGCACCCCCGCGTCCGGGTCGGGAAGCGAGTCGCGTCCGTCGGCTGGGCAGCGGTGGTAGGCTGGGGTAGTCGAGTCCCTCGGTGGTGCGGGCGTAGTACCAGAACTCGCCCAGCCCGGCATGGCGGACGAAGTCGGGGACGGTCAGGTCGGTCTGCTTCGTGCGCGCGGAGATGTCGTCGAAGATCTCCTGCCGCAGTCCGGCCAGCGGAGCCGTCATCGCCTCGGTGTAGGCGTTCTCGGCCTGGCAGGTAGGCCAGGAACTCGGGATCCTCCTTGTCCCGCATCCACTCGTAAGGGTCGACGAAGGTGTCGCCGTGGTGAACTCGGGGACGTGGACGGCGGGGCGCCACCGGCGGCGGCTGCGGGCATGGAGGCCAGCCTAGGTGGCGGCGAGCCGGGCTTGGACACTCGCCCGGGTTGGTCTCAGCGGCGGGGCGTGGCACAATGGAGCGTGCGAAGCATTGACAACTCCCGGTTGTTGTGCGCCCTGAAACGATCTGTTGAGAGGTATGCACTGTGTCCCCACGCTCCACGCGCCGCCGCCGTTCCCGCACCGAGAGAGGCGAACGTTGCCGCCGCTCCCAAGCGACGGACGCGCAAGGCGGCAGAGCCCCCGTTGAAGGCCGTC
Source organism: uncultured Actinomycetota bacterium (assembly GCA_963769325.1). Classification (GTDB taxonomy): domain Bacteria; phylum Actinomycetota; class Actinomycetes; order Propionibacteriales; family Propionibacteriaceae; genus Propionicimonas. The sequence goes on along the minus strand of CAVYLH010000003.1, from coordinate 249,846 downwards.
CCGCTCGGTGCGAGCCCGACGTCGCCGGTCACCCCTGACGAGCGACCTTGAGCCCGCCGCCCGAGACCCTCGTCGAGGACGAGGTCGAACTGGAGGTGGTCACCGTGGAAGAGGTCCTCGACCCCCGGCACTGTCGAGAACGTGAAGTTCCAGCGCGAGGGTGATGACGTGGTCCTCACCGTCGGCGGCAAGAAGCGCACCCTCGACGACGTCGACGAGACGGCGTTCGAGCCGGCCGAGGCCGCCAAGACCGAGCAGGAACTGGTCGAGGACGAGGGCTTCAGCCTCTCCGACGCCGACGACGCCGACGAGCCCGAGCAGCAGGTGATGGCGGCCGGCGCGACCGCCGACCCGGTCAAGGACTACCTCAAGCAGATCGGCAAGGTCGCCCTGCTGAACGCCGAGCAGGAGGTCCAGCTGGCCAAGCGGATCGAAGCCGGGCTGTTCGCGGAAGAGACGACCAACGAGGGCAACGCGCCGGCCGACTCGGCCGACGACCTGAGTGGATCGCCGAGGACGGACGCCGCGCGAAGAACCACCTGCTGGAGGCGAACCTGCGCCTGGTGGTGTCCCTGGCCAAGCGCTACACCGGCCGCGGCATGCTCTTCCTCGACCTGATCCAGGAGGGCAACCTCGGCCTGATCCGCGCGGTCGAGAAGTTCGACTACACCAAGGGCTACAAGTTCTCCACCTACGCCACCTGGTGGATCAAGCAGGCGATCACCCGCGCCATGGCCGACCAGGCCCGCACGATCCGCATCCCGGTCCACATGGTCGAGGTGATCAACAAGCTCGCCCGCGTCCAGCGCCAGATGCTGCAGGACCTCGGCCGGGAGCCCACGCCGGAGGAGCTCGCCAAGGAACTCGACATGACCCCGGAGAAGGTCGTCGAGGTGCAGAAGTACGGCCGCGAGCCGATCTCGCTGCACACCCCGCTCGGCGAGGACGGCGACTCCGAGTTCGGCGACCTGATCGAGGACTCCGAGGCCGTCGTGCCGGCGGAGGCGGTGAACTTCACCCTGCTGCAGGAGCAGCTGCACGACGTCCTGGACACCCTCAGCGAGCGCGAGGCGGGCGTGGTCAGCATGCGGTTCGGGCTCACCGACGGCCAGCCCAAGACGCTGGACGAGATCGGCAAGGTCTACGGCGTCACCCGCGAGCGGATCCGGCAGATCGAGTCCAAGACCATGAGCAAGCTGCGGCACCCGTCCCGCTCGCAGGTCCTGCGCGACTACCTCGACTGAGGGCCAATCGTCGGCCGTGATTCGATCGAAACACGGTTGACATAGCCGGGCGCGTCTCGTTTGGGTAAGTTCGCCCCATGGGTGAGCACGTTGACGAGCCGTTGACCGGACGAGGGACGCCGCTGGTGGTCCTGTCGGGAGTCAACAAGCACTTCGGCACGTTGCACGTCCTGCAGGACATCAACCTGACCGTCGACAAGGGCGAGGTGGTCGTGGTGCTCGGGCCGTCCGGCTCCGGTAAGTCGACCCTGTGCCGGGCGATCAACCGCCTGGAGACGATCGGCTCGGGCACCATCGACATCGACGGCGTACCCCTGCCCGAGGAAGGCAAGGCGCTGGCGAGTCTGCGTGCCGACGTGGGCATGGTGTTCCAGTCGTTCAACCTGTTCGCCCACAAGACCGTGCTCGAGAACGTGACGCTCGGCCCGATGAAGGTGCGCGGGATGAAGCCGGACGCCGCCCACGCAGCGCGCTCAGGAGCTCCTCGAGCGGGTCGGCGTGCAGGATCAGGCCGACAAGTACCCCGCGCAACTTTCCGGCGGCCAGCAGCAGCGCGTGGCGATCGCTCGCGCGCTGGCCATGGACCCCAAGGTGATCCTGTTCGACGAGCCCACGTCCGCGCTCGACCCCGAGATGGTCAACGAGGTGCTCGACGTGATGGTCACGCTCGCCCGCGCCGGCATGACCATGGTGGTCGTCACCCACGAGATGGGATTCGCTCGCAAGGCCGCCGACCGCGTGGTGTTCATGGCCGACGGGCAGATCGTCGAGGAGAACACCCCCGAGGAGTTCTTCACCCATCCGCAGAGCCCACGCGCGAGGGATTTCCTGAGCAAGATCCTCACCCACTGAGTCCCGCCCAACCCAAGGAGAAACCATGAACCACCGCAAGGTCCTGGCGGCCATGTCTTCAGCACTGGTCCTGGCCATGAGCCTGACCGCCTGCGCCAGCAATCCCGCCGGAGGTGATCCCGGGTCCGGCGGCAAAGTGATCATCGGCATCAAGTTCGACCAACCGGGGCTCGGGCCTGAAGAACGGGCGACGCCTTCGAAGGATTCGACGTCGAGGTGGCCAAGTACGTCGCCAAGGAACTCGGCTACACCGAGGTCGAGTTCAAGGAGACCCCGTCGGCCCAGCGCGAGACGATGCTGCAGTCCGACCAGGTCAAGATGATCTTCGCCACCTACTCCATCACTGACGACCGCAAGAAGAAGGTGTCCTTCGCCGGGCCCTACTTCATCGCCGGCCAGGACCTCCTGGTCAGCAGCGGCCAACACCGACATCACCGGCCCGGAATCACTGAACGGCAAGAAGCTGTGTTCGGTGGTCGGTTCGACGTCGGCGAAGAAGATCAAGGACACCATCGCCAACCAGGTGCAGTTGCAGGAGTACGACACCTACTCCAAGTGCGTGGAAGCGCTCGCGTCCGGTTCGATCGACGCGGTCACCACCGACAACGTGATCCTGGCCGGCTTCGCCTCCCAGACGCAGTACGCCGGGCAAGCTCAAGGTGGTCGGCAAGCCGTTCTCGCACCGAGCGTTACGGCGTGGGCATCAAGATGGGTGACACCAAGCTGTGCTCGGCCATCAACACCGCGCTGGAGAAGATGCAGACCGACGGGTCCTGGCAGAAGGCCCTGGACGCCACGGTCGGCAAGTCGGGCTTCACGCCGGACGCCTCGGTGAACCCGCCCAAGCCGGACGCCTGCGCCTAGAGTCGCTCGAATCATCCCCGGTGGCCCGATTCCGCGGGCCACCGGGACATCGGTTGAAGGAGGTGCGAATGCAGGATCTGGCGACGCTGTTCACCGAGTACGACTTCTGGGCGGCACTCTGGATGACCGTTCAACTGGCGGTCTGGGGAGCCGTCGGCTCCCTCCTGCTCGGGTTGGTGATCGCCATCTGCCGGGTGTCACCGGTGGGGGTGCTGCAGAAGTTCGCCTCCGCGTACGTGACCGGCTTCCGGAACACGCCGCTGACCCTGATCGTCGACCTTCTGCTCGCTCGGCCTGCTGAACATCATGGAGATCTCACTTGCGGACCCGCGCTCGCCGACCTCCATCGTCGACAACGGGTTCCGGTGGGGCGTCGTGGCCCTTTCCGTCTACCACGCCACCTTCGTGGCCGAATCCATCCGCTCGGGAATCAACACGGTGCCGAAGGGGCAGGCCGAAGCGGCACGCTCGATCGGCCTGAGCTTCGGGCCGACCCTGCGACACGTCATCCTGCCCCAGGCGCTCCGCGGCGCGATCGCACCGCTGGGCAACACGATGATCGCCCTCACCAAGAACACCACCGTCCTGGCCACGGTCGGCGTGGGTGAGCTGTCGTACGTGATGCGGGACATGATCGAGTTCAACGGCTCGTTGCTGATGCTCATCTTCGCGCTGATGGCGACCTCGTTCGTCGTGCTGACCCTTCCGATGGGCCTGTTGTTCACCTGGCTGTCCAACCGGCTCGCGGTGCAGCGATGACGTCCGCGGGGGCGCGTACCCAGAGCAGGGTGGCGAACGAGGAGGCCGCGGTCCTCTTCGACGCCCCTGGGCCCAAAGCGCGGGCACGGCACCGGATCCTCGCAGTCGTCGGCAGCCTGGCGATCCTTGCTCTCCTTGCCTTCGCCGTCGTGAAGCTGGCAGACCCGACGAACAACCAGTTCGCGCCCGAGAAATGGGCGCCCTTCCTCAATCCGGTCTCCTGGACCGCCTACCTGATTCCTGGCTTCGTGGGCACCATCGTCGCCGCGGTGCTGTCCGTCCTGCTGGCTGTCGTACTGGGTCTCCTGCTCGGTATCGGACGCCTCGTCGAGGTGCGATGGGTGCGCTGGCTGTGCGGCGGCTTCGTCGAGTTCTTCCGGTCGGTGCCGGTGCTGATGATGATGCTGTTCGCCTACTACTTCGGGCTGAACGTGCTCCGGATCTCCGGCTCCGCCCTGCCTTTGTTCGGCGTGGTGGTCGGGCTCACCGTCTACAACTCGTGCGTGCTGGCCGAACTTGTGCGTTCGGGGGTCAACTCCCTGCCCAAGGGCCAGCGCGAGTCGGGATTGGCGATCGGTCTCACGCCGCTGAAGACCTTGACCATCATCCTGCTCCCGCAGGCGATCACCGCGATGCTCCCGTCCATGCTCAGCCAGTTGGTGGTCATCCTGAAGGACTCGGCGCTCGGCTCCATGATCTCCTACTCCGAACTGCTGAGATCCGGCACCAACCTCGCCACCACCAACGCGAACCTGATCCCCACGATGCTGGTGCTCGCGGCGATGTACATCCTGATCAACTCCGGACTCACCAAGCTCGCCAGCATGGTGCAGGACCGGCTGCGCCGGGCCCCGCAGGGCATCAGGACCCAACGGGTCACGGCCGGGTTCGTGCCCCAGCCGGCGGCCGAGCCGGATGTTCCGCCCACTTTGATGAGTCACCCCGATTCGAGGGCTGGACGCGGCCGCAAGACCTGATCAGGGCGAGGGCAGGGCGAACCCGTGAACCTGGGCAAGGAAGGCCAGCGCTTCCTCGGCCACCGCGATGATCGTCTCCCGTTTCCTGAACCCGTGCCCTTCACCGTCGAAGCGCACCAGGCGCACCGGCAGCCCCTTCGCGGCGACAGCGGCGGCCATCGACTCAGCCTGGCTGGGCGGCACGACCGTGTCCTCGTTGCCCTGCAGTATCAGCATCGCGGTATTGAGCCGGTCGAGATGGTGGATCGGTGACCGCGCACGGTAGACGTCCCGCCCTTCCGGGTACGGAGCGATCAGGCCGTCGAGGTACCGGGACTCGAACTTGTGCGTGTCCGTCGCCAGCGCCTCAAGGTCGCCGACGCCGTAGAGGCTGATGCCGGCGGCGAAGACGTCGCGTCGTGGTCAGCGCAGCCAGAGTGGTGAACCCGCCCGCCGAGCCGCCCCGGATGCTGAGGCGCGCCGGGTCGGCCTGTCCGGCCGCTACCAACGCCTTCGCTCCGGCGACGCAGTCGCGGACGTCGCTGATGCCCCAGTTCCCGTTCAGGCGCTCCCGGTAGGCGCGTCCGTAGCCGGCCGAGCCGGAATAGTTCACGTCCAGGATGCCGATGCCACGGCTGGTCCAGAACTGGGTGGCCAGCCTGAACTCCGGCGCGGAGAATCCCGTCGGACCGCCGTGGCTCCACACCTGTACGGGCGGCAGCTCGCCGGCCGGCGCGGTGCAGTCGGCACTGGTCGGCGGGTAGTACCAGGCGTGGACTGGTCCGTCCGGGGACTCCCAGGTGAGCGGTCGCGCCCGGGACACCGGCCCGTAGGGGTCGCTGCGGTCGACGGCCCGGCGCAGCAGTCGGCTGTCGCCGGTGGTGACGTCGAGGAGGCGGAGCTCGGCCGGACGGTCGGCGAAAGCCGAGCAGGGCGACCACGGTGGAACCGCGTCCGGTGATCGCGCAGGTGACGGCTGCGGTCGGGATCTCAGTCAGGACGGGTCCCGGATCGGACGCGGAACCGGCGGGGGTCAGGATGCCGAGATGGGCGAGCCCGTCGAGGAGCCAGGTGCAGGCGATCGCTCCGTCGGGAAGCAGGCTGTAGGGGGCCGGCTCCGAGGACCCACATCGGGCCGCAGAAGTCGTACGGGGCGTCGTGCAGGGCAGTCGAGCGGCCACCGTCCCAGCGGTGGAAGTTCCAGTAGCCCGACTCGTCGGAGAGATAGACCAGGGCCCCGTCGTCGGTCCAGCTCGGGTGGAGCAGCGAAACCCCAGGCCCGCCGGCCACCCGGACGGCCTCCGCCGGACGGTCGAGCGGGGCCGTCCACAGCTCGGTGGCGTCCCAGGGCATGTTGGGCAGTTGCCACTGCACCCAGGCCACCATTCCGTCCGGACGGAGAGCGGGGGAGGCGTAGAAGTCGGCGCCCGCGGCCAGCGTCCGGCCGCCGTCGAGGGTTGCCGGTGTCCAGGTCGAGCGCGACGAGGGTCTGCACGCAGGCTGCGTCCGATTCGCGGTGGTCCTCGCGTACGGCCAGGACCACGCGTCGGACCGGATCGACCACCAGGGCGCCGTAGCGCAGGCCGTCACCGGGGGCGAGGAGCCGCCGGGCGCCGTCTTCCACCACCCACAGTTCGCCCGTGGGGTGATTGCTGTACACGACGATGCCGGCAGGCGACGGACCAGGCGCCGCCGCCGTACTCGTTGACCGCGGTGCGCACGTTGTGGTCGGGCGTCAGCTTCCACCGGCTCGCTGTCACCGTCCTGCCGCCACAGGCCGATCCGTCCGCCCTGCTCGGGGTGGGCCTGCGTCCAGTACACGCGGTCGCCGTCGACCGCACCCCGCTCCAGGCCGACCACGGCGGTCGGTCAGGTCGGCGGCGGAGATCGGCGACGGCCAGGAGCCGTAGGGGAGTGTCTTCACCGCTCGACCTTCGCGAGCGCGGCGGAGAACGCATCGAGGAGGCGCTGGTTGAACAGCACGAACCGGACCCGATCGATGCCGGTGCGCGGATGGGCGGCGACGGCGCCGACAGCGACCCGTGGCCGCAGTCGCCGCGTCCCAGCCGTAGACCCCGGCGCCGATCGCGGGGAAGGCGACGGTGCGCGCGCCCAGCTCGACGCGACATCGAGCGACCGGGAGTAGGCCGACGCCAGCAGCCCTCTCGTCGGTCTGGCCGGCGTTTCGGTTGGGCCCCACCGTGTGGATCACCCAGGTGGCGGGCAGGTTGCCCGGCTTCGGTGGCCACGGCTTCGCCGACCGGGAGGCCGTCGGGCCAGCTCGTCGCCCGCACCCGTCGGCACGCCGCGAGCAGCGCCGGGCCCGGCGGCGGCGTGCAGGGCACCGTCGACCCCGCCGCCGCCCAGAAGGCTCGAGTTGGCGGCGTTCACCAGCGCGTCCGCGGGCTCCGCGGTCAGGTCACCCAGAACGGCATCGATGCTCATGACATGCGAGTATGTCAACCCGCGCCGGGATTGCCCACAGACAGACCAGGGCCCCGGGGGAACCCCGGGGCCCTGTCGCTCGTCGGATCAGGAAAGCTTGTTGGTCTCGTCGTGGATCTTCAGGGCCACCTGGCTCAGCTTGGCCGAGTGGGCCTTGCCGTGATGCCCGCAGAAGAAGAGCTCGCCGCCGGAGTTGAGGGTGACCCGGAGGTAAGCCTGGGCACCGCAACGATCGCACCGGTCGGCAGCGGTCAGGCCTTCGGTAATGGTGGCACTCATCGTGTTCCTCGCTCTCACCCGTGTCGAAACTCATCCCGGTCACCGAATCCAACATACGCTGACGCCTCGTTGTTCCCGGCTTCTGTTCAGTGTAGGCAGTGATCCCGGACAGAGCCCCGCACTCTCGACACCGTCACGCGAATGCAAAGAACTGTTACGCGGCCGAGATAATCTCAGCGGCGTGACGACGACCAAAGCCGGCGAGGGCAGGGACTACGAGGCCAGGCACCTGCTGGTGCTCGAGGGACTGGAGGCGGTCCGGAAGCGTCCGGCCATGTACATCGGCTCCACCGACACCCGCGGCCTGATGCACTGCCTGTGGGAGATCATCGACAACTCCGTGGACGAGGCGCTGGCCGGCTTCGGCGACCGGATCGAGGTGCGGCTGGCCGCCGACGGCAGCATCTGCGTCACGGACCGGGCCCGCGGCATCCCCGTCGACATCGAACCGCGCACGAAGCTGACCGGCGTCGAGGTGGTCTTCACCAAGCTGCACGCCGGCGGCAAGTTCGGCGCGGGCAGCTACAACGCCACCGGCGGCCTGCACGGTGTGGGCGCCTCCGTGGTGAACGCGCTGTCCGCCCGGCTGGACGTCGAGGTGGACCGCAACGGCGCCACCTACGCGATGAGTTTCCGGCGCGGCGTCGTGGGCGTCGTTCGACGGCGACGGCCCCGACGCACCGTTCACGCCCGGCGGCACCCTGCGCAAGGTCGGCCGGGTCGCCAAGGGCGTGACGGGCACCCGGGTGCGCTACTGGCCCGACCGGCAGATCTTCCTCAAGGACGCGCAACTGGCGCTGCCCCAGCTGCTGGCCCGCGCCCGGCAGACCAGCTTCCTGGTGCCCGGGCTCGAGATCGTCGACCACCGACGCCCGCGGCGGTGAGCCGGTCACCGAGGTCTTCAAGCACGACGGCGGCATCTCGGAGTTCTGCGACTTCCTCGCGTCCGACCCGCCGGTGACCGACATCCTCCGGCTGCGGGGCACCGACCAGTTCACCGAGACCGTTCCGATGCTGGACGACAACGGTGCGATGACGCCCGACCGACGTCGAACGCACGCTCGACGTCGACATCGCCCTGCGCTGGGGGACCGGCTACGACACCCACGTCCAGTCGTTCGTGAACATCATCGCCACCCCCAAGGGCGGCACCCACGTCACCGGCTTCGAACGCGGCCTGACCCGCGCCTTCCTGAAGGGCCTGGACGGCACGCGGCTGCTCAAGGCGGGCGAGGAGGTGATCAAGGACGACGCCCTGGAGGGGCTGACCGCGGTGGTCACCGTCCGGCTGGCCGAGCCGCAGTTCGAGGGCCAGACCAAGGAGGTGCTGGGCACGCCCGCCGGTGACGCGGCTGGTGACCAGGATCGTCGAGAACGAGCTCGACCGCCTTCCTGACCTCGACCAAGGCGGCGCTGCGCACCCAGGCGCGCGCGGTGATGGAGAAGGTGGTCGGCGCGTCCCGCACCCGCGTCCAGGCCCGGGCGCACAAGGAGGCGCAGCGGCGCAAGAACGCGCTGGAGTCCTCGCACCCTGCCGGCCAAGCTGGCCGACTGCCGCGTCCACGGACCTCGACCGCACCGAGCTCTTCATCGTCGAGGGCGACTCGGCGCTGGGTACCGCCAAGCTGGCCCGCGACTCGGAGTTCCAGGCGCTGCTGCCGATCCGCGGCAAGATCCTGAACGTCCAGAAGGCGTCGGTGGGCGACATGCTGAAGAACGCCGAGTGCGCCTCGATCATCCAGGTGGTCGGGGCGGGGTCGGGACGCACGTTCGACCTCGACGTCGCCCGGTACTCCAAGATCATCTTCATGGCCGACGCCGACTCCGACGGCGCCCACATCCGCATGCCTGCTGACCACGTTGTTCTTCAAGTACATGCGACCGATGGTCGAAGCCGGGCGGGTGTACACCGCCGTCCCGCCGCTGCACCGGTTCGAGCTGATCAACCCGCGCAAGGGCCAGGAGAAGTACATCTACACCTACTCCGAGGCCGAGTACCGGCGCAAGCTCGCCGAGCTGACCAAGAAGGGGCAGGCGTTCAAGGAGCCGCAGCGCTACAAGGGCCTGGGCGAGATGGACGCCGATCAGCTGGCCGAAACCACGATGAACCCGCGGCAGCGCACGCTGCGCCGGATGACCGTCGACGAGGCCGTTGCCGCGGAGGGGACCTTCGAGAAGCTGATGGGCAACGACGTCGGCCCCCGCAAGGAGTTCATCATCGAGGGCGCCTACGCTCTGGACGCCGAGCGCATCGACGCCTGAGGCCACCGACCGATCCGGCGATCGTCGAGGACCAGCTCGTCCTTGCCGAGGGGACAGTACGCATCACCAACGCCAGGGACCGCTTCGAGGGCTCGACCCTGAGGCGAGTCCTCGATCGGACGACTCGTCCTCGAGGGGAGTCGGGGTGGCGTCGGGCTGGGAGCGCCTCTCGGCGCGTGGCCGCTCGAAGCGGCGATAGTTGGAGCCCGGGGCTACCGCAGCCCGACGCCGCACCCGAGGATAGGCGGGCGGGCTCCCCGAACCAAACCGGCGCCGTGATCGGCCCCCGCAGCGTTGCTGCGCGCGGTGCAGGATCAGGCCTCAGCGGGCACACCGCCGAACTTGTCGTTATGAAGGGCTTCGCGCGCGGCCCCGACGGGCCGCCCGCGGCCAAAGTTGTGGCCTCCGGCCGCCAGAATGGGGCTTCAGAACGACGACTTTGGCGGCTTGACGGTCAGACTCCAGCCGGCCGCGCCACCTCCGGCAGGTGCGTGCAGCCACGCGACTCGGAGGGGACCGATGCACCTCACTCGAGCTCGCCTGAGCGCCAGAGCCGAGCGCTGGCGCTCAGGTCCGCGGCCATGACCTGCAGCCGGCCCGCCTGGACCAGAGCCCTGGTGCCGTCCGAAACGTCGGCGCGGCCGGAGGCGACCACGTGGCAGAACGCCGCCGCGCGCTCCAGCGCCACCGCGAAGTCGCCGGCGAACACGCCCCGGAGGATCTCGTCTGCCACCCGCCGGACTTCCGCGGGACCTGGCGGGTCCACCCCGGCCACGGCGTGATTCGGCTCGGTGAACCGGACACCGGCGGCGTACTCCCGGGCGGCGCCGTCCGGATCCGCACCGACCCATTCCCGCAACAGGTAGAGCCGCCACAGTGCCCCGGGCAGGGTCCGGGCCGGCCGCGACGCCCACAGGTCGGCCAGCGTGGCCAGCCCGATCTCGTCGGCGAGAGCCACCAGGCGAGCTGTCACCTCGGGGTCGGACGCCGCCCGTCCGGCATGGACCAGGACCGCCGCGGTCTCGTGCGCGGCATGCAGATCGGCGATCGGGTCCGAGGGGCGGCCCAGCGCCTCCAGGGCAGAGGGATCCCGGAAGCTCGGCCGGCGTGGCTTGCGCGAATCAGTCACCGGGCAAGGCTAGCCGCGACCTGATGAGACGATGGCTCCTGACATGAGACTCGACGACCTGGTGCCTTCAGCCGGCACGCAAGACCCGGACGCGCTGTACTCGGCCTTCGTGGACCGCGTCACCGAGGACGGCCTCACGCTCTACCCGCACCAGGACGAGGCGATCATCGACATCCTCACCGGAGCGAACGTGATCGTCACCACGCCGACCGGGTCGGGGAAGTCACTGATCGCGACCGCAGCCCACCTCGCCACCCTCGTCCGCGGGCGGACGCAGCTACTACACCGCACCGATCAAGGCCCTGGTCAGCGAGAAGTTCTTCGCCCTCTGCGCGATCTTCGGCGCGGAGCGGGTCGGCATGGTGACCGGCGACGCCGCCGTCAACGCCGACGCGCCGATCGTCTGCTGCACCGCCGAGATCCTGGCGAACATCGCTCTGCGCGAAGGGCCGCGGCGCGCGCGTCGACCAGGTCGTGATGGACGAGTTCCACTTCATCGCCGACCGCGACCGCGGCTGGGCCTGGCAGGTGCCGCTGGTGGAGCTGCCGCAGGCCCAGTTCGTGATCATGTCGGCCACCCTCGGCGACGTCACCGCGCTCGGCCGCAGGGCTGGAGCGGACGCACCGGCCGTCCCTCCGCCGTGATCGGGGGCGCCGTCGCGTCCCGTCCCGCTGGTGTACTCCTGGGCGCTCACCCCGGTGCACGAGACCGTCCGGGACCTGATCGACACCCAACAGGCGCCGGTCTACGTGGTGCACTCGACCCAGGGCGGCGCGGTCGACCGTGCCCAGTCGCTGCTCAGCTCCGGCATCGTCGACCGGCGCCACCGGCGGGAGCTCGTGGAGGCGCTGCGCGGCTTCTCCGGTTCGCCGGCGGTTTCGGCAAGACGCTGTCCTCGCTGCTGCACGCCGGCATCGCCGTCCACCACGCCGGCATGCTGCCCCGCTACCGCCGCCTGGTCGAGACCCTCGCCCAGCGCGGCCTGCTCACCGTCATCTGCGGCACCGACACCCTCGGCGTCGGCATCAACGTGCCGATCCGGACCGTGCTGTTCGCCGCCTGGCCAAGTTCGACGGTCGTCGCGCGCGTCTGCTGCGCAGCCGCGAGTTCCACCAGATCGCCGGCCGGGCCGGGCGCCCGGGCTTCGACACCGTCGGCTACGTGGTGGCGCAGGCACCCGAGCACGAGGTCGAGAACACCCGGATCCTGGCCAAGTTCGCCGACGACCCGAAGAAGCTGCAAGAGCGTGCGGCGCAAGAAGCCGCCGGAGGGCTTCGTGAACTTCACCGAGGCCACGTTCACCAAGCTGATCGAGTCCGAGCCCGAGCCGCTGCGCGCCCGGATGCGGGTCACCCACGCCATGCTGCTGAACCTGCTGCAGCGCGACGAGGACATCGGGGCAGCTTCGTCGCGCTGATGGACGCGTGCGTGCCGGAGCGTCCGGCGCGACAGCGGCTGATCCGCCGCGCCGCCGCGATGGGCCGCTCGCTGATCCGGGCCGGCGTCGTCCACCGGCTGCCCGAGCCCACCGCGGGCGGACGCCGCCACGCCCTCGCCGTCGACCTGCAGCACGACTTCGCCCTCAACCAGCCGCTGAGCGCCTTCGCGCTGGCCGCGATGGCGGCGCTGGACGCGGAGTCGCCCACCTACGCCCTCGACGTGGTGAGCGTCATCGAGGCCACCCTGGAGGATCCCAAGGTGATCCTGCTGGCCCAGCAGTTCAAGGCGCGGGGCGAGGCGGTCGCCGACCTGAAGGCCGACGGCTACGACTACGAGGAGCGGCTGGAACTCCTGGACGAGGTGAGCTGGCCGCGTCCGCTCGCCGAACTGCTGGAGCAGGTGTTCGTCGAGTCCCTGGCCGCCCACCCGTGGCTGGCGGAGACGCCGGTGAGCCCGAAAGCCGATCGTGCGGGACATGTTCGCCCGAGCGATGACGTTCGGCGAGTACGTGGCGCTCTACCAGCTGCAACGCAGCGAGGGCCTGCTGCTGCGCTACCTGTCCGACGCCTACCGGGCGCTGCGCCAGACGGTGCCGCGCCTCGGCGCGGACCGAGGAGCTGGGCGACCTGATCGAGTGGCTCGGCGAGGTGACCCGGCTCACGGACAGTTCGCTGCTGGACGAGTGGTCGGCGCTGACCAGTCTGTCCGGCGGGACGGCCGATCTGGGCGAAGCGCCGCCGCCCAACCGGACGGTGACGGCGAACGCCCGCGCCTTCCGGGTGCTGGTGCGCAACGCCTTGTTCCGCCGGGTGGAGCTGGCCTCATCCGACGACGTGGACGGGCTCGCCGCGCTGGAGCCGGGCGGGACGATGACCCGCACCCGGTGGGACGAGGCGCTGGCGGCGTACTGGGACGAGCACGACGATCTGGCTGCCGACGCCGACGCCCGCGGACCGTCGTTCCTGGACGTGACCGAGCAGGGGCGAACCTGGCTGGTGCGTCAGATCATCGACGATCCCGAGGGCAACCACGACTGGTCGATCACGGCCCGGATCGACCTCGACGAGTGTGACGACGCCGGCGAACTGATCGTTCACACTCTCGACTTCGCGCGCTTGGACGGCTGACCCGGCGACCCTCGTCCGCAGGGTCGGCCCGAAATGGGGATGGGTCAGCAGCGTTGCTCGAGCAGACCGGTGTCGACGTCGTAGTGGAAGCCACCGACGGTGGCCCGACCCTGGATCAAGGGGTGCGAGGCGAGCAGGAGGACGTCGGCGCGAAGGTGGCTCGCCTGATCAGGGTCGGCGCCGACACGGAGACTCGACGCGTCGCGTCCGCTGACCTCGGAGACGCGGCGGCTCATCTCGAGGTCGTCGCAGGACGCCATGGCGCACCGATTGTGGCTGATCACCAGGATTCGGCGGACGCGCAGCAGGTTCACTCCGAGGATGCAGCCGTTCAATGCGTCCTCAGTGACGTGGCCGCCGGGGGTGCGCAGGATCTTGGCCTCACCGAGGAACAGGCCGAGCATCTCCAGCGGTTGGAGCCGTGAGTCCATGCAGGTCACCACCGCCACCCCGGCATGGGCGTACCCGTCGAAGTTCCGTGGGGCGGACGTGGCGTAGCGGCGGTTGGCGGCGAGCAGATCGTCAAAGGATGGGTCCACGACGCCAGCCTACGAGGCGCTCGCCCCGGGGCGCACCACGACGACGGTTCTTGCGACCGGGTCAGGCGTGGTAGCGCGAGCCGACAGCGCCGATCGGTTGGGCCACCGGAACGCCGGAGGCGTCCCGCCGTGGGTCGGACGGGGGCAGGTCGATCGGGGTGCCGCTGGCCGCGGCCGCGATCGCCGGGTCCGGCCCGGCCCAGGCCAGCAGCAGGCGTGTCCTCGCCCCGGAGGAAACGTTGGCACCGCACGCCGCCCGTCGCCCGGCCCTTGGTCGGGTACTCGGCCAGCGGGGTCACCTTGACCGTTCCGGCCTCGGTGCCCGGGAGGGCCGCCGAGGAGCCGGCGACGGTGACCACGGAGGCGTCGGCGGTCGGAGTCGCTCCGAAGAAGACCACCCGCGCGCCGGGGGCGAGCTTGATGCCGGCCATCCCGCCGCCGGAGCGACCCTGCGGACGCACGGAGGACGCCGGGAAGTGCAGCAGTTGGGCGTCGGAGGTGATGAACACCAGCTCGACGAGGTCGTGGCTCAGTTCGACCGCGCCGACCACCTCGTCGCCGTCGTCGAGCCGGATGATCTCCCACGCGTCCTTGCCGATCAGTCTCCGGGTGGACCCGCTTCACCACCCCCTGCGCGGGTGCCCGAGCGCCCAGCCGAAGGTCCGCTCGTCCAAGCGTGCCGAGGCCGAGGATCCGCTCGTCCGGGCAGCAGGGGGAGCAGCTCGGTCGCCGGCGACCCGCCCTGCAGGTTGGGCGCGGCGGCGGTGACCGGCACCGACGGCACGTCGATCGCCTGGCCGCGGACGCAGCCGGCCCTTGTTGGTCAGGACGCAGAACTCCCCGCGGGCGGTGGTCCGGACCGCGGAGACGATCACGTCGTGCGCGGCCCGCGGCCCGGACGGTCGGGCAGCGGCTCGTCGTTGTGGGTGCGGGCCAGCAGCCCGGCCGAGGACAGCATCACCCAGCAGGGGTCGTCGGCGATCTCCAGGCTTGCGGCGGCGGTCTGCGCGGTCACCGGCGTGCCCGCGGACGCCAGCAGGATCGTGCGGCGCGGCGTCCCGTGGGCCCGGGCGACCTCGTCCAGCTCGGCGGCGGTGACCTCGCGCAGCCGCTGGTCGGAGTCGAGGAGCGCCTGCAGGTCGTTGATCGTCAGCCACAGCTTGTCGCGCTCGGCCTCGAGCTCGATCCGGGAGAACTTCGTCAGCCGGCGCAGCTGCATGTCGAGGATGTAGTTGGCCTGGATCTCGGTGAGCTCGAAGGCGTCCATCAGCCGGGTCCGGGCCTGGGCGGAGTCGTCGCGAGCTGCGGATGATCGCGATCACGTCGTCGATGTCGACGATCGCGATCAGCAGGCCCTCGACCAGGTGCAGCCGGTCCCTGGCCTTGCGTCAACTGGAACTGGGCGCGACGGCGGATCACCTGCAGCCGGTGCGCGAGGTAGACCTCCAGCATCTGCTTGAGGCTCAAGCGTGTTGGGCTGGCCGTCGACCAGGGCGACCGTGTTGATCGCGAACGAGTCCTCCAGCTTGGTCAGCCGGTACAGCTCCTCCAGCAGCGCCTCGGGGTTGATGCCGTTCTTCACCTCGATCACCAGACGGGTGCCGTTGGCGAGGTCGGTGAGGTCCTTGATGTCGGCGATGCCGGTCAGCTTCTTGTTGCGCGACCAGGGTCTTGACCTGCTCGATGATCCGCTCCGGGCCGATCATGTAGGGCAGTTCGGTGACCACGATGCCCTTGCGGCGCGGGTGCACCTGCTCGATCCGGGCCGACGACGCGGACGCGGAAGCTGCCGCGACCGCTCGTGTAGGCATCGCGGATGCCGTCCAGGCCGATGATCTTGCCGCCGGTGGGCAGGTCGGGGCCGGGCACGAACCGCATCAGCTCGTCGACGTCGGCGTCGGGGTGCCACAGCAGGTGCTTCAGCGCCTGGACGACCTCGACCAGGTTGTGCGGCGGGATGTTCGTCGCCATGCCGACCGCGATGCCGGTGGAGCCGTTGACGAGCAGGTTCGGGAAGCGCGGCCGGCAGCACGACCGGCTCGGATCTCCTTGCCGTCGTAGTTCGGCCGGAAGTCGACGGTGTCGGCGTCCAGGTCGGCGGTCATCGCCACCGCGGCCGGTGCCATTCGGCACTCGGTGTAGCGCATCGCGGCCGGGCCGGAGTCGAGCGAGCCGAAGTTGCCGTGCCCGTCGACGGTGGGCAGCCGCATCGCCCAGGGCTGCGCGAGCCGGACGAGGGCGTCGTAGATCGCGGTGTCGCCGTGCGGGTGGTAGAGGCCCATGACCTGGCCGACGACGCGGGAGCACTTCACGTGCGACGCGGTCGGACGGATCCGCATCTGGTCCATCGTGAACAGGATTCGTCGCTGAACCGGCTTCAGGCCGTCTCGGGCGTCGGGCAGCGCGCGGGAGTAGATCACCGAGTAGGCGTACTCCAGGAAGCTGGTCTCCATCTCTTCGGAGACGTCGACGTCGACGATCCGCTCGGCGATGTCATCATCGGGCGGTGGCGGTTTGGCAACCATCGGGCGTGAACTTCTCTCTCTCGCGATCGGTCACAGGGGGTCGACGAGGCCGCGCAGGCCGGCGAGCAGGCCGCGTCCGTCCGGGGCGACGACCCAGGGCGTGTCGGCGTCGGCCTCCTGTTCCTCAGGCAGCACCGTGGTGGTGCCGTGCGACAGCACCTGCTCGGTCGGGGTGAGCTGCCGGATGGCGATCGCGCGGACGCGGTCGGGGGCGAGCCGCGCGAAGTTGGCGTAGATCACGGGGTCGTGCTGGCCGTCGTCGCCCACCAGCACCCAGGAGATGTTCGGGAAGTCGCTGGTGAGCTGCAGCAGGGTCTCGGCCTTGTGGGCCATGCCGGAGCGGAACCAGCCGGTGTTCGTGGGCCCCCAGTCGGTGAGCAGCATCGGACCGGACGGATAGCCGTGGCGCTTCAGGAACCGGGACAGGAAGCCGTGGGTGTTCCACGCGCCGGTGGAGACGTACATCACCGGGGCGCCAGGGTGTTCCGCCAGCAGCGTGGTGTACATCCGGGCCATTCCCGGCACGGACTGGCGTGCGGACTCGTCTCGGATGAAGGAGTTCCATGCGGCGATCATCGGCCGGGGGAGCCAGGTGGAGATGATCGTGTCGTCGATGTCGGAGACCAACCCGAAGGTGATGTCGTCGGACACCACGTGGATCTGACCGGTGCGAAACCTTCGATGAGTCGGTGCTGCACGCGTACCCGCTGCCACCCGGGCTGGAGTTCGTGATTACGGATCCGGTGGTCGATGTAGCCGCCGCGGTCGGTCATCGTGGTGACCACCCGCTCGCCGACGGCGATGTTCACGTTGGCGCGGACGCAGGCGGTGCTGAAGAAGTTGCGGAAGCCGCGCCGTTTGATCAGGTCTTCGGTGGCCTTGCCGATGCCGGTGCGCGACCATCGGGGCACCAGGACGACCCGTCCGAGCACCCGGATGCTGTCCTTGGTGCCGTAGCCGGTGTAGCAGATCACCTTTTCCTGCCACCCCATGGCGCGCAGCAGCCTCTCGACTCGACGGTCGATGAACTCTTCGACGCGCGCAGCGATGAATGGACGGTTGCTCACGGCACCTCACATTAGACGAGGAGCGCTGCAGACGCGTCAGCGGCTGCAGCGCGACGAGTCTTGACGAGCAGTGAGGCACGAACTGCGAGGAACAGATTACGAAGGCGTGCCGACGCGCGAGCGGCGGGACGCCGAGGGATCTTGACGAGCAGTGAGGCACGAACTGCGAGGAACAGACGAGGGCCGGGGCGGCCTTACCGCCGGGGCCACGAACTGCGAGGCACGAACTGCGAGGGCTGAACTGCGAGGAACCCGCTGCTCCGAGAAGGAATTCCGACATCACGGCGTGCGGTGAGAGGATGCGGTAATGACTCCACGGACTGCGCTGCACCTGCCGCCGGGACTGAAGGCGGAGATCCACGCCTGCGGGTACTTCCCGGAACTGGTGGCCGACGCGGTCTCGCTGGCTCTGGGTCCGGAAGAGGCGCTGGCGCACCTGGTGCACCACGAGGCCACCTTCAACCGTGACGAGATCGCCCGGCACCTCTCGGTGCTGGTGCTGACCGCGTCCCGGCTGATCGTCGCCCACACCGACGAGAACGACAATCCCGGCGAGGCGCCCCAGGCGCTGACCACGACCGAGTCGGTGGCGCTGCGCACGATCAACTCGGTGGCGCTCAGCCAGGTGGTGTCGGAGCCCGAACGGTATGGGTCCCGTCGCTCTGCGGTCGCGGAGACCTGGCTGACGATCGCCTGGGGAACCATGCGGCGGGTCGACCTCGAGCCCGCCCATTGCGCTGATCCGAACTGCGAAGCCGACCACGGGCTCACCGGCATGATCGCCGGCGACGACCTGACAGTGCGGATCAGTGCCGCCGGGGACGGTGAGGCGAAAGTGGCGCAGTTGATCGCGTTCGGAACCGCGCTGCAGTTGGCCAGCGGCAACTGAGCATGCCAGCGCCCTCGGTTCCCGACTACGGGCGTCAGCACACTGGCCGACCTGCTGCCGAGTCTTGGCGCCCACCTGGGTGTCCGGGGTGCGACCGATTGTCTCGGCCTGCCGGACGGTTCGCGGTATGTCCTGCTGCTCGTGGACGGGCTGGGCTGGCATCAGCTGGGCCGAGTACGCCGAGCAGGCTCCCTACCTCGCGGGACTTCAGGGGCGCCGGATCACCTCGGGGGTTCCCAGCACCACCGCCACCTCCATCACGAGCCTGGGGACGGGACTGCCCCCGGGGCGTCACGGCATCGCCGGCTACTCATTCTGGTATCCGCCGGAGCGCCGTGTGCTGAACACCCTGCGCTGGCCGTCCGGGCTCAGCGGGCTCGACGTGCAGCCGCAACTCACCTACCTCGAGCGACTCGACGGGCGCGGGCGTGCGGACCAGCACGGTGGCGCCGGCGCATTTCGCCGGCAGCGGCCTGACCACGGCAGCGCTGCGGGGACCGAGCTTTCTCCCGGTGACCGATGAGACGGACCATGCCCGTCGGCTCGATCTCGTGACGCAGGCGGTGGCCTCGGCCGAGCGGACGCTGACCTACTGCTACGAGCGCCGCCTCGACCACGCCGGCCACGGCCACGGGGTGGGCTCGCCGCAGTGGCTGGCTGAACTGGCCCACGCCGACCACCTGGCGGGCGTGCTCCGCTCGGGCCTTGCCGACGACGTCCGCCTGGTCGTGACCGGCGACCACGGCATGGTCGACGTGCCGGCCGACGCACGATTGTTCGTCGAGGACGAACCCGGGCTGCTCGCCGACGTCACCGCGCTCGCGGGCGAGGGACGTCTGCGGCAGCTGATGACCCCCCGCCCGGACGAGGTGGCCGAGCGGTGGCGGCAGCGGCTCGGCGAGCGCGCCTGGGTGCGGACCCGCGACGAGGCGGTCGACGAGGGCTGGTTCGGTGACCTCTCGCCGCGGCTGGCTGACCGGTTCGGCGACGTCCTGGTGGCGATGGCCGACGACGGCGCGATCATGACCAGGACACTGCCGAAGGAGTTCGGCCTGGTCGGCATGCACGGCTCGCTCACCCGCGCGGAGCTGGACGTGCCGCTGCTGGTGGACTGATCGCCCGGTCCGCCCCGCGTCGGGGTCAGTCGTGTCCGGTGGGACGCGGGTGGCTGGGTCGGGTGGGGTGCGGGAGACTCTCAGGGTGGCTGAACTGACCTACTTCACCGGGCCGATGGACTGCGGCAAGTCGACCCTGGCGCTCCAGGTCGCCTACACCGAATCGAGTGCGGGCCGCCAGGGCCGGCTGTTCACCATGCTGGACCGCTCCGGCGGTTCCTCGATCACCTCCCGGATCGGCCTGACCGCCCCCGCCATCGAGGTCAACGACGAGCCTCGACTTCTGGCGTTACGTCGTCACCGAGCTCACCGGTGGGCGCCGGGTCGACTTCCTGGTCTGCGACGAGGCCCAGTTCTACACGCCCGGCGCACATCGACCAGCTCGCCCGGATCGTCGACGAACTCCAGATCGACGTGTTCTGCTTCGGCATCCTCACCGACTTCCGCACCGAGCTGTTCCCGGCGTCGCGGCGACTGGTCGAGCTGTGCGACCGCATGGAACATGCTGCAGGTGCGGCCGCGGTGCTGGTGCGGCGAGCCGGCCACCCACAACGCCCGGACGGTGAACGGCGTGATGGTCACCGAGGGCAGCCAGGTGGTGGTGGGCGACACCGGTGACCGCCGAGGTCGCCTACCAGGTGCTGTGCCGACGCCACCATCGGCGCCGCGTGACCGCTCAGGTGGCCGCGGTCACGCTCAGCCCCGAGCCCGCTGCCGTTCGGCTGAGCGGCGCTTCAGCGGTTCTTCGGGCGAGCCGAACATGATCTCGTCCCAGCTGGGGACGGAGGCCCGCTTGCGCTTGCCCTTGGCGACCGGTTTGGCCGCGTCGGATTCCTCCGGCTCAACCAGTGCGGGCTGCTCGGGCTCGGTCACCTCGGCGTCCCTTCTGGCCGCCAGGTCCGGCTCGGGGACGTCGGCGTCCGGCTCGGGAACCTCGGCGTCCGGATCCGGCGTCGGCGGGGGACGGGTGCTCGTCCAGCACAGGAGAGGGATGCGGTTCGTCGGCCGGACGGATCAGTCCCGGCGTAGATCTGCACGGAGTCCTCGTCGAAGCTGGACAGCATGTCGTAGAGCACGTCCAGCCCGGACTCCGAGGACGGGACGATGTCGTACACCCCGTCGACCTCGGCGAGTTCGCCCTCGGCGTAGGCGTCGTCGAGCTCGGCGTCCAGTTCGTCCAGGGGAACGGTGTCGTTGGGGTCGGACGGTTCGTCGGCGCGTGGCTGCACCACCCGTACCAGAGCCAGTTCGTCGTTGAGGTCGATGGTCGGCTCGGCGTCCTCGTCGGAGCGGCGGCGGCCGGGCTGCGGACCGTGGGACGTCGGAGTGCAGGCCGAGCAGCCAGCGGGCGTCGTCGTTGTCGGCGATCGAGAACCGGCCGGACGCGTCGTAGAGGAAGCGGGCCTCGCGGTGGGCCTTGCCGGAGTCGTAGTCGACCCGGACCACCCAGCGTCGTCCCTCGAGCTTGCCAGGCGTCCCAGACCACGCTGTCGGTGTCGACCCGGCGGGACGCGAGCCGGTCGGTCGACCACCTGTGCCGAGGGTGCGGTGCGCGATCGTCTCCGAGCCCCGGCGGACGGGGTGCGACTGCGCCTGACCGGCGATGAACTCCCGCTCGGCGATCACCGGCGCCGCGAACGGCTCGACCCAATCGACCGCCATGCCGGCGGCGCGGGCCACATCCTCCAGCGACTCCCCCGCCCGGATGCGCGCCTGGATCTCCCGAGGGCTCAGGGCACTGTCCATGTGAATCTCCAGGTGCGGGTTCGTCGGCGGCGGCTGGCGCACCGGACCTGGCGTGTCGCCGGCTCGGTCTCGGGAAGTCATAGCCTCACTTTCGAGTTTGTGTCTGCAGGTAACCTACCAACCCGATCCCCGAACACTACGTCAGCGGGGCCGCCTCTGGGGCGCTCGCGGATGGCGGTGGGGGACGGCAACCCGCGCAGGGATGTGATATGCATTCCTCGCACCAGATGTCCTGCAGCACCCCAACGCGGCACCGCGGAATGGAGATGGATCCAAAGATCATGGCGACCGACTACGACGCCCCTCGCAAGACCGACGAAGAGAGCGAAGACTCGATCGAGGAACTGAAGACCCGACGGAACGACAAGAACTCCGGAAAGGTCGACGAGGACGAGGTCGAGGCTGCGGAGACTTTCGAACTGCCCGGTGCCGACCTCTCCCACGAGGAACTCACCGTCCGGGTGCTGCCGCGCCAGGCCGACGAGTTCACCTGCGCCTCCTGCTTCCTGGTGAAGCACCGCAGCCAGATCGCGGAGGTCAAGGGTGGCCTGATCTACTGCGTGGACTGCGCCGGCTGAGTCGGACGATCCGCAGCTGCAGCTCAGACTCACGTGCGTCGACCTTGAAGCCCGGCGCCGGTGTGCCCATCACCTTTTGCCACTGGTCGGCCGCGAACCGGTTCACCAGTAGCTGGGACAGACCGATGCCCACACCGCTGGCGATCGCCCAGGTGATGGCACGACGCAGCGGCACCTCCGGATCGTTGGGCTGCGGTGGCTCGTCGCCGGTGGTCAGCGCCCAGACCGCGTTGACCGCCTTCGCGGCGATCAGCGTGGTCACGGCTCCGGCGGCCCCCGCGTACAGGTTCCAGAGCAACTTCTGCGAGATGTTCACATGTCCTCCTGCTGCCATCCTGCCAACCGCGGCTAGCTTGGGGCAATGAACTACCAGCGAGCGGCTCGCGGGTCCCGGTGTCGTGGTGGGTGATCGGGATGTTCTTCGCGCTCAGTTCGGTCACGGCGATCGGCTTCTACGCCGGGCCGATGGTGGCCGTCGTGGCCGGCCTGGTCACCGCCGCCGCCGTGTCGCGCGGCCCTGCTCTGGTTCGGGAACGAGCGTCTCGTCGTCGACGCCGACAGGGCTGCACGCCGGTGGCGCCCACCTGGAGTGGCCGTATGCCGGCGCGGTCACCGTCCACGACCGCGCCGCCACCCGACGACGTCTGGGCGCGGGACGCCGATCACGCCGCCTGGCTGGTGGTGCGCTCGTTCATTCCGGGGTCGGTCGAGATCGCGATCGACGACGCGGCTGACCGCCATCCGTACTGGCTGATGTCGACGCGTCGGCCGGACAAGCTTAGCTGCTGCGATCGCCGAATCCCGCGCCATCTCGCCGAACGGGGGAGTCACGTTCGCCCCAGCTAGACTGCCGCAATGACGTCAGCGCAGCCCGGAGCGGGTTCGGGTCGGCCTGATCAGGCTCGACCCCGAGATGCCCGTCCCCAGCTATGCCCACCCCGGGCGACGCGGGTGCCGATCTGGCCATCGCGGAGGACTGCGACCTGGCGCCGGGTGAGCGTCGGTTGGTGGGCACCGGGGTCGCGATCGCGCTCCCCGAGGGCTGGGCAGGCTTCGTCCATCCCCGATCCGGGCTCGCGGCTCGTTCCGGGCTGACGATCGTGAACGCTCCGGGGACGGTGGACGCGGGCTACCGCGGCGAGATCCGCGTCTGTCTGCTCAACACCGACGCCGCCGAAGCCGATCCGGCTGGCCCGGGGCGACCTGATCGCCCAGCTGGTGGTGCAGCGGGTGGCGCGAGGCGGAGTTCGAGCCGTGCTGCGGAGCTGCCGGCGAGTGACCGCGGTGATCGCGGTCACGGGTCCACCGGCGGGGTGGCTGAGTGGGCCGGAATGCCGGCCGGGAAGACAACTACAGAGGTGGACAGTGATCTTTGGACGCAAGCGCAAGTCGGTCGACATCGAGCCGGTGGACACCGAGGAGGAAGCGCTGGAGATCGTCGGCGACGACGCCGGCGACCACGAGTCCGAGGTGGATGAGGAACTGGCGGACGGCACCCGCGAGCCGCTGTCGCTCGATGAGGGTGAGTTCGAAGACGGCGACCTCGACGCCGACGAACTGGCGGCTGAGGACGAGGTGTCCGAGGACTTCGCGGACCGGTCGACTGGCGCGCCGACGGGCCGTTCGACGCCGACGAGGTCGAGCTGTCCGGTGACGCGGTCACCCGGGTCGACCTGGGCGCGCTCGTCATCACGCCGTGGGACGGGCTCGGCCTGCAGCTGCAGGTGAACGAGGCCGACCCGGGCAGGTGCAGGCGGTGACGGCGGTCTGGAAGAACTCCGGGCTCGAGGTGGCCCTGTTCGCTGCCCCGGCCAGCGGCGGCCTGGCCGAGGAACTGCGCGAGGACGTCGTCGAGGAGGCCGAGCAGGCCGGCGGCAACGCCGAACTCGCCGACGGGCCCGTTCGGCTCGGAGGTGCGGCGGGTGCTGCCGCAGGAGGGTCCCGGCGGGGAGCAGCTGTTCCACGTGTCCCGGATCTGGTTCGCCGAAGGCCCGCGCTGGCTGCTTGCGTGGCACGCTGCTGGGTGAGGCCGCGCTCGGCGACGCAGACGCCCCGCTGGTCTCGCCGTTCGTCGAGTTCTTCCGTAATCTGGTGGTGCGCCGGGGCGACAAGCCCATGGTTCCCGGCGAGCTGATCCCGATGACGCTGCCAGAGGCTGCCCAGGAGGGCTGATGGCCGGTACGAACCCGATCCTGAGAGCGCTCCGCCGGATCGGCGCCTCGAATGCCGAGCTGGAGTCGGAGCAGCGCCAGAAGGTGGTCGAGGCGGCCGGCGCGAACCGGATCGGCGACCGTGCGCGACCGCGAGATGGCGCGACGCTGCGCGGCACGATCACGGTGCTGACCATGAAGCCCCGCAGCGGCACCCCCTGGCTGGAGGCCGAGTTCAGCGACGGCTCGGGCACCCTGACCCTGATCTGGATGGGACGTCGCTAGATCCCCGGGGTGGTCGCCGGCCGCGAGCTCACCGTCCAGGGGCCGCGTCTCCTACGTGGACGGCCAGCGCCGGCTCTACAACCCGCTGCTACGAACTGATCGCGGGCTGAGCCTCAGCCCAGTTCAGCCGCCGCGGTTGGCCCGGGGCACCAGGTACTGCGCCAGCTCGGCCTCGTAGCCGGGGTCGGCGACGAACAGCAACTCGTCGTTGGCCTCCAGCGCCGCGTCCCGCTCGGGGGCCCGCGCGGCGCCGTCCCGGATGATCGGTGACCAGCACCGCGTCGCCGGGCAGGTTGAGGTCGGCGACCCGGGTGCCGACCCGCGGCGAGCCGTCCGGCAGGGTCATCTCGACCAGGTTGGCGTGGCCGCCGCGGAAGCTGAACAGCCGCACCAGGTCGCCGACGGTGACGGCCTCCTCGACCAGGGCGCACATCAGCCGGGGGGTGGAGACGGCGACGTCGACGCCCCACAGGTCGTCGAACATCCACTCGTTGGCTGGGGTGGTTCACCCGGCCGACGGTGCGCGGCACGCCGAACTCGGTCTTGGCCAGCAGCGAGTGCACCAGGTTGGCCTTGTCGTCGCCGGTCGCGGCGATGGCCACGTCGCAGCGACTCGAGGCTGGCCTCCTCGAGGCTGGTCAGCTCGCAGGCGTCGGCCAGCAGCCACTCGGCCTCGGGCACGCTCTCGGGCTTGATGGCGTTCGGGTCCCGGTCGATCAGCAGGATCTGGTGCCCGTTGGCGATCAGCTCGCGGGCGATCGAGCGGCCGACGTTCCCGGCTCCGGCGATGGCGACACGCATCTGCGCTCTCCCTCTCAGTGCTCGACCGGCGGGCGGCCGAGGATGTCCTCGACGTCGGGCACCTGCTCGTTGCTGACCGCGGCGTAGACGCAGGTCGCCGTCCTGGAAGACGGTCGTCTCGGTGGGCACCATGCCCGGTGCCGAAGCGCATCAGGAACGGGATCCGGGCGCGCGACGCGGCCTCCATGCCGGATCACCTTGGTGCCGACCCAGTCGGAGTTGACGTGCACCTCGATCAGCCGGACGACGCCGGACGGGTCGCGCCACTGCGGCTCGGAGCCCGACGGGCAGCAGCCGGCGCAGCACCTGGTCGGCCGCCCAGCGGACGGTGGCGACGCTGGGGATGCCGAGCCGCTCGTACACCTCGGCGCGGCCCTGGTCGTAGATGCGGGCGACGACGTTGTGCACCTCGAAGGTCTCCCGCACGACGCGAGCGGCGAGGATGTTGGAGTTGTCGCCGCTGGAGACGGCCGCGAAGCCGTCGGCGCGCTCGATGCCGGCGCGCACCAGCACCTGCCGGTCGAAGCCGACGCCCTTGACGGTCTTGCCCTGGAACTCGGGGCCGAGCCGCCGGAAGGCGTCCTGCGACGATGTCGATCACGGCGACCGAGTGGCCGCGGCGCTCGAGCGCCCGGGCCAGGGACGCGCCGACGCGTCCACAACCCATGATGACGATGTGCACCGCGCGTGCCTCCACTCCTCGCGTCGCGCCTGATCGCGCCATGACCTTATCCGGCTTGCCGGGACGGTCGAAACCGACGCTACACCGGCCAGATCGCTCGACCACACGCCGCAACAGGGCATAGGGTGCCGTTTCGTGAACGCCGCCGACTTCGTCAAGCGCCTGCTGGTGGGGCGCAAGCTGGCCAGCGCCCAGCTGGGCGAGACTCTGCTGCCCAAGCGGATCGCGCTGCCGGTCTTCGCGTCCGACGCCCTGAGCTCGGTCGCCTACGCCCCTGACGAGATCCTGCTCACCCTGTCCCTGGCCGGGATGGCCGGCTTCGCCTTCTCCTGGCAGATCGCGCTGGCGGTCGCCGCTGGTGATGCTGATCGTGGTGCTGTCCTACCGGCAGACGGTGCACGCCTACCCGTCCGGCGGCGGCGACTACGAGGTCGCCACCGTGAACATCGGGCCCGACCGCCGGCCTGGTGGTCGCCAGCGCGCTGCTGGTCGACTACGTCCTCACCGTCGCCGTGTCGGTGTCCTCGGGCGTGCAGAACGCGAAGGCGATGTTCCCGTTCCTCGCAGGGCCACGAGGGGTTCTGGGCGGCCGGCGCTGATCATCGCTGCTGATGACCATGAACCTGCGCGGGGTGCGCGAGTCGGGTTCGTTCTTCGCCATCCCGACCTACGGCTTCATGATCGGCGTGCTCGGCATGACCGTGTGGGGCCTGTTCCGGATCTTCGGCCTGGGCGAGCACCTGCAGGCACCGACCGCCGGCTACGACGTCGTCGGGCTCGCCGGCCTACGAGCCGTTCGCCGGGATCGCGATGGTGGTGCTGCTGGCCCGGGCGTTCTCGTCCGGCTGTGCGGCGCTGACCGGCGTGGAGGCGATCTCCAACGGCGTCCCGGCCTTCCGGGAGCCGAAGAGCCACAACGCCGCCACCACGCTCGCGCTGCTCGGCGGCATCGCGATCACCATGCTCGTCGGGCATCATCATCCTGGCCAACCTGACCGGCCTGAAGCTGATCGACCCCGACGGCCAGCTCGCTACTTCACCGCAGAACGGCGTGCGCGTCGACGCGAGCGCCACGACACGGCGATGGGCCAGCTGGCCCGGACGATCTTCGACACCTTCCCGCCCGGCTTCTACTTCGTGATCACCATGACGATGATCATCCTGTTCCTGGCCGCGAACACCGCCTTCAACGGCTTCCCGGTGCTCGGCTCGATCCTGGCCAGGGACGGCTTCCTGCCGCGGGCGCTGCACACCCGCGGCGACCGGCTGGCCTACTCCAACGGCATCCTGGTGCTGGCCACGGCCGCCATCGTCCTCGTGCTGATCTACAACGCCTCGGTGACCGCGCTGATCCAGCTGTACGTCGTCGGGCGTCTTCGTGTCGTTCACCGTCAGCCAGTTCGGCATGATGCGGCACTGGACGCGGCACCTGAAGACCGAGAAGGACGCCGAGGCGCGCGGTCCACGATGCAGCGCTCCCGGGTGATCAACGCGATCGGCCTCACCGGCACCGGCGTCGTGCTGGTCATCGTGCTGGCTGTCCAAGTTCATCTACGGCGCCTACCTGGCCGTGCTGGCGATGGCGGCGGTGTTCCTGCTGATGCGATCCATCCGCAGCCACTACGACAAGGTGGCCCGCGAGACCGCCGTCGGACCCGTGGACGCCCGGCTGCTGCCCAGCCGGGTGCGCGCGGTGATCATGGTGCAGGAGGTCAACAAGCCGACCATGCGCGCGGTGAACTTCGCCCGGGCGACCCGGGCCAGCAGCATCGAGGCGGTCACCGTCTCGATCGACGACGCCGAGACCAGGGCGATCGCTCGCGAAGTGGGACGCGCAGGAGGTCGAGGTGCCGCTGAAGGTGATCGCCTCGCCGTACCGGGAGGTCACCGGGCCCTTCCTGAACTACGTCAAGGGCATCCGCTCGGACAACCCGCGCGACGTGGTCTGCGTCTACATCCCCGAGTACATCGTCGGTCACTGGTGGGAGCAGTTGCTGCACAACCAGACCGGCCTGATCCTGAAGACCCGGCTGAACTTCATGCAGGGCGTGATGGTCACCTCGGTGCCCTACCAGCTGGCGTCGTCGAAGTACGCGATCGACCGGGCCAAGCGCAACACGGCCGCGGCCTGGCGCCGTCCCGGATACCGGGCAGGTGCGGATCGGCGTCCCCGACGACCGCGCCAAGGACGAGTGAGCGCCGAACCGGCCGTCGGTGACCTGCTCACCGGCGTCGAGATCGGCCCGGTCGCGCACGGCGGCCACTTCGTCGCCCGGCACGAGGGACGGGTGATCTTCGTCCGTCACGCGCTGACCGGCGAGCTGGTCGACGTCCGGGTCACCGAGGTCAGCAAGCGCTTCGCGCGGGGCGACGCGGTCGCCGTCCACCGGGCGAGCCCGCACCGGGTCACGCCGCCGTGCCCGATCGCCGGACGCTGCGGCGGGTGCGACTTCCAGCACGTCGAGCCGGCGCACGTCCGGGAGCTGAAGCGCCAGGTGGTGGCCGAACTGCTCGGCGCACCTGGGCGGCTTCGAGTTCACCGGTGAGGTGCGTCGAGGTGCAGCCGGCGCCGCTGGGCTGGCGGCGCCGGATGCGCTACCACCTCGACGCGGACGGCCGTCCGGCCTGCTGGCGCACCGGTCGGCCGAGGTCGTCCCGCTGCCGGAGGATGGCTGCCGGATCGCCGATCCGGCGATCGCCGCGCCGCCGCGCCGAACCCGGCCGGGCCGGGGGTGAGTTGCTGGCCGCCGCCGACGCCGACCAAGCGGTGTTCGGCGCACCGGGTCGCTCGGCGGACGTCGTGACCGAGCACGTGGGTGACCTGGTCTTCGACGTGGCGGCCGACGGCTTCTGGCAGGCGCACGCCGCCGCCCCGCGGGTGCTGGTGGACGCGGGTCCTGGCGGGCCTCGACCCGGCGGCCGGGGGACGTGGCCCTCGACCTGTACTGCGGGGTCGGGCTGTTCGCCGGCGCGCTGGCGGCGGCCGGCGCCAGGGTCTGGGGGATCGAGGGCGACCGCCGGGCCGTCGAGCTGGCCGCGGGCAACGTGCCCGGCGCGCCGGTTCGTGGCCGGCGACGTGGCGCGCGCGCTGCGCCGGGCTGCCCGGCGCGCGCCGACCTGGTCGTGCTCGACCCGCCGCGGGCCGGCGCCGGCGCCGCGCGTGCTGCGCCGCGGTCGCCGCGCGGCGTCCGCGGGCGATCGCCTACGTCGCCTGCGACCCGGCTGCCCTCGGCCGCGACCTGCAGGACGGCCGCCGGCCTGGGCTACCGGCCGACGTCGGTGACCGCCTACGACCTGTTCCCGATGACGCACCACGTGGAGTGCGTGGCTATCCTGGAACCGAGATGACCTCCCTGCCCGACCACCGCGCTCCGCACCCGTCCGGAGGCGCAGTGCCCGCTGCGTCCGGCGGACATGTGCAACCTCTGCCAGCTCGACGTGACCGGGCCGCAGGACTGCGGCCTGGTGTACCTGGTGATGTCCGATCCCGATCTGCGGGTCGAGTGGGGCGAACGTCGCCGGAACCGGCACTAGCCACCGGCCGTCGGCTAGCCTCGGCAGGTCGGGTGGGATATTATCTCGACATCAAGATATTTCGGCGCCACAGGAGGACCGATGAGCATCGACAGCTACTCCGCAGCAGACCAGCTCGACGTTGCCGGGAAGACCTACCAGATCTTCCGCATCGACGCCGTCGAGGGGTCGGCGACCCTGCCGTTCAGCCTGAAGGTGCTGCTGGAGAACCTGCTGCGCACCGAGGACGGCGCCAACATCACCGCCGCCGACATCGCCGCGCTCGGCGCCTGGGACCCGAGCGCCGAGCCGAACCGCGAGATCCAGTTCACCCCGGCCCGGGTGATCATGCAGGACTTCACCGGCGTGCCGTGCGTGGTCGACCTGGCCACCATGCGCGAGGCGATCGCCGACCTCGGCGGCGACCCGGCGAAGGTGAACCCGCTGTCGCCGGCGGAGATGGTGATCGACCACTCGGTGGTCGCCGACCTGTTCGGCACCCCCGACGCGTTCACCCGCAACGTCGAGCTGGAGTACCAGCGCAACCGCGAGCGCTACCAGTTCCTGCGCTGGGGCCAGACCGCGTTCGACGACTTCGTGGTCGTGCCGCCGGGCACCGGCATCGTGCACCAGGTCAACATCGAGCACCTGGCCCGGGTGGTCTTCCCGCGCGACGGTCGACGGCGTGCTGCAGGCCTACCCCGACACCTGCGTCGGCACCGACTCGCACACCACCATGGTCAACGGCCTCGGCGTGGTCGGCTGGGGCGTCGGCGGCATCGAGGCCGAGGCGGCCATGCTCGGCCAGCCGGTGAGCATGCTGATCCCGCGCGTGGTCGGCTTCAAGCTGAGCGGCGAGCTGCCGGAGGGCACCACCGCCACCGACCTGGTGCTGACCATCACCGAGATGCTGCGCCAGCACAAGGTGGTCGGCAAGTTCGTCGAGTTCTACGGCCCCGGCGTCGCCGAGGTGCCGCTGGCCAACCGCGCCACCATCGGCAACATGAGCCCCGAGTACGGCTCGACCATCGCGATCTTCCCGATCGACGACGAGACCATCGACTACCTGCGGCTGACCGGACGCGTCGGCCGAGCAGCTCGAACTGGTCGAGGCCTACGCCAAGACCCAGGGCCTGTGGCACGACGCCGACCACGAGCCGCGCTACTCCGAGTACCTCGAGCTCGACCTGGCCACCGTGGTGCCGAGCATCGCCGGCCCGAAGCGTCCGCAGGACCGGGTGATCCTCGCCCACGCCAAGCAGGGCTTCAATCGAGGCGCTGCGCGACTACGTCGACGAGCGACGCACGAGGTCACCGGCTACGACGAGGCGGTCGCCGAGAGCTTCCCGGCCTCCGACGCGCCCGCGCACGCCGGCGCGCAACGGCTCGGCCGCGCCGCACGCCTACGGCGAGACGCGTCCGGCGACGCTGGGCCGCCCGTCCAAGCCCACCCGGTCACGCTGGCCGACGGCACCAGCTTCACCCTCGACCACGGCGCCGTCACCATCGCGGCGATCACCTCCTGCACCAACACCTCGAACCCGAGCGTGATGATCGGCGCGGCGCTGGTGGCGAAGAAGGCGGTCGAGGCGCGGCCTCACCCGCAAGCCGTGGGTGAAGACCTCGCTGGCGCCCGGCTCGAAGGTGGTCACCGACTACTACGAGAAGGCCGGGCCTCACCAAGTACCTGAACGCGCTCGACTTCGACCTGGTCGGCTACGGCTGCACCACCTGCATCGGCAACTCCGGTCCGCTGATCCCCGAGGTGTCGCAAGGCGGTCAACGACGCCGACCTCGCGGTCACGTCGGTGCTGTCGCGGCAACCGCAACTTCGAGGGCCGGATCAACCCGGACGTGAAGATGAACTACCTGGCCAGCCCGCCGCTGGTGGTCGCCTACGCCCTGGCCGGCACGATGGACATCGACCTCACCACCGAGCCGCTCGGCACCGGGCACCGACGGCCAGCCGGTCTACCTGCGCGACATCTGGCCGACCCAGGCCGAGGTGGACGAGGTCGTCGAACTCCTCGATCTCCGCCGACATGTTCACCTCGCGCTACGCCGACGTCTTCGCCGGCGACGAGACCTGGCGGTCGCTGCCGACGCCGACCGGCGAGACCTTCGCCTGGGACGCGCGAGTCGACCTACGTCCGCAAGCCGCCGTACTTCGACGACATGCCGGCCGAGCCGCGTGCCGGTCGACCGACGTGACCGGCGCCCGCGTGCTGCTGAAGCTGGGCGACTCGGTGACCACCGACCACATCTCGCCGGCCGGCTCGATCAAGGCCGACAGCCCGGCGGGCAAGTACCTCACCGAGCACGGCGTCGAGCGCAGGGACTTCAACTCCTACGGCTCGCGCCGCGGCAACCACGAGGTGATGATCCGCGGCACGTTCGCCAACATCCGGCTGCGCAACCAGCTCGCGCCCGGCACCGAGGGCGGCTTCACCCGCGACTTCACCGTGGCCGACGGCCCGGTGACCACCGTCTACGACGCCGCGGTGAACTACGCAGCGGCCGGGACGCCGCTGGTGGTGCTGGCCGGCAAGGAGTACGGCTCGGGATCGTCGCGCGACTGGGCGGCCAAGGGCACGGCGCTGCTCGGTGTGAAGGTGGTCATCGCCGAGAGCTACGAGCGCATCCACCGCTCGAACCTGATCGGCATGGGCGTCCTGCCGCTGCAGTTCCCGGACGGCCAGAACGCCGACTCGCTCGGCCTGACCGGCACCGAGACGTTCTCGATCACCGGGATCACCGAGCTCAACGACGGCACGACGCCGGCCACCGTCCGGGTCGAGGCCGACGGGTGACGGTCGCGCCGATCGTCTTCGACGCCGTGGTGCGGATCGACACCCCGGGTGAGGCCGACTACTACCGGCACGGCGGCATCATGCAGTACGTGCTGCGCTCGCTGCTGAAGTAATGGGCCGGCGGCGGGCGCAGGCGACCGGCAGGCCCGATCGAGGTACCGGACGTGATGCCGGTCTCGGCCCGGGTGGCGTGGTCGTACCTGGCCGTCGCTCCTTGCGCTGGTCGTCACCGGAGTCGTGGTGGCGTTGGCCAACCAGACGCGTCGCGAACCTGCTGTGCGTCGGCGAACTCGACGGTCGACGACGCCGCGGCGGCCTGCCGGCTCGGGGTCGCGATCTGGGTGGCGATCGTGGCTTCGTGCTCTGCCTGCTGCCGGCCTTGCTGCTGGTCAAGCTGGACGTCTGGCTGTGGCTGGCGGCTGTCGCAGGAGCTGGTTTTCTGGTGGTGCTGGACGCCGCCGATCAGTGGTGGTGGTGGATGGTCGGGCTCCTGGTGCCTGCTCTGGCGGCGCTGGTCAGCGCGCGATGGAGCGGCCGGCGGGGCGTCCGGCGCTGGCAGGAGGCAGGGATTCTGACCTCCGTCGCGGCCGCCGTCGCCGCGCTGGCCTGGTGGTACGTGAACGGCTGATCCAGGACGCCAGGCGTGTATAATCGAACACAGATTCGATAGCGAGGTGACCTCGATGCCTGACCTCCAAGCACGTGGCCGCACGACGCCGACGCAGGGGTACGTGCCGCCGGGGTGGCCGGAGCGAGTGCGTCCGCCCGGTTCACCCGACTGGGAGCAGACCGCGAGCGCGTTCCTGCTCGACTGCTGCCCCTCCGATTACCGCGGGCTATCCGGTACTGCGCCGACACCCGGTGGTGCTCGCGCGCTTCGCGGCGGAATTCGTCGAGTCCCAGGTCCGGGCCAGCCGGGAGGGGCTTGGCCGGGGTGAGGACCAGCCTGGCAGACCACGTGGCGCCGGAGGTGGTGCAGGCCGCCGTGGACGCGTGGGCAGAGCAGGAGGCGAGGCTGGCTCGGCTACGCCGGGAGGTGAGCCTGGTGGAGGAGGCGCTGCGTGGCAAGCGTGTTCGTCCGCAAGCTCTGACATAGACTCGTCCGGTGCCCCTTCTCGAGAGATCAACGGTCCCGAGGACCTCCGCGATCTGACCACCGAGCAGCTGCGGCAGCTGGCGAACGAGATCCGAGCCTTCCTGATCTCCAACGTGAGTCGCACCGGCGGCCATCTCGGCCCCAATCTCGGCGTGGTCGAGCTGACCATCGCCCTGCACCGGGTGTTCGAATCCCCGTGGGACGCGATCGTCTTCGACACCGGGCACCAGAGCTACGTCCACAAGATCCTCACCGGTCGCAAGGACCGATTCCCGACCCTGCGCCAGCCGGTGGGCTGTCGGGCTACCCCAGCCGATCGGAGTCCCCGCACGACTGGGTGGAGAACTCGCACGCATCCACCTCCCTGTCGTGGGCGGACGGGCTGGCGAAGGCGTTCCGGCTGCGCGGCGAGGACCGGATGGTGGTCGCCGTGATCGGTGACGGCGCCCTCACCGGCGGCATGACCTGGGAGGCCCTGAACAACATCGCGGTCGCCGGCGACGAGAGGCTGGTCATCGTCGTCAACGACAACGGACGCTCCTACACCCCGACGGTCGGCGGCATCGCCACTCAGCTCTCCGTGCTGGGCAAGCAGCTGTCCGCGATCCGCACCGACCGTCGCTACGAGCGCACCCTGCAGCGCATCAAGGAAGCGGCGCGCGGACGCCCGCTGATCGGCCAGATGGTCTACGGCCTGCTCCACGGCTTCAAGATGGGCGTCAAGGACGTGCTGGCGCCGCAGGGCATGTTCTCCGACCTCGGCCTGAAGTACCTGGGCCCGATCGACGGCCACGACATCGAGGCCGTCGAGTTGGCGCTGCATCAGGCCAAGGGCTTCGGCGGGCCGGTGCTGGTGCACTGCATCACCCAGAAGGGGCGCGGTTTCCGCGCCGCGGAGGAGAACGAGCAGGACCGCTTCCACGCGGTCGGCAGGATCGACGAGGTCACCGGCGAGTCGCTGGCCGAGCCTGGCGTCCGCACCTGGACGGACGCCTTCGGCGAGGAACTCGCTCCGGATCGGAGCCACCGACGAGCGGGTCGTGGCGATCACCGCGGCGATGCTGCACCCCACCGGGCTGGACCGGTTCGCCGAGCGCTATCCCGATCGCATCTTCGACGTCGGCATCGCTGAGCAGCATGCGGTCACCTCGGCCGCCGGGCTCGCCGCCGGGGGGCTGCACCCCGTCTTCGCCGTGTACGCCACCTTCCTCAACCGGGCCTTCGACCAGGTGCTGATGGACGTCGCCCTGCACCGCCAGGGCGTCACCTTCGTACTCGACCGCGCAGGGGTGACCGGACCCGACGGGCCGAGCCATCACGGCATGTGGGACGCCTCCCTGCTCGGCCTGGTGCCAGGACTGCGCTACACGGCTCCCCGCGACGAGCAACGGCTGGACGAGGCGCTGCGGTTGGCGGTCAGCATCGACGACGCGCCCACCGTGCTGCGCTACTCCAAGGAGGCCCTGCCGGAGCCGCTGCCCGCTCTGTCTCGCCGCGGCGACGTGGACGTCCTGCTGGCCGGGCCGAGGCCCAGGGTGCTGGTGGTCGGTTACGGCCAGCTGTGCGCCATGGCGGTCCAAGTGGGTGAACGGCTCACTGCGCAGGGGATCGGCGTGACCGTGGTCGATCCGGTGTGGGCGCTGCCGGTCTCTCCCGATCTGCTCAAGCTGGTGGCCGGCACGAACTCGTGCTGACCATCGAGGACAACGGGCTCGCCGGCGGTCTGGGTTCGCGGCTGTCGCAGGCGGCGCGCGCGGCCGGCATCGACACGCGGCTGCGGGAGTTCGGCATCCCGCAGGAGTTCCTGCCCCAGGGCGGACGCGGTCAGTTGCTGGAAGAGATCGGACTCACCGCGCAGCAGATCGCCCGGTTCGCCACCGAACTCGTCGCTGCTGATGAGAACCCGGTGGGGGTCACCACGGCCGGGTGATCACCACAGCCGGGTGATCACGGGCACGACCAGGTCCCGCTGCCAGGCGCGCGCGCCCAGTTCGGCCAGGCGTGCGTCCACGGCGGACGCGTCCGTGGTCGCGGGCGAATCCCACAGCAGCCGTCGCAGATGGTCGGGGGAGATCAGGTTCTCCACCGGCACGATCAGTTCCTCGCCGAGGGCCGATCAGCGCCGGACGAATCCGGTTGTAGCGCTCGAACGAGTCAGGCCAGCGACGCTCCCACATGCGAGGCTGCGGCGGGCCTTCGCGTCGTGGCATGTCGTGGTGGCAGCTCCGACTTCGTGCCAGCCCGGCGGCACGGTCGAGCGCCGCCAGCCACGCCGCCTCGTGGCGCGCGGCGAGCCGATTGGTGAAGCCGCGGACCGAGCGCAGGTCGGTGCGGGTGAGCCGGGTCTTGTGATCGTGTTCGAGCCTGGCTGCCAGCTCCGAGATCGCACGGTCCGGCACCACCCGTCCGGGCGCGCGGTCCTCGGCTGCCGCGATCTCCTCCCGCGCCTGCCACAGTTCGCGGACGACGGCGAGCGCGGCCGGCGTCCGCAGGGCGTGCAGGCCGGACGTGCGACGCCACGGATCCTGACGCCGGGGGTGCTCATCGGCCGCGTGCTCGGCGAGGTAGACGAACTCCTGCTCGGCCCAATCGAGCTTGCCGGCCTCGGTGAGGCGCTCGACCAGCCAGTCGCGCAGGTCGCTGAGCCGCTCGACGTCGAGCGCCGCGTACGCCAGCCAGTCCTCCGGGATCGGACGCCGTGACCAGTCCGCCGCCGAGTGCTCCTTCAGCAGGGTAAGCCCCAGCGCCTGTTCCATCAGGGCGCCGAGGTTCACCTTGGGCAGTCCGAGCAGGCGAGCCGCCAGCTCGGTGTCGAACAGCTTCCGGGGCAGGAAGTGCACCTCGGCGAGGCAGGGCAGGTCCTGGCTGGCCGCGTGCAGCACCCATTCGACGTCGGCGAGTTCGTCGGCGAAGTCGTGGAAGTCCGAGCGCGGGCTGGCCGTCCTCGAAGGCGATCGGGTCGATCAGGTGGGTTCCCGCGCCCTCTCGCCGCACCTGGATCAGGTAGGCCTTCGCCGAGTACCGGTAGCCGTGAGCCCGTTCGGTGTCGATCGCCAGCGGTCCGCGGCCGTGCGCGGAGCGCTTCCCGGCGTCGCGGCAAGGGCGTCCGGCGTGTCGACGACAGGGGGGATGCCGTCGGCCGGCAGGGCCAGGACCGGGTATTCCGGGGCGCTTCGGCTCCGACGGTGTGGGTTCGCTCACCGCAGCCACGTTCCCGAGCGGCGTGGTGCGATCGGCACGACGCCGTCGGGGAGTGGCGGCAAGCCCGGCGGTGAGGCAGAGCAGTTCGGACCAGGCCCGCAGGTGGCGGATCACGTCGGTCGGCGCTGTCGACTGTGCGGGGTCCAGGACGCGCGCAATTCGACCTCGGCGCGGGGCGGGTCGGTCGGCGATCCCGCCGAACGACCGGCTGGAGACGGCGGTGACGGTGCCGCTCGGCGAGGCGTAGTCGGCCTGGTTGCGGGCCAGCGCGTCCAGCAGCCACGACCAGCCGACCTCGGTGAGCAGGGGGTCGGCGACCATCTCGGGGTCGACGTCGGCACGGGCGTAGGTGACGCAGCGGAAGTCGCCGTCCCAGGAGGCGTTGCCGGCCGGGTCGTGCAGCAGGACGAGACGACCGCTGCCGAGTTCGTCGTCGTTGAGCTCCACTTCGGCGCTGATCGCGACGGCGAACGGGGCGATCTTCTGGGGCGCGGGGATCTCCTCGACGCGCAGTTCGGAGCGCCAGGTCATGCCGAGAATCGCCTGGACCGCTGTCTCGAACAGCGGCGGTGCGCTGGGTTCCCTCCTGGCTGCCACATCATCGAGCGTACTGTCGCCGGTGGTCGAGGAGCCTGCTGGCGCGCCGGAGGAGTTCAGCCGGCCGGCTCGAAATCGAGACAGACCGAGTTGATGCACCACCGCTGGTCGGTGGGAGTGTCGTACCCCTCGCCCTCGAACACGTGGCCCAGGTGGGAGTCGCAGGCCGCGCAGCGCACCTCCGTCCGCGGGTGCAGCGGCAGGCTGTGATCCGTCGACCAGCCGGACGCGGTCCGCGGCCGCTGCGGTGTAGAACGACGGCCAACCGCAGTGCGAAGCGAACTTGTGCTCGCTGCGGAACAGTTCGGCGCCGCACGCCTGGCACCGGTACGTGCCGGCGCCGGTGTGGTCGGTGTACTCGCCGGTGAAGGGCGCCTCGGTTCCGGCCTCGCGCAGCACGCGGTACTCCAGCGGGGTCAGCTGTTCGCGCCACTCCTGCGGGGTCTTGATGACTTTCAGTTCCATCTGCATCTCCTCCTCGGCCCTCCACGCATAGGTGGTGTTCACAGGCGCACAGTACCCTGTCGGGCATGGCCGAAGCGGTGGAGGTGGACGTCGAGGGGCGGGCCGTGCGCGTGTCCAGCCCGAGCAAGCCCTACTTCGCCGAACTGGGGCTGACCAAGCTGGACGTGGTGAATTACTTCCTCGCGGTCGGCAGCGGCATCGTCGCCGCGCTGCGCGACCGTCCGACCGCGATGGAGCGCTGGCCCGGCGGCGTGCGCGACCGACGTCGTGGTGGCCACCCGGGCCGACGGCAGGGGCGAGGCGTTCTACCAGAAGCGGGCGCCCGCGAACACGCCGGAGTGGGTGCAGACCGCGACGGTCACCTTCCCGTCCGGACGGACGGCGGTCGAGGTGGCGCCGGCCGATCTGGCCACCGATCGTGTGGATGGTCAACCTGGGCACCGTCCGATTCCATCCGTGGCCGGTGCGGGCCGCCGGACACCGACGCCGTCGACCAGCTGCGGATCGACCTCGATCCCCAGCCGGGCGTCGAGTTCGACACCGCGGTGACCGCGGCGCTCGAGCTGCGCGAGGTGCTGGCCGAGGCGGGCCTGACCGGCTTCTGCAAGACCAGCGGCGGCCGCGGCGTGCACGTGTTCGCCCCGATCCGTGGCAGCCGACTTCATCGAGGCCCGGCACGCGACGATCGCGATCGGACGCGAGCTGGCGCGCCGGCTGCCGAGCCAGGTGACCGTGAACTGGTGGAAGGAGGAGCGGGGCGAGCGCGTGTTCGTCGACTTCAACCAGATGGCGCGTGACCGGCTGATGACGTCGGCGTACTCGATCCGGCCGACCCCGCTGGGACGGGTGTCGGCGCCGCTGGAGTGGGACGAGCTGCCGGACGTCCGACCCGGGCGACTTCACCGTGCTGACCATGCCGGCCCGGTTCGCCGAGCGCGGCGACCCGTGGGCCGAGCTCGAGGCGGCACGAGCCGGCCTCGCTCGACGTGGCGCTGGAGTGGTACGCCCGCGACGAGGCCGACGGCGAGGGCGAGCTGCCCTACCCGCCCGAGTACCCGAAGATGCCCGGCGAGCCGCCGCGGGTGCAGCCGAGCAAGATGAACCCGGCGAACTGGGAGTGAAATCAGCTGTTCCCGGCCAGCACCTCGGCGAGATCGAAGCCGACGACTTCCTCGAGCTGGGCGAAGTCGCACGATTCGGGTTCCCGGTCGGGACGCCAGCGCCGGAACTGGGCGGTGTGGCGGAACCGGGTGCCCTCCATGTGTTCGTAGCCGACCGTGCAGACCAGCATCGGCCACACCAGGTGGGTTTCCTTGAGTTCGGTGCTCCACCGACTGATCGCGCCAGGGCGCCGTCCCTCGATCTCGACTCGGCTCCACGGGTGTTCGCTGGGGCCGGGCGGAAGGGTCAGTGGGGCGAACTGGATCGCCAACTCCGCCCGCCGCGCCGCGAGCGAACGCGGCGGCGACACCCACGAAGTGCAAGGTTCCGGCTTCGTCGTAGAGCCCGAGTTGCAGCGAACCGACCAGCGGCGCCTCGGGAGTGGACGTCTTGTGGAGCCGGTAGCCGGCGACCACCACATCGGCCTCGCGGGAGTGCTTGACCTTCACCATGGCCCGCTGGCCGGGCAGGTAGGCGCCGTCCCACGGCTTGGCGACGACGCCGTCCAGCCCGGCACCTTCGAAGCGAGTGAACCAGACCCTGGCCAGGTCGAGGTCCTCGGTCAACGGGGTGAGGTGCACCGGTGCGTCGCTGTGGCTCAGCGCCTGCTCCAGCAACCGGCGCCGTTCCCGGAACGGCAGGTCCATCAAGGCGGTGTCGTCGAGCGCCAGCAGGTCCCAGCAGACCAGTGAGGCCGGCACGGTCGCCGACAGCAGGTCGATCCGCTTCTGCGCGGGATGGATGCGTTCGCTCAGCTGTGAGAAGTCGAGCCGGTCGCCTCTGACGACCACCAGTTCACCGTCCAGCACGCACCGGGGTGGGGTGTTGGCGAGGATGGCCTGGACGACCTCGGGGAAGTACACCGACAGGTCGCGGCCGTTCCGGCTCACGAGGGTCACATCGTCGTTGTCCCGGAAGACGAGGCAGCGGAACCCGTCCCACTTCGGTTCGTAGGCCATGCCCGCGGGGATGGTGGCCGAGGATCGGGCCAGCATCGGCTCCAGTGGGGGGCGCAGGGCAGCGACATTCGCCCATCTTGGCACCTTTGCTTGACACTGCGTCCAGACTTGGCGCATGGGTTCGAAATCGAAAGCCAAGCAGCCGTTGTCCGACCTCCTGCGCCTCCCGCTGGGGCGGGTCTCGATGTCGAAACTCGACCCGCGAGCCACCCCCGGCTACCCCGGGCAAGGGCAAGGAGGACGCCGACGCTCACACCGCGGCGCTCGGTGCGGAGTTGTCGGACCTGCAGGAGAAGCTCTACGCGAACGGCCGCACCGATCCCGAGACGGCGCCGCGGGTGCTGGTGGTGCTGCAGGGCATGGACACGTCCGGCAAGGGCGGGGTGATCCGGCACGCGATCGGCATGGTCGACCCGCAGGGCGTCGACCTGACCTCGTTCAAGGCGCCGACTGTCGAGGAGCGCAAGCACCACTACCTGTGGCGCATCCGCGTGCCCTGCCCGAAGCCGGGGCAGATCGGCATCTTCGACCGCTCGCACTACGAGGACGTGCTGGTCGTGCGGGTCGACGAGCCTCGTGCCCGAGGACGTGTGGAGCGAGCGCTACGACGAGATCAACGCGTTCGAGGCCGAGCTGGTCGCCGAGCGGCACGCGCTGATCAAGTGCATGCTGAACGTGTCCTTCGAGGAGCAGAAGGCGCGGCTGGCCGAGCGCCTGGAGGATCCGACGCAAGTACTGGAAGTACAACCCGGGTGACGTCGACGCGCGCGAGAAGTGGCCGGCCTACATGGAGGCCTACGAGGCCGCGCTGGAGACGGTGCAACACCGAGGCGGCGCCCTGGTACGTCATTCCGGCCGACCGCAAGTGGTACCGCAACTGGGCGGTCGCCGAACTGCTGCGCGAGACGCTGGCCGGGCATGGGGCTGGACTGGCCCGCGGCCGAGTTCGACGTCGCCGTGGAGCAGGGCCGGGTGGCCGAGAGCTGATCAGGTCGGAACGACGATCGGGGCTGACGTCAGGAGCAGGAACGGCCCCGATCAGGTTCGGGCGACTCAGGCTCGGGCGACGACTAGGGCCGACATCAGGAGCAGAACCCGGCCCGGACCCGGCAGGGGGCCGAGGACAGCGATCTTGATCAGTTCGCCGACGACCAGGTTTTGGTCAGGCGCCAACCACGCTGAGATGGCGGCTCGGGTCGGCCAGGTCGTCCACGCCGAAGTCGAGCAGTTCCATCGCGGCGAAGGCGTACCGGGCGAGCACGAGGTCGAGCACCTCGCGCGCCGCGCCGATCGGTTCGCTGACCGAGACCGCACCGTAGCGATAGGCGAGGTCGGACTGAGCGTGGTAGGACTCGTCCGCGCTGAGGAAGAACGACCCGACGGCGATGTGCCGGCGGCCCTGCGCCCGCAGCCCCATGATCGCCTGGGCGACCGACGGGCCGGAGTCGTCGGCCACCGCGGTGAGGCAGGGGAGCCGGTGGTGGGTGGACCACTGCCGGGCGCGGCGGGCGAGCAGTGCGCTGCCCCGCACGTCCCCGGCGCAGGCGGCGGACAGGACGAGGCCGTCGAGTTCGAGGCAGCGGGCCTGGCTCAGCGCGCTGCGCAGTCGCTGGTCGAGGATGGTCAGCAGGCTGATCTCAGGGCCGATCGGGCGGGACAGGGTGAGGCTGAGGTCGGGGTAGGTGGCGCGGGCGCGGTGCAGCAGCTCGGTCATCGCCGGGTCGCACTCGACCGCGTGGGTGAGCTGGAGCGGGACGAGGACGACCTCGGTGTTGCCCGGACGCGGCGAGCTGGTCGATCACCTGCTGTGCGCGGTCGGCGGGTTCTGCTGGAGGAAGGCGCCGTGGACGGTCATCTCGGGGCGGATGTCCTGCAGGCCCTGCACCAGTTGGTGGGTGACCTGCGCCACCAAGGGGTCGGAGCTGCCGCGAGCCACCATCACGAGTGCTGGGGCGGTCATGGGCGTGCCTTCCTGTCCGAAGGAGCCGGCTCCGTTGCCGTGCGTTTGTCAGCGACGAACTCTTGTCGTTATCAAGTCGTGACGCAATTCTGCTTACCGCATGGCGAGACGCGTGTCCGAATAGTGAGACTGAGCGTTTCTGCAGGTTACGAGGCTCAGACGCTACTCGGCTGAGAGGGGACCATGCATCTCACTGACTGGGAATTTAGTGTCCGCGATTCGGAACCGATCGTATCGGGCGGTGGGCGATACTGGGTTCGAACCAGTGACCTCTTCGGTGTGAACGAAGCGCGCTACCACTGCGCCAATCGCCCGCGGGGACCAACCATAGCCGAGTGCCGCCGAGCCCGCACATCGCCGAGGTCGCGTCTCGCAGTGGTCTAGGGTCTCCGCAGGCGATGAGGAGGGCCAGGTGGACCCAGCGGTTGGTAGTGGGCCGAAGGGGCATCCCCAGGGCATTTCCGCAGCTGATTCGTGGCTGACGTCGGTGGGCTTCAAGGTCGGACTGGGCATGGCGAACCTCGGTTTCTATGTGGCCAGCATCGGAGTGGTGGTCGTGCTGCTCGCGCCGGACCTGCACGTCGAGGTCGGGCAGGTGGCCTGGGTCGGGTCGATCTTCGGGTACGGGTTGCTCGTCATGGCCCTGGCTGGCCCAGCACTCCTTCAACTGGGCGTGAACCGCGTGCTCGCCCTCTCGGCGGGCGCCCTCGGTGTCGGCAGCGTCCTGCTGGGCCTTCCGCTCGGAGCGATGCCCGCCTACGTGGGCGCAATCCTCATGGGCCTGGGTGCTGCGGGGTTGGCGCTGGTGACTCCAAAGTTCCTCCACGGCCCGGGAGCTGAGGCGAAACTCACCCGCGCCAACGCCGCCGCGAGCCTGTCCGGTGTCGCGGCACCGCTGCTGCTGGGTATGGCTACGCTCACCGGGTTGGGCGGCCGGTTACCGCTGCTCCTAATGGCGGCCTGTATGGGCTTGCTGCTGTTCGCCGCACTCCGTTCGGCGCCCGAGTCGCGGTCTCCTCGCACCGTCGACGCGGGCGATGCCCCGCGGGTCGACCGCGGGACGACCTTGCGGAACTGGCTGGCGCTGGTGTGCTCGGTCTCCGCCGAGTTCTGCTTCATCGTCTGGGGCGTGGTGCGACTGACCGGCACCGGCCTCGACGCGGGGTCGGCCGCGGTCATCGCGTCCTCGTTCCAGGTCGGGATGGCGCTGGGTCGAGTCGTCGGGCCAGCCTTCATCGCCCGGTTCCCCATGGTCGCCGTGGGTACCGGAGTGGGGGCGCTCGGGACACTGATGGTGGTTCTGGGCACGTCCTGGCAGGTTGTCGGTGTCGGCCAATTGGTCGCGGGCTTCGGCATCGCGACGCTGTATCCGATCACCGTCGCCCGACTGATGGCCACTCCAGGCCTGCGGCCGGAACTCGGTGCCTCGTTCGGTGTGCTCGGTTCAGGGGCGGCGATCACCGTCGCACCGACGGTGCTTGCGCTGCTCGCCGGAGTGCTCGACCTGCGTGTGGCCTTCCTTCTCCCGCTACCGCTGTTGCTGGGGGTCCTTCTGCTGCACGGACGTCGGCGTTCAGCGGTCGCTTGACTTCGCTGGACGCATCCGGCGCTCGTCGTTCGTCTTGCCTCACGTCAAGTTGATCGCGAAGTCTGAGCGCGTGCCTCACGTGTTTTGATCGCGAGATCGGGTGCTGGCGGTGGTGGTTCGGTCGCGTGCGGAGTCTATGAGTCGGTCTTGGATGGTGTTGATCTTGCGGGTGACCGCAGCGGGGTTCAGGTCGTGGTGGATGGTGGCGAGTCGGTCGGCTTTCGGGCCGGTGATGGCGCCGGTGGCGAGTAGTCGCGTGTATGGGGTGGCGGGCGTTGCGTAGATCCGTTTCTTGCGACCCTGGTCGGTGGGCGTGGAGGGCCTGCCGAAGTGCTGCGCGATCGCGACCAGGGCCATGAACCGGCGGGTGCCGGTGGCGATCATCTGCGACCCGTTGTCCGACACTGCGAGCAGCAGCGGGGTGAGGCCGTCGTCGGCGTCGGGGTCGACCCGGCCGGTCGCGGCCCGCGCCAACGCGTCCTCGAGCAGGCCTTCGGATTCGAGCGCGGTGGTGAACCCGGCCTGCACCTGGGTGGTGGTTTCCTCGCTGGATACGAGGTGGGTGAGCCATTTGCGGGAGACGAGGTCCTCGATGATCAGCACCTTCGCCCCGCACCGCATGAAGTGGGTCGTGTCGTAGATCCAGATCGAGTTCGGCCGGTACGACGCCCAGTCCGGGAACGGTCGACGTTCCCCGCGAACTGGCCGCGGCAGGGGCCGAAAGTGCTTGTCAGACTCGATCAGCACCCTGCGCACGGTGGACGGGGATGCCCAGAACCGGCTCAGGTAGGAGCCCCGATGGGCGAGTCGGCGATGGGACCGGTCCCGTTCCCCCACTCGTCGAAGATCGCCAAGATGGCGGCGACCTCGTCGGCCAGCAGACGGTTCACGGCCACCCCGCCCGGTTTCCGGTCAACCAGGTCGGTGCGCCGGGCCTGCCAGCGTTCGACCCGCCTCCGGCTGACCCGGAGCACCTCGCAGACGGCCTGCAAGCTCCAGCCCTCGCCGACAGCGTGGTCCA
Source organism: uncultured Actinomycetota bacterium (assembly GCA_963769325.1). Taxonomy (GTDB): domain Bacteria; phylum Actinomycetota; class Actinomycetes; order Propionibacteriales; family Propionibacteriaceae; genus Propionicimonas. The sequence continues at coordinate 205,740 of CAVYLH010000003.1, read as the reverse complement.
CCAAGGCGAGGAGGCCGGCCTTCCCGTCGGCGTCGACACGGACCGGGACCGGGTCGGTCACCGCCATCCGGAGCCCCCTTTTCCCTCCAGCAGGGTGAGCTTGACCGCCAGCTCCTTCACCGCCTCCGACAGCCGGGCGACCTCAGCGTTCGCGGCCTCGAGCTCGACATCCCGCGGGGTCTTCCCGACCCCTGGTTTCGACGCCGACAAGGCCGCCAGAGCACCTTCCTTGGCGACCTGACGCAGCTTCATCACCGTCGACCGGTCCACCCCCGCAGACTCGGCCGCCGCGTTGATCGTCGTCTCACCCCGCATCAGCTGGAGGAAGATCTCGTACTTCGACCGGATCGGGTTTCGGTCCAGCCGGTCGCTTTCACGCAGGGCAGCAGGTGGTTCTTGCGTGCCATGACCTGGGTCCAGAGTAGGTTCAGGTCGTCGAGTTCGGCTTGGGTTTCGTAGCGGTAGCGGAAGGCGTGGCGGCGTACCCAGTCGCTGTTGCGTTGCTCGACGTGGGCGTTGTCGTTGTGCTCGTAGGGTCGGGATCTGGTGATCGTGGGGATGCCGTGGTCGTCGCACCAGCCGATCAGGCTCCAGTTCAGGAACTCGCTGCCGTTGTCGAAATCGACCCCGAGGAGTGGGATCGGATAGCTGGCAAGGATCCAGTCCATGCCGGCTTTCATGTGGATGAACGCTTTGTTCTTCACTGTTCGCATGACGCCCCAGCCGAGGTAGGGGTCGGTGGCGTTGATCGTGACCAGATAGTCGCCCTCGTTACGGTGCCCGCAGTGGGCGACGGTGTCGATCTCCAGATAGCCCGGCACAGCGGGGAAGCCGTCCATCGCGGTGCGCAGCGGGATCGAGGCGCGCAGGATCGTGCCTGGCCGGGTCGTCGACTTCGCTTCGGGGTAGCGGGCGGCCTTGACTGGTTTCAAGTAGCGGTCGATCGTAGCTGGGGACATCGCGCGGACCTCGGCGAGCGTTTCGTCGCTGATCCGGTCGGCGACCTTACCGAGTTCGTGGAACCTGAGCAGCCGTTCCAGGGTGTCGTCCATGACCGGCGCGAGGTACTTCCCGCACGGTTCACCAGCCAACGTCCAGGTCTCGGTGAGCAACTTCAACGAGTCGTAGGAGTACTTCCTGGGACGGGGCTTGCGCCGCTGCTGATCGGCGCGCCCTTTCCGTTTCGCGGCTTCCCTGATCGCCCTGCGTGCGTTCACCCTGGACCAGCCCGTGGTGTCACACAGCTGGTCCAGCATCACCCCTTTGGTCTTCTTGTCCGCACGCGCGTAGTCCCGCGCATAAGCCTTGGTCAGATCCCGCCTGGTGGCCATCGACAGCTCCCTCACGAACGTTGAGCGAACCGACCCACCGACCCCACCACCGGCCACGACACGCACCCTCGCGTTTCGCGATCATCGGCATCTGAGGCAAGCGCTCCGTTTCGCGATCATCTTTCGTGAGTCAAGTCGTCGTTTTGCGGGTGAGTCCGGTGCTCGATATGGTTGCACTCGCACTTACGCCGGGAACGGGTACAGCGCACGCGGACGTGGCTCAGTTGGTAGAGCATCACCTTGCCAAGGTGAGGGTCGCGGGTTCGAATCCCGTCGTCCGCTCGGAGAAGGTCTCAAGCATCGACTTCAGAGACCGGCTCTTGCCGGTGGAGTGGCCGAGAGGCGAGGCAACGGACTGCAAATCCGTGTACACGGGTTCAAATCCCGTCTCCACCTCGGGCGGCTGGCGCAGCGGTAGCGCGCTTCCCTGACACGGAAGAGGTCACTGGTTCGATCCCAGTGTCGCCCACAGCAAGACCCCCCGTCGGTATCGACGGGGGGTCTTGGTGCGTGTGACGCCCCGCAAGGGATTCCGGGCCAGGCTTGCCGTCAGGGCTTTGCGACCCGAGTGATCATGAGCGTCACCCCCGGGTTGGCTACGGTCACTGTCTCACCCGCATGATGCCCTTGGCCTTCGCCCAGGCTCGATTGAATCTACAACGCTAGGACTTGAGTGCCGTATGGGGGATGCGACATCTACAGCGATCGCAGCGATTCGTCAGACCCTCGGGATTCCACCTCTCCACGCCTGTCCGTCGCTTCACGGACCCTGGGGCCGCTTGGGCGGATCCTGCTGCTGAATGGTGCTTCGCTCGATCAGCCTGCGCAGTTCAGCGACCTCGGCCGTGAGCTTGTCCACCTGGACACGTGTCGCGGCCTCTTCGGTCTCGGTGACTTCCGCCACCCGTTGCACCAGCCAGGAGGCGATGGTGGCGGTGACAACGCCCAGCAGCGCGATACCGCCCACCATCAGCGTGGCAGCGACGATCCGGCCCGTGATGGTGACCGGGTAGTGATCGCCGTACCCCACGGTCGTGATCGTGACCAGCGCCCACCAGAATCCGTCGCCGAGGGTGAGGATGTTGGCGCCGGCCTCGCCGCGCTCAGCCTCGGTGATGGCCAAGGCGCCGATGGTGACCAGCAGCACCGCGCCACCAGCGGCGTATACCGCCACCTTTCCGCGCAGTCCTCGGGAACCGGTGCGCTGAAGGATCGACAGCAGCGCCAGGAGACGGACGAGCCGCAGCGGACGAAGGAGAGGCAGAGCAACGACCGCAAGGTCGAGGAGGTTCGACTTCACGAACCGCCACTTCGCGGGTGCGAGAACCAGACGGACGACGTAGTCGCCCGCGAACATCGCCCAGGCGATCCACACCAGGGCTTCACAAATCTCCGCCAGTTGCGCTGGGCCCGCCGGCCAAGCGATGGGTGTCGCGTAGGCCGCGAGAAAGACCAGCGCCGTCACGGTCATCGGCCATTCAGCCGCGCGTGTCCAGCGATCCAGCTTGTCCATTAGGCGGGTTCGCGATCGTGCATGACAGGAACGCTAGCGCGCCACAGCCTCACTCCCGCGAGCACCCGGGTCTCTGCGGGACTGCCATGCTCCGGGCTCGGGTCTCACGAATGCCCCGACCTCGCTCTCATTCTGCGCGGCCGGATCGGCGGCACGCCGTTCGGGCGCGCCAAGGTAGTCGGCAGCGAGGGCTTCTTTGCGGCCAGCGGGCGTGACTCCGGACGAATGTCGTGATTTCGCACCTCGTTGGCGGAATCGCGTCGGCTCCGCTGCCAAGACGCCTTCCGGCACCGGAATTGCGACACGACCCTCCGAGACCGGCCCCGAAGCCGGCGGCGACAACAGCGGACGGTGCCGCCCACGGGCTACGACGGCGGGCGCTACGGGCCGACGGGACCTCCGTCATCCTCAGGGCCACCCGTGCCGGCCAGATCAGCCGGATCGACGGTGCCCTCGGCGTCACCCTCGACGCTCAGGTTGCCGTACTCCTGCGCGGTGGCGCCGGCCTTCTCGGTCCCTCGGTTTGGCTCGGCCGGTTCGGATCTTGTGGCGGGGGCATGGGGGTCACCTCTCGGGTAGCGTGCCACGGCTCAATGACCGCACTTCGAGAGTCTTACCCGCAAAGCCGCGATGGCCAAGCAGCAGCAGGCTCTGTGCGCGGTTTCTGGAGTGTGATCTGCAACCGGTGCATTAGGACTGGCAACCGGTGCAGTGTGGGCGGGCACCAGCTGTGTGGCGGCCGGACGAGCGCGGGTCCGAACGAACCAGGGGAGTGGGGCCAGCCCCCCCAACAGGCCCCACTCCGGCTCTGGTGTCAGTTGCCTGACTTCGACCAGGAGAACGTCGTGTCACTGACCTCCGTGGCGATCCGGGTGGCCTTCTTCCCATCCTCGAACGACACCCAGCCGGTGCGGCACTTGCCCGCCTTGAGCTTCGCGCTGTCGTAGGAATAGACGGGGAACTCCGGAGAGCGGTAGGCGATCATCAGGGTGTACTGCCCGCCGTTCTTGTCCTCCGCGTAGAGGCCGACGCCCTGCGCACTCATCTCCTCGATTGCCTGGCTGCCCTTGTTGCAGACCGTCAGCTTCGCTTCGAGGTTGTCCTTGTCGAACATGTTCGTCGATGCCTTGGGCGCGTCGACCTTCACCTCAATCTCCACATCCTCGTAGGTGAACCCGACCTTCTGGCCCCACTTGAACGAGGTGTCGGTCGGCGCGACGGCCGGCTGGGTCTCCGACGGTTCAGGTTCCGACGGTTCAGGCTCGGACGCAGCGGTCTCCTCGGCGGCCGCCGTGGCCGTCACCGTCACGATGGACGCCGCGGCCGTGACAGCAGGCTTGCCGGCCGACCCCGCACTGGCACCGACCACGAGGCCGACGACCAGCGCCGCCACGCCGATCACCGGCTTCGAGGTCAACGCGTTCCCACGCTTGACCGGCGGCGGCGGGGTGGGCTGGGGTGCTGGGCCACCCGCGGCAGCACCGGGGCCCGGGACGCTGCCGAACTCCAGAGGGCGGAAGGCGTCGGGGCGGTTCGATGGGAAGGGTGGCTGCGGATCGTTCATGTCGCTCTCCTGTCACTTGGCTGCGAAGCACTCCACAGCTTTCGCCTCATCACCGACATTTCCATTCTTCTTCGCTGATAACCCCCATTACCGAACCATCTCGGTTGCGATTGTCAGCACCGGGTGGTGGGATCGCCTCCAGGGAGGCGCGGTGACCGAGCTGATGACGATGCGCGACATCGCCGCTCTCGCGCGCGTCCAGCGTCCGGTGGTGACGACCTGGCGGCGCCGCTCCCGCACCAGCGTCCACCCCTTCCCGGCGCCGCACGACCGTCTGGGCGACCAGGAGCTCTTCGCGCGCGACGAGGTCGTCACCTGGCTGGAGGACACCCAGCGCGGCAACAACCCCGACGTTCGCGCCGACGCCGCAGCCCATTCCCTGCTCGCCACCGGCAAGGCGTTGGATGCCGAGGCGCTGAGCGCCCTGATCACGCTCCGCCACCTGGCCGGCGGGCCGCTGGCCGGCATCCCCACCGTCGACGACCTGCTCGATCTCGCCGACGGCCACGACCCGGACGACCGGTTCCTGTTCGCCGAACTGGAACGAGCCACCGACCTCGCGAGGCTCGCCCGCACCGCCGACGACCTGGTCGAGGCCGCCTGGAGCGAGCCGGCCGCCCACCGCCGGCTGATGGACGCACGGCTCCGCGGCCCCGGAACCGCACTGGCGCAGGTCGCCCTGACCGAGGAGGCGCGCCGCCGCCTGCTGGCCTGGTTCGCGCCGTTGGCAGCCGAGCTCGGCCACCCCGCGGTGATGGATCCCACCGGTGGCGCGGTCGACGTGCTGGCCGAGGTCGCCGGTGCACTGGAGTCGTCAGTGCTCCTGATGGCCGGTTCGACCCCCGTGCACCGCCTGGTCCGGCGCCAATTGCTGCTCGCGGACGTCTCGCGGCGGAGCGTCGACCGTGAGTCCGGCGACTGGTCGGTCACCGGGCCGGTCGCACACCTGCTGGTGCTGCCGTCGGCCGAGCGCCCGGCCGCCACCGCGCTGGACCACCTCGACCTTCTCGACGAGATCGCGCTCCAGCTCGACGGCCGGCAGCTCGTACTGTGCCTCGCACCGGCCGCCACCCTCGTCGACCCGCTGGACGGAGACGCGCTCACCCGGCGAGACCAACTGCTGCGGGACGGGCATGTGCGGGCCGTCGTCCGGCTGCCCGCCGGGTTGCGTCCGGCGCAGGCGCGGGAGCTGTCCGCGCTGTGGCTGCTGGGAGCGGCCGACCCGATGCCGCCGGCCGAGCGCCGGACGCTGGTGGCCGACCTCGCCGACCGGACGCTGGCCTCGACCGACGGGCTCACCGACGATCTGCTCGCGGCCTGGCAGGGAGCGGACGGAGCCCGACGCCGATCCTGGGCGCACCTGTACCCGGTTCCGAGCAGCGAGCTGGTGTCGGCGAGCGCGTCCCTGGTTCCGCCTCGTCCACCTCGGGCCCCGGCCGCGTCGCGCACCGGTTCTGACTGGGTGGTCGACCTTCGCGCGGCCGACGTCGCCGGTCGCCTCGCCGCATACCGCCTCACCGGAGCCGACGGGCGCGCCGAGCCGGTGACCATCGCGCAGGCGATCGAGCGGGGCTGGATCCGGGTGCTTCCCGGGCGGCGGATCGACCTGGACGGGTTGCCGGCGGGCAACGTGCCGGTGCTGGGTGCTGGCGTTCGGGGCCCCGCATCGGCGCAGGCGACGGGCCGGTCGGTGGACCGCTTGGCGTTGATGGCGCGAACCGACACCGATTTCACCGACCCTGGCGACATCGTGTTCACGGTCCGGCCCCACCCGGCAGCGGTTCTGGACGGCCACGGTGGCGCCGTCGTCGTCGCTCCGGCGCGCGTCCTGCGGCTGCGTCCGGGCGCTCCGCTGGTGGCTGCGTCCGTCGTCGCCCGCATCAACGCGGCCACCACCACGACCTGGCGCGCCTGGACGCTGGCGACCGTCGCGGAACCGGATCGCGTCGGGCTCGGCGAGGCGCTGGCCGACCTGGCGTCCGAGCGGGCACGGTTGGGGGCGGAACTCGCCCGCCTGGACGCACTCACCCGCGACCTGACCACGGCTGTCGAGACCCGTCAGTTGAGTATCACGAAGGAGAACCATGGGCCGAGCGCTCGCTGAACCGTCCCGTCCGTCCACGATGAAGGAGCTGAAGGACACGTTGTGGAAGGCGGCGGACAAGCTGCGCGGCTCGCTGGAGGCGTCCGACTACAAGGACGTGATCCTCGGCCTGGTGTTCCTCAAGTACGTCTCGGACTCCTTCGACGAGCGCCGCGAGCAGATTCGCGCCGAGCTCGAAGCCGACGGTGGCTACACCGACGGCCGACATCGACGACATCGTTGGAGGAGAAGGACGAGTACTCCGGCGCGGGCGTGTTCTGGGTGCCGGTCAATGCGCGCTGGCAATTCCTGGCCGACCGCGCGAAGGGCACCGAGACCAGGACGATCGGCGAACTGGTCAACGAGGCGATGGGGTGGCTGATGGAGGCCAACCCGTCCCTGACCGGCACCCTGCCGCGGATCTACAACCGGGAGGGTGTCGACCAGCGGCGGCTGGGGGAGTTGCTCGACCTGTTCAACTCGGCCCGGTTCACCGGGCAGGGCTCCACCAGGGCCCGCGACCTGCTGGGCGAGGTGTATGAGTACTTCCTCGGCAAGTTCGCCGCAGCAGAGGGCAAGCGGGGTGGGGAGTTCTACACGCCGCCGAGCGTGGTGCGGGTGCTGGTGGAGATGCTGGAGCCGCAGTCCGGACGCATCTACGACCCGTGCTGCGGATCGGGCGGCATGTTCGTGCAGGCGGAGAAGTTCCTGGAAGCCCACCATCGCAATCCGACCGAGTTGAGCGTGTACGGCCAGGAGAACATGGAACGCACCTGGCGGATGGCCAAGATGAACCTCGCCATCCACGGCCTGATCGGCAACCTCGGGCACCACCTGGGGCGACACGTTCGCCCGCGACCTGCATCCCGATCTGCAGGCCGACTACGTGCTGGCCAACCCGCCGTTCAACATCAAGGACTGGGCCCGCCGCGAGGACGACGCCCGCTGGCGCTTCGGCGTGCCGCCGGCCGGCAACGCCAACTACGCGTGGCTGCAGCACATTCTGAGCAAACTCGCCCCGACCGGTCAGGCCGGGGTGGTGTTGGCCAACGGCTCGATGAGCACCAACTCCGGCGGCGAGGGGAAGATTCGCGCCCGAATCGTGGAGGCCGACCTGGTCAGCGCGATGGTCGCCCTGCCCACCCAGCTGTTCCGCTCCACCGGCATCCCGGTGTGCCTGTGGATCTTCGCCAAAGACAAGAAGTGGACGACCGACCGCAGCGGCCAGGTGCTGTTCCTCGACGCCCGGAACCTCGGCTACATGATCGACCGTGCCGAACGCGCCCTGTCGGAGGAGGACATCGCCACGATCGCCGACACCTACCGCGCCTGGCGCGGGCAATCGCTGGCTGAGCCGGGCGAGGCGCTGAGGCAGTACGAGGACGTGCCCGGCTTCTGCAAGTCGGTCACCCTCGCCGAGATCAAAGCCGCCGACTACGCCCTCACCCCAGGACGCTACGTCGGCACGGCAGCCGCCGAGGACGACGGCGTGGACCTGGACGAGAAGATCAAGCTCTTAACTAGCGGGTTGGTGGCCGCACTCGACGAATCCGCGCGCCTGGACGCCGTGGTGCGCGAGCAGTTGGCGAGGCTCTCGTGACGGAACGCTCGGCTCTGTTCTGGAGAGCCTCGTGGACTGTGAGCATAAGACAGCCCCCAGAGACGAGTCTGGCGAGTTCTTCGCAGTCGGAACACCGGCGATGGCTGGCAACCGAGTTCAACTACTCGCAGGCCCGGCGTATCTCAGCGGCGACCTTCGCTACTTGGACTCGTCGAATGAAGCCAGGCGCCGGCGATCTGCTCCTGGCGAGGGAGGCGCCCGTGGGACCTGTCGTCATGATCCCCACGGCGGAGAACGTCGCACCGGGTCAGCGCACTGTTCTCATGCGACCTAATCCTCGTGCGGTTGACTCCCGCTATCTCTATCTTGCTCTTTCTGCGCCCGCGACCCAACTGGCGCTGCAGGAGAAGGCCGCTGGCTCGACAGTTGCTCATCTGAACGTCGCGGACATTCGGTCCTTCCGCTTCCCATGGACCTTTCCAAGCCTCCACACCCAGCGCGCGATCGCCGAAGTCCTCGGCGCCCTCGACGACAAGATCGCCGCGAACACGGCAGTCTCGGCACAGGCCCAGGTACTTGGCCGAGACGATCGACACCCGCCGCTAGGGCTGCGCACCGTGTTCCCGCGGTCAGGTGAGCGATCCTGTCGGACGCCGGACCGCTCGAACCCTGCGTTCTGGTCCGGCCGGGTGCGCTGGGTCTCCGCGAAGGACATCACGGCTGCCCCGCTGGGAGTGATCCTCAGCACCGCAGAGCTCAATCAGCGCCGAGGGCGTGAGGTGGTCGCGGGCCAAGCCTGTTCCGGCGGGATCGGTCATCCTCACGGCACGTGGAACGTTGGTGCGGTTGCTCGGCTCGCGGTCGAAGCTGCCTTCAACCAGTCGTGCTATGCCTTCATTCCTTCCGACTCCAGCTTCCTTCGGCTGCCTCTACTTGATGGTCAGGGACACCGCTGCGAACGCGTTGTCCGTGGCCCACGGTTCAGTGTTCAGCACAATCACGATGCGATCCTTCGACGCGTTGACCGTGCCGGGGTTCCCGAGGCCCAATTCGAGGGCGCTTGAGGACAGGCTCTCACCGCTTGCTCGAGCGGATCACGGCGACAGCGGTAGAATCGCGGCCACCTCGCCGACCCTCCGCGACACGCTGCTACCGCACCTGATGAGCGGCCGGATCACCGTCCGCGACGCCGAGAAGGCCGTCGAGAATGCCTAGCCGGGGCGATAAACGTCCGCGCGGTGGCCGATCCGCCGGACGTACACGACGTGTTGATCCTCGTCGATCTGCACCAGAACCCGATGGGACACGCCCACGTACCCCGACCGCACGCCGTCCAGTTCCCGTCCCAGAGCCTTGGTCACGCGGTGTGGGTTCTGTGCCAGCGGTCCTTCGAGGAAGCGGATCACGGCATCGGCGATTCGAGGTGGCAGCCGATAGAGCCCCCGGGCTGCGGTCGCCGTCGCTTCGATCCGGTAGGGCTCGTTCACCGTTGGGAGGCGAGTTGCGCGCGCACCTCGTCCAGACTGAGCATGCGGCCCTGCCGGATGTCCTCGGCAGACTCCGCCATCTCGGCCGCGTGCTCCGGATCGCTCAGCCACGCCAGCGTCTCCGTCAGGATCTCCAGGTCCTCAGTGGCGATGAGCGTCGCCGCCGGGCGGCCATGGCGAGTGATCGTGACCGGTTGGTGGGTCGAACTCACCTCCTCGACCACGGCGGACAGGCTGTTCTTGGCCTCGTTGAGCGGCATCGTCTTCATAGCCCAAACTATAGCTTGAAATATGTCCATAATCTAAGCCAGCGGAGGCAGGCATGGCGCTGATCAGTGAAGCCGAGTGGGAGACCACCGCGCTGGAGGTGCTGGCCGAGCAGGGCTGGGTGCCGACCACGGGCGCCGAGATCGCGCATGAGCGGGCGTCCGCGTCCGACCTGGTGCTCGTCGAGCGGGTGCAGGAGGCGGTGCGCCGGCTCAACCCCGACGTGCCGGCGCTGTACCTGCGGCAGGCGGTGACCGAGATCCTCACCCCGTCCAGCCAGGACGCGATCACCGAGAACCGGCGGCTGCACGAGTTCCTGGTGCACGGCTACCGCGGCGTCACCTACCTCGACAACGACAGCGTGGAGCAGAACCCGACAGTTCGCCTGCTGAGCGCAGACCCGGCCGAGAACGACTGGCTGGTGGCCCGCCAGGTGAAGCTCGCCGACGCCGAACACCACCGCCGCTTCGACGTGGTCTGCTACCTCAACGGGCTGCCCGTGATCATCGCCGAACTGAAACAGGGCGGTCTGGCGAACGCGACGCTCGCGTCCGCCCACGCCCAACTGGGCACCTACCTGGACGAGTTCGGCCTGGCCTTCCGAGCCTGCGTCGCGACCGTGATCAGCGACGGCGTCACCGCTGCCTACGGCACGCCGTTCACCCCCCTGCACCACTACGCGTCCTGGAACGTCGACGACGACGGCGTCCCGCTGCACCTGGGGGACGCGATCACCGACACCGACTACGACACCCCCCTGGAGGTCGCGCTCAACGGGCTGGGCAACCAGCTGCGGTTCGTCGACCTCACCCGCAACTTCACCGCATTCGACGCCGGCGAACACGGCCTGGCCAAACGCATCGCCAAACCGCACCAGTACTTCGCCGTGAACAAGGCGCTCGGACGCACGATCACGGCCGTGAAATCGGACGGCAAGGCCGGGGTGGTCTGGCACACCCAGGGTCGGGCAAGTCGATGGAGATGGAGCTGTACGCCAACCTCGTGCTGCGGTCGACCCACCTACTCAACCCGACGATCGTGGTGATCACCGACCGACGTGAACTGGACGGGCAGCTGTTCGGCTCCTTCGCCGCGTCCACGCTGCTGCCGGAGCAGCCGATCCAGATCCGCACCCGGTCGCAGCTGCGCACCGAACTGACCCAGCGCTCCAGCGGCGGCATCCTGTTCACCACACTGCAGAAGTTCAACCGGACGCTCCGAGGAGCGGGAGTCGGGCGCGGACCACCCGCTGCTGAGCGATCGGCGCAACGTCGTCGTGATCGTGGACGAGGCGCACCGCAGCCACTACGACGACCTGGACGGCTACGCCCGGTACCTGCGCGACGCGCTGCCGCACGCCACGCTGATCGCGTTCACCGGCACGCCGATCAGCGAGGTCGAACGCAACACCCGCGAGGTCTTCGGCGACTACATCGACATCTACGACCTCACCCGGGCGGTCGCGGACGGCGCGACGGTGCCGGTGTACTTCGAGCCCCGGCTGGTGAAGGTCTCCTTCGCCGAAGACGTCTCGCGCCGACGACCTCGACCGGGCCGCCGACGAGGCCACCACCGGCCTCGACGACGTCGAGCGGGAACGGCTCGAGAAGTCGGTCGCCGTGATCAACGCCGTCTACGGGGCGCCGGCCCGGCTTGGCCGCCCTGGCCGCCGACATCGTCGCCCACTGGGAGACCCGGCGGGCAGCGGATGCGTCCGCTCATCGACGGCCCCGGCAAGGCGATGATCGTGGGCGCCACCCGCCAGATCTGCGCCGACCTGTACGACCAGCTCGTGGCCCTGCGTCCGGACTGGCACTCGGAAGCTTTGGACGGCGGCGCGGTCAAGGTCGTCTACTCCGGCACCGCGTCGGACACCGGCCCGATCCGGGCGCACGTGCGCCGGGAGTCGGAGAACCAGGTGATCAAGCAGCGGCTACGCGACCCGGACGACCCGCTGGAGATCGTGATCGTCAAGGACATGATGCTCACCGGCTACGACTCCCCGCCGCTGCACACCCTCTACCTCGACCGGCCGCTGAAGGGCGCGCTGCTGATGCAGACCCTCGCCCGCGTGAACCGCACCTTCCGCGGCAAGGATGCCGGCCTGCTGGTCGCCTACGCACCCGCTGGTCGAGAACCTGGCCGCCGCCCTGGCCGAGTACACCGCCGACCGACCAGGAGCGCCGTCCGGTGGGTCGCGACGCCGACGAGGCCGTCGAACTGGCGCGCACCCTGGTCGCGCAGCTGCGGGCGCTGGTGGCCGGCTACGACTGGCGGGCGAAGCTCGGTGAGCCGAAGGGTTGGCTGCGGGCCGCGGTGGGCCTGACCGCCTGGCTGCGCGACCCGCAGAACCCCGGCAATCGGGCGGGCGAGGACACGTCCCGGGAGCCCGGCCTTGCCGGCCGCTTCCGCCAGCTGGCCAGCCAGCTCGGACGGGCGTGGGCGCTCGCGTCCGGCTTCGAGAATCTCGGCGACCTGCGCGACGAGGTGCGCTTCTACGAGGAGGTCCGCGTCTGGATGGCGAAGTTCGACGCGGCCGAGCGGGAGGCGCGCGGCGAACCGATCCCCGAAGAGGTCGGTCGGCTGCTGCGCCAACTGGCCGCGGAGGCGACCGGCGCGGGCGAGGTGGTCGACATCTACGCCGCCGCCGAGATCGCGCCGCCGAACTTCAACGACCTCACCCCGGCGGCGCTCGCGCAGGCGCAGCGGTCGGCCAACCCGCACCTGGCGATCGAGGCGCTGCGGGACGCCATCCTGGCCGAGGCCGCCCGCTCGGCCGGCACCAGCCTGGTGCGGCAGCGGGCGTTCAGCGAGCGTCTCTCGGACGTGATGCTGCGCTACACCAACGCGCAGCTGACGGCAGCGGAGGTGCTGATCGAGCTGTTCGAGATGGCCAAGGACATCGCCGCCGAAGCCGAGCGGGGGGAGCAGTTCGACCCACCGCTGGGACGCGACGAACTGGCCACCTACGACGCGATCGCCGACAACCAGTCGGCGCTCGACGTGCTCGGCCAGGACGTGCTGGCCGACATCGCCCGGCAACTGGTGAGGCTGATGCGGGCCGACGTGAAGACCGACTGGACCGTCCGCGACGACGTGCGCGCCGCGCTGCGGGCGAAGATCCGCCGGTTGCTGCGCAAATACAAGTACCCGCCGGACCAGGCCGAGGGCGCCGTGAAGCAGGTCATCGAGCAGATGGAACTGCTCGCGCCGGGAGCGGCAGCCTAGATCGCGACAGTCGGCAGCCGTCGGCCCGAGTGGTGCTCAGAGCGGGTCAAGCATCTGCAGCGACGACCCGCCGCCACCGAGAACCTCAGCGAGCTTGCCATTGAACTCCGCATTCGCGGGATGGGTGAGGTGCGCCTCGAACGCCTCCGCGGAGGCATAGCGCTCGATCACGACCATCGCCGACGTGTCACGATCCTGGTAGGCCTCGAAGCGCAGGTTTCCCGGCTCGGCACGCACGACCTCCCCGTACTCAAGGAGCAACTTCGAAGCCGTCGGCAGCAGTTCCTCAGCAACCGGGATGGTGGCAATCAGATCGATCTGGGGCATCGTCGCCTCCTGCGAGATTGGTCTGATCAGTCTATTGCCGCGCCGACCGGCTGGGCAGAGGATTCGCCGCCGAATGCGGATCGATCAACACCGACGCCGCCACACGACGTGGCATCAACGAGATGCCGGGCACGCTCTCCGTCCGACCGCTGGGATCGGTGAATCAGAACCGGCCCTTCGCCAGCGACTTCAAGGTGCGCGGCCCCGTCGTCTGCAACTCGGCGGCCTGGGCGAGGTAGAGCTCTGCGCAGGCCAGCGCATCGGTGAGCGCGGCGTGCGCGGCGTACCTCGGCAGGCCGTACTGGCTGCGGGCGGCCCACAGCCGCAAGCTGCCGGGCGGCGGCTCGTCGTCGAAGCCCTGGCTGAGCAGGCCGAACTGCAGCGACATCGTGTCCACCACGGTGAACGGTGGCCGCACCCCGTAGAGCTGCTCGCAGGCCCGACCCAGGAAGCCGGTCTCGATCGCCGCGTGATGGGCCAGCAGCACGCGTCCGGCCAGGGCGGCGAACAGCACGTCCATCGCCTCGGCCAGACCGACGCCGGGAATCAGCGCGTCGTCGGTCAGGCCGTGGAATCGCGCGCTGTCACCCACCTCGCCGCTCGGTCGCACCAACACCTGGCCGGCCCCCGCCAGCTCGATCCGGTCCCCGTCCACCGGCACGAAGCCGATGCTGAGTAGCTGATCCTTCGCCGGATCCAACCCGGTGGTCTCGACGTCCACCGCCAGCAGACGGACGCCGGCCAACGGCGTGGCCGCGTCCGGTGCCGGAGTGTTCAGGTAGTCCCGCAGCGGGCCGGGCGGCACCCGGTCGGCCCGCGCCGTCCGGGACCCGCCGAACAGCCTCATCGTGACCCGTCCCCGGTCCTGTTCGTCACCGCTGGCCCGCTCACGACATCAGATGCGTCTGGTAGCTGAACGCGAGCGCCTGCTGCATCCGCCGGATGATCCCGAACGCATCCCTCAGGTGCTTCCTCTCCAGCGAGGACAGACTGTCGGGCGACACATGGTTGTCGGGCCGCTCCCCGGCGTCCACCTGCCGCGCCTGGTGCCGCAACCGCAGGTAGGTGATGAACTCGAACGCGTCCACCAGGTCGTTCGCGGAATCGATCCCGAGAGCGCCCTGCCCGGACAGAGCGCGCAGGCGCTCGATCGTGTTCACCGCCGGCACACCGGAGGCGAGGGCGTGGACCCGCGCCAGCTCGATCACGGTGTGGACGCCCGACTTCAGGTCCAAGGTGGCGCGGTGCTCGCCCTCCCGTTCGAGGACGAAACCGCGGAAGAAGCCGATGGGTGGCTGCCTCTCCACGGCCTCGGCGGCGAGATGACCCAGGAAGCGTTGCGATCCGGGGGTCTGGGCGAGGATGGCTTCTCGCAGCGCGTCCGAGCGGGTTGTCCCTCCGTGGATGGACCGGAAGTCGAAGAAGATCTGGGCGTGCAGCACGGCCTTTGCCTGCGGTTCGGCGATCCAGCGGTGGAACTCGCTGCGCCACGATCGCAAGCTGCGCCGCCACTGTGGGTTCGTCGCCATCACCTCGCCGGGGCAACGGGGGTAGCCGCAGCCTTCCAGGCCGGACGCCACGAAGTCGGCAAGCGCGGCGAAGTACTCGTCGTGCTCGGGACGCACGGCGTCATCGAGCAGCAGGACGTGATCCTGATCGCTGCCCAGGCCGTGCTCGAAGCGGGCCTGCGATCCCAGCACCAGCCACTCGAACGGCACCGGCGGCGGCCCCAGCGCATTCTCCGCCAATTGCAGCAGTCGACGGGTCGTGGCATCGCTCACCGCCGTCACCAGGCGATGAATCTCGTCCGCGCTGGCGTCCTGTTCGACGAGCTGGGCGACCAGCCGGGGGAGGCGAGCGGTCACTTTGGCCAGCTGTTCGGGCGAGCCCTGCTTGGCGATGTCGCCCACCAGGAACACCGGGTTCGCGGTCTCCAACCGCATCAGATCGCCCGCCGACACCAGACCCATGAGCCGGTCACCGTCGACGACCGGAAGGTGGTGCACGTTGCGTCCGAGCATCTCCAGCATGGCCTCGAACGCCAGGGCCGTGCTGGGAATGGTGACCGGGTCGGAGGTCATGATCGTGACGATGCTCGCGTTCACGTCCAGGCCCGCGGCGACCACTTTGCTCCGCAGGTCGCGGTCGGTCATGATGCCGAGGATCCGTCCGTCCTCGACGATCAGCAGCGCAGAAACCCGGTGCTGGGCCATCAGCTGCGCCGCCGCCCGGATGCTCAGCTGAGGAGAGGCCGTAATCGGCTCCCGGTGCAGCAGGTCGGCCACCCGTGTCTTGAGGATGATCCGACCACTGGGATCGCTCTCCAACTCGGCGACAGCCCGCTTCATCCGGTCGGGCATCCCCGCGCCGAAGAAATCGGCCACCTCCGGACGCGTGGCCAGCAGGTGGCCGAACACCTCGCCCGGCATGACCAGCACCAGGGAGTCCTCGATCGCGACGATGCGGTACTCCGACGGCCGGCGGCTGAGCACCGAGGACGTGCCGAAACTCGTACCAGGGTCTGCGCGTTCCACCAGGTCGTCGCCGTCGCGGTGGATGTCCACCGCCCCCGACCTCAGGATGAAGAGCGAGTTGTTCGGAGTTCCCAATCCGATGATGGTGGTGCCACGACGGTAATAGCGGACATGGAGCCGGCCCGGCAGGTCGTCCAGCACGCGCGGCGGTAGGGACGCCCAAGGCGGGTGCTCGGCGAGGAAATCGCGGATCTCCCGCAGTTCGACGTCCACCCTGGAAGTCTGGCATGCGCCTCGCCTCAACACGCCGAACCGCTTGGTTCTCGTCGAACCCCCTGGTGCTCGCCGAACCCCCTGGTGCTCGCCGAACCCCCTCGTTCTCGTCGAGCCCCTGTACTCGAGCGCAGGGGTTGGACGGAAACAAGGGGGCTCGGCAGAGGAAGGGCTCCGGCTGGGCAGATAGAGGTCTGCTGCTGGGCAGCCAGAGGGCAGCGAAAGGCTGCGGCTCGGCAATGAGACGGAGGGGCTCGGTGACGAGAGGGAGGGGGTCGGCGGCGAGACGGCTGTGTCTGCAGGTGAGGTCGGGTGGTTCCCCTCGACGCTGAGCCCCCTCGTTCTCGTCGAGCCCCCTCGTTCTCGTCGATCCCCTGTACTCGAGCGCAGGGGTTCGACGGAAACGAGGGGGTTCGGCAGCGAGAGGGCGGGGGAGCGAGAGGGGTTCGGCAGCGAGAGGGTTCGGCAGCGAGAGGGGTTCGGCAGCGAGAGGGCGGGGGAGCGAGAGGGCGGGGGTGCGGGTGGGTGCGGGGAGCGAGCGGGATGCCTCAAGCGCCGACGTAGGTCGCCAGGAACTGTCCGGTGAGGGTGGAGCGCGCGGCGACCAGATCGGCAGGCGGGCCTTCGAAGACGACCTGGCCGCCGTCGTGACCGGCGCCGGGGCCGAGATCGAGAATCCAATCGGCGTGTGCCATCACGGCCTGGTGGTGTTCGATCACGATCACCGACTTGCCGGAATCGACCAGCCGGTCCAGAAGGCTGAGCAAGTGCTCCACGTCGGCCAGGTGCAGGCCCGCGGTGGGCTCGTCCAGCACGAGGACGCCGCCGTTGGTGGCCATCCGCGTGGCCAGCTTCAGCCGCTGCCGCTCTCCGCCGGACAGGGTGGTGAGCGGCTGACCCAGCGTGATGTAGCCGAGCCCGACGTCAGCCAGACGGACGAGGATGGCGTGCGCGGCAGGCGTCCGGGCCTCGCCTGCGCCGAAGAACTCCACCGCGGTGGTCACCGGCATCGCGAGCACCTCACTGATGTTGCGGCCACCGAAGTGGTAGTCCAGGACGGACGCGTCGAACCGACGGCCCTCACACACCTCGCAGGTCGTGGCCACACCGGCCATCATCACCAGGTCGGTGTAGATCACGCCGGCCCCGTTGCAGTTCGGGCAGGCGCCCTCGGAGTTGGCGCTGAACAGGGCCGGCTTGACGCCGTTGGCCTTCGCGAACGCCTTACGGATCGGGTCGAGCAACCCGGTGTAGGTGGCCGGGCTACTGCGGCGGGAACCGCGGATGGCGGTCTGGTCCACGGCGACCACGCCCTCACGTCCGGACACCGACCCGTGAATCAGCGAACTCTTCCCCGAGCCGGCCACGCCGGTCACCACCACCAGTACTCCCAGAGGAATGTCGACGTCCACACCCTTCAGGTTGTGCAGGGTGGCGCCCCGCACCTGGAGGACTCCGGTCGGCGTCCGGACCGAAGCCTTGAGCCGGGCCCGGTCGTCGAAGTGGCGGCCGGTCAGCGTCCCGCTGGTACGCAACTGCTCGACCGTCCCCTCGAACACCACCTCGCCGCCCGCGGTGCCGGCGCCCGGCCCCAGATCGACCACGTGATCGGCGATCGCGATCGCTTCGGGCTTGTGCTCGACCACCAGCACGGTATTGCCCTTGTCCCGCAGCTGCGCCAGCAGCACGTTCATCCGTGCGATGTCGTGCGGGTGCATCCCGATGGTCGGCTCGTCGAACACGTAGGTGACATCGGTGAGGGACGAGCCCAGGTGCCGAATCATCTTGGTGCGCTGCGACTCGCCACCCGACAGAGTGCCGGCGGGCCGATCGAGACTGAGATACCCGAGCCCGATCTCGACGAACGAGTCGAAGCAGGACGTGAGCGCGGCCAGCACCGGGGCGACCGACGGTGCGTCCAGGCCCTTCACCCACGTGGCCAGGTCACTGATCTGCATCGCGCAGGCGTCAGCGATGGTGATCCCGTCGATCTTCGACGACCGGGCGACCTCGTTGAGACGGGTGCCCCCGCAATCGGGGCAGGTGGCGAACGTGATCGCCCGTTCGACGAAGGCTCGGACGTGGGGCTGCATCGCGTCCAGGTCCTTGGCGAGCATCGACTTCTGGATCCGCGGAACCAGGCCCTCGTAGGTGATGTTGATGCCGTCGACCTTGATCTTGGTCGGCTCCTTGTACAGCAGATCGTTCAGCTCGCGCGTGGTGTAGTCACGCAGGGGCTTGTCGGGGTCGAAGAAGCCACTGCCCATGAACACCCGGCCGTACCAGCCGTCCATGCTGTAGCCGGGGATCGTCAGCGCCCCCGCTCGCAGCGAGAGGTCACGGTCGAACAGCGCGGTCAGGTCGAAATCACTGACCGAGCCCATCCCCTCGCAACGGGCGCACATGCCGCCCTGAATGGTGAACGAGCGACGCTCCGTGGTCGTGTGTGTGCCACGCTCGACCTTGACGCCGCCCTGACCGGACGCGCTGGCGACGTTGAACGAGAACGCCTGCGCCGAGCCGATGTGAGGAATTCCCAGGCGGCTGAACAGGATGCGCAGCATCGCGTTGGCGTCCGTCGCGGTGCCGACGGTCGAACGGGCATTGGCGCCCATCCGCTCCTGGTCGACGACGATCGCCGTCGTCAACCCCTCCAGCACGTCGACGTCCGGACGCGGCAACGTCGGCATGAAGCCCTGCACGAACGTGCTGTAGGTCTCGTTGATCATCCGTTGCGACTCGGCCGCGATCGTGTCGAACACCAGGGAGCTCTTGCCAGAACCCGACACGCCGGTGAAAACCGTGAGCCGCCGCTTCGGAATCTCGACGTCCACCCCTTTGAGGTTGTTCTCTCGCGCGCCGTGCACGCGGATCAGGTCGTGGCTGTCGGCGACCGGTCGCTCCGACCGGGAAGAGTGGACGGCGCCGGGCATCGATTCTCCTTGCATCATGGGTCGGTGGTGGTCACCGGTTCGAACCTGCTGGGTTCGGATCTCCCGCGCGAGCCTGCCACGTCGTGGCGGAGTTGGACAGCACACCTCGGGCGGGAATTTCTCCCACTAGGCCGAGTTCTGGCGACCGTTGAGCGGGTCAGCCGACGTCGGGGGCGCGGTTCCGGCATGATTCTCCCGACACGTTGTTGCCAGAAGGCTGGTCAGACGGGGGGTCCGGGAGTGAATCGTGGCCAGCGCGCAGTGGCCATCCTCACCATGGTGACCGACGCCGCGCACGCCATGAATCACGACCATGACGTCGAACGGGTCGTCTGCGGACAGCTCACGGCCGCGCTGGATGCCGACCACGGGATCTGTTTCGTTCCCGACACCGACGATCTTCGAGTGCTTTCGTCGTTCCCCGAGGGACCTCCCCCCTCGACCCGGCTGCTGATCAGGACGCGAACACAGCTCGCGCAGGGCAGGTACGAGACCCCGATCGTGATCGACGACCCGGTACTGGGTCAGATCCTGATGGCGGTCGCGCCGCCGCCCCCCTCGGGCGACCCGGCGCCCCGCGGGGTCGCCTTCGTCAAGGCCGATGGATTCGGGAACGCCGACGTCGAACTCCTGGCCGAATCGCTGCCGCCGCTCGGCGTCCTGCTGCCGCACGCTGTGGCCGCCACCGCCCGGCGTGAACGCACCGAGGCGGGACGGGTGGCCGCGCGCGAGTTCGGCCTCACCGAACGCGAGCTCGAGGTGCTGCAGCTGCTGGCCCAGGGGTTGCTGGCGACATCGATCGCCTCCCGCCTCGCCCTCTCCCCACGGACGGTGCACAAGCACCTGGGCAACATCTACGACAAACTCGGCGTCCACGACCGCCTCGTCGCAGTCAGCCTGGCCCGGCGCCGGGGGCTCGTCGGCGCGTGACCCGGGGCGGCACCGCTCAGGGCAGGTCGGCGTCTCTCACGGCTGCTCGGCGAGCGTGAGCGAGGTGGTGCGAGCCTGGCCTTCGCGGACGAACTCGACCTTGACCTCGTCACCCACTGCGGCACTGACCAGCAACCAGGCCAGCGACAGCGACGTGGCCGGAGCCCCGCCCAGGGTGGTGATCACGTCGCCCGGCTCGATCCCTGCGGACGCCGCCGGCCCGCCGACGCTGACCTCCTGAACGAACAAGCCGGCCTTGGTGCCGAAGCGGTCGGCGACGTCCTGGGGCACTTCGGCGGTCGCGGCACCGATCCAGGGATGGGTCGCGCGCCCGTTCGACAGGAGTTCTCCGACGATCCGGTCGGC
Source organism: uncultured Actinomycetota bacterium (assembly GCA_963769325.1). Classification (GTDB taxonomy): domain Bacteria; phylum Actinomycetota; class Actinomycetes; order Propionibacteriales; family Propionibacteriaceae; genus Propionicimonas. The sequence continues at coordinate 185,403 of CAVYLH010000003.1, read as the reverse complement.
GGTGCCGGCCGGCACGGCGAAGCCGATTCCGACACTGCCGCCGCCGGCCACGCCGTTGGAGTTGGGGACGGTCGAGATCGCCGTGTTGACCCCCACCAGTCGGCCCTCGCAGGTGACCAGCGGGCCTCCGGAGTTCCCGGGGTTGATGGCGGCGTCGGTTTGGATCGCTCCGGTGATCACCGTCGTGCCGCCGCCGGCCTTCGGTAGCGGAACGTTCCGGTTCAGGGCGCTCACGATGCCGCTCGTGACCGTACCGGACAGCCCCAGCGGTGCGCCGAGGGCGACCACCGGCTGCCCGACGTCCAAAGGCTCGCGGGGGGCGAGCAGCAGCGTCGGAAGCTTGTTCCGGTCGACCTTCAGGACGGCGAGGTCGGTCATCGGGTCGGTGCCGATCAGGTCGGCCGTCAATCGCTCGCCGTTGTTGAGCAGCACCTCGATGGTGCCGGAGGAGACCGCGGACGCGATCACGTGGTCGTTGGTGAGGATCACCCCGTCCGCGCGGATAACGGCGCCACTGCCGGACCCGGCACCGTCGGGACCGGTGACGAACACGGTGACGACCGACGGCAAGGCGGCCGCGGCCACGCGGGTGGAGTCGCAGGAGCCGGGGGCGGGGGAGAGCTTCAGCGCGGCTGTCACCCCCATCGCGCCGCCGGCGATGGCCAGGGCCAGTGCCAAACCCAGCAATTCGAGCCAGTTCAGGGACGGCCGACGAAACCACCAACGCTGTTGTGAGACCATCATGCTCCTACTCGGCCAATTGCGGGTCGGTTGTCAGTTCCACATTGGCCCAGAGGTCGTAACCCAGCTGGTCCAACTCGCCGATCAGTGACCGGCGAACCTTATCCTCGTCGGACACATCCCAGGCGCCGGGCTCCACGACGAAGTCGACTTCGACGTACAGCCGCCGGCCCAGCTTCGTCGAACGCACGAGAGCGCGGCCAAGACCGAACTCCTTCCCGGTCCGTTCAGCGGCTGCCTCCACGGAGGCGTTGACCGCCGGCGGTGGGGCCGCCTCCAGGATCTCCCGGCCACCTGCGCGCAGTAGCCGCCACGGGACGGGGGCCAGGACGACGACGGCGATCAGCACGAGGACGGGGTCGGCGTAGGCGATCAACTCCCTCGCACCGAGCGCGCTCGCGATCGCCGCCACGCCCGCGCCGCCGGCGATGATCCCGCTCAGCACAGCCCCCGCTTTCCATTGGGCAGCCTCCGCCGCGACCAGTTCCGAGCCCGGCGCCAGGCGGGGGAGTGCCACCACCACGGCGAGCGAGACCAGTAGCGTGATCACGCCGTAGGCGATCACGCTGAGTGGTGCCGCGTCGCTGCCCCCCTCGAGCAGGAGCGAGATCGAATCGACCGCCGCGTAGACGAGAGTCGCGGTGAGCGCCGCCCCCTGGATGACGATCGCCACCGGGATCGCGGCCCCCCGTCCGAACGGGTACCGCTTGTCCGGACTCAGCCCGGCAGCCCAGGCGGCCAGGAGGGACAGCCCGGAAAGTGCCGTGCCGAACACCGTATAGATGCCGTCGAACAACACGATCCGGGAGTCGCTCCACAGACCCCAGATCACGCCGGTCACGCCGATCAACAGCGAGGCATACACCGCCCAGCGCAAGGCCTTGGCTTCGCTCACTTCAGATACCTCGAATCGCGTTGACGTGGGCAGCGGTCGTCATGGCAGAAACCGTGGCAGAAAACCGGAGGCCGCGCGACCGCGTCCGCATCATCGGACGCAGGCGTCGCCGCTGAGGACGCGGCGGCGCCATTCCGTAGAAGGAGGCCGTCCGCGCGGCACGCGAACGGCACGGTCGGACGCCGCCGCCGATCTGAGGCAGACTAGGAGGCCGCAGTCGAGGAAGGAAACCCCGTGTCAGTGTCCATCACGGTTGTCGATCAGCATGCGCACGCGAGCGAGCAGGTCGTCACGGCCGGCACCACCGCGCTCGACGCTGCTCGGGTACCGACCGGTCGATCGTGGCCGCGACGGTGAACGGCGGCGTCGTGGATCTGACGACCGAGCTGTCCGCCGGCGATGTCGTGGCGCCGGTGCTCGCCACCAGCGACGAGGGACTGGCCATCCTGCGGCACTCCTGCGCCCACGTCGCCGCCCAGGCCGTCCAGCGGCTGCACGCCGACGCCAAGCTCGGCATCGGCCCGCCGATCACCGACGGCTTCTACTACGACTTCGACGTCGCCACGCCGTTCACCCCCGAGGACCTGCAAGGCCATCGAGAAGGAGATGGGCGGCATCGTCAAGGAGCGGCAGCGGTTCGTGCGCCGCGTGGTCAGCGACGACGCTGCCGCGGCCGAACTCGCGTCCGAGCCGTACAAGCTCGAACTGATCGGGCTCAAGGGCGCCGCAGCGGCCACCGAGGGCGCCTCGGTCGAGGTCGGCGCCGGCGAACTGACCATCTACGACAACGTCCGCGCGCGACGGCACCGTCGCCTGGAAGGACCTGTGCCGCGGCCCGCACGTGCCGCACACCGGCTACCTCGGCAGCGCGTACGCGCTCACCCGCAGCTCGGCCGCCTACTGGCGCGGCGACCAGCGCAACGCCCAGCTGCAGCGCCTCTACGGCACCGCCTGGGCGACCAAGGACGACCTGGTGGCCTACCGTACCCGGCTGGCCGAGGCCGCCCGCCGCGACCACCGCAAGCTCGGCGCCGAACTCGACCTGTTCAGCTTCCCCGAGGAGCTGGGCGCCGGCCTGCCGGTGTTCCACCCCAAGGGCGGCGTGATCAAGCGCGTGATGGAGGACTACGTCCGCACGGCGCACATCCGCGCCGGGCTTCGACTACGTCGGCACCCCGCACATCGCCAAGGAGGGGCTGTTCCGCACCTCGGGCCACCTGCCGTACTTCGCCGACGGCATGTTCCCGCCCATGGATGACGACGGCCAGAACTATTACCTCAAGGCCATGAACTGCCCGATGCACAACCTGATCTTCAAGGCCAGCGGGCCGGTCGTACCGTGAGCTGCCGCTGCGCTTCTTCGAGTTCGGCACCGTGTACCGCAACGAGAAGTCCGGCGTGCTGCAGGGGCTGACCCGCGTCCGGATGATCACCCAGGACGACTCGCACTCCTACGTGATGGCCGAGCAGGCCGCCGACGAGGTCAAGCACCTGCTCACCTTCGTCACGAACCTGCTGGAGGACTTCGGCCTGGACGACTACTACCTGGAGTTGTCCACCCGCGACACCGAGGGCGCCAAGTCGACCAAGTTCATCGGCTCCGACGAGCAGTGGGCGATGGCGACCGCCGTCCTGGAGCAGGTCGGACGCGAGTCCGGCCTGAACCTGGTGCCCGACCCGGGTGGCGCCGCCTACTACGGGCCGAAGATCTCCGTCCAGGCCAAGGACGCGATCGGACGCACCTGGCAGATGTCGACCATCCAGTACGACTTCAACCAGCCCGCCCGGTTCGGCCTGACCTACACCGGTCCGGACGGCCATCCCGGCCGAGCCGGTGATGATCCACTCGGCCAAGTTCGGCTCGATCGAGCGCTTCATCGGCGTGCTCACCGAGCACTACGCCGGCGCGTTCCCGGCCTGGCTGGCGCCGGTGCAGGTGGAGTGCATCCCGGTCGCCGAGGAGTACGAGCGGCTACCTGGCCGACGTCGCGGCGCAGCTCCTGGCAGCGGACGTCCGGGTCGAGGTGGACCGCTCCGACGACCGGTTCGGCAAGAAGATCCGCAACGCCCAGACCCAGAAGGTGCCGTTCATGCTGATCGCCGGAGAGACGGACGCCGCCGCCGGCGCAGTCTCGTTCCGGTACCGCGACGGCACCCAGAAGAACGGCGTCGCCGATCGCCGACGGCGATCGAGGAGATCGTCGCCGCGACCAGGCCGCCACGACGGTGAACGCCAGGGACGTGGCGGTGGAGGACGCCGGGTCGCTGGCCGGTGTCCCGGACGCGTTCCAGCGGCTGTGGACGCCACACCGGATGGTCTACATCGAGGGCGAGAACAAGCCGGTCGACTCGGCCTCGGGCAGTTGTCCGTTCTGCCGCGCACCGGAACGCGAGCGACGCCGACGGTCTCGTCGTGCACCGCGGCGAGCACGTGTACGCCGTGATGAACCTCTACCCGTACTCGCCGGGGCATCTGCTGCTGTGCCCCTACCGGCACGTCAGCGACTACACCGACCTGACGAACGACGAGACTGCGGAGTTGTCGGTCTTCACCGCCCAGGCGATGACGGTGCTGCGCGTCGGTGTCGCATCCGGCCGGCTTCAACCTCGGCCTCAATCAGGGCGACGTGGCCGGTGCGGGGATCGCCGCGCACCTGCACCAGCACGTCGTGCCGCGCTGGCTGGGTGATTCCAACTTCCTTCCGGTGGTGGCCCAGACCAAGGCACTGCCGCAACTCCTGGAGCAGACCCGGCAGCTGCTCGCCGCCGCGTGGAGCCGGTTGTGACCGCCCCGCTCGGGGGCGACGACGCCGACGCGGCCCTCGCTAAGCTGGCCGGCGTGGCCGGTGAACCCTACGACACCGAGCGCGTGCTGACGGTTCCCAACATTCTCAGCTTCATCCGGCTGCTCGGGCGTCCCGCTGTTCCTGTGGCTGCTGCTGGCTCGTGAGGCCGAGATCTGGGCGGTCGTGGTGCTCATCGTCGGTGGCGCCACCGACTGGCTGGACGGCTACCTGGCGCGCACCTGGCATCAGCGTTCCCGGCTCGGGCAGGTGCTCGACCCGCTGGCCGACCGGCTGTACATCCTCGCCACCCTGATCGGCTTCGCCATCCGCGGGCATCGTTCCCTGGTGGCTGGTCGTCCTGCTCGCGGCGCGCGACGTCCTGATGGCCTCCACGATCTGGCCCGCGCTGCGTCGCCGAGGGTTCGCCAGCCTGCCCGTCCATTTCCTGGGCAAGGCCGCCACGTTCGCGCTGCTGTACGCCTTCCCACTCGTGCTCCTCGGCACGGGTGACGAGTTGTGGCACATCGATCGTTCCGGGTGGTGGGCTGGGCCTGCGTGATCTGGGGCGCCGGACTGTACTGGTGGTCCGGCCTGCTCTACATCGGCCAGGGCGTGGAGGTCATCCGGCGTTTCCCGCTGACCGGTTCGGTGCGGAAACAGCCCGGCTGAGCCCCATTCGTCAGGCGCTAGGGTTGATCGGGAACGGCCAACGGTCTCAGCTGCGAGAAGGAGTGCACGCGTGTTCCCCGATGATCTGAGCTACAGCAGCAAGCACGAATGGGTCCGTCAGGGTGCGGGCAGCACTGTCCGGATCGGGCATCACCGACTACGCGGCGGAGGCCCTGGGCGATGTCGTGTACGTGTCCCTGCCGCAGGTCGGCGAGGAGGTGGCCGTCGACGATGCCTGCGCCGAGGTGGAGTCCACCAAGAGCGTCTCCGACGTCTACTCCCCGGCGACGGGTGTGGTCACCGCCGTGAACGAACTGCTCGAACTCGTCGCCGGAGACCATCAACTCTGACCCTTACGGTGACGGTTGGATCTTCGAACTCGAGCTGGCCGACGCCGGCGAACTCGATGAGCTTCTGGATGCTGACGCCTACAGTGAGCTGGTCTCGGGATAGGCTGACCGTCAACCTGTCGTTGAGCCTGAGGTCCCGGGGGTGGGCTCGAACGCAGGCACGAAAGGTGACTGGTGATGATTACTTGCCCTAGCTTGTGGCCATGAGCTGCCGGAGGCGGTCAACTTCTGTCCGCACTGCGGTGCGAGCCTCGCGAAGACTGTCCGGCGACACCACGCGCGTGATTCCGGCGATCGTCGAGGAGTTCACGATCGAAGACCTGGACGCCGACGACGCGGCAGCGATCGAGGCGCTGCCCGGCCGACTCGGCGCTGCTGCTGGTGCTTCGCGGGCACCCAGGCCGGCGCGCGCTACCTGATCGACGCCGACGTGGTCACCGCCGGGCGGCACCCGCGCTGCGACATCTTCCTCGACGACATCACCGTCTCCCGTCACCACGCCCGGTTCACCCGGCGTGAGGGCCAAGTGTGGGTCAGCGACGAGAACAGCCTGAACGGCACCTACGTCAACAAGACCCTGATCGACGGTGACGTCGCGCTGCGCCGCGGAGACGAGGTGCAGATCGGGAAGTTCCGGATGGTCTTCTTCGCCGGGCAGGACTGATGGCGATCGGGCTTCGCAGCATCGGCCAGGTACTGGCGGTGCTGAAACCCGATTTCGACGACGTCTCGATCTCCAAGATCAGGTTCCTGGAATCGGAGGGACTGATCTCCCCCGAGCGGGCTCCTTCGGGCTACCGCCGCTATGCCGAGTCCGACATCGAGCGATTGCGCTACATCCTCGACGTCCAGAAGAACCACTACCTTCCGCTGAAGGTGATCCGCGAGCACCTCGACCTGATGGACCGCGGCCAGGAACCGCCACCGTTGAACCCGCCGCGTCCGGCGAACGCGGTCGAAACCGTCGAGGTGGCACAGAACCTGGCCCCTCAGGGCCGTCCGCCCAAGCGAGCGATCCGAATCACCCGGCGCGAACTGCTGGAGCTGAGCGGGCTTGACGGAGCCGGCCCTTGCCGATCTCGAGAAGCACCAGCTGGTGGCGCCCCGCCGCGGCACCATCTACTACGGACGGGACGCGCTCACGGTCGCGGTCATCTCGCGAAAGCTGTCGGGATTCGGGATGGACGCGCGTCACCTGCGGGTGGTCAAGCAGGCTGCCGAGCGCGAGGTCGGGCTCATCGAACAGGCCGTCGCCCCGCACCTTCGCCGTAATCCGGCCGCCCGGAGCCTGCCCGCGGAGGTCATGCAACTGGTCCTGCACGCTCACGCCGCGCTGATGCGCTCCCAGCTTCCGCAGTAGCGCACGACTATGCGCGAGCTGCGGGTCGTCGAGATTCGGGTCTCCACCGGGGACGCGCCGCCTCTGGTCGTGCTCGCCGAGGTCGGCGGCGCCGAGCGGCTGCTCCCCGTCTGGATGAGTCACGCCGGCGCGTCGGCCATCTTCAGCGGCGACCGATGAACCGGACGTCGCGCGGCCGAGCATTCACGATCTGGCGTCCCGCCTCGCGGCGTCCGCGACCCAGCCACTCCAGGCGGCCCGAATCACCGCCTACGACGACGGCCAGTTCTTCGCCGAACTGGTGTTCGGGGGCCACAGCGTGTCCGCGCGACCGAGCGATGCGATCGCGCTGGCTCTTCGTGCCGGATGCCCCATCCAGTGCGCCGACGAGGTCCTCGACGAAGCGGGAGTGACGGCGCCGCCGGCTGCTGTGCCGACAGCGGCGGGGGAGCCGCCTGATGACGAGGTCGAACGCTTCCGCGAGTTCCTCGACAAGGTCACCCCTGAGGACTTCACCGGCGACGACGGTAAGCCCTGAAACTCACCGTCGGATGGGACCGGCGCCGGGAGACCGCCGCTTCGAACGAGGCGGCGGAACGCTGGGAAACCCTGAGGCTCTGCTTCAGAGTCGGCACGCGGTCGCGGGTTGCCGCGGCGTGTCGTTGACCCCCGGCGGAAGTGAAGATTACCGTCGTAGTTCCAACGAGGTGATTTCGCGCGAGTCGAAAGAGGCAGAGCAATGAACGCACAGCCCGAGGTGCCACCGGCCCAGGACCTGCTGTTCGACGGCGACTTCTCGCCGCTGCCCGAGGACCTCGGCTTCCGCGGTCCGATCGCCTGCCGTGCGGCCGACATCACCTACCGCCAGCTCGACTACTGGGCCCGCACCGGACTGGTCGTACCCGAGATCCGTCCCGCAGGAGGATCGGGCACCCAACGCCTCTACAGCTTCCGTGACCTGCTGATGCTGAAGGTGATCAAGCGGCTCATCGACGCCGGCATCTCGCTGCAGCAGATCCGCACGGCGATCGAGCACCTGCGCGCCCGGGGCGTGCAGGATCTCACCGAAGTGACGCTGATGAGCGACGGCGTCTCGGTGTACGAGTGCACCTCCGACGACCAGGTCGTCGACCTGCTGCGCGGCGGTCAGGGCATGTTCGGCATCGCACTCGGCGGTGTCTGGCGCGATATCGAGGGCACCCTGCAGTCGCTGCCGGCCGAACGCGCCGAGCCGCACACCGCCGCTGAGGACGAGTTGTCGCAACGGCGGCGGGCCCGCGCCGTCAGCTGAGCAACGCCCCTGTGGTCGCCGACGGCTGCTCCGCAGAATCTGGCGCCACGCCAGCTCAGGCCGGAGATTGCCGTCCGGCGGCGGTAGGTTTGTGCCTGCCATGGACGACTTCACCCAACGCCACCTGGGCGCAGCAGCGGCTGAGTCCGATCAGATGCTCGCGGCTCTCGGCTACGCCACGCTCGACGACCTGACGCGAGGCAGCCGTCCCGGCAGCGATCCGGCTGACCGAACCACTGCGGCTTCCGGCGGCCCGCAGCGAGTTCGAGGTGCAGTCGCGCACTGGCCGAGCTCGCCGCGCGGAACCGCCCCGGGACCGCGATGATCGGCCTCGGCTACTCCGGCACGATCACCCCGCCCGTGATCCGGCGGATGGTGCTGGAGAACCCCGCCTGGTACACCGCCTACACGCCCTACCAGCCCGAGATCAGCCAGGGCCGGCTGGAGGCGCTGGCCAACTTCCAGACGATGGTCGAGCGACCTGACCGGGCTGCCGGTGTCCGGCGCCAGCCTGCTGGACGAGGGCACCGCGGTGGCCGAGGCGGTGGCCGTGGCGCACCGCGTGTCCCGCAAGGGGGGCTGCGTCGTGGTCGATCCGGCACTGCTGCCGCAGAGCCTCGCCGTACTGCGGACCCGCTGCCTGGCCACCGGCGTCGAAGTCGTCGTGGCGGACGCCGGTCTCGCCGAAGCCGTCCGCAGCCATCAGGTCGTTCGCTGTCGTGGTGCAGGTGCCCGGTGCCGACGGGGTGCTGCCGACCGCCTCCGATCTGGTCGAGCTGGGACGGCTCGCTCACGCCAACGACGCCTTGCTGATCGCGGCCGTCGACCTGCTCGCACTCACCCTGATCGGTTCGGCGGCGACGTGGGGGGCCGACATCGCGGTCGGTTCGGCGCAACGCTTCGGCGTCCCGCTGTTCTACGGCGGCCCGCACGCCGGCTTCATCGCCGTCCGCGCCGGGCTCGAACGCCAGCTTCCCGGACGCGTGGTCGGAGTGAGCCGGGACGCCGACGGCGTGGCTGCTTTCCGGCTCGCCCTGCAGACCCGCGAGCAGCACATCCGGCGGGAGCGGGCCACATCCAACATCTGCACAGCCCAGGTGCTGCTGGCCGTCGCGGCCAGTTGCTACGCCGTCCACCACGGCCCGCAGGGACTGGCGGCGATCGCGCGCGCGATCCACCATCGGACGCGTCGGCTGGCCGCAGCCCTGGGCGCCGCCCACGACCTGGCCGGCGACGCGTTCTTCGACACCCTGACCGTCCGCGTGCCGGGACGGCGCCACCCAGGTCGTCGAGACGGCCCGTCAGCGGGGGGTGCACCTGCGCAGGGTGGACGCCGACACGGTCGGGATCAGCGTGGGGGAGGACGCCACCGAGGACAGCCTGGCCGTGGTGTGCGAAGCCTTCGGCGTCCCCGCTCCCACAGACAGCGTCGCCGGCGGCCTGGGCGATCACGAGCGGGCGCAGGACTACCTGACCCACCCCGTGTTCAGCGCCTACCGGTCCGAAACCGAGCTGATGCGGTACCTGCGCACCCTCGCCGATCGCGACTTCGCCCTCGACAAGGGCATGATCCCGCTGGGGTCGTGCACCCTCAAACTCAACCCCGCCGCCGCGATGGAGCCGATCAGCTACCCCGGCTTCGCCGGCCTCCACCCGTTCGTGGCCGACGCGGATGCTTCCGGCTACGCCGAACTCATCGATGACCTGTGCACCTGGCTGGCCGACATCACCGGCTACGACCGGGTCAGCCTGCAGCCGAACGCGGGCAGCCAGGGGGAGTTCGCCGGTCTGATGGCGATCCGGTCCTACCATCTCGCCCACGGCGAACCACAACGGAACATCTGCCTGATCCCCGCGTCCGCCCACGGCACGAACGCGGCCTCAGCGGTGATGGCCGGGATGAAGGTGGTGGTCGTCGCCACGGCCCCCGACGGCTCGGTCGACCTGGACGACCTGGCGGGCAAGCTCGCCGAACACGCCGAGAACCTGGCCGCGGTGATGGTGACCTATCCCGTCGACCCACGGGGTGTTCGAGGACACGATCACCGAGATCTGCCGGCGGGTTCATGAAGCTGGAGGTCAGGTGTACGTCGACGGTGCGAACCTCAACGCACTGCTCGGCCTCGCCCGTCCTGGAGAGTTCGGGGCCGACGTCAGCCACCTCAACCTGCACAAGACGTTCGCGATTCCGCACGGTGGTGGCGGCCCGGGCGTCGGCCCGGTCGCCGTCCGGGCGCATCTCGCGCCTTACCTGCCGAACCATCCGTTGGTGGCTTCGGCTGGTCCGGCCAGCGGCTACGGCCCGGTGAGCTCCGCGCCCTACGGCTCCGCGGGCGTCCTGCCGATCACCTGGGCGTTCATCGCACTGATGGGGCCGGACGGGCTTCGGCGCGCGGCCCAATCGGCCATCCTCGCGGCCAACTACGTCGCCTCCCGGCTCGGCGAGCACTATCCCGGTGCTGTACACCGGGGCGGACGGGTTGGTGGCCCACGAGTGCATCATCGACCTCCGCGAGCTCACCCGGAATACCGGTGTGACCGTGGACGACGTGGCCAAGCGGCTCGTCGACTACGGATTCCACGCGCCGACGATGAGCTTCCCCGTCTCGGGCACGCTGATGATCGAACCGACCGAGTCTGAATCGAAGGCTGAGATCGACCGTTTCTGCGATGCCATGATCAGCGATCCGGCGCGGAGATCGACCGCGTGGCGCGCCGGGGAGTGGCCGGCCGACGACAACCCGCTGCACAACGCACCCCACCCGGCTTCGAGGATGCCTGACCGGCGAGTGGGCACACCCGTACAGCCGGGAGCTGGCGGCGTACCCGGCCGGCGTTCGGCCCGGCCCCGTCGGCTCCGGCGGACGGGACAAGTACTGGCCGCCGGTCGCCCGCATCGACGGGGCCTACGGCGATCGGAACCTGGTCTGCACCTGCCCGCCGGTCGCCGATTTCGCAGGACTGAGGAGGAGCAGATGCTGCAGTGGTGGGCGGAGTTCTCCCAGAAGCCCTTCGTCGCGCACATGCTGCGAGCGGTCGAGCGATTCAACGTGCGCGGCGGCATCCAGTTGGCGGCCGCCGTCACCTACTTCTCCGTGCTGTCGCTCGTGCCGATCCTGATGCTCGCCTTCTCGGTGCTCGGCCTCACGCTCACCGTGCTGCGTCCCGAGGCGCTGGGCACCATCGAGAACCTGGATCAAGGAACTGATCGACGCCGATTCCGACTTCGGCGGCCAGCTGTACGCCGTGATCGCCAACGCGCTCACCAACTGGGCGGCGACCGGCCTGGTCGGCACTCGGCGTCATCATCTGGGTCAGCTCCGGCTGGATGGGCAACCTGAAGCGCGCCGCCCGGCTGCTGATGCGCACCGACGTCGACGACCCCGGCAAACTGCTGCCGATGCCGCTCGACGTGCTGGTCAACTTCGCCGGGCTGATCGGCCTGCTGGTCGGCGTCTTCGCGACGTTCGCCGCCGCCGTGGTGGCCACGAGCCTCGGTGCGACGGTGGGCGACCGGCTGGGCCTCGGCGACAGTCCGGGCTGGACCTGGGTGCTGCGTATCGGGTCCGGCGTTGCTGTCCCTGGCTGCCGGCGACGGTCATGTTCCGATTGCTGTTCGGCTGGTTCGCGCCGACCCCCGTCCCGCGCCACCTGGCCTGGGTCGGCGCCGGCATCGGATCGCTCGGGCTGGTCGTGTTGCAGACGATCACCGGGTACCTCGTCGGCGCCTTCTCCCGCAACCTGACCGCTGCGTTGTTCGGTCCGATCATCATCTTGATGCTGTTCCTGAACCTGTTCGCCACCCTGATCCTGTACATCGCGGCCTGGCTGGCCACGTCGGAGATTCCGACCGCCGGAGCCGGTGGCGGCGCCGGCGATCGAACCGGCACCGGTGGCCGCGGAGCGGCCCGGGGAGCTGTACGTGTCCAGTGAGGTGGCCCAGCAAATCGCTGGGCATCGGCCTCGGGCACCGGCTACGTGGTCGGTGCGGCCACCGGGCTGGGTGTCGGCGCACTCCTCACCGCTCTCCTGAACGGTCTGTTCCGCCGGAAGTCATGACCAGGCTCTCGCAGCGGGGGCAGGTCGAGCCCTTCCACGTGATGGAGGTGGCCAAGGCGGCCGCCGTCCGCCAGATGACCCATGGTGACGCGATCCTGCTGTGCGTCGGCCAGCCCGCCACCCCCGCGCCGGCTGTCGTGCGGAGTGCCGCCGCCGCCGCGGTGACCGACCAGGTGCTCGGGCTACACGATGACTCCTGGGCTGCCGGAGCTGCGCGTCGAACGATCGCTGCCGATTACGCCCTTCGACACGGCGTCGATGTCGATCCCGACGACATCGTGATCACCACCGGATCCTCCGCCGGGTTCCAGCTGACCGCGCTGGCTGCGTTCGACGTCGGCGATCGGGTGGCGCTGACCCGTCCCGGCTATCCGGCCTACCGCAACACCCTGCTCGCTCTGGGTTGCGAAGTGGTCGACCTCGACGGTCGGGCCCGAAACCAGGTTCCAGCCCAGCGTCGCCATGCTGGAGGCGCTGCCGCAACCACCCGCGGGGCTCGTGGTCGGATCGCCGGAAACCCGTGCGGAACGATCATCGATCCCCTCCGAGCTGGCGGAGATCGCCGCGTGGTGCGCCGCGCACGACTGTCTGCTGATCAGCGACGAGATCTACTCCGGCATCAGCTTCGGCCGTGAGAGCGCATGCGTTCGGCAGTTCGGCAGCGAGGCGGTCGTCGTCGGGTCGGTGAGCAAGTACCACTCCATGACCGGGTGGCGGCTTGGTTGGCTGGTGCTGCCGGCGGCGCTCCGGCGTCCGGTGGAGCTGCTGCAGGGCAACCTTGCCATCTGCGCACCAGCCGTCTCGCAGGCCGCCGCGCTGGCCGCGTTCGGACCGGCCGCCCGCGACGAACTGGACGGCCACGTGGCCCGTTACGCGCGGAACCGCGACCTGCTGTTGCGCCGCCTGCCCGAACTGGGAATCACCCGCTTCGCGCCGCCGGACGGCGCGTTCTACGCGTGGTGCGACGTTCGTCACCTCACCGACGACAGCCAACGATGGTGCGCCGAGGTGCTGGACGCCACCGGGGTCGCCCTGGCGCCCGGCCTCGACTTCGACCCGGTGGCCGGGCATCGCATGATGCGTCTGAGCTTCTGCGGTGAGACGGCCGAACTCCAAGAAGCGCTCGACCGGCTCATCGCATACGTGAACCGCGGGGTCAGTGCTCCGCGGGCGGCGCGGGGATCGGGGCCGGCTGACCGATCTCGGTGAGCAGCTGGAGGTACCAGTCCTGGGAGATGTCGAACGGCTTGCCGCCCTTGATTCGGTCGAAGGCGATGACGCTGAGCACGTCGCCGTTCTCCTCGTCGTGGCCGATCACACCGGGCTTGCCGGCCAGCGCCGAGTCGACCGCGAGATCGGTCATCGACTTGATCAGGGCGAGATCGAACGCGTTGGCCGCGGCCGACCGGGAGTAGTAGCCCGACTTCTGCACGAGCACCTTCTCGGCGTTGAGCATGTGTGCGAACTGCTTGCCGAACCAGGCGCCGGGGTTGATCCGCTCCAGCCGGATGTGGCCGAAGGCGTCCCGGGCGACTTCCTGGCCGGACTTCTCCATCTCCGCGACGATGTCGGCGATGCCCGCGCCCTCGGAGAGGAAGATGTTCACGCAGCCGACCTCGTCCATGACCTTGATCAGACGGGCGGCCTCGGCCTCGATGTCGATCTCGGCCTCCGGCACGAAGATCGCGTGCACGTCCCAGGCTTCCTTGCTCAGCCCGATCTCGGGCAGCCACTCCACGCTCTCGACCCATTCGTGGTACTTGCGGGCAGTGGCGGCGGTGAGCCAGCCGCAGTTGCGGCCCATCACCTCGTGGACGATCAGGATCCGGGTGCCCGCGTTGTGCTCGGCCATGACGTTCTTCGCGAACCGGGCACCCATCTCGGCAGCGGTGTCGGCGCCGAGCGACTGCCGGATCGGGATGACGTCGTTGTCGATCGTCTTCGGCAGGCCGACGACGGTGAGGCCGTAGTCGTGGTCGGCGAGGTAGGCCGCAAGGTCGGCGGCGGTGGTGTTGGTGTCGTCGCCGCCGATGGTGTGGAGCACGTCGACACCATCTGCGACGAGCCGGTCAGCGGCGACCTTCAGCGGATCGTCACCCTCCTGCAACGAGCCCGCGCTTCACGAGGTCCTTGGCGTTGGTGAGCTTCACCCGTGAGTTGCCCAGCGGTGAACCGCCGTAGGCGTGCAGCAGGCTGGCCTTCGCACGAACCTCATCGGTGACCGACACGAAGTCACCGGTGAGCAGGCCCTGATAGCCGTTCTTGTAGCCGATGATCTCGATCTCCGGGGCCAGCTGGGTGTATCGCTCGATCAGCCCGCCGACGGCGGACGACAGACACGGCGCGAAACCACCGGCCGTGAGCAGGGCGACTTTCTGGACCATCTTTGCGCTTCCAATCCGTAGCGGGACTTGTCGGGCCAAATCCTATCCGTCCGCGGCTGCCACGACGGCTGTGGATAACGGTTTGGAACCGCCGACTCTGGCGCACAATGGGGTTCTCGAAACGGAGGTGAGAGCATGCGGCGCGAGCAACGCGGAATGTCGCTGTCCGCCTTCTTCGCCGTGGTGGTGCTGGCGCTGCTGCTGGTGGCCGGACTGGTGGTGGACGGCGGCGCCCAGGCCGCTGCCGCCCGGCGGGCCGAACTGGTCGCCGCCGCGGCGGCCAGAGCGGCGGCGGACGAGACCGCCACGGCCAGGTTGGCCGGGGCGAAGCCCGACCTGAGCGCGGCCCTGGCGGCCGCCGAACGGGTGCTCGGCGAGCACGAGGACGTCCAATCAGAGGTGCGCTTCGCGGCCGGACGGGTTCAGGTCACCACGGCAACCGGAGCCGACACCGTCTTTCTCAGTTTGATCGGGATTCGGCGGCTGGAGGCGAAGGGCGCCGCAGAGGCGGATCTGGTGTCCAACCGCTGAGCCGCCCTCCCAGGTGCTCGGAACGCGACCGCGGCCGGGAATCGCCGTCGATCAGGTCAGGCCGGCGGCCATCCGGCGGACGCCCTCGATGACGAGCTCGGGGGAGCACGCCAGATTGACCCGCACCCATTGCTGATGCTCGCGGCCGAAGTTGGCGCCGGGGGAGAACGCGACCCGTCCTCGCTCGACGAAATGCTTGGCCGGATCGGCCAGGCCGAGCGCGCTGCAATCGACCCAGGCCAGATACGTGCCTTCCGTCGACTGGTACCTCGCCTGGGGCACGTGCGCGGCGAGTTCGGACGCCAGGAGGGCCTTGTTGGCCGCGATCTCGACCGCGAGGTCGTCCACCCAATCCTGCGCAGCGGTCAGCGCGGTGGTGTGCACCAGGTTTGCGAGATGACCGGTGGACTGCTGCGCCAGCGGCGGCAGCTTGGCCAACACGTCGGTGACCGCGGTTCCGGCAATGATCAGGCCGGCTTTGAATCCCGCCAGGTTCCACGCCTTACCGGCGCTGGTCACGCTGATCGCAGCCTCGCCTCCTTCGACGGCGAGCAGCGGCACGAACTCGACCCCCGGATCGACGAGGCAGGCGTGGATCTCGTCGACGATCACCGGCACTTTGTAGCGGCGGGACAGCTCCATCACCGCCGTCAGCTCCGACCTGGTGTGTACTGCCCCGGTCGGATTGTGTGGCGAGCACAACAGGTACGCCCGGGGCCGGTCCTCACCGGCGAAGGCCGCCTCGATCGCCGCCAGATCCAGCCGTCCGGACGCCGCGAGCGGAGCCTCGGTGATCCGGCGCCGGTAGCCGGCGATGACCTGCCGAAACGGCGGATAGACCGGCGGGTTGATCACGACGGCATCGCCCGGCTCGGTGATCGCCTCGAGCACGGCCAGGATCGAGTTCATCACGTCGCCCGCGCGGCGGACCTGGCCCGCAACGTCCAGCGGCCACTGCCAGCGGCGCTCCGCCATGGCGGCGAACGCCTCGGCGTACGCCGCGCCGTGCGGGTAACCGGTATCACCGCGTCGCGCCGCGTCCAGCAGCGTCGCAGTCACCGCCGGGTGCATCGCGGTGTCCATCTCGGCGACCCACATGGGCAGCACGTCGGCGGCATAGGTGCGCCACTTCAAGCTCTGCCGAGTACGGAGTTCGTCGAGGGTCAGCGAGAGCAGGGACATGGCCTGCACCCTATCGACGGGCCCTCGACCATGGACGATCCCGAGCCGTCGGCGAGACTAGGGCGTGTCGCGTCACCCGCACGTGGTTGCGCGACACGCCCTAGGCTCGATCCATGGCCCGCTATTTCGACGTCCACCCCGACAATCCGCAGCCCCGCTCGATCGCGCAGGTCGCCGGGATCGTGACCTCCGACGGGCTCGTGGCCTATCCGACCGACTCGGGGTTCGCACTGGGCTGCCGCTTGGGCAACCGGGGCGGCTTGGAACGGATTCGCGCGCTGCGGCAGCTCAGCGAGAAGCATCACTTCACTCTGGTCTGCAGCGAGTTCGCCCAGTTGGGCCAGTACGTGCAGATGGACAACGACGTGTTCCGCGCTGTCAAGGCGGCCACACCGGGCGCCTACACGTTCATCCTCAAGGCCACCCGCGATGCGCCTCGAGTGATGCTGCACCCCAAGAAGAAGACGGTGGGCGTCCGGGTACCGCGCCACACCACCGCCCTCGCGCTGCTGCACACCCTCGGTGAGCCGCTGATGTCGTCCACGCTCATCCTGCCCGGTGCGGAGGATCCCCTCACCGAGGGCTGGCAGGTGTTCGACGAACTCGGAAACCAGCTGGACGCCGTCCTCGACTCGGGCGACTGTGGCCTGGAGCCGACCACCATCGTCGATCTCTCCGGCGACGAGGTCACCATCGTGCGCGTCGGGGCAGGTGACCCGGCACCGTTCGAATAGCGCTCGGCCGTGGCCCACGAAGGCCCGGATCACACATCCTCGGGGTCGACGTACTTCTCTCCCGGCTCCTGGCCGATCAGGGTCGCAGCGTGATCGGGCACCTCGAACTGCAGCGCGCGGTCAGTGCGCCGGTAACCGGTCGACGGCGGGCGTTCCGGCAGGCTGAGCTGGGGGAGGGGGACGTGCTGATAGTCGATCGAGTTCAGCAGGTGCGCGATCATGTTCAGCCGCGCCCGCTTCTTGTCCTCGGATTCGACCACGTTCCAGCGCGCCTCCGGAGTGTCGGTGTGGACGAACATCTCATCCTTGGCCCGCGAGTACTCCTCCCAGCGCGTGAGTGACTCAAGGTCGGTGGGGGAGAGCTTCCACTGCCGCATCGGGTCGGTCAGCCGCGACCGGAACCGCTTCTCCTGCTGCCGGTCGGACACGGAGAACCAGTACTTGCGCAGGATGATCCCGTCCTCGATCAGCATGCGCTCGAAGATCGGGCACTGGCGCAGGAATCGACGGTGTTCGTCGGTGGTGCAGTAGCCCATCACGCGTTCCACCCCGGCCCGGTTGTACCAGGACCGGTCGAAGAGCTTGATCTGTCCGGCGGACGGCAGGTGCTGGATGTAGCGCTGGAAGTACCACTCGCTGCGCTGCCGCTCGGTGGGTGCAGGCAGCGCGACCACCTGGGCGATGCGTGGATTGAGGTACTCGGTGACCCGTTTGATCGCGCCGCCCTTCCCTGCGGCGTCGCGACCCTCGAAGACCACCACCACCCGCTGCCCGGTCGTTCGGACCCATTCCTGGAACTGCACCAATTCCGCTTGGAGGCGCAGGAGTTCGGCTTCGTACACGTCTTTGGGCAGCTTCGGCGGCTTCTTCGTGGCCATGTGCTTATGCTGCCGCATCCCAGGTTTCCCTGTCGGGCATGTGGCGAACTCAGGCCCGTCCGGTGATCGAAACATCATGGATGGAACCGGGCGGCAACGCCAGGAACGGTTCACTCGACCGCGAGCCGAACTCAGGGACGCTGAGCTGGGGACGGTTCAGCTCACCGACACAGCGATCGTGTGGTAACCGGTGGCGCCGTCGGGGAGCACGCCCTGCACCTCAGCGGTCTGCGGAAGCCCGGCGGCATCGTAGGCCCGCGCGGCCAGCCGGTGGTTGCCCGGGGTGGCGGCCCAGGGGAGGAACCATTGCCGCCAGTAGTCGAGTCCGACGTCGGGCCCGAGTCGGGCGGGCTGCCAGGCGCCGCCATCGATCTGGACCTCGACCCGTCCGACCCCGCGGTGTGTCGCCCATGCCACCCCGCCGATCACCGCAGGGCCTGCGCTGAGGCTGCTTCGCGGGGTGTCGATCCGGCAGGCGGTCTTGACCGGCGCCTGTTCGGCCCAGCCGCGGGCGGTCCAGTAGGCCTCGTCGGCGGCGAAGGTGGTCACCTTGAGTTCGGTCAACCACTTCGTGGCGCCGACGTAGCCGTACAGGCCCGGGGTGAGCAGCCGCGCGGGATAACCGTGTTCGGGGGTGAGCGCCGCGCCGTCCATGGCGACGGCGATCATCGCGTCCCGGCCGTCGAGCAGGACGGCCAGTGGGGTGCTGGCGGTGAAACCGTCCACGGAGGAACTGAGCACCTGGTCGGCCGATGCCTGTGGACGCGCGCGGCGGAGCAAGCCGGCCACCGGCACCCCGAGCCATCGGGTGCTCCCGCAGTAGGGGCCGCCGACCTCGTTGGACACGCAGGTGAGGGTGATGTCCCGTTCGACCAGCGGCTCGTCGAGCAACTCGGCCCAGCTCAGCTCGAACGGCCGGTCGACCAGGCCGGTGACCCGCAGCCGCCACGCGTCCAGTTCCGGCCGAGGGACCAGAAGGGCCGTGTCCACGCGGTAGAAGTCGGCAGTCGGGGTGCGCAGGGGACTGATGCCCGGATGAGCCGCCTCAAGTCCGGCCGGCAGGGGAGCGGGGGCCTGATCGGGCTGGGGGAGTGGGGTGGTGGGCGTCGTGGTGTCGCGGAGGGTGCTGAGCGGTCCGGTGATGGCACCAGCGAAGGTCGCAGCCCCGAGCCCTGCGGCGGCAGTGACGAGCACCCGGCGGTCGATCGGAGCACCGGTGTCGAGGGTGCGACCGGCGGCGAGCCACCGCAACTGCACCCAGATCAGACCGACGGCGACCACACCGGCGGCGAGCGCGGGCAGGAGATCGAATGGTCCGCGGGCGCGAGGGATCGCAGCCGCGAACCCGACGACTCCCAGGCCGACCAGCAGGCCGATGCCCACGGCCGGGCGCCGGCGTCCGAGCGAGCCGGCGAGGGCGCCGAGGGCGAGTACGGCCAGGCCGACGACGACCAGCAGCACCGGCTTGTCCGCGGTGCCCAGGACGGCCACCGCCCACTCCTTCGCCGGGGTGGGGGCGAGATCGATCAGGGCGGACCCGACGGCCACCAGCGGCGCCGCCGCCGGGTTGGTGAACGCTCCCGCGAGCTGGCCAGCGGCCACGCCGGCGGTCGCCGCGGCGAGACCGGCCAGCGCGGCCTCGAACCGACCGCCACTCGGTCGGCCGGCACTGGTCACGATGCGTTCTTCGGATTCACCAGCCCAGTATTGCCATCGGGTCGGCATTCCCGGCGCCGCCGGGTGGTGGCAGGTTTGCGAACCCTCACTCGGTCAGTAGGCGGTACTCGGCCTGCAGGTTGGCCTCGGCTCGGGCCTGCCACAGGTCACGGCCGGCCGGGGTGTGGAACAGCGGCACCGTGGCCCGCAGGACGGCCACCCTCGCCAGCCGCGCCTCTCGCCAGGCGGCTTCGGAAACAGCGGCCTCGGCCCGCAGCGCGGCCACCGAGGACCGGTAGCGTGCGGCGTCCGCGCCGAGCACCGAGAGGTCAGCGTCGCTCACCCGAGCCCCGGGGAGGTCACCGGGGTCGGGTTGGTGATGGATCGTGACCAGGACGAGTCGCACCACCTCATCGGTCGCCATCCGGCCCAGTCCTGCGTCCGGTAGCCGGCTCGCCGCCAGTTCGGCGGAGCGTCGTTCATCCTGGCCGGGAGTGCCGGTGTGGATGGCGTCGTGGAACCACAGCGCGAGTCGTTCTTCGCGCGTCGGCGGGCGTTCGACCTCCGACAACCGCTGGAGGGCGTCCAGCACATCGGCGAGGTGCCCGTGATCGTGGTAGCGCCGGTGTGGTTCGCCCCAACGGCTGAGCAGCTCCGCACCGAGCGTGCTGCTTCCGGGGAGCAGGTCGGCCCACAGCCGGGCCAGATCGGTGCTCACCATAGGGTGATCAGCCAACGGGCCAATCCGGCGCAGGCCGCTGCGAACAGGACGCTGGTGAAGGTGCCGATGATGAACCGCTCGGCCGCGCCCGAGGTGGTGGCCTTGAGCTCCGGGTACCGGGCCAGAGCCTTCACGGCCAGCACGACGGCGATTCCTTCACCGAATCCGCTCAGGATGGTGGCGAAGACCGCCAGACGCTCCAGCATGCCGATCCAGCGACCACCACGCAGCTTCGCGGCGGCAGCGCGGATGCCGAGCGCCAGCTCGACCTCCTCGGTGTCATCCTTGGACGGCGGCGGGTCGGCTCGCCGGAAGACCCTCATCACCACCGGGCTTCCCGCGAGGACGGCGACCAGTCCGAGCACCGCGACCACCAGCGCACGGGCCGCCAGCAGGGCCCAGATCATGCGGGCTTCTGCGCGGCGAGCGCGAGCCGCTGGGTGGTGGCGAGCAGCCTGGTGGCGAGCTCCGTTCCCCGAAGTGCTTCGAGTCGCGCGGCACGACCAAGACGCTGGCTGACCGCTGACGGGCTGATCCCCAGCCGGTCGGCCGCCGCAGCGTTGCTGAGCCCGGTGTCGAGCAGGTCCATCAGTTCCCATCCCTCCTGGCTCCGTCGGGTCAACACTGACCGCAACAGCCACAACGCGGTTTCGGCGTCCCGTGCCGCCTCGCTGAGTTCAGAGTAACCAGGCAGTCGGACATCCCCCCGGCTCTCGGGTGCGAGCACCACCGCGAGATCGGCCGGGGAGCGCCGCGCGGCAGCGACAGCGTCCCGGGCGGCGAGGTACGCCGTCCCCCGGGCCGCACGGGTGGAGTCGGGCAGGGGAGTGGTCACCGTTCCGCACCCGATCCCGATCCGCCAACCGCCGAGCCGGGTGAGCTGCGTTATCGCGGCCACCACAGCCGCAGGATCGTCCGTGAGCCCCTGCAACTCGTCACCGGCGGTCCGCTCGAACGGCAGGACGAGATCGAGCCTGCTCAGCGCAGCCAGCGCCAGCGGCACCAGGTCAGGCCCCGAGCGGCTGCCGACCTGGTCGACGATCATCGCGAACATGAAGCCTTGCACCTTCATCTGCTCAGATTAAGTTACTTGGCTTCAGAGGGCAAGAGGGCCTCTCGTCCGGCAACACCGGACGTCGTGCGCCGCGTTCGGTGCACGACGTGGGGCACTTTCGTCGGAGCAGGCCCAGAATGTCATAATGTACCTTATCGGACAGGCGGGCCGGACGCGGGCAGGGGGGCTGGCCGGCTGCGGGCCGGGGCTGGCCGCCGCGGGATCCCCGGACGCTACAGGTTGATCATGTGTCCGGCGATGCCCTCCACCGCTTCCTTCAGGGCCTCGGACAGGCTCGGGTGGGCGTGGATGTTCCGGCTGATCTCGTCAGCGGTGAGATCCCACTGCTGGGCCAGAGTGAGTTCGGGCAGCAACTCGGAAACGTCCGGGCCGATCATGTGGGCGCCGAGAAGCTCGTTGTAGCGTGCGTCCGCGACGATCTTCACGAAGCCGACGGCGTCGCCGAGACCGTGAGCCTTGCCGTTCGCGCTGAACGGGAACTTGACGCCACCTTCACCTCGTAGCCGCGATCCTTGGCCTGCGCCTCGGTGTAGCCGAACGAGCCGATCTGCGGCTGGCAGTAGGTGGCCCGCGGGATCATGTCGTAGTTGATCGGCATCGTCTCCGCGCCGGCGATCGTCTCCGCCGCCACCACGCCCTGTGCCTCGGCGGTGTGCGCCAGCATCAGCTTGCCGGTGACGTCGCCGATCGCGTAGATGCCCGGCCACGTTGGTGTGCATGAAGTCGTCGATGGCGATCGCGCCGCGCTCGGTGAGTTCGACGCCGGTGTTCTCCAGGCCGTAGCCGGTGGTCCGGGGCTGGAAGCCCAGCGACTGCAGGACGCGCTCGGCCTCGAGCACCTGACCCTCTCCCCCACCGGCGGGGCTGACCCGCACCCGCACGCCCTCGGCGTGCTCCTCGATGGCGTCGACCTTGGTGCCGGTCAGCACGGTGACGCCCAGCTTCTTGTAGGCCTTGAGCAGCTCGGCGGACACCTCGGGGTCCTCGTTCGGGCACCATCCGGTCGAAGTACTCCACCATGGTCACCTGGACGCCGTAGTTGGCCAGCACGTAGGCGAACTCGGTGCCGATCGCCCCCGCCCCGCAGATCACGATCGAACTCGGCAGCTCGTCGGAGAGGATCTGCTCCTCGTAGGTGAACACCCGCGCGCTGCGCTGGGTGTTCGGCAGCAGCTTGGTGGTCGCGCCGATGGCGATGATGCAGTCGTCGAAGGTGATGGTCTCCTCGCCGGCGTCCGTGGTGACGCGAGAGGGTCTTGGCGTCGACGAAGGTGCCCCAGCCGTTGAGCTCGGTGATCTTGTTCTTCCGCATCAGGAAGTGGACGCCCTTCACCATGCGGTCGGAGACCTTGCGGCTGCGGCTCGAAGGCGGCCTGGTAGTTGAACCGTACCTCACCCTCGATTCCGAAGGTCGCGGCCTCGGCGGTGAAGATGTGCGCCAGTTCGGCGTTGCGCAGCAGCGCCTTGGTCGGGAATGCAGCCCGACGTTGAGGCACACGCCGCCCCACCATTGCTTCTCGATGATGGCCACGCTCTTGCCCAGTTGGGCTGCGCGGATGGCGGCGACATAGCCGCCGGGACCAGCGCCGAGAACGACGACATCGAAGTGTTGGGTCATGGTCGTCACTCTAGCGACGAGCCACCCCCGCGGCGGGAGCCACATATCCCATATGAGATAAGGTGCGTGGTGTGGCAGACCTCTTCCCAGCAGCATCGGCACCCTGATCCGGGACGCCCGCAAGCAACGCGGGCTCACCCAGCAGGAGCTCGCCGACGTCCTCGGCACCTCTCAGAGCGCGGTGCACCGGATCGAGTCCGGCGGCCAGAACCTCAGCCTGGACATGATCAACCGGATCGCCGGTGCGCTCGACTCCCCGCTGATCACGGCCGGCGCCGGCGGCCCGACCCACCTGCGGATCCATGGCCCGGTGAAGCTGCACGGGTCGATCGCCGTCCGCTCGTCGAAGAACGCCGCGGTCGCGCTGCTGTGCGCGTCCCTGATCAACCACGGCCGCACGGTGCTGCGCGGCATCGCGCAGATCGAGGAAGTCAACCGCATCCTCGAGGTGCTCACCAGCATCGGCGTGAAGGCCACCTGGTCGCCGGACAAGTCCGAGCTGGAACTGGTCCGTCCCGCCGCGGCTCAACCTGGCCCACATGGACGTGACCGCCGCCCGCCGCACCCGTTCGATCATC
Source organism: uncultured Actinomycetota bacterium (assembly GCA_963769325.1). GTDB lineage: Bacteria > Actinomycetota > Actinomycetes > Propionibacteriales > Propionibacteriaceae > Propionicimonas. The sequence goes on along the minus strand of CAVYLH010000003.1, from coordinate 161,916 downwards.
ATGTTCCTCGGTCCCGCTGCTGCATTCCGAGGATGTCTTCGACCTGCCCTACGCCGGGGGCTGCAACCTGGGGGCCCGCACGGTCACGCCGCACCTGCAGGCGCTGCGGCACTTCGGACTCACCGTGCGCACCACGCAGGGCCTCTACCACGCCGAGGTGCTTCCACCCACGCCAGGTGGACCGCCGGATCACCCTCACCGAGCGTGGCGACACCGTCACCGAGAACGTGCTGATGGCGGCCGCCCAGTTCCCGGGCCGGACCGAGATCCGCAACGCCTCCAGCAACTACATGGTGCAGGACCTGTGCTTCTTCCTCGCAGGAGCTCGGGGTCACGGTCGAGGGCATCGGCACCACCACCCTGACCGTCCACGGGCTGGAGCGCATCGACGCGGACGTCGTCGTTCTCGCCCTCGGAGGACCCGATCGAGGCGATGAGCCTGCTCACGGCCGCCATCGTCACCGAATCGGAGCTGACCATCCAGCGGAGCCCGATCGAGTTCCTGGACATCGAGCTGGCCATCCTCGCCGAGATGGGGCTCGACTACACCCTGTCCCCGGAGTACCACTCGGCGAACGGCCAGACCCGGCTGGTCGACATCACCGTCCGGCCGTCGGAGCTGCACGCCTCGGCGGACAAGATCCACCCGATGCCGTTCCCGGGGCTCAACATCGACAACCTGCCGTTCTTCGCCGTGATCGCCGCGGTGGCGGAGGGCCGGACGATGATCCACGACTGGGTCTACGAGAACCGGGCGATCCACCTGGTGGAGCTGAACAAGCTCGGCGCCGACGTGCAGCTGCTCGATCCGCACCGGATCGTGGTCACCGGCCCGACCCGCTGGCGGGGGCAGGAGATGTTCTGCCCGCAGGCGCTGCGTCCAGCGGTGTGCCTGCTGCTCGCCGCGCTGGCCGCGCGCGGGACGAGCGTCCTGCGCGACGTCTACGTGATCAACCGCGGCTACGAGGACCTGCCCAACCGCCTGAACGCCCTCGGCGCCAAGATCGACGTCTTCCACGACTGAGGGCTCGCCACTCCGGCGGCGTCATCCTCGTCGCCGCGGGTCGGCGAGCTGGTCAGCCTCTCGGCGGCGGCGGGGGGATCGAGCTGATGCTCGGGGCGGCGCCCGGCCAGACCAGCAGCACCCGACAGGGCGCGTGGTCGACGACGAACCTGGTGTGCCGGTCGAGGCTGCGTGGCCCGAGCCGGGACACCTCGCCGTCTCGTGCCAGAACCAGTACGTCCGCGTCGGCTGCGGCGGCGGTCACCTCACGCTCGACCCGGCCCTCGCGCAACTCGGTGGCGGCGGGGCGACCCAATGCCGCCGCGGCGGAGGCCAGCATGGCCCGACCCGTCTGGCGCGCGAGGTCGAGGACGCGGGCTCCCGGGTCCTGACGGCTGCCACGCCCCCACATTCCCGAGCGGACGCCGGCGACGTCGGCGGCGAGATCAGCGCTCACCGCGGCCAGCAGGGTCACCTCCGAGTCCGGGAACAGCTCGTTCACCGCCGCGACGCACGCGGGCCAGGTGGCCTCGGCCACCCACACCAGGACCTTCCTGGGCACCTCCGAGCAGTTGTACCGAGACCCACAGTGCGCCGACCGCGGCGATGATCGCCACCGGAGTCGACAGCAAACCCAACCACGTGAACTCCCCCAGCGGCGCGTCATGATCGTGAGCATGGACGATCCGTCGCCACAACAAAGTGGCCAATGAGCCCACATAGGTGAGGTTCGGGCCGACATTCACCCCGATCAGCACCGCCAGCGTCGCCGCCAGGCCTCCATCCGTCGCCAACGGCAGCAGGATCAGCACCGCCGGCAGATTGTTGACCAGGTTCGCCAGCAATGCCGCCAGGCCTGCCCAGGCCAGCAGCGCTGCCAACGACTCCCCCGCCGGAACGATTCGGGTCATCAGGTCGGCCAGGCCGTTGTCGACAACCGAGCGAACCACGATCCCGAGCGCGATCACGAACGCCAGGAAGGGCAGGTTCATGGCGTGCACGAGCTCACCGGGGACGACTCGTCGACGCCACAACGCCCGTGCGGCGAGGACGGACGCCCCGGCCGCTGCGACCCAGGCGACGTCCACCCCGGCGAGCGATGCGGCGACGAACCCCACCAAGGTCACGGCCAGCACCGTGGCCGCGAACCTGGGCAGCGGAACGGACGGCGGCTCCGTGCCGGGTGGGCCGGCCGTCAACCCCAGATCGCGCGCGAAGAACCACCGGAAGGCGAGGTACTCGACCCCGAGCACCGCGAGCCACGGCAGCGCCATCACCGCGCCGAACTGCACGAAGCCGATGCCAAGAGCCGACATGGCCAACAAGTTGGTGAGGTTGGACACCGGGAGCAGCAGCGAACTGCCGTTGGCCAGGTGCGTGCAGGCGTACACGTGCGGACGCGGCCGCACCCCGATCCTCGCAGCGGTGGCGAACACCACCGGGGTCAACAACACGACCGTGGCGTCGAGGCTGAGCACGGCGGTGGTGATCGCAGCCACAGCGAAGACCAGCGGCAGGAGCCGTTTCGGCCGGCCGCCGGAGCGGTGAGCCATGAACTGACCCGCCCATTCGAACAGGCTCCCCTGGGCACAGAGCTCGCTGAGCACCAGGATCGCGGTCAGGAAGCCGACCACCGGCAGCAGCTGGAACGCCTCGGCGGCGGCCTCCGGCAAGCCGAGGACACCCGTTGCGACCACGATCACCGCTGCCGGGACGGCCGCCACGGCCTCCGGCAAGCCCCGAGGGCGAATCACAGCGAAGACCAGCACCGCCAGCAGCAGCATGGCGGAAACGATCTCGGGGAGCAGCGCCATGGCTACCGGAGCCGCTCCACCTCGAAGTGGTAGTCCGGGGCGACCAGTTGCTGCTGAGCGGCCACCAGGAGCAACTCGCCCGAGCCCGCGTCGGTGGTGGCGCGCAGCAGCGAATACACCACGTCCGCGGTGCGGCCCATGGCATCGTGGGGCTCCGCCCCGCCGAGGACGGACGCGAGGAACAGGGCCGCGGTGAGGTCGCCCGAGCCGGTGAAGGTGCGCTCGAGCCTCGGGGTTGTCACCTGCCAGGCACCGTCGGCGGTGTCGACGAGCATCACGATCTCGTCGGGGTGCCCGCCGGCCAGCACAGTGGAGGTCACCAGCACCAGGTCCGGGCCCAGGGCGCGCAGCGCGTCCGCGGCGTGAAGCACCTCCGAGATCGTGTTGGTCACGCGTCCGGTGAGGAAGTCGAGTTCGAAGTGGTTCGGGGTGACGATCTGGGCGGCGGGCACCACCTGGTCGCGCATGAACTCAGGAATCCCCGGCCTCACGTAGATGCCGCGGCCCACGTCACCGATCACCGGATCACAGCAGTAGACGGCCCGCGGGTTCCTCTGCTTGACCAGTTGGACGGTTCGCAGTATCTCGGCCCCCACCTCCTCGGCGCCCTGGTAGCCGGAGAGGACCGCGTCCACACGGCCGAGCACGCCGCGTTCGTCGATGCCCGCGCACCACGTCGGCGATGTCGTCGGCCGACAGCAGCGGGCCGCGCCACGCGCCGTAGCCGGTGTGATTGGAGAAGTGGACGGTGACCACGGGCCACACCTCGACGCCCAGTCGCATCAGCGGGAAAGGTGGCCGCGCTGTTGCCCACGTGACCGTAGGCGACCGAGGACTGGATGGAGAGGATCGTCGTCACGCCGCTCATTCTGCCCCGGCGGCCATCGAAGCGACCCCGACGTCCGGCGGCCCGGGGCGAAGCCGCCCTAGAGTGCTCGTGTGCCGGGTCGCCCTCATCCCTACTTCGCGCCCCGCTTCGCCGCCATGGCGCACCGGGGAGGCTGGCTCGATCCTGCCGACGCGCGAGGCGAGAACACCCTGCGTGGCTTCCGCCGCGCTGTGGAGTTCGGGTACCGGTACATCGAGACCGACCTCCGCATCACCGCGGACGGCGAGCTGATCGTGTTCCACGACGCCTCCCTCGACCGGCTCACCGAACATTCCGGCCCGGTCGGCGAACGCACCTGGCCCGAGCTGGCAGGTGTCCTCGTGGGCGGGGTCGACCCGATCCCGCGCCTGAGTGACGTGCTGGAGGAATTCCCCGACACCCGCTTCAACCTCGACCTCAAAGCCGACCGTGCGGTCCAACCGCTGGTCGATGCGATCCGGCGGATGAAGGCGGCGGAACGGGTCTGCGTCTGCTCGTTCTCGGACGAGCGGCTGGCCGCCTTCCGCCGCGCGGCCCCCGGCGTCCCGACAGCCGTCTCCCCCACCGGTGCGGCGTGGGCCACCCACGCCTTCGGGATCCGGCGCTTCCGGCGCGAGGCCGGTGACGCCCTGCAGATCCCCGTCCGCCACCGTCGGGCGCCGTTGAGGCTGGCCCGGCGCGACGTCGTCCGGCTCGCTCACGCCACCGGCCGGGTCGTGCACGTGTGGACGATCGATGACGAGACGGAGATGAACCGACTGCTCGACATCGGCGTCGACGGGCTGATCAGCAATGACCTTGCCACGCTGAAGCGGGTCCTCGACGAACGGGGTCTGTGGGGCGAGGAATGAGGAGCACCCGCGAGCAGCGCGCCTGGTACGCCTACGACTGGGCCAACTCGGCCTACATCACGACCACCGCGACCGTTCTGATCGGCCCCTACCTGACGAGCCTGGCCACCAACGCCGCCTGCCCCGGCCTTGCCGGTCGGTGCGACGTGCCAGAACCCGGTGCACCTGCTGGGTCTGTTCTCGGTCCTGCCCGGCGCGCTGCACCCTTTCCTGGCCACCCTCTCCACCGTGGTCTCAGCCGTGTTGCTGATCTTCGTCGGCGCAGCAGCCGACCGCTCGGCACACCCGCATCGCTGGCTCGCGGCCACCGCTTGGACGGGGGCGGTCGCGGCGGCGCTGATGTTCTTCCTCCACGGTGACGCCTGGCAGCTCGGCGCGTGGCTGATGATCATCGCCAGCCTCGCAGCCGGCGCGTCCTTCGTGGTGTACGACGCCATGCTGTGCCGCATCGCGGGCCCCGACGAGCGGGACCGGGTGTCCAGCCGCGGCTGGGCGCTGGGCTACCTCGGCGGCGGGCTGCTCCTGGCCCTCAACTTCGTCATGATGAGCTTCGCCGAAAGCCTGGGCACTCAGCCTCGAACTGGCGATTCGGATCAGCCTGTTGTCGGCCGGGGTGTGGTGGGGGGCCTTCACGGTCATCCCGGTGCTGGGCCTGCGCCACCTGTCCCGGGACGTGCCGGCCCTCGTCGCGTCCCGGAGTCCCCTCGGCCAACTCGGCGACACCCTCCGCGACCTGCGCAAGTACCCGCAGACGTGGCGGTTCCTGCTGGCCTTCCTGTTCTTCAACGACGGCATCCAGACCGTGATCGTGCAGTCGAGCCTGTACGCCACGTCGGAGCTGGGCATGGGCACCCAGCAGGTGATGATGACCTTCCTGCTCACCCAGTTCGTGGCCGTCGGAGGTGCGCTGCTGTTCGGGCGCGTGGCCGCGTCCCTCGGATGCGAAACGGACCGTCGGAGGTGGCATCGCGATCTGGCTGCTGGTTGTCGTCGTTGGCTTCGGACTGCCGGCGGGCAACCTGGTCGCGCTGCTCGGCCTGGGCGCGGCGATCGGCCTGGTGATGGGCGGGACGCAGGCGCTTGGCCCGCTCGATGTACAGCCAGCTGATCCCGGGCGGACGAGAATCGGAGTACTTCAGCTTCTACCAGGCCATGGAGCGGGGTACCAGCTGGTTGGGCACCCTCACGTTCGGGCTGGTCTTCCAGTTCACCGGTTCGTACCGGCTGGCGCTGGTGGCGCTGGCGGCCTTCTTCGTGGTGGGTGGCGTCGGGTTGGCCCGGGTGGACATGCGCACGGGAATCACCGACGCCGGCAACGCGTTGCCCTCAGTGGTGTGAGGAGTGTTTGGGGAAGCCGGACGGGTTTGGCCCCACCCGCTACCTTGCCGATAGGAGGATGCAATGGCTGATCGGGCATTGAGGGGTTCGGGGCTGGGCTCGAAGAGTCATGCCGACCCGAATGGGGTGGAACTCGCCCCGCGGCAGGAGATCGGGTTCGACTGCCCCAAGGGGCACCATTTCGAGATGGTCTTCGCCGAAGAGGCGGAACTACCCACTGAGTGGGAGTGCCCGCGCTGCGGTGAGACCGCACGACGCTCCGACGGCGTGGAGCCCGAGGTCAAGGAGACCAAGGCGCCACGCACGCACTGGGACATGCTGCGTGAGCGCCGCTCGATCGAAGAACTCGAGGACCTGCTCGCCGAACGCCTGGACGAGATCCGGGGCGACGGCCGCTAGTTCTCGATCTCCCGACCCCGGATCGGCGTCTGGGGCTCCTCATGGTCGACGGTCTGGGGCGTCGGGGCCCGGTCGGGGACGGTTTCTCCCGGCACGACCGTGCCCGGGTCGAACTTGGCCCGGATCACGCCCAGATCCACGCCGCTGCGGGCGGCCTGGCGGGCGATCAAGAGACCGATCAGGCGCCGGGCGAAGGGCCGAGTCCAGGGCAGCAGGCAGATCAGCCCGATCACGTCGGTGAAGAAACCGGGGAGCATCAACATGATGCCGCCCACCAGCACCAGCGCCGCGTCCGCGAGCTGGCCGCTGGGCATCCGGCCGGTGCTGTAGGCGCCGGCCAGGGCCGTCCAGGCCTTGGTTCCCTCGCGCCGCAGCAGCCAGGCGCCCACCATGGCTTCGACCAGCAGGATCACCAGCGTCGGCAGCACTCCGATCCGGGAGCCCACCGCGGTCAACAACCACACCTCAGCCACCGAGATCAGAACGAAGCCGAAGACCAGCAAGGGCAGCAACATGCGCCGGCGGGTCGCCCGGACGGTCACGACTGTTTGCCCTCCCGCTGACGCCACCACCGTTCGAGGCGGCCACACAGATCGCCCAGGTGTCGCCCCGTCTCCTGCGCCACGACACCTGCGCTCTGCCCGGCTTTGCCGGCCAGTTCCTTCGCCTGGCCCACGCGGTACCTCACGCCCCATTGGGTGGTGAGCAGCATTGCCTCGGCGACGATCGCCCCGCTCATCTTCGAATCGCCGTATTCGCGCTCGACGAACTCGATCGGCACTTCCGCCACCATGAAGCCGTTCCGCAGCGCCCGCCACACCAGGTCGACCTGGAAGCCGTAGCCTGCCGCCTCCACACCATTGAGGTCGATGCCTCGCAGGGTGGCTGCCCGCCAGGCGGTGAAGCCGCCGGTGGCGTCCTTCACCCGCAGCCCGAGCATCAGCCGGGTCCACAGGTTGCCACCGCGGGAGAGCAGTTCGCGGTGCAGCGGCCAACCCTTGGTGGAGCCGCCCTTGACGTAGCGGGACCCCTTCACCGCGTCCGCGGTCTTGAGTCGCTCCAGCATGGACGGCAGGTACTCGGGCTGGTGGGAGCCGTCCGCGTCGTGCTCGATCAGCACGTCGTAGCCCTCCGCCAAGCCCCAGCGGAAGCCGGCGATGTACGCAGCGCCCAAGCCTTCCTTGCCGGTGCGGTGAAGGACATGGACGTGGTCGTCCGCGGCGGCGAGCTCATCGGCGAGGGCGCCGGTTCCGTCTGGGGAATTGTCGTCGGCCACCAGGATGTGCGCGTCCGGAACCGCTGATCGGATTCGAGTGAGAATGGGACCAAGATTCTCCGACTCGTTGTAGGTGGGGATGATGACGAGGACGCGCTCAAGCGTCGCTGCCGAGTCGGTCATGCGGTTCTCCAGATCGGGGGCCTTGATGACCCATTCTGCCCCATCCCAGCGACACCCCGAGGCCGACCCCGGCCATCACCGTGATCGCCAGCTCCAGCCAGGACGCCAGCCAGGTCGCCGGAGTGAGACCGCTGCGCTGAGGCAGCTCCACCACCCCGCTGGCCCCGACGTGGTCGGGCGCGGTGAACGCCACCGAGCCGTCGGCGTTGATCAGGCCGGAGACGCCGCTCGTGGTCACGACCAGGATCTCGCGACGCAGTTCCAGGGCCCGGGCTCGCGTGATGGCGAACTGCTGCTGGATCTGACCGGTGCCCAGGAACATCGCGTTGCTGGACTGGACCAGCACCACCTGCGCACCGTGCCGGACGGTGTCGTAGGCGAACTCGTCGTAGACGAGGTCGTAGCAGATCATCACCCCGATGGTCAGCGCGCGTCCGTCGGGAAGGGTCACCGGAATCGCTCCCGGCGCCGTGCCGGCGATCGACTGGGGGCCGACGAACCGCAGCGGGGGGATCAGGGGGAGCAGCAGCGACCGCAGGGGCACCCACTCCCCGAAGGGCACGATGCCCCGCTTCGTGTACCGTGCGACCTCACCACGGCCCGGCTCCCACCACAGCGACACCGTCTGCCGCTCGTCCGCGCCGGGCCCGTCCATGATGACGCCGAACAGCATCGGGACGCCGAGCCGGGCCGACATCGCGGCCACCAACTGACCGGTCTCGGTGTCGGTGAACGGATCGGCGTCGGTGGTGTTCTCGGGCAGGACGACGAAGTCGGGCTGCGGCAACTCGCCCGCGTCGATCCGTCGCTGCAGACGATCGGTCTCCGCCAGGTGATTCCGGGTGGTGGTCCCCGGGCTGCCGATGCCGTAGACGCCCCCGCCGGGCGCTCCCCCCTGGACCCACCCGACCGTGGTGCTCCCGATCTGCGTGCCTACGGGAATCAGCGCTCCGGCTCCGGCGAGCAGCGCGACCCCGACCGCGGTACCGGCGGCCAGCGCCGCCCGTCCGCGGGAAGGTGCGGACGCCAGCCAGGCCAGCCCCTGGCCCACGAGGGCGGTGGCGAACCCGAGGCCGGCCACGCCCACCAGCGGCAGCATCCAGGCCAGCGGCGAATCGACCATGGCGTAGCCGATGCGCATCCAGCCGAAGCCGTTGAAGGGGAACCGGGTGAAGGTGAATTCGGTCGCCGTCCAGGCACCGGCGGCCAGCAGCGGCCACCAGCGGGTGCGCGACGCCACCGCGATCAGGGCGCCCAACCCGGCGTAGAACAGGGCCTCGACGCCGACCAGGCCGGACATCGCCTCGACGAAGATCACCTGCATCCAACCGATGCCCACCAGCAGGAAGCCGAGCCCGTAGCCGAGGCCGAGACCCGCCGCCCCGCGGACGCGCCGGGCCGAACGCACCGACGTCGACAATCCGGCCACTCCCAGCGGCACCAAACCCCAAAGGTTGAACGGCTGGAAGCCGAGCGCGGTCACGACGCCGGACATGATCGCGATGCCCGCCCGCAGGCCCCCATGCCTGCCGGCAAGCCACTGATTCACGCACCGAGCCTAGCGGCGTGGCCTGGTGCCGGTTCGCGGCGGTCGGCGTGGGAGCATGGGGCGTGCGTGAGCCCCGCCTGTTGCTGTTCGATACGGCCTCCTTGTACTTCCGCGCCTTCCACGGGTTGCCGGCGTCGCTGACGGCGTCCGATGGTCGCCCGGTGAACGCGGTCCGCGGACTGCTGGACTTCCTGGCGCGCTTTCTCACCGACTACGCCCCCACCGAGGCGGCCTGCTGCTGGGACAACAGCTGGCGTCCGGCCTGGCGGGTGGAGCTGGTGCCGTCCTACAAAGCCCACCGGGTCGAGTCCGGCGACGTCGAACTCGTGCCGTCGGACCTGGTGGCGCAGGTGCCGCTGATCACCGAGGTGCTCGCCGCGCTCGGCCTGCCGGTGGTGGGGGCGGACGATTGTGAGGCCGACGATGTGATCGGAACGCTGGCCCGGCGCGCCCGCCTGCCGGTGGACGTCGTGACGGGTGACCGGGACCTGTTCCAGCTCGTCGACGACGACCGCCGGGCCCGCGTGCTGTACTGCGGTCGAGGCGTCGCCAACCACGACCGGGTGGACGCCGCGTGGCTGCTGGCCAAGTACGGCATCGACGGTCACGGTTACGTCGATTTCGCCGTCCTGCGTGGTGACCCGTCCGACGGGCTGCCCGGCGTCGCCGGGATCGGGGAGAAGACGGCGGCCCGCTTGGTGTCCGACCACGGCGACCTGGAAGGGATTCTCGCCGCCGCGACGGCCGGCCGGCTCTCCCCCACGCTGACGCATCGGATCGGCGTGGCGATCGACTACCTGGCCGCTGCGCGTGAGGTGGTGGCGGTCCGCGACGACATCGACCTGGGCCCGCTCGACCTGACCCTGCCGTCGGCGCCGGCCGACCCGGCGCGCTTCGCCGCCCTGGCCGAAGAGCTCAACCTGGGCGGTAGCGCCGAACGGATCCTCGCGGCCCTGGCGTCGGGACGCTGACATGCAACCCTCCGCGCTGACCGCGCTCTTCGACCGGGGAGCGTCCCGCTACGACCAGTTGGTGGGCCTCAACCCGGGCTACCACGCCGAACTGCGCCGCGCCGCCGGTGCGCTCGCCGACCGGCTCCCCGCGGGTCCCGTCCGCGTGATCGATCTCGCGTGCGGGTCGGGTGCCTCCACCCGCGCGCTCCTTGACGCGCTCCCTGGTGCGGCGGTGCGGGGCCTGGACGCATCGCCGGGAATGCTCGCCCAGGCACGAGCCAAGCGGTGGCCGCCGGGGGTCGAGTTCGGGCAGGCCGTGGCCGGCGAGTTGGACGTCGCCGGCATCGGACGCGGCTCCTGGGACGGGATTCTGGCCGCCTACCTGTTCCGAAACGTCGCCGAGCCCGAGCGCGACGCCGCACTCGCTGAGGCTTTCGCCCTGCTCGCTCCCGGCGGTTGGCTGGTCGTACAGGAGTACTCGGTGGCCGGCCGTCGCAGTGCCCGGTGGCTGTGGTCGGTGGTCTGCTGGCTGCTGATCATCCCGCTGGGGATCCTGATCGATCGCGAGGCACGGTTGTATGTCTACCTGTGGCGCAGCGTGCTGGAGTTCGACACCCTTGCTGACTTCGCCGACCGGCTGGCGAAGCAGGGTTTCGTGGACATCGCCCGGCGCACCGCGACGGGATGGCAACGCGGGATTCTGCACACGTTCGTCGCCAGGGTGCCCGCCCGGGATCCCGAGGCAGGCCCGGAGCACCGTTGACGCGTCCTGCGTCTGCGAACCCGGCCCTACCGCTTCCGGAGCTGAGTGCGCTCGGCTCCCGCGTCTGCGAACCCGGCCCTACTGCTTCCGGAGCTGAGTGCGCTCGGCTCCCGCGTCTGCGAACCCGGCCCTACCGCTTCCGGAGCCGCTCACGCTCGGCGTTGACGGCCCGGTAGCTCTCGCGTTCGGCGACGAGCCAGGGCGGCGGGTCGAGGATCAGGGCGCTGATCTGGGTCGCGTCCAACGCTTCGGTGATCCCGGAGCGGGCGAGCCCGGACCGGGACACCCCGAGCTTGGACGCGACGACATCGCGGGGGAACGGCCCGTTGCTGCGCAATTCGACCAGCCACTCCGGCGGATCGGCCCGCAGGGCGTCCACCTCGTCCCGGGTGATCGGTGAGCGCTGGAACTCGGGTGGCGCGGCGGGAAGGTAGATGCCGAGCTTGCTCGCTGCCGTGGTCGGCTTCATGGTCTGGCTCACGGCGTGCAGCTTACCCACCGCTGCTCCGGCCAGGATCGTCTACCCTTCGCAGATGCCGGTTCCCGACTCTCGTCCTCCCCGTCCCACTCCCCCGCCCAGGTTGCGGGTGGGCTATGTGCCGGGAGTCACCCTCACCAAGTGGCGCACCATTTGGGCGGAGCGGTTCCCCCGGTCACGGCTCGACGTGATCGCGGTGGCGGAGGTCGACCAGCGGCGCGTGATCGACGCCGGCGAGGTCGACCTGTGTTTCGTTCGGTTGCCGATCGACCCCGAAGGGCTGCACCTCATCCCCCGCTACCAGGAGGTGCCGGTGGTGGTGATGCCGAAGGACGATCCGCTGGCCGAGTTCAGCGAGCTCACCCTGGCCGACCTTCCGCCCGGGACGCTGCTCGAGAGCACCGCGCGGGCCGAGGACATGGACCGGGTCGCGCAGGGGCACGGGGTCATTCTGGTGCCGCAGTCGATCGCCCGCACGTGGAGCCGGCGCGATCTCACCTACCTCCCGGTCACCGACGCCGGCCAGACCACGATCGGGCTGGCCTGGTCGGTGGACAACGACAACGAATCGATCCAGGAGTTCATCGGCATCGTCCGCGGACGGACGGTGAACAGTTCGCGCACTCAGCAGGCGAGGGCCGCCAAGGCGCCGGCCAAGGAGTGGTCCCCTGCCCCGCGCGGGCCGGGTCGACGACGTCGCGGCAGAAGCTGAACAGCGCTGGGATTCGTGCCGTTGGGCCGGTGTCAGGCGCGCAGGGCGTACACGGCGGCGCCGGCCACCACGTTGGCCAGCCGGTCGCCCGACTTCAGCGGAACGCCGGCGGTGCTCAAGACGATCCGCTGCTCGATGGTGAAGCCGAGCCGGTCGAACAGTTCCTCGAGTTCGACCAGGGTCGTGTGCCTCAGGTTCGGGGTGTCGTACCAGGCGTGCGGCAGCTCGCGGGACATCGGCATCCGCCCCCGAAGGAGCCGCAGCCGGTGCCGCCAGTAGCCGAAGTTCGGCACGGACACGATCAGGCGGTCGGCGATCCGGCCCATGTTCAGCAGCACTTCGTACGGCCGATGGAGGGTCTGCACCGTGCGGGACAGCACCACCACGTCGTAGGAGGCGTTCGCGAAGTCGTCGAGGTCGGTGTCGATGTTCAGTTCGATCACCGGGACGCCGAGCCGGATGGCCGCCACGACGGACGCCGGATCGATCTCGACACCGGTGCCCCGGCAGGAGTGGGCCTGCATCAGGTGGGACAGCAGCGCTCCGGAGCCGCAGCCCAGATCGAGCACGCGGCTGCCGTCCGGGATCAGGCCGGCGACCAGTTGCAGGTCGGGGCGCAGGCTCACGACCCCACCTCCGCCAGGGCGCGGTCGAGGAAGGCGCGCAGGGTGGCGTGGTACTCCCTCACCTCCAGCAGGAAGGAGTCGTGCCCCCAACTGGATGGGATCTCCCGGAAGGTGACGGGCTGGCCGGCGTGCTCCAGGGTGCGGACGATCCGGCGGGAATGGTCGGTGCCGAACCGCCAGTCGGTGGCGAAGGAGAGCACGAGCCACTTCACCGGCTCGGTCCTGACCGCATCGAGCGATGCCGGGTCGGCGAACGGGTCGAAGTAGTCCATCACCCGGGTGAGATAGAGGTAGCTGAGAGCGTCGAAGCGTTCCAGGAACGTCTGCCCCTGGTGGTCGAGGTAGCTCTCCACGGCGAAGTCGATCCCGAATCCGGGCTGGCCACGGTCCGGATGGGCCTGCCGGCCGAACTTCTCGGTCAGGGCGTCCTCGGACAGGTAGGTGATGTGGGCCATCATCCGCGCGATCGACAGGCCCGTGTCGGGGTTCACGCCGTCGGCGGCGTAGTGACCGTCGGCGAAGTTCGGGTCGCTCATGATCGCCCGGCGAGCGACGGCGGAGAAGGCGATGTTCTGGGCGGTGAGGCGGCTGGACGCCGCGATCACCAAAGCGTTCGGCACTTCGTGCGGCTGATCAAGCGCCCACTGCAACACCTGCATGCCACCCAGCGATCCCCCGAGAGCGGCCAGCAGACGATCGATCCCGAGATGACGCAGGAGCGCCCGGTGGACGGCGACCAGGTCGCGCATTCCCAGGACGGGGAAAGTCAGCCCGTAGGCCTGGCCGGTCGCCGGGTCGATCGACGACGGTCCGGTCGTGCCCTGGCAGCCCCCGATCAGGTTCGCGCAGATCACGAAGAACCGGTCGGTGTCCAACGGCTTTCCCGGGCCGATCAGGTTGTCCCACCACCCCGGCCTGGTGGCTTCGGCGTGGAAGCCGGCGGCATGCGCGTCCCCGGTGAGCGCATGGCAGACGAAGACCGCGTTGTCGCGGGCGTCGGACAGGGTGCCGTAGGTCTCGTAGGCGACGTCGACGGGGCCGAGCGTGTCGCCCTGCTCCAGCTGCAGCGGATCCTCGGCGCTGAACAGCCGGACGGTTCGGGTGCTGACCAGCCCGACTGAGCCGGCCTCCGGCGTCCCAGGCATTCGCCACCCCTCCACATGCTCCGCGCGGCCATCACTATAGCCGGGCCTGCTCGGGGGTCCCGACGTGGGAGAATGGCTGGCCACGAGCGAGAGGACCACGGATGAGCGAATTGAAGGACCGGCTCCAGGCGGACATGGTGGCGGCGATGAAGGCTCACGACGAGCTCACCAAGTCGACCCTGCGGATGGCGATCGCCGCGATCAAGAACGAGCAGGTCGCCGGCGGCCGCCGCCCGCGAGCTCGACGACGCGGAGGTGGTCGCAGTACTGAACCGGGAGGTCGCCAAGCGCAAGGACTCCGCTGAGGCGTACACCGCAGGTAACCGGCCCGAACTGGCCGAGAAGGAACTGGCCGAAGTCGAGGTCCTGCAGCGCTACCTGCCGGCGGACCTCACCGAGGCCGAGCTGGACGCGATCGTCGCCGAAGAGGTCGAGGCGGCCGCAGCGCAGCTGGGCTCGGCACCCACCATGAGGCAGATGGGACTGGTGATCAAGGCCGTTCACGCCCGCGCGGCCGGACGTGCCGACGGCGCCACGGTGGCCGCCAAGGTGAAGGCCGCGCTGGCCTGATCACCACCAGCCCTGGCGTTTCGCCCAGCGCAACAGCACGAGCGAAAGCGCGATCATCGCTCCCACCAGCCCGGCCACCCACACCGGGTCGGTGGCCTGGTTGACGATGACGTTCATGCCCATCACCGAACTGATGGCCGTGACCGGCAGGGTGATCGCTGCGATGACGGCGAGCCGCTCGGCCGCGATGGTCATCTTGGTGTCGGTGCGCGCACGGTAGTACTCGGTGACGCCGGTCAGGAAGTCCAGTTGACTGGAGGTGATCCGGCTCAGCCGATCGTAGGCGTCCTGGGTGTCGCGCAGCACGACCTTCACGGCCTCATCAGCGCCCAGCAGCCGCACGGCCCTGCCGTAGATCTGGCCCGACTGGCTGGCCATCGTCCGGACGGTGAGCAGGGCGTGGCGGGTGGTGAACAGGTCTTCGAGAAAGGATTGAGGGTCGGCGTCGCCGGCGTGCGCCATGACCCGCTGTTCCAGCTCCCCGACGTCCCGGGCCAGCCGGTTGACGTACCGCTCCTCGCTGATCGCCAGCATGGTGACGATCCGATGCGAGGCTGCCCAGGGCCCGTCGGGCACGTGGCGCCCGGACAGCATCCGGTCGGCCAGTTCGTCGGTCTCCACCAGCAGCCGTTCGAGCGGCACGGTCGGGTTGCGCGGCCCGTGGGTGGTGACCAGGTAGCCGGGGCCGATGAACTGGTCGAGTTCGAGATAGTGCACGTGCCCTCCCACGCCCGCCTCCGGCCGGTGGAGGATCAGGAACAGGGTGCGGCCGTAGACGTGCAGCCGAGGCACGTGATTGCGCTCCAACACGTCGCTCACGGCCGCAGGATGGGCGCCGAACATCTCGGTCAGGAGCGC
Organism: uncultured Actinomycetota bacterium; assembly: GCA_963769325.1. Lineage (GTDB taxonomy): Bacteria > Actinomycetota > Actinomycetes > Propionibacteriales > Propionibacteriaceae > Propionicimonas. Next base: position 146,590 of record CAVYLH010000003.1, on the reverse strand, counting down.
GCCGGTCCCCTCGTCGGGCTCGGGGACGTCCAGCCACAGCCAGCCGGACGGGTCGGCCAGCAACGTTGGCAATTCCGCCACGTCCCGCTGCGTCACCGAGCCGCTGGCGCGCTCGATCCACAGCAGTCGCTGCACGGTCATGACGAAAGACTACGCCGGGCGGTACCGCCAGAACGCCGGCACGAGCACGGCCACTCCCGCGGTCAGCAGGATCACCGCCAGCCCGCCGCCGCCGATCGCCCAGGCGGTGCCGACGAACCCGGCGGCGTAGCCGTGCAGCACGTCAGCGATTCGCGGCCCGCCGGCCACCACCACGATGAAGACGCCCTGCAGGCGTCCGCGGACGGAGTCGTCGGCCGCCGACTGCAGCATCGACTGCCGGAACGCGGCAGATGCCATATCGGCGGCGCCACCGACGATCAGGAAGGCGACGGCGGCGACCAGCATGGCGGCCTGCCAGCGTCCGGCGAAGGCGACCGCGACGCCCATGCCCACGATCGCGGCACCCCAGACGAGCACGCACAGGATCACCGCCCGGCCCTGGCGGATGACCTTCGACACCCAGCCGGAGAACACCCCACCTGCCACCGCCCCGATCGGGATGGCCGCCATCAGCCAGGCGAACTCGATCCCGCCGTCGACCGGTCCGCCGAACGACAGGTGGGCGACTTCGGGAGCGAGCGCCCGCGGCATGCCGAAGATCATGGCGATCAGGTCGACCAGGAACGAGGTGAGCAGCACCGGGTGGCGGCTCAGGTAGACGAACCCGTCCACCACGGAGCGGAGTCCGGGCGAGCCGACCCGGTGCTCGACCGGCAGTCGTGGCAGCAGCCAGACCGCGGCGAGGGTGGCGAACAGGGTGAGGGTGTCGATCAGGTACAACCAGCTGTAGCCGAGGACCGGGATCAGCACCCCGCCGACCATCGGCCCGGCGATGGCCCCGGCCATCATCACGGTCATGTTCAGCGAGTTCGCTGCGGGCAGTTGCTCCGCGGGCAGCAGCCGCGGCAGCACGGCGCTGCGGGTCGGCTGGTTCACCCCGAAGAACGCCTGCTGGAGGGCGAACAGCCACAGCAGCACCCAGACGTTGTTGAGCCCCAGCGCTGCCTGCACGGCGAACAGTCCGCTGGTCACGATCAGCCCGACGGTGGTCACCTGCAACAGCAGCCGCCGGTCGAAGTGATCGGCCAACGCGCCGCCCCAGAGGCCGAAGACGATCAGCGGCACCAGGCCGAACAGGCCGGTCAGCCCCACGTAGCCCGAATCCTGCGTGATCGCGTAGATCTGCGCGGGCACCGCGACAACGGTCAGTTGGGCGCCGATGACCGTGATGATGTTCGCCCGCCAGAGCCGGCCGAAGTACGGGTCGCCGAGCGGGGTGGTGTCTGCGAAGAGTCCTCTGAGCACGGGCACGAGCGCCAACCCTAACCGGTTCCGACGCCGACCCTGGATGGACGGCGGGGTCAGCCGACCAGTGAGTAGTGGCTCAACGTCTGGTAGCCGGCTCCGCCGGGCAGGCCCCGGGAGCGGATCAGGTCGAAGCCGGACGCGAGCCAGGTTTGCGGCTCGATCGCCTCCAGGACGCCGAGCCATCGTGCGGCGGAGATCCGGGGGGCCCGGGCGAGGCTGACGTGGGGTCGGAATTTGGCACCGTCCACCTCGGTGCCGGTGCTCGCCGCGGCGTTTCTGCAGCGAAGGGCCAGCCGGCTGAGTTCTGCGTCCCCTTCGACCACGCCCAGCCACAGCACCCGGGCGTGGTCGGGGTCGGGGAATGCGCCCGCACCGCCCACGGTGATCCGGAACGGGGCCGTGCGTCCGGCCACGGCTTCGAGGGCTTCGTCGAGTGCGTCGATGCGCGTGCGCGGTACCGCCGGAAGGAACGCGCAGGTGAGGTGCCAGGCCTCAGGCAGGATCCAACGAAGGTCCGTGGCCGCGTCGCGGCGCGGGTCGAGGAAGGTGTCCCACGCCGACAGGACCTCGGCCGGCGGCACCACCGCGACGAACAGCCGTTCGGTCACCGCTCGAGGAGCGCCAGCAGGTCGGGTTTGGCCTTGCGGATCTGGAAGGCCCCGAAGATCAGGACGGCACCGCCGAGGACGGCGAAGAGGCCGATCACGATCGTGAAGAACTTCGCACCGGTGTCCGGATTGACCATGAAGTACAGGCCCAGCAGTGAGGTCAGAACGCCCGAGGACAGCACCCAGGGCCAACTGCCGGAACTCGCGCTCTTGAGTTGCACGGCCAGAGCCACCTGGAAGAGCCCGACGATGAGCGCCCAAACCGAGAAGAAGATCACGACCACCGCGGCCAGGGTCTGCGGGTAGCGCAAGGCGAGGACGCCGATCACGATGCCGGCGATTCCCTGGAACACCTCCCAGCCCCAGGCGGTCCGGCGGAACACGATGCCGGTGCCGAGGGCGATGATGCCGTCCAGGATGCTGAAGAAACCGAAGACCATCAACAGCGCCGCGATGGTCAGCGCCGGCCAGAACAGGGCGACCAGCCCCAAGCCGAGCGTTACCAGGCCGCGGGCGAGCGTGAGCCACCACAGTCGTGTGATCAGGTCTTGCGGGGTCATGTCGGTCTCTCCTCGATGGTCGGCGATCTGAACACCGCCTGACCGCGAGTCTAGGGGGAAGCGCTGACTTCGACATCTCCTCGCTACTGGGCTCCGGGCTCCTCATCGAACCGGATCGGGTCACTGACCGCGTGTTCACGTCGAGCCAGAAGGGTGAACGGCAACGCCAGCGCCTGGATCCCGGCGGCGACCAGGTAGGACGTGGCGTAGCCCGACAGGTCGGCGACCCGGCCAAGCGCCGGCTGCACGACCACACCACCGGCCGAACCCATCAACGAATCGAAGGAGAGTACGGTGGCCCGCTGCCCCGAACCGATTACTCCGTTGAGGAACGACTGCCGCAGGGGCGCGCCCATCGCCGTCACCATCGACATGGCGGCCACCAGCACCACGGCCAGCCAGAAGTTCCCGGCCCTCGAGATGCCGACCAACGCCAAGACGCCGAGCACCCCGGCCAGCAGCATCGCGTCCGTGCGGCGCCGGAACCAGCGACGTACCCGGCTGACCAAGAGGCCGCCGGCCACCTGCGAACCCGCCACCAGGGCTGCGGCGAGCCCCGCGACGCTGTAGGCGCCGGGGTCGCCGTAGAGGTCCAGCAGGTATGGCTGCAAGGCATAGAAGACGTAGATCCCGGTGCCGGCGGTGAACGGGGCGGCGATCATGAGCCAGCGCACGGGCCGGTTCCGCAGGCCGCCGTCGATCGCGCCCCTCACCACCGTCCGCACGGCCTGCATCGGGTGTGCGTCACGCTGAGGCGTGAACCCGACGTCACGCATCCAGCGCCACGCCACGGCACCGGCCCCCAGCAGCAGCACGGCTCGTAGCAGGTAGGGCGCCCCCAGGTCGGCCAGCTGGGCGACCACGCCGCCGAGCACCGACCCGGCGAGCATCGCGATCCCGCCGGCCACCTGGGCACGGCCGAAGACCGTCTCCAGGTTTCCGGAGAAGCCGGACGCCGCCAGCGCGTCCACCACCCACGCCTCGGTGGCGCCGGAGAAGAACGTGAACCCCAGGCCGATCAGGACCGAGACCACCGCCCAGCCCCAGAACGGGGCTCGACTCAGCCACATCCACCAGTACGCGACGGTGGACAGCAACAGGCTGACGGTGCCGAGCAGGAACGAGAACCGGCGACCCCGAGTGTCCGCGACCACGCCCGTGGGCACCTCGAAGATCACCATGCCGAGAGTGAAGAAGGCGTTGGCCGCGAAAGCCTGCGTATTGTCCAGGCCGGCGTCCAGCAGGAAGAGTGTGTTGACGCCCCAGATGAACGACGCGGCGAGCGTGGTCAGCAGGGTCAAGGTCAGGTAGAGCCGCTGGATACCGCGGGCGGTGTCGGCCACGAGCTCACGGTAGTCGGCTTCGGAGCCGTCAGCGGCGGGTACAGCTGCTACCAGGTTCCTGGGCCGGGCTGCCCGGCCCCAGATGCGGAGGTGGACGTGTGCGCACGGTAGGCGTCGAGGAGGAGTTCTTGCTGGTGTCGGCCGACGGCTCCCCCGTCGCCCTCGCGCAGGCCGCCGCGACCGATTTCGACGTCGAGCTGGAACTCAAGGACGAGATGCTGGAGACCGGCACCACGCCGTGCCTGTCCCTGGAGCAGTTGGCCGCCGAGCTTCGGGGGAAACGGCGTCGCGCGTCCGCGGCTGCCGATTCGGTGGGTGCGCGGCTGGCGGCGCTGGCCACGTCCCCGCTCCCGGTCACCAGCAGCGTCACGGCCCGGTTCCGGTATCACCAGATCGCCGCTGAGTACGGGCTCACCGCCCGGGAACAGCTCACCTGCGGTTGCCACGTCCACGTACAGGTGGCCGATTCGGACGAGGGTGTGGCGGTACTGGATCGGATCGGTCCCTGGCTGCCGATCCTGCTGGCGTTGAGCTCGAACTCCCCGTTCTGGCAGGGCGAAGACAGCGGGTACGCCAGCTACCGCTCGCAGGTGTGGCGGCGGTGGCCCACCGCGGGCCCCACCGAGCAGTTCGGCTCGGCCGCAGCGTATCTGCGCCTGGTGTCGGACCTGGTCGCCACCGGGGCCGCCTTGGACCGGGCCATGATCTACTTCGACGCCCGCCTGTCGGAGCGCTACCCGACCGTTGAGGTCAGGGTCGCCGACGTGTGCCTGCGTGCCGAGGACGCGGTGCTGGTGGCCGTGCTGACTCGTGCTCTGGTCGAAACCTGCGCTCGCGAGGCGGCGGACGGGCAACCGGCGCGGCCGATCCGAGCCGAGATTCTCCGAGCTGCCGGTTGGCGGGCCGCCCGGTCCGGCCTGCGAGGTCCGCTCGTCCATCCGGCGAGCCTGACCGCGGTTCCGGCGGCGACGGCGGTGCAGGCACTCCTCGACCACGTCGAGGGGGTGCTCAGCGAGCAGTCCGAACGCGACTGGGTGGCGCAGGCATGGTCGGAGCTGCTGCGTCGAGGCTGCGGGGCGGAAGAGCAACGCACCTGGGCCGCCGACGGCCTGCCGAGCGTGGTGGAACAGGCGATCGAGGTCACCCAGATCTAGCGACCGCCGGCCGCCGTGACCGGGTCGCGCCCTGCTCACGTTTCAGATCCGTGAACCGCGAAGTCAGCGCCGATTTCAGAACCGGACTCGAGTATGAGAACGTAGGTCGATCTGAGTCCCGGAGGTCTCCATGCAGCAACGCCATTGGCCGGTTCACGCCGGCTTCGCGGTGCTGTGGGGTCTGGTCTTCGTGCTCGTCGACCGGGTGGTCGACGCCGTCGGATGGGCGGCCGGTGCGGCCGCCACCTCCTTGGTCTTCGCCGTCGCCGTCGCGATCCTGGCCGTCGCCAGGGGCCGGGAACTCCGCTGGCAGCTCGGCTGGTCACGGGTGCTGATCCTCGGCGTCGCCGTCGCGATCCAGAACGCGGGCATCGCGATCGCTGCCGAGCGGGCGGGAATCACGCTCACCGTCGTGGTTCTCGGCTCGGTGCCCGTCTTCGCCACTCTGATCGGCCAACTGCGTGGCCTGACCCCGATCACCGCACCGGCCGTCACCGGCGTGGTGGCCGGCGTGTTGGGGCTGCTGCTGGTGGTGGCTTTCCCGAGGTCCGGCACGGGGTGGTCCTTTCTCTCGGGCACCCTGGCCGGGCTGCTGGGAGCGGTCGCAACCGGCTTCATCTTCAGCTACGCGAGAGCCACCACGCGTCCGAGCGGACGGGTGGAAGCCGCGAGCGGGTCCTCTCTGCTCGCTGCCTTCCTGATCGCGCCCCTCGCCGTGCTGTTCCCCAGCGGGCAGGGGTCCGGGAGCGGGTGGGTGTGGGTGCTCGCGCTCGGGGCACTGGTGGCCTTCGGCCGGCTGCACTCCGACCTCCTGCGCTCCGGGAGCGGCCGGTCGGGCGCGATCGCCGCGGCGAAGGCCGTCGGCATGGTGCTGGTGGTGCTGGGCGGCGCGTTCCTGGGCCAACCGCTCTCCTTCGGGCAGTGGCTGGGTGCCGTTCTGATCCTGGGCAGCAGTGGCCTGATCCTGCCGCTGTTTCCGGACGGATCCGCGACCAGCGCTCGGCGCTGACCGGCGAGCATCCCCTCAGCCTCTACGCTGCTCGCATGTCCGAGATCGAAGCGACGAACTCACACTCAGGGCCGCCCGGCGCAGCACAGACCCCGAACCCCTGGCCGGCGGAGCCACCGTCGGCGTTTCCGATGGAGGCACCCCGACCACGGCTGCTGGTCGACCTCGGGCATCCGTTCCTCTGGGGTTTCACCGCGACCGTCGGCGCCCTGGTGGCGATCTCGCTCGGCGGATCCATGGTCACCCTCTCGACGGTCCTGGTCTCGATCGGGGCGGCGCTGTTCATCGCCATGGCGCTGGAGCCCTTGGTCACCTGGCTGAGCGGCCACGGGATGTCGCGCGGGCTGAGCATCGCCGTGGTCTTCGCCGGCTTCATGGTGCTCCTCAGCGCCGTGATCGCCATCGCGTTGCCGATCGCGGTCACCCAGATCACCCAGTTCGCCGCCGCGGTGCCCGGCTACATCACCAACGTCCAGAACGCCGAATGGTTCAAGGCGCTGGTCGCCGCCAGTGGCCAGAGTGACATCTACCAGACCCTGCTCAACCAGGCCCGCAGCTGGCTGTCCAACCCGGCGAACCTGCTGGCTCTCGGCGGGGGCGCACTCGCGGTCGGCAGCGGGCTGATCAACGCGATCTCGACCAGCCTGATCGTGCTGGTCCTGACCTTGTACTTCCTGGCGTCGATGCGGTCGATGAAGGAGGCCGTGCAACGGGTGGCTCCCGCGCATGCCCGCCCGCGGCTCGGCGTGATCACCGAGCAGATCACCGGCGCGGTGGGCGGTTACGTGTCCGGCATGGCCATCCTGGCCGCCTGCAACGCCGTCCTCGCCTTCATCCTGTTGACGATCCTCGGTGTCCCGTTCGGCGCGCTCCTGGCGTTCCTGGCCCTGTTCATCACGATGATCCCGATGATCGGCTCGATCGTGTTCTGGCTGCTGGCCACCACGGTCGCCCTCTTCACCTCGCCGATCGCGGCGCTGATCTTCGCCGTGGTCTATTTCGCCTACATGCAGGTGGAGGCCTACGTGATGACGCCCAGGGTGATGACCAGGGCGGTCGACATTCCCGGCTCGCTGGTGCTGATCGGCGCCATGGTGGGGGCCACGCTGCTGGGCCTCCTCGGTGCTCTAGTGGCGGTGCCGGTCACGGCGTCGGCTCTGCTGATCGTCCGCGACGTGTTCATCCCCAGACAGGACGCCAAGATTCATCCCGGGCACTGAGGTTCCTCCCTGCCAAGCCACCGGGCGCCATGGGACTCCCTGGACTGGAACCGGCGAAATCCTCGGCACGAGGAGACCGTCGGTGAGAACCGGCCGGCACAGAATGGGCCGCCACACGAATTGACCGGAACGATGTGCGCTCCGACGCGCGGGGGGTGAGTAGCCTGAGGCCCAGGCACAGTGAGGAGACCCGGATGGAACTCGGCATGGTCGGCTTGGGGAAAATGGGCGGGAACATGGTGGCCCGGTTGCGCGACGCCGGTCACCGGGTGGTCGGTTACGACGCGAACCCGGCGATCTCGGAGGTCGCGGGACTGCCGGAGTTGGTCGCGGCTCTGACCGAGTCGCCGCGCGTGGTCTGGCTGATGGTGCCGGTGCAGTACCTGGACCAGGTCGTCGACGACATCGGGCCCCTGCTGGCCGAGGGCGACATCGTGATCGACGGCGGCAACACCAAGTGGACCGGTGACGCCGGCCGCGCGGCCCGGCTGGCCGAGCACGGCGTCCACTTCGTCGACTGCGGGGTCTCCGGCGGAGTCTGGGGACGCGAGTACGGCTACGCGCTCATGGTCGGTGGCGACACCGCCGACATCGCTACCGTGCAGCCCATCTTCGACGCTCTGCGGCCCGCAGGTGACCAGGGCTTCGTGCACGCCGGCGACCACGGTGCCGGGCATTTCGCGAAGATGGTGCACAACGGCATCGAGTACGCCCTGATGCAGGCCTACGCAGAAGGCTGGGAGCTCCTGGAGAGGGCCGAGGTCGTGAACGACGTCCCCGCCGTTTTCGACAGCTGGCGGCAGGGCACCGTGATCCGATCGTGGTTGCTCGACCTGATCTCGACGGCATTGGCCGACGACCCACGGCTGGACAAGATCCGTGGCTACGCCGACGACTCCGGCGAGGGACGGTGGACGGTGGACGCCGCGATCGACCTCGGCGTGCCCGTCCCGGCGCTCACCGCGGCGCTGTTCGCCAGGTTCGTGTCCCGGCAGGACGAATCGCCGGCGATGAAGCTCGTCGCCGCCATGCGCCAGCAGTTCGGCGGGCACGCGGTGCAGACCGAGTCGGCCAGCATCGACGCCGTCTGAACGCGCTACAGCTCCGCGACCACCAGACCGGGGGTCGCGGGGATGGGCTCGTCCATCGCCGCCAACTCGGCACCCACGTCCCCCAGCGTCACCACGCGTCCCACCAGCCGGCTCGGGTCCAACCGTCCCGAGGCCATCAGGTCCAGCATCGCCGGATACTCGCCGGCCGGCATTCCGTGGCTGCCGACCACGTGAAGTTCCTTGGCGATCACAGCACCCCAGGGCAGCGGCGCCGCGGCGTCGGAATCCATCATCAGCCCCACCTGGACGTGACGGCCGCGGCGACGCAGGCTGCGGATGGCAACGTCCGCGATCGAGCCAGAACCCAACGCGTCCAGGGTGACGTGCGGGCCGCCGTCGGTGAGTTGGGCGATCCGGGTGGGGTCGGCCTCGGCGAGGCCGGCGTCGGCGCCCAAGTGCGCGGCCCGTGCCCGGGCGGCCTCGGACGGGTCCACGGCCAGGACGCGGGCACCGAGGGCGCGGCCGATCATCACGGCCGAGAGGCCGACCCCGCCGCAGCCGAACACAGCCAGCCACTGACCGGCACCGAGGCTGGATTGCTGGGTGAGGGCGTGGTACGCGGTGGCGAACCGGCAGCCGAGAGCTGCGGCGGAAACGAAATCCACGGCGTCGGGGAGCCGGACGAGGTTGAAGTCGGCGGCGCGAACCGCCACCCGCTCGGCGAACGAACCCGGATGGGTGAACCCCGGCTGGGTCTGGTCGGGGCACACGTGTGCCTGGCCGGAGCGACACCACGAGCACCTGCCGCAGCCGTTGACGAACGGGACGGTGACCCGCTCGCCCACCAGAGAAGCCGGCCACGTCAGCTCCCACCGCCACGACCACGCCCGCGAACTCGTGGCCGCCGATGTGGGGCAGCTTCACCTCCTCGTGACCCTTCCAGGCGTGCCAGTCGGACCGGCAGATGCCGGTGGCCCGCACCTGCACGACCACCCCGTCAGCGGGGCACTCGGGCTCGGGAACCGTCCGGAGCGTCGGCCGGGCTCCGGACGCCGTAGAGACAACAGCGCGCATCCGGCTGTTCTAGCAGAGATCGACCCGAACCCGATCCGTTGCCCACCGCCCGTGGCGGCGGTGGCCCCTCACCACGCCCAGCCGGCCCGTCACCACGCCCAGCCGGCGCGGTGGTGCGGCTCCTGGCCGACCCGGGAGCGCCGCGCCCGTCCGATGCCGAGATCGGCCAACAGTGAGGGCAGGAACTCGTGGAAACGATCCAGCTCGATCTCGGTCAGTCCGGCAGTCTCCAGGTGCAGGGTCTCGCGCGGGTAGACGGCGTCGATGCTGGCCGGCGGTGGCCACCCCAGTTTGTGGTCGAAGAAGTCCCCGGACTCGCCGGCCACCACGCGCTCCAGTTCACTGCGTCCGAATGCCCAGGCCTGGGCTTGGCCTTCGGCGAGCCTGGCCCGCACCACCCGCGTGGCGGTGAACAGGGCGAGTTCGGCGGTGAACGCTTCCCCGGACTTCTCGAAGTGCGAATCGCAGTACTCCACGGGTTCGTCCCCGACCAGGATCCCGATCCGGGTCACGAGGTGGCCGAACCACCGCTGGTGTCCCGCCCCGGTGACCAGGAGTTCGGAGGGCCAGCTGGAACGTCGCGCCCTGGAGAGTAGTTCGGTGACCTGCTCCTTGCTGATGGTCATGTCGGACCTCCTTGTCACACAACACTTCCAGTGTGGCCCACCGGGGAAGCCCGTGGGCCCGGAAACCCAGAACCGCCCCTGCGGCGGTGTGGTCGGTCGATACCCTGTGGTTGAGCCTGAGGAGGCCGACTGACATGGCGAGCCTGGAACCGTTGCACCGATCGATCGTGATCAACCGGGAGTTCGGCAGCGGGGGCCGCGAAATCGGCCGACGGATCGCCGAGCGGACCGGTGCACCGTTCTATGACAGCCGAATTCTCGCGGAAGCCGCCGCCAACCGCGGGCTGCCGGCAGACCTCCTCACCCAGTTCGACGAGCGGGTCGCCGGCGGCCAGTACTTCACCCTCGCGATGATGACCGGGCCCGACATCGAAGCATTCTCCCTGCCGTACCGCATGTATGCGGCCGTGGGCGAGGTGATCACCGCGGCGGCGGCCATCGCGCCGGCGATCTTCATCGGCAGGTGCGCGGACCAGATCCTGGCCGACGCCGGCATCAGCCTGCGTAGCGTGTTCGTCTACAGCACCGACACCGCCGCCAAGGTGGCCAGAGCTGTGGAAGTGGATGGCATCGACCCCCGCCACGCGCAGAGCCACATCGCCAGGATGGACAAGGCGCGCCGCCGCTACCAGCAGTTCTTCACGCAGACCAGCTTCGGCGATCCGCGCGAATACGACCTGTGCCTCAACAGCGGACGGCTCGGCTACGACGCCTGCGTGAACGCCATCCTGGCCAGCGCCGACCGGTCGGCCACCGACCCGGGCAGCGACTCAGCCCCGGCGTAGTCGATCTCGGAGCCGCGTCAGTTCGCGCCGCTGGGCGGCCGAGAGACTGCCCAGTCCCCGTTCGTTGATCTGGTCGAGGATCGCGTCCAGCTGTTCCCGATCGGTCATCCGCCGGCGCTGTTCCTTCACGTCGGCTCTGGTCATGCGAGGCGCCCGGGTCCTGGTCCGGGGCGCAGGCGTGCGGCCGCCCGGAATCCAGGGATAGGAAGTCAGCAGGCCCACCATCCGGGCCACGAACGCCACCAGCACCAGGCTCAGGAGCAGACTGACCAGGTTTCCCAGCGCGCGGTACGCCACCATCCCCAGCGCCTGAACGCCGACCAGCACCACTCCGACCACCCAGGCCGGAATGCCGAAGAAGAACGGCCGGCTCGGATACTCGGCGATCCACAGCAGCAGGATCACGAACTGCACCAAGCCGATGCCCGCCAACCACTGATCGGTGAGCAGCAGTCCGGCGACCGTCGACGCCGCCGTCAGGCTGGCCCAGATCCCGGCGAGCAGCCACACCGTCTGCCGGCGTCCGATCTGCTGCTCGAGCTCGGTGCCGAAGTACCAGAACAGGAAGACTCCCAGCACTTCCCACAGCCCCAGCTCGTTGGCCAGCGGCCACGTCACCAGCCGCCAGACCTCGCCCGAGCCGAGGGCGGACGGGCTGTAGCCCAACACCAGCGGCAGCGCGGGATTGAACACCCACGCGACCCAGGACCCCACGACCAACAGCACGACGAACATCACCGTGCCGACCTCAAGACGGCCGATGCGGAACCATGGTTCGCCGACCGGGCCACGGGACGCGAAGAGACCGCTCATGCCTCAAGGTTGCCAGATCGGAGCCAACATCGACGCATGCCGAGCACCCGCCTCCCCCGTTTCCCCACGCGACAACGCCGAACGAGGCACAATGCAAGAAGGTGCGAAGCCAGGCCCCGACCTGGGCGTCCGGGCCGGCCCGAGATCGCCGCCGAGGTACGAAATCACCACAGAGAAGTCGAAAAAGGAACGATCCATGTCTGCCAATCCTGCCTACCCCGGGATCCCCGAGGTCATCAACGGCAACGGCGCCGTCGCCCACGTGATGAAGCACGTCTGCGGGGGCGTGATCGGATATCCGATCACCCCGTCCACCGAGATATCGGAGACCTTCGAGGCTGCCCGCGCCGAGGGGCAGCTGAACGTGTGGGGCAAGCACCCGTTCTTCGTGGAGACCGAAGGGGAACATTCCGCCCAGAGCGGCGCCCTGGGGGCGGCACTGACCGGCGGCAACTTCATCTCCAACGCGTCCTCCAGCCAAGGGATCCTGTACGGGCTGGAATCCCATTACGTCACCGCCGGGAAGAAGATCGGTGGCTTCGTCCTGCAGGTGGCCGCGCGGGTCGTCACCAAGCACTCGTTGAACGTGATGGCCGGTCACGACGACATCTACGCGCTGCTGCCGTCCGGCTACACCATCCTGTTCGGCGCGAACCCGCAAGAGGCCGCCGACCTGGCCGCGATCGCCTACCGCACGTCGGCGCTCTCCCTCATCCCGGTGGCCAACGCCATGGACGGGTTCGCCACCAGCCACGTGATGAGCGAGGTGCTCCTTCCCGAACCGGAACTGCTGCGGACCTACCTGGGTGACCCCGCCGGCCGGATCGCCTGCCCCACCGTCGCCCAGGACATGCTGTTCGGAGCCAAGGGCCGGGTCTTCCAGCTGCACCAGTACCTGAACCGGCACGCCGACGCCTTCGGCTCCGACGACCTGGCGGCCCTGCGCGCCCAACTGGACGCCCGCGCCCCGGCGTTCGAGGCCGATCACGAAGGGATCTGCATCGAAGGGACCCTCGCCTGGTTGCCGCGCCACCTGCACGCGCAGTGGCGCCGGCAGTGGCTCAACGCCTGGCCGGCCGGCACGCGGGCACTGGTGCCCGCGCTGGTCGACCCGCACAACCCCGGGCTCACCGGCCCGGTGCAGAACCAGCCCGACTTCCAAGCCGGATCCGCCGACCACCGCACCCACTTCGCCAGCGCGGTTCCCGGCCTGGTCCGACAGGCGATGGCCGACTACACCGCACTGACCGGACGCGACTACCGGCCGGTGGCCAGCTACGGCTGCGAGGACGCCGACTTCGTGATGGTCGGCATGGGGTCGATCACCGACGACGTCCGCGCGGTGCTGCCGTACCTGCGTGAGCAGGGCCTGAAGGTGGGCGTGGTCGGCAGTGAAGCTGCTGCACCCCTTCCCCGAGGCGGAACTGGTGGCAGCCCTCGGCGCGGCGAAGGCGGTGACCGTCCTGGAACGATCGGACGATCTCGCGCTCACCCGACTGGTGACCCAGGCGCTCTTCCACGCCCGCGCGAACGGCGAGGCCGCGGCCGAGGCACCCTATGCCGGCGTTCCCGCACGGGCCGAGATCCCCCGGCTGACCACGGCGATCTTCGGCCTCGGCGGCCACGACGTGCAGCCGCGCCACCTGGTCGCGGCCTTCCGCAACATGGCCTCCGGCACAGGCGCGCCGCTGGTCTACCTCGGTTCGCAGTTCTTCACCGCCCATCCGACGCCGGCGGTGGCGGCGTTGCAGGAGCGGCTGCGCGAGGCGTATCCCGAGACTCGAGCTGATGGCACTGGACAGCGAGCCCAACCCGCCGATCCTGCCCCCCGAGGCGCTGCGGATCCGGTTCCACTCGGTCGGCGGCTACGGCACGGTGGCCACCGGCAAGCTGCTGACCGACCTGCTCTCGTCCCTGCTGGGCATGCACTCGAAGTCCGCGCCCAAGTACGGCTCGGAGAAGTCGGGCGCGGCGACCAACTACTACATCACCCTGTCCCCCGAGCCGGTCCTGGTGACCAACGCCGAGCTGGAGGACGTCGAGGTCGTCGTGGCGCCCGACCACCAGGTGTTCTCCCACACGAACCCGCTGAAGGGGCTGGTGCGTCGACGGCACGTTGCTGATGCAGTCCGACCAGGCGCCGCTCGACGTCTGGCGCGAGCTGCCCGCGCTACGCCCGGCGGACGATCCGCGAGCGCGAGCATCAGGTTCCTGGTGCTGGACGCGTTCGCGATCGCCCGCTCGCACGCGCCGAACCCCGAGCTGGAGACCCGCATGATGGGCATCGCCTTCATCGGCGCGATCCTCGGCCACGTCCGACGGCCTCGGTGACCCGGGGGCGCCCGAGACCGCGGTGGATCTCGAAGCCGAGGTGCGCGCCGAACTGGCGAAGAAGTTCGGACGCCGCGGCGACACCGTCGTGGACGCGAACATGGCCGTCATCCGTGACGGCATGAAGGCGGTCGATGATCGACTACACCGACCCCGCGTTCGCCGCGGTGGAGAGCGACGCCCGCACGCGCGGCACGGCCGTCGCTGTCGGTGGCCATGACGCCCGCGGTGACCGTGGAACGGACGAGTGGCCTGTTCGATCCGGATTACTACGAGCAGATCATCGCCAAGCCACTGCGGGATGGCACCATCGACGACGCCCCCGTGCTGCCGGGCACCGGTCTGTTCATGCCGGTGGGCACCGGCGCCGGCAAGAACAAGGGCATCTTCCGCCGCACGATCCCGATCTTCGACCCGAACGCCTGCACCGCCTGCATGGAGTGCGCCCTGGCCTGCCCGGACAACGCGATCCCCAACACCGGCCACGAGACTCGGCGACCTGCTCGGGGCGGCCATCGACGCCGCCGACCTCAGCGAAGCCGACCGTTCGCCTCTGGTACGGCTCCGTGCCGTCGTGGGCCGCCGAAATCCGGTCGCTGCTGCTCTCCGACTCCGCAGCCTCCGACCTCGCTGCGGTAGCGCGCACGGCGTCCGCGACGTTGGGCGAGCCGGTGCCGGGCGGCCAGCTCGACGCCGTCGTCACCGCCCTGGCCGCCTTCCCGGTGGCGCGCACCCGGCCGCTGTTCGACGCTGAGGAGAAGCGCTCGCCCGGCACCGGAACCCTCTTCTCGGCCGTCGTCGACCCGTGGAAGTGCACCGGCTGCCTGCAGTGCATCGAGGTGTGCGGGCCGGACGCGCTCAAGCCCGCCGATCAGGACGAGCATGCTGCTGGGCATGCTGGAGGACCGGTTCGAACGGCTGACGAAGCTGCCCGACTCCCCCGCGCGGCTGACCGCCGACGCGACCCTGCCGGGTGGCGACATCAAGCGCGATCCTGCTCAGCCGCGAGGATTACTACTCGATGACCGGCGGTCACGGCGCCTGCCGGGGCTGTGGCGAAGTCACCGCCATCCACCTGTTCAACTCGTTGAGCCACCGGATCGGCGCGGACCGGCGACGCGAGCACCTGCGCATCCTCGACGAGACGCTCGACCGGCTGGCCGGACTGCGCGAACTCCTGCCCGGAGGAAGCCCGCGCATCGACCGGGTCGACTCCGCGCTCGCCGAGCTCGAACGACGGCTGTACCTGTACGAATCTGGTCCGACCGGCAACGGGCCGGCGTCCACGGTGATCGCGAACTCCACCGGCTGCTCCAGCGTGTACGCCTCCACCGTGCCGTTCTCGCCGTACCTCGACCCGTGGGTCAACGGCCTGTTCCAGGACGCCCAACCGCTGGCCGTCGGCATCTACGAAGGACTGGTCTCCGGCCTGGTGGCCGAAGTGCGCGCGCTGCGGGTCGCGCAACTCGAACTCGCCGGCAGCTACGACCCCCAGGTCCATGACGCCGAACTGGCCACGCTCTCGTGGCGGGACTTCACGCCGGCCGAACGGGCGTTGGTGCCTGCGGTCCTCACCGTCAGCGGGGACGGCGCAGCGTTCGACATCGGCTTCGGCGCGATGTCCCGCGTCCTGGCCGGAGGCACTCCGATCAAGTCGCTGGTGCTCGACACGGGCGGCTACTCCAACACCGGCGGCCAGGCGTCCACGGCCAGCTTCGCCGGTCAGGACGCCGACCTGGCCCGCTTCGGCAGCGGCCCACGGCGGCAAGCAGGAACGCCGCAAGGAACTCGGCCTGCTGGCCGCCTTCCATCCCGACGTCTTCGTCTGCTCGACCGCCACCGCCTACCACGGCCACTTCCTGCGCGCCGCGGCCGACATGATCGCCTACACCGACGGCACGTCCCTGATGGTCACCTACACGCCGTGCGACACGGAGAACGGCATGCCGGAAGACCTTGCCAACGCGCGCTCCCGACTGGCCGTGGAGAGCCGGCTGAGCCCCTTGTTCGTGCACGACCCGCGGCGCGGGGAGACGCTCGCCGAACGGTTCTGCCTCGACGACAATCCCGACCCGCAGGGCCTGTGGATCACTCGGGCGCTGACCTACTCCGACGAGCGGGGCCGCGTCCAGGTGAAGAACCTGCCGCTCACCCCCGCCGACTTCGCGATCGGCGAGCAGCGGTTCGCCAAGCAGTTCCGCTGGCTGGCCGCCCACGAGGAGGATGCGGCGCTGGCGATCGCGGACTACGTGGAACTGGAGCCGGCCGAGCGGGCGGGCAGGGTGCCGTTCGTGTACACGACCGACCGCCGCGGACGGCTGGTGAAGATGGCCTGCTCGGCCACCATCGTCGCCTTGGTCGAGGACCGGAAGAAGTACTGGCAGACGCTGCAGTTCCTCGCCGGGCAGTCCGAGGCCAGACTCGTCGCAGCGCACCGCGGCGAACTTCTCCAGTGGTCGTCGCGCTACGCCGAGGCGGTCGATGCCCGCGAGTCGGCGCTGGACGTGATCGCCCAGGCGATGGCCGACCTGGCCACGTCCAGCGGCGCCCCGCCCGGTGGCCCGCTGCAACTCGGGCTCGCCTTCGGGGGCACTCCGGCGCCCGCAGCGCCGACAGCGTCCGGAACGGCGGTGACCGTAGCCGAGCGTCCGGTCTGGCTGGACGACGACGACATCGTCAAGTGCAACGACTGCGCGACCTGCTACCAGGAACTGCCGACGCTGTTCGAGAAGGCCACCATCGTCGTCGACGGCGAACCACGAACGGTCGGCCGGATGAAGCCGGACGCACTGGTCGGCATGGAGATGACGGCCGAGCTGTCCGCGCGGATCACCAGGGTGAAGGCCACCTGCGACGCGGAGATCATCCAGTGAGCGGCCGGGAGTTCGCCAACCAGCTGGGCCTGCTCGAACGGCGACTGGTGGCAGACCCGCGGGCCTTCCGCGAACTGTTCACCACCGACGGCATGGCGGCGGTGGCGTGGGAGTTCCAGCAGCCCGACCTGAGCGCCGAGTTCATCGGCCAGGTCTGGGACGTGCTGCAGCGCGACGACGACTCCAGCCGGGTCCTGATGCGGTTTCTGTGGCGGCTGCCGCTGGGCAAGAAGCGGATGTTCATCCGGGCTCTGGACGCCCACCTCTCGTCCCGCTACCCGATGTTCTCCGGGCTCAGCCAGAACTGGCCCGCCGGCAACGCCATTCCGCCGTACATTCGCGAGCCGGAGGAACGGGCGAACGACTTCGAACTGGTCAACAAGGGCTTCCTCGGCTACCTCGACCTGGGCTACACCCGTCGCGACGTCGAGTTGTTCGTCTGGCTGGAGGCGCTGCGCGACAAGCAGTGCGCCGAGGCGCCGTGCGAGCTGGGCGTTCTGCTCGCCGGCCACCGTGAACCGCAGGGCGGCTGCCCGGTGCAGATCCACATCCCGAAGATGTTCGAACTGATCGGGAACGGACGCTTCCGCGAGGCGCTGGAGATGCTCGAATCCTGCAACCCGCTGCCCAACGTGACCGGACGCGTCTGCCCGCAGGAACTGCAGTGCCAGGGCATGTGCATCCACAAGCAGTCGATGACGCATCGGTCAGCTGGAATGGTTCCTGCCCGAGTGGGCGAAGCTGGCCGAACCCGAACTGGAGGCACGCGCCCGGTTCGCCGGCGTCCGCGACCCGTGGCGGACGGCCACCCGTCCGCCGATCGCCGATCGTCGGCTCCGGTCCGTCCGGACTGATCACCGCCTACCTGCTCGCCGCTGAGGGTTTCCCGGTGACCGTGTTCGAGGCGTTCCACGAACTCGGCGGGGTGCTGCGCTACGGCATCCCGGAGTTCCGGCTGCCCAACCAGCTGATCGACGACGTGGTCGCGAAGATCCGCAAGCTCGGTGGCCGCTTCGTCACCAACTTCGTCGTCGGCAAGACCGCCACCCTGCGAGCAGCTGCGGGACGCGGGATTCGTCCGGGTCTTCGTGGGCAGCGGCGCCGGCCTGCCACGGTTCCTGAACGTGCCGGGCGAACACCTGCTCAACGTGATGTCGGCCAACGAATTCCTCACCAGGGTGAACCTGATGCAGGCCCACCGCCTCGACCACGAGACCCCGCTGCCACTCACCGACGGCAAGCAGGTGCTCGATCATCGGCGGCGGCAACACCGCCATGGACGCGGCGCGCACCGCCCGGCGCCTCGGTGGCCAGGTGACGATCGTCTACCGCGGACGCGCGCGGAGATGCCCGCCCGGGTGGAGGAACTCGAACACGCGCTCGAGGAGGGCATCGAACTGGAGGTGCTGCGCTCCCCGATCGAGTTCCTCGGCGACGACGCGACCGGCTTCGTGACCGGCGCCACCGTCGAGGTCATGGGTCTTGGCGAGCCGGACGCGTCCGGCCGCCGGCGTCCGGTCGCCACCGGGACGCACCGCGCAACTGCCGGCCGACCTGGTGATCATGGCGCTGGGCAACACCGCCAACCCGATCATCAAGGACTCCGAACCGCGGCTGTCGGTCTCGCCGTTCGGCACCATCGTGCAGACCACGGACGGTTCGAAGGAGACCTCGCTGTCCGGGGTCTACACCGGTGGCGACGCCGCCCGCGGCGGTTCCACGGCGATCCGCGCCGCCGGCGACGGACAGTCGGCCGCCCGGGAGATCGTCCGGCGCGTTGGGCGAATACCGACCCGGCCGAGGCCAAGGATCGGGTCGCCAGGGCACTGGCCTACACCGAGACCGCAGCCGAGTTGCCGGTGATCGTCGCCAAGGCGCACCTGAGTCTGGGGATCGAGGAGTTCACCGTCCGCGCACCGGTGATCGCCCGCACCGCGCGCGCCGGCCAGTTCGTCCGCGTGCTGCCCACCACCGATGGTGAACTGATCCCGCTGACGCTCGCCGACTGGGACGCGACGGCCGGCACGGTGACCATCGTGGTGCAGGGCATGGGCACGAGCACGCTTCGGATCAACCGGATGCGGGTCGGTGAGGCGTTGGCCGGGATCGCCGGCCCGCTGGGTCGGGCCAGCGATCTGCATCGTCACGAGGACGCGACGGTGGTGTTCACCGCCGGCGGGCTCGGCCTGCCACCGGTGTACCCGATCATGCGGGAGCACCTGGCGTTGGGGAACCACGTCACGCTGATTTCGGGCTTCCGTAGTGCCGACCTGATGTTCTGGGACGCCCGCGACGAGCGGATCGGACGGCTCAAGGCCGCCTACGGCGACCAGCTGGACGTGATCTACGCCACCAATGACGGCTCGTTCGGCGTCCAGGGCTTCGTCACCGCCCCGCTGGAGCAGCTGCTGATCGTCGTCGCGGGACGGGAGAGGACGGCGGATCGCGGAGGTGGTCACGATCGGGCCCCCGATGATGATGCGTTCGGTCTCCGACCTGACCGGGGCGTACGGCGTGCCGTGCGTGGCGAGCCTCAACTCGATCATGGTCGACGCCACCGGCATGTGTGGCGCCTGCATGGTCCCAGTGACCGAGGGCGACCGCCTCGTCCGCAAGCACGCCTGCATCGACGGCCCCGAGATCGACGCCCACAGCATCGACTGGGACAAGTTCCTCCCCCGGTTCGGTCTCTTCCGGGCGCAGGAGCAGGCCAGCCGCGTCCGCCACGGCCTGTAGCCGCCGTCCCTCAGGCCTTGTCACCGCCGGTCCCTTTGGCCGGGTCGCCGCCGCGCGGCCGACCCCTCCGCCCGCGCCTGCCCCTCCGCCCGCGCCCGCGCCGCTGCGCCCCCGCAACTCGCCGAGCCCCTCCCTTTCCGTCGAACCCCTGTACTCGAGCGCAGGGGTTCGACGCGAACGGAGGGGCTCGGCGCCAAGGAGGGGGCTCGGCGCCAAGGAGGGGGGTCGGCGAGGACGGAGGGGGTCGGCGAGGACGGAGGGGCGGCGGCCTGAAAGGGGCGGTGCTCAGCGGTAGCGGGCGCCGCGGTGGGAACTGCGCAGCCACAAGGGGACCACGAGCCACAAGGCCGCGAACAGCACCAGGCCGACGCCGCCGGCGACCAGGCCGGCGTTGCGGTCGAGCACGAATCCGAACACCAGGGTCACCACGAGCACGACGGTGAGGGCCAGGGCGACCAGTCCCACCCGCGCCATCAGATCTCCTGCAGCCACCAGGGTGTCCTTGGCGTGCAGACGGAAGAGCAGTCGATGGGCGGTGACCGGGGCCACGATCAGCGCGGTCGACAGCGTACCCAGCACGACGGCCGCGAGAAAGACAGCGATCATGCCCGGATCAAGGTCGGCGAACCTGGCCTGGAAAGGCAGCGTGAGCAGGAAACCCGACAGGATCTGAATGCCCGTCTGGGTGACGCGCAGTTCCTGCAGCAACTCGTTCCAGTTCCGGTCCAGCCGTTGCGCCGGTGTCTCGGGACGCTCATCGTCGTGTGATGTGGCGGGCACGGCACGGTCGGATCGCTGCGCTGGTAGGTCCTGACGTTCCTCAGCCTGCGGGTCATCGTGGAACTCATCTACCATTTCGCCTCCTCCTCGCGGGTCCAGCGGACGATCACCAGGCGCATCCGCGAGGCTCACCGCCCGTCCGGACCAGGGATTGCCTTGCTCACCCGGACTTTTCTGTGATTCCACTACCCGTTCGGACGGCGTTTTTCGCGGACCCGTCCCCACGCCTCGAACTGCGACCTTCGCCATGACGAGGGTTTGGCCGATGAACCGAAGGGCTACCTATCTCGGGGAGTCCCAGGAACGATCGTGGCACCCAAAGACCGGGCGAGCTACTCATGGGCGCGCTCGCCCAAATCGAGGAAGACGGGGTGAGCAACCCCGCCGGCGACCGCGAGATCCTCTCTGGCGCCATGATCCGGACGGCGCGCTCCGTCTCCCCCGAGATCGTCGACCAGGCCATCTCGTCGCCGCAACGCTCGCACAAGCGGGACGTCTGTGGGTCACGCTCCTCGACGAGCTGACCATGCAGCTCGCCACCGGGTTGCTCTACAACCGCGATCTGCCGACCATCGACGATCCCATGCGGAACCTGGTCGACCACTACCTCCAGCGCGTGGACGGCTCGAAGCACTGAGCGCGCTCCCCCAACGCGAGTCGCTCAGTTGCCGCCGAAGCGTTGCTGCGCCGCCTGACGAGTCGTGTCGAGCGCGGACGCGATCACCGTCCATGAATCGCCGGCGTCCCGCGCGGCCTTCACCGCGTCGCGCAACTCCTCCTCGGCGGCCGCGATTCCCTGACGGGCGGCCAGGATCCGACGGAAGTTCACGGCGTCGCGGGGCCGGTGCACGGCCGGGTCGAGCTGGTCGAGTCCAGTCACATCGCGTGCGGTCTTGATACTCATCTGGTCACCTCATCTCAGGTAGTGGTAGAACCTTGGACGGAGTAGGTCGGCGTGGATGATCCGGGTCGGTTGCCCGGCAGGCACCGCCACCAACTCCAGAAGCCTCCCCTGACGGTCGGCACCGATCACGAACAACCGACCTTCGCCGCGTACTCGTACTCGACAAGTCGCATCGCGTTGAGCCAGGCATGCTCGATGTCGGCATCCGCGATCCCGTGCTTGCGCGCGGAGTCACGGATCTCCATGCGTCAAGGACACCTTGACACTCCGTCATCGTCAAGGACAAGTTGACGGTGACGGGACGGCCCCACTCGACGGTTCGCAGTACAAGCGTATTACGCTAAGCGGATAGGAGGGGACAACCGATGGAGACCAGGGCATTGATCGCAGCCGAGGCCGAGGCTGCCGAACTGAATCCGGACGCTGCGATCCGCTCGGGGTCCAAGGTCACGCGCGGCCACAACCGGGTCAAGACTCTTCAGGTGCGGCTCAACGACGAGGAGTTCGCGACACTCACCGCCGCCGCCGAACGGCTCGGGGTGCCCGCCTCCACGCTCGCCCGCGATCTGCTACTGCGCGAACTGGCCTCTCCGAGTGAGAGCCCGCAGGCTGTCATTGCCCGAATGCGGGCCGATCTCGACGCGCTGGCCTCGTCAGTGGCCTGAACGGATCGCTCACCTGAGCCAGAACGGACGCAACATGGCGTCGACGTCCTCGGGCCGGACGCGGAGGATGCGCCGTCCGCTGAGAAGACCGGGAGTTGACCGGCCGCGATCCGGCGACGCAGGGTCTTGCGGCTGATGCCTGTCCGCTCCGCCGCCTGGGCCAGGGACTCGTAGCGCTGCAGTTCCATCGTGATCTCCTTCCGCAGCCTTAAGCCTCAGAAGGGGCCCGATCCGGACACCGGAGGACCAGGGGATGTGAAGATCTGCTACCTCGTGCCGCCTGCTCGGGGGCCGGCCGCCATGGGGTCATGGCAAGACCCTGTATCCTGCATTATCCGGGTGATATACTCCGCTTTATGAAGCTTTCCGCGCCGGCGCTGCTACCCCTGCTGCGGTCCCAGGCCCAGGGCGAGATCCTCGCATGGGTCTTCCTCACCCCCGGCGAGCACAGCATCGTCGACATCGCCCGAGCCACCAAGATTCCCGAAACCACCGTGCTTCGCGAAATCGACCGGCTCACCGCCACCGGCTTCGTCCTCGAACGCCGCCAAGGCCGGTCACGGCTCGTCACGCCCAACCCCGACAACCCCGCCACCCAGCCCCTCACAGCACTGCTGGCCATCACCTTCGGGCCGGCACACGTGCTGCGCCAACGCCTGGCGAATCTCGACGGCGTGGACTACGCCGCGATCTACGGCTCCTGGGCCGCGCGGGCAACCGGCGCACCCGGACAACCCCCCGCCGACATCGACCTCCTCGTCGTCGGAGAGCCGCCCCGCACGGACCTCTACGAACTCGCCGAAGACGCTTCGACGACCCTGCGTCGGCCGGTCAACGCCACTGTGGTCGATCGGGCCACCTGGCTCGTCGGCACCGATCCGTTCGTCGCAACCGTCCAGGAACGTCCCCTCATCACGCTGATTGACAACCTCCACCAAGCCGAAGGGACCTGACCCGTGTCCGTCACCCGATGGGAGCAAGGCCGCGCCGACATTGATCGGCTCATCACACAAGGCCGGCTCGAACGCGTCACCCCGAACCAGCAGCACGCCCAAGTCCTCCTCGAACAAGCGCGCAAGGCGGTCCAGTCCGCCGCCGTGCTGGCGACCACCGACGACACCATCACCGCGTTCACCGCCGCCTACGACGCCGCCCGAAAAGCCCTCACCGCCATCCTGGTCAACCAGGGGCTCCGGCCGGGCAACGGTGAAGGCGGCCACGCTGTGCTCCGGGAAGCGGTCCTCGCCCAACTCGAGCCGCCGAACCAGCCCGCCGTGCGCGCCTTCGGCTGGATGCGACAGATCCGCAACAGCTCCGCCTACCCCGAACCTGACGGAGCAACCGCCACCGGCCGCGAAGTCAGCGACGCCATCGACGATCCCATGCGCAACCTGGTCGACCACTACCTCCAGCGCGTGGAAAGCTCGAAACGCTGAACACCAGTGCCTGAGTCGGGCCGGTTGCCGCCAAGGTGAGGCGGTGCCCCAACAGGTCGTCTTCAGGGAGGGGAGCAGCAGCGATAGCGTCGGGAAACTTGCAGATCTGAGCTACGCGACCTGCAGATCTGAGCTGGGAAGACCGGGGGCCAGGGTCCCCCGCTGAGGCCGTCGGCGTCGGTGCTGTCCGATCGAGATACGTTCAGTTGCCGCCGAAGGGCTGCTGCGCCGCCTGACGGGTCGTGTCCAGCGCGGACGCGATCACCGTCCACGAATCAGCGGCGTCACGCGCGGCCTTCACCGCGTCGCGCAACTCCAGTTCCGCGGCCGCGATTCCCCGACGGGCGGCCATGCGCCGGAAGGGCGCGGCGTCGCGGGCCGGATTCACCGCCGGGTCGAGCCGGTCGAGCCCGGTCACCTCCACGCGGTCTCTGTTCATGCCACGTCGGCCGTCTGACATCAGATCCGCTCGGGCAGCAAGGTGAACGCCTGGACGTGAGCAGGCCTCACCACAGTGAAGTGCCTCCGATCGAGCGTTGCGATCTCGCTCACATCGAGCCGTTCGGCGAGAGCGATCACCGAGGCGTCGGTCCGCCAAGCCGGAGATCCTGATAGCGCTCGATCAGATCAGCCATTCGCATGTGATCCTCAGGCGTGAGGTCGGCGATCTCGTAGTCGCCGTCCGCGATGGCACGATGAAACGCTGCCTCGGCTCGACTCCCCAGCTTGGAGTCCAGAAGATAGCCGACCTCAGCTACGACCGTTTCCGGGACGAGGAGCCGCCGTCCAGCCAAGCGGAGGCCAGTCCACAACTCCACGCAGAGATGGTGATTCGCGTCATCGATGATCGCAGCGGCCACCAAGGGGCCGGTGTCGCAGATGATCACAAGCTCAGTCCCGGCCAAACCCCTCGGCGAGAATCTCGTCTATACGTTCTGAGGTGTCCGTGCGGCCATCGTTCGCGGGACCGAATCCGAAGAATGCTGGGGGCCAGCTACCCCCCTGGCGCCGGTGGGCGCGCCGACGTGCCTCAGCGAGCAGGCTCGACACCTGATCGTTAGGCAACTCATCAACGAGCTGGTGAAGCTCGACGCGATCTACGGACATGCAACGAGTGTAAGGCGATGAGCTGACTCGCAGGAGATCACGCGCGGGTCAAAGCCCTACTGCAGCCCACAGGCGATCAGCAGGTTCACTGGCCGGCCTCGAACCGGGCAAGGGACTCATCGGCGTCGCCGGCCAAGGCCGCGTCGGCCTCGGCAAGCTCGTCCAGATACTCCTGGTCGGGGGTCTCGGCTTGGAGCGCAGCCCAGAACTCAGCCTTGCGCCGCAGGTCGAGCATCTCCTCGACGAGCTGGCCCTGCGTCATATGTGCCGCCTTCGGCCAGGGTGTCCAGGTCGTCCGGCTGGCCCTTCACCTTCACCGGCGGACGCCACTCCTGCCGCTCGAACGAGCGGTGCACCTCTCCCAGCCAGAACTCGGCGCCGATCCGTTCGGAGAACAGGTGGGCGCGTCGTAGCGCTGCCGATCGGGGCCGACGTAGCGCGCACGGAAGTACCCACTCCGGCGCTCGATGCTGCCGAAGGCCCGGCGCTCCTGACCAATGGGGACCTCCTGATCGGCAGGAAACCCGAAATCCAGTATATCGCTCTGACTACGGGTTTCGCTTGCCCCAAGTTTGCCCCATTTGGGGCTTGACTGGGGCACCAGAGGTCTTGACATGGCCTCTTCTGGGTGCAGATCGCCTGTCGCCCCTGCGGCATTTTGCCTAGTCAGCCAGGCATGACGCCTAGTCGGGGTAGGGGGCACAAATGGCCGGGGCGACAGGACTCGAACTTGCGGCGAGTCTCACTTGAACTACGCTTCCACTAGGTGCGATGCGTGATCCGATCCCTCCTTCTGCCCGAGTTGGGGCATATTTGGGGCTGAGTTCAACATCATCAACCTGTCGCCCCAATTTCGACCTGACAGCGGCACGCCAGCCCGCCCACAGACACGCCACAACGCCGTTCCGGCGACGACGCGGCCGGGTTCGGCGTTCATCGCGTCCTCCTTCGGCTGGTCGTGAACCTCCAACCCCCCATAACGGGCAGCCGATCCCTCCAGGGGACAACAATCCACCGAGGTGAACATCACCGTCCTTGACGCACGTGACCCCCATCGATCCCGACCCAGCGTCCGGGCCGAGCTCCCCGAAACCCGGGGTCACCCAAGGGAGGCGGCGTCAACGCCGCCAGGAAGCGCTGACGTCAAGGCGTCCCGCACCACGGCCATGGCGGCGTCGTAGCTCGTGAACGGCGGCCGCGCGCCGGGCGTCCGGCGGAGTTGCTTGTCGTAAGCGGCGGCCCATCCCGGTGCCGGCTCACCCAGGGTGGCCGGCACGGTCATCCGACGCACCCGCTGCTGGACGCCGATGGCTGCGGTAAGAGTCACCCGGTCGAACGGGAGTTGGTCGACGATCATGGCCAGGTCATACAGGTCGCGGTACCGGGTCGACGGGCCACTTCCATAGCTGGCGTACAGGGCGCACAGCTTGTCGGCCATCTGGTTCTCGACCGGGTACAACCGCGCCGGGATCGTCGCCGGGTAGCCGGGCAACACCGCGAAATCGCCGCGCGGCACTTCAACCTGGTCCGGTTCGGCGTTGAGGACGATGTCACCCGAGAGGTCGATGTTGAAGGACTCGACGGCGGTCGTGCCATCGAACACCGCCACCTTCACCCGAGCCACCTCGACGTCCTCACCGTCCCCCAGCGTCGGATCCCCGACCCGGAACGTGTACCTGCCAGCGGTGTGGCCGTCCATCTGCTCGTGCAGGACGCCCGCGGTGAAGGTCGGGCTGTGGTCTCCTTGCCGGAACAGGTCGAGGTCCAGGGTGCTCCGCGGGTGCGTCAGCCGGCACAACAGGTTGGTGCCACCCTTCAGCACCCACGCGTCGTGGCCGGCCAACCCGGCCAGGAACAACATCCGGAAGAACGTGTTGTACGTGCTGCGCGGGTCCGTGCCGCGCTCACGGGCGTCGTTGGCCAACCGTTGCCGGAGACCGGCATGACTCACCGGTGGCGCCAGTTCGGGCAGCACCCGGACCAGGACCGGCGACCGGGCCACCTCGGCTCGCGAGATCAGCCCTCGGCCGATCGCATCCATCGCCAGGTCGCGCAACTGGCTGTGCTCCCACCGGCCCGACGCGGCCAAGTCTTCGAGGGTCCGCCTGGGGGTGGTGACCGGCAGCCCGTCGATCCACTGGTACTCCTTGGCCGTCAGCGTCCGCTGGTGGACCGACACCCAGGCCTGCCGGGTCTGCAACCGACGGGACGCCGTCAGGTGCACCCCGCCGGCGGACAGGTCCCCGATCCCGTGGATCGCGGCTGCGGTCTCGTCCGAGACCACCACCGGGTCGGCGTCCGCACGCCGCTCCCCCGCCGTCCGGGTCGGATCGGTGGCCAGCCACTCCGCGCGCACCTCCTCGAACGCGTCCGACGGCACGCCGGGCATCACGTGCACTCCCTGCCGAACCCGCCGAACCAGACCCGCGTCGACCAACCGGGCCACCTCCAACCGGGACACCCCCACCGCAGCAGCCTGGGCCGTGGTGAACATCCCCCACTGCCCGGCCGCAATCCCGGCCACCAACTCCACCACCACGCGTCTTTCCACCCTGCGATTGTATCCTGAACCGCTACAGTTGCAGACCCGTGCGGCGCTGGCGGCCCGGCTGGCTGGCAACGGGGCGGTGGCTTCCGGGGGAAGTGCGATGAGCTCGCGAATCGAAGGTGTACTCGATGTCGAGTTCGTCCTGCCAAACGTTTCTCGGTCCCTTGATGTCGGGGCAGGGAGACTCATGCCCTAGACTCTCGCCCTAACCCCGTCCTGACAAGGCCGGACAACCCTCCAGCGTACTTGTTGCGCCCCCTGCAGGTAGCAGACGCGATCCTGTGCCACGAAGGAATCGCGGTTGAACCGCGCGTCGGCGGGTGGCGGGTCTGCGGCTGGCGGCCAGTTGGTAGTCGCAGCCTCGTGCTCAGCGGTTCGCCTGGAAGCCCGTTGCCTGAGAGTTGTTCACGGGATGGGTGCGACTGGTGTGGTCTGGTGGGCGTAGATGAGGGCGTCCCAGGAGTCGGCAGGCACGACCTGTACCTCGTGGAGGAACGGGATCAGGGCCTGCCACTCCAGGAAGGGCCACCCGGCGCTGGGCATGGGCCAGCGGCCCTGGAGTACGGCTCGGTTGCCGGGCGTCGCGTCGGCGAGTTCGAGGTAGCCGACCCGGGTGCCGGCGAACAGTCCTCGGACCGGTGAGGGGACGGTGAACTGGCTGGTGACACCGTCGGCGAGTGTGACGGTGTGGTGGCTGTCGGTGCCGATCACGCGGTAGCGGTCGCCCCACCGTTGCACGGCGAGCGTGCCCAGGGTGGTGGATTGTGCTGCGTTCGCGGCACCGACCCGGTCGACGTGGCCGTTGTGGGCGAACAGCAGGGTGTGCGCACTGTCTTGTTGGGCGCGCTGGTCGACGAGCCAGGCGAGTTGCTCGGCCATGAGTTCGTCGCGCAGGGTGCCGTCGTTGCTGGCCTCGCCCAGCCGCAAACCCCACTCCAGAGCGCGGGCGGACAGGACCGCGCGGGTGGTCCCGTCGTCCACCTTCTCGCCCGCGGCGCTTTCGACGGCGCGGAGCAGGTTCTCGGCGTGCGGCAACAACGTCCGGCTGGCCGTTCGATCGTACGGGGTGGCGTCGGTCAGGCCGGCGAGTGGGACGCCGTGGGTGCGGGCGGCGTCCGGGTCGACGCCGGTGAGCCAGCCGAGCGCGACCTGCTTGTCGGCCTCGGGGCGCTGCACGTCGATCCCGTAGAACCGGACGCGGTCGGACTCGGGTCGGTCCTGGTTGAACTGCCGCGCCCAGGTGATGAGGTCGACCATCTCCCGCGTCCGGGACAGTCTGAACCCGAACCGTCGCACGGCGTCCTCGGCTGTTCCGGGCCCACCCTGCACCCACTCGTCCACGGCCGACACGCTGCCGGAGTTCTCCTCGAACGCGAGGGTGGTGAACCCCCGCTCGGCGAGCTGGGCGGCCACCGTCTGCCACGCGGCGCGGAACTCGTGGGTGCCGTGCGTGGCTTCCCCCACGGCCAGGACGGTCGCGGAGGCGAGCCGGTCGGAGATCCGGGCTTCGGCGAGCTCGACCGCCTGGGGCGTGCCGGCGGGAGCCGAGTTGAGCGCCCGGTAGCCGAACCAGCCGGCCAGAAGGCCCAGGAACACCAGGGCGACGATCAGCCGGAAGCGACGGCTCCGACGCGGGCGGGGTTGCTCGGTCATGAGAGGAGTTCCTTGTGGGTGGCGGGCGGTCAGAGGTCGTGGTGGAGCAGGCGCCAGGTGCCGATCGTGCCGGGCAGCAGGATCCAGGCAGCAACCGAGGTGGCGAGCTGCAACCAAGCATGTCCGTTGCCGGGCAGGGCGTAGAACGGTTCGAGGGACACCCAGGCGATCACGGTGGCGGCTCCCTCCGACAGTGCGCCGATCAGCAGGGCCACGGTGGGCCAGGCGAGCAGCACCACGAGCGGTGCCGGCGCGTTGCGCAGGGCCAGCGCCAGCGCGAAGCCGGCGAGGGCGGTGAACAGGACGCTGCCGGTCAGGATCCCCAGCCGGGTGAGGTCGAGGGTGAGGGGGAACGACTGCCCCGTGACGGGCGGGGACGCGACGGCGACGAGCAGGCCGACCACCAGCGACAGCAGGATCGCGGCGAGGGCCAGGCCGACGACCACGGTGGCCTTCGCGGCGAGCACCCGGCCACGGTTCGGGTTGAGGGTGAAGGTGAGGGACGCGGCGGGTCGCGTGAACTCGCCGGTCACCAGCAGGATCGCCATCGCCATCACGAACCAGCTGATCGGGAGGGCGGCCATGCTGACCAGCTGTCCCAGGCCGGTGTCCCCGGCCGGGAACAGGGCGCGTCCGCCGGCGAAGACGCCGGCGAGCAGGACTGCGGCGGCGACGAGGCTGAGCCCGGACGGGGTGTCCACGAGCTTGCGTGCCTCGACGAGCGCGGTGTTCCGGAACGTCACGGGGGACAGGTGGCGGGTGTCGCGGATCGTCGGGGTCGTCGTGACGGTGATGGGCGTGGTCATGGTGGTCTCCCGTCGTGTGGCGTGGCGTGGGGTGGTGGGTCAGGCGGCGCGGTCGACGCCGGTGAGGGTGAAGTACTGCTCTTCGAGGTCGGAGGCCGCCTCGACGGCCTGGTCGGCGAGGATGCGGCCGTGGCCGATCATCACGACCCGGTGGGCGAGTCGGCTGACGTCGTGCAACTGGTGGCTGCTCAGCAGGATGGCGCAGCCGCGTTCGGCGCGCGCCCGGAGCAGGTCGGCCAGCCAGCGCTGTCCTTGGGGGTCGAGGCCGTTGGTCGGTTCGTCGAGGATCAACGCCGCCGGGTCCGGCAGCAGCACCTGGGTCAACCCGAGCCGCTGGCGCATGCCCAGCGAGTAGCCGCCGACACGGCGTCTGGCCTCTGCCTGGGTGAGCCCGGCTTCGCGGAGGGCGGCGTCCACCCTGCTGGCGGGCAGCCCGAGGGTGATCGCGGCCAGGCGCAGGGTGTCGCGGCCGGTGCGGCCGGGGTGGAACCCCTCGATGGTGAGCAGGGACCCGACCAGGCGGGCCGGGTTCGGGAGGTCCCCGTAGCGCACGCCGCCGACGGTGGCGGTGCCGGAGTCCGGGGAGGCCAAACCGGTCAGGATCCGCAGGCAGGTGGACTTGCCGGCACCGTTGGGGCCGAGGAACCCGACGATCTGGCCGGGCTCCACGGTGAAGCCCACATCCTCCAGGGCGGTCGTCGCGCCGAAGCGCTTGGACAGGTGTGCTGTTTCGATCATGGCTCCACCCCACCGCAGCCGGCCGGGTCGGCGCCTCGGCCGGCGGGCCACGATCGGAGCGCCGGACGGCGGCCCCACCCTGGCCGATCGGACCCCGCCATCTGGCCGATGGGAGGGGGCGCCGTTCCACAGGCATCTGGGAAGCTGGACGGGTGAGCCCAGCCCTCTCTTCGCGCCGACCCGAGGAGTCCCGCTGGTCGTGGGGGTGGGTGGTCGCGGTGCTCGGCTACCTGTACTACCTGACCCCGTTGGCGATCCCCCTCGTCCAACCGGGACGCACCATCGACGCAGGCGTGGTCGTGCTCCTGGTCGTCCCCGGCGCCCTGGCCCTCGTGGCGTTGGGGTGGCGCCGGCGGCGTCCGGTGGGGGTGGCGCTCGTCGTGGGTGCCCTGTGGGTGCTGTCGCCGAGCGTGATCGGGGCGGCAGTGGTGGCCCAGGAGCACCTGGCCCGACGCGGCCGCCGACCCGTCGTGTTCGGGATGGCGGCGGGGTTGCTCGCCTGCCGGACCGCGGGGACGGTCCTGTCGGGTTACCCGCTGCAGGCCTCGGCGACCCAGGTCGAGTGGACGCTCGCCGCAGCCGGGGTCGTCGTCGCGACCCTGGTGGGGCTGTTGCGGCACAGCAGCGGACAGGAACGGCTGCGTCGCGCCGAGGCTGAACAGGCCCGCAAGGACGCGGAGGAAGCCCGCGTTAACGAGGCGCGCCTCGCCGAACGGGAACGGATCGCCCGCGAGATGCACGACGTCGTCGCCCACCGGATCTCCCTCGTCGCCCTGCACGCGGGAGCCCTCGCGCACCGGCCCGACGCCGACCCCGACGAGGCGCGCACGTTGGCGCGGATGATCCAGGCCAACGCGCAGGCCTCCCTCGACGAACTGCGGGCCATGCTCGCCACCCTCCGCGGCGCGGACGCCCCACCCGCCCCACCGCAGCCCACGCTGGCCGACCTCGACTCCCTGCTCGCGGACGCCGCGGCCGTCGGCCAGCGAGTGGCCGTGGACCGTTCCGGTGATGCCGCGCTCGTGCCGCAACGCGTCTCGCGCCACGCCTACCGGATCCTCCAGGAAGGCCTCACCAACGCCCGCAAGCACGCACCGGGGGCACCCGTTGCCGTGACCCTCACTGTGACCGCGGACGCAGTCCACCTCACGGTGGCCAACCCGCTCGCCGATCTCGCCGGCCCGGACACCTCCGGTGCAGGCCTCGGGCTCGTCGGCATCGTCGAACGCGTCGAGCAGGTGGGCGGAGAGGTGACCCACGGCGTCCGGGGTGGAGAATTCGTGCTGGACGCCCACCTGCCGTTCCCCGCGTCCAGGCCGACCCCAGGAGGAGACGCATGATCACCGTCGCGCTCGTCGACGACGACCCCATGGTCCGCACCGGGCTCAGCTACATCCTCGCCGGCGAGACCGACCTGAGCATCACCTGGCAAGCCGGCGACGGCGCGGACGCCCTGACCCGACTGGCCGCCGACCCCGTCGACGTGATGCTGCTCGACATCCGCATGCCCGGCCTGGACGGGCTCGCGACCCTGGAGGCCCTGAACGGATGGGGCCAGCGTCCGAAGGTGATCGTGCTGACCACGTTCAACACCGACGACTACGTGGTCCGCGCCCTGAAACTCGGCGCCCAGGGGTTCCTGCTCAAGGACGCCGACCCGGCCCGCCTCGTCGAAGCGATCCGTCGCGTGACGGCAGGCGAACGGTCGTTGTCGCCGGACGTGACGAACACCCTGATCGCGGTGGCCACATCCACCACCGGCGTCGACGCGAAGGCGAAAGCGGCGCTGGACTCCCTCACCCAGCGCGAACGTGACGTGGCCGTACTCCTCGCCCAAGGCCTCACCAACGGACAGATCGGCAGCAGACTCAACCTCAGCCTCGCCTCCGTCAAAGCGCACCTGAGCAGCATCTTCACCAAGCTGCAGGTCGACAACCGGGTATCCGCGGCCATGACGATCCGCGACGCCCTCATCTAGAGACCGAGTCGGGCCGGCCTTCTGGCGCGTGGGCACGCCCCTCCCTACCAACATGCGGCGTGCCGTGCCGCGACCTTCTCATCCGCGCCGTTGACGCCCTCGACCTGCCTGACTGGAGCCAGATCAGCGAGATCACGACCGTCGGCAGCCCCACTGGATCACCCGCTCCCCCCTGTACGGTTGGGGCTCGCAGCTGAGCGTGGCTTGGCGACGCCTCACCCAGACAGGTTTGCACACCTCAGGGCTTGCATCCCAGACAGGCTCTGACAAGGGAATTCGCTTGCCCCAAGAACGGAAATCTGGGGCATATTTGGGGCTTCGTCTGACCACCCCTGACCACGAAACTGAACCCCTCGCAGCGGAGAATTCCGCCAACGCCCCTAGCCAAAGCGATGTTGTGATCTGGGGCGACAGGTCTTCGACCTGTTGTCTTCTCGGGGTATAATGCCTAGTCAAAGGCATATTGCGGTCGGGGCGACAGGACTCCGTGCTGGCGCCCTACCTGACCCCCTGGCGGCATTCTCGGTCACGAGTTCATGGGCACCGTGGAGGAGGTGGGCAGGGACGTCACGCGGCTCTCGGTCGCGGCGTACCGGATGTTCCAGGAGAAGTCCGACGGGTGCATCAAGGTCGTGCTGCGGCCCTGAATCAGGCTCGGGCCCGGATTCCGCTTCGGCGGAGCTCAGCGCCGCAGCTCCGGAGAGTAACGGGTGGCGCCGGCACGCAACTCCACCGTGGTGGGACTCCAGGCGGCGAGATCGGTCCAGAGCACCAGAAAGCTGCCACGGGAGCGCCAAGACAGCAGCCGGGCCAGCATCGCGGGCTTGGTGACCTCCGTCCGCTCGTACCCGAGGAAGGACGCCGAGCGCCGTGGACACACCACCACGCCGTAGATCTCCGGCGTGCCGACCTGCTGCCCGGGGGTATGGTCCGGCACGAACAGCCGGACGTCGGCCAGGTACCCCACCTTCCGGCCGCCCTGCAGCACGGGGCGGCCGAGCACGTCACCGAGGAACATCGCCACCTCCGGGTATCCGTCCGATCACGTTGTCCCGCAGCCAGCCCTCCAGCCACCCGATCGGAGCTTCGGCCGCGGTCACGGCCAGGTGGATCGCGGAATCGATCCGCGCGATCGTGGCCCATTCGGTGCGCTCGTAGTGGGCTCGTGGCCGCCGGCCGCCGACAGATCCGTTCCAGGACGATGGGACCGTGCACGAGCGCGAGTACCTGCGGCGCCGGGCCGTCCGGAGGCAGGACGCGTTCCTCCACGTCGCTCAGCTCGAGGTCGTCGACGACGTTGACCGGTTGGTCGTCGACGTCGAGCACCTGGCGGTCGAGCAGGCTCAGCCTGGCGTCGATCAGGTGGCCGCCGCGGACGCCGCGGCGGCGAAGGGAGCATCGGGGACGTCATTGGCCCACTCCGGTCACGATCAAGCAGCGGGATGGCGGCGACCGCGGCGAGCAGGATCAGCACCAGGTAGGCCTGTCCGGCGACGTTCAGCGCTCTGCCGTTCACGTGCTCTCCCATGTAGTCCGGGATCGTTGGCGACGATCAGGATCGGCAGATAGGTCAGCGGCAGGGCGACCGCGGAGAACACGACCGAGACCTCGGTGACCGCGACCGGGTCGACGCCGGTGGCCAGGATGCCGAGACCCGACCACCAGGCAGATGATCATCGCCGCGTGGAAGCGGGCCGCCTGGGCGGGCGCCCGGAACTTGCCCCAGCTCCAGCCGAAGAACTGGGCCAGCGTGTAGCCCGCGGACAGGGTGGTCTCCAACGCCGCGCCGAAGGTGGCCGCGACGACGCCGAGGATGATCGCCGCCAGCAGTAGGCGTCCGCCGGCCTCGGCGACCGGCAGCACCACCTGGGACAGCGTGGTCACCTCGATTCCGCGCGGCAGCAGGGTCATCGCGGCGCATCCGGCGATCGCCAGCGACAACAACCCGCCCAACGGGAAGCCGACCAGCACGTTCGGACCGCGACTGGGCCAGGTCCTCCACCGTCCAGCCCTCCTCGACCGCGCCGGAGGAGAAGAAGAACACCTCATACGGCGTCAGGGCGGCACCGAACAGGGCGACGGCGTAGAACCAGTAGGTGGCCGGCGACTCAGCTCGTCGGCAACGTCTGCAGCGCCTGCCGGCCGAGTTCGCCCCAGTCCGGGCCGAGCAGGAAGAAAGCGACGGCGAAGCCGATCAGCAGCAGCCCGACCAGCCCGCAGACGTTCTCCATCACCTCGAAGCCGACCCGCCAGATCACCAGCCACACCGCGAACGCCGCCACCGGGATCCACAGCAGGTAGCTGACGCTGCTGGCAAGTTCGAGCGCCAACGCGATGCCGCCCACCTCCGCGGTGAGGGTGAGCAGGTTGATCAGGAAGGAGGCGCCCAGGTTCGCCAGGCCCATCCGCGGACCGAGTCGCTCCCTGATCACCTCGAAGGTGGCCCGGCCGCTGATCGCGGCGACCTTGCCGGCCATGTGGGCGAACACGCAGATCCCGATCACGCCCAGCACCACCACCCAGGCCAATGACCAGCCGAACCGTGAGCCGACGACGGCGTTGGTGACGATGTCGCCGATGTCGAGGAACCCACCGATGGCGGTCAGGATGCCGAGGGCGACCGCGAACAGCCGGCTCACGGCGCGACCGCCTGTTCTGCCGCCGCCAGGGACGTACTCGTCGCCTCGAAGCGTTCCAGGTCCGCAGCGGTGGGCGGCCGGTCGCGCAGTTCGGTCAACAGCTGCAGTACCGCGCTCATCGCTTCGCCGGCCACCCGCGACTTCTCCCCCGACGTCCCCGAGGTCTCCGCCAGCCCCGACCGCGCCTGCGCGACGGCGGCGACGCTCTCCTGCAGGATGACCTGGGTCACCTGGTTGCTGGAGCGTCCGGCCAGGTTCAGCTCCACTGCCCAATGGGCGGCGTTGAGGGCTGAACTGGTCTGCTCGACGGCGTTGCGCGGTGCTTCGGACGCTGGCACCGAGCAGCCGGCCAGCACCACGGCCAGCAGGAGCACGAATCCGATGCGGCGCATCCCCACCCACTTCCCAATCGGCGTGCCCACCTGCGACGTCCCGGCAGCGCGACTTCACCTGCTCCGATACCCCACCCCGCACCTGCTCATTCAGGCAGCGGCTCCGAACCCAGCGATCGTCCCAGCAACCGCCCCGCCTCCTCGTCGTTGGGGGTGAGCACCGTCCGCGCGGCGAGGTCGTCAGGGAGTGCGGGCAGTTCGGCGAGCGCCCCCCAGGGCGAAAGCGACGAGCACCAGGCGGGTGTCGGTGCCCAGCAGACGAAGCGCGCCCGCCACGACACCGGGCACCAGCGCGGGCGCGTCCAGACCCGGGCCCAGCACGACCGAGTCGGCCTGACCCAACGACTCCGACACCGTCTCGACGCCGTCCGGCAGCACCGAGCCGGACGGGTCCAGGCGAGTCCGGCCACGCCCGCTTCCGGAGTGGCCACGGCGAGACCGACCGACGCCGGCGCGGCGACGGCGAGGCTGAGGTGCCCGGCCCCCACGCGGAGGGTGGCGATCCCCGACAGTTGGACAGCGCCGGGCGTGCGGGCGGATCCGCCCAGCAATACCACGCGTCCCCGAAGGTGCTTCGAACTCCCCGGCTCGGGCAACGACCAGTCCCGCAGAAGCCGGGGCGTGACCTTGGTCGGCTCAGTGGGCGACATCGGGCTCGCCTCCGTGCTGCGTGACGGGCGCGCCCAGCCTGACCAGGTGGGAGACGTCGTTGTACCGATCGAGCCGCCACGCTTGGCCGTCGCCGCGACCCAGCACAGTGATCGATGCGTTGCGAACCGGGTCGGCCGCACCGATCTGGAGCAGAGTGTGCTCGTCGAGCGGCTCCAGGATGTACCGGATCAGCATCACCACGGCATCGTGTACCACCAGCACCGCGCGGTCGGGAGCCGTCGCGATCGGCAGTTCGGCGAGGAAGAAGCGCAGCCGCAACGCCACATCGGCCCAGGACTCCCCTCCCGGCGGACGGTGATAGAACTTGCCGAGCCACTGCCGCCGCTGTGCCTCGAACGGGAACCGGTTGGCCACGCCGAGTCGGGTCAGCAGATCCAGAACGCCGAGTTCGCGGTCACGCAAGCGCTCGTCATGGATCACGGTCAGGTTCAGGCCCGCCGCGGCGATCGCCAGCTGTGCGGTCTGACTCGCCCTGACCTACGGCGACGACCACACAGCGGTGGGACGCCCGTCGGCGAGCAGCGCCCCCAGGGCGGGGCCCAGCGCCCTCGCCTGCTCGACACCGGTGGGAGACAAGGGCACATCCGGATCACGGTGTGCGACGTTGATCTGCTCCGCCGCGCCGAGATGGGTGGCGGATGCCGCCAGGTTCCCCAGACTTTCACCGTGGCGGATGAGGATCAGTTCGTCCACCATCGCCGCCTCCTCGAATGGATCCTCCGTGGGAACCTGATACCCCGCCCGGCCTCTGTCATTCACGGATCGCAGGGGTCGAAGTGGCCCGGGCCGGCGAACGCTGGAGCGAGACCGGAATCGGTGGCCAGAGCCACCTGAGCGACGGCCTTTTTTGCAGACGGTGGGAGCTAGGGTGTCGTGCAGACCGCGATCACGGCGGGTTGGCAGGAAGTGGTCGGCATGACTCTTCGAGCACAAGTCACGGCGACGGGTGCGGCGGGCCCGCGAAGCGGTGGTCGGCGGTGGACCCGGCTCGCCCGTCCAGCCGCGGCGCCGGTCGTCGGCGCGCGGACAGGACGCTGGGCCGGTGCCGTGGTCGCAGTGGCTGCATTGCTGCTGTCGGGTTGCCAGGGCGCCTCGACCACGTCTCCGACCGCCCGGCCCACGATCGCCACGACGTGCCCGGAGCTGGCCGTCCTGATCGTCGATGCCGTGCAGGTCTACGTCGATAGTTTCGCGGGAGTCGCGGCCAGTGAGGTCGCCGGCGCGGTCTCCGCGCGGCAGGCCGATTTCGCAACCACCACCACCACGCTTCGCGAGCGGGGCGAGGCGCTGGGCTGCGCACCGACGGAGCTGGCCGACCTGGTCCGCGCCGAGCTGGGACGGTTGACC
The DNA here is from genome assembly GCA_963769325.1 of uncultured Actinomycetota bacterium. Taxonomy (GTDB): domain Bacteria; phylum Actinomycetota; class Actinomycetes; order Propionibacteriales; family Propionibacteriaceae; genus Propionicimonas. The sequence continues at coordinate 109,331 of CAVYLH010000003.1, read as the reverse complement.
GGCGGTACCCCGGTGCAGGACGCGGTGGTCGACACCTTCCGGGCCGACCCGCTGGGCACCGTCGACCCGTCCGACCTGGGGCCGGTCGACATGCCGGTCCGTTCGGCCGCGGAATTGATCACCGCGGTCGCGCGAGCCGGGACCGGCTCGACGATCCGGCTGGAGCCCGGCACCTACGCGCTGAGCGGTCCGCTGGTGGCGCTGCGTCCGATCACCCTGGTCGGGGCCGGCGACGGCACAGCTTCCGACGCGGTCAGCACCATCACCTCCCGGTCGGCGGGCGCCACCCTGATCGCCGCCACCAGCGGGAACCTGGTGCTCAAAGACATCGCGATCGCGCACCGCGGGCAGCAGGTGGCCTCAGTCGTCGTCGTCTCCGGGGGTGGCTATCGCTTCGAACGCGTCCGAATCACCGGCGGGGTGGGTGAGAAGGGCACGGGCGGGTACGGGGTTGTGCTGCGTCCCTCCGCCAGCCCGCTTACTCCGTCCGGCGACAGTCGCGTCCTGACCGACGTCACCCTCGATGACAACGACGGGGGCGGCGTGGTGATCGCCGGGGCCGAACAGCCGGCCATCGACAGGGTGCACGTGACCGGCTCGGGCGGCTGCGGGTTGTGCTGGGTCGAGCAGGCCGGCGGGACGGCGTCCGACATCACGGTGAAGGGTACGCAGATCGGGGTGCGGATCGACAACGAGGCTGCCCCCACCGTGTCCGGGGCGCACATCGACGACGCCGAGGTGGGCGTCGCCCTGACCGGGTCGGGCGCGCCGAGGATCGAGAACAGCGTCGTCTCGGGAGCAGCCATCGGGGTCCAGGCGACCGGGTCGGGCACCCCGACCCTGGCCGACAATCGACTTCAGCGGAGTTCGGAGATCGGGATCAGGCTGTCCGGAACCACCCGAACCGCCCTGGAACGCACCGTCATCACCGGACGGACGAAGGTCGGGATCGCGACGGTGGCACAGGCGCACTCGACCATCACCGGTGGTGAGGTCAGCTCCACCGGGGATGTCGGGCTGGTCTGGGGCGAGGAAGCCACCGGGCTGGCCGAGGATGTCGTGATCAGGGGCGCCAAACTCGGGGTGCAGTTATCGGCCTCCGCCAAAGTGGACGTCACCGACGTGGTGGCCGACCGATCCTCGGCTGCCCTGCTCGCGAACGGTAAGACCAGCGGGACCGTGACCGGCCTGCGCTGCGGAAAGGGCGACGGAGCCGTGGTGGTGCTCACCGATTCGACCACCGTGCGACTGGAGGACAGCCCCAGCTGTCGCAGGTATCAGAAGTAGCCCGGCCAGTAGGACCCCTGCCAGAAAGACCCCAGCCAGCCCCAGCACCCCCAACCGTGGCACCAGTGCCCGCTCCGCTGGCCGTGGTGCCTGCCGTTCAGGTGCTGGCCGGTCTCGGGGTGATGCCTCGCTCCAATGTGGTGCTTCGACTTGCAACTGGCCTTCGCGTGGTGCTTCGACTTGCAACTGGCCTTCGCGTGGTGCTTCGACTTGGAACTGGCTTTCGCGTGATGCTTCGACTTGGCAGCCTGCTTGGACTGGTGGGCAGCGTGCTTGGCCTTGGCGTGATGAGCCTTGGCGTGGTGCTTGACGCGCAGGTCGGGATGGCCCGCGGGGCCGACGCCGTGCTGCACGAAGACCAGCGCGACCACGAACGGAAGCACCCATGCCCGTGCTCTCGGCGACGGTACTGGGACGCCCAAGGATGAGTTGGGCGGGAACAGAGCCGGCATGGCCATGCCGTGACCCGGCAGCCTGACCAGGTTCACGTCGTTCAGCGCGAAGCCGCTCCCCGGGCGGTTGCCACCCGCTGGACCACCGGATCCGACCTGGCCACCGTGGCGGTGGTGCCGGCCATGGGAATCACCCCGGCCGCACCCGACCGGATCGAGGAGCACCACGGTGATCACGGGAAGCAGGAACAGTGGCGCCCAGTGCTCCGTTCCCGGACCGGACGCCGGTCCGAACCCGCTTGCCGGCCAGCCGGGCCATCCGGACCGCCGGTCGGAATGCGAGCCGTGCCGGGAGTGCCCGCCGCGATGCTTCTGGGAGACCCCGAACACGGTGTCGAGAATCGTGGGCATCAGCGCCGGCAGCATCCACGACTGCGGGGCGATCGCCGTCCCGGGTGCCCCCGGTCCGCCGTTCGGACCACCCCCGGCACCAGGAAGATGGCCGAGGGGCAGCAGGCTCACCGCGGCGACGGCGACGAGCCGCTGCCACGGCACGCTCGCCCAGGGACCGACCTGCACCCACGGGGATCCCAACGCCAGACCGGCGCTGGCCAGGGGTTCCGGCTGCACCGCGTAGTGTCGTCCCCGATGTCCGGACGTCCGGTCGGGTTGGGTGGCCAGGGCGAAGTCCCAGATGGAGCCTGTGAACGTGTCCTCGAAGATCAAGAAGACCGGCGATCCGGGAACCGGAGAAACGCTCCCGCTCCCGGGCTGGACGACACCGGCGCCCGGGGTCGATCCGAGACCGCCGTGGCCGCTGAACCTCCGACCGTCGTGACCGTGTCCCTTGCCGTGGCTGCCCTTCCCGTCGACGTCGACCAGCATCGAGACGGTCGACCACGACACGGCGAACTGGGCCGCCAGGCCGGTGGCGGTGAGGATGGGCTGCCGTCCATTCCGGTGAGGGTTCCGACCGTAGCGGTCGTCGGAGTCGCCGTGGCGACCGGCGTCACGGGAGTGTCCCTGGTCACGAGAATGGCGAGGTGAATCGTGGTCGGAGCCGAACCACGGATCCCGAAGACCGTAGACGGCGGTCGTGGTGGCGACGGGAACCAGCCACCACGGCAGGGCCGCGAACTGGGCGAACGATGCGGTACCCAGACGGGGCCGTGGCAGGTCGGGCAGGCCGGCCGGCACCCACGGGACCGGCCAGTTCAGGGCCAGACCCACGACGGAGGGACCGGGCACCGAACCCAGCCAAAGCGACTTCTCCAACTCGTAGCTGCTCTTGCCGTGCTTTCCCGAGCAACCCGTGCCGGCGTCGCTGAGCTCCTCGATGTCCACCAGTACCGCGATCTCCACCGGGGTCACCCACGGCAGGAGCGCCAGCTCGATGAACGACGGGGCCCGTCCGTCGGCCCACGGCTCGGCCTGACCGAGCCAGCCGGCCACCTCGCCCGGACCAGGCATCCAGGCGGCCGCGGTCAACTCGGGCGAACCAGAGCCGCTGGACGATCCGGGGGCCTGGGCCTGGGCCGGGGCGGAGGGCAGATCGGGCAGCACCGACATACCGGCAGCCAGAACCACCACCATCGCCAGGTCGTCGCGCGTCAGCGGCACCTCTTTCCCGCGGCCGGCCTTGGAGTGACCGTGCGAGCCATGCCGTCCCGCCAGGTTCTCCACCAGGTCGACAATCTGGATGCTGACCGGGATCGCCACCGTCGTGCCGACGGTCACCAGCAGGGTCGTGACCCGGAGCAGGCACGCCGGACGGCGCGAGCCCTCATCGCAATCCACGTCGTCAGCGCTCTTCGACCCCCAGCCCTGCCCGGACTTGGCGTTGCCGGACGTGCCCAGGTCGGCCAGCGCCGGCACTTCCAGGTAGGTGGGCGACCAGGTCGCGTCGCCGTTGACCGGCGCCGCCAGCTGTGCGGGCAACGGATCGGTGAACGGCACGGCCATCACCTGCGGGCCGGCAACCTTCGGCACATCCGCCAGAGCCGAACGAACCCGCTTCGGCGCGGACCGCAGCAGTGGCCACCGGGCGAACGCGCCGGACGGCACCTCGACCGGCCTCATCGAGCCGTTGCCCTTGACCACCTTGTCGCCATGATTCTTGATGAACCGGTCGTGGCCGTCGCCGCCGATCAGGACGTCCTGGTAATACTTCGACTTGTCGGAGTGCTTGTTGAGGCCGCCGTCGGTCCACGGGTCGTCGTCGCCGTTGAGCAGGTCGGCACCCGCTCCGCCCCAGAGCGTGTCGCGTCCGGTGCCGCCGACCATCCAGTCGTTGCCGTCCTGGCCGAAGATCACGTCGTCGCCGTCGGTGAAGATCCTGGGCCGACACTGGGAGTGCTTGCCGATCGGACGTCCGTCGGTGGCGTCGTTGGTGAGGAACCAGACCAGGTCGGACGGGCCCGTCCACACCCACCGGTACTTGGGGTGCCGCTTGCAGGTCGAGGTGGTGGGATCGGGGAGGATCCGTACCTTCTTCCAGCCGATATCGACCTGCGTCCCGTCCGGGTTCAAGGTGATGACCTTCTCGGGGTGCTCCTTGTTGTACAGCGGGAACGCTCCGGTCGCGTCGACGCCGAGCAGGTTGCCGTTGTTGAAGGGACGGTTCCAGCCGGTCTCCAGGACGCCGCCGGCGTAGTCGGGCGCCCAGGAGACCGCGAGCGCCTCGGCGCCGGACAGTGCGTCGTCGCCCCAGCCGCCGTCGATCACGTCGTCGTCCCAGCCACCGAAGATGACGTCGTTGGCGAACAGGCTCCGCACCGGCTCCTGGCACTTCGTCGCGGCGCCCGCGGTCAGGGCCCAGGCCTCGTCGCCGTGCAGCACGTCGACCCCGGTGCCGCCCGAGATCCAGTCATGTCCCCAGCCGCCGACCACGTTGTCGTCCCCGGCGTCGGCGAACACGACGTCGTTCCCGCCGCCGGCGTAGATCGCGTCGTCGCCGGACTCGCCGTGGATCTCATCGCTCCCCCACACGTCCACCACGGCGCTCCCGGCTCCGGCGGAGGCCTCCTGGGTGATCCCGGGGAACAGCTGCGGCAGCGCGTCCGGGCCGCCTTCGGTGTAGTCGAGCAGCACGACCACCCGCACCAGCAACCCGGTCTCGAGCGCCTGGCGCTGGGAGGCCTGGTCCTCCGGAGTGCGGGTCAGGACGGTGCTGTTGGTCACCACGACCCGAAGGATCGAGCCGTTGTCGCCCAGGATCACGTCGGAGTCACGCAGGTGACCCGAGGTGTCGTCGTTGCGTCCGATGGCGCTCCCGGCGCCACCGAACAGCAGGTCGCTGCCGTCGGGACGCTGCGCCATCGTGGTCAGGGAGAACAACGCCGAGCTGCCGCCGATGATGTCGTCGGCACCCAGGCCGCCGAAGACGACGTCCGCGCCGCCGCCGCCCTCGATGTAGTCGTCGCCGTCGGTCCAGGACGCGAACGTCGGGCACCACGTGCAGGTACCCGGACGCGTCGCGCCAGGCGCCGACCCGCGCACCGTCGACGCGGTAGTCGATGTTGCCATCGCCCTGCACCACGTCGTCGCCGAGCTGGGCCCAGATCATGTCGTCGTCGGGGCCGCCGGCGAGGTAGTCGTCGCCCCAGGCCAGCGGACCGGCCGACTGGCTCGCGAGGTCGTGGTCCATCAGGCGGATCCGCAGATAGTTCAGGACGCCGGCGGCGGGCGTGCCGGCCCTGCCCACCAGCGAAGCGGCGCTCGCGGCCGCGGACTGCTCGAGGGCGTTCATCGACCGACCGGCTGCGGCGCTCGGAACAGGCGGCGCGTAGCCGGAGGCCCGCACACGTTCGACCGCCGCGTTGTCGCCGAAGATCAGGTCGATGCCCCGACCGCCGTCGATGGCGTCTCCCCCGGTGCCACCGATCAGCAGATCGCTGCCGTCCTGACCGTAGATGACGTCGTCGCCGCCGATGGTGTTGTCGGTCGTGGTGACGTTGAAGCCGCGGAGCACGCTGCCGATCACGATCAGGTCGTAGCCGCCGTTGTCGCCCGCCACCACGTCGTCGCCGGCCCCGGTGCGCACCAGGTCGCCCGCCGCCCCGGCGATCACCACGTCGATCCCGGTGCCGGTGGTGATGGCGTCCACGCCACCGATCTCCGGCCAGGTGGATTCCATCCGGGTGATCGACACCGGCAGGATGCTCCAGTCGGTCCTGAGCCCGACGAACTCGACGAAGCGTCCGTTGTCGCCGAGGACGTAGTTGTCGCCGTTGCCAGCGAACACCACGTCGTCCCCGGTGCCGGCGATGATGACGTCGCCGCCGCTCCCGGCGGTGATCCGGTCGTTGCCGTAGAACAGCGGGTCGGTCGATTCGAGCTTGATCATTCCCGGTGCCAGCGTCAGCATGCCGTTGTCGCCGACGATGAGGTTCCGGCCGTTGCCGGCCTCAATGACGTCGTCGCCGGTGCCGCCGAAGATGTAGTCGTCGGCGCCGCTGCCGAAGATCGTGTCGTCCTCGCCGTCGGTCCGGTCGGTGGCAGCGATCTGGATGCCGGCTGTGGTCTGGATCCGCTGCGGGCGAGGATCGGGCAAGTGCGGATCCACCACGTCCTGCACCACGCGGCCGTAGTCGCCGAAGATCAGGTCGGTGCCCGGGAGCGATTCGGTGCCCGGGCGTCCGTCGCCGTACAGGATGTCCCGGCCGGCGTCGAGGTTGTCGGCGTTCGGGGAAGCCGACGTGTTCCAGGACGGGACGCTCAACGCCCGGGTCAGCACGTCGACGTTGATGCCGTTGTCGCCGAAGATGTGGTCCAGCCCACCCTGGCCGAGGATGGTGTCGTCGCCGGAACCACCGGCCAGGTGGTCCCCTGCCTGGCTGCCGAGAATGGTGTCGTCGCCTGCGCCGCCGTAGATGGTCAGGCCGACCGTGGGCAGATCGCTCACGGCCACACCGGCGTACAGGTGCGAGGCGTCGATGATGTCGTTCCCGGCGCGATCGTAGGCGTCGGCGACCGGGAACACCCAGTCCTCGTCCTCGTCGCGGACGTCGGGGAACGGGTCGAACGGCTTGCGTCCGAAGTCGCGACCATCGACCGTGCTCGGGTTACCCGAGTACCAGATTCCGTCCTGCGAGGTGTCGCCGTAGATGACCAGCGGCGAGTTCGGTCCGCCGAGCACGTTCCCGCATGGCACGGGCTGCCCAGCCGCGTTCACGGCGTTGGGGTTGCAGACGATGATCGTGTCGCCACCGACCGCTACGCCACCGTCCAGGCCGGGGTCGTAGCCGAACACGGTGATCGCGGTGGGGGTCGAGGCGTACAGCCCGGTCAGTTCGGTGCCGGCCAGGGTCAGGGTGTTCGCGGTGAGGGCGGCGATCGTGCGTGGACCGGCCACGGCGGTGACCCAGACGCTCATTCCGACCAGGAAACCGTCGGTGAGGAAGGAACCGCCGTCGTGCCGGGTCAGCACGGTGGTGGTCGGGACGTCGCCGAAGCTGGGGCCGGCCGGGGTTTCGGTCAGGGTCATCGGGGCATCGGTGAGGATCTTGCGGGGCTCTGCGACGTGGATGCTGCGCAGCCCGCTCGTGATCGCACCGACCCCGCCGAGCAGCAGAACCGAACCGGTGCCGCAGCCTTCGAACGGGTTGGCCGTGCAGGGAGCGTCGGCGAACCCGAGGATGAGCCGCGTGGTGGATTCGCCGTCGAGCTGAACGTGCTGCCCGACCTTGAAGCCGTCATCGGCCCACGCGAGCCCGTCGCTGCGGGTGAGGGTGCCGCTGCCGCCGGTCATCGTGCCGGTGACGATCAGCAGCTGGTTGCCGCCGCCGTGGATGACGGTGATGCCGCCGTGCGAGCCGGGGACGGTGGCGGTCCGGGTGCCCGACGTCAGGGTCTCGCCCTCGAGGGTGAGCACCAAAGCGGTGACCGCGACAACCCGCCAGGTGCCGGTCCTGCCCGACAGGGTCACCAGTTGGCCGGCGACGAAGCCGTCGGCGATCCAGCTGCCGCCCGTGCGGGTCAGGGTGCCGCCCGTGGTCGTTCCGGTGGCGTGTCCGCTGGCCTGGATGACCGGGTCGCCGGTGGTGAGGGTGTCGCCGCCCGGGGGGCCCCACGCCGGGTTGAGGGTGCCTTGCACGTCGAGGTGGTCGTTGCCCTGGCCGAGCAGGATGTTGAGCACCTCGATGGTGGAGGTCGAGCCGTCGGTGACGAACTTGGTGCCGTCCCAGCTCAGGGAGCCGAAGCTGATGCCGCCGGGGAAGCTGGTCGGTTCGCCGAATGGGTTGCTGTCGGCGAATACCAGGTCGCGAGCCATGCCGAACCCGGACAGGTTGGTCGAGGTCAGCACACCGGAGGTGTCCTGACGGCTGGAGTCGTTGAAGATGTTGAGCACGTCGATCTGCCGGGACTCGGGAGCCTGCGCCGCGACCGAGTAGCTCGGGCCGTCCAACTCGCCGGGCAGCTTGACGGCGATGCGCAGTGAGCGGTCGGCGCCGGTGACGCCGCCCTCGACCGACAGCGGACCCTGCAACTGCGACAACAGGTGCGGGGTGGCCGGGTAGACCTTCGAGCCTTGGCGCACCAGCGGCAGGTCGAACAGCGGGTCGGCCTTCAGGACCACGCTCTGCTCGAGGTACCAGTTGGATGCATCGAACGTGGCGACGGCCGCCAGCCGCACCACCTTGACCGCGGTGGCGGCGGTCCACCACGCCGGTGTGATGCCCTCGACGGTGAACTGCAGGGTCTCGTCGAAGGTGGCGTTGGCGCCGCGGATGATGGCGATCTTGAGATCCACGAACTGGGCGAGGTTGCCGGCGTTGTACACCCGCACCCGCTGGCCTTCGAGGAAGCCGTCGGCCAGCCACGAAGAGGAGTTGTTGCGGGTGATGCGGCGCCCGCCCAGGCCCGACTCTTCGGTGGACTCAGGATCGTCGGCGGTGGTGACCTGGCCTGACCACAGGCCCTCACCCGGCAGCCCGATCTCTTTCAGTACCGCCGGCGCGCCGCCGATGGAGACCACGTCGGTCAGGCCGTCGGTGAGTACCGCGATGGTCACGGTGCCGTCGGGGCGCTTGGTCAGCCTGATGGTGTAGGAGTCGGTGTTGATCGCCTGCTGGCTCTCATCGATGGGCGTGTTGGGGTCGTCGCCGACCACGATGGTGCCGCCCCCGGTCTCGGTGATCACCGCGCCTGCGGTCTCGTCGTCCACGACGTTCACGGCGACCCTCGAGGTGCCGGAACGGAGGTTGGCGAGGAAGAAGTTGCTGCCCTCACCGCAGCTGCCCAGCGAGCCGCAGCTGAATCCGAGGACGGCGGTCTGCGGGTCTTCACGACGGTCGTCGTCGGCCGCACGAAGCAGTAGCCGCACCGCGTCGTTCCAGGTGCCGGTGAGGCCGCCGGTGAAGGTGAGGGTCTGGGTGATCGCGTTCCACCGCGCGTCGGTCGAGGAGACGATCAGGGCCTGCGCGCTGGCGGCGTCCAGGCTGAGCTTGACGATCACGGTCACGCCCTCGCCGGGGTCGGTGGCCAGGGAGACGTCGACGGCGTCGTCCTTACCGGTGTAGGCACCGCCGGCGGCCGGGTTGTTGCGACCCTCGATCACCGTCGAGGTCCCGTCCGCTGTGTTGGTGGTGGGGTCGACCTCGGTCACGACGATTCCCGGGGTGTCGTTGTCGCGGACGCTGACCTCGACGTTGCGCACCAGCGCGGCGTCGTAGCGGGCGTCGGCCGAGCTCACCTGGTGTTGGATGACGTGCACCCGGTCACCCTCGGCGCGCTGGTCGACCTCGGTGGCGGAAGTGCCCAGGACGGTGTCGGCGAACTCGTCGACGGCGTAGACGTACACCCACTGCGGGGTGGAGTAGTTGCCCGGGGTGAAAGTCAGCACGAGGCTGCGGTTGTCCACAGCGGTCAGGACGCCGTTGACGTAGACGTAGCGGCGGAACTCGGTCGGGTCGTCGCACGCGGCGGCGGACGAGCCCGTGCACAGCCAGAGAGTGTCGCCGGACCCGGTGGCCAGCTGTTGGGCGAGATTGGCGGCGTTGACGCTGGCGGCGTCGTCGGCCTCCTCCTGCGGTGAGCCGGCCGCCGAGATCGTGAGATAGACGTTCGCCGTGGGCAGCTTCGCCAGCCGGATCGAGTAGGCGTCGATCCGCACCGGTCCGCCTTCACGGACGGCGGTGAATCCGTCGGTCTCGGTGATCACGACCAGGCCGTCGTCGACCACCGTGCTGGTCTCGAGGCCACCGATGTTGACGCCGTCGTAGTCCTCGTCGGCTGCGGAGGTGACCAGATGGTTCACGGTGCCCGGCAGTCCCTCGACCTGACGGACGACGATGTCCTCGGTCACATCGGAGGTGACGTTGATCGTGTCGCTGCCCAGGCCGCCGATCACCCGGTACGCCACCCCGTACGCCGTGGAGAGCACGAAGAACTCGTCGTCGCCCTCCAGGCCGTCGACCTCGACGATCTCGACGGCCGCGTAGGTGAGGTTCACGCCGGCGCCGGTGATGCCGGACTTCGTGATCACGATGTCGTCGGCGAACTCGGTGCCGAGCACCACCACCTTGTCGATCCCGGTTCCACCGTCCACCGACACGGGGGCGTTGAGGTTGTACTGCACCTCGTCGTCACCGCCGCCGGTACGAATGTCGAGCGGGGAGCCGGTGCTCACCGCGGAGCTGCCGATAATCGGCATCGGGCGCCCGTGGGAGTCGAGCTTGAGCAGATCGTCGGTCCAAGTCGCCGTCCGCGGGTTGCTCGACGGGTCGCACACCCCGCCGCCGTCGACGTCGTCGCAGGTCTGGGCCAACGCGAATGCGCGGACCACGAACTGGTCGGAGCCGTCGTCGCCTTCAAGCCGCAACGGCGCCTGGTTGGCGTACACGATGAAGGTGTCGTTGCCGGTGCCGCCGGTGGCCAGCAGCGGGGCGGACGCGCCAGGGCTCAACCAACCGCGGGTGGTGGCGATCAGCCGGGGGAACACGTCCTGCGCACGGACGCCGCCTTGGGCCTGGTCGCGCTTGGTGCCGAAGATCTGGCCGATGGCGAACGTGTCGAAACCCGCGCCGCCGTCCAGGGTGATCGTGGTGGTCGTGTCGTCGACGTAGAAGTGGTCGTTCCCGGACAGGCCGAGCACGGACAGTCGGCCGTTGAGGGCGTTGTCGTAGTTGATCCGTTGGACCGCCGTGGTGGGTTCGTTGCCCGCGACGAGGTCGGCGTAGGTCCCGACCGCGCCGTGCAGCAGGGCGACGAACGCTGGGCTGTGCGCCGCTTCGTTCGCTCCGGCGCAGGTGTAGCCGCCCGCTGCCGGGATGCAGGTGGAGGCCCGCAGCAGGAACACGTCGTCGTTGGGGGCGTAGGTGGCGGTGCCGGGCAGGTAGCCGTTGTAGGCCGCCGAGGTGTTGTCGATGCCGTAGATCGATGCCTCGTCGACGCCATCGTTCACCGCGCCGGTGTCGAGGAGATTGATCACGTAGTCGCGGATGCCGCTCGAAACGGCCCGGCTGCCTGTGGTGTAGATGGTGTAGTGGTCGGTTTCGGCCTGGCCGTCGAGGGTGAGCGTGTGGCCAGCCGCGACGTTCATGGTCTGCAAGAAGTAGACAGTGAACCGGTCCTCGCCGTCCGCCTCGTCGAGAGCGGAGAGGTTGTCACTGCCGTGGACCCTGGTCTGCGACCCGAGATGGATGTAGCCAGCGCTGCCCAGGGTGTTGCCCATGCCGATGCCGGTGGGGTCGCCGAAGACGAAGGTGTCGACGTCGGTGTCTCCCCAGACGTTGGTGAGGTAGACCGGTGGTCCGTTGGTGGGGTTGACCAGGTAGCCCGACGTGATGTCGCCGCGCAGCACGATCGTCGTCCCGTAGTGCGGGTCGAGGTTCGTCCAGTCGCCGAAGATGTCGATGTTCCCGGTGGCCCAGATCACGCTGTTGGCGTCGGTGTCGATATCGTCGCCGACCCGGAGCCGGACGGTGCCCAGCGCCGGAGTGACCGCGTAGGCGTAGATCATGCCGTGGGGGACGCTGCGCGGGGCGTCCGGACCGGACTCGCTGAAGGACACGGTGCCGGACCCGACCAGGTACAGGTCCTCGTCGGTGGCCGCGGCGCTCTCCCGGACCGTCAGCCGCACGGCGCCGTTCTCGGCCTTGGCGAGCACGAGCCGCAGGTAGGACCGGGTTTCGGTCACGAAGATCGAGCCGGACGCTTCGAGGCCAACGTCGCTGTCCGTCAGCGCACCCGAGACCGACGAATCGATCTCCAGATCGTTCAGGCCGAGCGGGTCGCCGATGCTGCCGCCGTTGGCATCCAGATCGATGGAGCGGCCGCGAATGTTCCAGGCGTCATCCCCGAGACCGCCGTTCCGGGCGTCCACGATCGAGCCGTTGACCGTTCGCATCGCCACGTCGGACACCGTGTCGACGGTGTCGACCGCAAGCGTGCCATCGACCTCGGTCAGGTAGATGCCCTCGCTCAGATTCGCGCTGCCCACGGCGGTGTCGAACGCGTTCAGCACCCCCAGCGGAACCCCGTCCAGGACGTCAACATCGATTTCGAGCCAGTTGTCGGGGGCGCCGATCCCTCCCACGACGCCGCCAAGGCCCGCACTCATGGTGATGTTGACGCCCCGGACGTCGGTGCCGCTGGTGGGGGTGTCCATCCCGAACGCCGCAATCGGGTCGGGATTGGTCAAGGAGACCGCGTCGTTCTCGGCGTCGAGGATCCGTCCCTGCGCCCACAGCCTCACATCGGACCCCGAGGAGGCGATGGCGTCGACGCGGAAGTCGCCCAACCGCTCCTCGGCGTTGATGAACGCGTTGGTGAGCAGGACGGTCGAACCGTCGAGGTTGCCGTCGGCATCGGAGTTGACGATGCCGGTGAGGCTGACCTGGCCGCCGGTCAGGTGCCGCACCGAGATGTTGTGGCCCGCGGCCAGGAAAGCCGTGTCGCCGAGCGGACGGTCGCCGCGGCCGATCGGTCCCGCCGAGGCCGGTGTAGTTCGTGGCCGACAACGCGAACAGGTAGGCGACGGCCACGGGTGTGGTGCCGGTGGCGTGGGTGCCGAGTTCGGAGAACCCGCACGGCGAGGTGAGGCCGAGCTGACTGCAATCGTCGGGCCGGAAGAACCGGTTGTACTGGTTGGGAACGAAGTCGGCACCGTTGGCTGTGCGGTTGACGGTGACCGAACCGACGCCACCGGTGCCCGCCCGGTCGTAGCTGTCGGTGAGCAGCAGATCGATGTCGTGGCCGGCGTTGACCGGACCGAACGTGACCACGAACTGGTGCAGGGCCCGCCGCGCGGCGTCCGCGGCACGGTGCGCGGCCACGGTGAGCACCACGTCGTCTCCGGCGTCGGCGGTGATCGCGATCAGCCGGGTGTACACGGGGCTGGCGCCCTGCTGGTAGGTGCCGACCGGCATGTGCCGGTTCGGATCGCTCGCGGGCGCCACACCGTTGTCGGTGTAGTCGGATTCGATCAACTCGATGTTCAGCGGAACCCGGGACGACGACGGCGAGACGTGGGATCCGATCGAGCCCAGCGGGGCGTCGAGATCGAGCACGTTGGTGCGGATCAGCTGCGCGGCACCGGCGGAGTTCTCGATGTCGCCGTGCAGGGCACGGACGATCGTCGTCCCGATCGGATTGTCGATCACGCCGTTGAGCAGGACGTCCCAGTCGGTGCCGCTGGCCTGGTCGTTGCCGATCTCCACTCGGGTGCCGACGTAGGAGTGGATCAGTTCGAAGTGGAACGTCTGACCTTGGGAGACGTCATCGACGCGGAAGGTGTACGTGCCATTCGGCACGTTGGTCACGTTGATGGTGATCGTGTTGGAGGTGGCCGGGCGGACCACGTCGATGCCATTGATCCGAATGTCGTTCGGCGACTCGTTGAGAATCTCGACACTGTTCCAGGTTTCCTGGAAGTCGAAGATCGCCGCGTTCCCCCAGATCTGGCCGCGTTCGGCGTGGTCGAGCAGCTCGGTGGCGGTGAAGAGCACGGTGCCGCCGGTGTCGTAGACGATGTCGTCGACGACGATCGTGCCGGTGCCGACATTGCCCCCGAGCGTCAACGGGTTGCCGTTGCCGCCGGTGCCGGTGACATTGCGCAACGCCGTGACCGTGCCGTCGGCGGCGATGTGCAGCAACGGGTTCGGCTCGCCGAGCAGGATCGTGGTCGACTCCCAGTCGATGTGCCGCTTGACGCCCTTGGTTTCGCTGCCGCCCCGGCTGCCGCCGTCGAACAGGCCACCGCTCCGGCGACGATCGCGGGTCACCGCGACGGACGGGGCCAGGCTGTTGACGTACAGCTTGGACGTCGTGATCACGGCGTCCTTACCACCGACGACCCTGGTGGTGATCTGCGCGTCGTCGTTGGCGTTGGAGTCGGTGTCGCCGCCGAGGCATCCGCAGGAGGAGTCGGACTTCGCGTTCACCGTGATCGCGCTGAGGATCGCGGTCAGGGTGACACTGCTCTCGCCGGTGACCTGAGCCAGCGAGTTGAGCACCAGCTCGTTCAGGCCCCGTCCGATCGCGTCGGCGCGGGCGTCGGAGTCGGCACCCACTGCGTCGGAGTCGGACTCGCCGTAGGCGTAAGCGTTCATCGAGGTGTCGGCCACCAGGAGCAGCGTGTCGGCGGACAGGCGTGCGGTGGAGCCGAGGACCACCGCTACCCGGCTGCCGTTGATGCCGATCCGGGCACCGTTGCCGTCGGAGTCGTTCGCGTCGCCGTCGGCACCGAAACCGTCGGCATCGGCGACCGCGCGCACGTTCGCCGTGGAATCGGTGTCGGCGGTGACCGTCAGGGCCCCGCCCGCGGTCAGCTTGCCGTCGATGGTGACCAGGTTGGTGTAGATGGCGTCCGCTCGAGCCACCACCTTGACGAAGCCGAGGAATCCGGTCTTGTCCGACGATGCGGAGGCGGCGACATCGCTCTGGGTGTGACCGGTCACGGTCAGGTTGTCCCGCGCGGTGAGCACTGCCCCGTCGTGGATCGTCAGCGTGGAGTTGTTGGTGCCCACCGCGACGGCGGTGGCGGCCGCGACCGACACGAAGCCGACGCCGTCGCTCTCACTGGTGGCCTTGACGTCCAGCCGCGAATCGGTGGCGATCACGATGTTGCGTGCCTGGAAGTCGGCGCCGGAGTTGATCACCAAGGTGGTGTTGACGGTGACCGCGGCGTCGGCGTCGGGGCTGCCGATCTCGATGAAGCCGCCGCTGGCGCCGGTGGTGGAGGAGGTCACCCGGCCGTCGCCGGAGGTCGGGACGGTGAACGCCTTCGCACCGCCGACGCCCTCGAACTGGCCGGTGATGGTGCCGGTGTCAAGGACGAGGGACTGCAGGCCGCTGCCGGTAGAGGTCAGGTTGATGCCCTCCCAGGTGAAGACGTGGCCGGTGACGTCGCCGGCATCGGAGAGGCTGATCGGCGTGCCGCCGTAGGTCAGGCTCAGCTGGAAGGAATCTGCGTCGGCGTTGACCACGAAGTAGGTGCGGCCGTTCTCCAGTCCGCCGATGGTGCGACGGAGGTAGGGCGTGATGGTGTGGATCACCGTGGGGTCGGAGCCGCGGCCGATCGCCAGCGCCTGCTGGGGGATGGTGTAGTCGTCGCTGGTGTCGCTCGGAGTGCCGTTGTCGCTGACGCAGGTGCCGAGCGCATGGCACTCGGTGTCGGCCAGCTGGATCTGCCAGGCGTTGAGCTTGATCACCCAGTACAGGCCGGTGGAGAGCCCGACGATCGTCTGGCTGCCGATGCCGAGAGCATCGTAGAAGATCGATGTGCCGGTGTTGTAGCTGTGCCCATTGATCCAATCCGGCACGCCGTCGTCGTTGGCGTCGGGGCCGACGGTGGCGACGTAGATGGCGTTGTTGTCGACGTACTTGATGGTCCTGGTGCTGTCCGAGCCCTCAATCACCAACGCGCCGCTGCCGTTCACTTCGGCATCGACCGTGGCGCTGGAGAACGTGCGGTCGATCGGTGCGTGGTAGGTGACCGGGGTGCCATTGGTGAAGCTGTGTGCGAACTGGATCTCGTTGGCGTCGACGTTGGACGCGCCGTTGACGTCGATCGTCAGGGGCCGACGAACCGAGCGGCAACAGCTTGATCCGGGTCTCATCGATGACGTGGACGGTGTAGTAGGTGCCGTTGGTGAGGCCACCCACGGCGGTGTTGCCGTTGGTGAGGTAGAGAACAGTGTCCCCGGTCAGGAAGTGGTGTTCGGCCGGCAGGAAGGTGCTGCCGCTCGTCGTGCCGAACTGCAGGGTGTCGGACGCGGTGTCCACCCGGACGCCCTCGAACTGTGCTCCGAGACGAATCGAGGTGCCGTCCTTGACCAACACGCCGTAGGCCCGGTTCGTGGTCAGCCCGCTGCTCCCGGTGAAGGTGATGGTGTCGCCGGTGACCAGGCCATGCGGAGCCGCGGCGGTGCCGCCGGCGTAGGTCAGCACCACGGAGTTGTCGCCGGCATCGGAGCTGAGGATCGTGCCGTCGCTGACTCTAGGGCTGTCGCTGCCGTGCTCGGCCCGGATGGTCAACGTGCCGCCGGCGAAGACCTTTGTGGAGCCGTTGACACTGACGTTGACGGTCGCTGTGGCACGGGCGTCGGTGTCGTAGTTGTTGACCTCGATCGCGCCACCTGTGGTCGATCGGGACACGGCGTCCGCGTCCGTCTGCTGCGAGCCGACCACGTCAATCGAACCGGTGACGTTGACCACCGCGCCGTTGGCGCCGAAGGACGTGTTCAGGGTCGGAGTCGAAGATGCCTTCGCGGTGCCGGTGCCCACCGAAACCAACCCGCCGCCGGCGGCCATCAGGGTGCTGATCGAGTAGGTGAGAGCGGACGCGCCGACGATCAGGCTCGCCGCACCGGCCGAGCCGGTGGTACCGACGTTGCCCGCGAAGGTGGTGGTCGTGGTGCCGGTGGCGACGGGGGTGGCCTTGCCTACGCTGACCCGGACCAGGGCGCCACTGATGCTCTGCAGGGCGGCGAAGGCGATGTTACGCGAGGTCGTGGTGACCGTGATCGTTCCGCCGGGAGCGTTGAAGGTGGCGCCGGCAGCAACGGTGGTCGTGGCGGTGACGTTCGCGTTGGCCTTGGATTCGGAGGACGTGGCGCTCACGATGCCCGAGAAGGCCATGTTGTCGGCCGAGGCCACGGCACCCTCTTCGATCACCCCGTCGTTGTCGGTGTCCTGATCGTCGTTGTGCGTGGTGGCGATCGAGATCCCCGCTCCCCCGCTGGCGGCCAGGGCGGCGCCGGTGCCCACCAGTGACTGCACGGTCGCGGTGTGGTTGGCGGTCGCGTCCGAGCGTCCGCCGGCGAACAGCAAGCCGGTGCTGAACGAGGTGGCGATGGCCTTGGTGAGGCCGTCGTAGTCCGCGGTGATGTGAATGCCGCCGCTACCGCCCTTGAGACTGGCGTATTGCCCGACGCGGGCGGTGGACGTCCCCGTCTGGGTGGCGGTGTTGTCGATGAAGGCCAGCGCGCCGACCAGTGCGAAGTTGTTGAGCTTGGATCGCGCGGTCACGCTGGAATCCAGCGATGCCCTGATCGTGATGCCGCCCGACCCCGCGGTGACGGAGGTGCGGTTGGTCGCCGAACCGGTTCCGCTCGGGCCGATCCGAGCCTCGACCCGAGTGGATTCCTTCGCCTCGGAGACCACGCCGTTGGCGCTCAGGAGCCCACTGAAACTCGTGGTGTTGACCTGGACGGTCGGGCTGTTGATCGCGCTCGCCGTGACGGTGACACCGGTGGCGCTGACCTCTGAGCCGTTGCCGATGGCGGCGACCACGTCGCCGTCGAGGTGGCCACGGATCGTGAAGACGCTGATCGCCACACCGGCCGCCAGACCGAAGCCCTTGATGTCTGGCAGGGCCACCAGCTGTGCGTCGGCGTCCAGCACCAGCGCGCCGGACAGGGTGAGCTGCGCCTCGTCCCCGACGAAGGCTTCCACGTCCTGGGCTGCGGTCGCGATCGTCTTGCCGACGCGGACCCCGGCGAACAGGTCGATGCCGAACATCTCCACGGTGGTGTCGGCGGTGACGGTCGCGTCGGCATCGGCGGTGACCACGCCGGCGACCAGGATCGCGTCGTGGTCGATGAACGCCCGGGTCACCCCGCGGCGGCTGGCGGTGGCCAGCGAGCCGTTGGCGTCCGGGATGGACCCGGCCGCCGGGGCCTGACCGACGGCGTCCTCGCCGACGGTCGCGGTGGCGGAGAAGATCTCCACGCTCGCCAGTCCGCCACCCTTGGATGACGTCGACGCCACGGCCTTGGTGTTCGGGGTCTTGGCGGTCAGGGTGAGTGACGCGGTGCCCAGGTGCAGCTCGGCGTGGTGGCCGACGAAGGCTTCCGTGGCCCGGCTGATCGTGGCGTTCGCTTCGTAGACGCTCACCGTGAGCAGGCCGACGGCGGTGTTGGTCAAGGTGGCGGTGGCCAGCGCTTTGGTCTCGGTCGCGTCGATCGTGGTCGTCCCGGCGTAGACCGACGTCCGCGGTCCGACGTAGGCCCGCGTGTAGCCGGACAGCTTCGCGGTCGGAATCATCACCGTGATGCTGAGCCCGGCGACGCCCACACCCTCATTGGTTGCCACGGCCTCGGAGGTGGCAATCGCGTCGATGTCGAGCACGCCCTTGTCCGCGCCGGCCGGCCCGCTGATGTGGACCAGGGCGAGGCTGGTGCGCGTGGTGTCGGCCCGCTCGCCGACGAACGCCTCGGTGACCGCGTCGACGATGGCGTTGGCGTTGGCGCCGTTGCCGCCGCCCAACCCCACGGCGATCGCCTTGGTGGTGGCGCTGGCCCGGTGGTCGCCGTCGGCCTTCACCCGCAGCGCGCTGGTCGTGATGTCCGTGCCGTCGCCGGCGTAGGCGCGGGTGGCGCCGGTGACGAACGCCCGCGGGATCAGGACATTGATCGCCACGGCCCCCACCGAGGTGGATTCCAGCGTCGCGGTCGCATCCAGATCGGACGCCGCGGTGAACTGGGCCTCGCCGGTCAGAACGATGGCCGCACCGGCCAACCCGCCGCGGGTGCGCCCGGAAGCGGCGCCGGCGAAGGCCTCGACGGTGCCGTCGACGATCGCGTCCGCCACGACGATCGCTGCCGAGGCCAGAGCACTCAACCCGAACGCCTTCGAGGTGGCGGTGGCGCTCATGACCACACGACCGGCTGGGTCGCCAGCCTTGACCGTGAGACTGGAAGCCGTCATCGAGACGCCGTCGCGCACATAGGCACCGGCGTAACCCGAGACGCGGGCGGTGGGCGCCATGATCTTCAGGTTCAACGCCCCGGAGATGCCGGCGCTGTTCGCGGTGGCGGTGGCGGTCATCGCGGTCTGGACCAATACCTGCACCGAACCCGTCGTGACGATCCGGGTCAGCACGGGATAAGCGTCGATCAAGCGGTGTGCGCCGATGAACGCCTCGACCTGGGTGCTCACGGTCGCCTCGGCGCTCAGCACGCCGATTCCCACCAGTGCGCTGAAGCCGGCACCGGACGCGGACGCGCTGGCTGCCAGGCTCGGCGCGGCGGCCTTCACCACCGCGCTCGCCGCGTTGATGTCGACGCCCTCGCCCACGTAGGCGCGGACGATGCCGGCCAGCCGGGCGATGGGCAGCAGCACGCTGACGTCGATGATCGAGATGTTCGCGGCCTTGACCGTGGGCGTCGCCGTCATGGCGGCGTGGGCGTCCACGGTGAGGGCGCCGGTGAGGTCGATGTCGGCCAGCCGGGTGCTCGGCGTTGTCCCAGCCGCCGAGCCGACATGAGCATCCACGGTGCCCGAGACGATGGCCTTCACCGCGGCGGCATTGACCGTGAGCGCGCCGACGCTGAGCATCCGGCTCTCGGACTCAGCGGTCATGACCGCGTCGGCGTCGACGTCGAGGGAGGCGGCGCTCAGGTGGAGGCCCTGGCCGACGTAGGCGCGGGTGGTGCCCTTGACCTCTGCGGTGGGCACCATCACCGCCAGGTTGAAGGCACCGCCACCGTCGCCGTTCGCCAGTGCCGTGGCGTGCATCGTCGAATAGGCGTGAACGACGACCGTTCCGCTCACCGTCATCGTCGGAATGCTGACCGGTCCGCCCGGTGTGACGCCGACCGGGTTGCCGATGAAGGCGTCCACGACGCCGTTGATGGTGGCGTCCGCCGTCACACCGGAGACCGACGCCCCGAAGCTGACCGTGATCGCCTGGGTGGTGGCCGAGGCCTGGTAGAGCACGCGGTCGGCAAGCGACCCGGCCTCCACAAGCAGGCTCGCGGCGGTCATGGCCACGCCTTCGCGGACGTACGCCCGGGTGACGCCGTCGACGCTGGCCTGCGGTGCCATGAACGACAGAGAAGCGATCGTGCTGCCGCCGCCGGCGTCGGCGACCGCGTTGGCGGTCATCGTGGCGTCGGCGTCGACGACCACCGCACCGGTGACGGAGATGGTCGGCCGGAAGCTGGACACCTGGCTCGGGGTCGGGCCGATCAGGGCCTCGACCGTGGCGGTGTTCTCGATCAACGCGTAGGCGATGGCGCCGGCGCCGGAGATGGCACCGATCGAGACGATGAAGGAGGTCGCCTCGGCGGAATAGGTGCCGGTGGCGGTCACCGACAGGCTCGCCCCGCTGGTCACGTTTCCGCCTACCTGGGCCCGGGTGACGCCGGAGACGCCCGCGGTCGGCAGGTTGGCGCCGAGCGAGATGCCCAGCCCGGCGCTGCCCAGGTCGGAGTTGGCGTCGGCGGTGCTGGTGCCGGTGGCCGACACGGTGATCGCACCGGAGGAGGCCAACGACGACGTGGCGCCGGTGACGGCCTCGACGACCGAGCCGTTCTTGATCGCGGCGTAGGCGCGGTTGACGCTGAGCGAAGCGACCGCGAGCCCGATGGTCAGGGTCTCGGCCGTGGCGATGTTCGTCCCGGTGGCGGTGATCGTGATGAACGTCGAGGACGTGATGTCGCCGTCCACGACCGCGCGGGTGTCGGCGCTGACGATGGCGTCGGCGATCATCACCGCGATCGCGGCAGCGCCAACTGCCACACCGGGGACCTTCGCGGTGACATTGTTCGTGGCGGTACCGGTGACGGTGACCCCGCCGGTGGTGCTGACGGAGGCGGAGTCGTACACCAGGGCCTCGGTGACCCGGTCGGTCTGAGCATGGGCGACGGTGACGCCGGCGGCGAGGCCGCCCGTTGCGACGTTGATCGTGTCGGCACCCTGGCTCGCGTGCGAACCGGTGGCGGTCACGGTGAGGCCGTTACCGCCCAACGGCCCGTGGCCGCCGTACGCGGCGCGGGTGGTGCCGTCCAGGAGCGCGACCGCGACGACCCCGGAGATGCCCGCGCCCACGCCGGCCTGGATGCCGTACGCCTTCGCCTGCGGGGACACGGTCGCGCTGGCGGTAACAGTGGCGCCTCGCACAGCCCCAGCCTCGGCATCGGCCGACGCAGTCGCGATGGCCACGTTGCCGACCGAGGCGATGGTGTCGCCGCCCACGTCCACGACGGAGATCGAGGCACCGGCCGCCACGCCCGCGGCCCCGCCGCTGACGGACAGCGTCGACGTGGTCCGCGTCGCGTCGGCGGTGACCAGGATGCCGCCGCCGGCGCGTCCGAGAGTGGCGCCGCCAAGAACCTCGGCCTTCTGGGTGGCGGTGGTGGTCAGGACGACGACCTGACCGTTGATCGCCACCAGGCCGACGCCGCCACCCAGCGCCAGCCCGGACGAGCTTTCGGTGGTGGAGGCTTCCACCTCGATGGTGTCGCCGGCATCCGAGCCGGCGAACAGGGCCGCGCCGGCGCCGACGGTCGCCTGAACGTTGCTCGAGACGTTGAGCACCAGAATTCCCGCGCCGATTGCCGCCACGCCGCCGGTGATGACGCCCGCGATCCCGAAGACCCTGAGGTCCTCCTTGGCACGGATCACGATGTCGCCGCCGGCGACGACGCGTCCGAGGATGGAGGCGGTGGTACCGACCGGCAGCGCGCCCGCACCCAGCCCGGTGGCCGTCGGGGCGACCGGCGCCGCGGCGCCGATGGCCGAGTTCGCCTGGGAGATGCCCGGGGTCAGCCGGCTGGTGGTCTTGTTGTCGCTCGGGCTGGACGAGGGGCCGGCCGTGGTGCCGTTGAGGGAGTCCTTGTAGCCGCCGTCGCCCTCGGCGACCTGGTCGGAGTCGGCGACCGCGTCGGCGTCGGACTTAGGCCGCCAGCGCTGGGTGTCGATCGAGGGATTGCCGTTGCCTGCGTTGCCCTCAATCTCAAGCCGGGACACGTACTTGTTGCCACCGAAGGTCACCACCGTGGCACCTGAGTAGTTGGTCGTCGCGACCCACGCCGGGGCAGCGCTCGTGTCCTCGTTCTCCAGGGGGGTGGCGGTGTTCTCGATCCACCGGGCCGTGTCTACCGACGGGTTGCTGTTGGTGATGTTGCCGGCGACGTCCTCGGTGGCAGCGAAGGTCTTGCCGCCGAAGGTGACCTTGTCGCCGGAGGTGTAGTTGGTGGTCGCCACCCAGGCGCCCTTGACGTCGCCGGCGGGCGCCTCCTCGTAGGTGGTGGTCGAGGCGGTGCCGATGGTCCACACGGCGACCGAGCCGGCGACCCCGACGAACCCGGCGCCGAGGCTGAGCGCGTAGGTCTGGACGTCCTTGCGAGACAACGCGTAGACCGCGACGTTGCCGGTGGCGGTGACGCTCGTGCCGGCGAGGATCGACGCCTGGACGGTGACGTTGAGGACGCCGATGTCGACGCCGCCGCCGGCGCCCACGAACCCGCCGCCCGCGCCGCCGCCGACGGTGACGGTCTTGGCCCGGTCGGTGGCCGCGACGTTGACGTTGCTGGCATCGACCGTGGTGTTGGCGCCGAGCAGGGCCTTCACGGTGACGGTGATCAGGGTGACGCTCACGCCGCCGGCGATCCCGACGAATCCGCCACCGACGCTGGCGGTGACCCCGACGATGTCCTCGGTGGAGTCGGCCTGAATCGCCAGGCCGTGGAAAGCACCCAGCGTGCCGAAGCCGGCGCCGACCACGTTGCCGTTGCGGATCCCGGACAGGCCGGTACCGTTGCCGCCGGCGGTCAGGTTGCCGTTGGCGCCGGTGAACGCCTGCACATCCTTGGACACCACGGCGACGCCCACCGCAGCCCCGACGCCGACGTATCCGCCGGCGATGCTGGCCTGGATGAGCACCAGCCGCGTGTCGTCGACCGCCAGCACGGCCAGGTCACCGCCCGCCGCGACGACCGAGGAGCCGCCGATGCTGGCGTACGTGTGGACGGTGAGGACGGTGACCCCGACGCTGCCGGCCACGCCGACGGTTCCGCCGCCGACGCCTGCGACCACGGAGACGATGGTGTCCTTGCCGGTGGCGCTGACCACGACGTCGTTCTCGGCGAAGACATCGGCGTTCGCGCCGATCCAGGCGTCGGTGGTCAGGGTCACCACGCGGACGCCGACCGGCACGGCGACGCCGGCGGAGCCGCTCACCGCAAGGGTGCCGGCGATGCCGAGTTCGTAGTACTGGTTGGCCGCGGCCACGAGCACCGACTGGTTGCCGTTCGAACCCGAGACGACGCCCGTGCACAGCGCGTTGCAGTTGATCTGGGCGTGGTCGCCGATGCTCGCCGACGTGGTGATGGTCGAGACCGCCACTGCCCCGGCCAGATTCACCGCGGCCGTGCCCGAGATGCCGGCGCTGATGCCCACGGCCGCGATCTCGTCGGAGTTGGTGGCGGTGACCGCGACGCCGCGGAAGGCGGGCACGGTGGTCGGCAGGATCAGCCGCGGGCCGTAGGCACTCGCGTCACCGGCCGGGGTCTGGCCCTGCGGCACCAGGCTGTGCGAGCGTCCGGTCGTGCCGGCCAGCGACAGCGCGATCGCCGGACCGTTCTTGGTCTCGCTGAGCCGGTACGCGTTCGCGCCGGGCACCGCAACGATGTAGTAGGTCTTACCGTCGACCAGCCCGCCGATCGCTCCGCCACCACCGGAGGAGTAGACGACCGCGTCGCCCATGCCGAGGTTGGAGCCGTCGAGCTTCAGCGTGTACGGCAGCGTCACGGTGGTGCCCGCCACGGTTCCCGCAGCGGCCGGGTCGAACCGGGGCGAGTCGTCGTCACGGACGCCGGCCTGGTTGGTCGGGACCAGCCGGTGACCGGTACCGGTGCCGCCGCTGATCGCGACGACCGTGCCGTCCACCGCGTCGAGCAGCCGGACGTGGGTCGCGTCGACGACGTCGATGTAGTACAGCCCGCCGTCGACCAGTCCAGTAATTTCCGTGCCGTAGCCGGCGTCGTAGAGCACCTGCTGGTTCTGGCTGAAGCCGTGCGCGTAGCCCAGATTGATCACGTTGCCGGAGATCGCGGTCGGAGCGAAGCGGGTGTCGACGGTGGTGACGGTGAAGGCGCCACCGTTCACCAGCAGACTGGTCAGGCCCTTGGCGACGATCCGGGCGTAGTTGCCGATCCGCGCCTGGGTGTTCTTCGTGACCACCGGCACCGCCACCGCCGCGCCGATCGCCGCCGAACCGCCGCCGGACAGGTTGCCGGAGATTACGTCGAGGGACAGTTTCTCGTCGGCCGAGACCCGGACGCTGCCGTCGGCGGTGATGTCGACGCCGTTGCCGCTCGCTGTGCCGTCGGCCAGCCGAGCTTCGGTGGTGATGTTGAGCACGGACACTCCGGCGTTGACGGTGACCGCGGCCGTCGCGGTGAAACCGGCACCGACGGAGATCGAGGTCACGTCCTCGCTGGAGGCGGCGTCCACGCTGACGTTGCCCAGGACCGTGAGCTCGCTGTCGGCGCCGATCACGGCCGAGGTGGTCTTGTTGAGCACGATCACGTCGACGCCCGCCCCGACGCCCGCGCTGCCGCCGATCGCAAGGGCGCCGGCGATGTCGAGGATGACGGTGGCGTCGGTCGCGAGCAGCGCCGCCGACTGGCCGGCGAGCGCGCCGGACTGGCTGCCGTTGAGGGTGGTCCCGGCGCCGAGCTGCGCGCGGGTGGTGTGGGTGGTCACGTTGACGGTGACGGAGCCGGCCACGCCCGCCGTGCCTCCGCCGCCGCCTGCGACGGCGATCAGCAACAGCTTCGCATTCTGGGTGGCCGAGATCACCAGGCCGGTGGCGCCCCAGGCTTGGAGCGTGGCATCGGCGCGAACGGTGGCGTCCTCGGAACCGACGAACGCCAGCACCGTGGTGGTCTTGACGAGGATCGCCGAGGAGACGCCGACCCCCGCGGTGCCGCCGAAGGCCAGCCCGCCGGCCGCCAGCGAGATGTCGCGGGCGTCGTCGGACGCGCTGACGGTCAGGTTTCCGCCGGCCAGCACGCTGCTGGGCGCCGCGTGGGTGCTGAGCACGAAGGCTCTGGTGTCGACGCTCAGGACGAGGACCACGATCGACGCCGACACGCCGGCATCGTTGGCGGCGCCGATCGAAGCGGCGATGTCAAGGAAGTGCTCGACCGAGGTGGCTGTGATGCGAACGTCGCCACTGGCCCTCACGCGGCTGCTGGTCCCGACCCCCGCGGCGGTGTGCTGGGTGATGACCTGGACGACGATGCCGGCCCCGATGCCCGCGCTACCGAGCGACCCGCCCAGTCCGCCGGCGCCGCTGCGGACGTCGAGGGTGTGGCCGGCGGCGATCGTGATGGTCTGGCCGGCCCCGCCGGCGAGAGCCTGGTTGACCGAGGCGCCCGTGCCGAGGGTGGCGATGGTGTCGACGGTGAAGACGTCGACGACCACGGAACCGCCGACCGAGACGTCGCCACTGCTGACGGCAGCGCCCACCGCGACCGACATCACGGTGATGTCGCCCAGGTAGTCGCGCACCTTCTGCTCGAAGCCACCGGGTTCGGCGTCGCCTGGCACCACGATCACCAAGCCGACGATGGACGACGTGGCGCGGACGGTGAACGCCCCGCCGGCCTGAATGGTCGCGTTGTTCCCGATCGAAGCGATCACCCGCAGGGGCTGAATGCTGTTCGCGTCGTCGTGGGACTGCACCACGGTGATCGCGATCGCGGCACCGACTGAGGTTCCGGTGCCGAACGCCCCGCCGAGGGCCAGCGTCTGGACGCCGAGCGGAGCCGAGGCCTCGACGGTGAGGGCACCGGTCGCGGTCAGGGTTGCGTTGTCTCCCACGGTCGCCTCATACCGCAGCAGCACGACGTTGATCGCCGCCGAACCGGCCACGTTGGTCTCGCCCTTGCCGCCGGCCGCCGCCAGGCCCCAGGCCACGAAGTCATTGCGCTCACCGTCGGGGGTGATCGCCTTCACCGCGATCGAGGCGCCCGCCAAGGTCGCGCCGGCACCGACGGTGGCCTTGGCGGTCAGGTCCACATAGTTGAACCCGACGGCCGCACCCACGTTGGTGGAGTTGCTCATTCCGACGGCGTAGCCGATCGCCTGGGCGAGAACGTCCGCCTGGGCTGTTGCCACGATGCTGACGCCACCCGTGGTGGCGATCAGCCGCAAGGAGGGGGCGACGGTGGCGAGGGTGTCAGCGATCACCACGTTGACCGCGATGGCAGCGCCGACACCGGTTCCGCTCGAGCCCTGGCCGCTCTGGCTGGAGCTGGTCGAACTCGCCGACGACGCCTGATCGTTCGAGCTCGGCAGCGTCGACGTGGTGCCCTGGGTGGCTGAGGTGTTCTGCACCTGGGAGTTGGCCTCGGAGTCGGCGCTCTGGCCCCCGCCCGAACTGGGCTTGTTGCCCTCGGCGCCGGCCAGTGCTTTGGAGTCGACGTCGATGGTCGAGGTCGCCTCGACGGCGACCGAAGTCCCGGTCAGCGAGCGCAGGGTCGTCGCCGTGGTCGTGGGGACGAGCACCACGACCACGATCGCCGCGCCCACCGACACCTTGGAGCCGGCGGACTTGGCGTCCGATTGGGTGAGCACGGTCGCGGTGTAGCGGGCGCTCACCGACACCGGACCGGTGGCGGTGATGCCGGCGCCGGTTCCCACGGAAGCCGTCGTCGTGGTGTCGGGGAGGATCGCGAGGGCGACGCTGGGCGCGACGGCGGTGCCGCCCTTGGCTCCGGCGACCGCCTTGGTCGTCACCAGATCCTGGGCCTCGGCCCGCACGTTGATCGACGACGGGCTGCCGGTCAGTGCAACGCCGTCCGCGATCGATGCGCTCGTGGTGTTGGGAGTGGCGACGTTGATCGCGACGGACGCGCCGACCCCGATCGAGGAGGAACCAGTGCCCGCCGCATCGGCTGTGGCCGTGGCCTTCAGCGTCCGCATGCTTTCGGCGGCGATCGAGACCGCGCCCGCACCGGCCGCCACCTGTGCACCGGCAGGGACGGTCGCGGTGGTGGTGGTGACGACGATGTTGATCGCGATCGCGCCGGCCACCGAGGTGTTGGTCTTGCCCGCGCCGGAGACTGCGGACGCCTCGAAGTCGTGGGTGTTCGCCACGCCCCCGGTCATCAGGGCCTCGACCGCGAGGCCGTTGCCGATCAGGGTGGACGCGTTCGTGGTAGCGGTGTTGGTCACCTTGGCGTAGTTGACCGAGACGGCGGCGCCGACGCCGACGCTGCTGGATCCTCCGGTCGATCCCCCGCTGCTGCCCGAGGACGGCTTGCCGACCGCCTTGGCGTCCGCGCTTGCCTTCGCGTCGGTGTGGGCCGAACTGCGGACGACGATCTGGCCGCCGGCGACCATCGTCAGCCCAGGCGTGAACCAGGCCTCGGAGCGGCTGAAGGCGAGATTGACGGCGATGGCCGCGGCGACCTTGACGCTCTGTCCGTTGGTCTGGGCCTGCGGGGTCGCGTTGGTGCCGGTGGTGCCGGTGGCGCCGTTGGCGCTCGCGGTCGTGTCGGCGTTGGTGCGCTCCGCGGCGACCTGCTGATCGACGCCGTCGTTCGTGCTCGGCGCGCCGGTATCTCCGTCGCCCGGTGCCCCGGCCGCGCCGGCCTTGGAACTGGTCGCGGTGGTGGAGGTGCCCAGTGCCTGCACGGTGATGCCGTGCCCGCTGCCCGTCCCGGCGTTGACCGACCGTGCGATCCAAGCCTGCACGGTGTGCTCGGCGTAGCCGAAGCCCAACGCGATGCCGACCGCGGTGTCGTTGCCCTTGGCGTCGCCCTCTGCGGTGGTGATGGTCGAGGCGGTCTGGGTGGCGGTGACGTTGACCGCGCCGCTGTTGTCGATGCCGGTGCCGGCAGTCCCGATGAAGGCCTGGGTGAGGACGGTGTGGACGGTGACGCCGATTCCGGGGGTGACCGTGGTCTGCTTGGCGGCACCGCCGGCGATCGCTTCGGTGATGACCGCGTCGGAGGTGGTCGCGGTGACGGTGATGTCGTGCCCGTTGATCAGCACGGTGCCGTTGGCGATCCGGGCGATCGTGTCGGTGTTGACGATGGCGAGGGCGACCGAGAGGCCGACGCCGGTGTTGGCGGCGGGCTTGTCGAAGCCGCCGGCCTTGGCCGAGGTGGTGGTGGTCGCGAGGTAGGTGGCGTCCAGCAGGACGTCGCCGGTGCCGGCGTTGATGCTGGCGGCGTCGAGGGCGGCGGTGGTGGTGCTGATCACGATGGTGAGGGCGAACGACCCGGCGACTCCGGTCTTGCCGCCGCTGGCGCCGGAGACCGCCGTCGCGCCGAAGGTGTGCGGATCGGGGTCGGTGCCGGCGTCGGGGCCGTCCCGGGTGCGGGCGACGGTGGTGATGCCGTTCCCGGCCAGCTGGGTTCCGCTGGTCACGATGGCTTCGTTGGCGTTCTTCGCGTAGGTGATGGCCACCGCGACACCGACGGTGGTGCCGTCGGCGGTGGAGTTCTTCGCCGACCCGTCGGCCTTCGAGGTCACCGTGGTGCGGGCACCGGACTCGACGGTGATCGCACCGCCGGCGGTCAGGATCAGCCCACCCAGGACGACCGCGCGGCTGGTCGACCAGGCGAGGCTGATCGCGATCGCGGCGGCCACGCTGATGGTCCCCGAGGACGACTTCGCCGACGGGGTCGTCTTGGCGGCGTCCGTGCCCTTGGCGCCAGAGGACGTGGCGACCGAGTCAGCGTTGCTCCGCTCGCCCGCGACCTGCGCATCGACGCCGTCGGCCGGGGTCGAACTCTCCTCCTGCGGAGCGCCGGCGGCGGAGGCGGTGGCATCGGAGGTGACGACCGAGACGCCCAGCGCACGGACCGTGATGGCACCGCCGGCGGTCAGGTTCCGGGCCACCTCTGCGGTCACCGTATGGACGGCGTAGCTCAATGCCAGGGCGACGCCGACCGCGGTGTCACTGCCCTCGGTGTCGCCGGCGGCGACCGTCTTGACCCGTGCGTCCTGATCGGCGAGTACTTCGATGTCACCACTGGCCACGAGGGTCGCGCCAGTACCGATCCGTGCGGACGTGGTGACGTTGCTGATCGTGATCGCGACCGCCGGCGCGACGCCGGTGGGTGCCTTGGCGCCGGTCTTGGCCGTGGTAGTGGTGTCGTGGCCCGCGGTCGCGGAAAGGCGGACGTGGTGCGCGCCGGTGACTGCCACGCCGTCGGCGATGCCGGCCCGCACGGTGTCGTCAATGACGCTGAGGGCGAAGGAGACGCCGATCCCGGTCTTGGTTCCGGTGACGCCGTTCTCGCCGGGCAGCGCCTCGGTGACACTCACCGACGTCGACGCCGCGGTCGCGGACACGTCCCCGCCACTCACGGTCACGCTCGTGTTGAGAGTGGCATCGGCCAGGACCTTCACGACCAGGATCGCCACGGACCCGGCCACCCCCAGCTCGCCACCGCCGGCGCCCGACGTGGCCTTCGCCCCGAACGAGTTCGTGCCCGCCCCCCGGCGGTCAGGGCCAAGGAACCGACGGTCAGCGACACGCCGGACGCGACGGCGGCGTTCTTGATCAGCGAGGCCACGGTCAGCGCCACCGCGGCGCCGACGGAGGTTCCGCTCCCGGTGCTCACGGCCGCGCCGCTGGCGGTCGCGGTCGCTGTGGTGCGTCCGGTCGCCGAAAGGGTGACGGCCCCAGCCGACAAGGTGACCCCTGCGAGGCTGGCGTCGATGGTCACCCGCGACACGGTGATCGCGATCGCGGCCGCGACGCTGACCGTGCCACCGGAGGTAGCGGCTGACGGCGTGCTCTCGCTGCCCGACCCACCACCGGAGGGAGCCAGCGAATCGGCGTTGGAGCGTTCCGCCGCGACCTGCTGGTCGACACCGTCGGCAGGGGTTGAGCCCTCTTTCTGAGGTGCGCCGGCGGCAGAGGCGGTGGCGCTCGCGCTCACGGTCGAATCAGAAGCGGCGGCGAAGGCAGCTGCCCCCGTGACCGCCAGGCTGCGGTAGGTGCGGGCGGTGGCGGTGTGGTCGGCGATGGCGAGCGCGATCGCCGCTCCGACTGCGGCGTCGGTGGCGTCGCTGGAATCGCCGGCCGCGATCACCTTCGAGCTGACCGTCTGGGTGGCGGTCGCGTTGACCGAGGCGAGTCCGGCGGCTGCGCCGGCGGCGATCGTCACGGCGACGTCGAGGTTGGTGATGGCCAGAGCGACCGCCGCGGCCACTGCCACTCCACCCTTGGCGCCGGTGCGGGCCGTCGTCGTGACCGCGTGCGCCTGGGTGGCCGACAGCACCAGTGCGCCGCCGGACACGACCCCGGCCAGGGTGGCGACGGTGGTGTCGTTGACGATGGCGAGAGCGATCGACGCGCCGATGCCGGCCTTCTTCCCCGAGCCGGTCTTCTCGCCCGGCAGGGCCTCGACGGTGGTCGTGGCGGAGGAGGCAGCCTGGGCGTCGAGCGCGGCGACCGTTCCGGTGACCGATGCCCGGGTGAGGATGGTCACGACCGCGAGGGCGAAGGAGCCCGCGACGCTGACGTCGCCCCCGCCCGCGCCCGATGTGGCGGTGGCGGTGAAGGAATGGCCGGCATCGGGGGTCGTGTTCACCAGCGACTTCAGCGTGGTCGGAGCGTTGACCGTTCCGGCGACGGTGGAGGAGTTGGTGACGTTGGCGACCGTGATGGCGATAGCGGCACCTATGGTGGCCGGAGGCCCGCGCTCGATGGTGGCCGAACCGTCCGCGCTGGTGAGGGCGTCGGAGTTGGCGGCGGTGGCCAGGCTGACCCCGCCCGCGTTCACGACCACACCCGCGTTGATCGTGGCGAGCGCGTTGGTGGTGAGGACGTTGATCGAGATGGCTGCCGCGACCGCGACCGTTCCGTTCGACGTCTGCGACGGCGGGGTGGACGGGGATCCGGTCGAGCCCGCGGCGCCGTTGCCGGCCGCGACGGAGTCGCCCAGTGTGCGCTGTTCGCCGGCCTGAGCGTCCGGGGTCGGGCTGCCGCCGCCGGTGCCCGGAGCTCCGTTGGCCGACGCCTTCGCGGTGGTGGTGCTGGTCGTGGCGCCAGTGGCGGCGAGGTGGACCAGGCCGGGGGTCGTCACGTTGCGAGCCACGACGGACTCGACCCGGTGGGTGACGACGGCCAGTGCCAGAGCGGCGCCGATGGCCGCGTTGCTGCCGATGGCGTCCCCCTGCGCGCTGGTGGTGACGCCGACCGTCTGGGTGGCCGCCAGGTCCAACGAACCGGTGAGGGTCAACACCGATCCGGTGCCGAGGTAGGCGCGGACGGTGTCGGTGGAAATGCTGATGGCCACGACCGGCGTGATTGCGATGCCGCCGGCAGCGCCGCCGGTCGCCGTGGTGGTGTGGGTTCCGGCGCCGGTCGCGGACAGGCTCAGGTTGTGGGCGCCGGTGAGGGCTGAGCCGTCGGCGAGTGCGGCGAGCGTGGTCGCATCGACGATGTTGAGGGCGACGGACGCCCCGATGCCCAGGTTGCCGTCGGTGGACGGGTTCGCTCCGGGGACGGGGGCCGCGGAGACGGTGGTGGTCAGGTTGGAGTCGGCCGTCACTGCGAGCGAGGAGCCGTTCACCGTGGCCGCTGCCGTCGAACCCAGGCCGGCTTCGGTGTCGGAATCGGTGACCGCGACGGCCAGAGCGCCCGCAACGCCGGGGGCGGCTGTCCCCTGGCCCGACAACGCCGTGGCTGTCACCGTATCGGTGCCTGGGTTCTCGGCGGTGATCGCGACTGAGCCGGCGGTCAGGGTCACACTGCCGAGCAGTCGAGCGATGGTGTCGGTCATCAGCAGGGTGACCGCGACTGCGACGCCCACTCCGGTGCCGGAGCTGCCGACGTTGCTGCTGTCGGCCACTGCGGACACCGCGCGGGTGGCCCGGGCCAGGATGCCGAGAGCTCCGGCCGTCGTGACCGCCCCGCCGTCGAGGAGGGCTTCGGCGAGGCTGGACAAGAAGGCGAAGGCGATGGTTGCTGCGACGGCCACCGCGCCGTCTGAGGTGTTGGCGTTGCCGCCCGTATTGGTCGGCGTCGAGGTGGCCTCGTTCGGGGTGCTGCCGGCCTGGTTGCTGGTGGCGCCGTTCGAGCTGGCCTTCGCCGACGTGGTGGCGGTCGAGGTGGAGGTCACCTCGACGGTGACGCTGCTGCCGGCCAGCGTGGCGCCCCGCGACCGCGCCCGGGTGGTTTCGTTGACCACCGCGACACCGATGCCCGCACCGTTCGACGCTGCTCCCGCGTCGCCGGAGCTGGCCACCTGATTGACAGTGGCGGCCTGGAGCAGGACGGCCCCGGTGGCGGTGACCCGGCTTCCGGCCTCCACCAGGACCTGGGAACTGGTGGTGACGTGGGCCCATGCCGCAGCGGCGTTGGTGCTGGACGAACCGAACAAGGCGTTCCCGACAGCCGGGTTGGACGCGGTGACCTGCACGAGGCTGGCCAGGGTCGCGTCGCCGCCGGTGGCGATGACCTCGCTGCCACCACTGATCTCGACCAGGGCTTCGGCGTCCACGACGAGGATCAGCAGCTGCTCGGACGGCGGGGTGTTGGCTGAGGTCGCCTGGGCCTTGATGGTCACCGATCCGCCGCTCACCCGGGCACCGTTGAGCAACCTGACGATCGCGGACGGCGAGGCCGTGGTCACGTAGTCCACACCGCTGATCAGCGTCGCGCCGTTGTCGGTGGCCTCGGCCAGAAGGGCGAGTGCGCCGGACGTCGTCAGCGTGGCCCCGTCGACGAGGATCGTCTCGGCCTTGAGAGTGACGCCGATGGCGCCGAAGTCCAGCGCGCCGTAGGTGTTGGCCACGGTGATCGTGTCCCGACCGGCCAGTGCGTCGATCAGCAACGAGCCGGTGGGCAACGCGAACTCGACGGTCTCGAACGTGGCGCCGGAGAAGGTGAACCAACCCGGTGAGGTTGCGGAGGCGGTCAGGGTTGCGGTGTCGTCGCCTGCCGTCCCGGAGACGGTCAGGTCGGCCGCTCCGGTGATGGTGATCGGTTCGAGGCCGGCGTAGACGTAGCGAACGCCGTTGACCTCGATCACGCCGGAGTGGGGATCGGAGCCGACGGCCTTGACCGAGCCACCCGACGCATCGAGCACCAGGGTGTCGTAGCCTCCGGGCCCGCCGTCGATGGTGCCGCTGATCCGGGCGTCGCGGCCGAGGATGAACCGGTCGGAGTTGCCGGCGGCGCCGGTCAGGTTCTCGAAGCCGGTGAAGGCGACGCCGGCCACTGCGCCGGAGCCTGCGCCGGTGATCTGCCAGATCTGGTCGCCCGCCGGGCCGACCAGGGTGTCGAGCCCGCCCCCGCCGAGGAGCTGGATCGTGCGTAGGCCGGCGAGTCCGACGAGCACGATCCGATCGGAAAGGGACCCGCCCGCGATCACCAGCCTGCTGGCATCTGGGGCGTCGTCGGAATCGAACAGATCGGCGAGACTGACCAGCGACACCAGGCTGGTGTTGAGCAGCAACTGGTGGCTGAAGAATTCATCATTCGTGACTGATGCGGTGGCGGTGTCCCCGTCGAGGCTCCACCGGCTCAGCTGTGCGGAGAGGTCCACGGTGAGCCCGTCGCCGAAGGACAACGTGCCCGTCCGCGTGCCCGTACGACCCGGAACCACCGAGATCGTCACGGTCACGGACTCCCCGGGGGCCAGAGCGGCCGGCAGGGCGCCGATCACGAACGCACCGGCGGGATCGTCGAGAACGGTCCCGTCGAGCTGGACGGTGGTTGACGAGTTGTTGGTCAGGGTCACGGTTTGGGTGCCGCCAGTCGAGGGCCGGACCCGGCCGAAGTCGAGTGAACTCGAGCTGACGGACACCCCGGTCGATGCGGACGTTGTCCCGGTCGGGGTGGCTGCTGTCGATGAGGCCTGGCTCGCGGTGTTTGAGGAGTTTGAGGAATTGGCGAGGGCCGATCCGGATTCGAGTCCGGGAGTACCGGTCGTGGTTGCGTTGTCGGAACCGATCGCGCCGTTGGACCCGGACGAGTCCGAGGATCCCGCCGATTCGGACGCCCCGGACGGCTGGGTCCCCTCAGTGCTTGAAGTCGCTTCCTGCGCCGGATCGTCCTTCGCCTCGGGCTCGGGGTCTGCCTTGGGTTCTTCAGTTGCCTCGTCCTTGGGTTCGGCCTTTGGCTCTTCCTTCGGCTCGGCTGCGGGTTCTTCCTTGGGCTCGGCTTTCGGCTCTTCCTTCGGTTCGGCCTTTGGCTCTTCCTTGGGTTCTGCCTGCGCCTCCGCCTTGGACTCTTCTTTCGCTTCCGCCTTGGGCTTGTCTTCGGAGTCCGAACTGTCGGATTCCTCGTCGTCCATCGGTAGCAGCGCCGGGGCAGTGAGGTCCATCGGCGCACCGTCGGCCACCACCCGTGGCAGCAGGGCCGGCGCAGCGGGGACGCTGAACTCCGCACCCGGTTCGAGGGTGGCACCCATCAGTCCCGCAGCGGCGTGCCCGTAGCCCAGAGCGTGTCCGACCTCGTGGCGGATCACCGTGACCAGTGACATCTTCGACCAGCCCCAGCCGGCCGCGTCCTGGTCGATCACGATCTGGCGACCTTCGGTCACGCCGAGGGTCTCACCGGGGAGGTCTCGTGTGGCCACCGAGATGCCGGTCGTGTTCGCACCTGAGGCCCGCCACTCGGCGGTGGCCTGGCCGAACGCTGCGCCGAGTTCGGCCGCGCTCAGCGATCCAGTCACCACGGTGTCGGGGTGTCGAGCGGGAACCAGTTCCTGCGCGTCGGGAAGCACCGATGACCAGAACGATCGCGACTGCTGGAAGACGTCGGTGAGTTCGATCGCTGAGGGCGCTCCGACGTCGTCGCCGCTTGTCGGGGCGGCTATCGCGCCGGGTGAGCCATAGGGGATCGAGAGTCCGATCACCAGTGCGGCGACGATGGTTCGAAACAGCGGACGCCGGTACTCCGAACGCAGTGGAGCTGCATCGCCGCGTGCTGCGGCTCGCATGCTCGCCTGCAATCTCGGTGACACGATGGCTCCCGTGCTGGGGTGACCCGACGATCTGACTAACCCAAGCTCTACTCGCTTTCCGCCGACGCTGGGAAGGGTCGATTTCGAAGAAGATCCTGAGAGGCGCGTGTCGAAGGGCGTGGGCGACAATGCGGGATGCATTTCTTCTCGCCTGGATGGATCTGCTCGGTGAGCCCAATAATGAATTGTCCCGGGAGGTCGGATCTGGTGGCCAGCGATTGCCGCAGGTCTTCCCGCGTTGTGCGGGAACTCTCCGCATCGCCGGGTCACAGCCTGGATCGGACCCCGCCGAAGGCACATCACAACCTGATAACGCGCCGATGATCCCTTGACACCGCGATCAACGAGGCAGCAACGTAGAATCGTTGTTTGATCGTTCAAAGCGGGCGCCACGCGGCGAAGATCACCAAGCAGCTCGACGCTCTGGTCGAAGGGGACCCGGTGCAGACGGAACGTCCTGGGAGGCCGACGCTGGTGTCGCTCGCCCGAGAACTCGGGGTTTCGCGGCAGACGGTGTCGAACGTGATCAACCGGCCGGCGGTGGTGAAGCCTGAGACCAGGTCGAGGGTGCTGGCTGCGATCCAAGCGTCCGGCTATCGGCCCTCGGCCGCGGGGCGCAGCCTGCGTACCAGCCGGTCGAAGTGCTTCGGATTCCGGCTCTTTCACGTGGGAGACGGCATCAACGGCACGGTGATGGATCGCTTTCTGCACACGCTGGTGGAGCAGGCGGAACTCTTCGATCATCGGATCACGCTGCTCACGGCGTCCGATCAGAGCGCGGAAGTCCGCGCGCTGGAGGACCTCAGTTCAGGCACCAGGATCGACGGCTGCATCCTGACCGATACCACGGGCGACGACTTCCGACCCCGGCAGTTGGCCGCGGCTGGGCTGCCGCTGGTGGTGTTCGGCCGGCCGTGGGGCGATCCTGACGCGGCACATTTCTGGGTGGATATCGACGGCGCCGCCGGCACCGCGGCGGCCACCCGCAGCCTGCTCCAAGACGGTCACCGCACCATCGGATTCCTTGGCTGGCCCCGCGGATCGGGGGTGGGCGACGACCGGCGCGCGGGGTGGAGACGGGTGATCGAGCCGGTCGTGCGAGAGCCGGATTCGTGGTCGGTGGCGACGGTGGACAGCGTCCGGCACGGCGCCGAGGCCGCGCGCCACCTGCTGGACGAGGGCGCCACGGCGCTGGTGTGCGCCAGCGACTCGCTGGCCTTGGGCGCGTTCAGCACCTACCGGCAACTCTTCCGACGCACCACGACCGCCCCGGTGATTGGTTACGACGACACCCCGATCGCCCAGCACCTGGGAATTTCCAGTGTGAGCCAGCCGGTGGAGGAGGTCGCGGCGATCCTGATCAGGCACCTGATCGACGTGGTCGAAGGGCGCTCCCCCACGCCGGCGCCTCCGGTGCTGCTCACGCCTCGTCTCGTCCTGCGCACCCCGTGGCAGGCGATCAACCCCGAACCTTAAGTGGAGATCCATTCAGCCCGAAGAGAATCAAGCTCGCGGTTCCAGCACGAGCTCGGACATCACCCGGCGATGTCCGCGGCGATGGTCTCGCCGCGGTAGCGGAACCGGAACCGCAGCCGGCTCCAGGAAGCGGGCAGCATCGGGCTCGTGGTCCACCCGTCCTCGGTGACTCTCAGCCCGCCGAAGCCCATCACCACGGCCTGCCACAACCCGCCCGCCGATGCCCCGTGGATGCCGTCCCCGGTGTTGTGTCGGACGTCGAGCAGGTCGGCTCGGGCCGCGCGCCGGAAATGTTCGTAACCGCGTTCGGGATGGCCGGCCCAACAGGCGATCACCGCCGAGATGCTCGGGCCCAGGCTGGAGCCGTGCTCGTGGTCGGTGCGCGGATCGTAGTACTCGTAGTCGGTCACGAGTTGTGCGTCGGTGAACCGGTCCTCCAACAGGTAGTGCAGCATCAGCACGTCCGGCTGTTTCAGGGTCTGGGTCTGGTTGGTCTCCTCCAGGCCGAGGATCGTCTGGATCGACTCGGTCCGCCGCGGGTCGCGCAGCAGTGCGAGATCGGCATCGGTGCGCGAGAAGTAGCCGGCGAACTGCTCGATCGGCCCGCCCGCGAGTGGTGTGGGCACATGCATCCGGTCGGCGATCGTGGCCCACTCGGCCACGCGGTCGTCGGTGAGGTTCAGGTCGGTCGCCAGCTGTGCCGCCTTCGCCGGGTGGGTGGACCGCAGCCAGGCCAGCACGTTCCCCGCGGCCTGCAGATGCCAGGCTGCGAGGTGGTTGGTGTAGGCGTTGTCGTCGACGTGATCGTGGTACTCGTCGGGGCCGATGACGTCGCGGTAGTGGTACTCGCCGTCATCCTCGAGCGTCGCGGCGGACGCCCAGAAGCGCGCGCCGTCGAGGATGACCTCGGCGCCGACATCGCGCAGGAAGGCGTCGTCACCGCTCACCCTGAAGTACTGGAGCACGGCGAACGCGATGTCGGCGGTGATGTGGATCTCGATGTCTCCGGTCCAGATGCGCACCAGCTCGCCCGACCTCGGGTCGGCGATGGCCCACTGCGGAGTCACCTCCACGCCGTCGGCCGCCGATTCCCAGGGGTACTGCGCGCCCTGATAGCCGTTGCCCGCAGCCTTCGCCCTCGCACCGGCGAGATTGTGCCAGCGGTAGGCGAGCATGTTCTTGGCGACGTCGGGCTGGGTGTAGCTGAACATGGGCAGCATGAACGTCTCTGTGTCCCAGAACGTGTGGTGGCGATAGCCGTACCCAGACAGGGTTTTGGCTCCGATGCTCGCCCGGTCCGTGAATCGGGGAGCTGCGATGAGCATGTGGAAGAGGTTGAACCGCACGGCCACCTGCGCCTCCGGGTCGCCGTCGATGCCGATGTCGGTCGCCGCCCATGCCTGCTCCCAGGCAGCGTCGCTGGCGTGTCGCCACGCGTCCCAGCCGGTGGCCCGGATCGCCGCCGCCACCGTCCTCGCCCGCTGCTGCGGATCGGCGTCGGTGACGTCCGGCACGACGGCCACGAACTTGGTCACCGTCACAGGTTGACCAGGCACGACGACGAGATACTGGTCGGACGCCGGCGAGCGCTCGGCATCGCACGCCTTCGCCTCGCTGGTCCCTCCCTCGACAGCCACGGCGGCCGCGAGTGCCACCGAGATGCCAGTGGCGCGGGTCCGGGCAACCAGCATCGACGTGGTCTCGTCCACTTCCTGAGCGACCGGGTCCCAGTGCACGAGACCGGTGTTGTCGACGTAGGAGTCCAGGCCGGCCCGAACCCGCACATCGACAGCCTCTGCCTCGGCGCGGATGCGGACCCGGACAGCCGCCTCCTGAGCGGCGGCGTAGGAGACCAGCCTCTCGAAGCGCAGCTCCACCACCGGAGCCGCCGCGCCGGCCCGCCAGGACACCGTCCGCGTCAACACCCCGGTGCGCAGGTCCAGGCGCCGGTCGTAGGCCAGCAGGTCGCCGCGGTTCAGCGCGAAACGCTCCCCCGCGATCCAGATGTCGAAGCCCCACCAGCGCGGCAGCGCCGCCAGTTCGGTGAAGTTCAGCGGCATGTCGTCCCACACCCCATGCACGAAGCAGGCAGCGTTCTCGCCAGGATGCCCCTCCTCGAAGGAACCGCGCACGCACATGGAGCCGTTCCCGACAGTGAACACGCTCTCCTTGTGATTCAGCGCGGTCGGGTCGTAGCGATTCTCGTGCACCGTCCAGGCGGCGGTCTCCAGGCTGTCGGTGAGGGTCCGCAGGCTCACCTCCGCGAGATCGTCGAACCGGACGTGGGCCTGACCCACGCGCGCGGCTGGGCCGAGTCCGATGGCCCACATGCCGGCGGCCAGTGCCCCGTCGACCCCCGCTTCGGCGTCCTCGATCACCGCGCAGAGTCCGGGTGGGGTGTCGATCAGCTCGGCCGCCTTGAGGAAGACGTCCGGTGCCGGCTTCGCGCGGGAGACCATGCTGCCGTCTGCGACGCCGTCAAATTTGGCGGTGATGCCGAGGCGTTCGAGCACCATCGGGGTGTTCTTGGACGCCGACGCGATCGCCGTCTTCACCCCGGCGGCGCGGAGTTCGTCGAGCAATTCGAGCACCCCCGGCAATACCTGCGCAGGCGACAGATGCTCCAACGAGGCGACGTAGAGCGAGTTCTTGCGGCTCATCATCTCCTCGGCGGCAGCCTCGGTGACCGGGCGTCCGGCCAGGATGATGGCCAACGATTCCCGGCGCGACACGCCCCGCAGCTGCTCGTTCACGGTCCGGTCGAACGGGAGGCCCTCCTGGTCGGCGAGCTGTTGCCACGCCAGGTAGTGGTACTCCGCCGTGTCGGTGATCACGCCATCGAGATCGAAGATCACCGCGCGCAATTCATTCATCTCATTCATCACAGGCTCGCATCTCATTCATCACAGGCTCGCTTCGTGGAGTGGGACGAACTTCTCGGCAGGTCGGAATCCTACCGGGTTTGATCGTTCAAGGGCCGCGCGGGAGGCAGTAATGTCCCGTTGTCCGACCTTCGCGTCGCCGCCCGAGGTACGCCGTCGGAAGTGGCTAGGCTCAGCTGTGTGGGCGAGGTGCACGACACGACGGAGCCGGGCACCGGCGACCCTGCACTTCCCGCCGAACGCTCCCGCCTCCTCCGTCTCCTCGACCGGGTGCCCACCACCTGGTTCGTCGGGATGGCCACCGCGCTCTTTCTCGCGGTCACGGCCGCCTTCGGTGGTCTGAGTACCGCCGAAGGCGCCCCGGTGCCCCACCTGGAGCGGGGTCAGGAGCACCGCAACCAGCAGTTCGCCCTGACCGTGGACAGCGCGTACCTGCGGACGCCGGGCGGGGTCGCCCCTGACCGGCGCGAACTCGTCGTCTACGTCGACGCGGTCAACCTGTGGACCTCGCCGCAGCTGACCGCCGTCGAGGGGCTCAGCCGCAGCGTGGCCCTCACGAGACTTCCGAACGCCACCCCGGCGGGCACCTCCCGGGTGGACGACGGCACGCCGAGCCCAGTGCTTCAGCCGGGCGTGCAGGCGAGAATCGCTCTCACGTGGACGGTGCCCTCGGCCGACTTCGCCGCGAACCACCCGCTGGAACTCACCCTTGTCGACCTGACCCCTCGTCAGGGCTCATTCCTGGTGTCGGGCGAGTACTGGACGGATCCGGTGCCCGGTGCCACCGTGACCGTGCCGGTCGCCGATCTCGGCTCGGGCACGCTTCCATGAGCGGACGGTCCGAGGCGAGATGGGCGCAGTGGCTGATCGGGGCCGCGGCGGTGGCGTGCGCCTGGGCCGCGTCCGTCACCACCCCGGGGATCGGCACCATCCAGGCACCCTTCCCCGTTCTGGCACGGATCGGAGAGACCGCGGTGGGGCGCAATTTCGAGATCACCGTGACCGCCATCCATTCCGCCGACTCGGTGAGTTCGAGGGGCTTCGGGGGCAAGACCTGGACCGCCGCCGGCACCTGGGTCGTGGTCGACCTGACGCTGGCGGCGCGGGTCAAGGCGACGAGCCTGCAGACGGCCATTCTCACCATCGACGGGCGCTCCTGGTCGGTCAGCGAACGGCCCGACTCCCTGCGCAACGAGTTGGTCGAGCCTGGGATCGCCCGCACCGGCAGCCTGGCGTTCGAGTTGCCGCGTGCGGCGCGCTCGGGTGTCGCCACGCTGCGGCTCGGTACCGGGCTCGGTGGGAACGACCTGGATTCAGAGTTGAGGCTGCCCGTGGACCTGGGCGCGCTCCCGGTGGAGAATTCCGTGCCGGTGCGGCCGAACCGATGGGCCGGCCCGTGAGGTGGCTTCGGGCGAACCTCCTCGCCCTGATCGCCGTTCTCGCGCTGCTGGCCGGCACCCTCGGCGCGCACTGGTGGCTGGAGTGGTCGCCCACACTGGCAGCACAGCCCTGGCGTCCGGTCGAGTCGCTACCGGGGGTGACCGAGTTCGGCGGGGCGCGGTGGGACAACGTTCGGACGAGTCGGCTGGACGCCGCCGACTCGGCCGAACTCGGAGCACCGGCGCAGGCTCGGGTGATCGCGGTCGGAGTCCGGGTGGCGCCGTTGGTGGACGGGGTGAGTTGCACCCTCACCCTTCGGGAGGTCGGCGGCCTGCGTCGCCAATGGACGTCAAGCGCGAGGCAGATCGAGTGGCCCGCCGAGATCCCCATCGGTTGTGACTCTGAGCGAACCGACAGCTACACCGCCGGCGCCGGCTTCCTCGTCCCGCTCGACGCCGTCGGCCCGTTCCACCTCGAGGTGGTCGTGCCCGGCGCCCTCCCTCAGTTCCTGCGCTTCGGGGTCAACGCCTGATCCGTGGGACGGGACCTCCACGGGCGGCGGCATCCGGGAGATCGTCTGGTCGTAGGCCGCGGCAACGATCGCGATCCGAAGTGGCTCGAAGATCATCCCGACGGCCACCACGATGCCCGACCAGAGCAACCACCAGGTCGGCTGCAGCTCCTGCGGGCCGATGCCGCGCGTGAGGGCGAGCTGCAGCCAGCCTTGTGCTGCCACCACCGCGAGGGTGTAGAGCAGGATGTAGCCGCCGATGAGAACGGGCCCCGCCCGCCACATGAGCACCATGACCTTGCCGATCGGACGGAACACGTCCAGCACCTGTTCGGACACGTCGGCGAGGCGCGCACGGACGCGTTCGGGGAGTGACTCGTAGCGCTGCCGGGCCACCACGATGGCGGCGTGGCCGAACTCGGGAGCCTGCGGGGCCACCGCCTGGCCGAAGATCACGCCGGCGATGGTCAGCCACGCGATGGGCGCCAGCGCTACCCCGCCCACCTGCCCGAGCAGCCACTCCACCCCGTCCCATATCCACGACAGGAGGGCAAGGTGCTCGCCGAGCCAGCCACGCAGGCCGGCCAGCCACACCATGGCCTGGCGGGTGGACACCCACTCGGTCACGCTGTCGGCCAGCCCGGAGAGCAGCGTGACCGTCAGGA
Source organism: uncultured Actinomycetota bacterium (assembly GCA_963769325.1). Lineage (GTDB taxonomy): Bacteria > Actinomycetota > Actinomycetes > Propionibacteriales > Propionibacteriaceae > Propionicimonas. Next base: position 67,565 of record CAVYLH010000003.1, on the reverse strand, counting down.
ACACCCACATCGTCTCCAGGTAGAAGGCGACGAGGGCGAGCACCCTCGGGAGGCGGGATTGGTGCTTCTTCCACAGCAGGCGACCCGCGAAGCACACGCCGATCATCACTACCGTGATCGGCTCGAAGACCAGGTTGTCCAAAGTGCCTTCGGTGACCGGCTCGACACCGGTCAGGATCGACTCGAACCACAGGGCGCTTTGAACCGACAGTGCCTTCTGCAGATAGTCGGCCATGTCGGCCTGGAGGAACTTCCAGGCTGTGTAGAAGGCGAAGAACGGCAGAATGCCGGCGAACAACGCGTCCCCGAAGGCGTCGCGGCGTTCGGCGCGCGACTCAGGCAGCGGCGCCCGCTCGGACAGGTGCGGGAGCCGGTCGCGGAGGACCAGGAGCATGCCCACGAAACCGATCAGCCGGGCCAGGATGGCGACGGGCATCAGCGCGAGCCCGCCGAGCGCGGTGAACGCACCCAGGTAGCCGGCGGCGTCGACCAGCAGGTAATACGCCAGGTTCGAGCCCAGGTACCAGGCGAGCAGCGAGGGCCAGCGCGCACCGAGCAGCCGACCGGCCGTCGTCACGAGGTTGCGCATTCCGACACCGTAGCGACAGGCGGGGCGTTGAAGCGCGCGGCCTTTGGCGATCACGCCAGGTGGCTTCTACTCACGGTCCGCCGGCCACCCCGCCGCCCGTTGAGGTGGACAGTTTCCCTGCGTCCACGCCAGGCCACGTTCACCCACCGGGCGGGCGACCCGGCCGCAGGCGTAGGTGGACAATTCCCTGGCGACCACGCCAAATGGCGTCCACCGAACCCCCAGTGGTCACCTGGCGACAGGGTCAGGCGCGACCGGATTCCGGCGCGGCAGGCCGCATTCCCGCATCGTCCGAACCGGACGCGGCCAGCGCGGCCGCTCCCGAGGCGAGGGCCATGGCCACGGCGGCCGGGGTGTGGGCGTACCGCACGCCGCGGGCCCGTCTCCGCTCGCCCCGGGCGAAGATCGCCTTCTCGGCCCACACCGTGGCGAGCCCACCCAACGCTGCCACCCCGGCGGCCGTCCCGGCGATCGCCGGCGTCGGAGCGCCGACGACGGGCATGGAGGTGCGCGACCGCGCGGCCGGGAACACGTCCGGGATCATCGCGGTGCCGGCCGCGGTCACACCGAGCAGGAGGGCCTTGACCACCGCCCGGACTGGGCGACTTCGCACCAGATCAGGCAGGGCGTACCACACCAGCACGGTTGCGGTCGTGATGCCGGCGAAGACCAGCTGGTCGGTCGTCGGTTGGTGGTGCGTCATCGGAGCCTCCCGGAGTTGAGTCCCACGCTACCCGGATCAGTGCGCTGACTGAGCGAGGGCCGGCGCACGCAGAGGCAGCGGGACCTCGTTCACGATCTGGTCGATCACGGCGTCGGCGATGGGTGCCCCGGGGATGAGGGGAATCCGGACCAGTGCCAGAGCGCGCCTTGAGTCGTCGCGCACGGGGTGAGCACAGCTTCGCTACATCAGCGGCAGCGTCGAGGATGCGGATCAGCCCCGTCGGGCCGCCGCCTGGCGACGGCGCTGCCAGAGGGATCGGCGCAGCCAGAAGGGTCGGTGCAGCCAGAGGGATCGGCGCGGCCAGAACGGTCGGCGAACTCATGGTGCCCGGGCGGCAACGGCCAGCTCGACCTTGGTCGGCCAGCGCGGGAGACCGAGGCCTTCGAGGCGCCGACGCGACGCGCCACGACTCGAGGTCGTTCTGGCGAACCCCACGTCGGTGACGTTCCGCGAGGCGGCAGAGAGAATCGCCTCCTCCGGCACGACACCTCGGCGGGCGGCCGGGGTCGGTGGTCTGGCGTCAGGGTCGGTTCCGGCTCGGACCATGCCCGCGTCCCCGTCCATGTCGACCAACTTCCCGGCGGGCGGACGGGGTCGGTGGTCAGGCGTCAGGGTCGGTTCCGGCTCGGACGACGCCTTCGTCCCCGTCCATGTCGGCTGGCTGCCCGGCGGGCGGACGGGGTCGGTGGTCTGGCGTCAGGGTCGGTTCCGGCTCGGACCATGCCCGCGTCCCCGTCCATGTCGACCGGCTGCCCGGCGGGCGGCCGGGGTCGGTGGTCTGGCGTCAGGGTCGGTTCCGGCTCGGACGACGCCCGCGTCCCCGTCCACGTCGACCAACTGCCCGGTGACGAGCACGCTGGTGGCCACCGCCGCTCCCATCACGGCGGGGATGCCGTACTCGCGGGCCACGATGGCGGCGTGCGAGGCCAGCCCGCCATGGTCGACCACCACGGCGGCAGCCCGCTGGAACAGCGGCGTCCACGACGGGTTGGTGGCCGCGCACACCAGTACTTCGCCTGGCCGCAGCGTGGCGAAACCGGCCTGATCTGTGATCACGCGGACGCAGCCGGTGGCCCGGCCACCTCCCCCGCCGACCCCGGTCACCAGCACGTCGGGTCCTGCTGGTCGCGGCGAGTACAGCGTCGTGGTCGCGATCAGCGGGGTCGCCGCCAGTTCGGTGTAAGCGGCTCGGCGGCGTCGGGCCGATCTCGCGAGGTCGACGGTGGTCGGCACTGATGCCGGGCTGTCGAGGGCGGTCAGCTCGTCGAGGGTCAGCAGCCATACCTCGGCCGCAGTTTCGAGGACGCCGGCCTCCTGGAGTCGGCGCCCGGCCTCCTCGAGAGCATGTCGCACCGGCGGCATCAGGCGGCTCAACTCGAAGTGGGTGTCCTCACGGAGGGCAACCCCCAGCGCGGCCCGCTCGGCCAGGCGCGCCACCCGAGCCTCGCACCGGGTGGCGCGCACCAGCGGATGCCGCAGCACGGCTTCCACACCGTCGCCGGCGACGGCGGTCGGGTCGCCGCGGTCGGGCCCTTGCAGAAGCACGCTGAGCAACGACAGCACCGTCGCCGGGGAGTCGCCCCAGCCGGGCTCCCGGACGAGAAGGATGCTGCCGGTCTCCCGGCTACCGAAGGCCGCGACGAAGTCGTCCAGGCGATCGCGCAGTGGGGCGGCGCCACGATCGCGGCGGACGAAATCGGCCAGTTCGTCGGGCTCTCCTGCGGAGAAGGCGGCGGCGAGCGCCGGGGTGGACCGGACCTCGTCAGCGATGCTTTCCAGGATCTGGTTGGCCGTCCGGGTGACGGTCGGCGCACCGACGATGATTTCTCCGAACCGGTCGCCGCGACCCAGCGCGGCGAGCACGACGCGCAGGCCGGCCAGCGCGACGCCGGCCGCGGGCAGGTAGTCCACGCGGATACCGGTGATCAGGTCGCTGGCCCGAGCCGCCTGCTCCGGGACGGCGACGAGGTCGCGCCAGGACAGCTCGGTCGCATCCCTTGTGTCCAGCGCAGCCACCGCCGCTCGGTACTCCTCGTAGCGGGGGTCGGACCGCCACGCGTCGGGCGACCACCTTCGGGCATGGCGTCCCGCACGCCACAGCCGCGCCGGCGTCCGCCGCGTGGGCCGAGGACGGGGCGGCACGAACGCCTGGACCACATCGTCGACGGCAGGGCACACCTGGTCGATCGAGACCTCGATACCGACCAGTCCGTCGAGTAGGCGCTCCAGGTGCCGACCGATCGTCGGTCGGATCCAGGCCGTCAGTTCCAGTGGGTAGGGACGCCGCGGGAACAGTTCGAGTAGGACGGGTCCGATGAGGCGTTGCACCCGGGTGAGCCGGACCGGTGCCGGCGGCAGGGCGGTCATCGGCCGGGTCTGCAGGATCCACTCCCGGCCGTCCTCGATGGCCCACTCGATGTCCTGAGGACCTCCGAAGTGGGCGGCCACCCGGCGTCCGATGTCGGCGATCCTCACCAGTTGGTCCGTGGTGAGATCTGGCGCCGCGCCGCCCGCCCGGGAGGTGGTTCCGCCGCCGCCGGCGGGGTCGATCACCACCTCCCGTCGGCCCGGACGCTGCTGGAGGATCCGGTTGTCGGCGTCGAGGATCACGTGGTCGGGGGTGACCAGGCCGGCGACGACCGCCTCACCCAGACCGGGATTGGAGTCGATGACCACCTCGGAGCGTTCGCCGGTCACCGGGTTGGCGGTGAACATGACGCCGGCGTGATCGGCGCTGACCAGTCGCTGCACGACGACAGCGATCGCGACGTCCGCCGGGTCGATGCCCAGCCGATCCCGGTAGGCCGTCGCCCGCTCCGTCCACAGGGAGGCCCAGCATCGACCGACCGCTGCGACCACGTTCGCGGGCCCGATCACGTTCAGGAACGTGTCCTGCTGCCCGGCGAAGGTCGCGCCCGGCAGGTCCTCCGCCGTCGCACTGGATCGGACGGCCACCGGTCCGGCTCCGATCGCCGCGTACGCGTCCCCGATCGCACCGGCCACCCCGGGCGGGACGTCGACCGCACCGGAGCCGGCGGCACGGTAGGCGTCCGTGGTCACCACGAAGCCGTCGGGGACGTCGAAGCCGGCGTGGATCAGTTCCCCCAGATTGGCGCCCTTGCCGCCGGCGAGGGCGAGGTCGGCGGACGACACGTCCGCCAACGGCACGCATCCTGGAATCCTCACGCCAGTCAGCCTAGGCATTAGTGAAACCGGCGTTCACGAGCGGCCACCGCCGCCGAGTCTCTGCAGCCATCCGGGGCTTCGGCCACGCTACGCGGGCACGATCGATCTGCTGGCCTCTCGACCACGGCGCGGCCCTCACGGCCGATCGCCTCGGGAATCGATCTGCGAGCCAGATCCGGTTCGACCCCACGAGATCGCGCGGATTCGCCATCGAATGTGCACATCGCTCCCACCGGTGAGTCAAGCTCGGGCGTGCGAAGCATCGACAAACAGCCCGCGTCCGGGTGAGACTCGCAGGGACCGATCGAGAGCACCAGGAGAACCCCCGTGAGCCAGCCGATCCTGCTGGAGGTCAGCGACGGCCTGGCCCGCATGACCCTCAACCGTCCGGAATCGCTCAACGCGGTGAACGCCGACATGGCCAAGCGCTGGCGGGACCTGGCGCTGCGGGTGACAGCGGACGCGTCGATCGGCGCCGTGGTGCTCGACGCAGCAGGCCCGGCCTTCTGCGCGGGCGGCGACCTACTCGAAATGGCGGGCGCTTCCGGCGGTGGCGCCGGGCTGGAGCAGCTGGCGAACGTCCTCAACGACGGCATCGCGGCGTTCGCTGCCGGGAACGTGCCGATCGTCGCGTCCGTCCAGGGAGCGGTCGCGGGTGGAGGTCTGGGGCTGATGCTGGTCGCGGACTACATCGTGGCCTCGGAATCGGCCACGTTCGCCTCGAAGTACGCCGATGTGGGCCTGTCCCCCGACCTCGGCGTCACGATCACCCTGCCCCGGGCGGTCGGCGAGCGGCGGGCGTTGCAGTTCCTGCTCAGCGATCTGGTGCTCGACGCCGGAGCGGCCCTCGCGTGGGGACTGGTCAGTGAGGTGGTCGGTTCCGACCGGGTGGCCGTCCGCGCAGAAGAGGTGGCTCGCGCGTGGCTCGGCAATTCCGCATTCGGCCAGGCCAGGCGGCTGGTGCGTGCCGGTGCCCACCGTCCGTTCGCCGAGAGCCTGGCCGACGAGGCCGCGACCATCGGCGTCCGTCTCGGCACCGAGGAGGCACGGCGGAGGATCGCCGCCTTCGCCTCACGCACCTCCTCCGCGGCGGAGAGGACGCCATGACCAGCCTCGCCGGGAAGACCGCGCTGATCTCCGGTGGTAGCCGGGGCATCGGGTTGGCGATCGCGCTGCGCGCCGCCCGCGACGGCGCCAACGTCGCCCTGCTCGCCAAGACCGACGTCGCGCACCGCTGGCTGGAGGGGACGGTCCACACGGCCGCCGGGGCGATCGAGGCCGCCGGCGGGTACGCCTTGCCGATCGTGGGGGACGTGCGCAACGACGACGACATCGCGCGGGCCGTGGAACGCACCGTGGACCAGTTCGGCGGTATCGACATCGTGGTGAACAACGCATCGGTGATCGACCTGTCCGGCTCGTCGGAGCTCACGGCAAAGAAGTACGACCTGATGCAGGACGTCAACGTCCGGGGCACGTTCATGCTCTCGCGGGCGGCCATCCCCGCGCTGAAGCGGTCGCCGAACCCGCACATCCTCTCGTTGTCGCCACCGCTGAACCTGACTCGGAAATGGCTGGGCGCCTTCCCCGGCTACATGCTCGCCAAGTACGGCATGACGCTGGCCACGCTGGGCCTCGCCGCGGAGTTCGCCGACGACGGCGTCGCGGCGAACACGCTGTGGCCGGAGACCACCATCGCGACGTCCGCCGTCCGGTACGCGCTCGGTGGTGAGGCCATGATGAAGCTGAGCAGAACGCCACAGATCTACGCCGACGCCGCCCACGTCGTGCTCGGTCGTCCGAGCCGCGAGTGCACTGGCAGGTCGCTGCTCGTCGAGGACGTGCTGCGCGAGGCCGGCGTGACCGACCTCTCGGGCTACGCCGCCGTCCCCGGCACACCGGAGGCGGATCTGTTCGGCGACGCGTTCCTCTGACCGCCCAGCACAAGCCGCGGCGGCCACCCACCGACCCTTCGATGAGGCCGACCGGTCGCTCGCTCGCCGCCGGCCCACACCCGAACGAGCAGGAGCAGGATGGACTTCATGGACTCCATCGACGATGTGGTTGCGTGGCTGCTGGAGGGCGATGCCCCGATCCGATACCAGACGTGGCGTGACCTGCTGGGCGAGGATCGTCCTGACCTGGCGACGCGGATCGCCACCGAAGGCGACGCTGCCCTGCTGCTGGCCGCACGCCACCAGGACGGGCACTGGGGTCGGGGTTTCTACCAGCCGAAGTGGACATCCAGCCACTACACGTTGCTGGAACTGCGCAACCTCGAGCTTCCCCACGAACACCCCGCCGCGCGGGAGACCGTCCAGCTGATCCTGCGCGAGACCGGGTCGGACGGCGGAGTCAACCCCAGCGCATCCATCGCGCACAGTGACGCCTGCGTCAACGGCATGTTCCTCGACTACGCGTCCTGGTTCGGAGCTACCGATGCCGACCTCGCCGGCGTCCTCGACTTCCTGCTCGATCAGCGGATGCCCGACGGGGGCTACAACTGTCGTCGCAACCGCTCGGGAGCGCGGATCGCGTCGGTGCACACCACGGTGTCGGTGATCGAAGGGTTCACGTCCTATCTCGCTGCCGGCGACACACGCCGCGCGGACGACGTCGCCAACGCCCGCAACGCCGCCGTCGAGTGCCTCCTTGCGCGCGAACTGTTTCGTCGTCGGGGCTCCCTGGAGCCGATCGACATCGAGTTCACCCGCCTGCACCACCCGGCCCGTTGGCACTTCGACGTGCTCCGAGCCTTGGACGCACTGCGCGCCGCCAAAGTGAGTTACGACGACCGGATGGCGCCGGCCCTGGACGTGGTGCGCCACCGGCAGCGATCGGACGGACGCTGGGCAGCCAACCGCGGCTACGCCGGCCAGACCCAGATCCGTTACCCGGCGGCCGGACAACCCAACCGCTGGGTGACGCTCCGCGCGCTGAGGGTGCTCTCGACTTATCCCGCGCCGCCCTCGCTGTAGCCGCGATCACTCCCGCGGGAGGAGCGCACCCGAGCAGCGGACGCCGGCCGCCGCTGGCACCGGGAGCACTCTCCCGCGCGAGGAATTCGAGGCTCCGAGGTCAAAGTCACCATCTCCGGCACCGGGATCACTGCTGCGCGCGAGGATTTCGAGGAGGCGGGCACGCCGCGGCCGCCGCCGTCCGGCTGCTGCCACTGCTGACCAGCACCGTGGCGCCGGTGAGGTCGGCCACTGACATCAGCGGACGATGCGCAGGTTGAACGCCGCCGTGCCCAGCGCGCCCATCAGCCGCAGCCACAGCGGCAGCCACAGTTCCGGGCCGCGGGCGGTGTCGATGCCGCCGAGGTCGATGACATCGGTGTGGCCGAAACCGCGCAGGATGTCGGTCACCACCGCCTTCGCCTCGACGTCGTCACCGGAGAGAAACACCGTGGTCGGCTCGGGGAGAGCCTCGGGGTGCACCATGAGGTTGGCGTTCAGCGTGTTCAGCGTCTTCACCACCCGGGCTTCGGGGAAGGCCCGCTGCACTCGTTCACCCAGGGAGTCGGTGTCCTTCACGAACAGCGTCGGCGGCATGCCCTGGCTGAAGTCGAGCGGGTTCGAAACGTCGATGAGCACCTTGCCCGCCAGATTGGCCGCCCCCGCTGCGGCCAGGACCTCAAGGGCGGCCGCGCCGGAGGTCGCGTTGACCACCAGCTCCGCTCCGGCCGCGGCGTCGGCGAACGTCGCCAGTCGGACGGCCGGGTGGTCGTCTGCCCAGGCGCTCAGGGGCGGGTTGCCCATCTGGTCGTGGCCGGTGCGGGCGAGGGTCTCGCCAGGCTCCCGGGTGCCGATCACGACCTGGTGGCCGAGTTCGGCCAAGCGGCCGGCGATGGCCCGACCGACCATGCCGGTGCCGAGGACGGCGATGTTCATAGCTGCTCCTCCGTGGTTGGGTAGACAGGTCTGTCTATGCGTCTGCGGTGGACGCTACCAGACAGGTCTGTCTACCATCAAGGGGTGAGTGTTGATACCGCCGGGCTTCCGGCCAGGGCACGCATCCTGGACGCCGCCTTCCGACTGTTCTACTCCCGCGGCATCCGCGCCGTGGGTGTGGACTTGCTGATCGCAGAATCCGGAGTTGCGAAAGCGACCTTCTACAAGCACTTTCCCACCAAGGAATCGCTCGTGGTCGCGTACCTCCACGAGGTGGACCGGATCTGGACGGGCCAGTTGCACGACGCCGCGACTGCAGCCGGGGACGACCCGTCCGACCAGCTCGTCGGGCTGTTCGACGCTCTGACCAGCGCCTGCCGCCGCGACGGCTACCGCGGCTGCGGTTTCCTCAACGCCGCCGCCGAAACCCCGTCCGGCACCCCCGTCCACGATGCCGTGGTGGCCCACAAACAGGCCGTGCTCTGCTGGATCACCGACCTCGCGCGGCGGGCGGGAGCCACCAACCCCAGCGGTCTCGCCCGCAGCCTCACCCTCCTGCTGGACGGCGGCCTGGCCAGCGGCGCGCTCGACGCCGACCCTGACGCCGCGCGCCAAGCGGCCGCCGCGGCGTCAGTCCTCGTTCGCGCTGCCTTGCCCGGCCAAGGGCGCTGAGGTCGCCCACGACCACGTCCGGCGACTCCGTCAACGCCATCAATGGGTCGTGACCCTGATCCGCCCGCCTTGAGCTGTCCAGTTGTTCAGCCGACCATGCGTTCGCGCTCTGAACGCCCCAACGCACAGCTGACCGCCGAAGTCGTCGTTATGAGCACCCCAGCAACCCGGTCTGAGAGTCCAACCGCCAAAGTTGTCGTTCGGAAGCCCATTTCGCCGGCACTCCAGCGACAACTTTGGCGGCCGAATCGTCACCAGGCCCCGCGAGCGCCCTGATAACGACAAGTTCGACGGTTGAGGCTCGGTCGGCCTGACAGAGACGGTGCCCGGGGTGGCGGGAAGACGTCAGCGGGGACTCTGGTTCGTGCGAGCGTCGCCGGTACCGACCACCAGTTCAAGTACTCCCTCGCGCAGCTTCGAGCCCCAGGCCTCTGGTTCTCCACTTCTCACCACTACAAGCTCACACCAGCTACTTTGTCCGAACAGCCAACGCGGGCCCCAGGTGTCTCTCTGAACTGGTCAGGGTCGAAGTGTCAGGTGACCAACACGGAGATGACGCCGGCGCCGGTCAGCGCCGCAGCAGTCGCAGCGACGAGCGGAAGGCGGCCGTCCGCGAAAGGGACGGCATCCGCCGCGTCGGGGTATCGGGAGTGCCTTGAGTACCGACGTCGGCTGAGGTACAGCACGACAAGCCCGGACGCCGCGGCGAGGCCGCTGAGCGCGACGACGAGAACTGTGGACTGGCCTTGCGCGATGCGGGGCAATGCGAGGCCCAGAGCGAATTGCGCCAGCCCGAAGCGTTGCCAGGACAGGGCGGTACGTTCGGGCTGCAAACCCCGGTCCGGGCGATCAGCGACGGTCATGGCCAGAGCAGGTCGACGGCGACGATGGCGGCCACAGCCGTGGTTACCAGAACGGCCATCGGCAGCCCGACAGGTGCCGGCAGCGGCGTTCCGCGCCGGAGTGCGCTCTCCGTGCGCCACCAACTGACCCACGCGAGGACGGGAGTCAGCGTCCCGCCTGCCAGGAGCAGCCCGGAAGCCAGGTCGCGGGCCGTGTCGCTGAGTGGGTTCGCGAAGGAGTGCAGCGCGACGCCCACCGAGAGGAGAGCCAGGCCAAGGGAGAGCCACGCGAGAAGGGTGCGTTCGTTGGCCAGGGAGAACCTGGCGTCCGGTTCTGTGCCTTGCGCGTACAGGCGTCGCGGGAAGCGGGTCCGGGTCATGTGTTCTCGACTTCGAAGGGTGATGGTCTGCGCCACAAGAGCATGACCCTGACCTTAGGCCCGAGCGGACGGATGAGCCGAGGTTGAGGGGCGGATCGCTGAACGCGCCACGCAACGAGCTGCCATGACGCCACGCAGTGCTCCGCACCTGCGATGTGGGACGTCGTGAGGCGCGGCTGCGTTCACGCGCTGCTCGGCGGAGGCGCTCCGGGACTGAGCACGCCCACGGACCATGCCGGCGAGCCATGACGGCGGCACCGACCTGCCCGTCCTGCGGTCCGGCACGGGTGACGTGCACCGGCTACCCATGGTGAGGGCGGGATTCGCACCGCTACCGTGGGGACGATCGGTCGCCGCAGCACCGGGTGGCGGTCAGTGGGAACGGGGACTTCGTGGCACGCGCGCTGCTGGCAACCAAGCTGTACGTGCCGCGGGCCCGTGCGTCTGCGGTGCTCAGGTCGAGGCTTCTTGCCCGGCTGGACGCCGGTGCGGCGGCGCGACTTTCCCTGGTCTCGGCGCCGCCCGGGTTCGGCAAAACCACCCTGCTGGCCGAGTGGGCGCGTGGCGCCCGGGCGGCCGGCAGAGGCGTTGCCTGGCTGTCATTGGATGCGGGCGACAACGAACCCGCCTCCTTCTGGGCGTATCTGACCGCGGCACTGGAGCCATTGGTGCCGAACCTGCGCACGGCTCGTGAGGACCTGGCCGTCGCGGGACTGGCCGCCACGCCGCCGGCGATCACGGCGTTGCTCAACGAGCTCGCAGACGCACCGCAGGAGGTGTGGCTGGTGCTGGACGACTACCACCTGATCGACAATCCCGAGGTGCAGGACGGCGTCCGGTTCGTGGTGGAGAACATGCCGCCCGCCGTCCACGTCCTGATCAGCACCCGTTTCGACCCGAACCTGCCGCTGCCCCGGTGGCGGGTACGCGGCGACCTGGTCGAGATCCGCGCCGCGGACCTTCGGTTCACCGCCTCGGAGTCGGCTGAGTATCTGCGCTCGGTGACCGGGCTGGATCTCGCGGTGGCTGATCTGGAACGGCTGGGCGAACGCACCGAGGGCTGGATCGCCGCCCTGCAGCTCGCCGGTCTCTCGCTGCAGGGACGGGACGACCCCAGCGCGTTCATCCGACGGTTTGCCGGGGACGACCGGTACATCGTCGACTATCTGATGGACGAGGTGCTCGCTCACCAGCCCGATCACGTGCGGGAGTTCCTGATCACCACCTCGGTCCTCGAACGGTTCACCGGCGACCTGTGCGACGCGGTCACGGACGCCGGCGAGGGCGTGGCGATGCTGGCCGCCCTTGAGCGGGCCAACCTCTTCGTGGTTCCTCTCGACGATCAACTCCTCTGGTTCCGCTACCACCACCTGTTCGCCGACGTGCTCCGGGCACGGTTGCTCGCCGAACGTCCCGCCGAGGTGCCCACACTGCACCAGCGGGCCGGCCGGTGGTACGAGGCGCAGGGCTTCGTGGACGACGCGATCCGACACGCGTTCGCCGGCCGGGACTTCGAGAACGCCGCCCGCTTGGTCGAGGCCGCGCTGCCCGCCGCCCGGCGAGACCGCAGAGACGCGGCGATGATCGGCTGGCTGTATGCACTACCCGAGGAACTCATCGCAACCAGCCCAGTGCTGACGGTGTTCGCCGGCTGGGCGTGCCTGATCGCCGGCGACCTCGAAGCGTTGGAGGCTCGCCTCGACCAGGCTGAGCGCTTGCTGGACGCCGTCCCGGCCGGGTCCCAGCCATGGCTCCAGACCGATGAGGTGAGGACACTGCCGGCGACCATCGGGATGTACCGGGCGGCACTCGCGCAAGCCCGAGGCGACCTGCCGGGGGTGGCCTTCCACGCGCGCCGGGTGCTCCAGGTCGCCGGCGAGAAGGATCATTTCTGGCGCGGCGCCGCGTCCGGCTTCCTCGCTCTCGCGGCGTGGTCGGACGGCGACGTGCGCGCGGCCGTGACGACCTTCACCGATGCGATCGCGAGCCTGCACGCGTCCGGTGCCTTGGTGGATGAGTTGAACAGCACCGCGCTGCTCGCCGAGATGTGGACGGTGGCGGGTCGGCCGGCGAAGGCGCGAGCGTTGTGCCGGCAGGCCCTGGCGGAGGCCGATGCCCTCGGAGTCGGTGCCGCACGAGCGAGCGCCGACTTGCACGTCGCGCTGGCTGAACTCGATCTGGAGGCGGGCGACCTCGACGCCGCGGAGCAGCACCTGGCCGCGGCCGAGCCGTTGGCCGAACGCGAGCCCAACAGCGAGAGCCACCATCGCCGGTTCGTCGTCGCCGCGCTCGTGGCCGCTGCGCGGCGCGACTACCACGGTGCGCTGGCGTTGCTCGACACGGCCGAGCGCTCGTACCGTCCAGGCTTCTACCCGAACCTGCGGCCGATCGCCGCGGTCAGGGCACGGGTGTGGATCGAAGCCGGCGACCTCGAATCGGCCACCGATTGGGCGGCCGAAGCTCGGGTGGGCGCAACGGACGAGGCGAGCTATCTGCGAGAGTACGAACACCTCACTCTCGCTCGGCTGCTGCTCAAGGGTGCCGGGACGCGAGGAGCCGCCGACGCGGCACTGTTGCTCCGGCGCCTGGAGACCGCGGCCGAAGCCTCCGGCCGTGACGGGAGCCTGATCGAGATTCGCCGGCTGATCGCCCGGACCGAGAACCCGGACCTCCCCGATCGGCCCGCTGAACCGCGGGACGCGGCGCTGCCCGATCCGCTGACCGAGCGGGAGCTGCAGGTGTTGCGGCTTCTGGACACCGAGTTGAGCGGACCGGAGATCGCGCGTCAGCTGTTCGTCTCCCACAACACCTTGCGCACCCACACCAAGCACATCTTCACCAAGCTGGGGGTGACCACCCGTCGGGCCGCGGTGGGGCGGGCGCGGGAACGCGGGCTGATGTAGCCCCGGTGCGGATCACCCGGCAGGTCACATCGCTGGGTGATGCCGCCTCACCCCGTCGCTTCCTAGGTTCGAGTCGTCCACCCGCAGACCTCGAACCAAGGAGTCCGAAATGTCCGTCACCACCACCCAGCTCACCCGAGCGGCCGGACTGAGCGCCGTCGTCGCCGGCCTGCTGTTCATCGCAGTCCAGATCAACCACCCGGCACTGACCCTCGACTTCATCACCACCACCGAGTTCGCCCTCCGGCAGAGCCTGAAGGTCGGCTTCTCGGTGCTCGCGTTGGTCGGAATCACCGGGATGTACCTGTCACAGGTGCGGAGATCTGGGGTCCTCGGACTGGTCGGGTACCTGATCTTCGCTGCGGGATTCCTGATCATGCTGACCATTGAGGTGGTCGGGCTCGTGGTGCTTCCGGCCATCGTGCACGACGCTCCCGGCTACGTCAGCGACGTGATCGCCGTGGCCACCAGCCAGCCTGCGATCGGCGATATCGGCCTGATGAGGACGCTCAGTCTTGTCGGAGGCATGACCTACATGGCCGGCGGCCTGGTGTTGGGGATCGCCCTGTTCCGTGCAGACACTCTTCTCCGCTGGGGATGCGTCCTGCTCGCTGTCGCGACCCCGCTCAGCCTGGGCGCCCTGGTGCTTCCGTGGATCAACCAGCGCCTGTTCGCCGTGCCCACCGGCGTTGCGCTGATCGTTCTCGGCTCCTCACTGTGGCGCGCGCATCGCCGCCAGGTGTCGGCGACCACCGCATCACCGGCGCAACCGGCCACCGTGCGATGACCACCCCCGCGTTGACCCGACGGTCCTCGGCCCGATGGGTGCCCTACGCCTTGGTGGGATTGAGCCTGGTGCCCGCGATCAGCGGCACGCTCAGGCTGGGTGGGCTCATGGGCGGCCCGCAACTGATGCCCCCGGACAGCCGGATCGCCGCCGTGCCGCTGCCGGTGATCGTGCACATCGTCGCCGTACTCCCCTACTCCCTGGTTGGCGCCTTCCAGTTCTCGTCCCGGGTGCGGCAGCGCCGCCCGGGCTGGCACCGGGTGGCGGGACGCGTGCTGGTGCCCCTAGCCCTCGCCGTCGCGTTCTCGGGACTGTGGATGACGGTCGCCTACCCGACGAAGCCGGGCTCAGGAGTGGTGCTGTACGGGCTGCGGCTCCTCGTCGGAACGGGGATCGCGGCGAGCGTCGGCCTCGGCTTCGCCGCGATCCGACGCGGGGACGTCACGCGGCACCGGGCGTGGATGACGCGGGCGTATGCGTTGGCGCTCGGGGCCGGCACGCAGGTGGTCACCGGGGCTGTCGGACCGATGCTGGTCGGCACCAGCGTGCTCGCCAACGATCTCACCATGGGGGCGGCGTGGGCGCTCAACCTCGCCGTCGCCGAGTTCGTGATCCGCCGTGGGAGAGGTTCGAGATGACCGACAACGCGAAACGGGAAGCTCCGGTGCGCTATTCGTTCCGGGTCGTCGGACGCCTGGACGCCCGCTGGGCTGACTGGTTCGACGGTCTCGCGATCGTCCAGGGTCCCGACGGCACGACCACCGTGAGCGGAATCCTCCGCGATCAAGCCGAGCTGCACGGATTGTTGGCCAGAATCCGAGACCTCGGGCTCGAGCTTCTCTCCGTCCAGTCGGAGCCAGCCGCCCGATGACCCGTGGCGCGCCCGCGTGGGACGGTTCCGAACGGGCTCGGTCGGCTCCCTGGCCCTCGGAGCCGGCCGCCCGATCACCCGTGGCGCGCCCGCGTGGGACGGTTCCGAACGGGCCCGGTCCGCTCCCTGGCCCCAGGAATGGCGCGGCCGCAGAGCCCGAGCTGCCCCCGGCGGGGGGCGGCGAGCGCGGTCACCCTCAGGCGCGCGGGGCGTGGTCAGCGACGGCGCGGCGAACTTCCTCCTCGACGAGGTCGGCATTGATGGCAATGGCCGCAGCCGACCCCTCCCCGGCAGCCGTGATGACCTGAGCGCGCGGGTTGGTGACGTTCCCGGCCACCCAGACCCCGGGCTCGCTGGTCGCCCCGAAGGGGCCGGTGGTCACCCACCCGTGGTCGTCGAGGGCACATCCGAGACCGAGCAGGATGTCGTTGTTGGAGATGAGCCGCGGCGGCACGAAGAGTGCGTGCAGCCCGATGATCCGGCCGTCAGCCAGCCGCGCGCCGCTCAACCGGTCACCGTCGAGCACAAGCTCGGTCACCGCACCCTCGGCGACGTCGACGCCACGTGCCGTGAGTTGCGCGTGCTGGTCGGCGCTCAGGATGCCCTCGGGAGCGATCAGGGTGAGGTCCTGGGTCCACTGCCGAAGGATCTGCGCGAACCGAGGTGTGTCTGGTCCATTCCAGAGGACGCCAAGCGTGCGATCCCGTACCTCCCAGCCGTGACAGTACGGGCAATGCAGCACGTCTCGTGCCCAGAGCGCCCGCAGCCCGGCGACGTCCGGCAGTTCGTCGCGCAACCCCGTGGCGACGAGCACCCGCCTGGCCGAGATTCGTTCGCCCTCGTCGGTGACCACGTCGAACCCGGCTGAATCGCGAACCACCTCAACGACCGAGCCAGCGGTGATGATGCCGCCGTAGCCACGGACTTCGGCGCGTCCCACGTCGAGCAGGTCGGCGGGGGGCATCCCGTCTCGGGACAGGAATCCGTGCATGTGCGAGGCGGGTCCGTTGCGTGGGGTCCCCGCGTCCACGACGAGCACTCGTCGCCGCGACCGGGCCAGCACCAGCGCCGCCGACAGGCCGGCGGCCCCACCACCCACGATCACAACGTCGAACGCGTCCATGACCACCACTGTGAGGGCCACGCCGCTCGCTGGCAACAGCTCTGGCGCCGATCGGGCCTCGACTCACGGCCGTGGCGCACCGGCCGGCTCACGTGAGCCGGGTCAGGCCTGAACGGGTAGGTTCGTTCGTCGCCAACTGGCCAGCAGGGCGAGCTTCTCCTCCGCGGCGCTGCCGGCCTCGGCGGTGTAGGCGATGAGGCTGAGCCCGTCGCCGGGCAGTTCGAGGGCGTCCCCGGTGAGTTCGATGTTCCCGATCACCGAGTTGTGCAGGCGCTTGGTCGCGGTGCGGTGCAGCCGAACGTTGTGCTTGGCCCACTTGGTGGCGAACGGGTCGCTGCGGGCGGTCAGCTCCCCGATCAGGTCGGTGAGCGCCCGATCGAGCGGATGACGCCCGGCTGCGGCGCGGAGCGCGCCCACGGTGCCGTCGGCCACCTCGTCCCAGTCGAGGAAGAAGCCGTGCGCGCGACCGTCGAGGAACACGAATCGGGCCACGTTGAAGGGCAGACCGTTGGGGTCGAGGATGCCGTCGTACAAGGCGAAGCACAGGTCGTTGGCGGCGAGGATGTTCGCCCGATCGTCCCGGACGTACGCGGCAGCACCGGTCAAACCGGCCAGGAGCGCCCGGATGCTGGGTCGGAGCGAGGGTGCCTTCTGCGTCCGGTTGCGAAGCTTCCGTTCGGGCACGGCCGCAGCGTCGGCCAAGTCGCGCAGGTGCTGACGTTCCGCCTCGTCCAACTTGAGCGCGTCGGAGATCGCCTCCAACACCGATGCGGAGACTCCGCCGAGTTGACCGCGTTCGAGGCGGGCGTAGTAGTCGACGCTCACCCCGGCGAGCAGCGCGACCTCTTCACGCTTCAGACCCGGCACGCGTCGCCGGTGGTCGTGGCTCGGCAGCCCGGAATCCTGGGGACGCACCCGTGCGCGCCGGCTGGTCAGGAACTCACTGATCTCGCGACGGTTGTCCATGCCGAGACGCTATCTCGCCTCGTCAGCGTTCTGACAGGCACTGGCAGTGCGTGGTACGTCAGGTCCTTCCGCGCGGGCGCCCGCGGGGGTTGGCTGGTGTCATAGCCAGTAAACGGAAGGACAACCCATGCGTAGCGTCACTTTGAACAATGGCGTCGAGATGCCGATCCTCGGCTTCGGCGTCTTCCAGATCGACGACGCCCAGGAGTGCGAGCGGGCAGTGAGCAGCGCCCTTGCTGCGGGCTACCGCGCGATCGACACCGCAGCCTCCTATTTGAATGAGGAGTCCGTGGGACGCGCCATCGCCGCCAGCGGCATCCCGCGAGACGAGCTCTTCGTCACCACCAAGCTGTGGGTGCAAGGCGCCGGTGACGGCAAGACGCGCGCCGCGTTCGAGCGCTCCCTGCACCGTCTCGGGCTCGATCACGTCGACCTGTACCTGATCCACCAGCCATTCGGCGACGTCTACGGGGCCTGGCGGGACATGGAGCAGATCCAGGCGGACAACCTCTCTCGCGCGATCGGCGTCTCCAACTTCCACCCCGATCGGCTGATCGATCTGATCATGCACAACGAGGTGGTGCCTGCCGTCAACCAGGTGGAGACCCATCCGTTCCACCAGCGGGTCGCCGACCAGGAGTTGATGGCGGCAGAGGGTGTGCAGATCGAGTCCTGGGGCCCGTTCGCTGAAGGACGCAACAACCTGTTCACCGACCCGACCCTGTCCTCGATCGCCGCAGCGCACGGCAAGTCGGTCGGTCAGGTCGTATTGGGTTGGCTCATCCAGCGCGGCGTCGTGGTGATCCCCAAGACGGTCCGTCCGGAGAGGATGGCCGAGAACCTCGACGTGTTCGACCTCGAGTTGAGCGAGGATGAGATGGCATCGATCGCCACCCTCGATCAGGGCAAGAGCCAGTTCTTCGACCACCGCGACCCCGCCATGGTGCGCTGGCTCTGCGGCCGCACCCTCGACGTGTGAGCCGTCGACCTGGGCGAGCGTCCGCCCGTCACACCGAATCCGACCCACACTTCAACGCAGGAGGACACATGATCACCCGCATGCTCGGCACCGATGGTCTGAAGGTCTCGGCTCTCGGCTTCGGCTGCATGGGCCTCAACCACGGCTATGGCGACGGCATCGACGAGAAGGGCGCGATCGATCTGATCCGTTCAGCCGTCGACCAAGGCGTGACCTTCTTCGACACCGCCCAGGTCTATGGACCGTTCACCAACGAGGAACTGGTCGGGCGCGCCCTGGCACCCGTCCGGGATCAGGTGGTGATCGCCACCAAGTTCGGGTTCCACTACGAGGGCAACCGCTCGACCGGTCTCAACAGTCGGCCCGACGACATCCGGGCAGGAGTGGAGGACTCCCTGCGCCGGCTCGGCGTGGACACCATCGATCTGCTCTACCAGCACCGCGTCGACCCACAGGTGCCCATCGAAGAGGTCGCCGGCGCCGTCAAGGGGCTGATTGACGCCGGCAAGGTCGGGCACTTCGGCCTGTCGGAGGCGGGTGTGGCAGTGATCCGGCGTGCGCACGCTGTCCAACCGGTGACAGCGCTGCAGAGCGAGTATTCGTTGTGGTGGCGCGAACCCGAGACCGAGATCATCCCCACCCTGACAGAGCTCGGCATCGGCCTGGTGCCGTTCAGCCCGCTGGGCAAGGGACTGCTCACCGGCACCATCACGGCCGGCACCACTTTCGCCGAATCGGACCTGCGCGGGACGCTCCCCCGCTACACCGAGGAGGCCCGTGCAGCGAGCCAGGCCGTTCTCGACCTCCTGACCAGGATCGCGGCGGACCTGCAGGCGACGAACGCCCAGGTCGCGCTGGCCTGGCTCCTGGCCCAAGGCCCGTCGATCGTGCCCATCCCCGGCACCACCAAGCCCCACCGGCTCGCCGAGAACCTGGGCGCCGCGTCGCTCCAGCTCACCGAGGCGGACCTGGCCGAGCTCAGCGCAGCGACCGAGCAGTACATCCAGTCGACCCAGCGCTACCCGGCGGCGATGCAGAGCTGGGTCAACCGCTGACGGCGCGCGTCGGAGGGCTACTCCACGGCAGCAACGGTGAAACCGCCCCACGCCCGCCGTGAGCCGGACTCGTCGCCGAGCGTCCGATGCTGGCGAACCGTGAGGCCGCACGCGGCGAGCAGTTCAGCCACCCGTTCGGCCAGGGGCGGGGTGGCGTCGACTCCGAACTTGATCGGCTCGCCGGCGCGTCGGGTCGCGGCTCGCGCAAAGCGCCAGTACGGCTCCCTGGAGTCCACAGCGAGGCTGGAGAAGTAGTCGAAGGCGATGAGTGTGCCCTTCGCGCAGCGGGCCAGCCGGCGCAGGGTGTCCTCGACAGCGGTCTGATCGAGGTAGATGATCACACCTTCCCAGACGAAGAGGGCTGGACGCGTCGGGTCGAACCCGGCGTCGATCAGTTCGGCGAGCCAGTCATCCTTCCCGAAGTCGGCGGCAACGAAGGTGACTGCGCGGGTGTCGACGCCGACCTCGTCGAGCAGCCGGCGCTTCACATCCTGCGTGGCGGGAAGGTCGACCTCGAACGACCGGACGGATGTGTCGTGCGGCAGGCGATACGGACGGGTGTCGAAGCCGGCGCCCAGGATGACGAGCTGGTCGATCTCGGGAACCGACCGTTCCACGATGTCGTCGAAGAAGGTGACCCGGGCGGCCGCCTCGAGTTGCGGGGGAACTTCACCCTTGAAGGGGTAGCGGAAGGTCTTCGGCACGAATCCTGTGACGCGGTGCGCGAAGAACATCGGGAAGCTCGTCAGCCTGCTGGCCAGCCAGGGAACACCGGGCAGGATGGGCATGATCCGCGCTGCGGCCACGTCGCGGCGCACACCGAACTGGTCCATCGTCCACCGCGCACTGAGCGGGCCCTGCGCGGTCATCGACACTTTCGACTCGTGTGCGCGAACCACGCCACCAACAATCCAGAGCAGGTAGCCGATCAGAGTGATCGGGAACAGCAGGGCATTCAAGGAGTAGAAGGCGATGGCGGCAGGTGGTTGTCTGCGCATGCTCTCCCCCGTCCGAAGTCCGTCGTCAGGATCGTGACGGCCCCAGGGAACCGTCCGGGCCAGCTGAGCGACGGGGCTCCTTGAGCTCCACGAAGATCGTGTGAGTGGGGGTGTCTCCGATGTTGGTACCCGCATGCTCTTGGGCGTCCAGCCATCGGGCCTGGAATGCGGGCAACTCCACATCGACTTCCCTGGCGCCCGACCGGAGCCGCCGTCGGAAGTCGCTCAACGTGACCATCACGCTGTCGGGGTGCGAATGTGGCTGAGTGGCGTCACCAGGTTCGTCGACATACTCCAGGACCCGCACGCGGTCGTTCTCGAAGAGCAGGTGATAGAGGTCGGGATTGGTGGTGACTGGGTCATTCATGGCGCTCCATTCGGTGCTGGGCGGAAACCCCGCTTGAGGAGCACTGTGCTTCCCCTCCCGCGCCCCCCGCAAGGGGCACCTTTATGCAGTCGCCGATTGCTGGGCAGCCGCACCTCTGAACTGCTGGCCTGCGCTCACCCCAGACCAGGTCGAACTCGCCGATCGGCTCGGCGAGACTGCGGCAAGGGGTGAATTGTCGGTGGGCGAGATCAGGTGGGCACGTAGCTCAGCCTGATCACATCCTCGCCCATCCGGTCGGCGGCCACGAGTCGAAGAGGCGGCCGGGGTCCAGCGAAATACGGCGTGCCGTGACCCAGCACGACCGGATGCAGGTAGATCCGATACTCGTCAATCAGGCCAAGTTGAGTGAGGCTGTTCGCCAGGTCCGGCCCAGCGACTTCGATCTCCCCCTCAGTGCCTGCCTTCAGTTCGAGCATCGCGCCCTCAAGGTCATCCTCAACGATTCGGGCGTTGGGGCCGACCGACTCGAGCGAGCGCGAGACGATCCATTTCGCCTGGTTTCGCCACGCCGCCGCAAAGGCGCGTTCGTCGGCGTCCCATTCAGAATGATCGTCGTCCCAGTACCGCATCACCTCGTACATCCGGCGACCGTACACACAGCCCACCTGCCCCTGAGCCTCCTCGATGAAGTGGCGAAAGAGCGTGGGTTGAGGGGCGAACCTCTCATGGTCGACGTAACCGTCCAACGACTGGTTCATTCCGAAGACCAGCTTGGCCATGTGTGACTCCTTCCCCAGTCCCATGGATCGATCCTCCGTGCCCGCGGCACAACGTGCGCGGTGGTCGTGGTCAGCGGCGCTCGACCGTCCCACGGTTGGTGCTTGCGGTTTCCGCCAGCCGCCCTGTCGCCACCCAGGGATCGTACCCGGGGCTGCCGACGCAGAGAACGGTCCGCTGGGCCGTCGACTCGGGTAACCGCGCCAGGCGAGCGATTCCTGGTCGATCAGCCCGCTCCTGTCGTCGCCGGATGGGACCATGACCCCCGGAGGTACAGATGGACGGCTCGATGCAGGCGCGCCGCCGGCGCCGAACCGGGGCGCGGTGGCTGTTCTTCGGGGTGCTGCTGGCCGGCCTGGTCGCGGTCGCGATGAACTGGTCGACGCTGGCCGGCTGGCTGTCGCCCGCTGAGGCTGGAACTTCGGGCAACACACTGATGGCCAGTTCGCCGCAGGACGTCGCGGCGGCGCGCGCGATGCTCAGCGCCCTGGCGGTGGGCCAGCGTCCCGGGTCGCTGATCGGGTACAAGCGGTCGGCCTTCGGTGATGCCTGGACCGACACCGACGGCAACGGCTGCAATCAGCGTGACGACGTCCTGCTGCGCGACGTGCTCAAGGACCGGGCCTACCGGGTCGGCAGGCAGGGCGGCTGCGACCACGACGTGCTGGCCGGTTCGTGGCGGGATCCCTACACCGGCACCGTGGTCACCCTCACCGACGCGAAGGCGCAGGGGCAGCTGGTGCAGATCGATCACATCGTGCCGCTCAGCGTGGCGTGGCGGTACGGCGCCAGTGCGTGGACGGACGCGACGCGTCTGCAGTTCGCCAACGACGTGGAAGAATTGCTCGCCGTCAGCGCCAGCAGCAACGATGACAAGGGCGGCTCGGACGCATCCCAGTGGCGCCCGTCCCTCGAGGCGCAATGCGGCTACGCCGCCAGGTACGTGCGGGTGAAGAGCACCTACCGCCTACCGACGGACCACAGAGAGAAGGCGGCCCTTGCGGCCATGCTCGACACCTGCGGTTGACCCGAATCGTGCGATGACGACGCTGATAGCGTCGGGTCACGACCAACGAAGGTGTCGGCATGCCTGGTTTCTCGCTCCCGAACTGCGCTCTCGGCGTGGCCACCGCGGCCACGCAGATCGAGGGCGGCGACCTTGACACGAACTGGCACCGCTGGGCGGCGGCTGGGCGGATCCACGACGGCTCCTCGCCGATCCGGGCGGCCGATCACTGGAACCGAGTCGGTCAGGACACCGCCCTGCTCAGCGCGTTGGGCATTCGGAACTACCGCATGGGGTTGGAATGGGCCCGCCTCGAACCCGTCGGTGGGCAGTTCGACAGCGACGCGTTCGCCCACTACCGCGACGAGCTCACCCGGCTGCGGGACGCCGGGATCACGCCGTTGGTCACACTCCACCACTTCAGCCTTCCCGGCTGGTTCGAGGACGCCGGCGGCTGGCTCGCCCCGTCCGCGGTGCGCACGTTCCTGCGCTTCGTCGAGAAGGTGGTGGCAGAGCTCGGCGAGCTGGTGGACGAGTGGATCACCATCAACGAACCCAGCGTGCAAGCGGTCAAGGGCTACGTCTACGGCGAATGGCCGCCCGGGGAGAGGTCACTGCCGCGCACGATCGCCGTGCTGCAGACCCTCGTCGAGGCCCACATCGCCGCCTACCTGCTGATCCATGAGCTGCAGCCGCAGGCGCTGGTCGGTCAGGCCCACCACCTCCGGGTCTTCCGCCGCAAGCAGCGCTTCAACCCGTTGCACGCCTTGGCCACGGTCGGCGGTCGTCACTTGTTCCAGGGTGTCGTCGTGCGCGCCGCGGGCACGGGACGCTTCCTGGCCCCGCTGCGCACGCCGCGCGGCGTGCGTCCGGGGCGCTACTACGACTTCCAGGCCATCAACTACTACACCCGCAACACCGTGCGGGGCATCGCCGACGAGATGGCCACCGGTGTTCCGGTGAACGATCTGGGCTGGGAGGTGTACCCGCCGGGGCTGGTCGAGCTCGCTGCCTGGGTGCACCTGCTCTGCCCGGGCCCGATCTGGATCACCGAGAACGGAACGTGCGACGCAGCCGACGCGTTCCGCTCCCGCTACATCTACGAACACCTGGCCGTGATCGCGGCGTCCGATCTGCCCATCGAGCGGTACTACCACTGGTGTTTCACCGACAACTGGGAGTGGGCCGAGGGCGAGGCGGCCAAGTTCGGCCTGGTGAAGCTGGACTTCGCCACCCAGGAGCGCACGGTCAAGGAGTCCGGGCGTTTCTATGCCGACGTCATCGCTCACCGCGGCGTCACCCCGGCGGCCTACGATCGGTGGGTGGCCGACCAGCGGTACCCGATCAGCGCTGGGAGAACCGTGGGTCACCCAGCGCCGTGACGATCCTCGGTTGCCGCTCCGGGCTGGGCCGCGACCAGGACGGCATCGGCTGCGCGGCGCGGTGACGGTTCAGCTGCCGCCCCAGACCGCCGTCGCGCCGCTGTGCCCGGTGAGTCCGACCAGGACCAGGCCGGCGATCGCTGCGACTGCCGAGAGAACTGCGGTCAGCCACCAACCGGCGGCCGAACGCCCCCTCAACAGGAGCGCGGCGGGGAGCAACAGTGCCAGCGCGAGCGTCGGGTAGGTGATCCATTCGCCGAATGACCGGTGGGTGGCCACCATTTCCGCCGCCCCGAGGCTCGCCTCGAGCGCCTCTCCGGAGAGTCTCGCCGCGATCGCCGATCCCGCCGCGGCGATCGCGAACGTCGCGGTGAGCCAGCCGTAGCGGTCACGCACCCGAACGGACAGCACAACGGCCAGCGCACCCAGGCAGGCGATCGGGATCAGCACGACCGCAGCGTGCACCACCAGCGGGTGCAACGGCAGCCCGAAGATATTCATGCCTACTTCTTGACCGGGTCGCCGTCGCGATCCAGGACGAACCACACCGCGTTCACATTCTGTCCGGACACGTCTCCGGCTTTGGTGTCGTCCTTCCAGTAGTACAACGGCCAGCCGTTGTAGGTGGCCTGGACGGTGCCGTCCTGCCGTGTGAACGAGCCGAGCTTGGAGTCGTCCACACCCGAGCCCATCGTCGGAACACCGACCAGCGGCGGCCAGGCGACCAGGCACTGACCGGTGCACGCGCTGGTGTCCTTGCTGTCCTTGGTGAACATGTACAGCGTCATGCCTTTGCCGTCGACGAGGATCGAACCGAGGCTGGTGTCGGCCATTTTCAGGGCCAGGGTGGCCGCGTCCGCGCTGGCGGGAGCAGCTGCCGCGGTGGAAGGCGCCGCGTTGGACGTCGGGGCGGCACTGGCCGTGGGGGCGCTGGCCGGGGCGGGCGGTGTCGAGGTGCAGGCGCCGAAGACCAGCACGAGCAGTGCGGGCCCGGCGGCGAGGGCGATGCGGGATCGTGCGAACATGGGTTCCTCCTCGTGGTTGGGTGGTCCTGAAGGTGATACGGCCCAGGTTCGGTTTCGGATTGCGCCCCGGCGCAATCCGACGGGCGGGTTCGTCCGTATCTCCTGACGTGAGCCTGTTCTCCCTCGCCGACCGGGCCAACGACGCTGCCCTGCTCAGAGCGCTGGCGGTGGGCGACGACGCGGCGGCCGTCGCGTTCGTGCGGCGCTTCCAGGGTCCGGTGTTCGGCCTGGCGGTCTCGATCACCCGCGACCGGGCCCTGGCAGAGGACATCGCGCAGGAGGCCTTCCTGCGAGCCTGGCGTGCCGCCCCGAACTTCGACCCGAGCCGAGGCTCCGCCCTGACCTGGCTGTTGACGATCACGCGCAACCTCGCGATCGACGCGATCCGGGCCCGGCGATCGACCCCGGTGCCGGCGGGCGAACTGGACCTGCTCGTCGCGACCACTCTGCGCGGGAACTCCCCGGACGGGACCGGGGGTCGGGTCGAGGCGATGGCAGCGTCCGCCCGGCTCGCCGAGTTGCCGCCCGAGCAGGCCAGAGCAGTGGTGCTGGCCGTGATCGCCGGGCTCACGTCGGCAGAGGTCGCAGAACACGAGGGCATCCCGCTGGGAACGGCGAAGACGAGGATCCGCACCGGCCTGCGCCGGATGCGGCAGGCTTTGGAGGCGGAACGTGACTGACCGACATCCCGATCCGGACGACCTGGCCGCACTCGCGCTGACCGAGGTGGAACCCGAGGCCAAAGAGCGGCTCGTCGCCCACCTGACCGACTGCCCGGCGTGCCGCGGCGACTACGCAGAACTCACCGACGGGCTCACGCTGGCCCTTGCCGCGACACCGGCGATCGCGCCGCCGGCGGGCTTCTCGGGCCGCGTCCTGTCCGCGATGGGAGGCGAAGGCGGCGCGCCTCCCGTCGCCGAACTGCGTCCCCGACGTCGGGGTGCGCTGCTGATGGTGGCCGGCCGTCCTGCTGGGGCTGCTCGCAGGAGTCGGTGGCACCCTGGCCACGACGACCCTCCTTGATCGGCCGGCCACCGCAGAGCACCGGGTTCCGGTGGCGGCCTCGTTGCTCACCGCCAAGGGAGAGTCCGTCGGATCGGTCGGCCTCGCCACGCGCAGCGGCCACCGGTACCTACTGCTCAATGTCACTGCCGGTCGCCCCGGGGCGAGCTACGAGTGCATCCTGGTGGGCCGTGACGGTCAACGCACCAGCGGCGGCTCGTGGGCGCTGAGCGACGAGTACGGCACCGGCGTCGCGTCCGGCTCGTGGCTGGTACCGCTCACCGGCGACGAACCGGCGGGGGTCGAACTGGTCGCGCCCTCGGGCACCGTCTGGTCCACCGCCAGGTTCTGAGCGAAGCCTGGCCCCGGGCCAGCGCGCGCCGGGATACTTGCCGGCATGGCGTACGACGAGGAACTGGCCGGTCGAATCCGGGCCGCGCTCTCCTCCACCGATGGTGTCACCGAGAAACTCATGTTCGGCGGGTGCGCCTTCCTGGTTGCTGGCCACATGGTGGCGGCGGCGAGCCGCGACGCCGGCCTGATGCTGCGGCTTGATCCCGCGCTCGGCCCGGACCTGGTGGACGGCGACCGAATCCGCCACGTTTGGATGAACGGACGGGAACTGCGTGGCTGGTTGCACCTGGAGCCGGCGGTCGTCGAGGAGGAGGCGCAACTGATGACGTGGCTCCAGCGCGGGCTGGACCACGTCCGCAATCTGCCGCCGAAGTAGCGGCGCAGATCAGCCGGACGCGGCGAGGAACGCGCGCAGGTGGCGCACGACGAACGCGTGGTCTTCCAGCTGCGGCAGCCCGGACACCCCCACCGCGCCGATCACCGTGCCACCGCGCAGCTTGAGGGGCACGACTCCCCCATGTGCGGCGAACTCGTCGGGGTCGAGCCTGGAATCCGGGTCGAAGTCGCGGCCGAGATCACGGAAGCTCTCCCCGACGGCCAGGGACGCCTGCCCGTAGCGCAGCGCCACCCGTGTCTTGCGCGCGAGCCACCCGTCGTTGTCCGCGCTGGCACCGGGTAGCGCGGAGTGGAAGACCCGCTGCTGCCCGAGCATGATCCCGATCGCGATCGGCAGGTCCTGCTCTGCCGCCGCGGCGCGCATCCGGCTGCCGAGATCCCAGGCGTCCTCCACCGTGAAGTCGGCGAACCTCAACTCGTTGTCCTCCTGCTTGAGCTGCTCGGTCAGCGCGCTCATCCCCACACTCCTTCGGTCGGACGGTCCCCACCGACGCTAGCCGAGCTCGGGCGTCCTCCGCCACGGGTCGGCCGGGCCCACGAACTCGGCCGGGTCGGTCGCCGTCGATGGACGCCACGTCGTTGAGCCAGGCTCCGACAGTGCGCGCAGACCTGGTCGTCAACCTCAGTAGTCGGCGTGCCGTCCCGGCGCAGGCCCGGGCTCAGCGGGCTCGGCCCCCGGGCTCTCGATGCCACTGTGCCATTCGGCGGTGAAGGAGCGCGGTGCTGCCGGCGAGGGCAGCGGCATTGGCTTCGGCGCTGCCGCCGAGTTCGTAGCCTGCGGCGTACCAGCCGGGGACCCAGAAGGCATGTCCGGCGCCAGGATAGATGCGCACCTCGGTCAGTTCAGGACGAGCCGCGGCGAGATTGCCTGCGGCGATCTCGCCCTGCCACATCCGGTCGTCGTCGCCGGCGAACGCGAGCAGGTGACCCCTGATCCGAGTCACATCGATCCGCGCGAGGTGAGCGTGAGGGTCACGATCGGCGGCGGTGGCATAAGTTTCGCGCAGGCGAACCGGCAGATTCAGTGCCTTGGCCGCGAGCATCCCGAGCGTGGCCTCGGGCGCGGCGTGCTGGAAACCGACATAGGGAAGTTCACGGCCCTGCCAGGTCCAGGACGAGTGCGGCGACGAATAGTCGAGACCCTGGTAGACGAACTCGCTCGGGGTGAACGCCACCACGTTGTCGATCTCGGCATAGTAGCTGGGCAGAAGCAGAGCGAGTTCGGCGCCCTTCGAGCTTCCGATCACCGTCAGGGGATGGGTCGACGCGGCGTGCGCGGCGGCGTAGTCGAGTGCTTCGCCGAAGAATTCCAGCGGCACCGCGCTCAGGATGGCCGGTTGATTGGGCCGGCCGAAGTAGTGCAGGGCCAGCACTTCGTGGCCGCTGTTCGCCAGGCCGAGAGCCAGCGCGTCGTTGCCGCCACCGTCCGAGCCACCCCAGGTGACGACCAGGCCGGCGAGGACCGAACCGGCTGGGCGAAGGTGGAAGCCGTCGAGACGGCCGGACGCGATCCGTTCGACCCTGACGCCCGTAGGAGTGTCGGTGACGCCGGCGACGGCGTCGAGGTCCACCATCTCGATCAGGGGCTCGGGATAGCGACACGCGTTGATGCCGCGGATACCGAGGACCGCGAGCGCTGGCGCGAGTACGGTGAGGGCGACATTCGCCAGCCACCTGCCTCGACGTGGCACGATCGCCTCCTGTTGCCCCTTCCAGGGTAGTTAAATGTCCTGCTTGTCGCCGGCGGAACCCTCGAGGGCGACCGGCTCGATCTGTCGCCGTCCCGGTGCGGCCAGGATGTTCATCAGGATGTCCGGCCTACCATCGAGCGCCTCGTCGTATGCGGTGGAGATCTCGCCCCACTCTCGGGCAGCTGTAGTGCCGGGCTTGTCTTCGCCGCGCAACCAGCGACTGGCCTTCTCCAAGATGGACAGCATGTTCCTTGCTGGCTTGGAGGCGCTGGGCCGCCCGTCGATCAGTTCGTGCTGATGCACGCGCTGGGCCAGCTGAGCCTGTGCCCGAGTTCACCCGTCCGGACCAGGCTGAGAGTGGCGATGAGCGCCAATCGGCGCTCGGCAGTATCGGCCTTCTCCTCGATCCGGAACGGGGATGCGGGCGGCCCGGACGCCAACATTGAGCAGCCTCGTAGAGCCCGTCGGACAGACGGGCACGCACCAGGAGCGGCGGCACAAGCCAGGCCCGATGAAGGCCACGGCGGCGATACCGACCGAAACCTGGGCGCCGCGTTGTTGTCACCCGTGAGCAGGCGCGGCGGCTGGCGAGTTGGACCGGTGTCGCCGCGTCGTGATCTCGTGCGGGGCGACCGGTGGACTGGTCGAGGGCGGAGCGGCAAACGCCGCGCGCAAGAGCCCGAATGGCGAGGCGTCCGAATGGGTAGTCACGGAGTAAAGACGATGGGAGAACGCGCGGATGACGTCGCTCGAGGGGCCGGTCGCCAGGGCCGTGCGTGGAGTCCGCGGTTATGTCGGCGCGAATGCCGCCATGCTGACCACTGCGGTCCTCGGGGCGTCGCTGTTCACCGCGCTCATCCTGGTCAGTGCCAACATCTACGAGGCGGTGGCGAACACCACCGGTGTCAGCCTCCTGGACCAGCCGGCCCTCGATCTGGCCATTTCGCTGCGCTCGCCGGCGGGCGAGCGCTGGGTGACGGCGTTCACGAATCTCGGCGCGACGCCGTCGATGGTGTTCATCACCCTGACGCTGGCCGTCGTCATGTACGTGGTCTGGCGGCGTCGGTCGGTGCTGCTGCTGGTCGGGGTCGCGGCCAGTGGGTCCCTGATCTTCACCAGCGTCGGCAAGACCGTTGTCGGCCGGGCCCGTCCACCGTTCGCCGACGCCGTGCCGCCCTACGAGTACGCCCCGTCGTTCCCGTCGGGCCACACCCTGAACGCCACCGTGATCGCGCTGATGTTCGCCTATCTGGCGTGGTGGCTCGCCGAGACGTTCTGGGTGCACGTCCTCGCCCCGGTCGTCGCGGCGCTCTGGGCGATCGCGATGGGCCTGAGCCGCGTCTACCTCGGCCACCACTGGTTGACCGATGTGATGTTCGGGTGGCTGTTCGGGCTGGCGTGGCTGGCGCTGCTGATCACCGTTCACCGGATCCTGTTGCGGCTCGACCGCCGCGACCGGATGGTCGCGAGACACGGCGGGGTGCCCGACCAGCCGCCGTCCACCGCGATCGAACCCGGCGTCCCTTCCGAGGCGCCGGCCGCCGAGAAGGTGACCGAGCCTGGACAGGGAACCCCGTGACGACGCTGGCGCGCTACCGGGACGGTGCCGCGGTGCCGTCCGTTCTCGACGTCGCCCGCGACCTGGTGGTGAGGGCGATCCCGCCTTCCCTGATACTGCTGGTAGTCGGGCTCGCCGTCGGCCAGTTCCTGATTCCGCCCCTGTCGGCCCGGACGGGCGAGGACCAGCTCAGCGTGACGCTGCAGGCCGGCCGGACGCCGTTCCTGGACACGGTGTCCATCGTCGCCTCCACGATCGGAGGGATATCGGGCAACGCGGTGATCTGCGTCCTGTCGATCCTGGTCATCTGGGCGATGACGCGCCAGTGGTGGCTGGCCACCCTGCCGCTGGTGGCGCTGAACCTGCACATCGGTGTCCACATCGTGACGTCCACGCTGATCGCCCGCGACCGGCCGTCCGTGCAGCAGCTGGACGTCGGGCAGCCCACCGCCAGCTTCCCGAGCGGCCACATGGGTGCGACGACCGCCCAGCTCCTGGTGATGGCGCTGTTCTTCTGGTACGCGCTGCGGAGCCTCGCGCTTCGCATGGCCATCGCCGCCTGCTTCGGGGGGTACCTGCTGGTGCTCGCCTGGTCGCGGGTCTATCTCGGTATGCACCACCCCACCGACGTTGCGTGGGGCGCGGTGAACGGAGTGGCGTGCGGAATGATCGCGTGGATGTACCTCAGGCCGCAGTTTGCGGAGGCGCCGTACTGACCGGAGCGCTCAGACGCGGGCGTGGCGTGCGCGGCTGAAGGAGTACAGGCCGAAGGCCGCGAAGCCCAAGGCTACGAGGGCGACGATGACCTGGCCCCAAGGCAGCGCGATCATGTCGCGAAGCGCGCCGTCCAGCCCCCGCGACTTGGCCGGCTGGTGGGTCACCCCGGCGGTCACGAACCCGGCGCCGACGAAGATGAAGGCGATTCCCCGGGCGATGTAGCCGACCCGACCGGCGATGATGCTGAAGCGCGTGGGGCTGCTGGCCAGGTCGCCGCGGAACTTCTCCGTCCACCCCTTGTGGATGTGGTACCCGCCGACCGCGGCGACGGCCAGGCCGACGAGGACGACGAGGACCGGCCCGAAGGGGAGGTCCATCAGGGTGGCGCTGGCGTCCTTTGCCTGCGTCCGGCTGGAGGTGCCGGAGCCGACCAGGAACGAGATCGCACCGAAGGACAGGGCGAGGTAGACGATCGCCTTGGCCGCCGCCTTGACCCGGTCGCCGGCCTCACGCCGGCGGATGCACTCCCCGATCTGCCACACGGCGAGCAGCACGAAGCCGACCACGATCGCCACCAGGACGACCATGCCGAATCCAGTGCCCGCGACCAGTGCCATGGCACCGGACTGGTCGGCCCGGACGCCGCGCTGCCCGAAGGCCACCTGCAGGCCGAGCCAGGCGATCAACAGGTGCAGGACGCCGGTGAGGGTGTAGCCGGCGCGAGCGCCGAGTTCCACGACACGGTTGTCCGTCGCAGTCCGCGCTGTCCGCGACAGGCCTGTGCTGCCGGGGTGTTCCGAGGTCGGGTCCGCTGTTGCCACGACGCCCCTCCGTTCTTCGATGACGGAGCTGTACCCGTTCTGGCCGGAGTCTGACCTGCCTCTCACCGGGTGCGCCATGCGCGAAGAGCAGGAGGTGGTTGGCTCGCTCGGGAGTTCTCCACGGGGCCGCCGAGGCCCAACAGGTCGGTCTCCAGTGTCCCGCCAGGCCAGCGCGGCTGGACCCTTCGCAGGTGATCGACACAGAGGAATCGCCTGCGTAGGTCCTCGGGGAGGCCGTCGTATGGGGACGCCTGTGAACGGTGCCGGGAAATGGCCGTCAGGCGGGTCGTGTAGTGCCGTGCGGTATCGACCACGGTCGTGATCTCATCCTCCGGCGTGCCGATCTCGGGATCGCCGGCGTAGGCCGTCCCGGTGTCGTCACGGGCTCGACGGCGCAGCCACTCGTGCATCAACACCCGCGGCAGGCAGTGCAGATAGAGAGTCAGGTCTGGTTCCACGGCTGCGAGGACCGCGTCCCTGATGAACACGTGGTCGCGGTGCCCGTCACTGCCGTCGAGGGTGACGACGATGGACGCCTGGTGCCGGGCCAGCGACGTGCGGATCCGCTCGGCGAGCGTCGTCAGCGGCGTGGCACACAACGAGCCGGCTGGCGAAGGACCCGTCATCCCGGAGTCGCCGAACCCGAGCACCTCGACCTCGGCCACACCCAACGTGGCGGCGGCGGCGCGCAATTCGGCCTCGCGCAACTCGGCGAGTCCCCCGCTCGGGAGTTTCAGCCCGGACCGGTACTCCCCGGCCTCGCCGCGGGTGGCACAGACCACGACGGTCCGCGTCCTCGTGGCCGCGTGCAACAGCAGGGAGCCGCATCCGAACGTCTCATCGTCCGGGTGCGCCACCACCACCACGAGCGTCACAGGGTCCTCACGAAGTGCTCGATCCGGTTCACCATCGTGCCCGCGTCCTCCCACATGGGGAAGTGGCTGCGCGCGTCCAGGCGTTCGACGTGGAACCAGGGGTGCGCCTGGGCGTAGTCCTCCTGCGCCTGAAGTATCGCGTCGTCTCCGGGCTGCGCGTACAGGTGCAGCACGGGGCAGGGCTGAAGGTCCGCAACCGCGTCCAGTGGGACGGGATACTCGGCGAAACCGGCCGCGATCTCGCGTCCGGCCCGAGCCCAGTACTCCTGGCCGTAGCCGGACATCGAGGCCACATAGGCCGACAGCCGTGGGTTGTTCACGCCGTCGGTCCACATGGCTGTCAGCCCGGCGCGCACCTGCATCCAAGCCTCGGACCGTAGGCCCGACAGTGCGTCGGCGAAGCCGTCAGGCGTGCCGAGAACCATCCAGTCGAGGAAGACCAGGCCCGCCACGCGCGCGTCGAGGCGACGGCGTAGCTCGATGCCGGCCCAACCGGCGTGTGAAAGCAGCACCGGCACCACGCGATCGACCCCGGCGTCTTCGAGGGCCGCTTGCAGCGAGTCGACCACGTCCCCGGTGGTGTAGTCGTGGTGGGTCGCGGTCGATTCGCCGTGGCCGGGAAGGTCGACCGAGATGGCCCGCCGGTGCGAGCCGAGACCGGCGACGAGGTCGTCGAACACGGTCCGGTCCCCGCACCAGCCGGGTACGAGCAGGACGGCGGGCTCTCCTGTGCCGCGCACAGTAGTGGCCAACGGGAAGGGTTTGGTGTGCATGTCGGCTCCTTCACATACTGTCGGTTGCACTATGCATAAGGCTAGATGCTGCAACCGGCAGTATGTCAAGATGGGTCATGCGATTCTCCGGTAGCACCACTGCCTACGCCCTGCTGGGACTCCTCAGGTTGCGCTCGTGGACGACCTACGAGCTGGCCAAACAGGTGCAACGCAGCCTCCACTGGTTCTGGCCGCGCGCCGAGCGCAGGCTCTACGACGAACCGAAGCTCCTTGTCGAGGCGGGACTCGCGACCGCGACCATCGAGGCGACCGGGAAGCGGCCGCGGACGGTCTACGCGATCACCGCAGCGGGTGAGAAGGCCCTGGCCAGCTGGCTCTCGGAGCCGGCCGAGCCGCGCGCCTCGGAGTTCGCGGCCATGGTCAAGGTGTTCTTCGCCGATGCCGGCACGCTCCCCCAGCTCCGTGACACCCTGAACCGCATCGACGCAGAGACCTCGGATCGGATCGACGCCCTGGCCACGATGGCGCGCGGCTCCCTGTCGGGCTTCGCGTTCCCGGATCGCCTCCACCTCAGCGCGCTGACCCTGCGCCTGCAGCTGGAGCAGGAACTCGCCATCTCGCGCTGGGTGCGTTGGGCACAGGTCCAGACCGCGCACTGGGACGCGGCCGATCGGCCCGGCGACTGGCAGGCCGAAGGCAGCCTGAACGAGCTTCTTGAACTCGTCGATCGGGAGCGATCAGGTCGCGGACTCCGGGCCCCTGCCGTAACCGATCAGGGCTAAGGCGACTGATCCTTTCGACCTCCCGCGTGCCAGGATGAAGGTACGTGGTTGGTTTGCGCTTTGCGATGGAGCCGAGATGCCAAGCGATCCTCGCCAGGAAACCGGCGATGAGCAGCCCGGTGCAGCGGGTGAGCTGCACGACACCTATCCCCAGCCCGTGCGCTGGATCGGACGCTGGCCCTGGTCGGCCTGGACGCCCTGGCACCGCACCTCGGTGGTCGGCCACTTGGCCGGCCGGCTGTTGCTCGGCGTCGCAGGCCTGGTGAGCGCTCTGGTGCTGGTGCTCAGCCTCGGGCCGCAGGCGTGGCACGCGGTCTTCTGGCGGGAGGCCGAGTACGGGGTGCTTGCGAACCTGCACGCCGGCAACAGCTTCACCTACGTGGTGGGCCAGCTGGGACAGCCGGCCTTCGTGAAGAAGGCCCTTGCCGGGACCGATCTGGTTCAGCACGTCTTCGTTCGCCGCGACCACCTCGTGATGGCCGTCACGTCGGCCGACGAAGTCGTCCTGTTGTCGGTGCTGTCGTGCGACCCGGCCTTCGCGCCGCAGTTCATCACGCCCAGCGGCTCGGTGGTGCATCTGCAGTCCCGTCCTGCCGGAGAGGCCGAAGTGAGAGCGGACGGTTCTGTAGTGGGAGCGGACAGGCGCGTTCTGTCGGTCGCTCCCCCGGTCACGGTGTCCAGCCTGGACCAGTTCGTCGAGGAGGCCGCGCCGGTGAGCAATGCCAGCAGGGGTCGTGCGTACTACCTGGGGGTCAACGCCGCCTGTGGCGACCTCGGCTCCTTCCAGCTGGGAATGGAGGGCTGGTTCGGAGAAGGCATCGATGCGACGGCTCCGGTGCGAAACGTCCTCGCCCATTCCGCCGCCAACTTCTACGCCGAGACCGTCGACCTCGAGGTGCGCCTCGGTGATCTCGCCCACGCTGAGGTGCTGCAGGACGGCACCTGGATCCCGGGACTGTGCCTGTCCCCGTTCCACTTCGACCTACCGACCGGCGTCCTCAACCCAGGGGGAACCCGCCGCTTCTGATCACGAACGCGGGCGGCCTCAGCAGATGGTTACCTGGCACCCGTCCTCACCCGGTGCCCAGGAGCGTCTGGTTGGGCCAAGACTCCACCCATGCCGCCGGAGCCGAGACGGCCAACCAGGCGGTAGCGGTCCCCCAACACGAAGTCCTGCCTCAGCCGCTCGATACGGTCCAGCCTCTTCGCTGAGAGCCACGCCCGGGGCACGATCAGGGCCTACCGTTTCGAGTCATGACCCAGACCTCAGAGATCCACGGAAACCGGTCCCTCCCGCGAGGGTTCCGGCACCCACACGCGTCCGACGAGGCGCGCGAGATCGCCGAGGCGGGCATGATCCTCAGAGTCCAGGTCGGATCAGGCGTTCATGGCACCTCGATCGGCGGACAGGACGATCGCGACGAGATGGGGATCTGCCTGGAGCCGGCCCGGTTCGTCACGGGCTTGGCCCGGGTGCCTCGGGGCATCGACGTTGACAGCGGGGAGGTCGAGTTCGAGCAGTACCAACGGCACACGGTGTGGGATCAACCAGGAGGCCTGGCGAACCGTTCAGGCGCCGGCGACCTGGACGTGGTCGTCTACTCGGCCCGCAAGTGGTGTCGGCTGGCCCTGGCCGGCAACCCGACCGTACTGCTCGCGCTCTTCGTGCCCGACTCTGACGTCGTGTACCGGAACGGCTACGGGGTCGAACTGGTCGACAACGCGCATCGCTTCGTGTCCAGGCTCGCGGCCGACCGCTTCCTCGGCTATCTGGAGTCGCAACGAGCGGCGATGGTCGGCGAGTCGAAGGCGCGGACGAATCGGCCCGAACTGGTCGCCGTCCACGGCTACGACACGAAGTACGCCATGCACGCCCTGCGACTCGGGGTCCAGGGCGCCGAGCTTCTGACCACCGGGAGGATCACTCTTCCCGTCCCGGAACCGGACCTCAGCTACCTGCGCCAGGTCCGGCGGGGCGAGATTCCGCTGGGTGAGGTGGTCGACCGGATCGACCAAGCGGCAGATCGCTTGACCCGACTCCGCGACGCCACCGATCTACCAGCCCAGCCAGACAAGGATTGGGTGGACCAATGGCTGCACCGCACGCACCTGTCCTACTGGCAAGACGGACGGTAGGGGCCGAGCGTACGTCACAGGCTCGACGAGGGACGCCGCAGGCG
Source organism: uncultured Actinomycetota bacterium (assembly GCA_963769325.1). Classification (GTDB taxonomy): domain Bacteria; phylum Actinomycetota; class Actinomycetes; order Propionibacteriales; family Propionibacteriaceae; genus Propionicimonas. The sequence continues at coordinate 31,969 of CAVYLH010000003.1, read as the reverse complement.
CGCAGCAGCGCGCTCGTCGTCGCCTCGGCGGCCGCGAAAAGTGCTTGCCCGTCTCCGTGATTCCACCAGTTCGGCATCGGCGGCGAGGGCGAGTGAACACCAGCGTTCCACTCAACGGCTCGACGCGAAGACCGCGCGACGGCCGTTCAAGGATGGTCACTGGAAGCACATCGGCAAGGACATGCCCTGGCACGTCATCGCGGCTATCGCTGGTCTGAGAGGACGTACACCTGGGCAGGCACCTGCTCGCCGGACCGGCGCCTGGCCAAGGTCACGACGCGGCGGTAGTCGTCGCCCTCAAACTCGTCGAGTCTGTCCCAGAGGAGCTCAAGGCGATCAGACTCGAACAGCCAGCCGTCCACCGAGTCCTCGGAGTTGTCGATCACGAGTCCGAGGAATCCGAGAGCTGCTCCCCATCCGTCCTCGACGAGAGACCCGGCCACGGTCGCTGGTTCCCAGTCTCCATCCACGTCGGCGAGCACACCGGCGTTCGGGCGGCCCGGGCCGAGCGAGCCGTAGACGAAGAGGCGCTCAACGGACGTCACCCCCCGATGGTAGCTTCGCGGCCGTTCTACACCGATGGCTTGTAGCTTGGGGGCGTGGTCATGTTCCTGCATAGATTCACAGTCAAGCCCGGGCACCTCGACGAGTACCTGGAGGTCTGGAGGCGTGAAGTCGAAGTTCGTCGTCGGCACGGCTTCGTGACGCATCAGGCCTTCGTGGAGACCGATGCCGAACCCAAGATCAGCTGGCTCTACTCCCATGCCGAACCCGAGCCTGCCGAGGCGGCCGTACTGGGCGATCTCGAGGGCAAAGAGATCGACGCGCTCAAACGGGACCTGGTGTTCCGCAACACCAAGGTGAGGCCGGTCGACGTTGAGGTCATCGCCGAGCGCATCGACACCCCCGGAATCGTGATCATGCGGCGCTACTCAATCGTGGGCAGTTGGGCGGAGTTCCTGTCGATCTGGCGCCGCATCGTCCCGGTCCGTGCACGGCACGGGTTCGACTGCATGTTCGCGGTTGCCGACCGGCCGGAGAACATGTTCACTTGGGCGTTCACGTTCGACGGGGACTGGGAGGACTTCGCCGCCGCCCAGCGACCCTACTATCGCGATCCCGACCGAGCGGCACTGCGCGGCGTATTCGACCACATGGCCGACTACTCGATCCACCCCGCGCGACGCTTGGTCGTGCCGTGACTCCTTCACCCGAGGCGTTGTGTTCTCCCCGCCGTCGACGGTGGGGGCGACGGTCACAAGCCGCTCTGGCAACGGTCGCGAGGCCTGGAAAGACGGAAGAGCGGGCTCACCTTCGGGCGCCTGGGAGCAGACGAGCTGGTCACCTACCCGCACCCTGGAACTACTGGACCTCACCGGAACCTGGCCCGTCCGAAACAGCGCCGCGCACGCGTTGATATCGGCGCCGAGGCCGGTCTGCCAGGCCTGGGCGCGGGCGATCGCTGCGCAGTTCCCGGCGCTGGACGGCCTGTGGGTCGACTCGACAATCACCGGCGATCCCAACGTCGTGCTGTGGTCAAGCGCCGCCAACGCGATGCCCACCACACCGAACTGGTCACGCGCGCTCGCCGACCCGGCGTTTCGGCCCGTCGTCGCCGCCATCGCCCGAACCGACCTGGGGTACGCCGTCATCTAAACCGGTACCGCGTTTCCGCTCAGCGAAGTGGCACCCGTTCGGCTACCCAACCCCGCTCAGGGCGGCCGACGACTACCGGGGCGCAGTGATCAACAGCCCGGTGGGTCAGGGTTCGTTCGCCCCGTCCTCCATGGCGGACACGGCCAGGGCGTGGTTGAAGTGGTGACGGTGTTGGAGCGGCGTGGTGCCGAGCCTTCGCCGGAAGGCCCGGTTCATCGTTTCCACGGCGCCGAAGCCGCAGAGGTGCGCGAGCTGCTCGATGGTGAGCTGGGTGCTCTCGAGGAGGCGGCAGGCCGACTCCAGGCGGACGGCTTCGACGTGTTCGCCGGGGCCGACGCCGACTTCGGCTTTGAACCTCCTGCTGAAGTGCCTTTCGGAGAGGTTCGCCACGGCCGCCAGCTTGGGGATGCTCAGATCCTCGGCGAGGTGCTCGGGAAGCCAGGCGAGCAGGTCCTGGATGGGTTGGGTGTCCGCGTCCTGGGCGGCCAGCAGAGCGGAGTACTGCGACTGTCCACCTGAGCGGCGCAGGTAGACCACCAGCTGTCTGGCCACGGCCGCGGCAGCCTTGCGTCCATGGTCCTCTGCGACGAGGGCGAGGGTGAGGTCGATCCCGGCGGTCACGCCCGCCGAGGTCCACACGTTCCCGTCCTGGACATAGATGGCGTCCGGGTCGACGGCGACGTCGGGGTAGCTGCGGGCCAGGCGCCGGCACTCGTCCCAGTGGGTGACCGCCCGCCGCCCGTCCAGCAGTCCGGCGGCGGCCAGCAGGAACGCGCCGGAGCACACCGACGCCACGCGACGGGAGTCCGCGGCAAGCCGGCGGAGCTGGGCCAGCAGGTCGGGGTCAGCGGAGACGTCGTCCATGTCGCGACCCCCGGCCACCACCAGCGTGTCCACCGGTCCCTGAACCTCGTCGAGGTGGCTCGTGGCGAACTCCAGGCCACTGGACGAGCGGACCTGTCCCCCACCCAGACTGGCCAGTTCCACCTCGTAGCACGCGGGCGGGACGAGCCGGGTGGCGGTGGAGAAGACCTCCAGCGGGCCGGCGACGTCGAGGATCTGGGCGGAGTCGAACGTCACGATGACAACCCTCTGTCCGTCCATGCCAGCCTCCTGCGTCCACGATAAGCCTCGCTCTCGGGGAATGGCCGAAATCGTCAATCCGGCGTCATGGCGTCCGGCACAACCCGAGACCGACAGTGGAAGCACCCGAACCTCACACCCAGGGAGAACCGTGACCAGCAACCAGCCCAGAACCCCACTCGCGGCGTTCGCACGCCGGGCGGGCCGCACGATCATCGCGGTGACGCTCGGCGTCACGGCATTCGCCGCCCTCGCCGTGGCGGGTCTGTCCGCCTCCAGCGCCGCAGCCTCAGCTGGCACGGTCCCGACCGCCACCGGCCCGCGCGTCGAGGCCACCAACGGCCGGCAGGTGGTTGCCATCGTGCTGGGCCGGTCCGGCTCCGACACGGCGGACGTCCTGGCCCCTTACGAGGTGTTCGCCAGTTCGCCCGCGTTCGCCGTCTACACGGTGTCCGACTCGACCGCGCCGGCGTCGCTGGACGGCGGACTCGCGGTGGTGCCGTCCTACAGCTTCGCCGACGTCGCGGCCGGCACCGCACCGGCGGCGGACCTGATCGTGGTGCCGGCCGTGAACGACCCCGGCGGCTCGGACGAGCAGGCCGCCCGGACCTTCGTGTCCAGTCAGTACGACGCCGGCGTCCGCATCCTCGGGGTCTGCGCCGGATCCCGCCTGCTCGCAGCCTCGGGAATCCTCGATGGCCTGCGGGCAACTTCCCACTGGTCCCGGATCGGCGCCCTCGAAGCATCCAACGCCGACGTCACCTGGGTGCGCGGCCAGCGGTACGTCCAGGACGGGCGGGTCACCACCACGGGCGGAGTCACCTCCAGCATCTGGGGGAGCCTGAAGGTGATGGCCGACCTGGCCGGGCCGGACGAAGCCAGCCGGGTCGGCAGCCTCATCGACCACCCCGGCTGGTCGCCCGACGCACCCGTCGCGATTCCCGCCCAGGCCTTCTCCGCCGGAGACCTGTCCGTCCTGGCCAACACCGCGTTCCCCTGGGGCCGGCCCGTGATCGACGTCCGACTGGGCGACGGAGTCGACGAGATCGACGCCGCCGCACTGCTCGAGGTCTACAACTACTCCCAGGCCGCGGCGGCCAACGCCTCCTCCACCACCGGCACGATCACCACCCGCCACGGACTCTTGATCCACACCGATTCCGTCGGAACGCCGGACCATGAGCTCGTCGTGGCAGGAGTCGCTGCCAGCCGGTCCGGCCGCCACGGCTTCGACGCCGGCTTCGAACACCTCAGCCGGCATGCCAGCCCGACCGTCGTCACCTCGATCGCCAAGATGCTCGAATACCCCCTCGACCGCGTCGAACAGGGCTCCGCCCCGCCTCACCTTCAGTGGCGGGCCGGGTTCCTGACCACCCTGGGCGTACTGCTCGCGATCGGGATCGGTGCGATGCCCCGAATCCTCACGCGAGCCCGCCGCCGCTCCTGATCGACCGCCACCCCTGCTCGCCAAACACCAGCCGATTCCGCAAGTCCGAACGGAGACCCGCCATGGCCCATCTCACCAGCACCGCGCTTGCCGCCCACCCTGACCACACCCCGCCCGCGGACGCGACGGGTCCCACACGGCCCCACAACCCGAGCCGACGCCTCGGGTGGATCGTGGTCGCCTCGTTGCTCGCAGGACTCGGCGCAGCGGCAGTCTTGGCCCTGTCTCCGTTCGTCCCGGCCCAGGAGCACGCTGTGACCGGCGCAGTGCTGTGCGGGTTCGGCTTCGGATGGGCGATGCTGGCCGTCCTGTCGGCGCGGCTCACCGATCGACCACAGCGCTGGGCGGCAGCACCCGCCACACTCCTGGGACTGGGTGGCCTGCTGCTCTGGGCGGTCCCGGCGGCCGACCCTGTGCTCAGCTGGGTGTGGCCGCCCGCAGCCCTCGCGACCGCGATCTGGATGGCCCTCAGTGTCCGACGCGACCCCGCCAACCGGCCAGGGCGCTGGCTGATCCACCCGGCGATCGCCCTCCTCGCCATCGCCGCGATCGGCGGCAGCTACCAAGCCGTCCAGCAGGCAATGGACGCCAGGGCCTACCCCGCGCCCGGCGAACTGATCGACGTCGGCGGACACCGCCTCCACCTGAACTGCACCGGCTCAGGTGCCCCCACCGTCGTGCTCGAACCCGGCGCGGGTGGCTTGTCGTCGACGATGGGATGGATCACCCCACTCGTCGCCCGCAACACCCGAGTCTGCATCTACGACCGCGCTGGACGCGGCTGGAGCGAACCTGCCGACACCGTCCAAGACGCAGCGCAGATCGCCACCGACCTCCACGAGCTGCTGGCGGCCGGAAACGTGCCCGGGCCCTACGTCCTGGCCGGCCACTCCTTCGGCGGGCTCTACGTGCTCACCTACGCCGCCCAATACCCCGACGAGGTCGCCGGCGTGGTGCTCATCGACTCCACCGCACCGAACTCGCAGCCGACCTCTCAGTCCCCGGGCGGCAACGACTCCCCCGACATCATGAACCGCCTGTCCGCAGCAGTGTCGGCCACTGCCCGAATCGGCCTCGGCAACCTCTTCGGCCAGCTCAGCGCAGACGGCCTGCCGCCCCAGTCCGAAGGCGAAGTGCGCTCCGGCTCCGCGAGCGTCAACGCCATCCGCAGCACGATCGATGAGTACGCCCACGGAGGCGCCTCAGCCAGGGAAGCCGGCGCGCTCCACGACCTTGCCGACAAGCCCCTCATCGTCGTGACAGCCGGCCGCGAACATCCCGCAAGCTGGTTCGCCGCCCAGGATCGCCTCGCCGCCACCCTGTCGAGCAACAGCGACCACCGCATCATCGCCGACGCGACCCACGCATCGCTGGTCGCCGAAGAGAAACCGGCCGCATCCACGACCCAGGCGATCCTCGACATCGTCGCGGCCGTCCGCGACCACCAGCCGCTGCGCAAGTGACGACCCGCCCGATGCCCCACTGGACGAGCTCTGACCGGCACGAGGACTGGCCACGGGGACCTCGCCGAGGCGCCTGCAGGCCGCCTCGCACGGACGCGGACAATGCCACTCCGAGGGATTCTCAGGCACAGCCTGGATCAACGCCCCCACAACGTTCCTGACCAAGGCCCAACACCGAGGGCAACCACATGCATCACGGCAGCATGTACAAGGTGTTCAAGCGCGCCCGGAAGGCGATCGGCCGGCCCGACCTGCGCTTCGCAGGCATCCGCGACGTCGCGATCCCGCCTCACCTGGTGCCCCTGCTCCGAGCGCACCTCGATCGCTACGCGATGCCCGGCGACGAAGGTCTGATCTTCCCAACACCGAGGGCACCACATGCATCACGGCAGCATGTACAGAGTCTTCAAGCGCGCCCGGAAGGCGATCGGCCGGCCCGACCTGCGCTTCCATGACCTACGCCACACTGGCGCGACCATGGCCGCCCAGGCCGGTGCCACCATGCGCGAATTGATGGACCGACTCGGCCACTCAACGCCGCAGGCTGCGCTGATCTACCAGCACGCCGCGGCTGATCGCCAAGCCGCCCTCGCCGCTCGCCTCTCGGCGATGGCCTCCAGTGAGTTCTCCTGAAGCTTCTCCCGTACAGGACCCGCTCGGGCTCCTCGTTGACTACAGCTGACCACCGGAGCCAAGGCCGAAGAATCGTTCGAAGAACGCTCCGAGCTTGGCGAGCACTCGTTGCTTCTTTTCGCCGTGGCCGCCGTCGGCGGCGAAGCGCGAGGCGGGTGGCAGGACCTCGGTGATGGCGGTGCCGGTCGCTGTGATGCCGCCGTCGCGAAACGCCGAGGCCATGAAAGCTCGGGCACGGTCAGGGCGGAGGTTCTCCTCGGTGATGATCGCATTCAGTTCGGCCTCGCGCCGGGCTGCCACGAAGGCCTGCCATTCGGCGTCGACGTCGCCGTCCGCGGAGATGGAGTCGACAAAGTCCTCGATGAGGTCCTTCTTGTTCCGCAGGGTGGGGCTGGCGTCGACCGCCCGGCTGATCTCGGCACGGATCTCGGTGTCCTCGCCGTCGCCGCGTTCAGCGCGGTACTTCTCGACCAGCATCAGGATGTAGTCGACGTTGATCTCGACCTGCTTGATCAGTTCGATCTCGAACACGACATCGTCGTTGATGACTTCCTTGTCGGCGTCTCTGTCCTTGCGGAAGTCGGCGTACAGGTTGAGGTAGACGCTGCGGTAGTCCTGGCTCTGTCGATCGGTGAGGAGCGCCTGCCCGGTGAAGTCGTCGAACGCGGTGAGGATGTTCTCCAGGCGCAGGATGGTCCCGAACAGCGCGATGAACTCCTTCTGGAGCGACTCCCCCACGATCGGCACGTCGAGCGGGAACCGGGCCAGGAGTTCCTCGACCTTGGTTGCGTACTGCCCGTAGTACTCGGCGTACGGCTTGAGCAGAACGATGCCGTGGGCGTCCTTGTTGCCGAATAGGGCGATGGCATCGTTGGTCTGCTGCTCGAGGTCGCGGAAGGTGACGATGTTGCCGTAGGTCTTCACCGAGTTCAGGATGCGATTGGTGCGCGAGTACGCCTGGATGAGGCCGTGGGCACGCAGGTTCTTGTCCACGAACAGGGTGTTCAGCGTGGTCGCGTCGAAGCCGGTGAGGAACATGTTGACCACGATCACCAGGTCGAGGTCGCGGTTCTTCAACCGCATCGACAGGTCCTTGTAGTAGTTCTCGAACTTGTCCGAGCTGGTGTCGTAGCTGGTGCCGAACAGGTCGTTGTAGTCCTGGATCGCGTCCTCGAGGAACGTCCGGGCGTCCTCGCTCAGGGAGTCGGTGTCGAAGCCCTCGTCGTCGAGCTGGTCATCGACCGGGTCGTTGGCGCCGTAGGAGTAGATCAGCGCGACCTTGAGCCGGCGGTCGGGCGAGAGATCCTCCTGCTGCCGGGAGAAGGCGTTGTAGTAGCGCCGGGCGGCGTCGATGGACGCCGTCGCCAGGATCGCGTTGAAGCCGCGCACACGCTTCGCGGCCTTCAGCTCCTCCACGCGGCGGCCGCTGCTGACCACCTCGGCCACGTTCGTGACGGCCGAGTGGAGGTAGCCCGACGCCCGCTTGGTCTTCTGGTCGAAGTGCTCCAGGACGTAACCGACGATCTCGCCGATCCGCTGCGGGGCGAGCAGGGCCTTCTCGGTGTCGATGGCCGGCACCAGCTTGCTGTCCACGTCGCCCACCTTGATGGTGTTCACGTAGTCGATGCGGAACGGCAGCACGTTCTTGTCGGTGATCGCGTCGACGATCGTGTAGGTGTGCAGCTTGTCGCCGAACGCCTGCTCGGTGGTCTTCAACCTCGGGTTGCCGCCGGTGCCCGCGTTGACGGCGAAGATCGGGCGTGCCGGTGAACCCGAACAGGTTGTACCGCTTGAACGCCTTGGTGATCGCGGTGTGCATGTCGCCGAACTGGGAGCGGTGGCACTCGTCGAAGATGATCACCACGTGCCCGCCGTAGATCTCGTGGCCGGCGTTGGCCTTGATGAACGTGGCCAGCTTCTGGATCGTGGTGATGATGATCCGCGCGGCCGGGTCCTCCAGCTGCTTCTTCAGCACCGCGGTGGAGGTGTTGGAGTTCGCCGCACCCTTCTGGAACCGGTCGTACTCGCGCATGGTCTGGTAGTCCAGATCCTTGCGGTCGACCACGAACAGCACCTTGTCGACGCTCGGCAGCCGGGACGCCAGTTGGGCGGCCTTGAAGCTGGTCAGGGTCTTGCCCGAGCCGGTCGTGTGCCACACGTAGCCGCCCGCCGCCACTGTGCCGAGCTTCTTGTAGTTGGTGGCGATCCCGATCCGGTTGATGATCCGCTCGGTGGCGACGATCTGGTAGGGACGCATCACCAGCAGCATCCGGTCAGCGGTCAGCACGCAGTAGCGAGTCAGAATGTTCAGCAGCGTGTGCTTGGCGAAGAACGTCTTGGTGAACGCGGTCAGGTCCTGGATCGGCCGGTTCGTCGCGTCGGCCCACCACGAGGTGAACTCGAAGCTGTTCGACGTCTTCTTCGTCCGCTTCGCCCCGGCGGCCTCCTTGATGTGCTGGTTGCGGGTGGTGTTCGAGTAGTACTTGGTCAGCGTGCCGTTGCTGATCACGAACAACTGGACGTACTCGAACAGCCCCGAGCCGGCCCAGAAGCTGTCGCGGGCGTAGCGGTTGATCTGGTTGAACGCCTCCCGGATATCCACCCCGCGCCGCTTCAGCTCGACGTGCACCATCGGCAGGCCGTTCACCAGGATCGTCACGTCGTACCGGTTCGCATACCGCCCGCCACCGCTGGTTGAGCCTGTCGAAACCTCGACGACTGAGCCTGACGAAGCCCCCGGACCTCGTACTGGTTGATCACCTGCAACCGGTTGTTGTGGATGTTCGTCTTGTCCAACAGCGTGATGTTCTTGGTGGAGCCGTCATCGCGCTTCAACAGCTGGACGTGGTCCTCCTGGATGCGGACCGTCTTCTCGGTGATCCCGTCCTTCGCGCCCGCGATCCGCTCGGCGAAGAACCGGTCCCACTCGGCGTCCGAGAACGTGATCTGGTTCAGCGCCTCCAGCTGGACGCGCAGGTTCGCCACCAGGTCGGCCTCGGACGTGATCGGCAGGTACTCGTACGCCTGCGACTGCAGCAGCCGGATCAGCTCCCGCTCGAGCTCCGCCTCCGACTGGTAGGCGGCCTCGGCCGCGGCATCCGGCACCCACTCGGCCACCACCGTGCTCTCACTGAACTCACCGCGATCGGGTCGTACCGCCGAGGCTGGCGCCTCGCTCACGCCGACAGCCTCCTCGAACGTCAACAACCGATCGCGGTAGTGCTCGTACTGCTTTCGACGAGCAGCCAGCTCAGCCGGCAGACCGACGCTCAGGTCGTTCACGAGAGCGTCGAACTTGTCGAGGAACGACGACGCGATCCTGCGTGCTTCGATCAGGAAGCGGCGCAACGGAACGTCCTTGACGATTCGGCGTTGAGGTTCTTCACCTTCCTGCGCCTGCACGATCGCGCGACTCCTTCTGGATCGGGGCCGAACGAAGTAGGTCAGTACAGGTAGTCCGCGACGATAGGAAGTCCCGAAATCGCTGATTGCTAGCGAGCCGTCGTGGATGCACCCCGCGATCTTCGAGCCGTATGGCGACTGAAGCTCATGAGTTGCAGAGATCGAAGTCCCCCGGGCGAATCGACGCGATTTGGCCGCATCCTCGGTGTGACTCGCTAGCTAGTTCGAGTCGACGATATCGTCACTGACGTCGTCGACGATCACCGATGCGTCGATCCAGGGAACGCCGTCGTCCTCCTCGGCATGAAGGCTTGGATCGGTCTTGGTGCCGCCCTCGGAGGATCTCGCGACGTCCCCCAGCGTGCGCACTGGCACGACCTCCTCGCTCTGCGAGAAGCTCGGCTGCCGGTAGTGCTCGTACTGGCGGCGGCGGGCTTCCAGCTCCGCTTCCAGCTCCGCTTCCAGCTCCGCTTCCAGCTCCGTGAACGTGTCGAGGATCCTGACGATCTCCCGCTGCACCTCAAGCGGCGGTACCGGAAGCCGCAGCTTGTCGGTGTCACCGACGCCTAGCTGCGGGAGTTTGACGGAAGTAGCCCGAGCAAGTTCCTGAAGACGGTTCACCTGCGTCAGCAGGTAGTAGTAGACGAACCGTCTGATCGACTTCGGGATCATTGATCGAGTACGACCAAAGCTCCGACTTGTGGGTGAACGGTCGCTCGTAGTAAGTGAAGCCAATGTGCGCCTCGGGACTTCACGATGATGCTCGGCACGCGAACCACGTCCTTGCGCAGGCACCGCATCTGCGCTTACATCAGCGATGGTCTGGCCGCCCGCGAACACTCGAATCGGACCGGGCGCTCTGAGCAAAGACCTTCATCTGTGCGGCCGTGATGGGGGTTCCCTTATTGCGTACTGCCGAGGCTCCCGAGAGGCCGGTATGGTCACGCCGTCCGGGCACAACTCCAGCGATCAAGTCGTCGATGCGGCTCATTCGAAGAAGTCCTCGTCGACCTCGACGACGTGGAAGGTGTCCTTGATCTGGACACCGACGCCGTAGCGGATCATGAGGTCGGTCGAGCCGATTCCCGTCGATGAGGATCAGCCGTGAGTTGGTGTTGCGCTCGGCGTACTCGACGGCGCCCTGGCTGAAGGTGCTGGTGGTGATGAACACTCCGCGGTCGGCCTTGCCGCTCAGGGCTCCGACGAAGCCCTGGAGCTCCGGCCGGCCGACCGAGTTGCCGACTGGCGTACCGCTTGGCCTGGATGTAGACCTTGTTCAGCCCGAGCACGTCCTGGTCGATGACACCGTCGATGCCGCCGTCGTTGACCAACTGGGTAGCCATGCCCTTGCCGCCGGACCCGCCGTAGCCCATGGCCATGAGCAGATCGACAACGGCCTGCTCGAAGAAGGCCGGTTCCTTGTCCAGCAGTCGTGCGAGCAGCTCCTTCGACACGGCCGAGTGGATGCGGGCAACGCCCTCCACGATCTGTTCGGTCGGGTCGAGCGTGGTTGATTCGCCGTCGGGCGTCACCGACCTTGCCCGGGTGGAAGGAACATACGGCTGGATCGCCGAGTACGGGTCTTCGCCGAGCGCGTCGAGCTGGCTCTCGGTGATGCCGTTCGGGGAGCGGGCCAGAACCTGGCGGCCCGCCTCCGTGATCCGGTAGATGCCGCGCGACGGTCTCGCCAGTGCTCCCACCCGGGCCAGCTGCGAGAGCGCCCAGCCGATCCGATTGGCGTACATCGGCTGCCCGGAGCTCGAGCACGATGCCGCGCTGCTCGTCGCGTCAAGCCCGACCGCGTCGGCGGTGAGCTCGCTGATCTCGCGACGACTCCGGGTCGAGCCGTCGCTCAAGACCTTCAGGCAGGGCACCATGAACCCTTCCCACGTGGGCATGACGGTCATCAGTTCGGCCCTTCCAGGTCGGCGACGATCGCGTCGATGGCGGCTGCGCAGCTCCTGCTGCCGGGCGACGATGCGGGCGATCTCGGCGTTCAGCTCGGTGATGTCGGTGACCTCACGGGTGTCTTCGGCTTCGACATAGCTGGAGACAGCGATGTTGTAGCCGTTGGCGCCGATGGCCTCGTTCGCCATCAGCTTCGTGAAGTGGTCCACGTCCTCCCGTGCAGTGAACGCGTCGAGGATCTTCGCGCGGTTGGCGTCGGTGAGCTTGTTCTTGTTGCCCTGGCGTACGAACTCGGCAGTGGCGTCGATGAACAGCACGGCGTTGTCGGTCTTGGACTTCTTCAGCACGATGATGCAGGTGGCGATCGTGGTGCCGAAGAACAGGTCCGGCGGCAGCTGGATGACGGTGTCGACGTAGTTGTTGTCGATCAGGTACTTGCGGATCTTCTGCTCGGCCCCGCCCCGGTAGAGCACGCCGGGGAACTCGACGATCGCGGCCGTGCCGTTCACGGCCAGCCAGCTCAGGATGTGCATGGTGAAGGCCAGGTCGGCCTTGCTCTTGGGCGCCAGCACCCCGGCCGGGGCGAAGCGCTCGTCGTTGATCAGCAGCGGGTTCGCGTCCCCGTCCCACTTGATGGAGTAGGGCGGGTTGGAGACGATCGCCTCGAAGGGTTCGTCGTCCCAGTGGGCCGGATCGAGCAGTGTGTCGCCGTGGGCGAGGTTGAACTTCTCGAAGTTGATGTCGTGCAGGAACATGTTGATCCGGGCCAGGTTGTAGGTGGTCAGGTTGATCTCCTGGCCGAAGAAGCCCTGCCGCACGTTGTCCTTGCCGAGGACCTTGGCGTACTTCAGCAGCAGCGAGCCTGAGCCACAGGCGGGGTCGTACACCTTGTTGACGCTGGTCTTGCCCACGACGGTGATCCGGGCCAGCAGTTCGGAGACCTCCTGGGGCGTGTAGTACTCGCCGCCGGACTTGCCGGCCTGGGAGGCGTACATCTGCATCAGGTACTCGTAAGCGTCACCGAACAGGTCGATCGCATTGTCGCCGAACTCGCCCAACGGCAGGTCCCCGATCGCGTCCAGCAGCTTGACCAGCTTCTCGTTGCGGCGGGCGACCGTGTTGCCCAGCTTGGTGCTGTTCACGTCCAAGTCGTCGAAAAGGCCCTTCAGGTCGTCCTCGCTGTCGGCGCCGGCCGCCGAGGCCTCGATGTTGGAGAAGACCCGCTCGAGGGTCTCGTTGAGGTTCGCGTCGCGAGGGGCGCGCGCACGCACGTTGACGAACAGCTCCGACGGGAAGATGAAGAACCCCTTTTCGGCGACCGTGTCGTCCATGCCGAACTCAGCTTGGGAGTCGGGCAGGTCGGCGTAGTCGAAGTCGGCGTTGCCCGCGGCGCGTTCCGCCTGGTTCAGGTAGGTGACGAGGTTCTCGGAGATGAAGCGGTAGAAGAGCATGCCCAGCACGTAGGACTTGAAGTCCCACCCGTCCACGCTGCCGCGCAGGTCGTTCGCGATGCGCCAGATGGTCTTGTGCAGTTCGGCGCGCTGCGCTTCCTTGGTGGTCGGTGCCATCTCTCGACTTCCTGCGCATCACTGCGCACGCTCGTGCGGGGTTCGCTGATGACCGTACCGTCGTGCGAGAGCTTGTGCAGGGTGCCTCGCGGACAGGGCGTCGCGCCGGACCCGCCCAGCACCACCTCGTGGAGGCCCGAACCCAGCACCGACCGGACGGCCTCATCGCCGGCGAGGCCGAGCCGGTGCTCAACTGGCTGGCTGGATCCATGAGGCGGCGCCGACCACCGTTGAGGACCCAGCCACCAGCCGGGTCGCCCGAGAGTGCGCCGAAGCGGACCCGAACGGGACCTGGCTCCGGGCGCACGTCGAAGCAGCAGCAGGCCGTTCGCCGCCCGACGACCATAAGGCCGACGCCCTGCGCTACCGGCTCGAACCATGGTTGAACGAGGTCTGGGAGACCGTCACCCCGCAGCCGCCCCGGCACGACCCGCACCGCGACGTGCACCACCACACTCCGCGACACAGCCCAGGAATCAAGCTGTTCCCGGCCATCCCGACGGACCGTCCCGAGGACCGCTACCGGCGGTGGTGAGGTTGGAGTGACGGTGTGACAAGGGTTTCGTGAGCATCACGAAAGGGGATGACATGCCCGAATGGCCTCGTCAGAACCAATGGTCTGCGCAGCCGAGGACTCGATGCTGCCTCCGGACGCGGCCCGCGCGGCCAGTCGCCGGCTTCCGCGCGGATGGCTGGTGATGGTTCCGACGGCCGGTCACATCGGACCGCTGTTGCGCACCCCGGAGCAGCTGGGTGAGCTCCTCACCAGGTTCTGGTTCGATCCGGCCGCCACGGTGCGGCGTCATCGGGAGCCCGCGTCCGAGCCCGAGGCAGTCCCGCCGCCAGTGGCCATCCCGTCCCCGGGGTCGGCCAGGTACGTGGGGTGTCGTGGCCGTGTACACCTGTGCGCTGTCGGCTGCCGCACTGGCGCTGTTCTACGCGCTCGCGGACCCGATCGGCGCCCGCCACGAGGCGTGGATGTGGCTGGGCCCGGCGAACGACGTTCTCAGCGTCGCCTTCTGCGGGGCGCTCTCAGCGACCGCAATCCTCACCTGGACGGAGCGCCGGAGCGCCCCGCTCGGAGTACTCGCGGCGCTCCTGGTCGCCTCGTGCGCTGCCAGCACCCTCACCACCCTGACCTTCGCCACACCGGTGCCACGATGGCTGCCCAGGCCGGCGCCACCCTCGCCGAGCTGATGAACCGCCTCGGCCACGCCAACGCGGCCGCCGCACTCATCTACCAACACGCCGCCGCCGGACGCGACGAACAGATCGCACGAAGGCTGTCCGCGATGGCGGAAGGGCACCACCTTGCTCAGTAGAAGCCCAGGCGGACGGCCAAACCGCGGTGAGAAGCGGGAGGAGTCTTCACCGGCACGGAGCCAACGGGTGATCATCGCCTCTGTCAGAAGTCCCACGTATCATCGGGACATGAGCGCAGCCGAGCACGAGGATGATCTGGTGACGCTCGTCGTGCCTTCCGAGGTGGCAGCTGCCGTGAAGGCGCGGGTGGCTTCCGGTGAGTGCGCGAGCCAGGGTGACGTGGTCCGAAACGGTCTTCGCCTCCTCACCGAGGAGGACGCCCTTCTCAACGATCCCGATGTCGAACAATGGCTGCGAGAGGTCGCCGTCCCGATCGCGGAAGCCACCCTCGCTGATCCTTCACGTTCGATCCCTGCTGACGAGGTGCGAGCCCACTTCACCGCGCGCCGCGCCGCGCGCGCATGACGCCAGCACGCGCACTCTTCTCCCCTGAGGCTCTCGCCCAGCTCAACGAACTCGAGCTATCTGCTCGAGCATGCGAGCGCCGCCGTCGCCGATGCCTACATGGATCGTCTTCTGGAGTTCTGCGATCGGCTAGCGCTCGATCCGATTGCTGGGCACAGCAGGGACGACCTCCTCCCAGGACTGCGGACCCGGACCTTCGAGAAGAGCCGCGTCCTGTGCTTCGTCATGCTCGGTGAGGACGTCCACATTGTTGCTCTCTTCGCCACCAGACAGGACTGGGAACAGCGTGTCCGCGATCTTCGCTGACCGCCTGGCCTCGGCCGACCAGGAGGGTGGGTTGCGGGCGTTCCTCATGGGGTGGAGGTTCGACCTGGCTGGCGTCCCACACCGAGACGGGGCGGACGCCGGTCATTTCCAGGCCGTACCGGGGCCTCCCCTGGTCGTCCATCAGCGGCTGGCCGACGGGGTCGGTGAGTGGGACGCGGCGGGTGACCGGTCCGAGGATGCGGATCGCCTTCTCGCCTCTGCGTACTTGGTAGCCCTTGGCCTGCCATCCCCGGTACCCGCATATCGCCGTAGCGTCTGGTCTGGCGCGGAGCAACAAGATCTGGTTGCCGAAGCTGTAGTGGTGGAAGCCGCGGGCGAACCGCAGGTAGCGCTGCCACTCCTCCCGGTTGTCGAGGTCTAGCAATGCCCTCGGCGAGCTGCTGGTGGAGTTGCTCGACGGTCTCGCGGCGGGCCTGGTCGGCCGCCTCCTGCTGGGCTGGGGTGAGGGTGCGTCCGGCCATCAGGACCCGCTGAACAGCTCGTGGTAGTCGCGGCGCAACTCGTCGAGCTCGGCCGGAGTCGCGCCCTCGCTGGCGCGCTGCTCGAGCTGAGCCAGGAGGTCCTCGCGGATCAGCGGCAGATCGGGCAGCTGCTGCCGCCAGTCAGGGATCGTCGAGACAGACTCGTGGACCGCGCTGGTGACGTCGGCAGCCCTTGACGCGTCCGCCGACTCTGGTTGGACGGCCGCAGGCCAGGGGTGCAGCGAAGGGAGCCTGCCGTTTAGGACGGCGACGCCGCGGGCGTGGTCGATGCGGAGGTCGGGGTGTTCGTGGCTGCCGTTCGCGTGGGCGAGGCCGGCCAGGACGAGATCGGTCAGTTCCCGATCCAGTCCGGGGAGGTTGTCGGCCAGGCTGACCGGCGCTCCGCCGGCCAGTGACGCGACGATCCGCAGGACTCGTTGTTCGCCGCCGGAGAGGTGGCCGAGCTGATCGTCGACCAGCATAGTGGCGTCCAGCCACCACCAGCCCGGCTGATCGCAAGGCTGGATCCACGGATTGCCCGGGGCCGCGAACCGTCCCCCGAACGCGCGGACCAGGATCTCGACGGCCGCCTCGAGCGGGTACAGCCCTTTCGCCCACGACCGCAGGCCCGCGAACGTGACACTCACGACGACACCTCCCGGTCACGTCGACCCTGCTCATCGCGTAGCAGGGACGTCCACGGGTCAGGTGCTGCCGGCGTCCAGTTCTCCTGGGCGAGGCCGCAGCGGCCAACCGCGTCCTGGGCGAGTTCGTTCAGGCGGACGGCCCAGGCCCGGTCGAACTTGCCGGTGGTCACCGCGGCGACCCCCGCCAGCACGACCATCACCAGCGACACCCACAAGCCGCGCTGGAACAGGTCGACGGCGGCGATCGCGAGCACCAACCCGGCCATGACGCGTCCGAACGCCGTGCTGAGAACGCGCCGCGGAAGGCGGAAGATCGCCGCCCGGGACAGCCGACGCACCAGCGACCACGGCAGGCAGAACAAGTCCACCGCGACCACCAGCCGTGACTGGCTAGCCGCCGCCACCCCCACGCACCGGGCGGCCAGGGTCGCGAACTGGACCTCGGAGACCCGGTGGGAGCGGAGCCTGTCCAGCAGTTGTTGACCGACAACCACGATGCCCGGGCCGACCGCCACCCCGGCCAGCCGCCGGCGGCTGGCGCACACCTCGGGCTGGTTGCGTCCCCGCAGCGACTGGATCGGAGCGACGCCCCGAAGGACAAGCTCCCGATCAGCCGGCGAGACGTGGCGGCCGACGAACCGCGCCCGAAACACCAGACGAGACGGCCACGCCGCCACCAACACAGCGCCGACCAACCACAACAGCGCCACCACGTCTGGCTTGAGCGCGGACAGGACCAGCCAGACCATGGTGCTGAATGCCAGACCCGTGAGCTGAGCCCGCAACCAGGTTGCTCGCCAGGTCATGACTGCTGCCCCCCGTCCCGGCCGAGGTCGACGACACAGGTCGGACGAGCGGCGCTCCCGTGTTCGAGGATGAGTCGAGGTGGACCCGCCTGAGGCGGACGACCTCCTTCAACGGAAGCCCGCACCGCTCCCCCACCTCGGTCAGGGACACCCCCAGGGCAAGCATCGACGCGATCGCCTCCCCAGCCGCGGACTCGGCACGATCCCGGGCGCCGATCGCCGCAACCACCTCAACCGCCACGTCGCCGAGCCGGGCCTCACGCTCGAGCCAGCCCTGGCGACGCGTCGCGGTCGCCTCCTTCACCTGCCTCCGCGCCAGCTGCCGCAGACTCTGCTCCATCGCGCCTCCGATCCTCCGGTTCGCTCCTTCACCCCTCCCTAAGCCCAACGAGAGGTCGATCGGGACGCACCAGCGTCAAAGAGCTGCGATGTCCCGGGGGTCGCGATCGTCTCGAGCCGAGGATCGCCCGCAGGAGTGGGGATTTCCTCACACCCATCTTTGTTGTGATATTCCCACACCTGCTAATGTGGGAGAATCGCCACATGGAGGTCGGGATGCCCACGCTCGCCGCACGCAAGGTCCAGGATGTCGCTGCCGTGATTCGGGCCGTCCGCGAGGATGCCGGGTTGAGCCAGGCCGAGTTGGCCGAGCAGCTGGCGTTCTCCAGGGATTACATGATCGACCTCGAGTCCGGGAAGCCGACGGTCTACCTGGCCAGGCTGTTCCGGGTCCTGCACGAACTCGGGATCTCCGTCACCCTCACTTGGCCGGATCGCCATGCCGAGCCTTGAGCTGTTCCTGCACGACCGCCGTGTCGGCGCCATCGCGCCGGATCGGGCTGATCGGGGTCGGGTGGCACTGGAGGTAGACCGGGGCTATGAGCAGGAGATCTTGCTGGCTGAGGCCTTCGCCGCCCGTCCGTCGCCGAGTGGCTGGGAGTCTGACGCCAAGCGCAAGCTGCGGCGCAGAATGGCGTCATAGCTTATCGGCTTGACCGGGACGGACTGCGCGCCGCTGTCTACCGAGCAGACACCGACGCGCTGGAGGTCGCGCTGAATGATGACGCCTGGCCCGAAAATGCGATGCAACTGCTGGGCGACGCGGTACTGGAGGTGGCGTGTCAGCGTCCGGACGACATTCGGCCAGCCGCCCGACGCTGCGTCGCGGCGCTGAGGGACCGCGACTGGGAGGGCGACGCAGAGCTCGCCGATCAGATTGAGTCCGCGTTCGGCTGGGGACCCACGCCGCTGCTGAAGCGTCTTCCGGTGGATCTGGAGGAACTGGCGGGAGTGCTGGAGGGTGACCCGCTGACCGGTGGCGGACGGATCGACCTCCACACCGGCGAGGTCTGGCCGCAGGCTGCGATCGAGTACGCCGACGATGTCGGGGAGCGCTGGCTCCACGTCCTCTGTGAGGGTTCTCGTGCCGGGTACCGCGACATGGAGATCTTCATCGACAACCTCGAGGACGACCGCCTCGCTGATCGCCTCGCGCGAGCGATCCGGGGGGCGGAGCGTTCCGCCGGTTCAAGGACGTCCTGGCCGACTCCCCCGACCTTCTGGAGCGCTGGTACGGCTTCAGCGACGACCGCCACCGAGGGAGAGCCCGGGCGTGGCTCGCCGGCGAGGGGTACGCCTCGACGCTGGAGCCTCCGTCAGTCTCCTGAAACCAAGGACAGCCTGGGTCGACCTCCGGGCTGCTTCGCCCTGGATCCTGGACACGGGCCCACGCCTTGCGTGTACGGATCAGTTCCGTACAATGAACCGCATGAGTGCTGTCGCCGAACCGCAGCGGGACGCCCGCCTTGATCTGCGCCTTCCGCAGGAGACCCGTGTGCTCATCTCCGAGGCGGCGGCCCTGTCAGGCAGCAGTCTGACCGACTACATCCTGAATCTGGTCGTGCCGGCCGCCCGCCGGGACGTCCTGGAGTCCAGGACGATTCGGCTCTCCCGGGACGCCTGGGATGACTTCCTCGACATCCTCGACCGGCCCGACAACGAGCGGCTGGCCGCCCTGCGCGAGCACCGTCCCGACTGGGACGCGACCAGGCGGTGAAGCCGTCCCGCCCACGGCCGATCAGCAGCGACGACGACACTGCGGCGTTCGACTGCGGCAACGCGACGCTCAACGACTGGCTCGCCCACCGTGCTCTGCGTAACGAGCGCAGCGGCGACTCCCGCACCTACCTCAGCGTCGATGCCGACACCGGAGGAATCGCCGGGTACTACAGCCTCGCCGCCTGGTCCGTCACTCACCTCGAGATCGGTGGCGGCTGGCTCGCCCGCAATGCCCCGGATCCGGTGAGCGTCGTGCTGCTGGGACGACTCGCGGTCTCCCTCGACGCTGCAGGCCTCGGGCTGGGACGTGATCTGGTCGCCGATGCGCTGGAGAACGCCCGGCTCGGCGCCGCAGTACTGGGCGCCCGAGCGCTCGTGGCTGAAGCCATCGACCCCACCGCCGAGCAGTTCTACGCCCACCTCGGCTTCTGGCAGTCCCGCGTGCGGCACGACCTGTTCGCCGTCCGGCTCACCTAACCGCTCCAGCCGCCACCAAATTGGAACTGGCACTGGTTCGTTGTGGCCTTATCGCGTTGTGGGTAGGGCTTTCGACACTTTCGGCGTGTCTCGTGTTTTCGAGGCGTGAGGGGAGTTTGCTAGGTGTCACCTTGGTTCTTCTGGTGCGAAGAAGGTGTGCAGGGTGGAGCGGTCGGGCTTGCGGGTGATCCCGGGCAGGTCGGTGGCAGGGTTGGAGCCCGCGGTTGGGGTCGACCCGGCGGCGTTCCAGGCGGCCTGTGTGGAGGCTTACGTGGCGTCGTGGACGGCGCGGGGGTTCAGTCCGGTCACGATCGAGAACGACTCGGGGGTGCTGGAGCGGGTGCTGGTGTTGCTGGGCCGTCCGGCGTGGGAGGTGACTGTCGAGGACATGGATCGCGCGGTGGGAGCGCTGGCGGCCGACGGCTTGGCGTGTTCGACCCGACGCGGGTATGTGCAGGCGTTCAAAGGGTTCCACCGGTTCTTGCAGGCGCGTAAGGCGGTTGAGATCCAGGCGCTGTTCGGCGTGCGGCTGGTGAGTCCGGTGGACGAGTTCAACGCCTCTCGTCATATTGGGGACGAGTCACCGGCGTTGCTGGCCCCACCCACCCCGGAGCGGGTGAGCGAGTTCTTCGCGTTCCTGCGGTCGCGGATCGCGACGGCCCGGAAGTACGCACCCGCGGCCAGGGACTATGCCTTGTTCCGGACCCTGTATCACGCCGGGTTACGCGCCGACGAGGCGGCCCAGTTGGAGCGGGCGGATGTGCATTTCGGTCGGGGCCCGTTCGGGAAGTTGCACGTCCGGTTCGGTAAGGCGGCTCACACGTCGGGTCCCAGGCCACGGTGGGTGCCGATGCTGGACGGGTTGGATCTGGTCCTGGCCTGGTATCTGAACGACGTGCGGGACAGGTTCCCCGACTCCCCGGTGCTGTTCTGTGACGAGTCGGGAGGAGACCTGCACCAGCCAAGGCAAGGATCCTCGGTATCTAGTCATGGGGCTCTTTCGCGCAGCATCCGATGCCGTACGCGGTGTCCTCGCCGACCAGTGGAGGGACTTCTACACGGTTCCCGCCGGCTTGAAGCCAACCGCGGCTCTTTTCCCCGCCGTGAAACAAGGCACCAGCTTTGGACGGGGGTCGAACACGAACGGCTCTCCGGACGTGATCACCAACGGCAGTAAGTTCGCCGTCCCGCAAGGCTACGGGCTGATCCTGATGCAGGACGGGGCCTTCACCGGGTTCGTGGCCGAGCCCGGATCCTACGAGTGGAACTCCGAGGCTCTTGACTCGCAGTCGGTCTTCGCAGCCAGCGACCTGGTGAGCCCCCTCGTCAACGGAGTGTGGGAGAGGTTCAAGTTCGGCGGTCGGCCGACCGCGCAGCAACGCGCGTACTTCGTCTCGCTTAAGGAGCTCTCGAACAACAAGTTCGGCACAACCTCCGAGATCTACTGGGATGACGCCTACCTGAACGCGCAGGTCGGCGCCGTAACCCGCGGCACCTACACCCTTCGAATCAGCGACCCGCTCTCCTTCGTCCACAGCTTCGTGCCGGCCAAGTACATGCAAGGCTGGAGCGTCTTCGACTTCACGGACCTCTACAACGATGCGGCCGCACAGCTGTTCAACGAGGTCGTCGGCAGCCTGGCGGCCGCCCTCTCGGCTTACACGAACGACCCAGGCAAGGGCAATCGGATCACTCGCATCCAGCAGGACTCGATCGGCTTCGGTCGGACCTTGTCCGAGATGGTCGAGCGCAACTACCGATGGATGTCCGAGCGCGGACTGGAGATCGTGAGCACGTCGATCATGTCGATCGAGTATGACGAGGCGTCGCGTGAACTTCTCAAGACCGTGCAGCGCGCCGACGCTCTCTCAGGAGCACGCGGAAACTCGAACCTGCAGGCCTCGGTTTCTGCCGGTCTTCAATCGGCGGGGGGAGCTTCCGGAGCAGCCGGCATCATCGGACTTGGGGTGGCCAATGCCTCGATCGGCCTTGGTGCACTGCAACAGCCGACCCAGGCTGCGAGTTCGCCTCTGGCAGAGGATGACGAGATGGCCAAACTCCTCAAGTTCAAGCAGATGCTCGACGCGGGCCTGATCACGCAGGACGACTACAACGCCGCCAAGGCCAAGGTCCTCGGACTGTAGCCTCGCCGCGCGGCTGGTGCTTGGCGCGCTCGGTGTCGCGCACGCTCGTCCTGCGTCGTGGCACGCTACTCGGGCGCTCACCTCCCAACTCCTCCAGGATGCTCGCGGCAGGGTTCTCGAAGCAGTCCACGCTGTTCGCGGAACCGACGTCCGGGTGTTCGGAGCTATCGCCCGAGGGACCGATCAGCCGGGCTCCGAGATCGACCCGCTGGGCACCTTCCCGCGGGAGGCGGACATCGTCACCCTCCTGACCCTCGAGGAAGGGCCGTCCGACCTGCTCAGGGTTCCCGTGAACGTGATCTCCACAGGTAGTTCCGAGGCCATGCTCGCACGCGCGCGCTAGCCGAAGCCGTCCCCCTATAGACCCGAGATCCGACCATCCCAGCCAGAAGAACCTCGCCGACGACCCGCCAGACGTCCCCCTGAAGAGTTCAACTTCCAGGTCACGACCTTCCTCATGTGGCACACACCCTCGGCATTGCCTGAAAAACCGAGCGACTGACGCGTCCCGATCGCCCAACTCCTGGGCTTAGGGAGGGTGTGACGATGTCCCTCCACCGCATCACCGCCGGGTCCGGGTACGACTACCTGACCCGGCAGGTGGCTGCGATGGACTCTACCGAACGCGGCCACACCGCGCTGGCCAGCTACTACACCGAGAAAGGCGAAATCCCCGGACGCTGGATCGGCTCCGGGATGGCCGGCATCGACGGGCTCGACGCCGGCGACCTCGTCACCGCCGAACAGATGCAGTCGCTGTTCGGCTCCGGCCACCACCCCCTCGCCACGCAGCGGGCCGCCGCGCTCGCCGGCAACCCGGACGCCACCAAGCAGGACGTCCTGGACGCGATCCGACTCGGCCAACCGTCATCCGGATCAAGATCGCCGACCTCGACCGCAGCTCGCAGCGAATCCCTGCCGCACGGATGTGATGCTCGCGCACGCCCTTCAAGGCGAATAGCGCGCCCGTCATCATGGTGGCCATGCATGAGAGGTCCCGATCGCGCCACGGTAACCGGGTCGACTCGCGGGTGGACCGAGTTCGACGGGCGGGTCAACGCGATCGTCGACTTCCGCGTCGAGCCCAACGGCAGCCGCCAGCACCTGAGATCGCCGAGCCGACACTGACGGGACCGACACGGCTACTGTTCGCGTGTGACTGACACCCAGCCCGTCATCGCCCTCCTGGTCGATGCCGACAACGCCGCACTGGACAGCCTCGACCAGGTACTCGCGGCCCTGGCCACGCAGGGTCAGGTTCAGATTCGCCGCGCCTACGGCAACTGGTTCAAGACAGCACTGCGCAGCTGGGACGCCGAACTGAACCGACGCGGCTTCCGCGCGCTCCAGCAGTCCGACCCGGTGAAGGGGAAGAACGCCACCGACCTCGCGCTGGTGATCGACGCCGTCGACCTCCACCACACCGTTGCGCCAGACGTGTTCGCACTGGTGTCCAGCGACAGCGACTACACCCCGCTCGCCCACTACTTGCGCGAACGCGGCGTGAAGGTCCTCGGCTTCGGACGCCCGAGCACCGCACCGTCGTTCCAGGCCGCCTGCACCACGTTCACCCCCATCCAGGGCAACGGTGCCAGCACCCCAAGCTCCACAACGGGCACGGCGAAGCAGAAGACCGAGACGAATCGGCAACCGACTCTGGCCGAGATGCTGGCCGGCGCCATCGCCAGGAACGCCGACAAACAGGGCTGGGCCCGCGTCAGCGCCGTCGCGAACCACCTGCGCCAGCACTACGGGCAGGCGTCGAAGGACCACGGCAAGGCAACCTGGACCAAGGTCCTCAAGGCACTGCCCGGCTACGAGTTCCGCAACGAAGGCACCACCAGCGTCTCCGTACGCGTGAAGCCTGGCAACTGATTCACCCGATCGCGTCGAGGTAGAACCAGCCCGTCCTCGCGGACGAACCGGGACCGTTCCTGCTGCACTCCGACCCCGCCGCCGGGGACGAGGTAGGTCGCTCGGAACCCGACGATGCCCGTCGGGCCAGCGCGGCCATCCCCGCAGCGGTCGAGCACGGCTCGCAGACCGAAAACTTCGACCGCGCGCCTCGCGGCATGAGCGGAAACTCACGGCGCTTGTGCGCTGGCGGCCCATTGCTCCCTGATTACTGCCTACGCGGCTTCTTCCTCGGCGCCCTCTCGCTGGGCTCTTGTCGTCTGAACAGGCGAACACGGTCTACGCCATCGCGCTCGCAGACGGTGTCAACTCGTAAGTCCGAGTCTCCATACCCGCTCAGCTCGGGATACTTGTCACGTATGTACCTGCCCCAATTGCGCGGCCGTGCAAGCGGCCCCTCTAGCCACTCAATCTCAACCCAGTCATCGCCCACGCGACCAGCCTGCCAGTCGTTCTCGACAATCGCACGCACCGAGGCGGCGGTCCTCGACAGATGGCCCCGCGCGTAGCGCGGCAGATGCGGACACTGGTGCTAGATGGCGAAAGCTTCACCACAGATTAGGCAATGCACTATCCCGACGTGGTCCTCCGGAATCTTGACCGGCTCCCATTTGTGGCAAGGCGACGCCACGATAATCATGTCGAGCGGCTCGGAGGGGTCTGGCACGTCACCACCTTGAGCTTTGAACTCGATGAACCGATTGCCGCGGGTGCTGCGCTCCAGTCCTTTGAACATGTCGTCGAGCTCCTGGCCCACAACGCGCTCCGTCGCGTTCTCGATGAGTCGGAGCTGAGCTTGCGTCCACCAAGATTCAGGCCCCGCCGGTTCGCCGCACAGCGGGCAGTAGAACGTCTCTGAGGGTGGCTGGTGTTCGGCTTCCTCGTTGGCAGGACCGTTGTGCCACTTGAACTCGCGCGTACAGCGAGGGCATTCGCGTCGTAGAAAGCCGTCCCGATCCAGAGGCAGTGAGATCTCCATCACAGCCCGCTAACGAACTCGTCGACGGTGAACGGAACGCCGTCGGCCGTCTTCGCTGTGAGCGTGATACTCGCGTAGCTCGGAGCTTGCCTACCGCCGAACGTGCGGATGCTATCGATCTTCGTGCTTACCGATCTCCCCGCGGGCAGCTTCGGCACGGGCCAGTCGGCGTCGCTCAGTGGGTGAAGCTGTCTATCTGACGCGATCTCCAACTCGTATGCATCTCCCGGGCCGTGATTGGTGACCCGAATCACGCCCAACCTGCTGCCGCCCTGGTCGATGAACTGTGCCGTGAGTCGAGGGTGGCCGAGTGACTGGGTCGAAGGCAGCTTGCGGCCCATCGGAAGACCGTCGCCGGGCGGACTTGGCGGAGTGAGATCGCCAGCGTCGTGCCAACTCGTACCTGTCATCTGAACGGCGCAGCCAGCGTCCCGCAGCCGATTCGCCAGCTCCTGGCGGTTCCTAATCTCGTTGTCCAAGCGGACCGCGTGCCTCCCGTGTATGTCACTGAAGACCTTGACCTTCCCAAGCTCGACAATGATGACGCGGTCTTCGTCTCGACCAAGCGCCATGCCGGCTTCGAACAAGACGTTTGCCCGAGGCTGCATCTGAGCCTGCGTCTCGGGATCATCGGGATAGGTGAGACTCTCGTGTAAGTATGCGACGTCGTCTGGGGTCTGCAGCACGACTATCGCTTGGGCATTACTGAAGGCGGCATCCAAGATCTCGCCGATGTAGGGCGAGCCCTTCTTGGTCATACTTCGAGCCACGGACCACTCGATCGGATTCAAGTCCAGTGATCGCAGAAAGGCGAAGACAGCTTCGTTTGCGTTGGCGTTCCGGCCATGAATCACAAAGACGTTCCTCGGCTCCGTTCGGGGTGTTTCGCTCATCTATTCCTCCAGGTGACCTATGGGAACCTTATAGCAGCTGGTGCAGCCGACTGAGTATTTGGCCTTCTGAGCGCCAACGATATTGAGGTTGAGCGCCGCCAGCCTGAGGAACGTGTCGTAGCGATGAGCGCCACCGCCCTCGCGTCAGTAAACCGAGTTGCGAATGCCCAGGCCTCCGCGATGGAAGTGAATGCTGCCGCGGGCAGGCTTCGCCTACCCTTGCCGTCGATAGTGGCGTGTCGTTGAGACGTGTTTACGTTTGCGGTCGATCTTGTTGAGGATCTCGTCGGGGGTCTTGGTCCAGATGAACGGGTGTTTGCGGTGGTTCCAGCCGGTGATGAAGGCGCGGATCTTGGTCGATGAGGTCGCGGGCTGAGGTGAAGCTGCCGCGGCGGATGGCTTGGCGTTCGATGATGCCGAACCAGACCTCGACCAGGTTGAGCCACGAGCCCGACGGTCGGGGTGAAGTGGACGTGGATCCGGGGGTGGTCGGCCAGCCAGGCCCGGACCTCGGCGGTCTTGTGGGTGGCGTAGTTGTCCATGACCAGGTGCAGCTCGACGTCGGGGTAGGCCCGGGCCACGTGCTTGAGGAAGACCAGGAACTCCTGGTGGCGGTGCCGCTGTTTGCACAGCCCGGTCACCTTGCCGGTCGCGATCTCGAGGGCGGCGAACAGGGTCGCGGTGCCGTGACGGACGTAGTCGTGGGTGCGTTGCTCGGCGTGCCCGGGCTGCATCGGCAGCGTCTTCTGGGTCCGGTCCAATGCCTGGATCTGGGACTTCTCGTCCACACACAGCACGACCGCGTTGTCCGGTGGCGCCAGGTACAGCCCGACCACGTCGACGACCTTGGCTTCGAGCTCGGGATCGGTGGAGAACTTGAACGTCTCGGCCTTCCACGGCCGGATCCCGTACTGCTTCCACACCTGGGCCACCGTCGAGTGGTCCACCCCCACCCGGGGTGCGAGCAGCCGGGACGACCAGTGCGTCACCCCCAGGCTCGCCGGCGGCGGGGTCAGGGTTGCGGTCAGGATCGCGGCCCGGTCGACCTCCCGGGGTCGGCCCGGCCGCGGCTCATCGGCCAGCCCGGCCATTCCCTGCTCGGCGTACCGGGCCCGCCACAGGTTCACCGTCGGCCGCGACACCCCGACCCGCTCCGCGATCACATAGTTCGCCTCACCATCAGCGGCCAACAACACGATCCTGGCCCGCTGCGCCGCAGCCGCCGCACCGGTCGCCGACCGGGTCAACCTCTCCAGCCTGGCCCGGTCACCATCCCGCAGGACCAACCGGGCAGCCGTCTTGTTCGCCACACCCGATTATCCCGCACAACCGTAAAGCTACTTCACCGACACGCCAATAGCGAGTCGCCGGCCTGAGCGTGACCCGGCGCGGCTGGTCCGCCCCGCGGTCAACGACGGAGGCACACACCACCGTTACTGGGGCGGCGCTCAAGCTCACTACTCGGTGGCGCTCAACGACGAGACCGGTGGCGCTTGATCGCGATATTCAGCGGCGCTCAAGGGTCCAAATACTCAGCCGACCACACGGGTCTGTGTACCTGCCTTTGAGTGGATAGTTGAGATCACCCCAAACACGGCTGGATGGATCTGCGCATTGCTGGCGATGCGGACTCGGACGCGCACCCACGTAGCTGACCAGCCCTCGAGTGCTGGCTCGCTTCGACGAACATGGTGGAGTGGGCGCGGTCCGTGGAGCAAATGAAGCCGGCGACACCTGAGCACGTACGACTCTCGGCAAGATCACGTGCATAGCAGGCAGAACAGGGCGCATGACGCCTGCCTGAACCGACCACCAGGCCCCCAGCTCACGGACGACGACGTCCCAGACGCGTCGGCGTCCCTTGCTGGAGCGAAGGCGCGCGACACGTCTAGACGCCCCTGTCTCGGCTATCGATGCCGAGATGAACGAACGCGAACAACTCGTCGATCAACTGGCCGCTGCCCGCAAAGCCCGGGGCCTGACCCAGCCCGACCTCTCTGCCCTGACCGGCATCCAGCAGGCCGAGATCAGCCGCATCGAACGTGGTGCAGGCAACCCAACCGCAGCAACGCTGCTGCGCCTGGCGGACGCGCTCGGGCAGCGCCTGACGCTCACGCCCGGCTGACCTGGGCCGCGGATTCGCGTGGGCGAACCAGTCGGTTCACGGCAGGTGCGCGCGCACGCTACGCCCGCTCCGGCGGACGGGTTGGCCAGGTGCCATCTGTCCGGGGGTGAGCATCCGATCGGTCAAGCACGACTTGCTCTGGCGCGGCCTCGCCACACGCATGCCCGACCTCGTCACCCGCCGCGATTGACAGGCCGGCATACCTCGTGGAGGTTGAGAAAGGCCCCGCCTAACGGGCAATTCTGGGCTGACTGGATTGCATCCCTAGGGCCGATCTTGGGCCGTGAGCGGGCCGTTTCGAAGGCTTAGGATGCATGAGAGATGCAAGAGACCAATTTGGGCCTCTGAACCTAGCTTTCACTAGGGCATATACCCCGTCGGGCTGACAGGATTTGAATGGCTATTGTTACATTCTGCCTAATCGAGCCGATAGTGGACGCACTGGCACATTTGCGCCTTATGACTAGGGTGTATGCTTTCTCGCAGGCCTGACGGATGCGGACGTGTGGGACCCGCTCTTGCCAGCCTCTAACGCACGTGAGATGCACGGAGTTATTGTCCGGAGGTGACCAGTTATGACCGCGGAAATGCACTCGAAGAGGCTCTCCAACGTCGTGCCCCTGCGGCGCTCGCAGCCCGAGCCCCGGCCTGCGGCGGGGCGGCGTCCGAGGCGCAGCCTCGGAGTCGTCCGGGGGCTGCCGTCCGGCCGGTTCCAGGCGTACTACACCTACCTCGGGGAGAGGCATCTTGCCCCGACGACGTTCTTCACCCGCGCCGATGCGAGCGCGTGGCTCGCGATGCGTGAGGCCGAGTTCGTGGAGCACCGCTGGAAGCCCGCTCCCCCGCCGGACCAGGAGAAGGTCCGGTTCGGCGACTACGCCGAGATCTGGCTGGCCGGACGAGACCTGTCCCCCAAGACGGCCAGCCACTACCGCGGAACCCTCCGGGGACGGCTCGCCGTCTTCGCCGACTTCACCCTGGACGAGTTCACGCCCATGCTGATCAAGCGGTGGTGGGAGGAGATGGACAAGTCTCACCCTTACGGGGCCCGCGGCGCCTACGAGTTGTTGCGCGCCATCTTGGCCACGGCCTCGCGGCCTGATGAGGACACCGACCGCCCGCCGCTGATCCCGTACAACCCTGCCCGGTTGAGCGTGAAGACCCTCCGGCGAGCGAGCGGCGCGGCGGGGCACTTCCGCCGGCCGCGCAGCCGGGTGCAGCCGGCGACCCTTGAGGAACTCGAAGTCATCGTCCGGGAGATGCCCGATCGCTACCGAGCGATGGTGCTCCTCGCCGCCTGGTGCGCGCCCCGCTTCGGCGAGCTCACTGAGCTGCGCCGCAAGGACCTGATCATCCGGAAGGACAAGCTGGGCAACCCGGTCTCCGGCGTGGTGCACATCGTCCGCGCCGTGATCTGGCCGTCGGCCGACCAGCCGATGATCAAGGAACCCAAGTCCGAAGCCGGCATCCGCGACGTGGCCATCCCGCCCCACATCCTGCCCGCGCTGCTCGACCACCTCGACAACTGGGCCGCACCCGGGCCGGAGGGCCTGCTCTTCCCCGCGGTGGAGTCCGGCGGCCACATGAAGAGCGGCGCGCTCTACAAGGTCTACCGGCGGGCCCGGCCATCGCCGGACGATCAGACATGCGCTGGCACGACCTGCGCCACACCGGCGCCACCATGGCCGCCCAGGCTGGCGCCACCCTCGCCGAGCTGATGAACCGCCTCGGCCACGCGAACGCGGCCGCCGCGCTCATCTACCAGCACGCCGCGGCCGGACGCGACGAGGAGATCGCGCGGCGGCTGTCCGAGATGGCTCACACACATGAGCGACCCAAGAGGAGCCCGGGCGAGCGGTGCAGCAGGTGAGACTGGGATCGAACCAGTGACCTCTTCCGTGTCAGAAGGGTCCGGACGCCCAGTTACGCTCATGTCCACACTTGTTAATGACAGATTCTAGGGTTCGCGTATGCCTGGGCGGAACCCCCTAGGCTGGGCGTAGGCAGGATGGTCTTTGGGGGCTTCCCCACCTGCCCCCCTGCTCGCTCGCGCCTAGTTCACCTTTCGGCTAACCCACCGTAGGGCACCACTACCCCTCCGAACTGAACCACCGCGTGCGAGACCGTCAGCCGTGAGGCGGCTCACTCCCTTCGGCGGATTGGGTCGGCCCCAGACCCGGTCTTTGGTCAGGTAGATGAGCGCGCGATCGATAGCGACGAGCTTCCGCTGCGCTCCTTGAGTGTGGGTGCGGATTCATCAGAAGATGCTTCAAGACGTGCGTGCTCACGACGAACAACCAGTTCCCGTTTCGATCAGGCTGGACCAGTTGTTGGGGTCCTGTTCAAGGCCCTGGCGTTGTCGAAGGAGGGCGGCGGCGAGCTGTGCCCCAACCACCGCTTCCACGGTTTCTGCGGTAGATCCAGGTCTAGCTAGGCCGAACGCGATTCCACCGCCTCCGCCAGTAACGAGAGAGCCGGAGGTGAGCAGGCCCCCGATCATGCCCCCGGGTCCGAAGGCCGCCAAAAGGCACTGGTGATGGCGGCTGCTCCGGCAACTCCCGAGGCGGCCACCAATGCCAGCCCTCCCGTTGCGGCGATCAAAGCTGCCACACCAACCCCAAGCGACCGTCGCCAAGACCAAGGCCGAAGAACAAGGAATACGGGATGTCCGCCTTCCGTGCCAGATCGATTGAGTCTGCGAGCTTCATATGGCCACGCTCAAGTGCGTGGATGTACGGTGCGCGCTCACTCGCCACCGAGTTTCTGAGCAGGGCGGTGAATACGGCCCTGTCGACTGACACGCTGGAGGTTTCACAGCGAATCAAGATGCTCAGTATCCCCTCGCTATCTCCCGACACACTTGGCCTCGGCCTGCCCGACGAGCGAGCGACACGCCGCGGCCTTGGGAAACCCGTACACCTGCCGAAGGCATCACCCTCCGCAAGGTCAGCCTCGCTGCGGTATCCGAGCGGTGTCTGTCCAGGATCCTTGACCCGAACAATGGGTGATCGGTAGTTCGACACGGACAGTGAGTCTCAAACGGATGCGGCTCTGGCCTGCTACACCGCGGAACGGATCAACCGGCTCGGCTTAAAGGACGGACTGCGGAGTATCAGCTCACCATCGGCCGTTCTCGGCGGTGCGCGGTGAGAACCCGAACACACCCGGGGTGGTGGCATGGACCCACGACACCACCCCGATCCGGATGACTAGCTCACGCCTACCGGGCCCAGCGAACCGGCTCCTCATCCGTGGTGCGGTACTCGAAGTCGTCTCGGTGCATCTTGCAGAGCACGGCCTTGCGGTTGTCGCTTCGCCGCGCGGCCGGGTTCCTGCACGGCATTCCCTTGTGGGTGAGCGCCTGACACTTGTCGGGCCACACGATTTGGCCCTGCTCAGCGACAACGAGGACGTACTGCTCATCCAGGTTGTGGAACGCGCGAGTAGTGCAGTGTGGAACGCGCGTTCCATCGCCGTCCCCCGGGGTCAACCCGCGACGACCGCCGTGACCGTGTTGGTGGCCGCAGAACGGGCACGGGCCGGTGAGGAGCGACACGCTCTTGCCTGCTCCCTGCGCCTCGACGAGAAGGATCAGATTCCCGTCTTTGTCGCGGGGCCACAAGGACAGGTCGCCGTACGTTTCCTGCGAGGGCCAGTCCAGGTTCAGCCGGCGCTTCCTTGGTTCTCGCTTCGGTCGGGGCGGATCACCGAGGTCCTCGCCGAACTCACGGGCGATGTTCCAATGCCACCCGTTGCCCGGCTTGATCTCGGCGCGCCACTTGTCGGCGAAGTCCTTACGCCGGGCGGGCGTTGCCCAGCCACGCCTGGTACAGGACATTCTTGAGGGCCTCCCTGTCCGCCTTCGTGCGAGCATCGATCGAGAGGTAGATGGTCTGCGGCTCCACGACGCCGCCCCAGATGCTCTTGGAGTTCGGCCGGCGCCGGACGGCCGCCACCAGCTTCAGCCGACCGAGCGCGCGGACACACCTCGTCGGTGTACTGGGCCATCTTGTCGCAGTACTGAGCGTCGATGCGATCCAGAGAGACGGATCCGTCACTCTCAACCATGAGGTAGGTCGGCGGCTGGATCGACGGGTCCGGGTGAACGATCTTGTTGCGCCGGATGTAGATCGGCTCCTGGTTCAACTTGAGGACTCGGGTTCGAGCCTCGGTGTACGGCAGGCCCAGATCGGAAGCGATCTTGCGCACCTGCTTCTTGAACGCAGCATTGCTGGTCATGGCGTGTGATT
>CAVYLH010000002.1:0-504057 GCA_963769325.1 uncultured Actinomycetota bacterium | reverse complement strand
CGCGAACCGCGTCCGCTGTTCGCGCTGGGTGACCGAGAACCAGAACTTGGTCAGGTGCGTGCCGGCGTCGACGATCATCCGCTCGAACTCGGGCGCCTGCTTCATGAAGACGTCGTACTCGTCGTCGGTGCAGAAGCCCATCACCCGCTCGACCCCGGCCCGGTTGTACCAGGACCGGTCGAACAGCACGATCTCGCCCTCGGTCGGGAAGTGCTGCGACGTAGCGCTGGAAGTACCACTGGCCGAGTTCGCGTGTCGGTCGGCTTGGTGAGCGCCACCACCCGCGCGGCCCGCGGATTGAGGTGCTCGGTGAACCGCTTGATCGTGCCGCCCTTTCCGGCGGCGTCGCGGCCCTCGAACACGATGATGTGCCGCATGCCGTGGTCCTGGCCCCAGTACTGCAGCTTCAGCAGCTCGATCTGCAGCAGGTACTTCTCGTGCTCGTACTCGTCGCGGTCGAGCAGCTCGTCGTACGGGTAGTCCTCACGCCAGGTCTCGACCGCGCGGCCGCCGGGATCGATGAGCTGCGGGTCGGCGCTGTCGCCGTCGGCGACCGTGTAGCCCTGCGCGACCAGCTTGTCGATGAACTCGCGCAGGTTCTCCTCGGCGTCGGGCTGGAGCTCGTCCAGTTCCGGCAGATTCTGGCTCACGGTCGCTCCTCCCTGTGCCCCGGACTCCTGGGACATCGTCAGCCTAGCCAGCCGACGAGCTCGACGGATGCGCTGTCCCGACCGGGTAGCCGGCCTGCGCACCGTGATCGGACGACCAGGCTCCAACGCCGTAAAGTGGCGCTCGTGAATGAGCACCTGGTGTGGATCGACTGTGAGATGACCGGTCTCGACCTGAAGTCCGACGCCCTGATCGAGGTCGCCGCGCTGGTCACCGATTCCGACCTGAACGTGCTGGGCGAAGGCATCGAGGTGGTCATCAAGCCGCCCGCCGAGGCGCTGGCCGCAGATGGGCGAGTTCGTCCGCACCATGCACGCCAACTCCGGCCTGCTGCCGCTGCTGGAGGACGGCCTGGACGATGGCCGAGGCCGAGGAGCGCGTGCTCGCCTACATCCGCGAGTACGTCCCCGAGCCGCGCCGGGCGCCGCTGGCCGGCAACACGATCGGCACCGACCGGGCGTTCCTCGCCCGGGACATGCCGACGCTGGAGGCTCACGTGCACTACCGCAACGTCGACGTCTCCAGCATCAAGGAGCTCGCCCGGCGCTGGTACCCGCGGGCCTACTACAACACCCCGGCCAAGAACGGGAACCACCGGGCGCTGGCCGACATCCAGGAGTCGATCGAGGAGCTGCGCTACTACCGCGAGGCGCTCTTCGTGCCGCCGCCCGGGCTTGCCGACGGATTTCCTTCGCGAGCTCGCCGCCAAACACCAGGGTTCACTGACCGGGCACACCACCGAACCGTCGCACGCCTGAGTTGTGGTCGCCTGATTGTGGTCGCCGGAGTTGTGGTCGCCGGGTCGTCGTGGTTCAACCGCCAAGGACGTCTTTATGAAGCGAAGTCGAGCCGCGCCTGAGGGTCCGCCCGCCAAACTCGTCGTTGTGAGTCCTCCGTGACGCCGTTCAGACGACGACTTTGGCGGTCGCAACCACGCGAGTCTCTGCGACGGCCCTGATAACGACGGGTTTGACGGTTCATCCGTTCTGGCTACGCGCACATCCTGCCTCGTCGCGACCACGCTGCCATCCCTCGTGAGTCAAGTCGGGCGATTTCGGCAACTCCGGCAAAGCCGCTAAGCTAAGCGAGCCCAAGTGGCACGTCGGTGGCGCATGGTGGGTATAGCTCAGCTGGTAGAGCACCTGGTTGTGGTCCAGGATGTCGCGGGTTCGAGTCCCGTTACTCACCCCACGTGAAACCCGTTCTGACTAGGTCAAATAGTCGGGGCGGGTTTCTTCGTGCAACATTCGTGCAACAAGGGCTCGCCTGCGAGAGCCCACACCCGGGTCGACGCCCACGCCAGGCGTTCCTCGGACGAGTGCCCTGCGCCGGAGCGGTGAGAGCCCGGCAACCGCTGGAATTGACCGCGCTGCGAAGATCGCTACGTGCGCGCCGCATCGATGCGCTGGATGAACTCGTTGGCCCAGCCGACGGCTTCGTCGACGTTGGCCTGCACGTCCAGTCCGTCGGCAGCTTCCGCGTAGAGGGTGTCCCACTGGCTTCCGGCAGACGATGGTCGGTGGCCATTCCTGCTGGCGTCGATACTCGAACAGGCGTACACAGGTCGAGGCGACCTGGGCCAGGTCCAGTTCCTCGCCGTGATCGAGGAGTCTGGAGGTCGACCAGGTCGCGCGCACGCTCGCTGCCGTCCTCGGACGCGGCGTGGAGCTTCTGTGCGATCTGGTGATCGGCGCGCATCACGGGCACCGGTTCGGGCGCTGGAAGCCCGACTTCGGTGAACAGGCGGGCGAGGTCGGGGGCAAGCTGGTACTCGGGTTCGTCGGCGTCGCCGAGTTCGTTGTGGCCGAGTTCGAAGGCGACCGTGCACCACGAGCGACCCAGATAGTCGAGTCTCACGTCGAAGGGCTGCATCACGTAGGCGGTCGGCACACCAGCCGGGCGGGGCGCCGCCTTCTCGATCAGCCGTCCGGTGAACCCTGCCCAGCCCGTCGCCAAGGACTCCTCGAAGTCGCTGCGGAACCGGGCCAGTGACTGCACCCTCGCGGCGTCCAAGTCCCGGGTGAAGCGGGTTCCGCGGCCGTAGCGCAGCGCCATCGCACTCCCACCCTTTATTGCGCCTTCCGGGAGCATCTGGCCCACCACGACCAGCGCCATCCCGACGCGGCGACGAAGCGCCAGACCGTCGTCACCTTCGAGGTTGCGGATGCGCTGCTCCAGCGAACGCACGCTCGCTGGGGGATCCGAGTAGCTCACGACTGAAGCTCCTTCCGCACCCGCTGCCACTCGGCCGTGGTGAGCAAACCCTCCGCGCGCGCCTGCCTCGCCGCCTCCAGGAGGCGTTCGGTCTCGATTTGTCCGCGGCACTCCAGAATCGCGTCGGCAATCGGCTGGGTAGGCAGGGCCTCGTAGTGGGTCGTCGGCAGGCCGCCAGCCACCCGGGTCAGCTCGATGAAAGCGGGCAGCTTCGACCGGGCACGCCTGGGAACGGCGACCTTGATCCGCCTCGGGTTGACGTCCGCCAGCCCTAGCAGAGCCAGCACCGACTCGCCGTGCAGGTAGGCACCATCACCCGCTCGCAGCAGGGCCTCCGCGAACTGGTCGAGCGCCGTCACCGGAACGTCAGGCACCCGATACAAGCCGTAGGCCACGTTCTGCAGCCCCCCGCGAGCAGCGAGCTTGGGCAGCTCGATCGCGGGGACGCCCGCGATCACGGCATCCTTGGTGGTGACATACCCGTACCGATCGAGCGCGAGTTCCCGCACGATCTCCCGGTACTTCACCTTTGCGGCCATGCCACAACTATACCGAAAACGGTAGCGTTGTGACTCGTTCACTACCGTGGCCGAGCGAGGCCAGAGACCTGACGCCATCGAGGCGGACGACTCGTCCAGAGAGGATCACCAGCCGGGGCTGAGGTCGGGTCCGGGTGGGCTGAGTCGTGGGGGTTCGCGATGGGGATCGATGCGCATCTGAGCGGGCGGCCGGGGCTTGAGCTGGGCATGGCGGGTCTCCGCGTCCTGCCCGATGGTGGTCCAGCGGCTGGTGAGGGCCTCGGCGCCGTCGTGCCATTGGGCGTCGCCGGCGAGGCGGTCCGCTTGTTGGCCGAGCCAGCCGAGTAGTGGTCGCCGGCTTCGACGCGAGACCGAGGCCCGGGCGGTGGCCGCTCTGGCCGCGGAGCCTGATCTGGCTGGCGGGGTGGTGGATCTGACGGTGATGGTCGCCGCGCTCAATTCGCTGGATGCAGAGGATCGAGATGTGCTGTTGCTGGCCGGTTGGGACGGGCTGGACGCGGCGGGCATCGGACGTGTGTTGGGTTGTTCGGCGGGCGCTGCCCGGATGCGGTTGAGCAGGGCACGGCAACGGTTGGAGGACCGGATAGACGGGACCGACGTCAAGCGCTTCGGCCCGAGCGGCACCAAGGCTGGGGAGAGGAAGTGAGCATGCACGATCGTCAGCGCGGCACGGACGTGCTGGAGGTTCTGGAGTGGATGCGTCCCGACCTGGACCGGCTCGGCGCGGACTGGCCCGAGATCGACCGCGAGCAAATGCTCAACCGGGTGCTGGCCAATCCGGGCGGCCGGCGGCGAGCCGGTCGATGGACTGGCTGGGCCGGGGTCGCCGCAGTCGCCGCGGGGCGGTGCTGCTGGTGGTGCTGTTGGTTCCTCGGTGGCCGGGTGGGACGGCTCCGATCTACGCCGCGCCTGTGGCATCGCGGCCGGTAGTGTCGCCGAGCCCTGCCACACCGGTGCTGGTGTGCCGAAGGTTGGATGCTCGGGAGCGGAATGATGTCGGGCTGATGAACCAGACCTATCACGGGGTGGATCCCGAGGATGGTGTGGTGGCCAGCGCGAAGGTTGACGCCGGCGACGGCTACTCCGTGATCGGCAGCCGGCTGACCACGGGCCGGACGACCGCGTGGCTGGCGTGGGAGACCGACTTCAGCGTCACGAGAGAGGGCGAGGTGTCCTACGCCCTGCACCTGGCCGAGATCACCACAGGGGACGCCTGGGACGCCGGCCCGGCACCCTACGGCAGGCAGGCACTGGCCGCTGTCTTGCCGTGTGTGGCTTGACCCGGGCGGGAAGAATCGAGGCGTGGTAGGGCAGAGTCGCCGCCGCCGGGCAGCCCGGTGGGTCGTGGTGGGTGCGGGCGCGCTGCTTGTGGCTGTCGGGCTGGCGTGGTGGACGGGCCTGGTGCAGGTGAACAATCCGTCCCGGGACCGGTTCCCGGTGTGGGGTGTGGACGTATCGCGTTACCAGGGCAGCATCGACTGGCCGATGCTCGCCGCCCAGGGGATCGAGTTCGCGTTCATCAAGGCGACCGAGGGCAGCAGCCACACCGACCCGGCGTTCGCCACGAACCAGGCCGGGGCGACCGCGGGCGGGCTGCGGACAGGCGCCTACCACTTCTTCAGCTTCGAGAGCCCCGGGGACACGCAGGCCGACAATGTGATCGCCACCGTCCCCGCCCAGCCCGGCCAACTGCCGGTCGCGGTCGATGTCGAGTTCTATGGCGACTTCTGGACCAGCCCCCCGCCGGTCGCCGACGTCCGCCGCGAGCTGGCCGTACTGCTGGGCCGGCTCGACGCCCACTATCCGGCCGGGGCGATCCTGTACACCACCGGCGAGGTGTACAACCGCTACCTCGCCGGCGCCTTCCCCGGTGTCGAGGTGTGGATCCGCGACGTGTGGCGCGAACCCGCCCTGGCCGATGGGCGGGCGTGGACGTTCTGGCAGTTCAGCGACCGGCGCCGCCTGGACGGCTACCGCGGCGAGGAACAGTTCATCGACCTGAATGTGTACGCCGGCAGCCGCACCGATTGGGAAGCGTACCGGCGATGACCACGACCCCGGCACGCCTCCACCACCAACCGGCGCCGGCTGGCACGATCGATGTCGTGAGAGCAGGCCAGAGCCGGTGAGCAACTACCTGGGTGTCTTCCTCGCGCCGCGCATCCTCCTCGGGCTCGGGGCCGTCCTCGGTGCGGCTGCCGTGCTGACCTGGTTGCGTCGGGAACGCTACGCCGGGCGGAGGCGACTCGGCTTCCTCGCATTCTGCACCAGCCTGGGTGTGGTCCTCCTGGCCACCCTGTGGCGCGAAACGCCACAGGATTCGTGCCCGGCCTGCCTAACCGACTGGCACCTCGACAAGCTCGCCGCCGGCACCTTCGGCACCGACGTCGCGCTCAACATCGCCCTGTTCGTACCACCGGCGCTGCTCGCTACCCTCATGTGGCGGGTACCGGTCCGGGCCACCCTGGCCGCCGCGGCCGGATCGCTGGCCATCGAGACCATCCAGCCGCTGCTCGGGGTCGGCGCCAACGACGCGGTCGACCTGCTCGCCAACACCACCGGCGCAGCCCTCGGTGCCATCGGCGGCGCGACCATCCTGGTCATCACCGACCTGGCCGCCCACCGCCGGATCGGACCAGCCCGCCTGACCAGACTCGTCGTCGCGATCCTGGCCGCTGGAGCTGTCCTGATCGGCTACCCCGCCTGGGTCGCCGGCAGCAAACAGGCGTTAGCCGCGGCGCGACTCGATGCCTTGTTCGCTGGCACGACCCTGGCCGACTACCAAGCCCACCGCGACACCGACTGGGATCAGAAGCTGCTCGACTTCACCACCAGCAACGGACCGCTGACCGCCGTGAGCTACCGCACCGACCAGATCGCCCGCGAACGCTTCACCTGGACCCTCTACTTCAGCAGCCGCTGCGTCATCGCCGAGTGGACCCCCACCAGCTACACCACCCTCCAGAGGTCCGGCCAGGACTGCACCAACGACTTCCACCCCTAACAAGACAAGCAACCGGGTTCCGAGCGTCCGCGGTGAGTGCTGCTGACGACGCGCGGTCAGGCCGCGGGTCGGACGAGCCGGCAGTCCGGGCCGGTGCGGCACTCAGGGGTCACCAGTCTGTGGCCGCGTCCCATCGCAACAGTGCAGGTCCGGCACCCGCTATCCGTAGAAGACGGGCCAGTACACAGCCCATCGGCGGGCGGTAAGGGGATCGGTGGCATAGAGCAGGACGACGACGATCCACGTCGCCACGACCAGTCCCACCCCGAGCAAGCGCCAGCGCCGCCTAACCGCGCCAGTCAAACCGGCTGCCCTGCTGCCGATCCCGCTGAGCCCCCACGCGGCAGCAGTCACGGCTGCCCACACCAACGCCACCACACCCACGTACAACCCGGGGCTCTCCCGCTGCGGTGCGACGATCGGCGATTCGATCAAGGCGCACAACAACCGGGCAGAGAGGACCGAAACGGCAACTTTCAACAGTGCCGACATCGCCAGCACCAACCAGTGCTCCCGCACCGTCGCCGACCAGTCGCCGTCCACCACGCCCCCGCCCATGACAGCGACCCTACCCTCGAGTTTGGAGCTCGTCGTGGACGGCAACCCGAGCCAGCAGGAGACCCTGAAGGTCCTGCGGCAGCACATCGGCAGGGTCACCGCACGCCCAGAAGCTCCGGACGGCCTGTTCCTCTGACGACACCGGGCCACAAACCGGCGCCATCGGAGCAGGGCGATCGCGCGGTGGCCTTCGGGAATCGCCACGGCTCACGATAACGATCGTCACGCTTCCGCCAACCTCGACAGCGCCTCGGCGATCGCCTTGTCGCGGTCGGCTGCCGCGTGCTGGTAGCGCATCGCGGCGCCCGGTGTCGAGTGGCCGAGCCTGCCCATGAGTTCGGCGAGGGTGGCACCGGTCTGGGCAGCCAGGACGGCGCCCGTGTGGCGCAAGTCGTGGAATCGCAGGTCGGACCGTCCGGCCTTCACCCTCGCCTGGTGGTACTGCCAGCCGAACGCGCGCGGATGGATGTGGTGCCCGCTGGACGACGCGAACAGCATCGCGTCCCGGCCGCGGTCGGTGTGCTCGGCGAGGTGGGCCTCCACCGCCGGGAGGATGTGCGGTGGAATGTGGACCTCGCGGAGGCCGGCCGCGGTCTTGGGCGTGCCGACGACCGCCGTGGAGGTCAGCTTGCTCGTCTCGGGATCGCGGACGCTCGGCCAGGTCACGCCGCGGGAGACGGTGATGGTCCCCCGCTTCAGGTCGATGTCGCGGCGGCGGAGTTCGGCGATCTCGCCGTAGCGCAGAGCGCACCAGCCGCCGAGGAGGACGGCCAGCTGGAGACGCTTGGGCATGTTCGCGGCGATCGCCGCCAGCTCGGCCGGGGTCGCCGGCGTAATCTTCTTGGCCCGCTGCGCGCGTCCGGCGCCCGGGATCTTGCACGGGTTGGCGGGGATCAGCTTCTTGTCGGCGGCCGTCGTAGCTATCGCCCGCAGCAGCTGGTAGACGTGCGCTCGCTGCGTGGGCGTCTGGGCGTCGAGTTCGTCGTACCACGCCTGAACGCGCGCCGGGGTGAGTTGTCGCAGCGGCAGGCTCCCCAGCGCCGGGAGGATGTGTCGGTCGAGGTAGCGGCGGTAGTCGGCGGCCGTCCGCGCCTTCAGCGGGCTCGCCCTTGGCGGTCTTGCGGCCGGCCAGCCACTCGTTGGCGAACTCTTCGACGGTCTGCCCTGCGACCTTGCGGACGGCTCGGCGCTCGGCCGGTGGCGTCCACGTGTCGAGGTCGATCAGCTTCCGTTCGGCGGCCAGCCATGCCACGGCGTCGTCCTTGGTCATGAACGTCGAGGGCGGGCGGTGCAGGACGAGATCCGGACCGGTGTAGGCCGCCTGCCAGCGCTTCGAGGGCAGCTTCCGGAGACGTCCGAAGCCCCTTCGCTCCCGCTGTTCGTGCAACATACGTGCAATATAACAGCCCACGAGAGCCTCCGTCTGCCCACTTCTGACCGAGTAACGGGGCGCGTATGTAGAGGCGTATTACCTAGTCATTACGCTGATGGCTGGGAAGCATTCCGCTACTCGGCATCTCGCAGAGTATCTGGTTCGAGTCCCGTTACTCACCCCACCGCCCCGACTTCCCGGCACCGAACCAGCTCTCGTGTCGAGCCGCGGATGACTCCGGCAGGAACGCTCCGGCGGCGCTAGCGTGACTGGCACCGGCGAATGGAAAGGTGCCCCGTGACCCCCGCACTGCCTTGGCGCTCGTACGTGGCCATCGGAGATTCCCTCACCGAGGGACTGCAGGACTTCGACGCGGCCGGCGACCCGGTGGGGTGGGCCGACCGATTCGCCCAGCACCTCTCCGATCTCGCCGGCGCTGAGGTTCGCTACGCCAACCTGGCCATCCGGGGGCGTCTGCTGCGGGCCATTCTGGCCGAGCAGGTGCAGCCGGCGCTGGCACTGGCGCCCGACCTGGTCTCAATCTGGGGCGGCGGGAACGACATGCTGCGCCCGGACGCCGACCCGGACGCGATGGCGGCAGCCGTCGAGGAAGCAGTGGTCCGGTTCCGGACGGCCGGCGCTGACGTGTTGCTCGGGCTCGGCGTGGATGCCAAGGAGTCACCGATCGTTTCGCTGACCCGTCGCCGCACCGCGATCTACAACATCCTTCTGGTGGGAATCGCGGCCCGCCACGGCGCTCACATCATCGACGCGTGGAACATGCGCGCGCTGCGGGATTGGCGCATGTGGCACGAGGACCGCATCCACCTGAACGCCCTGGGACACGAGCGTGCCGCACAGGCCGCGCTGGTCGCTCTCGGGCTCCCTCCCACCATGCCGGACTGGGACGAACCCCTCACGTTCCAGCCTCCGATGAGCCGGCGCGAACGGCTGGAGTGGAACCTCGTATGGGGTCGCGATCACCTGGTGCCCTGGCTGGGACGCCGAGTGCGCCGCACCAGTTCAGGGGTGGGCCGGACGGGGAAGCACCCCCGGTACATCGTGGTAGCACCGACCCCGGATCGGCCAACCGACAAGCCGGTCACGCCGCCCCCGGCCGAGAACGGACTCGGGTAGCGGGGTCCCTTGCGCGGACTTCGACTCAGCGGTCCCCGGCGATCGAGTGCCTCCGGTCGCGGCACCCTTGCGCGGCACGGATTCGGCCCAGCAGTCTCCGGCGATCGAGTGCCTTCCGGCAGCGGGCTGCCCTGCACGGATTTCGACTCAGCGGTCCCCGGCGATCGGGACCCCTCGATAGCGTGCCCCGCAGCGCGGCGCGGATTCGACCCGGATTCGCGTCCTGGCGCGGGCACGGCAGAATAGGGCCATGCCGTCCGACCTCTTCGCACCCGCAGCTCGGCCTGCGTCCTTGGCGGGCCGGCGCCTTCGGCTCCGCGCCGCGATCCTGATCGGGAACGCCGTCGCGCTGGCGTCCCGGTTGGCAGGCAGAGGCTCGGGGGCTTCGATGCGCGGTCAGGTACTGACCCGGCTCGTTCCCGGACGCCTTCGCGCAGCTCCTGCAGGGGCGGCGCGTGCTGGCCGTCTCAGGCACCAACGGCAAGACCACCACCACCCACCTGCTCGCCGCGGCGGTCCGTGAAGGGCTCGGCACCGACTCCGACCGGCTGGTGACCAACGCCGACGGCGCCAACCTGCACTACGGCATCGCGTCCGCGCTCAGCCAGCGTCTGAAGGCCGACATCGCCGTACTCGAGACCGACGAGCGAGTCGTCTCCGACATGATCGCCCATGCCCGTCCCGAACTGCTCGTGCTGCTCAACTTCAGCCGTGACCAGCTCGATCGACATCACGAGATCAAGTCGCTGGGCAGGTCCTGGCGGCTGGCGCTGGAGGCTGCCGGGCGAAACCGGTCCGACGATCGTCGCCAACGCCTGCGACCCGCTCGTGGTGTGGTCGGCGGGAACGGCAGCGAACGTGATCTGGGTGGAGACCGCCACCGTCTGGCACGCCGACGGCGCGCTGTGCCCCGCCTGCGGAACGGTCCTGGTCCGCGTCCCCGCCGACGGCCGCGACACGCTGGACGTGCCCCGGTTGTGAGCTGTCCCAACCCGCGCGCGTCGTACCGGGTGGAGGGCGACTTCGATCGTGCTGCCCGACGGCAGCGAGGGTGCAGCCGGACCTTCAGGTGCCGGGCGCCTTCAACGTGTCCAACGCGGCCTGCGCCCTGGCCGCGGCCCTCGAGTTCGGCGTGCCCGCTGGACCGCGCGCTCGCCGGCATGCGCACCGTGACCGCGCCCGCCGGACGCTTCGCCACTGCCACCATCGGAGGCACCACGGCCCGACTCCTGCTGGCCAAGAACCCCGCCGGCTGGGCGGAGGCGCTGCCCTTGGCTGCGTCCGATCCGGTGGTCCTGGCCATCGACTCTGTCGCCGCCGACGGCAAGGACGTCTCCTGGCTGTGGGACGTCGACTACGAGCAGCTGGCCGGCCGCACGCGTGATCTGCACCGGCCCGCGCGCCCAGGACCTGGCCGTCCGGCTCAGCTACGCGGGCGTGGATCACGAGATTCGAGCCCGATCTGCGCGCCGCCCTCGGCGAACGGGCCGCTGCCGGTGGACGTGATCGCCACCTACACGCCCGTTCCAGAAGCTGCTGAAGATGGCGGGCCTGCGATGAAGCCGGTCGAGATCGTCCTGGTGTACCAGTCGCTGCTGGGCATCTACGGCGACCGCGGCAACGCGATGGTGCTGCGCCAGCGGCTTCGCTGGCGGGGCATCGATGCCGATCCTGACCGAGGTGGAGCCCGGCGACCCGGTGCCCGCCACCGGTGCGGTCTACCTGCTCGGCGGCGGCGAGGACGCTGCCCAGATCTCCGCGGTGAACGCACTGAAGGCCGACGGCGACCTGTTCGAGGCCGTCGACGACGGGGCGGTGCTGTTCGCGGTCTGCGCGGGCTACCAGATCGCGGGCCGCACGTTCACGGTCGGCGAGCACGACGAGGTGATCGACGGACTCGGCCTGCTCGACGTCACCACTCGTCGCGGACCGGAGCGCGCCGTCGGCGAGATCCTGTCGCGCTGGACGCGGCCGGACGGCGTCGGAGAGCCTGATCACCGGATTCGAGAACCACGGCGGCTTCACGACGACTGGGCCCTGAGGCCCACCCCGCTGGCCCGGGTCGAGATCGGCATCGGCAACGCCGACGACGGCACCGAAGGCGCCGTTCAGGGGCGGGTGATCGGCACCTACCCCCACGGCCCGATTCTGGCCCGCAACCCGGAGCTGGCCGACCACCTGCTCGAGGTCGCTCTTGATCGCGACCTCGAGCCGCTGCCCCGGCCCGAGCTGGACGAGTTGCGGCGGCAGCGCATCGCGGCCGTCCGGCGGGC
Organism: uncultured Actinomycetota bacterium; assembly: GCA_963769325.1. GTDB lineage: Bacteria > Actinomycetota > Actinomycetes > Propionibacteriales > Propionibacteriaceae > Propionicimonas. The sequence continues at coordinate 492,291 of CAVYLH010000002.1, read as the reverse complement.
TGGACTGCGCCGGTGAGACTGCGCCCTCACGCGGACTCCGCAATGGGTTCGGCGTCCGCGGTCGGCTCCCCGTAGCGCTCGGAGAGCAGCCGGTAGGAACGCGAACCGAACGCCAGTCCGGTGAGAGCGAGGCCGAGCACTCCCGACAACACGAACACGAGCGCGATCCCCCTGGCCTGTCCGTCTCCCAGCAGCCAGGAGAACCCCTGGCGGCCGGCGTCGGTGTTCATGAACGGAATGAGCCAGAACTGCGCGATCGGGCCGATCAGGAACGCACTGATCGGAGCGGCGGCCACCTCCACGGTCTGGGCGAGTCCGAACACCCGTCCCTGCTTGGCGAAGGGCACCACCTTCTGGAGCACGGTCTGCTCGGCCGCCTCGGCCACCGGTATCAGCGCCATGTAGATGAGGATGCCGACTGCGAGGAGCCAGATGTTCTCCCTGATCGTGAAGGCGATGGCGATCGACCACATGCCCAGATTGGCGAGCAACAACGCCCGCAGAGGCTTCGCACCGAGGCCCCGCCTGGCCACCCAGCCGGCGCCGATCAAGAAGCCGAAGCTGAGCACACCCCACAAGACGCCCCACACCTCGACGGAGACCAGGTTCAGTCCATAGGGGTCGAGAAGGGCCATGAACACACCGCCGACGAGGTTGTTGATCGTGCTGAACAGGATCAGCCCGACCAGCCCGGGAACGGCCACGACCGCGCGGTAGGCGCCGACGAAGTCGACCGCTTTCGGCACGTCGTCGCTGTGCAGGACCTTCGGCTCCGGGATAGAGACCGTGATCAGGTGCACGAGCGACACGACGGTCAGGGTGGCCGCGATCACCATCGTCCACATCATGCCCAGCTGGCCGACCGCCAGCCCGGAGAAGACGGACGTGATCGCGAAGCCGAGCCCGCTGACCATGCCGACCAGCCCGTTCACGTTCGCCCGTCTCGGCTCGGGCACCAGCAGGGTGACGCAGGTGGACAACGCGATCCCCCGCGCGCTCTCGACGACCGCACCGAACAGGATGAGCAGTACGAACACCCAGAAAGCCAGGCTGCCGACTTCGAGGATCGACACCGTGGGGACGAGCAGGAAGTAGGCCAGAGCTGCCATGTAGGCCACCGCCGTCACGACGGTCACCACGACCATCACGGCCTTCTTACGCCACCGATCGACCCAGGTGCCGAACGGAACGCCCACCACCGCCACCATCAGCATGTAGGAGCCGCCCAGCAGCGCCGTCGCCAGCACGGAACGGGTCTCCAGGTACATCCAGAAGGTGAGCGCGAACCACAGGAAGCTGGTGGTGACATTCGCAATCAGGGTGTTCACCAATACCCCGTAGAAGCTCTTGGTGTGATCCACGCCCGCCTCCCCGTGTGAAGACGGCCACTATGCCACGGAGGTCCTATCCGTCGGGAGCAGGCCGCCGCCGCCCAGCGAGCGCATCGGAGGCGCCCGGAACCGATCCGTCCGCGATCATCGTCGGCGACCCACGCGGCGATTTCGCCCTCCCGCCTGGGTGCGCTAGAGTCTCTACTCGCGCGCCGCTAGCTCAACTGGCAGAGCAGCTGGCTCTTAACTAGCGGGTTCGGGGTTCGAGTCCCTGGCGGCGCACTGTGAATGGCCCGGCGCTTCCACCGCCGGGCCATTCGCTTCTCCCGCCGAATCACCCGGCTCGACCAGCGCCAGCTCCCCGGCCCGACCAGCGGCAATTCCCGGTCCCAACATCACCGTTCAGCCGTCGTGCAGCAGAAGGCCCCGCGGTCTCCCGCGGGGCCTTCTGTGACAACACGAAACCTACTTGACGCCACCGGCGGTCAATCCGGCGACGATCCGGCGCTGGAAGATCAGCACGCCGATGATCAGCGGGATGGTGATCAGCACGCCTGCGGCCATGATCGTTCCCCAGGGGGTGTCATAGCCGTAGGCGCCGGTGAACTTCGAGATCGACACCACAGCGGTGTACATGCTCTGCTGTGTGCCGAAGGTCAGCGCGATCATGAACTCGTTCCAGACCGCGATGAAGGTGATGATCGCCGTCGTGAACACACCCGGTGCGGCCAGCGGCAGGATGACCTTGCGGAAGGCCTGGCCCGGGGTGCAGCCGTCCACCATCGCCGCCTGCTCGAGTTCCACCGGCAACTGCCGGAAGAACGCGGTCAGGTTCCACACGGCCAGCGGCAGGCCGAAGGACAGCGACGGGATGATCAGCGCCTGGTAGGTGTTCATCCAGTTGATCGGCATCCACGGGTAGGCCCCGGTGAACATCTTGAACAACGGGATCAGCAGGGTGATGCCGGGGAACATCGAGCACGCGATGATGATCGAGAGCACCAGGCCCTTCATCCGGAACCGCAGCCGGGCGAGCGCGTACGCGCCCAGGATGCCCAGCACCAGGGTCAGCACGGTGGTCGTCAGCGACACGATCACCGAGTTGAGCAGCGCCTGTCCGAAGCCGTTGACCGGATCGAACACCGCCGGGTAGTTCAGGAACGACACCGGGTTCGGCCAGAACGACGGTGTCGCGACCCATGGTCGGCAGCCGGAGCGAGGACACGACCATCCAGTAGAACGGCGCGATGCAGTAGACGATGATGAACGCCATCCCGACGAAGATGCCGATCTTGCCGAGCCAGAACTTCCAGTCCCGACGAGGCTTGTTCAGCTCCGCCAGTTCCTCCGCGGTGACGTGGGCCTGCTGTTGCGGTGGTCATGACTGGAACTCCCCGCTGGTGATCGACTGCTCTTGGCCAGATGCTTGGGCTTCTGGCCGGCCGCCTTCGCCGAGTTCCTTCTGCCGCTTGCGCTGCGCGGTGAGCGCCCGGGTCTCCTCGTCACCGATCACATCGGCGCCGAGCAGCTTCACGAACAGGAACGCCACCACCACGATGTAGAGGAAGAGCAGCATCGAGTACGCCGCCGCCGAGCCGTACCGCAACTGGTTGTTCTCCACGTAGGCGAACATCGACATGGTCTCGACCGAGTACTTGCCGGCGCCGATCATGCCCCAGGGCAGGTCGAACATGCGCATGGTGTCGAGGGTGCGGAACAGCACCGCGACCACCAGGGCCGGCTTGACCATCGGGCAGGGTGATCCGGGTGAACTGCTGCCACGCGTTGGCACCGTCCACCCGAGCCGCCTCGTAGACGTCCGCCGGGAATCGTCTGCAGCCCGGCGAGGGTCAGCAGTCCGATGAACGGCGCGGTCTTCCAGACGTCGGCGATGATGACGGCCCACTGCGAGTAGGCGTTGTCGGCCAGCCACAGGATCTTGGTGTCGAGGATCACGTTCATGACGCCGTTGGAGTCGAAGATCAGCCCCCACATCCGGGCCGACACGATCGTCGGGATCGCCCACGGGATCAGGATGGCCGCGCGGACGAAGCCCTTGCCGCGGAACGCACGGGCCATGATCAGCGCCATCGCGACGCCGAGGACGGTCTCGATCACGACACAGACCACGGTGAAGAAGGTGACGTTGAAGAAGGAGTTGACCAACCGGTCCATGCTGCCCCAGACACCGGTGACGAGTTGTGGGTTGGTGAAGATGTCGGTGAAGTTGGCCAGCCCGACGAAGGACTCGCCCTCTGCGATCAGGCCGGTGATCGGATCGACGTCGGTGGCCTTGCGGAACACCGACTCCCGCAGTGAGAGCAGGATCGGGATCCCGACCACGAAAAGGATCACCAGCATGGTCGGGGAAATCAGGATGGCGGCCAGGGTGCCCTGCCCGTCGCTCAATAGGTTCTTCTTGCGTTTTTCGGTCAAGGGAGGCGTATTTCCGGCGAGCGTCGTTGCGGCGCCTTGGCTCATTGCTTCCCCACCTCCTTCTGCTTGAGTTTGCGACAACCTCTCGGGGTCGCGGATCAAATCCGCGACCCCGAGAGGTGTCGACGGGGGTTGTTGTTACTTGAGCAGCGCCTCGAGCTTCGTCTGCAGCTCGGTGAAGGCGGCCTCAGCCGTCTTCTGCCCCTGCAGGGCGGCGTAGGTGGAGTCCTGGATGGCCAGGGTCACGTCGCCGTACCGGACGGCCTTCGGACGGGGCTTGGCCGTCTTGATGGATTCACCCAGCGTCGACAGGTACGGGAACTGCTTGTTCAGGTCGGCGTCGGCGTACAGGCTCTCCAGGATCGGAGCCAGGGAGCCCTTCACCAGGAACGTGCGCTGGACCGGCTCGGAGGCGATGAACTTCAGGAAGTCGGCAGCGGTGCCCTTGTTCTTGGTGAACGTCGAGATGCCGATGTTGTGCCCACCGAGGGTGGAGACGCCGGGACCGGTCTTGCCGGGCAGCGGGGTGACGGCGAACTTGCCGGCGATCTTGGACGAGTCGTCGTCCTTGTTGGCGAGGTTCCAGATGTAGGGCCAGTTGCGGTGGAACAGCAGCTTGCCGTCCTGGAACGCCTGCCGGCCTTCTTCTTCCTTCCAGGTGATCGCGTCCGCCGGGATCATGCCGGTCTTGAAGCCGTCGACCATCCACTGCAGGCCGGCGATGGCCTCCGGGGTGTTGACCGCGGGCTTGCCGTCTGCGGTGATGAACTCGCCGCCTGCGGAGTTGACTGCTTCGGCGATGTTGCAGGTCAGACCTTCGTACTTCTGGTGCTGGCCGGCGTAGCAGTACATGCCCTTCTGATCAGGCAGGATCTTGTCGCAGGCCGCCTGCATCTCGTCCCACGTCTTCGGCGGTTCCAGGCCCGCCTTGTCGAGGAGGTCCTTGCGGTAGTAGAGCAGGGCGCCGTCCGAAGCCTGCGGGTAGGCGTAGAGCTTGTTGAAGTAGGTCGACGGAGTCGACCGCGCTGGCCAGCATGCCGGTGGTGGGGAACTTGTCGGCCGGGAGTTCCTGCAACCAACCGTTGGCCGCGAACTCACTGGTCCAGACCAGGTCCACCGACATCACGCTGAACTCGCCGCTCTTGGCCTGGCCGCGCTTGATCATGTCAGCGCGCTGCTGATCGGCCTCGGGAGAAAGCTCGACGAAGGTGACCTGCTCGTTCGGATGCGCCTTGTTCCACTCGTCGAGTACGCCCTTCCACACCCCGGCAGTGTCCTTGCCCTGGGCGTAGGTGATCGGGCCTCGCTCCTCCCAATTCACTGCGCCCGCGGCTGTGGTGCCGGCCGGGGTGGTGCTGGAGCTACACGCTGCGGTAACCAGCAGGGCGCCGAGAGTGGCAACCGCTGCGAGCACGCGCCGCGTTGTGCGTGCATGAGACATTGAGTCCTCGCTTCTGATTTCGTGTCCCCCGCCTTGGGGACCCAACAGCACTCTAAGCAGAGGCATCGTTGAAATGGGAGACCTTGGCCGGATTGTTATGAACCTTCTGGATGAGTCGTGAGAAAATGTGGGAAATGAACCGATTCAGGTTGTTTTCAAACGATTCAACTCTCGTCGTTGTCTGCTAAAACGCTACAGCGGACGCCCGGGCACCCTGCTACATCGCTACAGCTGGTGTGTCACGCCGATCGATGTGGGCCCGGTCGGGTCGATGTCGAGGCGCGCCGGTCGTGTTAAAACCGGACCAGCGCGCGCCCGCCTCAACGTCCCTTGATAATCGAGCGAACGATGAGCAGGAAAGTCACCGCTCCGCCGGCTGCGGCGGCCACGAGGCCGACCCGTTCGGTGCGCACGTTGCCACGCGCGTCAACGACCTGCGCCTTGGCCTGTTCGTAGCTCTGGGTGGCGAACTCGCGCGCGTCCGCCACGGTATGGGCGACGATGGCTTTCGGATGGACTTCGTTGATCAGGCCGGCGATGTTCCCGGCCAGTCGCTGGCGGGCCGCGGCCATCTCTGCCTCGATCTCCCCACGAGTGCGAACACCTGCGTCTGCCATCTTTTCCTCCAGCTCACCGGCTTGTGGAGTCAGCCTATGCCCGTGGCCGGAACGGCGGGTGGCGATGAGTGCCCGGGTTCTCCAGATGCCGTTAGGGTGGCGGCATGGGTCAACTACAGCCAGGCGACCTCGCCCCAGCATTCACCCTCCTGGACGCCGATCAGCGAGCGGTGTCCCTTGCTGACTTCGCCGGCCGCAGGGTCATCGTCTACTTCTTCCCTGCGGCGATGACGCCCGGATGCACGGTGCAGGCGGTCGACTTCGACTCCGCTCTCAGTGCGTTGGCGGACGCCGGTTACACAGTGGTGGGGATCTCGCCGGACCGCCCGGAGAAACTGGCCCGCTTCCGCGACGCAGAGCAGCTCGGCTTTCCCCTGTTGGCCGATCCCGACCTGGAAGTACTCAAGGCCTACTCGGCGTTCGGCGCCAAGATGCTCTATGGCAAATCCCTGCAGGGTGTGATCCGCTCGACTTTCATCATCGATGTTGACGCCGACGGCACTGGCCGCATCGCCGTCGCGCAATACAACGTCCGGGCTTCGGGACACGTCGCCAGGCTGCGGCGGGAGCTCGGCGTCTGACGCTGATGAGACCCGGAGCGAGTCGCAGGGCGGCCCGCTGAAGAATCCGGACACTCTGCACAACCGCCCCGCGCAGGCGAGTGAGCCCACTGCCCGCCCGAGTCTCAGCATCCCTGCTGAACGACGACCGGGGGGCGCCGCATATAACATCGGGGGACCATCACCGTTGGAGAGGTTTCTATGCCCCGCGCGATCGTCATCCGTGAACACCCGAATCCGTCCGAGGCCGGGCCGGTGAACGTGGCCGCGCTCGAAGAGGTGGCTCTCACCGATTTGGGCGATGACCCGGTTCTGGTGGAAGTGAGCCATTCCGGGATCAACTACAAGGACGGGATGGCGCTCACCGGACGTCCGGGGATCGTGCGCACAACTCCGCTCATCGGCGGGGCGGACCTGGTGGGCACAGTCGTGGAATCGGCCAGTGATCAGTGGGCGCCGGGCGATCCGGTGATCCTCAACGGCTTTGGGCTGTCCGAGACGCACCACGGCGGCTTCTCCGAACTGGCCCGGGTACCCGCTGAACACCTGGTGCGGCTGCCCGATGGGCTGAGCCCGTCCCGCGCTGCGGCGATCGGCACCGCGGGCCACACGGCCGCGCTGTGTGTGCAGCGCCTCGAACGGGAGGGCCTCGTGCCCGGGGCGGAGAATCCGGTGCTCGTCACCGGCGCGACCGGCGGCGTGGGCTCGATCGCCATCGCGCTGCTCGCAGGGGGCGGTCATTCTGTGGCTGCGCTCACCGGCCGGGCGGAGGAGTACCGGGACTACCTGATCGGTCTGGGAGCCACCGAGATCGTCGAACGTGGAGAACTGACCGGGACCGGACGGCCGTTGCAGACAATGCGGTGGGCGGGCGTCGTCGATGCTGTGGGCGGGAAGGTGCTGGCGAACGCGCTGGCGCAGACGCGCTACGGCGGCACCGTGACAGCCTGCGGTCTCGCCGGGTCCGCAGCGCTCCCCGCCACGGTCCTGCCGTTCATCCTGCGTGCCGTGACGTTGGCGGGAATCGATTCGGTCCAGACCCCGATCGCCTTGCGGCAGTCGGCATGGGAACGACTGGCCCGTGACCTCGACCTCGACCTTCTCGACAGCCTGACGCACACCGTGCCGCTCGACGGAGTCATCGAAGCCGCGCATCAACTCATGGACAACAAGACGCACGGACGAATCGTGGTCGACGTCCGAGCCTGAGTCCTGCCACTCCACTCCGGCCGCACGCCTGATCCCAGTAGACTCGGACGTCGGGCCGGAGTGGTGGAATTGGCAGACACGCAGGATTTAGGTTCCTGTGCCTTCGGGCGTGAGGGTTCAAGTCCCTTCTCCGGCACCCGCTGATTCACGCGTTGACTACGCCATATGTCACCTCGACGTCGCCGTCACCTCATTCCGGGCCCTTATCGGGCCCTTATCGGCCGCTCGGCGACGCTCTGGGGGGGTGGTGGGGAGCACGGGTGGCGCAAATGTGTACACTGAGATACACATTGACCCCGGAGGTGAGGGATGGCAACGACTGTGGGCATCCGGCAGTTCCGCGCCGGCTTGGCCGAGTATCTCGATTCCGACGAGCCGGTCGCGATCACCAGGCATGGTCGGACCGTCGGCTACTTCATCCCGACGCGATCTGACCGCGCGGCCGAGATTGCGTCGCTGCGCGCCGCAGCGACAACTCTCGACGAGCTGCTGGCTAGCAGCGGCGTCGATCCTGACCAGGTCGTCGCCGAGTACGCGGAGACCCGGCGCGCAGGAGACAAGTAGGTCGCCCATGAGCGGTCATCGACGAGCGATCGTGCTGGACGCCAACATCCTGATCCGGCTCGTACTCGGCAAACGCGTCCGCCAACTCGTCCTTGATCATGCCGATCGGGTGGCGTTCTTCACTCCCGACGTCGCCTACGCCGACGCTCGCACCTACTTGCCCGGCATCCTCGTTCGGCGTGGAGTCGACCCGGGCGCGGCCATGTCCGTGCTCGATGGGTTCGAGGCGATCGTGCATTCCGTGGAGGCCGAGGTCTATCGGCGCGCTCGGCGGGCGGCTCTCGCACGGATCGAGAGGCGAGACCCGGCCGATTGGCCGGTGGTCGCGACCGCCCTGGTCCTCGGCTGCCCCATCTGGACCGAGGACCAGGACTTCTTCGGCACGGGTGTGCCGACCTGGACCACCGACCGAGTCCAGCTCTACCTGGACACCACGAACTAGACCAGACGCGCCGTCGTCCTCACGTGCGCATCCGTCAACCCCAGATGCGTCCGATCGGTCGGACGGTGGGGATGGCCCGGAAGAGGCGATCGAGGTCTCGGGCGCGGACGCGGATGAGGCGTTGGCCGAATCGCGAGGCGGGGAGCTGGCCGTGCCGGATCTTCCGGCGGAGGGTGTCTACGCTGACTCCGTAGAGGGCTGCGGCCTGCTGCAGTGACAACCACTCCGGTAGGGGGCTGGTTCCAGCCGGGGGTGGGATAGATCTGGACGACCTCACGCGAGCGACGGTGAACGCCTGGTGGCAGGCTCTCCCCCGTGAGACACATCGGCGCAGTTGCGATCTGGCCTTCCAGACCGAAGGCGATGCGAGGGTATGGCTGGAACTGGAACGCCGACTGATCGAGACCGGCCAGTGGACGCCGCCGGCCGAACGCGAAGCCGCCCGGCGAGAGGCGGAGCACACCCTCGCGAACCAGGTTCGAGGGTGCCTTCGGGTTCGAGCCATCTGCCAAAGACGACCGTCGAGAGCTACGCCCGGCAGTGGCTCGAGAACAACACCGAACTGAGGCCCTCGACTCGGACGCGGTATGAGAGCAGCTTGCGCTACTACATCCTCGCCGAACCGCTCGTCAGCGCAAGTACACGCCGGTACCGCACCCGGATCGGCATTGGTGACGTTCAGCTGGTCCAGTTGGGGAAGCGTGCGCCTGAAGTCATCCGGGAACTACCAGGCAAGCTACCGGCACGGTGGGATTCCGGGCGTGACTCCGAGCATCACGTTCACTGCGCCGACCACCACGCACAGCGCAAAGGCCCGGGCCCTTATCGGGCCCTTGCGCTGTGAACATGCCTAAGAACGAGTATGCACTTGTTCGGAGCCTGAGACCATAATACCTTGTCAGCACGCTGAAAGAAACTTCTGGCTACGGCCGACTCGAATCGGCCTCGTGGGGTTCAAGTCCCTTCTCCGGCACGCTCGAAGATGCTTTTCACTACGTAATATGCAAGCTCGCGGCGATGGATCCCCGATTAGGTGCAACATACGTGCAACAAAGATTCGGTCGGCGGGTCCCTTCTGCGCCGACTTATCGAGCTCCCACGGCCCCGTACTGTGACGTTTAGGTCCGGTCTGGCAAGGTGCCCGGCGAAATCGCATCGGTGCCAGTGCAGCGAGACCTCGGGTCTTCCAGGCGCCAAGGAGCGTACGTTATAACGCACGCTCCTTAGCGGAGGTGGCTTCCGTGACTGCTGTGAGCGCAACGTCTGCCCGCGCGAACCTGTACCGGTTGATCGACCAGGTCAACGAGGAGTCCGAGCCGCTGACTATCACCGGCCAGCGTGGCAAATGGCCATTGACAGGCGGGCCTGCCTCGGGCTCGGACGCGGGCTCCCGGTGACGCTGCACCATGGCGGCCGGATCCAACCAGAACCCGGTGAGGAGCACGCAGGACGCTGGCGGTTTGCGACGAGCGTCAAGAGGCCTCAAGCCATGGCCTGCCTTGACGCCATGAGCGAGCATCCCAATGCGGGACCCATTTTGGTATGATGAGAGTCATGACTGTGCAGATCGCGATCCGGCTTCCCGACGACATGGTGGCCTTCCTTGACAAGTCCGTGGCCGCCGGCAACGCTCCCAGCCGCGCAGCGCTGGTGGCCCGTGCCGTCGAGCGCGAGATGCGTCGTCAGGTTGCTGAGCAGGACGCCGCCATCCTCCGCGAGCGCGGCACGACCGACGATCTCGACGAACTGGTCGACTGGTCCGTCGCACACGCGGCCGTTGAGGACTGACCCGTGCGCGAGATCTGCCTGGTGCGCTTGGACAAGACACGCCCAGCAGTCGTTCTGACTCGCGATGCCGCGCGGGCGGCCATGACGAAAGTGACGATCGCACCGATCACCTCCACCATCAAAGGCCTGTCCAGCGAGGTTCCTGTCGGGCCCGCCAACGGCCTCGACCACGACGGCGTGATCTCCCTCGACAACGTCGTTACCGTTCCGACCAGGCTGCTTGGTCGCACCGTCGGGTTCCTGACCCACACCCAGGAGACCGCGTTCGCCCGGGCGGTCATCTTGGCCTACGACCTCGACATCCCGCTGCTCGATTGACGACCCGACAAGTCGCCCCGTGGGGATGCATCCGTGGCAGTCGAACCCCGGCAGCTTCGGCGAGGTCTTCCAACCGGCGCGTGTTCGCTGGGCACCGTGGTCGAGGAAGAGAGCTTGGGAGTAGGTGCAGGGCGACCCAGACGTTGAACCGATGAAGCGCCGGAGGGTGATCCGGGACGTCGCTGGAGACGGGGTTGTTGAGGGTGTCCTGGCAGAGATCCTGTTCGGCCGTTGTGGGGATTGTCGCTGCCTGCCGGGCGGTCGCCGCACGTTGAGAGTGATCAACCGTCGTGGTGCGCAGGCCCGCTGACTATGTGCCGAGGCGGGTCATGAGGTAGGCGGCCCAGCCACGGGGCCATCGGGCGAGGTCTTGCTGGCCGGCGATGGGCTCGATGTCGAAGAAGCGGCCGAAGCGTTGGGCGACCTCGCCGGGGATGAGCGCGAGTCCGCCGAACGGCAGGATCGCGGTGATGACCCGTTCCCACCGCAGGAGTTGCCACTCGAAGCACCACAGCAGGAAGCGGGCGCCGGGCGCGGCGAGTGCGGTGACTTCGCGCACGTAGGCATCCCGGTCGCGGGAATTGAGGTCGTCGAAGGTGCCGTAGTCGACGAGCAGGTCGAAGGGGCCGTGCACCTGACGGAGGCTGGTGAGGTCGTCGACGGCGAGCGTGATGTCGACTCCGGCGTCCCGGGCCTTGGTTCGTGCGCGGTCGATGGCGGCGGGGGCGTAGTCGATGCCGGTGACGGTGAAGCCGTGTTGGGCCAGGAAGATCGCGTTGTCGCCGACCCCGCAGCCGAGGTCGATGGCGCGGCCTGGTGGCAGGACGCCATTGGTGACGAGGTCGACGAGTTCTGGTCGGGGTCCGCTGACCCAGGGCGGGGTGCCGTGTCGGTACCACAGGTTGTAGAAGAGCTTCACCTCTGTTGTCCTTCCCACTGGTCGAGGGTGCGGATCAGGGTGTCCGCGATGAGTTCGGCCCCGCCTTCGGAGGTCAGACCCGATGCCCAGAGGGCGGCCACCGTGGCGGGGTGGGTGAGGCCGAACACGGCGCCGCGGACGTGCGGGTCGTAGAGGGCGTCGCCGAAGACCCGCCGGTACAGGTCCTGGATGGCCTGCCAGAACGCGGCCTCACCCTCACGCAGGACGGGGTCGACGCCCAACTCGGCGCGGAAGATCTCGAACCACGGCGTGCTGCGGTCGTAGAAGGCGAACATCTCCTGGACGAGTCGCCGGACCCGTGGGGTGCGCCCCGGTTCGGCCCAGTCGCTGTCGTCGGGCACCTGGAGGGTCTGTGCGAGTTGCCCGACCACGACGCGGGCGAGTTCGTCGGCGGCGCCGAAGTGGTTCAGGATGGTCGCCGCGGACACCTCGGCCTGGCGGGCGACCGCTTGGAGGCTGGTGGCGCCGATGCCACGTTCGCGGTAGCACACCAGGGCGGCGTCCAGGATCCGTTCCCGGGTGCGGGCGGCCATCGCAGTCCGGTGTTCCATCGAATACTTCCGGGACGCCATGGTCGTCGACCCCTCCTCTTACATTTGACCAACCCGCCCGGGATTGGTCGAACACGCTATTGAGTGAATATCTCGTTCAGCGTATTGTCGTTGGGTGCAGCGAGTCAAGGCAGGAGCAGGTCCATGAGCACGACGGATCGGCGGGCACAGATCAGGGTGGGCCTGGGATCGGGCGCCACGCAGGCACCCTCGGCGGTAGCGGTGGGCCTCGCGTCGGCCCTGTCCTGGGGGACGATGCTCGCCCACAACCTCGACGAGCTGCCCCTGGCGATCGGCGATCTGGAGAACAGCGGGCCGCTCGCCATTGCCTTGGTCCTCGGGGTGGCCTACTGGCGTCGCGGGGGCTCCCGCGCCGTGCAGTGGGCTCTCCTGGGATGGGCTCTGCTCAGCCTGGTGATCGGCGGGGTGGTCACGGTCCTGCCCCTGGCCATCCTCCCATTCACACCGGAACAGTCGCTGAGCCACTACCTCGCCCACGTCGTCTACACGCTCGGGCAGGTCCCCCTCACCCTGCTGGCGATCGCCGCCCTGCGACACAAGCCCCAACCGAAGAACTCACGCTGAAAGGAATTGTCATGTCCGAGCATTTGATCCAGACACGGGTCGGCAACCTCAAGGTGACGGTCATCGGGGACGGGGACGGGGACATCCGGCCGACGGCCGTGCTGTGGCACAGCCTCTTCGTCGACGAACGCAGCTGGGAGCGCGTGATCCCCGCCCTGGCCCGGGACAGGAGACTGATTCTCGTGACCGGGCCTGGCCATGGCGCCAGCAGCGACCCAGGGCACCGGTTCGCGATGGCGGACTGCGCCGACGCGGCCCTCCAGGTGCTGCAGGCGCTCATGGTCGAAGGCCCGGTCGACTGGGTCGGGAACGCGTGGGGAGGACACGTCGGGATCCTGGTGGCTGCCCATCATCCCGACCGGGTCCGCACCCTGGTCGCAGCCGGCACCCCCGTCCATCCCTATCCACTGGCCAGCCGGCTCCAGACGGGCCTGCTGCTGGTCCCGTACCGGCTGCTGGGACCCATCGGATACCTCACCGACGCCGTGGTGGAGGCCCTCCTGTCCGAACACACCCGCACCACCGACCCAGCCGCCGTGGCCCTGGTCCGCGACTGCTTCACCAACGCCGATCGCGCCGGCCTGGCCAACGCCGTCGTCTCGATCTCGCTGAAACGCGAGGACCTCAAACCCGTCCTACCCGCCGCTCAGGCTCCTACCCTGTTCATGACCGGCTCGGCGCACCCGGACTGGTCGCCCGAGCAGATGCGGACGGCCGCAGCCCTACTCCCGCAGGGATCGACCCGAGTGCTAGACGGCGCCGCCTACCTGGTACCACTCGAAAACCCCGACGAGTTCAGCCGCTGCGTCCACGAGTTCTGGGCAGCAACACACCCACACAACACAGACGGCTAACCGACAAGTCACCGACGCCCCCGGCCGCAACCTTGACTTCCAGCGCACATCCGCTTCTGCCTGTGGTGTGCGAGGGTAGCGCTTGGACGTCCCCCGCCAAGTGACGATGCCCTCCTGCTCGAGCGCAGTCAGGGCACGAGTGGCCGTCATGCGGGTCACGCCCGCCAACTCCGCTACGGCCAGCGTCGACCCCGCGGGCACTGCCGATGATGTAGGAGCCTGATAGCGCCCGGACGGAAGCCGGCGCACCTTCCCCCACGTCCGCCGACCCTCCGCCATTGACAGCGGGTGAGGCCGTCGTAGGCGTCGCTTCGAACCGCTCACGGTCAGCCAGCGGTCGGAGTCCAGTCGGCCACTCAGGATTGTCCGACGTTGTGCACCGTGTTAGGTGCACAACGTCGGACCCTCTTCGGGGTGAACAGGTTTCAGCCTGGCTCGACGGCTACCACGTTCGTCAGTCCTTGGAGCGTCTCGATAGCGTGAAACCTGTGTTGGCGCTCATTCCCGAGGAAGACGGGCTCGATGCCTACCTGCGGGGAACCGATGTGATCGACCTCGACGCCTCGCCGGTTCCGATCGTCCATGCCGACATCGTGCGAGGGGCGGTCGACCTTGACGACGAGGCTCGCCGCATCTTTCACTTCGTCCGGGACCAGATCCGGCACTCCTGGGAGGCGGGTGATCACAAAGTGACACTGCGAGCCAGCGAAGCCCTCTCCGCAGGCACAGGGTTGTGCTACGCGAAGTCCCACCTCGCGGCGGCCATGCTGCGTCGCTCGGGGATCCCGACCGGGCTATGTTTCCAGCGCCTGCGGGACGCGGGCCGACTCTCGCTTCACGGCCTGATCGCAGTGCATCTGCACGGAGAATGGCGCCGGCTTGACGTCAGAGGAAACCGGCCCGGCGCGCAGACCCTATGCTACTTAATACATCGGCCGCCGCTTCGACGCGCCGCCAGGGGGGTCAGCCTTGGATCACCGACACCGTGCTGCTGTCGTCGTTGGTGACGTAGACGCGGTGGGTTTGCGGGTCGGCCGCCACGCCCGACGGGCGCTTTCCGACCTTGATGGTGGCGTTAACCTTGCTGGTGATGGTGTCGATTACCGACACCGTGTTGCTGTCAATGTTGGGGACGTAGACGCGGTGGGTTTGCGGGTCGACCGCCACGCCCGACGGCCCCTTCCCGACCTTGATGGTGGCGTTGACCTTGCCGGCGGTGGTGTCGATTACCGACACCGTGTTCCTGTCAGTGTTGGTCACGTAGACGAGGTGGGTCTGCGGGTCCACAGCCACGCATGAAGGGGAGCCACCGACATTGATGGTGGCGTTGACCTTGTCGGTGGTGGTGTCGATCACAGACACCGTGTCGTCGTCGAAGTTGGCTACGTAGGCGCGCTGCGCTTGCGAGTCCACCTCCACGTCGGTAGGTGCGTTGCCGACCTTGATGGTGGCGGTGACCGTGCCGGTAGTGGTGTTGATCACTCCTACCTTGTTACGTTCGGAGTTGGTTACGTAAGCACGCCGCTCCTGCGGGTCCACCGCCACGCTTTCGGGCGACCACCCAAGCGACCAGAAATCGTAGGTATCGTATGTGCCACCGACGAACTCGATCGTCATCACAGAATCGTTGAATAACTCCAAGTCGGTACCCATGAAGGTGCTGCCATTGGTTACGTAGGCGAGATGGGTCTGCGGGTCCACCGCGACATCGGCTAGCAACGTCCCGACCTCGACAGAGGCGATGACCAGGTTGCCGGTGGTGTCGATCACGGACACGCTGTTGCTGTCGGAGTTGGTGACAAAAGCGCGATGCTCCTGCGGGTCGACCGCTACGCTCCCCGGCGACTTCCCAACCTTGATGGTGTCGATGACGTGGGGAGTGCTCGCCTGACCGGTTGCCGCGGCCGTGGCCTGCGGGCTCGTGCTGCTGGGGAGTGATCCGGCCGTCTCGGTGGCCGGCGGACTCGTGATGCTGGAGAACGATCCGGCCGAGGTGAGGCTGTTGGAGACAACCACAGCGGCGAAGCCTGCCACCAGGACGGTGCCGGCGACGGCCGCGAGCACAATCCCAGCCTTTAGCTTCCGGCGGGCCGTCGACTCGGCCGGCCGCGCCCCGTCCATGGCCGCTATGGCTGTGCTGGGCGTCGGGTTACCGGTGGGTGTGGCCCACAGCACGGTCGCTCCCGTGGCCACCGACGACCGGTGGCGGGTCTCTGCGTCATTGGCGGAACGCTCCGAAACTGCCGCGGCCCGCGCTCGACCGGACGGGGATTCGTCCGGGTCACCCGGCTGAATTGAACCGGAACCCCGCGGCGTCGGGCGGGCGAAGCCTAGCGTGACGCGATCCACCGTCTCATCGTCGGTCAACCCGGCAGCGGTCTGGACCGGATCTGTCAGGTCGCGCTGGTCCTTCGGTTGCGCTGGCGGGCCGACGCGTACTGGCAAGCCAGGCAGGTGGGTAGGCAGGGTCTGGTCCGCGATCAGCGTGGCCAGGGCACGCTGGACTTCCCCAGCCGTGGGGCGCTGCGTCGGGTCACCGGCCATCATCCGGCTGACCGCTTCGGTCAACGGACCGCCATGTGCTGCGGGTGGTGCGGGGAGGGTGATCAGCCGGCTGAGCATCCGCAACGAACCCGGCGTCACCACGTCGTCAGCGAACGGCGGGTGGCCCTCCACCGCGGTGAACAACGTCGCGCCGAGCGAGTAAACGTCAGACTCCGATCCGGCCAGGTCCCCGCGTGCGACTTCGGGGGCCATGAATGCCACCGAACCGATCATCATCCCCGTCCCGGTCAGCTGGGAATCCCCAGGTGCCCGGGCCACCCCGAAATCTGCGAGCTTCGCCAATCCCGCATCGTCGACCAGCACGTTGGCTGGTTTCACATCCCGATGAACCACACCCACCCGGTGCGCAGCCTCCAACCCCGCCGCCACCTGCACACCGATGTTGCACGCCGCCAGCGGGTCTAAGCGGCCCCGGGCGCGGACTATCTCCGCCAAGGACCGTGCCTGCAGGTACTCCATGACGATCAGCACCTGGCCCTCGTCTGCAACCAGGTCGTGCACGGCGACCACGTTTGGGTGATGCACCCCTGCCCCGGCCCGGGCCTCACGCATTAAGCGTTCGACCGCCACCGGATCAGGCTCCGAACCGGCGGTCGAGCCCAGGATCTGTTTCACCGCCACTCGGCGCTGCAGCCACAGATCGTTCGCCAGGAAGACCTCGCCCATCCCGCCCCGGCCCAGCGACGACAGCACTTCATACCGGCCCGCAAACACCTTGGCCACCAGTCCCCCAGCCCCTGAACGCAACTAGTGGTCCGTCGCCGTATTAGCTGACTACTTGGTTCAGGGCTGCTCGTGCGCGGGCGACTTTGGCGAGGATGGATTCGGCGGTCGCGGTCCATGTGTAGGGCTTGGGGTTGTCGTTGTTGGCGTCGAGATAGTCCTGGATGCTGTCGATCAGGTCGGGTACGGAGGCGAAGACGCCGCGGCGCAGGTTCTTCTCTGTCAGGTCGCGGAACCAGCGCTCGACCTGGTTGAGCCACGACGAGCTGGTCGGGGTGAAGTGCAGGTGGAACCGTTTGTGTCGCTTCAGCCAGTTCTCGACGTCGGTGTGTTTGTGGGTGGCGTAGTTGTCCAGGATCAGGTGGACCTGCAGGCCGCGGGGGACCTCGGCATCGATGGTCTTGAGGAAGGCCAAGAACTCCTCGTGCCGGTGTCGGGGCAGGCACTGGCCGATGACCTTGCCGGTCAGCACGTCGAGCGCGGCGAACAGCGTGGTGGTGCCGTTGCGCTTGTAGTCATGGGTCATCGTGCCGGCCCGGCCCGGCACCATCGGCAGGGACGCCTGGGTGCGGTCCAGCGCCTGGATCTGGGACTTCTCGTCCATGCACAACACCATCGCCCGCTCCGGCGGGTTCAGATACAGCCCGACGACATCGATCAGCTTCTCGGTGAAAGCCGGATCGTTGCTGAGCTTGAACGTGTCGACCCGGTGAGGCTGGATGCCCAACTCGTTCCAGATCCGCCGCACCGTGTCCTTGCTGACCCCGGCACGCTCAGCCATCGTCCGCGTCGACCAGTGGGTCTCACCGGCAGGCTTGGTCTTGGTGGTGAGTTCCACGATCTCGGCGACCTTTTCATCGCTCACGCTCGCCTTCCGGCCACGCCCTTTGGCGACCTTGCCCCACCTGTTCAGCCCGTCGGTCTCGAACGCAACACGCCAGGACCGCACCGTCACCGCGGTCACCTGGTGCCGCTGGGCGATGGTCAGGTTCGCGATCCCGTCAGCCGCATCCAGCAGTACCCGGGCCCGAACCACCTCACGATGAGCCGCCGACGACGAACGGGCCACCCTTTCCAGGACCTCACGTTGGGTCGGCGAAACCCACAACGGTGCAGCAGCAGGAGACGGCATACCTCATTCTACGACCCAAGTAGATATCCATTTGTGCGCCACACCACTAGGCGTGACAATAGCGCCAATGACTCACCCGTTGGTCAGAGCCCACGGCCAAGCGGTGCGCTGGCAGCGGCCCACCGCCGGCAGGGCAGATCCATCTTTCGGGTTGAAGACAGAGCGTCGACGCGGTGCGCGCGCTGGACAGCGCCGGCGTGGGCTTCTCGCGTTGGTGTTGCGCAGGGCTCGGGCTGAGCTCAGTGGGTCACCAAGGCGGCTTCCGACGCTGGGCGCCACCGCGAGCATCGCTCGGGCACCATCCCGGACGATCTCATCGAGCAACGACCCACCGGCCGGCTCGTTGGCCGCCTCGACATCATGGACTACTTTGAGCATGGACGTACCTTCCTAAACCAGCGCGCCAACGCCGGTCCCGATCAGAGCTACCTGGACTTCAGATCATCCCCGGGAAGGTACGTTCCCTCACGTCACCCCGCCGAGGACCATCCACAGGTTCTGATCATTGCTCCACGGCCATCCTGCCCACCTCAATCAGGTAGCGCCGCACACTCCCCGTGGACTCGACGTTCATCACTGGTCCAGGTCGCGTCCGCCGCGACGGACGTGAACTGGGCGACGTGGCCCCGCAGGCGCCGGGCGTAGGTTGTCTGAGCGTGCGCCCGCGTTCAGCGATTCGTGGCGCTGAACCCAGCTCGCGTCGCTCAATCGGCGAACGGAGGCTCGATACCCCAGATGGCCGACCCCATGCGGTTGGCATGGGGGCTCGCCGGGCAGGTCTCGACTGCGGACGCTGCGCGAGTGGCCGCGCTGTCGATCGTTCGGTACACCACCCGGTCGCCCACGATGGTGCCGCAGTAGCGGCCATCCGGACCGAACACCTTCCCGTTGTCGACCTGTCCCAGGTACCGGCCCGACCGTGAGTGAAGGTGGTTTCCCCATCGCTGCAACAGTCGGCCGCTACGGGTATAGAGAGCATCCATACTCCATTGACTCACCTCCGGGCGCGATCTCCTAAACGGCCGGCCGGGAGCCCTCCCTGATGCCGGTTGCTCGGAGCCTTCGCACCGTCGCGCAGAAGGTGATCGGAATCACCGCACAGAGCAGCAGCGCCGCTCGCAGGCCGCTGCCCGCGTCCGGGGGCAGTACCGCCGCCAGCGGTGCCAGCGGACCGCTCGTGAGTCCGGCGAGGATGCCGGCCAGCCACGGCCCGAAGGCCCCACCCGCATCCCCGGCGAGGGCCAGCAGAGCGAACATGCCTGCACCGCCCAGCGGGAACCGCGCCGAGGTCAATGAGAAGGTCCCCGGCCACAACAGGCTCACGAAGAGGCCGCACAAGGCGCACGCCAGCAGGCTCACCGCCGGCGTCGCGACGGACGCAGCCACCACGTAGCAGACCGCGGCTCCCGCGCTCGAACCGATCAGCAGCGCTTCCAGCGCCAACCGCTGCCCCCACATGCCGTAGGCGAAGCGTCCCGCGCCCATCAGCAGCGCGAACAACCCGGGCCCCAGCAGGTCGCCCACGGTCTTACTGACACCGATCCCCTGCTCGGCGAAGAACGACGACCACTGCGACATGGTCAGTTCGGCTGCTCCGCCGGTCATCATCAGGACCAGCGCCAGCAGGAAAAGCGGGGCCCCCACAAGATCGCGAATCGAGGTGCGGTGTTCGTCCGCCACCGTGTCGGGCAGCGGCACCCGGATCAGCACGACCAGGTTTCCCAGCGGTACCAGGGCCCACAGCAGGGGCAGGACCGGCCACAGCTCTTGTCCGAGGATGACGAGCAGCGCCGTCGTCCCGATCACCACGGCGACCTGGCCCCAGCAGTAGAACGAATGGAGAAGCGCCATGCCGGACGCTTTCTCCTCCTCGGGAGTGGGGAGGTGCTCCACCACGGGGCTGAGCAGAACCTCGAGGAGACCGCCACCCACCGCGTAGATCACGACGGCCACAGCCAGTCCCAGGAACGCCGATGGCATCACATTGGGCAGGACGGCCAGCAGGACGAGTCCGGTCACGCTCAGGACGTGGGCCCACACCAGGGGGCGTCGATAGCCGACCCGATCGACGAACTGCATGGCTGCCAGGTCGGTGAGCAGCTGCACCCCGAAGTTGAGCGCGGCCAGCCCGCCGAGTTGAGCCACCGGGATCGAGAAACGGGTGTGGAAGACGATGAACAGCAGGGGCGCGACGTTGTTGACGATCGCCTGAACCACGAACCCTGCGTGGCAGACCCGGCGCGTGGTGCCGTAGCCGGTCACGAGGTCGCTTCGAGCAAGGGTCGAGGCGTCATCGTCCGGTTCACGGGGTGACTCTAGCCAGGATCAGTTCGTGACCCCCGGCAACGGGCGGTCGGCGGGTGATGAAGACTCGATCGGCCCGGTCAGCGGTGCCAGTGCCGGATCGTCGAGGGCGAAAGTCCGCACCGGGCCGGGACCGGTTTCGGCGGTCTCGAAACGGACGGTGACCCGGCCGAGGCCCGAGCCCCACACCCAACCACGACCGAACTCGGCGTGCACCACGTCAACACCGGGGAGCCACCCGGCCGGACGCCGAGTCAGCGGGGCCTCGGACTCCACCACCACCCGAGCCTGACTCCCGTCCGCGAGATCGAACAAGGGCTCCTGCGCCACCTCCACCAGGCCCGAGACCCCCACGCCCAGTAGTCGAACGCCACCTCGGGTGTCCAGTCCGTCGAGGAGGTTCCGCGCGACCTGCGACACCACTTCGACGCGATCGGTCGCTCCGTTGAGAGTGTGCGAACGGCTCACGGTCGAGAAGTCGGGCCAGCGCACCTTGACCGTGACCGTTCGGGCGAAGAGCCCCGCCTTGGCGAGCCGCTGCACAACGAGGGCGGAATGGCGGTCGGCCACCCCCGTCAACACGTCCCTCTCGCCGATGTCGTGTTCGAAGGTGTCCTCTACGGAGATGGACTTCGTCTCCCGCTCCGGTTCTACTCGCCGGTCGTCTCGAGCGTGAGCCAACGCGTGGAAGTGCTCGCCGGAGGAGCGGCCCAACTCACGGACGAGTTCCGCCGCGGACAACGCCTGCAGATCGGCGATGGTCCTCACCCCCAACCTGGCGAGTCGATCCATGGTGGCAGGGCCGACGCCCGGAATGGCCCGGGCCGGGAGCGGGGCGATCGTCTCGACCTCGGTGCCCACCGCGACCAGCCGAATGCCGTCGGGCTTGGCGAGCTCGCTGGCCACCTTGGCTATGAACTTGGAACTACCGAGGCCCACCGATGCGGTCAACCCGCCGGTCGCGGCCGTCAGCCTGGCTCGCAGGTCGGCCGCCACGCGGAGCAGGGACGCGTCATCCAAGGGGCGCTCCGCTCCGGCGGCCAGGTCGACGAAGGCTTCATCGAGGCTCAACGGCTCCACCGCGGGGGACAACTCCCCCAGCAAGCCCATCACGATGCCGCTCGCGGTGCGATAGGCGTCGAACCGGCCGGAGAGAAACGCGGCGTGGGGACAACGGCGCCGGGCCTCGCTCATCGCCATGGCCGAACCCACACCGAACTTCCGCGCCTCATAGGATGCCGTCGAGACCACGCCGCGCAGCCCGACACCGCCCACGATCACCGGCTTCCCACGCAACGACGGCTTGTCCCGCTGCTCGACGGCGGCGAAGAACGCGTCCAGGTCCAGGTGCAGAACCGACGACTGCGAACGCACCGATCACCCCAGCGATTCGAGGAAGGCGGCGATGCCACGACCCGCGTCCAGTCCGGCAACGGCCGCGGATCGGACGCCGCGGGCGAGGAGACTCGGGACCGGCATGGTCAGCGCCGCCGGTAGTGGACGAAGGCGAACCCGCCGCGCTCGTCGCGGGAGTCCTCGACCCAGTCGACCGGATCGATCTCGGGCAGCCGCACCGAACCGTCGGCCTCAGCATGCACCTCGGTGATGTCCAGGTCGGTCAGGGACGGCCAGGCCTGGGCATAGATCGTGCCGCCCCCGGCCACATACACCCGCTCGTCGAGACTGCGGGCGAGTGCGAGTGCTTCGGGCCAGGACCCCACGGCGTGGCCGCGGCCGTCAGCGGGCAGTGGCACGGTCTCGGGTCGGCTCGTCACCACGATGGTGGAGCGGCCCGGCAGCCACCGTCCGATCGCCTCGTGCGTGCGCCGCCCCATGATCAGCGGGTGGCCGAGCGTGACACGCTTGAACCGGGCCCAGTCCTCGGCGATCTCGAAGGGCTGGCGCTCACCGTCCCCGATGACGCCGTTGGCCCCGACGATGGCGATGGCGATCAGCTGCACGACCTACCTCCTAAACGGCGATCGGCGCCTTGATGCCCGGGTGCGGGTCGTACTCGACCACCTCGATGTCGGAGAGGTTGAAGGCGTCGATCTCGGTGATGTCGGGGTTGAGCATCAGCTTCGGCAGGGGGCGCGGCTCGCGGGTGAGCTGCAGACGGGCCTGGTCGAGGTGGTTGGAGTACAGGTGCGCGTCGCCGAGCGTGTGGACGAAGTCGCCCACTTCGAGGCCGGTCACCTGGGCCACCAGGTGCGTGAGCAGGGCGTAGGACGCGATGTTGAACGGGACACCGAGGAAGACATCCGCCGAACGCTGGTAGAGCTGGCAGGACAGCCGGCCGTCGGCGACGTAGAACTGGAAGAACGCATGGCATGGCGGTAGCGCCATCTGCGACAACTGGCCGACGTTCCAGGCGCTGACGATGTGCCGGCGGCTGTCGGGGTTGGTCCGGATGGCCTGGATCACGCCCTTGATCTGGTCGATGTGCTCCCCGTCGGGGGTGGGCCAGGAGCGCCACTGGTATCCGTAGATCGGACCGAGGTCGCCGTCGGCGTCGGCCCACTCGTCCCAGATCGAGATGCCCAACTCATGCAACCACCCCACGTTGGTCGAGCCGCGCAGGAACCACAACAGTTCGCCGAAGATACTGCGCGTGTGCAGGCGCTTCGTCGTCAGCAGCGGGAAGCCGGCACGAAGATCGAATCGCATCTGATAGCCGAACACGCTGCATGTGCCAGTGCCAGTGCGATCGGACTTCGCCACGCCGTTGGTCAGCACGTGGTCGAGCAGGTCGAGGTACTGCCGCATGTTCTTCCCCTCCTACAGCACGCTGGAAAGGATGGGGACCATGGCCCGGACGGCCTGACCCCGATGGCTGATCGCGTCCTTCTCCGCCGGACTCAGTTCGGCATTGGTGACCGCGTTCGGTTCGGCGACGAAGACAGGATCGTAGCCGAAGCCGTTGCTGCCCCTGGGGTCCAACACGATTCGTCCTGGCATCTCGCCACGGACGAGGTGTTCGGCACCTCCGGGGGTGACCAGGGCCATCGCGCAGACGAACCGAGCCGTCCGATCCGACTCCACGGTGCCGGCCAACTGCCGGATCAGGAGTGCCAGATTGTCGGCGTCGGTGGCGTCAGGGCCCGACCATCGCGCCGAGCGGACGCCGGGCATTCCGTTCAGCAGGTCGACTTCGAGGCCGGAATCGTCAGCAACGGCCACGTGACCGGTCGCGGCCACGGCCGCCCGGGCCTTGATCAGTGCGTTGCCCTCGAAGGTTCGCTCGGTCTCCTCCGGCTCGGGATACGGCGGGAAGTCGTCCAGCCCGTGCACGGCGGCCTCGATACCGGCCGCCGCCAGGACGCGATGCAGTTCGGCGGCCTTCGAGGCGTTGTGCGTGGCCACGACCAGGACGGGCGCGGTCACCGGGCCAGCGCCTCGGTCTGCAGTCGGGTGAGATCGGCGCAGCCGGCCAGACCGAGATCGAGCAGTTCGTTCAGGACCGCGCGCGGAAAGGGCTTGCCCTCGGCCGTGCCCTGCACTTCGACGAACTCCCCGGTGCCGGTGGCAACGATGTTCAGGTCGACCTCGGCCGCGGAATCCTCGGTGTAACACAGGTCGAGCATCGCGACCCCGTCGACCACCCCTACCGACACCGCCGAGATCGTGCCCCGTAGCGGCTCGCCGGCGAGCGCGCCTCGGTTCCGGAGCCACGCCACCGCATCCGCGAGAGCGACGTAGGCGCCGGTGATCGAGGCCGTCCGGGTACCGCCGTCGGCCTGCAGCACGTCGCAGTCGAGCACGATGGTGTTCTCCCCCAGCGCTCGGTAGTCGATCACCGATCGGAGGCTGCGGCCGATCAGGCGGCTGATCTCGTGCGTTCGGCCACCGATCCGCCCCTTGACCGACTCGCGATCGCTACGGGTGTGGGTCGACCGGGGCAGCATCGCGTACTCGCTGGTCACCCAGCCCAGCCCGCTGCCCTTGCGCCATCGCGGCACCCCTTCGGTCACCGACGCCGCCACCAGGACGCGGGTGGCGCCGAACTCCACCAGCACCGACCCCTCGGCATGGTCGAGCCAGTTGCGGGTGATCCGCACATCGCGGAGTTCGGAGGGGCCACGGCCGTCTGCTCTGTTCACGGCCACAACCCTAGCTTCCCCCTCTGACCTCGGGTGGGGCGGAGATTTGCCCGCCCAGATACCCCCTTGGGTATGGTTGGCTCACCGGACGAAGAGGAGTTCCAGATGTGCCATGCGGTGACCTGCACTGTCTGCGGAAAGACCACCTGGCAAGGGTGCGGCCAGCACGTGGACGAAGTGAGGGCCGAGGTACCGCCGGCCGAATGGTGCGGGGGGCAGCACACCGCCGCGCAGGAGTCCGCGCCGCGCCGGTGATGCCCGCAGGGTCGCTCCGCCACTGACCCGGCGGCGCCCTCACCTCCGGACGACCACGCCTCGGGCACACCCACCGCGCCGGTCGGGCCGAGCACAATGGCCCGATGGAGAACGCCGCCCTACTGATCGGGCTCGCCGTCGGGGTGCTGGCGGTCACGGCCCTCGCCGAGCGAGTCCGCCTGCCGCCGCCACTGCTCCTGATCGTCGCCGGCGTGGCGGCGTCCTATCTTCCCGGCGTCGAGGTGCATCTCAGCCCCGAACTCGTCCTGCTGGGACTTCTGCCGCCCCTGCTTTACGCGACCTCCATCCAGGCATCGTTGGTGGATTTCAACGCCAACCGGCGTGCGATCCTGCTGCTGTCGGTGGGCCTCGTGGCCTTCACCACAGCGGGGGTCGCGGTGATCGTCCACACCGTGCTCACCCTCGACTGGCCCTCGGCCTTCGCCATCGGCGCCGTGGTGGCCCCGCCGGACGCGGTGGCGGCGTCCGCCATCGGTCGACGCATCGGCTTGCCGCGCCGGATCGTGACCATTCTCGAGGGCGAATCCCTGCTCAACGACGCCACCGCGCTGGTGGCGCTGCGCACGGCGATCGCAGCGGGCGCCGCCAGCGTGACCGCGGTCGCGGTGGGCCTGGACTTCCTCATCGCCGCCGGCGGTGGGCTGGCGGTCGGCTGGCTGGCCTACGCATTGGTCGCCAGGCTCCGACCGCGGATCACCGACTCGCTGATGGACACGGCGATCTCGTTCGTGGTGCCCTACGCGGCGTACCTCGGCGCCGAATCGCTCCACGCCTCAGGCGTGGTGGCTGTGGTGGTGGCCGGCCTCCTGCTGGGACACAAGGCGCCCATCCTCCAGACCGCGCCCTCCCGCATCGCCGAGCGCACCACGTGGCGCACCATCGCGTTCCTCCTTGAGAACGCGGTGTTCCTCCTGATCGGCCTCCAATCCCGGACGCTGTTCAGCGACGTCGCCGGCAGCAGCCTCGATCCCTGGACGATTCTCGGCGTGTGTGCGGCCACCCTGGCCGGCGTGATCGTGCTGCGGATGGCCTGGGTGTTCGCCACCAGCCACCTGCTCGTCCCGACGCGAACGGATCCGGCCCCACGACGCCGCGGCACCTGGCGGTACACCTTCCTGCTCGGCTGGGCCGGCATGCGGGGCGTCGTCACGCTGGCGGCAGCCTTCGTCATCCCGGCCACCACCCCGCACCGGGAGGTGCTGTTGCTCGTCGCCTTCACGGTGGTGGCCGGCACACTCTTCATCCAGGGCCTCAGCCTGCCCTGGCTGGCCCGGCGGCTGCACGCCCCGGCACCCGACCCTCTGGATGACGCGCTGGCCCGCGCCACCGTCCTGCAGCAAGCGTCCAAGGCCGGCTTCGAGGCCCTCGACCGGACGGAGTTCGATGACCCGCACGGCGTCGAGGACCTGATCCGGCAGCGCACCGAACAGCGCAACTTCGCAGCCTGGGAACGCCTGGGCACCACCGTCGGCAGCGAGTCGCCCAGCGACCTGTACGCCCGGCTGCGGCGCCTCATGCTCGACGCCGAACGCGCCCGGGTGCTGGAAATCCGCTCGTCGGGCACCGTGGCTTCGGAGGTGATCGCAGACGTCCTGGCGACGCTGGACGTCGAGGAATCCATGCTCGACGCCGCGCGTCCGGCCGCACGCGGAGGCAACGCCACCGGGTTGCGCCGCACGGGGCTCGGCTGCGCGCACCTGGACGCCCGTCCAGCCACGGCCGCGCCACCCGAACCCGTGTGCCAGGAATGCCTCGAGGAAGGCGTGCGGTGGGTCGCGCTGCGGCAGTGCCTCGACTGCGGGAACGTGGGGTGTTGCGACTCCTCGCCGAACCGGCACGCCAGCGCGCATTTCCGGGCCTCGGGTCACCCGGTGATGCAGTCCGCCGAGCCGGGCGAGGATTGGCGGTGGTGTTACATCGATCACCTCACCGCCTGAGACCGGTTCGGCCAGACACTCAGCCGACGAGCGTGTACACCTGCTCGACAGCGTCCACGAAGCCCCCCATCAGGCGGCGGCCGATGCCGGCGAACAACTCCGGACTCCCCGTGGTGAGGAAGCGCAGTCGCGGCGTCCGGGAACCGGAGTGCACCAGGCCCTGGTCGGTGAGGACGGCGAAGACCTCCTTGGCGCATTCCTCCGCCGACGACACCAGGGTCACGTCATCCCCGATCACGTAGGAGATCACCCCCGCCAGGAGCGGATAGTGCGTGCACCCGAGAATCAAGGTGTCGATCCCGGTCTCGCGCAGCGGCAACAGGTAGCCACGGGCCGCGTCCAGCAACTCGGCGCCACCGGTCGTGCCTGCCTCGACGTACTCCACGAACAGCGGGCACGCGGCGGTCACCAGTTCCACGCCCGGGACGGCGACCAGCGCGTCGTCGTAGCTGGCTGACGTGGCGGTCGCCTCGGTGCAGATCAGACCGATGCGTCCGGTCTTGCTCGCGCGGACGGCACGACGCGCTGCGGGCAGGATGACATCGATCACCGGCACGTCGTAGCGTTCGCGCGCGTCCCTCAGCACCGCCGAGGATGCCGAATTGCAGGCGATCACGAGTGCTTTCACGCCGGTCTCGGCGAGGTAATCCAGGCACTCCAAGGCGTATTCGCGAACCTCCGGAATGGTCTTCGTGCCGTAGGGCGCGCGTGCGGTGTCCCCCAGGTAGACCATGTCTTCCCCCGGCAGCTGATCCAGCAGCGCGCGGGCGACCGTGAGGCCACCGAAGCCGGAATCGAAAACCCCGATCGGGGCGTCGTCGGCTGTGGTCACGTCCACCGACTCTAGGCCCGGGGCAGAATGGGTGCCAAACAACCGCTTCGCCGACGCGGGAAGGACGTGCCCCGAATGGCTGACCAGATCGACGCCACCCGGATCGTGCTGCAGACTCTGCGTCTGCTCGACGACGGACGTCGCGCCCTCGCCGATGGCTGGGCCAAGCTCACCCGATCCGACGCGGACCAGCACCCGGAGCCACCGCCCGACCGCCGTCAGCCACCCGACCTCTGGTAGCGCCCAACCCGTGCTCGTCGGTCCGAGGTCGCGCCGGTCACCGCGGGCCTCGGCCCGCCCCCGCCCGCGGCCCAGGCATCAGCGTCTGCCCGGCGCCGGTCCCAGGGGTCCAGGAGCCCCGCGCGGTGGACTCGGCGCTACCGGCGCGACAAAGTCAGCGTCACCAGGCCGGGGCGGCGTCCGGCGATCGGCGTTGACGGCCGTTCGCACCCGCCATCGGGGGACGCGGACGCGCAGCCCCCGCACCCCGAGGGTGGGCAGCCCATCGACAGCTCCCGGGAGTCGATCCGGCCGGCCCTGACCAGGTGGTCCACTGCCGCCCGCACCACGGATTCCGCCAACCCGGAATGCTTGGCCATGTCGGCCACGGTCGCGGTTCCGGATTCCATCTCATGGAGCACCACGCTCAGCGGCCCGGTCACAGGAACAGCCTTCCCACCTGGAACACCGCCACGGCCAGCAACCAGGCCATGCCGAACTGCATCCCGATCCCGAACAGCGTCCACCGGGCGCCGATCTCGCGCCACTGCGCCGCGAGCGTCGCCACGCACGGGGTGTAGGCAAGAAGGAAGACCATGAACGCCAGCGCGGCCGGGACCGGATGCCCACCGGAGGAATCGATGAACGACTGCATCACGGCGTCACCGAGATCGCCCGGAGCGGCGGAGTCGTCCGGCTCGTCCACCGCGTAGGTCTGGGCCCAGGACGAGATGACGGCCTCCTTGGCGACGAAACCCACCACGAGCGTGGAGGTCGTCTGCCAGGAGCCGAAACCGGCGGGCGCGAACACCGGCGCCATGGCCCTGGCGCCCACGCCGTACACCGAATCCGCCACCGGCACCTCGCCGAACTGCTCCCCCGGCTGGGTCGGGATCGACTGCAGGAGCCAGACCGCGCAGACCGTCAGCACGATGATTCCGGCGGCGGTCTGCAGGAAGCCCTTCAGCCGCACCCAGGTCACCGAGGCGGTGAGTCGCAGCGTGGGCACCTGATAGGCGGGCAGGTCGATGATCAGGGGTTCGGCGCCCATCGTCCGCCACAGGGTGGCCTTCAACAGCAAGCCGGCCAGGACCACCAGGCCGATCGAGATCACGTACATGGCGAACACCACGGTTCCCGCGTACTGGCCGAAGAAGATGCTGCCAAGCATGACGAACACGGTGAGCCGGGCCGTGCAGGAGGTGAACGGCACCAACAGTGCGGTAAGTACCCGCTGCCGGGCGCTGGGCAGGATCCGGGTGGCCGAGATCGCCGGGACGTTGCAGCCGAAACCGACCACGAGCGGCAGGAAAGCGCGACCCGGCAGCCCGATCGCGCGCATCATCCGGTCGGTGACGACGGCCGCCCGGGCCAGGTAGCCCGAATCCTCCAGCAAGGCCAGCAGGATGAACATCAGGGTCATCAGCGGCACGAACGTCAGCAGCATGCCGACACCGGCGATCAGGCCGTCCACAACGAGACCCTCCACCCAGGTGCCGCCCAGGCCCACGGCCTCGAACAGCCAGGAGGCGCCCGCCGACAGCGGGCCGGCGAACAGTCCGTCCAGCAGGTCCTGCAAGGGGGCGGCGACGGCCGTGGTGATCTGGAACACCAGCCACATCACACCGAGGAAGATCAGCGGACCGATCACGGGCGCGGTAACCCAGCGATCCACCCTGTCCGACATGGTGCGGTGCCTGCTCCGCCGGTGAGGTGGTGCCGGCATCGACCGCGGCGGCGATCCAGGTGAAGCGGTCATCGTCGAGTTCGAGGGTGTCGGCGCCGTTCGGCACCGGCCGGCCGACGGGCCTCGGCCCGGCCAGCGTCTCCCGGACGACTTTCGCGAGGGTCTCCAGTCCGGAGCGGCGACGGGGGTCGATCCCCACCACGGGGCAGCCCAGCGATGTGGAGAGTTCAGCGGCGTCGACGGTGATGCCGCGCTTGGCGGCCACGTCCAGCATGGTCAGGGCGACCACGAGCGGAAGACTCTGCTCGCGCAACTGCGCCACCAGGTAGAGGCTGTTGGCCAGTCGGGACGCGTCGCAGGCGACGATGCAGACGTCGGGTCGCTCGTCGGCGGGTCCGCCGACCAGGAGTTCCCGGGTGAGCGCTTCGTCCGGGGAGTGCGGGTCGAGGGAGTAGGCGCCCGGCAGGTCGATCAAGGTGATGTCGAGCCGCGACTCGTTCTCGGTCGCACGTGCATTCCACGCAGGCGCAACTGGCGGCGTCCTTGGTGGTCTTGCCAGATGCCGCGGGACACCTCGACCGTGGTGCCGGGCCAGTTGCCCATGGTCACCTTGGACCCGGTCAGCGCATTGAAGAGGGTGGACTTGCCGGTGTTCGGAGCTCCGGCGAGCGACACCGTGGGGGCGTCCGGACCGGCCCCGAGCCCACCACCGGCCTGGCAGCAGGCCTTGACCGACGGCGTGGGCACGGCCTGGGCGAAGACCTTCAACGTCCGCTCGGACGTGGGCTGGTGAGTCACGGACATCAGCGCACGACCTCTGCGCGCAACTGCGTCAGCAGGCTTGCGCCCAGTGCGATCCGCGATCCGGCGACCATTGCCACCCGGCCACCGCCGGCGGTCTTCTGCAGCAGGGAGAACGTGGTTCCGGTACGAAGCCCGAGGGAGGAGAGTCGCTGCCGGTGACCAGGGGGCGTGTCGGACTCCACCAAGGTGAGGTTGGTGTGAAGGGGTGCACTCGCCAGGTCCACGCTCGCGTACATATACGTAAGGCTAGCCTAACCAAAATGCGCTGTCGCCCCCATCTCGCGAAACTGGTCAGACCATTCTTCGGGACCGGCGCTCAGCGTAGTCCCAGCAGGTTCTCGCTCACCGCCGAGAGCCAGTTGTAGATCTCGTAGAGATAGCTGCGAGGGTCGTCGGAGGGCAGCGACTCCCACGTTTCCACGTCCGCGGCTGACTCGATGCCCAGCCGGACAGCCAGGCTGAGACGCACGGCCGTGATGGTCTTGAGCCAGGTGTCCAGTTCGATCACGCGCACCTGAACGGCGTGTTTGCCTGCGTCGGTGTCGCGAAGCGCGGACAGCACCACCTCTGCCTGACCCAGCCGATCGGAGCGCTGCCGGGCTTGGGTGAGCCGGCGGAACTCCTCGGAAGCCGGGACGTCTCCGGGGTAGGCGTCGGGGAAGAGTCGCCTGATCACCGGGTCGGTGTGGTCCAGTGGGTCCTCGTTGGACAGCTCGGCCTGCCAGCGGGCGAACGAGTCGGATTCGGCCGGGGCCTGGGTCATCTGCCTCCAGGAGGCCGGCAAACTGCTCGACCAACGACTCCAGCAGCGTCACCTCGTACTCGGTGAGTTTCATCAGGATCAGCGGACCCGACCGGCGAATGTAGCGGGTCACGCCTGCTCCAGGCTGGCCCACAGGCCGTAGCCCTGCATCGCGTCGACGTCGGTCTCCATCTGTTCCCGGCTGCCCATGGACACGACCGCCTTACCGTTGTTGTGGACCGTCAGCATCAATTCGGTCGCCTTCTCCTCCGGGTAGCCGAAGTAGGTGCTGAACACGTGGGTCACGTAGCTCATCAGGTTCACCGGGTCGTCCCAGACGATGGTGACCCAGCCAGTCAGCGCCGATTCAGCCGGCCGCTCGGAGACTGCGGTCGCGCCACTGGGCTGTTTCGTGCTCTCGGGTGCCACTCCCCCATTTTGACAGGTCTCTTCAGGGATTCGACCGCATGGCTTCACTGCCTCGTTGCGGCGACGGCGCGGACCTCTAGGCTGGCGACCATGACCCTCCTGACGACGCCGTCGGGCGCACCGCCCAGCACCGCACTGCTCACCGACCATTACGAACTGACGATGGTGCGAGCGGCCCTGCGCTCCCGGACCGCTTTCCGGCGCGGGGTGTTCGAACTCTTCGCCCGCCGCCTCCCCGAGGGCCGACGCTACGGAGTGGTGGCCGGTGCGGGGCGGGCGCTGGACGCGATTCTCGCGTTCCGGTTCGACGACACCAGCCTCAACTACCTGCTTGAGCAGAACGTGATCGACACCGACCTGGCCGAATGGCTGAGCCGCTACAAGTTCAAAGGCAACATCTGGGGCTATCCCGACGGCGAGGCCTACTTTCCCGGGTCGCCGCTGCTGATCGTGGAGGGCACCTTCGCGGAAGCCTGCATTCTGGAAACCCTTCTGCTGAGCATCTACAACTACGACTGCGCCGTGGCGTCGGCAGCGTCGCGGATGATCGCGATGGCCGGTGATCGGCCGTGCATCGAGATGGGCTCGCGGCGCACCCACGAGTACGCCGCGGTGGCCGCCGCGCGGGCCGCGTACATCGCCGGGTTCGCGTCCACCTCGAACCTGGAGGCGGGCCGGCGCTACGGGATCCCCACCACCGGGACGGCTGCGCACTCGTTCACGCTCCTGCACGACACCGAGGAGGACGCTTTCAAAGCTCAGCTGAAGACCCTTGGCAGGGGCACGACGCTGCTCGTGGACACCTACGACATCGAGGAGGCCGTGCGCACCGGCGTCCGGTTGAGCAAGGGAAAGCTGGGTGCGATCCGACTCGATTCCGGCGACCTGGCCGAGCAGGCAGCGGATGTGCGCCGGCTCCTGGATTCCCTCGGGGCGACGAAGACGCGGATCATCGTCACCTCAGACCTTGACGAGTTCCAGATCGCCGCACTGCGCAGCGCCCCCGTGGACGGCTACGGGGTGGGCACCTCGCTCGTGACCGGCTCCGGCGCCCCCACCTGCGGGTTCGTGTACAAGCTCGTCGCGCGGGCCACCGAGGAGGGGAAGGACGCCGAGCTTTTCCCGGTCGCGAAGAAGAGCCTGAACAAGACCTCGATCGGCGGCCGCAAGTTCGCCCTGCGGAGGCTCGGCGCCAACGGGCACGCGGATGCGGAGGTGATCGGGGTCGGCGCCCCTCCCGAGGGCGACAGCAACGACCGACCGCTGCTGGTGCAACTGATGGCCAAGGGCAAGCCGGTGGGGCGGGAGTCTCTCGACGCGGCCCGGGAGCGCCACGTCCGGGTGCGCGCGGAGCTGCCCCAGTCGGCGATGAAGATGTCCAAGGGTGAACCGGCTCTGCCGACGATCCTGCTCGACGATGAGGGCGATCCCGCCGAGAACCCGTATGCGAGGGTGAAGTGACCCGCGCCCTGATCGTGGTCGACGTGCAGAACGACTTCTGCGAGGGTGGCTCGCTCGCGGTCGCCGGAGGCGCGGGGGTCGCCGAACGGATCGCCACGCTACTCAACGGCGGACACGACTACGACCACGTGGTAGCGACTCGTGACCACCACGTGGATCCCGGCTCGCACTTCTCCCCGACCCCCGACTATCTCGACTCCTGGCCCGTGCATTGCGTCGCCGGGACGCCCGGGGCCGACCTGCACGAGCCGCTGACCGAGGACCGGTTCGAGGCGGTCTTCGACAAGGGTGAATACGCGGCCGCCTACTCAGGTTTCGAAGGCGCATGCGGGGGTCAGTCGCTGGCCGCCTGGCTCCTCGATCGCGGGATCGATGCGGTGGACGTCGCCGGGATCGCCACCGACTACTGCGTCCGCGCCACCGCCCTGGACGCTGCCGGGGCTGGGTTGACGACCCGAGTGCTACTGCCCCTCACCGCAGCGGTCGCTCCGCAACGCCTGGACGCGGTCCTGGCCGAGTTTCGCGCCGCCGGAGTGGAGGTGGTCGGAGCCTCGACTTAGGGGTGGACGACCAGTTCGATCTCGGAGCGCGGCAGCCGAAGCGGTGCGGTGAAGTCGTTCATGATGCCGGCCAGCCGGAAGGCCCGCTCGTCGGTGTACAGCTTCTCCAGGCTCAGCGGCTTGCCGTCCGGGCCTGACAAGCGGGATCCGCCAGTTCGGGTACTCGGTGCTGGTGCCGGGCTGGTTCTGGGTGCGCCGATCGCCGACCGCGTCCGGAAGCGCCGCGCACAGCACGCGCGACGGCGTGGCCACCAGGTACCGGTGCATGGCCACGACGATGTCCTCGGTGGTGGCCGGGTCCGCGGTCAGGAAGCCGCGCTGACCGCAGGGCGTCGAGGAAGGCGTCCCGTTCACGCTCGGCGGTGGCCAGTTCGGCTTCGAGCGATTCGGTGAGCAGGCCCAGCTCGTGCTGCAGCACGACGTGCTCCCCGGCCAGATAGCCGGCCGTCGGCGGCAGGTCGTGGGTGGTCACCGACGCCAGGCAGTACTCGCGCCACGCCTCCGGCGGCAGCGGGCGTGCCCTCGGCGTCACGCTCGAACCAGGCGATCGACGTGCCGAGGATGCCGCGGTCGCGCAGGTAGTCCCGCACCCACGGCTCGACCACGCCCAGGTCCTCACCGACCACCAGCGCGCCGGCCCGGTGCGCCTCCAGCGCCAGGATGCCGACCATCGCCTCGTGGTTGTAGCGGACGTAGGTGCCCTGCCCGGCCGCCATGCCCTCCGGGATCCACCACAGCCGGAACAGCCCCATGATGTGGTCGACCCGGATGCCGCCGGAGTGCCGCAGGATGCCCGCGACCATGCTCCGGAACGGCGCGTAGCGACAGATCGTCGAGACGGTCGGGACGCCACGGCGCCTGCCCCCAGTCCTGGCCGGTCTGGTTGAAGTGGTCCGGCGGCGCTCCGACGCTGATGCCTTCGGCGAACAGGTTGCCGTAGGTCCAGGCCTCCGCGCTCTCACCGCTCACGCCGACGGCCAGGTCGTTCATGATGCCGATCCGCATGCCGGCGTCCTTCGCCGCGGACTGGGCGTCCCGCAGCTGGTCGTCGGCGATCCACTGCAGCCAGGTGTAGAAGATGATCGCGTCCACGTGCTGCTCGGCGAACAGGGCGACCGTGGGCGAGGACGGCCGGCGCAGTTCGGCCGGCCATTCCCGCCAGTCGTCGCCGAAGCGGGTCACCAGGGCCGACCAGGTGGCGAACTGGGTCAGGCCGCGGCCCTCCCGGCGCAGGAAGTCGTTGAACGCCATCCGGCGGGCCGGACGCAGCCCGTGCGTCGTAGATGACCCGCAGGGCCTCGATCTTCGCCGTCCAGATCTGGTCGCGGCTAGATCAGCGGCTCGCCGGCCAGTTCCTTCCTCAGCCGGCTCTTCAGCTGGGCGATCCGGCTGCGTGCCCGCTCGTCCAGCTCGGCGTACTCGGGGATCGAGCTCGGGACGGATGTAGAGCGGGTTCACGTAGCGCCGCGAGGTCGGCAGGTAGGGGGACGGCTCCAGCGGCGGCATCGGCTGGGCCGCGTGCAGCGGGTTCACCAGCACGAAGCTGGCGAACTGCTGGGTGGCCGACCAGGTGGCCAGGTCGGCGAGGTCGAGCAGGTCGCCGATGCCCCAGGAATCGGCCGACGGACGCTGTACAGCTGCGCGGCGTAACCCCAGCCGCGCTTCTCGCCCATGGAGGCCGGGAAGCCGAGGAACGACGGGCTCACCACCAGTGTCGACTCGGACTGCCCGGCGTCGGTCGTGGCCTGCAGCCGGTGGTAGCCCAGCGGCAGGTCGCCGGGCAGCTCGAAGGACGCCTGCCCGGTGAGGACGCCGTCGATCCAGCGAGGCGGCTCGTCGTCGACGACCTGCGGTACGTCCCGGCGGCCACCCTCCTCCAGGCGGACGGCGAGGTGCACCCACTCGCCCGTCGGGAAGGTGCACCTGCACCTGACGCGGCGCGCCCTGCTCCATCACCACGCACGGTGGCAGCAGTCGGCGTCCAGGGACGCTGCGTGCTGCGCCGTCCAGCGCCGCCTGCGCGCTGTTCGGTGTCGGACGCGTCCACGTCCATCCCGGCGAGGATCGCGATCACCGTCTCGTCGGTGACCTCGGTCAGCCGGCCCTTCCAGTCCCAGAACTCGGTGGCGATGCCGAAAGCAGAAGCCAGTTCAGCGCAGGAACGGGTTGGACAACGCCATGCCAGGGCGCCTTCTTCGGTGGGTTCTCAGGTCGGCTAACGATACCCGGGCGCGACCTCACGCGCGCTCGAAGGGTGCCAGCAGTCGTCGCAGCAGCCCGGCCAGCTCGTCGCGGTCCTCGGGGCTCGATCGCGGCAGAGCACTCGCCGCTCGTAGTCGAGCAGGTCGGCCAGCGCCTCCTGGACGCGTTGCCGTCCGGCGTCGGTGAGCCGTACCCGCACGCCGCGTCGGTCATCGACGTTGGGCTGGCGCAGCACCAGGCCCCGCGCCTCGAGCCGATTCACCCGGTTCGTCATCGTGCCGGACGTCGACAGTGTCTGACGGATCAGTTCACCGGGCGACAACTCGTAGGGCCGGCCCTGCCGGCGCAGCGCGGCGAGCACGTCGAACTCCCACACCTCCAGCTCGTGCGCGGCGAAGGCGTCCGCCCGTGCGCGGTCCAGATGCCGGGCCAGCCGGCTGATCCGGGACAGGCTGGCCAGCGGGCTGACGTCGACATCGGGGAGTTCACGCGCCCACGCCGCGAGGATCTGGTCGACCTCGTCTGACATGCATCCTCCGGGTGTTCGGTGCCAGGACTGTACCCGGCCCCGGGCCGCCTCGGGTCAGATCGAGACCGAGTGGTTCGCCAGGGCGCCGATCCGGAACGCGGACCAGAGCGCCAGGGCACCCAGCAGGCACATCGCCGTCAGGAGACTGCCGAAACCGAGGGTCTGGTTGCCCTGCGCCAATCCGTGGGCGAACAGGGTGCCGGCGAGCCCGGCGCACACGCTGTTCCCCAGGGCTTCCCCGACCTGCAGCGAGGACGTGTTCCGACCGATCTGGTCCGGTCCCGACAACTGCATCACCGCCAGTGATGTGCTGGCTGTCGACAGGCCCATGCCCACTCCGCCGAGTACCCAGCCCGCCACGGCAAGGCCCAGGACGCGGCCTGGCAGCCATCCGGCCAAAGCCGTTCCGACCAGGCCGACAGCGGTGCTCAGCGCGCCGGCGGTGATGATCTGGTCGCGCCGCAGCCGAAGCCACGGCCTGGATTGCAGCCAGGCCCCGAGCATCCACCCCGCCGAGCCGACGGTCATCACGGCACCGGCCCAGCCAAGGGTCAGGCCCTCGGCGTTGACCAGCATCAGTGTCAGAAAAGTCTGAGTTCCGAAGAAGGCGCCGCACGTCAACGCCCGGACCACGATCACCGCGTCCAATCCTCTGCCACCGGGTCGGAAACCGTCCGGCAGCAGGGGCGGCAGACCGAACCAGAGCAACACCACTCCGGCCGTTGCCCACGCCACCGACCACAGTTCGAGCCGCTGCCCGGCCACCTGGAGCGCAGCGGCGCCCGCGGCGGCGAGCGCGGCCCACAGCAGCGGGCGGGTCGAGGCCGTCACCTCGGCGTGGGCCGGGACGTGGGCTCGGCGCAACGGCTTCAGGAGCAGGGCGCCGGCGATACCCAGCAGCGGGATCACCGACCAGAACACCCAGTGCCAGGAGAATGTGCTCGTGATCCAGGCGGCCACCGGCGGGCCGACGAACGCCGGCACCATCCAGGCGCCGGAGAAGCCCGTCAGCATCACCGCTCGTTCACGCTCGTCGAACACCCGGGCCACCAGCACCATGACGGCCAAATTCATGGTGCCCCCACCCAGCCCCTGGACGAACCGGGCGACCAGCAGGATCGGCATGGTCCAAGCGGCGCCCGCCAGGAGCAGGCCACCGGCGAACACTCCGAACCCGACGACGAGTGGAATGGTGGGCCCCACCCGATCGCTGAATTGGCCGGCGGCCACGATCGCGAAGGTCTGGGCGAGCACGAAAGCCGTGAAGGCCCAGGCGTAGAGGTCCAGGTCGCCCAGGTCGGCCGCGGCAGCCGGCATCGCGGTCACCACCGCCATCGCCTCGAATGCGATCGCCACCACGCACAGCAGGAGCCCGATCGTCAGCCCACGGCGGGACGCGGTGGTCGGCGGCGTGCCGTGTCCCGGACCGACCGTCATCCGCACCTCCCCACCCCTTACGCTGCTTCCCGCAGTCTTTCACGAGCCATGGAGCAGCCGATGTCCACCACCGAGCCGGTCAGGCCCGATTCCACCCCGGCGTTCGACCGGCCGTTCGATCCGCCGGATGCGCCGCCGACGGCGTCCGGGTTCGCCACCCCGGCGACCGGTTCGTTCCAGCCCCAGACCGGTGGCGTCGCTGTGCTCGACGAGCCTGCTGAGAAGCCCGACGTGTGGTCGGGCGACGCGCTGAGCGTCGGGCTCTCTGTGGCTTTCGCAGCCTTGGGTACTTTTGGATTGGTTCGGCAACTAGGACGAGCGAAGGGGACCGAATGACCACCGAGAACCCGAAGACGACCACGATCGTCAAGGAGCGCACCGATGCGCGCCCCGACCTCCGTCCACAGGAGGGCGATCACGAGCGTTTCTCCCACTACGTGCCGAAGGCCAAGCTGACCGAGGCAATGGTGATGGGCACCCCTGTGATCGCACTGTGCGGCAAGGTCTGGGTGCCGTCGCGCAATCCCGACCGGTTCCCCGTCTGCCCGGAGTGCAAGGAGATCTGGGCCACCATGCGACCCGGCGAGGACGGGAACTGACCGGCTTCGGCTACAGCGAATCCACGATCTCCAGTCGGGGATATTCCGCCTTCCACATCCGCTGATAGATGTCGTTGATCGGGTTGGTCATCGGACGCCGGGCGAGCCCCTCCTTCTCGGCGGTCTCGGCAACGGCTTTGGCCACCGTGGCGGCCACCAGCCTCAAATCGCCCATGGAAGGCAGCAACGACGCGCCCGGCCGGTACTCGTTCACCAGTCCGGCCAGCGCAGCGGCGGCGGCATAGATCATCTCGTCACAGACCCGGGTGGCCTGCACCACCGACACACCCAGCCCGAGGCCGGGGAAGATCAGGGCGTTGTTGGCCTGAGCGATGGTGTGGTAGACGTCGCCCTGCCTGATCGTCCCGTACGGGCTGCCGGTGGCGATCAGCGCGCGGCCGTCCGTCCATTCCAGCAGGTCGGCAGGATGCGCCTCCGAGCGGCTGGTCGGGTTGGACAGCGGCAGGATGATCGGCCGCTCGCAGAACTGCGCCATCGCCGTCACGACCTCACCCGTGAACGCGCCATGCTGGGCACTGGTGCCGATCAGGATCGTGGGCTTGACCGCGCGAACCGTCTCGGCGAGGGTGATCTGCGCCGGATCGGCGAC
Source organism: uncultured Actinomycetota bacterium (assembly GCA_963769325.1). Lineage (GTDB taxonomy): Bacteria > Actinomycetota > Actinomycetes > Propionibacteriales > Propionibacteriaceae > Propionicimonas. Next base: position 453,507 of record CAVYLH010000002.1, on the reverse strand, counting down.
GTCCCACTCAGCCACCTCGGCCCTCCTCCGGGCGTAGGGACGCTGGAAGTCGCGCACGCCTTCGGTATCCTCGACGATCAGGCCGTGCCTGTTGAACGCGTAGAACGGGGCGAAAGCCTGGGCCTCGGGCTGGCCGGCCCGAGCCATCGCCTCCCGGATGATGTCGGCGATTCCGACACCGGCGGTTCCCGCGCCGTACACCAGTACGCGGTGCTGGCCGAGCGGCGTCCCGGTGAGCCGGACGGCGGCCAGGACCGCCGCCAGCACCACAGCGGCCGTCCCCTGGATGTCGTCGTTGAAGGTGCAGATCTGGGCGGAGTACCGGTGCAGGATGCGGTGCGCGTTGCCGGCGCCGAAGTCCTCCCAGTGCAGCATCGCGTTCGGGAACAACGTCGTCACGGCCTGGACGAAGGACTCGATGAACGCGTCGTAACGCTCGTCCGCGCACGCGAGCGTGACGCTCCCCCAGATAGAGGTCGCTGTTCAGCAGGCCCAGATTGTCGGTGCCCACGTCCAGCACCACCGGGATCGCCCGCCGGGGGTGGATGCCGGCGGCTGCGGTGTAGACGCCGAGTTTGCCCGACCGCGATCTGGAATGCCGCCGATGCCCTGGTCGCCGATGCCCAGGATGCCCTCCGAATCGGTGACCACCACCAGGTCGACGTCGTCGGCGTCCAGCTCGAAGTCGCTGCAGCGACTGTTCGACCAGTTCGGGGTGGTCGATCGACAGGAACACCCCGCGGGCGCCGGTGTACTCGTGGCTGAACCGTTCGATCGCCTCGCCGATGGTCGGGGTGTAGATGATCGGCAGCATCTCCTCCAGGTGCTCGCTGAGCAGCCGGTAGAAGAGCACTTCGTTGCGATCCCGCAGCTGGGTGAGATAGATGAACTTGGACAGTGGTGAGGGCGAGCGGCTGTACTGGGCATAGGTGCGGCGCATCTGCTCCTCAATGGTGGTGACCCGGCTGGGCAGCAGCCCGGACAGGCCCAGTTGCTTGCGCTCCTCCATCGTGAACGCCGTGCCCCGATTCGCCATCGGGTGCACCAGGATCAGCCGACCCCGGGCGCTGATCCGGAGCACTGCGTCCCGCGTGCCCGTGTCGAGGTCGAAGTCCCGTTGCCGCATTCCATCCTCCAAAGTCGCCGCTTGCGAGCGTAGGGGGTCTGGACCCAGCTGGGAACCCGGCCCCTAGGATGAGGCCCATGGCCAGCAAGACCCTGATCGTGCTCCGTCACGCCAAATCCTCATGGCAGACCGCCGAGGCCGGACCTGCGCCGCCCGCTCTCGGAACGGGGCGAGCGGGACGCGGTCACCGCCGGCGAGATTCTCGCCGACTACGACCTCGACGTCGTGCTGGCCTCCAGCGCCACCCGGGTGCAGCAGACGTGGGCGGGCGCCCAGACCGGAGGCGCCCGCTGCGCCGACGTTCGCACCTCGGAGAGCATCTACCACGCGTGGCCCGGAGAGCTGCTCGCGGAGGTGCAGGAACTCGACGAGACCGTCCGCACCGCCCTGCTGATCGGGCACCAGCCGACACTCGGTGACCTCATCGTGACGCTGGCCAAGCCGTCGCCGCTGGTCGAGCGGATCGAAGCCAAGTTCCCGACCGCCGGGCTGGCCGTGCTCACCTACCGCGGGGCCTGGAAGACCCTCGCCGAAGGCAAGGCGATGCTGCAGCGTTTCGAGGTCCCGCGGGGTTGACGGACCCCACGCGGATGCCTGTTCGGGAACCTTCCCGGCCGCCTCGCGTCCCGTCGCACCCTGCGTGCCCGGGGCTGCCCCTCAGTACCGGTACTGCTCGGCCTTGAACGGTCCTTCGACCGGAACGCCGAGGTAGTCGGCCTGCTCCGTCGGTCAGCTGCGAGAGCCGCACTCCGAGCGCGTCCAGATGCAGCCGGGCGACGTACTCGTCCAGCTGCTTGGGCAGCGTGTAGCACGCCCACCGGGTAGCTGCTCAGGCTGGGTGAACAGCTCGATCTGGGCCAGCACCTGGTTGGTGAACGACGTGCTCATCACGAAGCTGGGATGCCCGGTGGCGTTGCCGAGGTTCAGCAGCCGGCCCTCGCTCAGGACGATGACCGAGTGGCCGTCCGGGAAAGTTCCAGCGGTCCACCTGGGGCTTGATGTTCGTCTGGTCACGCCCGGCATCGCGGTCGAGTCCGGCCATGTCGATCTCGTTGTCGAAGTGGCCGATGTTGCCGACGATCGCCAGGTGCTTCATCCGCGAGATCTGCTCTGCGGTGATCACCTTCAGGCAGCCGGTGGCGGTGATGAAGATGTCGGCACGGTCGATCACGTCGTCGAGGGTGACCACCTGGAAGCCGTCCATCGACGCCTGCAGGGCGCAGATCGGGTCGACCTCGGTGACCACCACGCGCGCGCCCTGGCCGGCCAGCGCCTGCGCGCAGCCCTTGCCGACGTCGCCGTAGCCGCACACCACGGCCAGCTTGCCGCCGATCAGCACATCGGTGGCCCGGTTGAGGCCGTCGATCAGCGAGTGCCGGATGCCGTAGCGGTTGTCGAACTTGCTCTTGGTCACCGAGTCGTTGACGTTGATCGCCGGGAACAGCAGCGAGTTGTTGCGCGCCATCTCGTAGAGGCGGTGGACGCCGGTCGTGGTCTCCTCCGTGACGCCGAAGATGCTGTTGGCGATGCCCACCCAGTCGTGAGTGGAGGCCCGCAGCGTCGCCAGCACGACCTGGTACTCGGCCGGATCGGACGCGGACGCCTCGGGCACGGCACCGGCCTTGGCGAACTCGACTCCCTTGTGCACCAGCAGGGTGGCGTCGCCGCCGTCGTCGAGGATCATGTTGGGCGCGGCGTCGCCCCAGTCGAGGATCTGCTCGGTGCACCACCAGTAGTCCTGCAGCGACTCGCCCTTCCAGGCGAACACCGGCACGCCCTTGGGGTCGTCAGGGGTGCCGTCGCGGACCGACGACGATGGCGGCGGCGGCGTGGTCCTGGGTGGAGAAGATGTTGCAGGACGCCCAGCGGACCTGGGCGCCGAGCGCCACCAGGGTCTCGATCAGCACGGCGGTCTGCACGGTCATGTGCAGCGAACCGGCGATCCGGGCGCCCGCGCAGCGGCTTGCTCGCGCCGTAGCGCTCGCGCAGGGCCATCAGGCCGGGCATCTCGTGCTCGGCGAGGGTGATCTCCTCGCGTCCGAAGGCGGCCAGGGTCAGGTCAGCGACACGGTAATCCACGAAAGGGCACCCTACGCGACGCGAGGCGGTTGAATGGCATCCGCGGGGTTCGAACAGGTGCGGAGGTTCGGTGATGGCTTTCCCCAACGACGCCGTCAGCATCGTCGGCATCGGGATGATGCCGGTCGAACGCCAGCACACGCTCAGCCTGAGGCAGCTGGGCGCCGCTGCGGTGCACCGGGCGATGTCGGACGCCGGCATCGACCACGCCGACGCCCTGTTCGTGGGCAACATGCTGGCCGATGAACTGCAGGGGCAGAAGCACCTCGCCGCGCTGATCGCGGACGAGGCCGGACTGCGCGGAGTGGAGGCCCTGTTGGTGCGGGCGGCCACTGCCACCGGCGCGGCGGCGCTGCGGATGGCTTACCTGGCCGTCGCCAGTGGCCAGGCCGAGGTGGCGATCGCGCTCGGGGTCGAGAAGATGAGCAGTGACCGTCCGCACGTCGTGTCCGCGCTGGCCAAGGCGCTGGACGCCGAGATCGAGGTGCCTTCCGGCGCGACCCTGCTGAGTCAGAACGCCCTGCTGATGGCGGAGTACCTGGACCGGTACGGGTGCTCGATCGGGGACTTCGACGGCTTCGCCCTGAACGCTCACGCGAACGCCAACCGTAACCCGCTGGCCCTGTTCCACGACCGGACGGTGACCGCGGCCCAGGTAGAAGCATCGCCGATCGTCTCGACACCGCTACGGCTTCACGACGCCGCACCGATCTGCGACGGGGCCGCCGCGGTGGTGCTCACCGGCTCACGTCAGGCACGGGCGTTCACGGACCGCCCGGTGGCCATGTTGGGTGCCAGCGTGGTGACCGACCGGTTCCGGATCGCTGACCGGGACGATCCACTGCACCTGGCCGCGTCGGCCCGGTCGGTGCGGGACGCGTTCCGGCGGGCCAACGTTCACCGCAGCGACGTGGGTCTCTTCGAGGTCCACGACGCCTTCTCGATCATGAGCTGCCTGATTCTGGAGGCCACCGGTTTCGCTGCGCCGGGACAGGGCTGGCGGCTGGCCGCCGAGGGCCGGATCGGCCTCGACGGGGATCTGCCCATCTCCACGATGGGCGGGTTGAAGGCTCGCGGGCATCCGATCGGGGCGTCGGCGATCTACCAGACCTGCGAGATCGTCCAGCAGCTCACCGGCCGGGCCGGCGGCAACCAACTCCCCGACCCGAAGGTGGCGCTCCTCCAGAGCGTGGGCGGCGCCGGCAGCACGGTGCTCACCCATATCTTCGGCACCTGAGCTCGCTCCGCCGCAGCACGCGCTCCCACGCCCAGCCGCCCCGGCCGCAGGACTCGGCCTCGGCAGTGGAGTGTCGCGGTTCCTCGTCTCGATGCGTGCCATCCGGCGGGGGCCGGCCGCCGCACCCCCATCTGGGTGCGACATCCCGACATGGTCGGCGTGATCGGCCCACACCGCGGCCGGCACAGGCCGGCGAACCCGATCAGCGCGAGGAGGAACCGGCTTCCGCTACCCGGGCGGCAACGGTGGAGTTGCCTGTGCCCCCTCGCCCGTCGCGGGCAACTCCCGGACGCTCGGCCCTGGCCGTCCGGCACCTCCCACGCCTGCCGGACGGAGCCTCCCTGACGTACTCGCATCACACCGTCCACCGGACGCGGGGCACGCCGGACAGCCCGGAGAACCCCACCTGCCCAGCGGAGATCTCCTGGCGCACTCGCCAGATCGGGTCCACCGAGGCGCCGCCCGCAGGACGAACTCAGATCTGCGGGCTCAGACCGATGTCGGATTGCTGGGGGTGGCGGTCGATGTCGGGTTCGAGGTACAGCGAGGTCACCATCGGGTTCGCCGCTCGGATGGCGGCCTCGGCGTTGTCGATCACCTGTGCGACGCGGACGGCCGATTCGGTGGGCTCGACCGCGATCTTCGCGGCAACCAGCACTTCATCGGGTCCCAGGTGGAGGGTCTTGAGGTGAATCACCCGGCCCACGCCCTCAGCGCCGGCGAGCGCCGCCGTGATGCCCTCGACGGCTTCTGGGCTCGCCGCCTCACCGAGCAGCAGGCTGCGGGTCTCGACAGCGAGGGTGATCGCGACAGCAATCAGCAGGACGCCGATCAGTGCTGTGCCCGCCACGTCCCACAGGCCGTTGTGGGTGAGCAGGGTCATGCCGACGCCCATGAGCGCGAAGACCAGACCGAGCAGTGCGGCGAAGTCCTCCAGCAGGATCACCGGGAGCTCGGGCGACTTCGCGGTCTTGATGAACCTGCATCCAGGTCTGGCGTCCCTTGGTCGGCAGCGACTCGCGGACCGCGGTCCGGAAGCTGAACCCCTCGGCGACGATCGCGGCGAGCAGCACCACGACCGGCACCCACCACCATGGCCCCTCCAGCAACTCGTTCGGGTGGTCTGCGATGACCTCCTCATACTTGTGGAAGGCCTCGTAGATGGCGAACAGGCCGCCCAGGCTGAACAGGATGATCGCCACCAGGAAGGCGTTGATGTAGCGACGCCCGCCCGTAGCCGAACGGGTGTTCCGCGCTGGCCTCCCGTTGGGCCGACTTGCCGCCGACCAGCAACAGAATCTGGTTCGCGGTGTCGGCCACCGAGTGCACGCCCTCGGCCAGCATGGACGCGGCCCCCGTCAGCGCCCAGGCCCCGAACTTCATCGCCGCGATGAAGGCGTTCGCCACCAGCGCCGCCAATACTGCCTTCGTGCCGCCATGAGTACTCACGGCGGATATCCTGCCACCCTTCGCCGCCCTGGTTGCGGGTCAGACCCGGCCGAGCCCGATCTGGAGGTAGGCGGCGGCGAACAGTCCCTGCTGCAGCATCGTGACGTAGCGCTCGATCTCGGTGCCCGGTGCGATGGCTGAGGTTCGAGACCATCACGTCCTGCGTCAGCGCGGCGGTGCGGAGCCGCTGCCGGTCCTCGGCGGCCTGTTCGTCATCAAGCCCGTCGTCCATCAGCACGAGGCCGGGACGGCGCTCGACGCTGGACTCCTCGAACGGATCGGCGAACGGGTCACGGGGTGGGACGGCGACCAGGAGCGGCTCCAGTGCGCCCGACGTCCGCGGACAGCACCACCCGGCCGCTGGCCGACCGCAGCGCCTCGGCGACCCGCCGGCTCGCGCGTGCGGCGAGAATCGATCCGCCCCACACCAGCGGCTGTGCCTCGGCCAGTTCCAGGGCGATCGCCTTGGCCGGGTTCGCAGTGGCGTCCAGGATCAGCGACGACTCGGTCGCGACCTGGTCCATGGCCCCGGCCACGGCTTCGGTCCTGCCACGTGCGGTCCCAGGCCGAGCCGGTGCAGCGCCACCAGCACCACGATCGCCACCGCCAACGGATCACCGGTCGAGGTGGGCAGCAGGGTCGTCGATGACGAGGCGGATTGCCGGGCGAGCACCGACTCCGCTGGGACAGGCCACCAGCAGGCGGCAACCCCGGCGGACGGCCTCGTAGGCGGCGGCCAGGCTGACCCGGTCGCTGCCGCCGGTGATCACCACGACGTCCAGCGGGCCGACCCAGCCGGGCAGTCCGAGCCGGGGCCAGGCGACCAGCGGCACGGGGCAGGTCGGTTCCAGGACCGCCCGCACCAGCCGGGCCTCGGGCCCGAAGGTGAGCATGGCCCGCGGGCGGTCGGTGGCGTCGAGCCGGCTCAGCGGTCCCTCGGCGGACGTGATCTCCGCCGCACCCGGGCTCCGGCCTCGGCCAGTGGACGCAGCAGGTGATCGGCCGCCCGCAGCGCATCGGCGTCCTCCAGCCGCGAATCGTCGAACTCGAACATCACTGCGTCGTCGCGTCGGGCCGACGGGCCTCGTCGACCAGCAGGATCGGGATGCCGTCGCGCACCGGGTAGGCCAGGCCGCAGCCGGCGCCGGTGCAGACCAGCTCGGCGGACTCGTAGTCCCAGGCCAGCGCTGGAGTGGCAGGACGGGACAGACCAGCAGTTCCAGCACCTCGGCGGGCAATTCGGTCATGATGCTTCCTTCCGGATGATGGCCAGGGCCTCGTCGCGCAAGCGCCGACACGGTGGCCGCGTCCCTGGCTTCGACGTTCAAGCCGCAGCAGCGGCTCGGTGTTCGACTCACGGACGCTCAGCCACCAGTCGCCACCGGTGACCAGCAACCCGTCCGACCAGTCGACGGTCGCCCCGACCGGCGAAAGCATCGGCCACCTCGGCCAGGATCGCCGACGGGTCGTCCACCGTGCTGTTGATCTCGCCGGAGGCGGCGTAGCTGCGGCAGTTCGGCGGCCAGTTCGCGACATCGTGCGTCCCGAGCGACCCACGAGCGCCAGCACGTGCAGGCCGGCCAGCATGCCGGTGTCGGCGCCCCAGAAGTCCCGGAAGTAGTAGTGGGCGGAGTGCTCGCCGCCGAAGATGGCGTCGGTGCGCGGCCATCAGCGCCTTCATCCTGGTGTGCCCGACGGCGCTGATCACCAGCGTGCCGCCGCGCGGCGGCCACGACCTCGCCGACCGCGCGCGAGGTGATCGTGTTCACCACGATCACGCCGCCCGGCTCGCGCGCCAGTTCCGCCCTGGCGATCAGGGCGGTGACCACGGACGGGACTGACCACCTCGCCGCGCTCGTCGATGATGAAGCATCGGTCGGCGTCGCCGTCGAAGACCAGGGCCAGGTCGGCGCCGTGCTCGCGGACCGCGCGTTGCGCGTCGACCAGGTTCGCCGGCTCCAGCGGGTTGGGCGGGTGGTTGGGGAAGCTGCCGTCCAGGTCGGTGAACAGCCCGACGACCTCGACGTCGAGCGGGCCGAGCACCGCGGGGGTGGTGTGGCCGGCCATGCCGTTGCCGGCGTCCACCACCACCTTGAGCCGGCGCATCCCGGACAGGTCGACCAGCGAGTGCAGGTGGCGCGGCGTAGTCGTCCAGGACGTCCTGTTCGCGCGTAGCCGCCGCGGGTCGCGGCCGGCGGCAGGTCGGCGTAGGCGAGTTCGCGGATGCGGGCCATCAACTCCGGCGTGATCGGGGCGGCGTCGCGGCAGGCAGAACTTCACCCCGTTGTAGCCGGCCGGGTTGTGGGACGCGGTGAACTGGACGCCGGGAAGGTGCGTGAGCCCGGACGCGAACCACAGCTGGTCGGTGCTGGCGAGCCCGACGTCGACGCACGGACGCGCCCTGGTCCCTCGCGCCGTCGGCGAAGGCGAGGCTGAGTTCCCGTCCGCCGGCACGCATGTCGCGACCGAGGACGAACTCCTGCCCGTCGAGACCGAAGGCTGCGGCGAAGGCCGCCCCGATCGCACGGGCGCCGTCGACGTCCCATTCGGGGGCCTCGCCGCCGACCAGACCTCGGATGTCGTTGGCCTTGAACACGTGGGGTTGGATCACGCATCGGAGCCTAGCGGCGTGGGGTCCGCGATCCGACATGCCGTCCTGCGATCGGTGCCGCCTCAGACGTCCTGCGGATCGGCGAGGACCGCCAGATGGCCCTTCCGACGAGTCACCGCGGGTTCGCACCGGCTCGGCGGGACCGTCCCCAGCCCGACCCGGCGGACGGCGTCCGCCAGAGCCATCAGGTCGTCGGTCGAGGCTCGCGGGCTGTTGAGGTCGCCGGGCAGGCGGATCACCTCCCAGCCCGCGGGGCGCGCTCAGCCCCTGGGAATGGGCACGGCACAGGTCGTAGGTGCCGGGCTCGGCGCGCAGTGCGAGCGGACCGACGACGGCCGTGGAGTCGGCGTAGACGAAGGTCAGCGTGGCCACCGCCGAACTCGGCGCAGGCGGTCCGCGAACAGCGCCGGTTGATCACCCGGCCACGTTACCGCCCCCGATGCGCAGCGGCCGGGAGGCCCGGCGCGGTGTCGCCGAGGGTGCCTAGGATTGGGGCGGTACTCCGGGCCGGCCCCGGCCTGCGACGTTGGCCCTGGCGAGCGCCGAGGGCGGGCGGGCGTAGCGGGCGAAGGCTGGTGGCGGGGCACACGGTCAGGCACCGGCACCCCAGGGAGCAGACATGGATTGGTGGCACCTCGTACCGCCGATGCTGGCGCTGTTCTCCAGCGGGACCCTGGCGTGGGGCGCCTGGCTGCTCAGCCGAGAGCGCCGGGCGCGGCGGGACCACGCGCAGCATGGGCTGCGCACCACCGGCCGGGTCATCGACGTCGTCACCGAACCCATCGGGCTCACCGACGTCCTGGAGATCGGCTATCCGGTGGTTCACTTCATCGACGACCTGGGCCGTGACCGGGAGTTCCGTGACTCCGAGGGCTATCGGCCCTGGCCCGACATCGGCCAGCCGGTCCGGATCTGGTACGACCCGGAGGACGACGCCACGACACCGGTGGTGATCAGCGGCTATCCGAGCCTGGTGGCGACCGTCCTGGTCGCCGCCGGTGGTTTCGGGGTCGCCTGCAGCATCGGGATCGTCCTCCTCTTCGGCGCACTACGCTGACCGGCATGAGGCGAAGGGACCGGCACGGTCGCGGTGTGCGCGGCCCGATCGCGGCGCCGAACCCGTTCACCGGCGCCCCGGTGCCCGTCCGCGGGCGCGTCCGAGGGATCGACTTCTTCGCCGAGAGCCTGCGCTCCTCCGTCGCCCGGACGGTGACCGCGTGCCCGCAAGCCATGATCGGCGTCGATGTCGGTTTCGAAGAGGTCCCGAGCAACCTGAACGGTTGGCATGCCGAACGGGTCCCGTTGGCCGCCGCCATCCCGGCTCGCGCCGGAAACAACGCCCAGGTGGTGCTGTTCCGGAGGCCGTTGGAACACCGTGCCACGACCCGCGCCGAACTGCGGACGCTGATCCACCGCGCGCTGGTCGAACAGCTGTCGGCCCTGACCGGGATCAGTCTCGACGATCTCGACCCGTCCGGCCGCTCGGGAGACGACTGGGACTGATCCAGGCCCTGCTTCAACCCGTGAGCGGCGCTCAGCTGCCGGCGTGAGGGTCGAAGCGCACCTGCGCCGACCCGCCGCCGCCCTCCTGCGTGACGAGGGGCAGCACGGCGAGAAGGTCGGCGTTCCCGACTCGCAGCGTGCTGACCAGGGCGCCCCCGAGCCCGGCCGCCGAAGTCTGGATCCTGACCGCGGTGGCGTCGGCCGAAGCCAGTTCGACCTCCGCCAGCGAACCGGCCGCGACCTTCACCTCGGCCGGCGTTCCCGGCTTCGTCCCGTCACCGGCGCTGACGGTGGCCATGACCTCGGTGTCGGTCGGATTCGTCAACTGCAGGACGGTGCCGGCTGACTTGCCGGACGCCAACGGCCAGATCCCGTCCGCCGGCAGGGGCGTGGTGGCGGCGGTGTAGGCGGGATCCCCCGACCCGATGCTCAGCCACATTCCCGCGGTCACCGGTTGGGTGGAGGTGAGCTTCAGCGCGGCCGGTTGTTCGTCCAGCCCCGCTTCGAGTTCCACGGTCCGGGTGGTTTCTGCCGGCACGGTGACCTGCTCGGAGCCGGCGAGCTCGATCGGTCCGGATGTCGTGAGAACTCCGAGCGTCACCGTTGCCGTGCGATCGCCCGGATTGGTCACCACGAGCCGACGCACCCCCGCCCCGCGCGCCACGCCGCTGACCACGAGGTCGGTGCCCGGATCAACGGACGCGGGCAGCCAGTCGGCGCCTCGTGGCTCGTCCCCGTCGAAGCTGCGCTGGCGGAGGAAGGCGGCCACCCGACCGTCCGAACTGAGGGCGTGCACGGTGACCGGCGCGGACCCCCGCGGCACGGTGCCCAGAGAGATCGTCTCGGTGGCATTCCCGGCCACCTCGACGCCACGTCGCGCCGAGATCCTGCCCTGCTCTCCGAACACCGCGAGGTCGACCGAGGCCGCGGTTCCGTCCAGGTTCGCGACGACCAGTTCGGACTGCGTCTCGGCGCCGACGTCCACGCCCGTGAACCAGTGGTCCGTCCGCGGCGCACCACACCCCGAGATCGAGTAGCCACGGTCTGGCCCGGCGCCGGCGACCACCACCGTGCTTGCGCCGAAGGGGTCGGGCAGCAGCGCGGACACACGCACCGGGCGGCTCGCTCCGCTGAGCACCGTGAGACCGTTGGCCTCCTTGGACTGGTTGGGCGCGGTCAGTGGGGCCGTACGAAGTCCGGTCCCGGCGCTGACCGCAGCCACGCGCAAATCGGCGGTGGCGGATTCGAAAGCCGGGCAGACCACGGAGACCCGGGACGCTGCGGCCGAGACCGGCGCCGCGGTCACCGGTTGGGGCCCGAGGAGGGTCGCGGCCGCGGTCACGGCCGTCAACGCTCCCACGACGACTGCGGGCACGAGCCAACGATTCATCGTGCACCTCCGGTCAGGCGTTTCGGGCCGGTGGCCTCGCCGCGGCGACGCACGGACGGTGCGGCCAGGACGGCCAGCACCACGAAGCCTGCCAGCTGAGCCCACGCCCACCACGATGAGCCGCCGTCCAGTGCCAGGTTCAGCTCGCCCGTGCCGGCGCCCACGAGAAAAGCGGTGCCGGGACCCTGGCCTGCCACCTGGGCCAGTCGGGTGTCGCCGACCCGGACATCCCACCGCGGGTCGGGCGGCTCCGCCAGCCGGAGCACGCGATCCTCGGGGCCCGCGGGCAGTACCGTCCCCGTTCCGACCGGTGTCCGGCCGTCGTCGGTGACGAGCACCGCGATGGCGGAATCGGGCACCGGCCAGACGAACTGGGTGGGATCACCGGTCCCGAGTCCGAGCCCGGGCACGTTGTTGATGGCCATGCGCAGCTCCGAGTCCCCACCGGCGAGCGCCACGTGGGCGACGCCGAGGCTGACCAGGTCGGGCAGGATCTGATCATCAGCGGTGTCGCCGATCACCCGTGCCGCCACCGAGCCCGCGAGGCGAGATGCCGCGGCGTCCCCGCCGAACGCCGCTCCGGTCTCCCCCTCGCCCAGCCGGGCGAAGTCGTCCTCGAGCAGCGACCAGGAGACCTCACCGCCGCTGGACGTGAGCGCCAGCGTCCTTCCTGGCGTCGGTGAGCGCTGGGCGTTGCGGACGAAAGCCGGAACTTCGCCGACCGGGCCCCGGGTGGGGCCGAGCTGACCGGCCAGGACCCACCAGCCGGCACCGACGACGATGGCGGCCACGCAGAGCACGGCCAATCCGAGGATGCTCACGTGGCGCAGTCCGAGGTCGCGGCCCTGAAGTTCGACCAGGATCCCGTCGAGGCCGGCCACCGCGGCCAGCACCAGGCCGGCCACCGCGGCGAGTTGCCACTCCAGCGCCTGTGGCCGGACAGCGGCGTCCGGCGGCACCTGCACGACCCACCGGGTCAGACCGATCGCGACCGCGGCGGCCGTCCCTGCGCCGACGAACGCCCATCTCGCGATGCCCGGGCGGCGAGCGGCGCCGGCGAAGGCAGCCAGCCAGCAGATGCCGAAGAAGCCGAGCGAGAGCCACAACGGCGCCGCGGCATCCAGCGGATGCCCGACCAGCAGCGTCCACGGCTCGGGCGCGTCGGTCGGAGCAAGCACGGGTTCGATCCCGGTGAGCAGGCGGCCGGGGTACCGGGCCAGGGTGCCGCCCCAGGGTCCGAGCAGAAGCAGCCCGGGAGCGGCCAGCACCAGCGCCCACTGCGCCCATGCCCGGGCCGAGCGCGCCCTGAGCGCGGTGACGGCCGCGGCGAAGAGGGCGGCCAGCCAGAACAGCGGCACCAGCGCGCAGATCAGGGTCAACCAGATCGCGACCGCACCGGCCCGCCGCCAGCTCAGTTCCCGTCCGGCGAGCCAGGCCCAGCAGCTGTAGCCGAGGATCGGCAGCAGGACCGAGGTGATCGCGAGTCCGAAGGCGCCGGCGTTGAGCCCGCCCAGCAGCGCAGGGGCGAGAGCGTAGGCCACCGCCCCGGCCGCGGCGAGGCGGCGGTCGGCCACGAGTTGGCGTAGCAGCCGGAAGGCCATCAGCCAGGCCAGGGGCACGACCAGCACGAACGTGAGGGTCACCAGCCACTCCGGCCGGCCCGCCGTGATCAACGAACCGATCGCCGCCAGTGCGGTCCACGGCGCGGCCGCGATCGCCCCGGTGCCCGGGATGGGTGCCAGGTAGTCGCCCAACCACCGCAGCCAGCTGTCAGGGGCGGCGAGCAACTGGGTGGCGCTGAGTGATCCAGCGCCGAAGGAGCCTCGCGCCGCGACCAGGGCACCGGTCAGCAGAAGTGCTGATCCGGTGACCGCGACCGGCACCCGGTAGCGAGTGGTCCCGGTCTGTGCGAAGTCGTCGCCGGTCATCTCGTCCAGGCTCACGGCCGCGCCGCGTCCGGTGAAGGTCTGCGCCCACTCGGACAGGCGGGCCGCGATCAACTCCGCCGAGCGCCGCACCCATGACCAGCGTGCCGGCAGCAACGCCCGGGTGCGGGTGCGGGTGGCCGGGGTGATCGGGAGAGACCCGAGCTGATCGGTGATCGAATGCCGCAGGCGAGGGTTGCCCAGCCAGCGACCGAGACCTCGGATTTCCTCGCCGGCCCGTTGGGGATCCTTACCGAGCAGGTAGCCCAACGAGGCGAGCAGGGTGACGAGGATCAGCCGCAGCGAGGTCAGCCAACGCGTCGCGGCGCCGCTGTGGCCGGCGATCAGCGCCAGTCCGGCAGCCCGGTCGTGGATCGGGTCGTCGGGCAACGAGTTGTCGACCAGCTGCGCCTTGGGTTCGGCCACGACCGAGTAGCCGGCCAGATTCGCCCGCCACCCGAAGTCGAGCCCGCGGGAACCGGGGGGCAGTTCGGAGTTCAGGCCGCCGAGGAAACGCCAGGCGTCGCCGCGGACCAGCATCCCTGCAGCGGGCACGCCGAGCGCAGGAATCGAGGAGAGCTGGCCCTGGTACAGCTCCCCCGGCTCGGTGAGGGGACGCACCCGGCCACTTCCGCTGATGGTCTGGGCCCAATCGCTGACCAGGGTGCCCGCTCCCCGTCGGCGGGGCTCGATCAACAGGGCGCCGAGCACGGCCGCGTCCGGTTCTGCCAACACGCGATCCAGCAGCGCGGCGAGTGCTGCCGGATCGGGTTGGGCGGTCGTCGGGAACCACCCAGATCCAGTCGCCGGGCACGTCAGGCGGGAAGATCGTCACGGATCTCGTCGACGATGGCGGTCTGGTCGGCCACGGCGGCCCGGCAGGCACCGGTGAACGGCTCGCCGCGCTCGGGGAGCACCCCGGCGACGACTGAGAAGGCCGAATAGTCGGGCTCGTCCTGCAGATGGCGCGAGTGCAGCCAGGCCCAGGGGTCCTCAGAGGACGCTTCCTCGCTCACACTCAACCTTTCGCCGCCGCGATTCGGTGGCTCAGCCTACCTTCGCCGGGCCGCTGCTCTGGGTGGGCTGGGAGGTCAGATCGCCCGCTTCTTCAGCCGCCGGCGCTCGCGTTCGCTCAGCCCACCCCAGATGCCGAATCGCTCGTCGTTGGCCAGGGCATACTCCAGGCACTCGCCTCGGACGTCGCAGGAGAGGCAGACCTTCTTGGCCTCGCGGGTGGAACCGCCCTTCTCCGGGAAGAAAGCCTCCGGATCGGTCTGGGCGCAGAGAGCACGGTCCTGCCAGCCCAGGACGCCGTCGGCGTCCGGCTCCACGATCAGGAATAGTTCCTGCATGATCTCTCCTCGACCCGGTCCGCCACCGGCACCGCCGGCTCCGCGAACTACTTGAAGAGAATTACACGCCTGTCATTCACGAGAAGTCAACCCCGATGCATTACCATCCCGCGCTGACAATGCTGTGATCCCTCGCCACGGCCGACCCGAATTGGCTATCGGCCCGAGGCCGTCCCGTCGTCGAGCGTGGCACGGAAGATGCTCTCGTCGGGTGGTGAGGAGGCGGGTATCCGCGGGGCGCCGGGGGCACCTGAAGCCGCATCGTCGGCCGTCCGCCATGCGGCTCCGGCGGCCTCGCTGCGCTGCCACGTCGTCGCGGGGAGTTCCTTGGCACCCGGCGCGTCGACCGCCGGTGCGTCGACCACTGGTGCGGCCGGCGCGGGCGCGGGCTCGGCAGTGTCGATCCGGCCGGCGTCCACTCCGCGCAACAGCACCCACAGCGATCCTGCTGCGACGCCCTTGAGCAGCAGGTCGAGGAGGCCGCCGACGATCTCGAAGATCACGCCCATCACGTTGGCTGATGCCGCGACGCCCAGCATCGAGCAGATCAGCGTGAGCAGCACCCCGACGGTCAGCACCCAGGCAGCCACCTTCGTCAACAGCAGGGCGCGTGGGGTGGCGGGAGCGATGAAGAAGCAGGTGCAGACCAGGGCCACCACCGCCAGCACCAGAGTCATGTTCATCAGCGAGGCGCCGATTTCCTGGAAGGCCGCAAAGACGGGCACCGCCTCACGGAGCTGGATCACCAGTTCGACCAGCCCCAGCACGATGTTCGCCGCCACGATGGCGATCACAGCCCAGGTCAGCGGCTCCCGGATCCGTTTCAGGTTTTCGATCATTGGTGATTCCTCCAGGGGTCAGCCTAGACGCCTGACGCCCCGAGGCCGTCGCCCGGCACCGCCCGAACGGCCACCCGCCACCCCAGCCGTGCGACGTGAGGCACAATCCACCTCTTTCGCAGCCCGGTGGGCTCCGCGTCCGTCCGAGGGGCGGACGATGCCGCCGCCGGCGGTGAGGTCAGGCGAACTGCGGGCCGGCCTGCTCCGTGACCGCCGCCACCAGTTCCTTGATCCGTTCGGCGTCCTCGGCCCGCGCCACCAAGGTGGCCTGTCGGCGTCCGTACGATCACCAGGCCACTCACTCCGAGCAGGCCGATCACCGACCCGTCCTCGGCGTTCACCACCACGTTGTCCGAGGCGTCCAGCGCCACGCTGAGCCCGGACACCGCGTTGCCGGCGGCGTCGGTGGTCAGGATCTCGGCCAGGCTGGCGTACCCGCCGACATCGCGCCACTGGACGGGCAGCGACACCGCGGCGACGTGTGCGCTGCCCTGCCCCAGCGACACCGGCTCCATCACGGCGTAGTCGACGGATGTCTTGGCCAGCCGGGGGAAGATCTCGCCCAGAAGTTCGGGGTGTTCGGCCAGGTCGAGAACGGCCCGGTGGGTCGTCGGGCAGCAGCAGCCTCAGCTGCTCCAGCAGGGTGGCCGCCCGCCAGACGAACATGCCCGAGTTCCACCAGTACTCGCCGCTGGCCAGGTAGGCCTCAGCCACCTCCCGGGCCGGCTTCTCCGCGAAATCCAGCACCCGGTGGGCACCGTCGCGTCCGGGGATGGCCTCGCCCCGATGCAGGTAGCCGTAGCCGGTGTGCGCGCTGGTCGGCACCACCCCGAGCGTGACCAGGACGTCGGCATCGGCCTCGGCGACGACTGAACGCGACGTCGAGCCGCTCCGCGAAGACCTCGACCGGCTCGATCACCTGGTCGGCGGATACCTGAGCGATCACCGCGTCCGGATCGAGGCGTTGGCAGCACCGCTGCCGGCCAGGCGGCTGCGTTCAGCGAATCACGTCCGACCGGCTCGCCGAGGATGTTGGTCGCCGGCAGCTCGGGCAGGTCGGCGGCGACCGCGTCGGCGTAGGCGGCGCCGGTCACGACCCACACCCGCTCCGCCGGGACGGAGCCCAGCGATCGCTCGAACGCCAGCCGCAGCAGGCTCTTGCCCCCGACCAGCGGCAGCAACTGCTTGGGGGTGCCCTGCCGGGACAGCGGCCAGAGCCTGGTGCCGGAACCGCCGGCCATGATCACCACGTAGCGCACGGCCAGAGCCTAGAGGAGCCGGGTCCTCGCACCCGGCCCCTACGATGAACCGGTGGAGAATCCGGTCGTGGACGCCCTGGCGGCCCGGGTCCGTCGCGCCGGGGCCGAGCCGCTCGCTCACCTGGTACCGACCCGAGATCGGGCGGACGCACCGAGCTCAGCGTGACGCACGCTGGCCAACTGGGTCGACAAGACGGCGAACCTCCTGGACACCCTCGGCGTGGAGGAGTGGGTGGCCTCACCCCTGAGCGTGGCCCACCCCGGTCACTGGATGAGCCTGATCTGGCCGCTGGCGGCCTGGCAGCACGGCTGCGGTTACCGGGCCGGCGCCCCGGACGCCCTCTCCGAACTCGTCGTGGTCGGCCCGGACTCCCCTGCCGCCCACCCTGCGTGGCTGACGATCGCCTGCTCGTTGCATCCGCTGGGCCTGGGCCTTCGCAACCTACCCGACGGCGTCCTGGACTTCACCGGCGAGGCGCTCGCCGAACCGGACGTGCACTTCGCCGTTCCGGTCGCCACCCGAAGCCACCGCCTGGGTGGATGCGGGACCAGACGGTCAGCCACGCCGCCGCCGGCGATGTGCAGCCCGTTCCCGGGCGCGTCCTGGTGCGGCCCACCACCGCGTGGGAGACCCTGGCCGCGACCCTGCTCGGCCCCGTGCTGGGCGGGGGCTCTGCGGTCGTCGTGGAGGGCGAGGTGAGCGATGCGGAACTGGCCCGCATCGCTGCGAGCGAAAGGGTCAGCGCCGCCTGGCAGCATGGTGCTGCCCGTGGAAGAACCGAGAGCGAGAACAGATGATCAGCCGCCGATCACTGCTGGCGACGTCCCTCGTCGCCGCCGGAGGGGTGGCCGCGTCCGCCCTGGCCGGGTGCACCCCAACTGCCCAGATCGCCCGGCCCACCGCGTCCCCGACCGGTGCGATCAAAGACCAACTGGACGAAGTCCTGACGATCGTCGCCGACGGTAACCCCAGCTTCGGCGTGTTCGTGCTCGACGTCCGTTCCGGCGGCACCTACAGCTTCCACGGCGACTACGCCAGCCAGAACGCCTCCATGGTGAAGGTGATGATCGCGTTGATGGCGCAGCGGAAGGCGCGCGCGGACGGCGGCGCCCTGAGCGCGGAGAACGCTCGACCTGGTCACGAAGATGATCACCCACTCCGACAACGACGCGGCGGAGACGCTGTGGGCGTACGGCGGCGGCCCGGACGCCTACCAGGAGCTGGCCGACGAGCTGGGCATGACGCACACCCACCGCGAGACCGGCCGCGACGACTGGAGCTGGACCTGGACCACCCCGTCCGATCAGGTGATCCTGCTGCACCGCCTCACCGACGGGCGGCACCGACGCGTTCACCCCGGCCGAAGGGCAAGCTGCGTCTACGACCTGATGGGCCAGGTCGAGGACGACCAGACCTGGGGGGTGGGCGCTCCCAAGTCCGCATCGGTGCAGGTGCACCTGAAGAACGGGTGGGTGCAGTTCAAGTCGACTGACGGGCTGTGGGCGGTCAACTCCATGGGCACCGTCGACGGCGACGGCCGGGACTACCGGATGGCGGTCATGACCCGGCTGCCCGACTTCGCCACCGGCCGCGAGACGACCTCAGAGGTGGGTCGCCAGGTCTTCTCGGTGCTCGGTTCTGGAACGCTCTGACATCGTGCGTGGGTCGGAGCCGAAGGGCGGCGTCCGCTTGCCGCGTCCCAGTTGGGTCGACCTACTTCGAGCGACCCACCGGCACAGGTCGGTCAGCTGCTGACCTTGCAGATCGCGTCCAGGTTGTCGGTCTGAGTCTTGCTGGTGGCGGTCTTGGTGGGCTTGGGGCTGGCCGAGCCGGACGTCGTCGGGGACGCCATCGCCGAAGGTGAGGCGTCCATCGCCTCGGAGGCGGCGATCTTGTCGGCGACCACCGTGCGGATCTTCGGCGAAGTCGGGTTTCACCGGCTTGATCAGCGGCGGGGTGAAGCTCACCGAACCCATCGGCAGCGCTTGCCCTTCATCGCCAACTCGAGCATCGTCGGGATCTCCGACGTCGGCAGGTTGGTGGCCACGATCTGCTCCCCGGCCGCGGCGATGTCCTGGAACTTGGTCACGCACCGTGGTCGGGTTGAGCTGCTTGAGCATCGCGTTCATCACGCACTTCTGCCGGGTCATCCGCTCGTAGTCGGTCGAGTACTCCCGCGACCGGGCGAACCACAGCGCGTGGTAGCCGTCCAACTTCACGTTCTTGCCCGGCTCGATCCACCCGAGACACCCTCGGCTGCCGTGCAGGCTGCCGATCGGGACGCGCTTGCCGATGTCGAGCCGGATGCCGCCGACGGCGTCGATCAGCTTCCGGAAGCCCTTCAGGTCGATCATCGCCCAGTAGTTGATCTCCAGCCCGAGGATCTCCTCGATCACTCCTTTGGTGGCCTCGACACCGGGGTACTTGACGCCGGGGAAGAGCTTCTTGTTCTGCTCGGCGAGGGTGTAGACGGCGTTCAGCAGGCACTCCTGCGAGGCGCACCAGTAGCCGTTGGGGTACTTCTTGTGCAGCGGCGAGTCGGTCGGGAAGGGCGCCCACTGCAGGTTGCGGGGAAGACTGAACAGCACGGTGCGTCCGGTCTGGGCGTCGATGCTGGCCACGGTCATGGAGTCGGGACGCAGGCCGACCCGGCCGGCGCCGGCATCCCCGCCGAGCAGCAGGACGTTGTACCGGCCGTTGTTCGCCTGAGTCGTGCCGCCGCCCCCGAAGATCGACCCGGCCACTCTCGCGTTGGCCGTCAGGAAGCCCGACATGCCCCAGGCGCTCGCGGCGGGGATCGCCGCCATGACCAGGGCCAGAAGACCCGAGATGATCCGGCCCTGGGGAGACATGGCTCGTGGGTTCGCGATCCGCCACCCGTCCAGCACCAGCAGGGTCCACCCGAGCCCGAGCGCCAGGACGACCCAGGCGAGCACGGTCAGCGTGGCCGTGTGGTAGATCGCCCCGGTGACGAAGGACCGGAAGAACACGAAGACCAGCAGGGTCAAGGCGATCAGGCCGAGAATCGTCAGCCACACCCGAACGCCGAGACGACCGACCGCCTTGTTTCCCGCGGCGAGTTGCGCGGTTCCTGGTATCACCAGGCTCATCCCCGGCAGCACGATTCCGCGCCGGAGAGCGACGCCTTCGCTGCGGTGCTGCGGGGACGCCCAGGTCGCGCCGGGGGCTGCGGCGGTGCTGGTGGCCATCGGACTCCTGAAGAAGGGAAGCGGTCAGGGCGCCTTCCAGTATTACCGGGAGTGCCCAACCGACTCGGCTGGCGCGCCGCAAGGGCTGCGGATCAGCCGCCGCGGACAGCCTCGCCCTTGGCTCGCGCGGAGTCCCGGAGTTCGTCCTGGAACGCCACCATGGCCGCGGTCAGCGCCTGATCCGAGGCGGCGAGGATCCGCACCGCCAGCAGCCCGGCGTTGCGGGCGTTGCCGATCGCCACGGTCGCCACCGGGACGCCGGCGGGCATCTGCACGATCGACAGCAGCGAGTCCAGGCCGTCGAGGTACTTCAGCGGCACGGGGACGCCGATCACCGGCAGCGGGGTGAGCGCGGCCAGCATGCCCGGCAGGTGGGCGGCGCCGCCCGCCCCGGCGATGATCACCTTCAGGCCGCGCTCGTGCGCGCCGCGGCCGTACGCGACCATGTCCTCGGGCATCCGGTGGGCCGAGACGACGTCGGCCTCGTACGGGACGCCGAACTCGGCGCAGGCCTCGCGCGGCGGCCGACATCACCGGCCAGTCCGAGTCGGAGCCCATCACGATGCCGACCACCGGTTGTTCACTCATCGGTCGTCTCCTGTCAGCGTGCGGGCCGCCCGCCAGGCCCGTTCGGTGGTCTCGGTGAGGTCGGCGCCGAGGGCGGTGACGTGGCCCACCTTGCGACCCGGCACCACGTCCTTGCCGTACAGCTGGACCTTCAGCCCCGGATCCGCGGCCATCACGTCGGCCAGTCCGCCGCGAAGGTCGGTGCGCGACCCGCCCAGCACGTTGACCATCACGGTCAGCGGTGCGGTGAGTGCCACCGAGCCCAGCGGCAGGTCGGCGACCGCCCGCAGGTGGTTCTCGAACTGGCTGGTGACGGGCACCGTCGATGCTCCAGTGCCCGGTGTTGTGGGGCCGCATGGCCAGTTCGTTGACCACCACCGAGCCGTCGGCGGCCTGCATCAGTTCGACGGCGAGGACTCCCACCACCCCGAGTTCTTCGGCGATCCGCAACGCCATCGCCTGGCAATCGCGGGCCTGGTCGGGGCGCAGGCCCGGCGCCGGCGTGGTGGTGGCGGTGCAGATGCCGTCGGTCTGGACGGTCTCGCTCACCGGGTAGGCCACCGCCTGCCCGCCGGGCCGCCGCACGACCAGCGCACTCAGCTCCCGGGCGAAGTCGATGTACTCCTCTGCGATCACGACCGCGTCGCCGCGCAGGCCGTCGAAGGGCAGCCCTGCCTCGGACGGCCCGTCCAACTTCCAGACGCCCTTGCCGTCGTAGCCGCCGCGGGAGGTCTTGGCGATCACCGGCCAGCCGTTGCGCTCGGCGAACGCGACCAGCGCGGCGGGGTCCGGCACGACCGCGTTCACCGGGCAGGGGATCGCCCATCGTGCCCAGCCGGGCTCGCATCACCGCCTTGTCCTGGGCGTGGACGAGCGCCTCCGGGCCGGGCCGGACGGCGACCCCGGCCGCCTCCAGGGAGTGCAGGATGTCCGTCGGTACGTGCTCGTGATCGAACGTGACCACGTCACACTGCGACGCGAAAGCGGCGACCGTCGCCGGATCGGTGTAGTCGCCGACGACCACGTCGTGCACGACCTGAGCCGCCGAGACGTCCGGCCCTTCGGCGAGCAGTCGCAGCCGTAGCCCCAGACCGATGCCGGCGGCGTGCATCATTCGGGCGAGCTGGCCACCGCCGATCACGCCGAGCGTTGCTGCGGGAATCCTCACCCGCGCGAGCCTAGCCGAGCCCGTCGCGCCCGATTCCCAACGACCAGCCTCTGCGCCGGGGACCAGCCCGTCCGCGGCGAGGATCAGCGTTCGCGGCGAAGGCAGGCCCTTTGGTCGAGCCCGGGATGCGCATGCCGGCTTTCGGCGGACGAGGGCGTTGCGACGAGTGCGGCACGAGGGCGCGATCGGTCTGCCAAGATGAGCTCATGACTGCGCATATCGTCGCGATGGGTGGTGGCGGCTTCTCCATGTCGCCGTTCGGCGCCCCCACCAACCTGGACCGTTACCTGGTCGAACTCACCGGAAAGTCGTCCCCGCTGGTGTGCTTCGCGCCCACCGCGTCCGCCGACGACCCGCAGTACATCAACAAGTTCCTCCTGGCCTACGGCACCCTCGGCGTCCGCACCATGGTGCTCACGCTCTGGCAGGGCGGCTCGGCGGGTTCGGTCGCTCGGATCGCCAACGCCGACCTGGTCCTGGTGGGTGGCGGCCACACCGTCAACCTGCTCGCCCTGTGGCAGGCCCACGGTGTGGACCGGGCGCTCAAGGAGCGGTACGACGCGGGTGACATGGTGCTGGCCGGGGTCTCCGCCGGCGGCGCGTGCTGGTACGAGGGCTGCATCACCGACTCGTTCGGCGACTTCCGTCCCTGGCGCGGCGGTCTCGGGCTGCTGCCGGGCAGCTTCTGCCCGCACTTCGACGGCGAGGCCGAGCGCGCTCCCGCCTACACCGAGGCCGTCGCCTCCGGCGACCTGCCCGGCGGCTACGGAGCCGACGACGGCGCCGGCGTGCACTACGTGGACGGGGTGGCGACGAACTTCATCGGCGAAGCGGCCGGCAAGCGTGTCTACCGGGTGTTGCCGTCCGACCTGCCGACCGCCAGCGGCGTCCTGGTCGAGCCCCAGCAGATGACGGTGCTCTGACAGCGCTCGGCACCTCGGGCCCAAGGCCGGGCACCCCGAGCCCGGATGACGTCGGGCGAGCAGCATCGGCCCCCGGGTTCAACCGCGGAAGATGAGTCCCCGCTGGACGATGAAGTTCACCGTGGTCGCCACGCCTTGCGCGATCACGAAGCCCACCACCTGAGCCACGGTCTGGCTGCCGGAAAGCCCCAGCAACCAGGGGAAACCGACCGCGAACAGGCCGACCTGCAGGATGAACGTCACCCCGTAGAGCAGGACGACCGCCGCGAAACGCCGCTTCGACGGCTCGGCCTTGAACGTCCACCGTCGGTTGATCAGGTAGGCGGTGGTGGTCCCGGCGACGAACGACAGCGCCTTCGCCGGAGTGTGGTCCAGCCCGGCCAGGTTCATCAACACCACCAGCAGACCGAAGTCGACCACCGCGGCGAGCCCACCGGACATGACGAATCGCACCAACTGCGTGCGTAAGCCCAGTCTGCTGGCCTCAGCCACCGGCGATCACTCGTCGCGTCAAGGACGGCGGACGGATCGGATCCTCACCGCCGAACAGCAGTTCGGTCATCACCACGTGCACCTGCTCGACGTCGGGAATGTCGTCCAGCGTCACCGGCTCGTCTGCGGCTGTGGTCAGCACGAGGGTGCCGCAACCAAGGATCTGATCGATCGGACCGCGGCGGTAGGAGACGTTGTTGATCCGTGCCAGCGGCAGGTCGTGACCGCTCTTCACGATGATGCCGCGGCGGGTGATGATCCGCCGGTTGGTGAACGTGTAGGTGCGTGGTCAGCCAGCGGACGAACGGCACAACGACCCACAGGACCAGCGCCGCCAGCACCAGCAGCAGCACGATCCAGCTGGCCGCCGGCTGCCAGGAGGTCGGCAGCAGCGCGAAAGCGAAGCCGCTCAGCACCGCGATCAGCACCAGGAGCAGACGCGGGCACGACCAGCGCCTTCACGTGGGTGCGCAGATGCAGCACCTCCACCTCGTCCTTGCCCAGCAGTTGCGGATCCAGACCCATGGCGTCATCGTCCCACAAGGCGCTCAGCGCAGGTGCACCACGTCCCCGGCGGCGAACGCCCGCTCCCGACCGGTGCGACACACCAGCAGGCAGCCGTCGGAGTCCACCCCGGTGGCCTCGCCCGGTCACCGACTCCGACGCCGACAACTCCACCCGTACCGCACGATCCAGCGTCGAGCATCGAGTTGCGTAGTCGTCGCGCAGGTCCGCGCCGGACAGCCACGCCGTGTACCACCTCCCGAGTGCGCGCACGACGGACGCCGCCACGTCCGAGGCTGCCGCGGCCGATCCGGCAAGGGACAGCGACGTCGCGGTCGGCACCGGCAACTCGTCGGCGGCCAGGGTGGTGTTGATCCCCATTCCGATGATCGCCGCCGGCGCCGGGCCGGCGTCCACCCGCTCGGCACAGGATGCCGCACACCTTGCGCCCCTCGATCAGCACGTCGTTGGGCCACTTCAGTTCGGTCCGCAGCCCGGTCGATTCGCGCACGCCGTCCGCCACTGCCAATCCGGTGAGCAGCGGCAGCCACAGCCAGCGCCGCGCCGGGACGGCCCGCGGTGGCCGCAGCAACGCCGAGATCGCCAACGACGCGCCCGGGCGGCGCCGTCCAGGTCCGGGCGAACCGTCCGCGCCCGGTGCTCTGGTGGTCGGAGACCAGAACCGCGCCCGACGCCGCTCCTGCGCGGGCCGCGGCGGCGAGGTCGGCGTTCGTCGACCCGGTCGTGGCGACGGTGTCGACCTGCGTCCACGCGGAGTCGCGGGGCTCACGACCTGGTCCGCCAGCCATTCGGCGTCGATGCTGGGTTTCACGCCCAGACCCTACGCCCCCGTCCTGCGTCGCCGCCGGTGGGTTGCGAGGAGGGAAGTCGTCGCTTTCTGCCGCCGCTGCACGCCCTCGGAGCGGTTCGTCGTCTATCGTCTGCCTATGGACCTGGACATCCACACGACCCGAGGCAAGGTCGCCGAACTCGGGGCTCGAATCGAGCAGGCCAAGAACCCCTCTCCGGCGGCCTCGGTGGAGAAGGTGCACGCCCAGGGCAAGATGACCGCCCGCGAGCGCGTCCTGCAGCTGCTCGACGAGGGCACCTTCACCGAGTTCGACGAGTTCTCCCGGCACCGCTCCACCGCGTTCGGCCTGGACGACCAAGCGTCCCTACACCGACGGCGTGATCACCGGCGTCGGCTCGATCCACGGCCGGCCGGTCTGCGTGTTCAGCCAGGACGTGACCATCTTCGGCGGCGCGCTCGGCGAGGTCTACGGCGAGAAGATCGTCAAGATCATCGACTTCGCCATCAAGACCGGCTGCCCGATCATCGGCATCAACGAGGGCGGCGGCGCGCGCATCCAGGAGGGCGTGGTCTCCCTCGACCTGTACGCCCAGATCTTCCGGCGCAACACCCTGGCCTCCGGCGTCATCCCGCAGATCTCGCTGATCATGGGCGCCGCGGCCGGCGGCCACGTGTACTCCCCCGCGCTCACCGACTTCGTGATCATGGTCGACCAGACCTCGCAGATGTTCATCACCGGGCCCGGCGTCATCAAGACCGTCACCGGCGAGGACGTCACGCATGGAGGAGCTCGGCGGCGGTCGCACGCACTCCACCAAGTCGGGCAACTCCCACTACCTGGCCGCCGACGAGAACGACGCCCTCGAGTACGTGCGGCAGCTGATCACCTACCTGCCGCAGAACAACCTCGAGGACCCGCCGGTCTTCGAGGAGGACGAGGTCGACCTGACGATCACCGAGCACGACCTGGAGCTGGACACGCTCATCCCCGACTCGCCCAACCAGCCCTACGACATGCACGAGGTCATCCGCTGCGTCCTCGACGACGACGAGTTCCTCGAGGTGCACGGCCTGTTCGCGCCCAACATCATCTGCGGTTTCGGACGGGTCGAGGGCCGCTCGATCGGCATCATCGCCAACCAGCCGATGGTGTTCGCCGGCTGCCTCGACATCAAGGCCTCGGAGAAGGCGGCCCGGTTCGTCCGCACCTGCGACGCGTTCAACATCCCGATCCTCACCTTCGTCGACGTCCCCGGCTTCCTGCCCGGCACCGACCAGGAGTGGGACGGCATCATCCGCCGCGGCGCGAAGCTGATCTACGCCTACGCCGAGGCCACCGTCCCGCTGCTCACCGTGATCACCCGCAAGGCCTACGGCGGCGCGTACTGCGTGATGGGCTCCAAGCCGCTGGGCGCCGACGTGAACCTGGCCTGGCCGACCGCGCAGATCGCCGTGATGGGCGCCGAGGGCGCGGTCAACATCCTCTACAAGCGGGAACTCGGCCGACGCCGATGACCCCGCAGCCCGTCGCACCGAGCTGATCGACGAGTACAACGACGAGCTGGCCAACCCGTACGTCGCGGCCGAACGTGGCTACGTGGACAAGGTGATCTACCCGCACGAGACCCGTGCGCAGGTGATCCGGGTGCTGCGGCTGCTGCGCACCAAGCGGATGCAGCTGCCGCCGAAGAAGCACGGGAACATCCCGCTGTGAGCACCGACGTCCAACCCGAGCAGTTGGTGCAGATCGTCACCGGCGATCCCACCGACGAGGAACTGGCCGCCCTCGGGGCCGTCATCGTCGCGATGCGCCGGGCCCGTCCCGCACCCGCACGTCCCAGAGACCAGCACGCTGGCCGGCGGGTGGCGGTCGTACTGGCACACCGTCCGCACCCCATTGGTGCCCGGACGTGAGGCGTGGCGGAGTAGTTTTCGTAGGTGACAGGCAACGTCGCCTGGGCCTTGAGAGAAGGGACCACCATGAGTGCCATCGACGACATCCTGGGCAGCATCGACCCGCAACAGCTCGCTGCGGCGCTGGGCACCGACCAGGAGACCGCCCTGAACGCCGCTGCGGCGGCCATCCCGACGTTGATCAACGGCCTCCAGGCCAACGCAGGCTCGGCCGAGGGTGAAGTCGGCCTCCTGCAGGCCCTCGGCCAACACGCCGAGGGCGTCTACAGCGACTCGATCGACCTGGACGCGGTCGACACCGCGGACGGACAGAAGATCGTGGCGCACATGCTCGCCGATGACCCGCAGCGGCTGCAGGCGGTCGGAGGGCTGGGCGGCGGACTGCTGAGCAAGCTTCTCCCCCTGCTCGCCCCGATCGTGATGAGCTATGTCGCCAAGCGGCTCGGCATGGGCTCCTCCGCGTCCGGCGGATCGGGGAACATCCTCGGCGACCTGTTGGGCGGTCTGCTGGGTGGTGGGACGCAGCAGTCCGGCTCCGGGGGCGGCGGTCTGGGTGACCTGCTGGGCGGACTGCTCGGCGGCTCGCAGGCAGGATCCAGCGGTTCCGGTGGCCTGGGTGACCTCCTGGGTGGGCTGCTCGGCGGCGATTCGGCCCCGGCCACGCCGGAACCGGCCGGCTCGGGGGCCGGCGGCGGGGTGTTCACCACCCCGGGCAATTCCGGCGACCTGCAGATTCCCATCGATGCCCCCGATCAGACCAGCTACCGCAGCGCCCCGCAGCAGCGACCGGCGCAGCAGCCGTCCGGGGACATCCTGAGCGACCTGCTCGGACAGATCCTTGGGCGCTGAGGACGGACCTCCGGCCCTGATCCTGGCCTCCGCCTCGCCTGCGCGGCTGGAGACCCTGACCAGGGCCGGGTTGTCCCCGCGGGTGGTGGTCTCCGACGTCGATGAGGAGGCCTACACAGACCACCTGGTGACGGGACTGGTGGCAGTCCTGGCCAAGGCCAAAGCCGAGGCGGTGGCAGCCGTCCTTGAGGAGCCGGGCGAGGTGTTGATCGTGGCGTGCGATTCCCTGCTCGAGTTGGACGGCCGGCCGCTCGGCAAGCCGGCATCGCCGGCAGAGGCGGTGGCCCGTTGGCGGGAGATGCGCGGGCGGACCGGGCACCTGCACACCGGCCACCACGTGATCGGCCGCCTCGACGGCGACGTGCGGACGGTGGCCGCCGTCGCCACCACCGAAGTCGAGTTCGCGTACCTCGCCGACGACGAGATCGACGCCTACGTGGCCACGGGTGAGCCCGGGAAGGTCGCCGGCGCATTCACCGTGGACGGGCTCGGCGGAGCTTACGTGACCGCCGTCCACGGCGATCCGCACAACGTGGTCGGGATCAGCCTGCCGCTGCTGCGGAGGCTGTTCGCCGAACTCGGCGTCCGCTGGCACGCGCTCTGGTCGAACTGAACCAGAGCGGCCTTACGTTTCGCACCGAACACGGTGCGAAACGTAGGCCGAAGACTGGCCGCGCGGTGGCGGCGCTAGCCTTAGGGGGCTATGTCGAATCTCGAAAAGGTGACCGGCACCGACCTGACGCCGAAGAAGTCCGCCCTGCCGGCCTGGCTGCGCGCCATGCGGCCCAAGCAGTGGGTCAAGAACGTCCTCGTGCTCGCCGCGCCGGTGGCGGCGGGCAGGTTGTTCGAGCCCGCGATCCTGTGGGCGTCGCTGTGGGCTTTCCTGTCGTTCTCGCTGGTCAGCGCTTCGATCTACCTCATCAACGACAGTCGGGACGTCGAGGCGGATCGGCTCCACCCCAAGAAGCGGTACCGGCCGATAGCCGCCGGTGAACTGTCGATTACCACGGCCTACATCCTCGCTGCGATCACCGTCGCGGCGGCGTTGACGATCGGGTTCTGGGTCGCCCGCGACCTCGGCATCACGCTTGCTGTGTACTGGGCCCTGCAGGTCGTCTACTCCTTCTTCCTCAAGCACCAGCCGATCGTCGATCTCGCCATGGTGGCTGCCGGCTTCCTGCTGCGGGCCGTCGCTGGCGGTGTCGCCTCCGGGCTGGCCCTGAGCCAGTGGTTCCTCCTGGTCGCGTCGTTCGGTTCCCTCTTCATGGTGGCGGGCAAGCGGTATTCGGAGCTGAAAGAACTGGGCACCGACGCTGGCACCCGCGCCAGCCTTGAGCGGTACACGAAGTCCTACCTGCGCGAGGTGTGGTCGGTCTCGATCGCGATCGTGATCATGTCCTACAGCTTGTGGGCGTTCGAGCAGCGATATGCGCAGTCGTTCGGCATCCCGTGGACCGCCATCTCGATCGCGCCGTTCACGCTCGCCGTCCTGCGGTATGCGATGAAGATCGACCAGGGCCGGGCCGGAGAGCCGGAGGACGTAGTGCTGTCCGACCGGATCCTGCAGGTCCTCGCCGTACTCTGGGTCATCCCGGTCGCGATCGCGGTGTTCGGATGATCACCCCACCGAGTTCTTCTCCTCCGCTGCGCTCCCCCGAACAACTCCCCGGGGACCCCGAATGATCACCCCACCGAGTTCTTCTCCTCCGCTGCGCTCCCCCGAACAACTCCGCGGGGACCCCGAATGAACACCCCACCGAGTTCTCCTCCTCCGCTGCGCTCCCCCGGGACAACTCCGATGACTCGCCCCGTCGCGCTGGTCACCGGCGGGTCCCGCGGAATCGGCCGAGCGATCGCCGAAGCCCTGTCGCCCAGTCACCACCTGCTCGTCGGCGGACGCGACGCCACCGCGGTCGCGGACGTGGTCGCGGGCCTGGAATCGGCAGACCCCTTTCTGGTGGACCTCACCGATGAGGCGGCGCTCACCCACGCTGTGGCCGGCATCGGGCGTCTTGACGTTCTGGTGCACTCCGCCGGCGTGGTGGCCTACGGCCCGCTCGCCGACTCGACCGCCGCCGAATGGACCGAAGTCCTGGCGGTCAACGTCATCGCCCCCGCCGTCGTGACCCGGCTCCTGCTGCCTGCACTGCGTGCCGCGGGCGGTCTGGTGGTGTTCGTGAACTCCGGCGCCGGGCTGCGCGCCGCGCCCGGCTGGAGTGCCTACGCCGCCTCGAAGTTCGCACTGACCGCACTGGCCGACGCGCTGCGGGCGGAGGAGCACGGCCGGGTGCGGATCACGTCGCTGCACCCGGGACGGGTGGCCACCGACATGCAGGCGCGGCTGAACGAGCTCGAGGGACGAAGCTACGACCCGTCGAAGTACCTCGATCCCGCCGACGTCGCCCGCGCCGTCCGGCTTGCCGTCGACCTGCCGCCGGGGAGTTCGCTGGAGACGCTCCGGATCAGCCCGGCCTGACCGTCGCCGGGTCAGCGCTCCAGGCCGAGGGCCACGCCGAACCCGAGCATCGCCGTTCCGGCGGCCCCGTCGATCACCCGTGCTCCGCGCCGGCTGGTGAGGAAGGCGCGCATCGCCTGCGCCCCCAGGGTGATCACCGCGAACCACGCGAACGCCACCAGCGCGTGGATACCCGCCAGGATGGCGCCGGCGAGCGCGGGGGCGTATCCGGCGGGCAGGAACAGCGGCAGGACGGTGAGGTAGAACGCGGCCATCTTGGGATTGAGCAGGTCGGTCAGCAGCCCCTTGACGAACGCTTCCCTGGTCGTTTCCACCGTGCCGGCGGACAGGTCATGCACGACAGCGCCCCGCCAGGCCGAGCGAAGGTAACCCCAGGCCAGGTAGAGCAGGAACCCGACACCCGCCCAGCGCAGCACCTCATACGCGATCTGCGAGGCGACGAACAGCGCGGCCACTCCCGCGGCGGCGGCAATGCCCCAGATCCAGGCTCCCAGGCAGATGCCGGCCGCGGCCGCGAACGCCGGCGGACGCCCTCCGCGGAGCGCCTGCCGCAACACCAGGACGGTATCCAGCCCGGGCGTCACCGTGACCACGGCGGCCAGCAGGGCGAAGCCGACGACGGACTGCAGGAGCGTCATCTCACCAGGGTAGGGCCGCGTCCTCGGCCCGCACCGCAGGTTCAGTGGCGCCGACGGCGATCGGATACGCCAGAGAGGTCAGCTACAGCCCCATCGGGCGTGCTCGCGCGGCGCCGGTGTTCGTTCCCGGCGGGTGACCGTTCCGCTCGGGTGGAGGCAGTGGTTCCGATGACGTGGACGCGGGCGCGGGCGGATCCCTCGACGCACCCCGGTCAGATCCAGTCGACGCGACGGAACAGGATGTACAGGCCGATGGTGCCGATCAGCATCAGCAACACGCTCTGGAGCAGACCCCAGTCGGTCATGTATCCGGGATAGGGGATGTTCTGGCCGAACCACCCGGTGACCGCCGTCGGCACCGCGATGATCGCGGCCCAGGCCGCGAGCTTCTTCATCACCTCGTTCAGGCGGGCGTCCTGAAGCGACAGATTCGTCTCGAACACGCTGGCGACCATGTCGCGCAGGCTCTCGGTCCATTCCGCCGCCCGGATCGCGTGATCGTACAAGTCGTTGAAACTGCCCTCCATCTCATCCGACAGCGACCGTCCGGATTCGTCATGGAACCGCATCAGAGCGGTGAGCATCTCCCGCATCGGGAGCACTTCACGGCGCAGGGTCACCAGCGACTTCCGCATGCCGTACACCTTCTGCTGGATCGCCCGGGTGGGCATCGCCGGGTCGAACAACAGATCCTCAAGCTCCTCGAGTTCGTCGTCGAGCTGCTGGACCGTGGTGAAGTGGCCGTCGATCAGGTGGTCCAGCAGGCCGTGGACGAGGGCGCCCACGCCCACCTTGAGGAGGCCGGCTTCCATCCAGCCGGTGATGATCGGTTCCAGCTCCACCGCGTCGTCCGGCCGGACGGTGATCAGTGCGTCGGGCAGGACGAACGCGGAGATCCGTCCGAGCTCCAGCCGGACGCCGTCACTGCGATCGGCCGCCAGCCGGGTCGAGCGGCAGGTCAAGAACATGTGCGACGCGTGCCGAGTCGCTTTGGGCCGCTCGCGGGGCAGCAGTGCGTCCTCTACGGCGTGCGGATCGAGGTTGAGTTCGGCGGACAGGGCTTGCAGCACCTCCGGTTCGGGTGCCAGCAGATCGAACCAGACCAGCACTCCCGGCTCGGCAAGGAAGCTGTCCAGCTGCGCGAGTGGGAAATCGGCGGCGATCTCGACGCCGGCCCGCCACGCCCGGCTGCGGCTACTACTCACGATGGCAAGCATGACACCTGGCCGGGGGTGGTCAGCCCAGCCACGCAGCGGGTCGCCGGCGCCTCGCGCGAAGCGGCCGGACGCGGTAGATTCCGTGGTCGTGGAAATCGACCTGACGGCCGAGGTGGGGCACGGTCTGGGAGAGGCCGCCACCCAGTCCGACAACACGCTCTGGCCCTTGATCAGCACCGCGCTCGTCCCCTGCGGCGTCCATTCCGGAGATCCGACCTCCATCCTTCGCGCGTGCAGCGAAGCGGTCGGCAGGGATGTGTCGTTGGGTGCCGCGATCGGCTACGCCGACCGGATCAGCGGCGGGGAGCGGTTCATCGACTACGACCCCGACGACCTCACCGCCACGATCATCTATCAGCTCGGCGCCCTGGACGGTCTCGCCCTCGCCGAACAGGCCCGCGTGTCCTGCGTCCGACCGAGCGGCGCGCTCTTCGACGCCGCACGGACCGACCGCAACCATGCCTGGGCGGTGGTGAACGCCGTCCTCGACTACGACCCGTCGCTGACGATCATCGGTCTCCCCGAATCGAGACTGCTGCAGACGGCAGAGCGCAACGGCCTTCGGGTCGCCACGGAGTTCCAGCCGCATCGGTTGCTGAACTCCAACGGAGCCCTGGGCGCCGTGGTCACCGACCCCGAGGCCGTCACCCGGCGCGCTGTCGAGGCCGTGGCCAGCGGCCACTACGACTGCCTCCGGCTGCCGTGGCGGACGGTCGCGGAGCGTGCCTGTGCGACGGCCGTGACCGCCGCTCTGATCGAGGCCGGCCACCGTGTCACCTCCTCGCAAACGCCGGCCCAGCCGGTCCTGCCGGTCCAGTTGACCCTCGCCTCTCGCGTAACCCCTGCCTGAGCGGACGGCGATCACTAGACTCGCCAAGCAGTTGCCCGGTGTGGCCACAAGGAGGAAACCAATGACGATGACCAAGGTTCTGGTGGCCAACCGCGGCGAGATCGCCGTCCGCGTGATCCGAGCGGCCCGGGACGCGGGACTGCGCAGCGTGGCTGTCTACGCCGATCCGGACGCCGACTCGCTGTTCGTCAAACTCGCGGACGAGGCTTTCGCGCTCAACGGGCTGAGCCCGGCCGAGACCTACCTCGACATCGCCAAGATCCTCTCCGTGGCCGAACGCGCCGGCGCGGACGCCGTCCACCCCGGGTACGGGTTCCTGGCCGAGAACGCCGGCTTCGCCTCCGCCGTGATCGATGCCGGGCTGATCTGGATCGGCCCTCCTCCGGCCGCCATCGTCGCTCTCGGTGACAAGGTGCAGGCGCGACACATCGCCGCCAAGGTGGGGGCTCCGCTGGTGCCGGGAACGGCCGACCCGGTGGCCAACGCCGACGAGGTGGTGGCCTTCGCCGAGCAGCACGGCCTGCCGATCGCGATCAAGGCGGCATTCGGCGGTGGCGGCCGCGGCCTGAAGGTCGCCCGGACACTGGCCGAGGTGCCGGAGTTGTTCGAGTCCGCCACGCGCGAGGCCGTGACCGCCTTCGGCCGCGGTGAGTGCTTCGTGGAGCGCTACCTGGACCGACCGCGCCACGTCGAGACGCAATGCCTCGCCGACACTCACGGCAATGTCGTGGTGGTCTCGACCCGCGACTGCTCACTGCAGCGCCGCCACCAGAAGCTCGTCGAGGAAGCGCCGGCCCCGTTTCTGACCGACGACCAGCGCGCCCGTCTCTACGAGGCCAGCAAGGCGATCCTTCTCGAAGCCGGCTACGTCGGCGCCGGCACGTGCGAGTTCCTGGTCGGTCAGGACGGAACGATCTCGTTCCTCGAGGTCAATACCCGCCTCCAGGTGGAGCATCCGGTGTCCGAGGAGGTCACCGGCATCGATCTGGTGCAGGAGATGTTCCGGATCGCCGACGGCGAGGAACTCGGCTACGACGACCCGCCGCTTCGGGGTCACTCGATCGAGTTCCGGATCAACGCCGAGGACGCGGGCCGCAACTTCATGCCCGCGCCGGGCACGCTGACGACGTGGCGGCCACCGTCAGGTCCGGGCGTCCGGGTCGACGAGGGGTACCTGGCAGGCATGGCCGTTCCAGGCTCGTTCGACTCATTGGTGGCGAAGATCATCGTCAGCGGCGCCGACCGGGCGCAAGCCATCGCAAGGGGCAGGCGCGCCCTGTCGGAGACAGTGCTGGACGGGATGCCGTCGGTGCTGCCGTTCCACGAAGCTGTGCTCCGTGAACCAGCCTTCGTCGCCGCCGACGGGGTGTTCGGCGTTCATACCCGATGGATCGAGACCGAGTTCAACACCCCGATCGAGCCCTACCTGGGCACGATGGGCGAGAGTGAGGAACTCGAGAAGAACACCTACGTCGTCGAGGTGAACGGCCGTCGGCTGGAGGTTCGGCTACCCAGTTCGCTCGCGGCGCCGGTGGTCAAGCAGGCCAGCGTCAAGCGTCCGACCCGGCGCAGCACCGGTGGCGCGAAGGCGAAGGCTCCGTCGTCCAACGAACTCACCGCGCCCATGCAGGGCACCATCGTGAAGGTCTCGGTGGTCGCAGGCGACGAGGTCAACGAGGGTGACCTGGTGGTCGTGCTCGAGGCGATGAAGATGGAGCAGCCGATCACCGCCCACCGCGCGGGTGTAGTGGCGAACGTCGCGGCGACGGTCGGGGAGTCGGTCACCTCGGGCCAGGTGTTGCTGGAGATCGTCGACCCGTCCTGAGCACCGCAGGCTCGAGCGCGGCCGCCGCTCCGACCTGAGCACTGGGCTCAGCTGATCCTTCGTCCACGAATAGCCAAGGGCGTTCAGCTTGGGCACGACGGCGCTCGGCAGGAACCAGGCGACGAAGCACATGGTCAAGGTGAAGGTGGTGCGAGCGCGGGGCACCGCGCCGGCGCCTCGCGCTCGCTCCGACCTCGAAGAGGCCGAGGGTCAGCGTTCGACGCCCCGGCCCGTCGATCAACCGGGCTCGAGCGGAGGTTAACCAGTCGCCGCGGACCGATCAGTAACTGATCACCTGGTCGGCGGAGTGACCGTGCAGCCGTCGGGCGGCCTCGGCCAGCGAGCCGGACAGCGACGGGTAGACGGTGAACGACTCGGCGAGCTGGTCGACGGTGAGCTTGTGCCGCACCGCGATCGAGAGCGGGTGGATCAGCTCCGAAGCCGACGGGGCCACCACGACCCCACCGATCACGATGCCGGTCGTGGGCAGGCAGATCACCTTGACGAAGCCGTCCTTGACCGCCTGCATCTTCGCCCGCGGGTTGGAGCCCAGCGGAAGGCGCATGACCAGGGCCCGTACCCGTCCGGCCTCGACGTCGGCCTGGCTCACCCCCACCGTGGCGATCTCGGGCGCGGTGAACACGTTGGCCGAGACAGTGCGCAGGTCCAGCGGCGCCACCGAGTCGCCCAGGGCGTGCCACATCGCGATCCGGCCCTGCATGGCGGCGACGGACGCCAGCGCGAACACGCCGGTGCAGTCGCCGGCGGCATAGACGCCGCGGGCGGACGTCCGCGACACCCGGTCGACGCTGATGTGGCCGGTGGCCGTCAGCGTCACCCCGGCCTCGGCCAGACCGATGCCGGTGGTGTTCGGGATCGCACCCACCGCCATCAGGCAGTGCGATCCGGTCACTTCGGTGCCGTCGGCCAGTTGGACGGCCACCGTCGAGCCGCGGCGCACGGCGCCGATCGCCCGGGACTGGTTGAGCACCGTCATGCCGCTGGCTTCGAAGACCTCCTGGATCACGGTCGCGGCGTCGTCGTCCTGGCCCGGCAGCACCTTGTCGCGGGAGCTCACCAGAGTCACTTTGATACCGAGGGCCTGATACGCGCTCGCAAACTCGGCACCCGTGACGCCCGACCCCACGACGATCAGATGGTCGGGCTCGACCTGCAGGTCGTAGAGCTGTTTCCAGGTGAGGATTCGATCCCCGTCCGGCCTTGCTGCGGCGAGCTCGCGCGGCCGGGACCCGACCGAGACCAGGGTGACATCTGCCCCCAGCCGTTCCTCGCCGTCCCTCGTGGCGGCGATCACGGCGCTGGTGCCGTGCAGGCGTCCCGTTCCGGTGAGCACCCGCACACCCTCCGCCGTGAGGCGGGAGAGGATGTCGTCGGACTGGGCCTGGGCGAGCGCCCGGATACGGGTGTTGATCCGGTCCAGGTCGACACCGACGGAGTCGGCCAACCGTGCCTCGGTAACGCGCAGCTCCAAGCCCAGTTCCTCCGCCCCCCGGATCTTGGTCATCACCTCCGCCGCGGCGATCAGGGTCTTGCTCGGCACCACGTCGGTCAGCACCGCCGACCCGCCCAGCCCGTGGGTTTCGATGAGGGTCACGTCCCCGCCCAACTGACGAGCCACCAGGGCCGCCTCATACCCGCCGGGCCCGCCACCGATGATCACCACGTCCGTCACGCGCGCATTCTTGCACGCTGACCTTCTCCCGTCCGACGCCTGGAGGACATTCGCCGAACCCTCTCGTTTCCGTCGAGCCCCTGTGCTCGAGCACAGGGGTTCGACGCAACCGGAGGGGTTCGGCGAACCGGAAGGGGTCGGCGAAACCGGAGGGGGTCGGCGGGGCCGGAAGGGTTCGGCGCGAGCGGAGGGGTTAGGCTCTCCGACGTGCCCCGCTCCCTTCGCCAAGCCGTCTTCGCCCTCGCCGGAGTCTCCGTCAGCGTCGCGATGGTGCTGCTGGGGTTGCCGGAGACCAATCCCGCTCAATCCGTGCTCCTGGAGCTGTCTTCGCTGCCCCTGTCGGTCGCGGTGGGCATCGGGGTCTGGATGCTGCACGAGCGGGCCGACCGTCCGCTGGGGCCCAGATCACTGCGCGCACTCCTGGTAGGCGCCGCCGCGGTGGGCAGCGGGCTGCTGCTCATGGTCTGGGCCTATGCGTTCGGGCCGCGCGGCGTGGTCCACGCCGGACAGGGCCTGATCTGGCTGGGCCTGTTCGCGGCCATGGTGGTGATGGTCCGTAGGCAGCCGCGCGCCCGGGCCACCCGATTCGAACTCGCCGACGACATCGACGACCAACCGGACGCGCTCGACCCCGACACCCTCGGGTCGCGCGGCCCCGCCGAAGAAGAACCCACGACCGCCTGAGGTCCGGGAGCGGTCCCGCGTCGTTATAGTCGTGGCGTGACCGCAGAGCCCGACGCCAAGACCCTCGCCGCGACCGCCGCAGCAGACCTGCGCCAGCGCTTCGGAGTCCCGGGCATCGACGTCGCCCTGGTGCTGGGTTCGGGCTGGTCGGGCGCCTCGAAGTCCCTCGGGGAGACGTTGGGCGAGTGCGCGTTGGCCGAACTACCGGGCTTCGCCGCTCCGGTCGTCGCCGGCCACGGCGGGGCTCTGGCGCTGATCCGCACCAGCGCCGGCAAGATCGCGGCGATGTTCACCGGCCGCACCCACTTCTACGAAGGACGCGGGGTCGCGGCCGTGGTCCACGGCGTCCGGACGGCCGCTGCCGCCGGTGCGCGGACGATCGTGCTCACCAACGGCTGCGGAGGGCTGAATCCCGACTGGGGGCCCGGCACCCCCGTACTGATCCGGGACCACATCAACCTGACCGCGGCCAGCCCTTTGGAGGGTGCGACCTTCATCGACCTGACCGAGGCCTACTCGCCCCGGCTCAGGGCGCTCGCGCGGCAAGTCGACCCCAGCCTGCCGGAGGGCGTCTACGTGCAGTTCCGCGGCCCGCAGTACGAGACCCCGGCCGAGGTGCGGATGGCGAAGGTGCTCGGCGGTGACCTGGTGGGAATGTCGACCACCCTCGAGACCATCGCCGCGCGCGAAGCCGGGCTGGAGGTGCTCGGCATCTCGCTGGTCACCAATGCCGCCGCGGGAATCTCGCCGACGCCATTGGACCACGCAGAAGTCATTGCCGCCGGCACCGCCGCCGAGCCCCGCCTGAGGCAGCTGCTGTCCGGACTGCTCGATCTGCTCTGAGGAGGAGGACATGAACCCCGAACTGCGCTCCCGGATCACGGCGTGGCGGGATCAGGATCCGGACGTGGTCACGGCCGCAGCATTGGACGACCTGCTGGCCAGGGCCGACGCCGGCGACGAGGCGGCGCTCGCCGAACTCACAGAGGCTTTCGCAGGCCCGCTGGCCTTCGGGACCGCCGGGCTGCGCGGACCGCTCGGCGCCGGTCCCGCCCGGATGAACCGGGTGGTGGTCAGCCAGGCCGCGGCCGGACTGGCGGCACACCTGAACAGCATCGGCCTCGGCGGAGGTCGGGTGATCGTGGGCTACGACGCGCGCTACAACTCCGACGTCTTCGCGGCCGACACCGCTGAGGTGCTGGCCGGGGCGGGGCTGCTCCCGCTGCTGTGTTCGCGTCCCCTGCCGACACCCGTGGTCGCCTTCGGCATCCGGCAGTTCGACTGTGTCGCCGGAGTCGTGGTGACCGCGTCCCACAATCCGCCGCAGGACAACGGTTACAAGGTGTACCTGGGCGACGGCTCCCAGATCGTCCCACCCACCGATGCGCAGATCGCCGCCCAGATCGCAGCCGTCGCCGCCGGCCCCCCGGCCGACATCGCCCGCAGCGACGACTACCCCCTGGTCGGCGACGACCTGGTGGACGCCTACGTGGAACGGGCGGCGTCCCTCGTGCCGACGGACGCGCCGCGCGCCGTGACGTGGGTGTATACCGCGATGCACGGCGTCGGTGCGGCGGTCGTGGACCGTGTGGTGTCCGCCGCGGGCTTCCCGTCCCCGTCCCGCGTGGTCGAGCAGATCGATCCCGACCCGGCCTTCCCCACCGTCGCTTTCCCGAACCCCGAGGAGCCGGGGGCGATCGATCTGGCCGTCGCGCTCGCCCGGCGGATCGGCGCCGACGTCGCCATCGCCAACGACCCGGACGCCGACCGTTGCGCCCTCGCGGCGGTGGTCGGCTCGGAGTGGCGGATGCTCACCGGAGACGAACTGGGGGCGTTGCTGGCGCAGGACGCCCTGCGTCGCGGCGTCACCGGAACGTACGCGTGCTCGGTGGTTTCCAGCACCCTGCTGGGTTCGATGGCCGCCGCGTACGGGGTGCCCTTCACCACGACGCTCACCGGTTTCAAGTGGATCGGCCGGGTGCCCGGCCTCGGGTTCGGCTACGAGGAGGCGATCGGGTACTGCACCGACCCCGCCGCGGTGCCGGACAAGGACGGCATCACCACGCTGCTGCGGATCCTCGCTCTCGTGGCTGAGCTGAGATCGGTCGGCCGGACCGTCGCCGACAACCTCGACGAGATCGCGCGCACCTACGGCGTCCACCTGACCTCGCAGCTGTCGTTCAGGGTGGACGACGTGGCGCTGATCTTTGGTGCGATGGCCAGGGTGCGGTCGGCTCCTCCGTCCGAACTGGCCGGCGAACCGGTCAGCCCCACCGATCTCGCGGTCGGATCGCCGGACTTGCCACCGACGGACGGGATGCTGCTGACCGGCGCGAGGGTCCGGGTGGTGCTGCGGCCCTCCGGCACTGAACCCAAGCTGAAGTGCTACCTGCAGATCAAGCTGCCGCCGGGCGGTGACCTCGCGTCCGATCGGGAGAGGGCCGCCGCTCTGATGGCGCACGCCCGGGCGGACATGACGCGGGCCTTGGCGTTGTGACGCCCCGGGCGCCGCGCTTGGTGCTGATCGCAGGTCCTTCCGGCAGCGGCAAGTCCCGACTCGCGCACGCCTCCGGATGCCCGTCGCTGCGCCTGGACGACTTCTATCTCGACGCGGGCCATCCTGGCCTGCCGACAACTCCGTTCGGGATTCCCGATTGGGACGATCTGCGTTGCTGGGACGCCGACGGTGCGGTGGCCGCTTTGCGTGACCTCCTGGCCGCCGGTGTCGTGGAGACTCCGGCCTATTCGATTTCGGAGAGCCGCCGGGTGGGTACTCGCACCGTGCGCCTGGATTCGTCCGGTCTGCTGGTCGCGGAGGGCATCTTCGCCATCGAGTTCGTCGCAAGATGCCGCACCGAAGGCTTCCCCGTGGAGGCCATCTACCTCGACCGTCCCGGATTGGTCGTCTTCTGGCTGCGGCTGCGCCGGGATCTGGCCAGGAACCGCAAGCCGCCCTTGATCCTCCTGCGACGCGGGCTGGCTCTGTGGCGCGACCAGCCGGCACTGAAGCGACGGGCGGTTGCCGCCGGGTTCTCCCCGCTGAGCATGCGTGCGGCGTCGCGACGAGTGCTTTGCCGGGGTGGCGGGTAGGCCTCGCTTCCGTCCAACCTACGGAGGCTCGGCCCGCCCCGGTGGACGCGACTGGCGACTACGCCGAACCACACCGTCCAGAGATGGTCGAGACCGCGCCCGGAGCCGGACGGCGTCCGCCAGGGCAACCCAGCGGCTGGAATGAGCCGCGTTCCACTTCTGAGCGATCTACCCCTACCATGATTGATGTGACCCCCGAGTTCATACTCTTGGCCCTCGTTGTTGTTACAGCGTTGGCCTTTGATTTCACCAATGGGTTCCATGACACAGCCAATGCCATGGCCACTTCCATCGCCACGAAGGCGCTGACCCCCAAAGCGGCCGTATCACTTTCCGCCATCCTGAACCTCGTCGGGGCGTTCCTGTCCGTCGAGGTCGCGATCACCGTCACCAACGCCGTCATTCGGATCCAGAATCCCGACGGCACACCCAAAGCCGAGCTTCTGGGCGATGGCGGCCACGGTCTGCTCCTGATCCTGATGGCCGGCCTCGCCGGTGCGATCATCTGGAACATCCTCACGTGGTTGTGGGGACTGCCGTCCAGTTCGTCCCACGCCCTCTTCGGCGGGCTCGTGGGCGCGACGATCGCGGGTGTCGGCTGGAACGGCGTGAAGTGGATCGGCGACGGCTCCCAACTCGACGGCGTGATCGGCAAAGTGGTGCTCCC
The DNA here is from genome assembly GCA_963769325.1 of uncultured Actinomycetota bacterium. GTDB lineage: Bacteria > Actinomycetota > Actinomycetes > Propionibacteriales > Propionibacteriaceae > Propionicimonas. Next base: position 413,159 of record CAVYLH010000002.1, on the reverse strand, counting down.
CGCGCTGCTCTCGCCGACGATCGCGATCATCGTCGCCATGGTCGGCACCCGACTGGTGTTCTGGGTGACGCGTGGCGTCGCCGAGCGATACCAGGAGTCGGGCTTCCGATGGGGCCAGATCGGCACCGCATCCCTGCTGTCCCTGTCGCACGGAACCAACGACGCCCAGAAGACGATGGGTGTGATCACGCTCGCGCTGATCGCGTCCGGGCACTGGTCCGCCACCCATGAGGTCCCGCTGTGGGTGAAGATCGCCTGCGCCGTGGCGATCGCCTCGGGAACCTACATCGGCGGCTGGCGGATCATCCGCACCATGGGCAAAGGCCTCGTCGAGATCTCCTCGCCACAGGGCATGGCCGCCGAGAGCTCCTCGGCGGCGGTGATCCTGACCTCAAGCCAACTCGGTTTCGCCCTCTCCACCACGCACGTCTGCACGGGTTCGATCCTCGGCTCCGGCTTGGGCCGCAAGGGCGCCACCGTGCGCTGGCGCGTGGCCGGACGCATGGGCCTGGCGTGGCTCACCACGCTCCCGCTGGCCGCCCTGGCGGGCGCGGTGATGTGGTACATCGGCAACACCATCGGAGGGACGCCCGGCTCGCTGGTCGTGTTCGGCCTGATGTGCGCCGCGGCGATCTACATGCAGTGGCACTCCAAGAAGGACCCGATCGGGCACCACAACGTCAACGACGAATGGGACGGCGACCCCGATCATGCCAAGGACGAGGTCACCGTCGCCGGAGGGGTGCACCGATGACTCAGTTGCTGGCCGCCCTCGACGCGGGTTGGCGCGTGCTCCTCGTGGGTCTGGTGCTCGGCGCCGGCCTGCCGACCATGTTCGCGTTCGGTGTCCGCGCCCTGGCGTGGGGAACCGGCGGAGACGCCGAGGTCCACGACACCGGGATCACGGTGAAACCGCATCTGGCGGGGCGTCTGGTGGCCTACACCATGTTCGCGATCGTGATCCTGTCGGTCCTTCTGGGGGTCGGGTACATCCTCGCCCACGGCCTGGGTATGACGATCACGTTCAACGGCATCGTCCCCGTCTTCACCCCGAAAGGCTGACCGCCGCGGATCCTCCCGTGCTAAGCCCGGCTGCGGCGGTACGCATGTCGGCGCCGACCCGGTCGAGAAACTCGCGGGCGCGGACGCCGACGTGCTCACGGATCATTGCCTCAGGCAACGGCTGGACCAGGATCCGGGTTCCGGTGCCGGCCAGGACCAGCGGCAGGGTGTAGCCGACCGAGGAAGGAAAGCTGGCCAGGCGACTCGGGACGGGGCCTCGACGCAACTCGATCTCCAGTGGCACCGTGGGGCGAACGACCCGCAAACCGCTGCGCTGGCCCACGCGACGCAACTTGTCGGGGTCCTCGCGCCGATGGGCGAAGTACCGTCCGCCCGCACCCGGCTCCTGCGCCAACGCCGCGACAGCATCCAGGTAAGCCTCAGGCTCCACCACGCCCGTCTCCACCAGCGATGAACCGATCACGTCCAGCCCGCGCAGGGCCCTGGGTGGGCCGAACCTGCGCCGCGTCCAGTCGTAGCCGTGGCTCTGGAGCCGGCTCCCCGGGAGACCGGTCACCGTCATCACGGTGAACAGCGTCACCCGCGTCCGCTCGAAGAACCGCCGCGCATGCCAGGCCAACGGTGCTCGGGTCAATCCTGGACGGGAGTGCCAACGACGCAGCGAGGCTCCAGCGCTCAGCTGCGCAGCGAACTCCAAAGTGGCTGTGCCGTCGTCCACCACGACCACCTCGCGTGCTCGGGCGAACGGCAGGAGCATCCAGATCATGCCCGAGAAGGGGTCGCCGATCACGAGTCGCTGGGCGTCCTCGACGGCCGAGCGCAGGTCCGTGATCGTGCGGTACCGGGCTGCGAGGGGAGCATTCCGGTGGTGCCACTGGACTCCGATGCCCTCCTCGGCGGCGAAGTCGGCCATCGAGGTGAGTTGCACTCCGGTGGACTCGTCCGACGGGGCGAGGACGATCACCCGGGTGCGGCCGGCGGCACGCTCGCAGTGGCACCACTCCAGCACATGCAGGAACTGCGCCGGACTCTCCACCAGGGCCACGGTGTCGATCCGGTCCGGGCGAACGGTCATGCGACTTGCCCTCCTCCCCCGTCAGCCACCACACCGGCCACCCGCCGTAGCTTGCGCATGGCGGTCAGTTCACCTGGGTAGACCCGCTTCACTCCGTCGCCGAGGGACTGCTCCAGAACGCGGATGTCGCGGACGAGCCGGCGCATTCCCTCCGGTTCGACGGACGCCGACTGGTCCGATCCCCACATCGCACGGTCCAAGGTGATGTGCCGCTCGATCACGCAGGCGCCGAGAGCGACCGCGCAGAGCGTGGTCTGCAATCCCACCTCGTGGCCGGAATACCCCACCGGTACGTTCGGATACTCGGCCTGCAACGTGTTGATCATCCTCAGATTCAGCTGGTCCACCGGTGCCGGGTACGTGCTGGTGGCGTGGCACACGATGGTGTTCCGGCTGCCCAACACCTCGACGGCGTGCCTGATCTGCTCCGGCGTGGACATTCCGGTGGACAGGATGACGGTGCGTCCGGTGGCCCGAAGAGCACGGAGCAGGACGTCGTCGGTGAGACTGGCCGAGGCGACCTTCAGGGCCGGCGGTTCGAAGGCGGCGAGGAAGTCGACGCTCTCGACGTCCCAGGGAGAAGCGAACCAGGTGATGCCGATCCGGCGGCAGTGGTCATCGATTAGTCGGTACTCCTGTTCGCCGAACTCCACCCGGTGGCGGTAGGCGAGGTAGGTCATCCGTCCCCAGGGTGTGTCCCGCTCGACGTCCCACTGCTCGGGGGGCGTGCACACCTCGGGGGTGCGCTTCTGGAACTTGACCGCGTCCATGCCGGCAGCCTTGGCCTGATCGATGAGCGCCAGCGCGGTGGACACCTCGCCGTTGTGGTTGATGCCGATCTCGCCGATGACATAGACCGGCTGCCCGGGGCCGACGAGTCGGTCACCGATGCGACGGAGCCTGGGATTGAGGGAAGTCATAGTTGGTCCTCTCCAAGGATCCACGAGGCGATCTCGCGGACGGCGCCGTGCCCCCCGGGCACGGTCGTGACGGCCCGAGCGGCAGCCCGGACACGGTGGTGGGCGGACGCGACGGCCACCGGCCAGCCCACCAGGTCGAAGCAGGGCAGATCGTTGGCGTCGTTACCCAGATACAGCACCCGGTCGGGGGCCAGCCCGCGGTCGTCCAGCCACGCTGCGAGTTCCTCGCCTTTGGCGTCCACGCCGTGTCGGCACTCGACTCCGAGCTTCGCGGCCCGGGCGGCGACCACGGGGTTCACCTCGGTGGAGAGGATGAGCACCGGCAGCCCGGCCCGGCGCATCGCGGCGACGCCCATACCGTCGCCGCGATGCACTGCGACCCGCTCCGAGCCGTCCGCAGCCAGCCAGGCGCGGTCGTCGGTCTGGGTGCCGTCGAAGTCCAGCACCACGGCGTCCACCTCACCGGGACCCGGTCGGGCCGCGGGGTCCAGGAGTGCAGCCAGTGCCCGCGCCCGTTCGAGATCGGCGGGTTCATCGATCTCCAGCACCCGGGCGGGATCTGTCCGGACGGCCACGGTACGTCCGAAGAAGCGGTGCCGGTGCTCGACGAATCCGGCGGCGCGCATGGCGTACGCCGCTCCGGTCTCCAGCCATTGGGGTTCGCGGTCCTGTCGACGCAGCCGTCCGCGCGGGTCATGATTGATTCCGGTGGCCGCGTCGGCTGTGCGCCACAGGAACCCGTGGAAGGGTGCGGCGGTGAACGCCGTGTCGGCTCCGTCGTCGAGGACGGCGTCCGCCACTGCGTCGAGGTCGGCGGCGGTCAGGAACGGGCTGGTGCACTGGACGAACATCAGCACGTCCAGCTGGTCTGGCCGGCGTCCGTACAGGACGTCGACCGCGTGCAGGAGGGCTGCTTCGCTGGACGCGGTGTCCCCGGCGAGATCCGCCGGCCGATGGATGGCGATCGCGCCTGCGCCGGAGGCCGCGGCGGCGATCGCGGGATCGTCGGTCGACACCGCGACCGCGGTCACCCGAGACGCGGCCCGCGCGGCCCGGATGGCTCGGACGACCAGGGCGCTGCCACCCACAGTGGCGAGATTCTTGCCAGGAACGCCCTTCGAGCCACCGCGGGCAGGAATCACGACCAATACGTCCCCGGTCACAGCGCGGACAGCTTCCGCAGTGCCGGTGCCACCACGTTGGCCCCGTGCCGGTACATGTTCCGCGCACTCACGCGGACCGCGCTGCGCAGCAGGTTGCGACTGCCGTCCTGGGATTCGAGCGGACGGCCGTCCGTCCCCACGCCGTACCGGGCCAGCAGGCCGGGCAGCAGGACCGGCGCGTTTCGCTCGGTGTAGAACGGTCGCACAGGAGGCAGCGGCCGCCCGCGCAGCCGTTCAGCGACGTGGCCGGGCAACCGGTCGACGCCGACCACCAGTCCTTGCCGCCGGGCCCAGCGCCCGTCCGCCACGGGATGAGCACCGGCGTCCAGATCGTCGAAGGCGGCCAGGCAGCCCGAGCCAAGGAAGTGGGCGTTGCCGAGCGATTCACGAATACCGAAGTCGGTGAGGATGGCAGTGGGAATGCCGCGATGGATTGCCTCCACCGCAGCCGTGGAACTCACCGTCACCAGCAGGTCGGTGCGGCTGAGGACCTCACCCATGTCGCCCGCGGCGAGCCGGAAGTTGGCCGGGCGGGTCGGCCCCAGCTCACGGAACAGGTCCTGGTACGGGTAGAGCTCGGCGTGGGTGGCTCGCTCGCCGGGCAGGCTGCGAAGCTTGAGCAGGACGTCATGCTCGGGATTCCGTCGGGCGTGGCCGGCGAGCCGCTCGACCACGTAGCGGCGATGCCGGCGCGACCCGGGCACCCCGGGCTGGGCGGCGAAGGTGACGGTGTGGCGTCCAGCTGGGCGGGGGGCGGCCTCGCCCAGGAACGACAGTCTGGTGAGCACGAGGCAGTCGGGGTCCACGCCGACGTCGGAGTAGACCCTCCGAAAGCGTTCGTAGTCTGCGGGGCAGTTGGCCGCTACCACGTCGCAGCCAGCCCGCATCAGCAGACCCTCGACCATTTTCTCGTAGACCACACCGACGTAGCCGCTGACCAGGAGTGGCCGGGAGGGTAGTTCGGCTGCCGCGATCAGGTGCAGAACTGCCTGGCAGCCGCCCCCGGGCAGCGCGAGAATCAGCACATCGGGGGTCTCTGCACCGAGCGCCGCCACCAGCTCGGACGGCGAGACGGTACGGATTCGATCGGGTTCCAGCCCGGCGTCGGTGAGCTGGCGGCGGCTGGGCAGCGGCGCCGATGCGGATTGGAGACCCGTGATCACCGGGCCGGACGACAGGCGTCGAGCCAGTTGGGCACCCCACTTCCACCGGCTGTCGGTGTCGGCGAGGATCGCCACAGATCGGGTGGGCCTCCTGGGGGTTTCGCTGCTGGTCACACCGACAAGCTAGGGAGGCCGGGCGCCGAACGGCAGAACCCAAGTTCACGCGGAGGTGAACGCTCTGAGAACTCGCGACAGGGCCCCGTCCGGTCTGAGCCTCCGTCCCGGTCTCGCCGAGCCCCTCCACGAGGCCCCCCCTTCTCGCCGAGCCCCTCCGATTTCGTCGAGGCCCTGTGCTCGAGTACAGGGGTTCGACGGAAACAGGGGGGTTCGACGGATTGGCCGGGGCTGCGTCCCGAAGGGCCTGCGTCCTGAAGGGGGGTGACCGGGCGACGGCGACCGTCGGTCAGGCGCGGACGGCGGCGAAGCCGGCCTTGACCTGCTCAATCAGGGCGAGGCGCTGGTCGAAGGGCAGGAAGGCGCTCTTGGCCGCGTTGAGGCAAAACGTGCGCAGATCGGCGAGGTCGTAGCCGAAGGCATCGCTGAGCAGGGCGAACTCGCGGCTCAACGTGGTGCGGCTCATCAATCGGTTGTCGCAATTCACCGTCACCCGGAACTTGGCGGCGGCCAGGATGCCGAACGGGTGCTCGGCGATCGTGTCGCAAATACCGGTCTGGAGGTTCGACGACGGGCACAACTCCAGCGGGATCCGCCGGTCCCTGATGTAGGTGGCCAGATCGCCCAGGGTCCCGTCGGCGGCGACGTCCTCGACCAGCCGGACGCCATGGCCCAGCCGGGACGCCCCACACAGTTGCACCGCTTCCCAGATCGACGGCAACCCGAACGCCTCTCCGGCGTGGATGGTGTACTCGAAGTTGTGCCGCCTGAGGTACTCGAAGGCGGCCGCGAACCGGGTCGGAGGGAACCCGTCCTCGGCGCCGGCGATGTCGAACCCGCACACGGAGTCGTGCCGGTAGGCCACCGCGAGTTCGGCGATCTCGCTACTCGGCGCCGCATGCCGCATCGAGGTCAGGATCTGTCGGGCGAGAATCGGGCGTCCCGCGGACGCGCACGCAGCCATCCCCTCAGCGAGCCCGTCCCGCACCGCCTCGACCGCGTCGCGCAGGCTGAGCCCACCCCTGAGGTGCTGCTCGGGGGCCCACCTCGCTTCGGCGTAGACCACGCCGTCGGTGGCCTGGTCCTCGACGAACTCCCGCGCCACCCGAACCAGTTGCGCGCGGGTCTGCATCACCGCGAGCGTGTGGTCGAAGGTCTCCAGGTAGCGCACCAGCGAGCCGGAATCGGCGGCGTCGAAGAACCAGCCGGCCAGCTCGTCGGGGTCGGTCGTGGGTAGCCGGTGACCCGACAGCCCGCGCCTCCTCGACGAGGGTGGACGGGCGCAGTCCGCCGTCCAGATGGTCGTGCAGCGCGACCTTCGGCATCACCTGGCAGACCTCGATCGGGACACTCACGGCTGCACCTCCTCGGTGACGTGCGCGATCTGATCGGCGTCGAACGCCTGCGGCAGCACCTGCGTCCATCGTCAGACGACTCCGAGCGGCGTGTCGATCAGCAAGGATGCGCCGCCGTGCTCCCACAGCAGCTGCCGGCACCGTCCGCACGGCATCAGTCGCTCACCTCTGCTGTTCGCGCAGGTGAACGCCACCAGCCGTCCGCCGCCGCCCGCGACCAGGTCGCTGACCAGCCCGCATTCCGCGCACAGCGCCGACCCCGTAGGCGGCGTTCTCGACGTTGCAGCCCGCCGACCACCCGTCCGTCGTCGACGAGCGCGGCAGCGCCCACACCGGAACCGCGAGTACGGGGCGTAGGCCCGGGTGCCGAGTTCCCGCGCCCGGGCGCGCAGCGACTCCCAATCGATCGGCGTCATCGGACGTAGGGGGTGCCGTCGGCAGCGGGCGCTCGGGTGCGTCCGATCAGTCCGGCGACGGCGATGATTGTGGCCACGTAGGGCAGCAGGAGCAGGAACTGGCTGGGCACGGGTGTGGACAACGTCTGCAACTGCGATGCCATCTGGGTGACGAAGCCGAAGAACAGGCTCATCAGCGCGGCCCACACCGGGTGCCAGCGGCCCATGATCAGGGCTGCCAGAGCGATGAAGCCGTTCCCGACGGTGATGTCCTTGATGAAGGTCCCGGTCGATCCGACGGTGAAGAAGGCCCCGCCCAGGCCGGCGAAGAGGCCGCCGACGAGGACCGCCTGCCAGCGCACAGCGGTCACGGAGATGCCCACCGTGTCGGCAGCCTTGGGATGCTCCCCGACAGCGCGGACGCGAAGGCCCCACCGAGTTCGGAACAGCAGGAACCAGACCAGCGCCACCGACAGCACCGCGAGGTAGACCAGGATCGTCTGGTTGAAGGCGATGGGGCCCAGGAACGGGATGTCGGCCAGAGGACCCAGTGGGATGGTCGACATGATCGGCGCCGAGTTCAACGACGTCGAGTTGGGCTGCACCAACTGGTCGAACACGAAACCGGTGAGCCCGGATGCCAACAGGTTGATCACGACGCCCAGCACCACTTGGTCGACCAGGTACTTGATGGCGAACAGGGCCAGGAGCGCCGCCGTCACCACGGACGCCAGCACGGCCGCGAACAGGGCCGCCGGGATCGACTGGGTCACCGAGCCGACGACGGCCGCGGCGAACGCGGCGTTCAGGAACTGGCCCTCGATGGCGACGTTGACCACACCGGCGCGCTCGCCGATCACGCCGGCGAGCGAACCGAGTACCAACGGGGTCGCGAGGGCGAGGGTGCCAGCGAGCTGGTTGCTCACCGGGAACGGCAGCGAACTGCTGGCGGCAGCCCAGCTCAGGAAACCCAGCACCAGCGAGAGTCCCGCGACCGCGCCGGCCAACCGGCGCAACGGACGCGACAATTCACCGGAGATCAGGCCGGCGCCGGCGACCAGGCAGAGCAGGGCCGTGGCGAGGACCACCGGGCCCGCCGGGAGGGCGATCGTGGGCAGCTGGACCGTGTCGAACGCGTTCGAGAGCGCGAAGTTCGCCGTGGGCCCGGAACTGGGGAACAAGCCGATCAGAAACACCCCCATCACCAGGATCAGCACCGAAGTGGACAGGCGGGCCCGGCGGGCGTCCGGCGGCTCCAGGTGAGGGGTGACGATGGTCTCCGGCGGTGCGGCGATGGAGGTACTCACGGCTGACCTCCGGTGAGCGAGGCGGCGGCCACCTCGGGGCGCCGCTGCTTCAGAAACGGGATCAAGGTGGTCACCAGCGCCGGTGCCGCCACGAACAGCACCACGACGGCCTGCAGCACCATCGTCAGGGTCAGGGGCGTCTGGACCATGCTCTGCATGGCCAGTCCCCCGGCGTCCAAGCCGCCGAACAGCAGTCCGGCGAACACGATGCCGACCGGACGGGAGCGTCCGAGCAGCGCGACCGTGATCGCGTCGAACCCGACGGTGCCCACCAGGTCGAGGGTCAGCGGCACGGGGACGCCGCTGGCGCTGGGGCCGAGCGCCGCCTGAACCCCGGCCAGGCCGGCCAGGCCGCCGGCCAGAGTCATCGCGATCACGGTTGTGCGAGCGACGCTCATTCCGGCGGTGGCGGCGGCGTGCGGGTTCGCCCCGACCGCCCGGATCGCGAACCCGGTGGTGGATCGCTCCAGCAACCACCACACCGCTGCGGCGGCGACCAGCGCCAGCAGGAAGCCGAGGTGGAACTGGCCGTAGAAGGCGGGCAGGGTGGCCGTGGTCTGCACTTCGGGTGAGATCGGGTCTTCCCGTCCCGGCCGGATGAACGCCGTCGTGGTGAGCAGCCAGGCGAGCAGGCCGGCGGCGATGTAGTTCATCATGATCGTCACGATCACCTCATGAGCGCCGGTCTTCGCCTTGAGCCAGCCCACGATCCCGCCCCAGATCGCGCCCGCAGCCAGCCCTCCGGCCACGGCCAGCGCCAGGTGGAGGCCGTACGGGAGCCGGAAGGTGAACCCGATGTAGGCCGCGATCGCCGCCCCCCAGATCGCCTGCCCCTGCGCGCCGATGTTGAACAGCCCGGAGCGGAAGCCGAGACCCACGCCGAGTCCTGCGCAGATCAGGGGCGCCGCTTTGGCCGTGGTCAGCGCCAGTGCCTGTGGGCTGCCGACCGCACCGATCACGAGGGCGGCGTATGCGCCCGAGACCTTCGCCCATGCCGCACCCAACGCCAGGTGCGGCGCGGTGAACAGGTAGGCGAAGTTTCCGATCACCTGCGGGTCGGCAACCACCATGAGAACCGCGCCGACCAGCAACGCGAGCACGAACGCTGCGACGGTGATCGCCCACTCCCGCCAGCGGTGCGCGAGGTACCCGTTGAAGGCCGCCCGACTCGGGGTGGCTGGGACGGCGCTCATTCCTGCTCCTTCGACGTTGAGGCGGGAGCCGTCACACCGCCAGCGGTGCGGGCCTCCTCGTAGGGGACGCCGGCCATCATCAGCCCGAGCACGTCGCGCGGGGTGTCCGGACCCACGACGCCGACGACGCGGCCGCGGTACATCACCAGGACCCGGTCGGCCAGCGCCTCGACCTCCTCCAACTCCGTGGAGATGATCAGCACCGCCGCCCCGCTGTCCCGCTCCTCGACGATTCGCTGATGCAGGAACTCGATCGCTCCCACGTCGACGCCGCGGGTGGGCTGGCTGGCCACGAGCAGGGCCAGATCCCGGGAGAGTTCCCTGGCCAGAACCAGCTTCTGGGCGTTGCCACCCGACAACTGACCGGCAGGCTTGGTGATCGATTCGGTGCGGATGTCGTACTGCTCCACCAAGGAGGTCGCGTTGGCGGCGATGGCCTTGGGATTCAGCGCCAGGCCGTGGGCGAAGGGAGGATCGGAGTACCGGTTGAGAACCAGATTCTCGGCCACCGTGAAGCTGCCGACGAAACCGTCGTGCTGACGGTCCTCGGGGATGAAGCCCAGCCCGGCGGCGATGGTGGCGCGCGGACGGGCGTGGGTGACGTCGACGCCGTCGAGGGTGATCGTGCCGGCCACGACGTCGGCGTGACTGCCGAGCAGCGCGTCCGCCAGCTCCGACTGCCCGTTCCCCTGCACGCCGGCCACGCACAGGATCTCCCCCGCGGCCACGTCGAACGTCAGGTCGTCGACCATCACCGAGCCGGCGGCATTCGCCACCTTCAGGCCACGAACCTCAAGACGGGTGGCACCCACCTTCGCCGGCGCCTTCCTGATCTGGAGATCGACCGCCCGGCCGACCATCAGTTCGGCCAGCTCGTTCTCGGGTGTGCCCGGCTCGGCGGTGCCCACGACCTTGCCGCGGCGCAGGACGGTGATCCGGTCGGCGATTGCCCGCACCTCGCGCAGCTTGTGGGTGATGAAGACGATCGCCTTGCCCTCGTCCCGGAGCTTCTGCATGACCTGCATCAGGTCGTCGATCTCCTGCGGCGTGAGCACGGCGGTCGGCTCGTCGAAGATGAGGAACTCGGCGTCGTTGGCGAGCGCCTTGAGGATCTCGACCCGCTGCTGGACGCCGACCGGGAGGTCCTCGATCACGGCGTCGGGGTCGACGGGCAGGTTGTAGCGCTGCGGACAGCTCCCGGACCTTCGCCCGGGCGGCGGCGCAGGTCGATGAACATGCTCGGCTCGCGGCCCAGGATCATGTTCTCCGCGACCGTGAACACCTCGACCAGCATGAAGTGCTGGTGCACCATGCCGATCCCGGCGGCCATGGCCTGCTTGCGGGTTGTCGAAGCGGCGCGGGACGCCGTCGATCACGATCTCGCCGCCGTCGGGCTGCAAGGAGTCCGTACAGGACGTTCATCAGCGTCGACTTGCCGGCGCCGTTCTCCCCGAGCAGGCAGTGGATCTCGCCCGGCCTGAACGTCAAGGTCTGACGGCGTCGTTGGCGACGAAGGTCCCGAAACGCTTCGTGATCTCCTTGCAGCTGGAGGCTCCCCGATCGTTGATCTGGCACGTGGCTGATCCTTCCAGAATTCCTCGTGCGGCGGCAGGCGCGCCCCGAACGCAAAGGAAGGGAGGCGGACCGGCCTCCCTTCCTTCGTGCGGAGCCTCGGTTACGAGGTCACCTTGATCGTGCCGGCGATGATATCGGCCTTGATCTTGTCGAGTTCGGCCTTGGTGTCCGCGCGTCACCTTCGACTCCCACTGTGGAACGGGGCGAGGTAGACGCCGCTGTTGGCCAGGGTGCCGACGAAGAGGGTGTTGTCGAAGCTGCCCGTCCTTGGCGGCCTTGATGGCCTCGAACACTGCCACGTCCATCGCCTTGCCGACCGAGGTCGGGATGACCGCGCAGTACTTCTCCTGGCTCACGCAGCCGTCGGTGTCGACCCACATCGAGCCGACCTTGCCGTTGCTGGCCTTCGCCACCTGGAGGGCGCCCTCAGCCGAGTTGCCGGCCACCGGCAGCAGGATGTCTGCGCCCTGGGCGACGAGGTTGGTGGCGAGCTGCTTGCCGCCGGCGACGTCCTCGAACGGGCTCTTGCCGGGAATGAAGGAGCCGTCCTTCTTGACGTCGTCCCAGCCGAGCACCTGCACCTTCTTGCTCTTCGCCTCGTTGTAGTACGCGACGCCTTGGGCGTATCCGGTCCATGAACGCCGTCACGCTCGGGATCTTGGAGCCACCGAAGGTGCCGACCTTGCCGGTCTGCGACAGGGCCGCGGCGACGTAACCGGCCATGAACGACGGTTCGCCGGTGTTGAAGACGAGCCCCTTGAAGTTCGACTGCGGGCGCGTCGTAGGCGTAGTCGACGATCGCGAACTTCACGTCGGGGTACTGCTTGGCCGCAGCCTGGGTGGCGTCACCCAGGAGGAAGCCGACGGTGACGATGATGTTGCACTTGGCATCCACCATCGACTTGATGTTCTGGGCATAGTCGGCGGCCGCTTTCGACTGGACCTCGGCGATCTGGATGCCGAGATCGGTCTGGGCCTTCACCAGGCCGTCGTGCGAGGTCTGGTTGAACGACTTGTCGTCGAAACCGCCCAGGTCGGAGACCATGCAGGCCTTGAAATCGGACGCGGTGGCGCCGCTCGTGGCGGCGGGGGAACTCGTCGTCGCCGGCGGCGGGGTGGCGCAACTGGCCAGCGTGAGTGCGAGAGCTCCGAAAGCGGCCGGGATCAGCAGAGACTTCTTCACAAAAATGCCTCCTTGGCATGAGTACGCGGGCCCAAAGGTCGGCCCGGCAGCTCGGAGTCTAGCGATCGCGTCCGCCTTCGGAGGCGCCGGAAAGGCCGCGGGGACAACCTGATACAGAGTTGTGACCCAGGCCACCGCACCAGCCTCAGATCGCCATGACCCCGGTCCGCGCCACCGTCCTCAACCGCGCGTTTCCGCCCACGGCTCAACCGATGTTGGGCCGTCCGCTGAGGCGGTCCGCCGGCGGCCAGAGCGTCGGAGCGTCCTTGGCGAAGGCCGCCAGGATGGTCGCGGAAGCCTCCAGCGCGCTCAGTTCGCCGTCCTCGACGCCGGCCTCCAGACCGGCGCGGATCGCCGTCACCGCAGGTGAGGTGCGCAGCGCGTCCTGCAGTTCGCCCTGCACCAGCGCCCACAGCCACTCCCGCTGCTGGCGGGCGCGGCGCGCCTCCAGTTGGCCGGACGCTTCCAGCCGGGCCCGGTGGTCGACGATCGCCTGCCACACCTCGTCCAGACCCTTGCCGGTGAGCGCAGCTCGAGGTCAGCACCGGCGGACGCCGGGCGTTCGGGTCGGAGGTGATCAGCTTCATCGCGATCGTCAGCTCGCGCGCGGTCACCCGCGCCTCGCCCTCGTGGTCGCCGTCGGCCTTGTTGACCGTGATCACGTCGGCCATCTCGAGGATGCCGCGCTTGATGCCCTGCAGCTGGTCGCCGGCGCGGGCCAGGGCGATCAGCAGGAAGGTGTCGACCATGCCCGCACCGCCACCTCGGACTGCCCGACGCCGACGGTCTCGACCAGGACCACGTCGTAGCCGGCCGCCTCGAGCACGAGCATCGACTCGCGGGTGGTGCGGGCCACGCCACCGAGGTGGCTGCCCGCCGGCGACGGCCGGATGAACGCCGTCCTCGCTCTGCGCGAGCTCGCCCATCCGCGTCCGGTCGCCGAGGATCGAGCCGCCGGTCTTCGCGGACGTCGGGTCGACGGCCAGGACGGCGATCCGGTGGCCGGCGTCGATCAGCCGGCGTCCGAGGGCGTCGATGAAGGTCGACTTGCCGGCGCCGGGCACGCCGGTGATGCCGACCCGGACGGCCTTGCCCGGTGTGCGGACGGAGGATCCGCAGCAGGTCGGCGGCGACGGCGTGGTGGGCCGGCTTGCTGGACTCCACCAGGGTGATCGCCCGGGCGATTCCGCCGCGGGACCCGGCCAGCACCTGCTCGGCCAGCGCATGCGGGTCCAGCCGCGGGCGGCGCAGCGCGGCCGGGTCGCGGGGCGGTGCGGCCGCGTCTCCGTACTGCCGGCCCGGAGCGGGGCTGGCCTCGGCCCACAGCGGCGCGCGTTCCTCGGTCATGTGGTCCGCCTTCCAGTCGCCGCCGAGTTCACGCCCGGCGTCCCGGGGGATCCCGGCGTGGGTCGGGATGATGTGAGGTCCGGGCGCCGATCCCCTCACGCCTGGCGAGGAAGGATCCGGCGCAGTGTCACGAGTACGACGCCGGCCGAACTCGTCCGCCGCGGGGCTGGACGAGTTCGGCCGGCGACTCTCCTGGCTACGCGTCCAGCCGGTGGCGCAGCTTGGTCAGCAGCTCGATCGCCGAGTCCGGGATCACCGTCCCGGGCGGGTAGATCGCGTCGGCACCGGCCGCGTACAACTCGTCGAAGTCCTGCGGCGGGATGACGCCGCCGACGACGATCATCATGTCCGGCCGGCCCAGCTCGTCCAGCTCCTTGCGCAGCGCCGGCACCAGGGTCAGGTGACCGGCGGCCAGCGAGGAGACGCCCACGACGTGCACGTCGGACTCGACGGCCTGGCGGGCGATCTCCTCCGGGGTCTGGAACAGCGGGCCGACGTCGACGGTGAAGCCGAGGTCGGCGAAGGCCGTCGAGATCACCTTCTGGCCACGGTCGTGGCCGTCCTGGCCCATCTTGGCGACCAGGATGCGCGGACGGCGTCCCTCGGCCTTCTCGAAGTCGTCGACCAGGGCGCGGGCCTTCGCCACTGCTTCGGTGGAGCCGGACTCGGAGTTGTACACACCCGAGATCGTACGGATCTTGGCGGTGTAGCGCCCGAAGACCTTCTCCAGCGCGTCGGAGATCTCGCCGACGGTGGCCTTCGCCCGGGCGGCGTCGATGGCCAGCTTGAGCAGGTTGCGGTCAGGATCGGTCGAGTCGGGGTTGCCGGCTGCCCAGGTGAGCTTCTCCAGCGCCGCGTCGGTGGCGGCCTGGTCGCGCTCGGCGCGCAGCTGCTGCAGCTTGGCGATCTGCTCCTCGCGCACCTTGCGCGTTGTCGACCTTCAGCACCTCGGGCAGCACGTCGTTCTCGACGATGTACTTGTTGACGCCGATCAGCGGCTGGCGTCCGGAGTCGATGCGGGCCTGGGTGCGGGCCGCCGCCTCCTCGATGCGCATCTTCGGGATGCCGGCCTCGATGGCCTTGGCCATGCCGCCGGCCGCCTCGACCTCCTGGATCAGGTCCCAGCCCTTGCTTGGCCAGGTCGTAGGTGAGCCTCTCGACGTAGGCGCTGCCGGCCCACGGGTCGACCGACGCGGCAGGTGCCCGACTCCTGCTGCAGGAACAGCTGGGTGTTGCGGGCGATCCGGGCCGAGAAGTCGGTCGGCAGGGCGATGGCCTCGTCCAGGGCGTTGGTGTGCAGCGACTGGGTGTGGCCCTGCGTGGCGGCCATGGCCTCCAGGCAGGTGCGCATCACGTTGTTGTACACGTCCTGCGCGGTCAGCGACCAGCCGGAGGTCTGGCGAGTGCGTCCGCAGGCTCATCGACTTGGGGTTCTTCGCGCCCGAACTCGCGCACCAGCCGCGCCCACAGCAGGCGGGCCGCCCGGAACTTGGCGACCTCCATGAAGAAGTTCATGCCGACGGCCCAGAAGAAGCTCAGCCGCGGCGCGAACTGGTCCACGTTCAGGCCGACGGCCTCGCCGGCGCGGATGTACTCCACGCCGTCGGCCAGCGTGTAGGCCATCTCGATGTCGGCCGTCGCCCCGGCCTCCTGCATGTGGTAGCCGGAGATCGAGATCGAGTTGAACTTCGGCATGTTCGCGCTGGTGAAGGCGAAGATGTCGGCGATGATCCGCATCGACGGCGTCGGCGGGTAGATGTAGGTGTTGCGAACCATGAACTCCTTGAGGATGTCGTTCTGGATCGTCCCGGCGAGCTTCTCCGGGCGTCACGCCCTGCTCCTCGGCCGCCACGACGTAGAGCGCGAGGATCGGCAGCACCGCGCCGTTCATGGTCATCGACACGGTCATCTGGTCCAGCGGGATGCCGTCGAACAGCTGCCGCATGTCGAGGATCGAGTCGATGGCCACACCGGCCATGCCGACGTCACCGGTCACCCGCGGGTGGTCGGAGTCGTAGCCGCGGTGGGTGGCCAGGTCGAACGCGATCGACAGGCCCTTCTGGCCGGCGGCCAGGTTGCGCCGGTAGAAGGCGTTGGACTCCTCGGCGGTGGAGAAGCCGGCGTACTGCCGGATCGTCCACGGCTGGTTGACGTACATCGTGGCGTACGGCCCGCGCAGGAACGGCGGGATGCCCGGGTAGGTCTTCAGGAAGTCGAGGCCCTCGTAGGCGCGACTCGTCGTAGAGCGGCGGCACCAGGATGTGCTCCGGGGTCTGCCAGCCCTCGGAGTACGACGGCGAGGCCTCCAGCAGCGCCTCGAACTGGCGCGGCCGAGTCCGCCGGCGGTGCGGCGGCACCGAGCTCGATGCCTGTCGAAGCTCGGGAACGCGCTGGCTCACTTGCGCCACTCCAATCCGGTCCAGGGTGTCGGTCGAGGAAGGCGACCACGTCCATGCCGTCGAACACCTCACCGTCGATGACGGTGTCGACGTCCTCGGACGCGGCTCTCGGTCTTGCGTCCGGCGATGAAGACGCGTCTCGATGCCGGCGTCCTTCAGTGCCCGCGCCACCGGCGACGGCCTGCGCGGCGTAGACCTTGGCCGAGGAGCACAGGATCACCATCTTGGCGCCGGCCTGCGGTCGCCTGCGCGACGATCTCCTCCGGCGTCCCGCCCTCGCTGGACGGGGCGGTCGATGCCGCCGACGCCCAGCAGCGTTGGTGGTGAACATCTCGCGGCCGCCGAAGTCACGGCGGGCGCCGAGGCAGGCCAGGAACACCTTCGGCGCCGAGCCGGCGGCGGCCGCCCGGTCGCGCAGGGCCTCGAAGACCTCCGAGTCGCGGACGCCGGGCAGCCCCGAACGCTCGGGTGCGGCCGGACGCGGACGCGTCTCGCGCCGCTCCTCGTCGGACTTGGGGAACATGCTCACCCCGGTGATCGGCTGCTTGCGGGTGCGCGAGCCGCTTGGCCCGCTCGGCGTTCGTGGCGCCGATCCGATCGGCGACCAGGCCCGAGGTCAGCGCGGTGACCATGCCACCGGCGGCCTCGATCTCCTGGAAGACGCGCCCATGCCTTGCCGGCCAGCTGCTCGGTGAGGCGACTCGACGTACCAGGAACCGCCGGCGGGGTCGCTGACCCGGCCGATGTTGGACTCCTCGGCCGCCAACAGCTGGGTGTTGCGGGCCATCCGTCGGCTGAACTCGTCCGGCAGGCCGAGCGCGGTGTCGAACGGCAGGCAGGTGATGATCTCGGCCCCGCCGACCGCAGCGGCGAACGTGGCGATCGTGCCGCGCAGCAGGTTCACCCACGGATCGTCCCGGGTGATCATCCGCCACGACGTGACGGCGTGCTGGACGGCGCCGCGGGCGCCGGCCGGGACGCCGCTGACCTCGCCGACGCGGGCCCACAGCGCGCCGCAGCGCGCGCAGCCGGGCGATGGTCAGGAACTGGTCGGCGTTGGCGCTGACCCGGAACGCGATCTGGCCGAAGGCGGCTGCCGGCGGCGATCCCGGCCGCTTCGAGGTCGCGCAGGTAGGCGACGCCGGTCGCGATGGCGAACGCGAGCTGGTCGACGTCGCCGGCACCGGCGTCGTCGTAGGGCAGCACGTCGACGGTGAGCGCACGGACGCCCGGGCAGCTCCGCCAGGGCGGCGGCCACCCACTCGGCCTGCGGCCGAGAGGTCGGGCGTGCCGCCGGTGCGGGCGGCGAGGGCGAGGCGCGTCCAGGCCGAGGTTGCCCCTGGCGTTGGTCGCGCCGGCAGCCTTCCAGAACGCCACCAGTGCCTTCGCTGCGGCGACCTGATCCTCGGCGCTGCTGATCGAGACGGGGGCGAGGTCGGGGTGGACCCCGGCGAGCACTGCCCCGACGTCGATCAACGGCGATCGCGTCGGAGCCCGTGCGCAGCCAGACCGAGGTGGCGCCACGCTCGAGGTCGGCGAGGATCTCTCGCGCGGTGAAGGCGGCGATCGGGATCCTCGTGGAGCTGGCGGATGTCCCAGCTGGTCATGGGGCTCGTCTTCACCATCGTGCCGCGGGTGAACGGCATCACGCCCGGGTGGCCCAGCGGGCCGGTGGCTTCGGTGTAGAGAGGCTCGATGGTAAGGCCGTCGACGGTGGTGGTACGCAACCGTGACATCGCCTGTTCGATGGTGAGTTCCTTGCCTTCGGGACGTCGCCGGTTGAGGACCTTCAGGACCTCAACTTCCCAATCCTCGCGGGTCGGGGTGGCGAAATCGCCGGCAAGCTGCAGCGGCGTGTCGGTCATGGTTTCACCCTAAGCCCCGGCATGGCCAAATCTGTCCCATAACGCTGTTTCAAGATTGGTCAGACCAGAGGGTGGACGTATTCCCGCCACACCGGGGGGTCAGCTGACCTGCCGGACCAGCGCCTCGGCCGACCCGATCATCCGCGCGGTCTCCCGCTCCCAGTCCGGCTCCTGGCCGCGGAACGGTCCGGTGGCCAGGGAGATGATCACCGCCGCGGCCCGCAGGCGCAGCTCGGTGGCGTCGACCCGGGTGTCGAAGACCGGCACCCAGCGCCGGATCAGCTGATGCACCCGCGCCTCCTGGGCGGCGATTCATGCGCTGGATGGTGGACAGGTGCGCCACCAGGCAGGCCAGGTCGTCGGCGCGGCGGCCGGGCCCGAGAGTGTCGGTGTCGAGCAGCCCGCACACCCGGCCCGCCGCCACGTGCACCTGGCCCTCGTGGAAATCGCCGTGGGTCGGCTCGTTGCCGGGCGGGATCGGTGCCAGCCCCTGGCTGATCACGTCCACCAGCCGGTCGAGCTTCGGTTCGAGGGACGGCAGCGCCGGGTCACCATGCGGGCGTAGTGGCCGACGGCGTCCGACCAGGGCGGACGCCGGTCGAGCCGGCACACTGATTCCGGCATCGCGTCCAGCAACTCGATCAGGTCCTCGGCGCGGCACGGCTCGTCGGACTCGAAGATCGCCTTGGCCAGCGGCCGGCCGGGCAGTTCACGCAGCACCAGCAGGTGGTCGTCGGTGACGGCGGCGATCGGCGCCACCGGCAGACCCGGCCTCCAGGAGCAACCGATGCCGGGCCAGGACGTCGTCGAACAGGCGCGCCCGCAGCACCTTCACGTACACCACCTCGGGCGGGTCGCCGCGGCTCACCTTCACCACCGCGCGCCGTCGTGGGCCGGTAGCCGATCATCTGCCAGCTTCAGGTCGGTCGGGTTCACGACTGCGTGCGAACACGCGGTGCCGGTTGCAGCATCTCGGCCATCGACTCGGCGTAGGCGGCCCGGGCCAGCCCGGGCAGGTCCGGATCCTGCGGGTAGATCCAGACCGCGACCTCCCGCTCACCGTCGGCGAAGATCTCAGCGACCGTGTCGGTGTCGGCAGGCCCGGACGCCCGGGCGCTCACCCCCAGCAGCTCCTCGCGCCGTCCGTAGGGCCAGTCGACGAGCGCCGAATAGGTGGCGGTGGTGGAGAGCGCGGGATTGGCGTCCACGTGGTCGAGGGCCCAGGAGACCAGGGTGCCGCCGGCGTGCTGGACGGCCGCGGTCAACAGCGGACCGACGTCGTCGGAGGTGAGCAGCACCGACCCGTCGGGATCGGACGCGGTCACGCTGCACCTCCTGGTCGGCCGCCGGCTGGGAGCAGACTACTTCGTCCGGCTCAGCAGGGGTCGCGACGCTCGGCTCAGCAGCGATGATTGATCATTCCGGCTCGGCGGCGGCGCCGAGGTTCGTCAGTCGCAGCCGCGAAGCGCGTCGTCCGTCGAGTTCTGTGACCTCGAGCTCGAAGAGGTGCGGCGCGGCGCCCTCGTCGTCCGCCGCGAGCGTGACCGTGCAGGCGTCCCCGACCTTCGGCAGCGCGCCGAGCTGGGCCATCACGAAGCCCGCCACGGTGTCGTAGGGACCCTCGGGAAGCACGTAGCCGACCTGCTGGCCGAAGTCCTCCAGGGTCATCAGCCCGTCGAGTTCGAAGGTGGTGTCGTGGTCGCCGTTGGCCGGGGCGGCGTCGGGGTCGAACTCGTCGGTGATGTCGCCGATGAGCTCCTCCACCAGATCCTCGATGGTGACGATGCCCGGCGGTGCCGCCGTACTCGTCGCGGACGATCACCAGGTGCTGCTTGTTCTGGCGCATCTCGGTGAGCGCCCGCAGGATCTTCACCGTCTGCGGCAGCGAGGCCACCGGACGCACCAGCTGGCTGACCGGAACGCTCCGCCGGGACGGGTCGAGGTCGGCGAGGTCACGGATGTGAACGAAGCCGATCACGTCGTCCACGTCCTGCCCGATCACCGGGTAGCGGCTGTGGGAGGCCGTGCGCACCTCGCGGATGGCCTGGTGGGCGGGCATGGACGCCGTCCAGGAAGTCGACCTCCGTCCGCGGGATCATGGCCTCGCGCAGGCTGACCTCGCCGGCGGCGAACACCTCGTCCACGATCTGGCGTTCCTCGTCCCCCGAGGGTGAGGCGAACTGCCCACCATCGCGCGCAGTTCCTCGTCGGTGACCTCCTCCCGGGAGGCGTTGGGGTCACCGCCCAGGACCCGCACGACCAGGTCGGTGGACCTGCTCAGGAACCAGATGAACGGGGTCGCGATGGTCGCGATGAAGCCCACCAGCGGGCCCAGGGCCAGCGCGAACGACTCCGCGCGCTGCATCGCCAGCCGCTTGGCGCTCAGCTCACCGAGCACGATCGAGAAGTAGGAGATCGCGACGGTGATCAGGACCAGCGCGAGGCCGCTCGCCACATTCGCTGCGACGCCCCAGCCGATCAGGGTCGCGGCCAGGCTGGACGGACAGGGTCGCGCCGCCGTACGCGGCGGACAGGAAGCCCGCCAGGGTGACGCCGATCTGCACAGCGGAAAGGAAACGGTTGGGGTCCGCGGTCAGAGCGGCCACCGTCTGGCCCCGCTTGCCTTTGGTGCTGAGCTGCTTCACCTGTGATTCCCGCAGCGAGATCAGCGCCATCTCGGCCGCCGCGAACACGCCGCCGACCACGATGAACAGCAGGATCAGCAGAATGTCTTTGACGATCTGGTTCATCGATGCTCTCTGGAGGCGTGCCTGCGTGCGGTCCGCGTGGGTCAGCGCAGTCTAGCCGAGCAGCCTTGTGACCCTGGAGCGGCGGGACGCGAGCGCGGGGGCCGCGTCGGTGTCCGCTGGCATAATGCGGGCATGCCAACGCAGCGATCCGGGGTGCCCAGCATGCGCGAGTACCGCGCGGTCGTCCAGCCGCCGGAGATTCTGGGCCGCAAGAACTACGAGCATTGGCTCGGGCCGGTGTTCATGCGCCACCTGTCCCCCTACGTGTCCCGAGCCTGCGTCCGGCTGGGGATGAGTCCCAACCAGGTGACCGGGGCCATGATCATCACCGCGCTCGCCGCCGCCTCCTCGCTGCTCATTCCGGGAGTGTGGGGGCCCGTGCTCTGCCTGTTCTTCGGCCAGGCGCAGCTGCTGCTCGACTGCGCCGACGGGGAGGTCGCCCGCTGGCGGCAACTCACCTCACCCAAGGGCATCTTCCTGGACGCTGTCGGGCACTACACCGCAGAAGGCCTGGTGCCTTTCTTCCTCGGACTGCGCGCCGCACTCGCCGGCGACCAAACGCAGTGGCAGTGGGCGGCGCTCGGCGGCGCGCTGAGCATCCTGCTGCTGTACAACAAGGTGCTCAACGAAATGGTGCACGTCGCTCGGGTGAAGTACGGCCTGCCGGTGCTGAAGGAGGCCCCGCCAGTGCCGGCGTCGGCCAGGTCGAGGGTGCACACGCTGCGTTCCCTCGCCAACCTGCTGCCGATTCACCGCATCTTCCACTGGGTGGAGCTCACCTTCTGGTGCTTCCTGGCGGGGATCGTCGGGCTCTTCGTCGGCCAGCAGCAGGCGGCGGTCGGCCTCCTGCTCATCCTCACCCCGCTCGCGGGCATCACCCTGGTGGGCCACTTCGTGGCGATCATGGCCTCGTCCAAATTGCGGGCCGAGTAGAACGTCAAGGCACGACGGCTCGTGCCCCGGCCGGCCGCCCTGAGCCGGTGCTATCCTGCGCCGGTGAGCGTCGCCCTGCCTCCGGTCTCCTATGTGATGCCCGTTCTCAACGAAGCCGCCCACCTCGCCGAGGCCGTGGCCTCGGTGCTCAGCCAGGACTATCCGGCCGAGCAGGAGATCGTGATCGCGCTCGGCAGTTCCACCGACGCCACCGACGAGATCGCTGCCGGACTCGCCGCTGCCGATCCCCGGGTGACCCTGGTGGCGAATCCGTCCAACGACGTCCCGATCGGGCTGAACCGGGCGATCCGGTCGAGCCGGCATCCGATCGTGGTGCGGGTGGATGCTCACGCCGTCCTGCCCAAGGACTACACCCGGCGCCTGGTTACTCTGCTGACCGAGACCGGCGCCGCGAACATCGGCGGTGTGATGCGTGCGGTCGGCACCACAGGGTTCCAGCAGGCGGTGGCCCGGGTCTACAACTCCCCGTGGGGCCTGGGCGGTGGCCAGTATCACGCGGGCGACCAGGCGGGACCGGCCGAGTCGGCGTACCTGGGCGTGTTCCGCCGGGACGTGCTGGAGTCGGTCGGCTTGTTCGACGAGACCATGCGGCGGGCCCAGGACTGGGAACTCAACTCGCGCATCCGCGCCGCCGGGCACCTGATCTGGTTCACCCCCGACGTCGAGGTCGAATACCGGCCCCGGAGCACCCCGTCCAAGCTGGCCCGGCAGATGCTGGCAACCGGCGTGTGGCGCGGTCACCTGGTGCGCAAGCAGGGCCGGACCCCGCTGAAGTACCTGGCGCCCCCGGCGGTCGTGCTCGCGCTCGCGGCATCGGTGCTGACCGCGGTGCTGCAGGTCTTCGGCGTGGTCAAGGACGGCCCGTCCGCGCTGCTGAAGCTCAGCCACCTGGCCTGGCCCGGCTACCTGGGTGGGGTCGGGCTGGTCGCGAGCGCATCCCTCGGGGGACGCAACGTCACCGACCGAGTCCTCAACGCCGTCGTTCTGGTGATCGTGCACCTGAGTTGGGGATTGGGCTTCCTGCGTGGCTGGGTGAGCGGCGCCGAATCCGTCGTCGACACCTCCCGCGTCCAAGCTCGCCAGCCCCGAACCTGATCCGGTACGGCGGCCCGAAGCGAAGCGGCCGACGGTTCCCTTGCCGGGTCAGATCGCCGGGCGCGAGCGGGGCCGATGGGCACCGTCGGTGGCCGATTCCATGGCTCCGGCCCAGTCTCCCGCCGAATCCAGTGCGGATCGACTCACCGGTTCGACCACCCGGAGCGTCAGGGCCGGCCCAGCCCGACGTACGTCCAGCCGGCGGCCCGCCAGGCCGCCGGATCGAGCACGTTGCGGCCGTCCACCACCAAGGGGCTGGCCACCGCGGCAGCCGTCGAGCGCGGGTCCAGTTCGCGGTATTCCGGCCATTCCGTGAGCAACACCACGGCTTCGGCGTCGCGGAGCGCGTCGCCCACCACGCTGGTGAACGCCAACTGGGGATGCCTGGCCCGAGCGTTGTCGATCGCTTTCGGATCGGTGCAGATCACGTCCGCTCCCAAGCCTTTGAGCCGCACGGCCACGTCGAGGGCCGGTGAGTCCCGGATGTCATCGGAGTTGGGCTTGAACGCCAGGCCGAGCACGGCGATCTTGCGTCCCACGACCATGCCGCCCAGTGCCTGAGCCACCAGACCGACCACCCGCTCGCGTTGGCGCAGGTTGATCGCGTCGACCTCCCGCAGGAAACCGAGGGTGTCACCCAGGCCGATCTCCTCTGCCCGGGCCCGGAAGGCCCGGATGTCCTTCGGCAGGCAGCCGCCGCCGAAGCCGATGCCGGCGTTCAGGAACCGCCGCCCGATCCGGGCGTCGTGACCGATCGCGTCGGCCAGCTGGGTGACGTCGGCGCCCACGGCGTCGGCCACTTCGGACATGGCGTTGATGAAGCTGATCTTGGTCGCCAGGAAGGCGTTGGCCGCCACCTTCACCAACTCGGCAGTGGCGTAGTCGGTGACCACCAGCGGGGTGCCTTCGGCCAGCGTCCGGGCATAGGCCCGATCCAGGACCCGGCGAGCGTGCTCCCCCGCGGCCCCGGCCGGAAGCCCATAGACGAGCCGGTCGGGACGCAGGGTGTCGGCCAGCGCGAACCCCTCGCGCAGGAATTCGGGGTTCCACGCCAGCACCGCCGCCGGCTGGGCGGCCGCGATCATCGCGGCCAGCCGCGCCGCTGTCCCCACCGGGACGGTGGACTTGCCCGCCACCACCGCGCCGGGCGCCAGGTGCGGCGCGAGCCCCGCCACCGCAGCGTCGACGAAGGTCAGGTCGGCCGCGTTCTCCCCCTTGCGCTGGGGGGTGCCGACGGCGACGAAATGAAGTTCGGCCTCCGCAGCGGCCGCCGGGTCGGTGCTGAACCTGAGCCGTCCGGACGCGAGCGCCCGCTCCAGCACGTCCGCGAGCCCCGGCTCGAAGATCGGCGGGCGTCCGCTCGACAAGGCCGCCACCCTCGCCGGGATCGACATCCACCCCGATCACGTCGTGGCCCAACTCGGTCATGCAGGCAGCATGCACCGCGCCCAAGTACCCGCAGCCGATCACCGACACCCGCAAGGGCGTCCGGCCGGTTGCTGCCTCGTCGCTCATCGCTTCTCTTCCCCTGTCACCCGCCGGCGGTGCGGCGTCCGTCCACGCGGCATCAGATCACCGGCCAGCGGCCGGCGCGACCCATTCGGACGACCGCCGACATGCTCAACTTGCCGCGCCGCTCCCCCGGAGCCCACGGGTTGGAGCGCCAGCCCTCCCACCAGCCGGCGAACCATGCGCCGAGCCAGGCCGGGTGGCGCCACCATCGCACCAGCTGCACTCCCGTCCAGCTGGCCACGTAGGCCCAGCTGAACGGCCACGGCAGGTTGCGACGTGCCAGCCAGACCCGGTTGCGGGCGTTCATGTGGAAGTACTCGGAGTGCCGGCGCGGGTCGATCACCGGATGCCCGGCCCGGAGGTCGGCGGCGTACACGCTGCGATACCCGGCGCCCCACACCCGCCAGGCCAGTTCGATGCCTTCGTGGGCGTAGAAGAACGGGTCCGCCCACCCGCCGGCGGCGACGAAGGCCGAACGGCGCATCAGCAGCGCCATCTCCATCACCGAGAAGACGTTGTGGACACCCGACCGCAACCGTTCGGGACGCAACGCCGGCACCCACCTCTCGGGGAGGTCGTCGCGGCTGGGATCGACGATTCGAGGTTGGAGCAGGCCGATCTCGGGGTCGGCGCGGAACAGGCTGATCGCCGAGATCAGGAAGTCGTCGTCGAGCAGCCAGGCGTCGTCGTCGAGGAAGAACAGGAACTCGCCCTGGACGTGTGGCACGCCGGCGTTGCGCCCGGCGGGGATGCCGAGGTTCTCGGGCAACGCGAGCGACCTCACCCCGTCGGGCAGCCCCTCGGGCTGCCAGCCGTTGCCCACGACGATCACGTCGAGATCCACCCCGCTCTGGGCCAGCAACGAGGTCAGCCCTCGGTGCAGGTCGTCGGGTCGTGTGCCTTGGGTCAGCGCCACGGCTCCCACGGTGGGACGGGCCGCAGCGGGCGCGTCGGTCCGGGCGCTGTCAGCCACGCGGCTCACCTTTCGTTCAGGCTCAACTGAGCCGGTGCCAGCATTCTGCCACCACTCCGACTGGTCGCAGATCCGCTGCGGAGCCTTCGGCAAGAAACAGCGGTGCCCGGGCGATCCGCCCGGGCACCGCTGTCAGTGAGCAGAGAGAATCCTGACTCAGAGTTTGCCGTTCATCCAGCTGATCCTGGCCTTCAACCAGCTGCGCAGGTAGCTGACCTCGGCGGACCACGAGCCCTTGACGACCTGCACGCTGCTGAGCTTCTGGGTGACGCTCCACTTCTTGAAGTTCTCGCCCGCCGAGGCCTCGATCTTGCCGCTCTCGGCGCTCAGGAAACTGTCGGAGTCATCCAACTGACCCTTGACGTCGTCCCAGCGGTCGCTGACCTTACTACGGAAGCTCGAATCCTCGTTCAGTCGGTTGAACCAGGTCTTGGTCGACTGCTTGGCGGTCGTGGTGATCTGGTTGCGCAGGTACCACCCCGAGGAGTTCACCGTGCCGCCGGCCCGGTTGGCCGAGCCCGCAGCGAGGTCGAAGTCCCACATCGGGCCGAACTGGAGCTTGCCGCCCTGGGGCTTCCACATGTAGACGCTGGCCCACATGTTGCCGTCGACCGGCTTCATCAGCTCCATGCCGATGTAGTAGTCGACCGCGGAGGCCTCGTCGATGCAGGAGCGCCAGCCGTTGCTCCCAGCGAAACCGCTACCGAAGAGCTTGGCGTCACAATCGTCGAGGTAGTCGTCGATGTAGCGACTTCTGGGCGGAGGTGATGCCCGTACCCGGTGTTGCGCGCCGTCTTGTCGTAGTCGTTCTCCGGGTCCTTGATCCCGACCCAGCCACGGCTGCCGGCAGTGACGTTCTGGTCAGCGCCCTTGCGGAAGTCCCACTCCAGGATGAACCCGGGGTGTCGTCGCCGGTGACCCCAACGTTGGTCTCGAAGCCTTGCCTACGGGATGCCGTCTTGTACCGAATCCGGCTCGTCGGGATCGGGGGCGATCCGCTCGATCAGGATGTAGGAGCCACGGTAGGAACCGTTCACCCACAGGTCGACCGGACGAGATTCCGGCGTCCAGGCCAGATTGGTGAGCTTGCTAGCCCAGGAAATCGGCCACGGTGTTGCGCAGCAGCGACTTGTCGTAGTGGTTCGCGACCAGGGCCCACTTCTTGCTGTTGCCCATACCACAGAGATTCGCCTTTGAGTCGAGCTTGACGGTGAACGATTTCTTGTCGAAGCTCCACGAGTAGTTGCCGCGGCCCTTCATCGCTGCCACCGGCGGCTTGCCACTCTTGCTTGTATACGATGCGCACTCGGGGTATTTCACGTCACTGGTCGGCCTGAACCATCGAGAACTGGCCCTCGAAGTAGCGCGTGCGGGTGTTGACCGACGCTCCCTCGTTGCTGTTGAAGTAGACCTGCGGCACACCGGTGCTCTTCGCGCCGGGTGCGGCGGCGACGGTGACCTGGTTGGAGGTGTAGACCGGCGACGTACCGGTGATGACCCGGTATTTGTGGGACACCTCGTACGGATCGGACACCGTGAACGTGGCCTTGCCAGCGCTGGTCTGCTTGGCCGTCGCTACCGTCTTCCACGACGCACTGGTGACCTCGGTGGTCATCGTGGTGACCAGGG
The DNA here is from genome assembly GCA_963769325.1 of uncultured Actinomycetota bacterium. Lineage (GTDB taxonomy): Bacteria > Actinomycetota > Actinomycetes > Propionibacteriales > Propionibacteriaceae > Propionicimonas. The sequence goes on along the minus strand of CAVYLH010000002.1, from coordinate 386,169 downwards.
TCTCCAGCTGCAGGGACGCAGTCTGTCCGCTCTTGGCCGCCGCGCCGAAGAACGAGGCGGTGAAGGTCTTGCCCTCAGCGGCGGGCTGGGCGAGTTCGATCCCGGCTTCCGGCGGGGTCTGCGGGTCGAGCTTGACCTTCGCCGTGCACTTCGAGAATGTGCCGTCGTTGTAGAGCGTGCCCGACTGCCCGTTGGGCTTGCTGGGGTCGCTGCACACCTGCAGCCACACGACGCCGGTGTCGACGGTGTAGGCGAAGGTGTAGGTGCCGGACGAGGTCGACTTCACCGACGACCCCACGGCGGTATAGCTCCCGTCCTCGCTGGATGCGGTCGAGAGCACCAGGTACGGCGCGTTGCCGTACTTCCCCTCGTCATAGGTGCCGGTCGGGAAGTCGACCGCCACGCTCACACTCTGGTTGTCGTAGATGGTGCCGGTCGGCGTCACAGCGATCGTCGCCGTGCCGGCCGCGGCCTGTGCCGGTGCTGCCGTCATCGGCACCATCAGCATTCCGAGACTCACAATTCCGATCAATCCGGCGAGTTTCCGGTGCTTCATGACTTCTCCTTCGAAGGGCTCCCCATGGCCCTGCTGTTGACGGGTGAGGCGCTGCCGCCCAACCCAGACTGCTTCACGATAGCTCGTCATCCAGGCCGCGCATGCCCGACCCGGACGGTGTCGCTAGGGCGAGGTGACGATCGGGAAGGACCCGATCGCAATGTCCATCCATGCGTAACGCTCGGCGTACCAGTTCTTCAGCCATTTGACCTCGCCGGCGTAGCTGCTCGACTTGGCCGCGTAGCGGGAGCCCGACGAGCCCCACTTGGCACGGTCGTTGGCCGCGACCTGCGAATCGGTCGCACCAGTGGTCGCGGTCAGATCATCCAACTGCGCCACAGCCAGGTTCACCCCGCTGTCGTCGCCCTTCGACACAGCTTCGTAGTCGGCCTTCTTGGTGGTCCAGCGGGCCTTGAGCGCAGACACGAACCTCGCGTCCTTCCAGATTCGGGTGAACCAGTGAATCTTGTTGGTGTTGTGACTCGAGGATCCGCCGCCGTTGGTCCACCAGCCGGAGCTCTTCTCGATGTTCGTGCCCTCGGCATCATGAGCGCCGGCGCTACGGTCGAAGTCCCACACCGGACCCATCTGCAGCTTTTCCGTTGTCGACCGGTAGTCGTTGACGGAGAAGAAGTTGCTGCGGTAGAAGTCGGCGTCGTTGTCCTTGGTGAACTCCCTCACCAGGATGTAGTCCACAGCGGACGCCATCCCCATGAAGTCCTCCCAGTCACACTTTGCCGCTTTCGTCCACTCGTCGGTGCTCAACGCCGTGGTGGTGAGCGTGAAATCGGCCCACGTGCAGGTGGCCAGCGTGGACGGATCGATCTTGCTCCAGTCCTTCTTCTTGTCCTTGCCGTACAGGATCCCCTCGAAGACGTTGATCTTCTTCGTGACAGCAGTCACCTTCTCGGTGGTGAGACCCTCGGGGTCGACCGAGCCGTCGGTCTTGGTCTTCCACTCATCGGGATCCTTGAAGCTGAACGGCATTCCGGACAGCCCCTTGAAGCCGGGCACGCCGTCGGAGGCGTAGTGCGGATCGTTCTCGACGATCTGCCCGAACGCCTTGTTCAAGCTCATTCGCTGGGCGTCGATCTTGATCGACTGGGTGAGCTGGTAGCTGCCGATGTAGGCGCCGTTGATGTAGAGCTCGGTGAACGTCGAATCGGCGGTCCAGGACAGTCCGTCCTGCTTCTTGCCCAGTTCGAAGGCGACCTTGGAACGCACCAGCGTACGGTCGACGTAGTTCGCGAGCAGGATCCAAGTTCTGTCCTTGACCATGCCGAAGGGCGCCTGCTTGTCGGCGAACTTCAGCTTGTAGGGCTTCTTGGGCTTGGTCGCCGAGGAATTGCCGCGCACCGCGATGGTCTCCAGGGTGAGCGGGCCGGTGACGACCCCGTTCGCTACCAGCGTCGCCTTACCCGGGTAGTCCTTGCCCTTGGTGGTCGGGGTGCCGCCGCTGTTGGTCGTGACGTAGATCACGTTCTTGCCCAGCGTCGCCGGGGTTGCCGAGAACGCCACGGTGTTGGAGGTGACCGCAGGGACGGCGCCCAGCGCGGCGCCCTGGAGGCGATAGCTCTTGGAGCCGTCCACTCCGGTGGTGATCGCGATCTTGCCGCCGGCGGTGGCCGTGGCGGTGGACAGGTCCTTCCAGGAGCTCCCGCTCTTGTACTGGAGGGTGAACCCCCGATCGGCGATGTATGGCGATGCGACACCGGTGATCTGCAGGGTGTTGCTCACCCGGACCACGGACAGCGTCACCGAATCGGTCTGAGTCTGGACGGTCGCCTCGGCGGTGGTGATCACGGGCAGCGCACCCGACTTCGCTGCGTAGACCCGGAACTTCCGCTCGGCGGCGGTCGTCGAGCTGACGATCGTGACCTTGCCGGTGGCATCCGCCTTGCCGGATTTGTCCGTGCCCCACTTGCTCGTGTACTTCTGCAGCACGAACGACCGGTTCGCGCTGTCCGCCCCGAGCTCAGCCGTGAAGGTCACGGACTGGCCGACGAAGGGCTTGGTCTGCCCCGGATACGCGGCTTCGATGCTCTGGGTCAACGCGATCGGGTCCGCACCTTGAGCGGGTGGCACGAAAGCGGCGGCGGAGCCGATGGCCAATGCCACCGCCAACGCCAGTCGGGTCACGGTCCTGCGCATGCTCGAATTCCCCTCCGAAGTCATTTCGGCTCCCCCCGAGCCGATGACGCACCCGCAGCTTGCTCCGACAGGTGTGTAGCGGAATCCTAACCTGCGCCCTCGACCGTTCTTGCCAGTCTCGCGGCCGACCCGCCGACGGGTCTCGAGCGGCGGTGGAGACTGCGGGATCGGAGGGGTTCAGCCGCGACGAGCAGCCAGATTCTCGTCCAGAGCGGCCAGGAAGTCCTCGGTGGTGAGATACGGCTGGTCGGGGCCGACGAGGAGCGCGAGGTCCTTCGTCATCTTGCCGGACTCGACGGTCTCGACGCAGACCTGCTCCAGGGTCTCGGCGAAAGCGGTCACCTCGGGGGTGCCGTCCAGCTTGCCGCGGTGCTTGAGGCCGCCGGTCCAGGCGAAGATCGAAGCGATCGGGTTCGTCGAGGTCGGCTTGCCCTGCTGGTGCATCCGGTAGTGCCGGGTGACCGTGCCGTGCGCCGCCTCGGCCTCGACGGTCTTGCCGTCCGGGGTCATCAGCACCGAGGTCATCAGGCCGAGCGAGCCGAAGCCCTGCGCCACCGTGTCGGACTGGACGTCGCCGTCGTAGTTCTTGCACGCCCAGACGTAGCCGCCCTCCCACTTCATCGCGGACGCGACCATGTCGTCGATCAGCCGGTGCTCGTAGGTGAGGCCGCGGGCGGCGAACTCGGCGGCGAACTCGGCCTCGAACACCTCGGCGAAGATGTCCTTGAACGCGCCGTCGTAGGCCTTCAGGATCGTGTTCTTCGTGGACAGGTACACCGGGTAGTTCCGCATCAGGCCGTAGCTGAAGGACGCCCGCGCGAAGTCCTCGATGGACTTGTTGAAGTTGTACATGCCCATCGCCACGCCGCCGTCGTCGCCGTAGTTGGCCACGACGTGCTGGATCGGCTCCGAGCCGTCCGCGGGGGTGAAGGTGATGGTCAGCTGGCCGGCGCCGGGCACCTTGAAGTTGGTGGCCTTGTACTGGTCGCCGTGGGCGTGACGGCCGATGACGATCGGCTTGGTCCAGCCGGGCACCAGCCGCGGGATGTTGGAGATGATGATCGGCTCGCGGAAGACCACGCCGCCGAGGATGTTGCGGATCGTCCCGTTCGGCGAGACCCACATCTTCTTCAGCCCGAACTCCTCGACCCGGGCCTCGTCGGGGGTGATCGTCGCGCACTTCACGCCGACGCCGTCGCGCTTGATCGCGTTGCGCCGCGTCGACGGTGACCTGGTCGTCGGTGGCGTCCCGGTTCTCGATGCTGAGGTCGTAGTAATCCAGGTTCACGTCGAGGTAGGGGTGGATCAGGCGGTCCTTGATGAACTGCCAGATGATCCGGGTCATCTCGTCCCCGTCCAGTTCGACGACCGTGCCGACAACCTTGATCTTCGCCATCCCGTGCGCCTCCTTCGTCCGCTGCCTTGGGCGAAAACATACCGTGACGGGGCCCCGTCCACGCTGCCCCTTGGCAGTTCGCTCCGGAGCGCGGCCGGTGCGGGCGCTACCCTGTTCGCCGTGATCGACTCGACCCACTGGCTGCTGACCCTGTCCTGCGCGGACCGTCCCGGCATCGTGCACCAGGTGACCGGCGCGATCGTCGAGGCGCACGGGCAACATCACCGAGCTGCAGCAGTTCACGTCCACCGAGTCGGGACGGTTCTTCATGCGGGTGCAGGTGCAGTCCGGCTTCGACCGGTCCCACTTCGAGCGGGCCTTCGCCACCATCGCCGCCGGCCTGGGTGCCGCAGTGGAACCTCGACTACGTCGGACGCCGCCGGCGCACCCTCGTGCTGGCCAGCAAGGCCGGGCACTGCCTCAACGACCTGCTGTTCCGGCAGCGCTCGGGCTACCTGCCGATCACGATGCCGCTGATCATCGCCAACCACCCCGACCTGGGTGACCTGGCCGACTTCTACGGGGTGCCGTTCGAGGTGCACGCGGTGACGCCGGAGACGAAGGCGGACGTGGAGCGCCGCATCCTCGACGTGGTGGCCGAGCACGACATCGAACTGGTGGTGCTGGCCCGCTACATGCAGATCCTCTCCCCCGAGCTGTGCGAGGCGCTCGACCGGGCGGGCGATCAACATCCACCACTCGTTCCTGCCCGGCTTCAAGGGCGCCAACCCCTACCGCCAGGCGCACTCCCGCGGCGTGAAGCTGATCGGCGCGACCGCGCACTTCGTCACGTCCGACCTCGACGAGGGCCCGATCATCGAGCAGAACGTGCGCCGCGTCGACCACACGATGGACGTGCCGCAGCTGGTCGCGATGGGCCAGGAGCAGGAGAGCCGGACGCTGACCGAGGCCGTCAAGCTGTTCGCCGAGCACCGCGTCCTGCTGGACGGCTCCCGCACCGTCATCTTCAGCTGATCCTGCTGATCCGCCCGCACCGGATCGGGTCGGGGAACAGGCCTCTACTGGTCGATCGGTTCGGGCTCCAACTCGATGCCCTCGTAGTACCGGACGCCGTCGAGCGTGTGCAGCTGCCAGCCCTCCTGCGGCGAGCCGTCCAGGACGATCACGCCGGTGTTGTCGAGGTGACCGTTGCCGAGCGCCTCGGTGAAACCGGGGACCCTGGCGGATGCCCACACCCGCAGAGCCGCACCGTGGCTGACCACCATCGCCACCTCGTGGCCGAGCCGGCCGCGACCTGTTCGATGCCCCGGTCGAAGCGGTCGAAGAACTCATTGCGCGTCCTCGCCACCCGGGATGCGGGCCAGCAACTCGCCCTCGTGCCACCGCATCAGGGTGCCGATGTAGCGGGTCGCGTCCGCGGTCAGCTCGTCGTCGCCGGCCGAGATCTCCCGCAGGTCGGACAGGACCGCGGAACTCGAGCTCGCGGGTCTCGGCGAGCGGCGTCGCAGTCTGCTGGGTGCGGACCAGGTTGGAGGTGTAGATCGCCTCGATCGGGTGCTCGGCGAGGCGCTCGACCAACGCCCGAGCCTGCTCCCGGCCCGCGTCGTCCAGGTCGGCGCCGGGCTCGCCGGTGTCCAGGAGGAACCCGACATTGGAGGTGGTGCGACCGTGGCGGACGAGGATCAAGCGCATGGCACCAGCCTAGTGTTCCCGGGCCCAACGCCCCCGCGGAACTGCTAGCGTCGGGCTTGACTCTCGCGTCCGAAATCCCAACTCATCGAGGAGCCCATCACCGTGAGTAAGACCCCCGTCAAGGTAGCCGTCACCGGAGCTGCCGGCCAGATCTGTTACAGCCTCCTGTTCCGCATCGCCAGCGGATCCCTGCTCGGCCCCGACCAGCCGGTCGAGCTCCGCCTGCTGGAGATCACCCCCGCCCTGAAGGCCCTCGAAGGCGTCGTGATGGAACTGGACGACTGCGCGTTCCCGCTGCTGAGTGCCGTTCAGATCGGCGATGACGCCACCAAGGTGTTCGACGGAGTGAACCTCGCCATGCTGGTGGGTGCCCGTCCCCGCTCTGCCGGCATGGAGCGTGGCGACCTGCTCAGCGCCAACGGCGCCATCTTCACCGCCCAGGGCAAGGCTCTGAACGAGGTGGCCGCCGACGACGTCCGCGTGCTGATCACCGGCAACCCGGCCAACACCAACGCCCTGATCGCCATGTCCAACGCCCCCGACATCCCGCGTGAGCGGTTCAACGCCCTCACCCGGCTGGACCACAACCGTGCGATCACCCAGGTCGCGCAGAAGGCCGGCGTGCCGGTGACGTCGGTGAAGAAGATGACGATCTGGGGCAACCACTCGGCCACCCAGTACCCCGACGTCTTCCACGCCGAGATCGACGGCCGGAACGCCGCCGAGGTGATCAACGACCAGTCCTGGGTCGAGAACGACTTCATTCCGACCGTCGCCAAGCGTGGTGCCGCGATCATCGCCGCCCGCGGCTCGTCGTCCGCGGCCTCCGCAGCCAACGCCACCGTCGAGCACATGCACGACTGGGTTCTGGGCAGCGCCGAGGGTGACTGGGTGTCGATGTCGGTGCCCTCCGACGGTTCCTACGGCGTTCCCGAGGGGCTCATCTCGTCCTTCCCGTGCGTCGTGAAGGACGGACGCTACGAGATCGTTCAGGGGCTGGAGATCAACGAGTTCTCCCGGGCCAAGATCGATGCCTCCGTGGCCGAGTTGATCGACGAGCGGGACGCGGTGAGCGAACTCGGGTTGATCTGACCCACCTCCGTCGAGTGCCCGGGAGCTCCTCCCGGGCACTTTCGCGTTCTCTGCCCCGCGAGCACGGCTGGCCCGCTTCGCCTCAGGCACCGGACCCTGCTCGATACCGGGACAGGTCCCCGCACGAGGTTCGGACGCCGGCTGCTGCGCTCCCCCCGCAGCATCGGGACGCCCGCACACCGACTCTAGCTACGGTTCCGTAGCCGTAGGGAGTAGGCTGTCGCACGACCTCGACCCCTGACGAAAGTGAATCAGCCATGGCTTTCGATGGCCGGCCCGCCACCCCCGGCACCGTCGCCGTCCGGAGGGCTCGTGACTTCCTCCTCGAACACGGCACCGACTACGACGGTGCGATCGCAGGTTTCCGATGGCCGGAACTGGACGAGTTCAACTTCGCCACCGAGTGGTTCGACGTCGTCGCCGGCGAACACCCGGACCGCGCAGCTGTCACCATCGTGTCCGCCGACCTGAGCGCACAGTCCTGGACCTACGGCGAGCTGGCCCGACGCTCCGACCAGGTCGCCCGCTGGCTCCGCGGTCTCGGCATCGCCGAGGGCGACCACGTGATCGTCATGCTCAACAACACGATCGAGCTGTGGGAGCTGCTGCTCGGCGCTGCTGAAGATCCGGGCGGTGGCGATCCCGACCTCCACCCTGCTGGCGGCCGCCGACCTCGCCTATCGGGTCGAACACGGGCAGGCCCGCGCGGTCGTCGCCCCGACCAGCCTGAGCGCACGCGTCGACGGGCTCCCGCGCTCGGTGATTCGGATCGGCGTCGGCGATGCGGTCCCGTCCGGATGGGCATCGATGGCGGACTCGCACAAGGCGCCGGCGTCCTATCTGCCCCGTGCGGCGACGAAGGCGTCCGACCTCAGCCTGCTGTACTTCACCTCCGGCACCACCGCGCGGCCGAAGCTGGTCGCGCACACGCACGTCTCCTACCCGGTCGGGCACCTGTCGACGATGTGGTGGCTGGGCGTGCGTCCCGGCGACGTGCACCTGAACATCTCCTCCCCCGGCTGGGGCAAGCACGCGTGGAGCAACTTCTTCTCCCCGTTCCTGGCCCAGGCGACGGTGTTCGTCTTCAACTACGACCGCTTCGACGCCGGCACCCTGATGAAGGTGATGGACGACCCACGACGTGACCACGCTTCTGCGCGCCGCCGACCGTGTGGCGCATGCTGATCCAGGCCGACCTGACCCAGCTCACGCAAGCCGCCGCGCGAACTGCTCGGCGCCGGCGAGCCGCTCAACCCTGAGGTGATCGCTCAGGTGCGGGCGGCGTGGGGCGGCACCATCCGGGACGGATTCGGCCAGACCGAGATGACCTGCTGCGTCGGCAACTCCCCCGGCCAGCGTGTGAAGGACGGTTCCATGGGACGCCCGATGCCCGGCTACCCGGTGGTGCTGCTCGATCCGGCCACCGGCGAGCCCAGCCCGGCTGAGGGCGAGATCTGCCTCGACCTGTCCACGCCGATCCTCGGGCTGATGGCCGGCTACCACAACGATCCGGGCATGACCGCGGAGGCCTGCCGCGACGGCTTCTACCACACCGGCGACATCGCCTCCACGCGACGCCGACGGCTACCTCACCTACATCGGTCGCGCCGACGACGTGTTCAAGGCCTCCGACTACAAGATCTCGCCGTTCGAGCTGGAATCGATCCTGCTCGAACACCCCTACGTCACCGAAGTGGCGATCGTGCCGAGCCCCGACCCGGTCCGCGCCGCGGTTCCGAAGGCGTTCATCTGCCTGGTCCAGGACGCTGCGGCCCGCCAGCAGGAAGCCGCGACGGCCAGTCTTCGCCCACGCCCGAGAGCGCCTCGCCGGCTACCAGCGGGTGCGGATCGTCGAGTTCGTCACCGAACTGCCCAAGACGATCTCGGGCAAGATCCGCCGGGTGGAGCTTCGCGAGCGCGAGGCCCACCGCGTCGCCAACCAAGACCCCGCGGGTCAGTTCCTGGAGCGCGACTTCCGCTGACCCCCGGCCACGTAGCCGGCAGAAGCTCGTCGAAGCTCACCGGCTCCGCGGGACGAGCCAGGCCAGCACCATCACGCCGACCCCCACTCCGAGCAGCACGATCGAATCCAACGCCCGGTTCCGGACGGCGAGCAGGCCCACTCGCTGCTGCGGAAGCAGCCGCAGCAACCCGCCCGCGGTGATCGATGCGCCGATCAGGGTGCAACCGGCTCGCCAGTGCCCGAAGGCAACGATCGCCAGACCGATCGCGACCCCGGTGAGCACCGAGGCCAACGGCCATTGACCGAGCACCTGCTGCACCACGGTCTTCGGGGGACGCTCACCGGCGGGAACGCTCATCGAAGCAGCGCCTCAGCGCGGTCGACGACGTTGGTCAGCAGCATCGCCCGGGTCATCGGGCCGACACCGCCCGGCATCGGCGCGATCAGGGACGCGACGTCCCAGGCGCTGGCGTGCACGTCGCCCACCAGCCCCGTCTCGGTGCGGGTGATGCCGACGTCCAGCACCACGGCGCCGGGCTTGAGCCCCTCGGCCGTGATCAGGCCGGGGGACCCGGCCGCAGCGACGACGATGTCGGCCGCCCGGGTGTGGGCGGCCAGGTCCTTCGTCCCGGTATGGCACAGGGTGACGGTCGAGTTCTCGCTCTTCCGGGTCAGCAGCAGGCCCAGCGGCCGGCCGACCGTCGTCCCGCGACCGACGATGCAGACCTCAGCGCCGTCCAGCGGCACGTCGTAGCGGCGCAACAGTTCGACGATTCCCCGTGGCGTGCAGGGCAGGGGGCCCGGAACGCCCAGCACCAACCGGCCCAGGTTGACCGGGTGCAGGCCGTCGGCGTCCTTGTCCGGGTCGATCAGGGCGAGCGCCCAGTTGTCGTCCAGGTGCCGCGGCAACGGCAGTTGCACGATGTAGCCGGTGCAGGCCGGGTCGTCGTTCAGCGACTGGATCGACGCAGCCACCTCCTCCTGCGTCGCGTCGGCGGGCAGGTCCACCCGGATCGACTCGATCCCGACCTCGGCGCAGTCCCGGTGCTTGCCCGCCACGTACGACCGGCTGCCCGGGTCGTCCCCGACCAGCACGGTGCCCAGCCCCGGACGGACGCCGCGGGCGGCCAACGCGGCCACCCGTACAGCCAACTCGCCCTTGAGGGCGGCGGCGACGGCCGACCCGTTGATCTTGTGCGCGGTCACGGACGGATCCTCAGTGGAAGAAGTGACGAGTGCCGGTGAAATACATGGTGACACCCGCCGCCTGGGCGGCCGCGATGGTGTCGGCGTCCCGCACCGACCCGCCGGGCTGGACGATCGCCTTCACACCGGCCTCGATCAGGATCGCCGGCCCGTCAGCGAACGGGAAGAACGCGTCGGAGGCAGCCACGGAACCGGCGGCCCGCTCCCCCGCGCGCTCGACCGCCAGCCGGCAGGAATCCACCCGGTTGACCTGCCCCATGCCCACGCCCACCGACGCCCTCCCGGACGCCAGCAGGATCGCGTTCGACTTGACCGACCGGCACGCGCGCCACGCGAAGGCGAGATCGGCGAGGGTCGCAGCGTCGGCCGGGTCGCCGGAGACCAGTTGCCACGCGTCCGGGTCGTCGCCCGGCGCGTCGACGGTGTCGGTGGCCTGCATCAGCAGCCCGCCGGTGATCGTCCGGATCTCGACCCCACCGGCGGGGTAGGCCGGCGCCAGGAGCACCCGCAGGTTCTTCTTCGCCGACAGCACCGCCAGAGCCCCGTCGTCGTAGCCGGGTGCGATCACGACCTCGGTGAAGATCGTCGCGATCTGCTGCGCCGCGGCGACGCTCAGTCGCGGTTGGCCGCGATCACCCCCCCGTATGCCGACACCGGGTCGCAGGCGTGAGCCAGGCGATGCGCCTCGGCGATGTCGGCGCCCACGGCGATGCCGCACGGGTTGGCGTGCTTGATGATCGCCACCGCGGGCTCGGCGAAGTCGTAGGCGGCACGGTAGGCGGCGTCGGAGTCGGTGTAGTTGTTGTAGCTCATCTCCTTGCCGTGCAACTGCTCGGCGGTGGCCAGGCCCCGGGGCCCGAAACCACTGCGTGTACAGGGCTGCCGGCTGGTGCGCGTTCTCGCCGTAGCGCAGCGTCCCGGCCTTGTCCCAGGTGCCGCCCAGCCAGGCCGGGAACCCGTCCCCGCCGACTGGAGTCGGTGAGCACGTTGCCCATCCAGGAGGCCACTGCGACGTCGTAGGTCGCGGTGTGCACGAACGCCGCCGCGGCCAGAGCCTTGCGCTGCGCCAGGGTGAACCCGCCCGCCGCCAGCGCGGTGCGAAGCTGGTCGTACTGATCGGGCGACGTGATGATCGCCACCGACGGGTGGTTCTTCGCCGCCGCCCGCACCATCGACGGACCGCCGATGTCGATCTGCTCGACGCACTCGTCCTGACGTGGCCCCGGACGCCACGGTCTTGCGTGAAGGGGTACAGGTTCGAGACCACCAGGTCGAACGGCGCGACGCCAAGGTCGGCCAGCTGCCGCCGATGGGCTTCGAGCCGGCGGTCGGCCAGGATGCCGGCATGGATGTGCGGGTGCAGGGTCTTCACCCGGCCGTCCAGACATTCGGGGAATCCGGTCACGGCTTCCACCGGCGTCACCGGCAGCCCGGCCTCGGCGAGGGTGCTCGCCGTCGAGCCGGTGGACACCAGTTCCACCCCGGCATCGACCAGGGCGCGACCCAGTTCGATCAATCCGGTCTTGTCGTAGACCGACACCAGGGCGCGGCGAATTGGCAGCAGGTCGTTCATCTGTCCCCTCGGCTGAGTTGGTTCACGGTGTCGATCAGCAATCGCCGCTCGACGATCTTGATGCGTTCATGCAGGGAAGCCTCGGTGTCGCCCGGTTCGATCCGCACCGGCTCCTGAGCCAGAATGCGGCCGCTGTCGACGCCCTCGTCGACGCAGAAGACGGTCGCGCCGGTCACCAGCACGCGGTGCGCGAGGGCGTCCCGGACTGCGTGGATGCCCGGGAACGACGGCAGCAGGGCGGGGTGCGTGTTGATCATCCGGCCGCTGAAGCGGTCGAGGAACGCGGGTCCGACGAGCTTCATGAAGCCCGCGCTGACCACGAGATCGGGACGGAAGGCCGCGACCAGGTCGGTGAGCTCCGCGTCCCAGACGGCACGATCCGCGCCCTTGGCCAACGGGTGCACGAAGGTGGCAACGCCGGCCGCCTCGGCCCGGACGAGGCCATAGGCGTCGGCACGGTCAGCGCCGACGGCGACGACGTGGGCGTTGAGCTGTCCCGCGGTCGAGGCGTCCAGCACAGCCTGCAGCAGGGTGCCCGAGCCCGAGACCAGGACGACCAGGCGCAGGGGCATGGCCAAAACCTTATCGAACCGCCGCCGGGGGGTCGGACGCGGGTCCGCGTCGGCGGACGAACCAAGTGAGCAGCCCGGCGAGGAGAGAACTGAACAGCAGGAGGGGTGCTCCGATCAGGACCGACTCGAGCAGGCGGGGGCCCAAGCCGGCCAGACGCATGCTGCCGAGCGATCCGCGGCTCGCGCCGGCCCACGCGAGGTGGAACGCCACCAGCAGTGCCCCGGCTGCGGCGCTGGCGGCCAGGGCGCCGAGCGGGCCCGTCCGGCGGCCACGAACCGCGACCACCCCGGCCAGGCCACCGGCGACCACACCGAACCCGAGCCAGGCGAGCAGCCAGGGACTCGCCACGCCCACCGGGGGCAGCGCGCCGAACACGGGGACGGCCGGCAGCATGCCCAGTTCGGTCGTCCACAACGAGACCAGGGACCCCGCGCCGACGGTGAAACCGGCGCCCAGCACCCAGGCCAGCGTCCACGCCAACAGGTTGGGAAGGTAGGCGAGAGCGATCAGTGACCAGACGAAGACGCCGCCGGAGTCGAACCTCAGCGATTCCTCCAGCGCGGTCACCTGGGACTCACCCAGGAGCAGCGCCACCCCCAGCGCGACGGCGGCGGCGGCCACCAGCGCGAGCCCGCCCGCCGCGGCGCCGCGCAGCCCGCGCCGTAGCCACTCCGGGCGGGTGCGGTTCGGTCGGTGACCGGCTGCGGTCGCCGCACCCAGCACGGATCCGATGCCGCTGACCAGCAGGGCGCCCAGCGCTGGGCGCCAGATCGCCGCTGGACCGGAGAGTCCCCAGGCCAGAAGCGCCGCGAAGGCCGTGTAGCCGGCGGTCACCTGAGCCACCGACCCCAGCACGAGCCTGCGTCGGAGTTGCGCGGACACCTCGCCGGCGCGGGCCTGGCGTCCCTGGCGGAAGGCGAAGCCGCCCACCGAGGCGCAGATCGCGGCGAAGATCAACGTCAGGCCGAGCGGAACCACCGTCCACTGGTCGGCACCGATCTGGACGGCGCCCCCATGCGCGAGCAGCCAGACCTGCGTGGCGAACGTCAATGCCGTCGGCAAGGGGATCGCGATCGCGCTCAGCCACGCGATCAGCACCACCCCGGCCACCGCCAGTGAGCCGGCCAACGCCGCCAGCACCCCACCACCGATCGCGGCGATCGGCCAAGGCAGCAGCGGCGGCCCGTCGTCGCGAAGGTCGATCGTGCGCTCATCGGGCCCCGCGTACTCGGCAGCGGACCGGTCTGCGGGCGGCCGGACCGTCCGGGTCGATACGCGTAGCCTGATCGGGCCGCGATCGCGGGATTTGATGCTCGGCATGGTCTTCCCATGCTCACGCACGCGGCCGCGTTCAGTCGTGGGGACACGCCGCCGTCGCTACACTGGCCGGGTCATCCGGCGTCGAGCGCAAGGGAAAGCAGTGGCAGAACAGGGTTCTTCCGCGCCTCGCAGGGCGCTCGGACCGCTCTCTGACGAGCCCGGGGTCGCCGGTCGTCGGGGCTCGCGGTCGATGCCCGCGGATGCTCCGTCCGGCGGTAGCAGGGGCCTTCGTCGGCTGGCCAGCCCCAGTAGCCCCGACAGCCCCGACCTCGACGTGGCCAGCACGACGCCGGTTCCGCCACCGGCGCCGGTCCTCCCCGAGCCGGACGCCGCCCTGCCGCCCGCCGCGGGCCGCCGCTTCTCCGCCAGCGCCGAACCGAGCGAAGTGATGTCGGCAGCGCCTCGCCGGTCGGCCGTCAGCGCCACCTCCCCCGACTCGGCGGCCGAGCCGGTGCTTCCCCCGCCTCCGCGCCGACCCACGGCGCCGCCGCCGGTCACCGTGACGGCCGCCACCGCGTACCCGAGATCGGTCCCGACCGCCCCGACCGCGCCGGCCGACGCCCCCGCGATCGTGCCGCCGCAGCCGGCCGTCAGCGTCTCGGCCGCCACTGCCGCTTCGGGCGCGACCGCACCCGCGGGTGGCGCCGAAGTTGCGGACGCCGCCGCGTCGATCGATCCTCCCCGGCGCAAGCGATTCGGTCGCGGCGAGAAGGAGGCGGCCAGGCGGTCTGTCCCCACACCGACACCGACTGCAGCTTCGGTGACCCCGATGGCGTCCACCCCCGGGTCCGATCCGAGACCGGGCGCAGCCGGCGATACATCGCTCACGCCTCGCAAGCGCAGCATGAAGCCGGCGCTGATCATCATCGCCGCGGTGGCTGCGGTGGCGCTGATCGTCACCGCCAGCGTGTGGGCCCTCACGCTGCGCTCCACCGCACCGAGCGGTGTGCCCAGCGGGACGCCGGTGTCCGCGCTGGACCCACGACTCACCGCCAACGACCTCGCCGGCCTTGGCGGCATCGCCTGGGTCGACTCCACCGCCGCCACCGACGCGGTCCGTCCGCTGTGCCTGCCCGCCGAGAGTGACGGCCTGCCCCCCGTGCAGCGCAGCGTCGCCAGTCAGATCACCTCCGACACGCCCGAGAACGTGGTCGTGAACGTCGTCGACACCTACGCCGACGAGGCGGCCGCGACGGCGGCCTACGCGCTGCGGCTCGCCGAAGCGGGCACCTGCCCCGACACCGCGGCCTGGATCACCGGGGCGAACACGGTGAAGAACCTGGCCGACAACGCCGACGTGGTGCGGCTGACCGTGCAGGACACCAGGGACCTCTACCACACCCTGCTGGTGACCCGGACCGGCCGCACCGTGAGCATGTTCGACGCGACGACGATCTCCAAGCAGATCTCGGCAGCCGACCTCGCCGGCGTCGCCGCCAAGCCGCTGAACCGGGTCTGCCAGGATTCGGGCACCTGCCCCGGAGTTCTCGAAGTGGCCGGGAGCCTGCCGTCCGCCGCCACGATGCCGGGCTGGCTGGTCGAGGCCGACCTGCCCCGGATCACCCGCGGTGCGGGGCGGTGGGGCGCCACCGACCCGGTCAACAAGCTCGCCGTGGTCGGCAGCCAGTGCGAGGCCATGGACCTGGACCAGGTCACCGGCGCCCAGTCCGCGGGCCAGCGGACCATCCTGCTGGTCGACGACCCCGACGCACCGCGCGGTTTCGGCGTGGACCAAGCCGTCTACACCTTCGCCGCCGCAGCCGACGCCACCAAGCTGGCCAAGAAGATCACCTCGAACCTCACCGGCTGCGCCAACCGGGTACCGACCGCGTCCGTCAGCCAGGGCCCCGCGGTCAAGGCCTCCGGCGTCGACGGCGCCAAGATCGCCGGATCCACCTTCCTGGTCACCCAGAAGACCGAAACCGAAACGGTGCTGTTCCGGGTCGCCGTCCTGACCGTGGACCAACGGGTCGTCTACCTGCTCGCCAACCCCACCAGCAGCTTCGACTTCACCGACGACCAGTGGCGCCGCATCGGCGTTCGCGCCGGCCAACGCACCAGCCAGAGCGCCTGAGGAAGACACCCGCCGGAGCGCCTGAAGAAGAAGCCGAGATCCTCACCCAGGGCAGCGTGAACCGGCGACGGGCGACGCTCAGCCTGCCGAGCGCCCCAGATCGAGGATCAGCTCGCGCATCAACCCGGCGGTCTCGCTCGGCGTGCGGCCGACCCGGACGCCGGCGGCCTCCAATGCGGCCTTCTTCGCCTTCGCGGTGCCCGACGAGCCGGTGACGATCGCGCCGGCGTGACCCATCGTGCTGCCGACCGGCGCGGTGAAGCCCGCCACGTAGCCGACCACGGGCTTGGTCAGATGTGTCGGCGATGTAGGCGGCCGCGCGCTCCTCCGCGTCCCCGCCGATCTCGCCGATCAGCACGATCGCATCGGTGTCCGGATCGTCCTCGAAGGCCGCCAGGGCGTCGATGTGGGTGGTGCCGTTCACCGGATCGCCGCCGATGCCGACGGCGGTCGAGAACCCGATGTCACGCAGTTCGAACATCATCTGGTAGGTCAGCGTGCCGGACTTCGACACCAGCCCGATCCGTCCGGGACCTGAGATGGTGGGCGGAATGATCCCGACGTTCGACTTTCCAGGACTGATCAGTCCTGGGCAGTTGGGGCCGATCAGCCGGGTGTGGCCGGACTGGCGGGCATACGCGACGAACTCCGCGGTGTCTCGCACCGGCACGCCCTCGGTGATCACCACGACGAGGTCGATCGCCGCATCGACAGCGTCCATGACGGCCTGCCGGGTGTTCGGACCCGGGACGAACACCACCGACGTGTTGGCCCCGGTCGCTTCCCGCGCCTCGGCGACCGTGTCGAACACCGGCACCGGGTCCTCTTCGAAGATCACCGACTGGCCGCCCTTGCCGGGGGTGACGCCGCCGACGATGCGGGTGCCGGCCGCGATCATCCGCTGGGTGTGCTTGCGGCCCTCCGAGCCGGTCATCCCCTGAACGATGACGGTGGATCGCTGGTCCAGCCAGATCGACATCAGAGTTCCCCCTTTCCGGCACGCCGCGGACGCCAGTTCGGCGGCCTCGCCGGGCCGCTTCGTCCATGGTGTCGGCGAGCCGAACGAGCGGGTGGGCGGCCTCGGCGAGCATGTGCCGTCCGATCTCGACGGCGTTGCCGTCGAGGCGAACCACGATCGGCCTGGTGGCCCGCTCGCCCAGCATGGCGAGCGCGTCGATGATGCCCTTGGCCACCTCGGAACAGGCGGTGATGCCGCCGAAGACGTTGACGAAGACCACCTTCACCTGCGGGTCGGACAGGATGATGTCCAGTCCGTTGGCCATCACCTGGGCGGACGCGCCGCCGCCGATGTCGAGGAAGTTGGCCGGCCGCGGGCGTGCCGGGCAGGTCGGTGCCGGCCGCGGCGACCACGTCGAGGGTGCTCATCACCAGGCCGGCGCCGTTGCCGATGATGCCCGACCGAGCCGTCCAGCTTCACGTAGTTGAGGTGCTTCGCCCGCGCCCGGACCTCCAGCGGGTCGTCGCAGCGACTCGTCGGCGTAGGCCGACCCACTCGGGGTGCCGGAAGGCGGCGTTGCGCGTCGAGGGTGACCTTGCCGTCGAGCGCCACGATCTCGCCCCTGAGCCGGTCTTCACCAGCGGGTTCACCTCGACCAGGGTGGCGTCGTTGTCGCGATAGACCTCGCCGAGCAGCACCAGCACGCGGCGCGATCTCGGCCCGATCCTCCTCGGGGAAACCGGCGGCAGTCACGATCTCGTCCGCCTTGGCCTGGTCGAGTCCGACCAGCGGGTCGACCTCGACCCGCGCCAGCGCGTCCGGACGCTCGGCGGCGAGGGTCTCGATGTCCATGCCGCCCTCGCGGGAGCACATCGCCAGGTAGTTGCGGGTCGACCGGTCGAGCAGCAGCGAGAAGTAGTACTCCTCGGCGATGTCGGCGCCCTCGGCGACCATCACCGTCTCGACGCGTGTGACCGTTGATGTCCAGCCCGAGGATGTCCGCTGGCCCGCTCGGCGGCCTCCTGTGGCGATCGGGCCAGCTTCACGCCGCCGGCCTTGCCGCGTCCACCGGTCTTCACCTGCGCCTTCACCACCACCACGGGTGTGCCGAGCTCGGCTGCGGCGTCGCGGGCCGCGTCCGGGGTCTGCGCCGTGATGCCGCGCAGCACCGGGACGCCGTGCGGCCTCGAACAGGTCTCGCGCCTGGTACTCGAACAGATCCACTCTGACTCCGTCCACTGAAGGTCGTTCGGCGCGGGGAGGTGAAGGCCAACCCTAGTCGGCCGAGCGGGGCGGCGCGGGGCGGCCCGCTCCGACGACGGCGCACCCTACCCACTTCCTGAGCGATTCTGAGAAACAGCCTAAGAAATGCTAAGCTCAGTACAGCCTCGAAGACGGGGCCTACGTGGTGGATTCAGGGGACTTGACGGGAGACTGGTGAACGTACTTCGACTGCGGATTGACAAGCCGCGTCGCGCACTCCCGGCAAGCTCGTCGGAGTCCTCGACCGAGTCGACACCGACCGTGGGCCGCTTTCGTGGCCTCGCCAAGCGTGGCGGCACCGTTGCCCTGGCCTCAGGAATCGCGGTCGCCGGTGTGGTCGCCTTCACCGCCTCGGCGGCGAACGTCACCGGAACGGCCTTCGCCGCCAACCAAGCCCCGCTCGGCATCGTGAGCGTGCCGGGCATCTCCCCCAGCGCGTCGACCACCCCGTCCGCATCGGTCGCAGAACTCGCCGCAGAACGCAACACCGCAACTCGAACTCGACGGCGATGCGATCGCCGAAACTCAAGAGGACCTGCGCTGAAGTGGCGCACAGCAGCGCCCTCACCGAGGGCGCGCAGACGATCACCAAGGAAGTCGACCGGCTGAAGAACCTGGCGAAGTTCATGTGGCCGACCGACGGTGGCGTCGGTTCTCCCTACGGGTTGCGGCTGCACCCGATCCTGCACTACTACCGCCTGCACGACGGCGACGACATCGGCGGCAAGTGCGGCCAGCCGATCTACGCCGCCCAGTCAGGCACCGTGGTGAAGGCCGCGATGGGCTACAACGGCGGATCCGGCAACAACGTGCGCATCGACCACGGAGACATCAACGGCGTCAACGTCCAGACCGGCTACCTCCACATGACCGATCTTCGTGGTCAAGGTCGGCCAGAAGGTGAACAAGGGCGACCTGATCGGACACGTCGGCAGCACCGGACTTTCCACCGCCTGCCACCTGCACTTCTCCGCCTACAAGAACGGCGCACGGCACCGACCCGATGGAGTACATCGGCTGGAACAAGGAAGCCAAGGCGTCCGACAGCGACAAGGACAACTGACCCGCCGACCCTCGACGGCGAGGACGGTCGATCAGAGCTTCTCCATCGGGGCGTGCTTGAGCGAGAGCCGCTTCACGCCGGAGGAACCGAAGTCGACATCCGCCTTCGTCGCATCGCCCAGCCCGGACGTGGCCACCACCGTGCCCATCCCGAAGGTGGTGTGCAGCACCCGGTCCCCTACCGTCGACTGAGGCCACCGTCTTGATCGCCGGACGCATCGAGCTGCCCAACGTGGACTGCCAGGCACGTTCACTGCGCCTCGCGGCCGAGGACGCGTAACTGGCTCGGGCCACACCGAGGCGGCGCCAGTCGATCAGGTGCGCAGGGATCTCCTCGGTGAACCGGCTGGGCGGGTTGTACTGCGGCGAACCCCACTGGGAGCGCACGCTGGCGCGGGTGAGATAGAGCCGCTGCCGGGCGCGGGTGATGCCGACGTAGGCCAGCCGGCGCTCCTCCTCCAGCTCGGTCTTGTCCGCCTGCGCCCGCTGATGCGGGAAGATGCCGTCCTCGAAGCCGGTCAGGAAGACCGTGTTGAACTCCAGCCCCTTCGCGGTGTGCAGGGTCATCAGCGTGACCACCCCGGTCGCGTCGGGGTCGTTGTCGGGGATCTGGTCGGAATCGGCCACCAGCGCGATCCGCTCCAGGAAGGCCGGCAGCGAGTCGTCCGGCTCCGGAGCGCCGGCGGCGAGCTCGCTCTCGTCCTCCGGCACGTCGACCGCGTGCGCCGCAGCGACGAACTCGCCCGCGACGCTGACCAGTTCCACCAGGTTCTCCAGCCGGCTCTCGTCCTGCGGATCGGTGGAGTTGCTCAGTTCGTCGAGGTAGCCGGAGTCCTTCAGAATGCCGGCCAGGATCTCGTCGGCGGGCGACCCGTCGGCGACCTTCGCCCGGTAGCCGGGCCATCAGCGCGGCGAACGCCTCGATCTGGTTCAGCGAGCGGGTCGCCAGCCCGGGGGCCTCGTCGGCCCGGTCGAGGGCGGCGCCGAAGGAGATCTGCTCGGCGGCGGCGAAAGCCTCGATCATCGCCTCGGCCCTGTCCCCGATGCCTCGCCGGGGCACGTTCAGCACCCGCCGCACCGACACGTCGTCGTCGGGGTTGGCGATCGCGCGCAGGTAGCGCGATCGCGTCCCGGACCTCCCGGCGCTCGTAGAAGCGGACGCCGCCGACCACCCGGTAGGGCATGCCGACCCGGATGAAGACCTCCTCGAACGCCCGGACTGGGCGTTCGTGCGGTAGAAGACCGCGACGTCCCCCGGTTTCGACGCACGTGCGTCGGTGAGCCGGTCGATCTCCTCGGCCACGAACTGGGCCTCGTCGTGCTCGGTGTCCGCGACGTAGCCCACCAGCAGGTCACCGTCGCCGCGCCTCCGACCACAGCCGCTTCTCCGGGCGTCCTGGGTTGCGGGTGATCACCGCGTTCGCCGCGTTCAGGATGTTCTGGGTGGAGCGGTAGTTCTGCTCCAGCACGATGGTGCGGGCGCCAGGGAAGTCGGACTCGAAATCGAGGATGTTGCGAATCGTGGCACCACGGAAGGCGTAGATCGACTGGTCCGAGTCACCGACCACCATCAGCTCGGGCGGGTCGACCTGCGGCGCGTCCCCCGCGACCGGCTGCACGCCGCACAATTCACGGATCAGAGCGTACTGGGCGTGGTTGGTGTCCTGGTACTCGTCGACCAGCACGTGCCGGAACCGTCGACGGTACTGCTCGCGCAGATCGCCGAAGGCCTGCAGCAGATGGACGGTCGTCATGATCAGATCGTCGAAATCGAGGGCGTTGGCGGCCTTCAGCCGGCGCTGGTACTCGGCGTAGGCGTCGGCGTAGGCTTCCTCGCTCGTGCCTTCCTGAGTGCGTGCCCGAGCCGATCTCGTGGTCGACCAGCTCGTTCTTGCAGTTCGAGACCCAGTTCAGCACCGCTCGCACCGGGTAGCGCTTCGGGTCGAGATCGAGATCGCGCAGCACCATGGTCATCAGGCGCTTGCTGTCGGTGTCGTCGTAGATCGAGAAGGTCCGCGACATGCCGAACCTGTGGATGTCGTTGCGCAGGATGCGGACGCAGGCCGAGTGGAAGGTCGAGACCCACATCAGCTTCGCCCGATTCCCGACGAGCTCGACCACCCGGTGCCGCATCTCGGCGGCCGCCTTGTTCGTGAACGTGATGGCCAGGATCGAACCGGGATGCACCTTCCTCACCCCGACCAGGTGCGCGATCCGTCGGGTCAGGACGCGCGTCTTGCCCGAGCCGGCGCCGGCCACCACCAGCACGGGTCCTCCGGCGTGGACGACGGCTTCCCGCTGGGGCGGGTTGAGATCGGCCAGCAACTCCGCCTCCGCCACCTCGGACCGCTTCGGACGGACGCGACGCGCGTCCGCCGGTTCGGACTCGGCGGATCCGGCGTTCACGCCTGAGCGGAAGCGGACCGGTCCGGAACCGGATTGTCCCGCACCAGCACGAAAGGACTCCGCCGAAGCCGGATCCGTCGGCTCGGTGCGGACGGGCGGAGGGAAGGCGGTGGCGAAAAGGTCCGGGAAGAGGGTGTCTGACATGGCTGGGCAAGCCTACGCTGTGCCGCCGCCAGCCACGCCAACACCCGGTCTGAGATCCGAACCAGGGTCGCCTGGTGGTGAGCCCCGATGGGGGATGGGGAAGATGCGCCTACGGTGGGGACATGGGTTTCATCGCATGGATCATCATGGGCCTGATCGCCGGAGCGATCGCAAAATCGATCATGAAGCAGGACGGCGGCTGGGTCTCCAGCCTGCTGATCGGCATCGTGGGTGGGGTGGTCGGCGGCTGGATCGGCGCTGCCGTCTTCGACAAGGGAATGACAGGCTTCTTCTCGCTGTGGTCGTGGCTGCTGGCCATCGGCGGCGCGGTGCTGGTGCTGTGGATCTACGGCTTGATCAAGCGCAAGAGCTGATCCGCAGCCGTCACTGCGGGAGCTTGCACCGCCCGGCTACGGTTGCGCCATGGCCTTCCTGGCGTGGCTGATCATGGCTCTCATCGCGGCAGTGGTCGCGAAGTCGATCATGGGCGTCGAAGGCGGCTGGCTCCCCACCGTTCTGCTGGCCGTGGCCGGCACGACCGTGGGCGGCTGGATCGGCGCGGTGCTCGGCGGCAACGGCGGGCTGCCGTTCTTCTCGCTCGGTTCGTGGCTGCTGGCCATCCTGGGCGCCGTGATCGTTTTGTGGACCTACGGCCGGCTCACCGCCCGTCGCCACTGATCCCCACCGACCCCACCGACCCCCACCGACCCCCACCGCCCCTCCACCGACCCCACCGTCCCTGCCGAACCCCACCGTCCCTGCCGAACCCCACCGTCCAGCATCGAACCCCACCGTTCCCGTCGAACCCCTGCGCTCGAGTACAGGGGTTCGACGGGAACGGTGGGGTTCGATGCTGGACGGGGGGACGGGGGGACGGACGGGGGCGACGGGCGGCGGGCGGGGGACGGACGGGGGGACGGGGACGCAGCTAGACCAGCTTGCGGTCGGTCGCCCAGCGGGTCAGCTGGTGACGGTTCGACAGCTGCAGCTTGCGCAGGACGCTGCTGACGTGGGTCTCTACGGTCTTGATCGAGATGAACAGTTCCCGGGCGATCTCCTTATAGGCGTAGCCCCGGGCGATCAGGCGGAGGACCTCGCGTTCGCGGATACTGAGCCGGTCGAGGTCCTCATCGATGCTGGCGACGTCGATCGCGCCGGAGAAGGCGTCCAGTACGAAGCCGGCGAGCCTCGGCGAGAACACCGCGTCGCCCGTGGCCACCCGTCCGATCGCCGCCACCAGTTCGTCGGCAGAGATCGACTTCGTCACGTAGCCGCGGGCGCCCGCCCTGATCACCCCGATGACATCCTCGGCGGCGTCCGACACCGACAGGGCAAGAAACCTCACGCCGGGTTCGATCGCGACCACCTGCTTGATCACCTCGACACCCCCGCCGCCGGGCAGGTGGACGTCGAGCAGTACCACGTCCGGCGCCGCCGCGAGAATGGCGGCCACCGCGGTCGGCACGTCCTCACCCTCCCCCACCAGGTGCACCCGGTCGCCGATGTCGTGCCTCACACCGCTTCGGAACATGGCGTGGTCATCGACCAGCACCACCCGCCAGACGGCCGGCGTCGCCGCCTGGTCGTCGCCCGTTCTCTCGGCAGCGCCTCGACCGGTTGTCATTTCGGTGCCGCCCCCGTGGTCGCTCGTCATTTCGGTAACTCCAACCTGACTTCGGTGCCCTCACCGGGCATTGTCCTGATTATCGCTCGTCCACCGGCGCGTCTCACCCGCTCGATGATCGAGCCCCGCACACCCATGCGGTCCTCGTCGACGTCGGCGAGGTCGAACCCCCGTCCTCGGTCACGGACGTAGACCGACACGAGGTCCGGGTCGGACTCGGCGTAGACATCGATCCGCTCGACGCCGGAGTGTTTCGCCGCGTTCACCATGGCCTCCCGCGCCGCTCTCACCAGCGCGGCCAGCTCAGGGGTGAGTTCGCAGTCCCCCACCGCCACCAGTTCCACGTCCACGCCGTGAGTGTCCTCCACATCCAACAGCTCAGCCGTCAGCGCCTCCACCAGGCTTCCCCCGGACGGGGTCTCGCCGTACAGCCATTGGCGCAGTTCGCGTTCCTGTCGCCTGGCCAGAGCGGTCACCTTCTTCGGGTCGCCCGCCTGACGTTGGATCAGCGCAAGGGTCTGGAGGACGGAGTCGTGCAGGTGCGCAGCCATGTCGGCACGCGCATCGGCCACGAGAGTGTCGTCGCGAGCCTGCGCCAGGATCTGTCGCACACGCAGGATCCAGGGCAGCGCCGCCAGCACGAGCCCGCCGACGGCGAGCGTCACCACCAACGCCAACCGACCGAGCTCACCGAGTCCGGTCTGCGCCGCCACCACGATGGAAATCGCGAACCCGAGACCGACAAGCCCCACCAGGATCGCCACCAGCGACGTCCAATGCGCCATCAGGGGAGCCACCAGGCGCTGCCAATTGGTGCCGGAGCGCAGTTCTCTGGTCGAGACGTGGTCGGCCTGCCACCAGATGATGCCCACGCCGCCGGCGGCCAGCAGTCCGGAAACGAGCCCCGGCAACGGCAAACCCCACCCCGCCAGCTGGACCAGCCACACGATTCCCAGCCACAGCACGCCCAGGGAGATGGCGAGACCGAGGTCGACCGGACGCAGACTGCTCGGCGTCCGGGTTCTCAGGCCGGTGCGCGCCCCCGCCTCCAGCCCGGGGGCGCCGCGCTTCTCCACGGCCCGGGGCATGACCAGCCACAGCACCAGGTAGACCGCTACTCCGATCAGCCCGACCCCGCCCAGGACAGTGAACAGTGCCCGCAACCACAGCACCGACCACCCCAGATGGTCGGCGAGGCCGGCGCACACTCCACCCACCCACGCGTTGTTGAGCGGACGCGAGGAGCGCGGCTGGAGTTCGACCTCGGTCATGCCGAGCCGCGGAGCACCAGTTCACTGGTGAGGATGCACGGCGAGGAGGGCTGCCCCCCGGCGAGCAGGGTCATCAGCATCTGGGTCGCTCGAAGGGCCAGCTCTGAGGCCGGGTTGGTCATGGTCGTCAGGGGCGGCGTGCATTCCAGTGCCGCGATCGAGTCGTCGAAACCGACGACCAGCACGTCGTCGGGGACGGTGCGTCCGGCGCGGCTCAGTTCGCTGATCGCGCCGGACGCCATCAGGTCGTTCGCGACGAACAGTCCGTCCAGGTCAGGCACGTCGGTGAGGAGTCGCGCGGCGGCGTTCCGACCACCCAGCCGGGTGAAGTCGCCGCCGGAGCGAACCGAGGCGTCCAGGCCGGCAGCCTGCATGGCCCGCTCGAAACCCTGGAGCCGCTGGACGGCCGCCGCCATGTCGAGCGGTCCGGTGATGGTGCCGATCCGGCGCGCCCCTTTCTCGATCAGGTGTTGGGTCGCGGTGAAGGCCGCCGTGGCCTGATCGACGTCCACATAGCAGACGCCGGGGGTCTCCGGGTCGCCGACGAAGACGATCGGCTGGGATGTCTGGGCCAGTGCCCGGGCGAGGGCCGGGCCGTGGTGGGAGACGATGATCGCGCCGTCGATGTGGCCCGATTCCAGGTACCGCACCATCCGGGACGCGTTGTCCCCTGGCTGGGCCATGGCAAGGACCACCTGGACGTCGGAATCCCGGAATCCCATCAGGGCTCCGTGGTAGGCCTGAGGGAAGAACGGATCGGAGAAAACTCGCTCGTCGGCTTCGGGCACGATCACGGCGACGACGCCGGTGCGGCGGGTGACCAAGGCCCGGGCCGAGCGGTTGGGCTGGTACCCCAGCTGGCTGATGGCGATCCGGACGGCCTCGGTCGTCGCCGGGGCAACCAGGCTGCCGCCGTTGACCACTCGCGACACCGTGGCGCGCGACACGCCTGCGACCCGGGCCACGTCCTCGAGCGTTGGCGCCGGTCGGGTTCCGGTCAGAGTGTTGGCCACCCGGTGCCTCCTCTCAGAGCGTGAGCCCTCCAGAGCGCGCCACTTCGGAGTACCAGAGCGCGCTCGCCTTGGGCAGCCGCCGGAACTGCTCGTCGACCCGAAGGATACCGAAGCGCTCCCGGTAGCCATGGCTCCACTCGAAGTTGTCCATCATCGACCAGAGCAGGTAGCCGCGCAGGTCGACGCCTTCGCTCAACGCCCGATGCGCCGCGATCAGGTGGCTGCGGACGTAGTCGAGCCGGTCCTGGTCGTCGACGAAGCCGTCGGGACCGACGACGTCGTGGAAGGCGGCGCCGTTCTCGGTGATCACCAGGGGGACGCCCCCGGGCCCCGATGTACTGCTCGTGGAGCCCGACCAGCAACCGGTACAGCCCGTCGGGGTCGACATCCCAGCCCATGGCGGTCTTGGGGCAGTCCGCGGTCGCGTGGCCACGGCGTCCGGGGCGGTGATGTGCGGGCTGGGCCGCATCCGGCCACGCACCACCTCCGGCTCGAAGACTTCCCCGGCCGCCGTGCGCGCACCTGGTTGGTCGTGTAGTAGTTCACGCCGAGGACGTCGATCGGGGTCGCGATGATGCCGGCAGTCGCCGTCGGCGACCAGGTCGGGAGTCCACAGCGGGCCGAGGTCGGCCAGCACGTCGGAGGGGTAGGCGCCCCGCAACAAGGGATCGATGAAGCAGCCGGTTGGCCGTCCCGTCGATCCGTCGCGCGACCTCGACGTCCGCCGCGGCATCCGGATCGGCCGGCGCCACCGGGGTGAAGTTGAGGGTGATCCCGGTGTGGCGGTTCGAGTCCGCCGCGCGCAACGCCTGGGTGGCCAGGCCGTGCGCCGAGCAGCAGATGGTGCACGGCGCGGACGGCCTCGCCCGGGTCGGTGTCGCCCGGGGGCGTGCTCGCCGGAGGCGTAGCCGAGGAACGACGAGCACCACGGCTCGTTGAGGGTGGTCCAGCTGCCGCACCCGGTCGCCCAGCGCGGCATGCGCCACGACGGCGTAGTCGGCGAACTGCAGCGCGGTGTCGCGGTTCGGTCCAGCCCCCCGGCGAGCGCCGCGGGCAGGTCCCAGTGGTAGAGCGTCAGCCACGGCGCGATGCCGACGGCCAGCAACTCGTCGACCAGCCTGCGTGTAGAAGTCGAGGCCGGCCGGGTTCGGAGCTGCCGTCGGGCCGCAGCACCCGGGACCATGACACCGAGAACCGGTAGGTGTCCATGCCCAGCTCCGCCAGTTGAGCGACGTCCTCGTGCGTAGCGGTGGTAGTGGTCGCACGGCCACCGTCCCGTCGTCGCTGTTCGCGATCGGCCCCGGGCACCCGGCAGAAGACGTCCCAGATCGATTCGGTGCGGCCGTCCTGATCGACAGCGCCCTCGATCTGGTACGCGGACGTGGCGGTGCCCCACCGGAATCCGGCAGGAAAGGTCAGCGTGGTCATCCCTTGACGGCTCCTTGCATGATGCCGGACACCAGGTGGCGTCCGGCGACGGCGAACAGGACGAGCAGCGGCAGCGTGGCCAGGACGACGCCGGCCATGATCAGCGACATGTCCTTGAAGTAGGTCGCCTGCAGCAACTGCAGGGCCACGGGCAGCGTCGGGTTGGTAGATCCGAGCACGATGAAGGGCCAGAAGAAGTTGGTCCAGCAGCCGACGAACGTGAACAGCGCCAGCATCGCCGCTGCCGGACGGGCGGCCGGCAGCGCCACATGCCAGAACGTGCGGATCATCGAGCAGCCGTCCACCCGGGCGGCCTCGATCAGCTCGTACGGCAGCGCCTCCGACAGGTACTGGGTCATCCAGAACACGCCGAAGGCGGTGACCATGGCCGGGCACGATCACGCTGATCAGCTTCCCGGTCCAGCCGAGCTTCGACATCACGATGAACAGCGGAATCACACCCAGCTGGGTGGGCACGGCCATGGTGGCGATGACGAAGGCGAGCAGCGGGTTCGCGGCCGCGGAATCGCAGCTTGGCGAACGCGTAGCCGGCGAGAGTGGAGAAGAAGACCACCGAGACGGCCGTGACCACAGCTGACGATCACGCTGTTGGCGAGCGCCTGCCAGAAGCTGATCCCGGCGTTGAGCACCCGGCTCGACGTTCTCGAAGAAGTGGCCTTGTGGCAGTGGGGAAGGGATCGGGGTGCGGGCGATGTCGCCGGCGGTGGAGCTGGCCAGGAGGAAGGCGTAGTAGAGCGGGAGCACGGAGACCAGCACCGTCAGCGACGAGCAGCAGTAGGTGACCCAGCCCGGACGGCGGGCTCCGCCCTGCATCCGGTTGCGCCGGCGGACGGCTGCGCGGGCCGCGCCCGCACCTGCCAGCTGCCGGGTCATGGCCACGGAGCGTCATTGTCGGCCACTCCTGCTCTGGTCCGGCGCACATCGCCGCTGGCGATCCGCCGGGTGATCGCGTAGTTGATCAGGGCGAAGACGACGATGATCAGGAACAGCAGCCAGGCGACGGCGGCCGCCCGACCGAGGTTGCGCTGGGTGCCCCAGCCCAGTTCGTAGAGGTACATCGTGATCGTCATCCATTGCCGGTCGGGGCCGCCGAGCCCGAAGTTGTCGTACATGCGCGGCTCGTCGAAGATCTGCAGCCCGCCGATGGTCGAGGTGATCACGACGAAGATGATCGTCGGACGCAGCATCGGGACGGTCACGTTGACGAAGGTCTGCCACACGGGTGGCGCCGTCGACCACGGCGGCCTCGATGACGTCGCGGGGCACGGCCTGCATCGCGGCGAGGAAGATCAAGGTGTTGTAGCCGGTCCAGCGGAAGTTGACCATGGTCGCGATGGCGACGTGGCGACCACAACCGCTCCGAGTGCCAGCCGATCGGGTCGAGACCGATCCCGGTGAGGACGGCGTTGATCACGCCGGACTGGTCGGCGAAGAGCTGGCCGAAGATCGAGGGAGACGGCGACCGGAGCGACCACGTAGGGCACCAGGACGCCCATCCGCCAGAACGTCTTCGCCCGCAGGTTCGCGTCCAGCACGCGGCGATCGCGATGGCGAGCAGGATCTGCGGCACCGACGACAGCAGGAAGATGCTGAAGGTGTTGACCACCGCGTCCCAGAACCGCGGCTGCGCGAGGACGTAGCTGAAGTTGTCGAGCCCGAGGAAGCCCTGGTTGCCGGTGACCAGGCTCCACTTGTTGAGGGCGACCCAGCCGGTGTAGAGCAGCGGGAACAGCCCGACCAGCGCGAACAGCAGGAAGAACGGGGCGATGTAGAGGTAAGGGGCGCTCTTGACGTCCCAACGGCTGAGCCGGTGGCGCCACGTCAGCGTGGTGGTCTCCTTCCGAGGCGGTTCGTGGGCAGGGCGCCAGGGCCCTGCCCACGACGGTCGAGCACGTGAGTGGAGATCAGCCGAGGGCCTCGAACTCCTTGATGGCCTGCGCCCAGGAGTCGCCGCGGACTGCTTCTTGGTCACGTCCACGCGGTTGATCGCGTCAGACAGGACCTGGCGCACCGCGAAGTACTGCGGGCCCTTGAACGGCACCACCGTGACCGCCTTCGCCCGGTCGGCGAGGATCTGCCCGGTCGGTGCGTCGTTGAAGAACGTGTTCGGTGACCGACAGCAGGTCCGGACTGCTCAACGCCTCGACCTGGCTCGGGAACGTGCCCTTCGCCTTGAACGCCTTGATCTGCTGCTCGGGAGCGGTCAGCCACGCGGCCAGATCCCGCGCCGCCGCCTGGTGGGCGCCCTGGGCCGGAACGGTCAGGTACGAGCCGCCCCAGTTGCCGCCGCCACCGGGGAAGGTGTTGGCGATGTCCCAGCCCTCGACGCCCTTGGCGTTGCCCTCGATCACGCCGAGCATCCAGCCCGGGCAGAGCATGGTCGCGAACTTGCCCTTCTGGAAGGCGCTCACCCAGTCCTCCTGCCACTGCTGCAGGTGTGCTGAGAGCTTGGCGTCGACGGATGCCGTCAGTACCGAGTTGTACATGTCCTTGACGGGCTGGTTCTGGTCGAGGGGAATCAGAATCTCTTCGGTGTCCGAGGAGGAGAAGGCGTTCGGCAACTGGTTGATCTGGCCCTGCACGATCGCGTCCGCGGAGTCGAACCAGGCCACGCCGTCGGACTTGGCGACGTACTGCTTACCCAGGTTGAAGTAGTCGTCCCAGGTGGTGCCCAGTGCCTTGGCGACCTCCTCGCGATCGGTCGGCAGGCCGGCCTTCTTGAACAGGTCGGCTCGGTAGCAGACGGCTTCGGGGCCGATGTCGGTGCCGAAGGCGACGAGCTTGCCGTCGGTCGTGGTGCCGGCCTTCGCCTTCCAGTCGAGCCAGCGGCCGGACACGTCGTCGCCGGAGAGGTCCATCAACTTGTCGGCGGTCTGCATCACGTCCGGCATCCAGTCGACTTCGATGGCCTCGATGTCGCTGAGGCCGGAGCCCGCGGCGAGCTTGCTGAAGTAGTTCTCGCGAGCCTCGTTCGACGTCGCGGCCTTCTTCGGCGTGATGGTGATGTTCGGGTGTGCCTTCGTGTACTCGGCGAACAGGCTGTCGTACCCGAACTCGTTGAAGGTGGCGACGGTGAGAGTGATCTTCTCATCGCTTGCCGCCGGTGCCGTCGCGGCCGGGCTCGGCGTGCCCGACGAG
This sequence comes from uncultured Actinomycetota bacterium, assembly GCA_963769325.1. Lineage (GTDB taxonomy): Bacteria > Actinomycetota > Actinomycetes > Propionibacteriales > Propionibacteriaceae > Propionicimonas. Next base: position 356,284 of record CAVYLH010000002.1, on the reverse strand, counting down.
CAGCCGGCGAGCAGGAGCGCGAGGCCGGCGGTGACAGCCGCGCCCCGCGTCAGGGTTGAGCGCATGTGTGGACTCCTTTGTCGATGGCGGGCGCTCACGCCCGCCGACCACCTGTGAAAAGCCCGCGAGACTCGATGAGAGCGCTCTTAGGCATGGTTGAAGTGAACCCTGCAAACGCTCTCAGCGTCAATCCCGGACGCAAGATTGTTATCTGTCCGTTGCGATGGACGAGCGCAGAGCCCTTTGCCGGGAGCCTTCAGGGTCAACCCCGATGGCCCAACGCACGGCCAGCACGTTGAATGGAGACGTGCCCGACAACCTCCCCGTGATCAGTCGCCCCAGCCAGGGCGCCATGCTCGGTGGGGTGTGCGCGGGGCTCGCCCGCCGATGGCGGGTGGACCCCAATCTGCTGCGAATCTCAGTCGCCGTGCTCGCGTTCTTCGGCGGCTTGGGGTTGGCGGCCTACGCCGGTGGCTGGTTGCTGATGCCCCGGGACGGAAGCGCTGAGCTGCCGATTCATCGAATCCTGCCGTTCACGAGGTCGTGGTCGACCCCGGTCGTGGTGATCGCGACCCTGGGCTCGCTGCTGGTGCTGGTCTCCTTGCTCAGTGGCGGCAGCGTGGGTCTTGGCCCCGTGCTGATCATCGGGGCCATCTGGTTCTTCGGCTTCCGTGGCAAGGCAGTCTCCGCACCACCGCCCGAACCGACACCCTTCGAGCGAGCCGCGCAGGCGTGGCGAGTGCGACTGGTCGAGCAGCACACGCCGGGCTACGAACTGTCGGCGCCACCGGCACCTGAGGTGAACGAACACCGCTGGGTTCAGCCGTACACCGACCCGGCCACCGACGTGGCCATCCAGGATCCGGTGCCGCTCCCGGTGATGGGTCCGCGGACGCCGCCTTCGCGCCGCAGCTGGCGGTTGTGGTGGCTGGCACTCGTCACGGTGGTGGCCGCGGTGGGGGCGGTACTGGTGGCGTCCGTTGTGTTCGGAGTTGCCGCCGGACCGTTGGCCTACTCGGCTGCCGTGCTGGCGGGTCTCGGTGGCACTCTGTTGGTGGCCACCTGGGCCGGACGCCCCCCGCTGCTGCTGCCCGCAACCATCCTGACGGCTCTCGTCACCGCCGCCATGATGGTGCCTCCGATGCCCGGCGTGGGAACCGTTCGCCAGGCCTACACGGGCGCGGCCGACCTCCCCGCGTCGGTCGAGTTGGGTGTCGGCGAGCTCGATCTGGACCTGAGCGGTCTCGACCTGCGCACCGATCGCGACCTGGCGATCAAGCTGGGCGCGGGGTCGGTCACCCTGCACCTTCCGGCCGCCGCCACCAGCGACGTGATCTACTCGGTCGACGCCGGCGAATACCGGACGCCGGAGGTCTCCCGCGAGGGAACGAACCTCAACGGCACCGACACCTTCGTCAAAGGCGTGGAGCTGCCGGTGCTGCGCGTCCATGTCGACGTGGACGTCGGCGAAGTGGAGGTCGTGCCGTGACCGACCGGACCGCCTTCGGCGTCGGGGTCTGCAGCCTGGCCCTGGCCCTGCTCGCTACGTGGCTGCAGTTCGGCAGCGTCGACTGGCGTCTGGTGGGGGTCGCAACCCCCGTCGTGCTGATCGGAATCGGCGTGGGCATGCTCCTGCTCTCGCGGAAAACACACACCTAGAAATCTCACGAAAGGAAACTCATGAAGCAACCATTCACCCGTTCCTCCTCGGACAAGTTCCTGGCCGGTGTCTGTGGCGGCCTGGCCCGCTCGCTCGGCATCGATTCGGGCCTCGTCCGGATCATCACCGTCGTCGCGTCCTTCTTCTTCGGCGTGGTGCTGGTGGTGTACATCGCACTGTGGCTGGTGCTCCCGCTCGAAGCGGGTGGCCCCACCGGCTTCGACGAGGTGAAGAAGATGTTCGGCGGCGGCAACAACACCCCGCCGTCCGATTACCGCTGACTCCCTCAACCGCTGAGCCCCTCCGTTCGCGTCGAGGCCCTGTGCTCGAGCACAGGGCCTCGACCGAAACGGAGGGGTTCGGCGTTCTGGTCGGGCCGACGGGGGCGCCGACGGGGGCTCGGGGCTCGGGGAGCGGGGAGCGGGGAACGGGGAACGGGGAACGGGCCTGGCTACTCCCACTCGATGGTGCCCGGGGGCTTGGAGGTGACGTCGAGCACTACCCGGTTCACCTCGGGGACCTCGTTGGTGATCCGGGTGCTGATCCGCTCCAGCAGGTCGTAGGGCAACCGGCTCCAGTCGGCGGTCATCGCGTCTTCGCTGGAGACCGGACGCAACACGATCGGATGGCCGTACGTGCGTCCGTCACCCTGCACCCCGACCGAGCGGACATCGGCCAGCAGCACCACAGGGAACTGCCAGATCTCCGAATCCAGCCCGGCCGCGGTGGTCTCCTCCCGCACGATCGCATCGGCCTTCCGCAGGATCCGCAGGCGCTCGGCGTCCACAGCGCCGACGATCCGGATACCGAGGCCGGGACCCGGGAACGGGTGCCGGCCGACGATGTGCTCGGGCAGGCCGAGCTGCCGGCCAACCTCACGAACCTCGTCCTTGAACAGGGTGCGCAATGGCTCGATCAGCCGAAACTGCAGGTCGTCGGGCAGTCCGCCGACGTTGTGGTGGCTCTTGATGTTCGCCGCGCCCTCACCGCCGCCGGATTCCACCACGTCCGGGTAGAGCGTGCCCTGCACCAGGTAGTCGATCGGGCCCTCCGCGTTGAGCTTGCGGGCCTCGTCCTCGAACGTGCGGATGAACTCCCGGCCGATGATCTTGCGTTTGGTCTCCGGGTCGCTCACGCCGGCCAGCGCCGACAGGAAGCGGTCCTGCTCGTTGGCGACCACCAGCGACACCCCCGTCGCTGCCACGAAGTCACGCTCGACCCGTTCCGCCTCGCCCTTGCGGAGCAGTCCGTGATCGACGAACACACACGTGAGCTGGTCGCCGATGGCCTGCTGCACCAGTGCGGCCGCAACGGCGGAGTCGACGCCCCCGGACAGTGCGCAGAGCACCCGGGCATCGCCCACCTCAGCCCGGATCCGCGCCACCTGCTCATCGGCGATGTGGCTGGACGTCCAGGTCGGACGGCAACCCGCGAGGTCGAACAGGAAATGCTCCAGCACCGCCTGCCCGTGGTCGGAATGCAGCACCTCGGGATGCCATTGGACGCCGGCCAGGCGGCGCTCGGGGTTTTCGAACGCCGCCACTGTGGCCCGCGGCGAGCGGGCGTTCACGAGGAACCCGTCCGGCGCCGCAGTGACCTCGTCGCCGTGCGACATCCAGGACGTCAGACTCGACGGGAGCCCGCTGAGCAACCGACCCGGCGCCAGCACGTCCACCGTGGTGCGGCCGTACTCCCGCTGGCCGGTGTGCGCCACCATGCCGCCCAGAGCCTGCGCCATCGCCATGAAGCCGTAGCAGATGCCGAACACCGGGACGTCCGCCGACAGCAGGTCGGCATTCAGCTGCGGGGCGCCCGGCTCGTAGACCGAACTCGGCCCACCCGACAGAATGATGGCCTGTGGGTCCTTGGCCAGGATTTCGGCCACCGGCATCGTGTGCGGCACGATCTCGGAATAGACCCTGGCCTCGCGGACGCGGCGGGCGATGAGTTGGGCGTACTGGGCGCCGTAATCAACAACCAGCACCAGATCGTGTTCGGCACTCATGGGACGGGAGTCTATTGCCGTGCGGCCTTCTCGGATTTCAAGATCCAGTTGACCATTCAACGGACACGTCGCTAGCCTGCGTCCATGACCTCGACGAGCCGGCCGACCCTGTGTTGCTGCTGCGTGCCGTCGCTGGCCTGTTGCCGAATGCGCTGATTAGCGCGCCACAGATTCGACGCAGTTGCCATCAGATCCCTCGCGGATCCTCCGACCATGCCCGAGGACGGCCATCACGGCCGGCCGCGATCTCCCCTTCTTCACTGCCAGCACACCAGGAGCGATATGTCCTTTCACCCAGACACCCTCGCGGTTCACGCCGGTCAGGAGGAGGCCGACTCGGCCACCAACTCCCGCGCGGTCCCCATCTACCAGACCTCGTCCTACGTCTTCGATGACACCGAACACGCCGCCGACCTGTTCGCGCTGCGGGTGCCGGGCAACATCTACACCAGGATCATGAATCCGACCCAGTCGGTGTTCGAGGCGCGGGTGAACGCGCTGGAGGGCGGCGTCGGGGCTCTGGCCACCGCGTCCGGCTCGGCGGCCGTGACGTACGCCGTGCTGAACCTGACCTACGCCGGGGACAACATCGTCGCCTTGTCCACGCTCTACGGCGGCACCTACGCGTTGTTTGCCCACACCCTGCCGCAGTACGGCATCGAGGTACGGTTCGTCGATCCGGGGAAGCCCGAGGAGCTGGCGGCCCTTGTCGACGAGAAGACCAAGCTGGTGTTCGGCGAGACGATCGGCAACCCCGCGATCAACGTGATCGACCTGGACGCCTGGTCGGCCGCCGCCCATGGACTCGGCCTGCCGTTCATCGTGGACGCCACCGTCACCACCCCCCTGCTGGCGAAGGTGTTCGAGCACGGCGTCGACATCGCCGTCCATTCGGCCACCAAGTACATCGGCGGCCACGGCACCTCGATCGGCGGGATCATCGTCGACTCCGGCGCCTTCGACTGGGCCGGTCACGCCGACCGCTTCCCCGGGCTCACCGGTCCGGACGGTGCCTACCACGGCGTCGTGTGGACCGAGGCCGCCGGACCAGCGGCGTACATCATCCGCGCCAGGACGGTGCTGCTCCGCAACACCGGAGCGGCGATCTCACCGTTCAACTCGTGGCTGTTCCTGCAGGGCCTGGAAACCCTTCACCTTCGGATCGAGCGCCATTCCAGCAACGCGCTGGCGGTTGCGCAGTACTTGGAGGGCCACGACAAGGTGGCCTGGGTGAACTACCCCGGCCTGGCGAACTCGCCGTACAAGGCGATCGCCGACCGCGTGTTCACCGGACGCGGCTACGGCGGCATCCTGGCCTTCGGACTGAAGGCCGGACGCGACGCCGGCTCGTCGTTCATCGAGGCGCTCAACCTGTTCAGCCACCTCGCCAACATCGGGGACGCGAAGTCCTTGGCCATTCACAACGCCACCACGACCCACTCCCAGCTGACCACCGAGGAGTTGGTGGCCGCAGGCGTGGCACCGGAGATGGTTCGCCTCAGCGTGGGTATCGAGAACATCGACGACCTGATCGCCGACCTCGACCAGGCGCTGGCTCAGGTCTGACCCGCAGCACGCCATCAAGCAGTCGCACACAGACAAGCCGCAACACACCCAGAAGGAAATGACATGGCATATTTCGAAGACGCGACCCAACTCGTCGGCCGCACCCCACTGGTGAAGATCAACCGCCTCTACGGCGATTCGACCGCCGTCGTGCTGGCCAAGTTGGAGTTCTACAACCCGGCGAACTCGGTCAAGGACCGGATCGGCGTCTCCATCATCGACGCCGCCGAGGCGTCCGGTGAACTGAAGCCCGGCGGCACGATCGTCGAAGGCACCTCGGGCAACACCGGGATCGCGTTGGCCTTCGTCGGCGCCGCCCGCGGCTACAAGGTGATCCTGACCATGCCCGAGACCATGAGCAAGGAGCGCCGGGCGCTGCTGCGGGCCTTCGGGGCCGAGCTGGTCCTCACCCCCGGGCCGGAAGGGATGCGCGGAGCGGTCAACCGCGCGGAGCAGATCGCCGCCGAGACCCCCGGTGCCGTGCTGGCCCGGCAGTTCGCGAACCCGGCCAACGTCGACATCCACCGCCGCACCACCGCCGAGGAGATCTGGGCAGACACCGACGGAGCGGTTGATGTCGTGGTGGCCGGTGTCGGCACCGGCGGCACCATCAGCGGCGTCGGCCAGGTGCTGAAGGAGCGCAAGCCCGGAGTGAAGATCGTCGCCGTCGAGCCCGCCGAGTCCCCGTTGCTGTCCGGCGGACAGCCCGGGCCGCACAAGATTCAGGGCATCGGGGCGAACTTCATCCCCGAGATCCTCGACCGTTCGGTCATCGACGAGGTACTGCCGCAGAACGCCGAGACCGCAGTCGCTTGGGCCCGGCGCGCCGCGAAGGAGGAGGGCCTCCTGGTGGGTATTTCGTCCGGTGCGGCGTTGGCCGCGGCCGGTGAACTCGCCGCGCGTTCGGAGTACGCGGGCAAGACGATCGTCGTGATCATCCCGTCCTTCGGTGAGCGGTACTTGTCTACGATCCTCTACGCCGATCTACTGGACGCGTGAAGCTCATCTCTTTCCTGACGTCCGCGCGAGGGCGGGTCTCCGAGGACCTGGAGACCGCTCTCCGCGAGGACCCGGCGGCCACCTCGAAACTGCTGGTCGCCCTCACCTACCCGGGCATGCACGCCATCTGGGTGCACCGCCTGGCGCACAAGCTGTGGACGTCGGGCCCGCTGGGCAAGCCCTTGGCCCGGATCCTGAGCCAGCTCTCCCGGTTCTTCACCGGGATCGAGATTCACCCCGGCGCGGTGATCGGCCGCCGGTTCTTCATCGACCACGGCATGGGGGTCGTCATCGGCGAGACCGCCGAAGTCGGCGACGACGTGCTGATGTACCACCAGGTCACCCTGGGCGGACGCAGCCGCGGCCGGTTCAAGCGGCACCCGACCATCGGCAACCACGTCCTGCTGGGGGCCGGGGCCAAGATCATCGGCCCGATCACCATCGGCGACGGGACGAAGGTCGGCTCGAACGCGTTGGTGGTCAAGGACGTCCCGCCCAACTCGGTGGTGACGGGGATCCCGGCCAACACCAGTCCCGGCGACGTGATCGCCTGACCCTTGCACGAGGGCCCATCCTCGAGCCAGGCCTGGAGATCGCCTCACCCCTTGACAGCGACGTAGCCGGCGTCGGAGACCGCTTGGCGGCCCTCGTCGCTGAGCAGCCACTCCAGCACTCTGCGGGCGGGGCTGCCGGCCGGCGAATCAGCGCGCACCACCGCGAAGAAGTCGTTCGTGTACGGGTACGAACCGTCCGCGATGGTCTGGCTGGACGGCGCCACGCCGGCTGCCGCAAGCATTCGGATGTTCTCCGCCGAATACATGGTGGTCAGGTAGTAGTAGACGCTGTAGCCCATCGCGTTGCCGGAGTTGGCATACCCGGCCACCGCGTCGATGATCTCGCCCATCTCACCGCTGATCCGCTCCGATGGCGCCTTGGCCATCGTCGCCTTCCCCACGACGAACTTGCGCAGCAGCGCCTGCGACCCCGATTCCTCCGGCCGCTGGTAGGCGATGATCTCGGCGTCCCGTCCGCCGACCTGCGACCAGTTGGTGATGCCGCCGGTGTAGATCTTCCGGAACTGGGCGGTGGTGAGCGATGTGACCGGATTGCTGGAGTTGGTGAAGAACACCAGGGCGTCCCGCCCGATCGGGTGCAACTCGAGCTTCACCCCCGACTCCTTGATCAGGGCCAGCGTGCCCTGATCGGCCTCGTACACGAGCAGGAGGTCGGTCAGGTCCGAAATCAGGTTGCGGTAGGCCAGCGGCGTCCCTGAGGTCTCCACCGCGTTGTCCGCCTCCGTCGCCGACACGCCGGTGAGCCGTTGGATCACCAGCGAGATCAGCGGGATGTTCGCCGTCGAGCCGTCGATCCGGGGCAGGTCGGCAAGGGTGAAGGCTGAGGCCGACGCCGCGGGAGTGCCCGACGGTGTCACCGCGCCCGGTGAACCCGGGTTCGGCGGGGAGCCCGTGGCCCCTCCGACACAGCCGATCAGGAGGATCGCCAGCACGGCGACCCCGATCAGACGACGCAGCATCTCAGTCCTCCAGTTCGGCAAATCGGTTCTCGCGATAACGCCAGGCACCGCCGGAATCGACGAACCCCTGGTAGCGCCCGGCGGTGACCCAGTAGTACGCCACCCCACCATCGGTCGAGGGCTCGGCCACGGCCTCGATCGTGCGGAAGGGCGCCCGCGCGCCCGCGGCGTCGAACACCACCGGCGGCAGCGGGGGAGACTCCGGTTCGCAGGCCACCCAGTCAGGGCCGACTCCCCGGCAACTGGACGGGCCGGCCAACTCGATCGCCGTGGCGCCGGGCCGTGCGTAGATCCGCCGTGCTGCGTTGTTGTCAGCGGGGAGCCGGTCGGCAAGGAACGTCCGGCTGAGTGCTTGGCTGAAACCGGCCGGCATCGGGCCGAGGCTGCCTTCGGGGAATGCCACCAAGTCAGCGGTGCCGTCATCGGCCACGACGGCGCAGGCGGCCACGGCGTCAGTCGAGCACTGGATCTCGGAGTCACCCGGCGACACGATCACCCTCAGATCGGGCCCGAGGATGCCCTGCTGACCGTCCCGGGTGACCTGATACCCGACAAGGTCCGGTGCGCTGCCGACCGACACCTCCAAAGCTTCGACGTCGTCCCATTCGCCGCCGACCCGGCGCAGCCCCACGTCCAGGAAGGTGAATTCTCCACCGGTCCTGATCACCGCGTGTCCGTGCCTGAAGGCGCTCGCGTCCTGCAGACCGGGCGAGACCACCCAGCGTCCGCCGCGGTCGATGAAACCGATACCCGAGTCGACGTCGGGCGCATTGTCGGTACGTTTCGCGGCGGCCGGGGCCGCGGGGGCGTCCGATTCGAGGCCCGCGGTGGTGAGCCAGCCAGGATGAGCGGTGCGCTTGCCGGTACCAAGTTCGAAGAAGTACTCGCCTCCCGGGTCGGACACGTTGAGGGTGCCGGGGTCCACCACGTCCACGTGGCGGTCGGTCGCCAAGGCCAGGATCATCGTGCCCGAAGCCACGTCGAAGACCCCGTCGTCGTACTTGCCCAACTCGGGCTCGACCGGACGGACGGCGAGGACGTGGCCCGCGCCACCGCACATGGCCTCCTGGGTCGGCACCCGCGCGATCACCGTGCCGGTGAGGTCGAGCACGTCGGTCTTGTCTCCGGGCGCGAACGCCAGGACGAAGGCGGTGCGACCGGCGGCGTCCGGGCAGTTCTGGTAGCCGTCGTACCGCTCCGGCACGACGAGGTCACCGTCGACGTTCACGAAACCGTAGCGGTACACATCGATCGAGGTGCCCTCGACCATCCTGGTCAGCCTCAGCAGAGTGGGCCACAGCATCGGCCCACCGTCGGCGGCAGGCATCGGTTGATGAGGGACGGTCGTCCCCCCAGTTCCGGGCTGTGGCGGAGCATGCGGGGTGGCCGGCGAAGAGGACGAGGCAGTTCGGACGGGCGCCGTCGCCGCGCCCGGCACGACGCATCCGGCGAGCGCCGCCAGCAGCGCCGCGACCACGACCCGGGAGAAGCCCACACCCAATCGTGACCCGAAGGCGCGCCCCGCCGTGGGATCGGAGCGAACTCTCAATGGAATCTTCGGCTCCGCCGAGCGTGCCGCGTCTCACCGCCCAGAGTACCGAGCGGTGCCCTGAGCTGAAGCGTTGAGGTTAGGCTGGGCCGCGTGCAGAGCGACCCTGAACTCGAACAGCTCCGTGGCTCCATCGACAACCTGGATGCGGCGATCATTTGCATGCTGGCCGAGCGCTTCAAGATCACTCAGCGCGTGGGGATCCTGAAGAAGGACCGAGGCCTGGCTCCGGCCGACCCAGAACGCGAGGAGCAGCAGATCGCGCGATTGCGCGCCCTGGCGGCCAGCGCGAACCTCGATCCGGAATTCGCCGCGAAATGGCTGGAGTTCATCGTCGCGGAAGTCGTTCGACACCACGAGGCCATCGCGGCCGCTGACTGACGCCCACCATCGCGGCCGCTGACTGACGCCCTGGGCCGCGCATTCGACCGCGGGCGGTCAGTCCCGCCCGCCGTGGATGTAGGTGCGCAGCCGCCGGGTACTCCCCTTGAGTTCCCAATCCACCGCCTCCCCGGCCGCGCAGAATCCCGTGGCAGCCGCGACCGCCCGGGAGGGGAGATTCGAATCCTCGATCCGCAGCTCGATCCGGCGCAGGCCGACCACCTGCTGGGCCCAGTCCCGCAGGCAGGCCACAGCGGCACGGGCCACCCCACGGCCCCTCGCCCAGGGAGCGACCCAGTAACCCAGCTCGGCGCGACCGGCCACCGGATCGATCCCGAGCAGCGAGATGGCCCCGACCAGCCGCTCTCCGTCGGCGACCACAACGAAGTGAGCCCCGGTCTTCGCGGACCACTGCGTGGCCGCATCCTCGACGAACCAGACCGCATCGGCCGCCCGGTACGGCATCGGCACAGTCGTGAAGTGGTCGATGGCCGGATCCTGGCAGGCTGCGGTGAGATCGGGAACGTCAGCCGGCCCGGGCGGACGGAGGGTCACGCTCGGGGCCACCAGCGTGGGTTGCGCGGTTGTCCACACAGCCTCAGGCTAGACCTTGGCGCACGGCCCCCACCCCCGGTGATGACGCAACTCGGGCGTCCGTGTCCACAGTCCGGCGACCTCACCGTCGGGGGCCCAGATCGGCCTGGCCACGTCACGGCCTTCGTCATCCTGGGACCTGATCGGTAGCCGCACCCGGAACCGGAGAGCAGCGTTCCGGCGACGTCCTCGCGAGCAGCGTTGCGGCGACGTCCTCGCGAAGGGCACGTGGTGGCAGCAGACGCCTCCATTCCTCCCGATGAACGAGGAATCGACTCTGGATCAGGGTCGCTCAAGGCTGGCCCCCGTGACCAGCCAGGCGTCGCCCCGGACGCGGAACCACAGGAACGCCCAGCGGATGGCCATGAAGGCGTTGAACACCACCCACAGCACCGCCATCGCCGCCGGTTCGCCGAACCCCACCAACGTGGGCGCCTGCCAGCGGACGGCCAGGACCAGCGGCAGATAGAGCACCAGCACGGTCCCCATCGCGCCAGCCAGCCAGCGTCCGTCACCCGCGCCGATCAGCACCCCGTCTACCACGAACACCACCCCGGCCAGCGGGCAGAACACCCCGATCACCACCAGGGCGGCGGTCAGCGCCGACTGGACGTGGGAATCGGAGGAGAACACCAACGGCAGGACCCCGCTGGAACCGGCCAGGACAGCGCCGAGCAGGACCCCGCCCCAGACCCCCCAGCGCAGCATGGTGGTGGTCGCCGAACGGACTGCTGCGACGTCTCCGGCTCCGAGCGCCTTACCGGTGAGTGCCTGGGCGGCGATCGCCAGCGCGTCGAGCGTGAAGACCTGAAAGCCCCAGATCGTGGCGGCCACCTGGTAGGCCGCCAGTGACACGTCCCCGAAACCGGCCGCCACCCAGGTGGTGACCAGGAGGATGCCGCGCAGGGCGATGGTACGGATCAGGAGCGGGACGCCCGTGCTTGCCGCGGCGAGGACTCGTGCCGGGTCGGGGCGAAGCTCCGCCCGCTCGCGCAGCGCCCCCCGAGCGAGAACGGCCACCAGGCCGACCGCCATGCAGGTCTGGGCGATCACCGTGCCCCGGGCCGAGCCGGCGATCCCCCAACCGAGCCCCAGCACGAACCACAGATTCAGGGCCAGGTTGGCGCCGAACCCCGCGACCGCGGCGACCAACGGCGTCCGGGTGTCCTGCAAGCCCCGCAGCGCTCCCGTGGCGGCGAGAGCGACCAGCATCCCCGGAATGCCGGCCGCCGAGATGCTCAGGTAGATGGTGGCATGGTGCAAGGCCTCGGTCGAGGCGCCGAAGACCGCACAGAGCGGCTCTGCGGCGACGCCGACCACCACCGCCACCAGGACGCCGAGGATCAGCGCCAGCCACACGCCGTCGAGCCCGGCCGCCAGCGCGCCGCGCGTCCGCCCCGCACCCACCTGGCGGGCGACGATGGACGTGGTGCCGTACGCCAGGAAGACGAACAGATTGGCAGCGGTCAGCAGCACGGCGCTGGCCACGCCGAGGCCGGCCAGCTGGGCCGTACCCAGATGGCCGATGATCGCCGTGTCCGCCAGCAGGAACAGTGGTTCGGCCACCAGGGCAAGGAACGCCGGGACAGCAAGGGAAAGGATCTCCCGGCTCTGAGCCCGCGGCGTTCGCATCCGGCCAAAGTAGCCGGTGTCCGCGCGGCCGGTGCAACCGTTCGCGCCTCGGCCGATCCCCGCCGTCGACGCGCGGGGACGCCGGCCTGGCCTATCCCTCCCAGGCGTAGACGAGAAGGGTGTAAGGGGCGATGGAGATCTCGGCGCTGGCGTTGAGCTGGTCGTAATCGTCCTCGCCGGCAACCAGGTCCCGGGCCGAGTGGTCGCCGAACCTCTCGCTGTACATCGCCGAATCCCCGTCGAACAGCAACCTCCAGCCGCCCACCGCCGGCAGCCCGATCCGGTAACCCGACTTCGGCTGGCCGGACAGGTTCGCGATCACGACGACGTCGTCCCAAGCCCCGTGATCGCGCCATCGCTGGAACGCGATCACATTCTCCTGGTCGTTGTTGTGAAACACCCTCAGACCCTGGCCGGTCAGGCCCGCCGACTGACCGTCCCGATTGAGCCGGAGGACGCACCAGGTCGCGATACAGCTTCACGATGCCGCGGAAGTCTTTCGCCTGGTCCCAGTCGAGGGCGACATCGTCGCGGAACCAGCCGCCTTCCAGGAACTCCTGGCCCTGGAAGATCATCGGGATCCCGGGTGAGGTGAGGACGAGACCCGCGCCCAGAGTGGAGCGCTTCTGGGCGAAGTAGCCGGTCGGGTCGTCACCGTCGATCTCCTCCGGCACCCGCGCCTTGCCGTTGGCCACCTCATCGTGGCTCTCGGTGTAGATCACCCGGGCGAAGGCGTCGCCATAGGAATACTCGATCGCCCGCACCACGTCGTCGGTCGAGCGATAGGCGTCGTCGGCCACCGTGATCGCCTCCCGCACCGGGTGAACGAACTGCGCGTCCCACTGGGCGTGGAAGGCCGCCCCCTCGGGGCCGGTGCTGCTGACGGCGGGATTGGAGTGCAGGTCCTCCGCGATCAGGTACCTGCCGGGGAACTGCTCGCGGATGTCGGTGTTGATCCACCGGCACAGGCTCCAGCCCTCGGGGATCTCGTTGCCCGAGCCGTCCACGCTGCGCATGTAAGGGGTCATGTCGTAGCGCAGCCCGTCGAGGTGGAAGTTCCGCAGCCAGCCCATCGCGTTGTCGTGAATGAACTGCCGCACCTCGCCGCGGCCGTAGTCGGGACGGGTGTCACCCCACGGCGTGGCGGACTTCCAGTCGTTGTAGAAGTAGATGCCGCCCAACCCCGACTCGCTCCATCCGTCGAACTGCCACAGGTCGAGGTCGGTGGGGCCGAAATGGTTGTACACGACGTCCTGGATCACGGCCAGCCCCAGCTTGTGGGCCTGCTTGACCAGGTTCTTCAAGGCGTCCGGCCCGCCGTAGGCGCTCTCCACCGCGAAGATGTGAGCCGGGTTGTAGCCCCAGGAGTAGTCGCCGGCGAACTCGGCCACCGGCATGATCTGCAGGGCGTTCACACCGAGGCGCACCACGTGGCTGAGTCGATCGGCGAGGTCGCCGAGATCGGCCACCTGCCCGTCCTGTGTGGCGGCGAAGGTCCCCGCGTGCAGTTCGTAGATCACCAGTTCGTTCAGCGGTGGCGGAGTGAAATCGTCACCCTCCCAATCGAACCGGGCGTGGTCGTAGATCACGCCGTTACCCACCGAATTGGTCACCTGCGCTGCGTACGGATCGATGCGGTGAAGCACCGAATCGGCGGCGGTCAGGACGAACTTGTACTGCTGAGCTTCCTTCGCCTCCGGGGCGAACCCGTACCAGTAGCCGTTGCCTTCGCTGGCCAGCGCGTCGGCCCCGGCATCCCAACCGTTGAAGTCGCCGACCAGCGCCACCGCGTCCGCGTGCGGGGCCCAGACCCGGAAACCGACCCCTTCGCCGGTCACGATCGCGCCCATACCCTCTCGAACCGGTCCCCCCACAACCACCCCTCTCGTCGGGGCAAACCTACTCAGCAGCCCTAGACTGAGCGGCGACCCCGTCCCAGCCCAGGAGCTCCCATGTCCGTCCGGCCGGCCACAGCGCTGCGCTCCCGTGGAGTCTGGACGGGGACGCTGGGCACCGCGCTGGTGGCCTGGGGCTCGTGCCATCCCGAGTTCACCTTCGATCCGGCCGGCTGGCCTCCCGACTGGGTGAATCGGATCGGCTTGGCGGCGCCGATCCCGCTCAACCGGATCCTGATCGTGGTCGGGGTGATCGCCCTGACCTGGGGCTGGTGGCACGTCCGTCCCACCCGCGACCGCCCGCCGGTGCACGCCGGGCTCACGCTGGGTCTGTGGAGTCTCCCGCTGCTGGTGGTACCGCCGGTGCTGAGCCCGGACGCCGTGCTCTACGCCGACCTGGGCTGGACCCTGGGCACCGGAGCCAATCCGTATGTGGTCGGCCTGGCGACCTCGGGCGGCCCTTTCGCGCCTCAGGTGGATGCGCTGTGGGCGGGCAGCGGCGTGGCCTATCCCCCGCTCTCGCTGCGGCTGAATCAACTGCTGGTTGCGGTCACCGGCGCCGACCCCTACTGGTCAGTGGTGGCCATGCGCATCCCGGCGGTGCTGGCCGTAGCCGTGATGCTGGCGCTGGTGCCACGAATCGCCACCCTGCTCGGCCGGCCGCGCCGGGGCGCGGTCTGGCTCGGCGTCCTGAACCCACTTCTCGTGCTGCACTTTCTCGGCGCCGGTCACAACGACGCGCCGATGGTGGCAGCGACGCTGGCTGCGATCTGGGTGGTGTGCCGCTGGCCGGGTCGCTGGGCCGAGTTCCTCGCCGGTCCCCTCCTCGTGGCAGTCGCGATGGCCTTCAAGCAACAAGGTGGCCTGGCGGTGATCGCCGTCGCCGGTCTCCCGGTCGCCGCGACCCTCGCCGTTCTGCCGATCGGGCGCCGACTGTGGCTGCTGGGCTGGCGCACCACGATCGCGACCGCGGTCACCGTGGTCGGCTTCGTGCTGCTCAGCCTCGCCAGCGGGCTGGGTTTCGGCTGGCTCGGGTGGCTCGACCTGATGGGTCTGGCCAGCACGCCCGCGCCGCTGGCGCTCCTGGCCAAGGGGGGCGCGTTGTTCTGGCAGGCCGGCGGCGGTTCGTACACCGGCTTCCTCATCGTGGCCGGCCGGATCAGCACTGCGCTCCTGCTCGCCGTCCTGGCCTGGATCGGCGTCCGGTTCGCCAACCGTCCGCTCAGCCTGGTCGCCTGGGGTTCGCTCGCCATCGCCGTTCTCGGACAGGCCCTGCACCCCTGGTACCTGCCGTGGAGCCTGGCTCTGCTCGGCCTCATTCCGCTCAACCGACGCCAGCGGTACTGGGTGTTCGGGTTCGCGATCGCCTTCTGCATCTGGAACGCCATCCAGACGGTGATCTGGCACGGCCAGGTGTGACGGCACTCGCGTGGCGGCCCAAGGGCGCACGCCCGGCGACGTCCTTGCCTCTCGTGGCAGGATCGACCCCATGCGGGTAGCGATTTCAGGCAGCACCGGGCTCCTGGGCACAGCACTGTCCAGGCACCTGAGCAAATCGGGCCATGAGGTCGTCCGGCTGGTCCGCGGAGAGGTCAGCGCCTCCGATCAGCGTTTCTGGGACCCCGATGCGGGGCGGATCGACGCTCCCGGCCTCGACGACGTGGACGCCGTGGTGAACCTTGCCGGCGCGCCGATCGCCGGCGCCCGCTGGACCAAGGATCGAAAGACCGAGATTCGCCGCTCCCGAATCACCTCGACCCTCACTCTCGTCACCAGCATGACCCCCAAAGGACGCTGCCAACGCCTGCTGAACGGGTCCGCGATCGGCTTCTACGGCGACACCGGCACCGAGATCGTCGACGAATCGATGCCGGCCGGCCGTGGCTTCCTGGCCGAAGTCGTGGCCGACTGGGAGGCCGCCGCCGCCCACGCCCCCGTGCCGACCGTCCTGCTGCGCACCGGTCACGTGCTGGCCCGCAATGGCGGCTACCTCGCCATGCAGTGGCCCATCTTCGCCCTCGGACTCGGGGGCAAGGTGGGCTCGGGCCGCCAGTTCCTATCCTGGATCAGCCTGTCCGACCACGTCCGGGCGACCACCTTCCTGCTCACCTCCCACCTCACCGGGCCGGTCAACCTGGTGGCACCGAACCCGGTCAGCAACCAGGAATTCACCAAAGTGTTCGGCTCCCATCTGCGCCGGCCCACCCCGATGCCCCTGCCGCTGACCGCGGTGAGGGCCGTGTTCGGACGCGATTTCGTGAACGAGGCGCTGCTGTCCGGGCAGCGGGTACGGCCCGCGCGGCTGTTGGAGGCCGGCTTCGAGTTCCAGCAACCCCTGGTCCGGCAGGCCTTCGCGGCCCTGTGAACCGCGCGCCGGCAGTCCGGCCCGCCGGGGATACACTGACCCCCTCGCCCGCTGACACAGATTGGTCGCACGTTGTCGACTCCCGTTGAACTCAGCCCGTCCGGTGTTCCGGAGCCGTTCGCCACCCTCGGCCTGACCTTCGACGATGTCCTGCTCCAGCCCAATGAGAGCGACGTCATCCCCTCCGCCGCCGACACCACCACGTCGGTCAGCAAACGCATCCGACTGCGGATTCCGCTGCTGAGTTCGGCGATGGACACCGTCACCGAGTCGAGGATGGCGGTGGCGATCGCCCGCGAGGGCGGCATGGGGATCCTGCACCGCAACATGTCGAGTGAGGAACAGGCCGGCCAGGTCGATCGGGTCAAGCGCTCCGAGGCCGGAATGATCGACCAGCCGATCACCACCACGCTGGACGCCACCATCGGCGAGGTGGACGAACTCTGCGGCCAGTTCCGGATCTCGGGGGTTCCCGTGGTCGATTCGGACATGCTCCTGCTCGGCATCGTGACCAACCGCGACATGCGGTTCGAGGACGACCCGCAGCGTCCGGTCGGTGAGGTGATGACCCCGATGCCGCTCGTGACCGGCTACCCGGGGATCAGCTCCGAGGACGCGCTGAAACTGCTCGCCCAGCACAAGATCGAGAAACTGCCCCTGGTGGACGGCGACGGCAGGCTGCGGGGCCTGATCACGTTGAAGGACTATGTGAAGTCCGACAAATACCCTCTGGCCAGCAAGGATCCCCAAGGGCGGCTGCGGGTCGGCGCGGCGATCGGCTTCTTCGGCGACGCGTGGGATCGCGCCATGATGCTGGTCGACGCGGGCGTGGACGCCATCGTGGTGGACACGGCCCACGGGCACTCCCAGGGAGTGTTGGGCATGATCCGCCGACTAAAGGCCGAGCCGGCCGCCGCCGAAGTGGACATCATCGGCGGCAACGTTGCCACGTACGCGGGTGCGAAGGCGCTGGTAGAAGCGGGAGCCGACGGGGTCAAGGTCGGGGTCGGGCCGGGCTCGATCTGCACCACCAGGGTCGTGGCGGGAGTCGGCGTGCCGCAGGTCACCGCCATCTACGAGGCCGCGCGGGCCTGCCGTCCGGCCGGGGTGCCGGTGATCGGCGACGGCGGGTTGCAGTACTCCGGTGACATCGCCAAGGCGCTGGTCGCAGGCGCGGACGCGGTGATGCTCGGCTCCCTGCTGGCCGGCTGCGAGGAGTCCCCCGGCGAGCTGGTGTTCATCAACGGCAAACAGTACAAGTCGTACCGGGGCATGGGCTCGCTCGGCGCGATGGCCGCCCGTGGCCGGAAGGCGTCCTATTCCCGGGACCGCTACTTCCAAGGCGACGTGGCCAGTGACGACAAACTCATCCCCGAAGGCATCGAGGGCCAGGTCGCCTACCGTGGTCCCCTGGCCGCCGTCGCCTACCAACTCGTCGGCGGGCTGAGGCAGTCCATGTTCTACACCGGCGCCGCCACGGTTCCCGAACTCCATCGGCTCGGCCGCTTCGTCCGAATCACGGCGTCCGGGCTGCGCGAGTCACATCCGCACGACATTCAGATGACCATCGAGGCACCCAACTACTCCGCACAGTCCTGAGCAAGGGAGCTCACCAGATGATTGAGATCGGCCGTTCCAAGCGCGCGCTGCCCGTGTTCGGGTTCGACGACATCGCGATCGTTCCCACCCGCCGCACCCGAGGCATCGAAGAGGTGAGACTGGCCTGGCGGATCGACGCGCTCACCTTCGACTTCCCGATCGTCGCCGCACCGATGGACTCGGTGATGTCACCGGCGACCGCGATCGCGATGGGCCGGCTCGGCGGGCTGGGGGTGCTGAACCTCGAAGGTCTCTGGACGCGCTACGCCGACCCGGAACCACTCCTGGCCGAACTCGCGGCGATCGAGGACCAGCTGGCCGCCACCCGGAGGATGCAGGAGATCTACGCCGAGCCCATCAAAGCGGAGCTGATCACCGAACGGATGGCCCAGATCCGAGCCGCGGGCGTGCCCGTCGCCGGCTCGCTCTCCCCTCAGACCTGCGCGGAGCACGCCGCCGTCGTGGAGAGGGCCGGGGTGGACTTCTTCGTCATCCGCGGCACCACCGTCTCGGCGGAGCACGTGTCCAGTGTCTCCGAACCGTTGAACCTGAAGAAGTTCATCTACGAACTCGACGTGCCGGTGATCGTGGGGGGCTGCGCCACCTACCAGTCGTCGCTGCACTTGATGCGCACCGGTGCCGCCGGCGTCCTGGTCGGTTTCGGCGGGGGCGCCACGAAGCGCACCAGGAACGTTCTGGGCGTGGAGGTGCCGATGGCCTCCGCGCTCGCCGACGTGGCCGAGGCCAGGCGCGACTACCTTGATGAGTCGGGTGGACGGTACGTCCACGTGATCGCCGACGGGGCGCTGGGCCGCTCGGGTGACATCGCCAAAGCCATCGCCTGCGGCGCCGACGCCGTGATGGTCGGCTCCCCGCTGGCCAGGGCCACCGAGGCCCCCGGCGCCGGGTACCACTGGGGTCCGGAGGCGTGGCACGCCACCCTGCCGCGCGGGGAACGGGTCAAGTTCTCCTGTATCGGCAGCCTGGAGGAGATCCTGCTCGGCCCGTCGCACATCGCTGACGGCACCATGAACCTGGTGGGAGCCCTGCGTCGCGCACTGGCCACGACCGGCTACACCGACGTCAAGGAGTTCCAGCGGGTCGAGGTCGTCGTCCACCAGTGACGCCACACTCCTGATGAGTCCACTCGAGATCGTGCTGGCGGCGCTGGCGGTCGTCCTGGCCGGCGCCTGCGTCGCGCTGTTCGTCGTCCAGCAGCGACTGCGGCGCGACCTTGCGGGAGCCCGGGCGGCGCGGGCGAGCGCGGTGGACGCGCAGCAGCGGGCGTCCGAACTGGCGGTGGCGGCCGAGCGGATGCGGATCCTACGCGAGATGCACGACGTGATCGCCCATTCGCTGGCGATCATGATCGCCCAGGCGGACGGGGGCAGCTATGTGGTCGCCGACACCGGCGCGTCCCGACGCGCTTTCCTGGCCATCGCCGAGACCGGACGGGCGGCTCTCACCGATACCCGACGGATCCTCGGCGTCCTGCGCACCGGCGACGACGAGACGCCCGAACTGGCACCGATGCCCGATGGCGCCCCCCTGGACAACCTGATCGACCAGGCGAGGGAGGCGGGCGTGCGGGTCTCGATGATCCGGGTCGGCGAACAGGGCAAGCTGCCGTCCGGCTCACGGCTTGCCCTCTACCGGATCTGCCAGGAGGCCCTGACCAACGTGATCAAGCACGGTGGGGAGGGTGCCCAGGTGATCGTGGCGCTCGCTTGGGACGAGTCAGAGGTGACCCTCACCGTCACCGACCGTGGCGGTCGCGACTCCGAACGGCCGGACCTCGATGAGGAACCGCTGTCCGGCCTGGGGCTCGGCCTGATCGGCATGAGAGAGCGCGCCGAGATCGTGGGCGGCTCGCTGGATGCGTCGCCCACGGAGGATGGCTTCCGGGTGCGGGCGAGCATTCCGCTGACGACACTGTCGGAGGGGCTCCATGCCTGACCGGATTCGGGTGGTTCTCGCCGACGACCAGCAACTGGTGCGCGCCGGCCTGGCGATGGTGATCGACTCGCAGCCCGACATGACCGTCATCGGGCAGGCCGGTAACGGGGCCGAGGCGGTGGCGCTGGTGGCGGCCACCGACTGCGACGTGGTGTTGATGGATGTCCGGATGCCCGTGCTGGACGGCCTCGCGGCGACCCGGCAGATCCTCGACTCCAGCGCCGACGCCGAGGCCCCTCGGATCGTGATGCTGACCACCTACGACCTCGATGAGTACCTGCTGGCGGCCATCAAAGCCGGCGCGTCCGGCTTCCTGCTGAAGAACGCTCCCCCGGCCGACCTCCTCGCGGCGATCCGAACCGTCCAGGTGGGCGACGCCGTGATCGCCCCGTCCGCCACCCGACGCCTCCTGGCTCGGGTCGCCACCGGAGCCACAATCCCGCAGACCGAAGACCCGCGGCTGGCCACCCTGACCGAACGGGAGCGGGAGGTGCTCGAACTGATCGCTCGGGGAATGTCCAACGCTGAGATCTCCGGCGCGCTCTATCTGTCCGAGACGACGGTCAAGACCCACGTTCGGCGAGTGCTCGCCAAGCTGGGTGTCCGCGACCGCGTGCAGGCCGTCGTCATGGCGTACGAGTCGGGACTCGCGCGTCCGGGCACGGCGACGGAGGCTCAGGCCACCCGGGTTCCCCTGGGCAACGTGCCGTAGGGAATGGCGAGTCGCCGCACGGCGATCCAGAAGAACACCGCACCGAGGGCCACGTTCGCGCCCAGCCCCCAAGGCCAGACCGGGGTCTCCACATTGACGACGCGTTGCTGGACCGGCGTCTCCACGTTCACCGGCGTACCGGTGGTGGTGGTCACCTTCGGGTTGCCTGCGGCGTCCCATTCCACCCTGTAGGCGGGACTGTCGGAGTAAAGGTAGATGCACTCGTCGCGTTCGGTCTGGGCGGGCTGCGCGGCACTGCGGACGCCCAAGCGGATCAGGGCGAGGGGGTCTGAGCCGAGTTGCTCGTAGTCGGCGAGGTTGGCGGCCGAACCTGGCGGCAGCGGCGCTGCGTCAGCCACGATCACGAACGGGTTGGCGACCGTGACCCACCACACCCGCTCGGTGTGGGTGACCTGCTCGGTGTCCTGGTGCCAGGAGCACTTGCCGATCGGCGGAGCGGGCGCCTCCGAGCCGTCGCCGTCCTCGTTCTCGGTCCAGTACTGGTCCACCTCGTTCTGGTAGGTGGCCGTATCGGCTGCGCTGAGCCCCCACACGCGCACCGGCTCGTCCTGCACCGACAACACCGCCAGCAGGCCCATCACCCCGGTGCTGAGGATGGTCAGGGACACGACCGCGACATAGGTGAGGGCCGTGGAACCCGCCGGTCGCGAGATCAGGGCCGACCAGCCCAGCCCGATCGCACACACGACGGCGACCAGCACGAAGACCACCAGAAAACACACCACCACCTGCCACAGCGAGATCGACCCCAGCACCATCGACCACGCTATGAAGGGCAGCGCAACGACAAGGAACACCGCCGACGTGAGCCAGGCCGCGATCAACTTGCCGGTCGCGATCTCGAGCGCGCTCAACCGGGTGGCCTGGACGATGGCCAGCGTGCCGCCGTTGCGGTCACCGTTGATCGAGGTGGCGGTGAAGGTCGGTGCGATCACCAGCCCCATGCCGAGGACGAACAAGGTGATGATCCCGAACGCGAGCGGTCCGGAACGTCGCCAACCGTCTCCCCCGAAGGGGTCGATGGTGGCGGCAGCCAGAATGATCAAAGTGGTGACGCCACCGATCACCAGGAACCAGCCGATCAGCGCCCAGATCCAGCGGCGGGAACGGATCCGTTGCTTGAGCTCCAGCTCGACCACGGTGCGCAGACCGTTCCACGACAGCTGCTTCATACCCGCTCCTCGTTCAATGACAGGTAGGTCTCTTCCAGTCGTCCGGAGACCGGCGTCACCGTGTGCAGGGGTATGTCCGCGGCGACCGCGGCCCGGATCAGGTCCCTGGCCGAGTCGTAGCCGGCAAGGGACACCACGACCTCGCCGCTCGCCAGCCCTGTCCAGGGCACGCCGGCGTGGTCGAGGAACGTGCGCAGACTCACGGGGTCGAGCGCGTCGAGTCGCCAGCCCCGCCGGACGGCGTCGCTGTCGGTGATCGTGGCGGTGGCGTCCAGCGTCCGACCGCGGGACAGGAAGATCGCGTGGTCGTAGACCTCCTCCAGTTCCGAAAGGACGTGAGAGGAGACCAAGACCGTCCGGCCGTCGGCCGCCAGTTCCCGCAGGAGGTCGCGCAGCTCGATCCGGGACCGTGGGTCGAGGCCGGACGCCGGCTCATCGAGCAGCAGCACCTGAGGGTCGTGGACGAGGGCGCGGGCCAGGCCGAGGCGTTGCTTCTGGCCGCGACTGAGCACCCGCGCGGGGCTGTGCGCGAACTCCGTCAGGTGCACTCGTTCGAGCAGCGCGGCCACTCTCGACCCGCTGTCGGTGCGTCTGATCCCGTAGGCGTGAGCGAACGTGGTGAGGATCTCGGTGCAGGTGAGGGCGTCCCAGGTTCCGAAGGCGTCCGGCATCCAGCCCACCAGGGAACGGGCCTGGAGATTGTGAGTGTTCACGTCGACGCCTGCGATCACGGCCTTCCCGGCGTCCGGGGCCAGGAGACCCGTGAGCAGGAGCAGCAGCGTGGTCTTGCCCGAGCCGTTGGGGCCGATCAGGGCGGTGACCGCGCCGGCGGGAGCGGTGAAGGTGATGCCGTCGACGGCCCTCACCTCCCCGAACGCCCGTTTCAGCCCTAGTGCCTCGATGCCCGGCGCCGGATCGCGGGGAGAGTCGTCGATCATGGGTCGAGGCTAGGTCGGGCCTCGTGGCCGTGTCGTCCTCCTGCGCGGCGGATCAGGTCATCCTTGCGGACGAGTCAGATCGCGCCGACCAAGGGTGCCCTCGGGGCGCAGAACACGTCCCGAGGGCCGGTCGGTTTGCCGGACCCTCGGGACGCGGGGGAGGAGGGGTTATCAGTGGTCGTATCCGTAGCGCTTCTCCCAGCGATCCTCGACCCGCTCGGAGACGTAACGCTGGGCGACGGTGTCGTTGCCCGAGCCGCCGTTGAGCCTGTCGGAGCCGAGCCCGCCTTCGAGCAGGTCGTAGCCGGACTCACCGTAGAGGCGGTCGTTGCCCGATTCGCCCTCCAGGTGATCGTTGTTCGAGCCGCCATAGAGCCGGTCGTTGCCGGACCCGCCCTCGACGACGTCCTTGCCGCTTTCGCCATCGAGCCAGTCGTTGCCGGTGCCGCCGTCGATCTCGTCGTGGCCGGAGCCGGCGCAGATCACGTCGTTGCCGCCGTTGCCGTCGATGTCATCGTTCCCGGCCAGGCCGACGATCACGTCCCGGCCGCTGGTGCCCTCGATCTCGTTGTGTCCGTTGGTGCCCACGATCGTCGCGCGATAGCCGTTGCACGTGAGGCTCGCCGCCTGAGCCGGCCCGGCGCTCATCAGCGCCGTGCCAGCGCCGGCACCGATCACGGCGAGAGCGGTGAGAGCTGTCCGAATGCGGAATGCCTTGGTCATGACTTTCTCCTCTGCTGGGCCGCCGGGTGAGCGGCGGATGTCCTGGTGAGCAGAAGTAGACCGATCGGCGGTGAGATGGACATGAGGCCTCGATGAGTTCTGAGCAGAAGGATGCCTCACGCTGGCTGGTCGAACTCAGCCTTGCCCGGCTGAGCCCACCCATGCCGGCCGAGCCCACCCTACCCAGCTCACCCTTACCGGCCGAGCCCACCCTTACGGCCGAGTTCACCCTTGCCGGCCTGTTCACCCTTGCCGGCCGAGCTCACCCCTTACGGCTGAGTTCACCCTTGCCAGCCGAGCCCACCGCTTGCCGGCCGAGCCCACCCCTACCGGCCGAGCCCATCCCTTGCCAGCCGAGCCCACCCTTACGGGCCGAGCTCACCCTTGCCGGCTGAGCTCACCAGCCGAGCCCACCCCTACCGGCCGAGCCCACCCCTTGCCAGCCGAGCCCACCCTTACGGGCCGAGCTCACCCTTGCCGGCTGAGCTCACCAGCCGAGCCCACCCCTACCGGCCGAGCCCACCCCTACCGGCCGAGCCCACCCCTTGCCAGCCGAGCCCACCCTTACGGGCCGAGCTCACCCTTGCCGGCTGAGCTCACCAGCCGAGCCCACCCCTTACCTGCCGAGCTCACCCCTTACCGGCCGAGCCCACCCTTACCGGTCGAGTTCAACCTTGACTGTGTCGCCGCCATGCCGGGCATGGCGGAGCGGTCTTCGTTGGGGGTCGTATCTTCGGGGTGGGAGAAACTCTGGTGCCTGGTCGGGGGCGATTCGCACTTCCCATTGATCGCGGGTGCCGTGCCGGGCGGGTTCGACCATGGCATGGTGGTGGTGACAGAGTAGGACGAGGTTCCACAGGGCGGTCTTCCCACCGGCCCACCAGGGGATGATGTGGTGCGCCTCACAGGCCGAGGCCCTGGTATGGCAGCCTGGGAAGGCGCAGCCGCCGTCCCGCAGGATCAGCGCTGCGCGCATCTCGGGAGTGACCAGCCGCACCGTGCGGCCGACATCCAGCACCGCGCTCGTCCCGCCCATAATGGCCGGGAGAAGGCCGGCGTCGCAGCACAGCCGACGCAGGTCGCCGGCGCTGATCGGTTCGTCGCCGACCAGCCCGGCATCCGCGGCCCTGCGCAGCAGTTTGTCGAAGTCGAGCGTGACCACCACGTGGGGACGGTCGCCGCCGACCTTGGGTGCGCGCCGCTCGAGTTGGTGCTGCTGAATCATCGCCAGCAGCGCGTCCGCCCGCCGTTGCGCAGGGCTGAGGCTGGTGGCCAGTGGATCGCGTTCCTCAATGGCGTTGCGGCGGCGTGACTCGGTGTAGGCGTCCAGGATCGCGATCCACGCCTCGCCGTCGACGAGCGGCAGGCTGCCGTTGAAGGTGACCGAACCGTTGCCGTCCCTGCCGAATACCAGCGACCGGTGGCGCTGGGCCGCCTCAGCCTGTCGCTGCAGCTGGCGCTCGAGTTCTTCGTCGGCCTGCTGCGGCGCGACCTGCGCCAGCACCTGCGGCGCGGCTTTGGCCAGCCGGTCGGTGTCCATGCGTGCTGCCAGGTCGAGCAGCACTTCCTCAGCCCGGCTCTGCTGGGTCTCGTCGAGGCCGTCCAAGCCGTTGAGCACGGTCCGGATCGCGCGCGCCTTGCCCAGGCTGATCCGTCCGGCCGCAGCAGCCTGCGCCACCGCCGGGTGCTCGGCCAAATCTCGCGCCTGATGCAACAGGCCGGCCGCCTCTCGTTTCGACAGCCCGCCCTTCACCGCCAGCCACGTGCTGGTCGGGGTTCCCGACTCACGCATCGATTCCTGCGCAGCATCGGCCTGCGCCAGCAGCACCCCCGCCAACACGGTCAGCCGCGACGCCAACCCCCGCGCCCGCTGCGCCCCGGCCAGCCGATCCCCGCGCCCAACCTGCGCAGCGTCGAACCGGTCGAGAATGCCCTCGATCGCCTCGAAGGCCCCCAACGCCGCTGGCACCTGAACTTCCATGCATCAAGCCAATCACCCGCCACCGACACAATCGGTTCAGATCGGGCCCCAAACGGCCTTCTCAGGCTGAAGATATCCTGAACTATTCGAACACCCGTCCTAAGCGGTCAGCACACAGTCATTCACCGCCAAACAGCAACACCGAGTAATCACCGCCCCCGAGTGCAGCCGCGGCCGGGCAACCCTCTGAACTCGGCACCCCTCGGTCCGGCGAGCTGATCAGCTTGGCTGACATCGACCAGCCAGCGTGTGGCAGGCCGAGGCAGGCGGCTATCCCGCGCTCACTGCGGCGCGCGGCAAAGGTGCTCGGATCAGCGAGCTTGCCAACAAGACGGAAGCCTCCGCCTTGCCCGGCGCACGCGTCCCCGGACACGAATCGGCCCCCGGACGCGAATCGGCCCCGACCCCGGGAGGGGCCGGGGCCAAGAAGCGGTCAATGAGTGGCTGTGACCATGGCCGTGGTCGTCCTCATCGTAGGTCGGCTTGTCGACCACCGAGGATTCAGTGGTGAGCAGCAGGCAGGCGATCGAGGCGGCGTTGGCCAGCGCGGAGCGGGTGAGCTTCACCGGATCGATGACGCCCTGGGCGATCTGAGTTGGCTCACGGTCGGCCACCTCCGCCCGGATACCCGATCGACTCACGATTTCGTCTGGCTGAGCGCCGCGATGGGAACACTCATCGGCGCACCAACGCCGCCCCACTACCCAGCGAGCTATACCGCGCCCGGCTTCCGACCAACTGGGATCCACAAGGACTGATGCGCCGCGTGCTTTCCTGATGACGCCCGGATGTTGCCCGATCGTGCCGTTCGAAGCGGTGCCCACGTCGGGAGCGGCGCTGGCCCTTTGGGCCAACTCAGGGCAGGCTCCTCCTGGCCGCCTCCTGGCATCGATCTCGGCGATGGCGGAACTCGATCCGGCGACCCGGCCGCACCTGGTGGTCGCCGGCGACACCCCGCCCGAGCCCCTGGACAGGGCGATGAGTGGTTCAACCGCCGAACCCGTCGTTATGGAGGCCGTCGGGGACGGCCGCCAGGTTCGGGCCGCCAAACTCGTCGTTCGAACGGCTCCCCGAGGGCCCCACAACGACAAGTTTGGCGGTCCGGCCCGCACACCCGACCCTGAGGGCCGCCATAACGACCACTTCGGCGGTTCACCCACCAGATACTCACGATCGGGTGATGAAAGCACGTTCGCCCTGCGTTGACTCAACGGTTGGGCCACCCTTCGGCCGGATACCCGATCGACCAACGATTTCGTCTGGCGGAGCGCCGGAATGTGCACACTCATCGGCGCACCAACGCCGCACCACTACCCAGCGGGGTATTCCCCACCCGGCTCCAGACCAACTGCAATCCACACGGACCGATGCACCGGGAGCGTCCCTGAGGCCCCCGATGTTCCCTGATCGAGCTCCTCGAAGCGGCGACCACATCCGGAGCGCCACTCATCTGAGCCAACCCAGGTCACTGTGACTCGCGCGGCAAAGGGCAAGGCCGGCGCACCAGGATCAGCGAGCTTGCCAACAAGACCGAAGGCCTCCGCCTTGCCCGGCGCAGCATCCCCAGGACGCGAATCGGCCCCCGACCCAGGGAGGGTCGGGGGCCAGAAGCGGTCAATCAGTGGCTGTGACCATGGCCGTGGTCGTCCTCATCGTCGCCGGCTTCTCGACCACCGAGGTCTCGGTGGTGAGCAGCAGGGAGGCGATCGAGGCGGCGTTGGCCAGCGCGGAGCGGGTGACCTTCACCGGATCGATGACGCCCTGCAGCGACCAGGTCGCCGTACTCGCCGGTGGCGGCGTTGTAGCCGCTGCCCGGCGGCAGCTCGGCGACCTTGGAGACGATGACCAGACCGGGCTCGCCGCCGTTCTCGGCGATCCAGCGCAGCGGCTCGACCGACGGCCTTGGCCACGATGGCGACGCCGGTCTTCTCGTCACCGGTCAGGCCGAGGCCGCCGGTGAGCACCCGGGCGGCGTGGACGAGGGCGGAGCCGCCGCCGGCGACGATGCCCTCCTCGATGGCTGCGCGAGTGGCGGAGACCGCGTCCTCGATGCGGTGCTTCTTCTCCTTGAGCTCCACCTCGGTGGCGGCGCCGACCTTGATCACGCAGACGCCGCCGGCGAGCTTGGCGACCCGCTCCTGCAGCTTCTCGCGATCCCAGTCCGAATCGGTCCGCTCGATCTCGGCGCGCAGCTGAGCCACGCGTCCGGCGACCTCGTCGGCGTGACCGGCGCCGTCGACGATCGTGGTGTTGTCCTTGGTGACCACGATCCGGCGAGCGCGGCCCAGCACGTCGAGACCGACCTGGTCGAGCTTGAGGCCGACCTCGGGGGCGACCACGCGTGCCGCCGGTGAGGATGGCGATGTCCTCGAGCATGGCCTTGCGGCGGTCGCCGAAGGCCGGAGCCTTGACCGCGACCGAGGTGAAGGTGCCCTTGATCTTGTTGACCACGAGGGTGGAGAGCGCCTCGCCGTCCACGTCCTCGGCAACGATGAACAGGGTGCCGCTGGCGCCGATGACCTTCTCCAGCAGCGGGAGCAGGTCGTTCATCGAGGAGATCTTGCCCTGGTTGATCAGGATGTACGGGATCGTCGAGGACGGCCTCCATCCGCTCCGGATCGCTCACGAAGTACGGCGACAGGTAGCCCTTGTCGAACTGCATGCCCTCGGTGAACTCCAGCTCGGTGCCGAAGGTCTTGGACTCGTCGACGGTGATGACGCCGTCCTTGCCGACCTTGTCGAACGCGTCGGCGATCAGGGCGCCGATCTGCTCGTCGCGGGCGGAGATGGTGGCCACGTGCGCCATGTCGTCGGTCGGTCTCGACGTCGCGGGCCTGGCTGCGCAGCTCGGCCACGACGGCCTCGACGGCCGCGTCGATGCCGCGCTTGAGCGCGATCGGGTTGGCGCCGGACGCGACCGCCCGCAGGCCCTCGTGGACCAGGGCCTGGGCGAGCACCGTGGCGGTCGTGGTGCCGTCGCCGGCCACGTCGTTGGTCTTGGTGGCCACCTCCTTGGCGAGCTGGGCGCCGAGGTTCTCGAACGGATCGGAGAGCTCGACCTCCTTGGCGACGGTCACGCCGTCGTTGGTGATGGTCGGCGCACCCCACTTCTTGTCGAGGACGACGTAGCGGCCCTTGGGGCCGAGCGTCACCTTCACGGTGTTGGCGAGGATGTCGACGCCACGCTCGAGCGAGCGGCGCGCCTCCTCGTCAAACTGAAGGATCTTTGGCATGTATGTGGTTCCTTACTTGGTGACGACGGCGAGGATGTCGCGGGCGTTCAGGAGCAGGTACTCCTGGCCGTCGTACTTGACCTCGGTGCCGCCGTACTTGCTGAAGATGACGACGTCACCCTCGGCGACGTCGAGCGGGACGCGGTTGCCGTTGTCGTCGATGCGGCCGGGGCCGGTGGCGAGCACCTTGCCCTCCTGCGGCTTCTCCTTGGCGGTATCGGGGATGACCAGGCCGGAAGCGGTGGTCTGCTCGGCCTCCAGCGGCTGGACGAGGATGCGGTCCTCGAGCGGCTTGATCGTGACTGCCACGTCAAAACCCTTTCGTTCGTTGGGCCTGATGGCCCTGATTGGTCAGGTATGCGGGCCTCGGCGTCGTCGCGGTGCCGCCGGAGGCTGGTTGGCACCCTCGGGTCGAGAGTGCTAAAGCGAATCTATACCGCGCTTAGCACTCGATCAAGCCGAGTGCCAGCGCGGGAATCGGCCCGGTAGCCGTAGGGTGGTGACCATGGGCTGGTCCGAGAGCGTGATCTGGTGGCATCTCTATCCACTGGGTTTCGTGGACGCCGAGCGAGAGGCTGTCGACGACGTGCAGCACCGGCTGCCGCGACTGTCGAGCTGGCTCGACTACGTGATCGGGCTGGGAGCCAACGGGTTGCTGCTGGCGCCGGTGTTCGCGTCCGCGAGCCACGGCTACGACACCCTCGACCACTACCGCATCGATCCCCGTCTGGGCGACGACGCCGACTTCGACGCTCTCGTGGTCGACTGTCATGCCCGGGGCATCCGGATCTGCCTGGACGGGGTGTTCAACCACCTCGCCGCGAATCACCCGATCGTGCTGCGGGCTCTGGCCGCCGGCCCGGGAACGGATGACGGCCGCTGGATCCGCTGGGTGGAGACCTATCCGCGTTACTTCGAAGGTCACGCCCGCCTGGTCGAACTCGACCTGACCCAGCCGGTGGTTGCCGACTACGTGGCCGACGTGATGCTGACCTGGTTGCGACGCGGCGTGGACGCCTGGCGACTCGACGCCGCCTACGCCCAGGGTGCCGAGGTGTGGACGCCGATCCTGGAGCGGGTGAAGGCCGAGTTCGAAGACTCCTGGGTGTTCGCCGAAGTGATCCACGGCGACTACGCCGAGTTCGTCCGGACGTCCGGGGTGGACAGCGTCACGCAGTACGAGTTGTGGCACGCGATCTGGGACTCGCTCAACGACGGCAACTTCTACTCCCTGGACTGGACGCTGCAGCGCCACCGAGCGTTCTGTGAACAGTTCCGGCCGCAGACCTTCATCGGCAACCACGACGTCACCCGGATCGCGACCAAACTCACCGACCCCCGGCACGTGTCGCTGGCGACCGCCCTGCTGCTGTTGCTGCCGGGGATCCCGTCGATCTACGCCGGGGACGAACAGGGCTTCACCGGTGAGAAGCAGGATCATTTGCACGGCGACGACGCGGTACGGCCGCCGTTCCCTGCCGACCCGTCCGGCCTGCTCCCCTTCGGCAGTGACACGTTGGCGAGCTACCAGGAACTGATCGGACTACGCCGTCGCCACCCGTGGCTGGTCGACGCCGAGCTCGCCACCAGCCAACTCACCAACACCTTCATCGCCATCTCGCTGTCGTCAGAAGGACACTCACTCACCCTGAGCCTCAACATCGGCGAGGAGCCGGTCGACGGTGTCGAGCCCCACAGCTGGTCAGTGATCGACACCTGACCGCGTTCGGTCGAATCGCTGCTCTCGCACGGCGACATTTCTGAACGGACACTCGGCGGCTTGGCCGAACTGCGATCATTCCTCCCGGGGGTAAATGTGATTGGCGGACGATATCGACTGCTCCGACCCATCGGTCGCGGCGGCATGGGCGAGGTCTTCCTCGCCGAAGACGCGGTGCTGGGACGCGAAGTCGCCGTTAAACACATTCTGCCTGGGGACGAGGACCAACTCACCTCCACCCAGCGACTCCTGCGCGAGGCGCGTTCGGCCGCCCGGATCCACCACCCCAATGTCGTCACCGTTCACGACCTCGTTGTCGAAGACCAGGACGCCTACATCGTCATGGAGTATGTCCCTGCCGAGAACCTCGCTCAAATCCTTCGGAACGGCGCCATCAGCCCGGAGCGTGCCGCAAAGATCGGCGCACAGGTGGCAGAGGCGCTGGCCGCCGCGCACGCCCTGGGCATCGTGCACCGTGACGTCAAACCCTCTAACATCCTGGTCAGCCCAGGAAACACCGCCAAACTCATGGACTTCGGCGTGGCCCGAGTCTCCGGCGACACCGGCCTCACCCGCACCGGACACATGATCGGTTCCATCGCCTACATGCCACCCGAAATCGCTCGAGGCTCGGAAGCCACACCGGCCGCCGACCTCTATTCTCTGGGCGCCACCCTGTACACCGCCGTCGAAGGACATCCCCCCTTCGCGACCCACGACGAGTCAAGCACCTCCGTCGCCATGCTCGTCCGCCTCGTCACCGAAAGCGCACCCACCCCCACTCGAGCAGGGAAACTCACGTCGATCATCAGCAGCCTGCTGGCGCCCGACCCGCGTGCCCGCCCGACCGCCGTGGAGGCTGGGGCAGCCATGCAGACGGCAGCTACACAGGAATCCACGGACCACCTGTTGGCCGAGACAACCGGCTTGGTAAGCACGCCTGAGGAAGACGAGGAAGCCTCGATCGAAACTCGCATCCGACCGGCCCTTGTGCCGACCGCCGCCGCCGAGTTGAAGACCTCAGAGCCGGCGGCCGGAGAGGCTGAGCCCCTCCTCGAGGGGGAATCCGTCGGCGCGACCGACACGAACGAACGGGCGGTCGGTGTCACCCGTCTCCGTTCCTCCCATACGGAGCGTCAACAATCACCAGCTTCGACAACTTCCGCGACCACCTCTCGAACTACTCATCCGTTAACGCCTGCCGCCGATCAGTTCAAGGCCAGGCCGATCCCCTCCTCCAAGGTTCCTGCCGCATCCAGCACAAACACCGCTGTAGCCAAGCCGCATCCGATGACGCCGAACCAGAAACGACGTCGGCGGCGGAGGAGCGCGATGGCTATTGCCGGTGTTGCAGTGCTGGCGTCCGGTTCGGTGCTGGCTCTCGACGTTCTCCCGAAGGAGTTGCAGGTCACTACCCTTGCTGAGCCCGCCCCATCAGTCTCGCCAACGGAAACCGACCGCGGGTTGCCGACGCCGAACCCCTCGAGCAGCCCGTTCAGTTATCGAACCTATGCGACGGATCTGCTGGCATTTCCTTGCGTAGACGATGGATTGGAATTCCTCGAAGCCCAGTCCCATGACGGCATCTTGTCTGTCAACGTGTACCTCACGAAGGCCCTGAAGGGCGACGACACCGTTGACCTCGACGTCTATCTCCAGGATGGTTCGGTGTTCGTGGTGACCGTCCACAGCGACTTCGCGGATGACCTCTGGAGCAGCGCGAAAGAGGACTGGGTTGGTGCAGTCAGTGCTCTTGCCGACGGCGAGGCCGTCTGGGCAGAAATCCCGCTCTCGAAGCTGAAACCCAAGGCCCCGGTGTCTGTTGACGCGGATCTCACCAAGAGTGACACCCTGACCACGTGCAGCGGCGGAACGCCATTCACGTTGGAGTAGCTCGCGACGCGGTACGGCCGCCGTTCCCTGCCGACCCGTCCGGCCTGCTCCCCTTCGGCAGTGACACGTTGGCGAGCTACCAGGAACTGATCGGACTACGCCGTCGCCACCCCTGGCTGGTCGACGCCGAGCTCGCCACCAGCCAACTCACCAACACCTTCATCGCCATCTCGCTGTCGTCAGAAGGACACTCACTCACCCTGAGCCTCAACATCGGCGAGGAGCCGGTCGACGGTGTCGAGCCCCACAGCTGGTCAGTGAGTCTCTGACGAGACAGGGTCGGTTGCCGTGGTCACCCGGCGGACCACAAGGGCGCGGGCCCCTGCCGCGGTCGGCGTGAGGACCAGCGTGGCGGCGCGCGCGCCCTTCGGCTTGAGCCGCCGTCGAAGCCCGGTCGGATCGACGTTCAGACCGCGCACCTTGATCTCCAGGATGCCCACGCGATTCGCCTGCACCCAGGCGCGCAACACGCGCTCGTCGTAGGGCAGTTCCTCCAGGATCTCGAACGTCGTCGCGAACGGCGTGGGGATCAACGCATCCCCGAACAGGTAGGCGATGCCAGCCTGCGAACATCTCGCCCCGAGACGATCGGCCAGGGCCGCGGACGCGCCGCTGCGGATCGCCGCGGGGTCCGGCTCGTACAGGTACCGTCCGATCCGCCCGACCGGTGGATCGCGGCGCTCCCCCGCGTCCAGCTCGTTCCCGGAGGGCAACAGCACCGCGGTCCGTGAACCAGCTGTCCAGGGGCCGGACCACAGGGAGGTCTCGACCAGGTCGCCCCGGTGGCTCACCCAAGTGGTCGCCACGCCGTCGGGAAGCAGGCTGGTCGGCAGCCCCGGCGCGGCCTTCACACACCCGACCCGACCCTCCAGCAGGCCGGTGACGAACTCCCACGGCGGGGAGAAGTCCGCGACCCGCCACGTGCGTCCGGCCCCCGTCCGCCGAGCGGGATCGGCGAACACCGCGACACCTTCGCCGAGGAGGTCGCCGGCCACCTCGCGGGCATCGGCGCAGACCACGCGGACGTTTGCACCCAGGTTCGCCTGTGCGAGCACGGCGGTCGCCGGATCCGACTCGACGGCGACCACCTCCAGGCCGACCTCGTGAAACGCGAGAGCGTCCGCCGCGATCCCGCAGCCAAGGTCGACGACCGTCGCGACGCCAGCCGCTGCGAACCGGCCCGCCCGCCAGCGGGCCACGTCCGCACGAGTGGCCTGCTCCAGGGCTTCGGGGGTGAAGAAGAGCCGTGCGGCGCTTTCGCCGAACTTGCCGGCGGCCTTCCGGCGCAGCGCGATCTGGGAGAGAGCTGCGGCGGCCTGGTCGGCCGGCCAGCGCTTCCGCAGGGCTGTGGCCGCGGCCAACGACCCCGGGTCGGTATGGGTCTCGGCTTCGGCCAGCGCGTCGGCAGCCACCGGGGATACCAGCCAGCGCGCGAGTTCTGCGTCCACGCAAGGAAACTTAGCCCCACGCCGCGAGAGCCTGCTGACCCGGTCCGGCCGCGCACGCTCCTATGATCAGGCCATGAAGGTTATGTCTGCGATCAGTGTCGCCCTCGGTGTCGTGCTGGCCCTCGTCGGGGTCGGTGGGATCATCTGGGCCGGCTGGGTGGCGTACCGGCAATGGCTCGCTCTGGACGCCCTGCGAAGCGCAGACGTGCAGACCGCCACCCTTCCCCTGCTGATCGGAGGCGTCGGACTTCTCCTGGGCGGCTTCCTGCTCGGCCTGGGCGTCGGCCGGCCGCGCAAGGTGATCGTCCCGTCCGAAACCGCGCCGCCTGCGCCGACCGCCTGATCGGCCCCGCCCAGTACTCCCGGCCCAGTACTCCCGGGCCAGTACTCCCGGGCCAGTACTCCCGGGCCAGTACTCCCGGGCCAGTACTCCCGGGCCAGTACTCCCGGGCCGGTACTCCCGGGCCGGTACTCCCGTCCGGGCGCTCCCGGCCCGGCGCTCCCAGCTCGGTCAGTTCCGGCGGTCACCCCAGCCAGCGTTGGAGAACGATGACCAGCCCCCACCCACCGGCCGCCGCGAGCAGGAACAGGTAGGCCAGCACCAGCCTGGTGTCGCGCAGGTAACACTTCGATCTGGTCAAGCCGGCCTGCCTCGCCTTCGCGTAGCCGGCGAACCCGACCGCCGCGAAGACCAGCACCGCCAGCGGTCCGAAGACCCAGCCCAGCAGCGCGACCGTGGCGAAGATGCACAACCGCAGCGGATCGAACGGCTCAGCCCCCTGGCCGGCGTCGGCCGGCTCGCCGGTCGAGGGGACGAACGACGACGGTGACGGGCCCCGCGCGATCCGGCGGGCGGCGTCCTCGGGATTCTGCGTCACGACCGGCCCCCAGCCCGCTCCACCCGGAGCACCCCGTCGGCGGCGGGTCCGGTTCCGGCCCGTCCGGCCATGCTCAGTCGCTGCCGGCTCAGTGGCCCCCACGCCTGCACAGCGCAGAACGGGGCGCACTGGGCGTCACCCTCGTCGCTGACCGTCCCGACGTGGACGCAGCACTGCGTCAGTCGTTCCTCGAGCATCGTCGAGATGTCCTGGAACGGCTTGACGGTGATCCGTTTCACCCGGTCGGCCAGCAGGTTCCGCAGTCGCTCCTCCTGGCCGGGCAGCTTGCCGGCGGCCAGGGTGGCCAGGGTGCTGATGCCGAGGTCGCACTGGGTGCAGATGTTCTTCCAGAGCTGACCCGTCCGCGGGTTGGTCAGCGTCGCCTGTTCACTCAACAGATCCAGCATCGAGTTCTTGATCAACGCCCGCAGTTGCAGGGGCAGGTCGCGATCGGCCACCCGATTCGCCAGGTGCTCGGGGTCGAGATCGAGCCAGCGCAGCAACTCGTCGTGCCCCACCAGGGCCACCAGCGAGCGCCACACACCGGCGTCGTCCTTCAGCAGGTAGCCCACCGACGCGCAATGGGGGTGCGAACACGGGAGTGCGGTCAGGTCGTGCCAGGCCACCACGTCGCCGGTCTGTGGCCCGAGCCGGGCGAGGACGCCGGTGTGGGTGAGCCGGTTCAGCGGATCGATGTCCTGCCCGCGTCCAGACCCGAACACCGGCTGAATGGCCACCCCGCAGATGAAGGGTGTCTCCAGCGCCCTGCGTCACCACCGCACCGATGTCGCCGTCGTTGATCCCCAGCGCAGCGGTCATCACCAGCGTGGTGAAGATGCCGGCCTCCGACAGCCGGGCGATGGCCGCGTCCTTGAACCTGGTCAGGTCGGCGCCGCGGTGGTGTCTGGACGCCTCCGCCGACGGCCCGTCGTACTGCAGGTAGACCTCCATCCGGTCCCGGTGCGACTTGACGAGGTTCAGCAGCTCGTCGTCGGAGGCGAGCAGCAGGCCATTGGTGTTCAGCATGATCCGGACGATCGGCCGGCTTGCCAGTTCGTCCAGCAGTTCCGCCAGTTGCGGGTAGAGCGTCGGCTCTCCGCCGGACAGCATGAGCACGTCCAAGCGGTCCGCCTCGCGGGAGAGCCTCGCGTCCACGTTGGCCAGGACCTCGGCCAGCGGCGCCACACCGGTCAGTGCGGGACCGGACGCGGTGAAGCACGTCGGGCACTTGAGGTTGCAGTGTTCGGTGACGTCCGGCGATCAGGATGCACGTGTGCTGGGTGTGGAAGGCCGGGAGCCCGTACGCGAAAGCCTCCGGCATCGGACGGAAGTTGCCCTCGTGATCGGGAACGTGCACCTTCGTCGGCGCCTGCCACTGCTCGAGGTAGCGCAGGATCGTAGGGATCCTCGTCGTACAAGGTGGTCACGATCCCATGGATCGGGCAGGCTCGCTCGCAGCCAGACCCGGTCGTCCCGAACGACCAGGATGCCGGAGAGTCGCTGGACGCCGGCCAGCGCGGCGTCCGGGTCGTGGCACTCGGGGCAGTAGGCGGTGACGTAGGCGTGGATTCGGTCACCGCGCAGCGGCTGGCCGGGCCCCAGCGTCCGGGCCGGCTCGGCGCATTGATCAGGTTCGTCATGTTTGCCTCTCGTCGGCGTGGTCGGGGACTCCTCGCTGCGAGCGTGGCGTCCGAGAAGAACTGACACGCTCACGCAGGCCCGGTTCGGCATCGCCTCGGTTCGGAACTGTCGGTGCTCTGCCCGCACGTCAGCCCGACCCGGCGATCAGGGCGATGCACAGGCCACCGAGGATCAGAACGCCCCCACCGATCGCGAGCAGGATTCCGGCCCCGGTGCGGGTGGTCCTCGGCACCACGGCCAGGACGATGCCGGCCAGCACCAGGCCGAATGGAAGAACGCTCGCCATTGCGCCCACGATGTCCTGCCATGGTGGCTCGGTCGGGATGGCGAGCCACAGGATCCAGTCGAGGACGACGGTGGCGATCGCGATCCCGATCCCCAGCGCGATCGAGCCGCGTCCACTCGTTCGACCGGAGTCTTGGGTTCGGAACACCGGTGCGGGTCGGTCCTGCGGCCCCCCACTGTGCAGGGCTTGCTGTGGTGGCGGGGCCTGCTGCGGTGGCTGCGGCTGTTGGGGCCGTGGCTGT
Source organism: uncultured Actinomycetota bacterium (assembly GCA_963769325.1). Classification (GTDB taxonomy): domain Bacteria; phylum Actinomycetota; class Actinomycetes; order Propionibacteriales; family Propionibacteriaceae; genus Propionicimonas. The sequence goes on along the minus strand of CAVYLH010000002.1, from coordinate 319,662 downwards.
TGGGGCTGCGGCTGCTGGGGCTGTGACGGCTGCTGGGGCTGGGGTGTCTGCGGGGGCGGCCAGTGGGGTTGCGGTGGTTGCTGGGAGCCGTCGCCGCCGGGCGGGGTGAAGTCCGGCCCCGGCGGACGCGATTCGTCACTCATGTGATCCTCCGATCCTGCCCCGCTCGTTTCGACCCACGACCGGCGATTGGGCACGAGTACCAGCCGGGACGCTCCCGGCGTCCGAACGCCAGATGCGCCTGGTGCGCCACCCGATCAGGGGCAGCATGACCAGCAGGAACCACTGCGGACGGGTGAGCCCGAACCAGACCTCTTCGTTGGCGCGGACGAACTCGACGCCGAACCGGAACAATGCGTAGCCGGCCACGTAGCAGACGAACAGGTCGCCTGGTCGCGGCAGCCGGTCGCGGTGGCGCCAGAGCCAGACGAACGCGACCGCCTGGAACACGACCTCGTAGCCGAAGCTGGGGTGCAGGCCGACGCCGGCCGGACCACCGAGAGCCGCCGCCTGGCCGGGCGTCAGCACGATGCCCCACCCGGTGCCGGTGGGACGACCGGGAAGCTCGGTGAGCAGGCAGCCGATCCGGCCAATCGCCATCGCCAGCGCGACCGCGGGCGCGAACAGGTCGCCGGTCGAGGCCCGGTACCCGGTCATCAGCTTGCCGACATGAACCCCGATCCACGCCCCGACCAGGGCCGCCAGAACGCTGCGATTGCCATCGACCCACCATTGCGCCAGAGGCTCGTTGTGCGACGGATCCCACTGCTGCCACCACGTGCCGATCCGCGAAGCGACCGCGGCCACCGTGAGGCACACGCCGGCGATCACCCACAGGCGGTCGTCCCTCAACCCCCGGCGACGGATCTCGAATCCGAACACCGTCATGCCGGCGAGGATGCCGAGCCCCATGAACAGCCCGTGCACCACCCCACTGCCGGCGAACGGGAGCCCGATCATGGGGCAACGCTAGCTGCCCGCACGAGGAATTGTCCCTCGTGGAGCCGCTCCTCCCGTCGGAACCGGCGCCCCTTCCGGCGGCGGCGCGCCGGCAGAGACCGCCCGCGAGGCGTCCGGCACTCTCCTGACCTCAGCCAGCGGGCCGGGTGAAGCTCCAACTGGCCGGACGCCCGTCGACGTAGGGCATCACACCGTGGAAGGGCGGACCGTCGTCGAAGACCAGCGGCAGCCAGTAACGGTCGCCTTCCCACATCGGCAGCTCCGTCGAGATCGTCGATCCGATGCCAGACCAGCGGCCCGTCCTCGTTGCGCTCCGGCGGCGTGCCCTCGAACGCCTCCACGACGAAGACGAAACCGAGCCAGTCCTCGCCGGCGATGCCGAAGCCGGGCCAGGACACGGTGCCGCGCAGCCGGGCGCGAGTGACCTCGATCCCGGCCTCCTCGCGCAGTTCGCGGCACAGGCAGGAGTACACGTCCTCGTCGGCTTCGAGCTTGCCGCCCAACCCGTTCCACTTGCCCGCGTGAACGTCGCCCTTCGCGGCCGCGGTGCACGAGCAGCACGTGCTCGTCGGCGACCACGTAGCCGAGGGTGCCGACGATCGGGGTGTACATCAGACCAGGACGGTGCTGACCGGCAGGCCGGAGTTCGCCCCGATCGTCCAGCGAGGACGGTCGCAGTCCGGCGCGTGACGACCTCGGCGCCGAGCACCGCGATCATCGCCCCGTTGTCGGTGCACAGGGCCGGACGCGGACGGCGCAGCGTGATGCCGCGCAGCGGCCGTCCGCTCCTCGAGCAGGGCCCGGAGCCGGGAGTTGGCCGCCACTCCCCCGCCCAGCAGGAGATGGTCGGCGCCCAGGTGCTCGCAGGCGTCCACGGCCTTGGCGGTCAGCACGTCGCACACCGCCTCCTGGAAGGACGCGGCCACGTCGGCCACCGGCACGTCCTCGCCGTCGCGGCGCCGGATCTCCACCCAGCGGGACGACGGCCGTCTTCAGCCCCGAGAACGAGTAGTCGAAACGGTGCTTGGCCTGGTCCTTGCCGCGCGGTCAGCCCGCGCGGGAAGGCGATCGCCCTCGGGTCGCCGTCGGCCGCGACCCGGTCGATGACCGGGTCCCCCGGGGTACGCCAGCCCGAGCAGCCGGGCCACCTTGTCGTAGGCCTCGCCGGCGGCGTCGTCGATGGTGGCGCCGAGCTCGACGATGTCGCGCGGTGATGTCGTTCACGGCCAGCAGGGACGTGTGCCCGCCCGACACCAGCAGGGCGGCGCAGGGCTGCGGCAGCGGTCCGTGGTCGAGCAGGTCGACCGCGACGTGTCCCACGAGGTGATTCACGCCCGTAGAGCGGCTTGTCGAGGGCCACGGCCAGCGCCTTCGCCGCCGCGACGCCCACCACCAGTGCCCCCATCAGGCCGGGACCGGCGGTGACGGCGATCGCGTCGATCTCGGCCAGGTCGATGTCGGCCGTCGCGCACGCCCGGCGCAGCGTGGGTACCAGCGCCTGCAGGTGGGCGCGGCTGGCCACCTCGGGCACCACCCCGCCGAAGCGGACGTGCTCCTCGACCGAGGACGCGACCTCGTTGGCCAGCAGTTCGTGGCCCGCGGACGATGCCCACCCCGGTCTCGTCGCAGGAGGACTCGATGCCGAGGACCAGGGGCCGCTCATGCTGGACCCCCGGCGGCAGTTGTTCGGGCGGAGCGCAGCGGAGGAGAAGAACTCCGCTCGGGGTGCTCCCATGCGCATTCCACCGCCCAGGCGTCGTTGGTCGCCAGCGTCCGCAGCATCACCAGAGCATCCTGGCCGGGGCCGTAGTAGTCGCGCCGGGTGGTCACCGGCGAGAACCCGAGGCGGCGGTAGAGCGCGATCGCCGACGCGTTGTCCGGGCGGACCTCGAGCAGCATGCGTCGAGCTCCGACCGCGCCGGCCCATTCCAGCCCGGCCCGCACCAGTGAGGCGCCGATGCCCTGGCGATCGGCAGTCCGGGCGGACGATCACGCGCAGCAGGTCGGCGATGTCGGCCACGCAGCTGAACGTCGCCACCCCGATGATCCGGGCCTCGCGGTCGAGGCGTTCCAGCACGTACCGCTCGGGGGACTGCCAGCTCCTCCGCCCAGGCCCGCTCCGACCACTGCTCGCGCGCCGGGAAGCCGGCGCGCTCCAGCTGGAGGATCTCGGCCAGGTCGTCGGGTCGGGCGGAGTGATGATCATCGCGGCACCATCATCGCCAACCGCGGCGCGAGCAGCGTCGACTTCCGAGTGGTGGGCACCTCGGCGTCGGGCCGGCGCAGGTACAGCGGCACGAGGCCGGCGTCCGGCAGCCGGTCCCCGACCGCTGCGAGGATGCCGGCATCGATCGCGTCGGGACCGTCGCATCCGCGTCCGGTCAGGGTGGCGCCGGGGCCAGCCAGCGGGAGGTCGGGAACCTCACCCGGGGCGGTCACGAACGGGCCGGCGACCCGTCGGCCGTCGGCCGCGTACCGAGCCCAGTAGACCTCCTTGCGGCGAGCGTCCGCCAGCACCGCGAACTCCCCCGCGCCAGGCTGACCGTCGCGCGCCCACGCCAGGCCGATCACGTCCAGGCTGCAGACGCCGCGGACGCGAATGCCCAGCGCCTCTGCCAGGGTCATCGCGGCGGCCACACCCACGCGCAGCCCCGTGAACGGTCCGGGTCCGACGCCGACCACGACCCCCGTCAGATCGGACGGCTTGGCGCCCGCGTCCGCGAGCACCCGCTGCACGAGCGGCAACAACTGCTCGGCGTGTGCGCGCCGATCGTGGACCGCGGCGGAGCCGACGACGACGCCGTCGCGGGCCAGCCCTGCCCGGACGTCCGTCGCGGTGTCGATGCCGAGGACCAGCCCGGCGTCCGCCGAGGAGTAGGACGGGGTGTCGCTCACAGTGCCTCCAACGCGGGGCGGACGGCGGTCCAGCGGTCGCCGATCGGGGTCAGGAAGATCCAGCGGGTCTCGTCCTCAGGGTCGAGACTGCGCCGGATGTCGATCTCGAGGTAGCCCGGAGCGAGGCCTTCGGCGATGCCGGCACCCCACTCGACCAGGGTCACCGAGTCGTCAAGGGAGACGTCCAGGTCGAGGTCCTCCAGCTCGGCGAAACCGCCCAGCCGGTACGCGTCCACGTGCACCAGCGCGGGCCCGCCGACGTTCGACGGGTGCACCCGGGAGAGAACGAACGTGGGCGAGAGAATGGCGCCGGCCACCTGCATACCCGCGCCGAGTCCTTGGGCGAGGGTGGTCTTGCCTGCACCCAGGTCGCCGGAGGCGATCAGGACGTCACCGCCGCGGACGATGCCGGCGAGTCGGCGGCCCAGCTCCTGGGTGTCCTCGGCCGTCGCCGCGCAGCGACGGACCGGCAACTGACGGGCGAGGGTCAGGCTCGTGCCCACGCGCTCCACCTCGGTGAAGCCGTGGCGCCGCCACCAGCCCACCACCGCCGGGAATTCTGCCCGAGCCACCAGTTCGACCGCGGTGACGCCCCGCGTCGTGAGCTGTTCCAACACCATCTCCACCAAAGCTGACGCGATGCCGCGGCGCTGGAAACCCGGGCGGACCGAGACCCGGGAGATGCCGGCGAGCGGCCCGTCGATGCTGACCATCACCACGCCGGCGGGCTCGCCGTCCACGAGCGCGAGGACGCCGAAACCGCCCGCCAGGGCGGCGGCCACCGTCTCTGGCGTCTCCGAGAGCGCCGGCGGCGGTGGGTCGATCTGCGGACGGTTGCTGAACGCTTCGCGGATCAACCCGCAGATCGCGTCCGCGTCGCCAGCGTTCGGCTCGACGATGCGCAGCCTGCGGGAATCACCGAGCAGCGTCTCGGCGAGTACTGTCTGCGGCACCGGGGAAGCGTACCTCAGCCGTTCTGGTGGGCCTCGACCACTGCCACGACGTCCGCGTACAGCGGATGGTCAGGGCTGAGTCCGGTGACCTTTCGGGTCACCTCGTCGGCGCTGGCACTGCGCAGCAGCTGCTGCAGCTCCACCGCCTCCGGATCGTCCGGGGGGTCGAACCGGAGCCCCGCGCCGATGGCCTCGATCAGGGCGCTCCGGTCGAGACCGCGCTCAGCCAGTTGCGCCGCGGGGCTGATGAAGCGGTCGTTGCGGCTCAGCTTGCGCAGCGGCGCGCGTCCCACCCGCAGCGTGGTGTCGGGCAGGTAGGGGTTTGCGAAGCGCTTCAGGATCTTGGCCACGTACGCGGCCTGGGTCTCTGCGGGCACGCCGTGCTTGGCCACGATCAGCGACCCGGTCTCGCCCAGCACGGCGGCCACCTTCAGCGGCGACATCGGGATCGGCCAGGGCGTCGGAGATCTTGTCGATTCCGGCGGCGTACCCGAACCAGGCGGACGTGGCGTGCCCGGTGTTCACCGTGAACAGCTTGCGCTCGATGTAGGGCTCGAGATCGGGTACCCAGGTGACGCCGGGGATCTCGGGATGGTGCTCGCCGAACGGTTCGCTTTCGATGACCCATTCGAAGAAAGTTTCGACGGTCACGTCCAGGCCCGCTGCCGGATCCTGATTGGGGACGATCCGGTCGACCGCCGTGTTGGCGAAGATCACACGTGAGTCCAGGTCGTCGCCCGGATAGGCCTTGCGGACCTCGGAGGCGAGGATGTCGGTGCCGTTGATCGCGTTCTCACACGCCATCACCGCCACCTTGGCCGCACCGGCCGGACGCGCCGCGACGCCGGCGGCGATGGCCGGCGCGACGAACTTGAGGATGTGGGCGCCCACGGCCGTGGTGACGATATCGGCCGAGGCGATCGCGGCGGTGAGGGCTTCGGCCTCCGCCGAGGAGTTGAGGGCGGAGAACCCGCGGACCTCCTGGGTCCGCGGGTCCTCCCCGACTTCGTGCACCACGTAGCTGTCGGCGTCCTTGAGGCTCTGGATCAGAGCGTCGGCGACGTCGGCGAACACCAGGTCGTACCCGGCGTTGTGCAGCAGCAGGCCGACGAACCCGCGGCCGATGTTTCCAGCTCCGAAGTGCACGGCTTTCATTAGCTATTCACTCTCTTGAAAGTGTCGGCGATCTCTTCTGCGGTGCCCGCTTGTTCCAAGACTAGCCACCGCATCGGCGTCGAGGAAGACCTCGGCGATCTTGCTGAGCAATTCCAGGTGCTCGTCGTTCGCGCCGGCAATGCCGATCACGAACTTCACCGGATTGCCGTTCCAGTGGATGCCACCGGGATACCGCACCACCGAGATCGCCGAGGTCTTGATCAGACCCTTGGCCTCGTTGGTGCCGTGGGGGATGGCCAGCAGGTTGCCCATGTACGTGGACACCGACTTCTCCCGGTCGTGCATCGAGGTGATGTAGCCCTCCTCGACCGCGCCGGCCTTCACCAGCAGTCGGCCGGCCTCGTCAATGGCCGAGGACTGGTCGGTCGCCGAGCCGGACAACACGATGGAGGACAACGCGAGCACACCGTCTTCCGGTGCGGCGGGCGCTGCCGCAGCCACCGGTGCTGCTGCCACCGGCGCGACGCGAGCCGGGGCCATTGAGGCCGGGGCCGACGACGTCACCGGGGCAGCCTCAGCTTTTGGGCCGCTGTTGGACTCCTTGACCATCTCGACGACGTCGTCGTACTTCGGGCTGGCCATGAAGTTGTCCACCGCGACGTGCACTGCGGACGGCGTCTTCTGCGAGGCCCGATCCATCAGGTCCTGGTGGGACACGACGATGTCGTAGGTGTCGTCGAGGCTCGCGATGGCCTTGTTGACGACCTTCACGTCGCCGAAGCCGGCTGCCTGGATCTTCTTGCGCAGCACCGAAGCCCCCATCGCCGAGGAGCCCATGCCGGCGTCGCAGGCGAACACGATGGTCTTCACCGGACCGGCGAGGGTGGCCGTGCCCGTCCCGCCGCGCAGACCTGCCAGAGCGTCGGAACCCTTGCCCTTGTTGGCCTCGGTCTGGCTGATCGCAGCCTCGAAGCGGTCAGTACCTGCCGCCTCAGCGGCGAGATCCGCGGAGCGCGATGCCCGCAGGATGACCCCGGCGATGAGGAACGAGACCGCTGCTGAGAGGACCACCGACAGCAGCACGGGGAAGTACGCCCCGGGCGCGATCTGCGCCACGACGGCGAGGATGCTACCTGGCGCGGCGGGCGCTCGAAGCGCTCCACCCAGCAGCATGTTGGTCGCCACCCCGGTCATGCCGCCACCGATGAGGGCGAGGATCAGGGTCGGCTTCATCAGCGCGTAGGGGAAGTACACCTCGTGGATGCCACCGACGAACTGGATGAACGCCGCGCCGGGAGCCGAAGCCTTGGCAGCGCCGATGCCGAAGAACGTGAAGGCGAGCAGCAGCCCGACACCCGGGCCGGGGTTGGCCTCGAGCAGGAACAGGATCGACCGGCCGGTCTCCGCGGCCTGCTGGGTACCCAGCGGGGTCAGCACGCCATGGTTGATCGCGTTGTTGAGGAAGAACACCTTGGCCGGCTCGATGATGATGCTGGTCAGCGGCAGCAGGTTGTTCGCGACCAGCCAGTTCACCGCGCTGCTCAGTACGGTCATCACACCGTTGACGAGCCAAGCGATCGGGTAGAAGCCGATCAGGAGCAGGATGAAGCCCCAGATGCCTGCGGAGAACATGTTCACCAGCATCTCCAGACCCGGCCTGATCTTGCTCCTCCCAGAGCTGGTCCAGCCACCTCATGCTGTAGGCGGCGATCGGGGCCATGATCATGGCGCCGATGAACATGTGCACCTGGCCGAGCTGATTGTCCTCGGGCTGGGTCAGGTTGAACTGGGCGATGAGGTAGTCGGAGCCGGCAATCGCGCCGATGATGCCGATCGCCGCCACGACGCCGCCGCGCAGGCCGTAGATCATGTGGCCGCCGGTGTAGGCGATCATGATCGGCAGCAGGTAGTGGATCATCGGGCCGACGATGGTCGAGATCGCGGCATTGGGGGTGAAGCCCGCCGGAATGAAGAACATCGTCAGGATGCCCCACGCGATCAGGGCGGGGATGTTCGGCATGATCATGCCGGACAGGAAGGTGCCGAACTTCTGCACCGCTACCCGCGCGCCCCCCCTTGCGGGTGCCGAGGTGGTTGAGCTCATGTGTGGTTTCCTCTCGTTGGTCGGGCCGGTGGTGTCCGCATCAAGTCGGCCGGCGAAGGTGGTTCAGTAGGTGGCGGTGGGAGTGGACCAGGCGGTTCCGTCGGTCACTGCACTCTCGATACGGGCCAGAGTCCTGGTGCCGTCGAGATCGGAGAAGACGTCAGCGTCGGCGAGGACCACCCCGACACCGTGCGGGGCGGCCAACTCCCTGATCCACGCGAGACGCGGCTCAAGGTGCGGACCGACCAGGATCAGATCGTTGGAGTCCATGCCGTCGCGAAGTGAGATCTCGTTCGTCGCCGTGGCCGTGTAAGCCAAAGCGCGAGCCTGCGCCGCGCCGTTGATGCGTTGCGCGACGAACGTGCTCGACGCCCCCGCGCCGCACACCACCAGGATCCTCACCGATGCCCCTCCTTCGCCCTAATCATGGGAGGGACGAAGCTGACACCTCAACCACAGCATTTTCCGCGGGGGCGGAAGATCTGAGCTGGAACCGGACCCACGCCGTCAAGACCCGGCGGCCGAGGCTCGGCCCCGGCTTCGGGCCTGCGGCGAGACGATGTCGTGATCTCACAACGCGATCGAGCCCGCCCGGGCGGACTGGCCACAGGCCGGCGATCGGGACCCGAAATCCCGACATGACGTCGTCAGACACGTCACGCGGTCGGTCGCCTGCGCGCGGATGCCGCGCATCGCAGCGTGCCCGTCCCGGTCACCTCTGGTCCGGGGGCGACAATTTGCGCGACGTGTCCCGGCCGGGTGATGACCTGACGGCGAGCCGGGCGTGTTTGACTGTCGGTGCACGCGGGCCGCGCGTACGCCGGAGACTGCTCCGGGCTCAGGAGGTCGAAAGTGTCGAGGTCACGACAGAACAGGCTTCTCGCCCGTCTGGTGACGGGCGAGGGCTGGGTGACCGCTGCATCGCTGGCCGACTACCTCGGCGTGACCCCTCGCTCCGTGCGCAGCTACGTGGCGGCCCTGAACGCGAGGGTCGCGGACTCGGTCGTGGTGGAGTCGGGCGCCCAGGGCTACCGTGCGGGGCCGGCTGCTCGCGCCGCGTTGCGCGACGACACGGTCGAGCCCGGGACACCCCGCGGACGCCTGCACCAGTTGGTCCGTCGGCTGTTGGAATCCGAGGCGCGCCTGGACGTCCACGACATCGCGGACGAGATCTACGTCAGCTCCGCCACTGTCGAGGGGGACCTCGCCCGCGTCCGCGCGTTCGCCAACGGCAGCGGGCTCACCCTGGAACGTCAGGGCTCCCAGGTGTGGCTGCAGGGCACCGAGATGGCGCACCGGCGGCTGCTCAGCCGATTGGTGCACGACCAAACCGAGCTGAAGTCGCTCGATTTCCCGGCGTTGATGCGAGTTCTGGGCGAGGGATCGGTCGGCGCGCAGACCTACGCGAAGTTCAAGAGCGACCTGGTGGAATCCCTCGCCGACCTGGGCTATTTCGTGAACGAGTACGCGATCGCCGACGTGCTGATGCACGTCGCGATCGCGGCCGACCGGATTTCGCGCGGCCGGCCGCTGACGACCGGCGACGACCACGTCCGCGACGACGCTAACGCCATCGGTGCGGTGATGGACGAATTGGCCGCGCGCCATTTCGGCATCCAGTTCGACCGCGGCGATCGGCAGTTCCTCACCACGGTCATCCTCAGCCGGGTGGTGGCACCCCGCCTCGACTCGGTGCAGGCCGTCGCGAGGGAACGGGTCGATCCGGCGGTGAGGCAGGCCGTCGAGGAAGCGTGCGCCGCCGCGGCAGCCGAGTTCCTGATCGACCTCTCGGGCGAGGACTTCACCTGGAGGTTGATCCTGCACGTGCAGAACCTCCTGGAGCGGGTTCCCGATTCGGCGTGGTCACGCAACCCGCTCACCCGCACTCTGAAGGCGTCCTACCCGATGATCTTCGAGGTGGCGCTGTACATCGCCACCAGGTTGCGGGAACGACTCGGGACTCCCCTGGTGGATGAGGAGATCGCCTACATCGCCATGCACGTCGGCGCGCGACTGGAGCGCAACCGGACCGACGACTCCCCACCGACGGCGACCATCGTCTGCCCCGGCTACCACGACCTGGACAGCCTGCTGCGCTCGAGCGTCGACCGCTCGCTCGGCAACGCGATCCAGGTCGTGCGGGTCGAGACGCGGGCCGACCCCGACTGGTCGGCCATGGACTCCGACCTGATCCTCACCACCATCGCCCCGCCCGCGAGGAGTGACCGGATCGTCGAGATCCCGCTCTTCCTCACCGCCGCCGACGTCGAACGGGTGCACGCCGCCGCGATGAGGTTCCGCAGGACGCGGCGACTGGCTCGCCTCCGCGCCGAGCTGGAGAAATACTTCGCGCCGGAATCGTTCGTCGGCGACCTCGACGCGGACGCCGGGGAGGAGGCGATCATCCGGCGCCTCGGCTCGCTGCTCGTCGCCGAGGGCGTGATCGACGACACCTACGTCGAGCGGAGCATCGAACGGGAGCGGATGTCGTCCACAGCGTTCACCGATTCGCTGGCCGTGCCACACGCGTTGAGCATGACGGCGACGCGCACGGCGATCGCCGTCGGCCTGGCCGGAAGGCCGATCCCCTGGGGAGAGTCGCGGGTGCAGGTGGTCGTCATGGTGGCGTTCTCCGAAAGTGACCGGGCGGCGTTCCAGACCGTGTTCGAGCAGCTCGTCGAAGTGTTCAGCGAGCACGACAGCGTGCAACGCCTCGTCCACTCCGGCACGGACATGCCGTCCTTCCTCGACGAGCTCGTCTCGGTCATCGACGGCTGAACAACCGCCGCGCGCCCACTCGCGAGAGCCACGCGGTCAGGCGGTGCGCCCGGCCGCGAGCAGGGCGAACAACTCCTCTGAAGTGGCCGCCGTCCTGAGCTTCTCCACGTCTGCGGGATTCGAGAACAGGGCTGCGATCTGGGCGAAGACCTCCAGGTGTTCGCTGCCCTTGCCGGCGATGCCGACGACGAAGGTCGCGCGCTGGCCGTCCCAGTCGACCCCTCCGTCGTAGCGGACGAAGGTGATGGCCGTGCCGAGCACGGTGCCCTGGGTTTCGATCGTGCCGTGCGGGATCGCCAGTTCGTGCCCGATGTAGGTGGACACGGCCCGCTCCCGGTCCTGCATCGCCGCGTAGTAGGCGGGGGTCACCACTCCCGCCCCCACCAGCATGTCGGTGGCCTCCTGCAGCGCCTCGTCGCGGGTGACCGAGCCCGGATGAATACGCACCATCCCCGGTGCCAGGACGTCGCCGGCCGAGGGCGAACCCCCGCCCGGGCGGAGCATCGCAAGAACATCGGCATACGCCGGGGAGTCGATGAAGTCGTCCACGCAGACGTGAATCGCGTGCGGCGCCTGGCGCCGGGCGCGATCGGTGAGCTGCGATTGGGTGATCACCAGGTCCGCCGTGTGGTCGAGGTCGCCGATGGCCGAGTTGGCGACGCTCACCCCAAGAACACCGGCGTCTGCGATCTTCGCGCGGAGCATCGAAGCCCCCATGGCCGAGGAACCCATGCCCGCGTCGCACGCGAACACAATGGTGCGAATCGGGCCCGATGTCGCGCTCCTCAGCTGACCGGCGACCGCCGAGGTCCTTCCCTTGAGGTCCTCCATGCGGGTGGTCGCGGCCGCCAGGTCGTCCGCGCCGGTGGTCGTGCCACGACCGAAACCCAGCATCAGTGACGCGACCAGCATGGTGACCGCCGCCGACGAAATGATGGCCAGGGTCACGCCGACATAGCTGTCCAGAGAAGCCTGGAGGTACACCGCGAACACCGAACCCGGTGCCGCCGGCCCGCGCAGTCCCACGCCGAAGGACACATTGACGAAGACACCGGTCATGCCGCCCGCAATCATCGCCAGGATCAGGATCGGCTTCATCAGCACATACGGGAAGTAGATCTCGTGGATGCCGCCGAGGAAATGGATGATCGCCGCGGCCGGAGCGGACGCCCTCGCCGGACCCTTACCGAAGCACAGGAACGCCAACAGCAGGCCCAGTCCCGGCCCGGGGTTCGCCTCCAGCAGGAACAGCACCGACTTGCCCGCGCCTGCGGCCTGCTGCGTCGCCAACGGGGTCAGGATGCCGTGGTTGATCGCGTTGTTGAGGAACAGCACTTTGCCGGGCTCGATCAGGACCGACGTCAGCGGCAACAGCCCGGACGCCACCAACCACCCCACGGCCGTCCCCGCCACGTTCGAGAACGCGCTCACGATCGGACCCATCACGAAGAACCCGAAGACCGCCAGCGTGCCTCCCCAGATCCCGGCGGAGAAGTTGTTCACCAGCATCTCGAAGCCGGGCCGGATCCGCGACTGCCAGGCGGCGTCCAGCTTCTTCATCGTCACGCCGCCCAGCGGCCCCATGACCATGGCGCCCAGGAACATCGGGACGCTGGTGCCGGCGATCACCCCCATCGTGGCGATCGCACCCACCACGCCGCCACGAGCGCCGTACACCACCCTGCCGCCGGTGTTGCCGATCAGGAGCGGAAGCAGGTACGTGATCGACGGGCCCACGATGCCCTCGCCCTGGAACGCTCCCCAGCCACCCAACCGGGCCACCCAGCCATCGTCGGGTTGCGGGGCCAGCACGTTGATCCAGCCCGATCGCATGAAGAGCGCGGTGATCAGACCCCATGCGATGAACGCGCCGATGTTGGGCATGACCAGGTTCGACAGGTTCGTTCCGAACCGCTGGACAGCCACCCGAGCCGGACCCTTACGGGTCGCTGCTTCGGTCGTCATGGGACTCCATCGTGGGACGTTGCCAGCATCGAAGCGTTCACCTGCGAATGCCCCGACGCGGAGACCGTCGCGCGGTCGCCAGCCAGCAGGGTAACTCCAAGGATGCAGCGGCGCTAATGTGCGGCGAAGGAAGCGTCCTCCGTCGCCGCGTGAGGAGGCCCAGCGCTCGAACGCTCGATGTGGTCCCACCTGCGGGCGGCATCCACTGACGGCCTGGCACCGTCTCAGCGACGCCTCCCGAAAGCCAGGAGGTCCGCGATCGGCAGCCGGAGGTCCTGCGGCGCCACCGGGCCCGGCGTTTCTCGGGCCGCGATGGCTTGGATGCTGGCCCCTGCCAGCGCAGCCTCGACCGGGCCGAGGCCCGCGGCGAGCAGCGTCCCGCAGATGCCGGCCAGCACGTCGCCGGAGCCGGCCTGCGCCGTCCACCCGGCGCCCGGGACGGCGAGCCAGACCCGGTCGCTGCCTACGGTGGCGACGTACTGGGTCGCCCCCTTCAAGCAGCACGGTGCACCCGGTCCGGGAGACCGCTGCGCGCACCGCCGACAGCGGATCGGCCTCGACCTCATCGCGTGGGCAGCCGAGGAGTCGGGCCAACTCGCCGCTATGCGGCGTCAACAGGACGCCGGCGTGCCCCCGGGCCGGGCAGGTGGCGCAGGCCGTCGGCGTCCACGACCAGCGGGAGGCCGGAGTCGACCGCGCGTTGGATCGCACCGGCATCGACCCGGTCGCCCCACCCTGAACCGACCACCAGTGCCTGTACCCGTCCCGGCGCGGCGACCACGTTGGGAAATCGGTCGATGACCCGGTTCGCCACCGGCGCGGGCCCCAGGTAGCGCACCATCCCCGCACCGGCGGCCACCGCCCCCGCAGCGGTCAGGACCGCCGCACCCGGATAGTCGAGCGAGCCGGTGTCCAACCCCACCACGCCACGGGAGTACTTGTCGCTCCGCGCGTCCGGCACCGGCCAGGACGCGGCCACGTCGGAGGGCTCCCACTGCGAGACCGCCGGTTCGGGCAGGTCGAGCCCGATGTCGACGAGTTCGATCTCGCCGCACTCCGAGCGTGCCGGTTCCATCAGCTGGCACAGCTTGTAGCCACCGAACGTGACGGTCAGCGCGGCGATGACGTGCGGCGATTCGGGAAACGGCGGCTCCGGGGCCAGGCCGGACGGCAGGTCGACGGCCACGACCGGGACGTCATGCTCGCGGCAGGCCGCCACGAACCCGGCCAGAGCCGGCGCCAGCCCGGGACGGGATCCGATGCCGGCCACGCCGTCGACGACGCAGCGCTGCCGGGACAGTTCCGCGCCCGCGGCGGCGGCGTCCACCTCACGTCCTCCGGCGGCCAGGAACGCCTGCCAGCCCGCTTCGTGGACGCCCGACCCGGCGCGCCACGCAGTGACCCGGACGCCCCTTCGCGCGAGCCTCGCCCCGGCGAACAGAGCGTCTCCGCCGTTGTTGCCCGAGCCCACCACGAGCAGCACGCGCGCTCCGTAGGCCCCGCGGCCACCCCCGAAGTCGCCGAACCCCTCCGTTTCGGTCGAACCCCTGCGCTCGAGTACAGGGGTTCGACCGAAACGGAGGGGTTCGGCGCTCGGAAGGCGGCGCAGGATCGCGGCGGCCAGGCCGGCGGCGGCGCGCTGCATGAGCGCGTCGGGTCCGAGGACGGCCATGGCGCGGGCCTCAGCGTCCCGGATCTGAGCGACCGTGTAGCCGGCCCGCATCAGGCCTCGCAGACCACCACGGCTGCGGCGATGCCGGCGTCGTGGGTGATCGAGAGATGGATGGTGGCGATGCCCCGCTCGGCCACGAGTGCCGCGACGGTCCCGGAGCACTCGAAGTAGGGCTTGCCCGCTGTCGTCCTTGCGCACCTCGACGTCGGTCCAGACGAGCCCGGTCGGGGCTCCCAGCGCCTTGGCGAAAGCCTCCTTGGCAGCGAACCGTCCCGCCATCCGCTGCATCGACGCGTCCCGCTCGGCAGGGGTGAAGACCCGCTCCAGCAGACCCGGACGCGAAGCCGACGCGGTGAAGCGGGAGACCTGAGTCACGTCGATCCCGATGCCGACGATCATGGCCGCTACTCGACCGTGACGCTCTTGGCGAGGTTGCGGGGCTGATCGACGTCGTAGCCCTGCAGGGTGGCCAGTTCGCAGGCGAACATCTGCAGCGGGACGGTCGCCACCAGCGGCTGCAGCAAGGTCGACACCTTGGGCAGCCGGAACAGCACGTCGGCGTAGGGCTCGACCTCGGTGTCGCCCTCCTCGGCCAGGACGATGGTCAGTGCGCCGCGGGCCCGCACCTCCTGGATGTTGGAGACCACCTTGTCGTGCAGCTGGTCGCGGCCCTGCGGCGGCACCACCACGAAGATCGGGATGCCCTCCTCGACCAGTGCGATCGGACCGTGCTTCAGTTCGCCGGCCGGGAAACCCTCGGCGTGCAGGTAGGCGATCTCCTTCAGCTTCAGCGCGCCCTCCAGAGCCACCGGGTAGCCGACGTGCCGGCCGAGGAACAGCACCGAACGTGTGCTCGACGAAGCGGTGGGCAAGCTCCTTGATCGGATCGAGTTCGTCGAGCACCTTCTGGATCAGAGGCGGGGTGGCGGCCAGTTCGCTCATCACCGCGTGGATCTCGTCGTCGTACATCGTGCCGCGGACCTGGGCCAGGTACAGCCCGAGCAGGTAGCAGGCCGCCACCTGGGTGAGGAAGCCCTTCGTGGAGGCGACCCCGATCTCGGGGCCGGCGTGGGTGTAGATGACCGCGTCCGACTCGCGCGGGATCGTCGCGCCGTTGGTGTTGCAGATCGCGATCACCTTGGCGTGCTGCTCGCGGGCGTGCCGGATGGCCATCAGGGTGTCCGCGGTCTCGCCCGGACTGGCTGAACGTGACCACGAGCGTCGACCGGGTGATGATCGGGTCGCGGTAGCGGAACTCGCTGGCGATCTCGACCTCGCAGGCGATCCGCGTCCAGTGCTCGATCGCGTACTTGGCGACCAGTCCGGCGTAGTACGCGGTGCCACACGCCACGATGATGATCTTGTCGATCAGCCGCAGTTCGCTCTCGGGGATGTGCAGCTCGTCGAGCTTCAGCGAACCGTCCGGGTTGAAGCGGCCCAGCAGCGTGTCGGCCACGGCGCGCGGCTGCTCGTAGATCTCCTTGCGCATGAACCAGTCGTAGCCGGACTTCTCCGCGGCGGAGAGGTCCCAGGTGACCTCGAACGGATGGGTCTCGGCCGGGTTGCCGGCGAAGTCGGTGACGGTGATCGAATCGGCGGTGACGTCGACCACCTGGTCCTGGCCCAGTTCGATCGCGAACCGGGTGAACTCGATGAAGGCTGCGACGTCGGACGCGACGAAGTTCTCGCCCTCGCCGACGCCGACCACCAACGGAGAGTTGCGCCGGGCAGCGACCAGCCGGTGCGGCTCGTCGCGCGTCGACCGCGACCAGGGTGAACGCACCCTCAAGGCGGCGGCAGACCGCACGCATAGCGTCGGCCAGGTCGGCGCCGGCCTCGACCTCGCGGCCCAACAGCTGCGCGGCGGCCTCGGTGTCGGTCTGGGACGCGAACACCGACGCCCTCCGCCTCCAGTTCGGCGCGGAGCACGGCGAAGTTCTCGATGATCCCGTTGTGGATCAGGGCCACCCGGCCGCCGGCGGACAGGTGCGGGTGGGCGTTGCTGTCGGTCGGTCCGCCGTGGGTGGCCCACCGGGTGTGGCCGATCCCCAGCCCGGAGTCCGGCATCGGGCCTGGCCGCCAGCTCGGCGTCGAGGTTCGTGATCTTGCCGGCCTTCTTGCGGTAGTCGATGCGTCCGTCGGCGACGACCGCCACTCCCGCCGAGTCGTAGCCCCGATATTCCATCCGGCGCAGTCCCGCGACGACGACCTCTCGCGCGACACGAGGCCCCGCGTACCCGATAATTCCGCACATGGCGGTCACTGTACTGGCGGGTTCGCCCATACTGGCCGAGTCCATGATGCGCGGAGCCGTCAGGAGTCGTACGTGGTAGTGACGCCGAAACCAGTCAGCCTCGACGAGGTCGGCGCGCCGGAGGACAACCCTTACGGCCCCTACCTGACCCTCGACCGCCAGCACTGGGCAGCGCTGGCCGCCGCCCGGCCCGACAACCTCGACGACGAGACGCTCGACCGGCTGCGAGGCATCGACGACCCGACGGACGCCGCCGAGGTGCGCGAGGTCTACCTGCCGCTGACGGACCTGCTCAGCCTCTACGTGGAGCGCACCGGCGACCTCTTCGCCGCCAGTCACCGGTTCCTGGGGCTGTCGGGCGGCGCACGCCCGTTCGTGATCGGTGTAGCGGGGTCGGTGGCGGTCGGCAAGTCCACCACGTCCCGCCTGCTGACCGAACTGCTGTCGCGGCTGCCGTCCCGTCCGCGCGTCGACCTGGTCACCACCGACGGCTTCCTCTACCCCAACGCCAGGCTGGCAGAGCTCGGCCTGCTCGACCGCAAGGGCTACCCGGAGTCCTACGACCGGCACCGCCTGGTGCAGTTCGTGATGGACGTCAAGTCCGGCGCGCCGCAGGTGCACGGCCCCGGTCTACTCCCACCTGGTCTACGACATCGTCCCCGGCGAGGTGATCACGGTCTCCCGCCCCGACATCCTGATCGTCGAGGGCCTCAACGTGCTGCAGCCCGCCCGCCGCCGAGCCGACGGCACCACCGGGCTCGCGGTCAGCGACTTCTTCGACTTCTCGGTGTACGTGGACGCCAGCGGCGCCGACATCCGGTCCTGGTACATCACGCGGTTCCTGCGCCTGTGGGAGACCGCGTTCCGCGACCCGGAGTCGTACTTCGTGCGGTTCAGCAAGCTGGACCGTGCCGAGGCAGCCGCGACCGCAGGCGAGATCTGGGACAGCATCAACGGCCCCAACCTGGAGCTGAACATCCGGCCCACGCGGGCCCGCGCCACGGCGATCCTGCGCAAGGGCTCCGACCATCAGGTCAGTTGGGTGCGGATCCGGAAGGTGTGAGCATGGAGCGAACTCGGGCCCCGCAGCTGAACCTGACGCGGTCGAGCTCTGGCGGCGCGCCGGCCTGACCCGGCCCTGGAACGATGCCGGCGCCGACTTCCGGCGGGCGGTCGCGGGCCCGGCGTCCGCTGTGCTGGGGGTGCGGATCGACGGCGTCCTGGTCGGCACAGCGATGGTGGGCCACGACGGGCACCGGGGCTGGGTCTACTACCTCGCGGTGGCCGACGCGGCCCGGGGCCGGGGTCTCGGTAGGGCGTTGATGACGGCCGCGGAGACCTGGCTGGTGGCTCGAGCGGTCCCGAAGATCCAGTTCATGGTTCGGACCGGCAACGAAGCGGTGCTCGAGTTCTACGTCTCACCTCGGTTACGAACGCTCCGATTGCGTGGTGCTCGGCCGACGCCTCGATTGAGGCTCGGTGCGGTCCAACCGCTGGTCGATGCGGCGGCGGACGCCGGCCCGCTGTCTGGGGCGTGGCGTACGCTAGGGCTCCCCGGGAGTCACAGATATTGCGAGGAAAGCACGCATGGGTGGAGTTACCGTCGACAAGCAGGCCGCCACGGCCGCGACGAACGCGCTGGCGCCGGCCGCGACCATGGCCAGCGAATCGGCAAGCAGGCTGGAGACCCTCGCCGTCGCGCAGGACAGCTCGAAGTGGGGCACAGAGGTGGGTCCGGACGTCTTCCGCAGGCAGTACTCCGAAGGGTTGTGGCAGCTGCGCGACGACCTCAAGACCATGCAGGAGCGGCTGGGCAGCTACGTGACCGGCGTGCGGGAGGCGATCAAGGCCTTCGACGCCGCCGATGGTGACGCCGCCGCTCAGCAAGCGCTCTCCCAAGCGCAACTGGAGCAGCAGCAACGGGAGGTCGCCGTCGCCCCGGTCACCCCCCAGCAAGCGGTCTAGGGGCGGACCATGGGCACCTACTACACCAGACTCACTGAAGTCGCCCATCGTTCCTACGACGATTCCGGCGACTCCGACACCTACACCGAGATCGTCGACCGGATCGCCGAGTGCCGCCGGCTCGCCACGGAGTTCACCAGTGACCCGGGGATGACCGGAAAGACCGCCACGGCGGCGCTGACCTGGCTGGCCGAGTACCAGACCGAGCTGACCGCCAAGGAGGCCGACCTGAAAGCGATGGTCGATCGCCACGACCTGGCCAGGGCCGCGATGGAAAAGGCCAAGCAGCAACACTCCTCGCTCGCGCCCGCGCTCCTCAGCCCCTTCGAGAGCAAGGTCCTTCCGGCCAACGGGCCTTACCTGGTCAACGGCACGGAGATCTCCGGCAGCGCCTACGTCGCCCAGCTGCGCGCAGAGCGTGACGTGGCCAGGGAGGCCGCTGCCAAGAAGATCCTGGACACGATGAACGACGCCGTGGAGGACCAGGCGAGCCGCCTGCACGAGCCGGTCGACAACACCCCCGACGCTCCGATCGTGCCTGGACGGCCCAGCGGGTCGGGCAGCCGCACCGCCACCACGTCGAACCGCCCCGGTGCGAGCGTCCACCTCGGAGTGATCCAGAGCCCCAGCTACACCTCTCCCGTGCTCACGCCGGGCGAACCGACGATCCCCACACCCTCGCCGGTCACCCCACCTTTGGTCACCACCCCGATCGGTTCCACAGGTCCGGTGAACGGCTACGTGCCGCCGTCGGTGCTGGACGCCGACGACTCGCGATGGCAGGACACCTACACGGTTCCCGGCATCTCACTGGGCGCCGAGTCCGGCGCCCTGGTCGGCGGGGTGATCGGGATCGGCGCCGCGGCGCTGGCTGCCCGTGCGCTGGCCTCGGGCCTCGCCGGTTCCTCGGCCCTCGCGCTCCAGACGGCTGCCGGGGCCGGCAGCGCGTCCGCTCTGGGTTCCTACTCCGTAGGACTGGGCGGCGCCGCCGGCCGCGTTCCCGGTGGCGGCCTGCTGTCCAGCCCCGCGAGCGCTGCCCGATCGGAAGCAGCGGCCGCCACCGGCGCAGCCCGATGGGGACGCGGCACGACTGCGGCAGGGGAAGAGGCGGGATTGGCCCAAGGCGGGCGTGGCACAGGCGGGGGCCGCAGCGGGAGCGCCGGCGGCCGCGGCGCTGTGGACTCCGGCGACCGCGCGGCACGCGGGATGAGTGGCGCCGGGCGCGACACCGCCGGACGATCGGGGCGCGGCGGCGTGGGGAAGGAAGCGACGGCCGGCGCAGGCAACGGACGCGGGGACAAGGCCAAGCGAAAGCAGGGTTCGACGCTGATCGGCTATGACGTCCAGCGGCTGGACGACGAGGCCGCCGCGGTCGACCTCGGTGCTGCCGGTGGTGCCGGCGATTCCGCACAGCTCGCTCCGCTCGCTGATTCCGACGCCGGGGATCGTTGGTGAACCGACGCCTGCGGGCTGTCATGGCGTCGGTCATGGCGGCCGGCCTCGCCCTGGTCACGGCGGTGAGCGGCACGCCCGCAGCCCAGGCCGATTCCGGAGCGATCACCACTCAGTGGTACCTGGAGTCGTCCGGACTGGCGGCCCTGAAGGCGAAAGGGCTGGACGGACGCGGCGTGCGGATCGCAGTTCTCGACGGTCCGCCCATGACCGGCGTTCCCGAACTGGGCGGTGCGGAGATCACCGTCCGCGACTACTGCAAGGCCAAGCACTCGGTGTCCCATCGCGCGCACGGCACCAACGTGCTCTCGTTGCTGGCCAGCCCCGACTACGGCTGGGCGCCGAAGGCCGAGTACACCGTCTACGTGATGCCTCTGGGCACGGTCGAAAGCCACCCCAAGGCGTGCCAGCGCCACGACTACGACGACATGGCCTGGCTGGTGAACAAGGCCCTCGACGACGGGGCCGACCTGATCAGCATCCAGGTGGGCGGGCCGGTGGGCTACTCGCTCGGCTACGCGTTCGCCCGGGCCGCGCTGCAGGGTGTGCCCGTGCTGATCGGCGCAGGCAACGAGCACAACACGCAACTCCTCACCGCCGGGCTGAACACCACCGTGGCGGTGGGAGCCGTCGATCGCAACCGTGAGCTCGCGTCGTTCTCCAACTACGGGACGGGACTCACCGTGATGGCGCCCGGCACGGACATCGCGATCCGAAACTGGGACGAGTCTGGTCGGACCAGCCAGGTGGTGAAGTGGTACGGCACCTCGCTGGCCGGGCCGCAGGTGGTGGGGGCGATGGCGCTCGCTATGCAGGCCTGGCCGCAGGCCAACGGCAACCAGTTGATCCGATCCCTGATCGCCACCGCCGACACTCCTCCCGACGGCTGGGACCCCCGCACCGGCTGGGGGGTCCTGGACGCCGAACAACTCATCGCCACCGATCCTTCGGGCCAATCGACCGAGAACCCGTTGCTCGACAAGTCGCCTGACGAAGACCCCACCGGTGAGCACTACGCCGACTACCGCGACGGGCTGACCGACACCGCGCTCCTCATCGGCGACAACAGCTACGTCTACCGCGGCGACGACGAGTTGATCTGCGCCGACAGCCCGCGCTGCGAGCTGAACACCTCGCCCCGTTTCGCCGTCCCCGCGAGCTCCCCGGTGTCCGCGGAACCAGGCGTGAGCGCCTCCCCGCCAGCCGCGACCACCTCCGAGAGTGCCGCGCCCCTGCCGCTGCTGGCCGTCGGGGGTCTCGCGGTGTTGGTGGCGATCGGCGCCCTGTCCTGGTTGTTCGTCCGCACCCGGAGGGTCCGCACCTAGGGTGTCGCGCACCGGCGTGCGTCAGCCGAGGATGTGTCCGGCGCGTGCGATCGCAAGGCGGACGACGAAGCCGATACCGGAGGTATCGGCGAGAAGGACAACGCAGCAAGCGCGCGTGCCGGGTACACCGCAGCACGTGCGGGTGAGGCGACACGCCTCGGTCCCCGCTGGTCCTGGCGCCACTTCGAGGGCCAGCCAGCTGTGATCACGGCCAGCCCCCGACCGAAGACCGGCCGTTTTTGAAGCCGGGCGCTGTCGAGGGCTCGACCCTGGGCGCCGAACCCTGAAGCGCCGGCCGCTCAGCCGAGTCTGGGCGGCGTCCAGGCCAGCTGGGCTGTGATCCGGCCCGCGTCGCGGGAGACCACCTGGGCGCGTCCGGGACCTGAGCGAACGGGACGCACCCGGCCGATCACCGGGCCCTCCTCCGGGTTGCCCGACAACAGCATGCCGGTCGTCCCCAGCTCGGTCATCGTCTGCAGGACGGGTTCGTACATCGCCCGTGACGCTCCGCCCATCCGGCGGACCACCACGATGTGCAGGCCGACGTCCTGCGCCTGCGCCATCAACGGCTGCAGCACCGCCAGCGGATTACCCGACCCGGTGGCGACCAGGTCGTAGTCGTCCACGAGCACCCAGATCTCGGCGCCGCTCCACCACGACCGGTTGCGCAGCTGTTCGGGGGTGACGGTGTTGCTGGGCAGGCGCATCCGCAAATACGCGGCGAGGGTGGCGAGTTCCTCGGTGGCCTGCTCCCTCGTGGTGAGGTAGCCGACGGTGTATTCGGCGGGCAGTTCGCCGAGCAGGGCACGGCGGAAGTCCACCACCATGAACCGGGCCTGCTCGGGAGTGTGCGTCCGCATCACCTCGGCCGCCACCGAGCGCAGGAACGTGGTCTTGCCGGTCTTCGCGTCACCGAACAGGTACAGGTGGCTCTCCGACGTCGGATCGAACTCCAACGGACCGAGCCGGGACTCCTCGACGCCCAGCAGCAGGGAGCGCGACTCCGGCGCCAGCCGCCGTAGCGAAGGCAGGTCCACCCGGGTCGGCAGCAGCCTCAGCTTCGGCCCCGGCTCCCCCGGCCACGCCGAGCCGATCCGCTGCAGCGCGTCCGACACCCCTGCGGCCAGTGTGGCCGGGTCGGGGTCGCCGTCCGCCCGTGGCAGCGCGGCCAGCACCTGGTGGCCGCCGACCTCCAGGCCACGCCCGGGGCGCTTCTCCGGCACGAGTTGGGCCAGCTTCCGGTTCACCTCCGAGTCGGACGGGTCGCCCAGCCGCAGTTCGAGCCGCGAGCCGATCACGTCCTTCACCTGCTGTCGCAGCTCCATCCAGCGTCCGGCCGATACCAGCAGGTGCACCCCGAACGTCAGGGCACGCCCGGCCAGCACCATCACCCGCTGTTCGAGGTCGTCGAAGTCGGCCCGCAGGGTCGCCCAGCCGTCCACCACCAGGAACACGTCGCCGTAGCCGTCGTCGAACCGGCCCTCGGCACGCCCTTGACGGTAGGTGCTGATCGAATCGATTCTCCGGTCCCGGAAGAACCGCTCACGATCGGCGACGATCCCCTCGACCTCCGCGATGGTGCGGTTCACCACCTCGATCCGGTCACGGGAAGCCAGCGACGCGACGTGCGCCGCGCCCTCGAACGGGGCGAACGTGCCGCCGCCGAAGTCGAGCAGATAGAACTGCACCTCGCGCGGTGTGTGCGTCAGCGACAACGCCATCACCATCGAGCGCAGCACTGTGGACTTCCCCGACAACGGACCTCCGACCACGGCGAAGTGGCCGCCCGCCCCCGACAGGTCGAAGGTCAAGGTCTCCCGTCTCTGTTCGAGCGGGACGTCGACCGTCCCCAGCGGGACCCGCAGGAGACCGCCCGCCCGCCAGGCGGCCGAGACCAGCCCCAGCCGCGGGTCGACCGCCAGATCGGGCAGCAGGCCGTCCAGGGTGTCGGGGACGTCCAGGGGCGGCAGCCACACCTGGTGGGCCGGCACCCCGCGGCCCCTCATCCTGGCCACGGCGATGTCCAACTCCGAGTGGTCCGCCCACGCCTCGTCACCCGGGCGGGCAAGCAGGGCAGAGGGCAGCTGCGCGGCCGGCAGCTCGACGGCACCCAGGTCCAACTGGGGGGACGCGGTGAACGGCAGCACCCGCAGCGGTGCGGACGGCGCGCCGGCCTGCCGGGCGAGGGCGGAGTTGGCTCGCCGCGCCGGCGGCGGCGCCGCGACGTAGGAGGCCCGGAACCTGGTCATCGACTCGGTGGAGGCCTTCAGGAAGCCCACGCCCGGGATCGAGGGCAATTCGTAGGCGTCGGTCACTCCCAGCACCGTCCGCGACTCCTGCGCGGAGAACGTGCGCAGGCCGATCCGGTAGGAGAGGTGGGAGTCGAGCCCCCGCAACCGGCCCTCCTCCAGCCGCTGCGAGGCCAGCAGCAGGTGGATCGACATCGACCGGCCGAGCCGTCCGATCGCGACGAAGAGGTCGATGAACTCCGGCTTGGCGCTCAGTAGCTCGGAGAACTCGTCCAGGATGATCAACAGCGCCGGCAGCGGCGGGTGGCCGTGTTTGCCGGCGAGCCGATCGGCCTCGTAATCGGTGACGTTGGCGTAGTTGCCGGCCTGCCGCAGCAACTCCTGGCGACGCACCATCTCTCCACGCAGCGCGTCCTGCATCCGGTCGACCAGCGACAGTTCCGACTCCAGGTTGGAGATCATCGCCGAGACGTGCGGCAGGTCGGCCATGCCGGCGAACGTCGCGCCGCCCTTGAAGTCGACCAGCACGAAGTTCAGCTGCTCAGGAGAGTGGGTCAGCGCCAGCGCCAAGGTCAAGGTGCGCAGCACCTCCGACTTGCCCGAACCGGTCGCGCCGATCAGCAGGCCGTGCGGGCCCATGCCGAACTGCGCCGACTCCTTGATGTCCAGGACCACCGGAACGCCCTCGGGTGTCACGCCGAACGGGACGCGCAACCGATCCCGTCCCTCACGGCGCACCCACTGCCGCTGCGGGTCGAAGTCGCGGACGTCGCCGAGGCTCAGCAGGTCGAGCAAGTCGACACTGCGCTTGGGGTCGGCGCGGCCGGCGGGTGTCTCGCTGTCGGGACGCTCCTCGTCGCTCCACCTGGTCAGCCGCCGGGCGACAGCCTCGGCCTGCTCGAGCGCCATCGCGTCCGGCACGGCGAGGATCGGCTCACGGTCGAGCATGACGACCTCCATCACCCCGCGTCCGCCGACCTCATCCGCCGGATGCAGGATCAACCGCAGCGTGGACAGCGACGTCAGCGCGCCCCACGAACCGGGCAGGGTGACCACGGTGACCCCGGCGGTGCCGTCCCGCGAGCCGAGCCGGGTGGTCGACGGCAGCGTCGTGTCGTCCACCACGAGCAGGACGTGCGGCCAGGCGGTCGCCTCGTTGCGGGGTTCGAAACCGATTCGGGTGGTCACCTGTTCACCCAGCAGGTCAGCCAGGTCGGCGTAGTCGGTGACCACCATCCGGGCCGGCCCCAGGGCGTCCGACTCCTCCGCCGAGCGGGCGTGCGGCAGCCATTTGAGCCACTCCCATTCGGCCCTGGCCGCGTCGCTGCACAGCACGGCAACCCGCAGCGCGGTCGGCGGGGTGAAGGTCGCCAGGTGCGCGATCATGGCGCGGACGGCTGCGCGGGTCGCCTCGGGTCGTCCGGCCACTTCGAGACAGGAGAACTCCCCCACCGAGATCCCCAGCGGCATGTCGTCCACCGATGCGTGCGTGGCCAGGAACCGGCTGAGCGCGGAGTGGCAGACCGCGTCGAGGTTCGCCAAGGGCGGCGGTTCGGGAGCCTTGAGGTCCATCGAGAGGCTCTGGGTGGACGACCCGAGGCGCACGTTCAGCGCGTCCGGCGCGCCCAGGTCCCGCTCCCAGATCCGGGAAGCTTCTTCGGCGATCAACACCAGCGAACGCGGGTCGGGCAGGTACCAGTTGGTGTAACGGCGCTGCCGCCGGGCAGCGGTGCGGACGGTGTCGCGCATCTCGGTGAGGTACGCGAGGTATTCGCGGCGGGTGGTGTCGACCGCGCGGCGGTGGCCGCCGATCTGACGGTAGATGTTGAAGCCGACCATGCCCAGCATCGCGACCACCATGCCCCCACCCATCAGCAGCATCCGGGTGTTGGTGGGGTCGGAGAACGCCATGAACACCATCACGCCCATCGAGCCCATCATGGGGATCACGGTGGCCAGAATGTTTCCCGGCCCCTGCGGCTCCGCCGCCTCCGGCGGCGTCTGCAGCGTGATCAGTCCGGTGGGGAGTTCCGGCACCTCCGGGTCGACCGTGGCCGACGGCGCTGTGGTCATCGGTGAGGGGCTCCTCGCGTGGATGGGGTTGGCGTCGTTCATAATAACGTTCAGCGGTTCTCAGCCCCCGGCGCGCCGGCCGGGGCAGGTAGGGGGTGGACGTGTCGACGATGCGAGCCACCGCGACCATCGCTCGGGGCACGGACCGCACCGACGTGGCCGTCCCGCCCGGCACCACCATCGCCGGCCTGCTGGCCATGCTGCACATCGACACCTCCGACGCCGACCTCCGGGTCGCTCTGCCTGACGGACGGCGGGCCGAACTCGGCTCGGTGATCGGTGGCGACCTGCCGTCAGGCGTCCTGCTGGCCGTGACCGGAGCCGAGGCCACCGAGGCCGCCCGGACGCAGGCCGTCCGCGACACCGACGAAGCGTGGGGCAGGATCTTTGCGGTCAGCGCCGCGGCGCTGCTCAGCGTTGCTCTCGGGGCGCTGCTCGTGGCCCCTTTCGCCGGCGCCCCCACGTCGCTGGCGGTGCGGGTGGTGGCCGGGGTGATCACCGCGGCGCTCGCGCTCACCCTCGCCCTCGATTCCCGGTTACTGGCCGGCCCCGCCGGGGCCGTGCTCGCGCCGGCGTTGTTCGGGCTGCCGGCCGTCGCTGCCATCGACCCCACCGGCCCGGCCGCGGCTTCCTTGGCGGTCGCGGCAGCCTTGGTGGCCGCGGGGCTGGCGAGCATCGCGGCGTGGCTCTGGTCGCGCCACCCCTGCGCGGCAGCCGCAGCTGCCCTGTGGGGGTCGCTGGCGCTTGTCGTCGGCGTCGGCATGCTGCTCCGGGCGGGGGTCGGCACCCTCGCTCCCCTGCTTGCCGTCGCCGGGGTGCTGGCGGTGCGGCTCGCTCCCCGCTACGCATTGCCGATACCGGAGACCCAACTGCTCGACCTGCCGCTGCTGGCGACCGCTGCCGCGACCGTGCGGGCGCCGGACGTCGCGCCGCCGTCCCGGATCACGCGCCGGCGAGTGGCGCACACCGTCGACTACGCCTCGGCGGTCACGGACACCTGCACCCTGGGCGGTGCGCTGGTCGTCGTCACCACGGGCCCGATCGTCGCCTGGCTGGCCGACCCCACGACCATGACCGGACAGGCCGCACTGGCGACGCTCGCGGCCGCCGCGGGAGGGCTGTCGTTGATGCCGCGCGGGCACCGCTCCCGGATCGTCCGGACGGTGCCGAGAGCAGCCGCGTCCGTCCTGGTCGCGACGGTCGCCGGGATTCTGGCCTGGCGTGGCCTGGTCGCACCGGAACTCGTGGCGGCCGCCCTCGCGGGCGTCGGCTGTGTGCTCGCGTTCGGCGCGGTGGGCGCGACGAAGCAACCGCCGTCGGCGCTGCTCGGACGGGCGGCCGACCTCACCCAGGCACTGGCGTTGCTGCTGCTGATTCCGGGCAGCTTGCTCGCGTCGGGGCTGTTCGACCTGATCAAGGAGATGGCGCAGTGACCGGCCCGCTCGTTCCCGCCCGTCCGGCGACAGCCGGCGCCAGGACACTGGCCTACCTGCTGGACCTCGCGGTGGCGCTCGCCGCGGGTGGCCTCGCCTGGATTCTGTCGCGCTCTGCCGTGCTCGGGGCCGTGGTGGTGATCGAGGCCGGGCTGGTCCTGAGCATCGCCCGGGCGGCGACCGGACGCACCCCAGGGGCCTTCGCGACCCGAACGGCGGCCCACCAGGCCGACTCGGCCGCGGCCCCCGGCCTGCGTCGACAGGGCGTCCGCTCGCTCCTGGTCGGACTGCTTCACCTGACCGGAGTCGGCCCCCTCCTGACCGCCGCGACGTCGCGCGAGGGCCGCGATTGGGTGGATCGAATCGCAGGCACCGCGGTGGCTGACCTGCGGCCCGCCATGCGCCCGGTCGCCATGGCCACCGACCCCTACGGTCGCAAGACCACGGCGTCGCAGGGGTGGCGGACGGCAGCGTCCGATCCCACCGAACCGACTCCGGCCCCGCCGACGGCGACCTCCCCCGCTCTCCCTCCGGCTCCGACCAGAGCGGTGCTGCCGGGATGGGAGCAGCACACTGCCTCCGCCGCGCCGCGATACGCCGCCGTGCCGACGACGGCCGAGCCACCGACCTTCGCCCCCCCGGCCACTGCGGTTTCCACCGCCGTCGACCCGCCGGGTGTCCCTGCGGGCTCCGGACCGCCGGCCGGAGCACCGGCAGCCTTCGCGCCGCCGGCCCCCCCGGCCGCGCCACCGTCGTCCGCGCCGGTCGCGACCGCGGCGGTGTGGGCCGTGCTGGACTCGGGTCTGCGGGTGGAGGTGCGCGGCGTGACCGTGCTCGGACGCGAGCCCAGCGCCGGCCAGGGCGAGTACGCGGTGGCCGTGCCCGATCCGGGACGCTCACTGTCCCGCACCCACGTACGGCTCGGTACCGGCGTCGGCGGTCCCTGGCTGGAGGATGCCTTCTCAGCCAACGGGACGTCCTACCGCACGCCGGACGGCCACACGGTCGAGTTGGAGCGCGGCCGGCGGGTGCACGTCGAGTCCGGCACGGTGGTCCTGATGGGTGACCGGAGCCTGACCATCACCATCGGGACCTGATCCGAAAGCAGCGCCCAAGCAGCGTTCAGCCGGGACGGCAGCTGCCGTCCCGGCTGATCAGGGCCGCGCAAACGTCCAGGCGCGGCTGGCGAATCCGCTCAGGCCTGGAAGCCCGAGGCGCCCCGCTTGTCGCTGGTGCTGTAGTCGAGGTTCGCCTCGCCGACCGAACTGGAGATCCGGGTCAAGAGGGCACGAAGCCCGTCCATGCCGGCTGTCCACTGGGCCTTGGCGGCCTCATAGGCCTGCTTGGCTTCGCCGTCCCAGTTCGCCTGCAGCTGGCGCAGGTCGCTGTCCATCTGGTCGAGCACGGCCTGAATCTCCTGGGCCCGCGTCGAGAGGTTGCTCGCCGTGCTGTCGAGCATGCCGTGGTTGACGCGAAGGTCTCCGCTGTCCAACATGGTGTTCCGCCTTCCCGTTCAGTTTCCGAATCCGCCGAGCTGCGAGATGAGCTTGTTCAGCCCGGTCTCGACCGCCTGCTCGGTGCGATCGAAGATCGTCTGCGTTCCGCGCAGCGCCTCCTCGAGGTTGTTCAGTGCGTCGGTGACCTGGCCGGCCTCCGCGTCCCACGCGATCATCAGCGAGCCGAAAGCCGCGGCACCGAGCCCGGTCCAGCTGTTCCCGATGCTCTGGACATCGTTCCTGAGACTGCTCAGGCGGTTCTTCAGGTCGTCGCGAGTGGTCGCGACGGTGTCGGCGCCCTTGAGCAACGCGCCCTGCGCGGCCGAAACCTCTTGGCTCATGTCTCCTCCGTTCGTTCTCTTCCATTGGGGTGTTACGTCGTAACTCGCCCGTTCCGAGACCGAGAAAGATGCCGTTGCGGGGGCGGGCAGTCCCCAGCATAAGGGCAATCAACGAGCCGACGGCGCTCGATCACCCCAGGCCCACACCGCCGGCCTCGCCGCCGAACCCGACCGGTTAGGCTTGGTGCGCCCCACTCAGCCGCAGCCCAGAGGACCCATGACCGCGACCAGGCCGATCGCACCGGCGTCAGGTGTGCTGATCCCGATCTGTGTCCTGCACGCGAACCAGCGCGTCGACCTGGCGCTGCCCGCCGGCGTCCCGGTGGCCGAACTCCTGCCCGGAATGGTCAACGCGCTCGGCCGCCTGACCACGGACGCGGCCACCCAAGGCTTCCGAGTGATCGCTGCCACCGGAGCCGAACTCGACCAGGCTCTCGACCTCGCCCAGCAGCACGTGAGCGCGGGTTCGGTCCTGACCCTGGAGGTGGCCGGCGCCGCCGCCACCGACACCCGCTACGACGACCTGGTGGAGGCCATCGGTACCTCCGTCGATTCGGTGCGCACGCCGTGGCGGCGCGGCGACTCGGTGCAGTTGTCCGCCTACAGCGCCGCCGGGTTGTTCGCCGTGGCCGCCGTCCTGTTGGCCACCTGCGGCGCCGAGCCGACGCTGATCGCCGTCCTCGGGGTGGTGACCGCGCTGCTGGTCACGCTGGCCGCCGCCGTGCTCGTCCGCGTGCCGGTGCCGAACGGAGCTCTGGCGCTGGCGCTCACCGTCCCCGCACTCCTGGGCGCCGCCGGCTACGCGCTGCTGCCCGGACCGGCCACCCACCTGCGCATGATCGCGACCGGAGTAGGGGTCGTCGCCGGCAGCGCTGCCTGCCTGGTGCTGCCCGCCCGTCTGCGCGCGGCCGCGGCCGGCCCGCTGGTCGCCGGGCTGGCGCTGTTGCTGGTCGGCGGCCTCGCCGGACTGGCCGGCTTCTCCGACCAACGCGCGGCGGCGATCGCCGTGGCGTTGATGAGTGTGGCGGTCATGCTGGCGCCGTGGCTCGGGCTGGCGTCGCTGCCGGCACGGATCGACGCCCTGGCCGTTCGACCACGCACGCGGATCGACGCCACCGACGTCACCCGGCAGGTGGCCAACGCGGATGTCGCCGTGCTCGCCGTCCGGATCGCGGCCGGCCTGCTCACCACCTGCCTGGCCCCGCTGGTCGCGGTCGACGTGGCCGGTGCAGCGCTGATGACCTGCGTCGGGGTGGGCAGCATGCTCGGGACCCGCAGCCTGTACGGCCGCGCCGAGGTGCTGGCCGGGATCGTCGGCGGCATGGCCACGATCGTCGCCACCGGCGTCAGCAGCTCGCTCACCCTTCCCGGTGCCGGCGCGTGGCTCGCCGGCCTGGCGATCGGGGTCGGCGGGTTCGTGATCGCCTGGAACGTGGTGAGTGTGCGACTGCGACCGTGGCTGAACCGGCTCGCGGACGCCGTGCACGTGGCCGCGTTGGTCGCCGTCGCGCCGTTGACGATCTGGATCCTCGGACTCGCCTGATGCCTTCGAACAAGGACATCCTGGAGGCGCAGCGCTACAACCGCCGGCGCCTGGTGACCGCTTTCATGGCCGGCACCCCCGGTGGCCGCGAACTGGAGGCGCGGCCGCTCGGGCGTCCCCTGATCGTGGGTGCTGTGCTGGCGCTGGTGCTGGTACTGGTGGCCGTCCTGATGGGCCGGCTGAACCCCGGCCTGCGCACCGGCTGGGAGAACGACACCCTCGTGGTGGTCAAGGGCACCGGCGCCCGTTATTTCACGATCGACGGCGTGCTGCGGCCGGTGGCGAACGTGACGTCGGCGCGCCTACTGGCCGACCCGTCCAAGTTCGAGCCCAGCGAGGTCGAGGCCTCCACCCTGGCCGGCATCCCGCGGGGCACCGCGG
This sequence comes from uncultured Actinomycetota bacterium, assembly GCA_963769325.1. Taxonomy (GTDB): domain Bacteria; phylum Actinomycetota; class Actinomycetes; order Propionibacteriales; family Propionibacteriaceae; genus Propionicimonas. The sequence continues at coordinate 288,707 of CAVYLH010000002.1, read as the reverse complement.
TGGGCATTCTCGAAGCGCCGGACCTCACCCCGGGCCGTGACCAGCTCCGCTCCGGGCAGTGGACGGCTTGCGCCACCTCGTCCGGCAAGGCTCACACCTGGGTCGGCGCCGTGCCGGGCGGGTTGGCCTCGGCCGACACCGCGATGGTGACCGCCCAGGGGCAGGACTACGTCGTCACGGCGGGCCGGCGCTACCCATTGGACCCCCAGGGAGCAGCGGTGGCCCTCGGTCTCGATGGGCAACCGCTCGCCGTGGACGCCTCCTGGCTGGCGCTGTTCGAGGCGGGTTCAAGGTTGCAGCCACTGCAGATCCCACGCACCGGTCAGGTCGCCGCCGGCATGCCGTCCGGGCTGGCGACGGCCGTGATCGGAGGGCTGATCGAGATCGACAACGACCCGGAGCACCGGCACTTCGTCGTCACCGGCGATGGTGAGATCGCGCCTCTGACCGATGTGGCATACCGGCTCCACCGACTGGGGTCGGGGGTGGACGCGGGGAACCCGCTGACCGTGCAGCTCACCGCCATCACAGGCCTCAAGATCGTCGATGCCGAACCGGTCGTGCCGGGCGACTGGCCCGACCAGCTCGGGTCGCAGCTCACCGGCGACAGACTGCCCTGCGCCGCGCTGGTGGAGGCCGACGGCAGCGCGCGGAGCGCCCTGGCGTCGATCCCCGTCCCTGCGGAGGGCACCGCGGCCGCCGCTCGGGCCGGCGTGACCGTCGCGGGCGGCTCCGGCGCCCTGGTCAGGGCGACCGCCGGCGGCACCCTCGGCGCGGTCAGCCTGGTCGCCGAACCGGGGCTGGCCTATGGCATCGGCGACGAGGTGGCCGACACCCTGACCCGGTTGAAGTACACCGAGGCCGATGTGCACACGCTTCCGGCGGCCTGGTTGGCGTTGGTGCCGGCCGGAGTCGTGCTCTCCAAGGACGCCGCGTGGCAGACGGTGAAGGCCTGAGATGGCCGGGCTGGCCGCGCGCGGGCTCGCCGCGTTGAGCGCCGTGTCGATCGCCGGGGTGCTGCTTCTGGGGAGCGGTCCGGCGCTGCCGGCGTCCGCTGCTGAAACGGCCTGCGATCCCGAGTCGCCGACGCTGCTCACCCAGGCGCCCCCGGCGCTTGCTCAGTTGGGGATCGCGTCGGTCCGGCGACTGTCGTCGGGGGCGGTGCGGGTGGCGGTCGTCGATTCGGGGGTGGACGCGAGGAATCCGCACCTCGCCGCGGCCGTCGATGCGGGCTGGGACTTCGTGGCCGGACGGGCGGGCGGTGGCACCGACACCGACGGCGGCGGGACAGCTGTGGCCGGCCAGATCGCGGCCCGACCGGTCAGGGGGTCGAGCGTGGTCGGCGTGGCGGGAGCGGCCCGGATCGTGCCGGTGCGGGTGTATGAGAGCACCGAGAACGGCGCGGTGAATCCCACCGCGAAGCGGACGGCCGAGGGCATCGCCTGGGCGTCCGATCAGCCCGGGGTGAAGGTGATCGTCGTCCCCCGTGTGCTCGACACAGACAGCGCCGACCTGCGCCGATCCGTCGCCCGCGCCACCGCGCACGGCGCCTTGGTGGTCGCCGCGGCGGGTGACGCCGGCCAGGACGAGGCGTCCAGCCGGGTGATGTTCCCGGCCGGGTATCCCGACGCCCTCTCCGTGACCGCCGTCGACGCTCAGGGCAGCGTTCCTGACGCCGTCCGGCACGGTCCGCACATCGAGCTGGCCGTCCCCGGCGCCCAGGTGGCGACGGCCTACTTCGGTGGGGACTGTGTGCTGGCCGACCCGACGCCGAGCACGTTCTACGCCGCCGGCTACGCGGGCGGGGTGGCGGCGCTGGTGGCGGCGGCCCACCCCGATGAGGAACCCGCCGATTGGGAGTACCGGCTGCTGGCCACGGCGTTGCGTGCGAAGGGCGCCGACCGGGACCAGCGGGTCGGCTGGGGTCTGGTCGCGCCGTACAACGCGATCAACTTCGTCAACGACGCCACCCCGCTGGGCCCGAAGAACCCCCGGTTCCCGGCGCCGGAGAGCACGGTCGCCCCGGCGATGGTGCCGCCGGTGGCCGCGCCTGAGGATGTCGAGCACGTGGAGTGGCCGCTGGCCTCGATCTTGTTCGCCGCCGCCGCCCTGACCGTCGCCGCCCTCCTGTTCCGCCGCCTGCGGACCCCGTCCTGACCCTCATCCGGTGGACGGGGGCGACCACCGGCCGAATCGGGCGTCGGGATTCCGCACCCGGATGGGGGTGTGGGGTGGATCGGGGGGTCGTGACGCCATCGAGGGCGGAGATCACGACACGTCGCGGCCGGAAGTCGACTCGATGCGGCCGCCGCACGCGCTCACGGGACGGGAACGCAGTGGGTGACCGGAGCGGAACCGCGGCCGTCGGTGCTTGCGGCGACCACCTCGATGCAGTTCTCGCCGGGCACGGACGCGATGTCGACCGCGGGGGTGCGGACGTCACGGGTGACGACATCGCGACCGGGACGGGTGATCGTCACCACGTAGCGGACCTTCTCCGTGGGCACGGCCTGCCACGTCCAGTAGATCCGGTCGCCATGCACCTCGCCGGCCAACCCGGCCACCGCCGGAAGCGGGGCGCCCACTGGGTCCTGCGGGATCGGAGCAGCCGACGCCGTGGTCCGCGGACGGCTGAGGCCGCCGCCGCTCACGGTCGCGGCCACCACGCCGCCGGTGAGGAGTACCGCCACCGCCACCATCACCGCCACCAGCCACGGCCGCAGCCCCCCGCGATCGGGCGGCCGTGGCGGGACGGGGGCCGGGTCCGGGGCAGGCTGAGGAGGCAGCGTCAGGTCGAGATCGGCGGCGGCCTCTGGCGCGGAGAACTCGAAACCGTGCCCTGCGGGCTGGGCGTCGACGATCGGGAAGCCGCGCACCCGGGTACGGTTCTCGTCGATCGCCTGCGGCTCGGCGCCGGGCTCGACGTCCCGGACGATCAGGGGCGTCGGCGTCAGCCGGATCAGGTCCTGCACCGAGCGCAGCTGCTCGGCGAACTCCAGCGCCGAGGAGGTGCGGGCACCCACGTCGACGCTCAGCGCCGCCCGCAGCACCGCCACCAGTTGAGGCGGTACGTCCGGACGGGACAGCCCCGGCAGGCGTCCGGCCTGCACCCGCAGGGCCACCGCGGACGGCGAGTTGTCCCCGCCTCGCTCCTCGAAGGGGCTGGTCCCGGCCAGCAACGTCCACGTCGTCGCGCCCAGCGCCCACACGTCCTGGGTGGGGTGCGCGGACGCCCCTGACTGCTGCTCCGGCGGCGCCCACAGCAGCGAGAACCCCCCGGCCGCGGACGGCGCGGCACCGACCGGGAGCGCGGCGCCGAAGTCGGCCAGCACGGGACGCTGCCATCTGGTCAGCATCAGATTTGCCGGTTTCACGTCGCGATGCACCAGCCCGCGGCGGTGCAGCGTCTCGACCGCGGACGCGATCTGCACCATCAGGTCCAAGGCGCGGGCCAGCGCCAGCGGCTGGCGACGCACCTGCTCGGACAGATTCGTGACCGGGCAGTACTCCATCGCCAGATAGGGTCGGCCGTCCACGGTGGTACCCGTGCTGTACAAGGACACGACCGCCGGGTGCCCGGCCACCCCGGCCAGCGCATCGGCCTCCGCCGCCAGCGCGCGGCGACCGGCCACGTCGCCGACTGCCCGAAGCACCTTGACGGCGACGTCCCGCGCGGGAGCCCACTGGCGGTACAGGTGGACGTCGGCGAAACCGCCGGCCCCGATCTCCCGCACCCACGTGTAGCCGGTCACCTGCGGGGGCCCCTGGCTCACGGCCGGCTCCCTGGCGGACGGCGGACGGTGGCCGCCAGCCGGCGGCGACGCCGTAGCGACCGCAGCGAGACGGCGCGCCGCGCCCGGGTGAACCAGCCGGCTCCGCTCGCGAGCTGGGCGCTCAGCGCGTCGGTATCCGCCCAGGCGCTGGCGACGTCCGGCGGGGTGGGGGTGGCCGCGCCGAAGACGGCGGTGTCCGCCCGCCGGGCCAGCCTCAGCACCGGCGGAAGCTCCGCCTCCGCCGCGGACCAGCCGGCGGGGGGGTGCTCGAACGGCCAGACCGTGTCGGTCAGGAGCTGGGCGGTCTCCTGGCGGGTGAGGTCGGCGGGCACGACCACCCCGGCGTCGACCGCCCGGTCGACCGCCTCGTTCCAAGCGCCGGGAACGGCCAGCGACGGATCGGGATCGTTCCGGCGTCGTCGGCGGCGCAGTGCCTTGGCCTGCCAGATCGCTCCCAGCGGACCGAGGAGCACCAGCAGGCCACCGCCCACCCCTCCGATCAGCAGCCACGGCACGGCCACGGCGTCGTCGAGATGCTCGTCGATCGGCCGGTCGGACACGCCGGGGGGCAGTTCGACGGGCTGCTCGGGCGGCTCGGGCGGCTGCAGCACCTGCGGCTTGGGCACCGAGCGCGGCTTGGGCACATCGGTCTGCGGCACCTGGTCGCGCGGCGGGGTGGGGTCGAACGTGCCCCAACCCACGCCCGTGAACGGCACCTCCACCCAGGCGTGAACATCGTCGCCGGTCAGCTCCACCGGGCCGTCCGACGCAGCTCGCGGGTACAGCCCGGTGACGACCCGCGCCGGGATGCCCAGCGAATGCAGCATCAGGGCCATCAGCACCGAGTACTGCTCGTCGTCACCGATCATCTGCTGCAGCGACAGCATGCGCGAGATCCGGTCGGCACGATGCCCCGGACGGGAGCTGGCCGCGTCCGCGTTGGAAAAGTAGCCGTGCTTGTTGAGGTAACGCTCGATCGCCCTGGCCCGGCCCAGCTGGGTGCCCTCCCCCGCCGTGACCTCCTGAGCGAGTTCCTGCACGCCGTCGGGGACGTCGCTGTCGGCCGAGCCGGTCATCCCCGGCGTGCCCACCCCGGCCAGCTGGCCGTCGGACCACAGCGGCGGCACCACCGTGTGCAGCGAGTAGTCGGCGGTCCCGCTGAAGGCCGTGCTCAGGGCGGCGTCCGACCACTTGTTGAGATGGAGACCGTCGGCCAGTGCGGTCGCATCCTCCCCGGTGAACTCCCACGTGTCGGGGACGCCGATCGACGGCAGCCAGGGTCCGGACAGCCCGGTGACGCGCACGCGAACGTCAGCCGCGGTGCCCGCGCCGGTCCACGGCGTCTCCCGCACAGCTCTGCCCACCCGGACGAAGCGGCCGTCGCTGGACTGCTGCGGATCGGACATGCCGAACGCGATCCCGTTGTAGGTGTCCATCACGCCCAGCCGCACCCGCGCGCCGCGCGGCAGGGCGGACAGGCTGACCAGCGTGGTGGTCTTCAGGCCGGTCGTGTAGTGCCGGAAGGAGGCCAGTGGCGTCGGGTAGTCCCGGACGTCCAGCGGCGGCTCGATCAGGTCACGCAGCACCGTTCGGGCGGTGAACGCGTCCCACGCTCCGACCACCGGGACGGCGAGCCCACCGGCCAGCGCCAGCGTCGCCAGGGCCGCCACGATCCGCCGGGTGCGGTACACCACGGACACGCTGCCGCCGGTTGCCGTGAGGGAACTGCTCAGCGAATCCTCGGTGAGCACGCGGCCGAGCGCCCGCCGTCCGAGCAGCACCTCCGCCCCGGAGCCGACGCGGGAATACTGCCCACACCAGGCCCACCAGCCGAGGATCGCCACCGCCCAGATCGCTGCCGGCCACGCCGGCGGAGGGGCACCGCCCGGGCCCCAGGCGACGCCGATGCCCGCCATCGTGACGATCGGCAGGGTGGCCCAGACGTAACGCCCCGAACGCAGGGCCAGCAGCCCCGACGCCAGGCCGCAGGCCAGGCCGGCGAGCCAGGGCAGCACCGCCGGGCCCACATAGGACGCCGCCGGCGGCGCCAACGTGAGCAGGTCCTTCCAGGACATGACCGCCTGCACGACCAGCAACTGCACCGTCCGGGCGGACGGCACCAGACCGGCGATCGTCGTCTCACGGAGCGCGACCGCACCGCCCAGCAGCAGATAGGCCGCCACGGCGACCACGCCGGTGGTGAGTGCGTCCCAGCGCCGCCAGGCGGCGAGCGCGGCGACGACCAGGCCGACCAGGACGCCGGCGCCGGCGGCGGTCAGCCCCACCCCGTCGCCGAAGACCGGCTCATGGACGACCACCGCCGGCGCGAAGAGCAGGGCGAGGACGCCCACCGTCCACCAGGGGAGCTTCAGCCCGGTCACGCTGCACCCCTGCGCTGCACCAGCCGGGGCAGGTGGTCCAGGGCGGGACAGTCGGCGACGGTGGCGCGACCGACACGGCTCCGGGCCGGCGTCAAAGTTGCCCCCACCCTGACCACGCCCGTGTCCACGTCCACCCCGGCCAGCCCGGGCCAGCGGCTCAGTTCGGCGTCGGTGACCCGCCGCGGGCAGATCACTGTCATCACTGATGCACCGGGACGCGCGGCCACGGCCCGTCGAACCCGGTCGGTGAGGCTCGCGTCAGGATCGGTGAGCGCCAGCTCGGCGAGGCCGTCCAACAGCCGCACCGAGGACGCGGTCGACACCCACCCCGAGGCCGTCGACAGCGACACCGCGCTGCCCCGGGCGATCCCGGCCAAGGCGAGCGACGCCGCCACCGACACGGCCACTTCGAAGTCGTCGCCCCGCCAGGCGGAGGCCTGGCTGTCCAGCACGATCAGGTGGTGCGACCGCCGAGTCTCCTCGAACTGCCGGACGGTCAGGCGTCCGACCCGGGCGGTGGTCGGCCAATGGACGTGGCGGCGATCGTCGCCGGGCGCGTAGTCGCGCAGCGCGTGGAAGGAGACGTCGGAGGACGACAGTTTCGCCGTGGTCACGCCCTCGATGTCGGCGGCGAAGCCGGTGGCGTCGAACGGCACCCGGACGGTCATCGGGTGGATCAGCAGCCGCACCGGACGCGCCCAGCGCTGCACGGTTCGCAGCAGCCCCAACGCGTCGCCGCGCACCGACCGTGCCGGACCGATCACCACCACGCCACGCCGGCGGGCCGGCACCCCGAACACCTCCGACCATTCGGCGTGCGCGGCGAGGCTGGGGACGGCGAACCGGGCCGCCGCCGCACCGACGGGCAGTTCCACCACGCCCGCCCGCGCCCGCCGCGCTCTGGCGTTGTGTACCTGCAGCTCGCCGAGGGCGGTCTGCCCCACGCGCGTCCTGGGGTTGGGCAGGACGATCGCCACCTGAGCGGCCGACCGTCCCAGGACGCTGACCACCGCCAGCGCCAGGCAGGTGAGGCCGACGACGGCGAACACGCCGGCTTCCAGCCAGCCGGCGACGCGGACCAGGACCAGCGCCAGCGTCACCCCGACCACCACTCCCCAGCCGGCCCCGGTCACCGAACCGAGCACGATGCCGAGCCGCCGGCCCCACCGGGTGGCCGCCGGCGCGGCGAGCCAGCCCCGGGCACGCTCCCGCCACGCCGCCACACCGCTGTGGGCCGCGACACGCCGGGGCACCGGGAAGGTCATCGGTTCGCTCAGGTCCCCGCCGCCGGCGCCGGCACGGTGGTCAGCGCCCGAGCCACGACCCCCGCGGGAGTCGCGCCGGAGAACGACGCATCCGGGTCGATCACGACCCGGTGCTCCCACACCGGTCCGGCCAGGGCCTTGACGTCGTCGGGGAGCACGAAGGTGCGGCCCTGGGCGGCCGCCCACACCTGCGCGCACCGGACCATGCCGATCGCGCCCCGAGTGGACACTCCCAGCGTGGTCGAGTCGTCGGCGCGGGTCGCTTCGGCCAGCGCCGCCACGTAGTCCAGCACCGCGCGGTCGGTGTGGGTGATGCTCACCATCGCCGACAGCTCGGCCACCTGCGCGGTGGTGAGGGTCGGACGAAGCAGGCGCGACCGGTCGGGCGATCCGGCGCCGGCCAGCACTTCGATCATGGCCTCCCGGGACGGGTAGCCCAGTGAGGTCTTCAGCAGGAAGCGGTCCAGCTGGGCTTCCGGCAGCGGGTAGGTGCCGGCCTGCTCGATCGGGTTCTGCGTGGCGATCACCATGAACGGGTTGCCGACCGGGTGGGTCTCACCGTCGACGGTGACCTGCTGCTCCTCCATCACCTCCAGGAGCGCGGACTGGGTCTTGGGCGATGCCCGGTTGATCTCGTCGGCCAGCACCACCTGGGCGAAGATCGGTCCCCGGTGGAACTTCCAGCTGCCGGTCTGCTGGTCGTACATGTTCACCCCGGTGATGTCGGAGGGAAGCATGTCGGGTGTGAACTGGATGCGGGAGTGGCTGCCGTCGATCGATGCGGCGATCGCACGGGCCAGCGCGGTCTTGCCGGTGCCGGGCGCGTCCTCCAGCAGCAGGTGTCCGCCGGCGAACAATGCCGTCAGGGAGAGGCGCAGCTGGTGCACCTTGTCCAGCAGCGCCACCGAGAGATTGTCCACCACCGACGCGAACACCCGCGCGAAACTGATCGCGTCCGCTTGCCCCAGAACCATGCCAGTCGCCTTTCTATCGTGGCCCGCAGACCAGCCGGGAGCCGATCCAGCCCTTCATCGTGGCCTCGTCGGTCACGTTGGTCCGCAGCTTGGAAGCCGTCCAGCCGGAACGGTCCACGGTGAAGCTGCGGGAGACGTTGTCGATGTCGGAAGTGAAGGTGCAGGTCAGGTCCCGGGCGGGCAGCCAGTCTGCGTCCGGCTGCACCGAGAAGCTGTGGCAGTCGCCGCTGCCGTCCGGTTTCTCGCCCCCGCTGCACCCGGTGGCCTTCACGTCCACCGACCCGTAGGGCTTGGCCTCCACCGTCGGCGAATCGGTGCAGGCGTTGCCGCCGTCCTGGCCGTAGCAGGCAGCGACGCTGCCGCTGAACCGGTGCCCCCGCTCGCCGGTGAACTTCCGTGATCCGGAGAGGTCCGTGGACTCGACCGCCTGGCCGTCGACGGTCAGCACCATCCTCGTCACTCTGCGTCCGTTGCCCGACCCGGCGTCCCAGCTGAAGGTGACGCCGTCCGCGGCGGAGGCCACGGTGAGGTCGGGGGCCGAGGGCGGCCCGTACGGGGTGACTGCCTGGGCTTGGACGGAATAGCCGGCGGCGGGGAACCCCATCCCCTTCGCGTACTGGCGGAACCAGAGCCGCACGTCGCGGCCGTTGGCGAGGCCGTCGATGGTGTCCGAGCCGAGGTCGTGCCAGTCGTCGTCGTCGGTCGAGTATTGGACGGTGAGGTCGTCGGCGGAGTAGCCGTTGCCTCCCCGGCGTTGGACCCCGCTGACCTTGACCTGCCCCGACTGCCCGGTCGCCGCGACGGTGGGGGCCTCGATCGCCACCGGCACCGACACCGCCGGGAACTCGTGGCTCTTCTCCGTCGACCAGCCACCCTCGGTGTGCAGGCTGACCCGGACGGTGCTGCGCCCGCCCGCCGGCACCTCGATGGTGGTCGAATCGACCGACCCGGTGGAGCTGATCTCGTCCTCGCCGCCGTCGTAGCTGACCCGCACGGCGTCCCAGTCGCGGCCGTTGGTGCGGTTCGGATAGGCCCAGGTGACCAGCACCTTCGCCTTGCTGGGCGTGCTCGGCGGGACGGCTGTGGTGCGAACGTCCTCGGGCGGGGGCGGCGCTCCGAACGGGCGGACCTGGCTCGAACTGCGGGACGGCTCGGACGGATCGTCGGACTTGTTCCAGGCCTGCACGGTGACGGCGTAGTCGTCGCCGTTGGTGAGTCCGCCGATCGTGGCGGTGGTGTCGTTGCCGCCCACCGTCTTCTGCGTCCCGTTGTTCACGTTGAGGACGTAACGCTGGATCGCAGAGCCCTCGTTCGTCGGCGGGTCCCACGAGCACGTGATCTGACCGTCATCCGGCTGGCACGTCGGCGGATCGGGGCGCCCGGGCTTCACGTCGATCATGACCGCCGGAGACGGACGGGAGAAGTCGGAGCGGCCCACCTGGTTCACCGCCGCGACCTTGAAGGCGTGCCGCTCGCCGAGTTGGAGGTTGTTCACGTCGCACCCCGCCGAGGTGCCGGGGCAGGTGTATTCCTGGTTCGTCAGCGTGTCGAGAAGCACGAACGATGTGATCTCCGCACCGTTGTCGTTGCCAGCGGTGAAGGTGACCGTGGCGCCGCGGGGCGGGTTGGGCGCAACCTGCACGTCGGTCGGCGGGTCGGGACGGTCGCGCACCGTGAGCCGCACCTTTCCCTCGACCATCCGGTCGGGGTCCTCGGTGGCGTCCATCACCCGGTAGCCGATCGTCACCGGCCCGTGGAACTGCTTGGGCACCGTGATCGACAGCTTGGTGCCCTGGTGCGACGCGCTCACCCCGTGCACGTCGTTGATCACCCACTGGTCGGTCACCTTCAGCGGCTGCGGCTCGAACGGATTCTGGGCGTACATCGCGATGTCCACCGTCCGGGTCTGGCCGGCGTTGGCGTCGGGGATGATCACGTCGGTGAGCTGGACGAGTTCCCGGGTCGAGCTCAGCACGGTGACCGGCAGTTCGGCGGCCACCTGGCCCGAGCCGTCGTCGACACCGATCCGGATCACCTCCGCGCTGCCCCGGGCATGCCTGACGTCGGCCTTCACGCTCAGCCGCGATCCCTCGAGAACGAGGTCGAGCTTCTCCGGCCGAGGGTTGAGCAGGGTGTAGGTGAACGTCGCCGGATCGGCACCGTCCACGTCGGAGACCATCTGCGCCAGGTCGGCCACCTGGGCGGGTTCGCCCACCGCCACCCGGATCGCGGTGGGCGTGAACACCGGTGGATGGTTGAGGCTGGCCACGACCCGGACCGGAATCGTGATGCTGGCGGTCAGTGCCGAGCGGTCCTCCCCCGTGCCGTCGCTGACCTGGAACGACACCGAGGTGTCGCCCGCGAAGTCCTCGCGCGTGGTGAGTGCGATGGTGTGGTCGTTGCGCAGTGCCGGATCGCCATCGAAGCCGAGGGACGCGCGCAGCGTGCCGGGGTCGTTGAGGTGCGGCCTGCGATCCTCACGGGTGATCACGAGGTCGTGCAGGTCGAGGGTCAGTTCGGCCCCGGCCCGCACCTGAACGGGAACCATGGAGCCGTTCAGCCGCGGCCGGGTGCGTTCGGTGCCAGGAACCGAGACGACCGCTTTGCCGGTGAGGCCGTCCTGGTCGGAGATCGTATACACGACCAGCCGTCGTTCCTTGTGCGGAGTGATCTGCAGGCGTCCGCCGGAGACCGAGACCTCCGGCGCGTCACTGCTCAACTGGAGTTCCGTCACGTCGCCGTCGGGGTCGGCGTCGTTGGCCAGGACGTCGACGAGCACCGGGGCGCCGTCGGCGGGCACCAGATCGGCCGAGACCACGTCGTCCCTGGCCTGGGGAGCCTGCTTGGGCGCGTCCTCGGCGACGTTGATCGTCAAGGCGCCCGTGTCCGAGCCGCCCCGTCCGTCCGTGACGCGGTAGGTGACCAGGGAGGATCCCGACTCGGCCGGCGTGGTCAGCACCACCGAGGCGCCCTCGACGCCGGCCGTCAGGTTCTTCGATGTCAGCCCTTGCGGATCGAGGCTCAGCTTGTCCCCGTCCGGGTCGATGTCGTTCTCCAGCACCGGCACCGAGAGGGTGCGCTGAGGACGCACCAGCAGCGTGTCGCGGACTGCGCTGGGGCTCTGGTTCAGCCTGGATCTGGGCGCGATGCCGACCCGCACCCGCGCCGTCGCCTGCTTGCCCAAGCGGTCCTCGACGATGTAAGTGAACACGTCGCTGCCGGTCTGGTCGGCGCCAGGGGTGTATTCCAGCCAGTCGACGCCCAGCAGCGCCGTCCCTTTCTGCGGGGACTGATCGACGCCGACAAGGGTCACCGAGTCGCCGTCGGGGTCGATGCCGGTCAGGTTCACCGGCACCCGCACCGTTTGACCGGACACCGCCCACGCCGTCAGCGCCTCGGGTCGCGGGGCGGAGTTGGCGGCGTCTTGCGCCTTGACCTCGAACAGGACGTTGGAGGTGGCCATGTTGCCGGCCGAGTCGCGCACCGTGTAGGCCACCCGCAGGAAGCCCGGCTTGTGGCCGGCCTCGATCCGAACCTGATTGCCGGTCACGAACGGAACACCGACCTCGGGATTCGCGGTGAACGACAGCCGCGGGTCCACCCAGATCCGTAACCCGGCGGGTGAGCGGTCGTTGGCGAGCACCGAAGCCGAGGCGATGTCGCCGGCGCGGACGGTCGCCCGGTCGGGCTGCAGGACCGGTGGCTGCCGGTCGTCGGCCGCGCTGGTGGGAATCACCTGGATCTTCGCCTTCGCCGCGCTGGCTCCGTTGGACGCGGTGTAGGTGAGGGTCACCGGATCGTCCAGCGCCACCTGGGAGGTGATCCGCAGCAGGTGGTGGTCGACCAGAGTCACCTTCAGGTTGGGCGCGTCCCAGGTCACGGTCTGGATCACCAGCACCCCGCCGGCGGGATCGGTGTCGTTGTCCAGGGGTGCGGCCAGCGCGGCACCGCCCCGGGGGAGCAGCACGACGTCGTCCTCGGCCACGACCTGCGCCTTGTCGTCGGCCTGCACCACGTCGACCCTGATCACCCCGAGGGTCGGGGTGGGTCCGTCGCTGACGGAATAGTTGAGGTAATAGGTGCGCGGCACGGAGGCGGCGAACGTGATGGTGCCACCCTCCAGGTCGGGCTCGGCGGTCGCTCCGTCCTTGGCGGACGACACCCGCACCAGCGAGAGGGTGTCGCCGTTGGGATCGGTGTCGTTGGCCAGGGGCTGGATCAGCACCTCCTCGCCGACCCGGCCCACATAGAAGTCGCCGTTGGCCACCGGGGCAAGGTTGCCCTGGGGTTGCAGGTTGAGGTTCAACTCGCCCTCGGTTTTGGCCTTGCCGTCCGACAGGGTCACCTTCAGCGCTACTGGGCCGCTGGCGGAGCCCAGGTCCCGGATCGTGACCGTGCCTTCCTCGCGGAACTGCACCTGCAGCCCGTCCGCGCCACCGACTGCCGTCAGCATCAGCGGGTCACCGTCGGGGTCACGCCAGTCCGGCATCAGGTTGTAGCTGACCGTGGCGTTCGCGCCGACTTTCACCACCGGGTGCCGGCGCTGCCGAGGCCCGGAGTTCTGCGTGAGCGGGTGCACCTCCACCTCGACCCGGGCGGTGTCGACGGCCTGGCCGTCGTTGGTCTCGTAGTTGAAGGTGGCCCCGCCGGTCGCCTCCGCCGGCACGTCGATGCGCAACGCCTGCCCGCCGCGCGTCCGGGCCAGCCTGCCCAGCGGGATCTGGCTGAGCGGACGGGCGGTGAGGATGTCTCCGTCGCTGTCGGAATCGTTGCTCAGCACGTCCAGCGTCGTGGCGCGGCCGGGACGGACGCCGAAGGAATCGTCGGTAGCCACCGGTTCGGTGTTCTTGGGGTTGCGTTCCGGGTCGGCGATCTGGTCGGAAGTCTGCGCCGACTCCGTGTCCTTCTCGTTGGCCTTCAGCTCGGTGTCGACCTTGTCCCAGTCCTTCAGCAGCAGCATGTTCGCGTCCGGGAGCCACAGGTAGCCGGTGCCCACATCGTTGACGACGATCAAGTTGCGATTGGTGCGGAACACCACCGTCTGGGCTTCCGCCAGGCTCTCGACATTCGACTGGGTGCGCTCGGCAACCCCGTCGCATTGCCGGACGTAGGCCCCCGAGCCCGACCAGGCGCCGTACTCGCAGCCGTTGAGCCTCACCGGTGCGGCCGGACGGCCAGAGCCGAGCGCCGACAGTTCCGTCGGCGGGCCGCCACTCAGCGGGACAGACACCAGCGCCGTCGCGGTGGCGATCAGGACGTGGTCGGTCTCGGGGCCGGGCTGCTGCAGGACGCCTCCGGCCTCCACCCCGAGGCCGGAGAGGTCGCGCAGGGTGCCGTCCGGAAGCACCAGGGTGTTGGCGGCCGAATCCAGGCCGACGGGTCGCGAACCGACCATGGTCAGCGAGATCCGGGCGGTCTGGGAAAGGCCGGTGATCGGGGTGCGGGTGAGCCCGCCGGTATCGGCGGCCACCACAACGAACGTCCCGCTCCGTGCGGACATCGCCGCCACCGTGCCGTCCACCCCTGTCGTGACCACACCGCCGTCCAGGTCGGTGGCCAGCGCGGACGACTCCGTCAGCGACGCCTGCGCGGGCGCCCCGGCGTCCGCCACCCACAGGTTGCCCGCGGCCGAATCCAGCAGCCCGACCCGCTCGCCGCCCTGCACTGCCTGGGTGTGCTCGGGCAGGGTGGTTGCCGACCCCAGGCGGACGCCCGCCGGGTCCACCGCAGCGATCGAACGCGCGGTGGCGTCCTGGAACGTGACCGTGTCGCGGTGCTGGGCGATGTCGAAGTCGGCCGTACCGGTGCGCAGGGCGGCGTCGAGCGTGCGGGCCTCGTAGTTGAGGTGTCCGGCCAGTTGCAGGCTTTCGTTGGTCACCCAGATGCCGCCGTCGTTCACGTCCACCCGGGTGGTGGCCATACCCGGGTTGCCGAACGCCAGGATCACCATGGCGACCAACGCGAGCGCCAGCAGGCTCGCCGGTACGCGTCGGAGCAGGTCCGGAGGGCGACGGCGGGAGCCGCGCGCGGACTGTGGGGCCATGGCTGGGGTTCACCTCGTCGAGCCGCGAGTGTCGGGACGGGGCGCGTTGACCCCCGCACTAGTTTGCCATGGCCGAACGGGTGCTCCTCCGGGGTGATCGAGTAGGGTCCAGCCATGACTGGGATCTCCCCCGAGGCGGCGTCGGAGCTTCAGTTGCTCGCCGACCAGATGGCCGACGTCCAGCGGCGCGCCGAGGCGGCCGCCGCATTGCGCGACGAGGTGGACGCGATGCGCGAATCCGGCACGTCGGCCGGCCGAGAAGTGACCGTCGAGGTCGACTCGATCGGACGGCTGGTGGACATCACGTTCAGCGCCGGCGCCTCCCGCCTTTCCCCCGACGACCTGGCCTCGGTGGTGCTGGACACGGTCGGGGCCGCGAGGGAGCGGATCGGGCACGCCGTGATGGCCCGGATCGAGGACACCTTCGGCGCCGGCTCGGCCACGGCGGAGGCCATGCGTCCCACCTATCTGCCGCCACCTGAGCCGGACTCCGACGGCGACGACGGTCCCGGTCCTGGTCGTGGCCCGATGATGTACACCCGCCGATGACCGGGATCGGTCCACGGACCGCGGCTGTGCCACGGCGGCGTGTGCTTCAATTCCGGGCATGGCCATGATCGATCTGTCCACCGCTGACCTCCGCGCCGGCGCTCGCGAGGCGGGCGCGGTGGCCGATGCCGTGGGCGTGGCGCGGCAGGCCTCCGGCGCAGCACTGCCCGGCGACGCCTTCGGCATTCTGTGCTCCGGCCTGTTCCTGCCGGCCTACCAACTGGTCCAGACCGCGGCCGATGCGCTGATGGACTCGGCCATGGGAGCTCTGGAGCGCTCGGCGGCCAACCTGCGCGATGTGGCCGACAGCTTCGACGATCAGGACGCCTCGGCCCAGGCGTCCTTCGACACCCTCAGCACCACTCTGTGAGCCTCACCCCGGCACAGCGAGCCGGGGAGGCGGCTACAGCGTCAGCCGGGACCGCACCACACCGGCCAGGCGCTCGGCCACTTCGGTGGCGATCTCGGCGGTACTCGCCTCCACCATCACCCGCACCAGCGGCTCGGTCCCGGACGGCCGCAGCAGCACCCGTCCGCTCCGGCCCAACTCTCTGGCCGCTGCCGAGACCGCGGCGTTCACGACCGGATCGATGCCGGCCCGGGTCTTGTTCACGCCCGGGACGTTGACCAGCACCTGCGGCAGCCGGGTCATCACCCCGGCCAGTTCGCGCGAGCGACTTGCCCGGTGCGCACCATGCGCGCGGCGAGGTGCAGCGCGGTCAGGACGCCGTCGCCGGTGGTGGCGAACTCGCTCATGATCACGTGGCCGGACTGCTCGCCGCCGAGGGTGAAGCCGTTGGCGTTCATCGCCTCCAGCACGTAGCGGTCGCCGACCTTCGTCTGCATCGACGTGGATCCCGTGCGTCACGCATGGCGTTGAGGAAGCCGAGATTGCTCATCACGGTCGCCACCACGGTGTCGCTGTGCAGCGTCTGATCGGCGTGCATCGCCAGGGCCAGGATCGCCAGGATCTGGTCGCCGTCGACGATCTCGCCGGTGGCGTCCACCGCCAGGCAACGGTCGGCGTCCCCGTCCAGGGCGATGCCCAGGTCGGCGCCGTGACGCGACCACGGCCGCCTGCAGGGAGCCCAGGTGGGTCGAGCCGCAGTTGTCGTTGATGTTGAGCCCGTCGGGAGCTGCGTGCAGCGGCACGACCTCCGCGCCCTGGGCGTCGAAAGCGGCGAGCGCGGTGAGGTGGGCCGCGCCGTTGGCGGCAGTCGATGACGATCCTGAGGCCCTCCAGGCTGGCGTCCGTGCCGAGGCTGGCGACCAGGTGCGCGACGTAGCCCTCGATCGCCCCGCGGTCTTCGGTCACGCGACCGACGCCGGCCCCGGTGGGTCGCAGCCACACCTCGTGCATTCGCTCCTCGATCGCGTCCTCGATGTCGTCGTCGAGCTTCACGCCACCGCGAGCGAAGAACTTGATGCCGTTGTCCGGCATCGGATTGTGGCTGGCCGACAGCATCACGCCGAGGTCGGCGTCCAGCGCGCCCGACCAGGTGCGCGACGCCCGGGCGTGGGAATCACGCCGAGGCGTGACCACGTCCACGCCGGCCGAGGCCAGACCCGGCCACGACCGCGGCTTCGAGGAACTCCCCGCTGGCGCGCGTGTCGCGGCCCGACCAGGGCCACGGCACGGCGGGACCGGTCGAACGCCCCGGCCTCGCCCAGCACGTGGGCTGCGGCCACCGACAGTTCCAGGGCGATCTCGGCGGTCAGTTCCAGGTTCGCGGTGCCGCGCACCCCGTCCGTGCCGAAGAGTCGAGCCACGCCGAAGGGATCAGCGCTTGCTGTACTGAGGAGCCTTGCGGGCCTTCTTCAGACCGGCCTTCTTGCGCTCCTTGACCCGGGCGTCGCGGGTCAGCAGGCCGGCCTTCTTCAGCGCCGGACGGCTGGCCTCGGCGTCGACGGCGTTGAGCGCACGGGCGATGCCGAGACGCAGCGCACCGGCCTGGCCGGTCACGCCGCCGCCGACGATCGTCGCGATCACGTCGTAGGAGCCCACCACCGCGGCGGTGACGAAGGGCTCGTTGACCGTCTGCTGGTGCAGCTTGTTCGGGAAGTAGTCCTCGAGCGTGCGGCCGTTGATGGAGAACTGTGCCGGTGCCGGGCACGATCCGCACGCGGGCGATGGCCTCCTTGCGGCGACCGGTGGCGCCGGCGGGGGCGATCACGGCCGGACGGCCGCCGGGCAGCGGCGCGCTGGCCACGGCCTCGGCGCGGTAGGCGATCTCGCGGTCGCCCTCGACGAACGGAACGACCTCGTCGACCGCGAGTCTCTTCAACGGTTTCGGTCACGGTGCTTCCTTGGCTCACTGAGCGATCTGGGTGATCTGGTACGGCTGCGGCTTCTGCGCGCTGTGGGGATGCTCCGGGCCGGCGTAGACCTTGAGCTTCTTGATCAGCTGACGGCTCAGCTTGTTCTTGGGGAGCATGCCCCAGACCGCGCGCTCGACGGCCTTGCGCGGGTCGGTGGCGAGCAGCTCGCCGTAGGGGACCGCCTTGAGGCCGCCCGGGCGGCCGGAGTGGCGGTAGGCCATCTTGTCGGTGCGCCTTGTTGCCGGTGAGCGCGATCTTGGCGGCGTTCACCACGACGACGAAGTCGCCGGTGTCGACGTGCGGGGCGAACTGAGCCTTGTGCTTGCCGCGGAGCAGGGTCGCCGCGGTGACGGCCAGCCGGCCGAGGACGACGTCCTCGGCATCGATCACAAGCCAGTTCCTGGTGATCTCGCCAGGCTTGGGGCTGTACGTAGACACGGGTCTTCGACCTGCTTCCATGAGTTTGTGCTCTGTCGTTCGGTGCGGGATCGGCCACGGGGGGCGACCACAGCGCAACAGCGGTTTAGATTACCGTGCGCCGCGACGGGTGGTCAAAACCACGCTTATCAACCACGCTTATCAACGGGGTCCGCCTCGCACGCAGATGATGCCCGCGACCCTGACGAATCGTCCTAGCATGCATCCCGATCGGGGTGGGCGACACCCCGCCGGGGGCGAGACGCCGACGGCCGGCGGGTGGAAGTGCTTAGGGTGCGCCCATGGCAGACATCCTTCAGGTCCGGCACCCCTCCACCGGGACCGAGGCTGAGCTCGCGATCACCGACGCCACCATCAAGGCGCCGGAACTGCGTCAGTTCAGCATCGACGGGGAACCCCTCGCCACCTACGACCCCGGCTTCATGAACACGGCATCCTGCCGTTCCTCGATCACCTACATCGACGGCGACGCGGGCGTGCTGGAGTACCGCGGCTACCCGATCGCTGAACTCGCCGAGCACGTCCACCTACCTCGAGGTGGCGTACCTGCTCCTCAACGGTGAACTGCCCGACGCCGCCCAACTCGCCGCGTGGGAGACCCGGGTCACCGAGCACCGGATGCTGCCCGACAAGCTCAAGACGGTGCTGGCCGGCTTCCCCTACGACGCGCACCCATGACGATCCTGATGGCGTCCGTCGCCGCCTTCTACTCCTTCTATCCGGACGCCCGCAACTTCGAGGATCCGCAGGCACGGGACCTGAACATCACCCGGCTGATCGGCAAGATGCCCACGCTGGCCGCGTTCGCCTACCGCAAGGGCAAGGCCAGGCCGTACGTCAACCCGGACGACCGATACGGCTACTGCCACAACTTCCTGCAGATGCTGTTCAAGCAGGCCGAACGCCGCTACGAGGCCGACGAACGGCTGATCCGGGCGATGGAGGTGCTGTTCATCCTCCACGCCGACCACGAACAGAACTGCTCCACCAACGCCGTCCGCTCGGTGGCCAGTTCGGGCAACGACCTGTACACGTGCTGCTCGGCCGGGATCGGAGCGCTGCACGGTCCGCTGCACGGCGGCGCCAACGAGGCGGTGCTGAAGATGCTGCGCGAGATCGGCACGGTCGAGCGGGTGCCCGAGTTCATCGAGGGCGTCAAGGCCGGCAAGGTCCGGATGATGGGCTTCGGCCACCGCGTCTACAAGAACTACGACCCGCGCGCCAAGATCATCAAGAAGTCGGTGGACGACGTCTTCGAGGTGACCGGTGTCAACCCGCTGCTGCGGGTGGCCCAGGAGTTGGAGAAGTACGGGCTCACCGACGAGTACTTCGTGAAGCGGCGGCTCTACCCCAACGTCGACTTCTACTCGGGCCTGATCTACGAGGCCCTGGGCTTCCCGCCGGAGATGTTCACCGTGCTGTTCGCGATCCCCCGCTCGTCGGGGTGGGCCGCCCAGTACCAGGAGTTCATCACCGACACCGAACAGAAGATCGCCCGACCCAAGCAGATCTACACCGGGCTACTCGACGCGGAGCTACGTGCCGATGGATCAGCGCGGCTGATCGCCGGAGTGGCTCCCCGCCCAAGTCAGCGCCGAATCGGAGGATTGCGCTTGCAAGGCTGAGAGCTGCATGGCAAGGTAGTCCCCATGAGTTCAAAGACGAGCGCAGCTTCGGTGCAGGTGACCAATCCCGACGATGTCCGCAACGTTGTTCTGATCGGAAACGCGGGCTCGGGAAAGACGTCACTGTTCGAGCAGCTGCTCAAGGCCCGTCTGGCCGGCTACCGCGGCGAGAAGGAGGACGCCGAGCGCGCCGCCCAGCTGTACCTCGCCTCGCTGGTCACCGGCGACGTGCTGGTGAACCTGCTGGACGCCCCTGGCCATCCCGACTTCGTCGGTGAGCTGCGCGCCGGGCATCCGCGCCGCGGACGCCGCCATCTTCGTCATCTCCGCCGCCGACGGCATCGACGGCGCCGCGCCGCGCTGTGGGAGGAATGCTCGGCGGCGAAGCTGCCCCGGATCATCGCCCTGACCAAGCTGGACGCCGGCCACGCCGACTTCGACACCGTCGTCGCCGAAGCCCAGGACGTGTTCGGCGAGGGCGTCCTGCCCACGCACGTGCCCACCCTGAGCGCGCCGGGCGTCGATCGCCGGCAACATCGGCCTGCTCAGCCTCGAGGAGCACGACTACTCCGAGCGGCGAGGTGGTGAACCGCAAGCTCACCGCCGACGACTCCCACGTGGAGACCTACCGCGGGCCGCTGATCGAGGCGATCATCCAGGAGGCGGAGGACGACTCGCTGATGGACCGCTACCTCAGCGGCGAGGATCTCGACACCGACTACCTGCTCGACGACCTGCGCAAGGCGGTCGCCACCGCCAACCTGTTCCCGGTGGTCCCGGTCGCCTCGAACACCGGCGTCGGCGTCGAGGAACTCCTGCGGCTGATCGAGCACGGCTTCCCCACGCCGTCGCTGCACCCGAATCCTGACGCCACCACGGTCAAGCGGCGCCGACCTGCCGAACCCGCCCACCGATCCGACCGCGCCGCTGGTGGCCCAGGTGATCCGCACCACCACCGACCCGTTCGCCGGGCGGCTGTCGATGGTGCGGATCTTCTCCGGCACGATGAAGGCGGAGGACGTGGTGCATGTCTCCGGTCACCGGCCGAAGCCGGACGACGCCCACCCCGACCACGACAACGACGAGCGCATCGGGCTGATCCAGGCGGCCGTCGGCACGGAGCTGCAAGCCGCGTGCCGTCCGCGATCGCCGGCGAGATCGTGATGGTGCCCAAGCTGACCAGCGCCGAGACCGGCGACACCCTGTCGGCCAAGGAGCGTCCGGCGCTGATCGGGCCGTGGGACCTGCCCGAGCCGCTGCTGCCGCTGGCCATCCGTGCCGCCACCCGCAACGACGAGGACAAGCTGGCCGGGGCGCTGCAGCGCCTTGCCGTCGAGGACACCACCGTCCGGCTCGACCGTGGCGGCAACGACCAGCTGGTGCTGTGGACGACCGGCCAGGCGCACGCCGACCTGCTGATCGCCCGGCTCGACGAGCGCTACGGCGTGAAGGTGGAGCAGGAGGAACTGAAGATCCCGCTGCGGGAGA
Organism: uncultured Actinomycetota bacterium; assembly: GCA_963769325.1. Taxonomy (GTDB): domain Bacteria; phylum Actinomycetota; class Actinomycetes; order Propionibacteriales; family Propionibacteriaceae; genus Propionicimonas. Next base: position 267,852 of record CAVYLH010000002.1, on the reverse strand, counting down.
CCTTCGTCGCCAAGACCACCGCGCTGGGCCGGCACGTGAAGCAGTCCGGCGGCCACGGCCAGTACGCGGTCTGCAACATCGAGGTCGAGCCGCTCCCCCGCGGCGGCGGCTTCGAGTTCGTCGACAAGGTGGTCGGTGGTGCCGTCCCGCGTCAGTTCATCCCGAGCGTCGAGAAGGGCATCCGCAACCAGCTGGAGAAGGGCGTGTTCGCCGGCTTCCCGATGATCGACCTGCGGGTCACGCTCGTTCGACGGCAAGTCGCACTCGGTGGACTCCTCCGACATGGCCTTCCAGCTGGCTGGCTCCCTGGCGATCAAGGAGGCGGCCACGCCGAAGACCGTCGCGCTGCTGGAGCCGATCGACCTGGTGACGGTCATCGTCGGCGAGGAGTACCTGGGTGCGGTGATGACCGACCTCACCGGACGCCGCGGCCAGCTGCTCGGCTCGGACTCGGAGAACCACAAGGCGATCATCCGCGCCCTGGTGCCGCAGACCGAACTGGCCCGCTACGCGATCGACCTGCGCGGCATCGCTCACGGCTCGGGCACGTTCACCCGCGAGTTCCACGGCTACGAGCTGCTGCCGTCCACCCTGATGGACAAGTACACCAAGCCCTGACCGAGCAATCGGCCGACCCACAATCGGGACGGTCCGGACGCACCCGGGACTGGACCGCGATCGGGACGGTCCTGGGTGATCGTCCCGATCACGGTCAGCGCTTGCGGGCGGCTTTCACGATTTTCTTCGGCAGCTTCTTGCTCACCTTGTACGTCGCCTTCGCCTTGGCGTGCTTCTCGCAGCACTCTGCCCAGCCATCCCGTTCGAGGCGCATCAGCAGCACCGGGCAACGCTGACAGCGCTGGCTCTTGCGGCAGCACTTGCTCTTGGTCGTCACGGTGGGCACCCGTCAAGAATAAGGCAAGGCTTGCCTTACTTAAATCCCCCCGTCCGCCGGTTGGGATCAGAAGGCCCTAAGAAAGCCGAACACCCCGTCCGCGATCATCTGGACGGCGATCGCCGACAGGAGCAGACCGGCGATCCGGGAGGCGAGCACCGTGCCGGATTCGCGGAGCACCGCCCTGATCACCCCGGCGTAGCGCAGGAAGACCCAGACCAGCACCATCACGGTGATGAGCGACAAGCGCGACGGTGACGTAGCCGGCGAGACCGTCCCCTCGCTGGACGGCCAGCATCGTGGCGACGATCGCCCCGGGCCCGGCCATCAACGGCGTGCCCAAGGGAACGATCGCGACGTTCACCCCGTCATGACTCACCGGGTCCGCCGCCTTGCCCATCAGCAGTTCGAGCGCGATCAGCAGGAGCAGCAGGCCGCCCGACACCTGCAACGCCGGCACCGAGACCTGCAGGTAGTCGAGGATCTGCCGGCCGAAGAGCGGCGAAGACCGCGATCACTCCGAACGCCACCGCGGAGGCACGATCGGCGGCGCGCCGGCGCTGCTTTCGGTCCAGGGAGTTGGTCAGCCCGAGGAAGACCGGCAGCAGCCCGGGTGGGTCGACGATGACGAACAGCGTGACGGCTGTGGTGAGGAACAAGTCGACGTTGAAGAACTGGGCCCACTTCGGCCAGCTTAGGACCTCACAGGCTGTGCAGCGGACGCGCACCCGGCGGCAGGTGAGCGCGAATCGACGATCTCCTTGCCGAACGGGAAGCAGGTGACCGGGATCATCTTCAGGTTGGCGATGGCCAGCGGAATGCCGACGATCGTGACCGCCTGCGCCGCGGCGGTGGTGACGTGACCGATCGCCAGCCACACCCCGGCGATGACGAACCAGATCACGTTGCCCAACGCCGAGCCCACCCCGGCGGACGGCTTGGCGATGACCGCCCGCCCGAACGGCCACAGGGCGTACCCGGCCATCCGGAACGAGGCGATCCCGAACGGGATGGTGATGATCAGGATGCAGGCGATGACCCCGGCGACGAAGTAGCCCACGGCCAGCCAGAATCCGCCGAGGATCAGCCAGATCAGGTTCAACAGCGTGCGCATGCTTCTCCTTGGTCGACGCCCCTCCATGTAACCGTGCGACGCGGCGAATCCCCAGCGGCGGCGACCCTGGCGCCCCTGACACCACCCCGGCCGGCATCCCTAGACTGGCCGCCATGCCCGTCGCCGAACGGATCCACCGCGACGTGGTGTCCTACGTCCGACGCAGCGGACGGATGAACCAGGCCCAGCAGCGCGCCTGGGACCGCCACCACGAGCCTGGGTCGTTCGGTTGCCCAGCGGGGAGCGCCGCACGTCGGTGGCACCGTCGGCCCGGCGTCGACTGGACCGACGGTGTTCGGACGGGAGGCACCCCTGATGGTCGAGATCGGCTCGGGCACCGGGCATGCCGTCGCCGCGCTGGCGCGCTGGCGAACCCGCAGGCGAACCTGGTGGCGTTCGAGGTCTTCGCTCCCGCGGTCGCCTCCACCCTGGGCCGGCTGGCACGCCACGGCGTCGGCAACGTCCGGATGGTCGTCGCCGACGGCGCCCAGGCGTTGGCCACCGTCTTCGCCGCCGGCCAGCATCACCGAGCTGTGGACGTTCTTCCCCGATCCGTGGCACAAGGCGCGCCACCACAAGCGCCGGCTGGTCAACCCCGCTTTCGCGCGCCTGGTCGCGTCCCGCCTCGTGCCCGGACGGGGTCTGGCGGCTGGCCACCGACTGGGACGACTACGCCGACGCGATGCGCGACGTGCTGGACGCCGAGCCCGGCCTGCTGCACACCCTCCACGACGGACTGGGCGCCGCGATTCGCCGGCCGTCCGGTCACCAAGTACGAGCAGCGCGGCCTGGACGCGGGGCGCACCATCCATGACCTGGCGTTCGCGCCGATGACCCGCTTCCGCCTCGACATCGGCTACGACGGCACCGGCTTCCACGGCTGGGCCGCGCAGACCGGGCCTGCGCACGGTGCAGGACGAGCTCGCAGACCTGGATCGGCCGCGTGCTGCGCCTGCCGGAGCCCGCCGACCGCTGGTCTGCGCCGGCCGGACGGACGCCGGCGTCCACGCCCGCGGGCAGGTGGCCCATCTCGACCTGGAGACGCCTGAGCCGGAACGGGTGGCCGACGCCCTTGTGTGAAGCTGCGGCGGGCCCTGCCTGAGGACGTGGCGGTGCGAGCGGTCACGATCGCCCCGGAGGGTTTCGACGCCCGCTTCGCGGCGATCTGGCGCCGCTACGCCTACCGGCTCGCCGACGGCGTCCTCGACCCGCTGGAGCGCCGCACCACCGCCGTCGGTCCGCGGGCGCGATCGACGTGGCCCGGCTCAACGCCGCCGCACAGCCCGCTGCTCGGGCTGCACGACTTCGCCGCCTTCTGCCGGGCCCGCGAGGGCGCCACCACGATCCGGCAGCTGCAGGAGGCTGCGCGCCGTCCGCCTGCCGGACGGCCGCGTCGAGGTCGGCGTCCGGGCCGACGCCTTCTGCCACTCGATGGTCCGCTCGCTGGTCGGCGGCCTGGTGGAGGTGGGTACCGGACGCCGCGACGTCGCCTGGCTGGCCGGACTGCTCGACCCGACCGGCGCGAGCCGGCGAGGTGCCGCGTGATGGCCGGCCCGCGGGCTCGTGCTGGAGGAGGTCGGCTACCCGACGACGCCGGCTCGCGGCACGGGCCCGCGAGGCCCGGGCCCTCCGCACGCTGCCGAGGAGCGGACCGATGAGCCACTACTTCCACACCCCCACCGGCGAGGAGCGCCGCCGGCAGGTCGCGGTGCGGTTCTGGGACACCGACTGGCAGTTCACGACCGCCGCCGGGGTGTTCTCCGCCGACGGGCTCGACCTGGGCACGGCCGTCCTGCTGCGCGAGTCGGCGCCGCCCGTCGGGGCGTCCCGCGCTGCTCGACCTGGGCTGCGGCTACGGCGTCCTGGCCGTCGCGCTGGCCACGGCCTGCCCGGACGCCGAGGTCGACGCCGTCGACACCAACGAACGCGCGCTGGAGCTGTGCGCGAGCCAACGCCGCCGCGCACGGCGTCGGCGACCGGGTGCACCCGATGCTGCCCGAGCAGGCCGACCCGGACGTGCGCTACGACGAGATCTGGTCGAACCCGCCGATCCGGATCGGCAAGGCGGCGCTGCACGAACTGCTGCTCACCTGGCTGCCTCGCCTGAGTCCCGGCGGGACGGCCCGGCTGGTGGTCGGCCAGGAACCTCGGCGCCGACTCCCTCCAGGCATGGCTGCGCACCGAGTCCGGCTACCGCTGCGAACGAGTGGCCAGCGCCAAGGGATTCCGGGTGTTCGCGGTGACCGCGGAAAGTGGCGTAATCGAGTCCACCGCCACGGGTCGTGGTCCTAGTGCTTGGTGGTGATCGTTCCTACGCACGGAAGAGGTACCGATGACCGAAGAGAACAGCACGCCGCCGGCCGAGGCCGGCGAGGACTTCCTGAGCGGCCTGCTCGACAAGGCCAAGGACGCCATCGAGAACGTCAAGGACTTCGCCGAGGACGCCATCGAGCATGTGAAGGACTTCACCGAGGACGCCGTGGAGAAGGTCAAGGACCTGGCCGACGACTTCCCCGAGAACGCCAAGAAGGTCGCCGACGACGCCACCGCGGCCGTGAAGGACTTCGCCGAGGACTTCCCCGAGAACGCCAAGAAGGTGGCCGACGACGCCACCGCCGCGGTGAAGGGCCTGATCGACGACGACAAGCAGGACCCGCCGGCGCCGACCGCGTGATCGCGGCCCAGCGCGCGTTCGAGACGGGGCACCCATTCGTGGGTGCCCCGTTTCGCCTTGTCGGGAGTGTCTGCGGGGCGTGGCATGGGTTAAGGTGAGGTCACCTGAACCTTTGCAGGGGAACCCGGTGGGAATCCGGGACTGACCCGCAGCCGTGATGCCGGGAAACCGGCCAGTCGGAATGCCTGCACAAGTTCTGGCTCGTACGACAACCCGTCGTGGCATGCGGGAGAGCCGGACGCGCGACGTTGGCCCGGATCTCGATCCTCGTGCCCCGCGCGAAAGGATCCCGATGTTGCTCCGGCGTCTGCTGGCCGTGCTGGCCGTGACCCTTCTCTCCGTGCTCAGTACCGGCCCCACCGCTGCGCGGGCCGCCGTGCCCGCCTGCACGGGGGTGTGGGTCGTCGTCCAGTCCGATGAGACCAAGCCCGACAGTGCCCGGGTCTCCTGCGCCACGGCTTTCGGCACCGGAACCGCCGCCCTGGCCAGCGCCGGCTTCACCGCCGAGCTGAAGGGCGGCATGCTCACGAGGATCAACGGCCTGCCCAAGGACGCCGACTTCAGCTCGAACGGCAACTACTACTGGTCGTACTGGAAGACCACGGTGGCCGCCGATGGAAGCCTCGGCGCGTGGGAGTACTACACCGTGAGCCCCGACGCCAGCACACCCACCAAGGGCAGCGCCGAGGGATGGCTGCTCACCAACCGGCAGGACGCCAAAGGTCCGGCACTGACCAGTGTCGCCGACGCGACTCCGGCCGAGACGACGCCGGCCACCGCCGCCCCGACCGCGCCGGCGACGGGCACCAACGTGGGCGCGATCGTGGGTGGCGCGGCGGTGATCCTCGCGTTGCTGGCGCTCGGAGGCTGGTGGCTGGTGAAGGGACGACGACGCTGAACTCCCTGCACCCGTGGGCGTGGTGGTGCTGGGCGATCGGCATCGGGCTCGCCGTCAGCGGCACCACCAACCCGCTGCTGCTCGCCCTGATCGCCCTCGCCATGGTCGCGGTCGTGATGCTGCGACGCGAGCGGACGCGCCGTGGGCGCGTTCGGTGAGGGCCTACCTGGTGCTGTCCGCTGTTCGTGATCGGCATGCGGGTGTTCTTCCAGATCCTGATCGGCGCCGGCTCCGGCGACGACCGTCCTGTTCACGCTGCCGGAGATCCCGCTGCCGGACTGGGCCGCCGGCATCCGGCTGGGCGGCGCCGGTGACGGCCGAGGCCCTGGCCAACACGCTCTACGACGCCCTGCGGCTGGCCGTGATGCTGCTCTGCATCGGCGCGGCGAACGCCCTGGCCAACCCTCGCCAGGCGCTCCGCTCGGTTCCGGCCGCGCTCTACGAGGCGTCGGTGGCGGTCGTCATCGCCCTGAGCGTCGCCCCGCAGCTGATCGAGAGCGCCCAGCGTGTCCGCCGGGCACGCCGGCTCCGCGGTGATCGCGTGCGAGGCCTGAAGTCGCTGGGCGCGGTCGCACTCCCGGTGCTGGCCGACGCCATCGAGCGGTCGATGGCGCTGGCGGCGGGCATGGAGTCCCGCGGCTTCGCCCGCACCCGGGGCCTGCCGGTGCGGGGCACCCTGCCGCTGATGCTGGCCTCGGTCATGGTGGCCCTGCTCGGCGGCTTCCTGCTGCTCAGCACCAGTGCCGGCTGGCTCGCCGCGCTCCTGCTGGGGCTGGGATCGCCGGCACGGCACTGGGCCTGCAGACGCGCCGGCGCCCGCCTGGCCAGTCACCACGTACCGACCGCACCCATGGCGGTGGCGGGAGACCCTTGTGGCCGCGGCCGGGATCGGGGCAGCCGCAGTGGTGCTCGTCGCGAGCGGTATCGATCCGTCCGCCTTCAGCCCGTCCACCAATCCGCTGGCCTGGCCGGTGCTGACCCCGGCCATGTTCGCGGTGGTCGCTCTGGTGCTGGCGCCGCTGCCGCTGACGGTCGGCGGGCGTGACGCCGGGGTCGAGGTCGGCCCGCCACGACACGCGCGTCCGCATCCTCCGGCCGCATCCGGACGCCGGAACTGGTCAGGCCATGATCACCTTCGACGACGTCACCTTCACCTACCCGGACGCGGAACGCCCCACCCTGGCACGGGTGTCAGCTCCGCCTCCCCGAGGGCGACCTGTGCCTGGTGATCGGCTCGACCGGCATCGGGCAAGTCGACGCCTGCTCGGCGCGATCAACGGACTGGTGCCGCACTTCACCGGCGGGCACGCTGGCGGGCCGGGTCGATCGTCGACGGCCGGGACACCGCCCGGCACCGTCCGCGCGACCTGGCCGACGTCGTCGGCTACGTCGGCCAGGACCCGCTGCGCGGCTTCGTCACCGACACCGTCGAGGACGAGATCGCCTACGGCATGGAGCAGCTGGGCATCGACCCGGTCGGCGATGCGCAAGCGGGTCGAGGAGACGCTCGACCTGATGGGCATCGCCGACCTGCGCCGGCGTCCGCTGACCGGAGCTGTCCGGCGGCCAGCAGCAGCGGGTGGCGATCGCCGCGGTGCTGGCCGCCCAGCCGCGGGTGCTGGTGCTCGACGAGCCCACCTCGGCGCTCGATCCGACCGCCGCCCAGGACGTGCTGGCGGCCATCACCACCCTGGTCCACGAAGTCGGGCTGACCGTCGTGCTCGCCGAGCACCGCCTCGAGCGGGTCATGCAGGCCGCCGACTCCGATGATCTGGCTGCCCGGCGACGGCAGCGTCCAGTACGGCCCGCCGCGCGAGGTGCTGGCGGCCAGCCACCATCACTCCCCCGCTGGCCGCGCTCGCCCGCGCGGTCGGCTGGGACGCCGTGCCCCTCAGCGTGCGCGAGGCCCGGCGGCGGGTGCTCAGCGAGGGCGTCCTGCCGGCCGCACCCCCACCGGACGACCGCCGGCCGGGAACGGTGGCGCTTCGCGCGCGCGGGGTCGAGCGTCCGCTTCGGCGACGTGGCCGCCGTCCGCGGCGTCGACCTCGACCTGCGCGGCGGGCAGCGTCACCGCGCTGCTCGGACGCAACGGCGCCGGCAAGTCCTCGCTGCTGTGGGCCCTGCAGGGCGCCCTGACCTGCGCCGGGGACATCGTCGGTCGGCGGCCTCGACCCCGCGCCGGCTCCGGCCGCGCAGGCCCGCCGGCTGGTCACGCTGGTGCCGCAGACCGCGGCCGACCTGCTCTACCTGCCCACGCGTCGGCGCGGAGTGCGAGCAGGCCGACCGCGAGAGCGACGTCGACCACGGCACCACCGCCGGCAGCTGCTGCGCCAGCCTGGGCGTCGACGTGCCCGCCGACCGTGACCCGCGCGACCTGTCCGAGGGCCAGCGGCTCGCCCTGGTGCTGGCCATCCAGCTGGCCGCGCGACCGCCGGTGCTGCTGCTGGACGAGCCCACCCGCGGCCTCGACTACCGCGCCGAAGGCCGACCTGCACCGGCATCATCGACCAGCTCGCCGCGACGGGCATGGCTGTCGTGATCAGCACCCACGACGTCGAGTTCGCCGCCCGCGGCCAGCCAGCGCACGCTTGCTGATGGCCGACGGCGAGCGTGATCGCCGACGGCCGACACCGCGACCTGCTCACCTCGTCGCCGGCCTACGCCCCGCAGATGGCGAAGGTGTTCGCGCCGGTGCCCGGTCCTCACCCCCGACGACGTGGCGAGGGGGCTGCGGTGATCAGCACCGACGGGCCGGGCTCGGATCGCGCTGATCGCTGCCGTGGTCGTCGGGGGCGGTCGCGTTCACCTGGCCGCTGTTCCTGCGCCCCGAGTCGGGCGTGTCCGCCGGCACAGGCACCGATCGTGTTCGCGCTCGTGCTGCCGCTGGTGCTGGCGATCGTGCTGTCCGAGCTGGCCGGCGGACGCATGGACGTCAAGGCGCTGGCCATGCTGGGCGTCCTGGCGGCGGTCGGCACGATCCTGCGTCCGCTCAGCGCGGGCACGGCCGGCTTCGAGCTGATCTTCTTCCTGATGATCCTGGCCGGCCGGGTGTTCGGGGCGGGCTTCGGCTTCGCCCTGGGCGCGATCACGCTGTTCACGTCCGCCCTGATCACCGTCCGGCGTCGGGCCCGTGGCTGCCCTACCAGATGCTCGCGCGGGCTTCGTCGGCCTGTTCGCCGGCTGGCTGCCCCAGGCGACCGGGACGCGCCGAGCTGCTGCTGCTCGCCGGCTACGGGATGGTGTCGGCGTTCGCCGTACGGCTGGCTGATGGACTTCTCGTTCTGGCCGTTCGCGATCGGCGACGGCACCCAGTTGTCGTTCGACCCGGCCGCCTCGGCCCGCTGGAGAACCTGCACCGCTTCGTCCTGTTCAACCTCGCCACGTCGATGGGCTGGAACCTGGGCCGGGCGCTCACCAACGCCGTGCTGATCCTGCTGCTCGGCGCCCCGCTGCTGCGGCTGCTGCGCCGGGCCGCCCGCCGCGCCGTCTTCGTCCCGCGCCGCGGCTACTGCCGCGGCCACTGGCGGAATAGGGGCTGCAGGGGGCAGGTTGGGGGTAGGTGATAGCCAGTCACGCAACGAAGGGAAACCTGATGGCCTACACGCTGCCCGATCTCGACTACGACTACGGCGCACTCGCTCCGCACATCGCCGCCGGAGATCATGGAGCTGCACCACAGCAAGCACCATGCCGCCTACGTGGCGGGCGCCAACACCGCGCTGGAGAAGCTGGCCGAGGCCCGCGACAACGGCGACTTCGCCAGCGTCCCCAAGCTCGAGAAGGATCTCGCCTTCCACCTGGGCGGCCACATCAACCACTCGGTGTTCTGGAAGAACATGTCGCCGGACGGCGGCGGCGAGCCGGACGGCGACGTCGCCGCGGCGATCGATGAGTTCTTCGGCTCGTTCGCCGGCTTCAAGGGCCAGTTCGAGCGCCGCGGCCAACTCGCTGCAGGGCTCGGGCTGGGCGCTGCTGGTCTGGGACCCGCTCGGCAAGCGGCTGAACATCAACCAGCTCTACGACCAGCAGGGCAACCTGCCGGTCGGCCAGCTGCCGATCCTGCAGCTCGACATGTGGGAGCACGCCTTCTACCTGCAGTACAAGAACGTGAAGGCCGACTACGTGAAGGCCTGGTGGAACGTCGTCAACTGGACCGACGTCGCCGACTCGGCTGGCCAAGGCGCAGGCGGCGGTCGTCCTCTGAGTCCTCAGCCCGACACCCGGCTCCCCCGAGGGTTTCCTGAGAAAAACTTGACCTATCTCTCAGGATAAGGCAGGCTCTTCTCAGGAAGAGCCACGCCAACCCTCGGGGGACTCTGTCTTGAACAAGGCGATCACCGCCACCGCACTGGCAGCAGCGCTGCTCTGCCGGTGGCGCGACCACCGCCACCGGCCTGCACAAGGATGTCTCGTTGAGCATCGACGGGCAGCTGGTCCCGGCCGCCGGGCTTCGCGCTCACCGTGGCCGATGTCCTGTCCGCCAAGGGCATCACGCTCGACCGACCAGGACGTGGTCACCCCGGCCCTGGACGCTGCCGTCTCACCGACGGTCAGACCATCGCGATCCAGTTCAGCAAGCAGGTCACCCTGAACGTGGACGGCACCCCGCACACGCTTCGTCACCACGGCTGCCACTCTGGACGCGGCCCTCGCCACGAGCGCGATCGCCGAGATCGAGCTCCGCCAGACTGCTCGACTCGCCCACGACGTCGCCTCTGCCACGGGACGGCCTCACCGTCGACGTGAGCACCCCCAAGGAAGTGCAGCTGTCGGTGGGCGGCAAGAAGTCCGAGGTCACCACGACCGCGGCGACCGTGGCCGACGTGCTGGCCGAGCAGGGCCTCACAGCGGCCGCGACCGACAGACTCACCCCCGCCGCTGACGACTCGGTCGCCGAGGGCCAGAAGATCGTGCTCGACCGGGTCGAAGATCACGACGAAGACCAAGACCGAGGCGCTGTCCTACGCCACGGTGAAGAAGACCAACTCCAGTCTCTGGAAGGGCGAGTCCCGCGTCGTCACCGCAGGCAGCAGGGGCAAGGCCAAGCGGACCTACGAGATCACCGAGGTCAACGGCAAGGTGACCAGCAAGCGGGTGGTCTCCGAAGTCGTGGTGACGAAGCCGACCAGCCAGGTGCTGACGGTGGGCACCAAGGCCTCCGCGAACGGCGTCGGGATCAACCTCGCCCGCGCCGCCTTGTGGGATCGGATCGCCCGCTGCGAGTCCGGCGGCAACTGGCAGATCAACACCGGCAACGGCTACTACGGCGGCTTGCAGTTCAACCTGGCGTCCTGGCGTTCCAACGGCGGCCGTGACTTCGCCGCCTACCCTCACCAGGCCAGCCGCGCCGAGCAGATCACCGTGGCCAACCGCTACTACGCGAAGGCCGGCACCGCACCCTGGAGCTGCGCCTGACCCCCACTCCGACCCCCTGTCCGACGGCCCCGTCACCTCACTCCCCCCGAGGTGGCGGGGCCGTCGCCTCGCCCGCCCCCGGCGCGCCACCGACTCCCAGCCGCCGCGCTCCTTGGCGGGGCCGTCGCCTCGCCCGCCCCCGGCGCGCCACCGACTCCCAGCCGCCGCGCTTCTGGAGTCAGCAGCCTGCAGCGCGTAGCGTTGCGTTGCGTACGACGAGAGCGGAGGGGGAGGCAATGGATCAGGTACTGGTCATCGCCGGCTTGGCGGTGATCGTCGCCGTCGCCGCCGTCTGGTTCCTCCGCCGGCGAACCCAAGGGCCCGACGAGGACGAGTGGGCGCTGCCACCGGAAGTATCCCCGGAACAGGGTCAGAGCACAGAACCGCAACTGTTCGACCGGAATGCGCTGATGCACCGCAACCGCGCTCTCGACCCGACCAAGTGGGACAACAGCCCCGACGGCAGCGAGCCGATGTCCGAGGCGGAGCCCGATGACCTGCCCCGCGTCTTCGACCGCGACTACCTGGCCAAACGTCAACAGCCTCGGCCTGAGGATGACATCGGGTAACTCAGCCCGTTCGTGTCGCATCGAAGCCTTAACCGCCGAACCTGTCGTTATGAAGACCCTCGTACGGGTCCGTGCGTGACCAGCCGCCAAAGTCGTCGCTTGCGGGCTGGCGAAACGGCATCAGAACGACGAGTTTGGCGGGCGCACGAAGAAGCTCGGCTCCACCGGGCCCCATAACAGCGACTTCGGCGGTCCAACCACCTCGGCGCCGAACCAAGGCCCAGAAGGGGCCAGTCACGTCACCCGACGGGTCTGCGACCTCACCTGGCGACAGCCACGACCCGACCGCCGCCGACCGGCCAGACCCAGAAGTGGGCAACAGGGCCGAGAATCGGGGGCCCGGCTAGATCGCGCTCAGTCGCGCCGGCTGCTCCTGGAAAGCACCAGGAACGAAACCGCCCGCTCCCCTACGGGGAACGGGCGGTTGTTGCGTGCGTGTTCGGCTCAGGCTTTCGCGTCGCCCACACCGCCCAGGACGTTGACAAAGCCGGCGGCCTCTGCGGCCTCGACCGAGTTGAACCACACCTCGGCCTTGGTCTGCTCGTACCACTGCGACTCGGGGGTGTGGAACTTCATCGAGTCGCGCGTTGCCCTTGATGTCGAAGCCGGCCGGCGGCTCCTCGCCGACGTAGGAGCCCTCACCGAAGTCGGCGATTTCGCTGGCCTCCAGTTCGACGTCCGCCAGCTTCTCGTCGGCCGCCGGGGTCTCAGCAGTCGAACCGGCCTTCTTCGCATCCGCGTCCTTGGCCTTCTTCGCAGGCTTGGCCGCCTTGACCGGCTCGGTCTTCTTGGTGCCGCCTTGGCCTTGGCCTTGCGGGACTCCTCGACGGTCTCGGTGACGATCTCGATCACGGCCATCGGAGCGTTGTCGCCCTTGCGCGGACCGATCTTGGTGATCCGGGTGTAGCCACCCTCGCGGTCGGCGAGCTTCGGCGCGATCTCGGTGAACAGCGACGTGCACGACGCCCTTGTCGGTGATCGGTCTGCAGCACGATGCCGACGGTTGTGCAGGTCGCCGCGCTTGGCCTTGCTGATCAGGCGCTCGGCCAGCGGCTGGACGCGCTTGGCCTTGGCCTCGGTCGTGGTGATCTTGCCGTGCTCGAACAACTGGCTGGCCAGGTTGGCCAGGATGATCCGCTGGTGTGCCGGGCTACCGCCGAAGCGGGGACCCTTGGTCGGCTTGGGCATGGTTCGTTGTCTCCTGTGTGGCTATTGATCAGTACGAGTCGTCGTAGTCGACGTCGGTGTCGTAGTTGGACAGGGCGCTCAGCGGGTCGAAGCCGGGGGAGCTGTCCTTCAGCGAGAGGCCCATCTCGTGCAGGCGCAGCTTGACCTCCTCGATCGACTTGGAGCCGAAGTTGCGGATGTCGAGCAGGTCCTGCTCGGAGCGCGACACCAGTTCGCTGACGGTGTGGATGCCCTCGCGCTTGAGGCAGTTGTAGCAGCGCATCGTGAGCTTCAGCTCCTCCACCGGCAGCGCCAGGTCGGCGGCCAGCTGCTCGTCCACCGGCGACGGGCCGATCTCGATGCCCTCGGCGTCCACGTTCAGCTCGCGGGCCAGGCCGAACAGCTCGACCAGGGTCTTGCCGGCGGACGCCATCGCGTCGCGCGGCTTCATGGACGGCTTGGTCTCGACGTCCACGATCAGCTTGTCGAAGTCGGTGCGCTGCTCGACGCGGGTGGCCTCCACCTTGTAGGTGACCTTCAGCACCGGGCGAGTAGACCGAGTCGACCGGGATGCGGCCGATCTCGGCGTCCGGGTTCTTGTTCTGGACGGCGGAGACGTAGCCGCGGCCACGCTCGACGACCAGTTCCATCTCGATCTTGCCGGTCGTCGTTGAGGGTGGCGATGTGCAGCTCGGGGTTGTGTACCTCGACGCCCGCCGGCGGGCGCGATGTCGGCCGCGGTGACCGCGCCGGCGCCGGACTTGCGCAGGTACATCACCACCGGCTCGTCCTCCTCGGAGGAGAGCACCAGCGACTTCAGGTTCAGGATGATCTCGGTGACGTCCTCGACGACCCCGGGCAGGGTGGAGAACTCGTGCTGGTTGCCCTCGATCTTGATGCTGGTGACCGCCGCGCCCGGGATGGACGACAGCAGGGTGCGACGCAGCGAGTTGCCGAGGGTGTAGCCGAAGCCGGGCTCCGAGGGCTCGATGACGAACCGGGAGCGGAACTCGTCGACGACCTCTTCGGTAAGGATCGGACGCTGTGCGATGAGCATTGTGTTGTGTTCTTCCTCTCCACCGCCCGCTATTTGACGGTGACTGGTTGCCCCGGACTCGCTGCCCGGAGCCGAACTTGCGCCGGCGTCCTGCGCCGGGCTCCGGGAAGGACGACGGCGCAGGAACCGAGGCTCACTTGGAGTAGAGCTCGACGATCAGCTGCTCGGAGCACGTCGATGGTGATCTGCTCGCGGACGGGCAGCTGGTGCACCAGGATCCGGCCCTTGTTCGGGCGGACGGTCAGCCAGCCCGGCACGACGCTGCTCGTTGTGCGTCTCGCGGGCGACGACGAGCGGGTACAGGTTCAGCGACTTCGGCGCGACGTCGATGACGTCGTAGGCGCTGACCCGGTAGCTCGGGACGTTCACCTTCTTGCCGTTGACCAGGAAGTGGCCGTGGACGACCAGCTGCCGGGCCTGGCGCCGGGTGGTCGCGAGAGCCGGCCCGGTAGACGACGTTGTCGAGACGCGACTCGAGGATGATCAGCAGGTTGTCACCGGTCTTGCCGGACAGCCGGTTGGCCTCCTCGTAGTAGCGACGGAACTGCTTCTCCAGCACGCCGTAGGCGTAGCGGGCCTTCTGCTTCTCGCGGAGCTGGAGCAGGTACTCGCTCTCCTTGGTGCGGCCGCGGCCGTGCATGCCCGGCGGGTAGGCGCGACGCTCGAACGCCTTGTCGTTGCCGACCAGGTCGGTGCCGAGCCGGCGGGACTTCTTGGTGATGGGTCCGGTGTAACGGGCCATGGTTCAGTCCTCCTCTTCGGCTCGGGACTCAGACGCGACGACGCTTGGGCGGACGGCAGCCGTTGTGCGGCACCGGGGTGACGTCGGCGATCGGGCCGATCTCCAGGCCCACCGCGCCGAGCGAACGGATCGCGGTCTCGCGGCCGGAGCCGGGACCCTTGACGAAGACGTCCACGCGCTTCATGCCGTGCTCCATGGCGCGACGGCCGGCGGCCTCGGCGGCCATCTGCGCGGCGAACGGGGTCGACTTGCGGGAGCCCTTGAAGCCGACGGTGCCGGCGGAGGCCCACGCGATCACCGCACCGGTGGGATCGGTGATCGAGATGATCGTGTTGTTGAACGTGCTCTTGATGTGCGCCTGACCGGCGACGACGTTCTTCTTCTCCTTGCGGCGCACCTTGGTCTTCGCGGCCTTCTGGCTCGCGGTACGGCCTGCTGTAGCCAATTCAGTTTCTCCTGGGTTCTCGTGTGTCCAGGGCCCGCGTCAGCGGACCTTCTTCTTACCGGCGACGGCCTTCTTCTTGCCCTTGCGGGTGCGGGCGTTGGTCCGGGTGCGCTGACCGCGGACCGGCAGGCCCATGCGATGACGACGGCCCTGGTAGGAGCCGATCTCGATCTTGCGACGGATGTCGGCGGCCACGCTGCGGCGCAGGTCACCCTCCGTCTCGTAGTTGGCCTCGATGTGGTCGCGCAGGGCGACCAGCTGCTCGTCGGTGAGTTGGTGGACACGGATGTCGCCACTGATGCCAGTGGCGGCCAGGGTTTCCTTGGCTCGGGTACGGCCGATGCCGAAGATGTAGGTGAGGGCGATCTCGAGGCGCTTCTCGCGCGGCAGATCGACCCCGATGAGGCGTGCCATCAGGCGGTTACCTTTCGATATGTCGGACCGGTCTCGGCCGGCCCGCGAAGGTGTCTGGCGTGATGCGTCCCCTTGCCGCCTGGCATGGGCCCCGGCCTTCGTCCGGGGGTGGTCACCGGGAGCTGGGCCCCGGCGGTGCGATCACGTTGTGTGGTTATTCAGTTGTGCTGGCCCTCGAAGGAGCCGGTGTGCCGCGTCCCGCGTCGAGAACGGACGGGTTGAGTGAGCCTCAGCCCTGGCGCTGCTTGTGGCGCGGGTTGTCGCAGATCACCATCACGCGACCGTGCCGGCGAATCACCTTGCACTTGTCGCACATCTTCTTGACGCTCGGCTGAACCTTCATCGAGCAACTTTCTGACTCATCGCCGGAGCACAGGGGTGTCCTGGGACCGGACTGGTGGTGGATTCTTGCGGACTGAGCTTACCGGTGCCGGAAGACGATGCGGCCACGACTCAGGTCGTAGGGAGAGAGTTCGACGACCACTCGGTCGGCCGGAATGATGCGGATGTAGTGCTGCCGCATCTTGCCGCTGATGGTCGCCAGAACCCGGTGCCCGTTGGCCAGTTCCACGCGGAACATGGCGTTGGGCAGGGCTTCGACGACGGTTCCCTCGAGTTCGAGGGCGCCTTCCTTCTTCGCCATTACTCCCAATCGTTGATTCTGCGTGGACGCACGCCTGCACAGGCACAGGTCATGCAAGGGTCAAGCTTAGTCCACGCTCGGGACACCCCCCAAATCGGGGTGGGCAGCGAGGGAGCAGGGTCCCTTCGCGCCATCGTCGCGGCTGCGCTCTCCCTCCAGCTGAACCGGTGACCCGATGTGCACAGGGTCCGTCCGGTGACTCGGCTGGAACGCTGGAATCCGTCGTTCGCAGTGCAGATCCACCGACCCCCTCGCGGTCAGGCCGCCGAATCGGTCGCCCTGCCGCCAGGGTTGGCTGAGCTGAGGTGGCAGTCGGCTGACGTCACACCTGGCGGCTCCGTCCGCCGGACGAACGGTGTCCGTGAGTTGAGCGTTCGCCGACTGCGCTCCGGATCGGCGGCGTAGACTTGTCCGTCGCGCACCTTTGCAGAAGGAACACCACGTTGGATTCAGCTGGGCCACCCCCCAACGCTCTCGAACGCGAACTGGCCATCGAACAGGCGCACGTGGACCTCGTCTACGAGCACCTCGAGCAGGCCACGCGATCAGCGCGGAACGTGGCGTCCCAGGGACGGGCGATCTACCGCTCCGACCGGGAGAGCTACGTGCGCGAGGAGGACGGCACCGCCCTGTTCGAACGGGACGCGTTCGCCTTCCAGGCGGCGCGGCGGCTCGCCGTGCTGGACGCCGAGCACGAGGGCCTGGTCTTCGGCCGGCTCGACCACACCGACGGCGAGATCCGCTACATCGGCCGCATCGGCGTCCGCGACGACGACTACGAGCCGCTGGTCATCGACTGGCGCGCCCGGGCGGCCGAGCCGTTCTACCGCGCCACGGCCACCGATCCCGATGGACGTCGTGCGCCGCCGCGTCCTGCGGTGCCGCAACGACATGGTGATCGGCATCGAGGACGACCTGCTCGACGACTCCCACAGCGCGGACGACCTCGTGATCGTCGGCGAAGGCGCCCTGATGGCCGCCCTGAAGCGGGCCCGCGGGCCGCGGATGCGCGACATCGTCGCCACCATCCAGGCCGAGCAGGACGAGGCGATCCGCGCCGAGCACCAGGGTGTCACGGTCATCTCCGGCGGCCCCGGCACCGGCAAGACGGTCGTCGCGCTGCACCGCGCCGCCTACCTGCTCTACTCCAACCGGCGCCGGTTCGAGCGCGGCGGGATCCTGGTCGTCGGGCCCGAGCGGCGCTGTTCATGAACTACATCGAACGCGTGCTGCCGTCCCTCGGTGAGGACTCGGTGACGCTGCGCGCCGATCGGCGGGGTGGCGTCCGACACGCTCGGCTTCACCGCGTCCCGGATCGACGCAGCGGGCGCGGCCACCGTCAAGGGCAGCCTGCGGATGGTGCCGCTGCTGAAGCGGCTGGTCAACCTGCCGCTGCTCGACCCCGTGTCCGATCAGCCACCGCTGCGGGTGACCGTGAAGGGCGAGGCGCTGAGCCTGGACGCCACGACGCTCGGCCGGATCCGCCGCGACGTCCTCACGCGCACCAAGGCGAACGCTGGCCGCCCCGCGGCCGAGGCCGCGGTGATGGACGCGCTCTTCGCCCGGCTGCCCGACGACCTGGAGCTGGACCGCGAGACCGTGACCGAGCTGGTCGGCGACTCCGCCGCGTACCGGATGTTCCTGCAGGCCGTGGTGGCCCGACCTCACCGCCACTGAGGTGCTGCGCCGGCTCGCGTCCCCGTCGGTGGTGGCCAGAGTTGCCGATGGCATCCTGGACGACGCGGAGCAGGCAGAGCTCGCGGCGAGCTTCGCGTTCGACGACTGGTCGGTCGCCGACACCGCGTTGCTGGACGAACTGGTGGCGATGCTCGGCCCGGTCGTTCCCGACGAGCCGGAGGAGCCGCTGCTGTTCCTCGCCGACGGCACCGAGTACGACCGAGGTGGTCACCACCGCCGACTGGCTGCGCGACGTCCACGAGGTCGACCCGAACGCCGATCCGCACGACACGTTCGCCCACGTGCTGGTCGACGAGGCGCAGGACATCAGCCCGATGCAGTGGCGGATGCTGCGCCGGCGCGGCAGCCAGGCGAGCTGGACGATCGTCGGCGACCCGGCGCAGAGCAGCTGGCCCGACCTGGACGAGTCGGCGGCGGCGTTGCGGGAACTGATCGGTTCGGCGCCGCATCGCGACTTCCGGCTGTCGCACGAACTACCGCAGCCCGGCGGAGGTGTTCGGGCTGGCCGCCGAGGTGGTCCGCCGCGACTTCCCGCAGCGCCGACCTGCCCGTCGCCGTCCGCTCGACCGGGGTCGAACCGCTGCTGCTGACCGTCGGCGAGGACGATCTGGTGCGCCGGCTGGACTCGGTGCTGGCCGAGCTCGCGGAGCTGGTCGAAGGCACGATCGGGGTGATCGCCGCTCCCGTCCCGGCTGCCGGACCTGGCCGCCGCGGAATGGTCGGGGATGGCCGCCCAGCCCGACCGGCTGTCGTTCCTGTCCCCGCTGAACGCGAAGGGCCTGGAGTACGACGCGGTGGTGGTGGTCGCCCCCGACGAGATCGTCGCGGAGTCTCCCGGCGGCAGCAGGGTGCTCTACGTCGCCCTGACCCGTCCGACGCAGCGCCTGGTCACCATCGACGTCGGCGCCTCCCCAGGAGCCTGGCGCGCCCTCTGAACCCAGCCCCGGTCAGGGTCCCTCAGGTGTGCGGAGGGATGGCCCGAAGCTGGGCCAGGATCTCGGCGGTCGCCTTGGAGCGGTTCTGGGTGAAGAACTGCAGGCCCGGGGCACCGCCGGCCAGCAGCCGGTCGCACAGCTCGGTGGCCACCTCCAGGCCGACCGCGCGCACCGCCGCCGGGTCGTCGGCGACGCGCCTGCAGCCGGGACACCAGCGGTGCCGGCAGCTCGGCGCCGGAGAGGGCGGCGAACCGTTCGATCTGGTTCACGTTGGTCACCGGCATGATCCCGGCGATGATCGGCAGCTGACAGCCCAGCGCACGGACGCGCTCGACCAGCCGGAAGTAGGCGTCGGCGTCGAAGAAGAGCTGGGTGATCGCGAACTCCGCCCCGGCCTGCTCCTTGTCGGCCAGGATGCCGCGCGTCCAGCGTCGAGGTCGTGATTCTCCGGATGGCCGTCGGGGAAGGCTGCCACCCCGACGCAGAAGTCGCCGCTCGCCTTCACCAGCCGCACCAGCTCGGTGGCGTTGTCCAGGCCGTCGGGGTGCCGCCGCCAGGCCGCGGTCGGACCGCCCGGCGGGTCGCCGCGGATCGCCGAGGATGTGGCTCACCCCGGCATCGGCATAGGCGTCGATCGCGCCCCGCAAATCCTCGATCGACTGGCTGACGCAGGTGAGGTGCCCCATCGTGAGTGCGCGTCGGTCTTCGTCTGGATCAGGCGGGTGGCGTCGATCGTCCGCGCCCGGGTCGACCCGCTGGCGCCGTAGGTGACCGAGACGAAATCGGGACGCAGCGGCTCGAGTCCGGCGACGGCGTCCAGCAACTGCGTCTGGCCAGCGTCGTCCTTGGGCGGGAAGAACTCGAACGACATCGTCGGGTGGTCCGCGGAGGCGAGCATCTCGGCGATGCTGGGCGCCTGCCGGGTCGTGGACATGGGGGCAAGGGTAGGACAGCGCTGCCGAATCGCGCGGTCTAGGCTCAGACCGTGGTCAACCTCGACGCCGCCGACCCCTTGTCGGCCGAACTGCGGGCCGCCGTCGGCGCGGAGCTGTCCGGCTTTCTCGCCGAGCGCGGACGGGAACTCGCGCGGCTTGGTCGCGAGGTCGAGGATCTCGTCTCCCTCGCCGCGGCGTTCACCGCCGGCGGCAAGCGGCTGCGTCCGGCGTTCTGCTGCTGGGGCTATCTGGCGGCTGCCGGCGGTGACACGGTGCCGGATCACGTGATTCGGGCTGCCGCGAGCCTCGACCTGCTGCATGTCAGCGCGCTGGTGCACGACGACGTGATGGACTCCTCGGCCACCCGCCGCGGCCTGCCGGCGGCGCATGTGCAGCTCGCCGGACGGCACGCGGCGTCCGGTCGTCGCGGGGATGCGACGGAATTCGGCCGGGCCGGGGCGATCCTCCTGGGCGACCTTCTGCTGATGTGGTCGGTCGAGCAGTTCACCGACTGCGGAGCGCCGGCAACGGCGTTGTCGGCGGCTCTTCCCCTGGTGGCCGCCGTCCGGGCCGAGGTGACCGGCGGGCAGTACCTGGACATCACCGCGCAGACCCGATCGCCGCTGGATGCTCGCACCGACCCGGACGGCGGTGCTGGCGCTGGTGCGACGGGTGGTGGAGTACAAGACCGCCCGCTACACCGTCGTCCGGCCGCTTCAGATCGGCGCCGCGCTGGGCGGTGCGGTCGCCGGAGTTGCTGGCGGCGCTGGCGAGCTACGGTTCTCCCCTCGGGCGGGCGTTCCAGTACCGCGACGACGTGCTCGGCGTGTACGGCGACGAGGTCGTCACCGGCAAGCCCGCCGGGGACGACCTGCGGGAGGGCAAGCTCACCGTCCTGATCGCCAACGCCATGGCTGCTGCGACCTCGGACGACGCACTGCTGCTGGACGGATTGCTGGGTCGCGAGCTCGACGAGCAGAACGTCGCGACCGCCCGAGAGATCATCACCGGCTCCGGCGCTCTGGCCGCCACCGAGCAGGAGATCGCCGCGTCCACCGATGAGGCACTGGCGGCCATCCGTGGGGCCTCGATTCCCGAACCCGCTCGCAGCGGCCTGATCAACCTCGCTGTCCTGGCCACCCAGCGGGAGTCCTGAGCGGCCGACAACCCGACCCTTTGCCTCACCGCGTCGGTTCCGCCGGCACCAGGGAGGGAACGCGCAACCACGCCAGCAACTGTCCACCGTGGGCGTTCCGGGCAGCCGGCGCTCCTCCGCACCGGATCCACCGCCCTGGCTCAACCGCAGGATCAACCGGACAGGCTCAACGGCCTATCGGACGACCAGCGCATTCAGCTCACCCACCGGTAGCGAACGAGTCCCCGAATAGCTGCCCGGCAACGAACCCGATTGGCCCAGCGCCCGCCACGTGATCCGCCAGTTCGTGGTCGCCGTCACCGAGTAATTCCCTCTCGGCAACGACGACGTCTCATACCGGTAGCCACACGACGGGGACTCCGCCCCAGGCCTCACCGACCGGTCATACACCGCAGTCGAAGAACACGTCACCCGATGGCCATCACCCATATCGAAGGTCGTCGACAGCCAGGTCGCCTGCAAGGTGAAACTCACGCCATAGGCCCGAGCCGTGGTGGTGACGGTCGCCGGCCCCCGAGTCCACAACCACAACGGATAACCCACCGCCACCATCTTCCACTCATTCACCTCCGGGTCCGGGCCGATCTGCGGAGTCGGGTCCGGGAGCTGAAGCCGGACGACCAGCGACCGCGCGATCGCATCAAGATCGGCAATCATGACCGCCGGATCGAGCTTTGCGCTCACCGGCAACTCCCGACAACCCGAATCCGAATACGTCTGCTTGCACATCGCCAAGAACGCCGCCCACTGCTCCTTCGTGAGGCGAGGCTTGTCGCTTACGAGAGGTTTGGTGCCTTGGCTCCCGACCTTCCCTTCGCGCCGGGGCGACCGCTCGGTTGGCGGCCTGTACTTCTGCTTATTCCAACGACCTTCGTCATGTTCCCTTGGAGGGTTGACTGATCCGTTATTTGATCCCCGTCTGCGTCGTCATCGGCCGCGGCTCCCCACGGCAGTCGACCAGTGGAACAGTGCCAAGAGCAGTATCGCAATGGCCCACTTGCGGGTCATCAGCATGATTGGACCGCCCTGCCGTCAGCGCCGCCGATCTTGAGCGTTCCTCCGTCGCGAACGAAGTAGAGAAGATCGGACCCGAGTCCGCCATCCTCCACTGGTTTGCCATCGATGTAGATCGTGCTCGAGGACGCGTCGATGCAAGCACGCAGCGCTACCAGGGAGTCCGCCTTTGCGACCCCTGCCGCTCGTTCAAGTGAGGAGAGCAGGATCTCGCCGCCGACGCTGTCGACGTTTCTCCTTGGCAAGCGACCTGTAGAGGGCCATTGAGTCCGTCGAGGAAGACTCCTGTGGTCGTCTGCCAGCAAGATCTCCGTCGGCTCGGCTGATGCCGCCCGCCCGAGCAATCCGCACGTCCTCGGCGAAGAACTTCCGGTAGACGGCTTCGGCTTCGGCGTAGAGCTGGTCCTTGGCGACCATGTCGTCGTACTGATGCTGGGAGCAGTCGAATTCCGCACCTCCGGCTTCGGGGGTGCACCGGTAGCTGGGCACAGGTGCGGGCGTCGTGGTCGCCGGCTGACAACCGGCGAGGGCGAGGGCAAGGGCCAATACGGCCGTCGATACGGCTGTGCGTCGTGGCTGGGAGAGCATGTCCAACCTCCTGAGGGTGCATGGATTCTGCCACATCACAGCGGCCCCGGGATGGGAATGGACGAGTTATCCACAGCCTGGCCCGAATCGTGAACCTCACCCTCGTCGGGGTCCCCGCCCACGCCGGGACGCCGATCGACCAACCGGGGCCCACCCACCGATGCCCGCGGACAGCGGGCTCACGCGTCGGACCGGAACACCTCCAACGTCAGATGCTGCATCGCCGGATCCTCGTTCCAGCTGTGCCGCAGCCGGTCCTTCAACGCCATGGCGGCCGACTCGGGATCCGCAGCGTCCGAGACTGCGCGGGAGACCGCGATCCGCCGAGCGCCCGCGGCGAGCACCTCGTCGAGATTGGCGATGGTGATCCCGCCGACGGCGAACCACGGCTTCGACGCCTTCACACTCGGCGGCGCAACGGACGCCGCGTACCGGACCAGGTCCAGGCCGGGAACCGCACCAGGGAAGCCGCCGTACACCGGGCCGACCGTGAGGTAGTTGACGTCCGGGTCGGCCACGGCCGCGTCCACCTGCGCCCGGGAGTGACACGACCGTCCGATCAGTCCCCACCGATGCAGGTAGCCGCGCGCCTTGGCCGCCGCGTCACCCCGCTCGGACAGGTGCAGCAGGTCGGCCTGGAACTCCTTCGCCAACGGACCCGACTCGTACACGCTCACCAGACCCTGGTAGCGATACCCGACCTCGCGCAGCACCTTCAGCGCCGCCAGCAGTTCCGCCTTGTCGGCGTCGGGGTCCCGCAACTGAATCAGATCCACCCCACCCGCGAACCCGGCGTCGACGAACTCCGCCAGGTCTCCGATCTCGGACCGGGTTGCCGGTGATCAGCAACAGGCGGGCCAGGCCCAGTCTGGTGGCCAAACCAAGTAGCGCGGTCACCGCCACAGCCTATGGGGTACCGGCGGGTCGGCGGGCTGAAGTTGCGTCGCACTCCTACAATCGCGACTAGGTCTGGACGGCCTACTTCCCCGACTTGTCCGGAGCCCCTAGTGACGACCATGAACAACACCGACCCCCTGGTGGGGCACTTGGTGGACGGTCGCTACGAGATTCTTCGAAGGCTCGCTCGTGGTGGCATGGCCACCGTGTACCTCGCCACCGACCGGCGGCTGACGCGCACCGTCGCCGTCAAGGTCATGCACGACGACCTCGGCGGCGACCAGGACTTCGCCAGCCGGTTCGACCGCGAGGCCCGCGCCGCGGCCCGCCTCTCGCACCCCAACGTGGTCTCGGTCTTCGACCAGGGCATGGACGACGGCCGTCCCTACATGGTGATGGAGTACGTCGAGGGCTCGACCCTGCGGCACGTGATCAGCCGCGAGGCGCCGATGGAGCCTCAGCGGGCGCTCGACCTGCTGCTGCCCGTGGTGTCCGCGGTCGCCGCCGCCCACGAGGCCGGCATCATCCACCGCGACCTGAAGCCCGAGAACGTGCTGATCTCGACGCCGCGGCCAGATCAAGGTCGCCGACTTCGGCCTCGCCCGCGCCGTCACCGCGCACACCGCCACCGCCAACGGCATGCTGATCGGCACCGTCTCCTACATCGCCCCCGAACTGGTCACCCACGGCCACGCGGACACCCGCTGCGACGTGTACGCGCTCGGCGTGATGCTGTTCGAGATGCTCACCGGACGCAAGCCGCACACCGGCGACACCCCGATCCAGGTGGCGTACAGCCACGTGCACAACGAGATCACTCCGCCCTTCGGCCAGCGCCCCCGCCCTGTGGCGCGACACCCGCTCCGCCGTCCCGGCCGTACCTGGACGCGCTCGTGCTCGCCGCGGCCGCCCGCCAGCCCGCCGACCGGCCCGCGGACGCCAAGGTGCTGCTCGACCACCTGCGCCAGGCCCGGGACGCCATCGAGCGCGGCGTGATGGACGACCCGCTGCTGACCGCCCGGATGCGCGAGACCACCCTCGACGCCGCCCACCAGGTGACCGAGCACGGTGCCGAGCCTGCCGGCGCCCGCCGTCCGCGCGGAGGTCCAGCGGACGGCGACCCTGCGGTTCACCCCGTCCACGCCGATCAGCCCGAACCATCCGGGCGCGGCCGACGGCATGCCGTACTACGACGTCGACCGCCCCTGCCATCGCCGGCGGCGGCGCCGCTGCAGCAGCGGCTGGCGAAGAAGCGACGCCGCGGCGCGTTTCTTCCTCGTCCTGCTGCTGGTCGTCACCGCCGTGCTCGGCGTCGGCTCCTGGTACCTGCTCGCCGGCCGGTTCATGGCCACGCCCGACTTCACCAACCTCACCCGCGAACGGGCCATTGCCATGGCGGCCAAGAACGGCCTTCAGATCGCCTGGGCCGAAGACTTCAGCGAAACCGTCCCGGTCGGGCAGGTCATCCGCACCGACCCGGCGTCGGGCGACCGGGTGCTCCGTGGCGGCACCGTCGACCGCCTTCCTGTCGAAGGGTCCGGAGCGCTACGCCGTCCCGTCCCTCGCCGGACGCACGGTGGACGAAGCCACCGATGCCCTCAAGGAGGCCCACCTCGCGGCTCGGCAAGTCAAGGAGGTGTACGACGAGACCGTGACCATCGGCCGGGTGGTGCGAGCGCCTCGATCGAGGCCGGAAAGATGGTCAAGCCCGGCACCGAGGTCGACCTGGACGTGTCCAAGGGCCCGGCCCCGATCAAGATCGTCAGCTTCGTGGACAAGCCGTTCACCGAAGCCCAGACCTACTACGAGGCGGCCGGTCTGGTGGTGCGGCGTGCCAGCGACGAGTTCAGCAGCAAGGTCGAGGCCGGCAACGTGATCTCCTCCGACCCCAGGAGCGGGTCGCTCGCCAAGGGCGAGACCATCACCTTCACCGTGTCCAAGGGCCCGGAGATGATCGTGGTTCCAAGCGTGAACGGCCTCACCGAGGACGCGGCGAAGGAGACCCTGGAGAAGGCCGGGTTCAAGGTCAAGGTCGAGAAGCGATTCTTCGGCGAGACTGCGTGGGGCACCGACCCTGCCGAGGGTCAGCCTGCTCCCAAGGGCTCCAGGATCACGCTGATCCTCGTCTGAAAGCGGAGATCCTGCGCTGAGCCGCAGGAGTCCGGATCACGCCGGCGTCCAGGCACCGCGGCCACGCAGGTCGACCAAGCCTGCAGGGTGTCATGTCCTTGATGCGGTGGAACACCAGCGACCAGCCGCGCTCGTTCAGCAGGCCGTCGTGGATCGGGAAACCCTGCGACGCAGCCACCTCGCGGGCGAAGTCGACGGTCTCCTTCATCGCAGCCCACGGCCCGTACGCCGGCACGGCGAGCACGTCGACCCCGGACGGCGTCGGTCGCCAGGCTGTCGCCCGGGTGGAAGAACGTGGGCTCCCCCTCGGCGCTCACCACCAGGCCGACGTTGCCGATCCGCGGGATGTCACGGTGGATCACGGCGTGCAACCCACCGACCGCCGCTCACCCTCACCCCGTCCAGCTCGACGCTGGTGTCGGCGGTGATCGGCTCGGCGCGCTCCAGGCCGACAGCCTCGATCACGCCCG
This sequence comes from uncultured Actinomycetota bacterium, assembly GCA_963769325.1. GTDB lineage: Bacteria > Actinomycetota > Actinomycetes > Propionibacteriales > Propionibacteriaceae > Propionicimonas. The sequence continues at coordinate 241,996 of CAVYLH010000002.1, read as the reverse complement.
GCTCCACCAGGACGCGCGCCTGCGGGTTGGCGGCGATCAGCGCCGGCGCGTGCGCCGGATCGATGTGGTCGGGATGCAGGTGGGTCACCAGGATCGCGTCCAGATCGACCAGGTCGTGCCAGGCGTCGGAGAAGTTGCCCGGATCGATCAGGAGGCGGACGCCCGACACCTCGACCAGCACGGCGGAATGACCAAGATGGGTGAGTCTGCATGACGTCGAGCCTACCCCGTCCCAGACCCAGTCCCAGGGGCGAGCGGCTCAGGTCAGTGCGAGTTCGCCGGTCGCCGTCGGCGCCCAGTCGCTGAATCACGTAGCTCATTGCCATGGTGTAGCCGGTGATGCCGAACCCGGTCAGAACGCCCACGGCCAGGTCGGACAGGTAGGAGTGCTTCCGGAACGGCTCGCGGGCGTGGACGTTGGAGATGTGCACCTCGCAGAACGGGACGGCGATCGCGGCGAACGCGTCCCGGATGGCGACGGACGTGTGTGTGAACGCGCCGGGGTTGATGAGAATGAACCGGGTGCCGTCGGCGCGGGCGGCGTGCAGCCGGTCGATGATCGCACCCTCGTGATTGCTCTGGAAGGTGTCGACGCTCAGCCCGGCAGCCGCGCCCTGCGCGATCAGGGCGGCCTCGATCTCGGGCAGTGTGACCACGCCGTAGATCTCCGGTTCCCGGGTGCCGAGCGTGTTCAGGTTGGGCCCGTTGATGACCAGCACGTCCATGACGCCTACTCTCCCACGCCCGGTTCAGCGTTGCGTAGCGCGGCGAGGACCTCTTTGGCCACCTGCTTCGACGTCCGCCCGTCGGAGGCCACGATCACGTCCGCAGCGTCCCGGTAGGCCTGCTGACGCCCGGCGTACAGGCCGGGCAGGTCGGGACTGCGCAGCATCGGACGCGCCGGGTCGCCACCCACCCGGGACAGCGCCTCGTCCAGGCCGACGTCGAGCAGCACCACCCGCTGACCGACCAGCGCCTCCCGCACCGCGGCCGTGCCCAGCGCGCCGCCGCCGAGGGCGAGCACCACGTCGGGTCCGGCGAGGATGTCGGCGATCGGCCCTGCCTCGATCCGCCGGAAGCCCGCCTCGCCGTAGCCCTCGAAGATGTCGGCGATGCTGAGTCCCTGGGCGGCTTCGATGCGCCGCGTCGGCGTCGACGAAGGGGACGCCGAGTCGTTCGGCGACCAGTCGGCCGACCGTGGTCTTGCCGGCACCCATGAACCCCACCAGGACGATCATCGGGCCGCGCCCTCCGCTGCACGGCCGGCGGCGAACATCGCCTCGATCGGAGCGGGCAGCCCCGTGAACAGTTCGAACTGGCGTGCGGCCTGGTGAACGAGCAGGTCGAGGCCGCCGACCACCGTCATCCCGGCGGAGGCGGCGGCGCGCGCCAAAGGGGTCGGCCAGACGGCGTAGACCGCGTCGAAGAGCAGGCCCGTCGCGGCGACCGGGCAGCACGAAGTCGTCGGCGGCTGCGCCGGGCAGGGTCGACAACACGGCCGGATGCGTGCCCGTCGTCCAGCGCACCAGCGGTTCCACACCGAGGGTGACGTCGGGCGCGGCGGTCGCCGCCCACTCCCGCAGGCTCAGGGCCCGTTCGGCCGATCGCGCGAATACGGTGACGTCGGGAACCCCCATCGAAGCCAGCGCGAGCACCGCCGAGCGGGCGGTCGCGCCGGCGCCGAGGATCGCCGCCCGCGTCCAGTCCCGCTGCCAGGCGGGCGACAGGGCGTCGACCAGCCCGGGGACGTCGGTGTTGTCGGCCAGCCAGCCGCCCTCCGCTTGCCGCACCAAGGTGTTGCCGGCGCCGGCGCTCCGCGCGAGCGGCGTCACGACCCCGGCCACCTCGAGGCAGACCTCCTTCAGCGGCATGGTGAGGCTCAGCCCGCGCCACTGCTCGTCGAGGCCGGCCACGAACCCGGGCAGGCCGGCGACGTCCATCTCGAAGCGGGTGTAGCTCCAGTCGGTGAGCCCGAGCGCCGCGTAGCCGGCGGCATGCACCGCCGGCGACAACGAGTGAGCGATCGGTGACCCGAGGACGGCAGCCTTCATTCCGCCGCCCGACCGAGCACGGCGCCGACGATCCGGCCGGCGGCCATGGCCTCCTCCAGCGAGATCTCCTGATGAGTGACTGCTCGGACGGTGGTCGTGCCCACACCGGAAATCCGGACGCCGGCAGGCGTCGGCCGCTGCGACGACGTCGGCGGCGGTTTGGCGACCCGATGTCCATGCACCACGATGTTCGTCGTCACCGCGGCGGCGTCGACCGCTCCCGGCGCGCACGCCGCCACCTCGGCTGCGAACGCGGCGGCGGCCCCGTGGTCGTCGCCGAGCCTGGGCAGGTGGTGGTCGAGGGCGTAGCCGGCAGCAGCGGCGAGCACCCCGGCCTGGCGCCAGCCCTCCGCCGAGTCGCTTGCGCTGCACGCGCGCGCGGGCGATGTTGGCCGCGCTGGACACCAGCATCGAACCCACCGGCGCACCCAGCCCCTTGGAGAAGCAGACGTTGACGGTGTCGAACAGCCGTCCGTACTCGGCCAGGGCCACCCCGGTCGCGACGTGAGCGTTCCACAGCCGTGCACCGTCGAGGTGCAGGCCGACGCCGGCCGCGCGGCAGAGCTCGGCGACCTCGACCAGGTGGGCGTAGGGCTGCACCGTGCCGCCGCCGAAGTTGTGGGTGTTCTCCAGCGCGACCGCGGCCGTCGACACCAGGTACGGGCCGGCGTCCGGGGTGATCAGGGCGGCGATGGTCGCCGCGTCCGTCACTCCGTCGGGGGAGTCCCAGGTGCGGATGGTGATGCCGTGCAGAGCGGCGTGGGCGCCCATCTCGGCACGGGCGATGTGAGCGCGGACGTCACAGACAAGTTCCTGGCCGGGCTCGCACCAGGCACCAGACCCCGAGCAGGTTGGCCAGCGAGCCGGTGGTGCAGAACAGTCCGGCCTCGTGACCGAGCAGGGCCGCCACCCGCTGCTTCCAGCGCGTGACCGTCGGGTCCTCGCCGTAGACGTCGTCGCCGACCTCGGCCGCGGCCATCGCGGCCAGCATGCCGGGGGTCGGCGTGGTCACGGTGTCACTGCGCAGGTCGATCACTGAGAAGTCCTTTCGCACCCGAACTCTGCGGCGCTGGCACCTGCAGTCACCGAGACAACGCTTGGCCTCGGGAGCCCGGGTCCGGCGGCATCCGCCCTCCCCGTTCCCCGAGGGGTTTCGGCCTGGGAGCCCACCGCCTGGAAGTCCTCGGCCTAGAAGTCCTCGGCCTAGAAGTCCTCGGCAGAGTACTCCTGCACCGGGTTGACCCGGCGGATCCGTCCGTCGGTGAGTCGCTCGGCCACCAGGAACGCCAGTTCGAGCGACTGGTTGCGGTTCAGCCGCGGGTCGCAGGCGGTCTCGTACCGGTTGGCCAGATCGGCCTCGGCCAGCTCACCCACGCCGCCGACGCACTCGGTGACGTCGTCACCGGTCAGTTCGATGTGCACACCGCCGGGCCAGGTGCCCAGCTCCTGGTGGACGTCGAAGAAGCCGTTCAGCTCGTCGGCCACCTGGCTGAAGGCCCGGGTCTTGTAGCCGAGGGAGGTCTCGAAGGTGTTGCCGTGCATCGGGTCGCAGACCCAGGCCACCTTGCGTCCGGTTTGTCCTCCACGGCCTCGATGATCGGCGGCAGCACGTCGCGGACCCGCTCGGCGCCCATCCGGGTGATGATGGTCAGCCGGCCGGGCTCCTGATCGGGGTCGAGCCGCTCGGCCAGCGCCACGGCGTCGGACGGGGTACGCGGCGGGACCCAGCTTCATGCCGAGCGGGTTGCGCAGGTGACGCAGATACTCCACGTGCGCCCCATCCAGCTCACGAGTGCGCTCGCCGATCCACACCATGTGCGCCGAGGTGTTGTACGGGGTGTCGGTGCGGGAGTCGATCCGGGTCAGGGCGTGCTCGTACTCCAGCAGCAGCGCCTCGTGGCTGGAGTAGAAGTCGACCGTCCGGAACGACTCGTTGTCGACGCCGCAGGCCACCATGAACGCCAGTGCGCGCTCGATCTCGGCCGCCAGCTGCTCGTAGCGCTGTCTCGACGTTGGAGTTGCGGACGAAGTCGGAGTTCCAGGTGTGCACGGCGCGCAGGTCGGCGAAACCGCCCTTCACGAACGCCCGCAGCAGGTTCAGCGTCGCAGCGGAGTGGTTGTAGACCTCGACAGCCGGTGCGGGTCGGGCCGGCGCGACTGCGTGTCGAAGGCGAGCGCGTTCACCGCGTCGCCGCGGTAGGCGGGCAGTGTGACGTCGCCGCGGGTCTCGGTGTCGCGGCTGCGGGGCTTGGCGTACTGGCCGGCGATCCGGCCCACCTTCAGCACCGGCACCTGCGCGGCGTAGGTCAGCACGACCGCCATGCTCAGCAGCACGCGCAGCTTGCCGCGGATGTTCGCTGCCGTCACCGACTCGAAGGTCTCGGCGCAGTCGCCGCCCTGCAGCAGGAACGATCTGCCCGGCGGCCACCTCGGCGAGCTTGCCCCGCAGGTCGTCGCACTCCCCGGCGAACACCAGCGGCGGGCGACGGCGCAGCTCGGCCAGCACCCGGGCGAGCTCGTCGGCGTCCGGGTAGGTCGGCTGCTGGGCAGCGCCGAGGCGGTGCAGCTCGGCCAGCGACGGGATCGGTTCCAACACGCCGGTCAGGATAGCCCGCCGTCCGGTACCTGCGGTGGCGCGACCCCGTGGCCGGGACGGGGCAGGACGCGGGCGTCGGCTTCCGCCGCCGAGACCGACCCGTTCTTGATCGACGTGCCGTAGGCCTCGACGTAGGTCTGACCGGACAGCTCCTGGATGGCGGCCATCACCTCGTCGGTCACCCACCGCAGCGTGTTCCGGTCGTCGTGGAGTGCGGCGTACGCGCTGAAGTCGAGCGGTTCGCCGATCACGATTCGAGGCTTCCAGATCCACGGGATGCCGAGCCGCGTCGTCACCGCAGCGGTGTTGAACATCGCCACCGGCACCACCGGGACGCCGGCGGTCAGCGCCAGCCGCGCCACTCCCGTGCGTCCCTTGTACAGCCGACCGTCCGGCGACCGGGTGCCCTCGGGATAGATCCCGACCAGCCCGCCGTCGGTGAGCACGTCCAGCACCGGCTCGAGGCCCTCCAGGCTGACCCGGCCGCCCGAGCGGTCCAGCGGCACCTGGCCGACCGCCTTGAGGAACCAGGCGATGATCTTGGCCGCCGGACCACCGGTCGCCGTTGAACAGTTCGGCCTTCGCGGGAAAGGTCAGCGGCCGACGCAGCATCGCCGGCAGGACGAAGGTGTCTCCCGCAGCGAGGTGGTTGCTCGCCACCACCGCGCCGCCGGCGTCCGGCACGTTCTCCTCGCCCTCGATCCGGGCTCGGAACAGAAAACGCACCACAGGCCAGAACAGCACATTCTTGAACACGGCGTACCACACGCCGGACAGCCTACGATGAGGCGCATGCGTACTTCGACAGGTTCAGCGGCGCGGGTGAGCGAGTCCGCGCAGCCGTTCTACGCCGGCGACGCGCGGGTGGGGGTGTTGTTCTGCCACGGTTTCACCGGGTCGCCCTGGTCACTGAGGGAGTGGGCCGGCTTCACCGCCGACGCCGGCTACCGCGTCGCGCTGCCCCGCCTGCCCGGCCACGGCACCAGCTGGCAGGAACTGAACCAGACCACCTGGCGCGACTGGTACGCCGCCGTGGAACGCTCATTCCGGGATCTTCGGGCCAACTGCGACGTGGTATTCATCGCGGGGCTCAGCATGGGCAGTGCGTTGGCGTTGCGGCTGGCCGAGAAGCACCCCGACCAGGTCGCCGGCCTGGTCCTGGTCAACCCGGCGGTGCTGGGCGCGCCGAAGATGCTGGCGGTGCCGCTGCTGCAGCATGTGCTGACTTCGACGAAGGCGATCGGGTCGGACCTCGCCGATTTGGAGGTGGCCGAACTGGCCTACGAGCGAACGCCGCTGCGGGCCGCCGGTTCGATGATGAAGATGTGGGTGGACGTCCGCGCCTGCCTGGACCTGGTGAACTGTCCCCTGCTGGTGTTCCGTTCCGCTGTCGACCACGTGGTGCCGGCCGCCTCGACCGCGTTCGTACTGAGCCACGTCTCCAGCGACGAGATCACCGAGCGGGTACTCCAGCGCAGCTACCACGTGGCCACCATGGACTTCGACAAGGAACAGATCTTCCGGGAGTCGTTGAGCTTCTTCGCAGCCCACTCACACTGATGTCGCGATCCGCTCCAGTTCGGTCCGGTACCACCGCCGCGCCTGCGCCAGTTCGACGTCGGTCACCATCGGGGAGTCGTGGATCGCTCGATCGAAGAAGTCGGCCGCCTGGTCACGCGTCCAATGCGCCCGCACCTGGTCGATGGCCAGTTGCGCCAGGGCGTACTCGGTCTGGCTGCTGAGCGAGACGGGCAAGTCGTCGGGCACACCGTGCTCCTTCACGTACGTCGCGACGGATTGCCGGTTGGTTTCCGCCACAGCCGGGTGCGACCGGGCGGCGACCGATTCCGCCAGCCCCTCCACCACCCACGGGATCGTTCGGGAGGCGGCTACGCAGGGCGAGTCGGTGGCCACGTGCACCGCCTCATGAGTGAGGGTGGCCGCGACGGCGTCCTCCCCTGCGGCGGTGAGCATCGGGTTCACCACGATGCGGGGGGTGCCGGTGGAACAGACGGCGACAGCGCCGGCCTCAGCGGCCGGCACGCCGGACATGGTCTGAAAGTCGCCCGGATCAGCCGGAGCCTCGATCACCAACCCGCCGCTGAAGTCGGAGCTCTCGGGAAGGATCTCGGCCGCCCGCACCTCGTCGGCCGCGCGGTCCAGCCGGGTGCTCCAAGCGTCGCGGTCGGCGTCGGAAGATGCCGCACTCACCAGCGTGCCGCTGGCGGCGCTGGTCAGTCGGGAGGCCTGCAGCGTCCACAGTGGTGCGCCGACCTGCTGGGAGACCCCGGCGATCACCGTCCGTCCGCCGCTGGTCGTCCACGAGGCGGCCAGGGTGCTGCGAGCTGCCCTACGGTCGCCGGGCAACGTCCACGTGACCCGGAGCCGGTGGTCGCCATCGGCGGTGACCAGGGCACCAGCCGGTGCGAGCACGGAGTACCACTGTAGGCCCATCCGGCGTCCGGCCTCGTCGGGGGCGAAGTTGGCGATGAAGTCCCCGGGCCGGCGCTCACGGATCGCCGTGGTCAGCCGGTCGGCGACGGTGATGAAGGGTTCTGGGTTGGCAGTCGTCGCGGAGCCGGCACCGACCGCGACGCAGCCGCCCGCTGCGAGCAGCAGCAGGACGGCGGCAACGGCGCGTCGGCTCAGCCGAGGATCCGGCGAGCCCCGGCCCAAGGAGCGGGGTAGGACGCCAGCGTCTGGATGACCAGGTCGGCCCGGGTGTTACGGGCGTGAACGATCTTGCCATTGCCGATGTACATGCCCACGTGGTGGATCGGGTGGTACCAGAAGATCAGGTCGCCGGGCTGCAGTTCGCTCTTGGAGACCGCGCGGCCCATGGTGGACTGCGTGCGTGAGGAGTGCGGCAGCGAGACCCCGGCCGCCCGGTAGGAGGCCAGCATCAGGCCGGAGCAGTCGAAGCCGCTCGGGCCGGAGGCGCCCCACACGTACTGGCTGCCCTTCACCTTCGAGATCGCGTAGGCGATGGCGACCTTCGCCCGGGCGTTGGCAGAAACACCGTCGAGTTCGGTGGTGTCGAAACCGGTGCTGCCACCGTCGGCCGCATCCAGGGCGGCGCGCTGCTCATTGGTGAGCTTCAGCACCAGTGCCTGGGCCTCGTCGACCTTCTCCTCCACCTGCTTCTTGAGCCCGGCGAGCTTGGTCTGCTCGTCAGTCAGCACGGCGGCTTCGGCAGCCTGAGTGCGCTGCAGGTCGGTGAGATTGGCCTGCTCGGCCTGGTGCTCGGCCAGAATGTCGTTCATGTCCTGGTCGACCTTGCTGGCCGTCGAAAGGCGGGACAGCAGCGTGTCGGGGTCACCGCTGGTGAAGATCTGCACGGTGGTGTCGACGTCGCGATTGCGGAACTCCAACAGGGCGATCGCCCGCACCTGGTCGTCGAGGGCGTCGACCTTCTTCTGCTGGCCGGCGATGTCGGCTGCGAGCACCTTCAGGCGTTTCTTGCTCTCGCTGAGCGCTTGGGCGGCTTCGTCGTAGTCCTCGCCGATCTCACTGGCCTGAGCCTCCAGATCCAGCACCTCGGCCTTGGCGTCCTTCAGCTTGGCGTCGGCGGATTTCGACGGTGACGGCGACGGGGTGGGGTCGGCGTGTGCCGGTGTGGCGACCTGGCTGCTGAACAGCACCACGCTCGCAGCTACGACGGCGATCACCGATCGTGCACCCTGAACTGCCCCCATGCGTCCGCCTCCCGCTGAAATAATACTGAGAAAATCCTAAGGGAGAGCTGACAGGTTGGCAACTCCGTCCAGATTCGGGGGTTCCACCGACCGCACCAGACGCAACGGCGGCAGCAATCCCGAGGCCGCCATCGCTTGGAGCGCCGCCTGTTCGGGACCGTCGAGCGTCACGTCGCGGGGCATCGGTCCGAGCAGAACAGAGATCACGCAGTCATCACAGGCCGGGCCTCGCGCCCGGCAGGTGCCGCAGTCGACATGCAGTATGTCCATGTCCTCAGCCTGACGCCCGCCACTGACGTTTCTTCCGGCCGGGCCATCTCCCCCGGGCGTTCTGGCCGGTGCGGCGGGAGGCCGCCGGCCCGGGGTCGACGGAATTGTCAGCGGCGCGATCTAGCGTCCCGGTTGTGACCAGTTCCGCTCTCGCGCAGCCGAGCTTCGAGGATCTCGGCCGACCGCTGGCCGAGGTGACGTTCTGCGTGGTCGACCTGGAGACCACCGGGGGCGGCGCCGACGACTCGATCACCGAGTTCGGGGCGGTGAAGGTGCGCGGCGGCGAGGTGCTCGGCGAGTTCCAGACCCTGGTCAACCCGAACGCCCACATCCCGGCGCTGATCGCGGTGCTCACCGGCATCACCGACCTGATGGTGGCCGCCGCCCCGAAGCTGAGCCGAGGTGCTGCCGAGCTTCCTCGAGTTCGCCGCCGGCTCGCGTGCTGGTCGCCCACAACGCCCGCTTCGACGTCGGCTTCCTGAAGCGGGCCTGCGCCGGCCTCGGCTACCCGTGGCCCAACCCCGAGGTGGTCGACACCGTCGGCCCTGGCCCGCCAGGTGCTGCTGCGCGACGAGGTGCCCAACGTGAAGCTGGCCACCCTGGCCGCCCACTTCCGCAGCCACGACCACCCCCAACCACCGCGCGCTGGCCGACGCCCGCGCCACCGTCGACGTGCTGCACGGCCTGCTGGAGCGGGTCGGCAACCTCGGCGCGCACACGCTGCGAGGACCTGCTCGAGTTCACCCGCCGGGTCTCGCCCGAACGGCGCGCCAAGCGCGACCTGGCGAAGGGCGTCCCGGCAGCCCCGGGCGTCTACCAGTTCGTCGCCGACCTCGCCGGGCCGGACGGCGCGAGCCGGCGCCAGGTGCTCTACGTCGGCAAGAGCCGCAACCTGCGCCGGCGCGTGGCCAGCTACTTCACCGCCGCCGAGACCCGGCCGCGGATCGACGAGATGGTCCGGATCGCCACCGGCGTCGAGACGACCACGTGCCGCACGCCGCTGGAGGCCGACGTGCTCGAGCTGCGGCTGATCGCCGCCCACTCGCCCCGCTACAACCGGCGCTCCAAGTTCCCCGAGCGGCAGGTCGTGGCTGAAGCTCACCCACGAGCCGTTCCCGCGGCTGTCGATCGTGCGCATGGTCGGCGACGACGAGGCCGACCTACTTCGGCCCGTTCCGGCGCCGCGCAGGCGCCGAGCAGGCGATGCTGGCGCTCTACGACGCGTTCCCGATCCGCCAGTGCACCACCCGGCTGTCGGCGCGCCGGCGCCACCTCCGCGTGCGCCCTGGCCGGGATGGGCCGCTGCTGCGCGCCGTGCGAGCTGGCCATCTCCGCCGACGACTACGCCGACGATCACCGACAGGTGCGGGCGATGCCTGCAGCGCGACGTCCGTCCGGTGCTGCGCGCGGTCGAGCCGCGGCTGAACCATGCTGGTGCGCGCGCAGCGATTCGAGGACGCGGCGGTGCTCACCGGCCGCCTCGAGACCTTCACGCGGGCGGCGCTGCGGCACCACCGGCTGGCCAGCCTCGCGGCGTGCCCCCAGATCGTGGCCGCCTACCGCGCCGACGCCGGCTGGGAGATCCACGTGATCCGGCACGGACGGCTGGCGGCAGCCGCGCTGGCCAGGCCGGGCGAGGTACCCCAGCAGGTGGCCCGGGACGCGGTCACCACCGCGGAGTGGGTGCCGAGGCCGGCCGGTCCGGCGCCGGCCGCGATCGTCGAGGAGACCGAACGGATCGCCGACTGGCTGGAGCGGCCCGGCGTCCGACTGATCGAGATCGACGGCGACTGGAGCTGGCCGCTGCGAATCGGGCCGACGGCGTCCGCTGCAGATTAGGATCGGCCCATGATCACCGCGATTGTGTTCGTCAAGGCCGATGTGGCCCGCATTCCCGAGGTCGCCCAACAGATCGCCGATCTGCCGGGCGTGTCTGAGGTCTACTCGGTCACCGGCACCATCGACCTGATCGCGCTGGTCCGCGTCCGCACGATGGACGACGTGGCGACCACCGTCGCCGACCAGCTCAACAAGGTGCCCGGGGTGGAGGGCACGGAGACGCACATCGCGTTCCGCGCCTACTCCACCCACGACCTGGAGGCGGCGTTCGCCATCGGCGCCGAGTAGCGGCTCAGCTCTCGGTGATCTCGACGGAATCGATCACGACCGGTTCGACGGGACGGTCCATCCGTCCGGTCGGCACCGAGCCGATCTCGTCGACGACCTTGCGGGAGCCTCGTCGGCCACCTCACCGAAGATGGTGTGCTTGCGGTTCAGGTGCGGGGTCGGGCGCGACGGTGATGAAGAACTGCGAGCCGTTGGTGCCGCGCCCGGCCTGGATGCCGGCGTTGGCCATCGCCAGCAGGTAGGGCTTGTTGAAGACCAGCTCGGGGTGGATCTCGTCGTCGAAGCGGTAGCCCGGGTCGCCGGTGCCGGTGCCGAGCGGGCAGCCGCCCTGGATCATGAAGCCGTCGATGACCCGGTGGAAGCCGAGCCCGTCGTAGAACTTGCCGGTGGTGGGCTGCCCGTCGGTGGCATCGCGGTACTCCTTGGTGCCGGTGGCCAGGCCGACGAAGTTGGCGACCGTCTTGGGGGCCTGGTCGTCGAACAGGTGATCACGATGTCGCCGTGGTTGGTGTGCAGAGTTGCCGTCTGGGCCATCGGGCCTTCCTTTCTGCTGTGGGCTCCCCATCCTGACAGATGGGCGTGTGCGGCAGCTTCGCGACGGGTACGGTGGTGCCATTCAGAGCATCAGGAGGCGAAGTGAAGACCAAGAAGCTGCTCAAGGTGGTCGAGGACGGGACCAACACCGCTGTCGAGTATCTGTCCCCCTACGTCGAACAGGCTCTGCGTGAAGGTGGAGAGCTTGCCGACCACACCTACGCCCGGGTGCGTCCCGTCTTGAAGGACGCGGGCATCCGCGGTGCGCGGTTCGCTGCCGACACCTTCGATCGCGTGCATCCGAGCCTCGACGACGCGCTCGACCGCGTGTACCCCGCCGTGGACGCGACAGTGAAGCAAGGTCAAGCCGGCGGTGGATGACGTGCTGGGCATGATTCCGCCCACCGTCGACTACGCCCGCGAGAAGGTTCAGGAGGATTACCTGCCGAAGCTGGCCGACGCTCTGAAGGAACTGGCCCGGCAGCCGCTGGCCAAGGAGTTGAAGGTCGCCGTCGCCTCAGCGGCGCTGGCCAAGCAACTCGACCAGGTGTCCGGACGGACGAAGCGCTCCGGATGGCGTACCTTCGGCAAGGTGGTACTCGCCGGCGCGGTACTGGGCGGCGTGGTCGTGGCGATCCGGAAGCTGCTGGCGGATCCCGTCGACCGGCTGGGAGACCCACACCCCGAACACCGCCTACGTGGCCGATCCAGTCGCCGACGTGGCTGAGGACGTGGCGGCCAAGGCCGAAGACCTCACCGGCAAGGCGAAGGACATCATCACCGATGTGAAGGACAAGGCCGGCGACGTGGTGGACGACCTGCAGGACAAGGCCGGCGATCTCGCCGACGACCTGCAGGAGGGCACCGAGAAGGCCGTCGATCAGGCGGCGGACGCGGCCGGGGATCTCGCCTCGGGGGCAACGGAAGTCGCCGGTGACATCGAGGACCAGTTGGACAAGCTGGCTGACGAAGCCGAGGGCGGCGATGCCTCCCCTTTAGCCGTTAGCCCCTACGGGCACGGTTCGTACGCAGGCGACGAACCGCCGCAGGGGTACACCATCAAGGGCAACGACCGCTCGATGAAGTACCACGTGCCCGGCAGCGCCGCCTATGAGCGGACGATCGCCGAGGTGTGGTTCGACAGCGAGGACGCGGCGAAGGCCGCCGGTTTCGTGCGTGCCCAGCGCTGAGGAGCTGTTCACACCGACCCTTTCTGGTTGAGAAGATTCTGAGAATCCGGGGCTCCGACTCACAGTCGGGCTCCGGATTCGCCTTTCTCCAGTGTGAGAGACGACTACTGGGTGCAGGCCGCCCCGTTCCGGGCGCTGCTTGACCGACTTCTTGATGTGACCGGCCTTCCCTGGCCGGTCCTGGCGCAGGAGGCAGGGATTCCGCTCCGGCTCGCCGAGCACCTGCTGTTCGGCCGCCGGGGTCGCAGGCTGGGCCGCATTCCGGCCGACAGCGCGCGCCGGATCCTGCTGCTCGACGAGGCGAGGCTGGCCCGTCTGGCCCGTCTGGCCCGTTGACCCCTCGGTAGGCTGCTGCCGTGCCCACCCCGGTTCTCGCCCTGCTTCTGGCCGTCCTCCTGGCGGCGGCCCTGAGCGCGGGCACACCGGCCCTGCTGCGCTGGTGCCCGTGGCCCGACGAGGAGGTCGACCCCGAGACGCCGGCGAATGCCGGTTCGCCCCCACCCGGTTCGGCCGCCCCCCGTCGGCCGGGACTCGACTCGCCCTGGCCCGGTTCATCGGGCGTCGAGCCCGTGGGACGCGAGGACGCCCTCGGCCCCCGGCCCCCGGTCGCGACCTTCTGCGATCTGGCCACGCCGCGCTTCCGGACAGCGGTCTTCTGGTGCTCAGCCGGAGCGGCGGGAATGGCGTTCTGTCTGGCTCGGCCCACGCTGTGGCTCGCGTGGGCCGCACTCGCCGGCCCGGGCGTGCTGTTGGCTCTGGTCGATCTGCGCACCACCTACCTGCCCACCCGGCTCGTCTCCCTGGCAGCGGCGGTGGCGGCCGTGGGAGCCGGGGTCGCGGCGTGGACGCAGGAGAGTGTGGGCCCTCTGCTCTGGGCGGGCATCGGAGGAGCCGGCGCCACCGCGTTGTTCTGGTTGTTGTGGTGGGCGTCTCGGGGCCGACTCGGCTTCGGCGACGTCCGGTTGGCCGGACTGATCGGCTTGGTGGCCGGTGCGACCTCGCCGCACCTGGTGAGTTGGGCCATCTTCCTGGGCGCGCTCGCCAGCGCGCTGTGGGGTGTGGGAGTGCGCTGGCGACGGGGCGCGGACGGGGCGTTCCCCTACGGCCCGGGGTTCCTGCTGGGCCCGTTCCTTGCCCTGGTGCTCAGCTGGGTGTGGCAGCTTGCGTGACCCGTACCCACAGATCCAGCAGCGCCGCCGCCGCGCCGGAGTCGATCGCAGCGTACGCGCGCCGCAGAGGCTCGGCGAGCTGCGCGGCCGGTGCGGCGTCCAGCAGCGGGCCGGCGAAAGCGAGCAGGGCCGCGGCCGCGTTGAGGGCCACGATGTCCCGCACCGGTCCCGGCGCGCCGGCCAGCACCTGCCGCACCACCTCCGCGTTGTGAGCGGGGTCGCCGCCGACCAAGTCCTCCCGCCGGGCCGGGACCACCCCCAGTTCGGCAGGGTCGAGTCGGGTCGCGACCACTCGACCGTCGCGGATCAGCCACACGTCCGAACTCGTGGTGGTGGTCAGTTCGTCGAGTCCGTCGCTGCCGTGGAAGACCAGGCCGCGATTGCCGCGTTCGGCGATCACGCCGGCGACCAGCGGCGCCATCCGGGCGTCGGCCACGCCGACCGCCTGCGCGCGCGGCCGCGCCGGATTCGCCAACGGGCCCAGGAAGTTGAAAGTGGTCGGGACACCCAGCTCACGCCGCGCGGACGCGACGTACCGCAGGGCAGGGTGGTACATGGCGGCGAACAGGAACACGATCCCCGCCTCGGCCAACACGCCCGCCTGCGCCGCGGGCGGCACGTCGATCGCCACGCCGAGCGCTTCGAGGCAGTCCGCGGTGCCGCACGCACTGGATGCCGCCCGGTTGCCGTGCTTGACCACGGGAACGCCGCACGCCGCGGCCACGATCGCAGCCATCGTGGAGACGTTCACGGTGTTGGCGCGGTCCCCACCGGAACCGACCACGTCGACCGCTTCCGGATCGAGCTGGATCGGCGTCGCGTGGGTGAGCATCGATGCTGACAATCCGCTGATCTCACCGACCGATTCACCCTTGGCGCGCAAGGCGATCGCGAACCCGGCGACCTGCACGGGCGTGGCGTCGCCCGCGAGGATCTGGTCCATCGCCCAGGCCGCGGCGTCCGGGCCGAGATCCCGGCGGGCGACCAGTTCGGTCAGTACCACCGGCCAGGTGAAACTCACGCGGTGGCCTGCTCGGCCAACCGGGCGCGCAGCAATTCGGCGGCCGCCGCGGGGAGCCGCTCCGGGTCGACCGGGTAGGAGGTGATCGCGTCCGCCTTCGACCAGGTGGCCAGCCAGGCGTCGGCCACCCGCGCCACCAGCAGCAGCACGGGCGGGCAGTTCTCGATCTCGTTCTTCAACTGGTGGCACAGCCCCATCCCGCCGGACGGGACGGCCTCGCCGTCCAGGATCACCAGGTCGATGCCCCCGGCGTCCATGGCCTGCAGGACGATCGGCTGGGTGGCCACCTCATAGACGTCCAACTCGGGAAGGTCCGCGGCGAGCCTTCGGCCGAGGGTCAGGCGCACCTGTTCACGCACCGTGCGGTCGTCGGAATACAGCAACACCCGTGCAGTCGCACTCATCGATCATCCTTCTCCGGCGCCGCGGCCGCGCGGTCGCCTGTGGCGTCATCGTAATGGTTGCCGGCCCCGCTCCCGGCGCCCGCCCGCTTGGCAGCGATCCGTTCCTCCCGATCCAGGCGTCGATCCTCCCGGACCGCCTCCCGTTTGCTGTCGGCGTACCACTGCGCCAGGAGCACGGCCATGATCACCCCCATGGTGAGGTCGCCGGTGGCCCACATGATGGCGCCCGCGATGTACTGGTCATCGATCGGGCTCGGCGGCCAGGCGCGGCCGAAGGAGAGATACCAGTCCTCGGCGATGAGGCGGGAGGAGCCCATGATCGTCGTGCCCAGGAAGGCCTGCGCGGGCATGGTGAGGAACAACAGCAGGATCCGCACGGGTAGGGCAGCCGGTTCGGCATCGGATCGTTACCCAGCAGCGGGAAGAAGAACAGGCAGCCCACCGTCACCATGTACATGTGCAGCAGGTCGTGCGCCCAGTCCACGTCCAGGGTGTACCGGTAGAGGTTCGACAGGTAGAGCGCGAACGGGGTGGTGATCAGCAGTGCGGTGGCGAGCGCCGGGTGGAACAGCACCTTCAGCGGGCCGCGAGTGCAGCACTCGCATCACCCGTTTGCGCCCCACCCCGGGGAGGTTGCGCAGCAGCAGCGTCACCGGCGCACCGACTGCGAGGAAGACGGGCGTGATCATGGTCAGGATCATGTGCTGCACCATGTGGACGCTGAACAGCACGGTGTCGTAGGCGCCCAGCGCGCTCATACCGGCCACGGTCGCGGTGCCGATGCCGCCCACGCACCACGACCAGGTGCGAACGGCGGGCCATCTGTCGCCCCGGGAGCGGATCCGCCACACCCCTCCCAGGTACAGCACCAGCCCCAGCGTCGCCGGGACGGCGAACAGCGGGTCCCACTTCCATTCGGTGAGCAGATTGCAGCCAGGTCAGGGGCGGCGGTTGATTGGCCGGGTCGGCATGCAAGGGCAGCGCCGTCCACGCCGAGATTTGCATGCCCCATTATCGGCCGCGGTGGTGACCGAGGCGGGTGCGATTAGCCATAATGGCGCAATGGCCCACACCACGCCGCTGAGTGCCTCCGCCGCAACGCCCGCCGGCGCGCTGCACCCGATCGCGTCCAGCCGGCTGCAGGGTGTGCGGGGGCGTCCCGACGCCCTCGCCGTCGGGAGTGATCATCTGGCTGGCCAGCGAGCTGATGTTCTTCGCCGCGCTGTTCGCCGCCTACTTCTCGCTGCGCGAAATCACCACCGCCGCAGCCGCTCCCGGGAGCTCCCACGATGTGGGAGTGGGGTGCTTCCCACCTAGACAACGACTGGTTCGGGATCACATTCCCCTGGTTCGCCACCATCAACACCACGATCCTGATCCTGTCGTCGGTGACCTGCCAGCTCGGCGTTCATGCCGCTGAGGTCGGTCACGTCGCGAGGTCCGGCTCGCTGTTCAACGTCGCCGGCTGGGGCCTGCGGGAGTGGTACACGCTCACGTTCATCATGGGCTCGATCTTCATCGGCGGCCAGGCCTTCGAGTACGCCAACCTCATCTCGGAGGGTTTCCTGCCGTCAACGAACGCGTACACGTCGGCGTTCTTCCTCGCCACCGGCTTCCACGGCCTGCACGTGATCGGCGGCCTGGTGGCATTTTTGCTGATGCTGGGCCGCACCTACATGGCCCGCGCGGTTCACCCACGAACAGGCCGTTCACGCGATCGTCACCTCCTACTACTGGCACTTCGTCGACGCGATCTGGGTCGTGCTCTTCGGCGTCCTCTACCTGCTGCGCTGAGAACTGACTCCAAGGAGGAACCCTGATGAGATTCCTGACCTCAGGAAGTCGGCCCTCGCTGCGTCGACACAAGGCGGCCCGGCCGGTGCTGCTGCTGCTCGCGCTGTGCCTGGTGGGTGCCGTGTACGCCGCGGTCACCCCGGCCGTCCAGTCGTCGGCGGACAGGCGCCACCAACGAGCAACTGGTCGCCACCGGCAAGGGGCTGTTCGCCCAGTCCTGCGCGTCCTGCCACGGCATGAACGGCGAGGGGCTCGCCCAGCAGGGCGCTCCGAGCCTGACCAACGTCGGCGCGGCCGCGGTCGACTTCCAGGTGCGCACGGGGCGGATGCCCATGACCAACCCGCTGGTCCAGGCGCCGCGCAAGGAGAACACCTTCACCAGCGACGAGATCGCCGCCCTGGCGGCCTTCGTGGCGAGCCTCGGCGACCGGCCCGGCGATCCCCGGCGAGAACCAGTACAACCCGAGCGGCCTCACCGCTGAGGAGGTCGCCCGGGGCGGCGAGCTGTTCCGCACCAACTGCTCGGCCTGCCACAACTTCAAGGGCGCCGGCGGTGCGCTGCCGAACGGCAAGGTGCGCACCCAGCCTGCAGGACAGCGAGCCGATCGAGATCTGGGAGGCCATGCGCACCGGACCCGGCGAGATGCCGGTGTTCGCCGCCGGTGCCATTCCCGACGAGGACGTCAAGACGATGGTCGCCTACCTCGAGCAGGTGAACGCGACCCCGTCGGCCGGGCTCACGCTCGGCGGTCTCGGCCCGGTGTCCGAGGGCTTCTGGGCCTGGGTGGCGGGCATCGGCTCCCTGGTGCTGTTCGCGATCTGGATCGCCACCCGGGGGGCACGCGCATGACCGCGAAGAACAGCCGTCGACCTGGCCAACCACCCGGTGCCCGATCCCGGCTTCGAGGAACACGTCGAACGCTTCACCGACACCGACGAGCAGGCCGCCGACCGCGCCTACAAGCAGATCGTCGGCATGCTGGCGATGGTGCCGGTGCTCGTCCTGGCCTTCGTCTTCGTCTACTTCGGGGTGCCGAAGGACGCTGAACTGCTGCTGTTCGGCGCCAACCTGAAGATGCAGAGCACGCTGCTCGGCCTCACGTCCGGGCTCGCCGTCCTGCTGATCGGCATGGCGTGCATCCACTGGGCCCGGATGCTGATGAGTGACGAGGAGATCGTCGGGCGACCGGCACGAGAGCGCCTCCCCACCCGAAGTGCGCGAACGCGTGCTCGCCGACCTGGACAGGGGCATCGAGGATTCCGGCATCCGGCGGCGCAAGCTGATCGGCTCCGGGTTGGCCGGCGCCCTGGGCCTGCTGGCCGTCCCCGCGTTGGTCAGCTTCGCCGACCTCGGCCCGTGGCCTCTTCCCGGGCTTCGCAAGGAGACGATCGAGACGACCATCTGGACCGCAAGGCATCCGCCTGGTCAACGACGTGAACAACCTGCCGCTGAAGGCGTCCGAACTGGTCGTCGGGCAGTTGGTGAACGCCGAGCCGGAGAAGCTGGCCGACCTGCACGGCGTCGAACACCAGCAGGCGAAGGCCAAGGCGGCCATCATCGTCGTCCGGATGGATCCCAACAGCATCAAGATTCCCGAGTCGCGCCGGGACTGGCAGGTCGACGGGATCCTGTGCTACTCCAAGATCTGCACCCACGTCGGCTGCCCGATCAGCCTGTGGGAACAGCAGACCCACCACCTGCTGTGCCCCTGCCACCAGTCGACCTTCGACCTGGGCAACTCCGGTGTGGTCGTGTTCGGCCCGGCCGCCCGGTCACTGCCGCAGCTGCCGATCACCACGGACGCGGAGGGCTACCTGATCGCTCGCAGCGACTTCACCGTCCCGGTCGGGCCGAGCTACTTCGAGCGGGACTCGTCCCTCGACTTCAAGGAGGGTGATCGCTGATGGCAAAGCCCGCGAAGGTGAGCACCGAATCCCCCGCGCTGGAGATCCGGACACCGCCGGCCGACCACGGCAAGAAGAGCCCGCTGGCCGGCCCGGTCGGCTGGGTCGACGACCGGATCGGCCTGGCCAAACTGGCCGGGAACATCCGCAAGGTCTTCCCCGACCACTGGTCGTTCCTGCTCGGCGAGATCGCCCTCTACTCGTTCGTCGATCCTGCTGCTCACCGGCGTCTTCCTGACCATCTGGTTCAAGCCGTCGATGGCCGAGGTCGAGTACGCCGGCATCGTACGAGCTGATGCGCAACATCCCGATGTCGGAGGCGTTCGCGTCCACCCTGAGCATCAGCTTCGACGTCCGCGGCGGCCTGCTGGTCCGGCAGATCCACCACTGGGCGGCCATGCTGTTCGTCGCCGCGATGACCGTGCACATGCTGCGGGTGTTCTTCACCGGCGCGTTCCGCAAGCCGCGCGAGCTGAACTGGATCATCGGCGTCGGCCTGTTCTCGATGGGGCTGGTCGAGGGCTTCGCCGGCTACTCCCTGCCCGACGACCTGCTCTCCGGCACCGGTCTGCGGTTCGTCGACGGCCTGATCCGCTCGATCCCGCTGATCGGCACCTGGGCGGAGTTCTTCATGTTCGGCGGCGAGTTCCCCGGCGAACTGATCATTCCGCGGCTCTACATGGTGCACATCCTGCTGATTCCCGGGCTTCTGCTGGGCCTGATCAGCGCCCACATGGCCCTGCTCGTCTACCACAAGCACACCCACTGGCCGGGCCCCGGTCGCACCAACCGCAACATCCAGGGCTACCCGTTCTTCCCGGTCTACGTGGCGAAGGCCGGTGGCTTCTTCTTCATCGTGTTCGGCGTCACGATCCTGATGGGCGCGCTGATGCAGATCAACCCGGTGTGGCTGTTCGGCCCGTACAACCCGTCCCAGGTGACCGCCGGCTCGCAGCCCGACTGGTACATGGGCTTCGTCGAGGGCGCGATCCGGATCATGCCCGAACTGGGAGACCCACCTCTTGGGCACCACCTGGTCGTGGAACATCTTCCTGCCCGGCGTCGGCCTGATGGGCCTGCTGTTCACCGGCTTGGCGCTGTACCCGTTCATCGAGGCGTGGATCACCGGGGACACGTCCGAGCACCACCTGCTCGACCGTCCGCGGAACGCGCCCACCCGGACCGCGATCGGCGTCGCCGGCATGACCGCCTACGCGATGTTCTGGCTGGCCGGCGGCAACGACATCCTCGCCACCCAGTTCCACGTCTCGCTGAACGCGGTGACCTACTTCATGCGGGTGGCGGTCTTCGTGATGCCGGTGATCGCCTTCATCGTCACCAAGCGGATCTGCCTCTCGCTGCAGCGGGCGGACCGGGAACGGGTGCTGCACGGGTCCGAGTCCGGCGTGATCGTCCGCAGCCCGGACGGCGGCTACACCGAGTCGCACGCCCCGATCTCGCACGGCGAGGCGTTCACCCTCACCCGGCACCCGCAGCTCGAGCCGATCACGCCGAACGGCCGCAAGGTCGGCAGGATCCGGCAACGGCTGTCCCGCTGGTACAGCGACGGTCAGGTGCCCAAGCCGACCACCGCCGAGATCTCGGCCTCCGCCGCCCACGCCGACACCCCGGAGTTGGAGAACTGAGCCCCCAGATCGAGGTGCTGCGCGCCGGCGCCGACCTGCCGGCCGCCGACGAGGTGGAGGACCTGTACGCGCTCGCGTCGACCTCCGCCACGCCGCCCGAACCGCCCGAGGTCGCCGCCATGTACGCCGCGTTGTACGACCTGTCGCTGGACCGCAGTGATCTCATCGCGGTGACCGCCCGTGAGGTCGGCGAGCTGGTCGGTTTCGGCTACGGCCATCGCTGGTTCTGGGGCGAACAGCACGACGAGTGGTCGGCGGAGTTGTCCGAGCGGCTCGGTGATTCGGCCGGCCTGATCGAGGGCGGCTTCGTCGTCGCGCTGCTGGCCGTCCATCCCCACTTCACCCGAGCGGGCCTCGGCTTCGAACTGCTGAAGCGGATCATGGTGGCGTCCGGCGCCGCCGTCCACTGGCTGCAGACCACCGACGTCGACAGCCCAGCCTCCCGACTGTTCACCCGAATGGGGTACCGCCGGCTCGGTCACGGTCCACAAGCCCCCGACGGCCGGCCCGGACGGGTGCTTCGCCACGGCTGATTGGCGCCCTGAACCCAGGAGTTCCGCCTCGGGGCTCGGTACCCTTGTCCGGTGCGTTTCCTCACCGGCAAGCCCGACCACGACCTGACCTACGACGACGTCTTCATGGCGCCACGCCGGTCGTCGGTCACCTCACGCCTCGACGTCGACATGACCAGCACCGACGGCCTCGGCCTGCCGCTGCCGATCATCGTCGCCAACATGACCGCCATCTCCGGGCGACGGATGGCCGAAACGGTCGCCCGTCGTGGTGGCATCGCGATCATTCCGCAGGACCTGCCCACCGACATCGTGGCCGGGGCCATCGCGAAGGTGAAGGCCGCCCACACCGTGTTCGACACCGCCCTCACCATCGACCCGCGGGCCACAGTCGGCGAAGCCTTGCTGCTCCTGCCCAAACGTTCCCACGGAGTGATCGTCGCGGTGAACGCTGACGGAGCTCCCGTGGGCACGGTCGACCAAGTCCGACCTGGAGGGCATGGACCGGTTCGCCCAGGTGCACGAGGCCATGAGCACCGACCTGACCGTCGTGTCGGCCGACGCCACGCCCACCGAGGTATTCGATCGGCTGTCGGCCCACCGTCATCGCGCCGCCCTCGCCGTCACCGACGACCGCCTCGTCGGGCTGATGACGATCAAGGGTGCGCTCCGCGCGGCCCTGTACTCCCCCGCCGTCGACGCGTCCGGCCGCCTCAAGGTCGGCGTCGCGGTGGGCATCTCCGGCGACGTCGAAGCCAGGGTGGAAGCGCTGCTCGCAGCCGGCGCCGACGTGCTGGTCATGGACACCGCCCACGGCCACCAGGAACGCATGATCACCGCGGTGCAGCGCTGCCGCTCGGTGGTGACGGCCTCGGGCTCGCCGGTGCCGATCGTCGCCGGCAACGTGGTCACCGCCGACGGCACCTCCGACCTGATCGAGGCCGGCGCGGACGTGGTCAAGGTCGGGGTCGGGCCCGGGCGCCATGTGCACCACTCGGATGCAGACCGGCGTCGGCCGTCCGCAGTTCTCGGCGGTGCTCGAATGCGCCGCAGGAGGCCCGCGACTCCGGACGCAGTATCTGGGCCGACGGTGGCGTCCGGCATCCGCGCGACGTGGCTCTCGCCCTCGCCGCCGGCGCCGGAGCGGTGATGATCGGTTCCTGGTTCGCCGGCACGTACGAGTCTCCGGGTGAACTGATGTACGCCTCCGACGGCCGGCCCTACAAGGAGTCGTTCGGGATGGCCTCCGCTCGCGCCGTCCGGGCCCGCACCCGCACCCAGTCCGCGTTCGACCGCGCCCGCGCCGCCCTGTTCGAGGAGGGCATCTCCTCCTCCCGGATGTACCTCGACCCGGCCCGTCCCGGCGTGGAGGACCTGCTCGACTTCATCGTGTCCGGCGTCCGCTCGTCCTGCACCTACGCCGGCGCCCGAACCCTCACCGAGTTCGCCACTCAGGCGATCGTCGGTGTGCAGTCCGCATCCGGCTACAACGAGGGCCGACCGCTGCACTCCAGCTGGTGAGCGACCAGACCCTGGGCCGAAACCGATGGTTCCGCACGAGTTTCGGTTAGGCTGACCGCGCCCCTGGGATTGACGACTTCGAGGAGGGCGCCATGTCCAACCCGTTCGTGGTCGGTGCGACGAGCGTGACCACGCCGTTCTCCGGTGCCGGGCTGCTGGAGGACGGGGCCTCGTTGAAGGCTGCCATCGACGGCGGCGACTGGCTGTCCGGTGGCCTCTCTGCGGTGTCCGCTGTGGCCGACACGGCGTCCGCGGTGATGAACCCGATCGCAGCCCTGGTGTCCTGGGGTGTGGGCTGGCTGCTGGACCATCTGGAGCCGCTGAAGGGCTGGCTGAACAAGCTCACCGGGGACGCCGGAGCCGTGGCCGGAGCGGGAGCGACCTGGGCGAACATCGCCGGAGGCCTGCAGACGGCGGCCGGTGACCTGCTGAGGTCGCTGACGAGCACGCTGGCGCAGGCCCAGTCCGAGGCCGTGGCCGCCTACAAGGTGTTGATGGCCGACGTCGGCGACCACATCTCGATGGCATCGGAGCTGTCGAACGCCATCAGCAACGGATTGAGCATCGCCTCGGGCATCGTGCAGGTCGTCCATGACCTGGTGCGGGACGCGATCAGCGACGTGGTCGGCTACGCGGTGTCCTGCATCGTCCCCCTGCCGAACGTCATCGCCAGCGTGATCAGCAAGGTGTGGTCGTGGGTGAATCGGCTGATCGACAAGATCGGCGCCCTGGTCAGGTCGTTCGACAGCCTCAAGGGGCTGTTCCGCCAGGTCGACGACCTGATGGCCCGACTGAAGTCGGTCCTCGACCGGATCCGGCGCGGCTTCCTCGGCGATGACGTGCCCAGCGGCCGGCCGCGCACCGACAGCCCCGACGTCGACTCCCCTGTTGTCCCGCCCGGCAGCTCCCCCGGCGACGGGCCGAGCGTTCCGTCCAGCAAGGACTGCACCCGGGTCGGCGAGCCGGTGGATGCGGCCACCGGGTGGGTGTTCTCCGAGCACACGGACGTGGAGCTGGCCGGGGTGTTCCCGCTGGTCCTGCGCCGCCGGTACGTGTCCGGGTTCCGCTTCGGCCGGTCCTTCGGAACCCGGTGGGCCTCCACCCTCGACGAGCATCTCGACACCGCGAACGGACGGTTGGCGCTGGTGCGGTGGGACGCCTCGGTGCTGGTGTTCCCGCCGGTCGCGGACGGCGGCGAGGTCACCCCTCTGGCGGGTCCTGACCGGTGGCGGCTCGCCCGTGGGGACGTCGGCAGCTACACCGTCCTCGACCCGGTGGCCGGTATCACCTACCGCTTCGCCGGTGCCGGCCGGCGCAAATGGCTCGTGGAGCAGCGCGACCGCGCCGGCCGCTGGGTCCAGTTCCACCGCAACCACTCCGGCCTGGTCACCAAGGTGGTGCACCACGGCGGTTACCAGGTCCTCGTCATCGCGTCCGGCTCGCGCGTGGCCGCGCTCGATCTGGCCACCGCCGAGGGGCCGGTGCGCCTGGCCACCTTCGACTACCGGCACGGCTCGCTGATCGCCGAGACTCCCGCCGGCGCGGGCACCACCCGGTACGAGGTCGACGAGGTGGACCGGATCTCCGCGTGGGTCGACGCCAACGACGTGCGCTACCGGCATCACTACGACGATCGTGACCGCTGCGTCAGCCAAGGTACCGAGAACGCCGGGCACGAACGGGTCCACCGCTACGCCTACACCTACTCCGACGGCCCGCTGCCGGGCGGGCAGACCATCGTCGTCCACTACCCGAACGGCGCGAACGAGCGCTACGAGTCCGACCAGGACGGCCGGGTGGTGCGGGTCGTCGGTCCGCTGGGTGGGGTCACCCAGCACACCTTCGACCAATGGGGACGCCGGACCTCGGTCACCGACCCGCTGGGCCACACCGCCACGTTCAGCTACGACGAGGCCTCCCGGATCACCCGGGCGGTCGGCCCGGACGGCGCGACCACCACCGTCGAGTACGACGAGACCGGGTTGGCCCGTCGAATCGTCGACCCCGCCGGCGGAGTGAGGTTGCAGGAATTCGACGCCGGCGGTGAACTCGTGCGTCGGGTGGATCCTGACGGAGCCGTTCGGTCGTGGGCGTACCGCACCTCTGATCCGGGCTTCACCTGGACCGATCCGACCGGACGCGAGGTGGTCGTCGACGCCGACCCCGCAGGGCTGCCGATCGCCGTCACCGATGCGGCGGGCACCGCGCGGGTGGTACGGGACGAGCTGGGCCGGATCGTCGAGCTCATCGATCCGGTCGGCGCGGCCACCGGCCTGACCTGGAGCGTCCAGGGCTGGCTGCTGGGACGTCGCGACGCGACCCTCGCCGAAGAGACCTGGCGCTACGACGGTCGAGGCAATCTGGTCGAGGCCGTCGACGCGTCCGGCCGGGTGACCCGTTACGATTACGGACCCTTCGACGTGCTCACGCGCCGTCTGGCTCCCGACGGCGGCGTCGTGCGGCTCGCCTACGACGATCAGTGCCGGCTGCTCGCGGTGACCAACCAGATCGGGTCAACGTGGAGCTACGAGCGTGACCTGGCCGGCAAGGTCGTGGTGGAGACGGACTACGACGGCCGGCGTACCGCCTTCGCCTACGACTTGGCAGGGCGAGTGACGACGTCGATCAGCCCGACCGGTGACCGCACGTCCTACGATCTCGACCCTGCCGGGCGGGTCGTCGGGCTGGATGCGGCGGGTACGGAGCTCGCTTTCCGCTACGACCCACTGGGCAACCTGCTCAGCGCGGCCAGCCCGACGGACGAACTGACCCGGGAACTCGACCGGGTCGGCCGGTTGCTGACCGAGACCGTCGACGGCGCGACGACCACCTGGCAGCGGGACGAGGCCGGCCGGGTTCTGGAGCGGCGGACGCCTGCGGGCGTGGTCTCGGACTGGACGCTCGACGCTTCGGGGAGAAGGACCGGTCTGGACCTGGCGGGCACGCAGGTAGGGTTCAGGCTCGATGACGTCGGCCGAATCGTCACCGCCGACTTCGTCGGAGGAGCGATCGAGTCGGCGTACGACCCACTGGGGCGGCTGACTCGCCGCACCGTCGCGGGGGCGGGAGAGACCGACTGGCAGGTGGCCTACGACTACACGTCCTCCGGCGAGCTGGCCACCGTCTGGGACTCCACGGCCGGCGTGCGCCGGCTGGAGCTCGACCTGTCCGGCCGGGTCACCGCGATCACGGGCGACGGAATGGCGGCCGAAGTCTACCGCTACGACCCGGCCGACAACCTGACCCATGCGGCATGGCTCGGTGCGAACGACACCGCCTCCTCCGGCCAGGGTGCGCGCGAGTTCCGGGGCAGCCTGCTGGTGCGTGCCGGACGGGATCAGTTCGATCACGACGCTGCGGGACGCCTCGTCCGGCGCCGCAGAGGATTGCTCTCGGGCGGCTCCAAGGAGTGGACGTACTGCTGGAACGCGTTGGACCAGCTCGTGACAGTGACCACGCCGGAAGGCCACCGCTGGCATTACCGCTACGACGCGCTGGGCCGCCGGACCGGCAAGACCCACGTCGAGCCGGACGGCTCGGAGATCGAGTCGTACCGGTATCACTGGGACGGCTCGGTGCTGGCAGAGCAGGTGCACGCCACGCCCGCCACGGCGACGACCACCACCTGGGAGCACGACGGCTTCACCCCCATCGCCGAGACCCGGGCCCGGCGTCCGGGCAACGCGGCGGAGTGGACCCGGGAGGAGGTCGATGCCGAGTTCAGCGCGATCATCACCGACCAGGTCGGCACCCCCTTGCGCATGATCGGGGTCGACGGGGACACCACCTGGGCCAGCCGCCCCACGTTGTGGGGTGTCACTGAGGCCGATCCGGTGATGCCGCTGAGGTTCCCCGGGCAGTACCACGACGCCGAGACCGGGCTGTTCTACAACCTCAACCGGTACTACGACCCGGCCACCGGCAGGTACCTCACCCAGGACCCGCTCGGTCTGGAACCGGCGCCCAACCCCAGCACCTACCCCGCGAACCCCACGGTCGAGATCGACCCGCTGGGCCTGAGTTCCAACGGAACGGACCGGACGAGCATCACGTACCTGGGTCAGAAGCTCATGCCGGACGGGACGGTGAGACCCTACGTCGGCTACGCCAGCATGCCGGGGTCGCGGGTACCGGAGGAAGTGCTGCGCTATCGCTACTCCGACTGGACCACAACCTTCTCCGAGCGGCCTGAAATCGCCTACTCGGGCGAGGGTGTCAACGGGAAGCAGACCGCCCGGGGGTTGGAGCAGCGCTACTACGAGGAACTGGTGAAGAACGGCCCCGTGGCCAACCGGCAGAACCCGGTCGGAGTGAACAATGCCAACCGCGACAACTACCTGCAGGCCGCCGACCAGCACCTCGCCGCGACTCCCTGCTCCTGAGGCACGACTGCGAAGAAAGGTGGGGCATGAAGCGTTTGGTGTGGGCCGTGGACGGGGCGTTGTCCGTGCGATTGCGCGACGACCTGTTCACCGTGGCTCAGATGCGGGAAAGCTCGTTCCTGCAGTTCTTCGACATTCGTTCCCGCACCGACGACTGGGACGGGATCGACTTGAACCGGGTGGACAGCCTGTTCGTCATCCTGGTGGCCAACTCGACCCGCGCCCTGTTCGAACGGAGGCTGCCCAAGGCGAGCTACGTGCCCACGACCGAGCCGATCCCCCAACGCATGCTGAGGACGGTGTCGGTGCGAATGCTGCGTGACCCGGCGCCGTCGTCCCGAGGGTTCGACCTGGTGGAGTTGGGCCCTGGCAACAGCACGGTCGATGCGAGAATCGTCAAGAAGGATCTGGCCGTTCCCGCCGATCTGGAGTCGCTCTACCGCCATGAGACCACCGGCATGGAGACCAGCCCGGTGGCGCTGCGGGATCGCTTGGTGCGCTACTTCGACACCGGTGTGAACTTCGACGACTACAAGCGGATCCAGATTCCCGACCTCCCGTGGCCCCCACCCCGGCGCGCCCCGGCCGACATCCCGTGGTACCACTGAGCCCGGCGCTCGCCCTTGATCCTCGCAGCCGGCCCCGGGGCCGATCCAGGATCAGTGCTGGTAGTCATCCCGGTAGTACTGGTAGCACCAGCCGGTGACGGCCCAGACTCCCATCGCGCCACCGAGAATGGTGATCCACCACCCGAACACCGGTCCCAGCGCCATGATCGTGACCGTCAGCGCCGACCAGAACGGCCAGATGCTGCGTGGACGGGGAAGAAGCCGAGCTCGCCGGCGCCGTCGATGATCTCGCCGTCCTTGCGATCCTCGGGCCGCGGGTCGATCTTGTCGCGACTGGATGCTGAAGTAGATCGCCAGCATCCCGCAGAAGGCCAGCGTCAGAAGCAGCGCGAAGGTGCCGATCACTTCGTGACTGACGAACCAGTAGATCGGTACCACGACCAGGAAGAACGCGGTCAGGAAGACGAACATCCACCGTTCGGCCTTCACTTCTGATCCCCTTCGGTCAAAGCCTCGTCGGCGATTTCCTGGGCCGGATTGATCGGCGTGAGCGCCGTCGCCACCGGATGGCTGAGATCGAAGGCCGGCGACTCGGACCGGATCCGGGGCAGCTTGGTGAAGTTGAACCGCGGCGGCGGGGACGATGTCGCCCACTCCAGCGACCGGCCCCACCCCCACGGGTCGTCGCAGTTGACCAGCGGCGCCTTGCGGCTGATCCACACGTTCCACAGGAACGGCAGGAACGAGACGCCCAGCAGGAACGCGCCGACGGTGGAGACCTGGTTCAAGAAGGTGAAGCCCTCACCGGGCAGGTAGTCGGCGATCCGGCGCTGCATTCCTTCCACGCCCAGCCAGTGCTGCACCAGGAAGGTGAGTGTGGAAGCCGATGAACAGCAGCCAGAAGTGCAGCTTGCCCGATGCGCTCGTCCAGCATGCGTCCGGTGAGCTTCGGCCACCAGAAGTAGAAGCCGGCGAACATCGCGAACACGACCGTGCCGAACAGGACGTAGTGGAAGTGCGCCACCACGAAGTAGGTGTCGGACACCGGGAAGTCCAGCGGCGGGGAGGCCAGCATGATGCCGGTGAGACCGCCGAACAGGAAGGTGGTCAGGAAGCCGAGCGCCCACAACATCGGCGTGTCGAAGCTGATCGCCCCGCCCCACATCGTGCCGATCCAGTTGAAGAACTTCACCCCCGTCGGCACGGCGATCATGAACGTCATGAACGAGAAGAACGGCAGGTTCACCGCGCCGGTGACGAACATGTGGTGGGCCCAGACCGACATCGACAGGGCACCGATGCTCAGCGTCGCCGCCACCAGTCCGATGTAGCCGAACACCGGCTTGCGGCTGAAGACCGGCAGCATCTCGGTGATGATGCCGAAGAACGGCAGCGCGATGATGTAGACCTCGGGGTGCCCGAAGAACCAGAACAGGTGCTGCCACAGGATCGCGCCGCCGGTGGCCGGGTCGAGGATGTGCGTGCCCGAGCCGGCGGTCGGCCTCCAGCACCAGCAGCCCGGCGGCCAGCACCGGGAAGCAGATCAGGATCATGATCGAGGTGACCAGGATGTTCCAGGTGAAGATCGGCATCCGGAACATCGTCATGCCGGGCGCGCGCAGGGTGATGATCGTGGTGATGAAGTTGACCGCGCCGAGGATCGTGCGACAGGCCCATCACGTAGAGGCCCATGATCCACAGGTCGCCGCCGATCCCGGGTGAGTTCACCGCGTCCGACAGCGGCACGTAGGCGAACCAGCCGAAGCTCGCCGCGCCGCCCGGGGTGAGGAAGCCGGCGCACGCGGTCAGCGAGCCGAACAGGTACAGCCAGTAGCTGAACGCGTTCAGCCGGGGGAACGCCACGTCGGGAGCGCCGATCTGCAAGGGCATGATCGCGTTGGCGAACGCCACGAACATCGGGGTGGCGAACATCAGCAGCATCAGCGTGCCGTGCATGGTGAAGAACTGGTTGAACGTCTCGTAGTGCAGGAACTGCAGGCCCGGGGAGGCCAGTTCGGCGCGGATCGCCAGCGCCAGCAGCCCGGCGAACGCGAAGTAGATCAGCGAGGTGACGAAGTACATGTTGCCGATCACCTTGTGATCGGTGGTGGTCAGCAGGTTCATCGCCAGTTTGCCCCACCGCTTGCGTTCGACCAGCGGTCGGGCCTCGATCTGGTCCAGCGTGACGCGAGCGACCGTCATTTCTTCTCTCCCTCGGACGCGGCCGGCACGCTGGGCACCGTGTTGGGATAGGCCGGCGCTGTGATCTCGCCGGTCTGGCCGGCTGCCTTCAGCGAGTTCAGGTACGCCACGTACTCCTGCTCGCTGACCACGTGGACCGTGAACAGCATCGCCGCGTGGTAGGTGCCGCAGAGCTCGGCGCACTTGCCGCTGTAGACGCCCACCTTGTCGGGGGTCACGTCGAAGGAGTTGGGGTGGCCCGGGATGACGTCCAGCTTGAAGTAGAAGGCCGGGCACCCAGAACGAGTGGATGACGTCGGCGGAGGTGAGGTTGAACCGCACCGGCTTGTTCACCGGGAGGTAGAGGTCGGGGATCTTGTCGATCGTGCCGACCTCGTGCACCACAGCGCCCACCGCTGGGTTGCCGGCCTCCATGTAGTTGAACGTCCACGACCACTTCTGACCGATGACGTTCACGGTGGTGACCGGACGCTGGGTCTCCTTGGCCAGCACGCCGTTCTGGGCGTGGACGGTGAAGAAGAACAGCACCCCGATGATCAGGAACGGGACGAGCGTGTACAGCAGCTCCAGCGGCAGGTTGTACTTCGTCTGTCGCGGGTGGTGGTCGTCCGACTTGCGCCGGTACTTCACGACGACCCACCCGATCAGCCCCCACACGAACACGCCGATCACCAGCGAGGCGATCCAGGAGCCGACCCAGAGGTAGCCGATGAACGGGGCCCGGTCGGTGGCGGCCTCGGGTAGGCCGAACCGCCCCCACTGGGCCGCGGTGTCGGCACTGCATCCGCTGAGGGCGAGCAGGAGTGACCCGGCCGCGCCGACCAGCAGCTTCTTCGGGCGTAGCAACCGATCCACGAGGCGCCCTTCCGGTTGGAATCCCTACACTGTGATGCGCGAAACCCTATCCGCCGGTGGGGCTTTAGTGGAAGCTATCCCCGCAGGCGCAGGAACCGGTCGCGTTGGGGTTGTCGATGGTGAACCCCTGCTGCTCGATCGTGTCGACGAAGTCGATGGTCGCGCCGGACAGGTAAGGGGCGCTCATGCGGTCGGTGACCACCTGCACTCCGAAGAAGTCCGTCGCCACGTCGCCGTCGAGTTGACGGTCATCCAGCTGCAGCTGGTAACGCAGGCCGGAGCACCCACCTGGGGCCACGGAGATGCGCAGCGCGAGGGTGTCCACCTCTTCGTTGGAGATCAGGTCACGCACCTTGTTGGCTGCGACCTCCGTCAGCGTGATGCCGTCGGTCGAGATCTGGGAGTCAACAGTCATGTTCGGAGTTTCCTTCCGGATTGAGCTTGCAGGAGCTG
This sequence comes from uncultured Actinomycetota bacterium, assembly GCA_963769325.1. Taxonomy (GTDB): domain Bacteria; phylum Actinomycetota; class Actinomycetes; order Propionibacteriales; family Propionibacteriaceae; genus Propionicimonas. The sequence continues at coordinate 211,100 of CAVYLH010000002.1, read as the reverse complement.
AAACCCGCTCTGGCGAGCGGCTATTCCGGCGTGTCAGTCATTGAAGTCTACGTTGGCCTTCCGACGGCGTGACCCACCCGGCCGCGATCCGGGCAGCAGTTGCTGTGACGCCGGCCCCGGTGAGGTCACCGAACGGCAGCAGATGCGCCGCCTCGATTCCCAGAGTGCGGAGCTCGCGGCGGGTCAACCCGGGGCCGGCGGTGAACACGATGCAGGGCCGCTCGGCAGCTTCCGCCCAGCCGGACACGGCGCTCACCACCGGCCCCCCGCGGTCCAGGGCGCTCAACCCGGTGCACCCGGTCACCACCAGATCCGCGGCGGCGATCGTCCCCGAGAGGCCCGCAACCTGGTGGCAAAACTGCGTACCGGTGGTCAGCAGCCCGCCGAGAGACAGAACGGCGAGGCCGCAACCGCCGGCCGCGCCCCCTCCCGGGGCGCTGCCCATCCCGTCGCCGAGGAGATTCGCCCGGGCTGCGAGCGCTGCGTCGGCGGCGAGCAGCTCAGCCACGTCCACGCCTCCGGCGAAGGCCCGGCGGGCCAGACCGCCGCCGATACCCGTGGCCGGCAGCGACAGCTCATCGTCCGCGACGATGCCCACCAGTTCGCGTCCGTCGAGGGCCTGCCTCGCGGTGGCGAGCAGGCCCGCACCGCCGTCGTGGGCGGTGACACCGGTGAGGTCGACCACCACCTGGCGGGTGGGATCGCCGGCCAGGCAGCGTGCGATCCAGTCGCCGAGATCGGCGGACGTTGCCTCGGGAGCCCAGGCCGGGACGTCGGCCTGGCGGAATCCGATCAGCATCCGGCCAGGGGAACGAACCACCCAGCGGTCCCTCCGGACGTCGGCCGTCCCCTCGGTCAGGGCGGCGAACGCGGCTGCGAGATCGGGTCCTCCGGCGGCGATGGGGACCACCGCCACTTCGGCCACGGTCGCGATCCCGCGAGCGAGGGCGGTGCCGGCGGTGAGGCTGTCGGAGGGGCCGATCCGGTCCGTCGCCACGGCGACCCGCAACCGGCTCATCCGTCCTCCGACCCCAGGTAGGGCGGCTGCTCGAATCCGACCGCCGGCCCGGGGTCGGGGATCTCGGCCGGCTCGAGCGGCACCGGATCGGTGTGGCGGCGCACTTCGTCCCGCAGCGCTTCCGCCTCGTCGCGGAGCAGGGCGACCTGCCGGGACAACTCGGCCTGACGCGCGGTCAACTCCGCTTCCTTGGCCGCCACCAGGTCGGGCCGCAGCCGGACTCGGTCGAAGTTGAGCCGTCGGCGGGCGGCGTCCAGCTCCGCCAGTGCGGCCCGCGCGTCGTGCAACGCCGCGAGTCCGCGTTGGTAGGCGAGCTGTGCGGTCGTACCGCGATCGCTTTGTGTCACCGCACTCCTCTCCACTGCCCCGGCAGGCCGCCGACCTCGAGCCTGCCAGCCGTCCGGTCGGCCGGCAGACGTGATTGCACCGCGGGCAGGCTCGGTCACCGCTCGGACCTCCGTCCGGTCTGCAGCTCCGACCACCGACCACGCCCGCACGCGGCCCGCGGACGGCCGCCGGCCGCAAACTCCACAGGTCACCCTATGACCCGGTGCGCCTCCCTCGTCGGCCGAGCGAGGCATCGGTCGGAGGCCGCCCGCCAGGGCGAACGTCGGTGGCCGGGGCACTAGGATGTGGCCGACATCGTCGCACCACAGCGAGGTTTGAAGTGGGATTGTTCCGTCCGTACGACCGGTCAGCGGCCGAGCCGCAGCCCGAGCCGCAGCCCGAGCCGACCTCTACGGCCAAGCCGGCGAAGAAGGAGGTCCCGACGCCCTCTCGGCGCGAAGCCGAGGCGGCGCGCCGGGAGCGCCTGAATCCCACGCTCAGTCCCAAGGAAGCGCGCGTGAAGGAGCGGCAGGCGAAGAATGCGCTGCGGGACGAGCAGTACGCCAGGACCGAAGGCACCCCCGGCAAGGTCTTGATGCGCGACTTCGTCGACTCCCATCGCGGGGTGGCGCAATGGTCGATGCCGATCCTGATGATCACCTTGGCGATCTCGCTGTTCACCACCTCGCTCAACGCCAGCCTCGCCGGGCTGGTCACCGCCTTCACCTACTCGGTCTTCCTCCTGGTCGGGGTGGATCTGTTCCTCATGTGGCGCCGGTTCAAGAAGCTCGCCGCGGAGCGCATCCCGAACGTGCCGCTGAAGGGACTGCTCGGCTACATGATCAACCGCGCCATCAATGTCCGACGACTCCGCTTGCCCGCACCCCGGGTGAAGCCGGGTGAGGAGTTCTGAGAGATGGGCTACTACTGGGCAGCCACCCCTCAGCCGAGCGAACAGCTCGCCGCAGAACTCGGCCTGGACGACGAGTTCGCCGACCAGTCCATGGCAGAAGCCTGGTTGACCGACAACCACACCGAGCTGGCGCACGGCGGCATTCACGAGATCTCCCTCTATGAGGCCAACCGGCTCGTGTACGGCCCGATGAGCCTCGAACCGTAAGCTCCGACCCACCGATCTCCCCCCTGCCGAGCTAGGGAGGATCTGCGCAGTCGTGGCTCCTGCACAAAATCGTGGCTCCTGCGCAGTCGTTGCTCCTGTGCAGTCGTTGCTCTTGTACTGGCGCCCGCCCCGCGCCAGTGCCATCCAGCCGCGAATCCTCCCGACGCCGGTTGGCCTCCGCTGGTTCGCATGACAGGCTGGCGTCCCACAGAGGAGGCCCCATGGACACATGCCGGGTGATCACGGTCTCGGACCGGTGCGCCGCAGGGCTGCGCGACGACGTGTCCGGACCCCTGCTCGTCGACGCCCTGGCCGCGGCCGGCTACCGCGCCGGTGTGGTCGTCGTGCCCGACGGCGAAGAAAGCGTCGCGGCGGCCGTGACCGAAGCGGTCGCGAGCGGCGCGCGCGTCGTCCTGACCACGGGCGGCACGGGCGTGAGTCCGCGCGATCGCACGCCGGAAGGCACCCGAAGGGCCATCGACCGGGAGTTGCCCGGGGTGGCCGAACTGCTGCGCGCACGTGGGCTGGAAGCATCTCCTCACGCCGCTCTCAGCCGGGGCGTGGCGGGCGTCGTGGACGCCACCACGACCCATCGCGGCGCTCTCGTGGTGAATCTGCCAGGCAGCCCGAACGCGGCATCCGAGGGCATCGGGGTGCTGCTGCCCCTGCTGCATCACGTGCTCGACCAGCTGGCCGGGGGCGACCACGCATGACCCGGCTGCCCGTTGCGTGGATCAGCCCCGATCCTGTCGACCCCGCCGAACTGCTCGCGATCGTCTCCAGGCCGGACGCGGGGGCTGCGGTCCTGTTCATCGGCGTCGTCCGCGATCACGACCCGCAGGCCAACGGGCGAGTGGTGGCGCTCGACTACTCGGCCCATCCGTCCGCATCGGACCGGATCGGCGAGATCGTCGCTTCGGCGGTCAGCGTGTCCGACCCCGAGGGCCGGACCATGGTCGCGGCGGTCCACCGGATCGGACATCTGGGCGTCGGCGACAACGCCTTCGTGGTGGCCGTCTCCGCTCCCCACCGGGGGCAGGCCTTCGCCGTGTGTGAACACGTCGTGGAACAGGTGAAGGCGCAACTCCCGGTGTGGAAACAACAGTTCGAAGCCGACGGCAGCTACCGCTGGTCGGGCCTGTGACCTGAGGGCCTCACCCACACCGCCGAGGTCACCGGCGGCACCCCTAGCCAGAGAAGAGCAGGGAAGCGATCGGTGCCAGGTGTTCAGCGGTGCCAGTCACCCGAACGGCCGCCCGATTTGGCGACCAGGGCGATGTGTTCGATCTCGACGCGCTTGTCGATGCCCTTCACCATGTCGATGACTGCGAGCGCTGCGACGCTGACCGCGGTGAGCGCCTCCATCTCCACGCCGGTCCGGTCAGCGGTGCGCACGGTGGCCGAGACGGCCACGCCCAGATCCACCACGGTGAGGTTCACCTCGACCGCGTGGACCCCGATCACGTGCGCCAGTGGCAGCAGGTCGGCGGTCCGCTTGGCCGCCGCGATGCCGGCGATCCGGGCGACCGCGAGCACGTCGCCCTTCGGCACCGCGCCCGACCTCAGGAGCGCCACGACCGGTTCGGGGCAGCGGACGAGGCCTTCCGCGGTGGCTGCGCGCACGGTCACCGCCTTGCCGGTGACGTCGACCATCCGGGCTTGCCCCGTGGCGTCGAGATGGGTGAACGGCTGATCGGTCACGGCAGACTCCTCGGGGACAGCGGCACTTCGGCGGCGCGCGCCGTCATCGTGTCGAGATAGAACACCCGTCCGAACAGCGGGTCGCCGGCGCCGGTGATCAGCTTGATCGCCTCGTTGGCCATCAGCGCGCCGACCTGGCCGCACATCGCACCGAGCACCCCTACCTGCGCGGCGGTGACCCACCGTGACGGATCGGGTGGTTCGGCGTGCAGGTCGCGCAACGTGATGCCCTGCACCGGCCCGTCCGGCGACACCGGCCGACTCCAGAACACGCTCACCTGAGCCCTGGTCACCTGGACCGCCCCCCACACCACCGGGATGCCCAATTCGGCGCAGGCGTCGGAGATCAGGTAGCGGGTCGGATAATTGTCGACGGCATCCACGACCAGGTCGTACCCGCCCAGGATCTCGACGGCGTTCGACGCCTCCAGCCGCACCCGGTGCGCAGTGATCCGCAGGGCCGGGTCGAGCCCGACGAGCCGGTCCGCCGCGCTCGTCGCTTTCGCGGTGCCGACCCCGGCGGTGGCGTGCAGCACCTGGCGCTGCAGGTTCACCACTTCCACCACGTCGGCGTCGACCACACCGAGCGTGCCCACGCCCGCCGCCGCCAGATACAGCAGAGCCGGGCTGCCCAGACCGCCGGCCCCCACCACGCACACGCGCGCTGCCCGCAGCCGCCGCTGCGCGACTTCGCCGAGTTCGGGGATGGGCAGGTGTCGGGCGAAGCGTTCGCGATCGGACGCCGACAGCTCCGGTCCCGGTTCCACCAACGGGCTCAGCTTCACAGCTGTCCCTCCCTCCAGCGGGTGACATCCTCAGGGGTGTCCACGTCATCGACCCGCACGCCCGCGGCCGGTACACCGAGCAGGTTCAGCGGCTCGAGCAGACGGTACATGGCCGTGATCGGCGGCTCCCCCCGCTCGGCCAACCGCCGGCCCAGCCGCGCGGTCCGGTAGCAGCCGAGCAACCACTGCAACCGACCGTCGCCGTCCATCAGACAGACGCCGTCCACCGCCTCATCGTCAGCCACCGGTTCCTCGTCGGCGACGGCGTCATCCCCAGCTCTCCCGGCGCCGTCCGACCCGTCCCGGCCGCGGTCCCCACCCCTCCCCAACGTGCGGGTGAGCAGTCGCTGGACGGCGGCCTCGGCACCGGGCAGGTCGCAGGCCAGGAGCACCGTCCACGGCGCATGGGCAGGCAGGGCAACGTAGCCGGCGGCCACGCCCGCGACCGGGCCGCCGAACGGGGGTTCCTCCCGGGTTCGCAGCACGTGCGGCGGCACCTCGACGTCCCCGACCACCACCACCTGACGGGCGTCGGCGACCGCTGCCAGGGCGATGTCGAGGAGACGACGGCCACCGATCACCAACTCGGGCTTGCTGGCCACACCGAGCCGGGAACCCCGCCCCCCGGCCAGCACGATCGCGTCGAAGCCGTCGATCACAGCCACCTCGCTGCCAGCCGGTCCCCGGGCTCGACCACCGTGACGTCCTCGGCCACCATGACGTAGCCGTCAGCGGCGGACATCGACGTCACCAGGTGCGATCCGGAGCCGCCCGAGTGCGCCGGCTCCGCGGTCAGCAGGCCTTCCGCGGAGGTCGTCAACCGCACCGGCACCAGTTGGCGGCGACCTGCGGGCGACCGCCACCCGGTCAGGGCGACCGCGGTGAACCAGCACCGATCCTCCCGGCCCAGGAGGCGGTCGAGCAGCGGGCGCACGAAGACCTCGGCGCTGAGCAGGGCCGAGACGGGATTCCCGGGCAGAGCCACCACCGGGGGTCCGTCCGGCCAGACCCCCCAGCCCTGCGGCTTGCCGGGCTGCACCCGGACATGCCGGAACACACCCCCCGCACGCTCGCTCAGTACGTCCCGGACGACGTCGTACGCCCCCACGCTGGCGCCGCCGGTGAGCACGACCAGATCGCACTCGCGAACGTGATCGAGCCACTGCGCCAAGTCGTCGGGACGGTCACTGACGACCCCGCGGTCCGACACCCGCGCACCCGCCCTCGACAGCAACCCGGCGACGGCCACGGAGTTGGACTCATAGATCTGGCCTCGCCGCAGCGGTGCGCCGTCCTGCACCAGTTCGTCGCCGGTGGCGCAGACCGCGACGACCGGACGGGGGCGCACGGCCACCCCGGTCAGCCCGGACGCGGCCAGCGCACCGGCCAGGCCGGGGGTGATCTCGGTGCCGGGACGGGCCAGGCGGGTCCCGGCCGCGATGTCACTCCCGCTTCGCCGGACGTGGCACCCGACCCCCGGCGGCGCACGATCCACCACCACGAAGCCGGAGTCCGCTCGGGTGTCTTCGACGGGCACCACCGTGTCGGCGAAACCGGGCAGGGCCGCACCGGTCATGATCCGCACGCATTCCCCCGGCGACGCGGGAGGGTCCGCCGGGCTGCCCGCCGGCACGTCGGCCACCATCCGCAGCCGGCACGGGACCGTGATCACGTCGGCGAACCGGACCGCGTAGCCGTCCATCGCCGAGTTGTCGAACCCCGGGATGCTCACCGGGCTGCTCACCTCCACGGCCAGCACGCGCCCGACAGCGTCGCTCAAGGTCACGCGCTCCTGGCGTGGGTCGGGCCGGACCAGGTCGAGGAGTTCGCCGCGGTACTGTTCGAGGCTCAGTAGGTCACGCATCGCAGGCTCGCGAAGGCTCGGCGACGTCGCTCACGCCCGGCGCGATCACCTCGGGATCGGCCGGCTCACCGTCCGCAGCGGCCGAGGCCAGCCGCAGCACGCATGTCGTCGGAGTGGCCCAGGGTTCCAGCGACTGCACCCGGTACGCACAGGCGGGCCCGAGCAGGCCGTCGACCAAGCCGAGGTGAAGCTGACACACGACCAGCGGAGAGTCACTCGCGAGCCGGCCGTACGGGCACGGGGTCAGTTCGACGACCGGATGCCGGCCCGGCTTCAGCTCCGGGGAGTAGCCCAGCTCACGCATGACCTCGACCAGCCGCTCCAGCGGCGCCTGCTCGGGACGCGCGTGCTCCAGATCGGCGCGCAACTCGTCGCCCCAGGACACCCCGGCGGCCCGGGCCCGGCCCGGGACGTCGTCGACGCCACCGGCGAAGTGCCGCACCATCACCTGTGCGAGGTCCTGATAACGGCGGTTGTCGCGATGCCACCGCGTGGCCTGGTACAGCACCTTCGGGCGTCCGGGATGGTCACGCCGCTCCATCTGACGCTCCACCAACCCTGCGGCGGCAAGGGCGTCGAGATGGAAGCGGGTGGTGTTCTGGTGCAATCCCACCGCCGCGGCGACGTCGGCCACCGGCGCGGCCTGCGCGATGGTGCGGAGGTGGTGCAAAACTCCGGCGCGGGTCGGCCCCAGGCGAAGCCTTCGGGATTCGCTCATCCCGCCTCCCGTCGTCGACTTCCCAGTATGGTCCACCGACCGCGACCATTTGCACTAGAAAACCGTAACAACCCGGGTTACGGTAGACCGATCCCGAGCCTTGGAGGCCCGTTGCCGACCGTCGCCCAGTCGCAGGATCTGCTGCGTGACGGTTTCGGCCGGACCGCCCGCGACCTGCGCATCTCCCTCACCGATCGCTGCAACCTGCGGTGCAACTACTGCATGCCGGCCGAAGGTCTGACCTGGCTCCCGACCCCCTCCGTCCTCACCGACGACGAGGTGATCCGGTTGATCACGGTCGCGGTCGAGCGCCTGGGAGTGCGGGAACTGCGGTTCACCGGCGGCGAACCGCTGCTGCGCGGCGGCCTGGCCGGCATCCTCGCCGCAGCGGCCGCGCTCCGAACCGACGCGAACGTTGCCCCGGAACTCTCGCTGACCACGAACGGCCTCGGCCTGGACAAGCGCATCGACGAGCTGGCCGCCGCGGGGCTGCAGCGCGTGAACATCTCGCTGGACTCGCTGGACCGGGAGCGTTATGCGACCCTCGCCCGGCGCGACCGGCTGGACGATGTGCTGCGAGGCCTCGCTGCGGTGGACGCCGCGGGGCTGCGTCCGATCAAGGTGAACACCGTGGTGATGCGTGGCGTGAACGAGGTGGACGTCGTGCCGTCTGGCGGAGTTCTGCCTCCAGCGGGGCTACCGGCTGCGGTTCATCGAGCAGATGCCGCTGGGCCCCCGGCACGGGTGGGACCGTCCGGCAGTTGGTGTCGGCGGTCGGAGATCCTCGCCCGGCTCCGCGGCCACTTCGACCTCGCCGTCGCCGGGCAGCGCGGCGCGGCCCCGGCAGAGGACTGGCTCGTGGCCGCCGCCGACTGCCACCCCGCCGGCCGGATCGGTGTGATCGCGTCCGTGACGGCGCCCGTTCTGCGCGGCCTGCGACCGCACCCGGCTGACCGCGGACGGGCAGGTGCGCAACTGCCTGTTCAGCCGTACCGAGACCGACCTGCGCACTGCCGCTGCGGGCCGGGGCCAGTGACGAGGAACTGGCCGTGCTGTGGCGTGGAGCGCATCTCGACAAGGCTGCGGGCCACGGCATCGGCACGCGCCGGCTTCCGAACAGCCGGCCCGCACGATGAGCGCGATCGGAGGCTGAGCGTGAAGATCACCTACTACGCCGGCGCGGCCGACGCCGCCGGCACCACCACCTGCGAGATCACCGTGACGGAGCTGACGGCGACGGAACTGCTCACCCGCCTTGCCGAGGGCGAACCCGCGCCTGCGCGACGTGCTTCCGCACTGCTCCCTGCTGGTCGACGGCACGCCCGGTCGAGTGACGCCTCCGCTGCGATCCCCGGCACTGCCCGGGTGGACGTCCTGCCGCCCTTCGCCGGCGGCTGAGCCTTTCTCGAGGCCTCGCGCCGGCTCGCGTGAGGACGCCGTCGATGGCCCGGATCCGCCGGCGCCGGCATGCCCGAACAACGCTCGGGTGGGGCCCGAAAACAGTCGGCCTGAGTTTTTCCTAATGCTTCGGTTAATTGGTCCGGGCGTGGTTAGCATGAGCCATGAGCACAACGTCGCGCCCGCACCTGGACGGTCCGGCAGCCGAGGCTCTGCTGAAGCTCGGCAGGTACTTCACGAAGTGGGACGAGACCGACGACGGGCGAGCGGTCTTCCGCGAGGGCGGACGCGCCGGGCGACGTCTTCTACCGCGACCGTTGGAGCCACGACAAGGTCGTCCGCTCCACCCACGGCGTGAACTGCACCGGCTCGTGCTCGTGGAAGGTGTACGTCAAGGACGGCATCATCACCTGGGAGTCCCAGCAGACCGACTACCCCACCACCGGGCCCGACCGGCCCGAGTACGAGCCCCGCGGCTGTCCCCGCGGCGCCGCCTTCTCCTGGTACACCTACTCCCCCACCCGCGTCCGCTACCCGTACGGACGCGGCGTGCTGATCGAGGCCTACCGCGAGGCGAAGGCCCGCCTCGGCGACCCGGTCGCAGGCGTTCGCCGAGATCTCCACCGACCCCGAGACCCGCAGGCGCTACCAGCAGGCCCGCGGCAAGGGCGGCCTGGTCCGGATCTCCTGGAACGAGGCGATCGAGATCGCCGCGGCGTCCTACGTGCACACGATCAAGACCTACGGGCCCGACCGGTGCGTGTCGTTCTCGCCGATCCCGGCCATGTCGATGGTCTCGCACGCCATCGGCACCCGGTTCAACCACCTCATCGGTGGCGCGATGACCTCGCTTCTACGACTGGTACGCCGACCTGCCGGTGGCCAGCCCGCAGGTGTTCGGCGACCAGACCGACGTGCCCGAGTCCGGCGACTGGTGGGACTCGACCTACCTGATGATGTGGGGCTCGAACGTGCCGGTGACCCGCACCCCGGACGCGCACTGGATGGCCGAGGTGCGCTACCGCGGCACCAAGGTGGTCACCGTCGCCCCCGACTACGCCGACAACGTGAAGTTCGCCGACGAGTGGCTGCCCGCCCAGGCCGGCACGGACGCTGCCCTGGCCATGGCGATGGGCCACGTGATCCTGAAGGAGAACTTCGTCGACCGGCAGGTGCCCTTCTTCACCGACTACGTGACGCAGTACACCGACCTGCCGATGCTGGTCACCCTCGTCGAGCACCCGGACGGCCACGGCCTGACCGCGGCGAAGTTCCTCACCGCGGCCGACCTGGACCCCGCGACCGTCCGCCGTGCCCAACGCACCGCCGACGACGCCCGGGTGGATGCGGCCTTCCGGACCGTGCTGTGGGACACCGCGACCAGCGCGCCGGCGATCCCCAACGGGACGATGGGCGACCGCTACAACGACGACGGGCAAGGGCACAGTGGAACCTCGACCTGGGCGACCTCGACCCGGCGCTCAGCCTGGCTCGACGTGGCCGGCGCCGAGCCGGTCGAGATCGCGCTGCCCTGCTTCGAGGACCCGCGCGGCGAGGGCACGATCCTGCGCCGCGGCGTCCCCGCCGTGCGCGTCGGCGACCACCTGGTCACCACCGTGCTCGACCTGATGCTGGCCCAGTACGGCGTGGGCCGCGAGGGGCTGCCGGGAGCGTGGCCGTCGGGCTACGACGACGTGAACTCGCCCCTACACCCCGGCCTGGCAGGCGGAGATCACCTGCGTCCCGGCGCGAGGCCTGCATCCGGATCGCGCGCGAGTTCGCGAAGAACTCCGAGGACTCCGAGGGCCGCTCGATGATCATCATCGGCGCCGGCATCTGCCACTGGTTCCACGCCGACGTCACCTACCGGGCGATCATGGCGCTGCTGATGCTCACCGGCTGCATCGGCCGCAACGGCGGCGGCTGGGCGCACTACGTCGGCCAGGAGAAGTGCCGCCCGATGACCGGCTGGTTCAACCTCGCCAACGCGCTCGACTGGTCGCGTCCGCCGCGGACGATGATCGGCACCGGCTACTGGTACATGCACACCGACCAGTGGCGCACCGACGGCTACTCCGCCGACCGGGTGAAGTCGCCGCTGTCGACCGGACATGCTGGACGGCCTGCACACCGCCGACGCCATGGCGCTGTCGCCACCGGCTGGGCTGGATGCCGTTCTACCCGCAGTTCGACCGCAACCCGCTCGACCTCGCCGACGAGGCGCAGGCTGCGGTCGACGCGCGGCGAGGCCGACATCGGTCGGCGCGTGGGTGGCCGCCCAGCTGAAGGCCGGCGCGCTGACCACCGCGCTCGAGGACATCGACGCCCCCGCGAACTGGCCGCGCACGATGGTGGTGTGGCGCTCGAACCTGTTCGGCTCCTCGGCCAAGGGCAACGAGTACTTCCTGAAGCACCTGCTGGGCACGGGCTCCAACCTGATGCCCAACGAGCACGCGCGCCGAGGCCAAGCCGACGGTGGTGAAGTTCCGCGAGGAGGCACCCGAGGGCAAGCTCGACCTGCTGATCAGCGCCGACTTCCGGATGACCTCGACGACGCTGCTGTCCGACATCGTCTTCCCCGCCGCCACCTGGTACGAGAAGTACGACCTGTCGAGCACCGACATGCACCCCTTCGTGCACGCGTTCACCCCGGCCATCGACCCGCCGTGGGAGGCCAAGAGCGACTTCGACGTTCTTCACCCTGCTGGCCCGCGCGATCTCCACCCTCGCCAAGGGCCGCCTGGACACCCGCAGCGACCTGGTCGCCGTCCCGATGCAGCACGACACCCCCGGCCAGATCAGCCAGCCCGGCGGTCACGTCCCCGACTGGCGCGGGCACCGACCTGCCGGCCGTCCCCGGGCAAGAACCTGCCGGCGCTGATGGTGGTCGAGCGTGACTACACCGCCATCGCCGACAAGCTGGCCACCGTCGGACCGCTGGCCGACCGGCTCGGCTTCACGGTCAAGAACATCACCTACGACGTCAAGGAGTCGGTGGCGCTGCTCGGCCGGCTGCACGGCGTGATGTCGTCGCGGCGCCGGCGACGGGACGTCCGGCGATCGACACCGACGCCCGGCTTCGCCGAGGCCATCCTCGCCTTCTCGGGCACCACCAACGGCGCGCTGGCCACGCAGGGCTTCCACGACCTCGAGGCGAAGACCGGACGCAAGCTGGTCGACCTGTCCGAGGGCCAGGAGGAACGCCGGATCACGTTCGCCCAGACCCAGGAGGCGCCGCAGCCGGTGATCACCTCCCCGGAGTGGTCGGGCTCGGAGACCGGCGGACGGCGCTACGCCGCGTTCACCATCAACACCGAGCGGCTCAAGCCGTGGCACACCCTGACCGGGCGGATGCACTTCTTCCTCGACCACGACTGGATGATCGACGCCGGCGAGCAACTGCCGACCTTCCGGCCGCCGCTGGACATGGCCCGGGCGTTCGGCGAGCCGGAGCTGGGTCCGACCGGGGAGAAGGCGATCACCCTGCGCTACCTGACCGTCCACAACAAGTGGTCGATCCACTCCGAGTACCAGGACAACCTGTTCATGCTGAGCCTCGGCCGGGGCGGCCCGCAGGCCTGGTTGAGCGTGGCCGACGCCGCCGTCCATCGGGGTCGCCGACAACGACTGGATCGAGCTGACCAACGCCAACGGCGTGTTCGTGGCCCGGGCGGTGGTGACGCACAAGCTGCCCGACGGCATCTGCTACGTGCAGCATGCCCAGGAGCGGACGATCGACGTCCCCAAGTCGGAGGCCACCGGCAAGCGCGGCGGCATCCACAACTCGGTGACCCGGATCCTGGTGAAGCCGACCCACCTGATCGGCGGCGTACGCGCACCAGTCGTACGCGTTCAACTACCTCGGCCCCACCGGGGTGCAGCGCGACATCGTCTCCACCGTCCGCCGCCGCTCGCAGGAGGTGACCTACTGATGGCCGCAAGCTGAAGCGCGTGATGGCGCAGGTCGGCATGGTGATGAACCTCGACAAGTGCATCGGGTGCCACACCTGCTCGGTCACCTGCAAGCAGGCCTGGACCAACCGGGCCGGCACCGAGTACGTCTGGTTCAACAACGTCGAGACCCGGCCCGGGCTGGGCTACCCGCGCCGCTACGAGGACCAGGAGAAGTGGCGCGGCGGCTGGGTGCGGACGAAGTCCGGCGGGCTCAAGCTCCGAAGCGGCGGACGGGTCGCAGAAGCTGCTCAGCATCTTCGCCTCCCCCGTCCAGCCCGAGCTGGGCGACTACTACGAGCCGTGGACCTACGACTACCAGAACCTGATCTCGGCCCCGCTCGGCGACGACTTCCCGGTCGCCCGGCCGAAGTCGCTGATCACCGGCGAGGACACCAAGATCACCTGGTCGGCCAACTGGGACGACTCGCTCGGCGGCGTCCACGCCACCGGCGACACCGACCCGATCGTGCAGAAGCTGCGCGAGCGAGGCCAACGAGCAGATCCGGTTCGAGCTACGAGAAGAGCTTCATGTTCTTCCTGCCCCGGATCTGCGAGCACTGCCTCAACCCGTCCTGCATGGCGTCCTGCCCGTCGGGCGCGATCTACAAGCGGGCCGAGGACGGCATCGTGCTGGTCGACCAGGACCGCTGCCGCGGCTGGCGGCAGTGCATCACCGGCTGCCCGTACAAGAAGATCTACTTCAACCACCGCTCCGGCAAGGCCGAGAAGTGCACGTTCTGCTACCCGCGGATCGAGGTGGGGCTGCCGACGGTGTGCTCGGAGACCTGCGTCGGACGGCTGCGCTACCTGGGCATCGTGCTCTACGACCCGGACGCGGTGACCGCGGCGGCGCTGGCGCGACGACAAGGACCTGTACGAGGCGCAGCTGGACCTGATGCTCGACCCGCACGACCCCGAGGTGCTCGCGCTGGCCCGCGCCGGCGGCATGCCGGAGGACTGGATCGCCGCAGCCCAGCGGTCGCCGATCTACGCGCTGACCAAGCACTTCCAGGTGGCGCTGCCGCTGCACCCGGAGTACCGGACGATGCCGATGGTCTGGTACATCCCGCCGCTGTCGCCGGTGGTCGACCTGCTGCGCGACCAGGGCCACGACGCCGAGGCCGCCGGCAACCTGTTCGGCGCGATCGACGCGCTGCGGATCCCGGTCAGCTACCTGGCCGAGCTGTTCACCGCCGGCGACACCGACATCGTCACCGGGGTGCTGCAGAAGCTGGCCGCGATGCGCTCGTTCATGCGCGGCGTGACCATGGGCACCGGCCGGGACGCCGAACTGGCCGCCGCGGTCGGCATGACGCCGGAGGCGATGGAGCAGATGTACCGGCTGCTGGCGATCGCCAAGTACGACGAGCGCTACGTCATCCCGAAGGCGCACCGCGAGGAGGCCCACAACCTGGAGGAGCTGGCCTGCTCGCTGGACTTCGAGGGCGGCCCGGGCATGTACGAGTCCGGCCCGTTCGGCGAGGCGTCCGGGCGTCCGGTCCCCGTCGCGATCGAGACCTACACCGCGCTGAAGCAGCGCCAGCAGGCCGAGGAGGCCGCCTCGTCCGAGCAGCTGCACCACCGCACCGGCCTGCTGAACTGGGACGGCAACGAGGACCCGGAGGCCACGCCGTGACCGGGCTCTTCCGCACCTCCCGAGCCTCCACCCCGACCGGGCTCCCACCGCCCGCACGACCACCGTCGTGCCCCACGACGCCGGAACCTCGGCTGACCCCCGCGACGACCCCGGTCTCCGACAGGGCGGTGGACCCCACGACGCCATCGTCTTCCAGGCCGCGGCCCTGCTGCTCGCCTACCCGGACGCCGAACTGCTCGACCGTCTGGACGTCATCGAGGCCGCGCTCGCCGGCACCCGCGCGGCCGGGCAGCTTCGCCCCCGTGCTCGCCCACCTGCGCGGCGCGACGTCGCTCACTGCGCGAGCTGCAGTCCTTCCACGTCCAGGAGTTCGACCTGTCCCGCAAGCACGCGCTGCACCTGACCTACTGGACCGACGGCGACACCCGCCGTCGCGGCGAGCGTGCTGGCCGAGATCAAGGGCGTCTACCGCGAGTCCGGGCTGCGTCGTCGACACCGGCGGCGAGCTGCCCGACTACCTGCCGATGGTGCTGGAGTTCGCCGTCGCCGACCCCGAACGCGGACGCGAACTGCTGCAGCGCTTCCGGGCGAGCCTCGAACTGATCCGGCTCGGCCTCGCCGCCGACCAGCTGCCGCACGCCGGCGTCCTCGACAGCGATCTGCGGCCTGCTGCCCGGCGCATCGCCCGCAGACCGCGCCGAGGTGCAGGCCATGGTTCGGCGAGGTCCAGCCGGTGCGAGTTCGTCGGGTCTGAGCGAAGTCAGTGAGGAGCTGACATGGACATCCTGCTGTGGGGCGTGCTGCCCTACCTCGTTGCGCTGACGCTCGATCGCCGGCACGATCTGGCGCTACCGCTACGACCAGTTCGGCTGGACCACCCGCTCGTCCCAGCTGTACGAGTCGCGGCTGCTGCGGATCGCGTCCCCGATGTTCCACTTCGGCCTGCTCGTGGTGCTCGCCGGGCACCTGATGGGCCTGCTGATCCCCAAGGCCTGGACCGACCTCGTCGTCACGCAGGAGACCTACCACCTGGTCGCGCTGGTGCGCCGGGACGCTGGCCGGCATCGCCACCCTGGTCGGCATCGCCCTGCTGATCTACCGGCGGCGCACCACCGGGCCGGTCTTCCTGGCCACGACCAGCAACGACAAGCTGATGTACGTCGTGCTGGTCGCGGCCATCGTGCTCGGCATGATCGCCACCCTCACCGGCGGCCACACCCCCACCGGCGAGGAACACAACTACCGCGAGACGGTGTCGATCTGGTTCCGCTCGCTGCTGGTGTTCCAGCCCGACGTGGCAGCGATGGCGGCCAGCACCTGGCAGTTCAAGGTGCACATCCTGATCGGCCTCGGCCTGTTCGCGCTGATGCCGTTCAGCCGGCTGGTGCACGCGTTCACCGTCCCGCTGCACTACCTGTTCCGGCCCTACATCGTCTACCGCAGCCGGGACGTCGTCGCGCCGGCCGCGTCCCGGGGACGCGTCCGCGGCTGGGACCCGGTCGGCACCCAGGATCGAGAGCAGAAGCGTCGATGACCGAGCCCCGGCCCCACGCGGCGGAACACCACCATGGCGACGACGTGATCCCGCCCGTCCACGACACCGGACGCGGCGCGAACCGCGTCCTGGTCATGTCGAGCATCGACTTCACCGTGATGTTCGCGGTGTGGTTGATGTTCGGCATCCTCGGCATCGAGATCCAGAAGGAACTCCGCCTCGACGACGTGGAGCTGTCCTGGATCAGCGCACTGGCCGTGCTGAACGGCTCGATGTGGCGACTCCCCGCCGGCATGCTGGCCGACCGGATCGGTGGCCGCAAGGTGACCATCTTCATGCTGGCCACCACCGCGGTGCCGGCCTACCTGGTCTCCACCGCGCACAGCTACGGCATCCTGCTGGTGCTGGCCTTCCTGGTCGGCTTCGCCGGCAACCTGTTCAGCGTCGGCATCGCCTGGAACGCGGCCTGGTTCGGCCGCGAGCGGCAGGGTTTCGCCCTCGGCCTGTTCGGTGCCGGCAACGTCGGCGCGTCGGTGACCAAGTTCATCGGGCCGCCGCTGATCGCCGGCACCGCGGGAGTCGACCTTCATCTTCGGCATCCAGGGCGGCTGGCGCCTGGTCCCGGTCATCTACTCGGTGCTGCTGGTCGTACTGGCGATCCTGACCTGGCTGATCGTGCCTCGCCATGACCGGCTCGCCGGCGAGAGCAAGCCGATCCGCGAGATGCTCGTCCCGCTCAAGCACGTACGCGTGTGGCGCTTCAGCCTCTACTACGTCGCGGTGTTCGGCGCCTACGTGGCGCTGTCGGCCTGGCTGCCCAAGTACTACGTCGACAACTTCTCCCTCGACCTCTACACCGCCGCCCTGCTGACCGCGGTGTTCATCTTTCCCGCCTCGCTGCTGCGTCCGCTCGGCGGCTGGATCTCCGACCGGATCGGCGCTCGCAAGGTGATGTACGCCACCTTCGCGCTGATGCTGGTGACCACCGGCATCCTGATGATGCCCAACGGCCACATCGTGATCGCTCACGCTGACGGCAGCCAGACCCAGCATCTGGGCTATTCGATCAACGTCGTCTGGTTCACCGTCCTGGTGTTCCTGCTCGGCTGCTCGATGGGTGTCGGCAAGGCCGCGGTGTACAAGCACATTCCCGAGTACTTCCCCGACAACGTCGGCTCCGTCGGGGGGCCTGGTCGGGATGCTGGGCGGGCTGGGTGGCTTCATCCTCCCGCCGCTGTTCGCCTACACCAAGCTGTGGACCGGGTTCCCGACCAGCACCTTCTTCATCCTCTTCGTCCTTACCGCGATCTGCGCCGTCTGGATGCACCTCACCATCGTCCGGATGCTGCACGATCAGTCCCCCGAACTCGCCGACCACTTCGATACCCACCACATCTCCACCTCGACCTCCGGAGTCATCGCATGAGTACCGCCGCCGAACCCGTCCGTTCCTCCGAGTGGCTGACCAACTGGGACCCCGAGAACGAGGCCAGCTGGGATCCAGGCTCGCCTGGCGAACCCTGTGGATCACCACCTTCACCCTGACCATGTGCTTCGTCGCCTGGTTCCTGCCGAGCGCCGTCGTACCCAAGCTGAACGCCCTTGGCTACTCGCTGGACCAAGGAGCAGCTGTACTGGCTGGCCGCGATCCCGGGCCTGTCCGGCGGCCTGATGCGGCTGTTCTGGATGGTCCTGCCGCCGATCATGGGCACCCGCAAGATGGTCACCCTGACCACGCTGCTGCTGATCTTCCCCGTGCTCGGCTGGGGCGTGCGGGTGCAGAGCCCGACCGCCCCCTACTGGGAGCTGCTGACCCTCGCCTTCCTGGCCGGGATCGGTGGCGGGGCGTTCTCCGGCTTCATGCCGTCCACCTCCTACTTCTTCCCGCAGAAGCTGCAGGGAACGGCGCTCGGCCTGCAGGCCGGCATCGGCAACTTCGGCGTCTCGCTGGTGCAGCTGCTCACGCCGTGGCTGATCGGCTTCGGCATGCTGGGGTTCCTCGGTGCCTCGCAGCAGATGAAGGTGGCCGGGAAGCCGGACGTCACCGTCTGGTACCAGAACGCGGCGTTCTTCTACATCCCGTTCATGGTGGTCGGTGCGATCCTGGCCTGGACGCTGCTGAAGTCGGTGCCGATCAAGGCGAACATCCGTCAGCAGTTCGACATCTTCACCAACCAGGACACCTGGTGGATGACCGTGCTGTACATCATGACGTTCGGCACCTTCTCCGGCTTGTCGGCGCAGTTCGGCCTGCTGATGAGCAACCTT
This sequence comes from uncultured Actinomycetota bacterium, assembly GCA_963769325.1. Classification (GTDB taxonomy): domain Bacteria; phylum Actinomycetota; class Actinomycetes; order Propionibacteriales; family Propionibacteriaceae; genus Propionicimonas. Next base: position 192,855 of record CAVYLH010000002.1, on the reverse strand, counting down.
TACGGGGCCGGCAACCCCGCGATCGTGCAGGGCACCGGCGCTACCGCCCAGTTGCTCATCCCGGGTATGCCGTTCCGGACCCGGTGGCCTTCGTCTTCCTCGGGCCCTTGGTGGGAGCCGGCGCGCGGGTGCTGTTCTCACCGCTGACCGATCGGATGGGCGGCGCCATCTGGACGCTGGTCTCGGGACTCGGCCTGATCGTGACCATCGCGTGGACCATCCCTTCGCTGGTGCCCGACACGTCCAGCGCGGCCGCCTTGCAGGGTGGCTTCAACCAGTTCCTGTGGGGAATGCTGGCGATCTTCCTGTTCACCGGAATCGGTAACGCCTCGACCTTCAAACAGATGCCGATGATCTTCGAGCGCAGGCAGGCCGGCGGCGTGATCGGCTGGACCGCATCCATCGCGGCCTTCGGACCGTTCCTCTTCGGGGTTGGGCTCACGATCATGCCCGCGCAGGTGTTCTACGGAATCGGAGTGGTGTGGGCGGTCATGTGCGTGGCGATCACCTGGTGGCGCTATGCCCGTCCGGGAGCGCCGAAGAAATCCTGACCCGTCCGCGGGGGCGGCGGAACGCCGAGCGCTCTCAGAGATGGCCCGCGCCGTCCAGCTGAGCCACGATGTGAACCAACAATGGGCCCAGGACAGCGAGGGCGTCCCGCACACCGCCGCGTGAACCGGGCGCGGTGAGCACGAACACCGACGGCTGGCCTCGAATCACGCCGGCCACCTCACGGGAGATGAGAGCGGACGGAACGTGTTCTGCGCCGCGGCGCCGGATCTCCTCACAGACTCCCGGCACTTGAAAGTCCAGCAACCCAGCGACCGCGTCCACCGTGACGTCGTCGGGGCCGACGCCGGTGCCGCCGCTGGTGACAATGACCCGCGAACCCCGTCCCCTCGCCGCCCGCACGGCCGCGGCGACGGCGTCGACGTCGTCGGGCACCACCACCAGATCAGCTCGGGCGCCGAAGCCCGCGAGGAGTTCGAGGGCGACCGGTCCGGCGCGGTTCTGGTCGCTGCCGGCGGCGATCTCGTTCGACACGGTGATCACGCTGACCTCGACGGCGTCCATGGACGGCAGGCTATCCCAGGTTCAGCTCCCGACCGCGGTCACCGGATCAGGTTCAGTGCGGGGGAGATCAACTGGTCGTGATCTCGAAGGACTCCGCGGCCAGATCAGCGTCCAGCCGTGCCCACACCTCCCCCTTGCGCCACGTGACCGACAGTCTGTCGTCGGCGGTGTCGGCCACCTCGCACCTCGGCGTCGAAGCCGAAGGCGCCGAACGTGTTGCGGAACCGCAGCAACTCCAGCTGCCGCTGGACCACCGGCCGCCCCAACCCTTCCTCCACCTCGGCGACGGAGAGGTTGGTCCGGTTGATCTCCTTGTGCCCGCCCGACCCTGCCTTCTCCACCGCCGCGTGGTCGTTCCGGCCGGCGAACAGGTCCAGGTACCACACCTGCGGCTTGCCGGGCATGAACAGCTGGATCGCCCGGGCCAGCAGCAGCCGGGCGTCGCTCTCGCCCAGCGCGCTGTAGTAGGTGGCGTTCACCTGGTAGTACATGTTCTTCGCGCCGTGCAGGTCCTTGACGTAGCCGCCACGAGCCTGCAGGGTCGCGATCAGGTCCTGGATCCGGTCCTCCGCCCAGGAGCCCCTTCAGGTCGAGGACGGGGATGCCGTCGTGGCAGCCGAGCATGTTGATCGTCCGGATCCTCTTGGCGATCAGCTCGCCGATCCAGCGCTTCAGGTCCGAGGCGTCGCGGCGGTTCGATCGCATCGATCAGCAGACCCGGCAGGAAGAAGTCGTAAGTCAGGTAGCCCAGGTCGGAGATCCGCTCGTGGATCCCCTCGGCGTAGGTCGAGTGGATCTCCGGCAGCAGCTTCAGGCCCCGCGCGGACGCCAAGGCCTTCACCCTCGCCAGCAGCTCCCACGTGCCGGGGTCGTTGAGGAAGTTCTTCTCCCCCGGCTCCTTCGGCGCGTACGCGAAGGCGTCCAGCCGGACGATCTCGGCACCGTAGCCGGCCAGCTTGTCGAGAGTGTCGGCGTAGAAGTCCCACACCAGCGGGCTCTTGATGTTGAGGTCCATCTGGCCGAGGTACTTCCGATTCGCCCTCGACCAGATCGACCACGGCGTCCCGCTGGGCCTCGAAGCAGGTGAAGTCCGCCGCGTCCGGGCCCCGACCGGACGCCAGGGCGCCGGCCACCCGGGAGGCCAGCACTTCCGCGCGCCCGTACTGCAGACCGGTGACGCGCATGATGTCCTGGGTGTCGGGAGCCGAGTAGCGCACCTCCTGGTAGAAGGTGTTCCAGTAGGGCTTCTCGGTGCCGTCCGGCAGCCGCACCATCAGGATCGGCAGGCCGGGCTTGCGGAAGAACATGTCCTGGATCAGTTCCGGCCTGGGCTGGATGTAGCCCTCGGGGGTGAGCTCGCCATGACCGGCCCAGAACTTGTTCCAGTCGATGAAGAAGTCGGCGTACTTCGAGCGTTCCCCGCTGGCGCAGGATGTCCTGGAACTGCGGCGACAGCACCGAGGCGTGGTTCAGGATGAAGTCGAACGTGAAGTCGATGCCCTCGTCGGCTGAGCGCTTCCAGGTCGGCCGGCCGTGCGAACGTGTCAGCCAGCCCGTAGTCGATCACCGAGAACCCGCGGTCGAGGTCGGTGTTGAAGATGCTCGGCAGCAGGTAGGCCGAACTGAACACGTCCGCGAACTCCGGCCGGGCCAGGACGGAGGCGCCAGATCGGCGAGGGTGCCGCCGATCGAGTCGGGATACACGTTGAGCATCGGGCCGGCGCCGGGAGGTCGCGCGCCCATCGCCATCAGGTAGGCGTCGTGGTCGAGCAGTTCGCCCGACTTGGCGACGATGATCTCCGCCCCGGCAGCCTGGCGCTGCAGCCTCGCCTGCTCGAGTTCGAGCACCATCGTGGTGAACGGGCTGTCGACGGCGCCGTCGCGGCTGCGGGATCGACGGTGGGCGAGAGTCTCCTCCGGGGTGCTGTTCAGCAGGATCGGGATGTCGACGCCGGTCAGCAGCGGGTCGGGTTGCCGTGCGTCCATTCGACGACGATCACCTGGGTGTCGCGGACGTCGACCTCGTCGTACCAGAGAGCGTCGGGGGTGCGGCCCATCCGCTTGAGCATCAGGGCCGGCGCCCCGGCGTGGAAGGCGGCCAGGATGCCGCTGATCTCGTCGAAGTCGATCTCGTTCTTCGTGCCCAGGTAGCCGGCCAGAGCCTTGCGTCCGGCCCGTTGGTAGGTGGCGAGCCACGGGTGGGTCACCACCTGCGCGGGGTCGGCGTCGGTGTCGGACGCCTGGAGTTCGGTCAGTGCGGAGCGGACGGCATCGTCGTAGGTCCGCTTGGCGACGAGGCCCTGCACCCCGCCGACCCGGAAGTGCGCACCCGTTCGGCGTCGTTGGCGGACGGGATCCGCCGCGGGTAGTTGTCCCCGGACAGCACGTACGAGCCGACGCCCACGGAGTTGAGCCCGTAGGCCAGCAGGGAGCCGGTCTCCGACTTGCCCACCCCCGACCCCCCGCAGACGGCGATCACCGCGCGCGAGTGCGGGCTGCTCGCCAGGATCGGTTCGAGCTTCCGCCACAGCACGGGGAAGATCACGTGCGCCTTGGCCAGATGCGAGGGCGGTGATCTGCACCTTGTCGCCCGGCATGTCACCGGTGGGGACCGCGCCGAGATCCGGCACGTCCGGGAAGTTCAGATCCATTCCAGCCACCCTTTCAGTGCCAGCCTCCCCGCAGCCTAGTGAACACGGAGCGCGGCCGGGCGGATCGGGGCTCAATCGATTCCGCACCGACGATGCCACCGGTCGAGAGACCACGACCCGGAGGAGGCGATGGTGGCTCGGCGGCTCGGCCTCCCTCCGCGATCACGGCGACTCCACAGCCTGTCCGAACCCGGTGCGTCGGGCTCTGCCCAGGATCGTGCGCGCGGGCCGAGCTTTGACTAGCCTGACACGATGGTGGAATCGAAACCTGACCTTCCCGACAGCGGCCTGACCCTCGGCGTGATGGGCCGATCGCGCAAGGAGAACGAGCGACGACTGGCCCTGCATCCGAAGCATCTGGCCAAGCTGCCACCTCAGGTCAGCGGACGGATCTATCTGGAGGAGGGGTACGGCGACAGCTTCGGAATCGCCGATGCCGAACTGTCGGCGTGGGTGGCAGGGGTACGCAGCCACGCCGAGCTGGTGGCGCACTGCGATGTCATCCTCCAGCCGAAGCCCGTGCTGGCCGACCTTCTCGAACTGCGGCCTGGCCAGGTGTTCTGGGGCTGGCCGCACTGCGTCCAAGATGATGAACTCACCCAGGTCGCCATCGACCGCCGGCTGACCGTGGTTGCCTTCGAAGCGATGAACCACTGGAACTTTGACGGTTCCTTCTCGCTGCACGTGTTCCACAAGAACAATGAGCTGGCCGGTTACTGCTCCGTCCTGCACGCGCTGCAGTTGGCCGGCGTGACCGGGCACTACGGGCCGCGACGTCGAGCCGTGGTGATCGGTTTCGGCGCGACCGCCCGCGGAGCGGTGACCGCGCTGACCGGCGTGGGTGTGACCGATGTCGACGTCCTCACCCACCGTGAGATCACCGCGGTCGCCGCACCCATCCACTCGGCCCGCATGGTGCATTTCGAGCACGGGATCGGACTCGCCGACGTCGGACGCGCGCTCACCGACGACGGTCCCGAGGAGTTGGCCGATTTTTTGGCCCGGCACGACATTCTCGTCAACTGCGTGCTGCAGGATCCGGCGTCGCCGATGATGTTCCTCACCGATGCCGACCTGCCCCGGCTGAAGCCGCGGACGGTGATCGTCGACGTGTCCTGTGATGCGGGGATGGGCTTCAGCTGGGCTCGGCCGACCACGTTCGAGGAGCCCACATTCGTGGTCGGCGACGAGGTGATCCACTACGGCGTGGACCACAGCCCGTCGCACCTGTGGGCGTCGGCCACCTGGGAGAACAGCGCCGCGATCGTGCCGTTCCTGGCTCCGATGCTCCGCGGGCCGGCGGGCTGGGCCGAGGAACCCACGATCGAGCGGGCCATCGAGATCAGGGACGGGGTGGTCCTGAACCCCCGCATCCTCTCGTTCCAGGGCCGGGCCGCCACGCACCCGCACGGGATCCTGGCCAGCTGAAGCTGGGTCCGTCCACACTCCCGCAGGTCGCGCTGTGCGATCCGATTGTTACCGATATATTGTGATCGATGACAACAGGTAGGAGGCTATCGAGATGACGGATGATCCGAGGATCGGTGAGTGGACCCGACGTCCGGGCGGTCGCTGGGTCGGCGGCGGGTTCGCGGGGCGGGAACGAGGCGCCTCCAGGGCGCGCCGCGGAGACGTTCGAGCCGCGGTGCTGGCGCTGCTGGCCGAACAGGACATGCACGGCTACCAGATCATCCAGGAGTTGGCTGAGCGCAGCGGCGGCGTCTGGCGGCCCGGTGCCGGAAGTATCTACCCGACCCTCCGTGCGCTCCAGGAGCAGGGCCAGATCCGCTCCCGCAGCGAAGGCAGCAAGCGTGTCTTCGCCATCACCGACTACGGTCGCCGGGCGGTGCGGGAATCCGACGGCGGCCAGCCGTGGGAAGGGTTTCTGGCTGCTGAAGCACCCCGGGTCCAACTGAGACAGGCCACGCAGGGGCTTCTGGTCGCCCTGGCCCAGGTGGAGTCGGGTGGCAGCGATGCCCAGGCCGAGCGGGCCACCGCCATCGTCGCGGCAGCCCGCAAGTCGGTGTACCTGATGCTCGCCGAGGAGGGCGCATGAGTTCCCCCGCCGAGATCCCTCACCCGACGCTCGCCGCGAAGCAGCCGATCGCACGGTTGGCGTGGCCCCTCCTGATCGCGATCACGTTCCTGACCACGATCGGTATGACGATCGTCTTCCCCGTCCTTCCCTTCATCCTCCGCCGATACGTGCCGGAGGCGTCCCTGGCCCTTTGGGTCGGCATCCTCGAATCGGTGTACGCCCTGTGCGCCTTTCTCGCCGCACCGTTCCTTGGCTCCTTCTCCGACCGGTTCGGACGCAAGCCGATCCTGGTGGTCAGCGTTCTCGGATCGGCCGTCGGCTACCTGATGTTCGGCATCGGTGGCGCGCTCTGGGTGCTGTTGGTCTCTCGCATCATCGACGGGCTCACCGCCGGCGACCTGCCCGTGATGTTCGCCTACCTGGCCGATATCACCCCGCCCGAGGACCGCGCCAAACGCTACGGCCTGCTGGGTGCCCTCGGTGGGATCGGAACCATGGTCGGCCCGGCGTTCGGAGCCTTCCTGGCCACAGTGAGCCTGTCGGCGCCGGTGTTCGCCACCGCGGCGATCGCCGCACTCATCGGCCTGCTGTCCGCGGTCGCCCTGCCCGAGAGCCTGGCCCCGGAGAACCGGAGCACCGCGTTGAACCTCTCCGAACTGCATCCGTTCAAAGTCATCTCGGCGGCGCTCGCCAGGCGGGAACTCCGCGCTCTGCTGATCAGCTTCACCCTGGTCAGCATTCCGTTCGCGTTCTTCGTCAACAACGTGAGCGTGCTGGCCATGGACAGCGTCCAATGGGGTCCCACCCAGGTCGGGGTGTTGCTGTCCGGTGTCGGCGTCGTCGACATCATCATCCAGGGCGCGCTGCTGGGTCTGCTGGTGAAGCGATACGGCGAGCGAGGAGTCGTGATCGGTGGCATGCTCGGCCAGCTGGTCGGGTGCCTCGGCCTGGCCCTGGTCGCATCCTTCGTGCCGCTGACCTGGGTGCTGGCGACCGCGAGCCTCGTCTTCGCCGCGGGGCAAGGCGGTATGCAGGCGGCACTCGACGGCCTGATGTCCAACTCCGTGGGCGCGGACGAACAGGGCTGGCTGGCCGGGGGGATGTCATCGCTCGGCTCGGCGGTGCAGATGACGGCGCCGCTGCTGGCCGGATGGCTGTACGGCGTCAGTCACGGCGCCCCATACTGGCTCGGCGTGGCGCTCGTCGCCCTGGCCGCGGTCACCCTCGCACGTTCGACCCACCGGGGTTCACCGCGGCTGCTCGATCCGGCGCCGGTCGCCGCCTGACCCGGCTGGGTCAGGCGGTAAAGGCGACGGCGAGGTTGGCGAGCAGGCGGGCGCCGAACCCGGTGGCGCCGGCCGAGCGCCAGGCGTCGTCGGAGTCGGCCGACATCGTCCCGGCGATGTCGACGTGGGCCCAGGGGGTGTCGCCCACGAACTCGTTCAGGAACAGGGCGGCCGTGGTCGCGCCGGCATGCGGCCCACCCAGGTTCGAGATGTCGGCGACGTCGGAATCCAGTTGCTTGCGGTACTTCTGCTCCAGGGGAAGCTGCCAGACCGGCTCGTCGGTGACCACCGAAGCGGCCACCACGCGGTCCACCATCGCCTGGTCGTTGCCCAGCACCGCGGCGCGCGACTTGCCCAGCGCCATCAGCGCCGCGCCGGTGAGCGTGGCGATGTCGACGATCGCGTCCACACCCGCCTCCACCGCCAGCGACAGCCCGTCCATCATGGCCAGACGTCCCTCGGCGTCGGTGTTCTTCACCTCGACCGTCTTGCCGTTGCGGGCGGTCAGCACGTCGCCGAGCTTGTAGGCGGAGCCGGAGGGCATGTTGTCGGTGCAGCACAGCCATGCCGAGACAGCGGCGCCGTGTGCCCAGGTCGCGAAGCGCCGTGAACGCGCCGAGCACGGCCGCCGCGCCCCCCATGTCCATCTTCATCAGCAGGTGCATCGGATCGGACGGCTTCAGGCTGATGCCGCCCGAGTCGTACATGATGCCCTTGCCCACCATGCCCAGGTGGCCCGCGACCTCACCGTCGGGCGAATAGGTGAGCACGACCAGCCGCGGCTCCTCCGCGCTGCCGGCATTGACTCCGAGGATGCCGCCACAGCCCAGTTCGATCAGTTGCTGCCTTGTCGTAGGACTCCACGTCGAAGCCGAATTCGACCCCCAGCTCGGCTGCCACCGCGGCCAGGTCGGTGGCCGTCAGGTGACCCGGCGGAGTGTTCGCCAGATCGCGCGCGACCACGGTCGCACGCACCATCACCAGACCGGTCGTGATGCCGGTGGTCACCTCGCCGGCATCGGCGCCGGACAGCTTCAGTTCGAGGAGCTCGAGGGGCGCCTGCGCGGACTCGGCCTTCAGCGCCGAGAAGCGATAGCGCCCCAGCAGCGCACCTTCGGTGAGCACCTGGCCCGCCGATTCGGCGTCCACTCCGAGCTGGGGCACCTCGATGCCGAGCCGGCCGCCCTTCTTCGCGGTGGCCCGGGACGCTGCGGCGGCGGCGTCCCGCAGCTTGGCTGCATCCACATCGCCGGCTTTGCCCATCCCGACCAGCACGATCGGATGCCCGGCCCGCGCGACCACCAGGCTGCTGCCCGGCTCGGCGTCGAAACCGGCCGCCGCCAGGGAGTCCCGGTCAAGGTCGACCACGGCCGGCAGGTCACCGTCTGTGGTGATCAGCACCGCCACGGCAGCGAGGTCGAGGGAGAAGTCGGCGACGGCGCTCACCACCGGTGAGTTGCCCAGCGCGGGGACGGGGGTGAAATCGGTGGGGATCAGCTTGTTCGGGCTGCGGGTCATTTCGGCTCCTCGAATCGTCGTGGCAGGCCTGTTGAACCGACCCTAGCCGCTCCCCAGGGTCGAGGTCGGGCGAACGCTGCTCGACATCGATCCGGCTCACGACACTGGCCGGGCCCGCCGCCGGAGTCTGGCCGGGCGCCGCCTGGGAGGGTGTCGCCGGGGCCGGCGACGACGAGTTCGGCGCGTGGACGCGACGCGCGCGTCCCCTTCGGGCCGGGATCGAGGCCTGCGCCCGCCGCTGGGGGTGGTGTCGGTTAGGGTGTGCCCGTGAGCCCGGTCGTCATCACCTTGAGCATCCTGGCGCTGGCGGTCGTCGCCTTCATGTCGAACCGGGTGCCGATGGGCATCGTGGCGCTCGGCGTCGCGCTGCTGCTCTGGGCCACCGGCGTGGTCACGCTCGCCCAGGCGCTCGCCGGTTTCGGCGACCCGACGGTGATCTTCATCGCCGCGCTGTTCGTGGTGAGCGAAGCACTGGACGCCACCGGCGTGACGGTGTGGGCCGGGCAGCAGGTGATCAGCCGCGGCGGCAAGAGCCGCACGTCGCTGCTGATCGTGATCAGCCTGCTGGTGGCGGTGCTGACCGCCCTGATCAGCGTCAACGGCGCGGTCGCCGCACTCATCCCGCTCGTGGTCGTGGTCGCCGTCCGGATGGGCATCGCCCCCAGCCAACTGCTCATGCCGCTGGCCTTCGCCGCCCACGCCGGTTCCATGCTGGCGCTCACCGGAACGCCGGTCAACATCATCGTGAGCGAGGCCGCGGCCGACGCCGGGGCCCGCCCGTTCACCTTCTTCGAGTTCGGCCTGGTCGGCGTGCCGCTCGTCATCGGAACGATCGCGATCATCGCCCTGTTCGGCCCGAAGTTGCTGCCCGTGCGGGCGGCGAACGTGATGACCCTGGATGTGAAGACGCTCACCCGCGTCCTGCGCGAGCAGTACGACCTCCCCAACGACGGCGAACTGGTGGGTACGCGGACGGGGGTCACCGAGGTCGTGATCGCGCCCCGCTCGGAACTGATCGGTCTCCATCTCTTCCCCGGCATGACCACTCCGAGCGGCGACCTGGTCGTGCTCGGACTGCAACGCGCAGGTGAGGACGTCAGCGGCCTTGACGCCAGCCTCGCCGCCGGCGACACCCTGCTGTTGCGCGGCACCTGGGAGCACCTGGAGCAACACACCGCCGGCCCCGACGTGCTCGTGGTCGACGAGCCGGACGCACCTGCGCCGGGCGCTGCCGCTGGGGACCGGCGCCAAGCGGGCGATCGGCGATCCTGGCGGCGATGGTCGTGCTGCTGGCCACCGGGGTGGTACCCCCGGCGGTCGCCGGGCTGCTGGCCGCCGGCGCGATCGTGGTCACCGGGGTGCTCACCTCCAGCCAGGCCTACCGGGCGGTCTCGTGGACCACCGTGGTGCTGGTCGGCGGCATGATTCCGCTGTCCACAGCCTTCATCTCCACCGGGCACCGCCGACCTGATCGCCGGGGGCGTGCTCCAGATCGTCGGCTCCGCATCGCCCTATCTCGCGCTGCTGGCGCTCTGCCTCCTGACGATGATCCTGGGCCAGTTGATCTCGAACACGGCGACCGTGCTGATCATGGCGCCGATCGCCGCCGTCCTCGCCGTCGACCTGCAGGTCTCAGTGCTGCCGTTCATGATGGCGCTCACCGTCGCCGGCGCCGCCTCGTTCCTCACCCCGGTCGCCACTGCCGCGAACACCATGGTGCTGGAGCCGGGCGGCTACCGCTTCACCGACTACTGGAAGCTGGGGCTGCCGCTGTTGCTGCTGTTCCTGGTCGTGGCGGTCTTGCTCGTACCGCTCATCTGGACGTTCTGAAAGGAGCCGGCCGTGACCCAGAACATCGGCCTGGCGGTCGCGTTGACCGTACTCGCCTCGATCGCTCTGGCGGTGGCCTCCGTCGTGCAGCATCTCGCCGTGGGGGACGCGGCCACACCCGGCGGCGAGAAGCTCAGCGGCCGGCAGTTGCTTACGGTCGTGAAGAACCCGCGCTGGCTGGGCGGCCTCGCCCTCACCGGTGTCGGCGCGGCGCTCCAGGTGACCGCGCTGCTCCTCGCCCCCGTGACGGTCGTGCAGCCGATCGGCGTCCTGGCGGTGCCCTGGACGATCCTGCTGGCGGCCCGGATCCACAAGGCGCCGATCACGCCGAAGTTGTGGGGGGCGACGGCTCTGACCGTGATCGGCACGGCCGCCTTCGCCTGGGTGGCGATCGGCCACGCCGCCCCCTCCCCTGTGCTGAACGACAGGTGGCTGGTGCAGGGAACACTCGCCGGTTTCGGGGTTGCCGCCCTCCTGGCGCTGGCCGGTTCCCGCGGCCCGCTCGCAGTGGCGCTGCTTGTCGTGGTCGGCGGCGGCCGCGGTCATCTACGGCTCGGAGTCGGGCGTGGTGAAGGCCATCGGCCACTACACGACCAGCCGCGTGTGGGCGAGTTCCCCGACGTTCTGGTTCCTCGCGGCCTCGATCGGCGCCGGCGCCCTCCTGGCGGGTATCTGGATCCAGCAGGGCTACGCGTCCGGTCCGGCCGAGATCGTGGTCGGCACGCTCAATGCCGCTGGGCCCGTGGCCGGAGTGGCCTACGGCATCGCCGTGCTCGGCGAAGGGGTGAACATCAGCGCCTTCGCCGCCGTCAGAATGCTGCTGTTCGCGGCCATCGCGATCGCCGGGGTGGTTCTCCTGTCGCAGTTCCATCCGGGCAGCACACCCCGGCACGGCGAGTCGGAATCGACCTCGCCGGAATCCGTCGAACCCACGCCATGATGGAACCGAGAATCCCCGAGCGGCTGGAGAACCCATGAATCCCGTGCTGGCCTTCGTCGTGGTGATGCTGGTGTGGACGATCAGCGACTGGGTCTCGAAGAAGACCGCCTCGTTGCTGTCGAGCCTGTTCGTGGCCTCGCTGATCTTCCTGATCGGCTTCATGACCGGCCTGTTCCCCGAGGACCTGCTGGCCAGCTCATCTCTGCTCAGCCTGGCCGGGGTGGTGGTCGGCTTCATCATCGTCCACCTCGGCACCATGATCAGCCTCGACGACTTCAAGAAGCAGTGGCGCACCCTGCTGATCGGCATCGCCACCGTGGTCGGCATCGGCGTCCTGCTACTCGTCGCGGGACTCGTCTTCGGCGGCGGGCAGCGCGACGGCGCCTACGACCAGCTGGCCGCCACCGCGTTGGACTACGTCATCGCGGGGATCGGGGCGTTGTCCGGCGGCACGATCTCAGTGCTTCTCGTCCAGGACGCCGCGCTCGACGTCGGCCTGACCATCGGTGGCGGTGTTCCCCGTCCTGATCGCGGCACTCCAGGGCCTGATCGGGTTCCCGCTGACCTCCTTGATCCTGCGGCAGGAGGCCGCTCGGCTGAAGGACGAGTATCGGGCCGGCCGGCTCGAGGCGCCCGCGCCCCCGGAGGCAGGGACCGGCCGCGGAAGGCATGCTGCCGGCTTTCCTGCGCACCACACCCGGGACGCTGTTCTGTGTCGGCGTGGTCGTGCTGGCCAGCCAGCTGATCAGCAACCTCACCAACGGCATCCTCAACACCTTCGTCGTGGCCCTGATCTTCGGCATCGGGCTGCGCACCGCAGGGGTGTTCAAGCCGTCCGTCCTCAACGGAATCGACGCCTTCGGGCTGATGATGCTGGCCATCCTGATCATGGTCTTCGGGCCGCTGGCCACCCTTGAGCCTGCTGACCTGGCCCGCCTGGCGGTGCCGCTGCTGATCGCCTTCGTCGCCGGCCTGCTGGGGATCGCGCTCTTCGCCGCCGTGACCGGCAAGCTGCTCGGTTTCAGCGTGCCGATGTCGATCGCGATCGGCCTCACGTCGCTCTACGGCTTCCCCGGCACGATGATCCTGTCGCAGGAGGCGGCCAAGGGGGCAGGGGAGATCACCGGAGGAAGTGGCTGCGATCGAGAGCGAGATCCTGCCCAAGATGATCGTGGCGGGTTTCTCGACCGTGACGATCACCTCGGTGATCGTCACCGGTTTCATCGCGCCTCTCATCGGACGCTAGCCGATTCGTCCGCCCCGGCGGGAGCTACGACCGCGTCCGATGGGTGCGGACAAGGCGGTTCCTGCCCGGGGGGATGGGGCAGGAACCGAATCTCAGTATAGGTCGTCTTCGGGGCGAAGGAACCCGCACGGGGACAAGGTGAATTGCGGGAATCAGCCTGCCGTGGCGGCCTCAGCATCGGCCTCGCGCCTTCAGCTTCTCCATATCGAGGTTCTTGACCGTCTGGACGAGCTTGTCGAACTGGCTCTTGTTGAGCGCACCGGCCTCCCGGTACACCAAGTAGCCGTCCCGGAAAGCCATCAGCGTGGGGATCGACGTGATGCCGAGCCCGCCCGCGAGATCGCGCTGATCCTCGGTGTCCACCTTGCCGAAGACTGCGTCCGGATGGGCCTCGGACACCGCCTCGAAGACCGGGCCGAACATTCGGCACGGTCCGCACCAGGCCGCCCAGAAGTCGACGAAGACGATCCCGTTGTCGGTGATGGTCTGACCGAAGTCCTCCGCGGTCAGAGCGATGGTTGCCATGTGCGTCCTCACGTTCTGAAGGGGTACGCCGGGACAACGCCGCCGTGCCTGGTGGTATTCCGTGCACGCCGTCGGGACCGGGTCCGACCAGGCCCGGCGTCAACTGATCGCGACGAAGAGGTGCTCGGCGACGTCGCTGGGCACCACGGTCTCTCGATCGCCGCTGCCCAGCAGCACCGTCCGTCCCGCCGCGACGGCCCGCACCGGGATTCCGGGCAGCGCACCGGCCGCCTCGAGGGCGGTGAGCAGGCGCGGATCGGCCTGGATCGACTCGCTCATCCGGCGCATCACGACTTCGTGCGGTTGCCCGTCGGCCAAGCGGAACGAGAGCGTCTCGGATGCCATCGAGGAACGACTCCGCTGCCGGCTCGACCCCCAACTCCTCGAGTGCCGGGATCGGGTTGCCGTAGGGCGAACTGACCGGGTGGTCCAGGATGGCGACCAGCCGCCGTTCCACGTCGGTGGAGATCACGTGCTCCCAGCGACAGGCCTCCTCGTGCACGAGGTGCCAGTCGAGCCCGATGACGTCCGTGAGCAACCGCTCGGCCAACCGGTGCCGCCGCATGACCCGGGTGGCCAGTTCGAGGCCGCGCTCGCTGAGCACGAGGTGGCGATCGGGATGGACGCTGACCAGCCCGTCACGTTCCATCCGGGCCACGGTCTGGGAGACGGTCGGGCCACTCTGCTTGAGGCGTTCGGCGATCCGTGCGCGTAGCGGCGGAACCCCCTCCTCACCCAGTTCGTAAATGGTGCGCAGGTACATCTCGGTGGTATCGATGAGGTCGCTCATCACGCTCCTCCCGGCCGGTCGAGGCCAGACTATAGCCATGACCGCAGCGCCGTTGCCACGCAGGGTAAGCGTCGCCCCCGACCGTCTGGCCGGCTGGTTGGGAGGCTTCGCGGAGCGTCACGGGGAGCCCTGGCCGGAGGTGCAGGAGGATCGGCTGGTGCTCCGCGCCCCGGACGGGGCCATCGCTTCGATTCGCCTGGTCTGGGGACCGTTGCCGGACGTAGGGCTCCAGGAAGGGGACCCCCTGGCGGCGGCGGTGGACGCGTTCACCCGGCCGAGGCGGATCGGCGTGCTCATCGCCCGACGGCAGGCGCACGCCGTGGGGGTCTTCGAAGGCGACTCACTGGTGACCGGGCGCCATGGTCGCCACTATGTGCAGGGCCGCACCAAGGCGGGTGGATGGTCGCAGCAGCGCTACGCCCGTAGGCGCGCCTCCCAGGCCGATCGTTCCTTCGACGCGGCGGCGGCCGACGTGACGGCGATCCTGCTCCCCGAGGTTGGGCGGCTGGAGGCGCTCGTGATCGGCGGGGACCGCACCGCCGCCGCCACGGTGCTGGCCGCTCCTCGACTGGAGCCGCTGCGTGACCCCGCCCTGCGCCGCGGCCTGGGAGTGTTCCCCGCACCGGATCCGAACGCCACGGTCCTGGCCGGCTTCGCCGACACCTTCCGAAGAGTCCGGATCGACCTCAACGAGCTGGCCTGACCCCCTCCCCAGACGCCGAACCCCTCCGTTTCGCGTCGAGCCCCTGTACTCGAGTACAGGGGCTCGACCGAAACGGAGGGGCTCAGCGATCAGAGGTCGCGGATCAGCGGCGGCGGAAGAAGACCACCGCGGCGGCGAGTAGGGCCAGAGCGCCGGCACCGCCCAGCGCCCATGCCTGGCGGGAGTTGTCCGGCGCCGTGTCCGCGGCATCGGTCCCTGTGCCGGTCTGGGTTGTCGGAGTTGCGGTGGCCTTGGCGTTGGCAGTCGCCTTGGCGGTGCCGGTGGCGGTGGCCTTGGCTGTGGCGGTGGCCGTGGTGGGACTCGGCGAGGCCGTGTCTGCGGACGCGGGCGAGATCCCCGCAGCACCGAGCAGGACAATCACACCAACGGCCGCGCCGGCCAACCCACGACGTACCGCCAGAATCATGGTGCGGAGCCTATCGCGCCCTGACCCAGCACCGTCCCCACCACCACCAGCACGAGCAATACCAGCAACGTTCCGGAAACGATCAGCCGACGGGATCGGGGGTTCACAGCGTCAAATGTAGGCCTGGCGGTAGCTTGGTGCCATGGGCTCCCTGCGGCTCTACGCCATCGCCATCAACGAAGTCCGCGACATCTTCTCCGCACCCGAGGAGACCGCAACCGCGCTCCGCGCGATCGCAGCCGACCGTTTCGCCGAGTCCCCTCCGGCGTCGACGGGACTCCTGAGTCGGCTGGGTCCGGTCTTCCGCCGCGCCCCCGACGCCCCGGTGATCCGGCCTGGCGTGCCCAGCGGCTCCGACGTGGATGCCCTCCTCACCGGTCGCCATGTTCCGCCGCACCGGCTGGCCGCATGTTGGACGCTCGTGGAGGCATGGCTCGAAGCGATGGCCTGGGCGAGCCTGGCCCAGGACTTCACCGAGACCGGTATGAACGACTTCGACTTCGACCTCGTCCGGGCAGGTGTGCCGTCCCGGTTCGGCCTGAGCGACCTGCTGAAGACCGATCTCGGCATCGCCTTGATGGCCTGCCCCGGCCTGGCCGCCGGCTACGTGCGCTTCGACCACGCGGTCGCCATGGGGTCACAGTGGCGTCCCGTTGTCGACGGACTCACCGCGGATAACCGCCCTGTCGCGCAACGGATCCTGGACTGGCTGGACGGCTACCCCGCCTGGGGCGAGGCGGCACCCTCGAGGCACCGGACTCCCCCGGATCTGGTCGCTGTGCTTCGAGCCTGAAAGCCTCGCGCACACCCCTCGGCCGAGTCGGACCCCGGGCGAGAGCCAGCTGGGACAGCAGGCACCGACCCTGCCGGGATCAACAGACCCACCGTCACGATCGAGGAGCGACTACGAGCACATCCACACGCGTTTCGCCGGCCCCGGAGTAGACTGACCGACGGTCGGTCAGTGGCGATCCACGGCAGGCGGGGCACGAAAGGGCGGACGATGGCTCGGGTGACCAAAAAGGCGGAGGTGCGCCGCGAGGAACTGCTGGATGTCGCCTTAGACCTGTGCCGCAGCCACGGCTTCGATGCGATGAGCGTCGAGCAGGTCACTCGAACAGCGGGCGTGGCCAAGGGCACCTTCTACCACTACTTCGCTTCCAAGGATGCGCTGCTGGAGCAGCTCGTCCGGCGCTTCGGCGACGGCCTGTTCGACCACCTGTGCCTCGCGGCGTCCGGGGTGCAAGGATCCGGAGCGGAACGGCTTCGGGCATTGATGGACGCCGCCGGCGGCTACAAGCTCGCTCAGCCCGACCTCGCGTACGCCTCCTTCCTCTACTCGGACGAGAACCGCGACCTCCGGCATCGGCTCTTCGACGCCTGGCGGAACCGGGCGCGGCAACTCCTGCTGCCCGAGATCGTCCAGGGCGCAGCCGACGGATCGCTGGCCGTCGCGGACGCCGAGGGCGCGGCCGACATCGTGCTCCTGCTCTGGTTCGACGCCGCCGATCAGCTCTGGGAACGGGCGCTGGCCGTCCGCGACCGCGACCGCTTCATCCACGTGATGGTGTCCGGTGCTTCGACGATCTACCAAGCGCAGGAACGCATTCTCGGCGTGCCGGCGGGTACCTTCGTCGCGACCTCCCCCAGGCCCGAACACCTCGACCTCGTGGGACAGCTGTACGACAGCCTGGACAGGAGCGAACGATGAAGCGCGCCACCCTCGTCGTGGTCGGGGCCGTCACCGCGGTCGCGGTGGCCGCGGGCGGCGGTTTCGCCTACTCGGTGATGAACAGCCGCACCGACGTCGGCACTGCCGAGGCCGTCGTTGCTCCGATCACGGTCGCCGTTTCCGCGTCCGGGTCGCTGGTCGCGGCACGGTCGGCAGGGGTTTACGCGCCCACTTCGGGCACCATCGCGAAACTGGCGGTGCACGACGGGGACGCGGTGGAAGCCGGCCAGGTGCTGGCCGTGATGGCCAAGGGGCCACTGCAGGTCGCTGTCTCCCAGGCGCGGGCCGCCCACAGCGCGGCGAAAGCCCAGCTGGAAGCGATCGACAACGGCGTGCCGAGCGCGATCGAACGCTCAGCGGCCAACGCCGCGCTGTCGGCGGCCAGGTCGCAGGTCGCCACAGCGGCCAAGAACTACTCCGCCTTCTCGCACGACTACGACGACGCCACCTCCGAGGAGCGGACGCAGCTCAGACCCACACTGCGGACGCTGAGGACTGCCAAGGTGCAGGCCGAGGCGGCCCTGAAATCGGCGAAGGCCGCGTTGACCCGGCTGACGGTGGCCTCCCGCGTGTCCCTCGCCCGAACGGCTGCCCGGCAGTCCGTCGACGCCACCGCCCAGGCCCTCACCCAGGCTGAGGCAAACCTCTCGAACGCCGAGCTCACCGCCCCGTTCGCCGGGACGGTCGGCTTCCGAGGCGCCACCGTCGAGAAGGGTGCCGGCGTCACCGCCGGCGTCGCCGTCTTCAGCGTCGTCGACCCCTCACGGATGGAGTTCGAGGCGGCTGTGAACGAGACCGACATCGATGCCGTCCAGAAGGGGCAGCCGGCCAATGTCGCCCTAGACGCCTTCGCGGACCACACCTTCACCGGCACGGTCACCCGGGTCCAGGCCGCCGCCGAGACCACTGCGACCGGCACGATCGCCTTCCCCGTCCGCATTTCGATCGCCAAGGACACGTCCCGACTCTTCGCCGGCATGAGCGGCTCGACCGACATCGAGGTGCAGTCGATCAAGGACGCCCTCACCGTGCCGGTCGAGGCCGTTGTCATCGACGACGCGGGTCGCGTGGTGTTCGTCGTCGGTGCCGACAACACCGTCCGGAAGCAGCCGGTGACCGTCGGTGCAGCCACCGAGACCAGCGTGCAGATCCTCAGCGGCCTGGCCAGGGGCGACCGTGTGGTCACGACGGGCGCCACCGGGCTCGCGGACGGTCAACGGGTCAGTCCGAACTGAGCCGGACGATGACCGAGAACGAGCTAGCGACCCGCGCCGCCATCGTCGACGTCTCTGGGCTGACCAAGGTCTACGGCTCCGGAGCCGCCCAGGTGCGGGCTCTGGACGCGGTCGCACCTCAACGTGCATCCAGGGGCAGTTCGTCGCTGTGATGGGGCCTTCGGGATGCGGAAAGTCGACGCTGCTGAACCTGCTCGGCGGCCTGGACACCCCCGACGCCGGCTCGATCAGCATCGACGGCCACCGGCTGGGTGAGCTGACCGACGACCGGCTCACCGAACTGCGCCGCCGGCGGATCGGCTTCGTGTTCCAGTTCTTCAACCTGATCCCGGTGCTGGACGCGGTCGAGAACGCTTCGCTGCCGCTGCGCCTGGACGGAGTCCGCGACGCCGCGCAGAGGGCCACCACCTGGCTGCGATCGGGTGGGTCTGGGCGACCGCCTGCACAACCGGCCCGACCAGCTCTCCGGCGGCCAGCAGCAGCGGGTCGCGATCGCCCGGGCGTTGTCGACCGAACCCGCCCTCGTGCTGGCCGACGAGCCCACCGGCAACCTCGACTCCCGCTCGGCCACCGAGATCGGCGAACTCCTGCGCCAGGTGAGCACCGAGTGGGGCCGCAGCGTCCTGATGGTCACCCACGACCCGCGGATCGCCAGCTTCGCCGAGCGACTCGTGCTCATGCGGGACGGCCGGATCGTCGACGACCTCGCCGCTGGACGGCAGCCACGAAGGCCCGCGCGAGGCGCTGGAGAAGGTCGGCCTGCTGTGAAGCTCTCGGCTCACCCTCGCCTGGCGCTACCTGCGCGGACGCGGCGCTGCGTTCGCTGCTGACCACGCTGGCCGTGGTGCTCGGGCGTGATGCTGACCTTCGGGCTCAACGGCATCCTGCCGACCATGGTGGACGCTTTCACCCACAACCTGCTGTCCGCGGCCGGCAAGGTGGACCTCACCGTCACCAGCGCCTACAACCAGCCGTTCCTGCCCGACGTGATCGACCGGCTGCGCGCGTGCCGCAGGTCGCGACCGTCAGCCCCGGGGTACAGCGGACGGTGCCGCTCCCCCGCGGCGCGGACGCTCCGGCCGACGCCCTCGCTCAGGTGGTGGTGGTCGGAATCGACCTCGCCGACGGTCCGCGGCGTCCGCGACTTCCCGCTCGAGGCGGGCCGGATGCTGGCGCGGGCGACAATGCCGCGGTCGTGCTGAACTGCCGACCTGGCCGGCGCAGCTGGGGCTCGGGCTGGGCGACCAGCTGGTGCTGCCGGCGGCCGGCGGCACGGCCCGGTTCCGGGTGATCGGGCTGCTCTTGGGCGCGACGATCGTGCCCGGGCAGGAGCAGGTCTTCGTCACGCTGCCGGCGGCCCAACAGCTGTTCGGGCTCGGTGAGCCGGATCACCCAGGTCGAGGCGGTGTTCGTCGCCGGCGCCGACCGTTCGTCGACCGAGCGGGCGGTCGCGGCGGCGCTCGGTCCCGACTACCAGGTGGGCGGGCTGTCCACCGAGTCCACGCTGCTGGCCTCGCTGCAGGTCGTCGAGCTTCGCGTTCAACATGTTCGGCATCTTCGCTCTCGCCACCGCCGGATTCATCATCCTGAACAGCTTCCGGACGGTGGTCGCCGAACGGCGCCGTGACATCGGCATGCTGCGCGCCATCGGCGCCGGACGGAGGACGGTGATGGGATTGTTCCTCGCCGAGTCCCTGTTCCAGGGCGTGATCGGCACGGCGCTCGGGATCGTCGCAGGCTGGCTGCTGGCCGCCGGACTGTTCGCCGCCATGGCGCCCGATCGTTCGAGATCCGTGATGCACTTCCGGATCGGGAGCCCGATCTTCAACCCCGGCACCTGGATCAAGTCGATCGTGCTGGGCATCGGGGTCACGGTCGTGGCAGCGATCGTGCCCGCCCGCGCGGCCGGCCGGGTGACCCCGATGGAGGCCATGCGGCCCCAACTCGGTGAGGTGTACGAGCGCGGGTCGGCCGGCGTGCCTGGCTCGGGGCTGGCGCTGGTGGTGCGTCCCTGTTCGGGCTGACCACGGGGTCGGCGGCCCTGGTCGGGTTCGGCGCGGTGGTGTTCCTGGTCGGCATCGCGCTGGTGGCGCCGGCGGTCGTGAACCCGATCGCCGACTGGGCGAGCCGTCCGCTGGAGCGTCGTCTTCGCCTCGTGAGGGAGCGATCGCCCGCAGCAACCTGCAGCGCAACCCCGGACGCAGCGCGCATCACCGTGACCGCGGTGATGCTGGGACTGGCGTCCATCGTGGCGATGATCAGCGTGGTCACTTCGATCTTCGCCGGCTTCACCAGCTACCTCGACAAGTCGCTGAGCGCGGACTACCTGCTGATCCCGCAGTCGATCATCCTCGGCCAGGGCAACGTGGCCGCCGGGCCGCGGCTGGCCGACGAGGTGCGGCACGCCCCGGGGATCGCGGCGCGTCTCGACGCTGCGGATCACGCAGGCGCTGCAGGACGGCGCCGACGTGCAGGTGATCGGCATCGACCCGGCACCTACCTGAAGGTGGCCGCCTTCGACTGGAACGCGGGGTCGTCCGACGCCGCGGTGACCAGCTGCGGCACCGGACGCTGGCTGATCGCCAACGGCATCTACGCGGCCCAGCACAACCTGGTGGTCGGGCAGGCCGTGCTCCTCGACACCCCGAACGGGCCGCCGCACGCTACCACCTGGCCGGCATCGGCAACGACTACCTGAACGCCAAGCTGTCCACGCTGTACACGTCGCAGGACAACCTGGAGCGCGACTTCAACGTGACCGCCGACCTGCTGCTGATGGCCAACCGGACGCCGTCGCCGACCCGACAGTCGACGAAGGCCGCGCATGACCGCGCTGGTCGCCGACTACCCGGCCTTCCGGCTGTACGAGTCCGCCACCTGGCGGGCCGAGCAGATGCGCACCTTCAGCCAGACGATCATCATCTTCGACGTGCTCGTGGCCGCGCTGGCGCTGCCGTCGCTGCTGGCCCTGATCAACACGCTGGCGATCAGCGTCCTGGCCCGCACGCGGGAGATCGGCATGCTGCGCGCGGTCGGAGCGACCCGGCGACAGATCCGCCGGATGGTGATGGCCGAGTCGCTGCTGCTGTCGGTGATCGGGACCGGCCTTCGGTGCGGTCGCGGGCCTGTGGCTCGGCTACGCCCTGGTCGCGGCGATGGGCGGCGTCGGCTGGCAGATGCCCTACGCGTTCCCCTGGTCGGGGTTGTTGGCCACGGTGGTGGTGGGCATCACGTTCGGCGTGCTGGCCGCGCTCGGGCCGGCGCGCTCGGCCGCTCGAGCGGACGTGGTGGCCGCCCTCCACCAGGAGTGAGGTCGCCGTCAGCGCCAGGTATGGCTTCGAGGGCTCGACCCCAGGGGTCGAGCCCTCGAAGCGAATGCCGGCTGGAGGCCTCAGGCGAACAGGCCCGCGATGATCCCCTGCGCGAAGTACAGGACGAAGGCGGCCGCCACGCCGTAGAGCAGCGGGTGCACGTCCTTGGCCTTGCCCCGGATCAGCTTGATCAGCGCGTAGCTGATGAAGCCGGCGCCGATGCCGACCGTGATCGAGTAGGTGAACGGCATCAGCACCATGGTCAGGAACGCCGGGATGCCCTCCTCCGGATCCTCCCAGTCGACGTGCACGACCTGGCTCATCATCAGGAAGCCGACGAAGAACAGGGCCGGGGCCGCCGCCTCTGACGGGCACCATGTTCACCAGCGGGCGCGAGGAAGAGGCTCAGCAGGAAGGCGACGCCGGTGACGACGGAGGCGATGCCCGTGCGCGCACCCTCACCGACGCCGGCGGCCGACTCGATGTAGGAGGTGTTCGACGACACCGAACCCAGACCCACCGGCGATCGCCGCGACGGAGTCGACCAGCAGGATCTCCTGCGTGTGCGGCGGGTTGCCGTCCTCCCGCAGCATGTCGCCCTCGGCGCCGACCGCGACGATCGTGCCCATCGTGTCGAAGAAGTCGCTCAGCAGCAGCGAGAAGACCAGCAGGAGCAGTGCCGAGGACGGCGCGCCGGGCCCGGCCGCGCCGGTGAACGCGCCGAACAGGTCGACCCGGCCGAGCAGGCCGAGGTTCGGCGCGTGGAACTCGCTCAGCTGCGGCACGTTCAGCATCCAGCCGGTCGGGTTGACGACGGCGCCGGTGGCGTCCTTCGGCGGAGCCGATCTTCAGCACGGCCTCCACGATCACGGCCAGCACGGTGGCACCGAGGATCGCGATCAGCATGGCGCCCTTGACCTTGCGGACGAACAAGCCGACCAGGACGAGCAGGCCGATCAGGAAGATCGCGATCGGCCAGCCCTTCAGCTGGCCGAAGACGCCCAGTTCGACCGGGGTGCCGGACGCTTTGCGGACGACGCCGGCGTCGACCAGGCCGATGAAAGCGATGAACAGGCCGATGCCGACGGAGATCGCCGCGCGCAGCGCGCGCGGTACGGCGTTGAAGACCGCCTTACGGAAACCGGTGAGCACCAGGATGGTGATCAGCGACGCCCTCCCACACGACCAGGCCCATGGCCTGCGGCCAGGTCATCTCGGCGCGATGGTGTAGGCGACCAGGGCGTTCAGGCCCAGGCCGGTGGCGATGGCGATCGGGAACCGGCCGTAGACGCCCATCAGGATCGTCATCAGCCCGGCGATCAGGGCCGTTGCGGCAGCCACCATCGCCGATCGAGGTCGACACCGCGCCTTCGGCGGCGATCGGCACGCCCGGTGATCAGGTTGCCGTTCACGTCGGCGGCCGTGCCGATGATCAGCGGGTTCAGCACGATGATGTAGGCCATGGTGAAGAAGGTCACCAGGCCGCCGCGGAGCTCGCGTCCGAGCGTCGAGCCACGCTTGGTGATCTCGAACCATCCGTCGAGGGTCTTGTTGATCTTCGGGGCAGGGTCTGCCGTTGTCGTTCCAGGGTTCGCCATGGCGGAATGGTAGGGCCGGACACGCTGGCCCTATCGTGGTGTCCGTGAGCCAGAACAGCCACCATCACCAAGCCGCTGATGGTACAGGCCCCCGTCCGGGCGCTCGACCCCGACGGTGTGGCCGTGGTGACCGCCGGCACGGTGGCGTTCGCGGTGGGCGCGGTCGTCTGCTGGTGGCTCAGCCCCCAGCTCGCGGCGAGCGGCCGTGGCTGGTACCTCGGGGTGTCGGTCGCCGGCACCCTGATCGGCCTCCTTGGCCTCAGCTTCGGGCTCTACCGCCGCGCCCGTCGCCGACGCGGCCAGGTGGACGCAGAACTCGGAACAGGCGGCGAGCCGGCCTCAGTCGAACAGACCGACGTCAACCCCGATGGTGTCCCAGATCGGGAGTGACAGATCGACTCCCTGGCTCGGTTCGAGCACGTCGGAGTGCCCGCCGCAGCCGTGATCGCACACTGACCACCGCGCCGTCGCTGGGAGACGAGTTCGTTGGTGCACACCCCGAAGATGCGTCCGAGGCTGCCGCTGAGCCCGACGAAGAAGCCGCAGGTGGCGCACAGCGCCGGGCGCCTGCTGCGTCATGGCGTTGTCGGGGCCGCCGGGCCCGTCCAGCCAGCGCTCCGCGGCGGCGTCGCGGCCCTCGGGCGACAGCACCCGCTCGCGTCCCAGCCCCAGCTCGGCGACGACAGCTCGCAGCTGGCTGGCTTCCGCGGGTTCCGTGTCCGCGGCGGACTCGCCGCCGGTGTAGCCGGGCTCCAGCCGGACGTCGTCGGTCGGGGTCGGTGCGAGCACGCCCGGGGTCAGATCCTGCGGCCCGATTCGCTCGGCCCAGGGCACCCACGCGGGGGCCGAGCAGCGCACCCTCGCCGGGAAGGAGGGTCACCTCCGAGACCGTCACCACCCGCGCACGGGAGGCGCGGGCGACGGTCACCGACCACTGCCAGCCGGGTAGCCCGGGATGGTCGCAGCCGAACAGGTGCGTGGCGACCCGGACGTCCTCGGCCACGACGCCGCGGTGTTCGCCGACGTCAAGCACTCCGGCACGGCGGACGGCGGCGGCGCGGGCCAGTTCGACCGCTTCCGCACACGCGGTCGTCCACTTCGAGGGTTGCGGCCAAGGTCACAGCTCCAGTTCGTCAGCGACAGCGCGCAGGACAGCCGCCGTCTTGCCGGCCACCGCGCTGTCGGGGTGGCGGCCGCGGCGGTAGCCGTTGCCGACGTTGTCGAGCATCTTGATCAGGTCCTCGACGATGATCGCCATCTGCTCCGGCGACTTGCGGGAGGCCTTCGGGACAGCGACGGCGGCGCCTCGAGCAGCCGCACCGAGAGAGCCTGCTCGCCCTTCTTGCCGTCCACCACGCCGAACTCGACCTTCTGGCCGCGTTTCAGGGTGGTGACGCCGTCGGGCAGCGCGGACGGCGCGGACGTACACGTCCTCGCCGCCCTCGTCCTTGGACAGGAAGCCGAAGCCCTTCTCGGCGTCGTAGTAGCGCACCTTGCCAACCGGCATGATTCCTCAACTCCTGATCTTTCCCGGCGGTGTCCTCGGCAGCCGGTCCATCCAGCCTAACGGCTCCACCCGGCCGGGGCACGCCGGCCGACGCCGGCTGGCCCGCGTCCTCCCCTCGATAGCGGGGCAGGACACCGCCGGCTGCCCCTCGGGCGCGGTTACGATGGGCGCATGGCGACCTGGCGGGACGGACCCGAGTACGCGCCGGTCGAGCGACCGGCCGCCTTCGTGGTGCCGGACGCCGCCGCGCTGCCGGACACCGCGCCGCCGCCCGGCTTGCCCACCCCGCCCGAGGGTGTCGGCGATGAGGAGCCGTCGTTCGCGCCGCCGTCAGCGGCGAACTGCCGGATCTGACGGCGCTCGTGCCGTCCGCGGCTCCCGGACGCAATCCGAACCTGCCCTTCGAGGTGCTGACGGCCGGCGTCACCACCGGGGCGTGGTCGGCCGGCCCTTCCTCGGGCGGCCAGCAGGGCGCTCCGCAGCGTCGTCCAGAGCTCCCCTTCCGAGAGCCGGAGCCCTCCCTGGCAGGCTACCTCCCGGTGCAGCCGACCCTGCAGCCGAACGTTCAGGTGAACCCCGCCGGATTCCCGGCGCCCGGCACCCCGCAGTGGTTCGCGCCGCCGCCGTCGAGCCAGATTCCCGATGCCCCGCCCCCGGTGACCGATCGCCCAGATCTGGACGGCGGTCACTCCCGGCGTGCTGATCCCGCTGTTCTCTGGGCATCTTCTTGTCGTGGCTCTCGATCTTCATGCTGGCCATCTCGTTCGCACTGTCCGCCCGGATCCCCTACCGCGCCGAGCGGTGCGCCGCTCCTACGTGGTCGCACTGATCGTGCGTGGGCGTGCTCGGGCATGATCTCCGTGCTCACCGTCGGACGTGAACACCGACCTGTTCTTCGAGACCCTCTCCGGCGGTGCTCAGTTCGCCTGCCTGGTCCTTCCCGTCGTGATCGGCCTGATCGTCGGGGCCGCGCTGCGCGCCGGCGAACGACCGGACGTACCGTCTGATGCGGACTCCGATCCCAGGGGCTGGGTACGCCCTCCGACGGCCAGCCCGCTTTCGACCCGCCGAGCCCCGGATCGCCGGCACCCGAGCCCGTTGACGGCGTCCCCTCCCGCGCGTGGGCGGCGCCGCTACCCGGTACCGGCCACCCGGCGCCTCCGGTCGGGCAGTACCCGGCACCTCCGCACGGACGCGGCCCCACCCCCGTGCGGCGCACCCGGGTGCGGGTGATCGCAGCGGTGCTCGCCGTTGCGCTGGCCGTGACCGCCTTCGCCGTCGTCTTCTCCCCCCGTCCTGCCGTTGCGCCGGTGGCCACGCCCACCGCGACCTCCACCGCGACCTCCACCGCGCGGCGCTCAGCGTCCGTGGTGACCGTCACGCCGTCCGCCCAACCCACGACGGCGAGCACAACGACCAGCGGTGGCAGCCTCGGCAACGGCCGTGCCGTTCGCCACGGACGGTGGCAGCGGCACCGTCACCGTCTCCCGCGCCGTGTGGAGCGACTCCGGGGAGATGGCGCCACCGCAGGGACAGCGGTACCTCAGCCTCGACGTCACGGTGACGGCGACGTCCGGCGAGGTGCCGGTGGATGCGATCCTGTTCCTCGCCGAGACCTCCGACGGTCCGACCCTGCCGGGTTTCGGGCCCGATCTGGATCGCCCGTTGGGAGGTCGCCTGCTGCGCGCCGGACAGGAAGTCAGCGGTCAGCTGGGCTACGTCCTCGCCCCGGGACCGGTTCGCGGTTCATGTGGTGGACGAGACGCTCCAGGCGGTGGCCGAGATCGAGATCCCGGCCCCGTGAGCGGGAGCTTCCGGAACCGCCGATTCCGTGCGACGGCGCCCGAGGACCGGCCCCGGCGGTCGCGCAGCGCCTCCCGGGTGATCGTGACCGACGGTGACGCCGTCCTGCTGTTCGCCGACACCGACCCGGGCATCCCCGGTTCGGGCTGGTGGGTGACCCCGGGTGGCGGCATCGATCCGGGCGAGACGCCGCGGGCGGCGGCCGTCCGTGAGGTCGCGGAGGAGACCGGATTGGTCATCGAGCCGGAGCGTCTGGTCGGCCCGGTCGCCGTCCGGACGGTGGTTCACGGCTACTCCGACCAGGTGCTGAGCCAGCACGAGTCGTTCTTCGTGCTGGCCGTCGACGCCCCGTTCGAGATCGTCCCCGACGGCTGGACCGCCGACGAGCAGACTCACTCTCGCCGGCTGGGGCTGGCACCGGCTGGCCACGCTCGGCGAACTGCCTCAGCCGGTGTGGCCGGCCGGATCTCGCCGAACTCGTCGCCCTCGCCGGACGCCGCCACGCCTGGCCGGTCGACCTCGGTCGGGTCGAGGAGTCGACCCTGCCGGTAAACTGACCCGAGTGCGACACCGCCTGAATCCCTCCGGTTCCGGCGACCAGCGACGGCTGGAGCGGTTCATCTGGCTCTCGATCGCCACCGCCGTCGCCACCGTCGCGATCAAGGGTGTCGCCGCCTGGGTGACCAACTCGGTGGGCCTGTGGTCGGACGCGCTGGAATCCACCGTGAACCTGGTGGCCGCCCTGGTGGCGTTGTGGGCGCTCCGGCTGTCGGCGAAGCCCGCCGATCACAACCACGACTTCGGGCACGGCAAGGCCGAATACCTGTCGGCCACGGTGGAAGGCACGCTTGATCTTCGCCGCGGCCGCCTTGATCATCGGCAGCGCGACCCGCCGGTTGTTCGTTCCGTCCCCGCTGGAGCAACTCGGGTTCGGCCTGCTGCTGTCCGCGATCGCGACACTGGCGAACCTCGCGACCGGCATGGTGCTGCTGCGCGCCGGGCGTCGGTACCGCTCGATCACCCTCGAGGCCGACGGGAAGCACCTCCTCACCGACGTCTGGACGTCGGTGGGGGTGTTGGTCGCGCTCGGCCTGGTGGCGCTGACCGGGTGGCAGGTGCTCGACCCGCTGATCGCGTTGCTGGTGGGTGCGAACATCCTGTCTCACCGGGCTACCGTCTGGTGCGCCGCTCGGTGGTGGGCCTGCTGGACGGCACGCTGCCGCCGGCGGAGGTCGCCGTGGTGGCCGACGCCCTGCACCGGGTCTGCGAGGATCCGCGCGTTGTGATCACCGAGGTGCGCACGCGTGAATCGGGGCGCCAGCGCTTCGTCTACGCGACCCTCACCGTCCCAGGGGAATGGACGGTCAAGCGCAGCCACGATGTCGCCGACGCCGTCGAGCAGGGTATCGACGACGCACTGCCCGGCACGACCACCTTCGTCCACATCGAGCCTGCGGCCGATCCTGCGTGAGCCGTTCGGCCTCGGCCAGAACCGTCGGCGAGCGACGGACTGCCCCTGGTTCGCTCGAGGCCGGTAGTGCGGCGCCGGACTCGGGTGCCGGTCAGGCGAAGGCGGCCGGCCGGTGCCTCACCTCGGCGTCGATCAGAGTGCGCCAGGAGTGCACCAGCGACTCATCGACATAAGCCTTGTAGGACCCGCCCGGCCGGGCTGGGGAGCCGATGTGGAACGCCCGGACACCGGCCCGCGCCAGCCAAGGCACGTGGTCGGGGTGCAGACCGCCGCCGGCCATCATCACCGATGCCGCCCACGGGTCGCCCTTCGCCCTTGCCACCAGGTCGTTGAGGCCGTGCTCCACGTCGCGTGCCGAGCCGGCGGTGAGCACCTGATCGAGCCTGGGCAGGCTCGCCAGTACGGCCCAGCCTCGGTCCGAGTCGAGGCAGGCGTCGATGGCGCGCGAGAAGGTCCAGGGCCAGGGCGCGTCCCCGATCAACTCGGTGATCACGCCCGCGTCCACCTCACCCAGGCCATTGAGGAATCCGAGCACCATCCCGTCCGCACCGGCGTCGGCGTAGCTGGCCATCAGACCGCGCAGCCGGACGGCCTCGCCACCGTCCGTGCCGAAACCCGGACGGAGCCGCACCATGACCCGGAGCTGGATGGACGTCGCCCGCCGGACCTCGGACACCAGTTGCGGTGTCGGTGACATTCCGCCGTCGTCGAGGGAGCCGCAGAGTTCCACCCGGTCAGCACCGCCCGCTTCCGCGCGCTCGGCGTCAGCGGGGAGGAGGGCGATCACCTCGAGCAGGCCGCTCATGGATCAATGATGAATCCCGGACGCCGTGAATCCGCCTCGACACGCTGGTCCGACAGCCCCCGCCAGAACGCCGAACCCTCCGTTCAGACCGAACCCCTCCCTTCGGGTCGCACCCCTCCCTTCGGGTCGAACCCTCCCTTCGGGTCGAACCCTCCTCGGCGATTCAGGTCGAACCCCTGCGCTCGAGTACAGGGGTTCGACGCGAACGGAGGGGTTCGGCGGTGAAGGGGCGGCGGGGGAAGCCGGGGACGGGGGTAGCCGGGGACGGGTGAAGGGGCGGCGGGGGACGGGTGGACGGGCCGGAGGACGAGAAAGGGCCGGCCACCCCAAAGGGTGACCGGCCCTCGCGCAGAGGTGCGGCGGCTCAGAAGTCCATGCCGCCCATGCCGCCGTCGCCGGCCGGCATGGCCGGAGCCTTCTCCGGCTTGTCGGCGATGACGGCTTCGGTGGTCAGGAACAGCGCCGCGATGGAGGCCGCGTTCTGCAGCGCCGAGCGGGTGACCTTGGCCGGATCGATGATGCCGGCCTTGACCATGTCGACGTACTCGCCGGTGGCCGCGTTGAGGCCGTGGCCGGCGTCCAGGTGGGACACCTTCTCGGCCACGACGCCGCCCTCGAGGCCGGCGTTGATCGCGATCTGCTTCAGCGGAGCCGAGCAGGCGGTGAACACGATCTGCGCACCGATCGCCTCGTCACCGGTGAGGTCGTCGAGCTTCGACCTTGGCAGCAGCCTGCAGCAGCGCGACGCCGCCACCGGCGACGATGCCCTCCTCGACGGCAGCCTTCGCGTTGCGGACGGCGTCCTCGATGCGGTGCTTGCGCTCCTTCAGCTCGACCTCGGTGGCCGCGCCGACCTTGATCACCGCAACGCCGCCGGCCAGCTTGGCCAGGCGCTCCTGCAGCTTCTCGCGGTCGTAGTCGGAGTCGGAGTTCTCGATCTCGCGACGGATCTGCGCGACCCGGCCGGCGATCTGGTCGGCCTCGCCGGCGCCGTCGATGATCGTGGTCTCGTCCTTGGTGACCTTGACCGAGCGGGCCCGGCCGAGCAGCTCGAGGGTGACGGCGTCCAGCTTGAGGCCGACCTCCTCGGAGATGACCTGGCCACCGGTGAGGATGGCGATGTCGGTCAGCATGGCCTTGCGGCGGTCGCCGAAGCCCGGAGCCTTGACGGCGACGGACTTGAAGGTGCCCTTGATCTTGTTGACGATCAGGCCGGCGAGGGCCTCGCCGTCGACGTCCTCGGCGATGACCAGCAGCGGCTTGCCCGACTGGACGACCTTCTCCAGCACCGGCAGCAGGTCCCGCAGCGAGGAGACCTTGGAGTTGACGATCAGGATGTACGGGTCGTCGAGGACGGCCTCCATGCGCTCGGCGTCGGTGACGAAGTACGGCGAGATGAAGCCCTTGTCGAAGCGCATGCCCTCGGTGAGCTCGAGGTCGAGCCCGAAGGTGTTGCTCTCCTCGACGGTGATCACGCCTTCCTTGCCGACCTTGTCCATCGCCTCGGCGATGATCTCGCCGACGGTGGTGTCGGCGGCGGAGATGGACGCGGTGGCCGCGATCTGCTCGCGGGTCTCGATGTCGATGGCCTGCTCGGCCAGCTCGGCGACGATCGCCGCGACGGCCTTCTCGATGCCCTTCTTCAGGCCCATCGGGTTGGCGCCGGCGGTGACGTTGCGCAGGCCCTCGCGCACCATCGCCTGGGCGATCACGGTGGCGGTGGTGGTGCCGTCGCCGGCGACGTCGTCGGTCTTCTTGGCGACCTCCTTGACCAGCTCGGCGCCGATCTTCTCGAAGGGGTCCTCGAGCTCGATCTCCTTGGCGATGGACACGCCGTCGTTGGTGATGGTGGGGGCGCCCCACTTCTTCTCCAGGACGACGTTGCGGCCCTTGGGGCCGAGCGTCACCCGCACGGCGTCGGCGAGGATGTTCATGCCCCGCTCCAGGCCGCGGCGCGCCTCGACGTTGAATTCAATCAGCTTCGCCATGTGTGCTTCGGCAATCCTTTGGCGTCTCGGGGGCATGTGGCCCCACGGGTGGACTCAGGTCGTTCGTGGTCTTGCCTCGATGCCCGCGACGGACGATCGGTGCGATCTCATCGAGTCAGACGGTGGCACTCTCAGCCTGAGAGTGCTAACTCCATGTTTAGCACTCGCACCTGGCGAGTGCAAACGCTCAGGCGGTCGAATCGGGACGTGCTTCGCACCGGCGGGAGCTGGCGTCCGGCGTGGCGGGCGAGCCATTCGGCCCCGCCACGGTCCGCGCCCCCGCCCCCCGCGCACCCGATGGCGGGCGAGGTTGCAGAATGGACGTCATGCCGACCCTCCCGCCGCCGGGCCCAGTGAGCT
Organism: uncultured Actinomycetota bacterium; assembly: GCA_963769325.1. Taxonomy (GTDB): domain Bacteria; phylum Actinomycetota; class Actinomycetes; order Propionibacteriales; family Propionibacteriaceae; genus Propionicimonas. Next base: position 162,017 of record CAVYLH010000002.1, on the reverse strand, counting down.
GGCCGCACCGGGTGCGCGCGGTCGGCAACGCCGTGAACCTCTCGTCGGCGCTCGGGCTGGCGGTCGCCGTCGCCGGACGCGCGCGGGTGCGACGCGGTCCGCAGGCACTGCTCCTGGCCGAGGACTACCGACTGCCGCTGCCGCGCGCCGGAGCCTTCACGGTGGGGAACGTCGTGCTGGTGCCCCGCGGCACGATGGCCGACCTGGAGCAGACGACAACCCGGCACGCTGGCCCACGAGGCCGCGCACGCCTGGCAGTACTTCGCCTGCCTGGGGCTGCCGTTCCTGCCGCTGTACGCGCTCGCGTCCGGCTGGTCGTGGTTGCGCACCGCCGACGCTGCGTCCGCGAACTCCGTTCGAACGCGACGCCGGGCTCGCTCGCGGCGGCTATCGAGAGCGGCCCGCGACCAACGCGGGGTTCACACGGATCCGCCGGATGTTCGCCCGCTGCGGTCTGCGCCATGGACGCCAGTGGCGACGGAAGGGCACGCCAGAATCGGTGCCACCCGAGGACTCGACCAGGCCGCGACCAGCTCAGACTCGCAGGTTCACGCCCAGGCGGCGCGCGGTGCGGTCCTTCTGCCGGCTGGCCCGCAGCCGGCGCAGCCGCTTGACCAGCAGCGGGTCGTGCGCGAGGGCGTCCTCGGTGTCGATCAGCGCATTCAGCAGCTGGTAGTACCGGGTGGGCGAGATGTCGAACCGCTCGCGGATCTCCGACTCCTTCGAGCCGGGCAGCGCCCACCACTGCTTCTCGAAGTCGAGCAGTGCGGCCTGCTGTTCGCTGAGACCGGCCGGGGCGGTGGGCATCGGGTCGGACATGGTCCTCAGCGTACCGCCCGAAACAACATCGATGTCATTCGTCGGTCGTGCCGTCGGCATCCGATATCGGCCGAACCCACGACGCCGTCGCACGACAGTTGGCGTCGCGACGCATGCCCGCGGCGCTAGACTCGACGTGGCTCAGACAGCGTGGGGCCCCCCGCGGGGCCGATCCCCGGATGTCGACCACGTGAGGATCGCTCGATGCAGCTGCTGCAGGGCACTATCCAGCACTACGCGTGGGGAACCACCGATGCGATCCCCGAGCTGCTCGGGGTGCCGGCCGACGGTCGTCCCTACGCCGAGTACTGGCTCGGTTCTCATCTGCTCGCTCCAGCGACCGTCGCCGGCGTCGGCCTGGACACGCTCGTCCGGGACCACCCCGAGGTGATCGGCCGGGCCAGCCGCGCATCGTTCGGCGACGAGCTGCCCTACCTGATGAAGGTGCTGTCCGCCCGGCACGCACTCTCCCTCCAGGTGCACCCGTCCCGCCAGCAGGCGCGGGAGGGTTTCGCCCGCGAGAACGCCGTCGGTCTCGCGCTGGACGCCCCCGAGCGCACCTACCGGGACGACTGGCCCAAGCCCGAGCTGCTGATCGCCCTCGACGAGTTCCACACCCTCTCGGGGTTCCGTGATCCCCGCCGCACCGCCGAACTGTTCGCCGGTCTCGGCGTCGCCGACGAACTCGCGTCGGTGATCGGGCCGCTGACCCAGCGCAAGGGCCCCGCTGCACTCGCCGAGGTCTTCCTCGACGTGCTCAGCCTGGACGGCGAACGCGCACGGCTGTCCGAAGTGGTCTGCGCCGCGGCGGTCCGGCAGCAGTCGGCGCCCGGTGAACTCGGCGAATTCGCCCGCACCGTGCTCGAACTCGACGAGGCGTTCCCGGCCGATCCCGGGGTTCTGGCCGCACTCCTGTTGAACCGGGTCGTCCTGAAACCGGGCGAAGCCGTCTTCGTGCCCGCCGGCCACATGCACGCGCACCTGCGTGGCACCGGGGTCGAGGTCATGGCGAACTCCGACAACGTGATCCGCGGCGGGCTGACCGGCAAGCACGTCGACGTGAACGAACTGGTCAAGGTGGTCGACTTCGCCCCGGTGGTGCCCCTGATCAGGTACCCGCAGCAGATCGCGCCCGGAGTGGACTGCTACCACACCGACTGCCCGGAGTTCGAGGTGTGGCGGCTCGGTCCGCAGGGCGAACGGCTTTCTGTGCCGGGGGCCGGATCGGCCCGAATCGTGATGGTGGTGGCGGGCGAGGCCGAGCTGAGCGGAAACGGCGAGCTGCGATTGGCTCGAGGGGAATCGGCCTTCCTGCCCGCCGACGAGGACCCGGTGACCATCAGCGGCACCGCGACGGCGTTCGTCACCGCGGCGGGCCTGCGCTGACGTGCTCCCGCCCGGCCTGGACGCCGCGCTCGCTCGGCTGATCGAGTCCGACCGGCGGCCGGTGGTGCTGATCGATGGCGGCGCCGGCTCCGGTAAGACCACACTCGCCGAACGGATCCTCAGGCAGTGGCCGGTCGCGCACGCGTGCTCGGTCAGCCTCGACGATCTCTACCCCGGCTGGGGCGGCCTCGCACTCGGGCGCCGCTGCCGTACCCGGGCTGATCACCGGATCGGGCTACCGGTCCTGGGACTGGTCACGGAACGCCCCCGGCCCCTGGCGGACGCTGTCGGCAACCAGGCCGCTGGTCATCGAGGGCTGCGGCGCCATCACACCGGCAAGTCGCGCCCTGGCCGGGCTGGCGATCTGGGTCGAGTTGGACGAGCCCCGGCGCCGGCACCGCGCTCTCGCGCGGGACGGCGCCAGTTTCGCGGCGCACTGGGACGAATGGGCCGCCCAGGAGACCGACCACTGGCTGGCCTCCCATCCCCGCGAGCTGGCCGACCTCGTCGTCCGGGGCTGATGCGCCCACTCGGAGTCGCGCCGGGCGGGGGTGCGGATGGCACAATGTCACCCCGGGGGTTGCGCGTCCCCAGGCCTCCGTAGCTCAGCTGGCAGAGCACCCGCCTTGTAAGCGGACGGTCACGAGTTCGAATCTCGTCGGAGGCTCGTGACTCACCTCAGCCTCTGGCAACAGATCGTCGCTCGCGACCCGGGCCACTCCGCGCGATACATCGAGCGCTTCCGCATGCTCGCCGAGCAGGGCCACGACCTCTACGGCGAGGCGCGGCTCATCGACGCCATGGTCGCCCGTTCGGCCACGATCCTGGACGCCGGCTGCGGGCCGGGACGCCACGCCGGGTACCTGCACCGCGCCGGACACCGGGTGGTCGGCGTGGACGTCGATCCCACCCTCATCGCCGCCGCAGAGGACGACGAGCCCGGCCCGACCTATCTGGTGGGCGACCTGGCCGGCTTCACGCTTGCGCGGGGACGCGCCGGCGGAGTTCGACGCGATCCTGTGCGCCGGCAACGTGATGACCTTCCTGCACCCCGCCACCCGCGTGCCCGCGCTCACCGCGATGGCCTCCCTGCTCGCCCCTGACGGACGGGCCGTGGTGGGCTTCGGACGCGGACGCGGCTACGAATTCGATGAGTTCGTCGCCGACGCCGCCGCCGCCGGGCTCGCGCTCGCGTCCCGCTTCGCCACCTGGGACCTGCGTCCGTTCGCGTCCGATGCCGACTTCCAGGTGGCCTTCCTCACCCGCTGAACCAAGCAGCAGTCGATCAGGAACGCGCTCGCTGGGGCAGGTCAGCTCGCCGACTTGCCCTGCGTGCGCATCGCGTTGACCACCACGAACGCCAGGATCGCCAGCGAGACCCACAGCAGGTAGCGCCCGTAGGCGTCCATGAGCTTCACCGCCGGTTCCCCGATCCAGTAGCCGATCGCGAGGTAGCCCGCCGTCGACACGAACGATGCGGAGACCGAGACGGTCAGGAACGTGCGCAGGCTGGTACCGGCCTCGCCCAGGACGGCGAAGATCACCCCGCGCGGGATCGGCAACGGCAGGAAGGTGATGGCGATCGCCAGCCAACTCGTACTTGCGGGCGAACCGTTCGGCCCGCTCGTTGATGCGGCGGGCCCGGTCCGAGCGCCCTGACCACACCTCGATCAGGTTGCGACCCCACAGCTTGCCGGCCCACCAGTAGACCCAGTCGAACTTGATCATCCCGAAGGTCGCCGATCACCCAGACCAGGGGCCACCACGGGTCGCCGACCGCCGCCCGCGCGCCCACCAGGACCAAGCCAGACCAGGAACCGAGGGAGGCCAGGACGTGGGGAGCCACGGCGAGCAGGGTGGGTCGCGCCACCAGCATCACCAGCGAATACACCGCGATCGCTCCGAGCCAGGCGAAGCAGGCCACATCGGCCCGGCGTCGGCTTGTGCCGCCACGGCAGTGACGGATCGTCCCACCAGTCCTTCTCGGCGGATCCCGTGGACTCGTCGGACTGGGCGTCGCTCATTCGACGAGCCTACCCGCTGCCCCCGACGTCCCTTCTGGCCGGTGTCACCGGGAGCGGACGCGGAAAGCCCTTGCCAGCACCCCGTTCCTGGCTGCTGATCGTGTCCAAGTGGTGGTCACGGCGGGGGCACCCGTGGGAGGATGGGAAGCGACCGCACCTGCGGTCTGCTTCTTCCACTACGGATCGTCGGGCACGTACCTGCCCGTGGAAAGGACTACTTGGCATGGCCACAGTCAGTTTCAGAGAGGCGACCCGGGTGTATCCCGGCGCTGACCACCCCGCCGTCGACAAGCTGAACCTCGAGATCGGCGACGGCGAGTTCATGGTGCTGGTCGGACCCTCCGGGTGCGGCAAGTCGACCTCGCTGCGCATGCTCGCCGGCCTCGAAGAGGTCAACGCCGGCAAGATCATGATCGGCGACCGCGACGTCACCGACCTGCCGCCGAAGGACCGGGACATCGCGATGGTGTTCCAGAACTACGCGCTGTACCCGCACATGACCGTCGCCGACAACATGGGCTTCGCCCTGAAGATGGCCGGCGTGCCGAAGGCCGAGCGCGACACCCGCGTCCTCGAAGCCGCCCACCTGCTGGGCCTGGAGACGTTCCTCGCCCGCAAGCCGAAGGCCCTCTCCGGCGGCCAGCGCCAGCGCGTCGCCATGGGCCGCGCCATCGTCCGCCAGCCGCAGGTCTTCCTGATGGACGAGCCGCTGTCCAACCTGGACGCCAAGCTCCGCGTCTCCACCCGCACCCAGATCGCCGCCCTGCAGACCCGGCTCGGCGTCACCACCGTCTACGTGACCCACGACCAGGTCGAGGCCATGACGATGGGCGACCGCGTCGCGGTGCTGAAGGACGGCATCCTGCAGCAGGTCGACAGCCCGCTGACCCTGTACGACCAAGCCAGCCAACCTGTTCGTGGCCGGCTTCATCGGCTCGCCCGGCCATGAACCTGATCACCGGCACGGTCGTCGAGGGCGGCGTCAAGGTCGGCGACTACGTCGTCCCGGTCGCCGCGTGAGGTGCTGGCCAAGGTCACCGACGAGAAGACCCTCGTACTGGGCATCCGTCCGGAGGACTTCCGGATCGCCGACGAGGGCATCGGCCTCGACGTGGACGTGGTCGAGGAGACCGGCGCCGACGGCTACGTCTACGGCACGCTCGCGGGCCTGCAGCCCGACGAGAAGATGACCGCCCAGCAGATCGTCGCGCGCGTCTCCGCCCGGACGCCACCGCAGCGCGGCACCACCGTCAAGCTGGGCACGTCCGACCCGCAGGCCATGCACGTCTTCTCCGAGAAGACGCAGGAGCGGCTCAGCGCCTGAAAGGCAGCGGACGCGTCGGGCCGGTCGGGGTCACCCGCCGGCCCGACGTGCGTCCCCACCGCCTGCCGCCCGGGTTGGGACCGATGGTGTAGAAAAGGCGAGTGCCCCGGTTCCTCTCCTCGCGCCCCGACTCACGGCTGATCCCGCTGCCGTGGGAGGTGCCGCTGGCCGAGTGGCCGACCGAGCACCTGGTCGCGCTCCCCCGCGGCATCTCCCGCCACGTCGTGCGCTTCATCAAGGTCGGCAACTCGGTGTACGCGGCCAAGGAGGTCATCGAGGACCTCGCCATCCACGAGTACCGGATGCTCACCGACCTGCACCGCACCGACACCCCGGCCGTCGAGCCGCTCGCCGTCGTCACCGGCCGGGTCGACGCCGACGGCGAGCCGCTCGACCCGGTGCTGGTCACCCGCCACCTGGAGTTCTCGCTGCCGTACCGCTCGCTGTTCGCGCAGGGCGTCCGTCCGGACACCGTGGGACGCCTGCTGGACGCGATGGTCGTCCTGCTCGCGCGGCTGCACCTGGTCGGCTTCCTGTGGGGCGACGTGTCGCTGTCGAACATCCTGTTCCGCCGGGACGCCGGCGAGTTCGCCGCCTACCTGGTCGACGCCGAGACCGCCGAGATGCACGAGACCCTCACCGACGGCCAGCGCGAGCACGACCTGTCCATCGCGACCACCAACCTGTACGGCGAGTTCTGCGACCTCGAGGCCGGGCAACTGCTGGACGAATCGCTCGACCCGCGAAGCTGGTCGAGTCGATCCTCACCCGCTACCGCGAACTGTGGGCCGAACTGACCGGCGTCGAGGAGTTCTCCGACCAGGAGGTCTTCCGCATCGAGAACCGGGTCCGCCGGCTCAACGCGCTCGGCTTCGACGTGGCCGAGCTCGCCATCGACACCTCCGCCGACGGCTCCCACATCACGCATCCAGCCCAAGGTCGTGGACGCCGGCCACCACACCCGTCGGCTGCTGCGCCTGACCGGCCTGGACGTCGAGGAGCACCAGGCGCGCCGCCTGCTCAACGACCTGGACACGTTCCGGGCCCGCACGAACCAGGGCCACGTCGACGAGGCCGTCGTGGCCCACCAGTGGCTCACCGAGTGCTTCCAGCCGGTGGTGACCGCCGTCCCGCCCGAGCTGCGGGGCAAGCGCGAGCGGCGCCCAGATCTATCCACGAGGTGCTCGACTACCGCTGGTACGCATCGCAGCGGGAGAACCGCGAGGTGCCGCTGGTCGAGGCCACCTGGGGCTACATCCACGACGTGCTGCGCGCGCCTGCCCGACGAGGCGATGACCGACACCCGGGCCGATCGAGGACCGGCAACTGGCCAACCCCTTCGACCCGTCCCAAGGCTTCGTCGACGACGAGGGCCCGATGCCGGTCGACCCCTGGGAGGTCGCGGCCGACGACGAGCCGGACGTCACCGGCTTCCTCGACATCGACGCGCTGCGCCGCGCGAAGGGCTGAGCGCTTACCGAGGTGGTCGGGCCCGGCGACCGGCCACTGAGTAGACTGCCGCGGTGAGTTTCCCTCTGTACGACAGCGCCCGGCGCGCAGATCGTCCCCTTCGAGCCCCTCCGGGCGGGCGAGGTGTCGATCTACCACTGCGGGCTCACCGTGCAGTCGGCGCCGCACCTGGGCCACATCCGCAAGGAGGTCGTCTTCGACGTCCTGCGCCGCTGGCTCGACCTTCTCCGGGCTACGAGGTCACCGTGGTCGCGAACGTCACCGACATCGACGACAAGATCCTGGCCAAGTCGGCGGAGGCCGGCGTCCCCTGGTAGGCCCACGCCTACCGCTTCGAGCGCGAACTTGCACGCCGCCTACGCCGCGCTCGGCTGCCTGCCGCCCACCTACGAGCCGCGCGCGACCGGGCACATCCCCGAGATGCTCGAACTGATCGCGGCCCTGATCGAGCGGCGGTCACGCCTACGTGGCCGCCGACGGCTCGGGCGACGTCTACTTCGACGTCCGCTCCTGGCCCGCCTACGGCGAACTGTCCGGCCAGCGCGTCGACGAGATGGAGGCCGCCGAGGACGCCGACCCGCGCGGCAAGCGTGACCCTCGCGACTTCGCCCTGTGGAAGGGCCACAAGCCGGACGAGCCGCGCGACCGCCTCCTGGCCGGCACCGTGGGGGCGCGGCCGTCCGGGCTGGCACCTGGAGTGCTCGGCGATGGCCGGCAAGTACCTCGGCGACGAGTTCGACATCCACGGCGGCGGCATCGACCTGCGATTCCCGCACCACGAGAACGAACTGGCCCAGTCGCGCGCGGCCGGCCACCCGTTCGCCCGCCACTGGATGCACAACGCCTGGGTGACCGCCGCCGGCGAGAAGATGAGCAAGTCGCTGGGCAACGGCGCGCTGCGTCTCCGAGGTGGTGACGGCCTACCCGGCGCGGGCCGTCCGGCTCTACCTGCTGGCGCCGCACTACCGCTCGGCGATCGAGTTCTCCGACACGTCGCTGGCCGAGGCCACCGCCCAGCTGGCGCGGATCGACTCCTTCCTCGCACCGCGCCGGACCGCTGGTCTCCGAGGCCGGCTGGTTCGCCTGGGCGCCGCAGGACGCGATGCCGGACGCGTTCACCGCGGCGATGGACGACGACCTCGGCACGCCGGGCGCCATGGCGGTGCTGTTCGGCGCCGATCCGGGAGGGCAACGCCGCCATCGACGCCGGCGACCTCGATGCCGTCGCGAACGGGCTATGCGGCCGTGCGTTCCATGCTGGGCGTCCTCGGGCTCGACCCGGGCGCCCCGGAGTGGGCGGACGCCGCGCGCCGTCGACGACCTGCGTCCGGTGGTCGACGGGCTGGTGGCGGCGCTGCTGGACCAGCGCCAGCAGGCCCGGGCCCGCAAGGACTGGGCGGCCGCCGACGCGATCCGCGACCGTCTGGCCGACCTCGGCCTGAAGATCGAGGACACCCCGACCGGCCCCCGCTGGTCGCTGGAGAACTGAGGACACTGATGCCAGGAAACAGCCAGCGCAAGGGCGCCGTCCGCAAGAAGGGCAAGACCACACCAGCGGGGTCGGGTGGACGCGTGCGGCGCGGCCTGGAGGGCAAAGGCCCGACCCCCAGGGCCGAGGATCGTCCCTACCACAAGGCGTATCGCAACCGTGGCCCCGACGAACCGGGCCGTAGCGCCGGCTCGTCGAAGAGGCGCGGCGACGCCCGTGGATCGGGCACCTCCACGGCCGGCGCCGACTGGGTGATCGGCCGCAATCCCGTCCTGGAGGCGTTGCAGGCCGGGTTACCGGTGCGGCGGGCCTACGTGGCCGACGGTGTGGAGCGCGACGATCGGCTGCGCGACATCCTCAAGTTCGCTGCCGAGCACGGCGTACCGCTGCTGCAGACGACCCGCGGCGAGCTCGACCGGATCACCGGGGGCGGGGTGCACCAGGGAGTCGCTCTGCAGTTGCCCGCTTTCGAGTACGCAGATCCGGAGGATGTCCTGGCCGACGCACTGGACGCCGGGACCACCGGCGTGGTCGTGGCCTGCGACTCGATCACCGACCCCCGGAACCTGGGCGCGATCATCCGAAGCTCGGCGGCGTTCGGTGCGCGTGGGCGTGATCATTCCCGAGCGCCGGTCGGCTCAGATGACCGCAGCGACCTGGAAGACCTCGGCCGGTGCGGCCGCCAGCGATCCCCGTCGCGCGCGTGACGAACCTCAACCGTGTCCTCCGCGACTACGCGGAGGCCGGTTTCACCGTGGTCGGCCTGGCCGGCGAGCGCCGAGACCGACGTCGCCGGCTTCCCCGGGATCGACGGCCCCGTCCTGCTGGTGGTCGGCTCCGAAGGCGATGGCCTGGCGCGGCTGGTCAGGGAGAACTGCGACGTCCTCGTCAACATCCCGATCGACTCCGGCATCGAAAGCCTCAACGCCAGCGTCGCGGCGTCGATCGCGCTCTACGAGATCAGTCGCTCGCGCGCCTGATCTCTTCCCGAGCCCCCGCGAGCGGGAGTGATGCCTGAGTTGGCTCACGGTCGGACCACCTTCGGCCGGATACCCGATCGACGAGCGATTTCGTCTGGTGGAGCCCCGGATTGCGCACACCCATCGGCGCACCAACGCCGCCGCCACTTACCCAGTGAGGTATCCCGCGCCTGGCTTCTGACCACGTGCGATCCACCGGACCGATGCCCCGGGCTCGTCTCTGAGGGCCCCCGGATGTTGCCTGATCGAGCCGCTCGAAGCGGTAACCACCTCAGGAGAGCACTGCCCTGAGCCACCTCAGCGCAGACTCGGGCTGCCGCCTCCTGGTATCAAGCCCATGGCACAGGGCGATGGGTGGTTCAACCGCCAAACACGTCGTTATGGAGGCCGTCGGAGACGGCCACCAGGCTCCGACCGCCAAACTCGTCGTTCGAACCGCTCCCCGAGGCCCCCACAACGACAAGTTTGGCGGTCCGGCCCGCACACCCGACCCTGGGGCCCGCCAAAACGACTACTTCGGCGGTTCACCCACCAGATGCCCACGGTCGGGTGACGAAAGCCGCTGGGCGACCTGCGATGACTCCACGGTCGGGCCACCTCCGCCCAGCTCCCCGATCGACTCACGACTTCGTCTGGCCGGGGCCGGAATGTGCACCCCAATCGGGGCGCCAAAGGCGCCCAACACCCAGTGAGGTATACCGCGCCTGGCTACCGATCAACCTCGATCCACAAGGACCGATGCACCAGGTGCGTCTCCGAGGGCCCCGGTGTTCCCTGGTCGAGCCGCTGGTGACCACCTCAGCAGCGGCACTCATCTGGGCCAACCCAGGGCTTGGCCGGTGGCGCCGAGACCGACGTCGCCGGCTTCCCCGGGATCGATGGCCCCGTCCTGCTGGTGGTCGGCTCCGAAGGCGATGGCCTGGCGCGGCTGGTCAGGGAGAACTGCGACGTCCTCGTCAACATCCCGATCGACTCCGGCATCGAAAGCCTCAATGCCAGCGTCGCGGCGTCGATCGCGCTCTATGAGATCAGTCGCTCGCGACGGCGTGGAGCAGCGCAGCGTTGAAGGCCGGCAGGTCCCGCGGGCTGCGGCTGGTGATGAGGTTGCCGTCCACGACGACCTCCTCATCGACCCAGTGCGCGCCGGCGTTCTTCAGGTCGGTGGCGATGCGGGTCGTGGACGTCAGTGTCCGCCCTGGGACCACGCCGGCCTCAATCAGGATCCACGGTCCGTGGCAGATCGAGGCCACCGGCTTCCCGGCGTCCATGAACGCCTTCACGAAGTCGATGGCTTTCGCGTTGGTTCGGATCTTGTCCGAGTTCAGTGTCCCGCCGGGCAGCACCAGGGCGTCGTAGTCGGCCGGATCCGCCTCGTCCAGGGTGAGGTCCACGGTGAAGTCGTTCCCACGGTCCCAGTCGCCGACGAGCGCGGTGATCGTGCCGTGCTCCTCGCTGATCAGGACGGGCGTGCCGCCCGCGCTCTCGATCGCTGCCCATGGCTCGGTGAGTTCAGGCTGCTCGACGCCCCGCTTCAGCAGGAACGCCACCTTCCTACCTCTCAGGTCAGTCATCCGAATCCTCCTTGATCCTCACCATTTCGACCGTACCCGATGCGAAGGCCGCGTTCCCACCCGAGGGCCAGCGGAAGTCCGGAATCAGACCCCCAGCCGGGTGCGGCGGAGAAGTTCGCCGTCGGTGTAGTTGGCGGACGGGACGTGTCCGGGCAGCGGCAGGATGCGCTCGGAGATGGCGTCCAGGATCCACTCCGGCTGAGGAAAGAACAGATCCTCCAGCTCCGGGGCCGGCGTGATGTGGTTGCGGGCACCCACCACGACCACCGGTGCGTCCAACGCGTCGAACGCCAGGTTCGCCACGTCGGTGGCGACGGTCTGCAGGAAGGAGCCGCGGGCCACGGCGTCCGAGGCCAGCACGAGACGTCCGGTCTTCTTCACGCTCTCGACCACCCTGGTGTAGTCCAACGGCGCGACGAAGCGCAGATCGATGACCTCAGCCGAGATGCCGTACTTCTCCTGCAGCAGGTCCGCCGCGGTCAGTGCCCGGTAGAGGGTGGCCCCCAGCGTGGCGATCGTGACGTCCGTGCCTTGGCGGCGCACCACCGGCTGCCCCTCCGGCGTCTCGTAGTAGCCCTCCGGCACACCGTCGGCCTCGAACTGCTCGCCGATGTCGTACAGCAGTTGAGACTCCAGGAACACCACCGGGTCCGTACCCCGAAGAGCAAGGTTGAGCATGCCCTTGGCGTCGGTCGGGGTGGCGGGGAAATACACCTTGAGGCCCGGGATGTGCGCCACCAGCGCCGACCAGTCCTGGGAATGCTGGGCGCCGTACTTGTTGCCGACGCTCACCCGCAGCACCAGCGGCATGGTCAGCAGGCCGGCCGACATGGACTGCCACTTGGCCATCTGGTTGAACACCTCGTCGCCGGCCCGACCGAGGAAGTCGCAGTACATCAGTTCGACGACCGCGCGCCCACCGGACAGGGCGTAACCCACGCCGGCGCCGACGATCGCGGCCTCCGAGATCGGCGAGTTGAACAGCCGCCGGTACGGCAGCAGCTCGGTGAGCCCGCGGTAGACGGCGAACGCGCCGCCCCAGTCGCGGTTCTCCTCGCCCCACGCGCACATCGTGGGGTCGACCGAGTAACGGTGCGCCATGGCTTCGAACAGGCCGTCGCGGAACTGGTACATGCGCACCTTCGACACCGGCTTGCCGTCGGCGTCCGTGCTCTTCCGCACCTTCTTGGCGATCGCCTTCACCCGAGCGTTCTCCGCCAGGGGCTCGCTGAGTTCCGGATCACCGGAGCCGAAGGCCTCCACGTGGCCGTTACTCAGCATCTTCGACTCGATGTAGGTGGCGTCCACCCGCTCCAGCTCGTCACTGGACGCCAGCGCCAGCACCCGGGTGAGTCTCTCGACGATGCGGGCCCGCAGGTCGTCGACCCCTGAACTGGTCAGCAGCTTCTCGCCCACCAGCAGGTTCGAGAAGGACGTGATCGAGTCGGCCTGCTCCCACGCCTCGATCTCCTCCCGCGTCCGGTAGCTGGAGGCGTCGGACGGGGAATGCCCGGAGATCCGGTACGTGATGGTGTCCAGCAGGACGGGACCACGCCCGGCCAACAGCAGCTCCTTCTTGCGCGCGATGGCGTCCGCGACGGCCAACGGGTCGTAGCCGTCGACCCGCTCGGCGTGCATCGCCTCGGGGTTCACGCCCGCGCCCACCCGGGCCAGGATGTCGTACCCCATGGTTTCGCCGTTGGTCTGGCCGCCCATGCCGTAGAAGTTGTTGAAGAAGTTGAACAGGATCGGCGGGTTGCCGCCGTCCTCTTCCCGCCACAGCTGACGGAACTGGTCCATGGCGGAGAACATCATGGCCTCCCACACCGGCCCGCAGCCCATGGAGGCGTCGCCGATGTTGGCGATCACGATGCCGGGTTGCCGGTTGACCCGTTTGAACAGCGCCGAGCCGTTCGCGATCGGGGCCGATCCGCCCACGATCGCGTTGTTCGGCATGGAACCGAACGGGGTGAAGAAGGCATGCATCGAGCCGCCCATACCCCGGTTGAAGCCGACCTTGCGGGCGAAGATCTCAGCGAGCGTGCCGAACAGAATGAAGTTGTCGCTGAGCTCTTCTGCGCTGTCGAAGCCGATCTTCTCTGCGTACCGCAGGGTGTCGCCGCCGAGGAAGCCGGACATGATGCCCGACAGCGTGGCCGGGTCCATCTTCCGGGCCGCGGAGAAGCTCTTGGCGAGAATCTCGCCGTGGCTCCGGTGGGAGCCGAAAATGTAGTCGTCGGCGTCCAGCTCGGCTGCCTGGCCGACGGCCGAGGCCTCCTGACCCATCGAAAGGTGGGCCGGGCCCAGGTGGCTGTACTCGATGCCCTGCCAGCCGCCGGTGGTCTTGATCGAGTTCAGCATCGACTCGAACTCCCGGATCGCCAGCATGTCGTGCAGCATGGCGACCAGCCCGGGATCGCCGTACCGCTCCCGGGCGGCGGCGAGGTCGGGGGTGTAGCTGTTCACCGGGATCGGGGGGACGGTGATCGTCCCAGGCTTGCGCACCTCGACCGGGTTCACGTTCAGTGACTTGGGCATCTGTTCCTTCTTCGTGGTTCTTCGTCGTTCTTCGTCGTGATGTCGGGGGGTGAGCTGTCGGGCTGTTCCTCGGTGAGCGGGCCTACTCCTGCCTAGCCGAGGGCCCAGGCCGCTTCGCGGATGCCCTCGGAGATCGTGGGGTGGGGGAAGACGATCTGGCGCAGGTCGTCGATCGTGAGCTCGGATTCGAGGGCGAGCGCCGCCCCCCAGATCGTCTCGGGGGCGTAGCTGCCGAGCACGTGGATGCCCAGGACGGCGCGGGTGCCGGCGTCGGCGACGATCTTCACCGCTCCCGGTCCCCGAACGCCGTTCTCCGCGACGAACCGGCCGGAGACCGACAGCGGGACGGTGACCGCGGTCACGTCGTGGCCCCGTTCCCCGGCCTGAGCTTCGGTCAGCCCTACGCCGGCAGCCTCCGGAATGGAGTACAGCGCCCACGGCACGCTGTCGACCCGCAGTCGCTGGCCCGCTCGCTTCGCCGCGGTGGTGTCCAGAATGTGTGCGGCCGCGATCTCGCCCATCCGGTAGGCCGCGTGGGCCAGCAGGCTGCGTCCGGTGACGTCGCCGACCGCCCAGACCCCGGGCAGGTTGGTGCGCATGGTGTCGTCCACGACCACGCCGCGCGGTCCGACCTCGAGGCCGGCCTCCGTCGCGCCCCAGCCGTCCACGAGCGGACGCCGCCCGACGGCCATCAGCACCAGGTCGGCATCCGAACGCGCCGACTCGCCCTTTGCCGTCTCGTAGAGGACCGTGCCGCCGTCGATGCCGGTGACCCGGCATCCGAGGTGGAACGTGACGCCGGTGAGCGCTCTGCGCAGCCGAGCAGCCAGGTCGTCGTCCATGAACGGGACGATCTCGGGCAGCATCTCGATCACCTCGACCTGGGCGCCGAACGCTGCGAACAACGAGGCGAACTCGAGCCCGATCACTCCCCCGCCGATGACGGCGAGTCGCTTCGGCACGGCCTCGACGGCCAGCAGGCCCGTCGAATCGACCACCAGCGGGTTGCCTGCGGCGCCGGGGATCGGTGGCATCACGGGCACCGAGCCGGTGGCGATGATCACGTGGTCGCCGGTCTTCCGCTGCCCGTCCACCTCGACCACGCCTGGGGCGACGAGTCTGCCGTGGCCGAAGAGCACTTCGACCCCGTGCCGCTTCTGAGTGGACGCGACGCCGGCGACCAGCTTGGCGACCACCTCGGTCTTCCACGCCTGAACGGTCGGCCAGTCGAACGCGACGTCTCCGGCGGTGACGCCGAACCGTTGCGAGTGCAGCGCGTGCTGGTACAGCTTCGCCGAGTTGAGCAGGCTCTTGGTCGGGATGCAGCCCACGTTGAGGCAGGTCCCCCCGAGGTATTCCTTCTCGACCAGGAGCACCTTCAACCCGCGGTGCCCCAGTCGCTCGGCGGCGAGGTAGCCGCCCGGTCCGCCGCCGAGGATGAGAACGTCGTAGTCAGCCATCTCCGTTGCCCCTCAGCCGAGGACGGTCAGGTCGATGTCGGCCAGCGCCGCGCACAGGTCCTTCAGGTAGCGGGCCGCGTCCGCGCCGTCGATCACCCGGTGGTCGGCGGTGAGCGACAACCCGATCCGCTGCTCCGCGCCGACCGACCCGTCCGCGTGCACGACGGCCCGCGGGAAGATCGCATCCACGCCGAGGATCGCCACCTGCGGCACGTTCAGCAACGGCGTGAACGATTCGATGCCGAAAGCGCCCAGGTTGCTCACCGTGAACGTGGCCCCCGCCAGCCGGTCGGGGTTGATCGATCCGCCCAGAGCGTCCATGGCCAGCGCCTTGGACCGCGCCGAGAACTCCCGCAACGTGAGCGTGTCCGCCCAGCGGAGCGTCGGCACCAGCAGCCCCCGCGCGGTGTCGACGGCCATCCCCAGATGGACGCTGGCGAACGTCGTCAGGACGCCGTCGGCGAGGTGTGCGTTGAGCATCGGGTGCGAGGCGAGGGTCTTCACCGCCGCGTAGCCGACGAGATCACCCAGCGTGATTCCGGCCAGGCCGGGGTCGCCGGCGCCCTTCAGCCGCTGGCGCAGCGCCAGCAGGCCGGCCGCCGGAGCGGTGGCGGTATAGGTGAGTTGGGCCGAGGTGGACACCGAGTTCATCATCCGTTCGGCGATGACCTTGCGGATCCCCTTCAGCGGGGTTTCGGTCACAGCGCCCGGGAACACGGTGTCGTCTCCCGAGGACTCGCCCTGCCCCGTCCGGGTCGGGCCCGCTGGCGTGGCCTGGCCGGACGCGAGGTCGGCGCGGGTGACCCGTCCGCCGATGCCCGAGCCGGGGGTTCCGGGCACGAAGCCTTCAGCCTCGGCGCGAGCCCCCGCGGTGAGGCCGGGACCGGCCGCCAGGGCAGCCCGGACGTCGCGCTCGATCACTCGTCCCTGCGGTCCCGTGCCGGCGAGCTGCTGCGCCGCGATCCCCGAGGACCGGGCCAGGCCGCGAGCCCGTGGCGAGATTCCGGTCACCCGGTCCGCACCCGAGACCGTGCCCTGAACCGGAGCGGCCCCCACCGCGTCCTCGGCCGGCCTCTGGTCGGAAGCCGTCGAGCTGGGCGGCGGGGGCACTGACTCGTCGAGTTCACCCGCCTCGCCGGTCGTGTGCGGTGGCAGGTGCGAACCGGCCAGGAACTCCTCGACGTTCTCATCGGGCCGGCCGACCACGGCGATGGGTTGCTTGACCGGCACGTCGTCGCCCTCCTGGGCGAGCAGCGCGAGGACGGTTCCCGCGACGCCGGCGGGCACCTCCATGGCCGACTTGTCGGTCTCGATCTCACACAGCAGCGTCGCGGCGTCCACCGTGTCGCCGACCGCCACCAACCAGGTGGTGATCAAGCACGACTCCACGGTGTTGCCGAGCTGCGGCATCACGACTACCTGGGCCATCGATACTCCTGATTGTCTAGACGAATCGGACCGTCGGCCCGCTGAAAAGGAGGTCCTGCCGGGCGTCCTCGGGCAGGTCGGCGTCGGTGATCACACCGGTGACCTCGCCGAGATCCAGCACGCGAACGAAACCTGCGCGTCCGTATTTGGAGGAGTCGGCCACCAGCCAGGTCTCCTCGGCGCGAGCCTTCATGGCGCGAATCACTTCCGCTCCCTCGGCGAAGCCGGTGGTGAGCCCGCTCCCGGCGGTGAAGCCGTCGGTGCCGAAGAAGGCGAGGCGCACGTTGAAGTCCTCGATGGTGCGCAACGCGACCGGGCCGACCAGCGACTCGCTGGTGCGGTTGAACACACCGCCGGTGAGGATCACCGAGACTGCCGGCTGCAGCCTCGCCTGCCGGACGACGAGGGTGGAGTTGGTGAGGATTTGGACGCCGCGGCGACCGCCGAGATGGTTGACGATCTGGGCGCAGGTGGTGCCGGCCTCGATCAGGATGTGGTCGAAGTCACGCACCAGCTCGGCTGCCGCGGCGGCGATCCGGTCCTTCTGGGGAACGTGTTGCAGCTGCCGCTCCAGCACGTTGCGGTAGCCGGTCGCCTCGGCGCCGCCGTGCGTCCGGGCGAGCAGGCCGCGTTCCTCCAGGTTGCGAAGGTCGGCGCGGATCGTGACTTCCGAAACTCCGAGGTCCCGTGCCAGCCCGGCCACGGTCAGGCTGCCTTCCCGTACGAGGCGAGACAGGATCGAGCTCTCGCGCTCGTTCCGCTCGATCGACATCGATCCGGCCTTTCGATTCATTTTCGTTATCGTGGGTTCCTCGATTCAATCGTAAGTGAATCGAACCAGAACCGCAACCCCTTGGGCCGCTTTCGCACCTGCGGCCCAGGCGGCCCAGGGCGTCAGTCCTGGGCCGCCAGCAAGGCCCTTTCGGCAGCCTTGGTCCACCGGCCATCGACGAGCGCGGCCGCGACCGTGGGCAGGTGTTCGGGCAGGTCCTCCAGCTTCACCAGGCCGAGGTCGGGCAGGCTGGGATAGACCATGATCTTGCCTCCCGACGTCCGGTTGTTCACCGCGGCGATCCCGTCGGCGACACCCGCAAGGCCCGTCACGGCCCACAGCGAGACGTTGGTGTCCAGCGAGCCCTCCTCCACTTTGGCGAGCATCGTCTTCATGTCCTGGATCCGCGAACCTGAGGTGCCGACCAGGTAGATGCCCTTGCTGGCGATCGCGGTCAAATCGAGCTCTGCCATCGTGCCGATCGCGAAGCCGGCGAACGCGTTCACGATCGCGCCCTCGCTGGCGAGGTCGACGGCCTGGGTGATCAGGAACGGCGCCGGGACCATGGCCGCGACGTAGCTGTAGCCCGGCCTCGAGAGGCTCGGTCGTGGAGTTCCGGAACGACGCCGGGACACCCTGGGCTTCGGCCACGGGCGCCACCACGGCGGCCAGGTGCGCCAGCCGCGCGTCGTCGACGTCCACGGCGTCCATCGAGATGCCCGGGACGCCGCTGACCGCCGTCCGCACGGTGTGCATCAGGCCCATCGGTCCGGCCGCGCCCACGATGGCGATCCGCTCACCCGTCCCGGAGCTCGCACCGCGCAGGGATTCGGGCGTAGCCGGCCGCGGCGTTGCTGTCCGCGGTCCCGGTGTAGCGGATCAGGTCGTAGTGCACCCGGCCCACGTCGATCTTCACCGGACGATCGAACGCCCCTCCGGCGAGCACCACGTCCATCACGGCGCCGAAACCGAGCCGTGCACCCAGCGCCTCGACCACCTCGGCGTCGGCACCGACATAGATGATGTCGTCGAAGGTGCCCTCGATCTCGGCGAGGGACGCGGCCACGGTCGCACCAGGCACTCCGGCGGCGCCCACCACCGTGATCGACCCCGGCTCCGATGCGGCACGAAGCTCGTCCACTCCGCCGACCGCGTCGGCGACGACCAGCAGCCGTCCGCCGGCCTTGAGGGTCTGCCGCTCGCCCCAGGCGTAGGCGGCCTCGACGCAGGCCCACGGCTCGATCAACGCCACCGCTGACGCCGAGGGACCCTCGCTCACCGGAATCAGGAACCGCTCCCCCGTGTCGGGGTCGAGAATCACCCGCTCGTCGAGCACCACGTACTCCTGCAGCGCCCCCTCGAAGTTGTAGCCGAACGCGGCGTTGGAGCTCGCCGTCGGCAGGTGGCGGTAGTCGGTCTGCACCAGCACCCGTTCGCCCAACGCGTGGTGACGGACGTCGGAACCGACGGCCACGATCCGTCCGACCGGCTCATGGCCGGGCACGGTCGGCTCGGCATCGGGGTGGTAGCTGGGGATCTCGGCCAACTCCGCGGCGCTCAGGCCACCGAGCACCTTCGCCTTGCGCGGGTGCGTGGTGAACGCGTGCAGCAGCTTGGTGTCGGAGAAGCAGATCCCGACCGCCTCGGTCTTGAGCAACACCTGGCGTGGCCCGAGTTCGTACATGGCCTTGGCCGGGTTGAGCACCACCTGGTCGGGGCCGACGAACTGGATGGCGTGCTGCGTGGCGGGGAGGTCCTGGGTCATGTCCATTCCTTGGTGTGGTGATCGGGTCGATCAGCGAGAGTGTGGTCAGCTGAGCATGTTCTGGCCGCCGGTGACCGGCACGGCCTGGCCGGTTTCGTACTGCTGTTCCACGACGTAGTACACCGCCGTGGCCACGTCGGCCGGCAGGCAGCCGCGGCCCATCGGGACCTTGGCCTCGTAGAACGCCCGCACGTCGTCGATGGTCGTGGCGCCGGGCACCTTGCCGGCCCGCAGGTACTGGACGAACAGGCCCCGCTCGGGGTCGGTCCACAGGGGCCCGTCGAGGTAGTTCCCCGGGCAGATGGCGTTCACCTTGATCCCGTACTCGACCAGTTCGAGGGCGAAGGACTGAGTGAGGCCGATGCCGCCGAACTTCGAGCCGGAGTAGGCGAAGTTCCGCTTCGAGCCCTCCAGGCCCGACTTGGAGTTGATCTCGATGATGTCGAAGAGCGCGTCCGGCCTGGCGGCGTGCTGGGCCGCCAGAATCGGCGCGACCGCCCGGACGCCGAGGAAGTAACCGCGGTAGTTGACGTTCGTGACCAGGTCGAAATCGGCCACCGGCTGGGTCATCACGCCGTCGGCGCGCAGCACTCCGGCGTTGGACACGAACACGTCCAGACCGCCGAACAGCGCGGTCACCTCCGCGATCGCCGCGAGCTGCGACTCCGCGTCCGCGACGTTCACCTGGACCGCCACCGCCCGGCCGGGCCCGTGCTGAGCGCTGAGCAGTTCGGCGTTGCGTCTGGCCAGATCGATGTTCAGATCGGCGAGCGCCACGTGCGCCCCCGCGGCCAGCAGCTGCGTGGTGATGCCCAGCCCGAACCCCTGGGCGGCCCCGGTGACCAGCACGACCTTGCCCGCCATCCGCCCGGCGGACGCGGACGCGGCCACCGACTTCCGGTAGCTCTCGGCCTCCCAGTTCTCGATGAAGCCGCGCTCGGCGGCGTCCAGGCACCGCACGGTGCCGATCCGCTGGGCGTCGCGGGCCACCCGCAGCGCGTCGGTGAACGTGGCCAGCGCGGTCCGCGCGGACGCCAGGTCGGTCCCCGCCCCGAACGCGATCAGGCCGGGAACCACGACGATGATCGGGTCCTTGCCGTACTGCTCGCGATAGCGGGTCACGCCTGCGGTCACCTCCGTGGCCACGTCGGCGTCCTCGGTCAGCTCCAGCACCAGCGGGAACGAGCCCGCGTAGACGATCTGGTCGGGGATCAGCGGCCCGTCGTGGCAGAGCGCCCGGCCCGCGTCGGTCGTGGTCACCGAACGGACGAGGTCGGAGCTGTCCGAGGTGACCACGGCGAGGTGTTCGGGCCCTCCGAGCAGACCGCGCAGGGTCGGGGCGACCACGTTGACCAGCCGCGTCAGCGAAGCGACGTCCGTGGTGGGGGCGGGGGCGCAGCCCCGGCCTGTATCGATCGCGGCGGCGATGGTGGCGGTGAGCCGCTCGGCGCGTTCGGTGAGTTCGGCGGCCGAGTTTCCGGACACGATGATGCCGTGGTTGCCGAGCAGCGTGATGCCGGGAGCCGGCCGCCCGGTGCGGGCGACGTACTCTGTGCGCACCCGCTCCACTGCGCGCGCCAGCGGGACGCCGGGGTCGGTGTAAGGCACGAGGACGGCGTCGTCGCCGAGCAGATCCGCCACCAGCTCGGCTGCCTCAAAGTTGCAGGTGACCGCGTTGGCCACGAGCGGATGGGTGTGCAGCACCAGCGCGTCGGGGATGAGGGCGTGGAACAGGATCTCGACGCTCGGCCGCCGACCGCCGGGGGCGTGGATCAGCGCCTTCGCCGCCGCGGCCTGGACGGGATCGCCGTCGACGGGCTCGTCGGAGGCGAGCGCCGCCAGCAGCACGTCGTTGCGCAGCTCCACCAGGTCGGACGCGGCCAGGGTGGCCAGCGGGACCCCGCTCGGCTTGATGTGGAGCACGCCGTCGATCTTCACCGAGGCGTTGCCACCCCCGGCGCGGGAATACTCCGGATCGGCTCCGAAGGCGTTGGCGATCAGAGATCAGTTCCTCGACCAGTGTGCTCACGATGTTCCTCCTGCGATCAATCGGGCGCCGAGTTCCACCAACTCGACCCGTCGGGTGCCCGGGTCGTCGCCGGTGGGGGCGCCGGTGGCGTCGACGTATCCGGGGCGGCCCTGGGCGACGAGATGCTGATGCGCCGCCACGACGCAGGTGGCCTCCCAGAAG
Source organism: uncultured Actinomycetota bacterium (assembly GCA_963769325.1). Classification (GTDB taxonomy): domain Bacteria; phylum Actinomycetota; class Actinomycetes; order Propionibacteriales; family Propionibacteriaceae; genus Propionicimonas. The sequence continues at coordinate 140,800 of CAVYLH010000002.1, read as the reverse complement.
GCCTGTCGGGCGATCTCGGAGACTGGGCCGTCGGCGCAGGCGACCTCGATCGGGATCCGGTCGGGCGTGTTGTGCTCGGTGCCACCCATGACGAGGATCCCGGCGTCGGTGAAGGCCGCCACGTAGGCGTCCACGCAGGCTCGGGTGTTGCGGACGGGGATCAGTTCCGCGGCGTGGATGCCGCGGGCCAGCAGTTGCTCGGCCAGGCGCGGGGCCGGGTCCTCGAAAGGGCAGACCGGCGAGACCCCGTCGGCCAGCGTCGGGTAGGTGGGGATGCCGTCCATCCCGAGGACGTAGTCATAGGCGTCGGCGAAGCTCAGCGGAACCTCGGGCACGAACCCGGGGGTGCCGACCTTGATCAGCCGGGACCGCACCTCGGCCTGCACAGCGGCCGGGTCGTCGGGATCGGCCGTCGCCGGCGCCCCGTAGGCTCGTTCGAGGACGGCGGCGCGCTGGGTCGAGCGGCAGCTCGGCCAGAGCTCGCTGGAAGGCCATCGCGACATGCCGTTCCTGGAGTGACACCCACTCGACGGGGACATCGGCTGCCAGGGCCACGTCGGCGGCGATCACGTCGGCGGTGAGTTCGGTGACCAGACCACAGGCGCCGAACCAGTCGGCGAGCTTGGCGACCATGGCGCTGGCCCGATCGTCGTTGCCCTGCCGGATCTGAGTCGCGATCCGCGCGGCGTTGGCGGACTTGACCTTGAACGGTGCGATGCCCTTGCCGCACAGGTACATCCGGCCGGGGTTCGCGGGGTCGTTGACGCGAATCCCGGCGGCGGCCAGGTCGTCGTCGAGAGTGATGAACTCCAGCCCGTACAGCGGCACGATCCCGGCGCGTCCGGCGTGCTCGGCGAAGTCGGCGTAGACCTGCTGGTCGAAGAAGTTCGAGATCCCCAGCGCTGTCGCGCCCTCGCGTGCGGCCGCATCGACGGCGTCGGCCACCGTCGCAAAGGCGGAGAAGTTCGGCGGGACGTGGACGTGGGTGTTCACCACGGGGAGTCGGCGGGCGGCCGGCTCCCGAACGTCGATGTCGGTCATTCTCAGTCCTCGCTCTGGTTTGGGTGCGACCTCGTCGCCGCAGGATTGGAACGATTCAATACTCTACCATCGCGACGCCGACCCGAGGTCATGACAGTCGGCCGGCGTGCGCGCGGCGGTCGGCGTCGTCCCACTCGGCTTGGCCGAACGGCAGGACGCCGGGGCTGTAGGTGGTCAGGTCCGACGAAGCGATCGCCACCTTGCGCAGCGCTGTCCGGTCTCCCGACACGGCGCCGCAGGCGCGGGCCTGGACGAGCAGGTTGCCCAGCGCGGTGCCCTCGGCAGGGCCGGCGACGACGGGCAACCCGGTGGCCTCGGCGGTGAGCTGGCACAGCAACCGGTTCTGACAGCCGCCACCGACGATGTGCACGACCGAGACCGCGCGTCCGGCGAGCGCGCAGGCCGTGGCGATGGTGTTGCGGTAGGCGAGCGCGAGCGAGTCCAGAATGCACCGGGTGATCGCCACCGGATCGTCGGCCAGGTCCTGGCCGGTCTCTGCGGCCATGGCGAGCAGGCGTCCGGGCATGTCACCGGGCGGCAGCAGCCTGGCGTCCGTCATGTCCAGCACGCAGCTCAGACCTGGACGGTCGGCGGCGGCCGCCAGCAGCGGCAGCAACTCGGCGTCGCGTCCTGCGGCCTTCCAGGCCCGAAGGCTCTCACTGAGCACCCACAGACCCATCACGTTCTTCAGGTATCGGACGGTGCCGTCGATGCCGAGTTCGTTGGTGAAGTCGGCCGCCCGGCTCTCCTCGGTGAGAACGGCGGAATCGAGTTCCAGACCCACCAGCGACCACGTGCCTGACGAGATGAACGCGAAGTCGGTGCCGGTCGCCGGAATCGACACGACTGCGGACGCGGTGTCATGACCGGCCACGGCGACCACCTTCAACCGGCGGCTGAAGAGGCCGTCGAGACTCAGCCCGAGGACCGTGCCCGGCTCGACCAGGTGCGGCATGACCCGGCCCAGAGGCAAGCCGTAGTGCTCGGCCAGGTGAGCGCACGTGTCCGCCGACCAGGTGCGCGAGGCGACATCGAGCAGGCCGGTGGTCGATGCCATCGTGACCTCCGCGACCTGGCGTCCGCTCAACCAGTAGGACATCAGGTCGGGAGCGAGCAGGACCCGCTCGACCCGGGTCCAGTCGTCCCCTGCTGCGGCGACCAGCTGGAAGATCGTGTTGAACGACATCACCTGCAGCCCGGCGTTCGCGTAGAGGCGTTCGGGGGGCAGGGTCGCGAAGAGCCTCTCCGGTACCCCTTGGGTCCGGGCGTCCCGGTAGTGGAACGGCGCCTCGACCAGCTCACCCTGGACGTCGCAGCGTCCGTAGTCGACACCCCAGGTGTCGACGCCCACTGACTCCAGGGCCCCGTCGGAGGCGTCGAGAGCGGCCTGCACGCCGGTGCGGATGTGGTCGAACAGCGCGCGAGCGTCCCAGTGCAGGCTCCCGTCGGACGCCGGCAGCGGGCCGTTCTCGAATCGTGCCGTCTCGCTCAGCTCGAACCGGCCGTCCGCGAGCCGGCCCAGAATGACCCGGCCGCTCGACGCGCCCAGGTCGGCCGCTGCGAAGTACCGGGACGCCGGGGCCGACGAGATCATCGGGCCCGGGGTCATCGGAGCTCCCCTGCGGTGAATCGAGTGCGACCCCGGCCGGGTGCTGGCCCGTTCACCCACTCACCCCGGCCAGCTGATCCTCGAGGTTGAAGACCTCCTCCAGCCGCTCCCACGCCTCATCGGGGGCGCCTTCGGAGGCGAACAGCCGAGCCATCTCGGCCTGCCAGCGCGCATTGACCTGGTGGCGGCCACCCGCCGCTGCGCGGCGTCCAGGTCATCGGCCTCGCAGTAGCCGATCAGGAGCCCGTCCGGGCGCAGGAACAGCGAGTAGTTGCGCCAGCCGGCGTCCCGCAGCGCGGCCAGCAACTCCGGCCACACGGCGGCGTGCCGGGCCTTGTACTCCTCCAGCTTCGCCGGGTCGACGTGACCCAGCAGGCAGTACCTCGCCATTGCTTCGTCCTTTCCTGCGTCGAGTGCGGGCCCTCGGGGGTCAGGCCCCCCAGCCGGCCTGGGTGCCGCCGACCCGATCGGCGGCGATCCGCTGCCAGGTAGCCGGACGCGGCGAACGCGGCCATCGGGTCGGCCGGCAGCCCACGGGACTCCCGCCAGGCGGCCAGATCGGCACGGACGTCGGTGTAGAACGCGTCCATGAACACCGCGTTGGCGCCGAGCACGTCACCGGCAGCCTGCGCGGCGGCGAGCGCGTCGCGGTCGACCAGCAGCGCCTTGGCCGTCATCTCCTGGACGTTCAGCACCGAGCGGATCTGGCCGGGGATCTTGTCCTCGACGTTGTGGCACTGGTCGAGCATGAACGCCACCGTCGAGTCCGGCGCCGTAGCCGCCGCCACGGATCACCTCGTACAGGATCCGGAACAGCTGGAACGGATCGGCCGCCCCGACGATCAGGTCGTCGTCGGCGTAGAAGCGCGAGTTGAAGTCGAACGAGCCGAGCTTTCCCAGCCGCAGCAGCTGCATCACGATGAACTCGATGTTCGTGCCCGGCGCGTGGTGGCCGGTGTCCAGGCAGACCATCGCCTTGTCCCCGAGCGCCGCCACCTGGGCGTACGAGGTGCCCCAGTCGGGCACATCGGTGTGGTAGAACGCCGGCTCGAAGAACTTGTACTCCAGCACCAGCCGCTGCTCGGGGCCGAGCCGGTCGTAGATCGTCCGCCAGCGAATCGGCGAGCCGGTCCTGGCGGCCGCGGATGTCGGCCTGGCCCGGGTAGTTGGAGCCGTCGGCGAGCCAGATCTTCAGGTCGCGCGAGCCGGTGGCGTCCATGATGTCGATGCACTCGAGGTGGTGGTCGATCGCCGTCTGCCGGACCCGGTCGTCGGCGTGGGTGAGGCTGCCGAACTTGTAGATGTCGGCCTGGAACGTGTTGGAGTTGATCGTGCCCAGCGCGACGCCCAGATCGGCGGCGTAGGCGGCCAGCGCGGCGTAGTCGTCCACCTTGTCCCACGGGATGTGCAGGGCGACGGTCGGGCGCCAGGCCCGGTGAACGTGCACCTGGGCGGCGTCGGCGAGCTTCTCCTGGACGGTGCGCGGGGTGCCCGGGGTGCCGAACACCTTGAATCGGGTCCCCGAGTTCCCGAACGCCCACGAGGGCAGCTCGATGGCCTGGGCGGCCAGCTGGTCAGTGATGGATTCGAAAGTCGGTCATCTCGGATTCTTCTCTTCGCACTCGTGGTGGCACGACGAACATGGGGCGGGTTCGTGGTGCCCGGCCACGGAAGGACCGGGCACCACGGACTCGACTCAGAAGTCGAAGTCGTCGATGTTGTCCTTGTTGAACTTGTAGGGCTCGCCGAGCAGGACGGTGGCGTCGGCGCCGACGGTGTACTCCTTGCCGCCGGCGGAGAACTTGTCGCCTTCCTTGCCGGTGATCTCACCCTTGACCAGGGCGGCAGCGGCGTAAGCGGCCAGTGCACCCAGCTCCTCGGGGTTCCACAGCGCGAACTCGGTGACGGTGCCGTCCTTGACGAAGGCGCGCATCTGGTTCGGGGTGCCGAGGCCGGTCAGCGCCACCTTGCCCTTGGACTTCGAGGTCGACAGGTAGCGGGCGGCGGCGGCGATTCCGACGGTGGTCGGGGAGATGATCCCCTTCAGGTTCGGGTGCGCTGACAGCAGACCGGCGGTCTTGTCGAAGGAGGTCTGGTCGTCGTCGTTGCCGTAGACGGTGTCGACGAGCTTGATGTTCGGGTGGTTCGCGGCGAGCTCGGTCTTCATCATCTCGATCCAGGCGTTCTGGTTGGTCGCGTTCGCCGAAGCGGACAGGATCGCGATCTCGCCGGCGTCACCGATCTGGTCGGCGATCATGTCGACCTGCACCTTGGCGATGCCTTCGGCGGTGGCCTGGTTGATGAACAGGTCGCGGCAGTCGGCGGTGGTGTCGGAGTCGAAGGTGACGACCTTCACACCGGCGGTCATGGCTTCCTTCAGGGCGTCGCAGATGGCCGACTTGTCGTTGGCCGACACGATCAGCGCGCCCACCTGCTGCTGCGCGGCGGTGTTGATGTAGGACACCTGACCCGCAGGGTCATCGCCCTTGGCCGGGCCGACCTGGGTGACCGTGCCACCGATGGCGGCCACCGCGGTCTGGACGCCCTTGAACGAGGTGTCGAAGTAGGCGTTGCCCAGATTCTTCGGCAGGAAGGTCATCGTCAGGTTCGCGGAAGCGGCGGGCGTGGTGGCGCCCGATGTGGCGGCCGGCGAGGTCGTCGTCCCGGACGAGCAGCCAGCGGTCAACAGCAGGCTCGCCGCAGCGAGACCGGCAAGAGCACGGAGACCCGCACGGGACTTACCGAGCATGATGGGGAGTTCCTTTCGTTTGGTCGGGTCCGGCATTGGACGCGACGGTGTGGTGGGGCGAGCCCCGGTGCAGGTTTCACGAGGTCTCTGCTCGGGGCGGGCCCCGGGGCCGGTCTGACCCGTCGGGACTGCACCCGTTCAGAACGCTGCCGGCGATCACCGACAGCACGAGCAGCACGCCGGTGATGATGCTGACGACGTCGGAGGTCACGTTGACCAGCTGCAGCGCCTTCGACAGCACGCCGATCAGCAGCACGCCGGCGACCACGCCGTGGAGGGCGCCGCGTCCGCCGAAGACCGAGACCCCGCCCAGCACGACGGCGGCGATCACCTGCAGCTCCATCCCGGTGGCGTTGTCGCCGCGGGCCGAGGTGTAGTAGAGCGCGTAGTAGACGCCGGCGAGCGCAGCCATCAGGCCGGACAGCACGAACAGGATCAGCCGGGTGCGTTCGGCGTTGACGCCGGAGAAGACCGCCGCGTCCTTGCTCAGGCCGATCGCGAAGATGCCGCGTCCGAACGGTGGTGAAGTGCAGCATGATCGCGAATGCGGCCAGCAGAACGACGAACAGGATCATCACCATCGGGATGCCGGTCGTGCCGATCCTGGCCTTGATCAGCGTCGGTCCACCACTTGTCGAAGCTCGTGATCGCGGTCGTGCCCAGCAGACCGACGGCGATCCCGCGGTACGAGGCGAGCGTGCCGATGGTCACGGCCAGCGCCGGCAGCCCGATCCGGGTGACCAGCAGACCGTTGACCATGCCGCCGATCGCGCCGACGACAAGCGCGAAGAACGCACGCGACGGCGATCGGCAGGCCGGCCTGCGAGCACAGCCCGACCGTCGACGCTGCTCAGGCCGACCATCGAGCCGACGGAGAGGTCGATGTCGCCGGTGATCATCACCGGCGCCATGGCCAGCGCGATGAACAGGATCGGGGTGATGTCGAAGAGCAGGTAGCCCATGGTGATCGGAGTGGCGAACTTCGGCACCACCGCACGAAGCGACGATCAGCGACGACGACCAAGCAGGGCGATGATCGCCATCTCGCGGGTGAACAGCACCCGACGCCAGGCCGGACGCGCCGTAGTCGGCGTAGGTGCGCGGGACCGGGCGGGGCTGCGGTGAGGGTGGTCATGCTGCGTCCCTCTCTGCCAGGAGGCGTTTGGCCTGGCGGATGGCCAGCACCCGGTCGAGGATGATGGCGCCGATGATCAGCGCGCCGACGACGGCCCGCTGCCAGAAGTCGGGGATGCCGAGGACCGGCAGTGCCGCGGTTGATGGTGAGCAGCAGGTAGGCGCCGAAGACCGCGCCGAGCACGGTGCCGCTGCCGCCGACGATGGCCACGCCGCCGATCACCGCCGCGCCGATCGCCTGCAGCTCGAAGCCGTCGCCCACCTGGGAGTTGATGGTGCCGTAGCGGGCCGCGAACAGCACCCCGCCGAGGCCGGACGCGGCGCCGCTGGCCACGAAGGCGATCAGCACCCGCTTGGTCTTGGCCAGGCCGTACAGCTCGGCGGCGTCGGGGTCGGAGCCGATCGCGTAGAACTCGCGTCCGCCGCGGGTGTTGGCCATGTACCAGGCCACCGACGATCAGGATCACCACGGCGAGGATCGTCAGCACCGGGATGGTCGAGGATCTGCTGGGTGCCGAGGGCGAGGAAGTCGTCGGGCATGTCGGAGGCGTTGATCCGGTTGCTGCCGGTCCACGCGACGTTGATGCCGCGGAAGGCGTACAGCGTGCCGAGCGTGATCACCATGGCCGGCACCTTGCCGAACGCGACCAGCGCGCCGTTGACCAGGCCGAGCAGTGCGCCGAAGGCGATCGCCGACGACGAACATCAGCGGCACCGGGAAGCCCGGGAATGGCGACGAAGAGGGTGCCGACCAGGTAGGCGGTGAGACCGACGATCGAGCCGACCGAGAGGTCGACGTTGCGGGTGATGATGACCACCGCCTGGCCGATCGCGACCACCGCGACGATGGACGGGGTCAGGAGCAGGTCGCGCCAGCCGTCGGCGCTGAACAGGAAGGTCGGGGTTACTGCACCGTGGTCGCGATGACACGACCAGGGCCAGTGCGAGGAAGATGCCGGTCTCGCGCGAGCTGACCAGAGACCACAGCCGCGATCCGACGGCTGACCCGTGCGGGGGTGGCGGTAGCGACGCTCATGCGACTTCCTCGGATGCGTGGGTGGCGGCGAACATCACGTTCTCCGCGTGTCGCCTCTGCCCGGTCGATGGTGGCGGTGAGCTGGCCCTCCCGCATGACCAGGACGCGGTCGGCCATGCCCAGCACCTCGGGCAGCTCGGAGGAGATCATCAGGATGGCCAGGCCCATGCCGGCCAGCTCGGACATCATCCGGTGCACCTCGGACTTGGTGCCGACGTCGATGCCGCGGGTGGGCTCGTCGATGATCAGCACCTTGGGGTTGGCCGCCAGCCACTTGGCGAGCACGACCTTCTGCTGGTTGCCGCCCGACAGGGTGCCGGCCACGGCGTCCAGCGCGGCGGTCTTCACCTCGAGCTTGCGCGCCCAGATCTGGGCTTCGGTGTTCTCGCGCCGCGCCGGTGATCAGGCCGAACCGGGTCAGCGTGTCGGCCGGATGGCGTCGGTGATGTTGCTGGCGACGGTGGCGTCGATGACGAGGCCCTGCTTGCGCCGGTCCTCGGGGACCAGCGCGAGGCCGGCCTTCATCGCGGCGCTGCGGGTTGCGTCCGCGCAGCAGCCGCTTGCCGTCGACCCGGACCGTCCCGCTGGTGTACGGGTCGACGCCGAAGACGGCGCGGGCCACCTCGCTGCGTCCGGCGCCGACCAGGCCGGCGAGGGCGACGATCTCGCCGGAGCGGACGGTGAAGCTGATGTCGTGGAAGACGCCGGGCTGGGTGAGGTCCGGCGACCTCGAGCAGCGGGCGGCCGATCGGCGGCGTCCTGCTTGGGGAACAGCTCGTTGACGTCGCGGCCGACCATCCGGCGCACGATCTCGGCGACCGAGGTGTCCGCGATCGCGTCGGTGGAGATGTAGGTGCCGTCCCGCATCACCGTGACGGTGTCGCAGAGGGCGAAGACCTCGTCGAAGCGGTGCGAGATGAACATCAGCGCGCGGCCCTCGTCGCGCAGGCTGCGGGCGACGGCGAACAGCCGGTCGACCTCGACGCCGGAGAGGGCTGCGGTGGGCTCGTCCATGATCAGCACCCGGGCGTCGAGCGAGATGGCCTTGGCGATCTCGATGATCTGCTGGTCGGCGATCGACAGGCCCTCGGCGGGACGGTCGGGGTCGATCCGGACGCCGAGGCGCGTCATCAGCTCGATCGACCTCGGCGCGCATCGCCGCCTTGTCGATCCGGCCGAAGCGGCCGATCGGCTGGCGTCCCATGAAGACGTTCTCGGTGACCGAGAGGTCGGGGAACAGCGTCGGCTCCTGGTAGATGACCGCGACGCCGGCGGCCTTGGCCTCGGCGGTGGTGCGGAAGTTGACGGGCTTGCCGTCCATCTCGAAGGTGCCGGTGTCGCGGTGGTACAGGCCGGCCATGATCTTCACCAGCGTGGACTTGCCCGCGCCGTTCTCGCCGACCACGGCGTGGATCGAGCCGGCGTGCAGGGTCAGGTCGGCGTTCCGGAGCGCCACCACGGCCCCGAAGCTCTTGGAGACTCCCTTGAGTTCGAGAACCGGGGTTGCGTCGTTGCTCTGCACCGGGCCTCCATTGGCGTTGAAACGTTCCATACGAACGATTCAAGACAGTACGGACCGTGCCGGCTGGTTGTCAAGGCCTCCACGGGGCTTCACGAGCGTCGAGTCGAGCGTCGGACGACCAGCTGCGGGGTGAACCGGATCGACCTCGTGGCGGTGCTGCGCGCCCGCGTCCGCAGCCCTCGATCTCGCTGAGCAATAATTCAGCGGACTTGCGTCCGATGTCCTCGCGTGGCTGCCGAATGGAGGACAGCGGGACGGCCGCCGCGGCGGCGAAGGCGATGTCGTCGTAGCCGATGATGGCGACGTCCTCTGGGCACCCGCAGCCCTGCGGTGACGAAGCCCTGGAGCATCCCGATGGCGAGCAGGTCGTTGGCGGCGAACACCGCGGTCGGACGTTCGATCTCGGCGCAGGCGCGGCGAGCTCGCCCGCGCTCGCCACCCCGGCCTCGAGGCTGAGGCTCCGGGGTGCTGACGGCAAGCAGGCGTGTACTCATCGCCGGCCTGCTCGACGGCCAGTTCGATCCCGCGACGTCGGTCTCGCACCTGGTGCGAGCGTGCTCGGTCCGCCGACGAAGGCGAGCCGTCGATGCCCCTGCTCGATCAGGTGCTGGCCGGCGAGACGGCCGCCCGCGACGTCGTCCACGCCGACCGAGCAGAAGTCCGGACTGCTGCCCGGCGCGGTCGACCATGCACCACGGGAATCCCCGCGCTGGCGCAGCCGCAGCACCCGTTCGACGCTCTCGTCGATCGGGGCGAACAGCACCCCGCCGACCCGCTCCTGCTCGAACCGCTCCAGAAGGGTGAGTTCGCGGTCTGGATCGGAGTCGCGAGTTGCCCACCTGCACCGAGTACTGCTCGGCCGTAGAGCAACGCCTCGGCGCCCTTGACGACATCGGTGAAGAAGGGGTTGGCGATGTCCATCACCACCATGCCGATCGAGCGGCTCCGCCCCGCCCGGAGGTGTCGCGCAGACTCGTTCGGCACCCAGCCGAGCTTGTCGATCGCGGCCTGGACCCGGATCCGGGTCGCCTCGGCAACCCGGTCGGGAGAATTCAGCACATTGGACACCGTTCCGACGCGAGACCTTGGCGAGCACGGCCACGTCGCGCATGCTCACCGAACTCTTCGGGCCCACTCCTCCCCCTTTCGGCTCACAAGATCACGATCCGATCACGAATCTGACTCATTGAACCGTATCAAGGCTGGGGTCACAAGCTCCCGGCGTCCATCCCGTCTCCCCGATCTTCAGGTCCCCGGTGATGGCCACCCTCCGATCCCGTCGAACCCATCTCTTCCCGCCGACCCCTCCAATGGCGTCGACCCCTCCGATCCCGTCCAACCCCTCCGATCCCGCCAACCCCTCCAACCCCTCCGATCCCGCCCAACCCCTCCGATGGCGTCGAACCCCTGCGCTCGAGCGCAGGGGTTCGACGGGATCGGAGGGGTTCGGCAGCGAGACTGCCCCGGGTCACCGGTGGGCGGCGGGGCAGGGTGCGGTGCGGCGCGAGGTGCGGGCAGCGGGGCGGGTGGGACGCAGCGGAACCGTCAGCCGCAGACGGCGGCGGGTTCGCCGTGATACACCAGCGCCCGCGGAGAACTGCCGCAGATCGTGGCGGCAGGCTTTTCGCCCTCGGCCAGCGTCAACGCGTGTCCGGGGACCCTGGCCTCGGCGCCCAGCAACTGTTCGAGGAACGTCGGTGCCGCAGGGGTGACGACCTGAGTGTCGTTGGGGTCGACGCCCATCACGGTCGCTGCGTGCCGATAGGCCTCGTCGATCCCCATCTGAGAATCGATCAGGCCGTTCGCGATCGCTGTCTTCGGATCGAAGATATGGGCGCCGAGCTTGTCGACGATCACACTCGGCTCGAGGTCGCGGCCCTTGGCGACCTCGCTGACGAAGTCGTCGTACACGTTCTGCATGCCGGCCAGCAGCGTCTCCCGCTCTTCGGCCCGCATGTCGCGGAACGGGTTGCCGAAGTCCTTGTCACGGCCCTTGGTGAGGTAGGAGTACTCGATTCCGCCCGTGGTGACGTAGCCCTCGGTGAACAGCGAGCCGGTGGTGGCTTTGACGTCCTTGTAGCGCTCGAAGGGTCCGAAGATGACGCCGATGCTGCCCACCAGCGACCCGTAGTCGGCGATGATCTCATCGGCTCCGGCCATGGTGTACATGCCGCCGGAGGCGGACATGCCTTGCACATGAGCGACCACCTTGTGCTGCGTGCGCTGCTGGTACCTTGCGATCGCGTCCGCCATCGCCTTCGAGCCGTTGATCGAACCTCCCGGCGTGTTGAGCACCAGTAGCAACCCTGCCGAATCGGCCGCGGTGAGCGCGTCGATCTCGGCGGCCACCTCATAGCCGTACGTGCCACCGGTGAGGGTGGACCCGTCGCCGGAATCGGCCAGAATTGTGCCGGTCACATAGATCGCCCGGATCTTGTTCTTCGCGGTCGCGCTGCCCCAGATCGTCCGGATCGCGCTGGCTTGGCCCCCGCTGAGCGTGGCCGCGCCGGCCAGCAGACCCAGCAGCAGCGACGAGACGATCATGCCGACCGCGAGCACCGCACCCAGGCCGAGCCCGGCGCCCGCGCCGGCACCGAATCCGCGCTTGAACGCGCCTTTCGCCGGCGCAGGGTTCGGCTGCGCCGCGACCCATCCCACCTGGGAGGGCTGCGGCGCCACCGGCGGGTAGTAGGGCGCGGATTGGCCGGGTGGACCTGACATCTGAGGGGGTTGCGGCAGCGGGGTGTGGGCGCTCGCCTGAGGGCGGGACGGATCGAGTGTGCTCATTCAGAACTCCTGGCTGGTTCGGGGTGACTGCCACCATCCTAAGCGTCCGACTCCCCCAAGTCGCCGAACCCCTCCGTTCGGGTCGAGCCCCTGTGCTCGAGCGCAGGGGTTCGACCCGAACGGAGGGGTTCGGCGTCGGGCTGGCGCTGGGGCGGGCCGGGCGGGCGGGAGGGCGGGGCGAGAGGGGTCGCCCCCGATACAGTTAGCTCTCCAGTGTTGTCCACTCAGGAGTGCCCGTGTCCGATCTCGCCACCACCGCGACGTCCATCTACACCCAGGCCCTCGGCGTGATCGAGCAGGTCGAGCCGCGGATCGCCGCGGCCACACGAGCCGAACTCGCCGACCAGCGCGCGTCGCTGAAACTGATCGCCAGCGAGAATTACGCCTCCCTTCCCGTGCTGATGACGATGGGAACGTGGCTGTCGGACAAGTACGCGGAGGGGACGATCGGGCACCGCTTCTACGCGGGCTGCGCCAACATCGACACCGTCGAATCAGTGGCCGCCGAGCATGCCCGGGAACTGTTCGGCGCCGAGTACGCCTATGCCCAGCCGCACTCGGGGATCGATGCCAACCTCGTCGCGTACTGGTCGATCCTGTCCCACCGAATCGAGAGCCCCACGCTGCGGCGGCTGGACGCCAAGACGGTCAACGACCTCACCGAGCTGGACTGGGAGGCACTCCGGGCGACCTTCAACACCCAGCGGGTGATGGGCATGAGCCTGGACGCCGGCGGCCATCTCACCCACGGCTTCCGCCACAACATCTCGGGCAAGATGTTCCGCCAGCACTCCTACGGCACCGACCCGGAGAGCGGGCTGATCGACTACGCCACGTTGCTGGCGGACGCGAAGGAGTTCCAGCCCCTGATCATCGTCGCCGGGTACTCCGCCTACCCGCGGCGGGTGAATTTCGCCAAGATGCGCGAGATCGCCGACGCCGTGGGTGCCACCCTCTTCGTCGACATGGCGCACTTTGCCGGACTCGTGGCGGGCAAGGTGTTCACCGGCGAAGAGGATCCCATTCCCTACGCGGACGTGGTCGCCACCACCACTCACAAGTCGCTGCGCGGGCCGCGCGGTGGCCTGGTGCTGGCGACCAAGGAGTACGCGCCCAGTGTCGATCGCGGCTGTCCGATGGTGTTGGGCGGCCCGTTGGGCCATGTGATGGCGGCCAAGGCCGTAGCGCTCGCCGAGGCTCGCCAGCCGTCCTTCCAGACTTATGCCCAAGCCGTTGCCGACAATGCCAAGACCCTGGCCGAAGGGCTCCTCAAGCGGGGCGTCACCCTAGTCACGGGCGGCACCGACAATCACATCGTGCTGCTCGATGTGGGTTCCTTCGGGTTGACCGGCCGCCAGGCTGAGTCCGCTCTGCTCGACTCGGGCATCGTGACCAACCGCAACTCAGTGCCTAACGACCCCAACGGCGCTTGGTACACGACCGGCATCCGGATCGGGACGCCGGCCCTGACCTCGCGGGGATTCGGCGCGGACGAGTTCGACAAGGTGGCCGAGTTGATCACCGATGTCCTGCGCAACACGACGGCAGCGACCACCGCCGCCGGCGTTCCGGGCAAGGCCAAGTACACCCTCGCGGACGGGGTCGCGGACAGGGTCAGGTCCGCCGCGGCCGAGCTGCTGGACGCCAACCCGCTCTACCCGGGTCTGGAACTCTGAGGCCGGACGCGGGCACCCGACGACCCGACTCCGGCTCAGCCCCGGCCACCGTCTCGTCAAGGACGCCGAACCCCACTGTTCGGGTCCAACCCCTGTACCGGGGTACAGGGGTTGGACGGGAACGGTGGGGCTCGGCGTCTTTCGGGTCACCCAGCTCGGGAGGCCTTGCGGGGCAGAACGCGCCAGGACCGCGCAGGTACCCGGCTCGGACCCGAGCCGGCCTCAGCGACTGAACAGCGTGCCCTGCACGGTCGTGATGAAGTTGGCCAGCGAAGCGGGCAGGTCGGCGAGTTGCCAGTCGTCCGGGCCGTGGTACCAGTCCAGGTCGGCGGAGTCGGCGACCTCATCGTCATCGGACGCGGCCACCGCCGACAGCCACCGCTCCTTGCCTCCCAGGACCACCGAGTAGGGCAGGATCGCCGACAGCTGGGTGTATCCCGCCGTGGGTACCGTCTCGACCGGATGGGTCAGCAGACTGCCGCGCAGGATGTCGAGGCCTTGCAGGATTCCGGTTCCGGCAGCCGTTCGGGCCGGCATCTCCTGCGCCACGAACAGCACGCCGAGGGCGAGGACGATCAGGGCGAGTCCGGTGAGCCCGAACCTGGTGAACGCTGCGAGCAGAATCAGCAGCACCACCGCTGCGGCCAGCCCGATCCACCCGATCATCGCCCATCGGTTGCGGGTGGCGTCCGGACGGCTGGAGAACCATCCCCGCGCGACCACCTCGTCGTAGAGCTGTGACTGCACGTCGCCGATGACAGCACCGACACTCCCGGCGAGGTGGGTGACCTGCACCGGCTCCCCCTGGATCGGGGCGACGGCGTCGAGCAGGGTGCGTTCGTACTCGAGCAGTCTGTCGTTGCTCGTCCGGCGGACGAAAGTCCATTCGGTGGCAGCGTGGGGCGATTCACGCGGCAGTTCGTTGATCCGCAGGTGCCCACGGACGGCGAGGTCCAGCAAGGTGGCGGTGACATCGACCGGGTCGACGCGTTCGTCGACGAGCGTGCCCACCTCACCGGGACGGATTCCGTCCAGCACCCGGAACTCGCTCTGGCCGGCACCCACCGGTCGGAACTCAGCCACCAGCGTCGGCGTCGCCGCGCCCGCGATGTCTCGCCCGATCCGCCGATGAGCTGCCCACAACCCGAGGCCTCCGAGCACCAGCAGGCCAAGAGCGATGGCCAGTGGCAGCGGGTCGGCGGAGAAGGCCCGGTCGAGCGTCCATACCTCACGAACGTCCTGGTTGACGGCCACAGCGCCCTCGGGGAAGCGGACGATCGCGATCACGACCTCGCCGGCAGCGCGGTTCTCGTCGTGGAAGAACGGGGTGGGCGCGTCGTGGGTGCCGCCGCCGTAGTAGGCGCACGTGCCGGGCGAGCCGACGACACCGGCCGCGCAGTCGACCATGCTGAACAATGCCGGTACGCCTACCGTCGCGTCGAAGGTGGCCACGGGGAGACTGAGGCCCTGCAGCAGCGGCCAACTCACGATGGTCTCACCTTGAGGCCCCGCCAGCGCCGCGCCTTTAACCAGGTAGCTCAGTTCGACCGGATCGGTCAGGTTGGCCGTCGGGATGGTCACGGTCGTGCTGGTTGTAGTGGACGTCACCACGGCGTTGAGGTTGGTCCCGCCGCTCAACGCGACGATGTCGGAGACCACGAAGCGATACTCCAGATCCTCGGCCGTCCTGGTGACCGTGTCGAACACCTGGTTCACACTTGCCGGTGACGCGCCGTCGAAGGTGATCGTGGCCTTCACCGCGAGCGATCCGTCGGCGTTGATGCTGGCGGCGACCGAGTAGGTCTTGACCTGATCGGCGGCGCGAGCGGCCGGGGCCAGCACGGTGAGGAGCGCGCACGCGCCGAGCAGGATGGCCACGAACCGGACGTAAGCGTGCATTCTCCTCATGTCCCACTCCTGTAGGTCGGCGACCCGGTCACGTTGGCAACAGACTAGTGCGCACGTCCGACCGTGCGGGATTCCGCGCCGCCCCCGAACTCAGCACCGCCTCGCACCCAGTGGAGGGTTGACCTGACGGACGGGGGCCTGCCGGGGCGTGCGTGCCAGCGATTAGGCTGGACGTGTGACGCAGCAGTGGGGGAATCCGCCCAGACCCGGACAGGGCGGTCAAGCGGCCTGGAACCATCCGGCCCAGGCATGGGGTGCGCCAGTGGGTCCCTACCCGCAGGGTCCCTACCCGCAGGGTCCCTACCCGCAGGGTCCCTACCCGCAGGGTCAGGCCTACCCGCAGGGCCAGGCCTACCCGCAGGGCCAGGCCTACCCGCAGGGCCAGTACCCGCAGGGTCAATACCCGCAGGGTCAGGCCTACCCGACGCAGGCCCCGACCGGGCACTACGCCGCGGCGGGGCAGCCCGGCGGCGTCGGTTGGAGTGCGCAGGCGCAGTTCGGCCAGCCCGCCTACGGCCCCCCGGGCACCTTCCAGCCGGTGCCGCGTGGGGGTGCTCCCGGTGGCCCGAGGAGGAGCCGCTTCGGAGCCGTCCTGCTCGGGCTCGCTCTGGTGATCGCGATCGGCCTCTTCGCTGTGGCGCTGACCCGTTACCTCGGCGGCAGCCCGGACGTGGCCGACGGCACCAACCCGACCACGACGCCGACCACCGGCTCCACCAGCGCTTCCACCGTGCCCGCCCGCGCGGTGCCCCAGCCCGACTACAGCCCGCCGACGGTGCCTCAGCCCGAAACCTATGGCGAGGCCACCACGTGGCTCACGCAGAATGCGGCCTATCAGCGCTCGGTCACCGCGCCCACCGACTGCTCGGTGCCCGACATCGACGTGACC
Source organism: uncultured Actinomycetota bacterium (assembly GCA_963769325.1). Lineage (GTDB taxonomy): Bacteria > Actinomycetota > Actinomycetes > Propionibacteriales > Propionibacteriaceae > Propionicimonas. The sequence goes on along the minus strand of CAVYLH010000002.1, from coordinate 124,449 downwards.
ACCGCGTCCACCGCCGCCCTCACCACTCATCTCAACGACCTCACCGCCTGCCTGTGGCTGGTGTGGGCCCCGCCGTTGGAGTCCGCCGGATTCGAACTGCCCCGACCGCCGGTCACCGTCTATACCGCGCCGATCACGACCGGCTGCGGGTCACTCGACGAGGTGAACGCGGTGTATTGCGCCGCGGATCAGCGCATCTACTACGCCAAACCGTTGTATCGAATCTTCCCCGAGGACCAGCAGCGGGCCCGGTTCGTGGTGGAGAGCATCCTCGCGCACGAGTTCGGCCACACGATCCAGGCGCGGACGGGGATCCTGATCTCGTCGATGGCGTGGGAACAGAAGTCGAGCAAGGCGGACGCCCGCGTGTTCTCGCGTCGGCTCGAGGTTCAGGCCGACTGCTTCTCGGGGATGTTCACCACGTCGGTGGCCCAAGCCTCCGGGGTGTCGAACTCCGAGCTGACCAACCTCCGCGACGTCATGTACAACCTCGGCGACGACGTCCTCAGCGGCCGCGCCAACTACGAAGGCGATCACGGCTTGGGCCGCTCCCGGAAGGCGTGGTTCACCACCGGCCAGGAGAACACCGGACTGGGGTCGTGCAACACCTACACCGTGGCGGCCAGCAAGGTCCGCTGACCTGCCACCCCCTCCAGGCGAGCACCGCCGAGCGCTCGGGTGGACGATGGTGCGGTCCCTTATGCGCGAGCACTCAGCAGGGCGGTGGCGATGGCGGCGACGCCTTCTCCGCGCCCGGTCAGGCCCAGGCCGTCGGTGGTGGTCCCCGACACGCTGACCGGGGCGCCCACCGCCGCGGAGAGCGCTGCCTCCGCCTCCGCGCGCCGGCTCGCCAACCGAGGACGGTTCCCGATCACCTGGATGGCCACGTTCACCACGTCGTAGCCGGCGTTTCGCACCCGTTGCGCCGTCGCGGCGAGGAACGTGACCCCGGCCGCGCCGGCCCATTCGGGGTCGCTGGTGCCGAAGTTGCTGCCCAGGTCCCCCAATCCGGCGGCCGACAGCAGAGCGTCGCAGGCGGCGTGGGCCGCTGCGTCTCCGTCCGAATGGCCGGCCAGACCCGCCGGTTCGCCGGGGAATTCCAACCCCGCCAACCAGAGGGGGACGCCGGCGGCGAACGCATGCACGTCCGTGCCCAGGCCGACCCGCAGGTTCATCTCCGCCCTTTCAGAACTGCCTCCGCGAACGCGAGGTCGAGTGGTTCGGTGACTTTGAAGGCCTCCGGGGAACCCTCCACCAGGCTCACCCGCTCACCCAGTACCTCGATCGCCGCCGCATCATCGGTCACCGACAGCCCTCGCGCCCGCACCTCTTTGTGAGCTCGGTGCAACAGCTCCCGATCGAAGCCCTGCGGAGTCTGGACGGCGCGCAACGGGCGCCGATCGACCAGCGTCGAACCGTCCTCGCTCACCCGGCGGATGGTGTCGACCACCGGTACCACCGGGACGCAGCCCACCGCCCCCGCCTCGAGGGCGGCGATCACGCGGGCCACCACCTCAGGCGGAACTCCAGCGCGGGCCGCGTCGTGGACGAGCACGAACCGTGACGCCCACGCACCGGATGCGATGGCCTCGAGGCCGGCGAGCACCGAGTCCTGGCGTTCGGCCCCGCCGAGCACGTACGTGACGGGGATGGGTACGTCGGCAAGGTGCCGGCGGAACTCGGACTCCAGCCCGTCGGCAACCACCACCGCCGCACCTTTGACCCCACCGTCGGCGAGCGCCCTCAGGCTGTGCCAGACCAGCGGATGACCGCCCAACAGGCGCAACGCCTTGGGGGTGCCGCCACCGAGCCGCACACCAGAACCGGCCGCCACCACGATGGCGACGACCGGTTGCATGACGAGAACGCTATCGACCGGCGGGCTCAGGAAGCGAGCACCTCGTCGAGGAGCACCTCGGCGCGATCTTCGGCGACCTTCTCGGCCAGAGCAAGCTCGGACACCAGAATCTGGCGAGCCTTCGCGAGCATCCGCTTCTCGCCGGCAGACAGCCCACGCTCCCGCTCACGCCGCCAGAGGTCGCGAACCACTTCCGCCACCTTCAGCACGTTTCCTGAGTGGAGCTTCTCGAGGTTGGCCTTGTAACGCCGGGACCAGTTGGTCGGCTCCTCGGCGTGCGGTGCCCGCAGGACGGTGAACACCCGCTCCAAACCGTCGGCGTCGACCACGTCACGGACCCCGACCAGATCAAGGTTGCAGGCCGGCACCCGCACCACCAGGTCGTTCTGACCCACGATGCGTAATACCAGGTAGAGCTTTTCCTCGCCTTTGATCGTCCGGGTTTCCAGGGCTTCGATGACTGCCGCGCCATGATTGGGGTAAACCACTGTTTCACCGATTGTGAACGTCATATCAGCTTTGACCACCTTTCCCGACTTGCCAGTCTAGCACGCTTTCACGGAGTTTCGATACGTCTCTCCTAGCCAGAGGCTGATTAGGGCAACAGTGCCGAATTGCCAGCTGCCTTGTCCCTGTGCTGTGGGGTGAACCGAGGAATCACGCCTTGCCAGCCAAACGTGCTGACAAAGCCGCAGGGCCCGCCGGCTTCCCGGCGGGCCCTGCGGATCGGTGAGGGTCAGGACACGGCTTCGACCTGCTTGGCCGGCCAGGTGGTCTTGAGCAGCACCACCAGGGACGCAGCGACGGCCACGCCGGCAATCAGGCTGATCAGGAAGCCGAAGATGGCCGCCGGCAAGGGCTGGAAGGCGAACAGGACGAAGACTCCGCCGTGCGGTGCCCGCAGCCCGACGCTCATCGCCATGCTGATCGCGCCGGTCACGGCACCGCCCGCCATCATGGACGGAATCACGCGCAGCGGGTCAGCCGCGGCGAACGGGATTGCGCCCTCGGAGATGAAGGAGGCGCCCAGCAGCCAGGCCGCCGTGCCGTTCTCTCGCTCGACCTCGGTGAACAGCTTCTTGCGCACCACCGTGGCCAGCGCCATCGCCAACGGCGGCACCATGCCTGCGGCCATGACGGCGGCCATCACCTGGAAGTTGGCTGCGGTGCCGGCCGACAGTCCGGCGGTGGCGAACAGGTAGGCCGCCTTGTTCACCGGGCCACCCAGGTCGAAGCACATCATCAGACCGAGCACGACGCCGAGCAGAATGGCGGAGCCTCCGGACATGCCTTCCAGGCCTGCCTGCATGGACGCGGTGAGGGCCGCGATCGGCCTGCCGAGCAGCAGGTACATCGCACCGCCGGTGATCAGGGTGGCCACCAACGGGATGATCACCACCGGCATCAGGCCGGCGAGCCAGCGTGGCGCCTTGTAGCTGGAGATCCACAGTGCGATGACACCGGCGAGAAGACCGGTCACCAAGCCGCCCAGGAAGCCGGCCCCGATGGTCACCGATATCGCGCCGCCGACGAATCCGGGAGCGATGCCGGGACGCCCGGCGAGCGCGTACGCGATGTAGCCCGACAGTGCGGGGATCAGGAAGCCGAAGGCTGCTCCGCCGATGGTGAACAACATGGCGCCGAGGTAGAGCGCGAAGCCCGCCGGCATGCTGGTCAGGGAGTTGGTGGCGAGCACCAGGGATGCCATCGAGGACGCCTCGCCGCAGGTCGCCGCGTCCACCCAGGTGAGAGCCGAGCAATCCTTCGGTGCGAGAGCGATGTCGTAGCCGCCGAACAGGAATCCGAGCGCGATCAGCAGACCGCCTGCGGCGACGAACGGGATCATGTAGGAGACGCCGGTCATCAAGGCCTGCTGCACCCGCTTGCCGACGCTCAGCTGCGAACCGCCGCCGGCGGCCGCGGTGCCTGCGGAGGCCGTGCCGGACACCTTGCGGGCGGTCGGGCTGTCGGCGGCCACCAAGGCCTCCGCGATCAGCTTGCCCGGTTCGTTGATGGCCCGCTTCACGCTGGATTCGATCACGGGGAGGCCGGCGAAACGCTCCCGATCGCGGACGGGGACGTCGGCGGCGAAGATCGCCGCGTCCGCCCGCGAGATCAGCGTCGGGTCGAGCCAGTCGATCTTCCCCGAGCCCTGCGGCTCGACGACCAGTTCGATCCCGGCCGCCCTGCCGGCTTGTTCGAGACCGTCGGCAGCCATGAACGTGTGGGCGATCCCGGTCGGGCAGGAGGTCACCGCCACGATCAGCTTCTGCTCCTTGGCCGGCGCAGCGACGGTGGCCGCAGCCGGGGCTGCAGCGGCCGCGGCGGGCGCTGCGGCCGGTTCGTCCGGTGCGGTGGCCTTGTCCACCAGGGCGACGATCTGCTCAGGGGTGGTGGCGCTGCGCAGACCCTCCAGGAATTCCGAGCGCATCAGGGAGCGGGCCAGCATGGCGAGCAGCGTCAGGTGCGCGTCGTCGGAGCCCTCCGACGCCGCGATCATGAAGCAGATGTCGGCAGGGCCGTCCGCCGCGCCGAAATCGACCTTGGGGCTCAGACGGGCGAATGCCAGGGTGTTGGTGTTCACCGCCGCCGAGCGGCAGTGCGGGATCGCGATTCCCCCGCCGAGGCCGGTGACGGCCTTTTCCTCTCGAGCGAGGGCGTCGGACGCAAGCCCGGCGGTGTCAGCCCGTCCGGTCTTGCCCACGAGGGCAGCGAGGTTGCGGATGACCTCGGTCTTGGTGGCGCCCAGGTCTGCGTCCAGCAGGACCAGATCAGCTGTGATCAGCGGTTCGGACAAAGGAGTTCCTTTTCTGTGGTGGTCGGGATCAGGAGAGGTCGGTGACGATGACGGCTGCGGTGTTGAGTTGTTCTGGATGCGGCAGCGCGGTGCCGGCCAGCGCTGCTGCTGCCGATCCGTAGGCCACGGCCAGCCGGAGCCGGTCGGGTGCGGACAGGCCACGGGTGTCGGCCAGCACGTAGCCGGCGACGGAGGAATCCCCGGCCCCGACGGTGCTGCGGACGGTGATGGGGGGCGGGCTGGCGTGCCAGGCTCCGGTGGGCGTGACCAGCACAGCTCCGGCCCCGCCGAGAGTGGCCATCACCGCGCCGACCCCCCGAGACACCAGAGTGCGGGCCGCTGCCACGCACGCGCTGGGATCACCGGCGGCGGCGGCCGCTTCGAGCGCTTCAGGATCGGCACCGGTCAGCTGCGCCAACTCCTCGGAGTTCGGCTTGAGCAGGTCGGGTGCCGCCTCGGGGAACTGCTCGGCCAGCGCCAGCAGCGGGGCGTCGGAGGTGTCGACGGCGATCCGGCAGCCCCACGGGCGCAGGGCGCGGACGAGGTCCGCGTACCAGACATCCGGGACGCCGGGCGGGACCGAGCCGGACAGCACGACCCAGTCGGCACGTTCGGACTCGAGCACCAGCAGGTGGGCGAGGCGCTCCACCGCGCCGGCGTCGAGGCTCGGGCCCGGCTCGTTGATCTTGGTGGTCGTTCCATCCGGCTCGGTGAGGGTGAGGTTGGTGCGAACCGACTCCTCCAGCGGGATGCTGCGATAAGGCACCCTGAGTTCGTCCAGACCCTGCAACATGGGGTCGCCCAATCGCGCGGGCAGGACCGCCCGCACCGGATGACCGGCGTAGTGGGCCACCCTGGCAACGTTGATGCCTTTGCCGCCGGGCTCGACAGTGACCGAGCCCACTCGGTGCACCTCACCCCGAGTGAGCGGACGGTCGAGCGTGGCGGTGCGGTCCAGAGAGGGGTTCGCGGTGAGGGTGACGATCATGCGATCACGACTTCCATTCCGGTGCTGATCAGCTCAGCACGATCGTGGGCGGAGATGCCGTCGTCCGTGATCAGCACGTCGACGGCGTTGGTGGGTGCGAAGGTGACCAGGAGTTCTACCCCGATCTTGGAACTGTCAGCAAGCACGATCACCCGACGGGCCGAGGCCACCATGGCCTCTTTGACTGCGGCCTCGTCGGGGTCGGGGGTGGAGAAACCGTGCCGCACCGAGACCCCGTTGGTGCCGAGGAAGGCGACGTCGCAGCGGAGCCGTGCGAGAGCGCCGACGGTTTCGCTGCCGACGGTGGCCTGGGTGATGCCGCGCACGCGCCCACCCAGCAGGTGTACCTGGGTGGGTCCGCCGTTGGCGAGAGCCAACTGGGCGGCAACCGGCACGGAGTTGGTCACCACGGTGCTCAATCGGCCGGCAGGGACGACCGCTGCGAGCCGGGCGACGGAGGTGCCCGAGTCGAACAGGACGGTGGAGCCGGTCCGCGGAAGATACTCGCAAGCGGCCTGGGCGATCTTCGTCTTCTGGACCACGAAGGTCGGTTCGCGCTCGGTGAGTGCGGTCTCCACCAGGGCCAGGTTCTCGGCCACGACGGCGCCACCGTGGACGCGGCGCAGGATGCCTCGCTTGTCGAGGGCGTCCAGGTCCCGGCGGATGGTTTCGGTGGTCACGTCGAAGCGGGTGGCAAGGTCCGAGACCGAGACCCGGTCGTTGCGCAGAGCGAGATTGACGATGGTGCGGTGCCGTTCTTCCGCATACATTCCCCGACCTCCTCAGCGAAACCGATGTTGATACCCCTTGTTTTATCTGGTTTTGCCTGTGAATGTCAAGAGAAGGGGGCCCGTTGAGTCTGGTTTCGGTTGGGTTTTTCCGACGCCGGGCCTGCGATCGGGCCCGGCGGGAGCGCCGTCGCACGACCGCGGGGCGGCGAAGCCGGCCATCGGCTCACCGATTCGGCGTTCCGCGGAGCCGCTACTCGCCGTAGGTGTCCTCGTCGGAGAACAGACCTGAGACGCTCTCGCCGCAGTTGATCCTGCGGACGGCCTCGGCGAACAGCGGGGCCACGGAGGTGACGGTCAGCCGGTTCAGGCCGGTGGGTGCAGGCACGGTGTTGGTGGTCACGATCTCGGTGATATCGCGCTGATTGTTCAGCCGCTCCAGCGCGTTCCCCGTGAACAAGCCGTGGGTGCAGGCGACCGAGATGGAGTTCACCCGGTACCGCCGGACGGTCTCGATGAGCTCCACCACGGAACCTGCGGTGGCGATCTCGTCGTCGAGGATGATCACGTCCTTGCCGCCCACCTTGCCGACGATGGCGTCGATGACCACCCGGTCATCGGCCTGGCGCCGCTTGGAGCCCGCAGCCATTCCCACGCCCAGCATGCGGGCGAACTGGTTGGCCGACTTGGCGTTGCCGAAGTCGGGCGACACCACGACCGTGTTGGACAGGTCACGGCTGCGGAAGTGCCGGGCCAGCACGGGCAGCGCGGTGAGGTGGTCGACCGGCATGCTGAAGAATCCGTGCACCTGCTCCGCGTGCAACGCCATCGTCAGGACCCGGTTGGCCCCCGCGGTGGCGATCAGATCGGCCACCAGCCGGCCGCCGATGCTGATTCGCGGAGCATCCTTCTTGTCCGAACGCGCGTAGGCGTAGTGCGGCATGACCACGGTGACGTGGGCCGCTGAGGCGCCCCGAGCGGCATCCACCATCATCAGGAGTTCCATCAGGTTCTCCTGGGTGGGCGGAACCAGCGGCTGCACGATGTAGACGTCCCGTTGCCGGCAGTTGGCGCGCAGTTGTACCTGCAGGCAGTCGTTGGAGAACCGGGACAGCCGGGACGCCGCCAACTCGACCCCGAGAATGCTGCACATCTCCTCGGCGAACTCACGGTGTGCGTGGCCAGAGAAGACGGTGATGTCGGTCACAACGGGTAACCCTAACAACCTCGGGGCGGCTCAGCCGTCCCGGTCGTCCTCGCGAGACGGGTCAGGAGTTGAACTTGTAGCCCAGCCCACGGACGGTGACCAACAGCACCGGGTTGGCCGGGTCCGCCTCCAGCTTGGCCCGCAGCCGCTTCACGTGCACGTCCAGGGTCTTGGTGTCGCCCACGTAGTCGGACCCCCAGACCCGGTCGATCAACTGGCCGCGGGTGAGCACTCGCCCCGAGTTGCGCAGCAGCAATTCGAGCAGCTCGAACTCCTTCAGTGCCAACTGCACCGGCCGGCCCGACACGGTGGTCTCGTGGCGTTCCACATCCATCCGCACGCCACCCGCCTCCACCACCTCCGACATCAGTTCGACGTCCTGACCGCGGCGCAGGACCGCCCGGATCCGGGCGACCAGCTCGCGGTGGCTGAACGGCTTGGTCACGTAGTCGTCGGCGCCGAGTTCCAGACCCACGACCTTGTCGATCTCGGTGTCCCGCGCGGTCACCATGATGATCGGGACGCTCCCGCGCGCCCGCAACTGCCGGCACACCTCCGTGCCCGACAGGCCGGGCATCATCAGGTCGAGCAGGACGATGTCGGCGCCCTGGCGGTCGAACGCCGTCAGTCCCGCGGCGCCGTCCGCCGCCTCGACCACGTCGAAGCCCTCCTTGCGCAGCAGGTAACCCAGCGTCTCGCGGTAGGTGGCTTCATCCTCGATGATCAGGACCCTCGTCACGATGTGGCACCTTCCTGGCTGGCGGGCAGCGTGAGCGTGAACGTGGACCCCTGGCCGAGCCTGCTCCACAGGGTCACCTCGCCACCGTGAGCTTGCGCGACGTGCTTGACGATGGACAACCCCAATCCGGTGCCGCCGCTCGCGCGACTGCGGTCTGCGTCCACCCGGTAGAAGCGTTCGAAGATCCGGCGCTGGTCGGCTTCGCTGATCCCGATGCCGTTGTCCGACACCCGGATCTCCACCTTCGGTCCCGCGGCGCGGGTGGTCACCGCGACGCGAGCACCGGGCTCGGAGTAGGCCACGGCGTTCTGCACCAGATTGGTCACCGCAGTCTCCAGCTGCTCGGCGTCGCCCACCACCCGCAGACCGGGCTCGGCGGCGGTGGACAGGCTGATGCCGCCCGACTCCGCGATCGCGTGGCAGCGAGCGACGGCGGCCTCCACCACATCGGCGAGGACGACCTCGTGGGCTGCCAGCATGGGGTCGGCCGCCTGCAGACGGGACAGGGCGATGATCTGGGAGACGAGTTCGTTCAGGCGTCCGGTCTCGGTGCTGAGCTTGCCCAGGAAATGACGGACGGCGTCCGGGTCTTCCGCGGCCGAATCCGCGGCCTCGGCCAGCAGGGTGATCGCCCCGATCGGCGTCTTCAGCTCGTGGGTGATGTTGGCGACGAAGTCGCGCCGGGTCTCCAGGAACCGCAGGTCGGCCGAGTGGTCCTCCCCCAGGACGAGCACGGCGCCGTTGCTGAGCGGTACCACCTTGATCGCCAGCTGAACCGCCGGGCTCGACGGACCGGGCGCGAGCCGGAGGTCGTGATCGTGGTCGACCGGGCGTCCGGTTTGTCGGCTCAGCGTCACGAGGTCGAGGACGTCGGGAGGTCCGAGAGTCGAGCCCCGGACCAGACCGCAAGCCTTCGCGAAGCTGGACGCGGCCAGCACGGCGTCGGTATCGGTGACCACCGCCACCGCCGCCCGCAGCGGGGCGAGGATCTCGTTGAGCTGGGACCGGGCGATCACTTGTGCCGCGGTGCGCGCGGCGTCCCGACGTACCCCCCACCACACCGCCAGGGCACCTAGCCCAGCACCCAGGACCAGGCCCAGCAAAGCCGAGGCGATGGGCGTCATGATCGGGAGTCTAGACACCCCCGCACCGGTGCGAACGACCCGAGACGGCCGCCGCAGCGCACGTCGGGAGGAAGATTCACGGCGTGTTCACCTGGTGTTCGCCGGGCGGCCGGGCGGCGGGACGGCTGCGTGCCTAGCCTTTCCGCGGGACACTTGCGTCGGCCGGACGGGCGACGCCACGCAAAACACGAAAGAAGCAGCATGCGCGATAACTACCACGAGAGCCTTTCCAGTGTGGTCACCGACCTGGTCGGGATGAGCGAAGCGGTGCAGATCGCTGTGCGCCAAGCGACGAAGGCTCTGCTGGAAGCCGATCTCGCCACCGCCGAGCAGGTGATCAGCGATGACGCCAGCATCGACAAGCTGCACGATGAGCTGGAGACACGGTGCTTCTCGCTGCTGGCGCGGCAGGCGCCGGTGGCCGGCGAGCTGCGGACGGTCGTGGCGGCGATGCGGATGTTCGCCGACCTGGCCCGGATGGGGGACCTCGCGGCGCACATCGCCAAGATCGCCCGGCTGCGGTACCCGGAGAAGGCCGTGCCCGAGGGTCTGGTGCCGAACTTCACGCTGATGGCGCGCGTGGCGGAGGACATGGTCAGCACCGCGGGACGATCGCTGCGCGAGCGCAACGCTCACGACGCCGGCAAGCTGGCCGAGAGCGACGAGGAGATGGACGAGCTGCGCAAGAGCCAGTTCCGGGTGATGCTCAGCAAGGACTGGCCCTATTCGGTCGAAGCAGCCGTGGACGTCGCTCTGCTGGGCCGCTACTACGAGCGGATCGCCGATCACGCGGTGATCATGGCCGCCCGGGTCATCTACGTCATCACCGGCCTGCTGCCCGAGGGGGAGAACTGGCCGGTCGCCTGAGGTGAGAGTGGACACTCCCCCGGCGTTGTCGCGAGGGGAAGTGCCCACTCAAAGTGGGTCGAGAAGGCTCTCGGCCAGGGTGGTGGCTACTTCTTCTTGCCCTGGTTCTTGACCGCCTCGATGGCGGCCGCGGCCGCGTCCGGATCGAGGTAGCGCCCCCCCGGGGTGATCGGACGCAGGTCCTCGTCCAGTTCGTAGAGCAGCGGGATGCCCGTGGGGATGTTCAGGCCAGCGATGGCTGCGTCGCTGATCCCGTCCAGATGCTTCACCAGGGCGCGCAGCGAGTTGCCGTGCGCGACGACGATGGTGACCTTCTGGTCCCGAAGATCGGGAACGATCGAGTCGTACCAGTACGGCAGCATCCGCACGACGACGTCCTTGAGGCACTCAGTGTGAGGCCGGGCCTCCGGGGGCAGGAACGCGTAACGCGCATCGTCGACCTGGGTGTAGGTGTTGTCCGGCTCCAGGGGCGGCGGCGGGGTGTCGTAGGACCGGCGCCAGAGCATGAACTTCTCCTCGCCGTAGGCCTGAAGCGTCTCGGCCTTGTTCTTGCCCTGCAGATTGCCGTAGTGACGCTCGTTCAGTCGCCACGAGCGACGCACCGGGATCCAGTGCCGGTCACAGCCGTCCAGCGCCAGGTTGGCGGTGTGGATCGCGCGCCGCAGCACGGACGTGTGCACGACGTCGGGCAGCAAGCCCTCGCCCTTCAGCAGCTCAGCGCCGCGCACGGCCTCGCCGACGCCCTTTTCGTTGATGTCGACGTCCACCCACCCGGTGAACAGGTTCTTGGCGTTCCATTCGCTCTCACCATGGCGGAGCAGGATCAGCGTTGCAGTCATGCCCGAAAGCCTATCGGCCCGAGGCGGCCGGGGATCGTCCAACTCCGGATCCGGGAGCACGGATCGAACCGGGCGAAGCCTGGCAGAATCACCGGTATGAGTGATCGTGGAATCGCAGTCGTCACGGGAGCCAGTAGCGGGATCGGCGCCGCCACCGCACGGATGCTGGCCGCCGAGGGTTTCGAGGTGATCTGTGCGGCGCGGCGGGTCGACCGGATCGAGGCGTTGGCCGCGGAGATCGGTGGCCGGGCGATCGCCTGCGACGTCACATCGGACGTGGACATCGAGAGGCTGGCAGCCGTTGCCGGGCCCGCGGTGGAGGTGCTGGTGAACAACGCCGGCGGGGCCTTCGGCCAGGAGCCGGTGGCCCACGCGGACGTGGACGCCTGGCAGCGGATGTACGCGGTCAACGTGATCGGCACCGAGAAGGTCACCCGGGCCTTGTTGCCGGCGGTCGTGACCGCGCGGGGCGCCATCGTGTTCGTCACCTCGGTGGCCGCGGACGGGCCCTACGAGGGCGGTGCTGGCTACTGCGGCGCCAAGGCGGCGGAGCGGATGATCGCCGGAACGCTCCGGCTGGAGTTCTTCGACCAGCCGGTGCGAATCACCGAGATCTGCCCCGGCATGGTGGCGACCCAGGAGTTCTCGCTGACCCGCTACGGCGGCGACCAGACCAAAGCGGACGCGGTGTACGCCGGCGTTCCGGATCCCCTCACCGCAGAGGATGTGGCCGAGGCGATCACCTGGATGGCGACGCGTCCGCGGCACGTGAACATCGACCGGCTGACGATCCGTCCCGTCGCCCAGCCTGCCCAGCACAAGGTCTTCCGCGGCACCTACGCCTGACCTCGTCGCCGCGCCCGCTCGTGGCGTCGCAGCCGGCGCCCGAGAGCTGGTTCTCGATGGCGGGAACGGATCAAACGGGTCGGTGGTTGGCCTGCCAGGCCCGCCCGATCAGTTCCGCCAGCACCTCGGGTTCGACCGTCGAGAGGCGCTTGATGTACAGGCACCCCTTAACCTGGCTCACTTCTCGAGTGCTCTTGTGCGTCACACGTTCACCCACGGCGAGTCGACGTCCATGCGAGCGAAGCCTTCATCCAGCGAGTATTCCATCGGCTGCGGCGAGGCGGAAGATCCGGATGCAACAGCCGGCCCGCCCCCGAAGGGACGGGCCGGCCGACATCGTGCGTCAGGTCAGTCGAGCTCGATGAGCCCTTCGCCCGCCTGGACCGCGGTCGCCCTTCTCGACCAGGATCCGAGCCACGGTGCCGGCCTTCGGCGCGGTGATCTCGGTCTCCATCTTCATGGCCTCGAGCACCAGCAGCACCTGGCCGGCCTCGATCTCCTGGCCCTCCTCGACGAGCACCCTGGCCACCGAGCCGGCCAGCGGCGCGACGACGGCGTTGGCTGACGCGGCCTGCACCGACGCCGTGGTGGGGGCGGCCACCGTGCTCGTGGCTCCGCCACCGATCACGATCGCGCCGAGCTGAGAAGCTTCCTGCTCCTCGACGTCGACCTCGATGTCGTAGGCGATGCCGTTGACAGTCACTTTCAGTTTCATTGGTTTCCTCCCACGCGATCAGCGCGTGTACAGCGGGTGGTGGGCGTGCTGGGAACGTCGAGTGTTCGACGTCCAGTTGCGTCCGGTCGTGAAATGCGGCTGACGGCGCTTGGCCCGGTGTCCGAGGTAGGCGGCCACCGCCGCCGCGATGGCGACCAGGGTCTCCTCAGGCACATCTTGCTGGGTCTGCAGTTCGAGCTGCTTGATCTTGATCTCGAGACCGTCGATCCGCTCCATCAGCGACTTGACGAGCTCCAGCAGTTCAGCGTCGGTGGACATCGCGGTCACACCGGCCCGAGGCCGTGCTTCTTGGCCGGCCGCAGCTCGCGCTTGGACGCGAGCAACTCCAGCGCCATGGCCACCTTGCGACGGGTGTCGCCCGGGTCGATGATGTCGTCGACCAGGCCACGGGAGGCCGCCATGAACGGCGTGGAGAACGTGCTGCGGTACTCCTCGACCAGCTCGTCGCCGCTTGGCGTCCGGGTCGTCGGCCGCGTCGATCTCCTTGCGGAAGACGACCGAAGCCGCACCCTCGGCACCCATCACGGCGATCTCGGCCGTCGGCCAGGCGAACACCTTGTCGGCGCCGAGGTCCTTGCAGGCCATGGCGATGTAGGCGCCGCCGTAGGCCTTGCGCAGCACCACGGTGATCTTCGGGACGGTGGCCGCCGAGTAGGCGTACAGCATCTTCGCGCCGTGGCGGATGATGCCGCCGTGCTCCTGGGCGACGCCGGGCATGTAGCCGGGAACGTCGACCAGGGTGACGATCGGGATGTTGAACGCGTTGCAGAACCGGACGAACTTGCTGCCCTTGTCGGAGGAGTTGATGTCGAGCACGCCGGCCATCGCCGTCGGGCTGGTTCGCCACGATGCCGACGCTGCGGCCGTTGATGCGGGCGAAGCCGACCACGATGTTCATCGCGTAGCCGGCCTGCACCTCGAGGAAGTCGGCGTTGTCGACGATCTTGCGCGATCACCTCGCGGACGTCGTAGCCCTGCTTGCCGTCGACCGGGACGATGTCGTGCAGGCTGCGGGTCGTACTCGACGTAGAAGTCGCCCTCGACCATCGGGGCGTCCTCGGTGTTGTTCTGCGGCAGGAAGCTGAGCAGCTTCTTGGCGATCAGGATGGCCTGCTCGTCGTCGTCGGCCACGAAGTGGTTGACGCCGGAGACCGCCATGTGGGTGTCGGCGCCGCCGAGGCGGTCGGCGTCACCTCCTCGCCGGTGACCTGCTTGATCACGTTCGGCCCGGTGATGAACATGTGGGCCTTGCGGGTCTGGATGACGAAGTCGGTCAGCGCCGGGGAGTAGGCCGCGCCACCGGCGCAGGGACCGGCGATGATCGAGATCTGCGGCACCACACCCGAGAGCAGCACGTTGGCGTAGAACACCTGGCCGTAGCCGGACAGCGAGTCGATGCCCTCCTGGATCGCGGGCGCCGCCGGAATCGTTGATGAAGACGAACGGGCGTGCCGTTCTCCAGCGCGCGCCTCCATCATCTCGACGACCTTCTTGGAGTGCGTCTCGCCGGCCGAACCACCCATGACGGTGAAGTCCTGGCTGGCGATGTGCACCGGACGGCCCAGCACCGTGGCGGTGCCGGTGACGACGCCGTCGGCCGGCATGTCCGCGGTGTCCATGCCGAAGGTGACGGTGCGGTTCTTGCGGAACAGCCCGATCTCCTGGAAGCTCTCGGCGTCGATCAGGGCGTCGATCCGCTCGCGCGCGGTCATCTTGCCGACGTCGCGCTGCTTCTGCAGCCGGGCCTCGCCGCCACCGAGACGTGCCGTCAGGCGCGCTTCGAGCAGGGCATCGACCCGCTTCTTCATCGTTACTGGCTTCTTGCTCATCTAGTCCTCACCCTCACGCCATCTCGACGGTGACGCTGTGTTCGCGTCCGCCGAGGGAGACCTTGTACTTGATCGGACCGCGGACGGCATTGGCGGCGCCACTGGCGGCGTCAGCCTCGGCCTTCAACTGCCTCGGCGGTCTTGCCGACGTTCTTCGGGCCCTCGTCGCGGGTGCCGAAGAACCCCGGAGCGACACCCGGGAACATCGCGTAGGTGAGCACGTCCTCGTCGGTGCCGTCGAAGCCCGTGAGCTTGGACGCGTCGGCGACCAGCTTGTCCCACTCGGGCGGGATCAGGTCGGCCGGACGCTCGGTGATCGGCTCCTTCTTGGCCTGGGCCTGCGCGATCGCCACCACCTCCGGGTTCCGCTCGCCGATGCACTCGCCGTAGTAGCCGAGCATCAGGTCGGCGAACTCGCCGGTCATGACCTTGTACTTGCCCATCAGCACGTTGAACACGGCCTGAGTGCCCACGATCTGGCTGGACGGGGTCACCAGCGGCGGATGGCCGGCGTCCGCCTTGACCAGCGGCACCTCCGCCATCACGTCCTTGATCCGGTCGCCGGCTCCCTGAGCCTTGAGCTGGCTCTCCATGTTCGAGAGCATGCCGCCGGGGATCTGGCTGGAGAAGATGTCGGTGTCCACCAGGGTGGCCGACTCGAACGCCTTGTACTTCGGGCGTACCGCGGCGAAGTGGTCGCGGATCCGGATCAGTCGCTCGGGATCGAGGTCGGTGGTGTACTCGGTGCCCTCCAGCATGGCGACCAGCGACTCGGTCGGGTTGTGGCCCGGGCCGAGCGACATCGAGCTGATCGCGGTGTCGACGACGTCCGCACCGGCCTCGATGGCCTTCATCAGCGACACCAGGGTGACGCCGGTGGTGGCGTGGCAGTGGACGTTGATCTGCACGTCCTCGCCGTAGGTCTCCTTGATGCCGCGGACGATGTCGTAGGCCGGCTGCGGCTGCAGCAGCGCAGCCATGTCCTTCAGCGCGAGCGACTCGGCGCCCATGTCGAGCAGCTGGCCGGCGAGCTTCACGTAGCCCTCGACGGTGTGCAGCGGAGAGATCGTGTAGCAGATCGTGCCCTGGGCGTGCTTGCCGGTCTTCTTGACGGCCTGCATCGCGTGGGCCATGTTGCGCGGATCGTTCAGCGCGTCGAAGACGCGGAAGACGTCCATGCCGTTCTCGGCCGACTTGTCGACGAACCGCTCGACCACCTCGTCCTCGTAGTGGCGGTAGCCGAGCAGGTTCTGGCCGCGCAGCAGCATCTGCAGCCGGGAGTTGGGCATCAACTTGCGGAACGTCCGCAGACGCTCCCAGGGATCCTCGTTGAGGAACCGGATACAGGAATCGTAGGTGGCGCCGCCCCAGCACTCGACGCTCCAGTAGCCGGCCTGGTCGATGTCCTCGCAGGCCTCGACCATGTCTTCGAGGGCCATACGGGTTGCCATCAGGCTCTGGTGAGCGTCGCGGAGGGCGACCTCGGTCACACCAATGGTTCGCTGACTCATGGGCCCATCCTGTCAGACCCGCTACTACAACTTGTCGTAATCAGGTGGTTTCGGGACAGGCGTGAGACAAATGGTCTGACCGTTGAGAAATCGCCCAACGGCGGGCCGACAGCGGCGTCCGGACGGGCCTCGCCGCACTGCCGCGAGGACCACCGGACGCCGGATCGGTGGAACGAAGATGGATCGGGCCTCAGGGCCGGGCGATGACCGTCACGCCGCTGATGCCGGAGTACGGCTTGGCCTGGCTCTTGCTCAGGTTCACGTGCCGGGTGCTGAGTTTCGTCCAGGTGCCTGCCTTCCACACCGAGCGGACGATCGTGCCCGACCAGTGGCTGCCGTGCTTGGTCAAGGTGAAGTTCTCGACGTAACGGCTGCCGTGAACGGTGCTGAACCGATAGCCGTACCGGAGCCAGTCCAAGCTGGTGGTGTACCAGACGTAGCTGCCGGAGGGCCGCGGCTTCGGCGCCTTCTCGGCGACCAGGTGGCCCGAGCGCCACGTGAACACCTTGAGTCGCACCCCGTCCCCGCCGCCGCGGAGCAGGATCAGTTCGTAGCCCTTGACCCCGTCCAGCCGCGCCGCCCCGTACCAGGGCTCGATGCCCCAGTCGCGGACGATCGTCGACGTGAGCGTGGCGGTGTCGGTCTTGCCGGTCGCCGTCCGCACCCGGACCTCGAAGGAGGTGCCACCCAGGTGGACGATGCGGACCCGGTCCAACACCTTGTCGCCGTCGACGTCGACGTGGACCGTCCGGGTGCTGACGGTGGCCGGGAGCGCCGACGATCTGGTGGCGGCGGCCGAGGTGGCCGGGGCCAGCAGGCCCGCGGCGAGCGTGATTGCTGCGCCGAGTACGGCCAGCCTGACTATTTTCATACTTCCTCCTCGCGTTGGGATGGCAATGAGAGCTGTCAGCCGGCCCCCGTGATACCGGTTCCGACCGGCGGCGCCGATTCGGTGCTGCTGATCCGAGAAGCCCGACCTGGCACGATGCAAGCGATGACTGCCGCGGCCAGTGCAGGCACAGCGAACGTCCCGACCGTGAAGCCGGTGAGGACGGTGAGGGCTCCGAGCACGACGGTGCACACCAGGGAGAGCGCCTGCCGGTAAGCCCGCGCCAAGAGCGGAATCAGGGTCAGGAGAAGGGGAATGGCGGCGATCGCCAGGGCCGGGCCGGGGCCGACCAGGTCGGGCAGGCGGTACATGGTCGTCGTGCGCTCCTCATCGCCGAAGGACGACACCGAGACCGATTCCGACTCTCCCAGAGTGGCGAACAGCAGGCCCCACGCGGCACCTGCGGCAAGGACGGTCGCGAGCAGTTGCGCCCCACGCTTAGCGTCGAAGAAAGGGCGTCGATCCTTGGGCATTCCGCCGCCTCCCGCGGGCGGGGCACGCGTCCGCGCCGTGATTCCAGGGTACTCGCGGCCGGGTTTGTCCCGAGCGGCGTCAGGGCTCCTGCCGACGGATCCGTGGCATCCGCTTGGCCAGCTCCTCCTCGAAGAGCCGGGTGACCGCCGCGGTGTCGATCTTTCCGTCCAGGCTGGGCAGTGCCTTGTGGAATGCCTTCTGGCACACGACCAGCCAGGCCTGACCCATCGCCAGCGTGAACGAGGACGCGACCGAGGCGTTGATCACTCCGCCGGCCACCGTGCCGGCTCCGGGGATGAACTTCAGCAGGCCGGCGGCAGCCGCCCGTCCCGCCGAGGTCGCCACCGAGGTGGAGGCGACCGCCAGGATCGCCGACTTGTCGAGTCCCAGGCCGTGCAGTTGCGCGATCCGGGCCATCATCGACAGCTGGATCGGCACCAGCACCGCGGCGGACGAGAACGGGATCGGGATGGCGGCCGCGGCCGCCGCACCCGTCACCGCCGCGGCGATGGCCTGGTTCGACTGTCGCGCTTTGAGCTGGGTATCAATCGCCTGCGCCGCGACGAGGGCATTTCGGACGGCTTCTGGAGCGACCTGAAACGTGGCCCTCAGGACGTCGATCAAGCCGTACGGCGGCTGACCGGTGAACTGGTCCCTCAGTGCGTAGGTCATGAACGGACGTCCGCCGATGATCGGCAGGCCCTTGGCTTCGATCTGGCGGGCCAGTTCCACCGCGTCAGGGTGGAAGAGGCCGTCGCGCATCGGCACCTGGGTGAGCACCACGAGCACCGGCAGGCCGAGCTCGTCGAGGGTGCGGATGAAGCGTTCCTCGAAGTCCTCGAACCGGCGATCCATGCCCCGGATGCAGTACCAGGCGACGTGGATCTGCTCGATCAGAGGCTTCCCGCGACTCTCCTTGACCGCCTTGGTGAGCTCCTTGAGGATCTGGTCGTCGTCCTTGCCCAGCTCCAGACCGCGGGTGTCGATCACCCCGAGGGTGCCGCGGCGGTCGAGGTAGAGGTGGGACCCTGTCGTCACGGGGGCACCGATCCCGGTCACTGCCACGGGCTCGCCGAAGATGGCGTTGACGAGCGTCGACTTTCCGACGCCTGTCTTGCCGAAGACGGCGAGGTTGACCCGCCCGATCTGTTCGACCTGCTTCTCGAACTCGGTCTTGAAGGATTCGGTGAACCACGCAGTCACGCTGCACAGCCTACGGGCGGGTGGGCGCCCGCTCCGTCCGGTGGAGCCCTGAGTGACCCCGCGTCCCTACCGGTCGCGAACCTCACCTCGGGTCGGATGGCACCGTCCGTACCGGCGCGCCGGTGAGGACGGCGACGACGGCGTCGATGGTGACCTGAAGGTAGCTGCGGCCGTCGGGGGCGATCGTGTCGGGGTCGAAGTAGTGCTCGGAGCCGTTGTGCTGCATCGGGCCGAGGTCGATCAGGTCGATGCGGCCCTCGGCCAGCGCGTCGCTCCACGGCGAGAACACCGCCTTGGGCCAGCGTCCGGCGAACATCACCCCACCCAGCTTCTCGAAGATGTCCTTGGTGCCACGCAGGTGCCACAGGTGGTTCACCCGCGCCAGCCCCGGATCGTCGGACATCATGCCTCCGATCGAGACCACCCGCACCGGCATTCTGCCCATGCCGAGATACCAGGCCGCCCCGATCGAGATCTGCGCCCCGCCGCTCCAGCCGATCAGGGTCACCGGCTTGCCGTTGTCCAGCTGGTAGCCGCGCCGGCGAAGGGCCTGCAGCACCTCCCGCGCGGTGCCCAGGTTGTAGGCCGGCCCGTAA
The DNA here is from genome assembly GCA_963769325.1 of uncultured Actinomycetota bacterium. Lineage (GTDB taxonomy): Bacteria > Actinomycetota > Actinomycetes > Propionibacteriales > Propionibacteriaceae > Propionicimonas. Next base: position 105,218 of record CAVYLH010000002.1, on the reverse strand, counting down.
CGACGATCGGAACTCACGAACAGCTGCATCGCGTTGCGGGCGTTCACGAGCATGCCCGCCAACGCCTCGGGTTTGCTCAGCCGGCTCTTCTCGATTCGCCGCCACAGCCAGCTGAGGGCGCGCTGCCCGGTCAGCCCCTGATTGGTCACCGAGTACGGGAACACGTCCCGGATGACGCACGTCTTGGGCAGCGCCTCCAAGGCCTCGACGAGCGGCAATTCCTCCGGTGGGATCGAGTGCCCGTCGATGGCGCCGATGCCTGACAGGTACACGATGTAGTGCTCGTACGGCTCGGGCGTGTCGATTCCGTCGTCGGGGGTGAGGATCTCCTGGACGGTCTGGGCCGCCTCCTCAGCCCCTTTGGCCGACCACCAGCCCAGCGCCTCCAGCGGCGCGACCGTGAGTGCCAGAAGGATGAACACCAGCAGGCCGATGAGCAGGACCGTGAGCATTCAGCGCACCTCCTCCGGATCGGCCTGGTAGTCGAGCGGCATGAACATGTGACCCGAGAGCAGGTCGCGTCCGGTCATCATGGCCGGCTTCCCCGTGGCCAGCCGCCAGATGCGGTCGCCGATCCAGGAGACCGGCCGGGCCAGCGTCCACGACAGCACCTGCATGACGACCCAACCGATGCCGGTCACCAGGAGCGCCGACCACGGGTCGGTGTGGAACAGCACCTGGACGACGAGCCAGAGCGCCAGCAGACCCCAGACCTGCAGGACCCGCGCGATGGCGGGACCGAGATAGGGAATCAGCACCAGAACGCCGAAGATCATCGGCGCAGTGGAGAGCATCACGCCCTTGACCACCGCGAGCAGACCAGGGCTGTAGCCGAGCACCAGCGGTCCGAGGATCGCGATCACCAAGGCCTGCAGGCTGTAGAGGAGGACGAAGCCGAGCGCGTTGATGCTCAGGGTGATCGCAAACCGCCAGCCCCGCACCCGGTTGAGGAAGAGCACGACGCTGTCACCGAGCAGGGTGGAGGCGCCGGCGAACGCCGCAGCGGTCACGGCGATCTCAAGGCTGAGCGGGTGCACCTGGAACCACGTCAGCACTGATCGGTCGCGGGTCAGCACGCCCCAGATGACCAGCCAGACCGAAGCCAGGAAATCCAGGACGGCTGCCATCGGCGTCCTCCTTCGCGTCGCGCCGGATCAGGTGGGACGAGGCTAGCAGCGTTACCTGCGACCGAATGGTGACCATCACTCGACGGTCGGCCCGTCGCGGCCTAGCGTTGGCGAGTTGCCAGACGCCGCGAGGGAGCGGCCCCGACCATCGAGAAGGACACATGAGCCTCCTGCGCACAAAATCGATCGAGCAGTCCATCGCCGACACCGACGAGCCCGAGTACCAGCTCAGGAAGTCCCTGAGCGCACTGGACCTGACCGTCTTCGGTGTCGGGGTGGTGATCGGCGCCGGCATCTTCACCCTCACCGGACGGGCGGCGCACAACGTCGCCGGCCCCGCCATCGTGGTGAGCTTCGTGATCGCAGCCGTCTGCTGCGCGCTGGCGGCCATGTGTTACGCGGAGTTCGCCTCGACCGTGCCGGTGTCGGGCTCGGCCTACACCTTCTCGTACGCATCGCTGGGCGAGCTCTTCGCGTGGATCATCGGGTGGGACCTGATCCTGGAAATGTTCCTCGGCGCGTCCGTGGTCGCGCAGGGCTGGAGCGCCTACCTGGGCAAGCTGCTCTCCCAGTTGGGCGCCCCCCTGCCCGCAGCGATCAGCTACGGCGGTGTCGTCGACGTCCCTGCGATGGTGCTGGTGTTGGTGCTCGGCTTGCTGGTGAGCATCGGCATCAAGGAGTCGATGCGGGTGAACATGGCGCTGGTGGGACTGAAGCTGTTCATCGTCTTGTTCGTGATCTTCGCCGGCATCGGGTTCATCAACCCGGGCAACTACACCCCCTTCGTTCCGCCGGTCACCCCGTCCGAGGCCGCGCACGGCCGTCTGGACGCAGCCCCTTCTGCAGTTCTTCACCGGGGCCGCCCCGTCCGCCTTCGGCGTGGGTGGCATCTTCGCCGGCGCCGCCCTGGTGTTCTTCGCCTACATCGGCTTCGACGTGGTGGCGACCACAGCGGAGGAGACCAAGAACCCGCAACGCGACCTGCCGATCGGCATCATCGCGTCCCTGGCGATCTGCACGGTGCTGTACTGCGCGGTGGCCCTCGTCGTGACCGGCATGGTGCCCTACGACAAGCTCGATCCGAGCGCGGCGCTGGCCAACGCCTTCGCCTACCACGGCCAGGGCTGGATGGCGACGCTGATCTCCGCCGGCGCCGTCGCGGGCCTCACCACCGTGGTGCTGACCCTCATGATCGGCGCCACCCGGTTGATCTTCGCGATGTGCCGCGACGCGTTGCTGCCGATGGGCCTGGCCAAGGTTCACCCCAAGTTCAGGACGCCGTGGCTGATCACCATCATCGTCACCGTCGTCGTTGCCCTCGTCGCGGGGCTCACCCCGATCGGGGTGTTGGAGGAGATGGTGAACATCGGGACGCTGTCGGCGTTCGTGCTGGTGTCGATCGGTGTGATCGTGCTGCGCAAGAAGCGCCCCGACCTGCCCCGGGCGTTCAAGGTGCCGCTGTCGCCATGGCTGCCGACCGCATCGGCGCTGATCTGCGCGTACCTGATGCTGAACCTGTCGGTCGAGACCTGGTTGCGGTTCCTGATCTGGCTGGTGATCGGCTTCGTGGTCTACTTCGTCTATTCCCGGCATCACTCACGGCTCGAGACCGGGGTGGGCATCCGTCCGGACATGCTGGAAGCGATGGAGGCCGGGCACGCTCCCCGGGACCCCGACGACGTGGGCTGAGGGTCGGGGCGATCGGGTCGGCTCGGGCGGGCGGTAGACTTCGCGGGTTCCCGATCCAGACCGGAGTCCTCCATGCCCGCACGCGCCGACCTGCGCAATGTCGCAATCATCGCCCATGTCGACCACGGCAAGACCACCCTTGTGGACGCCATGCTGTGGCAGTCCGGCGCGTTCCGCGCCAACCAGGACGTCAACACCAGGGTCATGGACTCGATGGATCTCGAACGCGAGAAGGGCATCACGATCCTGGCGAAGAACACCGCCGTCGACCACCTCCTCGACGACGGCACCACGGTCACCATCAACATCATCGATACCCCCGGCCACGCCGATTTCGGCGGTGAGGTCGAGCGCGGTCTCGAAATGGTGGACGGCGTCCTGCTGCTCGTGGACGCCTCCGAGGGTCCTTTGCCGCAGACCCGATTCGTGCTGCGCAAGGCGTTGGCCAAGAACCTGCCGATCATCGTGGTGATCAACAAGGTCGACCGGCCCGATGCCCGGATCGCTGAGGTCGTCGATGAGGTGTACGCCCTCTTCCTCGACCTACTCGAGGACGACGAGGCCCACCACCTCGACTTCCCGATCATCTATTGCGCCGCCAAGGCCGGACGGGCCTCGCTCGCCCAGCCCGCCGACGGCACCATGCCGGACGCGGCGAACCTGGAGTCGCTGTTCACCCTGATCATGGAGACGATCCCGGCCCCGACGTACACCGAAGGCGCGCCGCTGCAGGCCCATGTGACCAACCTGGACGCCTCCCCCTACCTCGGCCGGCTGGCCCTGTGCCGGATCATCGAGGGCACGATGAAGCGAGGCCAGACTGTGGCCTGGTGCCGGCACGACGGCACCATCACCAACGTTCGGCTGTCCGAGCTGCTGATCACGCAGGCGCTGGACCGGGTGCCCGCCGACGAGGCGGGTCCTGGTGACATCGTGGCCATCGCCGGCATTCCCGAGATCACGATCGGCGAGACGCTGGCCGACCCGGCCGACCCCCGTCCGCTGCCCCTGATCCACGTGGACGAGCCCTCGATCTCGATGACGATCGGCATCAACACGTCCCCGCTCGCGGGCCGGGTGGGGCGGCTGCTGACCGCCCGACTGGTCAAGAACCGGCTCGACACCGAGCTGGTCGGCAACGTGTCGATCAGGGTGCTGCCGACCGAGCGACCCGACACCTGGGAGGTGCAGGGCCGCGGGGAGCTGCAGTTGGCCGTGCTGGTGGAGATGATGCGCCGCGAGGGCTTCGAGCTCACCGTCGGCAAGCCGCAGGTGCTGATCCGCGAGATCGACGGCAAGACGCATGAACCCGTCGAGCGGCTCACCGTCGACATCCCCGAGGAGCACGTCGGCACCGTCACCCAGCTGATGGGGACGCGCCGGGCCCGCATGGAGCAGATGGTGAACCACGGCACCGGATGGGTGCGCGTCGAGTACGTCATCCCGGCGCGCGGACTGATCGGGTTCCGCACCGAGTTCCTCACCGAGACCCGCGGCACCGGCATCATGCACCACGTGTTCGAGGGTTACGAGCCGTGGGCCGGGGAGATCAAGACCCGGATGACGGGCTCGCTGGTGGCTGATCGGACCGGAGCCGTGACCGCCTACGCCCTGTTCAACCTGCAGGAGCGCGGCACCCTGTTCGTGGCGCCCGGCGATGAGGTCTACGAGGGCATGATCGTCGGGGAGAATCCCCGTGCCGACGACATGGACGTGAACCCCACCAAGGAGAAGAAGCTGACCAACGTCCGCTCCTCCACCGGTGATGAGCTGGAACGGCTGATTCCGCCCCGGCTGTTGAGCCTCGAGCAGTCCTTGGAGTTCTGCCGCGAGGAGGAATGCCTGGAGGTGACGCCCAAGAACGTCCGGATCCGCAAGACCACCCTGGACGCGAACGAGCGCGCCAAGCAGCGCAACCGGGCCAAGAAGGCCTGACCCTCCCTCCCCGCCCCCCCCTCCCCCGCCCGTCCCTCCCCCGCCCGTCCTCCCCCGCCCGTCCCTCCCCCCGCCCGTCGCTCCCCCGCTCCCCCGCCCGCTCTCCGCCGAACCCCTCCGTTTGGGTCGAACCCCTGTACCCGGGTACAGGGGTTCGACGCAGACGGAGGGGTTCGGCGCAATGGCCGGGCCGCGGCGGATTAGGCTGCTGCCATGTCGTTACCTGTTCTGGAGTCCGCCGAACAGCGTGTGCTCGGCAGCCTTCTGGAGAAGCAGCGGACGGTGCCGGCCAGCTATCCCCTCTCGCTGAACTCGCTGCGGCTCGCCTGCAACCAGACGTCGAGTCGTGATCCGGTCGTCGACTACTCCGAACGCACCATCCAGGACACCGCGCGCTCACTCAAGGACAAGGGCCTGCTCCGGCTGGTGTGGGCCGGTGCGGGCTCACGGACGGTGAAATACCACCAGCTCCTCGACGAGGTGCTGAGCCTGCAGGACTCAGAGCGCGCGCTGCTCACCGTCCTACTGCTGCGCGGCGCGCAGGCGCCCGGCGAACTGAAGACCCGGACCGACCGGCTGCATGCTTTCGTTGATCGCGGTGAGGTGGAGGCGTGCCTGGCCCGGATGGCTGCGGCCGAGCCGCCCCTGGTCCGCGAGCTGCCGCTGCAACGCGGCCGGGACCGGCGATGGATCCATCTGCTCGGACCGGTGCCAGGTGCCACCGAGACCGCCGCGCCGATCGACCTCGACACCGTGCTGGCCGCTGGACCCGCGGCCCGCGACGCCAAGGTCGTGGCCGCCTACGACGACGTCGCCGCGGCCTACTCGCTGCAGTACCTGGACGAGTTGACCGAGAAACCCTTCGACGTGTGGCTGCTGGAGCGGATCGCCGACGCGGCCGGTGGCCCGATTCTCGACGTTGGCTGCGGCCCGGGTCAGACCTCGGCGTTCCTCGCCGACACCGGCGCCGAGGTGCACGGCCTGGACGCGTCGGAGGGCATGATCGAGCAGGCGAGGGCGAACTTTCCCGATCTCGACTTCCAGGTCGGCCGCTTCGAGCAGATCCTGAGGCCTCGCGACGCCGCAGCCTGGGGCGCCATCATCTGCTGGTACGCGTTCGTGCATCTCGCGTCCTCCGAGCTCCAGCCGACCCTGCGCGCCGCCGTCGGCACCCTCCGGCCGGGAGGCGTGCTGGCGCTGGCCCTGCACGTGGGGCAGTCGGTGCTGCACACCGAGGAGTTCCTCGGCGCCACGGTCGACCTCGACTTCGTCCTTCACGACCGTGACCAGGTGCTGGCCGCGATGCAGGGGGCGGGCCTCGTCGTCGACGAGTGGTACGAGCGCTCCCCCGTGGGGTCAGAGGCTGACACCGTGCGGCTGTACGTCCTCGCGCACCGGGAGTAGCCCGCTCCCACGGCGCGGGTCAGGGTCAGCCGAGACCGGCGAGGAAGTCCTCGACCGCGGTGAGGACCTGGGCTTCAGCAGCCTGTCGGCTGACAAGGGGCACGCCGTCGCCTGCCTGCGGACCGTAGCGGCCGAAGAAGCTGTGGACGGCGCCGTCGATCTGCACCAGGGCGGTGCCCCGTGGCAGCCGGGCCAGACCGTCGGCCACCTTCGCCGGATCGGCCACCCCGTCCCGTTCGGCGCGCAGGCTGACCGCTTTCAGAGTGGCGGTGGTCAGGTCGGCACCCTCGGGCGGGTAGGCGGCCATCAGGATCAGGCCCGCGACGGGCTGCCGGCCCGCCCTCAGCGCGTCGGCGAGGTACTGCGCGGCCATCGCGCCGCCGAGGGAATGGCCGGCGAGAACCACCCGCTTGCCCTGCCCGTAGCGCTCGATCAGGCCGGCCGCTCGGTCGGTGTCGGTCACGGCGAGGTCGAAGGAGAACTCTGGGATCACGCTCTGGTAGCCCCGGACGGCCAGGGCGCGGGCCAGCCACTCATACGCCTGCGGTCGAACCAGCCCGCCCGGATACACGATCACGAGCACGTCCTTGGCGGCGATGCCGTCAGGTGGCCTCACCACGATGGTCCGAGCACCGTCGACGTCCTCGACGACCGGCGCGACCCGGGCCGACGCGGCACTCGTGACGGCGTCCTGGCCGACCATCAGCGGCCCTCGGACGAGGATCGGCCAGGCCCAACCGAGGCCGAACACCAGCCCGGCCGTCACCAGCAGACCGACCCACCGGGCGACGCGGCGCACGCTCAGCCCCGGCCGAGCCCTGGCTGGGGACGCCAGTGCAGACCCGCCTCAGGATCGACGAGCACCTCCTGCGCTGCGGCGATCCCGTCGACGGTGAGTTCAGCGTCGACTCCGAGCGTCCGCTTCAGCAGGCCGAGCCCGATCGGCCCCAGCTCGAAGTGGCGCTCGGACGTGCCCATCCGGCCGACGACGCGTCCGTCCAGCATCACATCGGCGCCCACCTCGGGCAGTCGGTCGACGCTGCCGTCCAGGTGCAGCAGGGTGAGCCGGCGGGGCGGCCGGCCGAGGTTGTGGATCCTCGCGACCGTCTCCTGGCCGGGATAGCAGCCCTTGCGCAGGTGAACGGCCTCTCCCAGCTGGTCACCCTCGGGGTTGGCCAACTCGTTGGGAATGGTCTTCTCATCGGTGTCGAGGAAGACCCGGGGCGTGCCGGACGCGATCCGCAGCGCCTCCATCGCCCACAGGCCCGCCCTGCTGTCGCCCAGCATCGCGTCCACCTGATCGCGGGGGACGACCACGGGGCCTTCCGCGGGGACGCTGGCCGGACGTGGGGCGTCACCGCCCGGCTCAACGGCGGCATCGCCCTCATCCGTCGACGTGGGCCGCGGTGGCAGCACCAGCGCATGGTCGGCCGACACATCCGCGATCTCGACCCGAGCGGCGAACACCATCCTGCGCAGCCAGGCGAGCAACGCGGCCGAGCGACCCGGTTCGGTGTGGCACCACAGGGTCGTTCCGTCATCCCGCGCGCCGAACACGTGGTTGAGATGCCCCTGCGCGTCCAGGATGTAGGCGACGGTGGGCTGCCCGGGCGCGAGGTGGCCGAAGTCCTGGGTGGTGATGTCGTTGAGCCAGCGCAGCCGGTCGGCGCCGGAGATCGTGAACACCGGGCGGTGGGACAAGTCGACCCCTGCCCTGCCGGCCAACAACGCCTTCTGCTCCCGGAACGGGTCACCGTAGTGCCACACCGCGCCGGCGTCGATCCCCTCGATGTGCCGGACTGTCATCGCCGCTCCAGCGTGGCCCAGAGGTAGGCCTGGAGTTCCTGGTCCTCGGTGGCCCGGTCGAAGGAGAACAGCAGCCGTCCGTCCACGGAACCGTAGAGGCGGCGGCCCGCGGTGTAGGACACCGGAGCCTCCCGGGTGCGGAGCACAGCGTCCGTGACCAGGTCGAGCCTCCCCGGCGTCACTTTGCCGTACCAGATCTCGGCGTAGCCGTCGGGGGAGCACATCATCACGTCCATCGTGCCGTCGGCGAGCGGACGCCAGAAGCCGGTCTCCATGAACAGCGGCGTGCGAGGAGCGCCGTCGGCGTCCACCTCGAAGGCCTGGCAAAGGTAGTGCAGGTAGTCCTCTCCGTTGTCGGCGAAATCGATCTGGACGGCGTAGCCGACCTTCTCCTCACCGGGCCACTGGCGATACCCGGTGCCCTCCCACCGCCCGCGCAGCCAGGCAAGGCCCACCAGGGCGGGGTTCAGGTCGGCCGGAATCTCGAAAGCCACGTCACTCCCCTCGTCGGCCGCGCACCAGCGCGACGATGCCGAGCCCGGCGAGCACCACCAGCACCAGGCAGGCGGTGAACAGGACCACACCGGTGATCGAGAGCGGGCTCAGCACCTGAGCAGCTTACCCAGCGTCCTCGCGGCGGCCCGCCCGCTCGCAGGTCGCGGCGCGCCGGCCCATCGATGTCGCGTTTGCGCCCCGCGATGGGCGTGAGGGACGGCCGGCTGCCCGACAGGGCCTTCTGGCTGCGGGATCGCGACACCGGCGAGCGCTGCGAGCGTGGTTGGATGAGGCCGTGCGTGCGGTGGTGCAGCGGGTGAGCGAGGCCAGGGTCAGCGTGGCCGGCGAGATCGTCGGAGCGATCGATGGCCCGGGTCTGCTGGTGCTGCTGGGCGTGACCCACACCGACACCGACGCCATCGCCGACCGACTGGCCGAGAAGACCTGGCACCTGCGTATCCTCGACTCAGAGCGCAGCTGCGCCCAGACCGGCGCCCCCTTGCTGGTGGTCAGCCAATTCACGCTGTACGCCGATACCCGCAAGGGCCGGCGGCCCTCGTGGAGCGCCGCAGCACCTGGGCCGGTCAGCGAACCCCTCGTGGACGCCTACGTAGAGGCGCTCCGCCGCCGCGGCGCCCACGTCGAGACGGGAGTGTTCGGGGCCGACATGGCGGTCAGCCTGGTCAACTCCGGCCCGGTCACCCTTCTCCTCGACGTCGAGGTCTGAGGCCCGCCGACCAGACGATGTCCGGCTCCTGGACGACAATCACTACAGTTGTCGCTGGTCACCGTCCGAGGTGGCCACGGGGAGGTGGGTATGGCGCAACTGCTGCTGGTCAGCAATGAGGTCGCCAACGGCATCCCTGCCGAGCGCTCGTTGCCCGTGCTGGCACTCCTGCCCCATGACATCCAGGGGGTGGCGGCCGACACGCAGGCCCTCACCGAATCCGCACGCGTCGATCTCGTCGTCCTGGACGGACGCTCCGACCTCGCGGGGGCCCGGATGATGGCCCGGCTGTTCCATTCCTCCGGTTCCACGGTGCCGCTGCTGCTGGTGCTGACCGAAAGCGGACTGGCTGCGCTCGCCGTCGACTGGGGGCTCTCGGACGTGGTGCTGGACACCGCCGGTCCCGCCGAGTTCGAGGCCCGGATCCGGCTGCTGGTGACCTCGTCCGCGAACGACGGGTTGATCTCGGCGGGCGGCATCGTGATCGATGACGCCGCGTACTCGGTGATGCTGGACGAGGAGCCGCTCGACCTCACCTACACCGAGTTCGAACTGCTGAAATACCTGGTCCAGCATCCCGGGCGGGTGTTCAGCCGCGAGCACCTGCTGGCCGACGTGTGGGGCTACGACTACTACGGTGGCACCCGGACGGTGGATGTCCACGTCCGTCGCCTCCGGGCGAAGCTCGGCCCCGAACACGAGGCGCTGATCGGCACGGTCCGCAACGTCGGGTACCGCTTCTCCCCCGACGGCATCACGCGCCGCTGACCGTCGCACTCACGCGCCGACCACCCCGATGTCGGCGTAACTGGGTAGCCTGCCCAGGGTGTGGACTCAGCGACTTTCCTCCCAGCAGGCCGATCAGGTACTCGCCCTCGCCGCGGCCGCGATCGCGGCAGACGGGGTCGACCCGCTGAACGAGGAGGCCCGCTTCGCCCTGCGCGACGACTCGGCCGAGCACCTGATCGCTCCGTCCGGCTACCTGCACTGGTCGCCCTCCCACCGCACAGCGCAGCTCGTGGTGCACCCCGAGCAGCGTCGGCGAGGGACCGGACGCCGGCTGCTGGCCCAACTCGGTGACCGGCCGAGCCTCGGCACCTGGGCGTTCGGTGACCTGCCGGCCGCCCGAGGCTTCGCCGCGGCGCTCGGCCTGCGCCCGGCGCGGGAACTGCTGATCATGTCCCGGGCGCTGGCGGGCGTCGAGATGCCGCAGCTCCCCGACGGGCTGACGCTGCGCGGCTACGAGCCGGGGGATGCCGACGCGCTGCTCGCCGTCAATGCGGCCGCGTTCGCGTCCCATCCTGAGCAGGGCAGCCTTGACCGCGCCGGCCTGACCACCCGAATGGCCGAGCCGTGGTTCGATCCGGCCGGCCTGATCCTCGGCTTCGACGCCGACGGCCTGGCCGGGTTCCACTGGACGAAGCCGGTCGACGCGAGCACCGGCGAGGTGTACGTGATCGGGATCGCTCCCCGCACCCAGGGCCGCGGGTACGGTCAGGTCCTGCTCGCCGCCGGCCTGAGCCACCTCGAGCGCACCGGGCACGAGCGGGTCGAGCTGTACGTCGACAGTTCCGAGTCGGTAGCGGTAAGAATGTACGAACGCAACGGCTTCCACATCACCCACCGGGATGTGCTGTACGCGCCGGGGCACGACGGGAGCACACCATGACCTTCGTTCAGGACGAAGAGACCGTCGACGAGCTGATCGACGACCCGCCGGAACTCCCGGCCGACCGGTTCTTGGACCGGGAGCTGTCCTGGCTCGCCTTCAACAACCGCGTGCTCGACCTTGCGCGGGACGCCCAGCGGGTGCCGCTCCTGGAACGCGCCAAGTTCCTGGCGATCTTCTCCTCCAACCTGGACGAGTTCTTCATGGTCCGGGTCGCGGGCCTGAAACGACGCATGGCCGCCGGCGTCGCCGTGGCGTCCAACTCCGGACTGATGCCGCGCGAGCTTCACGACGCGATCCTGAACCGCACTCGTGAGCTGGTGGCTGAGCAGTCGCGGGTCTTCGCTGAGGAGATCCGGCCGGCGTTGGCCGAGCACGACATCAAGATCCTCCGCTGGGACGAACTCGCTCCCGACGAGCGTCAGAAGATGACCGAGCTGTTCGAGAATCGGATCTTTCCGGTCCTGACCCCGCTGGCGGTGGACCCGTCGCACCCGTTCCCCTACATCTCCGGGTTGAGCGTGAACCTGGCCGTGCTGTTGAAGAACCCGGTCACGGGCATGCGTCAGTTCGCTCGCGTGAAGGTGCCCACTCTCCTGAGCCGGTTCGTGCCGCTGGGCGGGGGGCGTTTCGTGCCGCTGGAGGACGTCATCGCACGCCACCTCGACCAGCTGTTCTCAGGCATGCAGATCATTGGGCACAGCACGTTCCGCGTGACCCGCAACGAGGACGTCGAGGTGGAGGAGGACGACGCCGAGAACCTCCTGTTCGCCTTGGAGAAGGAGCTCCTTCGACGCAAGATCGGACGCCCACCGGTGCGGCTCGAAGTCGAGGAGGACATCGACGACAAGATGCTCGAACTGCTGGTCAGCGAACTCGACATCAGCGAGAAGGAAGTCTTCCGGATGCCGAGCCCGCTCGACCTGCGCGGACTGTTCTCCATCGCCGACCTCGACCGGGAGGCGTTGGAGTACCCGTCCTTCCTGCCGAAGACCCATCCCGAACTGGCTGAGGTCGAGACCGCTCAGCCGGCGGACCTGTTCGCGGCGCTGAAGACGCGCGAGGTCCTCCTGCACCACCCCTACGACTCGTTCGCGACCTCCGTCCAGCGATTCATCGAGCAGGCGGCGGCCGATCCGGCGGTCCTCGCGATCAAGCAGACGCTGTACCGGACGTCCGGCGACTCCCCGATCATCGACGCGCTGGTGGAGGCTTCCCAGGCCGGGAAGCAGGTGCTGGCGCTGGTGGAGATCAAGGCCCGTTTCGATGAGCAGGCGAACATCGCGTGGGCGCGGAAGCTGGAGAAGGCCGGCTGTCATGTGGTGTACGGCATGCTGGGCCTGAAGACCCACTGCAAGCTGTCGCTGGTGGTGCGCGAGGAGCCGGCGGGGTTGCGGCGCTACTGCCACATCGGCACCGGCAACTACAACCCCAAGACCGCCCGCATGTACGAGGACATGGGCCTGCTGACGTCGAACGCCGTGATCACCGACGACGTCGCCCGGCTGTTCAACCACCTGTCGGGCATGGCGCAGGAGACCCACTACAAGCGGCTGCTGGTGGCGCCGCACGGGGTCCGGCGCGGCCTCCTGGAGAACATCAACACCGAGATCGCCAACCACAGGCGGGGCCTGGGCTCCGGAGTGCGGATCAAAGTGAACTCGATCGTCGACGAGGCGGTCACCGACGCCCTGTACCGCGCCTCCCAAGCCGGGGTGCCGGTGGACCTGTGGGTGCGTGGCATCTGCTCGGTGAAGCCGGGGGTGCCGGGGCTCAGCGAGAACATCCGAGTGCGTAGCATCCTGGGCCGGTTCCTCGAGCACAGCCGCCTGTACTGGTTCGCGAACGGCGGCGACCCCCGGGTCGGGATCGGCTCCTCCGACCTGATGCACCGCAACCTCGACCGCCGGGTGGAGGTGATCGTGGGGTTGAACAACCCCAAGCACATCGCCCAGATCGAGGGCCTGTTCGACCTCGCGTTCGACGAGGGCACGGCGTCGTGGTGGCTCGACGGCGACACCTGGACGCAGAAGACCCTGGACGCGGACGGTGGACCGTTGATGGACATCCAGGACCATCTGATCGCCACGATGAGTCAGCGCCGGGCGGTCGAACGCTGAGGCGCACCATGGCGAAGAACGGCAAACTGATCACCGCGGCCGGTGCGGTGGTGCTGCGCCCGGGAGCGGACGGGGAACCTGAGGTACTGCTGGTGCACCGTCCGCGGTACGACGACTGGAGCCTGCCGAAAGGCAAGATCCATGCCGACGAGTACCTCGCGGCCTGCGCGGCGCGCGAAACCTTGGAGGAGGCCTCGGTCGGCGTCCGCCTTGGTATTCCGCTGGACCAGGTTCGCTACCCGGTCGGTAATGCGCTGAAGTCGGTGTCGTACTGGCGGGCCCAGCCCCTGCGGGAGCACGCGCACCAGCCGAATCCCGAGGTCGACGAGATCGTGTGGATGCCGGCGTCCGAGGCGACGGCGATGGTCAGCTACGACGACGAACGACCACTGATCGCGCAGGCGATCGATCTGCCCGATTCCACTCCACTGGTGATCGTGCGGCACGGCAAGGCCATGCTGCGCGCTCACTGGTCCGGGCGCGATCAGGCACGGCCACTGGACGAGCGGGGACGACGCCAGAGCCAACTCCTCGTGCCCTTGCTGGACGCCTACGGCGTGCAACGCCTGGTGTCCTCGACGTCGGTGCGGTGCATGAAGACCCTGCAGCCGCACGCCCGCTCCCACCGTCGCGAGGTCGAAGGCTGGACGATCCTGTCCGAGGAGCAGGCCGCCGAGAACGCCAAGGCGGTCGCCGTCCTGATGTCGCGCCTGGCCACGCAGACCGTCGAGACCCGCATCCCGACGGCGGTGTGTGGGCATCGCCCGGTACTGCCGACGATGCTGGAAGCGCTCGGCGTTCCCTCCCGCGCACTCCAACCAGGCGCGGCGCTGGTGGTGCACCTGGGTGCGAAGGCCGACGTTCTGGCGGTGGAGATCCACAAACCGCGCGTGTGAACGGCGGGCCGTGAGCTGGGCGCCGGTGGGCGGCCGGGGTCAGCGTCGCGGGGGGGCCGTGCTTTCGCGCACGATCAGCTTGGGCGGAAGCACCACCTGAGCCGCGGCTTGGCCCGACTCGATCAACTGCACCAGCAGTTCGACCGAACGCCGGCCGATCTCGTCGAAGTCCTGCCGGATGGTGGTCAGGCCGGGGCTGAAGAACTCCGCCTCGGGGTAGTCGTCGAAACCGACCAGGCTCACGTCGTCGGGGCAGCGCAGCCCGAGTTCGTGCATCGCGTGCAGCGTGCCCAGGGCCATCGAGTCGTTCGCGACGAAGATCGCGGTGACGCCGCGGCGCTCGAGCACCTTCTTGGCCGCCGCGTACCCCGACGCCGCCGACCAGTCGCCGTGCACCGGGGCGGCCGGCGCCTCGATCCCGGACGCCGCCAGCGCCTCGCTCCAGCCCACCACGCGTTCGACGCCCTCGTACCAGATCTCGGGCCCGGCGATGTGGTGCACCGTCGCGTGGCCAAGACCCAGCAGGTGTTCGGTGGCCATCCGCGCCCCCAGCCGCTGGTCCACGCTGACCACCGGGTAGTTGCCCGGAGTGCCGGCGTGGATGGCGACCATGGGAGGCAAATCCGCGGGCGGAGGGACGGTGGAGACCTCCGAGATCAGGGGTTGCAGCAGGATCACACCGTCCGAGGCACGAGAACGCAGCAAGGTGGCACCTTGGGCGATCGCGGTCCGATCGGGATCGTTGAGGTGGGCGATCGTCACCGAATAGCCACTGTCCCGGGCGGCCATCTCGATCCCGCGCAACGCCGCACGCGGCCCGTACAAGGTGGTGTCGACAGTCAGGACCCCGATGCTCCGGGACCGTCCGCTGGCCAATCCGCGGGCCAACAGGTTCGGTCGGTAGTCGATCGACTCCATCGCCCGCATCACCCGCTCGCGAGTGTCTGCCGCCACCTTGGCGTGACCGTTGATCACCCGGGAAACGGTCATGGTCGACACCCCGGCCAACTTGGCGACATCGGTGAGCGTCGGTGCCCGAGACCCCGCGACGCCGCCGCTTACGACGTCCTTCATGGTGTTAGCGTATTACAAGCCTTCGACCGCGGCCGTTCGTTCGGCAGCGCAAACCCCTCCGCCGCAATTCACCCGCCGTTCACCTGAGGGGCCCAGTCCGGTCAATCACCAGCCCTAGCTTGGGCGATGCGAGCGCACCGCTCGCATCGACGATCGAAAACGAAGGATTCCTGTGTTGATCAAGCCGATCGCAGCCGTGGCCGTGGCCGCCGCAACCGCATTCACCCTGGCCGGCTGCGCCGCCAACGAAACTCCGGCCGCCGGCGGTGCCGGCACCGCGGCCGCCACGACCGGGAGCCAGACCCTCACCGGCATCGGGGCCAGCTCGCAGAAGGCCGCCCAGGAGAAGTGGGTGTCGGAGTTCCAGACGAAGAACTCCTCCATCACCGTCAACTACTCCCCCGACGGCTCCGGCGCCGGGCGCTCGGCTTTCATCGCCGGCGCCGCGCAGTTCGCCGGCTCCGACCGTCCGTTCAAGGACGAGGAGATGGGCGCGGGCAAGTTCGCCGGATGCGCCGCGGACTCCAGCGCGCTGAACCTCCCGGTGTACATCTCGCCGATCGCGGTGATCTTCAAGGTCGACGGCGTGGACGAGCTCGAACTCGATCCGGCCGCCCTGGCCGGGATCTTCGCCGGCAAGATCACGAAGTGGAATGACCCGGCGATCGCGAAGACGAACCCGAAGGCCAGCCTGCCGGACGCGAACATCACCCCCGTGCACCGCTCCGACGACTCCGGCACCACCAACAACTTCACCGACACGCTGAACAAGCTGGCCCCGACCGTGTGGACGGCGGCCGCCTCCGACACCTTCCCGGCCGACTTCGGCGGCGAAGCCGCCAACGGCACCTCCGGCGTCGTGCAGGCCGTCACCAACGGCACCAACACCATCGGGTACGCCGACGCCTCTCAGGCCGGTTCGCTCGGCAAGGCCAGCATCCTGGTCAACGGCAAGGCACTGCAGCCCGAGGCTTCCGCCGCGGCGTCCATCCTGGACCACTCGAAGGTGATCCCGGGCCGCGCGGCCAACGACTTGGCCTACTCGCTGGACCGGACGTCGGAGGGTGTCTACCCGGCGGTGCTGGTGTCCTACGCGATCGTGTGCCAGACCTACAAGGACTCCGCCCAGGCGGCGCTGGTGAAGAACTTCGTCGGCTACATCGCTTCGGCCGACGGCCAGGCAGCGGCGGCATCGTCGGCCGGATCGGCGGAACTCTCCACCGCTCTGCAGGCCAAGGTGAAGACCGCGGTCGACTCCATCAAGTGAGCCACCGCCAGTGACGGTCTCCGGGGGCGGCGCTGGACCCACCAGCGCCGCCCCGACACGTAGCCTTGGGCAACCGAACAGAAAGCAGGCCGAGTCGATGACGCAGAAGCAGACGCTGCAGCTCGGCACTGGCAGCGGCGACCGGCCGGGAGTAAAGCCTCCGGACCCGAAGCGGCGCGGTGATCTCATCTTCCGGGGTTTCGCTCTCGGGGCCGGCGTCCTGATCCTGGTCATCCTGGCGCTGGTCGCGGCTTTCCTGCTGATCCAGGGTTCTCCGGCGCTGTTCGCCGATCCGGCCAAGCTGGTGTCGCAGGGATACGGCGAGTTCCTTCCCTGGGTGGCGCCCTACGCCTTCGGTACCGTGTGGGCCGCCGTCCTCGCCTTGGCGATGGCCGTCCCGGTGTCGATCGGGATCGCCCTGTTCATCTCGCACTACGCCCCCCGTCGGCTCGCCCAGCCGTTGGGCTACGTGATCGACCTGCTCGCCGCAGTCCCGTCCGTGGTCTTCGGCCTGTGGGGCGCCGACCTGCTGGCCAAAGCGGTGACCCCGCTCTACGCGTGGCTCAACGCGCACCTGGGCTTCATCCCCTTCTTCTCCGGACGCGCGTCCGGGACCGGCCGCACGATCCTGACCGCGGCGGTCGTGCTCGCCACGATGGTGCTGCCGATCATCACCAGCCTGTGCCGGGAGGTGTTCCTGCAGACCCCCCGCCTTCACGAGGAGGCCGCGCTCGCTCTGGGCGCCACCCGCTGGGAGATGATCAAGATGGCGGTCCTCCCGTTCGCCCGGCCAGGCATCATCGCCGCTGTGATGCTCGGCCTCGGCCGCGCCCTCGGGGAGACGATGGCGGTGTCGATGGTGCTTTCGGGTGGACGCAACATCACCTTCGAGGTACTGACCTCACAGAATCCCAACTCGATCGCCGCCACCATCGCACAGAACTTCGCCGAGGCCTACGGCCTCAAGACCAATCAACTGATCGCGGCCGGCCTGGTCCTGTTCTTGATCACCTTGGTCGTGAACATGATCGCCCGCTGGATCGTGGCCCGCCGCGCCGAATACTCCGGAGCCAACTGATGACCGTCCTCAGCCGAACCCTCGCACCGGGCAGTCTGGTCGCCGGGCGATTGCCGAAGTTCACCGTCCCGGTCGCAGCGACCGCCTCGCTTCTCGTCGGGTTCTCGCTGGCCGCCCTGCTGGCCGGGGGCAACCTGGCCGTGGCCGCGGTGCTGGCCTTCGGGATCCACCTGGCAACGATGGAGATCGCCACCCGGATCGTGGAGGGATCCCGCCAGGCGTCCGACCGCAGGGCCGCCACCTTGATCGTCAGCGCCTTCGTCCTCGCCCTCCTCCCACTCGGCTCGGTGGCCTGGGAGGCGCTCAGCAAGGGCGCGGGCAGGTTCGACATCGCGTTCCTCACCCAGTCCATGCGCAACGTCGTGGGGGCAGGCGGGGGCGCCGCGCACGCGATCTACGGCACGCTGTGGGTCACCGGCGCCGCCGCGCTGATCTCGGTGCCGATCGGGCTGCTAACCGCCATCTACCTCGCGGAATACGGCCGCGGCACCCGGCTCGCCAAGTCGATCACCTTCTTCGTGGACGTGATGACCGGCATTCCTTCGATCGTCGCCGGCCTCTTCGCCTACTCGCTGATGACCCTGATCCTCGGCCCGGGGGCCAAATTCGGATTCTCCGGCAGCATCGCGTTGTCGGTGCTGATGATCCCCGTGGTGGTGCGCTCCTGCGAGGAACTGCTGCGCCTGGTCCCCAACGAACTGCGGGAGGCGGCCTACGCCCTGGGCGTGCCCAAGTGGGTGACCATCGTGCGGATCGTGATCCCCACCGCGATCTCGGGCCTGGTGTCCGGGGTCATTCTGGCGATCGCCCGGGTGATCGGCGAGACCGCCCCACTGTTGATCGCGGCCGGCTTCACCGCGTCCCTGAACAACAACCTGTTCGAGAATCCGATGATGACCCTGCCGGTGTTCGTATTCGACTCCTACGCGCATCCGGGCGCCGACCCGACGCCGTACCTCGATCGGGCCTGGGCCGGTGCGCTCACCCTGATCGCCATCGTGATGGTGCTGAACCTGATCGGCCGGCTGATCGCCCGCCGCTTCGCCCCCAAGACCGGACGCTGAAGGAAACCATGTCCAAGAGAATTGAGATCACCGACCTGAACGTCTATTACGGCTCCTTCCGTGCCGTCGAGGACGTCACCATGAACGTGGAGCCCCGGTCGGTGACGGCCTTCATCGGCCCGTCCGGTTGTGGCAAGTCGACGTTCCTGCGCACCCTCAATCGCATGCACGAGGTGATTCCCGGCGCCCGGGTGGAGGGCGAAGTGCTGCTGGACGGTGAGGATCTCTACGGCGCCGGCGTCGACCCGGTCCGGGTGCGCCGCCAGGTCGGCATGGTGTTCCAGCGGCCCAACCCGTTCCCCACGATGTCGATCCGGGAGAACGTTCTCGCCGGCATCAAACTGAACTTCGGCAAGCTCGGCCGCGCCGAGCAGGACGACCTCACCGAACGCTCGCTGCGCAGCGCGAACCTGTGGGAGGAGGTCAAGAACCGCCTCGACCTGCCCGGCTCGGGACTCTCGGGCGGGCAGCAACAGCGGCTCTGCATCGCCAGGGCTATCGCGATGGCCCCCGAGGTGCTGCTGATGGACGAGCCGTGCTCCGCCCTGGACCCGATCTCCACCCTCGCGATCGAAGACCTGATCTCGCAGTTGAAGGAGAAGTACACGATCGTGATCGTGACCCACAACATGCAGCAGGCTGCCCGGGTCTCCGACGTCACCGCGTTCTTCAACATCGCCGGCACCGGCTCACCCGGCAGACTGATCGAGTCGGGCCCGACCGACAAGATCTTCTCCGCCCCCGACATCCAGGCCACTGAGGACTACATCTCGGGCCGGTTCGGCTGAGTCGAACCCGGCCCGGCGCCGACCGAGGCGGCCCGGCTAGGCTTTCGGGGTGAGCAGCGCAGGTTGGTATCCAGATCCGGGCGGAGCCCCGGGCCTGTACCGCTACTGGACGGGCAGCGCCTGGACGGCCGCGGTCACCAACGATCCCCGAGCCACCGCCCCTCCGACCGGCAGGCCCGAAGGATCGGGGATTGGTAGTGCCGGGCTCGGCGGGCCGTTCCCCGGCCAGACCAGCGGGGGCCAGTACCCCCGAGGACCTCAACAGCCGGGCACCGGTCAGTATCCGGGAACGAGCCAGCCCGCGAGCGGCCAGTACGCGAGCGACGCGGCGCAGCGGAAGCGTGGCATCGGGTGGTGGATCGCCGGGCTGGCAGCACTCCTGGCGGTCGCCCTGATCGGATACTTCGTCCTGGGCGGTCTGGTCAACCGTGGTGGGGGCATTCCCCTGCCCGGGTTCCCAGGGGGCACGTCGACGCCCGACGTGTGCCCTCCGTCGTCGGCCACGACGCCGCCGACGCCAGCCACCACCGACCCCGACCGGGTGTCCGGGGGCAGCTTGTCCTTCCCCCGCCTCGGATCGCCCTGGGAAGAACCCACCTACGACAACCGGGTCGCCTTCGGGTCGCTGGCGATGATGCAGTCCGCGCTCGACCAGAACAACTACGACGGTGCCGGACACAGCTGGGTCTCCAGCATCCTGGTCAGCGATCTCTACGTCGGTGACGGGTTCGCCAGCACGCAGACCGGAGCCGAGACGGTTCTCAAGTGCGTCCTGGGCACCTATTACAGCGACACGCCGGTCACCGAATCGCGGGTCAGCGGCAAGACACACCAGGTCGACGGGCACGACGGCTGGTTGATCGAGACCCAGCTCAGCTTCAGCATCCCGAATCTGAAGGCGACCGGGGAAAGGGTCCTTCTGCTGGTCGTGCAAACGGACGCAGAGGAGTACGGGCTGTTCTACGCCTCGGTGCCGGACACCAGCCCCGACCGACTGCCGGAAGCGCGCGCAGCCCTCGCCGACCTCCGAGTGGACGCCTGACCCGGGGCTCACCCCCACCGCCCCGCCCCCGGTGGACGGACTTCGATCACCCTGAAGGCTCTCCTGCTCAGGTGCAGGTGATCGCCCCGGCCGCAGCTTTCAACGTCAGGACGCGACCGGCGGATTCCGCCACCCGCTGCGCGAACTCCGGTTCGACCTTCGCCCGCTGAACCAGTCCGGAGACCATCGCGGACGCGGCGGCGGGCGCGACGGTGATCGCCAGGTCGCCGCCGGCCCCCACGAACCGGACGGCCCGCTGCTTCACCGGGACGCTGCGCAGTGCCGCCGCCACGCCCAGGTCGTCGCTGAGCACCACCACGTCCGGGTCCCAGCTGCGCAGGATGCCGATCACCTCGGGGGAGAACGCCGCCATCCGGTCGGGGTCGATCCGGCGGTACACCGCGGAGGAGACCATCACCACCGCACCGCCGTCAACGACAGCGTTCCGGAACGGAATCAGCAGCCGACTGGATGCTGTGGTCGTGCGATCCACGACCACAGCGCTGAAGTCGGTATTCCCGCTGACCGCGCCGAGACCGGGAAAATGCTTGACCGCCGTCTCCACACCCGCGTCCCGCATGCCTGCGCGGAATGCCGCCACCAACGCCCCGACCTTCACCGGGTCTGACCCGTACCCGCGATCGAGGCTCGCGATCGGACGGTTGGCCGACCGATTGCCGGCCGGCACGACATCGGCCACCGGGGCAAGATTCAGCCGCACCCCCGCCCGGGCCAGCTGGGCACCCCATCGGGCGGCGTCCCGCCGCAGTGTCTGGTCGGAGAGCTTCGCCTGCCGGGCAGCGGACGGGATGGTGCTGAATCCCGGGCCCTTCAGCCGCTGGACCAGTCCACCCTCCTGATCGGCGGCGACCAGCATGCCGGTTTCGCCGCCCAGGCCTTCCAGTTGCGACGTGAGCCGATTCACGCCCTTCACCCCACCGGTCGTGCCGCCCATCAGGATCACCGACCCCAGGCGGAGATCGGTGATCGCCCGCCGCTCGGTGGCATCCAGCCCGCCGCTGACACCCACCATCACCAGCTGTCCGGCCTGTGAGCGTAGGGGTAGTGACCGGGCCAGGGTCAGGCACGGGTCGGCAGCGGGCGTGGGGGCTGCGGGAGGGCTGGCGTCCGCGGGTGATGCGCTGGTCGAGGCGGCGTCGGGACGCGCCGTCGGGGTCGTCTGCGGCGGCGCCCCGGACGGCGCCCCGGTGGCCGTGCAGCCGATCAGCACCACCGCGGCCAGGACCCCTCCGGCGACCGACCTTGTGCCGCTGCGCATCAACCGAGGGCGTCGAGCAACGCGTTCTCGACGACCTCGGCCAGCGCCGGATGGATCCAGTACTGGCCCTTCGCCATCGATCCCGCGTCCAGGCCGAAACTCATCGCCTGAATCAGCGGCTGGATCAGGTTCGGTGCGTCGGGGCCGAGAATGTGGGCGCCCAGCAGCTGTCTGGTCTCGGGATCGATGATCACTTTCGCGAAGTGGTCGGTGTCCTCCAGCGCCCAGCCGAAGGCCACGCCGCCGTACTCGCGGACGCCCACGCGGTGGGCCAGCCCTTCCGCTACGCACTCCTGCTCGGTGCGACCCACCCAGGCCACCTGTGGGCCACTGAACACCGCCTGCGGCACGAACCGGTGATCGCTCGCGCGAAGGTCGTCGGGGTGCAGGAGGTTGTGCTGCACCACGCGGCCCTCATGGTTGGCGACGTGCTTCAGCTGCCAGGCCGAACTGACGTCACCGAGCGCCCAGATGCCGTCCACGTTCGTGCGCTGGTGTTCATCGACCCGGACCAGTCCGTTCTCGTCCATCTCGACCCCGGTGCGGTCCAGGTCGAGGGTGTCGGCGTTGGACACGCGTCCGGTCGCGACCAGCAGGTGCTCGGCGGCGAAGAAGTACTCGATGCCGTCGTCGTCGGTGGTGCCGACTTCGATGTGGCCGTCCGCGCTCTCCACCGAGGTCAGCTGCTGCCCCAGCCGCAGGACGACGCGTCGGCTGATCAGGTCGGTGAACCGCTCGGCGACCACCTCGTCCGCATGCCGAAGCAGCCGAGGGCCGCGGTGGAGCAGGGTGACCTGGGTGCCGAACGCGGCGAAGACGTGGGCGAACTCGACCGCCACCAGTCCGCCGCCCACGATGATCAGCGATCTGGGCAGTTGCTCCAGCCGCATGATCGAGTCGGAGGTGTGGATGCGGGCGGCCAGTGCGGGATCGGCGATTCCGGGGATGTCCGGGATCCGGGGACGGGAGCCGGCGGCGATCACGAACGCGTCGGCGGTGAACTGCTCCTCGCCGACGGCCAGCAGCTTGGGACCGACGAACCGTGCGTTCTCCCGGTACAGGGCCACCGAATCGCTGTTGCGGCGGTAGTCCTCACCGTCGGCCGCGATCGCGTCGATCCGGGTGAAGATCCGGTTCCGCAGATCTGCCCAGCGGACGCTGACCTTGCCCACGTCGATCCCCAGAGCCGCGGCGTGGCGGGCGTCCTCGGCGACGTCGGCGGGGTGGGCGAACATCTTGGTGGGTATGCAGCCCACGTTCAGGCAGGTGCCGCCGAACCATTTCTGACCGTCGACCAGCGCCACCCGCCAGTCATCGAAACGCTCATCGAGAATCGAATTGCCGGTGCCCGAACCGATCACGCAGAGGTCGAAGTGCCGCATGGCTCGATTGTTCCATGGCGACCGCTCGCCGCTTCGCCAGCGCGGGCTTCAGATGCCGGCGTAGGAGTGCAGGCCGGAGACCAGCAGGTTCACACCGATGAAGTTGAACCAGAAGCTGGCGAGCCCGATCACGCCGACCACGGCCGCGCGCCGCCCCTTCCAGCCGACGGTGACCCTGGCGTGCAGATATCCGGCGTAGATGATCCAGGTCACCAGCGACCAGGTCTCCTTGGGGTCCCAGCCCCAGAATCGTCCCCACGCGTACTGGGCCCAGATCGCGCCGGCGGCGATGGTGAAGGTCCACAGCGGGAAGGCGAAGGCGTGGCACCGGTAGCTCACCCGGTCGAGGGTTTCGGAGTCCGGAATCCGCAAGAGGTAGCCACGAACACGCCCCGTCGCCTCGGCACGGGTGCGGACCAGGTACAGGACGGCGGCGATCCCACCGATGTTGAAGGCGGCGCCGGCGGTTGCCGCCGCGATGATGTGGATCACGAACCACACCGAATGCAGAGCCGGCATCAGTTCCGACACCGCGACGTAGAACACGGTGACGGCGAGCCCCTGGCCGATGGTCAGCAGCAGGGTGACCGGCAGGCCCAGCCAGCGCATTCCGAACCGCAGCGCGAGCACGAGGTAGGCGATCGCCACGATCACCAGCGATGTGGTGATGAACTCGTACATGTTGCCCCAGGGGGCCCGGTCGGCGGCGATACCGCGCAGGACGACACCGGCCAGGTGCGTGAGGACTGCGATCACCGTGACAGCAACTCCCACCCGCCCGAGCAGTTCGACCCGCGGCGTCCCACCGGGGGACGCCTCCGTGGGCTCGGCGGCCAGACCAGTCTCGCCGGCCGTGCCCCCGACCAGCGCCGGCTCGGCAGCGGGCGTTGCGGCAGTGCGTGCGCTCGCCCATTCCGCCGCGTGCATGGTCATCGCCACCAGGTACAGCACGGCGGAGGTGACCATCGCCAGGCTTGAGTAGTAGGCGATCAAGACTCCTCCTCGTCGTCGCTCTCGGCCAGCGTAGTGGCCACTCCGGACGCAGCGGCCAGCGCCGTGACCGCCGCGTGCAGCCCGCCGCGTCCTTCGACCCGGTCGAGTCCGGCCAGCGACACCCGGGAGCGGGCTGTGGTGGTCCCGGACGAGGACGGATCCGGTGTGGGCGAAGGCTCGTCGGCGGCGGCGACCCGCACGAACAGGCGGCGCGGCTTCACCGTCAAGGACACAGCCATGCCGAGCACAGCGAGCAGCACGGAGCCCAGGACGAGCCAACCGCCCGGCGTGTTGGAGATCTGCAGCTTGGTCCAACGTCTCCATCCGTCGAACGAGATCGAGCCCTTCGTGTTCGGCAGGTCGTAGCGGGCACCGACTTCGAGCCCGGCCCGGACGGGGTCGCCGTTGTCCTTGGTGAGCTGGGTCAGTCCGGCCGAGTCCAGCGAGTACACGTTCTCCAGCGTGCCGGTCTCGACCTTGGGCGGTCCGGACCACACGTTCACCAGCAATTGCGGATTGAGCGCGTCGGGGAACACCGACACCAGGCCGTTGGCGCCGTCGGTGGCGGCCGTGGGCAGAAAGACGCCCTCGAACGCGAGCCGTTGCGGGCGTGCGTCCGGGGCCTTGATCACGCCGTCGGAGCGGAAGTTCGCGTCCTGGGGCAGGAAGATCACCGGACCCGAGTACGCCACATCGCCGTTGCCGTCCCGGACGGTGACCACCGGCGCGTACCCGTGCCCGAGCAGGTGGACGCTGGTGCCGTCGATCTGCAGTGGCGCGTTGACTTCCAGCACCTGCGCAGTGGCGGGGCGCTCGGGTGTGCTGACCTCGACCTGTGCGGTGAAGCGGCGCGCGGCGCCCTGCTGCACCGGACCGGTCTCGAACTCGACGTCGAAGGATTTCAGGGCGACGGTGAACGGTGCGAGCTGCGCGGAGTTGAACCCCGCCCCCGAGCCGAACTCGTCGTACTGGGTGAGGGTGTTCGAGAATGCCTGGCCCTCCACCACGATCGCCGAGCCGCGGAAGCTGAACAGCGAACCCCAGGCCACGCCGATCAGCGTGGTCACCAGGCAGATGTGGAACAGAAGGTTTCCCGCTTCGCGCAGGTACCCGCGTTCGGCCGAGATGCTGTCGGCGTGCCGGCTGACCCGGTATTTCTGGGAGCGCAGGTGTGCCTCGGCGGCGTCCAGCACGTCGCGGGGGTCGGCCGTCACGGTCCCGGCGACGTGGCCGGGCAGCCTGGCCAGGCTTCCCGGGGGCGCGGACGGCCGGGCGCGCACCGCCGCCGCGAAGCCGGCGGTCCGGGGCAGGATGCAGCCGACCAGCGACACGAACAGCAGCAGGTAGATCGCCGCGAACCAGACCGACCCGAACACGTCGAAGAAGCCCAGCCGGTCCAGCCAGGGACCGAACCCCGGATGGGCGATCAGGTAGTCGTCGACCGCGACGGGAGCGGTGGGCCGCTGCGGCAGGAACGAGCCGGGAATGGCGGCGATCCCCAGGATCAGCAGCAGGATCAGCGCCGTGCGCATCGACGTCAGCGTCGACCAGGCGAACCGGAGCCAGCCGACCAGTTCGCGGAGCACTAGATCACCACCTCGAAGGTCGCTGCCCACTGCCTCAGCCCGGCCATCAGCACGTCCCAGAATCCGGTGACCAACAGGACGCCGACCCCGACCATCGCCAGGCCGCCGGCGATCTGGATGCCGCGGTGGTGCCGCTTCACCCAATCCAGCGTCGGAGCGAGCCGGGCGAAGAACAGCCCGAACGCGAGGAAGGGCAGGCCGAGGCCGAGCGCGTAGGCGAAGGCGAGGACGCCGCCGCGGAGCGCGGTGCCCTCGTTGAACGCCAACGACAGCACCACCGAGAGCGCCGGGCCGATGCACGGCGTCCAACCGAGGCCGAAGACCACCCCCAGCAGCGGGGACGCGGCCAGGCCGAGCCGGGGCATCACGTTGAGCCGCAGCGCTGAATGCCCGAGCGGGAGCCAGCCGGTGAACATCAGGCCCAGCGCGATGCTGAGCACCCCGACCGCGACGGTGATCGGACGCTGCCACGCCACCAGCGCGGCGCCCACCGTCCCCGCGAGAGCGCCGGTGGCGACGAAGACCGCGGCGAAACCGGCGATGAAACCGAAAGTGCCGACGAGCACCCGGCTTCGGGTGCTCCGGCTGGGCTGGCGGGAGGACGTGAACTCAGTGGCGCTCAGGCCGGTGGCGTAGCTCAGGTAGCCGGGCAGCAGGGGCAGGACGCACGGGGAGAAGAACGACACCAGGCCGGCGAGCAGCGCCACCGGAAGGGCCAGCAGCACCGATCCCCCGACCGCGGTCCGCACCCACTCGGCGAACCCCAGAGCGTTCATTTGCCGGCCGCCAGGTCGTCGATCAGGCCGACCACGGTGGCCTCGGTGGTCTCGCCGATGATCCGGGCCGCGATCCGGCCGCGGGGATCCACGAGCAGCGTGCTCGGGATGGCGGTGGCGGGCAGGTGGCCGGAGAACTTCAGCAGCAGTGCGCCGTCCGGGTCATAGAGGTTCACGTACGGCACCCCGAACGCTCGCACGAACGCCTTCGGCGCCGCCGGGTCGAGGTCGCGGGTGTTGAGTCCGACGAACACCGCCGTCGAAGCGGTGCGCTCGCTGGCGCCGACGAGAGCAACCGCCTCCGCCCGGCAGGGGGCGCACCAGGAGCCCCACACGTTGTACACGACCACCTTGCCCGCGGTCGAGGCGCTGCTCCACGACTCGCCCGCCAGCGTCGTGCCTTCGATCAGCGGCGCGACCGGACGTTGCTCGACCGGCAGCACCGTGAGTGTCCCGTCGCCGGTCACGAAACCGGCCGTGCTCGCCGGGGCGGAACCGCAGCCGGCGAGCCCACACCACAGCGCGAGCACCAGGGCGAGCCGGACCCGTCCACGCTCGCGTCGGCGCGTCCGGTCGCCCAGGCGCCTCCCGGCAGGCTCAGCCGCGGACCGTGGATCCGGACTCTCGGGCCACCAGCGGGAGCCCATCAGGCACCCGGGCGGAATTTCTTCACCTTCGCCGGCACCAGATCGGCGCAGGGCTCGGTGTAGTCGACCCGGACCAGCCGGGTGCCGTGGTAGGTGAATGTCGTCACGCTGGCCAGCCGGGCCTGCCGCCGGCGCGGGTCGTGGACGAGCGGACGGCCCTCCGCCCACGAGCGGGCCATCCAGATCGGCAACTCGTGGGAGACGATCAGTGCCTCGCCGCCGGCCGCGTGGGAAGCCGCGTCCGCCAGGGCCACGCGCATCCGCGCCGCGACCGAGGTGTAGGCCTCTCCCCAGGACGGCCGCAGCGGGTTGCGCAGCGCCCACCAGCTCGACGGCTTCAGGAGAATCTCGTTGCGCTTGCCGAACGACTTGCCCTCGAACACGTTGGCCGCTTCGATCACCCGCTCGTCGATCGTGACCGCGAGGTCGGGGTGGCCCGCGGCGATCGGTGCGATGGTCTCCTGAGCGCGCTGCAGCGGCGAGCTGACCAGGTGCACCAGCGGCGCGTCCGCGAAGTACTCCCCGAGTCGCTCGGCCATTTTTCGGCCGAGGTCGGACAAGCCGAAGCCGGCTGCCCGCCCGTACAGAACCCCTTCGGGGTTGTGCACCTGACCGTGCCGCACCAGGTGGACGACGCTGGGTTCCATGGGTCTCCTCGCTCGTTGTCGAAGACACTCTACGCAGCGCGGCCGGCCCGTCCTGCGCCTCGCCGGGCCCCGTTTCGACGTCGGACCCACCGCGGCGTCCTTCCGCCGGCGTTCAACCCTGCGCCAGCGCTGCCTCGAGCCGCGACGCGTCGACGTGCCAGAAGGCATGCCGCTGGCCGTCCACGAGCGTCACGGGAACGTGGTCGGAGTACTCGGCCCGCAGTGCGGGGTCAGAGTCGACATCCACGCTGGTCCAGGTGGCGCCGGCGCGCTCGCAGACGTCGCGGACGATCACGACCGCGTCATCGCAGAGGTGGCAGCCGGTCCGGACGAGCAGGACCACCCGGGCTCGGTCCATTCGGCGTCCGGGCGGATCGACGACTACTTGCCTGCGCGACGACGCTGGATACGCGTCTTCTTGAGCAGCTTGCGGTGCTTCTTCTTCGCCATCCGCTTGCGACGCTTCTTGATGACCGAACCCACGGGCAGACCTCTCGAATACCGCCCCTGGCGGGGAGGCAAGTAGCTGTTTCAGGCCGGTGCGGCCCGAAAGGACGTGGCTGGTCAATCCAGCCGAAGCACGATCTTACGCCAACCCACCTGCGAGGAGCGAAATCGGTCCGGTGAGTTCACCCGGCGTGGTGGAAGGAATCCCGAAGGTAGGAGCTGACGGCATGCTCGGGTACGCGGAAGCTGCGTCCGACCCGGACCGCCTCCATCTCGCCGGAGTGGATGAGCCGATACACCGACATTCTGGACACCCGCAGGGCTGCCGCCACCTCAGTCACCTTCAGAAAACGGACCGTCCCCAACGGCGTCACCGGTTGGTTCATCTGCTCGCTACCCCCCCGAAAAGAGCCGTCCCAGCGACGACCGCTCGACAAACACTAGCCTTGACGACGGCGTGCATGGGTGGCCGGGGGCGAAGAGGTCAACCCGCCGCGCCGAGCCGGGTACTTCTGTCGGCCGGCGCAGGGGCTCCGTCTCGACATCGCGAGCCACGGACGGCACCCTGACCTCATGGCAATCGATCTCAATGCCGACCTGGGCGAGTCCTATGGCGCCTGGTCGATGGGTGACGACGCCGCCATGCTCGATGTCGTGACCAGCGCCAGTATCGCCTGCGGGTTCCACGCCGGCGACCCGCTCACGATGGCGCGGACGGTGGCCGCCGCGGCTGAGCGCGGCGTGGCGATCGGTGCCCATGTCGGCTACCGGGACCGGGACGGCTTCGGCCGCAGATTCTTCGATATCGACCCGGCCGAGCTTCACGCTGAATGCGTGTACCAACTCGGCGCGCTGGCCGGAGCCTGCCGCGCGGCGGGAACGAGATTGGCATATGTGAAACCTCACGGCGCTCTCTACCACGCGATCACGACCAACGCCGCACAGGCCGCGGCGGTCGTCGCGGCCATCGTCGCCTTCGACCCGCAACTGCCACTGCTCGGGCTTCCCGACACCCAGGCGAGCAGGCTGGCGGCGCGGGCCGGGCTGACCACGGTGCGCGAGGCCTTCGCCGATCGCGCCTACACCCCGCAGGGGAGCCTGCTGCCACGGGACCGGCCGGGCGCGGTGCTGCACGACCCGGACGAGGTCGCCGAACGGATAGTCCACCTGGTCAGCTCCGGCACCATCACCGCGACCGACGGAACCACGATCCAGGTGGCGGCCGATTCGGTGTGCGTGCACGGCGACTCCCCGAACGCGGTCGCGATGGCCCGCGCCGTCCGGACGGGTCTGGAGGCTGCCGGAATCCCCCTGCACCCCTTCGCCGGGCCGTCGTGAACGGCTCAGTGGCCGGCACGCCCCGGGTGCTGCCCTACGGCGAGCTGGCCCTCCTGGTGGAGTGCGGGGAAGAGCTGGTGGCGGCCGTCCACGCCAGCATCGCGAGTGCCGGGCTGCCCATCACCGATGTCGTCCCGGCGGCCCGCACGGTCCTGGTTCGGGTCGCGGTGGAGGGCGATCTGGCCGCCGTTCGCGAACGCGTGGCCGACCTGCTGGTCGCCCCGCCGCCGCCGCGCCGTCCCCGCCCTTCGGACATGGTGATGATCCCGGTGCGCTACGACGGCGCCGACCTGGCCGACGTCGCCGCCCTCACCGGCCTGAGCCCGGCAGAGGTCGTCAACGCCCACACCGGACGGCCCTGGCGAGTGGCCTTCTGCGGCTTCTCGCCCGGATTCGCCTACCTGGATGGCGGCGATCCGAGGCTTGAGGTGCCGCGCCGGCCCGACCCCCGCACCGAGGTCCCCGCAGGCGCGGTGGGACTGGCCGGAAGCTTCTCCGGCATCTATCCGCGGCGCTCCCCCGGCGGCTGGCAACTGCTCGGCCACACCGATGCGGTGATCTGGAACCCACACCTCGACCCACCCGCCCTCCTGCATCCCGGCCGTTGGGTGCGCTTCGAAGCGGTCGCGCGATGAGCCTCGAAGTGGTCCGGCCCGGACCACTCACCCTGATTCAGGACGCCGGCCGACCCGGCTACGCCGCGGTCGGCGTGGGTCCGTCCGGGGCCTTCGACCGCGCGGCACTGGCGTCCGGCGCCCGCCTGCTGGGCAACGACCCGAGCGACGCCGCGCTCGAGGTCACTCTCGGTGGCCTCGTGCTGCGCGCGGTCGACGCCACCGCGATCGCATTGACCGGCGCCGACTGCCGGGCCACCGTGGACGGCGAGGCGGCCGGGTGGGGCACAGTCGTGACGCTCGCCGCGGGGCAGATTCTCACGCTCGGATTCTCGTCCCAGGGGCTGCGGGCCTACGTGTCGGTGGCCGGGGGCATCACCGTCGAGCCGGTGCTGGGGTCACGATCCGCCGATCTGCTCTCCGGACTCGGACCTGCTCCACTGGCGGCCGGCGACATCCTGCCCTCGGGGCCGAGAACGCACCACCCGAGAACCGACGTCCCCCTCGGCCTCACGCCGGCCCGTCGTCCGGGCGGGCCGGTCGCGCTGGACCTGATGCCCGGGCCGCGCACGGACTGGCTCGCCGACCCTGCCGAGCTCGCCGGGGAATGGCTGGTGGCGCCGGCGAGCAACCGGATCGGGGTGCGGCTGAGCGGACGCGTCGTCACCCGCGCGTCCGCGCTCGCCGAGCGGGAACTGGCCAGCGAACCGATCGTCGCAGGCGCGGTGCAACTACCGCCGTCAGGCCTACCGGTGATCTTCGGTCCCGACCACCCCACCACCGGCGGGTACCCGGTGGTCGCGGTGCTCACCGGAGCCGGCCGCGACCTTCTCGCCCAATGCCGCCCGGGCGACGAGGTGCAGCTTCGCTGGGTGGGCGACTGACCGGGGACGCGCAGGCAGGCGCGCCCTCCAGGCTCAGCCGACCCGGCCGGAAAGCGCGTCGCGCCACGCGAACGGGCCGAGGTGGCGGACCCGCTCGGTCGCCGTGTGCACCGCGAAAGCCAGCGCGTCTGGACGTCGCTGGCCGGACGCGAGCGCGAAGCAGTAGGCGCCGTGCAGCACGTCCCCGGCGCCGAGGGTGTCGAGCACGCGCACGGGCTCGGGAGACACCCGGCCCGTGGCCGTGGCCGTCCACCACTCCAGGTCACCCCCGCCATGACTGACCGCGACCAGCTCAGGGCCCGCCCCGAGCAGCTCCTGAGGTTGCAGTCGTGCGGGATCGACATAGTCGGCCGAACAGATCACGTCGGATGCGAGCGGGAACACCTCGTCGAACACGGGTTTGGCGGAGCCGGCGTCGACCACCACGCTGACCCCCGTCCCCTTCGCCGCGAGCGCCACCGACCGCGCCAGCGGAGGATGGTGGCCGTCGATCAGCACCACGCTCACCCCCGACAACTCCGGTCCCGCGATCTTCGCGAACCTGGGCGTCCGGCCCGACCCACTGATCACGGCACGCTCCCCGGTGGCGACGTCGACGAACGCGGTGGAGACGGCCAGTTCGAAACCGGGCGGCGCCGCGTCCCGCACCTCGACGCCGGCAGTGGACAGGTCATCGCGGACCGCCGCGGCGGCCGCCCCGGCACCAAGGGCGGTCCAGAGCACCGCCCGTCCGCCGAGCTTGGCGAAAGTGATGGCCGCCACAGCGGCCGGCCCTCCGGCCGCCAGCCACGACCGTTGCGCGACCAGCTTCTCGTTGCGGAGCGGCAGCCGCTCCACCCGCTGGATCACATCGAGCGTCGCGAGCCCGACGAACCAGCCGCAGCGGCTGCTCACCGCAGTTCTCCCGCGGCCTCAACCACGCAGAACGCCGTCCCTCCCGGTGCTTCCAGCACCGTTCGACGCGGCCGGACCAGGCGGGTGCGAGCACCGAGGGCGACCAGTCGATCCACCTCCGCACCCAGGTCGTCGGTGCCGATGTGGAGGTGTGCGCCGGCTCCAGTCCCCAGCTGGTTGCGTTGCAGCCGAAGCGCCACCGCCAGTGCGCCGCCCGGACGCCGGACGGTGTCGTCGGCATCGGGAAGCCAGGCTCCCGGCGCCATGGCCTGCCAGAACGCCGACTCTGCCTCGAACGCCGCAGGTGGGGCGTCCAGGCACACCTCAACCACCCGGCTCGAATGATCATCTGGCCACTGTCGTGCGGCGGGAACCACAGACCCGGGATGCCGGAGGAGGCAGAACACGATTCCGGCCGGAGAGCGCAGCACGAAGTACCCGTGCTCCGACTCGTCGACCAGGTCGGCCCCGAGTTGTTCGGCCGACTCGGCCGCGGCATAGGGGTCGGCGACGTGCAGATCCAGGTGCAGCCTGGTCGAGCCTGTCTGGAGGCGCTGGACGCGCAAGTACTCGTGACCGTGCGCCGGCACCAGGCTCGCGAACTCGTTCGCAGCACCGCGGGAGGCTGACAGCGCGTAGCCGGTGGCGTCCCGCCAGAAAGCCGCGCCGGGGCCGAACTCGGCGGTGGGGAAGTCCAGGAACACCGTCAGCCAGTCGAGCTGCGGGACGGGTGTCATCGCAGGACTCAGGACGACGCCAGCGCCCGGCTGCGGTCCCTGGCCGCCTCCATCGCTGTGATGAACGCCGCCTTGACCCGATGGTCCTCCAGCTCCCGCAGGGCGGCGGCGGTGGTGCCGCCCGGTGAGGTGACCCGCTCACGCAGCACCGTGGGGTGGACGCCGGAGTCGGCCAGCAGCTTTGCCGAGCCGTACATCGTCTGCACCACCAGGGTGGTGGCGATGTCGCGGGGCAGGCCGAGCATCACGCCGGCGTCGATCATGGCCTCGACCACGAAGAACAGGTAGGCCGGCCCGGAGCCTGAGATCGCGGTCACCGCGTCCTGGTACTTCTCCGGAACGGTGACCACCTTCCCGACGGCGGACAGCAAGTCGGTGACGTGGGCCAGGTTCTCGGCTGACGCCGAGCGTCCGGGCGAGATCGCGGCCATGCCTTCGTCGACCTGGGCCGGCGTATTCGGCATCACCCGCACCACCGGGGTGCCTTCCGGCATGGCGGATTCGATCCGTTCGGTCGACAATCCCGCGCACAGCGAGACCACCAGGGTCCCCGGGCGGATCGACTCCCCGACCTCCGGCAGCACCTCACCGGCGTCCTGCGGCTTCACCACGATCACCACGGTGTCGGCCGCAGCGGAGGCGTCCGCCGTCGACGCCACGCGAATGCCGTGCCTGGCCTGCAGTTCCTCCAGCCGGGCGGCGTGCCGGTCGGCCGCGGTGATCTGCTCCGGCTCCCAGCCGGCCCGCAACAGCCCGGCGATCAGGGTCTCCCCCATCACCCCGGCACCGATGACGGCCAGCCTGGTCAACGCCCGGCCACCAGTTCGGCGATCTGGACGGCGTTCAGCGCCGCCCCCTTCCGCAGGTTGTCGCCGACGACGAACAGGATCAGGCCCCGACCACCGGGCACCGACTGGTCGGCGCGGATCCTGCCCACGTAGCACGGGTCGGTTCCGGCCGCCTCGCGCGGCGTCGGGACGTCGACCAGCGACACGCCGGGCGTGGTGGCCAACAGGCCGGTGGCCCGAATAACGCTGATCTCCTCGGCGAACTCGGCATGGATGCTGAGCGAGTGGCCGCTGAACACCGGGACTCGCACGCACGTACCCGCGACCAGGAGGTCGGGCAGGTGCAGGATCTTGCGGGACTCGTGGCGGAGCTTCTGCTCCTCGTCGGTCTCCAGGCTGCCGTCGTCCACAAGACTGCCCGCCAGCGGAACCACGTTGAAGGCGATCGGCTTGACGTAGGGGGCCGGGTCACCGGCCGGGACCGCCGTGCCGTCCAGGGCCAACCGGGCGGGGTCGACAACATTCCGGATCTGATCGGCCAACGCCCTCACACCCCGGACACCGGAACCGGAGACCGCCTGGTAGGTCGACACCGTCAGCCTTAGCAGCCCGGCGGCGTCGTGCAGCGGTTTCAGGACGGGCATGGCGGCCATGGTGGTGCAGTTGGGGTTGGCGATGATCCCCTTGGGCGGGTCGACCGTGTCCTCCGGGTTCACCTCGGCGACCACCAACGGCACCTCGGGGTCCTTGCGCCACGCCGAGGAGTTGTCCACGACGATCGCCCCCGCGGCGGCCACCTTGGGCGCGAATTCCCGCGACATGGCCGCACCCGCCGAGAACAGGGCCAGGTCGAGCCCGGCGAAGTCGGCGGTCGCTGTGTCTTCCACGACCACCTCACCGCCCTGCCACGCCAGTCCCTGCCCGGCCGACCTGGCCGAGGAGAAGAACCGGACCTCATCCAGCGGAAATTGACGCTCCGCCAACAGGGTCCGCATCACGCCGCCGACCTGTCCGGTCGCTCCGAATATCCCAACACGCATGAACCTGAGCCTATCGGGACGGCGACCCGGGCCGAAAATTTCCACGCGGCATCGGACGTCCTGGCCTCCGCGTGGCTCCTGAGCGGTTCGGACGACGGTCGCCTCAGAGCCAGTCCACGAAGGGCGCGACCAGCGCGTAGCCGACGAAGGCGACCAGGTCGAGCAGGAAGTGAGCCGCGACCAGCGGGCCGACGCGTCGGAATCTCAGGTAGGCGATGCCGAAGACGAGGCCCATCACCAGGTTCCCGACGAAACCGCCGAAGCCCTGGTAGAGGTGGTAGCTGCCGCGCACCAGCGCCGAACTCAGCACCACCACCCAGAGCGGCCAGCCCAGCTGCCGCGTCCGGACGAACCAGAAGCCGACGATCACCACCTCTTCCAGGACCGCGTTCATGGCCGCCGCGGCGACCAGCACGGGAACCGTCCACCAGTTCTGGGCGAGGTTGGCCGGCGACACGATCGTGTTGAGTCCGAGCGCCCGCGCGGCGAGGTACAGCCCAAGTCCGGGGATGCCGATGCCGGCGGCCAGTGCGAATCCCCAGGCCGCGTCGAACCGGAGGCGGCGCAGATCGAGCCCGATCCGGCGCCGGTCATCGGTGCGCTGCAGCAAATAGAGCGCCAGGAGCGCCCCTACGAGCGGAAAGACGATGCCGGCCACCTGGTAGGACAGGTCCAGCCACGGCCGGTCGGGGACGACCGATTCGTTCATCGATGTGGTCTGCTGGTTGAGCGGCACGTTCCGGGTCAGCTTCTCCAGAATCGAGAGCATCGAGTACACCGCCGATTGACCCAGCGACACCCCCAGCACCAGGAGGATCTCGAATCCCGGCCGGGCCCGTCCGGGGTCGGGAAGATCCGAGGCCGGCGGAGCGTCGGGTTCGGCCCGGGCCATCAGCGCGGCTGCTCGACCGGCGTCGTGAGGTGTTCACGGGCGAAGGCGAGGCTCGCGCTGAGGGCGTGCCTTCGTTCGGCGCGGGCCAGCCCACGGGTCTTGACCTCGACCACGACCAGCCCGTCGAACCGGGTCTGGGCGAGTTCGGACAGCACTCCGGCCGCGTCCTGGTCACCCTCGCCGGGGAGCAGGTGCTCGTCGGTGGCGCCGTTGGTTCCGTCGGTCAGGTGGACGTGGCGCAGCCGTTCGCCCCAATCCCGCACCAACTCCACCGACGACTGGCGCGCGGTGGCCGCGTGCGACAGGTCGAGCGTGAGGTGGTCGACGTCCAACTCGGAGGGGTCCCAGCTGGGCGCGTAGGCCCGCACCTCGCCGCCGCCGGGACCGCGCCACGGGTACATGTTCTCCACCGCGAAGGTCAGGCCGGTGGTCTCCTGCAGCCGCCGGATCCCGGCGGTGAACTCACCGGCGTAGCCTCGCTGCCAGCGGAAGGGCGGGTGCACCACGACCACCTCGGCGCGCAACTGGTGCGCCGCCATCGCCGATCGCTCGAGCTTCTCCCACGGGTCGGGTCCCCAGACGCGCTGGGTGAGCAGGAGCGTGGGCGCGTGGATCGAGACGACGGGCATCTCGTGATAGTCGGAAAGCCGCTCGACCGCGTCGACGTCGGCGGACGTCGGGTCGACCCCGACCATGATCTCGATCCCGTCGTACCCGAGTTCCCGGGCGAGGGAGAACCCGGCGGCGGTCGCCTCCGGAAAGACCGACGAGGTCGACAACGCCACCCGTGGTGTCTGGGACGGCTCATGCGGCACTCGGCAATCCTAGGCGACCCGCGTCCGACCCGGGCGGGGCGTGCGGGCCTCGATTCGCGTCCGACGAGGCAGAACGACACAATGGGCTCATGCACGTCGATCATCTGACCTTCGCGGTGGGGTCGGCCGGCCTGGCGGCGGAGTCGGACCGGCTCGGCGCCCTGCTGGGCGAACGATTCCGTGACGGCGGGTTCCACCCTCGATTCGGCACCCGCAACCACATCCTGCCGTTGGCGGACGACCGTTACCTCGAGGTGGTCGAGGTGCTGGAGCATCCCGCCGCGGAGAAAGCGGCGTTCGGGCAGGCTGTCCGGGCGCGCTCCGAAATGGGCGGCGGTTGGATGGGCTGGGTGGTGTCCGTGGACGACCTCACCCCCTTCGAGCAACGACTGGAGCGGGAGCCTGTCTACGGTTCGCGGCACTTCCCCGACGGCAGGCTGCTGGAGTGGGAGCAACTGGGCGTCAAGGGGCTTCTCGCCGACCCGCAGCTGCCGTACTTCCTGAAATGGAAGTCCGCACCCGTCCATCCTGCCCAGCGCCCTGGACGGCCAGATCCGCCTGAAGCGGATCGAGATCTCCGGCAACCGGGAGCGGGTCGAAGACTGGCTCGGCACTCCGATCGGCGACGTCTTCGACGGGGTCAAGATCCGGTTCAGCAGCGAGTTCGGCCAGCCCGGCATTCGATCTGTGACCTTCGACACTGCGAACGGGCCGGTCAAGATCTGAGTTCGTTCGGGCGGACCATCCGAACCACGCTCGCCGGAGCAACCCTCCCCCAGGGACAGCCCTTGAGATAGGCGTCTCCCTTCACGCCTGGGAGTCCGACCCCACGCTGCTGAACGAAGTGTCAGACCCCGCTGGTTGGCTGTGGGCATGGCCAGAACTCCTCCGAACACATTCCGGTGCACCGAATGCGGCTGGACCACCCCCCGCTGGGTGGGGCGCTGCGGTGAATGCCAAACCTGGGGCAGCGTCGCCGAGAATGCCACTCCGCAGGCACGGGTCAGTTCCGCCGTCCCGGCCCAATCCGCTCTGCTGATCGGCGACGTGCCGCTGGATTCGGCGCGCGCCATCCCCACCAGGATCGGCGAGCTCGATCGCGTCCTGGGGACGGGGCTGACCCCAGGCGCGGTGGTGCTCCTCGCCGGTGAACCCGGGGTGGGGAAGTCGACACTTCTGCTGGAGGTGGCCAATCGGTGGGCCCGCACCGGTCGCCGCACCCTGTACGTGACCGCGGAGGAGTCCGCGGCTCAGGTGCGGCTGCGCGCCGAGCGCACCTCGGCGGTGGTCGACGGGCTGTACCTCGCCGCCGAGAACGACCTGGGGACGGTGCTGGGTCATGTCGAACAACTCGCACCCGAACTGCTGGTTCTCGATTCGGTGCAGACAGTGCTGCTCGCGGGCACCGACGCCGCTCCTGGCGGCATCGCCCAGGTGAAGGAAGTGACGGCCGCGCTGATCCGGGTGGCGAAACTGAGGTCGATGCCGGTCGTTCTGATCGGCCACGTCACCAAGGACGGAACGGTGGCCGGCCCACGCACCTTGGAGCACCTGGTCGACGTCGTGTTGACTTTCGAAGGCGAACACCACAGCGGCTTCCGCATGCTGCGTGCGTCCAAGAACAGGTACGGGCCGGCCGATGAGGTCGGCTGTTTCGAGATGGTGGAATCCGGGATCCGTCAGGTGCCCGACCCCAGCGGGCTGTTCACCTCGCTGCACGCTGTCCCTGCCCCTGGCACCTGCCTGAGTGTGTCCCTGGCTGGACGCCGGCCGTTGCTGACCGAGGTGCAGGCCCTGGTCGCGCCCAGCGCGGCCCCCGTGCCGCGACGGGTCACGCACGGGGTCGAAGGCAGCCGGCTCGCCATGATTCTGGCCGTGCTGCAGCGTAGGGCCGGGGTGAAGCTGCACACCCGCGACGTCTACGTCTCCACTGTGGGCGGGGCTCGGCTGACCGACCCGGCCACCGACCTGGCGACGGCGCTCGCCGTGGCGTCCGCCGCCTGCGATCAGGGGTTCAGCTCCCCCGTCGTGGCGTTCGGCGAAGTCGGCCTGTCCGGTGAGCTGCGACGCGTCCCAGGAATCGACCGGAGGATCGCCGAGGCGGCCCGGCTCGGTTTCCCGGTGGCGCTCGTGCCACCCGGCAGCAACGTCACGCGGGCATCGAGCGTCAAGGTGATCGAGGTGACGACCCTCGCCGCCGCCGTGGATGTCCTGTCGCTCCGAGCTCGCGCCAAATCGGCTACCTGAGCCGGCGCGCCCCCGCCCCCGTGCGGCCGACGGCGGGGCGAGCGCTGCCCTCAGGATGCCTTGACGATGGTGAAGACCTGCTTGGCGGTCGCGGTTTCGCTGAACGTGGCCGCGGCGACGTAGGTGCCAGGATTGAGCAGGTTCTTCGTGGTCTTGCATCCCGCTGACGAACGCACCAGCGGCCAGTCGAGGCCGAACTCGAAGCTCTTGCCGGGTTTCAGCGTGGCCTTCTTCGCCGGCGCCCATTTCGCGCAGTCGGCGGTGGTCCAGATCCGATCACTGCCGCTGGTCACTTCGAGGGCGAAGTTCGTCGACGCGAGGTTCAGCACACAGTTGACTTTGCCGGTGTTCGTGATGCCCAGCTTGAACGGCTGCTTCGCGTCCTGCTTGACCTTCTGGTACCCGGCCAGGGACAACGTGGTCGTGGTGCCGTCGCAGGCCACAGGCCCGGTGGCGGTCGCGGACGGGGTGGCCGGAGGCGTGCTTGCAGGCGTGACCACCGGCGTGGGAGCAACGGATGCTGTCGAGTCCGGCACGGCCGCCACCGGTGCACTGCCCGAAGGTCGGAAGAGCAGGAAGAGCGCGCCGAGGACTGCCAGCACGCCGGCGCCCACGACGGCGCGGCGCATCCAGTACACGCGTCCCGGCTCGGAGCCGACCGGGTGGAGCAGCGAACCCATGCGTTCAGGCTAAGTCGGATGTCCTCAGCTCGGGCCACACCACGCCGGGACGCCGGTGGCGGGTCGGTCCGGCTCCGACCCCTGACCCAGGAACGAAGCCGGCACGGGGTACGGTGGAGCCCACCACCAGCCGAGCCAGTGCCGAGGTTACGAATGACCAACCCCTACGCCCGCCCCGCGGAACCA
Organism: uncultured Actinomycetota bacterium; assembly: GCA_963769325.1. Lineage (GTDB taxonomy): Bacteria > Actinomycetota > Actinomycetes > Propionibacteriales > Propionibacteriaceae > Propionicimonas. The sequence goes on along the minus strand of CAVYLH010000002.1, from coordinate 66,165 downwards.
CCAGAGGACGCCTCCGCGGACTCGACCATTCCGCTGGTCCCCGAGTTCGGCTACACCCAGCCACGGCAGCCCGCGTTCGAGGACACCTTGGCCGAACCGGCGCCGAACCCCTGGCCGCAGCCTCCGGCCCAGTCGTTCGGATCCTCACCCAACCCTGCCTCGCAGCCCAGCAATGCTCAGTACTGGCCCGACCGAGGAGCGGCGAGCTCCGGGCCGACAGGTCCCGGGCACCCTCAGCCCTACCAGCAGCCGGTCTATGGTCAGCCGGTGGCCGGGTACACCCAGACCGGTCAGCAGCCCGGTAACTACACCCAACCGACCTACACCCCGCCCCCGCCGGCCGGGTTCGCCGAACCCTCTGGCCCCGCGGAGACCATCCGCCAATCCGGATACCAGACCTACCAGGGGTCGAGCCAGCTCCCGGCCGTCCCGGCTCCCGCACCCTACGGCTACGGGTACCACTCTGAGGCGCCGGACCACCCCAACGCCACCGTCTCGTTCGTGCTGGGCCTGATCGGATTGTTCCTGTTTCCCCCGCTCTGCCCTGTCGCCTGGTATCTGGGCGCGAAAGGCCAACGGGACGTAAAGGCCAATCCAGGCCAGTGGCGCTCCGGAGGACTCCTGACCGCGGGAACGGTTCTGGGCATCATCGGCACCGTGGTGCTCGCCCTGATCGCGGTCACCATCTTCTTCTTGATCGTCGTCCTCGCTGCCGCGTCCCGCTGACTGTCCTCGACAACGAAGGAGGGCTCGACCAATCGGTCGAGCCCTCCTTCGTTTCACGCTGTCAGGACGACTGTCCCAACTCTGCCGTCGGTGAATCGGGCAGCGGCGCCTTGGGCACGCCGTTGAAGGTGAACGGCAGTTCCGCACCTTCCGCGGCGACGTCCACCACCACGATCTCGCCGGGGTGGATGTCCCCGAACAGGATCTTCTCGGCGAGGATGTCCTCGATGTCCCGCTGAATCGCGCGACGCAGCGGACGCGCCCCGAGCACCGGGTCGAAGCCGCGCTTGGCGATCAGCGACTTGGCCGCGGCCGTCAGCTCGATGCCCATGTCCTTGTCGCGCAGCCGGTTCTCGATCTCGGCCACCATCAGGTCGACGATGTGCTCGATGTCCTCGGTGGACAGCTGGTGGAACACCACGATCTCGTCCACGCGGTTCAGGAACTCCGGACGGAAGTGCTGCTTGAGCTCGTCGGAGACCTTCGCCTTCATCTTCTCGTAGCTGCCGGCCTCGTCCGAGCTCTGGCTGAAGCCCAGGTTCACCGACTTGCGAGATGTCCCGCGTGCCGAGGTTGGTGGTCATCACGATCACGGTGTTCTTGAAGTCGACCACTCGGCCCTGTGCGTCGGTGAGACGGCCCTCGTCGAGGATCTGCAGCAGCGAGTTGAAGATGTCCGGGTGCGCCTTTTCGATCTCGTCGAACAGCACCACGCTGAACGGCTTGCGCCGCACCTTCTCGGTGAGCTGGCCGCCCTCTTCGTAGCCGACGTATCCGGGCGGAGAACCGAACATCCGCGACGCGGTGTGCTTCTCGGAGTACTCGCTCATGTCGAGCGTGATCAGGGCATTCTCGTCACCGAACAGGAACTCGGTCAGCGCCTTGGTCAGCTCGGTCTTGCCGACGCCGGACGGGCCGGCGAAGATGAACGAGCCGCTGGGCCGCTTCGGATCCTTCAGACCCGGCGCGGGTGCGGCGGATCGAGCGCGACAGCGCCTTCACGGCGTCGTGCTGGCCGATGTAGCGCTTGCCGAGTCTCCTCCTCCATCTTCAGCAGCCGCGAGGACTCCTCCTCGGTCAGCTTGAAGACCGGGATGCCGGTGGCGCTGGACAGCACCTCGGCGATCGCCTCCTCGTCCACCTCGGCCGGCAGGTCGGAGTCGCCGACCTTCCAGGCCTCCTCCTTCTCGGCACGAGCGATGGTGCAGCTTGCGCTCGTCGTCGCGCAGCCGCGCGGCCCGCTCGAAGTCCTGCGCGTCGATCGCGGCCTCCTTCTCCAGCCGGACCGCGGCGATCCGCTCGTCGAACTCGCGCAGGTCCGGCGGCGCCGTCATCCGCCGGATCCGCAGCCGGGCGCCGGCCTCGTCGATCAGGTCGATCGCCTTGTCGGGCAGGAAGCGGTCGGAGATGTACCGGTCGGCCATCTGGGCGGCGGCGGTCAGCGCGCGCGTCGGTGATGGTGATCCGGTGGTGCGCCTCGTACCGGTCGCGCAGGCCGCGCAGGATGTCGATCGTCAGCGCGATCGACGGCTCGGCCACCTGGATCGGCTGGAACCGGCGCTCCAGCGCGGCGTCCTTCTCGATGTACTTGCGGTACTCGTCGAGGGTGGTCGCACCGATGGTCTGCAGCTCGCCGCGGGCCAGCATCGGCTTCAGGATGGACGCCGCGTCGATCGCGCCCTCGGCCGCGCCGGCACCGACGAGGGTGTGGATCTCGTCGATGAACAGCACCACGTCGCCGCGGGTCTTGATCTCCTTGAGCACCTTCTTCAGGCGCTCCTCGAAGTCGCCGCGGTACCGGGAGCCGGCCACCAGCGCACCCAGGTCGAGGGTGTAGATCTGCTTGTCACGCAGGGTTTCGGGAACGTCGCCACGGACGATCGCCTGGCTCAGGCCCTCGACCACGGCGGTCTTGCCGACGCCGGGCTCGCCGATCAGCACCGGGTTGTTCTTGGTGCGCCGCGACAGCACGGTCATCACCCGCTCGATCTCCTTCTCGCGGCCGATCACCGGGTCGAGCTTGTTCTCGCGCGCCGCCTGGGTGAGGTTGCGGCCGAACTGGTCGAGGATCGTCTGCGCGGCGGAGGCCGGCCCGGCCTCGGGCGCACCGGCGGTCGCCGACTCCTTGCCCTGGAAGCCGGACAGCAGCTGCAGCACCTGGTTGCGGACGCGGTTGAGGTCGGCGCCCAGCTTGATCAGCACCTGGGCGGCGACGCCCTCACCCTCACGGATCAGGCCGAGCAGGATGTGCTCGGTGCCGATGTAGGGGTGGTTGATCTGCAGCGCCTCGCGCATCGAGAACTCCAGCACCTTCTTGGCGCGCGGCGTGAACGGGATGTGCCCGGTGGGGGCCTGCTGGCCCTGGCCGATGATCTCCTCGACCTGCTCGCGCACGGCCTCCAGCGAGATGCCGAGCGACTCCAGCGCCTTGGCCGCCACGCCCTCACCCTCGTGGATGAGCCCGAGCAGGAGGTGCTCGGTGCCGATGTAGTTGTGGTTGAGCATGCGCGCCTCGTCCTGGGCGAGCACGATCACTCGTCGGGCGCGGTCGGTGAACCGATCGAACATGCGTGGAACTCCTTAATCCGGCTGCTGCGAGCACCTGGGAGGACCGTCCGGATCCTCCTGACTCGCCTCTTCAGCTTAGTCAACGCACGCCCCGCCCCGAACGTTCCAGTGTTCGCCCCCGGCTCAATCAGACGAGCCGGGGGCGGGAGCGGTGTGAACGGAAGGGCGTTCAGCTGTGCGCGCGCTCGTAGGCCTCGCGCACCTCGGCCGAAACCCGGCCGCGGGCCGAAACCTGCATGCCCTGCTCGGCGGCCCAGGCGCGGATGTCGGTGGCGGCGGTGCCAGCCGGACTTGCGGCGTCCGCCGCCGGCACGCCGGGTGGATGCACTGCGTTCCCGCTCGCCGGCCGCGATGTAAGGCGCGAATGCGTCCCGCAGCTTCTTGGCGTTCGTCGGCCGAGAGATCGATGGAGTAGTTGATTCCGTCCAACGAGAACGTGATGGTCTCAGCGGCTTCGCTGCCATCGATGTCGTCAGTGTGGATCACCTGAACTCGCTTGGCCATGATGGTCCTTTCGAAAGTCTGTCCGCGGCGGCCGATCGTCCGGCTCCCCAATCTTGACGAGCATATACCCGCTAAGCACGTTCAGCGCAAACCCTGAGCTAATTGGCATTACCCAATGCTCGGGCATTCAGCCCGGCGTCAGGTGCCGACCCGGCAATGACGCAGGTGCAATCACCTCCCCCGGCGCAATTCCGCAGATCGAGAATACGCGTCCGGGCCCGAATTGGATTCGCACTATTGCCGCCGGGAGTCGCACCCTACGCCGTGGCGTCTGCGGCCGATCAGGCCTGCCGAAGCGACAGCTTCGTCCGACGCCGGCGGATTCGCCAGTCGCTGCAGTTCGACGACGGTCGGAGCCCCGTCCCCATCCCACAGGTCGATCGCGTCGCCCCGTCCGGAAACCCGACGTGGCAAGGAGAGCACCTCGGCTTCTTCGGCTGCCCGCGCCGCGTTCAACTCGGCGATCAGCGCAACCTTGTCGCCCCGGAGCTGAGCAGCTTCCTGATTGAGCCTGGCGGCTTCGGCCCGGGTCGTGTTCAGTTTGCTGCGCAGCTCGCCATTGCGGCTTTGCAGTACCTGAAGAAGCCGGACGTGGGCCAAGCGTTCGGCATGCAAATGGTCACCGGCCCGCCGGGAATCGGCGGACTGCTGAGCAAGCATGGTCGTTCGGGTGACCCGGACTTCGCGCCACGCGAAGGACACAGGCCAAGACGCCTCCGGCGATCGCTATCGCCAGCCCGGCACGGGTCATCCAGACCCCGCCAAAACTGGCAGCAACGGCGACGGCGGTCGACCCGATCAACGAGAGCCACGCGTAACGGCGCAGCGGGGAAGGTTTCGCAATTCTCGGTCGTGACGGCGGTATTCACAGGCCGGAGTCTAGTCAGGGGTATCCGAAGTTCCCGGAATGGTCGGCGGCGTGGCGTCGTCGTCCTTGCCGGGACGGGGAATGCGGCACGCCCGTTCCAGGAACGCGCCCGCCACCGCCAACCCGACACTGGCCACCACGGCAGTCACCGAACTGACCACGCGTTCGCGCGGCAGCGCGGCGTCGAGGCGTGACCAGTTGTAGGCCGCCACCGCGGCGTACCCGCCCGCCAGGGCGGCGCCGGTCAACAGGCAGGCCTTGCCGAGCACCAACAGGGCGAGCGCGCGCTGCGGGGCAATCGGCGTGCGTCGGACTTGGATCGCGCGGTGGGCGATCACCGCCTGCACGCCCACCAGCACGGCCAGGATCGCGATCACGTAGGTCACTTCCACGGGCATTCGGGGCAGGGCTGCGCCGAAGGCGTCCAACACGGTGAAAGCGGACCAGCCCGCCGCCCCGCCGCCGATCAACGTGGCCGCCACCGTCGGAGCGCGGGTGGGCGCGACCCGTCCCGGTGTGGTGGGCATCATTCCACCCGGAGGTCGCCGCGGAGCCGCACGCCAGAGGTGTCGATCGTCGTCAGGATGTCGGCGATCGGTCCGTGGCCGACCAGGTGCGCGGCGGGTTCGACGTCGTGCCAGGGCACCAGCACGAAGGCGCGCTGATGCGCTCGGGGGTGCGGGAGGGTGAGGACCTCGCTGGCGATCCGGCGGTCGCCGACGGCGATCAGGTCGACGTCCACCGTCCGCGGGCCGTTGCGAACGGTGCGGACGCGACCGTAGGCGTCCTCGATGGCGAGGGCCCGCTCAAGCAACACCATCGACGACACGGTGGTGTCGGTCACGACGACGATGTTCAGGAAGTCGGGCTGATCGGCCAGGCCGACCGGGGCGGTCTCGTACACCGGGGAGATTCCGGCGATCCGCAGGCCGGGGGTCGCCCGCAGCGCGTTGGTGGCGCCTTGGAGGTAGTCCAGCCGGTCGCCAAGATTCGAGCCGACGGAGAAGACCGCCACCCTGAGCGGATGCATGCCGGACAGGGTGTCCACATCGAGGGGGGTGCTCGTCATGAATGGTTCGTGCGGGTGATCGTGACCGAGACATCGGCGATCGGCACCGGCAGCGGTGCCTGCGGCTTGTGCACGGTCACCTCGACCTCAGCGATCCGGGGGTCGGTGAGGCAGCTGTCGCTGATCCGTTCAGCGAGGGTCTCGATCAAATCCACCGACCCGCTGCGGGCGACCTGAGCCACGCGCTGAGCCAGCTCGGCGTAGTCGACGGTCGTGGCGAGCTCGTCGTCGGACGGACGCGGCCGCAAGCTGCACGTGACGTCGATGACGAAGAGCTGCGCTGTGACCTTCTCCTCCTCGTAGACGCCGTGGCGCGCGGTCACCTGGATTCCGCTCAACCGGATCCGGTCGGGATCCTTTCCGCGGCGTTGGCTCTCTGCTTCCATCTGGTGCCTCCTCCCGCGTCGACCCTACCGGTCGCCGGGCCGAGGTTCGTGCGTCGCCGACGCCCAGCGTGCGGCCACGGCGATGGCGTCCAGGTGCGGTCGCACGGTGTGCGTCCGCACCCCCCAGATGCCGGACGCCGCCAGCAGCGTCGTCAGCGCCACGCCGGCGTCCTCGCGTTCACGGACGGGACGGGAGCCATCACTGTCGGCCAGGAGTTCGCCGAAGAACCGCTTGCGGGAGGCACCGATCAGGATGGGCCGGCCGAGCGCGGTGAGGTGGTCGAGGTGGCCCAGCAGGGCCCAGTTGTGTTCGGCGGTCTTTGCGAAGCCCAGCCCCGGGTCGAGGATCACCCGATCCTCACCGATACCGGCGGCCATCGCCGCCTCCAGCCGTCCACCCAGCTCGGCGGCGACGTCCGCCACGACATCGCGGTAGGAGGCGAGGTCGATCATCCGGTCGGAGTGCCCCCGCCAATGCATCGCGACGTAGTGGGCTCCGGACGAGGCCACAGCGGGCAACATCTGGGGATCGGCGAGTCCCCCGGACACGTCGTTGACGAGTACCGCACCCGCCTCGACGGCAGCGACGGCAACCTCGGCCCGCATCGTGTCGACCGATACCGCGAGACCGGCCGCGGCCAGCCTGGCGATCACCGGAATCACCCGCGCCGCCTCGGTGCTCGCGTCGGCTCGTACCGCGCCGGGACGGGTCGACTCGCCGCCGACGTCCACCAGATCGGCTCCGGCGGCGAACAGCTCCAGCCCGTGCGCCACCGCGGCGTCGAGGTCGAAGAACTCGCCCCCGTCCGAGAAGGAGTCGGGCGTGACGTTGAGGATCCCCATCACCAGGGTGCGTCCGGGCTGTGGAAGGGAGGTCACCGCAGCAGCCTACTCAGCCCTCGGCGCCCTCCCCGCCCCCTTCGCCGAGCCCTCTCGTTTGCGTCGAGCCCCTGTGCTCGAGCACAGGGGCTCGACGGAAACGGAGGGGGTCGGCGTCTAATCGGACCGAAGGCGCGAGGCGGACGGACCGCTGAGCCCCCGGGACGCAGGATCCGCCGCCCTGTGGATAAAGCTGCGGGCTTGGCAAGTGCCTGTGTACCGGTGACCACAATCGGGGCCCGCTCCCGAAGGTGGGGGCATGACACTGTTCAGCTACGAAGACTGGTACGCCACCGGGGGAACGCGACGGCAGATGGAGCGTGCGCTCGCCACCGGCGTCGTCCGTCGCGTGCGCCGCGGCGTGCTCACCGACGCAGAGACCACCCGCAAGGCCTCCCTCGCTCATCGACTCAGCGCTCAGGCCGCGGCGAGATACCTCGGGCCGCGCACGTTCTTCAGTCACTTCTCCGCGGCGGTTCTGCACGGGCTTCCGCTGCTACCCAGTCGCCTCAACGAGCTCACGGTGATTCGGACCGGGGGCGGGCACGGCTCGGTTCACCCCACGCTGCACGCCCGGGACACGGTGCTCACTGTGGCGGAGACGACGCAGATCGACGGTCTTCCCGTGACCAGCCTCGTGCGGACCGTCAGTGATCTCGCACGGATGCTGCCTTTCCACGAGGCGGTCATGGTCCTCGATTGCGCGCTCCGCCGGGGCGCCGGGCGGCCGGAGCTGCTGAGTGCCACCCGGAAGGGACGCGGCTGCCGTCGCGCCGAGCGGTCGATCCTGTTCGCCGACGGGGACGCAGAGAGCCCCGGGGAATCACTCAGTCGCGTGCGCATGTACGAGGGAGGGCTCGTGATGCCCGTCCTGCAGAAGGAGATCAGGGATGCCCACGGCCGGCTGCTTGGTCGCACGGACTTCTGGTGGGAGGCCGTCGGTGTGGTCGGCGAGTTCGACGGCAAGGTGAAGTACGACGAGTTGGTCGCCTCAGATGTTGATGTGGCCGACGTGGTCATGGATGAGAAGCAGAGAGAACAATCCATCCAGGACGAGGTGCGTCGGGTCGTCCGCTGGACCTGGGCCGACCTCTGGGACGGCACGATGCTCAAGCGGCTGACGCCCCTTGTCGGCACGCGCTGACATCGAACCCCTTCGTTCGCGTCGAACCCCTGTGCTCGAGCACAGGGGTTCGACGCGAACAGAGGGGTTCGGCGAAAGTGGACGGGCCGCGGCCGGGACGGGCGGGACGCGCGGGCCGGCCGGGACGGGGCGGGTCAGCCGATGATCAGGCTCATCGCCTCGGCGCGGGTCGCGGGGTGCGACATGACACCCCGGACCGCGCTCGTCACCGTCTTCGAGCCCGGCTTGCGGACGCCGCGCATGGTCATGCACAGGTGCTCGCACTCGATCACGACGATGACGCCCTGCGCTTGCAGGTGCTCGACCAGCGCGTCGGCGACCTCGGACGTGAGCCGCTCCTGCACCTGCGGACGCTTGGCGAAGGCGTCCACGAGGCGCGCCAGCTTCGATAGCCCGGTGATCTTGCCCTTCGCCGGGATGTAGCCGACGTGCGCCACACCGGTGAACGGCAGCAGATGGTGTTCGCAGGTGCTCCACACCTCGATGTCGCGCACCAGCACCAACTCGTCGTGGCCGAGGTCGAACGTGGTCGCCAGCATCTCGGCCGGGTTCGATTCGAGCCCGTCGAACATCTCCACGTAGGCCCTGGCGACGCGACCCGGGGTCTCCCGCAGCCCTTCGCGGTCCGGGTCCTCACCGATCCCGATCAGGATCTCCCGGACGGCCGCTGCCACCCGCTCAGTGTCGACCGCCATGGCTCAGGCCTCCGGCTTCCCCTGCTCGGGCAACTCGGCTTCCGGTTCGGACGGCGCCTCCACCGGACGCGAGAACGGCGGCTGCACAGCACCACCCGGCTGGCCATCGGGTGCGAACGGCCCGTCCTGTGGGAACTGGCCGGTCACGGGGACGTTCGACTGGGGGAACTGCCCTGAGGAGGATTGACCATCGGAGAACGGACCCTGCGGGAACTGCCCGGGCGGGAACTGGCCCGGTGCAAACTAGGGTCGGGAAACTGGCCGTCGGGGAACTGCCCCTGGAACTGGCGGAACTGTGCGACGCGTCGGGGAACTGCCCCTGCGGAAACTGGCCATCGGGGAACGGCCCCTGCGGAAACTGTCCGGATGGGAACTGCCCCTGCGGGAACTGCCCCGGGAACTGCCCGGGTGGGAACTGCTCCCCAGCGGGACCCTGGCCGTACGGCGGCATGCCGTAGGACCCGTACGGCGCCGGCGGATACCCGGGCTGCCCGTAGGGCGGCTGGCCGCCGTAGGCCGGGTAGCCGGGCTGGCCATGCGGCGGTTGCTGGCCCGGGAACGGCGGCTGCCCGGGGAACGGCTGCCCGGCCAGCGCAGCGGCGGCCTGATCCGGGACGATGCTGCGCTCCGGCGGATCCACCGGCGGAATATCGCTGGGCTGGCGGGTCTCCGAGCCGGTCCAGGCCGGACGCTTCGGCCAGCGCTGCAGCGGCTCGAAGATCCTGGCGACCTGCTCCTTGTCGAGGGTCTCCTTCTCGAACAGCTGGCGGACCAGCTCGTCGAGCACCTCACGGTTGGTCTCCAGGACGTCGAACGCCTCCTGGTGCGCGTTGGCCAGCAGCTTGGAGACCTCGGCGTCCACCTGCGCCGCCACCGCCTCGGAGTAGGTCGCGGGACTGGCCGCCGCCGTAGCTCATGCCGACGAACGGCTCGTGGTCGCCGGAGCCGAGCTTGCACGGCGCCGAGCCGCTCGCTCATGCCGAACTCGGTGACCATCGCCCGGGCCACCTTGGTGGCCTTCTCGATGTCGTTGCCGGCACCGGTGGTCGGGTCGTGGAAGACCAGCTCCTCGGCAGCCCGTCCGCCCATCATGTAGGCCAGCTGGTCGAGCAGTTCGCCGCGGGTCTGGGAGTACTTGTCGTCGTCGGGCATCACCATCGTGTAGCCCAGTGCGCGCCCGCGCGGCAGGATCGTCACCTTCTGCACCGGGTCGGTGCCCGGCATCGCGGCGGCGACCAGCGCGTGGCCGCCCTCGTGGTAGGCGGTGATCAGCAGTTCGCGCTCGTTCATCACCCGGCTGCGCTTCTGCGGGCCGCCGATGACGCGGTCGATGGCCTCGTCCAGTTGCGGCTTGCCGATGAAGCGCAGGTTCATGCCGGGCGGTCAGCAGCGCGGCCTCGTTGAGCACGTTGGCCAGGTCGGCGCCGGTGAAGCCCGGCGTCCGCTTCGCCACGGTGCCCAGGTCGACGTCGGGAGCCATCGGCTTGTTCGCGCCGTGGACGCGCAGGATCTGCAGCCGGCCCTTCATGTCGGGGGCCTCCACCGGGATCTGCCGGTCGAAGCGGCCCGGACGCAGCAGCGCCGGGTCGAGCACGTCCGGACGGTTGGTGGCCGCGATCAGCACGACGCCGCCGTGCACGTCGAAGCCGTCCATCTCGACCAGCAGCTGGTTCAGGGTCTGCTCGCGCTCGTCGTGGCCGCCGCCCATGCCGGCGCCGCGGTGGCGTCCGACGGCGTCGATCTCGTCGATGAACACGATCGCCGGGGCGGCCTCCTTGGCCTGCTCGAACAGGTCACGGACGCGGGAGGCGCCGACGCCGACGAACATCTCGACGAAGTCGGAGCCGGAGATCGAGAAGAACGGGACGCCCGGCCTCGCCGGCCACCGCGCGGGCCAGCAGTGTCTTGCCGGTGCCGGGCGGGCCGTAGAGCAGGACGCCCTTGGGGATCTTCGCCCCGACAGCGGTGAACTTGGCCGGCTCGGAGAGGAACTCGCGGATCTCCTGCAGCTCCTCGATCGCCTCCTCGCAGCCGGCGACGTCGGCGAAGGTGGTCTTGGGGGTGTCCTTGCTGGCCAGCTTCGCCTTGGACTTGCCGAAGCCGAGCACGCGGTTGCCGCCGCCCTGGATGTTGTTGAACATCACGAAGAAGAGGATGCCGATGATCAGGAACGGCAGGATGCTGAACAGGAAGGTGTTCCAGAAGGTCGGCTGCGGGGTTCTCGCCACTGCCACGTGTCCAGGGTGCCGGCCGCGACGCGGGCGTTCGAGCCGGTCGATGATCTGCTGGCTCTGAGTGCCGACCCAGGTGGCGCGGAGCTTCCGCGGCGGGAGTCTCCTTCGTAGTCACACGAATCGTCTGCTCGCCGTCGGTGAGCACCACCTCGGCCAGCGGGGTGTCGCCGTTGATCAGCGGCGACGACCTCGGACGTCGGCTTCTCGGTGTAGCCGCTGACGTTCCCGACAGCCTCGAAGATGAGCGCGATGGCCAAGAAGCCGAGCACGATCCAGATGAGTGGGGATCGGAAGAACCGAGTTGGTTTCATTGCCTACCTTCGAAAAGAGCCATCGCTTGCGCTACCTCCGAGACGATACCGAGCGGCGTGCAACCGTTCCGGACGTGGGGATGCGGTACCGCCTCAGCTGTAGACGTGCGGCGCGAGGATGCCGACGTCGGTCAGGTTGCGGTACCGGCCCGCGTAGTCCAGCCCGTAGCCGACCACGAACTGGTTGGGCAGGTCGAAGCCGACGTACTTCGACGTCGACCTCGATCTTCATGGCGTCCGGCTTGCGGAACATCGTCATGATCTCCAGGCTCGCCGGGTTGCGGGACGCGAGGTTCTGCATCAGGTAGGTCAGGGTGAGGCCGGTGTCGATGATGTCCTCGACGACGAGCACGTGCCGTCCGGCGAGGTCGGTGGACAGGTCCTTCAGGATCCGCACCACGCCGGAGGACTGGGTGCCCATGCCGTAGGAGGAGATCGCCATCCAGTCCATCGCGCAGTCGATGTGCAGCGCGCGGGACAGGTCGGCCATCACCATCACCGCGCCGTTGAGCACGCCCGACCAGCAGCGGGTTCTTCCCCGCATAGTCGCGATCGATCTCGGCGGCCACCTCGGCCAGTCGGGCCTCGATCTCAGCCTTCGTATACAGGACCTCGGCGAGATCGCTGGCGATGTCAGCAGAATCCACGCCCGTAACCTACCGCTGTCCACCGCCCCGCGCCGCCACGGTTCACTGCTGGCGGACGCGGAGGCGGCCCGCGCTGCGCAGGACCTGCGCGCCCGGAACGTCCACCCACCGCTGGCCTCGCCAGTCGGTGACCAGGGTCCCGACTGCCGCGACGTGAGCCGCGGCAAGGTCCTTGATGCCGGACGCTCGCAGCCACTCCCGCAGCACCCTGCCCCGCAGCGCTGTGGGGAGCTGTGCGAGTCGCTCGCAGTCCAGTTCGCCCGCCGGGTGTTCGGCGAGTTCGAGGACCGCCAGGTGGTCGAGCAGGTCGGCGTCCGCGCGGGCGAGGTCGGCCGTACGGGCCAGCGCCTGCGCGACGCCCGGGCCGAGTTCGGCCTCCAGCAGCGGGCAGCACCCGCCGCCGCACCCGGACGCGGGCGAACCGGTCGTCGGTGTTGTGCGGATCGGTCCAGGGGGTCGAGTCCGAGTTCGGAGCAGGCGAGCCGGGTCGTGGCAGCACGCACCCCGAGCAGCGGACGGACGAAACGCTCCCGCGCCGGCGGACATGCCGGCCAGCGACCGCGTGCCCGGAACCACGGGCCAGGCCCAACAGGACGGTCTCGGCCTGGTCGTCGAGCGTGTGGCCGAGCAGGATCCGTTCCTCCCCCGCAGCGGCGGCCTCCAGCGCGGCGTAGCGGGCGGCGCGGGCCGCCGCCTCGGGTCCGCGTCCGTCGTCGAGCACCCTGACCGCGCACACGACCGCGGGGACACCGAGCGCGTCGAGGGTTCCCACCACACGGGCGGCCACCTCCGCGGTTCCGGGCTGAAGTCCGTGGTCGACCACCACCGCTCGCACTCCGATTCCGTGCCGGAGGCCCACCAGGCCGGCGGCGGCCGCCAGCGCCAGGGAGTCGGGGCCGCCCGAACAGGCGACCAGCACGGGTGTCACCAGGGCCGGTTCGACGGCCTGCACCACCTCCAGGGTGGCCGGGCCGAGCGCCCGACGAGCCATCAGATCCGGGCAGCCATTGCTGCGGGTCGTGGATCTCGCCGAGCGTCGGCAACAACCCGGGGGCCTCGAACGCACGATTCAACGTGGCCACATCGGAGGCGTCGATGCACCTGCCGGCAGAAGGCGGCCCCGTCGCGATACTGGGCACGCTTGAGATCCATGCCGAGCAGGCGCCATAGCCACGACGTCCATCCCTGGCGATCCCGCTTGGCCTCGAACGCGTCCCGGATGCGGGCGTACGTCGGCACCACCGTCGGGCCCACGCGATCCATCATCACGTCGGCGTGGCCCTCCATCAGTGACATCACGGCGGTCACCTGGTCGAAGGCGGCCACTTGCGCCGGCGATCCGATCAGAGCGCGCACACCGATGCGGAGCGGTCCTTCGGCCATCCGAACCTGAGCTCGTCACCGTCCAGCAACTCGCGCGACCATCCCGAGCACGTGCTCCCGCAGCCACGGCGCGTGCCCGAACTGGAACCGGTGGGTCTCCTCGTGCAGGCAGACCCAGAGCCGGAAGTCAGCGGGCCGGGCGCCGAGCTCGCGTTCGACGGCGATGATGTTCGGCGCCACCAAGAGCAGCCGGGCCGGGGAGACGAAAGGATCGAACTGGCCAAGCACCCGCGTTGCGATCGCCGCGAACACCGGCGCCGCCTGGGCGCCGAGCGCCCGCGCCTTCACCGTGGCCCACCCCGACGGGAGGCCCGCCTGGGTCGCGGCGGCGCCCGTGAGCAGGGAATCGGCGGATTGCGCCAGCGCGGCGATCCAGCTGCCGCGATCGACGATCAGCACCTCGGCCGGTGCTGGCGGGCGCAACCGGGTCACCTCGGCGACATGCCCGGTGGCTCGTCCGGCCGCGTCCCGCAGGTCGGCGACCAGGGAAGCGATCTCCCTTTCCGACAGCTCGGGCCCCGGCGGCACGAGCGCGCGACCGGCGCGGGCGGCGAAGGTCCAGTCGACGACGGGCAGTTGCTCCATGTGCGCAACCCTACGGCCGGCGCCGCTCACCCGGAGCTGCAGCCGCAGCGCACGAGGGCGGCCGCTGAGCGGTCGAGCCAGTTGTACGCGGTACGTCTGCCCCGAGGTTCCGTTGGCCATCGCGGCGAACACGAGCTGGGCGCCGTCCTTGGTGGTCAGGTAGCCGGCGAGCGTGGCCACGCCGACCAGCGTGCCGGTCTTGGCGTGCACGTTGCCGCGGGCGACTCGTTCGGACTTGTCGTCGAAACGGTCCTTGAGGGTGCCGTTCTTGCCGGCCACGGGCAGACCGGCGGCGACGGCGCGAAGGGATTCCGTGTTCAGGGAGGTCACGATCGCACGGGCGAGCACCTCGGGCGTCACCCGTGCCTTTGGGGACAGCCCGCTGCCGTCCTTCAGGCTCATGCCCTGAGCCCACAGCTCATGGCCCACCAGCCAGGCCTTCAACGCCTGCGTCGCGCCTTCGAAACTGCCCTTGCCGCCGGTGGCGACAGCGACGTGGCGGGCCAGTACGTCGGCCGCGAGATTGTCGCTGAGCCGCAGTGTGTGCGCCACGATCTCGCTCAGCGGCGCCGACGTGACGCTGGCCACTTCGCTCGCTCCTGCCGGCGCCTTCGCCGGCGTGGGCGACGTGACCTTGATACCGGCCTTCTTCAATCTGGCGGCGAAGGCCTTCGCCGCCGTGAGCGCCGGCTTGGGGTCGGATTGCCACTGGTTGAACCTGCCCCCGTCCACCAGGAGCGAGCTCACCCGGGACACCCAGGAGCGCCACTTGGTGAGCCAATCGGGGCTGAAGTCGGGACCGCTGAACTCGCTGGCGTCGTAACCGAGCGTCACTCGTTTCACCCCGGAGGCCGTCAGCGAGGCGGCGGTGGCCTTCGCCAGCGCCTCCAGCGAGGCGGGCTTGGCGGCCGATCGTGACTGCTTGTCGGTCAGCAGCGGATCGCCCCCGCCGACCAGCACGATCTTGGCCTTGCCGGAGGCGACCACGGAGGTGGTGAATCGGTGGTCGGCGCCGAGAACATCGACGGCGGCCAGCGTCGTCAGCACCTTCATGGTGGACGCGGGCGCCAACGCCCGGTTCGCGCTGCGGCCGGTGATCAGGGTGCCGTCGTGGTCGAGGACGACGACGCCGCTTGCCCGATCCCGTTCCGGGACACCTTCGCCAGTCTGCTCTTCACCTTCGCGGCATCAGGCGGATCGGCCGGCGAGGGCGAGGGGCTCGGCGCGGTGCTGGAGCTGACGGTGGTCGTCGGGAAGTCCGCGCGCCCGGCGGCACGGGTCGGATCGGATGCGGCTCCGGTGCAGCCGGCCACCAGACTCCCGATCAACACACCGGCCAGTCCGGCCGACGCCGCGCGACGAAGCCGGCATGCGGAAGGCCGCCGCCTTGATCGGTCGGCGGGTAGCGATAGGCTCGGCTCAGACATCGAGAATCCATAATGACAGAGAGGCCGGAGATGACCCTGCCGGATCGCCCCTCCTTCGCCCGCCCGAAGATTCAGCCCAGCCTGCATTTCGACGTCACCGTCGAGATCCCGAAGGGCACGAAGAACAAGTACGAGATGGACCACCACACCGGTCGGATCCGCCTGGACCGCACGCTGTTCACGTCCACGCAGTACCCGAACGACTACGGCTTCATCGAGGGCACGCTCGGCCAGGACGGCGATCCGCTGGACGCCATGGTGCTCGTGCCCGAGGCCACCTTCCCCGGCGCGCTGATCGAGTGCCGTGCGATCGGGATGTTCCGGATGACCGACGAGATGGGCGGCGACGACAAGGTGCTGTGCATCCCGGTCGCCGACCAGCGGCAGGCCAACCTGAAGGAACTCACCGACCTGCCGAACCTGACGCTGCTGGAGATCGAGCACTTCTTCAGCGTCTACAAGGACCTGGAGCCGGGCAAGTCGGTCGAGGGCGCGGTCTGGGTCGGTCACTCCGAGGCCGAGATGGAGATTCGGGCCAGCTGGGAGCGCGCGCGCGGCACGTCGTACGAGAACGAGTTCACCCGGGAGTGATCCGGGCTATCTGGATGACGACTCGCGGCGAACCGAAGGCGCACCGGCTGTACCTGATGCGCCATGCGGAGGCCGCGAGTATGGGCTCCGACTGGCGCGACATCACCCGGGAGCTCACCGCTCGTGGACGGACGCAGGCACGCGCCGCCGGGGAGTTCGCTCGCGAAGCAACGCGTCGATCTGGTGCTCTGCTCCACCGCGGCCCGGGCTCGCCAGACGGCCGAGCTGCTGAAGCTGGCGGCCCCGATCCGCTACTACGACCGGCTTTACAACGCCGGTTCCCGGCAGGTGCTGTCCGAACTGGGTGCGATCGAGGACCAGTTGCGCACGGTGCTCATCGTCGGACACGCCCCGGGGATTCCTGCGCTGGCGGTGAACCTGGCCGATCGGCAGCACTCCAATCCGGAGGCGCTGTCGCTGATCCGGTACAACTTCCCGCCGGCCACCCTGGTCGGCCTCGAGTTCCACGGCGGCTGGTCAGCCCTGGTGGAGGCCCGGCTGTTCACCGCGCTCCACCACTGAGCGTCAACACCTTTCGCGGCCGGCAGTGCCTCCGGTGGACTGGTTCCGGCGGACTCGCCAGCCGAATTCCACCTCGTCGTGCTCACTCGAACAGGGCGCGGGCGATCCAGTCGTTCTTGGCGAAACCTCCGGGGATCGCGAAGACCGCCGAGCCGATGGCTCGCGTCCAGTCGTTGAGCGCATCGTTCTCGTCGAGCCGCTGCTGGATCGGCACGAACTGGTTCGCGATGTTGGCCTGGAAGGCGAGGAAGATGAGCCCGGCCGAAGCCACAGGCTCTCCGTCCACCTCGTCGATGTGGGTGTAATTGAGCCCGCGGCGCAGGATTCGGCGCTCGCTGTTCGCCGACGCGGACGAGCGTCGGGCATGCGCGTCGGCGGGGATCACCAGATTGCCGTCACCGTCGGTGGCCGCGAGGTCGAGTGGGTCGGTCTCGGCTCTCCCCGACAGTGGAGCGCCGCTGGCCAACTTCCGTCCGATCACCTTCTCCTGCCGTTCCCGGGTGGTCCGGTCCCAGAAGTCCAAATCCATCTCGATCCGGCGGACGACCAGTGTCGTGCCGCCGGTGAACCACGGCAGTGGATCGTGCGCCCAGACCGTCTCGTCGCGCACGGCGCCCGCCGGATTCCCCGAGCCGTCAAGCTGGCCGAAGAGGTTGCGGCCGGTGACGGCTCGACCGGCGGAGTCGGCGCCTCGCCAGCCGCCGGTCTGGACCCAGGCAGGCGTGGCGAAGGTGGCCGCGTCCCTCGTCAGCACGCGGCCGGCGTAGTCGACGGTGGTGGTGTCGTCCGCAGCGATGATCAGCACCAGGTCGCCACCGCTCCAGCGTTCCTGCAACCGGTCGCGCGTCATCGCCGGGATCTCGACCAGACCGTCCGGACGCCGGCGGGACGTGGCGGGCAGGGTGAACACCCGCGGGCCGAGCCCCACGGTCACGGACAGCGACACGTTCGCCTGCGCCAGGTCAGGGGTGGGGTCGCCGGGTATCGGCTCTCCGGCCATGAGTGCCTGAATGTCACCGCTCCACAGCTGCAGCAGCTTGCTCAGCGGGTCGACCGCGAGCTTCTTCAGGCGGAAGGCCAGCAGTCGGGTCACGGCCGGGGTGGGGGTGACGATCCCCGCCTGATGCGTGCCGTGGGGAGAGTAGGACTGCCTGATGACGGTATCCACCGGGGGGAGGGGCACCGGCGCCGTGGCTGCTGAGATGCCCGCCCCGGCCAGTCCTCCGACGACGGCACCGGCGCCCGCCGCGCCGGCGTGGCCGAGAAGGCTTCGCCGGGGGAGCATCGGCGCCTGGTCGGCGGACGGCGACGGCCCGGGGGTCGCAGGAGGTGGGGTCACGGACATCAGGCGGAGGGGCTGGGCGAGGGCGAGTGGTAGTGGTCCTCCTCCTCGACGAACTCCTTCACCGGGGCGCTGACGTCGACCGAAGCACCGTCGGAGAAGTGGAGGGTCAGGGCGACCCGTTCCCCCACCCGGAGCGGAGCGGGCAGTTGCATCAACATGATGTGCTTACCGCCCGGTGTGAGGTGAAGGTGGCTGCCGGAGGGGACCACCACCCCGCCTTCCACCTGCTGCATGACCAGCCGGCCGTCGACGGTGACCATGTCGTGGATCTGGACGACGCCGGCCCTCGCGCAGTCGGCGCCGACCAGCCGGACGTCGGCGGAACCAGGATTGACGATGGTCAGGAACACCGCGGTCATGGTGGGATCCTTGGCGCCTGTGGTCGTGCGGGTCCACGCGCCCTCCACCGACACCTGGGGAGCGGCGGGGGGCGCTGCGTTGGGGCTCGAGCACCCCACCAGCACCAGCGCGAGGACCAAAGTGATCAACGTCGTCGTCCGGTTCCGCATCCGTTCCTCCGTTCTCGCGGCCACCGCTCCGCCACGGGAGGCGTCCGGGAACGGGGTGCCTCGCCCATTCTGTCCCAACCTCTCTGTCTCTGGCAGGAGATCACGCGTTGCGAGGTAAGCGTGAATGGCACTCCTACGTCATACGCTGAAGTACGCGGCCGGCGGAGCCGGTAGCCATCCTCAGGCCAAGGAGAGGAAGAGCTTCTCCAGAGAAGAGGTATTCATGCCGCTGCCGTCGGGGTCCTCGGTGAGGCACTGTCGCAGTCCTGCCGCGATCACCGCGAACCCGGCCCGGTCGAGCGCCTTGGAGACGGCCGCCAATTGAGTGACGATCTCCTTGCAGTCGCGGCCCTCCTCGATCATGCGGATGATGCCGCCGATCTGGCCCTGCGCTCGCTTGAGCCGCTTCAGCACGCCGCCCATTTCCGCGGTGTCGATCTGCACGGTGCCCGTCTCCTCAGGGTTGGACTGATACCCCCCATGGTATCACCGGGTCGTCGGCGACTCCCGTCCGACCCCGAGCATCGCCTCACACTCGGCCTCACGGGCCGGATCTTGGCCCTGGGGGGCAGAATGGAGCCATGACGGCTACGCACATGCCCGAGGGACGACGACGCTGGGCCAGGGGAATCGGCGCCGGGCTCGCGGCGATCCTCGTCGCGACTGGGATCACCGGGATGGTGACCGGCGCAGCGTCGGCCGATCCGACCCTGCCCCCGATGTCGGCCTCCGAACTCCTCAACCGGGTGGCGACGGCCGACGTGGACGGGATGAGCGCCACCTTCAGCCAGCGCAGCGACCTGGGGCTGCCCACACTGCCGTCCGACCTCGGCGAGGACCTACAAACCGTCCTCACGCTGCTCACCGGTGACCACACCTTCCGGGTCTGGCAGGCCGGCGCGACCCGCAGCCGCCTGTCACTGGTGGACGGTGACGCCGAATCGTCGCTGATCCGCAACCAGAACACGGTGTGGACTTGGTCGAGCGCATCGCAACGGGCCGGTCACGCCACCCTCGACACCGACGCGCCGCCGTCCCGGCCCGCCTCGATGCCCAGCACCCCTGCCGAAGCGGTTGACCGGTTACTGACTGCTCTGGAGCCGAACACCGAAGTGACCACCTCCGGCACCGGCTACGTGGCGGGTCGAGGTGTCTACCAGTTGATTCTCACCCCCCGGGATTCGGCCAGCCTGGTCAGGGAGGTGCGGGTATCGGTGGACGCCGTGGAGTTCGTCCCACTGGGGCTGCGCGTCGTGGATTCCAGCGGCGCGGACGCGATCACCCTGGCCGCGACCTCGGTCGATTTCGCCGTCCCCGACTCCGGAGTGTTCGAGTTCACTCCCCCGCCGGGCGCCACCGTCACCGAGATGGACGCCGACCACACCGGCCGTCCGTCCGCGACGCCCAGTCCCACTCCCGGTGGACTCACCACTTATGGGACCGGCTGGACCACGGTGGCGGTGAAGCAGGTGGACACGAGCCAGATCCAGCCGGAGATGCGCACGGCGCTGGAGTCGCTGCCCGCGGTGTCGGGAACCTGGGGCACCGGCCGGCTGCTCAGCACCAGCCTGGTCAACGCCATTCTCACCGACGACGGTCGGCTCGCGATCGGATCGGTCAACCAGGACCGGCTCTACGCCGCGCTCGCCAAGTGACGTCGGCCGGCTCAGAGCCGGTGATCAGCTCGGCGGGCCTCACCAAGCGCTTCGGCAAGCAACTGGTGGTCGACGACCTGGCACTCCGCGTGCCCGCGGGGGCGGTCTACGGCTTCATCGGTCCCAACGGCTCCGGCAAGACCACCACGATCAGGATGCTGCTCGGCCTCGTCCGTCCGGACGCCGGAAGTTGCAGCGTCCTGGGTGAAACCATGCCCCAAGCGGCCCGCTCGGTCCTGCCACGGGTGGGTGCCCTCGTAGAGGGTCCGGCGTTCCACCCGTACCTCTCGGGTCGGGCGAACCTGCGCCGGCTGGACGCCGCCGACCCGACCAGCCAGCCCGCGACCTGCTCGGCCCGGGTGGGAGTCGCGCTGGAGCGGGTCGGCCTCGCTGCCGCCGCCGCGAAGCACTACCGCGCCTACTCGCTCGGCATGCGGCAGCGGTTGGGAATCGCCGCGGCACTCCTTCGGCCGCGGGAGTTGCTGGTGCTGGATGAGCCCACGAACGGCCTCGATCCGCAGGGCACCCGCGAGGTCCGCCACCTGGTGGCCGAGCTCGCCGCGGAGGGTACGACCGTCTTCGTGTCCAGTCACCTGCTCGCCGAGGTCGAGCAGCTGTGCAGCCACGTCGGGGTGATGAGGTCGGGACGCCTCGTGGCCCAGGGTCCCCTCACCGAGCTGCAGGAGTTGACCGCGCGGCGCTTCCGGCTGGTCACCACGGACGTCGCATCCGCTCTGGCCGTGCTGACCGGCCTCGGCGTTTCCGAGACCGCCGCCGACGGCGAGACGATCACCGGCGTCCTCGGTGAGCTGTCGCCCGAGCGCGTCGTGGCGGCGTTGGTGGCCGGCGGCGTGGCCGTCGCGAGCTTCACGCCCGTGACCGCCACGTTGGAGGACGCCTTCGTCCGATTGACCGGGGAGGGCTTCGATGTCAGTGGCTGACGCGACGGCGTGGCCGCGGCGCTCGGTGGCCATGGGCCGGTTGATCGCCTCGGAACTCCGGCTGGTCTTCGGACGGAGACGGAATCAGGTCGGGCTGGCCACTTTGTTCGGGCTCGTGGTGGTGCTCGGCGTGGCGTTGAAGATCTCCGCTGCCCGGCACCCGGGATCGCGCGCCGGAGACCTGATCGCGGCGGTGGCGGGCAACGGCATCTTCCTCGGATTCGCAGGCCTCAGCATCGAGATCGCCTTGTTCCTGCCGTTGGCGGTGTCCGTGCTCGCCGGTGACGCAGTGGCGGGCGAGGCCAACCAGGGCACGCTGCGCTACCTGTTACTGGCCCCGGTCGGCCGGACGCGGCTGCTGGCGACGAAAGCCGTGGCGCTCGCCGTGGGGGCGCTGATCGGGGCGTCTGTCGTGGCCCTCGGAGGCGTCGTGACCGGCACGGCTCTGTTCGGGGCCGGCCCGCTCACCACTTTGTCGGGCACCCAACTCAGCGTCGCCGCCGGTCTGGGCCGGTTGGCGCTGGCCACCGGCTACGTCGCCGTCGGCCTCACCGCGTTGGGCATGATCGGGTTGTTCATCTCGACGCTCACCGAGCAGCCGATCGCCGCGACCGTCGCCACGGCGATGGTGGGAACCCTCGCCTGGATTCTGGACGCTGTGCCGCAGCTGGATTGGCTGCATCCCTGGCTGCTGGTCGACCGCTGGCCGGCCTTCGTCGACCTGCTGCGGGAGCCGGTGTTCACCGACCGGATCGTCGTGGGGCTGGCGGTGAACGCCGGCTACGGGCTGTTCTTCTTCGCCGCGGCCTGGCTGCGGTTCCGGAACAAGGACATCACCAGCTGATCTCCTGATGATCGTGGTGCCTCGGGCGCGGTGCCGGCGCTTTCGGCCTTCGCGCGAGGCGGAGGCCGGCGTGGTCGCCACCATCGGTCGATTCTGGTCGAACCAGAGCCGCCTGCGGGAATCGAACCCGCGACCTACGCTTTACGAGAGCGTCGCTCTACCGACTGAGCTAAGGCGGCGTGGCCTCCGGGCCGAGGCACAACTATAGGGGCAACTCCGGCGCCGCGCCGACTTCTGCGCAGGCTCAGCTGCAGCGGACGCCGTCGGCGGGCACGGTGCCCTTCACCAGGTAGCTGACGACGATCCGATCAATGCACGTCGACTTGCCGCCGAAGCTGCCGTGGCCTTCGCCTTCGTAGGTGACCAGGACGCCCGAGTCGAGTTGGTCGGCCATGCTCACGGCCTGCTGGTAGGGGGTGGCGTTGTCACCGGTCCCGCCGATCACCAGCAGCGGCGCGGCCCCGACCCCGCGGATCTGCAGTTGCCTGGCCGGACGGACCGGCCACAGCGGGCAGCTGTACTGGGGACCGAAATAGTGGCCGAAGATCGGCGCCTTCTTCGCGTCCTCCACCCAGAGTTCATCGGCGTCCAACACGCC
This sequence comes from uncultured Actinomycetota bacterium, assembly GCA_963769325.1. Classification (GTDB taxonomy): domain Bacteria; phylum Actinomycetota; class Actinomycetes; order Propionibacteriales; family Propionibacteriaceae; genus Propionicimonas. The sequence continues at coordinate 43,734 of CAVYLH010000002.1, read as the reverse complement.
TCGTTCGTCTCCGGTGTCGAGGCAGCTGATCGCCGGGAAGGCGTAGAACATGGTGTCGTAGTTGCCGTTCTCGTCGCGGGAGTTCAGCGCGTCGGCCATCTGCAGCAGCCAGGCACCCTGGCCCGAAATGCCGGCGGCGATCACCTTTTCCAGGCCCGGCCAGGCGTCCTTGCCTCCGTACAGCAGTGCCGCCACACCGGTCACCGCGAGGCTTTGGGTGAGTCTGCGTGACCCGACCTTCAGCGGTTTGGTGTCCAGCGCGTCGAAGAGGTCAGTGGTGGCGGCCAGCACCTCCTTCTTGCTGCTACCCAGCGTGCAGTCCTGTTCGGCGCACCAGGCGGCGAAGTTGCCCAACGCCAGATCGAACCCCATCGCCTGGATGACGTCATCGCTGTCGGTGATGTTGACCGCGGCGTCCAGCACCAGGCGGCCGGTGTTCTGTGGGAAGAGCTCCGCGTAGGTCGCGCCGATCTGGGTCCCGTAGGAGTAGCCAAGGTAGCGCAGCTTCTTGTCACCCAGCAGTTGGCGCAGCAGGTCGAGGTCCCGAACGGTCTCGATCGTGGAGATGTGCTGCAGCAGCGTGCCGCTGTTCTGCCAGCAGGCATCCCCGAAATCGCGGGCTCCCTGGATCAGGGCGACCCGTTCGGCGTCGTTGTCGGGAGACATGTCGAGGTTGTTGAAGGCGTCTGTGGCGGCGTCGTCCCAGCAGCGCACCGGAGTGGAGTCGCCCGTCCCCCGCGGGTCCCACCCGACGATGTCGTACTGTTCCAGACCGTCCGATTCGAAGCGGTCCACCAACTCTTTCCCGGACGCACCGGGCCCGCCTGGATTGATGAACAGCGTGCCGAGCCTGGGTGACTTGGTCGCGGGTTTGCGACGCAGCGACAAGGTGAGCGCCCGGTCGCCGGGGTGGGAGTAGTCCAGTGGGGCCAGCACCTGTGCACATTCCGTGCCGTCGTCGCAGTCCGCCCACTCCGGGTCCTGGTCCAGATAGGCACCCAGCCCCTCCCCGAGCCCCGCCACGAGGCCGGTGACCGAGACCGAGGTGGCCGGTGGGCTCGGGCGGTCGATAGCTACTCCCGGCACCGCCGAGATCCGGATCTGGTTGCCGGCCTCGGCCGGCGTGGGCGACGCCGCGGGTACAGCAGCATCACACCCGCTGACCAGCAGGACGGCCGCCACCGTGGCTGCGACAATACGGGCGGCGGGCGGCACGCCTTCAGCGTAGCAACGCCACAAGACCCTGACCCTGCGTCGGCCTGGGCGGCACCCGAGGGGGGACGCTCGGGCACCCTCGACGACGCGAGATCGCGATCCTTCGGTCGCTAGCTCTGAGCGGCGGCCCGCTCGGCCTTGTTCCGCTCCCTACCGGCCCGGAAGCTGCGGTCGAGGCTCCAGCCCCCGGCCCCGAGGAACAGGAACAGCACCCCGACCGCGGCGAGCAGCAGTTCGAGTTCACCCACGAAGCCCGCCTGACCGAGCACGAAGGGACTCCACGGCCCCCACAGTACGAAGACCAGCGCACCCCCCGCGATCAGCAGGATGCCGAGCCCGGACAGTCGGGTGAGCAGACCCAGCACCAGTGACAACGTGATCAGCAGGCAGGCGACGCCGGTCACGATGGCCATGATCTCCGGCGCCGGAATGATCGTCTGGGCGAACTGTTCCTGTGCGGCGGGAATGTCGGTGAGCAGATTCATGCCGCGGATCGCGAAGATCCCCGCCACCACGATCCGCAGCAGGAACAGTCCCAGCGAGCCCCAGAACTTGTCGTTCGTGCGCTTGTGCACGATGACCGGCTTGGGTTCGGCGACCTCGACCGGGGCGGTCGCCGCCAGCGCCGCGACCCTGGCCTCGCGGCGTGCCGAGCGCTCGGCGGCGAGCTTTCGTTCTTCGTCGGAGAGTTGCTCGATGGAGGTCGGCTCGGGCTCGGGGCTGATGCTGACCGGACTCGGCGGCCGGAAGATCGAGGCCGTCGGGTCGTCGGTATCCGGGCCGGTGCCGGCCGAATTGCGCCCGTCCCCGATGATGGGCATCGGGGCGACGGCGGCCGACTCGCCGTGGGGTCTCGTGTCGGAAGAAAGGGTCACGGGCTGGGTCTCGTCGAAGGGGCTGGGCTCTCCCGCCTCGGCCGAGTGGTCCTCGTCTCCCGGCGCCCATGCCGACTCCCCGGCGGCGGATTCCCCCTGGTCGCCCGCCGGCGGGAGCGGCTCGACCCGGGTCGGCTCCACGTCGGCAGACCCGGACGTGATCACCTCGGTCGACTCCGCGCCTGGCGGAACCACCTCAGTCGGCTCCGCATCGGCCGCAACCACCTCGGTCGGCTCCGCATCGGCCGGAACCACCTCAGTCGGCTCAGCATCGGCCGGAACCACCTCAGTCGCCTCCGCCTCGGCCGGAACCACCTCAGTCGGCTCCGCCTCGGCCGGCACCACCTCAGTCGCCTCCGCATCGGCCGCAACCACCTCAGTCGGCTCAGCATCGGCCGCAACCACCTCAGTCGGCTCCGCATCGGCCGGCACCACCGGCGTCGGTTCCTCCTCCGCTGCGGGTTGGTCCTCCGCGGCGGAAACGGGCTCGGCCTGCGATCCCTCCGGCTCCTGGGCGTCCTCCTCCGGTTCGTGAACCTCCCCGTCCACGGGGAACTCCTCAGCCGCCGGCTCCTCCTCCGGAGCTCCCTGGGCCGAAGGCACCGTCTGGGTCGGCTCGTTCTCCTCCGACGCCGACCCCTGCTCGACAGGACGCCAATTGCCGGTGTCGGGCGCTGCGGTCTCGGGTTCGTCGGATTCGGGCTGCCTGGCCACGTCCTCGGGTTCGCGCTGCTCGGTCACGGGGGAAGTCCTTTCCTAGCACGACTCAGTCAGCGTCCATGCTGTCATCGGGGGTACCAATACCCGCTCAGCGACACGGCTCAACGGCCTTCCGGTGGAGTAACCCACCGACCCAGGCGGCCCGAGCTCTCTCAGGATCTCACTCAGGGGTGGCGAGGCTCAGCATCAGCGACTCCATCGCCAGCAGCGGCGCGACATTGGTTTCCAACGCGGTGCGGCAGGCGAGGATCGCGTCCAGCCTGCCGACCGTTGCCTCAGGGCTGGTAGTGGCGGCCAGCCGTCCGATCCCATCGAGGAATTCCTCGTTGATGAGCGTGGCCTGCGCGCCGGTCTGGAGGGCGAGGACGTCGCGGTAATAGGACGTGAGTTCGGTCAGGACGCGGTCGAGGGCGTCGCGTTGCATGCGCTTGGCACGGGCCTTCTGCTGGTCCTCCAGGTCCCGGAGGGCCGCTTGCGCGTTCCGGGGCCGAGCACCCTTGGTGCTGAACCCCAACGCTTCCGACAGCGCTGCGCGTTCCCGTGCGTCCGCGTCGGCCGTGACCGTCGCCGACTCCTGGCTCGCCGCCTCCACAATGCTCGCAGCCGCTCTCAGACACGCTCCCAGCGACCCCAAGTGAGTGGGCAGGCTCAGCACCTCCGCACGCCGGGTTCTGGCCGACTCGTTGCGGGCAAGGGCCCGGGCACGACCGATGTGGCCCTGCGCCGCCCTCGCGGCGTAGGCGGCCAACCCCGGCTCGATGCCGTCACGCCGCTGCAGCAGTTCGCTGATCGCCGCCGCGCTGGGCGTGCTCAGCTCCACCCGCCGGCACCGAGACCGGACGGTGGCCACGACATCGTCCGCGGTCGGCGCGCACAGCAGCCACACGGTCCGCGGAGCCGGCTCCTCGATGCTCTTCAGGAGCGCATCCGCCCCTCGCTCGGTGATCCGATCGGCGTCCTCGACCACCAACACCTGATATCGGCACAGCGTCGGCGCCATCGCCGCACGCCGCACGAGTTCCCGCACCTCATCCACACCGATGCTCAGCTGTTCGGTGCGCACCAGCGTGACGTCGGGATGGGCGCCACTGAGCACGGTGAGGCAGGTGTTGCACTCCCCGCAGCCCCCCGCCCGGCACTGCAGAGCGGCCGCGAACGCGCGGGCCGCGTTCGAACGACCCGAACCCGGAGGGCCGGTGAACAACCACGCGTGGGTCATCGAATGCCGGTTGCCCTGTCCGGGAGTCGCGGCGCGGCCGGATGTCTGCGGCGACGAGCCGCGCACGGCCCGCTCCAGGATCTCGACCACCCGCTCCTGGCCGATCAGGTCGGTCCAGACCCCGGTTCCGATCGCGTTCACCGAACCAGCCTCCCAGCCGCCGCCGACAGTTGCCTCGCCACCCGGGCGCGCACTTGCGCGGCGATCGCGTCGATGCCGGTGCGCGCGGGCAGTACCAGGTAGTGCTCGGGATCCTGCGCGGCGAGGTCGAGGAAATGCTGGCGGGCACGGGCGTGGAAATCGGCGCCGGCGCCCTCCAGCCGGTCCTTGTGCTCGATGGTCGCCAGGCCACGATCGGGATCCAGGTCGAGCAGGACGGTGAGGTCTGGCAGCAGGTCGCCGGTGGCCCAGCGGGCGACCTGCTCGACCCGCTCCGGTTCCAGCACCCGGCCGGCGCCCTGGTAGGCCAGCATCGAATCGACGTACCGGTCAGAGATCACCACCGCACCCCGGCGCAGTGCGGGCAGCACCACCTCGTGAACGTGTTGCGCCTTGTCTGCGGCGTACACCAGAGCCTCGGCCCGGGGTGCGACGTCACCGTGGGCCGGATCCAGGATCAGGGTCCGCAGCGCCGCTCCGATCGCCGTCCCGCCGGGCTCACGGGTCAGCACGACCTCGCGTCCCTGCGTCGCCAACCAGTCGGCCAGCAGCCGCGCCTGGGTGGATTTGCCGACGCCGTCTCCGCCCTCGAAGACGAGAAAGAACCCCTCGGCCGTGTTCGCGACAGGCCTCGGCGGCGATCCCGCGTCCGGCTCGGCGACCATGGCTTACTTCTTGACCGACTTGGCCGCGGGCTTCCTGGTGGTCGCGCGGCGGACGCCACGCTTGGGAGCGGGACCCTTGGCCCGCTTCTCGGCGAGGAGTTCGGCCGCGCGCTCCAGCGTCATGGTCTCCACCGAATCGGTGCGGGGCAAGGTGGCGTTGGTCTCGCCATCGGTCACATACGCGCCGAACCGACCGTCCTTGATCACCACCGGCTTCGCGCTGGCAGGGTCGGCCCCGAGTTCGCGGAGGGGGCCGGCGGCCGCACGCGCTCCACGTCCGCGTGTCTTCGGCTGGGCGTAGATCGCCTCAGCCTCGTCAAGGGTGATCTCGAAGATCTGATCCTCACTGGCCAACGACCGGGAATCGGTGCCCTTCTTCAGGTAGGGACCGTAGCGTCCGTTCTGGGCTGTGATCTCGGCCCCGTCTGCGTCCGTCCCCACGACCCGGGGCAGGCTGAGCAGCTTCACCGCGTCCTCCTGCGTCACCGTGTCGATGCTCATCGACGCGAACAGTGAACCGGTGCGGGCCTTCGCTGACTTGGGGGCGTCGTCGGGAAGCACCTCGGTGACATACGGACCGTACCGCCCGTCCTTCGCAACGATGGGGTACCCCGACTCGGGATGGGTGCCGACCACCCGTTCCGCGGCGGCCGGGCGCGCGAGCAACTCGCGGGCATGATCGAGGGTGAGCGCGTCGGGTGGCAGTTCGGGGTCGACGTTGGCACGCTGGCCGTCGGCATCCTCCACGTACGTGCCGTACCTGCCCACCCGCACATCGACGCCGTCGCCCAGACTGAAGGTCGACAACTTCCTGGCGTCGATGTCCCCGAGCTCGCTGACGAGCTTCTCCAACCCGGCGTCTCCGGCCTCGTCACCGAAGTAGAACGCCTTCAACACCCCGAGGCGGGCGGCGTGACCGCTGGCGATCTCGTCGAGGGTCTCCTCCATCTCGGCGGTGAACGCGTAGTCGACCAGCTTGGCGAAATGCTCCTCCAACAACCGCGTGACCGCGAACGCCAGCCAGGTCGGCACCAGCGCCGTGCCCTTCTTGAACACGTAGTCGCGGGACGTGATGGTGCGGATGATCGCGGCGTACGTGGAGGGCCGCCCGATCTCCAACTCCTCCAGCTTCGCCACCAGCGAGGGCTCGGTGTAGCGGGACGGCGGCTTCGTCTCGTGAGCGGACGCGGTGACCTTCTCCGCGTCCAGATGCGCCCCGGTCGCCAGCTGTGGCAGCCGGGCCTGGGCGTCGTCGGTGGACTCGTCGTCGTCCACGCTCTCCACGTAGGCCTTCAGGAAGCCCAGGAACGTGATGGTGCGACCCGATGCGGTGAAGTGGGCCCGTCCGGATTCGACGACCTCGCCGGTGGCCGCATCGGTGACCGACACTCGTTCGGGAAGAGTCGCGCCGATCCGGACGCTGATCGTCTCGCCCTCGGCGTCCTTCATCTGGGAGGCGATGGTCCGCTTCCAGATCAACTCGTACAACCGGGCGTGATCGCCGTTCAAGCCGGTCTGCTGGGGCGTCCGGAAGCTCTCGCCGGACGGCCGGATGGCTTCGTGAGCCTCCTGCGCGTTCTTCACCTTCGAGGTGTAGACCCGCGGTGAGGACGGCAGGTACTGACCGCCGAACAGCTGCTTCACCTGCGCGCGGGCGGCCGCGACCGCGGTGCCCGACAACGTGACCGAGTCGGTACGCATATAGGTGATGAAGCCCCGCTCGTACAGATCCTGCGCCACGCTCATCGTCCGCTGCGCGGAGAAGCCGAGCTTCCGTCCGGCCTCCTGCTGCAGCGTGGTGGTGCGGAACGGTGGGTACGGACGCCGGGTGTACCCCTTCGCCTCCACCCCGGCGACCGCGTAGGCGGCGCCGCTCAGGTGCCCGGCCAGAGCTTCGGCTTGCTCCACCGACAGCTGCAGCACGTTCTTCCCGACGAGGGTTCCGGAGCTGTCGAAGTCGCGGCCGGACGCGATCCGACGGCTGTCGAAGGTGCTCAAGCGAGCCGTGAACGTACGCGGCTCGGCGTCGGCGCCAGCGTCCAGCAACGCCTCGATGTCGGCGTAGGCCGCCGCCCGGAACGCAATCCGCTCCCGCTCACGGTCAACAACCAGGCGGGTGGCCACCGACTGCACGCGGCCCGCCGACAGCTTCGGCATCACCTTCTTCCACAGCACAGGTGAGACCTCGTAGCCGTAGAGGCGGTCGAGGATCCGACGGGTCTCCTGTGCGTCCACCAGGTCGGTGTCGAGGCTGCGGGTGTTGTCCACCGCGGCGAGGATCGCCTCGGGGGTGATCTCGTGGAACACCATTCGCTTGACCGGGATCTTGGGCTTCAGCTCATCCAGCAGGTGCCAGGCGATCGCCTCGCCCTCCCGGTCCTCGTCGGTAGCCAGCAGGAGTTCGTCCGCTTGGGCCAACTTCGCCTTCAGTTCGCGGATGGTCCCCTTCTTGTCCGCGGCGACCACGTACAGCGGCTCGAAGTCGGCTTCGATGTTGACCCCGGTGCGGGCCCACTTCTCACCCTTGTACTTGGCGGGCACCTCGGCCGCGCCGGTGGGCAGGTCACGGACGTGGCCGCGGCTGGACTCGACCATGTAGCCAGAACCCAGGAACTTGGCCAGGCTGACCGCCTTGGTCGGCGACTCGACGATGACGAGCCGGCGTTTTGCTGCAGTGGCCACGAGCTTCTTCCTGGCGTTGGGGACGAACAGTCGATCACTCTAGGTGATAGCACCGGCATGGTAATGCCCCGCGCCAGGGACTGGGGCGCGGGGCACCGGTGACCGAGGGACGAACCCGGCGGTCGGGATCCAATCAGTTGACGGGACTGCTGCCCAGGGTCACGGTCGCCTTCTCGGCCCTACCGCTGGCGGACGTCCATTCGATCGTCACCTTCTCGCCCGGCTCCAGGGCACGGATGACAGTGGCCAGATTGGTGCGGGCCGTGATCGTGGTGTCGCCCACCTTGGTGAGCCGGCTACCGGCGGTGACGCCGGCCTCGCCGGCCGGGCTGCCGGAGACCACCTGGGTGATCGTCTTCCCGGTGGTACCCCGCTCGGAGTCGGCCACCTTGATGCCCAGATAGCCGGCCGGTCCGACCCGGACGGTGCCCGCGTCCGCTCCGGTCTCGATCTGCTCCACCACCGACAGTGCCGTCGCGATCGGTACCGCATAGCTGGTGCCTTCGTCGGTGGAGCCGGCGGTGGTCATGCCGAGCACCTCATTCTCGGCGTCGAACATCGGACCGCCGGAATCGCCGGGCACCGCCGCAGCGGTGGTCTGCACCAGACCACTGAGGTCCTCGGTGTTGCCCCACGGCGAATCCGACGACACGGTCAGGTCCTGATCCTCGGCGGTCACGCTTCCGGGCGCCTTCACCAACACACCCCCGCCGTTGGCGTTGCCCACGGCAGCCACCTCGTCCCCGACCGAGACGTCGTCGGAATCGACGGTGACCGGGGTCAGACCGCCGGCGTCCTTGAGTTGGAGCAACGCAACGTCCCGGGTCTGGTCGAACCCGAGGACCGTCGCGACGTAGGTGTCGCCGCTGTCGGCGACGGTCACCGACAGCCCCTCCGAGCCCGCCACGACGTGGTAGTTGGTCAGCACTTTCCCGTCCGCGCTGAGAATCATCCCGGTGCCGGCCGCCAGCCCCGACGAGGTCTCCGCTTCGATCAGCACGACCCCCACCGCCTGGGCCTCACTCACCCCGTTGCCGGTGGTGGTGCCGGTACGCCCCGGTTGCTCCTCGCCCTGGTTCTGGGTCGGATCCTCCTGCGCGGACGGTTCGAGCGCCGGGGTCGTGGTCGTGGTCGTGGTCGAGGGCAGAACGCCCTCGAGGGTTCGAGCGGTGAGCACGAAGCCACCGGCGACCAGCGCGAAGGCCGCGATGATCGCCGCGAGTGCCAGTGGCCAGCGACGGGCACGGGTCGTAGCGGTGGGTTGCTGGTAGTAGTACTGGCTCGGATCGTAGTAGCCCGGGTGCTGTGGGTACGGCTGGCCATTCGCCGGGTCGCGGTAGGCCTGCCCGTAGGGCTGCTCGCCATAGGGCTGCTGCCCGTAAGGCTGCTGCCCGTAGCCGGGCTGGCCGGCGTGGGGCTGCTGGGCGTTGGCCTGTTGGGGGTTGCCGGGCTGCCCGTACGCAACGTGGGCGGACGGATTCCCCCCAGGCTGGGCGGTCTGGGTCGGCGAGCCATAGGGCTGGGTCGGCGGGCCGTAACGCTGAGTCGGCGGGCCGTAAGGCTGAGTCGGCGGGCCGTAAGGCTGAGTCGGCGGGCCGTAGGGCTGAGTCGGCGAGCCGTAGGGCTGGGTCGGCGGGCCGTAAGGGTGCGCGGCGGTCGGCGGGGTGGCCAGCGGCTGCGTCCCCAGCGGCTCGGTGGCGGCCTGTGGAACCGGGACGGGCTGCGTGCTCGACCAGCCGGAGGGGGTCGTCGGGAGGCGCGTCCCGCTCACCGGCGCCGGCCAGGTGGCCTCGGTCGGTCGAGCCCACGGCGAAGCGGGCAGCGGCGCGGTGGGCTCGTTGCCTACGGAACCTCCGGCGGCGCCTGGAGCGCCTCCGCTGCCTGTGCTGGTCCCGTCGCCGCCGACCGGCAGCACCTGGGTGGCCTCGGTCGGATCGAAACCGGCAGCGTCTCCCAGCTTCCGGGTGACGTCATGTGGATCGGTCATGCGTGTGAACTCCGTTCGTTGCTGCCACCAGTAAAGGCAGCCCGCCTTTTCGGAGGCTGTTCGGTTCCTGTGATTTCTGTGGGATCAGCCAGAAATCAGATAGCCCGCTCCTACGAGGCTACGCAGGTGCGGCAACATCTCCTGCCGCAGACTCTCGGCGTCCGCGTCGAGCAGTTGGGCCACCGCACTGATCAACGCCACCGCCGGCAGGTCGCCGTCACACGCACCCACGATCGCGGCCAAGGCCGTTCCCACCTCGACGGCGCGGCCCAGCCCGTACTGCTGCCGCAGCACCAGGTGCTCAGGGTCGGCCGCCCCTGGCGCCCCGACGGTCTCATGGATCAGGTTCGGATGAACCCGCCAACAGGTGCCCAGGAACTCCGCGTCGGGCAGCCGCGAGGGATCCAGAGCGTCGAAATGGTCGGCGAACGCCTGACCGACCGGCTGGTGGACGGCGTGCGGCCACGCCTCGAAGCGCAGGTTGGGCGTCTGGAATCCGGATCGGCGAACGGCGATCCACCCCATCCCGACTGCGTCGATGTCGGCGTCGGCGAAGTAATCCAGCCACTCCTGGTAGCGGGACGCGTAGTCGGGGGTACCGGCCAGGCCGGCGTCGGTGAGCCAGAGCTCGATGTACTCGAAAGGATCGAGCAATTCACGTTGCAGCACGAGGGCGTCACAGCCGGTGGGTTGCAGCCACTCGGACAGGCGCTCTTCCCAAGCCCGCCCGGACGTGACGGCCCAGTTGCCCACCACGATCAGGACGCCGTTGTGGGCCAGGTGCGCTGCGCCTTCCGTCACCACGCGACGCATCAGTTCGTCGCCGCCGAATCCGCCCTCCCGATACACCAGGCGCGCGGATCCCGGTGGGCTCATCACGTAGGGCGGGTTGCTCAGAATCAGATCGAAGGACTCCCCTGCCACCGGCTCGTAGAGCGACCCGAGCCTCAGCGTCGCGGTCACTCCGCTCAGTCCCAGCGTGATCCGAGCCAGGTCGAGCGCCCGCGGGTTCAGGTCGGTGGCGATGATCTCGTCGGCGTCCAGATGGAGCGCCTGGATTCCGCAGCCCGTCCCGAGGTCGAGCGCGCGGGCATAGTGTCCGGGCGGAACCAGCTGGGTCAACGTGGTGGACGCGGGCGATGCGCCGAGCACGAAATCCGGCTGCGGTGGCGACACCCGTCCGTCCAGCGGGGTGGCGTCCGAGCAGATCCAGCCGTCCCTGCGATCCGAGCCGTGCGGCTTGATCTCCACGGTTGCCCGCAGGTTGCAGCCGTCGGAGGTAAGGAGACCCGCGGCCAGGAGATCATCGACGCCGGCCAGGATTCCCTGCGCCCGTCCCGCGGGCACCGGCAGCCCCAGCAGCCACAGCCGAATCAGGTCGGCCTGGCTGTCGCAGGCGTTGCCCAGAGTCCGGACGGCCGGCACGCCGCTATTGCGGGCGAGGCCGGCCAGGGCGGCAGCCCCAAGCCGCTCGGACACCCCGTGGAGGGTATAGCCGGCGGCCAGTAGGTCTTCTCGGAGCGCCCTCATCGTGACATCACTCAGCACACGGCCAGCCTGTCACGGATCTCCCACCAGCCCGACCGTCGCCAAGGTGGACGCCAAACCGCGACCACACCCTGGTCGGTGTGTCCGAGCACGACTTCGGGCCCCGGTCGTGACGAGAACTGCGTCCCGATGCCGCTCGCGGAGATGGACGGCCTGCCCGGCCAACACCCGGGGCTGCGTCGGCGTGGCTGCGTCGGCGTGGCTGCGTCGGCGTGGCTGCTCGGCGTGGCTGCTCGGCCTGCGGGGTCAGCCCCCTGGATGGACCATCGCGGACCTGGCCGGTCTGGGGCTTCAGGTCGATGTGACGGTGCTGCCCGTCGCGGGGCAACCCGACCACCCATCGGCTGCTGACCTGAGTGGTCGGTCCTACGCCCGTGCTCGAACGGCGGGGCCGGCCGTGTCTGCCGGACGTGGCAGGCTGAACGTGTGGCGGTACCGGATTGGCTGTTGGCGGACGAGCGGGTCCGCCATTCTCTCCACCGACCGGCGCAGCCCGCTTCGACGACCGACTTCCCCGAGTGGGTGGCCGATCCGGTGAGGGGAGCGTTGGCGCAGGCCGGCATCCACCGACTCTGGCAGCATCAGGCCGACGCTGCCGCCGCGGCCCACGCCGGACGCCATGTCGCCCTCGCCACCGGCACAGCCTCGGGCAAGACCCTCGCCTACCTGCTGCCGGTGCTCGCAGCGTCCGCGGAAGGACGGCTCGGGTTCGAGGTGACCGAGCGGACCCCCCTGCTGCGAGGCGTCACGCACAGCGCGCTCTACCTGGCGCCGACCAAGGCCTTGGCGCACGATCAGCTGCGCGTGTGCCGGCAGCTCGGCCTTCCGGGTTGGCGGGTCTCCACACTGGACGGCGACTCCGACCAGGTCGAACGGCGCTTCGCCCGCGACTACGCCCGGTATGTGCTCACGAATCCCGACATGTTGCACCGATCCGTCCTGCCCCACCACCAACGATGGACTCGCTTGTTGTCCAGCCTGCGATTCGTCGTGGTCGACGAGGCGCACCGCTATCGGGGGGTCTTCGGTGCTCACGTGGCCGCGGTGCTGCGGCGCCTGAGGCGGCTCGCGAACCATTACGGCGCCGATCCGGTGTTCGTCAGCGCGTCGGCGACGGTCTCCGATGCCGGTCCCCTCCTGGCCAAGCTTGCCGGAGTCGCCGACGTGGTCACCGTCGATACCGACACCTCTCCGCGTCCGGCCTTCGACTACGTCCTGTGGCGAGCAGAGGATGACCCGCACCACGAGGCTGCCGACCTGATGGCACGCCTGGTGGAGGAAGGCCGCCAAACCCTCACCTTCACCACCTCACGGGTGCAGGCAGAACTGGTGGCGTTGCGGGCGCAGCGGAAGCTGGGCGCCCACGCGCGGGTGGCGTCCTACCGCAGCGGCTACCTCGCCGGTGATCGCCGGGAGTTGGAGGCGGGGTTGCAGTCCGGACGTGTCCGGGGGGTGGCCACGACCAACGCGCTCGAACTCGGCGTCGACATCTCCGGCGTGGACGCGGTGGTCACCTGCGGGTTCCCGGGGACTCTGACTGCTTGGTGGCAACAGGCCGGACGCGCGGGCCGGGCCGGGCGGGACGGACTCGCGGTCTTGGTGGCCCGGCCCGATCCCCTGGATGCGTACCTGTGCGACCACCCCGAGCTGATCTTCGACCAGCCTGTGGAGGCCACGGTGCTGCACCCGGAGAACCCGCTCGTGCTGGCTCCGCACGTCGCGGCGGCGGCACAGGAGCTGCCGGTGACGCTCAGCGACACCCGCTACTTCGGGCAGCGACTGCCGGAACTCCTGGACGGTCTGACGGCGGCGGGGCACCTGCGACGGCGCACGTCGGGCTGGTTCTGGACCCGCCCCGACCTGGCGGCCGCGTCGATCGACCTGCGCGCCGCGGGTGGGTGCTCGGTCGAGGTCGTTGAGGAGGACACCGGTCGCGTGATCGGTCAGGTCGACCCGGCGGCGGCAGATCGCACGGTTCATGAGGGGGCGGTCTATCTCCACCAGGGCGAGCAGTGGCGGGTGACGTCGTACGATCCGCAGGCATCGTGCGCGCTGTGCGTGCGGGACCGTCCGGGGTACTTCACCCAACCCACCAGCGAGAGCGACGTGAGGATTCTGGCCGAGTGGCGCAGCCGTCCGCTCGGATCGGCGCGACTGGCGTTCGGGGCGGTCGAACTGGCCAGCCAGGTCACCGGCTTTCTTCGCCGGGACGAAGCCACCGGCAAGGTCTGGGACAGCCATCCGCTGGAACTTCCCTGGCACACGCTGCGCACCCAGTCGGTCTGGTTCACCGTGCCGGCCGGCCCGCTCCAGGACATCGCCCCGCGCGACCTGGCCGGGGCAGCGCACGCTGCGGAGCATTGCGCGATCGGTGTGCTGCCGGCGTTCGCCCCGTGTGACCGCTGGGACATCGGCGGCCTGTCCACCACGATGCACCCCGACACCGGGGAGTTGACCGTCTTCGTGCATGACGGCCATCCCGGCGGCGCCGGCTTCGCCGAACGCGGTTACGACGTCGCTGACGACTGGCTCTTCGCCACGTGGGAGCGCTTGCGCAGCTGTCTGTGCGCTGCCGGTTGTCCCGCCTGCGTCGTCTCCCCGAAGTGCGGCAGTGGCAACAATCCCTTGGCCAAGGACGCGGCCGCCGCCTTGATGTCGATGCTCGTCGGGTAACCGGATCGGCTCGATCACGCCACCAGGCCCAGTCGCCCGGCGTGCGCTGTGGCGGCCACGGTACGGGGCAGTGCTGGCACGGGGTTGCCGACTTCCAACTCGACGGTCACCGACACCACGAAGTCCCAACTGTCCCCCTCCACCGTGCACGAGGTGAGACGGACCCTGTTGGCCGCCGCCGCACGTCGAGCATCAGCGCAGTCGCTTCGACCTCTCGCGTGGCCGGCGGCGCCGGACAGCGCGACCAGGTCGGCGGCCCCACGCACGGCGTGCGCCGCGCTGACATAGCCCGTCACCACGATCAACGCGGCGGTGATCGCCATCACGACCATGACGACCACGGCCACCAACACGGTTCCGGAACCGCGCTGGCAACCGGGGATTTCTCCGCCCCGACCGTTCTCACCGCCGGTCACGATGGCTCCCTCAGGACGGTCGCGACGGCGTGCACGGGCACGGGTGGCAGCCAGTCGCTCCACGGGCGGGCGTCGAGGTCGACGCGCACGCTGACCAGCTCGTCAGTCCGGCGCACAGTCACCCGCGCGCCGTGGGGACGATCGGCCACCGCCTCCGCGACGGCGGAATGATCGGCCCGCGCCTCCTGCCGGGCAACTTCAGCAGCGGTGTCCTGGCACCGGACGAGAAGCGCCACCACGGCGAGTACCCACGCCATCACCAGGCAGGCCAAGGCGGCGCCGAGGCTCCCGAACGCCAACTCGGCCGTGACCATCCCCTGCTGACGACGGCTTCGCGAGCTCATGCCGACCTTTGGACCCAGAACATGGTGCGTTCCCCGCGCATCCATGGGCGGAGCGCCCGCGGTGGCCGGCCGGGAAGCACCCGGCCGGCCACCGCGCCTGAACTCAGCCTCCGATCGCACCGAGGATCGCCTCGATCAGAGCCTTGATCACCCTCCAGAGAATGTCCCGGAAGTCGGGATTGTTCAGAATCCCGATGACCACGCCGACCAGGCTCACAGTGGCCACCGTCCCCACCGCGTACTCGGCCGTCGTCATTCCCCGCTGGTTGCGCCGCCGCCCGGCCCTCACCAGTGCACCCGTCATATCTCCACTCCTTCCCTCGGCGTCCCCTCGGACGCGTTCTTACCTTCGGCAAATGAGTCCCGGTTCGGTCAGGCGAGACCGTTGCCTGTGGACAGCGCTCCCGGTCCCACCCGACCTGTGGATGAGGTTCGGCCCGAGGTGGTGTCACGGCAGGAGATTGGCGGCGACCCCGCCGATGATCGGCACCACCCCGAGGAGCAGGAAGGACGGCAGGAAGCAGACCATCAGCGGCAGCACGCTGCGGACCCCGACGCGCTTCGCCCGCACCTCCGCGGCGGCCAGGGCGTCGCGGCGCGCGTCCACGCCCAGCAGACGCAGCGTCTGCGCGAGCGCCACGCCTGAACCCACGGTGCGGGCCACCTCTCGTCCGAGTGCCGCCAGAGCAGGCTCGGCCCTCACGAGTTCAGCCCACGCCTGGCTCTCGTCCTGCCCGAGGCGCACTTTGGCTGACAACTGGCTGAGCACTTCCCCGACCGGACCGGCGAGGAACTGCGAGACCACCTCGGCGGACCCCCGCATGGGCAGTCCCGATTCCAGGCAGACAGCCAGCAGGTCGCACGCCTGCGGCAGGTCGGCGATCATGCGCTCGTGGCGCCGCACCGTTGACGCCCGCAGCACCTTTCCCGACATCAGGTACGCGCCCACACCGACAGCTGCGCCGACCGGGGCCGCCCACCAGCCCAGCCCGGAGAGGACGCACGCACCACCCAGAGCCACCCCCGCGGCGAGTATCCGCCGCTTCTGCTCCTGCGCATCTGTGGACGCGGACGGACCGGCCCGGTCCCTCAGGCGATGCAACGGCGGCGGCCGCCAGGCCATCATGGCCAGGCCCGCGCACAGTGCAGCCAGCACGGCCCAGACCATGGTCAACCGTTCCCTGCATCGGCGATGTGCTCTGTCCACACGACCCCCGCGCACCCCAAGGAGACGCCCCCGATCAGACTCAGCTGACCGGGCAGCGAGCCGGCGAGAAAGGCGAGCGGGTCCCCGCCGAAGCCGTAGCCCAGCGCCACGCCCGCCAGCGGCAACGCCGCCAGGAGCCTGCCGGTGGCTCTCGGCGCCGACAGCTCCGCGGCGACCACGTTGGCCACCGCACGGCCCGCCGCGAGCCTGTCCACCAGAGCGTCCAACGTGGCGGTCAGCGAAGCTCCGCTCCGCTCGGCCACATCCCACGCGACGCCGAGTTCGACGAGCCCCGCGCGTCCCGGCGAAGTACCGAGCCGACGCAGCACCGCCCCGACCTCGCCTCCCACCTCCCGTACCGCTGCGGCTTCGGCGAGGATCGGTTCGTCCCGTGCCGCGACGGCGAGAGCCGAGGCCGGCACGTGCCCGACTCTCAACAGACCTCCCAACAACTGGCAGGCGCTCACGACGGCCGCCGCCTCGCCCACCGCGGCACTCCGGCGCCGCTGCCGCCGGAGGATCACCACCGTCGTCACCACCGGCAAGGAAACCGCGTAGCCCACTGCCGCGCCGGGGCCTGCGGCGACCCCTGCACCCGCCGCCGTTCCCGCGAGAACCACCAGCGCCGGAAGCGCGCGAGCCGCCAGCCGGCCACCATGCCCCTGGCGGACTCCGCCTCTCGCCTTCCCGCGCAGACGACCGATCGGCGGCGGTGCCCACAACACCCAGAGCGCCAGGGCCGCGGCGAGGGCCGCCAGCAGGGTCATGTCCGCACCAATCTGCTCAACGTCGCGAAACCGTCGCCCTCGACACTGCCCCCCTCGGGCAGGAAGCGGACGGCGGGCAACGGCACGCACCTTCCGGTGGCGGGATCCGGGCTGACGACCCGCACCTCGTCCAGCCAACGACGACCGTCCGGCAACCGTCGGACATGAATCAGAACCTGCACGGCAGCCGCCAGCTGAGCGTGAAGGGCGTCGCGGCCGAGGCCACCGAGAGCAGCCAACGCTTCCAGGCGCGCAGGAACGTCACCCGCGGAGTTCGCGTGGACGGTGCCACAACCACCTTCGTGGCCGGTGTTGAGGGCGGTGAGCAGATCAGCGAGTTCCGCACCACGCACCTCACCCACCACGAGCCGGTCAGGCCGCATCCGCAGCGCCTGCCGCACGAGGTCGGTCAACGACACCGCGCCCATTCCTTCAGCGTTGGCGGGACGCGCTTCCAGCCGCACGCAGTGCGGATGATCGGGCTGGAGTTCGCGGGAGTCCTCAGCGATCACGATCCGCTCCGCGGGCGGCACGAGACCCAGCAACGCCGAGAGCAGAGTGGTCTTGCCCGACCCGGTTCCCCCCGAGATCAGGAACGCCCGCTTCGCCTCCACCAGCCCGGCGAGGACCTCCGCGCCCTGCGGGGGCAGGCTTCCGGAGTCGACCCAATCGGCCAGGGTCAGGCGATGGCGGTTGGGCACGCGCAACGACAGGCAGGTACCGGTGTCGGCCACGCACGGTAGGACCGCGTGCACACGGATCCCGTTCGGCAGCCGGGCATCGACGAAGGGCGAGCCGTCGTCGAGGCGTCGGCCCACCGACGCCGCCAACCGAACGGCGAGCCGTCGTACCTCCTCCTCGCTGCCGAAGGTCACCGTGGCCGGTTCGAGGCCCCCGCCTCGGTCGACATAGACGCGCTGGGGAGCGTTCACCAACACGTCGGTCACTCCCGGCAACCGCAGCAGCGGCTCCAGCGCGCCGGCACCGACACTGTCCCGCCGCAGCGCCGCCACGGTGTGCCGGACTGCGGAGTCACTCACCAGGAGACCGAGGCTCCGCAGGGCAGCGCCCACCTCGACGGGCCCGGGTTGCTGAGCGTTCCGGCCCAGATGATTGCGGACCGCTTCAAGGTCGATGTCAGCCATCTTGAACCTCCGCTCCGATCAATTCGTCCAGCAGCCTGCTGACGGCTCTGCGGTAACGTCGGCGTCCACCTCTCGCGGGCGGCTCGCCTCGCTCCGCGGCGGCGGTCAATCCGGGCTCCTCGGGCAGTTCGGTCAGGACCGGGCGTCCCACCGCCTCGGCCACCAGATCCGCCGGAAGCCCGCCCCGAAGGCGCCGGATCACGATGTCGGCATGGTCGAGGCCGCACGTGGCGACCGTCTGCCGGGCCGCCGCCACTCCCCGCACACCCGCGGAGACCACCAGGAGTTGTCGGGCGGACAGGCGCAGCGCCTCCCGCGACGCCGACCCCAGGCAACGGCCCGGGTCGACCACCACCACCCCGTGCCAGGCCCGTAGGCCGCCGACGATCGCCGCGAGAGGCTCGCGCGCCAGATCGAACGCCGCGCCCCGCGACATCGAGACGAGTGACACCCCGTCCACCACCGGCAAGTAGCGGCGCAGGTCGCCCAGCGAGCCTTCGGCCCCACTGAACCGGGGCCACCGCCACCCATGCGTCTGCTCGGCGCCGAGCAGGAGATCGATCCCGCCTCCGAGAGGGTCGACGTCCACCAACGCCGATCCCGCGGCCCGCAGACCGGCCAGCTGCGCCAACGCGGCGGCCAGCGTGGACGCCCCCACCCCGCCCGAGCCGCCGACGACCGCCACCACGGGCGCCCTGGCCCGACTGCTGCCGTCAGCCAGCACCGCGCCCAGCCAACCGCCGCCCGCCGGGAGTGGGATGACCTTCGCCGAGAGTGGCGCCGACCACGCCGAGAGCGCGGCGGTGTCCGGGCCGACCAGAAACACACCCTCCCGGTGCGGGAGGGCCCGTGCTGCCAGGCGCTCGGCCTGGTCGTCGGCGACGAGTACCGTTCCGGCATGCCGCCACGGTTGTGCCACCTGCTCGAGGTCGGTGACGACATCGGCGATCAGTTCCTGAGCGGCAACCGCCGACAGGATCAGGTCCTGAGTCTCCCCCGGCCCAGCCACCACCAGCACGTCCCGGCTCTGTTTCGGCTCCGCCACACCCGTACCTTCGGCACGGCGTCCGCGAACTCGGTCAGGCCAAGTTCGCGCGCTGTGGACAACTCCGGCCCCCGGCAGGGATATCCACAACTACCTCGACGACCGCCGGAGGTTCGCCCAGCTCCTGCCGGAACCACGGCTTACGATGCGGACCATGACCCAACGGAGTTCCGGGGCGTTCCCGGCAGCAGCTCTGGAGTGGCTGGCGCCTGCCGTGACGGGTCGGGTCCTGGCCGTCGGGAAGCCGTCCGCGAGCGTAGCTGCAGCCTCCGCGACCGAGCCGGGCCACGATCGTGATGGTCGATCGCTCACCGGCCGCGGTGCGCGCAGCCTGCCACCGGTACCCCAGCTTCCACGGCGTCAGCGCTGCTCCGGACGCGCTGCCGTTCCTGCCCTGTTCCTTCGCCGAGGTGCTGGTGGCTCAGGGCATGCACCGGCTGGCCCCCGAGTCTCGCGCTCGACGAGTTCGCCCGGGTGCTGGCGCCGGGCGGCCGGCTCGCCGTGCTGTACACCGTCCGGGACGACTCCGTGCCGTGGGTCCGCCGACTCGCGGCCATCCTGCGCAACTTCGACCCGGACGGCGATGTCGGGATCGCGCCGAAGCTGGCCTCCGTCGCCGCGCTCAGCGCGTCACCGCACTTCTCCCGGGTGGAGCATCGGGCCTTCCGTCGCTGGGTACCGATCACCCGTGACGGCATGCTCGAGATGGTCAGCAACGCGCCCAATCTGGTCAACCTTCCCGACCCGGACGCAAGCCGGCTGCTGGCCGACGTCGAGGCCCTGTACGACTCGTCCGCACGGAACCCGGAACCACTGCTGCTGCCCTATTCCGTGCTCTGCTGGCGGGCGAGGGTCGACCACAGCGAGCTCAGCGGCTTCTCCGGCTCCCCGCCGACGGCCTGCAGATCACGTTGTAGTTGCCCACCCACCCATGTGGCCAGCCGTTAGGCTGGCAACCACAATGCCGGCACGAAGGAGGCAAGCATGGCCGACGAGTCCGGCATCGCCGAGGTGATCAAGAACATCCAGGCCGATGTCACCACCATCGTTCGGGGTGAGATCGAGTTGGCGAAGGCTGAACTGATCCCCCAGGCCAAGGCCGCCGGTCTTGGCGCAGGCCTGTTCGGGGCCGCCGGTTACTTCGCCATCACCGGAGCCGGTCTGCTGTTCACCGGCCTCGCCTTCTGGCTGTCGCTGGGATTCCAGAGCTGGTTCCACCTCGACGTCCTCGGCGCGCTGACTTGGGGTTTCATCGTTCTGGCCGTGCTGTTGTTCCTCCTGGCAACCGGGATCGCGCTGCTCGGCAAGAGCCGGCTGAACTTCACCGCGCCGACGGCGACGGTCGAGAATGCGGAAGCGTCGCTGGCTGCGGTCAAGGATGCCGTGGAGAAGGGACGCGACGACGTCGCCGCCCTCTCCCTGACCGGAAGCAACCGGCCCCGCGAACTGACGTAAGCCGGCGGGGCCCATCCGTCCACGCCGCAGCGTCGGCGCTGTGAAGGCTCAGCCCAGGCGGTAGACCCTCGACTCCCAACCGACCAGCTGCGCGGACGCCGAGCCGTGCGTGTCCAGCAGCACCTCGGCGCCGGCCAGGTCGGGCAGTTCCTCCGGAAGCGTCACCGGGCCGGACGACCAGTTCGCGACCACCAGCAGGCACTCGTGCACCCAGCGTCCGGGTGTAGCAGAACAGCTGCTCGTGGTCGGGCAGCAGCAGATCGAAGCGGCCCTCGCGCACGACTTCGAGGTCGTGACGCAACCCGATCAGCCGCCGGTAGTGGTGGAACACCGATCCGGGGTCGCCGCACGGCGTCCGCGGCGTTGATCTCGACGTGGTTGGGGTTCACCGGGAGCCAGGGCGAACCGTGGAGAAGCCGGCGTTCGCCGAATCGTCCCACTGCATCGGCGTCCGGGCGTTGTCGCGGCTCTTGAACGCGATCGCGGGCAGCAGTTCGGCCGGGTCCGCACCGGACGCCACCGCCTCGGCGTAGAACCGGGTCGACTCCAGGTCGTTGTACTGCTCGATGGAGGTGAAGTACGCGTTGGTCATGCCGAGTTCCTGGCCCTGGTACACGTACGGCGTGCCCTTGAGCAGGTGCAGCGTCGTGGCGAGAGTCTTGGCCGACGCCACCCGGAACTGCGGAGCAGTCGTCGCCGAACCGGGACACCGAGCGAGGCTGGTCGTGGTTCTCGAAGTACAGCGAGTTCCAGCCTTCCTCAGCCAAGCCGTACTGCCACTGGGCGAGGTTCGCCTTGAGGTCGGGCAGGTGCAGTGGCTTGATGTCCCACTTCAGCGCGTGCTGGTCGATGTTCATGTGCTCGAAGGTGAACACCATGCCCAGTTCGCCGGCGGTCGGCGGCGGTGTGTGAACGGGCCTGGTCGACGTTGACCAGGATCATCTCGCCCACCGTGAACAACTCCCGGGTCGTGATCCCGACCTCGCGGTTCATCTCTCGCAGGAACTCGTGCAACCGAGGACCTTCGACCACGAGGGACGGGTCGTAGCACAACCCACCGGGCCCGTTCACCGGCCCGTCGGACGAGCGGGTACGTCTTCGAGATCAGGTTGATCACGTCCATCCGGAACCCGTCCACGCCCCGGTCGAGCCACCAGCGCATCATCTGCGTAGATCGCCTGGCGGACGTCCGGGTTCTCCCAGTTCAGGTCCGGCTGCTTGCGACTGAACAGGTGCAGGTAGTACTCCCCGGACGCCGGGTCGAACTCCCAGGCCGGGCCGGAGAAGAACGACCCCCAGTTGGTCGGCTCGGCGCCCGGCGTCCCCGGCTCGTGCCCCGGCCGGGCCGGACGCCACAGGTACCAGTCGCGCGTGTCGGACGAGGGGTCGCGGGACTCCTGGAACCAGGGATGCTCGTCGGAGGTGTGGTTGACCACCAGGTCCATCACCAGCTTCATGCCGCGGGCGTGCAGGCCGGCGATCAGCCGGTCGAGGTCGTCGAGCGTGCCGAAGAGTGGGTCGACGTCGGTGTAGTCGGAGATGTCGTAGCCGTTGTCGTCCATCGGCGAGCGGTAGACCGGTGACAGCCACACCACGTCGACGCCGAGTTCGCTGAGGTGGTCGAGGTGGGCGACGATGCCGGGGAGGTCACCGATGCCGTCCCCGTCGCTGTCGGCGAACGACCGCGGATAGATCTGATAGACGACTGCGCTGTGCCACCATGCCATGGCTCCATCCTCGGCCGGAACGGGTCACCCTCGGTGCGGGATCAGAGGCGTTCACTGAGGAAGCGCGGTGGGATCTGGGTCGTCAGGCCAGCATTCCAGGCCTTGGTCCAGCCGAGGAGGTCGAACAACCCGTCGAGCAGGTAGGCGGTGAATCCCCACACGTAGAGGTCGTCGAGCACGAACGCCGGTCCGCTGAACCCGCCCGGATGCACCCAGGTGCTGCGGTTGGCGGGGTCGAGCAGGCGGGCCACCGGCACCTGGTGGACAGCAGCGATCTCCGAGGTGTCGACCGGGACGAGCCGCGTCGGGTCGGCCCACCATCCGACGACCGAGGTCACGTCGAACCCGCTGCGCGGGATGTGGGCGGCCGGCAGCACGCCCAGCACCTCCACAGCGGACGGGCCGGACGCCGACCTCCTCGTCCGCCTCCCGGAGCGCGGCCGCGACCGGATCGACGTCCACCGACTCGATCCGGCCGCCCGGGAACGCGATCTGACCGGCGTGGCTGCGCAGGTCGGCTCGCTTCTCGACCAGCACCAGGTCGTAGCCGGCGCCGCCTTGGCCGAGCAGGATCAGGACGGCGGCGCGCCGGGTCCCCCGAGGCTCCCGGGCACCCGAGATGAAGGTCAACGCGTCCGGACGGGCGAAGCGCGCCTGGGCGTCCTGGAGTTCCGCTGGAACGTCGCTCATTTCGCCAAGCCCTGAGCGACCCATTCGGTGACGTTCTCCAGCGAGACGAACTGACCTGGATGGCGGGCCACCACTTTGCCGTCCGCGTCGATCAGGATGGTCAGCGGTATTCCGGGGACCGCCAGGGGGCCCTTGCTGACGGTCTCCTCGTCGACCAGTTGCGGGTAGGTGGCGCTCACCAACGCCGCGAACTCGATCGCCAGCTCCGGCTGCGGATCCTGGTAGTTGATGCCCAGCACCGACACCCGCTTCTGAGTGCTCGCGAAGGCCGACAGATGAGCCGCCTCCGAGCGGCACGGCTCGCACCACTGGGCCCACAGGTTGATCAGCATCGGACCGCGCAGGCCGGCCAGCCGGACGCCGCCCCCGCCCCCGAGACACTCCAGGGTGAGTTCGGGCAGGCCACCGGCCACCGCGGGCGCGTCGCTGCTTCGTGGGCAGTCGGCGATGCCGGCCGCCTTCCGTCGGGCGTTCAGATCGGACGCCGAGGCGGGCACGGTGGCGGCGGCCGTCGGGGCCGGGGAGGGAGCGGACGCGGCACAGCCGGCGAGCCCGAGCGCGACCGCCACCCCTGCGACAGCCCACCGCAGCCCGGTCATCCGCGGGGCTCCCGCACGAGCTTCGCAGCCTCGATCGGGTCGGTCGGGCCCTGGCCGAACGACGGACAGAGCCGGCTCACGGGGCACGCGCCGCACGCCGGACGCCGGGCGTGACAGCGACGCCGGCCGTGCCAGATCACGCGGTGATTCAGCCGGTTCCAGTCCCGCTTCTCGAACAGGGCACCGACCTCGGTCTCGATCCCGGCGGGGGTCGGCTGATCCGTCCAGCCGAACCGGTGCGACAGGCGGATGAAGTGGGTGTCGGTGGTGATGCCCGGCACACCGAACCCGTCGCTGAGCACCACGTTGGCCGTCTTGCGGCCCACCCCGGGCAGCGTCACCAGCTCGGTCAGGGTCGCCGGAACCTGACCGCCGAAGTCGGCGACCAGCGCCGCTGCCAGTTTCAGCAGCGCGTCTGTCTTGGCACGGAAGAAACCGGTGGGCTTGATCAGTTCCTCGAGGGCGGCCCGGTCGGCGGCGGCGAGGGAGGCTGCGTCCGGGTATCGCGCGAACAGCGCCGGCGTCACGGTGTTGACCCGGCGGTCGGTCGACTGCGCCGAGAGGACGGTGGCCACCAACAGCTGCATGGGATTGGCGTGGTCGAGCTCACAGTGCGCGTCGGGATACAGCTCACCGAGTTCGCGATTGATCGCTCGCGCCCGTCGCACGAGGGCCAGCCTCGTCTCACCGGCGATCATCGAGCCTCAGAACGAGGCGGCATTGGTCTCGACCACCAGTTCCACCTCGACCGGCGCGTCCAACGGCAGTGACGCCACGCCCACAGCGCTGCGCACGTGCCGGCCCCGCTCGCCGAAGACCTGCGTCAACAGCTCGGAGGCGCCGTTGGCCACGCTGGGCTGACCGGTGAAGCCGGGATCGCTGGCCACGAACACCACCAGCTTGACCACCCGCCGGATGCCGTCCACCCCGCCGACGACGGACGCGGCCGCCGCGACGGCGTTGAGCGCGGCGATGCGGGCCAGCTCCGCGGCGCGTTCGGGGCTCGACATCGAGCGCCGACCTTCCCGCGCGCCGGCAGGTGCCCGTCGACGAAGGGCAGTTGCCCGGCGGTGAAGACCTGACCGGCCGATTCCAGCGCGGGCAGGTAGGCCGCGACCGGTGCGGGGACGGCCGGCAGTTCGAGGCCGAGTTCCGCCAACCGCGTCGAGGCCGGGATCTCGACCAGCTCCTCGTTCATTCGCTCACCGGGCGCTTCAGGTAGGCGACCAGGTTCTGCGGGTTCGGCCCGGGCACCACCTGCACCAGCTCCCAACCGTCCGCTCCCCAGTTGTCGAGGATCTGCTTGGTGGCGTGCACCAGCACGGGGACGGTCACGTACTCCCATTTCGTCATGGGCCCACCCTAATCAGCGGGGGCGACAGCGTCACTCGCAGTGGTGGGCCTTGGGGCACAGGATCGAGGTCCAGGAGGTGATGTCGGTGCGTTGGCGCAAGAGGTGGCGGCGCTCGCGCTCGGTCATGCCGCCCCACACTCCCCACTCGATCCGGTTGTCGAGCGCCTCGGCCAGGCATTCGTTGCGCACCGGGCAGGTGAAGCAGACCGATCGGGCCCTCTTCTGGTCGGCCCCTTCGGGGAACAACTCGTCCTGCAGGCCTCGGCACTTGGCCTGGAGGGTCCAGTCATCGACTCCGAGCGACATTGCTCGCATCCTTTCCCGGGGGCTTCGCCCGCCTCAGCGGTACTACGCAATTGCTAGGCGTACGGGCCAGCACTATGTCAAGAAGCCGCCCGCGGCTAGGGATGATCCATTCTCAGAAGATTCTCCAGTGGTACGTTTTCGGGTCGTTGGGGGGCGTCACGTACCCTTGGACCCATGCGCATGGGGAAAAGGCTGTACTCGCTCATGATGTTCTTCGTGGTCGCGATCCTCGCCGGATTGCTCGCCGCGGGCCTCATCGTCCCCATCGCCGGCATGGCGACCGGAGCGGGCACGGCGGCCGTGAAGGGACTCGACAGCCTGCCCACCGAGCTGGCAACTCCGGCCCAGTCGGAACGCTCCCGCCTGCTGAACGCCGACGGCAGCGTCCTGGCTTACTTCTACGACGAGAACCGGATCTACGAGTCGCTGGACAAGATCTCGCCGATCATGCAGAGAGGCTCAGGTGGCCATCGAGGACCACCGTTTCTACGAGCACGGAGCGATGGATCTCCAGGGCACTCTGCGCGCGTTGGTCAGCACCAGCCAGGGCAACACCCAGGGTGGTTCAAGCCTCACCCAGCAGTACGTGCGGCTGGTGCAGGTCGAGAACGCGGAGGAGAACAACGACGCGGCGGCGAAGGCGGCTGCCACCGAAAACACCATGGCCCGCAAGATCCGCGAGTTGCGCTATGCGATCGCGGTGGAGAAGAAGTTCTCCAAGGACGAGATCCTCGAGCGCTACCTGAACATCGCCTACTACGGCGACGGCGCGTACGGCGTCGAGGCCGCCGCCCAGCACTACTTCGGGGTGAGCGCGGCGAAGCTCAACCTGCCGCAGTCGGCGATGCTGGCCGGCCTGGTCCGCAACCCGGTGGCCACGAACCCGGTGAAGTTCGAGAAGCTGGCCATCGAACGCCGCAACAACGTGCTCGACCGGATGCTTGAGCTGAAGATCATCACGTCGGAGGAGGCGGCCGACGCCAAGGCGACGAAGTTCGACCAGAAGAAGGTGAAGGACTACCGCAAGGGCTGCGCCAACTCGAAGTTCCCGTTCGTCTGCGACTACGCCCTCGAGGTGCTGAAGCAGCAGGCGACCGACTTGGGCAACACCGAAACCGAACGACTCCAGGCGGTCTACCGCGGCGGTCTGACCATCACCACGCAGATCGACCCGAAGGCCCAGCAGCAGGCACAGAAGGTGATCGCCAAGCAGGTGTCCCCCAAGGATCCGGTGATCGCCGTGATCACGATGATGGAGCCGAAGACCGGCCTGATCCGGGCGATGGCGCAGAGTCGGCCCGTCATGGGCTCCAAGAGTGGGCAGACCTTCTACAACTACGCCGTCGGCCGCTCGATGAACGGCTCGGACGGCTTCCAGGGCGGCTCGACCTTCAAGGTCTTCGTCGCTGCGGCCGCGCTCGATGCCGGCTACGGCACCGGCGTGGGGTTCCATGTGTCCGCCAGCAAGAACTACCAGGGTCAGACATTCTCGTCCTGCAACGGCGGGGTCAAGGTGACGAAGCGGTGGGAGGTGAACGGCCCAGAGGTCGGCTACTACAACCTTCTGAACGGAACCTCGCAGTCCGTCAACAACTACTACGTTCCGCTGGAGCAGAAGGTGGGGCTCTGCCCGGTCACGAAGATGGCGAAGAAGGTCGGCCTGCAACTGGCCAGCGGCAAGGACGTGGTGGAGGAGTTCAACACGATCCCCTCCTTCACCCTCGGCGCCGCCGAGATCACCCCGCTGTCGATGGTGACCGCCTACGGCACCTTCGCCAACCGCGGCGTCCGCTGCAACCCGATGATCATCAAGTCGATCACCACGAAGGACGGCACCAAGCTGGACGTCCCCAGCGCCGGCTGCAAGCAGGTGATCAGTGAGGATGTCGCCGACGCGGTGAACAAGGTGTTCCAGGGCCCGTTCGCCAACGGCACCCTTCGGTACGCGAAGATCCCGGGTTACACCCTGGCCGGCAAGACCGGCACCGTGCCCGGGAACAAGGCCGAGTGGTCGGTTGGCTACACCCCCGACCTGGTGGCCGCGGCCGTGATCAGCTACGACAACAACCCCAAGTTCAAGAAGTTCTGGAAGCAGCACAGGGGCTTCCTGCGCAGCATCAGGCTGCCGAAGTCCGGCACCTACCTCACCGGCTACGGTGCGGACGCTGGCCAGAAGATGTTGAAGCCCGCCATGCAGAACGCGCTGGCCGACATCGACGAGCACAACTCCTTCGTGAACCCGTCCCAGTCGGTCCTGAACGGAGAGACAGTGGGCGTCCCGAGCTGCTCGGGAATGGGCCGGGCGAGTTGCGCCGCCGCGCTTCGAGCCGCCGGTTTGTCGGTGTACACCAAGTACCAGTACTCCGACGACGTCGCCGAAGGCGGTCTGGTGGGGCTGACCATGTTGGGGTCGGTGGCGAAGGGCAGTGAGATCGGGCTGATCGTGTCGAAGGGCAAGAAGCCCAAGCCGAAGGAGACGCCGAGCCCCACCCCGACCCAGACGAGGAAGTCGAGGCGTTGATCGGTAGGGTCGCCGGCCGGCTCGCGCTGGCCGGGGCCGCCTGCGTCGCCTACGGCACCTTCATCGAGGCCCAGGCCTTTCGCGTGCGGCGCGTCCGACTCGGCGTCCTGCCTGCGGAGGCGTCGCCACTGAGGGTGCTGCACGTCTCCGACATCCACCTGGTGAGCAGGCAGAACGCGAAGCGGGACTTCCTCAGCGCCCTGGCCGGGCTGGAGCCCGACCTGGTGGTCAGCACGGGCGACAACCTGGGTCATCGCGACGCGGTGGCGCCACTCCTGAACGCACTGGGACGGCTGCTCGAGGTACCGGGTGCCTTCGTCTTCGGCTCGAACGACTACACCGCTCCTCGGTTCAGCAATCCGCTGGGGTACCTGGCCCGCGACACCAGTCAGCACGGCGTGAGGGCCGATCGTGAGTCGCTTCCCACCGAGGAACTCAGGGCCGGTCTCGCCTCCGGAGGCTGGCAGGACGTCAACGAGCGCCGAGCCACCCTCGAGATCCGGGGTATCACGATCGAGTTGCGGGGCACCGACGACCCGCATCTGCATCGGGACAACTACGACCTGGTGGCCGGCGAACCAGCATCGGGAACCGACCTCGCGATCGGGCGTCACGCACGCGCCCTACGCCCGGGTGCTGGACGCGATGACGGCCGACGGGTTCGGCTGATCTTCGCCGGACACACCCACGGCGGCCAGGTCTGCGTCCCGGGGTGGGGCGCGCTGACCACCAACTGCGACCTCCCCACCCGTCAGGCGAAGGGTCTCAGCCGGCACCGCGTCGGCGACCTGACCTCCTGGCTGCATGTCTCCGCGGGCGTCGGCAGGTCGCCCTTCGCCCCGTACCGGTTCGCGTGCCCGCCCGAAGTGACGCTCCTGACCCTCACCCCGGTCTCGAATGGCTGACCCGGCGAGCTTGGGCTAGACTTCCTGTCGGCCCTGACCCAGTCAGGGCCGTTCGGGGTGTGGCGCAGCTTGGTAGCGCGCATCGTTCGGGACGATGAGGTCGCAGGTTCAAATCCTGTCACCCCGACCAGCGGAAAGCCGCTCTGGCTAGGGATTATACTCCCGGTCGGAGCGGCTTTCGGCGTCGTGCATCCTAACCGCATCCTAAGCACGGCAAACTCGTGCGGGCTTCTGCGCGGTCCTGCGCACACTGTCACCCTGAGAACCGGGCGAGCCCAATGGTGGATGCGCCCACCCTGGACACGTTGCACGGCACGCACACCCCGAGGGCACCAGGCGTGACGGCGGGCTAAGATGACTGGAAGATGCGGCCGCTGGGATGTCATTGCGCCGTACCGGAGAGCTAGAGACTGCGGCACTTTGCGCGTGTTGCGCGTGAAAATGAAGTTACCGTGTAGAGTCGACCCCGTCGAAGGGATCCTCCATGCATGGGAACGACCGCCAACACCTGGCACTCCGAGTTCACTGACGGACGAACTCGAGGCGGTGCGCACCGCGATCAAGGCCTCGATCCGAGTGGGGCACGAACGCAGCTCTCGCGCCCAGACCGAGTACGCCGACCCGGACAACGACCAGGACGTCTACGGCGCGGGCATGGCGCGAGCAGTCCAGAAGGAGATGTCGTCACGACTCGCGTCGCTCGACTCCTATCGGGAGGAGTTCACGCCCGGCAGCCGGAGGAAGCTCATGTTCGTGGGCGGCGCCCTGATCTTCCCGCACCGGGTCGGCAAGTGGATGCCGCGGAATCACCAGCGCATCCGCTGAACTACCTACCCGACAACCGCCGCGCTCTCCTGACCAAGACAAGCAACACGAAGTACCTGCCCGACGGGCTCTTCGAGTTGCTCCACACCGACCGTCGACGAACCCGCGTCGCTCGCCGATGTGCTGGCGGCGGTCGAGGCCAGCTTCCCGCCGGTCACGCTGTTCGTGCCCTACTACGCGAGCACCTGCGGCCGGAGTCGGCTCGGTCTACTGGGGCCCGGCCCGCCTCAGCGGGAACCACCTTGAGTTCACCTCGCCTGAGCGGATCATGCTGGAGCGGGTGCCCTCGACGGCCACATCCGCGTCGACCCCGATCACGCCTGCCGTCGCCGGATTCGCCAGGGCGGAGCGCAAGCCCACCAGCGTCCGGTTGCGGAGGCAGCGCGGGACGGACGAGGCGGGCGAGAAGTCATGAACGGTGTGCGTGCAGACGGCGGAACTGTGCGACTCGCGGATATCGCGCGAGTCTTCGATCCCGCTCGTCTCACCCAGGCCCGACGTATTGCACGCATGTCGAAGACGGAGCTGCGCCAGCGTGTCGGCGTCTCAGCGACAGCGATCGGACAGTACGAGCGAGGTGAGGTGAAGCCGCGCGCGGAGACGATAGTCGCGCTCGCGGATGCACTCCAGGTACCACCTGGGTACTTCGCTCTCGGCAGGCCGCGCGCCCAGGTCGAGGTTGCTGAAGCGTCATTCCGCCGCCTCCGCTCGACGACGGTCGCGCAGCAGCAACAAGCTACGGCGTACGTGGAGCAGGTCTGGGAACTCAGCTGCTATCTGGAAGAGCAGGTGGAGTTCCCGGAACTCGATCTTCCCTCGTGGGCGTTCCCGGAGTTCCAGGAGCCTCTTGACCCCGTCACGGCCGCGCGGCTTCTGCGTTCGCACTGGGGACTCGGCGCTGGGCCGGTGGTAGATCTCGTCGCCGAGATCGAGAATCACGGCGTCATTGTCGTGCTGTTCTCGATAAAGGAGGAGGGATCAGACGAGAAGAGCCGCATTGACGCGTTCTCGACGACGGCGCTCTCGCGTCCGGTGATCGTGATGACGCCCGACAAGGCGGACGATGTTCTCAGGCATCGCTTCTCGGCAGCTCACGAGATCGGCCACATCGTCATGCACCATGGTCGACACGGGAGCGACAGCGAGATGGAGCGGCAGGCCGATCGGTTCGCCGCGGAGTTCCTCACGCCGGACGCTGCGATCCGACCATTGCTTCCTCACCGGGTGAACTTCGATCGACTCGAGGCTCTCAGTCAGCACTGGGGCGTCTCCGTCCACTCGTTGCTCTATCGAATGCGCGAGCTGGAACTCGTTTCCGAGTCGACGGCACGACGCGCCTACATCACACTCAGCTCCACCCCGAGGCGGCCACAGTCGGTCCGGGACTTCCCCGGCGAGCAGCCTGAGTTGTTGAGACGAGCCATCGAGCTCCTCGAGGAGAACGACATTCCTCTCGCGCACATCGCCGCCGACCTGCAACTTCCGCTCAGGCGCGTGCGTCAGTTAGCCGGAATCGACAACCCGAAGCCGCGGCTGACGCTCGTCAAGAACACAAACGTCCGCCCGCTTCAGGCGGCGCCGCCCACGGAGCGTGAGCGTGAATCCGAAGAGGAAGGAGGCTAAACATGGCTAATCGATCCTCAATCAGCGGCCGGTACATCTCGAATGCAGCGGCAGCCCGCCACCCGAAGACGAGTATGACGGAGTCCGGCGGCAACAAGTCGTCTGGCACCCATCACCGCTCCGCGATCACCGGGCGGTGCATTTCCGAGGCTGCGGCTGCTCGTCATCCGAACACCAGCGTGACGGAGAACGGCAAGTAGCCCAACTCGGACGAGCGAGGGGCGTTCGATCCCACCGTTATTGGGATCGAACGCCCCTTTGCGCCGGAAGACTACCCCTACTTGCACGTCGCGCCACCGCCGCGCTGGCCGGTAGGTCGATACGCTCTCGACGAGGAGGGCACTGAGGGCGTGAGCGAAATCGACAAGAAGGCGTTGAAGGAGACCGAGATCCGCACTCGGTACATCACGCCCGCTATCGTGCGTGCCGGCTGGGATCCGGAGAAGAACCAGGTTCGCGAGGAGTACACGATTGCCCCGGGCCGGATCATGGTGCGTGGCAAGCTCCATGCCCGCCAGGCTCCGAAGTCCGCGGACTACGTGCTCTTCTTGAAGCCCGGACTTCCGCTCGCGGTCGTCGAGGCCAAGGACAACAACCACAGCATCGGCGCAGGTATGCAGCAGGCGCAGGGCTACGCCGACCGGCTCGACGTCCCGTTCGTCTTCAGCTCGAACGGCGACGGTTTCCTGTTCCACGACGGCACAGTCACGACCGGCACGATCGAGCGCGAGCTTGCCCTGGATCAGTTCCCCACGCCCAACGAGCTGCACCAGAGATGGCTGGTGTGGAAGGGAATGATCCCGGGCACCGTCGAGACCAAGGTCGTCGAGCAGGACTACTACTTCCATGGCAAGGAGTTGCGCTACTACCAGCTCCAAGCCGTGAACCGCACCGTCGAGGCCGTCGCACGCGGGCAGAACCGCGCGCTCCTCGTGATGGCGACGGGCACCGGCAAGACCTTCACCGCGTTCCAGATCATCTGGCGGCTGTGGAAGTCGCACCGGGCCAAGCGTGTGCTGTTCCTCGCTGACCGGAACATTCTTGTCGACCAGACGCGGGTCAACGACTTCAAGCCGTTCGGCGCCGCGATGACGAAGATCACGAACCGCACCGCCGATCCGTCGTTCGAGATCTTCCTTGCGATCTACCAGGCGATCACTGGCACCGAGGACGAGCAGAACATCTACAGACAGTTCTCACCCGACTTCTTCGACTTGATCGTGGTGGACGAGTGCCACCGCGGCAGCGCCCGCGAGGACGCGCAGTGGCGCGAGGTGCTGGAGTACTTCACGGACGCCGTGCAGATTGGCCTCACCGCGACGCCGAAGGAGACGGCCGACACGTCGAACATCACCTACTTCGGCGAGCCGGTGTTCACTTACTCGCTCAAGCAGGGCATCGACGATGGCTACCTCGCCCCCTACAAGGTCGTCCGTGTCGACCTCGACAAGGACCTTCTGGGCTGGCGACCCGAGGAGGGCAAGGTCGATAAGCACGGCGAGCTGATCGAGGATCGCGTCTACAACCAGAAGGACTTCGACCGGAACCTTGTCCTGGAGAAACGCACCGAGCTGGTCGCGAGAAAGGTAACGCAGTACCTCAACGAGTCTGGCGACCGTTTCGCGAAGACGATCGTGTTCTGCCAGGACATCGACCACGCCGAGCGAATGCGGTCGGCCCTCGCGAACGAGAACGCAGACCTGGTCACCCAGAACCGCAAGTACGTCATGCGGATCACTGGTGACGACGCCGAGGGCAAGGCCGAACTCGACAACTTCATCGACCCAGAGTCCCGCTACCCGGTCATCGCAACGACGAGCGAACTCATGTCCACCGGAATCGATGCCCAGACCTGCAAGCTCATCGTGCTCGACCAGTCGATCAGCTCGATGACCAAGTTCAAGCAGATCATCGGCCGCGGCACTCGCATCAACGAGGACTACGGCAAGTTCTACTTCACGATCATGGACTTCCGGAAGGTCACCGAGCTGTTCGCCGATCCGGAATTCGACGGCGATCCAGTCGTCGTCTACGCTCCCGGACCCGACGAGCCACTCGCGCCACCGCAGGGCCTCGATCCGGCCGATCCCGATGACCCCGACAAGCCGCTCGTCGTCGATCCGCCGTTCGACCCGGACGACCCACCTGGTCGACGGGTCAAGTACGTCGTCGGCGACGTACCGGTCACGCTCCTCGCCGAGCGCGTCCAGTACATGGGGCCGGACGGGAAGCTCATAACCGCGAGCCTTACGGACTACACACGCAAACGCGTGCGGGATGCCTACCCGACTCTCGACACCTTCCTCACCCGGTGGAAGCGGGGCGACAGCAAGCAGGCCATCGTCGCCGAGCTTGAGGAGCAGGGTGTGTTCTTCGAGGCCCTCGCCGAGGAGGTCGGCCGTGACTACAGCCCCTTCGACCTCGTCTGCCACGTAGCGTTCGACCAGCCTGCCCTGACCCGCCGGCAACGCGCGGCCAACGTCGCAGCCACCGGGTACTGGGCGAAGTACTCGGCCAAGGCACAGTCGACGCTCAAGGCGCTGCTGGACAAGTACGCTGACGAGGGCTTCGAGCCCGACCACGACGCGAGCGTCCTGCGCATCAGCCCGTTCATCGACATCGGCACACCGATGGAGATCGTGGTCGAATTCGGGGGCAAGGCAGGTTTCGATTCGGCCGTCGAGGAACTGGAGCAGCACCTCTACACGACGGCCCCGTAAGGAGGTCGTGTGAGCACGATCAGTGCCATCGTGAAGTCGATCCAGGACATCATGCGGCAGGACGCCGGCGTGGATGGCGATGCGCAGCGCATCGGCCAACTCGCCTGGATGTTCTTCCTCAAGATCTTCGACGACCGCGAGGCCGAGGCCGAGCTGCTCAACTCGGCCTACCGCTCACCGATCCCCGACGACCTCCGCTGGCGCACCTGGGCCGCCCCGAAGGAGGGCATCACCGGCGACGAGCTGCTCAGCTTCGTCAACAACGAACTCTTCCCCGCACTCAAGCAGTTCTCCGAAACCTCCACGACGGGCCGTGCCTACGTCATCGGCAACGTCTTCCAGGACGCCTTCAACTACATGAAGAATGGCACCCTGATCCGCCAGGTCGTGAACAAGATCAACGAGATCGACTTCAACCGCTCCGAGGATCGCCATCTCTTCGGCGACATCTATGAGCAGATCCTGAAGGACCTTCAGAGCGCGGGGAACAGTGGTGAGTACTACACCCCGCGCGCGGTCACCCAGTTCATGATCGACATGGTCGCGCCACAGCTCGGTGAGACCGTGCTCGACCCCGCCTGCGGCACGGGCGGGTTCCTCACTGGCGCCATCGAGCACGTCCGCACCAACCACGTGAAGACTCCCGATGACGAGGAAGTTCTCCAGTCCTCGATCCGCGGCGTCGAGAAGAAGCAGCTACCCCACCTCCTGTGCACGACGAACATGCTTCTCCACGGCATCGACGTGCCGACCAACATCGCCCACGACAACACACTGGCCCGGCCATTGCGCGACTACACCAACAAGGACCGCGTCGACGTGATCCTCACCAACCCTCCGTTCGGTGGCACCGAAGAACCGGGCATCGAGAACAACTTCCCGCAGACCTACCGCACTCGGGAGACCGCCGACCTGTTCCTCGTACTCATCGAGCACCTCCTCAAGAGCGGCGGGCGAGCGGCTGTGGTGCTTCCCGATGGCACCCTCTTCGGCGATGGCGTCAAAGCGCGGATCAAGGAGAAGCTGCTCACCGACTGCAACCTGCACACGGTCGTGCGCATGCCGAAGGGTGTCTTCAACCCGTACACGAGCATCGCCACCAATCTGCTCTTCTTTACCAAGGGTGAGCCGACCAAGGACATCTGGTACTACGAACACCAGTACCCGGCGGGTTACAAGAACTACTCGAAGACCAAGCCGATCCGCATCGAAGAGTTCGCGGCCGAGAAGGCGTGGTGGAACGAGCGAGTCGTGTCCGACATTGCCTGGAAGGTGTCTGTCGACGACATCCGCGCAGACAACTGGAATCTCGACATCGCAAACCCGAACAAGCTCGACGCGGAGCACCGCGACCCCGAGGAACTGCTGAAAGAGTACCGGGCTCTCCTCAGCTCGATCGAGGAGACGCGCGAGAACCTTCGCGACGCCCTCGTCAGCGCGATCGAGGACGCCCTGCGGTGAATCTCAAGACCTTCCTCGACTCGTTCGGGCACATCGCCGACGCGCCCGGCGGCGTGGATGTCCTACGCAGACTGGTGCTTGACCTCGCAGTCCGCGGGCGGCTGACCGAACAGACTTCCGACGACGAACCTGCAGCCAGGCTCTTGAAGCGACTCGCATCCGAACGCGCCAGGGACAGCTCGCCCAGATCCCGCGCGAGCTCTGCGGGTTCGCGTCCGGTCGACGACGTTCCTGCGCTCAACTTGCCCACCGGATGGGCGCGGCCCGTCCTTACTGACGTCGCCGAGGTGCGGCTGGGACGTCAGCGGTCTCCGAAGAACCACGTCGGCGACCACATGCGGCCCTACATTCGGGCCGCGAACGTCACGTGGGCCGGCTTGGACCTCGCAGACGTCCTGGAAATGAACTTCACTGATGCCGAGATGCAGATCTACCGTCTTGAGCGCGGCGATATCGTCTTAAGCGAGGCATCAGGGAGCCCGAGCGGGGTTGGCAAGCCAGCAATGTGGAATGGAGAGCTGACCGAATGCGCCTTTCAGAACACTCTGATACGCGTGAGGCCTTTCGGAGCAGACCCCCACTATCTGCTGCTCTACTTCCGCGCCCAAGCGCTGCTCGGTAAGTTCATTCCAGAGGCTCGCGGTGTAGGAATCAACCACTTGGGTCGGGGGAGGCTCGCCGGATGGAGAGTGCCGGTCCCGCCCCTTCACGAGCAGCATCGCATTGTTGAACGCGCTAGAGAACTGCTGGACTTGTGCGATGAGCTGGAGCAGCAGCAGGCCGCGCGCACCGAAACGCGCGCGGCGCTCACGGCCTCGACCCTGAACCGAATTTCCGAGATCGAGTCGGACGATGGGCTGAGGAAGGCAATCCGTGCCCTAGCGGAGAACATTGACCTACACCTTGCCCCGGGGGATGGCGACCTCGCCGCGCTGAGCCGCGTTCGCCAGGGCATTGTCGACCTCGCTGTTCGAGGTCGCCTCACACACCAGGATTCCGAAGACGAACCCGCATCAGGCCTGCTTCGGAGGATAGCCGCTGAGCGTGGCAGGCTGATAGAGAGCAAAGCAATCCGCGCGCCGAAAGAGTTCGGCCCAACTGTGGCACTCGAACGCGAGCAGCAGTTGCCGCGCGGCTGGGAATGGGCGAGAGCTGCTTCCTTCTTCGTCGCCAGCGACTCTGGGTGGAGCCCTCAGTGCCTCAATGAGGCTGCCGAGTCTGGCGAGTGGGGCGTCCTCAAGACGAGCGCCGTCTCGCGAAGGGTCTTCGATGCGGACGAGAACAAGAAGCTGCCCTCGGCGATGGAACCACGACCTCAGCTCGAAGTTCGCCCGGGGCAGTTCGTCATGATCCGAGCAAGTGGCTCAAAGAGCCTCGTCGGCCGTGGCGCCATCGTTACGGAAGCTGAGTCACATCTAATGCTCTCGGACAAGCACATTCGCCTCACCTTCGTCCATGAGGCATCGACCCGATTTTGGGCGGTGCTGAACGACAGCACGGCAGTGCAGTCCTACTACTCGGCAGAGTCGTCGGGCACGAGCACGATGAGCAACGTAACCCGCGACCGAATTGGATCCCTGGTACTTGCCGTTCCACCACTCGCTGAGCAGCAACGCATCGCCGACAGGGTCGAGCTTCTGCTGGGGATATGCGACGACCTGGAGCAACAGTTGGTCGCTGCGGCGGGGCTTCGTCACGACCTTTCAGCCTCAGTATCAGCGCACGCGGCCAGAGGACCCTCGGCGGCTTAGGTCGACCCCTGCCCTTCCCTCGGGAGGGCGGCGGGAAGCTACTCAACCAGACTGGCCTCCACGGCCACAAGCTCGGCGATCTTCGCAGCGACGACTGCCATCGAGTCATCCGCAGTGTCGAGCCCGTTGCGCGAACCCAGCAGGGGGCTGACCTTGCGAAGGTCGTCGTAGGTCGTGTTGTGCACGACCGGGATGAGGAGGTCACGCGCGAGCAACTCGGACAGCTCCTTGTCGGAGACCCCGCGGCTGTCGACCCGCTTCAACAACGCCGGCGTGACAAGCACCAGGCCGGTGCGTGACTTGGCTAGACCCCGATCAATCTCGCGCAGAAACGGCTGGCCGAGCACGATGTCCTTCTCGCTGAACCAGACCGACACGCCCTGTGCCACAAGGAGGTCGTGCAGCTCAGTGGCAGCGCCGCGTCGGTCATCCCACGCGTGACACAGGAAGACGTCGCGAAGATCAGGTTCCTGCCGAGCCCTGAGCTCGACAGTCCGACGAACCGGAGTGAGCGCCCGCACCTCGGCAGGCGTGTAGCTCACACTCGAGCCGCTCGGTGACCAGCTCGGTCGCACTCTGCCGCTACTTGAGCCGCCTCCGCTGCTCGTGCCGCCACCCCCGCTCCGTGGTGTGTATGCCGGCGGCGAGTAGTAGGACCGAGGAGGTGAGTAGTAGCCGTAGCCATTTCCACGGCCACCGTGAACGGGGCAAGCTGCGGCGCCACTTGCTGTCCGATGACCCTGGACCGGTGCTGTGCATCCACTCATGTACACGATGCTATTGGGCGCCGCTGACGCCGACGGCGAGAACGATGATTCCGTCCTCTCGGAGGACCTTCACCGATTTGCACCGGGTGTAACTGGGAGGGAGGGGGTTCCTTGGGGGCTGGGAGATGGAGGCCTGGAGACTCCGGGGACGGGGCCCTCGGGGGCGACGGTTCGGGGGTCAGGCGGTGAGGGTGGCGAGGGGGATGGTGTGGGTGCGGGTGCGGGTGGTGGTGGCGTGGGTGCCGCCGGTGATGACGGCGAGGTATCTGGGCTGGCCGACCTGGTCGAGGTCGAGGCGGTCGTCGCGGAGGGTCTCGAGCGCGATTTCGGCGTCGATGGCGTGGTGGTCGCCGAGGCTGGTTTGGAGGGCGGCCCAGCGGCCGTCGGGGTACTGGATGATGGCGTCGATCGCGAGCCCGGTCTCGTCTTTGTAGTGGTACAGCTGGGCGCCGGTGCCTTCGAGATAGACGCGGAGGTCGTGGATGACCATGGCGGTGAAGATCGCGGCGAACTGGTCGGGGTCGTCGGCGAGCCGGTCGGCGTCGTAGCCGAGCGCGGCGCAGGCCAGGGCGGGGTCGGCGAGGTGGGCGCGGGGCCGGTGCCGGAGTCGGGCGCGGGTGCGTAGCGGTGGTTGCCAGGCGGGTTGGGGTTCCCAGGCGTGGAGCCGGTCGAGGGCGTCGAGGTAGGAGCGGACGGTGTCGCGGCCGAGCCCAGCGGTGCGTGTCGTGGCCGAGGCCGGCGAGGCTGACGTCGCGCGGCGGTGTGGCGGGCGAGGCTGGTGAGCAGGTCGGTGATCCGGTCGGGCTGGTGCCGGGTGAGCACGAGCGTCTTCAGGTCGGTGTGGGCGAGGGAGTGCAGGTAGCTGGTGTTGTAGCTGATCGCCTGCGTCGGTGTCGGCGTCGAGGAGTTCGGGCCAGCCGCCGCGGACGGCGTGTTCGGCGAGCTGGGCGTAGCTGAGCCGGCTGCGGATGCCGGTGACCCGGTCGCCGTAGGCGAGGCCGGCCAGCGACACCGGCGCCTCGACGCCGAGCCGTTCGCTCAGCGTCATGGTCCGCATCCGCAGCACGGGCAGCTGGGCGGCCTCCCGGGTGCGGTGGCGGTACTCGAGCGGGGTGGCTGAGCTGGCCAGCAGGTAGCGGCCGGGCAGCGGCGTGGTCGCCGAGCCGTTGGGTGATCTGGGGCCACAGGCTGGGGGCGAGGCGCCATTCGTCGACGAGGTGGGGTGCGGTGCCGGTGAGGATGCGGTCGGGGTCGAGTTGGGCGAGTTCGGTCATGCCCGGGTGGGCGTCGAGGTGGACGGCGCTGCCGGCGTGCTGGAGGGCGGTGGTGGTCTTCCCGCAGCCGCGCGGCCCTTCGAGCCGGACCGCGGGCTGGCCGCGCAGCCAGCGGGACAGCCGGCCGTCGATCACCCGGGGCAGGTACTCCATGTTCGACTGTACTGCGGTTTGCGGATGATTGGAACGTCACTCGACGCCAGCGGAGACGTCACTCTGCGGTCTTGGTTGTCTGCGGTCTGCGGAGAATCCGGCGGTCGTCAACACCTCTGAACAACTTTCGGGGGGACGTTGGGGGGAGGTGCGATCTGACAAGGGGTTTCACTCCGGCCGGATCGGCCGGTGGGGGTGGGGGAACGTCGATATGGCTACATCAGTGGTGACATGCCCGTGCTGTCCTGACCTGATCCCCCAACCGGGGTGACCACGCCCCCGGGCAGGGGGTCGACGAGGAAGGGCTTGGCGGATGGCGATCGGGTTGAAGAAGTTGCTGGCCGGGTCGGGCTATGAGTACCTGACCCGGCAGGTCGCGCCGGGTGATGTGACCAGCCTGGCCGACTACTACACCGCCAAGGGCGAGAGTCCGGGCCGGTGGTGGGGCGCCGGCCTGGCCGGCATGGGCCTGTACCGAGGGTGACCCGGTGACCGAGGAACAGATGAAGCTGCTGTTCGGCGCCGGCCTGAACCCGGTCACCGGGGAGAAGCTGGGCCGGGCCTACTCGCGTGTTCGCCGACCACCCCACCCCGTTCGAGATCGAACTCGACGCCCGCAAACGCACCTGGCAGGACGGAGCACGACGGTGCCCGGGTCACCAAACGGGTCCGGCAACGGCTGCGGACCGACCTCGCCATCGAGTGGCACACCCGCGACCACGGACGTCCGCCGGCCGGGCGCCGCGAGCTGCACAGCTACATCGCCAAAGCCAGCTCCCATCCCCGGGTGGCGGTGGCCGGGTTCGACCTCACCTTCTCCCCACCCAAGTCCGTCTCGGCACTGTGGGCGCTCGCCGGGCCCGAGCTGGCTGCCGCGATCCGCGCCGCGCACACCGCCGCGGTCGACGACGCGCTGATCCAGGTCCAGGCCCGGGTCGCCTCCACCCGTTCCGGCCACGAGGGTGCCCGGCACGTCGCCGGTGCGCGGGATCGCCGCGGCCCGGTTCGACCACCGCGACAGCCGGGCCGGCGACCCCGACCTGCACACCCACGCCGCGATCTCGGCCAAGGTCCAGACCCTCACCGGCGACTGGCGCGCCCTGGACGCCAAACCCCTCTACGCGGCGAAGGTGTACCTGTCCGAGGTGTACACCACCAGCCTCACCGCCCGCCTGCGCGACCTCGGCCTGGCCATGGAACCGATCGGCAGGGACGGGAAACGCCCCATCTACGAGATCGCCGGCCTCGACCCGGCCCTGCTCGCCCGCTGGTCGACCAGGCGCCGCCACATCCAGGCCTGGACCGCCGACCTGGTCGAGGCGTTCGAGCACGACCACGAACGTCCCCCCACCAAAGCCGAACGGCTCGAACTCGCCCAGCAGGCCACCCTCGACACCCGACCCGCCAAGCACGGACCCCGCAGCGAGGCCGACCAACGCGCCGCCTGGCACGCCGAGGCCGTCCAGCTCCTCGGACGGGCCGGACTCGACCGCATGCTGCACGGCATCACCGCCCACCGCCGTCCCGCACCGCCGGTCGTCGACGAGGCGTGGGTGGCGCGCACCGCGCAGCAGGTGATCAACACCGTGGAGGCCGAACGGTCCTCCTGGACACCGTGGAACGTGCGCGCCGAAGCCCTCCGCCAGGTCCGCGCCGCCGCGATCCCCCTCGACCAGATCACCCGGGTCGCCGAAGCGATCACCGAACGGGCGCTGGCCGCCGCGTCGATCCCGATCCGCACCACCCGCGCCCAGCCGGTCGAACCCGCACCGCTGCTGCGTCCCGACGGGGTGTCGGTGTATGAGCAGCCCGCCGCGTCCCGCTACACCTCACGGCGCATCCTGTACGCCGAACGACGCCTCGTCGACACCGCCGGACGGACCGGCGGCCGCACAGGCCGATCACAACTCGGTCACCCTCGCCCTCCTCCAGACCATGGCCAACCGCGAACCTCTCAACAACGCCCAACAGGCCATGGTCCGCGACATGGCCACCTCCGGCACGACGGCTCCAACTGGCGATCGCGCCCGCCGGGACCGGGAAGACCACCGCCATGCGCGCCCTGGCCACCGCCTGGACCACCAGCGGCGGCACCGTCGTCGGCCTCGCCCCCTCAGCGTCGGCGGCCGAACAACTCCGCACCCAGCTCGGCCAGGGCGCGGTCGCCGACAACCTCGCCAAGCTCGTCTGGGCCATCAGCCACGGCGAGGATCTCGCCCGACGCGTCGGGCCCGACACGCTGGTGATCATCGACGAGGCCGGCATGGCCGACACCCTCACCCTCGACCACGTCGTCACCTGGTGCCTCGACCAAGGCGCCATCGATCCGGCTGATCGGCGACGACCAACAACTCGGCGCGATCGGCGCCGGCGGCGTCCTGCGCGACATCGCCACCCAACACGGCGCCCTCCACCTGGACCACGTCGTCCGGTTCACCGACCCCGCCGAAGCCGACGCCAGCCTCGCCCTGCGCTCCGGCGACACCCGCGCCCTCGGCTACTACCTCGACCACCAGCGCGTCCACGTCGTCAGCCCCGACACCGCCACCGGCCAACTCCTCGCCGCCTGGCAGGCCGACCGCGCCGACGGGCTGGACGCGCTCATGCTCGCCCCCACCCGCGAACAGGTCGCCGCCCTCAACGCCGCAGCCCGCACCGCCCGGCTCGACGGGCACCGGCCCGGACGCCAGGTCAACCTCGGTGACGGCAACCAGGCCAGTGTCGGGGACACCGTGATCACCCGCCGCAACAACCGCGACCTCGCCAGCAGCGACACCGCCTGGGTCCGCAACGGCGACCGCTGGCAGATCACCGCCGTCCACCGCGACGGCACCGTCGACGTCCAGCACCTGCGCAACCACAACCGGCTCACCCTGCCCGCCGACTACGTCGCCGAGTTCGTCGAACTCGGCTACGCCACCACCATCCACGCCGCCCAAGGCGTCACCGCCGACACCTGCCACGGCCTCCTCACCGGAGAAGAGAGCCGGCAGCAGGCCTACACCATGCTCACCCGCGGCCGGCACGCCAACCACGCCTGGCTCCAGGTCGACAACACCGACACCCACATCGCGCCCGTCGACCCCGGCCTGCTCCAGCCCGCCGGCGCCGTCCAACTCCTCGAAACCGTCATCGGACACGACGACGCGCCCGCCTCCGCCACCACCCTGCTCCGCGAAGCCGACCAGCCCAACCTGCTGCTCGGCCCGGCCGCCAGCTGCTACCTCGACGCCATCACCTACGCCGCCGAACACCACCTCCCGAGCCAGGTCAAGGACGCCATCGACATCGCCGGCGCCATGCACGGCCTCGACCGGGCCGACGCCTGGCCCACCCTGCGCAGCCACCTCATGCTCATCGCCGCCAACGGCCACAACCCCACCGAGATCCTCCGCCAAGCCGTCGCGGTCGGCCCGCTCGACCAGGCCCGCGACCGCGCCGCCGTCATCGACCACCGGCTCGACCTCACCCAGGCCAACGACCGCACCCGCGGACCCCTCCCCTGGCTCCCCGGCATCCCCACCCAACTCCTCGACGACCCCACCTGGAAGGACTACCTCTCCGGCCGCTACAAGCTCACCCGACAACTCGCCGACGAAACCCGACAACACGCCGCCGACGACACACCCACGGTGGGCCGAAGACCTCCCCGGCCTCGACCCCGAGCTGGTCGCCGACATCCAGCAATGGCGCGCCGCCCACCAAACCCCCGACACCGACCTGCGACCCACCGGGACGCCCGGAGCACTCCCCGGCCGAACGCGACACCCAACGACACCTCGACCACGCGCTCGAGACCAGCCAGGCCGACATCCGCGACTGGGTTGCCAGGATCACCACCGCCGCACCCGCCACCACCGGCGACCCCACCCTGCCCACCCTCGCCGCACACCTCGCCCGGCTCGCCCGCACCCGGCCCGACATCGCCGAACACCTCGCCGCTGCGGCCGAGCTCGGCGCCGCTGCCCGTCGAACACGCCGCCGACGCCCTCCGCTACCGCATCACCACCCAGATCAGGAAAGAAGACGACATGCACCGACAAGAAGCACTCCAGATCGCCAACACCCGCCGACCCCTCCCCCCACCCCCAACCAGCCACGGACCCGACCACGGCCACCACCGCGGCATCAGCATCTGACCCCCACCGAGAGAGGAACCGACATGGCCAACAACGCAGCCGAATGGAGCCAGTCCGCGCCCGAATGGCTCTCCCTCCAGCAAGCCGCCCTCGTCTATGGAATCAGCGTCGACACGCTGCGCCGCCGCATCGCGGCTGGGATGCTCCCGGCGTCTCGAATCGGTGCCCGCCTCATCCGCGTCCGGACCGCGGATCTCGACAGGGTCTGCCGTCCGATCGTGGTCGTTCAACGAACCGCTCATCGTCGTCGAGCATGATGAGAACTTCCCCAGCCTGGACACTGCCCGACGTGCCGCGACGATCAGGTCAGGTGACGAGAGATTGCCGGACGACGGCTCGCAAGTTATCTTGGAGGATCCCGCCGAGTACCTCAGGTGATGACGATGCCTCGCACAGTCGACGAGATTCTCCAGCACGCGGACGACCTTGCGGCCCGGTTCAAGGACTACGAGCCCGACCCCGCGCATGAGCTCGACCCCGGCGCCATCGCGCTGCTGCGCGCCGCGATCCAGGAGCGGTCCGACGCCGAGCGCCACGTCCTGGAAGCAATCAGGGCAGCGCGAGTTGCTGGCATGTCCTGGTCAGCCATCGGACTCTTCGTTGGCACCTCGGGGGAGGCGGCCCGGCAGCGCTACGGCCGCAAGGTCGGGTGAAGCCGCAAACCAGCTACTTAGGCTCACGCAAGTGTGATAGTCCACTGAGCGCAAACGTAATACTGTGCGAACCGCAAACGTGATACTCTCTC
The DNA here is from genome assembly GCA_963769325.1 of uncultured Actinomycetota bacterium. Classification (GTDB taxonomy): domain Bacteria; phylum Actinomycetota; class Actinomycetes; order Propionibacteriales; family Propionibacteriaceae; genus Propionicimonas. Next base: position 52 of record CAVYLH010000002.1, on the reverse strand, counting down.
GCCATGGCTTACCGGGACCGCGTCGCCGACGACCTCGTGCGCACGGCGCTCG
>CAVYLH010000001.1:0-434543 GCA_963769325.1 uncultured Actinomycetota bacterium | reverse complement strand
CCATGTGTCGCCCGATCGCCTTGGTTGCCGATAGGACTGGGTCGAGATCTGGCTGCTTGTGCTCATCGATAGGAGTTGGCGTGGTCACAATGTACACGTTTGCCTGATCGAGAGTGGACTCATCGGATGACAGGGTCAGGTCTGCAGCAGCCAACTCAGCCTCGTCGACCTCCAGCGTACGGTCCTGTCCCGCCTGCAACTCCTCGACCCGGCGCCGGTTGATGTCATAACCCACTACGGATCGTTGCTTGCCGAACTCCACGGCCAGGGGCAGCCCCACATAGCCGAGCCCGACCACGGCTATCCGGGCGTTCTCGAGCTTCATGAGTCCGCATCCTCCTGTTTCTGGCTTCTGAACCACTCGATGGTACGCGCCAGACCCTGTCGCAACTCGATCGGCTCCACGGATGGGAATAGCCGAGCCACCCGGGCGCCGTCGGCCTGAGACGACTTCACATCCCCGACCCGCGAATCGGAGTGTTTCCGTCGCACTGGGCGTCCTAGCTGGAGCTCGAGCTCCTCGAGCAGTCCGAGAAGCGTTGTGTTCGTGCCGTACGCGAGGTTCACCGGGTCGGTGCTGCTGATCTGGTCGGTCACCGCTTGGTGAATGACCGAACAGACGGTGTCGACGAAGGTGAAGTCGCGAGACTGCTGACCGTCCCCGTGAATAACGACCGGGCGACCAGCCAGCGCGGCGTCAAGGAACTTCGGGATGACCGCCGCGTAGGCATGGTCGGCCGCCTGGTGAGGGCCGTAGACGTTGAAAAAGCGGAACGCCAACGTCTTGAGCCCGTAGGAGTACTGGTAGGCTAGCGCGTACCCCTCTGTGGCCTGCTTGCTCACCGCGTACGGGCTCATGGGTCGGACCCAGTCAAACTCGTCCTTCGGTAGCTTGGGGTTCGCGCCATATACCGAACTGGAGGATGCGACGACCACGTGGCCCACTCCAGCTTCCCGTGCAGCCTCGAGCACGTTGAGCGTCCCGGTGGTGTTCGCCTCGTGTGACGCGCGAGGGTTTGCAATCGACTTCGGGACGCTCGGGATGGCAGCCAGATGAACCACTGAACCCACATCTCGCGAAGCCTTCAACAAAGCGTTGTTGTCCAACAGCGTTCCCTCAATGAATTCAACGTCGAGGCCGTCAAGGTTTCCGAGCCTACCGGTGCTCAGATCGTCAAAGATTCGAACATGCGTCTCGCCTTGCCTGAGCATGTATCGCGCGAGATTCGAACCGATGAACCCTGCGCCTCCGGTGATCAGAACCGTCATTTCTCAGACTCCACCTTCCGCGCACTCCGCGCCAAGACCCTGTCAATTTCTGCCAAGTATCTATCGACAACCTGTTCACGATCGAACTCGACTTCAACTTTCCGCCTCGCAGCAAACCCCATGGAACGATTCTCTGACCATGGCCTAGACAGGAAGCGTTCAATCGCCTTAGCCAGCGCGGCCGAATCCTTGACGGGAAAGAGAAACCCCGTGATCTCGTCGTCGATCGCTTCCCTGCAACCCGGAATATCAGACGCGATACAAGGAACGCCGGCAGCAGACGCCTCCAGTATCACGTTGGCCAGACCCTCATGATGAGACGGATGAACCAGACAGTGAGACTTTGCGATCAACGCATGCACTTGCTCTTGGGTCACACTGCCGTGAATTACCAAGGGGTAGTCCAACTGCATCGCCGCGATCTCATCACGGAATGAATCTTCCTCAAACCAGCCGACCACGTGGAATTCCACATCGGCGCGTCTCTCGCACACGTACCGAATCGCTGTGAGTAGCTCTTCGAAGCCCTTGTCGTGACGGATCCGCGAAACAGTGATGAACCGAGTGCCTCTCTCGCCCCCAGTGTACGGCTCCAAGGCGTGCATTTCGAGATTGACTCCAGAACCCGGCACAACTGTTGTCCTGCGAGCCACAATGCCCAGGCGCAGGAATTCTCGGCGATTCGCGTCATTCTGGAAGAAGACACAACTGCACCTTCTGAACGCAAGCTTCTGCAGCGTTGCCGCAATGCGACGCATGAAATCACCCGAGTAGAAGCCTGAACCAAGCCCGGTGACTGTGCTGATGTAGGGTACTCCACAGACCTGTGCCGCCAACCCGCCGTGAATGTTTGGCTTTACCGTGTATGTGATTACTATGTCGGGCTTCACCTGCCGAATTACCCGAATGAACGCTAGCAGGGTAGCCATTTCCTGCGCTGGATTGGTGCCGAAGCGGCTCACCGGAATCTCTACGAGATCACACCCTTGTTCACGAAGATCCTGATTGCGCGCATTGGGCGGCAGAGCAAGGGTTACCTGGTAGCCTTGACCAACCAAGCGATCCAGCAACTCGCGACGGAAGTTGTAGATCGTGCTGTTGTCGTTGGCGAAGATCAGCACTCTAGGCATTGACAACCTCAAGGATCCGGCCAGCAATCTTGGCTGCACTCATTCCGTACGCATCGCGAAGGTATCTTTGTGATCCAACGATAGAGGAGTACTTATCGTCGAGCCCAACTCGGATCAGCCGCGCACGCGGACAGGGCAACTCGGCCAGCACTTCAGCAATGGCGCCGCCTAGTCCGCCCAGAATGCTGTGCTCCTCCACACTAACCAGAGCTTCGAATCGGGTAGACAGGTCAACCACCGCCGAAACGTCGATCGGCTTGACCGTGGGGAACGAGACGACCGCAGCGTGGATACCCCTGCCGGCAAGCATGGCCCGGGCCTCCAGAACCTCATCTCCGATCGCACCCGCGAACAGCAACGCGACATCGACCCCGTCGGAGATCGGGACGGCCTTCCCGATATTGAAGCCCTCTGAGGGGCCGTTGAGCTCCGGCTCCCCGCCCCGGCCGAGCCTCAGGTAGCAGGTGCCTGGGTGGGAGTAGATCGCCTCGGTCGCCAACTGCGCTTGAGACGGATCGCACGGTGCCATCACCGTCACATTCGGCAGCGCTCGCATGATCGCAAGGTCTTCGGTGGCGTGGTGGCTCATCCCGAGCGAGCCGTACACGAAGCCGCCGCCAACGCAGACGATCTTGACGTTCGCCTCATGGTAGGCACAGTCATTGCGGATCTGTTCCAGCGCTCGAATGGTCGGGAAGTTGCCAATCGAATAGGTGAAGACGGTCTTGCCCTCCATCGCCATGCCGGCAGCGAAGCTGGTCATGTTCTGCTCGGCGATACCCGCGTTGGTGAACTGGTCAGGGAACCGCTCCCAGAAGGGCTTCAGAACGCCGAACCCAAGGTCGCCGGTAACCAGATGAAGGTTGGGGTCCTTCTCCGCCAGACTCATCAGGGTGGATACGAATCGATCTCTCACGACTGGAACCCGTCGTGATCGTCAGCGAGCGGACGTTGGGATTCGAGTTCAGCCACGGCTCCGTCGTACTCCTCACCTTCATGGGGGAAGCGGTAGTGCCACAGGATGTCCTGTTTCCATGAAGGAGATACCCTTGCCCTTGATCGTCTCTGCAATGATCACGCTCGGCTTCTCGGAAGAGCGGCAAGCCTTGATCGCCGCTGCCAGTTCGTCGTGGTTGTGGCCGTCGACCTCGACTGCGTTCCAACCAAAGGCTCGCCACTTGTCCAGGAATGGGTGGAGCGCAATCGTCCGTTCGCAGAAGTCCAGACTCTGCATCCGGTTGTGGTCGATGATCGCCACCAGATTGCCGAGCCGATAGTGGTTGGCCACCATCGCGGCTTCCCACACTGAACCCTCGTCGCACTCGCCGTCGCCAAGAATGACGAAGACACGATGCGGCTTACCATCCTTCTTGGCTGCGTACGCCATTCCGGCCCCGACCGAGAGCCCGTGGCCCAACGACCCGGTCGACAGATCGACCCCCGGCACCCCCTTGTGGGAGACGTGACCCGAGAGACGGCTGCCATCGGCGTAATGGGTGCGTAGCTCAGAGACATCGAAAAAACCTCGCTCCGCCAACGCCGCGTAGATGGCCGCGCCGGCGTGGCCCTTGCTGAGGATGACGCGATCGCGCCCGTCCCAGCCGGGCTCATCGGCCCGAACGTTCGCCGCACCTGCGTAGAGAACCGCAACGATGTCGGCTACGGAGAGGATCGAGCCGATGTGGGATCCCCCGGACAAGTGGGTCATCTCGACGCCGTGGCGGCGGATACGCCAGGCAAGCTCGCGGCTGTTCATGACGTCGCGTACTCCGTTCTGGACACGTCGTCCAACAGCTCGCGGGCGTCGGCCGGGAGGGTCCAATCGATGACCTCCAGATTGGAGTCGAGCTGCAAGCGGTTCTTGATTCCGACGATGGCCACACTCCCCGGCAACTGATCCAGAATCCACCGGAGCGCGACAGCGGGCACGCTCTTCTCGACTTCGGCAGCGACCGTTCGGAGCGCAGCGACGATCCGAAGATTCCGTTCGAGCTTCTCGCCATGGAAGTTCACGTAGACGGGCCTGCTCCGGCGGTCGTCCGGCCCGAATCGAGCCGAGGCGTCGTACTTGCCGGTCAGGATGCCCTGACCCAGGCTGCCCCAGGTGAGGGGGGACAGCCCGAACTTCGTCATCAGCAACGTGATGTCCTCTTCATGGTCGCGCGTCGCGAGGCTGAACTCGTTCTGGAATGAGACGAAGTCGGTCACGACCACACCAATGTCATCCAGGTCGCGCTGACCGACATTCGACAGTCCAAGACACCGAATCTTGCCTTGCTCGCGGAGATCGACCAGAGCCTCCACCACATCCGCCAACGGTGTTCTGCCGTCTCGGTAGTGGATCTGATAGAGGTCAACGTAGTCCGTGCGCAGTCGACGGAGACTGCCTTCCAGCGCCGTCCGGATCCAGGCGGGCGAGTTGTCGTAGTGCGTCCCTTCGGCACCGACCCGGACGCCGAACTTGGTGGCGATCACCGCTTGGTCACGTCGTCCGCGGAGAGCCTCACCCAGGACGCTCTCCCCTTCACCAAGGCCGTAGGTGTCCGCGGTGTCGAAGAAGTTCAGCCCACAGTCCAGCGAGGCCTTGACCGCCTGCACGAGGGCGGTCCGCGATACATCACCCCAGCCATGCCCGCCCATGGGGCAACCGCCGAAGGCCAACCGCGAGACCTCCAGGTCGCTGCCACCCAGCATGATCGTCTCCATGTCACCGCCGTCCATCGGCTACCTGGCGCACGACGCCCTGAAACGCATGGGCGACAGTAACGGCAAACAGCCTGATATCCGTCAGGGGTGACATCTCAGACACGTACTTGACCCGCAACTGGTTCTTGCGCCACAGGACGTCGCGCTCGTAAGCGGCATCTGCACCATCCGAACCCACAACCTCATCGAGGTGGATGTACTCGATCGAACTGAAGTCAGTGATCCCCGGCCGGACCTGGAGGATGTACTTCTCCAACCCGTCGTACTGCTCTGTGTAGCGCAGCAGTTCCGGTCGCGGCCCGATGAAGCACATCTCACCACGAAGGATGTTGAACAGCTGGGGGAACTCGTCCAGCTTGGTCTTGCGAAGGAAGCCACCAACTCGGGTAATGCGCGGGTCGTTGAGCGCGGTGGTCCCGCCACCAATCCTGTCTGCGTCCTGAACCATCGTTCTGAACTTGTAGATGTAGAAGGATCGACCACCGAAGCCACCGCGCTCGGCCCGATAGAGAACAGGTCGTCCCGAGTCGAAGAGGACAGCGACTGTGACAACAAGGAGCACCGGAGACAGCAGTACCAACAAGGGGACAGCGATCACCGTTCCCATCAGCCGCTTCACGTGGGTGTTGTACCCCGAGGCGACACGTCGTTGAAGGCGTCGCTCAAACTCCGGGCTGAACCCGGTGTTGTGCACAGTTTGTGGTTCGGGCAGCGCGTCATCGCCGCGTAACCCTGAATCGCCTGGCCGTTCCACATCTCGGTCAGTCAAGCGTGGAACTGCTTTCGGCCAGCACGTCGGCTTCCGCTCCCTCGCCCGTCTCCGTCATCCACTCGACCAGCCAGTGTATGCGGTCCAGTTCGTCGGGCGAAAGTTCGGGAACCTGGGCGTGGGAGATCTTGGGGTGCACCGGACGTTGGTCGGCCTCTCCCCCGGTGCGCAGTATCTCGTGCAGCTTCTCACCCTCACGCAGCCCGGTGAACACGATGTCGACGTGCTTGCCGGACATCTCGATCATGCGCTTGGCCACGTCGAGGATGCGCACCGGCTCGCCCATGTCGAGGATCAGCACCTCACCGGGCTGGCCGATCGCGCCGGCCTGCACCACCAGCTGGCAGGCCTCCGGGATGGTCATGAAGTAGCGGGTCACGTCCGGGTGGGTCACCGTCACCGGCCCGCCGTCGCGGATCATCTGGGTGAACAGCGGCAGCATCGACCCCCGGCTGCCCAGCACGTTGCCGAACCGCACCGAGAGGTACCGCATCCCCGACTGCTGCGCCGCCCAGGCCGTCAGCCGCTTGGAATGCCCGAGCACACTGGTCGGGTTTGCGGCCTTGTCCGTGGAGATGTTCACGAATGTCGTCACGCCTGCCGCGCGGGCCGCCGAAAGCACGTTCTGGGTGCCCAGGACGTTCGTCTTCCAGGCTTCCTCGGGGTACTGCTGGAGCATGGGCAGGTGCTTCAACGCCGCCGCGTGGAACACCACGTCGGGCCTGCGCTCGCGGAACAGGCGGATCAGCGTGTATTCCTCGCGGATGTCGGCCAGCACCACTTCCGGCCCGTTCAACAGCCCGTGCCCGTGCGTCGCGAGCTCGGCCGCCTGGAGGCCGGTCTCGTCGCGGTCGAGCATGATCAGCTCGCTCGGGCCGAAGCGGTGGATCTGCCGGCACAGCTCCAGGCCGATCGAGCCACCGGCACCAGTGACCAGCACCCGCTTTCCGGTCAGGTAGGTCGCGATCGATTCCACGTTGGTGTCCACCGGATGGCGGCCGACGATGTCCTCGATGGCGAGATCGCGCAGGTCGACCGGCTTCGAGGTGCCGCTCAGCATCTGCTCGAGCATCGGGACGATCTTCACCGACAACCCCAGCTCGGTGGCCGCGGAGTCCACCCGCTGCAGCAGGGTGGCGTCCGCGTGGCCGATCGCCACCACCAGCACGGTTGCGCCGGTCTGCTCCACCAGCCGCGGCAGGTCGGAGAACTTCCCCAACACGTTCACCCCGCGAATCTGGAAGTGGCGCTTGCGCGGGTCGTCGTCGATCAGGCCGACCGGCTGGAACGGCGAGGCCTGGTCGGTCTTCAGCCGGCGCGTGATCGCCGTGCCCAGCTCCCCCGCCCCGAAGACCAGCGCTCTCGCCGGCGGACTCGGTCGACGGAACTCCTCGGCGACGGTGCGCACCACCGCGCGGATGCCCAGCATCAGCAGGCCGGCGATCGGAACCGCGATCAGCTGGGTGCTCCGCGGCACTCCCACCGCGGGACCGACCACCAACACCAGCGGGGCCACCACCACCAGGTTCACCGCGGTGCTGGCCACCAGCGCCTGGATCTCCTCGAAGGAGCCGTAGACGTAGCGTCCGCGATAGAGCCGCAGGAACCAGCCGGTCAGCACCTGCACAAAGGCGGTGATGAGGATGATCCCGAACACCGCCGGCCACGCCACGGCGTCAACCGACAGGTCCAGGCGCAGGAAGTTGGCCGCGACGATGGCCACGGCCCACGCCGTGACGTCGAGCAGGGCCTGGAACCTGCCGCGGCGGCTCCAGCCCGTCACCAGGCCGGCTGCCGCGGAGTTGCTGATCTGCAGCTTGTCCACAGTCATCGCAGGACCCCTGCACAGGATCGATGCGTGCGCACGCGCATCACAGCCCTCGTGGACAGCCCCACCGCGGATTCCCCCTCAGGATGGGGAGCCCGGAATGCGCGTCCCCTGAAGTAGCTGAGACAAAGCTATCAGGAAGCACACCATTGCATAGCCCTCGTCCACTTATTGACCGGTCGCAAACTACCCCCGTACTCAACCGGGCATTTCGCCTGAAACCGCTTGTCAACGCCAATTGAGTTGGCAGCACGCCGGCCGGTCGCGGTACCGGACGACCGAGCGATCCACGGCTGTGCGGGCGATGCCGGGGGAGGTATGCACGCCGCCGTGCCCTGCCGGCGGCACCCTCAGGCGGTTCGGGCTCGTGTCAGGGCGATTCCCGCCTCAGCCACGCTCAGGAAGGCGACCCCGACGTCCGGGGACGGCGGTTCGAGCCACCGCCGACGGGCCGGCGCCGGGACCGGCCGGGTCCCGCCACGACGCCCGCCGCCGGGGCGTCCGGACGGGGTCGCACCCGGCCGAGCCCGACCCGGATTGCGATTCAGCTCCTCCTGGCGGCAGGACAGGAATGATGAAATACGCATTACCGCTATTGCGCCACGAATTCACCTGATAATGCGCGGTTGACAAGCGCTTCAAGCGGAAACAGGGAGGATCGTGTTCCATTTCAACGACCTGGCGGGGAGGGCGCGATGACACGGGAGGTGCCGTCCTAGCCGTGCTGGGGGCGCCGGCGGCACTACCCATCCACGGGCGCCCACCAGCAACCACGAGTCAGGCCGGCTGCCCCCTTCAAACGTGTCGGCTCGAGTCGTGCTCCGGGGCGATGGACGGTAGTGCCCAGGAGCGGCCACATGTGTATGGCGTCGTGAGAGGACCGGGACAGCAACGCAGTCCCACAGGTCGCCTCCCCTTGCCGATTTGCACCGGGTGTATCGGAGTTTCGGGGCTTGGGATCTGGGATCTGAGGGAGGCTGCCGGTCGGGATGGTGGGGGCCGTGCCGACTGTGGGTCGCCAGGGGGTGGGGAGGGTCTGGGTGGTGGTGCCGGGGGAATGCCAGGTGGCGGTGATCGCCGGGTGGGCTCGTGTGGCTGGGGATGCGTTCGTAGGACCGCCGGCTGGGACGGCAACGGCGTGGGCTTCGGCCGTCGACGGTGCGAACCCGTCCGGCGGAACCCCGCTCCGAGCTGGCTTCGGTTAGGCGGCCCGGTTGTAGCGTTTGAGGGCGGCTTGGCGGGTGACGCCGAGCATGGCTCCGATCACGGTCCAGGAGGCGCCCTCGGCCCGGGCCTGGGCGACGGCGGCGTCGATCCGTTCCTGCGCGGCGTTGCGGTCCCGGACCGCGGCCAGGATCGCCTGCAGGGCCTCGCCGTCGAAGCTGGCGATCGGGTCGGGTCCCTCCCCGTGGTTGGCGTTCTCGAGTTCGTCGAGCATCTCGGCTTCGGTTCGCATCTGATTCACCACCTTTCACAGGTACTTGGCTCGGACGGGCATGGCGTGGAAGACCCGGTCCGCGCCCGGGTTGTAGCCGACCTCCAGCAGTTGGCCGTCGCGGCGCGGTCCGACCAGGAGCAGGTAGCCGTCCATGGCGTGGACTCTGACCGCGTGATCGATCGCGTGCCGGATGTCGTCGTCGCTGACGCCGTGTTTACGGGCGTCGTCCACGATCTCCACACCTGACAACCATAGTTGTCACGCTTGCTGTGGGCAAGGTCGTGAACGGTCGGGTCGCCCAGCCTGACTGGGACGTGCCTCGGCTCGAAGCTTCGGCGGCCTCCGGAGTGCGAAACCCCGCTTGTTCGATCTTTCGGGGGGAGGTGGGGGGAGGTCGTGCTGGCTACGGGTTTCATCCCTCTCATGGCATCCGCAGCGATCGGGACACCTGTGCGGTGACTTTCGGGGGGAGGTGCCCCTGACAAGGACGTTCACCTGAACCGCCCCGGCGTGTCCGGAGACTCGCTGGTTTGATTCCTCAGCTTGCTGCTGAGGTTTGTTGGTGAGCGTAGTGGACCTGCTCGAGGACGACCGGGGGCATGTCGCCGCAGTATTCGTTGAGGCGGCGGTGGTTGTACCACTCGACCCATTCGGCGGTGGCGATCTCGACCGCATCCACGTTCCTCCAGGGGCCGCGGCGGCGGATGACCTCGGTCTTGTACAGCCCGTTGATGCTCTCGGCTAGCGCGTTGTCGTAGGACGATCCGACCGTGCCGACGGAGGGCCGGATGCCGGCGTCGGCGAGGCGCTGGCTGTGCGCAAGCGACAGGTACTGGCTGCCGTGATCGTGATGAGCCACGAGAGCGGTGAAGTCGTCACGGTCTTCCCGCTCGCGGACCCAGATCGCGTGCTCGACCGCGTGGAAGGACTGATCAGGCAGCGATCCGGGAGAACTTGGGGAACGTGCCCGTGACAAGGACGTTCACCCGGAAGTTCGAGGGATCGGCTGCCTCCCGGCCGGGTTGGCGTGCGGGTCGGGGAACGTGGCTTCGGCAAGGGGAAACACGAGTTACCGGGGGATGTGCTGGGGATCGCAGGGGGAACGTTTGTGGTAATGCCGCCGTGGTCGGCTTCGACCCGCCAAGCGGTCCCGGCCAGGGACATGGATGTCGAACGAACTCGGGTCCGGGGTGTCCGGATCGGCCGGTTCTGGCGGCTTAAGGAGAGGCGGGGACGGTTCCGGGGCTGAGGAGTCGTGAAGATCTTCGGTCCGGTTGTCCGGATCGGCGGGTCTGGTTCGGCTTAGTGGGTGTGAGGAGGTGGGTGGCGGTGGCGATCGGTTTGACGAAGATTTCGGCGGTGGTGGGGTATGAGTACCTGACCCGGCATGTGGCGGTGCTGGATGCGACCTCGAAGGGCTACCAGCGCCTGGATGCCTACTACCTGGCCAAGGGTGAGGAGCCCGGCACGTGGTGGGGTGCCGGCCTGACCGGAGTCGGCCTGGCCGTGGGTGATCCGGTGACCGCCGAGCAGATGCGGCTGCTGTTCGGCCACGGGTTGGACCCGACCACCGGGGCGAAGCTGGGCCGGGCCTATTCGGTCTTCGACCACACCCCGACCGGGTTCGAGACCGAACTCGACACCCGGCTTTCGGACTGGCGCCGGGCGAACGGGGTACCAGCCGGGGTGCCGCTGCCGAAAGGGGTGCTCGCTCGGGAGCGGACCGCGCTGGCCCGGGAATGGTTCGAGACCGCGCATCCCGGCGTGACCCCGGAGGCGCGGCAGGTACGGGACGTGATCGCGAAGAACACCTCCCACCCCAGGGTGGCGGTGGCCGGGTTCGATGTCACCCTCACCCCACCCAAGACGGTCTCCACGCTGTGGGCGCTGGCCGAGCGGCCCTTCGCGGGTGTCATCCGCAGGGTGCATGATGCGGCCGTCACCGACGCGCTGACCTATCTGGAGGCGAACGTCCTGTTCACCCGGAAGGGCCATGCCGGGGTGCGGCACCTGCCGGTGCGGGGCATGGTCGCCGCCCGGTTCGTGCACCGGGATTCCCGGGCCGGAGACCCGGACCTGCACACCCATGTGGCGGTGGCGAACAAGGTCCAAACCGCCGCTGGGGAGTGGATGGCGATCGACGCGAAAGTGCTGTACGCCGCCAAGGTGACCCTGTCGGAGGTGTACACCGCCAGCCTGATCGCCCGGCTGCGGGACCTCGGCCTGGCGCTGGTGCCGACCGGACGGGACGGGAAACGACCCGTCTGGGAGATCGCCGGTGTCGACCCCGGCCTGGCGAAACGCTGGTCGACCCGGCGGGCCCAGATCCTCGGCAAGACCGGCCAGCTGGTCGCCGAGTTCGAAACCGAGTACAGCCGGCTGCCCACCCCCGAAGAACGCCTCGAACTCGCCCAACGGGCCACCCTGAACACCCGGCCCGACAAACACGAACCCCGCAGCGAACACGACCAACGCCTCACCTGGACCGCCGAAGCCGAACGGGTTCTCGGCCCCGGCGGCATCGCCCGGATGCTGCACGCCGTCACCCACCAACCCCCGACACCCGTGACCGTGCCGGATCGGCGCTGGGTCGCCCGCACCGCCCGGGCCGTGGTCGCGATCGTCGAGGCCGAGAAATCGTCGTGGACGCCGTGGAACGTGCGCTCCGAAGCGTTCCGGCAAGCCAACGCCGCCCACATCCCCCACCACGAGCTCACCCGGGTGGTCGAACAGGTCACGGCCGAAGCCCTCTCCGAGGGCGTGTCGGTGCCGATCCGCACCACGCGGGCCCTGCCGGTCGAACCCGACCTGCTGCTGCGCCCCGACGGCACCCCGGCCTACGAGGAACCCTCAGCGTCCCGGTACACCTCGATGCGGATCCTGCGCGCCGAAGCCCGCATCGTCGCCGCCGCCGCACGCCACGGCGGCCGACAAGCCGACCGCAACTCGATCCAGCTCGCCATCCTGCAATCCCTCGCCAACCGCCAACCCCTCAACGAAGGCCAGCAGACCCTGGTCGCCGGCATGGCCGGCTCCGGACTCCGCCTCCAACTCGCCATCGCGCCGGCCGGCACCGGGAAGACCACCGCCATGCGCACCCTGGCCTGTGCGTGGACCAACAGCGGCGGCACCATCCTCGGCCTGGCACCCTCAGCCGCCGCCGCCGAACAACTCCGACTCCAACTCGGCCAGAACGCTGTCGCGGAGAACCTGGCCAAGATGGTGTGGGCCATCAACCACCACGAACCCCTCGCCGAAGCCGTCGGGCCCGACACGCTGGTGATCATCGACGAAGCCGGCATGGCCGACACCCTCACCCTCGACTACCTGGTCGGCTGGTGCATCGACCAGGGCACCTCGATCCGGCTGATCGGCGACGACCAACAACTCGGCGCGATCGGCGCCGGCGGAGTACTGCGCGACATCACCACCAGCCACGGCGCCCTCCACCTCGACCAGGTACTCCGGTTCACCGACCCCGGCGAAGCCCACGCCAGCCTCGCCCTCCGCTCCGGCGACATCGGAGCCCTGGGCTACTACCTCGACCACAACCGGATCCACCTGGTCGACCCCGACACCGCCACCGGCCAACTCCTCACCGCCTGGCACACCGACCGTGCCGCCGGGCTGGACGCGATCATGCTCGCCCCCACCCGCCAGCTCGTCGCCGCCCTCAACACCGCCGCCCGGCAAGGCCGGCTCGCCGGACACCGGCCCGGACGCCAAACCCTCCTCGCCGACGACAACCACGCCTCCACCGGCGACACCGTGATCACCCGCCGCAACGACCGCACCCTGACCAGCGGGCAACTCGCCTGGGTCCGCAACGGCGACCGCTGGACCGTCACCCACGTCCACCACGACGGCTCGATCGACGTCCAACACCTGCGCAACCACAACCGGCTCACCCTGCCCGCCGACTACGTCCGTGAATTCGTCGAACTCGGCTACGCGACCACCATCCACGCTGCCCAAGGCGTCACCGCCGACACCAGCCACAGCCTGATCACCGGCGAGGAAACCCGCCAACTCGCCTACACCATGCTCACCCGCGGACGGCACGCGAACCACGCCTGGCTCCAGGTCGGCACCACCGACCCACACACCGCGCCGATCGCCCGCGACCTCCACGAAACCGCCACCAGCGTCGAGATCCTCGAACAGATCATCGGCCGCGACCAGCAACCAGCCTCCGCCACCACCCTCCTCCGCCAAGCCGACGACCCCACCCTGCTGCTCGCACCAGCCGCCAACTGCTACCTCGACGCGATCGGCTTCGCCGCCGAACACGCCGTCCCCGACCCGGTCAAGCAAACCATCGACACCGCCGGACAAGCCCACCAACTCGCAGACGCCGACGCCTGGCCCGCCCTGCGCTCAACCCTGCTGCTCTGGGCAGCCAACGGCCACGACCCCGCCGACCTCCTCCGACAGGCCATCGGCTACGGCGGGCTCGATGACGCCCGTGACCGGGCCGCCGTCCTCACCTGGCGACTCGACCCCACCCAAGCCTCCCAAGGACGCACCGTCGGGCCACTCCCCTGGCTCCCCGGCATCCCCGGCCGGCTCCTCGACGATCCCGCATGGAAGACCTACCTCTCCGACCGATTCCGGCTCACCTACCAACTCGGCAACCAGGTCCGAGAACACGCCCCACACCAGACGCCCCGCTGGACGACCAACCTGCCCGGCCTCGACCCCCAACTTGTCGCCGACATCCAACAATGGCGAGCCGCCCACCAGATCCCCGACACCGACCTAAGGCCCACCGGGCCCGCCGCGCACACCCCCGCCGAAACCCGGCACCGGCGCGATCTCGACCACCAGCTCGAAACCGCCCAGGCCGGCATCCGCGAATGGGCACCCAGAATCATCCAGGCCGCACCCGACCTGGCCAACGACCCCGCGCTCCCCGTCCTCGCCGCCAAACTCGCCCACCTCGACACCCAACACATCGACATCCACGACCTCCTCCGGCACGCCGTCCGCCAAGGCCCACTGCCCGACGAACACCCCGCCGACGCCCTCAGCTACCGCATCACCGGACTCATCAACACCCGGGACGAGGCCCAGACCCCAATCTGGGAAACCGTCACCACCCCACCCCGACGACACCACCACGAACCACCACGGATGTCCGGGCCCAGCCGCGGCATCACCATCTGACCAACGAAACACACCGCACCACCGGAAGGACACGACCATGGCGATCTCGCCCACCCCCACTCCGTGGAACCTGCCCAGCCTCGAGTGGGTCTCGCTCCAGCAGGCGGCCCTCATGTACGGAGTCAGCGTCGACACGCTGAGGCGCCGAATCGCCCACGGCCACCTGCCGGCGTCCCGCTTCGGCGGCCGTCTCATCCGGGTACGCATCGAAGACCTCGAACGGCTCTTCCGGCCGATTCCGACAGTGCGGCCGATCCACCGCCGACTCGGCTGAGGAGTCCCAGATGGCTGGAATCCTTCGGTCACCTAAGGGCCCGATAAGGGCCCGAAGAGTGGCCATCTGGATTACACCACTGTATTTATCCTAGTAAAATGGCACTTTTTGAGTGCCCCCAATGGGATTCGAACCCATACTCGGGCGGGTTTAAGCCGCCTGCCTCTACCGGTTGGGCCATGGGGGCCCGGTCGAGATTCTAGGTCGTCAGCGCGCGGGCGGAGGTGCGGTGCTCGCCCGGATCACCAGTTCGGGCACTCGCAGAAGCGGATTCGGGGCCGACTCGTCCCCCAGGACGGCGAGTACCACCTGCATCGCGTCCCGACCCAGTTGGGCGAAGTCCTGATGCATGGTGGTCAGGGGCGGGGAGAAGTGGGCTGCCTCGGGGATGTCGTCGCATCCAATCACGCTCACCTGTCCGGGCACGCTGCGTCCTGCCTCGGTCAGCGCGTGGATCAGGCCGAGGCTCATCTGGTCGTTCCCACAGAACACCGCGGTGAACGAATCGGACAGCAGTCGCTGGCCCGCCACGTAACCGCTGGTCGCCGTCCAGTCCCCCAGGATCGGCTCGTGCGCCACCAGACCGTGCTCGCCCAGTGCGTCGCGCCAGCCGCGGATTCGTTCGAGGGCGTCCATCGAATCGATCGGCCCGGCCACATGGCGGATGTCGGTGTGGCCCAGCTCGATCAGATGCCGCACCGCCCGGCGCGCGCCCTGATACTGGTCGAGCGAGACCCGGTGCAGATCCGAACCCTGCGACACCACGGCGAGGAACGGGACGCCCAGCTCCATGCTCTGCAGGATCGCCAAGGTCGACCGGTTCGAGGTGATCAGCACGATCGCTTCCACGTTCTGTCGCACCAGCACTTCCGCGACGTCGCGCAGCGCCGCCGGGTCGGCCCGCATCATGCTGGCCTGGATCACCGCGTAGCGCTCCTCCCGCGCCGCTTCGTTGAAATTCAACGCAGTGGTGGTCGGCCCGTAGTCGGACGCCCCGGTGCTGATCAGACCGATCGTCCTCGACCGCCTCGTGACCAAAGCCCGAGCGGCCGGGGACGGGATGTAGCGCAGCTGCTTGATCGCCCGCTGTACCCGCTCCCGGGTGGCCGGACGCACGTTCGGCAGCTCGTTCAGCACCCGTGACACGGTCTGGTGCGACACCCCCGCCAGTCGCGCCACATCGAAAATCGTGGCGGCCTTCGTGCGCTCGTCGTCGTTTGTGACAGGGGCTGCTGTGGCGGGTGTGCGCTTGACGGCCGCACTCCGGGGACCAGATGACATCGGCTCAGGGATACTCAGGTCCTTCGGGACGTGAGCACCTTCTGCAGAATGATGAACACCAGCAGGAGCGCACCGATGAAGATCTTGGTCCACCACGAACTCAGGGTGCCTTCGAAGCTGAGAATGGTCTGGATGAGTCCCAGTACCAGGACGCCCAGCGCGGAGCCGAGCACGAAGCCGTAGCCGCCGGTGAGCAGCGTGCCACCGATCACGACCGCGGCGATCGCGTCCAGTTCGGTGCCGACCGCGGTGAGCGCATACCCGGACAAGGTGTAGAAGGCGAACAGGACGCCGGCGAGACCCGAGCAGAAGCCGCTGATCACGTACACCAGGACCTTCGTGCGCGAGGTTGGCAGGCCCATCAGCATGCCGGACTGCTCGCCGCCGCCGATCGCGTAGGTCGTCCGGCCGAAGCGGGTGTACTGCAGCACCACCATCCCGATCACCAGCACGACGACGGCGATGATCACGCTCGGAGTGATGCTCATCCGGTAGCCCAGCGAGAACCGCGTGTTGGCCATCGAGACGAAGAACGGGTTGTCGATCGTGATCGACTCCTTGGCGATGATGTAGCACAGACCCCGGGCCAGGAACATCGCCGCCAGGGTCGCGATGAAGGGTTGCACCCCGAACACGTGAATCATCAGCCCCACCAGCAGGCCGAGGGTGGACGTGGCGAGCAGGATCAACACGATGACCAGCATCGGGTTCCAGCCCTGCTCCAGCAGCCGGGCGGCGATGATCGTCGACAGCGCCACCACCGCGCCCACCGACAAATCGATGCCACCGGTGAGGATCACGAAGCTCATCCCCACTGCGAGCACGATCAGGTAGGCGTTGTCGATCAGCAGGTTCAGAAACACCTGGCCGGAAAGGAACCCCCGGTAACGGGCGCCACCGGCGAGGAACATCAGCACGAACAGCACGGCGGTGATCAGTACCGGGCCGGTCTTGGGGCTGGTGAAGACGTCGACGACCTTGTCCCAGGCACGGCCGAGTCCGGATGTGGGGACGGCGGTCGCGGTCATCGGGTCACCGCCGGTTGTGCGACTGGAGCTACCGACCGGGCGGTTGATCGGTGCCGCCATCGTTCGATCGCCGCCGCCGTCGTGGGTGACTGCAGCAGGCAGACGGCGGTCACGACGGCCGCTTTGAACACCATGGTGGCGATCGGCGGGATGCCTACGGTGTAGACCGTGGTCACCAGGGTCTGGATGACCAGGGCACCGACCAGGGTGCCGGCAAGGGAGTAGCGGCCCCCGTTCAGCGAGGTGCCTCCGATCACCACCGCCAGGATCGCGTCGAGCTCGATGAACAGTCCGGTGTTGTTCGCATCGGCAGCGGTCTGGTTGGAGGTCAGGATCAATCCGGCGATGGCCGCCAGTACGGCACAGAAGGCGTACACCGTGAACACCAGGCCGCGGGCGCGGAGGCCGGCCTGGCGGCTCGCCTCAGGGTTGATGCCCACGCTCTCGATCAGCAGACCGAGAGCGGTTCGCCGGGTGAGCAGTGCTGCGAACGCGAAGATCAGGGCACCGATGAGGGTGGCGACCGGGATCCCGAGGACGAAGCCGCTGCCGATGAACTTGAACGGGTCGCTGTTCACGGTGAGGATCTGGCCCTCGGTGATCAGCATCGCGATACCGCGTCCAGCGGTCATCAGGATCAGCGTCGCAATGATCGGCTGGATACCAAGGACGGCGACCAGGAAGCCGTTCCACAGGCCCATCAGGAGGGACAGTCCCAGCGCGGCCAGGACGGCGACGGTGACCGTCCCCACCGAGTGCGGCGTCGGGGAGCCGAGGATGATCGAACACGCGACAGCACCCGCGATCGCGCAGATCGAGCCGACCGACAGGTCGATCCCGCGAGTGGCGATGACCAGGGTCATGCCGACCGCGATGATCAGGGTGGGAGCGCCGTTGCGCAGGATGTCGATCAGGCTCCCGAAGAGGTGCCCGTCATTGTTGAGGGTGATCGAGAGGAAGTCGGGGACGGCCACGACGTTGACGACGATCAACGTGACCAGCATGGCCACTGGCCAGAACAGTCGGTGCGAGAAGGCCCGGTTCAGTGCGGCTTTCATGATGCGGCTCCAGTGAGTTCGGGTGCGGCAGCGCCCTCGGCGATCAATGCCAGCAAGTCATCGACGCCGAGACCCTCGTTGGGCAGGTCGGCGACCTTCCGCCGGTCGCGCAGGACCACGATCCGGTTGCTGAGGCGCAGCACCTCTTCGAGTTCGGCGGAGATGAACAGCACGCTCATCCCGTTCTCCGCGAGGCTGTAGACCAGTTTCTGGATCTCGGCCTTCGCCCCGACGTCGATGCCGCGCGTGGGTTCGTCCAGGATCAGGAGTCGCGGCGCGATCGCCAGCCAGCGGGCCAACAGCACCTTCTGCTGATTTCCGCCCGACAGGTTCCTGACCAGTGCGTCGGCATTGGGGGTCTTGATGTTGAGGGCCTCGATGTAGCTCGAGGCGAGTTCGTCCTGCCGCTTGCGCGGGATCGGACGGAACCAGCCGCGGTCGGATTGCAGGGCAAGGATGATGTTGTCCCGGACGGTGAGTTCGTCGACGATACCCTCGGCGCGGCGGTTCTCCGACGAGTAGACGATGCGGTGCTTCATGGCCTGCCGGGGTGTCCGGAGTCTCACCGGGACGCCGTTCACGACGATGGAGCCGGCGTCGAGGTGATCGACCCCGCCCACCAGTCGGGCCACCTCGGTGCGGCCGGAGCCGAGCAGTCCGGCGAGACCGACCACTTCACCGGCGCCGATGGTGAGGCTGATCGGCGAGATCGCTCCCTTGCGGCTGATCCCGGTGGCCTTGAGGAAGGGGGGCGCCCCCTGCTCCGGTGCCACGTCGCGCTCGCTGGAGTGCACCTTGTTCTTCAGATCGGCCAAGGTGGAGAGCTCCTTGCCGATCATCGCCTGGACGAGGTCGATGCGAAGCAGTTCGTGGGTGCGGTACTCCCCCACCAGCGCGCCGTTGCGCAGGACGGTGAGCCGATCGCTGATCTCGTAGACCTGGTCGAGGAAGTGGCTGACGAACAGGATCGCCACCCCCGAATCCTTCAGGGAACGAATCACCCGGAACAACTCGGCCACCTCTTCGGTGTCCAGGCTCGACGTGGGTTCGTCGAGGATCAGCACCTTCGCCTGGACGTCGATGGCCCGAGCGATGGCCACCAGCTGCTGCACGGCCAACGAGTGCGAGTTGAGCAGTGAGTTCGGATCGATGTCCAGGTGGAGGCCGGTGAGGATCTGGGCCGAGCGGCGGCGCATGGTGCGCCAGTCGATACCGCCGAAGCGGCGCGGCTCCCGTCCGAGCATCACGTTCTCGGCCACGGTGAGGTTCCCCAGCAGGTTGACCTCCTGGTAGACGGTGCTGATGCCCGCCGCCTGCGCCTGGGCGGGGCCGTTGAACGTGACCTTCGTGCCGTCGAGGCGGATGGTCCCGGTGTCGATCCCGTAGACGCCGGTGAGTGCCTTGATCAGGGTGGACTTTCCGGCGCCGTTCTCCCCCATCAGTGAGTGCACTTCGCCGGGGAACATGCGGAAGTCGACCCCGTCCAGGGCTTTCACACCCGGGAACGTGATCGAAATGTCACTCATCTCGACGACCGGCTTCAGGTCGCCGGCCGGTGCCGTCACTGGCGGCTGTTCAGGCATCGATTGCTCATTTCGTGTTTGTCGAGTCAGGCCGGGTTCGCCGTTTCCGTGCCGGAGGTGCGTGGCACCGGGCCACGCACCTCCGGCAGGCGGGAGTTCGACGCTGCGCGCCGAAGCGTCAGTACTTGCGGTTGGGCAGGGCCTCCTTGGCCTGCTCCTGGGTGAAGGTGGTCTCCTCGGTGACGATGCGCTTCTCGACGGTGCCGCCCTCGTTGAGGGTCTTGACGATGTCGATCAGTTGCTTGCCCAACAGCGGCGAGCACTCCACGATGAAGTTGATCTTGCCCTCGGACAAGGCGGTCATGCCGTCCTTCACCGCATCCACGGTGATGATCTTGATGTCCTTGCCGGGAACCTTGCCCGCGGCCTCGATGGCCTCGATGGCGCCCAGGCCCATGTCGTCGTTGTGGGCGTAGACCACGTCGATGTCCTTTTGCGACTTGAGCATGGCTTCCATGACCTGCTTGCCGCCGGCGCGGGTGAAGTCACCGGTCTGGCTGGCGACGACCTTCATATTCGAGTCGGCCTTGATCGCGTCCGCGAAGCCGGTGGCCCGGTCGATGGCGGGAGCCGAACCGGTGGTGCCCTCGAGTTGGACGATGTTGACCGGATCGGTCTTGCCCTTGTACTCGTTCACGAGCCAATCGCCGGCCTTCTTGCCCTCCAGCACGAAGTCGGAGCCGAGGAACGTCACGTACAGCGAGGTGTCCTTGGAGTCGACCGCGCGGTCGGTCAGGATCACGGGGATGTTGGCAGCCTTCGCCTCATTCAGGACGGCGTCCCAGCCGGTCTGGACCACCGGCGAGAAGGCGATGTAGTCCACCTGCTGCTGAATGTAGGAGCGGATGGCCTTGATCTGGTTCTCCTGCTTCTGCTGCGCATCGGAGAACTTCAGCTGGATGCCCGCTGTCTTGAAGGAATCCTGGATGTCCTTGGTGTTGGCCGTGCGCCAACCGCTCTCCGCACCCACCTGAGCGAAGCCGACGACGATGTCGCCGATCGCCTTGCCCTTGGTTTCCGTCCCACCGGTCGCGGCGGGTGTCGTTCCCCCTCCGCAGGCTGAGAGTGCCAGCATCAGCGCGCCGGCGGCGAAGAGACCAATGGTCTTCTTCATTCGACAAACCTCCTTGTTCGCACCCGATGGGTGGGACAACCCCTACCCGCACCGGTCGGCCGCCCTTGGCCGTAGCACGATGTTAAGGTTCACATGTTAACCCTCACAATCACCTCGGCCGATCTGTTACCAAGTCGTTATTGAGCGTGGGCGACAGTGCGAACAACGGCCGTGCGACAACCTGTTGAGTAACGCTCACATAACGGCGCCGGCGACCAGTCCCAGAATGATCCCGTCGAGGATGTCGGCCTCGCTCACGGTGAGGTCGGTCGGCACCCTGTGCCCGATCCGGTCACACACCAGGGCGCCCGCGCAAATCACGTCGGCTCGGCCCGGCACCATGGTGGGGAGTTCGGTCACCTCCGCCACCGGCATCCTCAGCAGCCGGGCAGTGAGCTCGGCCAGGTCGGGGCGGGTCAACACCGAGCCGTGCACGAGGCGGCGATCATAGGCGGGCAACCGCTGCGCGAGAGCGGACAAGCTGGTGGCGGTGCCACCGACACCCACCCACGTGGCCACCGTGGCCAAGTCGATGCCGGCGCCGTCCAGCAGGCCGTCGATCCGCGTGGACGCGGCGGTCACCTCCGCGGCGAGGGGCGGGTCGGAGTGCAGGAACCGCTCGCGGAGCCGCACCGACCCGATATCGAGCGAGATCGCCCGAGACGCGACGCCGTCCGCTCCGAGCACGAGTTCGGTGGAGCCACCGCCGATGTCCATCACCAGCACCGGCTGGGGCAGGTTCGGCAGGGCCGACACTGCCCCGGCGTAGGACAGCCGCGCCTCTTCCTCGCCGGGAATGATCTCGGCTTCGACGCCCAGGCGCTTCCGGACGCCGTCGAAGAACGCCGCCGAGTTCGCCGCGTCCCGGGCGGCGGACGTGGCGACGACCCGCCGGTGCCGGACATCCAGCCGGTCCAGTTCGGCGCCGAAATCGGTCAGGGCGGCGAGCGTGCGCGCCAGCGCGTCGGGATGGAACACCCCCGTGGCGTCCACACCCTGGCCGAGGCGGGTGAGCTGCAGCCGGCGGTCCACCTCCACGATCCGACCGGACTCCCGCCGGCAGACCAGCAGCCGGATCGAGTTGGTGCCGCAGTCGATGGCCGCGAAGTTCTCAGCCATGATCGGCCCGGCACGGACGCCGCCAGAACTCGCCGAGCCGTTGCACGGTCTCGTCGCCCAAAGGATTCACTCCCGGGCCGGCGGCCAGTGCATGACCGGCGAGCGCATGCAGGCACTTCACCCGGTCGGGCATGCCACCGGCACTGATGCCTTCGATCTCGGCCACCCGGCCCAACGCGTCACGGTCCGACACGTACGCGGCGTGTGCGCGCGCGTAGGCGGTCGCCAGGTCGGCATCGACCGCCAATCGCTCGGTGAACTCCGCCATCACGCCCTGCGCTTCGAGGGTCGAACACATCGATGTGGCCCGCGGGCACGTGAGGTAATAGGTGGTGGGGAACGGCGTCCCGTCTGGCAGTCGCGGGGACGTGGCCACGACCCCCGGC
Source organism: uncultured Actinomycetota bacterium (assembly GCA_963769325.1). Lineage (GTDB taxonomy): Bacteria > Actinomycetota > Actinomycetes > Propionibacteriales > Propionibacteriaceae > Propionicimonas. The sequence goes on along the minus strand of CAVYLH010000001.1, from coordinate 412,394 downwards.
TTCCCGCACGGGCAACGCCAGGCCACTCCGGCCACACCCCTGGGCTCGCGTCCCAGCTGGGCGGTCACCGCCTCGGCGTCGGCGGGGGTCAGGGGTTCGAGCACGGCCGCCATTGTGGCACGCCGGGACCGTTCAGCCATCCGCGCCGGGGGCGTCCGCTCGTCGAACCCACTGCTCGCGCCACGGTGGGGGCACGAAAGGATCGGCCCAGTAAGCGGTTTCGCGTGCGATCCGGCCGTCTCGGAACTCGAACAGAAAGACGCTGTGGTACTTCGGTCCGCCGTAGTCGAGCGTCGCCTCCGCGATCACCAGCTCACCGGCCGCAAGCATCCGACGGGGAGTGATCCGGGGCAGAGCCGGAAACGCCGCGTACACCGCTCGCCGGTTGTCGCCGCCCACGATCTGCTCGCCCGACTGCGGCCAGTCCATGACGGCGTCCTCAGCGAACAGCTCGTCCATGACCTCGACCTGCTGATCGTTGATGCAGTCGATCAACCGCGCCACGACCTCGCGGTTCTCGCGCTCGCCCATCCGCGCCTGCCCTACCCCGAAGCCTTGGCGTAGTTGCTGGCCCCGAACCAGTCGACGACCACGACGGGCTCATCGCCGACCACCCAGGCGTCGTGCCCGCTGGGCACGGAGGTCACGTCGCCCGGTTCAGCGACGATCTCCTGCCCGCTGTCCATCCGGATCGCCAGCCGCCCACTGATGTGGTACTGAAAGTGCGGGACCTCGCAACTTGACGTGCCCACGATCGGACGCAGGTCATTGGACCAACGCCAGCCGGGCTGCAGGACGAGACGCCCAACCTGGTTGTCTCCGATCGAGAGAATCTCGGCCTGTCCGTTCGTGAAGTCACGGGTCTCGTCGGGGGCATCGAACCTCCGGTGCGCGAACTCTTGCATGCCAGCTCCTCTAGGTAGACTCACTTACCAACTGGTAGATAGAATTTACTTACCAGTAGGTAAGCCGGTCAACCAACGCAAGTGGGTAACAAGTGCTCAGAACCGAGATCGTCCGCGAAGCGAGCATGTCGCAGCAGATCCTCGACATCGCAGAAGAACTCGTGCAGGTGAGGGGGTTCAACGGCTTCAGCTACGCCGATGTGGCGTCGCGCTTGCACGTGACCAAAGCCAGCCTGCACTACCACTTCGGCACGAAGGAGCAGTTGGGCACAGCGCTGATCGCGAGATACTCCCAACGATTCTTCGGTGAACTGGATCGCATCGGTGGCAGCGGCTTGGAGTCACCGGCCAAGCTCGCTGCGTACGCCCAGCTGTATGCCGACGTGCTCGCCGACAACCGCCTGTGCCTGTGCGGCATGCTCGCTGCCGAGTACGCCACCCTGCCCGAGGTGATGCGCGCTGAGGTCCTGGCCTTCTTCGACACCAACGAGGCCTGGCTCGAAGCAGTCCTCGTCGAGGGCCAGAAGGCCGCCGCGGTGAAACTCACCGGCAGTGCCAAGGAGGCCGCGCGGGCCATCCTCGGCGGCCTGGAAGGGGCGATGCTGGTCTCCCGGCCCTACGGTGGTCTCGACCGATTTCGCGCGGCCGCCGACAGCATTGTCGCCGGCATCCTCCACCCCGCTGAGTGAGGTCGCCTCGCCCTCGGCCACCCACGAGGACCACCGTGGGGCGGGCGTTCGCCGGGCGAGGCGCCACTCAGGGGCGCGCGACCTTGCGGGTCGGGGCGTCCGCGGTCTGGACCGATCCCCACAAGCGATCCCACCAGACGGGGTCGTGCTCACCGGCGGGCAGCTGTTGTTCGGACTCGATCACCACGCCACCTCCGAGCGGTCGCCCGTCGGCCCCGACCACCCGGTAGCCGGTTTCGCCCGGCATGACCCAACCGAGTCGCTCCCGCGCCTGCGCCTTCACGAAGTCGGGGTCGTCCCACCGCGCGAGCTCCGCCTCAAGATCGGCGATCTGGGCCGAACGGTCACGGATCTCCTGCTCGGCCACTGCCAGGTCGTGTTGCTGATTGAGGTAGATGCGCAACGAGCCGCCGAACGAGATCGCCAACACCACGACCACCAGTGCCAGCACGAGGGCGCGACGGGTGAACCGAAGCCCTCGCTGCCACACCGGCGGCCTGGGACGCTCCTCGTCCAGGATGTCAGGGGTGACCTGGCTCGACGGACGAGCACCGGCCCGGGAGCGCCTCGTCGTGCGTCCCGGGCCGGCACTGGTGCTTCGTGGGCTACGCGGTGCGCGCGCCATGATCCTGAGCCCTCATCGGGTCAAGGATAGAGGCGGACGTCCGCCAGACCCCGATGACGCGCGCTGCCCCGGCCGCGAAAACCGCAGGGCGGGGCACAGGACCATCGATCACCCCGACCACAGGGCCGCCGCGATCACGACGCCTGAGGCCCGCGGGCCGGGGAGAAGCGGCGAGGGCCGCCGGAACAGCGCTCCGGCGGCCCTGACGTCGATCAGGTCAGGCCTTGAACCGCGGGAAGGCCCCTGCGCCGGCGTAACGGGCGGCGTCGTCGAGATCGGCCTCGATGCGCAGCAACTGGTTGTACTTCGCCACGCGCTCGGTGCGCGCCGGCGCACCGGACTTGATCTGGCCACAACCGAGGGCGACGGCCAGGTCGGCGATGGTGGTGTCCTCGGTCTCGCCGGAACGGTGGCTCATCATCGTCTTGTAGCCGGCGCGATGCGCCATGTCCACGGCGTCGATGGTCTCGGTGAGCGACCCGATCTGGTTCACCTTCACCAAGAGGGCGTTGGCCGTCTGGGTGTCGATGCCCTTCTGCAGGCGGGTCACGTTCGTCACGAACAGGTCGTCACCGACGAGCTGCACCTTGTCGCCGAGTTGATCCGTGATGGCCTTCCAGCCGTCCCAGTCGTCCTCGTTCAGCGGGTCCTCGATCGAGACGAGAGGGTACTTGGCCACCAGTTCGGCGTAGTAGGCGACCATCTCCTCGCTGCTCTTCGATGCGCCCTCGAAGGTGTAGGTGCCGTCGGAGTTGTAGAACTCGGACGCGGCCACGTCGAGCGCCAGCGCGACGTCCTTGCCCGCGGTGAAGCCGGCGTTGCCGATCGCTTCCAGGATCAGGTCGAGTGCCTCGGCGTTGCTGGCCAGGTTCGGTGCGAAGCCGCCTTCGTCACCCAGACCAGTGGCCAGGCCACGTCCCTTCAGCACGGCCTTCAAGGCGTGGTAGACACCGGCACCGACCTCCAATGCCTCAGCGAACGTGGACGCGCCGATCGGGGCGATCATGAACTCCTGGATGTCCACGTTGGAGTCCGCGTGCGAGCCGCCGTTGAGGATGTTCATCATCGGCACCGGCAGGACGCTGGCGGTCGGGCCGCCCAGGTAGCGGTACAACGGCAGCCCTGCGGATTCGGCCGCGGCGTGCGCGACGGCCAGCGAGACGCCGAGGATGGCGTTGGCGCCCAACTTGGCCTTGTTGTCGGTGCCGTCCAGCTCGATCATGGCCTGGTCGAGCAGCCGCTGATCGGTGGCTTCCATGCCGTTGACCTCAGGGAAGATCTGCTCCTGGACGTTCTCGACGGCCTTGAGCACACCCTTGCCGCCGTAGTGAGCAGCATCGCCGTCGCGCAGTTCGACGGCTTCGAAGGCGCCGGTCGAAGCACCCGACGGGACCGCAGCGCGGCCCTCGGAGCCGTCCTCCAGGACGACCTGCACCTCGACGGTGGGGTTGCCGCGGGAATCCAGAATCTGCCGCGCGTCAACGAATTCGATACTTGCCACGATTTGTGCCTCTCGATTGGGATCAAGTCATCGGCACCAACCCTATCGTCCGTCGCCTTCGCAGGGGACGACGCCGGAGCCACAGATCCGGACGCCTCGCGGGGCGTCCGTCGACCTATTCGGGCTCGTTGCCCGCGTCGCCGCCGAGGCGGAACGGTGTGGAGATGCCGGCATAGGCCAGATGCGCCACCATCCCGTCCCGAGCGTGTTCGAGATTGTGGCAGTGATCCATCCAGATGCCCGGGTTGTCGGCGCGGAAGACGATGTCGAAGGTTTCCCCCGGCTTCACGTCGAAGGAGTCAGTCCACCAAGGGCTTCCGGACGCGGCCACTCCGTCCCGAGCGACCACCAGCACCCGATGGCCGTGCAGGTGCATGGGGTGGACCTCATTGGTGCGGTTCTCGATGTGCATCCCGACCAGCTCGCCCTCGGTCACCACGAACATCGGCACGTTCGGGTACAGCAGGCCGTTGATCGCCCACCAGATGCCCGGCCGACCCTTCACGAACCCGGGCCGTTGGGTGACGACGTAGTCGAAGTGCCGATCGACGCGTGCCGGGTCGAACCCGACGTCCCCCGGTGAGCCGTAGCCGAGCAGGTCCAGCCAGCGTTCGGGTTGCGCCGGCACCGGCGGCTCGCTGCCGGTCGGTCCGATCACCACCGCCGTCGCCTTCGACAGCTGCACCCGGACGGCACCGGTGGCCGGGACGGCCACCACGAGGTCGATCCGCCCTCCCGCGGCGACCGCGACCTGTTCGTCTCGCACCGGGGCCGGCGACCGCACCTCGTTGCCATCCACCGCGGCCACGGTGACCGGCTCACCGCTCCACACGGTGAGCGTCCCGTTATCGGTGTTCACCACCCGGAGCCGGACCGACGCCCCCGGCTCGGCAGGGATCATCAGGTCCTCGGCGCGGCCGTTGATGGTGCGGACGCCGGCGTAGGTGTGCGCCACCGCCACCGCATCAACGGGATCGCCGGCGCCGGCGGTGGCACGCGCAGGCTCGATGACCACCACGCCGAAGAGCCCTCCCACGACCTGCTCATGGGAGGTCTGGTGGGAGTGGTACCAGAAGGTGCCGGCACGGGCAGGAATGAAACGGTAGGTGAACTCCCCGCCAGGCGGGACGCTGTCCTGCGTCACTCCGGCCACGCCGTCCATCGCGTTCGGCACCTCCATGCCGTGCCAGTGCAGCGTGACCCCGGCGGCGACGGACACGTTGACCAGGTGCACCTCCACCAATTGCCCGACCCGCGCCCTGATCTCAGGTCCTGGAGAGGTTCCGTTCACTGTGTAGCCCGGCACGTCGCGTCCGCCCTCGACCAGGGTGGCGGTTTCGGTGCGCAACTCCACCCGTACGTCCGCAGGCCGATCCGGGTCAGCCACCAACGTGGTCAGACTGGTCCCCGCCCCGTCGGAACCGTGGTGGCCATGGCCATCCCCCGCCGGGCCACTCCCGTAGTCGGGACCTCCCATGTCCATCACTGAGAGCGGATTCCGCAGCAGGCTGGAGGACCACATCACCGCCAGCGGCACCATGAGAACCGCGGCGCCGGCCAGCGACAGCCACGTGCGCCACCTCACCCGGCGTCGCAGACCAGCTGCGGTCGGGGACGGGTCGGATGCGAGGGAGGTGCTCACCTGAGGTCGGGTACTAGACCGACGTCGTCACCGGCTCCGCCCTGAGCGGAGCTTCCTCCACCGCCCGCCACGCTCGGCGTCCGGCCAGCAGCGCCACAGTGAACAGTGCGAGCGCGTTCAGGCCGTGGGCCAATCCCGCGATCGACACGGAATGGCCGACGATGCCGAGGGTGACCTGCAGACCCACCAGCAGCGCGATCGCCACCGCCCACACGACCCCACGGGACACCTTGGCGAAGAACGACACCACCAGCAACACGAGGGCGACGATCGGGATCACCATCATCCCGTTCATCCCGTGCACCTCGAAGCCCGCCGCCTCCGGGAACGGCGGTAGTGCCTCCGACTCCAGAGTGGAGGCATCGATGGACCCGCCGTCACGCGCGATCCACAGGAACAGGCCGGACTCCGCCCAGACCGCGACCGCGGCTTGGACCGCAACCAGTCCACAGATCACGAAAGCCAGCACCGCATACAACCGCTTCATCTGATCCTCCCCTCACGGTCGTTGGGTTCCCTGGCACTAGGTTGCGAGGCGAACCGGCGCTGCGCCAGCAGCAAAACTGCGCCCCCGGAGTCGGTGACCCGTCAGGGATGCGATTCGACGGCGCGGACGCGGGCTTCGAGATCGCGAAGCGCCGCCCGGGCGGCCTGCTCGGGATCAATGCCCAACTCGTCGGCGCGGCCCACCAGCCGAAGGAGTTCGGCTCCGATTCGCTCGGCCGTTTCCGCTGAACCTGAGACGCCCAACGCAGCGGGGTCGAGTCCGTGGCTGCGCGCCCGCGTGATCACCTTGTGGGCCCTGGTCAGGGCGGACAGCCGCTCGGGTATGCCGTCCAGCGCTGACGACCTGCGCTTCTCGAGCGCCTTGTCGCGTTCCCAGGAACTCGACCAGGTCGCCGGGCACCTCCGCGTCGGCGAAGACGTAAGGGTGCCGGGCGATCAGCTTGTCGGCGATCCGGCCGGCGACGTCCTCGATGTCGAACCGGCCGGTCTCGGCAGCGATCTCGGCGTGGAAGACCACCTGGAGCAGCAGGTCGCCGAGTTCCTCGCTGAGCTGGTCGTCGTCGCCGGCCTCGATCGCCTCGACCACTTCCAGGGTCTCCTCGACCAGGTAGCGCACCAGGGAGAGCGTGGGTCTGCTCGGCGTCCCACGGGCAGCCCGTGCGGAGCCGGTGCATCACCGCCACCAGCCGTTCGAGCTGCGAGTGGGTCACTCCTGCGGGATCGCCGCGGCCTCGGACAGGGAACCCGATGAGCCCTGCACCAATCCGTTGGCCGGATCCCATTCGCCGAAACGCGGGTTCACCCGGACGGTGATGGTGTCGACCGCCTCCTGGAACGCCGCTTTGCCGGCGTCGGTGCCGAGGAGCACCGCGGTGTCGGCGTAGTCGCTTCATGAAGTCGGCGGACGCCGGGTTCGCCAGCAACAGCTGGTACAGGTCGTTCGTGGCGTAGAAAGCCTGGCGGTCGGCGTCGCGACACCGACAGCCCCTTGGCCGAGGCTGCCGGCGCGCACGAGCTCGCTCTGCACCATGATCGACATGACGGTAGGAGCGAAGCCGCCGACGGTGTCGGTGGGATCCGAGCTGGTCTCCGCCAGAACGCGCGACGACAGCGTCCACCTGCGCCTGCGAGATCTGGGCAGCGCCGACGTAGGCGGCCACCTGCGGATTGCCGCTGGCGCACCCGGTCAGGGTCAGGACCCCCGCCGTCACGAATGCCGCCAGTCTTGCCGAGAGCTTGCTCATTCACTCACCTTCGTCTGAAATTCCGCTGGTGGTCCATCTGCCGTTGTGATCCCGGCACGCCGGCACGACGCTGGATTCCCGGTGTCGCGCCGTGGCGATCCTACCGGCTGCCGCCGGGGTCGGGAAGACGTCGGCCAAGCACCTTGGCGGCCCACTGCAGCAGTGCGGCGTCCGTGATCGGCTGGCCGCCGATCGGACGGGTCATCGGCCGCGGCACGAGGATGAACCCGGACGCCTTGCGCACCTGCGAGCCCGGATACAGCCGGGTCAGCCGCAGCTGGGCCGAGTCGGGCAGGTCGGCGGGCGCGAACCGGATCATGGTGCCCTGCGCGACCACCTCGTGGACGCCGCGCTCGCGGCCTGCGAGCCGGAACCGGGCCACCGCCAGCAGGGCCTCGACCGGGGCCGGCGGCTCGCCGTAGCGGTCGACCAGTTCGTCGCGGACGGCGGCGAGGTCGGCGTCGGAGGTGACCGCGGCCAGCCGCTTGTACATCTCCAGCCGCAGCCGCTCGGACTCGACGTAGTCGGCCGGCAGGTGCGCGTCGACCGGCAGCTCGATCTTCATCTCCGGCTCGGGCTCGGCGTCCTCGCCGCGGAAGTCGGCGACGGCCTCGCCGACCAGGCGGATGTAGAGGTCGAAGCCGACCTCGGCGATGTGGCCGGACTGCTCGCCGCCCAGCAGGTTGCCGGCGCCGCGGATCTCGAGGTCCTTCATCGCGATCGCCATGCCCGGCGCCGAGGTCGGTGTGCGCGGCCATCGTCGCCAGCCGGTCGTGGGCGGTCTCGGTGAGCGGCTTCTCCGGCGGATAGAGGAAGTAGGCGTAGCCGCGCTCGCGGCCGCGACCGACCCGTCCGCGCAGCTGGTGCAGCTGGGACAGGCCGAGCAGGTCGGCGCGCTCGATCAGCAGCGTGTTGGCGGTGGAGATGTCGAGGCCGGCCTCGACGATCGTGGTGCAGACCAGCACGTCGGACCGGCGCTCCCAGAAGTCGACCATCACCTGCTCGAGCGTGTGCTCGTTCATCTGGCCGTGCGCCACCGCGACCCGCGCCTCGGGCACGAGTTCGGCGATCTGCTTGCGCGGTCTTCTCGATCGAGTCTGCACCCGGTTGTGGATGTAGAACACCTGGCCCTCGCGGGCCAGCTCGCGGCGGATCGCCGCCCGCACCTGGCCCGCGTCGTACGGGCCCGGCGAACGTCAGCACCGGGTGCCGCTCCTCCGGCGGGGTGGCGATCACGCTCATCTCGCGGATGCCGGTGATCGCCATCTCCAGCGTGCGCGGGATCGGCGTGGCGCTCATCGCCAGCACGTCGACGTTCAGGCGCAGCTTCTTCAGCGCCTCCTTGTGCTCGACGCCGAAGCGCTGCTCCTCGTCGATGATCACCAGGCCGAGGTCCTTGAACGCGCACCTCGTCGGACAGCAGCCGGTGGGTGCCGACGACGACGTCGACCGCGCCGTCGGCGAGCCCCGCGACCACCTTCTTCTTCTCGGCGCCGGTCTGGAACCGGCTCAGCGCCGCGACCGTCACCGGGAAGCCCGGCGTAGCGGTCGGCGAAGGTGGCGTGGTGCTGCTGCACCAGCAGCGTGGTCGGCACCAGGACCGCCACCTGCTTGCCGTCCATCACCGCCTTGAACGCGGCCCGCACCGCGATCTCGGTCTTGCCGTAGCCGACGTCGCCGCAGATCAGCCGGTCCATCGGGACGACCTGCTCCATGTCGCGCTTGACCTCGCTGATCGCGGCCAGCTGGTCGGGGGTCTCGACGTAGGCGAACGCGTCCTCCAGCTCGCGCTGCCAGACGGTGTCCGGCGCCGAACGCGTAGCCCGCGGGACGCCTGCCGCGCGGCGTACAGCTTGATCAGTTCGGCGGCGATCTGCGCGGACGGCCTTGCGGGCCCGCGACTTGCGCTTGGCCCAGTCGGCGCCGCCCAGCCGGTCGAGGGTCGGGGCTCTCGCCGCCGACGTAGCGGGTGACCAGGTGCAGCTGGTCCATCGGGACGAAGAGCCGGTCGCCCGGGCTGGCCGCGCTTGCGACGGGGCGTAGTCGAGCACCAGGTACTCGCGGGTGGCGCCGGCGACGGTGCGCTGCACCATCTCGACGTAGCGGCCGACACCGTGCGTGCTCGTGGACGACCGGGTCGCCCGGGCTCAGCTCGAGCGGGTCGATCTGGTTCTTGCGCCGGGCCGGCATCTTCCGCGACGCCTTGTCGGCGTCCCGCTGGCCGGAGAGGTCGCCGGCGGTGAACACGTCGAGCTCGATGCCCGGCAGGCTGAAGCCGTGCCGCAGCTCGGCCCGCACCACGGTGGCGAGCCCGTCCGGGGGGAGCGGCGTCCAGCCCGTCCGGCCGGGCGACGGGGATGTCGGCGCCCTTCAGGATCTCGACCATGCGGGCCGCCAGGCCGCTGGAGTCGGCGACCAGGACGGTGCGGTGCCCTGCGGCCACCGACGCCCGGATCGCTGGCGACGGCGGCCTCGGTGTCGCCGCGCCACACCGGCGCCTCGACCGCCGGCACCGTCCGCGACGAGCACCGCGCTGACGTCCGCCGCGCTCACCTCGCCCGCATCGTCTGCCTCTCCCGCACTGAACGGCGACAGGCTCCACCAGGACTGCCCGAGGGCGAGCGCGTGGGCGCGGACGTCGGCCAGGCTGCGGTAGGCGGACGCGCCCAGGTCGATCGGCGCCTTGCCCGCCCTCGGCGGCGGCCGCCCAGGACGCCCGCAGGAACTCCTCGCTGGTGACGCACCAGCTCGTGGGCGCGGGCGCGGATCCGTTCGGGGTCGCGACAGCAGGATCTGGGTGTCGGCGGGCAGCACGTCGATCAGCAGCTCGAGGCCGTCGACGAGCACCGGGGCGAGGGCCTCCATGCCGTCGACGGCGTGGCCGGTGGCGATCCGGTCGAACAGCTCGCCCAGGGTGCCGGGGGTGTTCAGGTGCACCCGGGCCAGCGCGGCGGCCGCGCTCTGCACCTCGTCGGTGATCAGCAGCTCGCGGCACGGTGACGCGACGACCTCGTCGCAGGGTCTCGTCGAACGAGCGCTGGTCGGCGACGGCGAACGGGCGGATCTCCTCGACCGTGTCGCCGAAGAAGTCGATGCGCACCGGGTGCTCCAGGGTGGGCGGGAACAGGTCGACGATGCCGCCGCGGACGCAGAACTCGCCGCGGCGCTCGACCAGGTCGACCCGGATGTAGGCGGCGTCGACGAGTGCGCGGGCGACGTCGGCCAGGTCGTAGTCCTCGCCGGCGACCAGCGTGACCGGCAGCAGGTCGCCGAGACCGGTCACCTGCGGCTGCAGCACCGACCGGACCGGCGCGACCACGCACCCGCGGGCGCCGGCAGCGGGTCGTTGCCGGCGAGGCGGCGCAGGACGGCCAGCCGGCGTCCGACCGTGTCGGAGCGCGGGCTCAGCCGCTCGTGCGGCAGGGTCTCCCAGGCCGGGTAGTAGGCGACCGCGGTCTCGCCGAGCAGCGAGGTGAGCGCTGCGGTGGCGGCCTCCGCCTCGCGGAAGGTGGAGGTGACCAGGAGCAAGGTGCGTGACGTCTGGCCGGCCAGCGCCGCGACGAGCAGCGGCCGGACGGCCTCGGGCAGCGTCACGTCGAGCGCGGGCAGCCGACCGGAGCGGCACTCGGCGATGACCTCGGCGACCACCGGCTCGGTGCCGACGAGATCGATCAGGCCATTCAGTTTCACCGGTTCACCTTACTGGGGGGCCGGGAGCGCGCAGATCCTCCCCCGGCGGGTCAGGAGTTGAAGCGGCTCTGCGCCTCGTCCAGGCCATGGATGAGCAGGCACTCGACGGCATCCGCGCAACGGCTCACCTCGACGGCGACATCCTGCGCTTTGGCGGTGGGGAAGTCGCTCAGCACGTAGTCGGCCGGGTCCTGGCGGCCGGGCGGGCGGCCGACACCGAAGCGGCTCCGGAAGTAGTCGCCGGTGCCGAGACTCCGACGAATCGATTTCAAACCGTTGTGTCCGTTGTCGCTGCCACCGAACTTGAGTCGAATCCGTCCGAAATCCAGATCGAGCTCGTCGTGGACGACCACCAGCCGCTCCGCCGGGATCTTGTAGTAGGCCAGCGCCTTGACCACGGACTGCCCAGACTCGTTCATGAACGTGCGCGACTTGAGCAGGATGATCTGCTCCGCTCCGGCGCCCAGGCCGCCCATTCCCCCGGACGCCGTCAGCCGGGTCTGCCACCAGCTCGGCGCGCAACTGCCCAGAGCGGGAGAAGCCGGACCCGGCCCGGCGGGCCAGCTCGTCCACGACGCGATACCCGACGTTGTGTCGATGCGACGCATAGGTCGGGCCCGGATTACCGAGCCCGACCAGCAACCATGTAGACATGGGAAAGGATCAGGCCTCGTCGGCCGCTTCCGGCTCCTCCGTGGCGGTGGTGTCGGTGCCGGCCAGTTCGGCGTCCAGCGCCGCCTGGCTCGGCGTGGCCGCGACCGACAGAATGAGGTCGTCGGGCTCGCCCGGGAAGACCGCGCCGGCGGGCAGGTTGAGGTCCTTGGCGGTGACGGTGTCGCCGATCTCGAGGCCGGCGACGTCGATCTCGACCGAGGCCGGGATGTTGGTCGCTTCCACCTCGAGGGAGATCGTCTGCTGGTCCATCATGATCATCCGGTCGGCCGGGTGATCGCCGACGGTGACGAGGGCCACCTCGACGGTCACCTTCTCGCCCTTGCGGACGATGACCAGGTCGAGATGCTCGATCGACCCCTTGATCGGGTTGCGCTGCACCTGCTTGGCCAGGGCCAGCTGGGTCGAGCCGCCGTCGATGCCGATCTCCAGCACAGCGTTGGCCACGCGCAGCGCCAGCTGCACGTCGTGGCCCGGCAGTGACAGGTGCAGCGGGTCGATGCCGTGCCCGTAGATAACGGCCGGTACCAGACCGGCGCGCCGGGTGCGCCGGGCCGCACCCTTGCCGAATTCGGTGCGGGACACTGCCGCAATCCTGTTGTCAGTCACTTCTCGCTACTCCTCAACCTCGTCCAGATTCGGGCTCGACGAGGGAGTGATCTCTTCGCGGCGCTCAGCGCACGCCTTGTCGATCACGGGCTTTTGGCCCCTCGCCGAGGCAACCCCGCCACTCTAGCGCCCTCCGCGCTTCCCCATCGAATCGCGGGCGCCCGGAGCTCGGGAAACCCCCACCACGGGAGGCGCGGCGGGGGTGCACTCCGTCGAACCTCAGTGCACCCCGTTGAACAAGGAGGCCACCGAGCCGTCCTCGAACACGGCCTGGATGGCCTGCGCGATCAGCGGCGCCATCGACAGCACCGTGAGTTTGGGGATGTTCACACCGTCCGGAATCGGCAGGGTGTTCGTGACGATGACCTCTTCGAAGTCGGACTCGTTGAGTCGCTGCGGCGCCGGGCCCGAGAGGATCGGGTGGGTGGCTGCGGCGATCACCTTCTTCGCGCCGAAATTCTTCAGAGCCGACGCCGCCTGGCAGATGGTGCCGGCGGTGTCGATCATGTCGTCCACCAGCAGGCAGACCCGACCGTTGACGTCGCCAACAACCTCGCCCACGGCGACCTCGTTGGCCTTGTTCGGGTCCCGGCGCTTGTGGATGATCGCCAGCGGGGTGCCGAGTTGGTCCGACCACATGTCCGCGAGTCGCACGCGGCCGGCGTCCGGCGACACCACGGTCATCTCCGAGACGTCGTAGGAGTCCTTGATGTACTGCACCTGAACCGGCAGGGCCAGCAGGTGGTCCACCGGTCCGTCGAAGAAACCCTGGATCTGCGCGGCGTGCAGGTCGATCGACATCAACCGGTTCGCGCCGGCCGTCTTGTACAGGTCGGCCACCAGCCGGGCCGAGATGGGCTCGCGCCCGGCGTGCTTCTTGTCCTGGCGACCGTAGGGATAGAAGGGCGACACCACGGTGATCCGCTTGGCCGAGGCGCGTTTCAGCGCATCGATCATGATCAACTGTTCCATCAGCCATTCGTTCACCGGCGCCGGATGCGACTGGATCACGAAGGCGTCCGCACCGCGCACCGATTCCTCGAACCGGACGTAGATCTCGGAGTTCGCGTAGGTCAGGGCCCTGGTGGGGATGAGGTCGACGCCCAGCAGGGACGCGATCTGCTCGGCCAGTTCCGGGAAGGCGCGACCGGTGCACAGCATCAAGTGCTTCTCGGTCGGACGCTTGATCCCGCTCACTCGCCGGCCTCCGACGTGGGGCCCGAGCGATCCGCATCTGCCTCCGCCCGGGCCGCGTCGGCCGCGGCCGCCGACTTGGTGCCGGCGCGTTTGCGTCCCACCCATCCGGCGATGTTGCGTTGCTGGGCACGAGAGACGGCCAGTTCACCGGGGCCGACGTCTCCGGTGATGGTCGAGCCGGCGGCCACGTAGGCGCCGTCCGCGATGTGCACCGGGGCGACCAGCACCGAGTCGCTGCCGACGAAGGACCAGGCGCCGACGGTCGAGGTGTACTTCCCCACCCCGTCGTAGTTCGCGAAGATCGTCCCCGCCCCGATGTTGGCGCCGGGCCCCACCTGGGCGTCCCCGCAGTAGGTGAGGTGAGGCACCTTCGCGCCTTCCCCGATGATGGCCTTCTTGGTCTCCACGAAAGCGCCGACGTGGGCGTGAGCGCCGAGTTCGGTGCCCGGACGCAGGTAGGCGAACGGTCCGACAGTGGCGCCCGGACCGATCACGGCCAGTTCGGCATGAGTGCGGATCACCCGCGCATCCTCCCCCACCTCACAGTCGTGCAGCGTGGTGTCGGGGCCGATGGTGGCACCCCGGGCCACGGAGGTCGCACCTTCCAGGGACGTCCCGGGCAGCAGGGTCACGTCCTCGGCGAGGTCGACGCCGGCGTGCACCCAGGTGCTCGCCGGGTCCAGCACCGTCACGCCGTCGGCCATCCAGCGCGCGAGGATGCGCCGGTTGAGTTCGGCGCTGCGGTCGGCCAACTGGGCACGGTCGTTGACACCTTCGGTCTGCAGGTAGTCGGCGATGATCTGGGCTCCGACCCTGCGTCCCGAGGCTCGGGCATGGGCGAGCACGTCGGTCAGGTACAACTCGCCTTGGGAGTTCTTGGCCTCCAACGCGGCCAAGCCCTCGGTGAGGGTGGCGGCGTCGAACACGTAGATGCCGGAGTTGATCTCGGTCAGGTCCAGCTCCGCGTCCGTGGCGTCGGCGTGTTCGACGATCCGGGCCACCTCGTTCCCGTCGCGCACGATCCGTCCGTACCCGGTGGCGTCGGGAACGACCGCAGTGAGCACCGTCACGTCGTTGCCGCCGGCCCGGTGGGCCGAGACCAGGTCGATCAACGTCTGGCCGCTCAGCAACGGCACATCGCCGGAGGTCACGACGACCTCACCGCTGATGCCGGGAAGAGCGGCCAACCCGGCTCGGACGGCGTCGCCCGTGCCCAGAGCGCGCTCCTGTACTGCGATCGTCACGTGAGGAGCGATCTCGGCCAGGTGTGCCGTCACCTGCTCGCGCTGATGACCGACTACGACGACCAGCCGGTCGGGGGCCAGTGCGTCCGCGGTGTCGATGGCCAGTCCCACCATCGACTTGCCGGCGATCGGGTGGAGCACCTTCGGCTTCGCCGATTTCATGCGGGTGCCGGCGCCGGCAGCCATGATCACCACGGCGGCCACCCGGTTCTCGACGACTTCGTCCGGTTCCACGGGCACTCCCAACGTTCGTTATCGTCCACTCCCCGGGTCGGAGTCGAACCTGCGTCGCTACTCCTGATTCAACGCCGACCGGTGTAGTGCTGTCTCACCCTATCCAGTCTGGTTCTCTCGCTCACAGGTTGGAGGCGCTCACATCTCGCCTCACCCCCTCCCTGGAGAGCCACCGATCGGGCTGGGCACGCAGTGGCGCCCTTCTTTGGCCGTCTCTCGACGTTGCCGCGCGGGGCCTTGTGGCACACAGTGTCACCGACGGCTCAGCGCCGGCGATTCGACGTCCTCGACGGCCCTGGAGTGCCATCGAGGGCTCTTCGCTCCCCGGGTAGGAGTCGAACCTACGTCGCTAGTCCTGATTCAAAGTCAGGCGGGCCCTGCCGGCAGACCAACCGGGGAACGGCCGCACGAGTGTGGCCGGTGCCAACTCTAAGGGTGAGCGGGGACGCGCCGCGACTTCGGGTCGCGACCGTGCGACTCCGCTCGCGAGTGCCGGCCACCCTGAGCGGCTGCGACAGGAGAATGAGGACCAGCAGCCACCAACCGCCGAACCTGTCGTTATCGAGGCCCTCCCACGGGACACCGAGTGACCGCCCGCCAACGTCGTTGCTTGCGGGCTCCGGAAAGCCGATCGATACGACTAGTTTGGCGGGCGGGCTCAGAAGCTCGGTTTCGCCGGTACCCGTAACAGCGACTTCGGCGGTCCAACCGCGCGCGCGACCGACCAGGCCCGACCGGGACCTGCCACGGCGAGCCGCACAGGTCTGCCACCCCCACCGACACGGCCCGTAGCACCATGGACTGGTTTCGCAAACCGCCTGCCCGAGGGCCAGACTGGGGCCTATGTCCGTTCCCACCGCGCGCGCTCGTCGCAGCCGTGTGCGGCTGACCCGCAGCGAGCGGCGCGAGCAACTCATCGACGTCGCGCGGGCGCTGTTCGCCGAACGCGGTCTGGAGGGCACATCGGTGGAGGAGATCGCTGCTCACGCGGGGGTCAGCAAACCGGTGGTGTATGAGCATTTCGGAGGCAAGGAAGGCCTGTACGCCGTGGTGGTCGACCGCGAGGTGCGCAGCCTGCACGACGCCATCCGCACCGCCATCACCACCCCGCGCGCCAACCCACGGGCGCTGATCGAACTGGGAACGCTCGCTCTGCTGGACTATATCGACGACAGTCCCAACGGATTCCGGATCCTGTCCCGGGATTCCTCGGCGACGTCTCCGGAGGGATCCTTCGCGACCATCCTGTCCGACATCGCGTCCCGGGTGGAGGACCTGCTGGCCGGCGAGTTCACCAAGCGCAGTTTCGACCCCGCCACCGCCCCGCTGTATTCGCAAATGCTGGTGGGACTGGTGGCCCTGGCTGGGCAGTGGTGGATGGACCATCGCGAGGAACAGGGCATGACCAAGCCGGTGGTCGCCGCGCACCTGGTCAACCTCGCCTGGTACGGGATGCGGAACCTCGACGCCGACCCGCGGCTGCACCTGCGCCGGATAGCACCCGACGAAGCACGACCATCCGCCTCCGACCCCGCTGCGGACGCGCGTCCCGCCCGCGGCCCCCTGCGTCCTAGCCAGTAGGTCTCCGACAGCCAGGATCCTGCCCGCGAGTTCGACGTCGTGGCCCCGACGGAACGTGATGGCATCAGGGGGGGATTCGACAGCCCGGCGGCCAAACCCGAACGCCGGTCGGGAATCTCTCGGCCAGCAGCCATAGGGTGGTTCGGTGACCTCCTTGCGCACCTCCAGGGCCGTGGCCGGCGTCGTCCTGCTCTTCTGCTACAACGGGCTGGTCATCGGCGTGTACGCGGCGTCGATCCCCACCCTCAAAGCCCGCTTCTCGCTCAGCCCCTGGCAGTTGTCGATCCTGTTCATCGCCATCGGGCTGGCCGCGATCGCGTCGATGCAGATCTCGGGACGTCTGTGTGACCGGTATGGCGCCCGGCGGGTGAGCCTGACCATGATTCCTGTTCTGCTGATCGGCATTTCCGCGGTCGCGCTCGCGCCCAACCTGCCCACGCTGTTCGCGGCCGGCATGCTGCTCGGGATCGGCAACGGGGGCATCGACGTGGCGATGAACGCAATCGGCGTGCAGGTGGAGCAGAACCGCCCGAAGCCGATCATGAGCTTCTTCCACGGCATGTGGTCGGTGGGAAACCTGGTCGGCGCGTCGTTGATCGTCCTTCTGGCGCCGATCTTCGCCCGGGATCCCGAACCGACATTGCGGACGGCGGCAGCGTGCGCGTCGGTCCTGGGAGTGATCGCCTTCCTCACTGCTGTGAGGATCATCCCCGAGACCGCGGTGGTCACCCACAAGGACGAGAACGGCGTCAAGGCCCCGATTCCGGCGTCGGCCTATCTGCTGGGGCTGATGGCGATCGCCTTCGGCCTGGGCGAGGGCACCGCCATGGACTGGTCGGGCCTGCACGTCACCGAGGTCACCGGCGTCGACACCACCACGGGCGCGCTCGGGGTGACGGCGGTAGCCGCCTTCATGGTGGTCATCCGACTCCTGGGCGACCTGCTCGTGGCACGGTTCGGCCGCCGCGCCGTCACCCGTTTCGGCGGCGCGTGCTCGGCCGTGGGCTACCTGGTCGCCGCCCTCGGCAGCAGCCTGCCGGTGCTGCTCATCGGCTGGTCGCTGGTGGGTCTTGGCATCGGGATGATCGCCCCCCAGGTGTACGCGGTCGCCGGGCACACCGCGGGAGGACGCGGGCTGGCCGTGGTGGTCACCTTCGGCTACGCCACCTTCCTGATCGCGCCCGCGCTGATCGGCGCGCTGGTGGGCATGGTGGGCATCCAGCACACGATGTTCGTCCCGGCGGTTCTGCTGTCCGGGCTGCTGATCATTGCCAGGAGCATGCCCGGACGAGAGACTGAGCCCAACCAACCCAGGAAGGTGGCATCATGACCCGATTCCCGGAGGGATTCCTGTGGGGAGGAGCCACTGCCGCGAACCAATTCGAAGGCGCGTACTTGGCCGACGGCAAGGGGTTGTCCATCCAGGACGTGATGCCTGAAGGGATTCTGGCACCGCCCACGCAGGAGCCAACGCCGAACAACCTGAAGCTGGACGGCATCGACTTCTATCACCGCTACGCCGAGGACATCGCCCTGTTCGCCGAGATGGGCTTCACGGTGTTCCGGTTCTCGATCGCGTGGAGCCGGATCTTTCCCCTCGGCGATGAGGAGACCCCCAACGAGGCGGGCCTGGCCTTCTACGACCGCGTGCTCGACGAGCTGGAGCGACACGGCATCCAGCCCCTGGTGACGATCAGCCACTACGAGACACCGCTCCATCTGGCCCGAACGTACAACGGTTGGACCGACCGCCGCATGATCGGCTTCTACGAGCGCTACGTCCGAGTGCTGTTCGAGCGCTATGGCCGGCGGGTCAAGTACTGGCTCACGTTCAACGAGATCAACTCCGTGCTGCACGCCCCCTTGCTGAGCGGCGCCATCTGGACCCCCAAGGACGAGCTGTCGGCGTCCGACCTGTGGCAGGCCTGCCACCATGAGCTGGTTGCCAGCGCCCTGGCCACCAAGCTCGCGCACGAGCTGGTGCCCGAGGCTCGGGTCGGCTGCATGGTGCTGGCCATGCCCACCTACCCGCTCACGCCCGACCCCGACGACCTGATCGCGGTCATGCACGCCGAGCACCGCAACCAGTTCTTCACCGACGTGCATGCTCGTGGCCAGTACCCCCGCTACCTCGATCGCGACTTCGCCGCCCAAGGCGTCGACCTGCAGATCACGGAGGAGGACCGGGAGATCCTGAGCCACAGCGTCGACTTCATCTCCTTCAGTTACTACATGAGCGTGTGCGAGACCGCCGACCCGGCGCGACGGGCGATCGGTCGGGGCAACATCCTGGGTGGGGCAGCCAACCCGCACCTGCCCGAAAGCCAGTGGGGTTGGCAGATCGACCCGCAGGGCCTTCGCCTCGTGCTCAACCAGCTCTGGGATCGCTATCAGCTACCGCTGTTCATCGTCGAGAACGGGCTGGGCGCCAAGGACGAGCTCGTCGAGGTCGACGGTCAACTCACCGTGCTCGACGGGTACCGCATCTCCTACCTCAACGACCACCTCTTCCAGGTGGCGGAGGCGGTCGCGGACGGTGTGGACGTGCTCGGCTACACCAGTTGGGGGCCCATCGACCTGGTCTCGGCCTCCACCGCCCAAATGAGCAAGCGGTACGGCTTCATCTACGTCGACCGGGACGACGACGGTTCCGGCTCCCTTGCCAGGTACCGAAAGTCCTCGTTCGGGTGGTACCGCGATGTGATCGCCAGCAACGGGGAGACCCTGGTTCCACCGGCCTGAGGGCTTCGGAACACTCACGAAGACCGGCCCTGGGACACTCAGCTGGGACGTGCTGGCTCAGCTGGGACGTACTGGCTCAGCTGAGCAGTCGCGCCCCGGGGACGGGACCCGACACCCGCTTGACGGCACGGCAAAGACCCTCGCTGGAAAGCCTCACCGAGAGGTCGACGGCCGCGGACTCGTTCGCTGCCAGGAAGGCGACCGTCGGTCCGGAGCCGGAGACGATGGCGCCGATCGCGCCGAACTCCACTCCGGCCTCGATCAGCTGCTGCAGTTGGGGACGCAGCGCGACGGCGGCGGTCTGCAGATCATTGGTGAGGGTTCTGCCCAGCGCGGTCGGATCGCCGCTGACCAGCGCATTGAGCAGCTCCGGTGGCACCTCCGGCGGGTCGCAGCCCAGCCCCAGTGCGTCGAATTGACGGAACACCGCCGGCGTGGAGAGTTCCCCTTCGCTGAAGCCCAGCACCCAGTGGTAGGTGCCACGGCTCAGAGCGGGGGCGAGTTGGTCTCCGCGTCCGGTGCCCAGCGCGGTGCCTCCGACGAGGCAGAACGGGACGTCGGCGCCGAGCTGGGCGCCGAGTTCGCGCAGTTCGTCGGGCGAGATGTCCAGATCCCACAGCACGGCGCAGGCCAGCAACGCACCGGCGGCGTCCGCCGACCCACCGGCCATGCCCCCGGTGACCGGGATCGACTTCCGGATCGACAGCTCCACGCCCAGAGGCAGATCTGCTCCGGCGTACGCGGCGAGCAGTCGCGCCGCCTTCACCGCGAGGTTGGTGTCGTCGGCCGGGACGAGGTGCGCCTGCTCGCCCTGCACGCGGACGCTGAACCTGCCCGGTTCGGCCCACACCGCCTCGACCTCGTCGAACACCGACACCGCCTGGAACACCGTGGCCAACTGGTGATACCCGTCCGGGCGCCGAAGTCCTGAGCGCAGGGCAAGGTTGATCTTGCCCGCCACCCGTACCCGGACGGATTCGGCCTCCGTCGCCGGTGATGCCATGGACGCGAGGCTATCGCAGGCCCCGAGCGGCGAGAACCTCCGCGATCCGCGAGAAATCGGCGACGGTGATCACCTCCCCTCGGGCCTGGGGATCCAGCCCCACCGACCCGAGTGCCTCGGCCGCCTCCGCCGACGACCCGAACAAGCCGGACAGCGCCGAGCGGAGCATCTTGCGGCGTTGCGCGAAGGCGGCGTCCACCACGGCGAAGACCTGCTCGCGGGTCGCAGCCGTCGCCGGCGGCGGGCGGCGGACCAGTTCGACCAGCCCGGAATCCACCTTCGGCACCGGCCAGAACACGGTGGGGGGCACGCTGCCCACGCGCCGGGAGGCGCAATACCACGCGAGTTTCACCGACGGAACGCCGTACACCTTCGATCCGGGGGGCGCCACCAGCCGGTCAGCCACCTCGGACTGCACCATCACCAGCCCGGATCGGATGCTCGGGAAGCGGGCCAGGACGTGCAGCAACACCGGGACGCTCACGTTGTAGGGCAGGTTCGCGACCATCACCGTGGGCTGGGGGTCGTCAACGGCGTCCACCGTCAAGGCGTCGGCATGGATCACGGTCAGGGGGGCCGCGCCATTCCCGAGCCGCTCGGCCACCGTCCGAGGGAGCCTGGACGCAAGGCTCGCCTCGATCTCGACCGCCACCACGCCGGCTGCCGCCTCCAAGAGGCCGAGGGTGAGCGAACCCAACCCGGGACCGATCTCGAGCACGACGTCGCCGGCCGTGACCCCCGCCGCGGCGACGATCCGTCGCACCGTGTTGGCATCGTGCACGAAGTTCTGGCCTCGCTGCTTGGTGGGCCGAAGGTCGAGTTCGGCGGCCAGCTGGCGCAGGGTCCTGGGGTCGAGCAGCCCGTCACTCATTCGGTTCCGATCCCCAATCGCCGAAGACGGCGGTGGCGTTGTCGTGCAGCTGCCGGCAGAGCGTCCCCAGGTCGACGCCGCGGCGCTCGGCGAGGAACCGGACGGTGTACGGCAGCAGGTAACTGGCGTTGGGCTTCCCGCGGTGCGGCACGGGGGTGAGGTACGGAGCGTCGGTTTCCACCAGCAGCCGGTCCAGGGGGGTCAGGTCGAACGCTTCGCGGAGCGGTTCGTTGGCCTTGAAGGTCACCGTGCCGGGGAACGACAGCCAGTAGCCGCGGTCCAGACACTGCCGGGCGAAGGCGCCGTCCCCGGAGAAGCAGTGCAGCTGCACCCGGTCGGGGGCCCCCTCAGCAGCGAGCACGTCGAGGATGTCGGCGTGGGCGTCCCGATCGTGGATGACCAGAGCGAGGTCGTGCCGCTTCGCCCACGCGATGTGGGCGGCGAAGGCCACCTTCTGACGCGCTCGGCCGCCGGCGTCCGTGGTGCGGAAATAGTCCAGGCCGGTCTCCCCCACCGCGCGGACGCGGGCGGACGAGTCGACCAGGGCTTCCAGCTTCGCCAACTCGACCGTCAGGCCGTCACCGAGCCGGGCCGCGTCGTTGGGATGGATCGCGAGCGCCGCCACGACCTGCGGGTACCTGGTGGCCAGCTCGATCGCTGCGGCCGAGGAGGCGACATCGGTGCCCACCTCCACCAGCCGGGTGACATTCACCGCGGCAGCTGCGGCCAGGGCATCGGACGGACGCAGGCCGCTGTACTCCGATGTACTACTCAGGTGGGTGTGGGCGTCGGTGGTGACGGCTGGGAGACGCTCGGGTGCCGGCGGCAGATTCATGACTCGGTCCGCCTCGCGGCCAGCGCGGCCTGGTAGAGCGCCTTGCGCGGCAATCCCGAATCCGCGGCCACCCCGGCCACGACCGCCGAGAACGGTTCGCCCGCCGCCACGCGCTCAGCGACCAGGCCCAGCGCGTCCGACACCGACAGCGCCGCCGCAGTCGCGCCGGCCACGACCACGGTGATCTCGCCGCGCACGCCGGCGTCCGCCCACTCGGCGAGTTCGGCCAGGGAGCCGCGACGGGTCTCCTCGAACGTCTTGGTGAGTTCGCGGCTCACCGAGGCCCGCCGATCGTCGCCGAAGGACGTGCGGGCGTCGGCCAGGAAGTCGGTCAGCCGGTGCGGCGCCTCGAAGAAGACCATCGTCCGCGGCTCGGCGGTCAGGTCGGCGAGGCGCCGGCGCCGCTCTCCACCCTTGCGGGGCAGGAACCCCTCGAAGCAGAACCGGTCAGTCGGAAGTCCCGACAGCGCGAGCGCCACCAGCACCGCGGACGGTCCGGGCACCACGCGCACCGGCAGGCCGGCCTCGACGGCAGCTGCCACGACCCGGTAGCCCGGGTCGGAGATCGTGGGCATGCCGGCGTCGGAGACCACGACCACCCGTCGTCCCTCGGTCAGCGCGGCCAGCAGCCCGCCCACCCGGGACGCCTCATTGCCGTCGAAGTTGGACACCACGGACGCCCGCGTCCGGATCCCGAGCCGCTGGAGCAGCCCCTGCAGCCGGCGCGTGTCCTCTGCCGCGATCACCTCGGCCGTCTCCAGGGCGTGCCGAAGGGCAGCGGAGGCGTCGTCGAGATTGCCGATCGGCGTCCCCGCCAGGATCAACACGCCAGGATCACCTCTGTCGTCCACCTGTGCAGTGTGCCCGATCCCGGCGACGGCCACCGAGCACGCGCCCGCAGCCACCTAGGATGTCGGGGTGACCGAAGCGGATTGGGGCCCAGGCAGGCGGGTGCTGCTGCCGGACCCGTCCGAGACCGGGCAGGGCGCGCCCGCCGGCATCGCTCCCACCCACCTTCTGGACGAGGGTCCGGCGCACCCGGTCAGCCCGACCACCGAGGTTCCCCGCACCGAGGCCGACGAACCTGGCCTCGGACAGCAGGAGGGAGGCTCGCCCGAGTCGTCCGTCGGGTCTGACCATCCGCCGCCCGGCCGGGCGTTGCCGCGTCCGTGGGCGCGCGTCCGGCACGCCACCACCCGGGACGAACTGAGCACGATCGAGCGGCTCCGCGACGGCCAGGACCAGCTGCGAGACCGGCTGAACGGGTGGATCGTCACGATCACCATCACGGCCATCGCCTTCGGAATTCGGTTCTACAACCTCGCCTACCCGAACAAGTTGATCTTCGACGAGACCTACTACCCCAAGGACGCCTGGACGCTGTGGCGCTACGGCTACGAGAGGGAATGGCCCGATTCGAAGGTTGCGAACGACCAGATCCTCAACGGCGATGTGAACATCTACAAGGACACCGCGGAGTTCGTCGTCCACCCCCCCGTCGGCAAGTGGCTGATCGGGTTGGGCGAGCAGCTGTTCGGCATGAACTCCTTCGGCTGGCGGTTCATGCCGTTGGTGTTCGGGACATTGCTGGTCTTCCTCACCATCCGGATGGCGCGGCGCTTGTCCCGCTCGACGCTGATCGGCGGCATCGCCGGCGTCCTGTTGACCTTCGACGGGCTGTCCTTCGTGATGTCCCGGATCGCCCTTCTGGACATCTTCCAGGCCACTTTCCTCGTGGCGGCGACATCATGCGTCCTCGCCGACCGGGATTGGTACCGTCGCCGGCTCGCCGGCGAACTGGAGAGGTTCGGGGTTCCCGATCTGGCGGGTCGCTTCGGACCGATGATCTGGCGGCGGCCGTGGCGGCTCGCAGCCGGCGTCCTGTTCGGGTTGGCGCTGGGCACGAAATGGAGCTCGGTCTACGTGCTGGCCGCCCTCGGGGTGCTGAGCGTCGTCTGGGACGTGGGTGCCCGGCGGCTCGCCGGAGCGGACTGGCGGAGCCTGTTCGCCCTCCTGTACGACGGCGTCCCCGCCTTCGTGCGGCTGGTGGTGGTGTCCGGGGTCGTCTACGTCCTCACGTGGTGGGGCTGGCTGACCACGTCCGGTGGCTACGACCGCGACTGGGGTGCGAATCACCCCGACAGTCCGTGGACGGTCCACCTGGGGCCGATGTGGGCGTCGTTCCTGAAGTACCACCAGGACATCTACAACTTCCACGTCGGGGACTACATCAAGTCGCAGACCCACCCCTACGACGCGCACCCGATCGGGTGGCTGATCATGGCGCGTCCGGTCGGCATCGACGCGGTCAACGACATCTCGCCCGGGGTGGACGGCTGCACCGCCACCGGCGACGACACGTGCATCCGGGTGATCTCCGGCATGGGCACGCCCGTGCTGTGGTGGATGGCTGCCCTCGCGCTGCTGGTCGGCCTGATCTGGTGGATCGGTGCCCGCGACTGGCGGTTCGGGGCGCCCATCGTGGCGGCTCTGGCCACCTATGTCCCCTGGTTCTGGAACGCCGACCGGCCGGTGTTCTTCTTCTACGCCATCTGCATCATCCCGTTCACGGTCACGGTGCTGGCGATGGTGTTCGGGCTGATTCTCGGCCCCCAGGACGGTCCGCAGCGAAGACGCGGGGCCATCATCGTCGGGGTGCTCGTGGCCCTGGTCGTGATCAACTTCGCCTACATCTACCCCGTCCTCACCGACCAGATGATGCTGTATCACGACTGGCTGGCCAGGATGTGGCTGCGGTCCTGGATCTGAGCCGGCGAGGACGTCGGAGCCGGCGCCCTGCACCGCCCGGGCCCGGCGCCAGGGCATCTCACTTTTCCGCGGGGGACTGCCCGTCGGGCCACGACCAATAGAGTTCCGCTCGGTTGCTCGACGAAGGGGAATTCAATGGCTGGGTGGAAGCTTCACAACGACGGCGTCCTGGAACCGGGGGCTGTCGTCGCCCCGGACGAACGACTCGGCTGGGGCAAGATGTTCGGCCTCGGCGCCCAGCACGTGGTGGCGATGTTCGGCGCCACCTTCCTTGTCCCGCTGATCACCGGCTTCCCGATTCCGGCGACGCTCTTCTTCAGCGGGGTGGGCACGCTCCTCTTCCTCCTGATCACCGGCAACAAGCTGCCGAGCTACCTGGGTTCCTCGTTCGCTTTCATCTCCCCGGTGCTGGCCTCCAAGGTCGGCGACGACATCGGCAGGGCGCTGTTCGGCATCATGCTGGCCGGCATCCTGCTGGCGATCGTCGGCGCCGTGGTCCATCTGGCCGGATCGGCCTGGATCGATGCCCTGATGCCCCCGGTGATGACCGGCACCATCGTGATGCTGATCGGGTTCAACCTGGCCGGCGCGGCCTGGGGGGTCAGCGAGACGTCCGGCTTCCGCGCCGCACCGCTCACGGGCTGGATCACCATCGTGGCCATCGTGCTGATCACCGTCCTGTTCCGCGGCCTGCTCGGACGGCTTTCGATCCTCCTCGGCGTCCTGGTCGGCTACGTCGCCGCCCTGCTGCAGGGGCAGGTGACCTTCGACGCGGTGGGCGAGGCGGCCTGGTTGGGTCTGCCGACCTTCACCCTGCCGACCGTCGACTTCAGCGTGGCCGCGTTGTTCCTGCCGGTCGTGCTGGTGCTGATCGCCGAGAACGTCGGCCACGTGAAGTCGGTGGCCCTGATGACGAACCGGAACTTGGACAAGAGCATGGGCCGGGCCCTGCTGGCCGACGGCGTCGCGACCACCATCGCCGGTCTCGGCGGCGGTTCCGGTACCACCACCTACGCCGAGAACATCGGCGTGATGGCGGCCACCAAGGTCTACTCCACGGCGCTGTACTGGATCGCCGGCTCGATCGCCATCCTGTTGTCGTTCATCCCGAAGTTCGGCCAGGCGATCGCGACCATTCCGGCCGGCGTGATCGGTGCCGCCGGGACTGTCCTGTACGGCATGATCGGCCTGCTGGGCGCCCGGATCTGGATCGAGAACAAGGTGGTGTTCACGAATCCGGTGAACCTGATTCCGGCCGCGGTCGGCTTGATCATGGGCATCGCCGACTTCACCTTCACCCTCGGCACCATGACCTTCGGCGGCGTGACCGTGGGCACGATCACCGCGCTGGTGCTCTACCACGTGATGAAGGTCGTCGGGAAGGCCCGTGGCACGGACCTGAGCGATGACAGCACCGCCATCGTCGCCGAGTTCGAGTCGTCCGACCACGACCCCGTCCGCTGACCCGCAACCCCTTCTGGCGCCGCCGGATCGGAAGGGGGTCCGTGCCTTCCTGGCCGGGTTACGGTGCGAGGGTGCGGACGGACACAGGGACCTCGATCCCCGGACGCAGGTCGGCGTTCGGGATCGGCGTTCCGAAGCCGGTCACCAGCGGCACCACCCCGGCCCAGGCGTCGCCTGCCAGGTCCTCGGGCGGGTCGTTGGGGAACCCGCCGGCCACCTTCAATGACCATTCCTCGATCGGCAGCGCCAACACCATGGTGGCCGCCGCCTCCTTCGCCGTGCTGGGACGGATCTCCGTCGACCGCCCGGGAAGGAACCGATCGGTGAACACCTCCAGCGCGCGGGACGCGTCGTCCCCGGCCAACACCTCGCACACCCCGAACAGGCAGGCGCTGCGATAGCGCATGCCCGACGAGAAGGCCGAACGTGCCACCTTCAGGCCGTCCAGGACCGTGACACTCACGCACACCGGCGCCCCCGACGCCAGGGCGCTCAGCCACCCGGACCCGGTCGAGCCGTGGAAGACCAACCGGTCGCCATCCCTGGCGAAACCGATCGGAAGCACCAACGGGCCGCCGTCGGTGATCAGGCCGACCTGGGCCACCATCACCTCGTCCAGCAGCGCGTCCAGCTCCCACCGGTCCGTGCTGGCCCGGTCCGGCTTCCGGGTGGGCGTCAGGTTGCGTGGCATGGCATCTCCTTCGTCGACGACCTGATCCTGCCACCGACCACGGACCTCCGGCGAAACGGTCTGAGACTGCCGAACGCGGCGCGGACGGCGGTGCGCTAGCTTGACGCAGTGCTGACTCCCGCCACCCGCATGGGGCTCTCCATCGCCGCTGCGGTGGGGGTCTACGGCGTGTCGTTCGGCGCGCTCTCGGTCACCGCCGGCCTGAATGTGTGGCAGACCGTGGCGCTCAGCGCCCTCATGTTCACCGGCGGCTCCCAGTTCGCCTTCATCGGGGTCGTCGGCGGCGGCGGGACGGGGGCCGCGGCCTGGGCGGCGGCCACCTTGCTGGGCGTGCGCAACGGCGTGTACGGGATGCAGCTCAAGGCGCTGATCCGCCCACCGGCGAAGCTCATTCCGCTGATGGCCCAACTCACCATCGACGAATCCACCGCCACCGCCACCGCGCAGGACGACCACGACGAACGCGTCCGCGGCTTCTGGACGGCCGGGTTCGGCGTCTACGTGTTGTGGAACACCTTCACCCTGGTCGGAGCGTTGGCGGGCAACGCGATCGGCGATCCCGCCCGCTGGGGTCTGGACGGTGCCGCGGTGGCCGCCTTCCTCGGCCTGCTCTGGCCGCGCCTCCACGCCAAGGATCCGATCGCCCTCGCCGTGGTGGCCGCCCTCGCCACGATGCTCACCCTTCCTCTGGTGCCGCCCGGGATCCCGGTGCTGGTGGCGGCGGCGGTCACCGGGTGCTGGTGGGCCTGGCGTCGACGCCGACAACGCGAGCAGCCGGCATGAACACCCTGACCTGGGTGCTGATGGCCTGCGCCACCGCCTACCTGATCAAGCTCGCGGGCTACCTGTTGCCGCAGTCCCTGCTCGACCGGCCGGTGGTGCACGACCTCGCCGCGGCGCTCACGGTGGGCCTCCTGGCCTCCCTCACCGTGATGAACGCGATCGGCAAAGGCCAAGCGGTGGTGCTCGACTCCCGGCTCCTCGCCCTCGCCGCGGGCGCGGTCGCGCTCAAAGTGAAAGCCCCCTACATCGTGGTCGTCATCCTCGGCGCGTTGGCCGCGGCGCTGGGCAGGCTCGCCGGCCTCCCCTGACCCGGATGCCGACCGATCAATCGAGCAGGAACCTCGCCCCGAGCCACGACCCAGGGATGCCGAGGCCCTCGACCAGGGCGAGGGCGTTCGGGCGCAGCTCACCGCACAGCGCGTTGATCTGAGCGCCGATCGCTTTCGCCCGACCGACCGAGATCCGGTTGTGTTCAAGGAACCAGGCCCGGTCCTCGGCGAGGGACGACAGTGCGTACAGGGTGCACAGGCGCTCCAGCACCTCGCGCGCCTGCGGGTCGGTGCAGGCCTCGATGCCGGCGATGAACGCCTCAAGACTCACCCGTTCCAGGTGCGCCCTGGCGACGAAGAGCATGTGGTCCTGCAACCGATTCACACCGTCGAAACCGTGCTTGGCCGCCTGCCGCGTCCTCCTGGCGAGCGCCTCCAGCGAGTGCCGCTCCCGCTCCTCGAACAGGTAGGCGTGCCAGCCTCGATCCCCCGTCGCCAGCGCTTCGGGTTGCCGGCGAGCAGCGGTCACGAGCCGTTCGATGAGGCGGTTGGCTGCGGTGCGCTCCAGCACCGTCGAGCTGATCACCTTGGCCGTGGCCTGCACCATGGCGGCCCGGTCGAGGTCGCCCCAGACCTGCTTGTAGTCGGTCAGCAGCGCCTTGGTCACCAACTGGAGCAGGACGGTGTTGTCGCCTTCGAACGTGGCGAACACGTCGGCGTCCGCCCGCAGTCCGACCAGCTGGTTCTCGGCCATGTAGCCGGCACCGCCGCACACCTCCCGGCACACCTGAATCGTGTCGTTCGCGAACCGGGTCGTGGCGGCCTTGAGCCCGGCCGCCCGTGTCTCCAACTCACGCTGGTCCCGCTCGCTGTGGTCAGTCCCACTCTGGATCCGAACCAGGGCCGCGGTGAGCTCGTTCTGCGCGAAGCCGAGCGCGTACGCCCGGGCGATCGCGGGCAGGAGCTTGCGCTGAGTGGCCAGGTAGTCGAGCAACAGGACCCCGTCCGGACTTCCCGGTGCCGGGAATTGGCGCCGGCGCAGCGCGTACCGGGTGGCGATCGACAAGGCCCGGCGGACGGCGATCCCGCCACCGGCCGCGACGCACACCCGACCGCGGACCAGCGTTCCGAGCATGGTGAAGAACCGCCGGTTGGGGTTGTCGATCGGCGAGCTGTAGTGCCCGGACGCGTCCACCCCGCCGTAGCGGTCCAGCAGCATTCGCCGGGGCACCCGTACGCGGCTGAACCGGATTCTGCCGTTGTCGATGCCGAGCAGGCCGCCCTTGCCGCCGTGGTCGGACGTCGTCACCCCCGGCAGGTCACCCTCGGCGTCCCGGATCGGTACCAGGACCGCGTGCACGCCATGATTCCGGCCGCGCACGAGCAGCTGGCCGAAGACGACGGCCATCGTGCCGTCCCTTGCCGCATTGCCGATGTAGGCCTTGGTGGCGCTCGGGGTTTCGGAGTTCACCTCGAACTCGTCGGTCTCAGGAATGTAGGTGATGGTCGTTTCGAGGTTCGCGACGTCGGAGCCGTGCCCCAGTTCGGTCATCGCGTAGCAGCCGAGCAGTTTCATGCTTGTGATGTCGCCCAGGTAGGTGTCGTGGTGCCACCTGCTGCCCAGGTTCGTCACCGCCCCACCGAACAGGCCGAACTGCACGCCGGACTTGATCAGTGTGGACAGGTCGCCGTGAGCCAGCATCTCGAAGGCGATCACGGCTGCGGCGGGATCGGGCGTGTCGTCGGCGTGCCGCATGAGCCCGGCACCGCCGAATCCGGCCGCCGACAGTTCCTTCAGGCGGGAGAGAACCCAGTCGCGGGCCGCCTCCAGCGACTGGCCAGGGTCCCGGTGCAGCCGCTCGGCGGGAAAGGTCTGGCGAGCGGCGGCCCGCCGGTCGGCGAACTGGCCGTCCAATGCCCGGCGCAGGCTGGAACCGAGCGCGGTCAGCTGGTCTGCGGAGGGCGAGCCGGCCGGGGTGGCGGTGCTGCCCGTCGAAGGATCCATCAGCAGGGTCATCGTTGCTCCTGTAGCGAGAGGCGGGGGACGGCGGCCAGGCCGGTGGCCAGGGCCGGGCTGAAGAACGCGTCGAGATGCGCCACGACGGCGGCCCGGGGCTCGGGATCGTCGGTCGCCATCCATCGGTCGGCGGCGGCGCGGATGAAGCCGACGAGCCCGTGCCCCCACGTCCGGGCGCAGGACGGATCCTGGCCGCCGCGGACCAGGTGCGCGGCGATGGCCGCCGACACGTGGTCGCCGATCGCCTCGGGAAGGCCGCCATAAGGATCGACGGCGGGCTCGGGCGGGGTGAGCAGGAACCGGTAGATCTGCGGATCGCGCTCGACCAGGCTGAGATAGGCGTCGGCCAGGTCGTGGGCGAGGCGGGCCAGGTCTTCGGGGTCGGTCAGTTGCAGCGCCGTCGTCAGACCCCGGTTGATGAAGTCGTGGACGCTGGTCACGACGGCGGCGTACAGCCCTGCGCGGTCGCCGAAGTGCCGGTAGATGACGGTCTTGGACGTCCCCGCCTGGGCGGCGATCTCGTCCATTCCCACCCCGGGGCCGTGCTTGCGAATGGCCCGAAGGGTGTCCTCCACCAGCACCCGTCGACGATTCAGTCGATGCTCGGCCCACCGGGTGTCGCGTCCGTCCATATCCAGAGGATACCCAGTACTGGCCGTATCTGCTACCGTCGGTATCGAGTACAAAGGAGGCCCTCTTGTCGTCGATCCCGCGCTCCGCCCTCATTCTCGGCGGCAACCGGACGCCGTTCGCGAAAGCCGGCGGCCCGTACGCCGCCGCCAGCAGTCTGGATCTGTTGACCGCGGCGCTCGACGGGCTCGTGGCGCGCCACGGTCTCGCCGGGTGCAGGCTGGACGAGGTCGCCGGCGGCGCCGTGCTCAAGCACACCCGCGACTTCAACCTGACCCGCGAGGCGGTCCTTGGGTCGGCGCTGGCGCCCACCACACCGGCGGTCGACCTGGGTCAGGCGTGCGCCACCGGCGTCGAGACCGTTGTGTACATCGCCAACAAGATCGCCCTCGGCCAGGCCGACGTGGGCGTGGGTGCAGGCGTGGATTCCGCCTCCGACGCACCGCTGGTCGTCAGCGAGCGCCTCCGTCGGGCCGTGTTGAGAGCGAACCGGGCCAAGACCATCCCCCAACGGCTCCAGGCCATCGCCGGAATCCGGCCCCGCGACCTCGCCCCCGTTCCCCCGCGCGTCGTCGAGCCCCGAACCGGCCTGTCGATGGGCCAGCACCAGGCCGCCACCACCGCTGCCTGGTCCATCCCCCGAGACGCGCAGGACGAGTTCGCGCTGGCGTCCCACCAAAGGCTGGCACAGGCCTGGGCGGACGGGTTCTTCGACGACCTCGTGACCCCGTACCTCGGCGTCACGAGAGACCTCATCCTGCGTCCGGACACGTCGCTGGAGCGGTTGGCGTCGCTGCGTCCTGCGTTCGGCGGGCCGGAGGGCACGATGACGGCGGGCAACTCCACCGCCCTCACCGACGGCGCGGCCGCGGTCCTGCTGGCCGACCAAGGCTGGGCGGACGCTCAAGGGCTGCCGGGCCTCGCCCGGGTGGTGGACGCCCAGGTTGCCGCCGTCGACCACACCGCCGGCGACGACCTGCTTCTGGCCCCGGCATACGCGGTGCCGCGACTCCTGGCCCGACAGGGCATGGCGTTGCAGGACTTCGAACTGTTCGAGTTGCACGAGGCGTTCGCCTCGACCGTTCTGACCACCCTGGCCGCCTGGGAGTCGCCGCAGTTCTGCCGCGAGCGGCTGGGGCTGGATGCGCCCTTCGGCAGCGTCGACCGCGCCCGACTGAACACCACCGGCTCCTCTCTGGCCGCGGGCCACCCGTTCGCCGCGACCGGCGGCCGGATCGTCGCCACGCTGGCCAAGCTGCTGCACCTGCGCGGGGCGGGCGCCCGCGGACTGGTGTCCGTCTGCGCTGCCGGTGGACAGGGTGTCGCGATGATCCTGGAGGCGGTGTGAGAAAGCTCGTCGAGAAGGCGTTCTATTCCGGGCCCGGACAAGCGCTGGCCGCCACCCTCGGGCTCCCGGAGGCTCCGGTGCTGCGCCGCGGCTCCCCACTGCCGGCCGAACCCCTCGCGCTGGCGTCGATCACCGGCTCAGAGCTGGTGGGCCGCACCCTCGCGGAGCTGGGCTGGCAGGCGGAACCTGCGCTCCGGGACGGCGACGAGGGCTATTCCGGACAGATCGGCGCCATCCTGGTGGACGCCTGCGGACTGGGAACGATCGACCAACTCGAAGACCTGCGGGCGGTGCTGCGTCCGGCCCTGAAAGCCCTTGGCCGCTCGGCGCGCGTGATCCTGGTGGCCGACACCGACGTGACAGGAGGAGAGGCGCATGCGGTGCGCCAGGCGTTGGACGGCATCACTCGCAGCGTGGGCAAGGAACTCCGCTTCGGGTCGACCGCCAACCTCGTGTACGTCGGCACCGGCATCAGGGCGCCCGACCTGGCCTCCACCGTGTCGTTCCTGCTCGAGGGCCGCTCTGCTTTCGTCGACGGCCAGTCGTGGACGGTGCGCCCTTCCGGCTCCCTGCCGGGTACCGTCACGCGGCCGGGAACGGCGCCCCTGAGCGACCGGATCGTCGTGGTCACGGGCGCTGCGCGCGGCATCGGTGCCCAGATCGCCAGGGTCGCGGCACATCAGGGCGCCACCGTGGTCTGCGTCGACGTGCCGACGTCCGGGGAGGCGCTCGCCGCCCTGGCGAACGAGCTGCGCGGCACGGCGTTGCAGCTCGACATCACCACCCCCGACGCGGGTCGGCGGATCGCCGACCACGTGGCCACGCGGTACTCGGCGTCGATCCACGGCATCGTCCACAACGCCGGGATCACCCGCGACAAGCTGCTGGTCAACACCGACGCCCAGCGTTGGGCCCAAGTGCTCGGCGTCAACCTGGCCGCGCAACTGAGGATCAATCAGGCTCTCCTCGACGCCCGCGAAGGCGGCCTCGCCGACGGCGGTCGGATCGTGGGGGTGGCGTCCACATCGGGCATCGCAGGCAACCGCGGCCAGACCAACTACGCAGCCTCCAAGGCGGGCGTGGTGGGCCTGGTGCGAGCCCTCGCGCCCGAACTCGCCGGCCGCGGCATCACCGTCAACGCCGTCGCCCCGGGCTTCATCGAGACCGACATGACGGCGAAGATCCCGTTCCTCGAACGGGAGGTGTTCCGTCGGACCAACAGCCTCGGCCAAGGCGGAATGCCGGTCGACGTCGCGGAGACGATCGCCTACTTCCTCGATCCGGCCAGTGGCGGCGTCACGGGGCAGATCATCCGGGTGTGCGGGCAGAATCTGGTCGGTGCCTGAGTGGGTGCGCAGATCGAGGTCCTGCCGGCGGTGCCCAGACTCGGAGCGTTGTTCGCCAAGGCGCTCCTGCCCCGGCTCGGGGAAGGTGCGGTGCGGGTTCCCGAGCGTACGGCGATGGTGCTCGGGCTCACTCAGGACCGCGACCGGCTGGCCGATTACGCCCGGGTCTGCGGCTTCCCGCTGCGCGACGTCGTGCCGCCGACCTGGCTGCACGTGCTCACGTTCGGCCTCCACATCCACTTGCTCTCCGGCCCGGACTGTTCGATCCGTCCGGCCGGGATCGTGCACGTCTCGAACCGGATGACCCTGCATCGTCGGGTCGACGCCGCCGAGGTGCTGGACGTCGCGGCCCGGGTGGACAACCTGCGTCCGCATCGCCGGGGGGCGCTGTTCGACGTCACCGGTCACGTCCGGATCGGCGGGTCGTGCGTCTGGGAGGGCGTGAGCACCTACCTCGCTCCCGGCGCCAGGGTGCCCGGGACGCCGGGGCCCGAGCGCGCCGAGTTCGAGCCGCGGCCCGCGAACGCGCTGTGGCGGTTGCCCGCGAGCCTCGGCACGGACTACCGCCGGGTGTCGGGCGACCCCAACCCGATCCACACCCACCGGCTGGCGGCGAGGGCGTTCGGCTTCGCCCGTCCGATCGTCCACGGCATGTGGACGCACGCCAGGCTGCTCGCCGCCCTGACTCCGCGCCTGCCGCAGCGGTACAGCGTGGCGGTGGAGTTCACCAGACCGATCCTGCTGCCGGCGACGGTCGCGGCGTGGTGGCGTCCGACCGATGACGGCTGGAGCGCGGCTGTGACCACGGCAGACGGCGCGAAGCCCTACCTTCTCGCCCGTCTCTCCTGAGCCGCGTCCACCCGCCCGTGGCGTCAGCCCTGGAGGGCACGGCCGAGGGCGTCCAGCTTGCGTTCGACCGCGGCGAGGCGGTCGGCGAACTCGCCGATCTCCCCCGGCACCACGCCGGGCGGGGCGGTCGGCACAGCAGCGGCCCGGCGGCCGCGGACGAACTTCAGGTAACCGATCGCGATCGTCACCCCCAGCGCCAGGGTGACCACCAGGAAC
Source organism: uncultured Actinomycetota bacterium (assembly GCA_963769325.1). Taxonomy (GTDB): domain Bacteria; phylum Actinomycetota; class Actinomycetes; order Propionibacteriales; family Propionibacteriaceae; genus Propionicimonas. The sequence continues at coordinate 378,221 of CAVYLH010000001.1, read as the reverse complement.
CGCACCAGGCTCTGCTCAGAGCTGACCGTCACCCCCACCGCGTAGACCATCGTGAACACGCCACCCAGCAGCAGCCCGTTGGAGAGCACTGCCTGCACGTCCGGCAGGAACAGCGACACCGCCAGCAGGACGGTCGCGCAGACCAACAAGATGATGCCGGTGGTCAACCGCCATTGGTTGTAGTTGCTGGGCATCCCGTCCACCCACTGCGGTTCGGGGTAGAAGGTGTTCACCCCGATCCCCACGAAGGCCACCACCACCAGGCCGAGGAAGAACGCAAAGATGATCGACAGTGCGTTGTTGGGCTTCATGGCCAGACTCTAGCCTCCGGGACGGGCGACCGATCGGCACGCATCGCTGCGCGCCGTCGCTTTCGACCGATGCCTCGGCAGATGCGTGCGGCGTCGCCGATCTGGCCCCGCCGGCACCGGTCCTCGCTAGGCTGGAGGTGGCCCAGCGAGCCTTCTCGGCGGCCGATGACGACCGCCGGCAGCAGATCGCAGGAGGAGTCATGGACAGCGACCAGCTTTCCCGAATGGCCCACGGCAAAGGATTCGTGGCAGCCCTCGACCAGTCCGGCGGCAGCACGCCGGGCGCCCTCACCCGGTACGGGATTCCGCCGGAGCGATACTCCGGGGACGTGGAGATGTTCGAACTGATCCACCGGTTCCGCACCCGGATCATGACCAGCCCGGTCTTCACCGGCGAGCGGATCCTGGCAGCGATCCTGTTCGAGCAGACGATGGACCGTGACCTCGACGGCCTCGGCATCCCCGACTACCTGTGGCAGCGCCGGCAGATCGTGCCGGTCGTGAAGGTCGACCAGGGTCTCGCCGACGGTGCGGACGGGGTCCGGATGATGAAGCCGCTCACCGCACTGGACGCGCTGCTCGACCGCGCCGTCGAGCGCCACGTCTTCGGTACCAAGATGCGCTCGCTCGTCCAGGCCGGCAACCAGGCCGGCATCGACGCGGTGCTCGACCAGCAGTTCGACGTGGGGGGACGGATCCTCGCTGCCGGGCTGGTGCCGATCCTGGAGCCGGAGGTCGACATCAAGGCGCCGGACAAGGCGACCGCCGAAGCCATGGTCACCGCCGGCATCCTCGACCGTCTCCCCGCTCTGCCGACCGGTGCCAAGGTGATGCTGAAACTGACCATCCCCACCGAGGCGGACCTGTACCGCGAACTGATCAGCCACCCCGCGGTGCTGCGGGTGGTGGCGTTGTCGGGCGGCTACTCCCGGGAGGAGGCGAACCGCCTGCTGGCCACGAATCCCGGCCTGATCGCCAGCTTCAGCCGGGCTCTCACCGAGGGCCTCGCCGTCGACATGTCCGACGCGGAGTTCGACGCGGCGCTCGCGGCATCGATCGACTCGATCTACGCCGCCTCGACCGCCTGAGGCTGCCTGCCGCGGCCCGCGTCCGCAGATCAGGCGCGGGCCGGCACGCCCACGGCGGCGCGAGCGGTCGAGTGCGCTCGGCGTGGGCCGCTGACGGCTAGAGTTCGCGGCGGAGGAGGCACGGTGATCAGCACAGAGTTGGCGGCCGAGTTGCGTTCCCTGAGCGCGCCCTGGCGTCCGGGCAGCGGCGACCGGTTCGTCATTCCCGGACGGGACCTGGACGATCAGGTCTTCGTGATCAGCGACATGACCATCGAGGCGCACGATGTTCCCGGCGGCCGGGTGATCAAGTTCAACGGAACCACCGAGTGGGCGTTGGACAGCATCGCGGTGGAGGACGTGCTGTGGTTACCCCGGGAGGATCAGTTGCGGGCACTCTGCGGTCGCGGCTTCGTCCGCCTCGAAGCACTTCCCGACGGCTACGCGGTGGTGCTCGCCGACGAGTCCCGCCACGTCGACATCGATCCCGAACGCGCCTACGCCCGTGCGGCTCTCAGCATCCTGCGGGCGGGGCGATGAGCACGAACGAACCGGGACCGTGGGCGGTCGTGGTCAATCCGTCCAAGTTCGACGACCTGGACGCGGTGAAGGCCAGGTTCGCCGCGCTGTGCGCCGACCACGGCTGGCCCGAGCCGTCGTGGTACACCACCCAGATCAGCGATCCTGGTGAGGGGCAGGCAGAACAGGCGATCGCCGACGGCGCCACCCTGATCTGCCCGTTGGGTGGCGACGGCACCGTCCGGGCCGTCGCCAGCGCGATGGCGAGCTCGGGCATCCCGATGGGCCTGTTGCCCGGCGGGACCGGCAACCTCCTGGCCCGGAACCTCCGGTTGCCCGTCGACGACCTCGACGCAGCCCTCACGGTCGCCCTCACCGGACGCCAGGTGCCGATCGACGTCGGCGAGGTCAGCTTCGACGACCGACCTCCTACGGTCTTTCTGGTGATGGCCGGGGTGGGACTGGACGCCGACATGATGGCCGGCGTCGACGAGGGCCTGAAGCGCCGAGTGGGCTGGTTCGCCTATGCGCTCTCGGGAGCTCGGGCGCTGTTCCGGCTGGGTTTCGCCGTCCGCGTCCGTGCTGACCGTCACCGGGCCGTCAGCCAGCACGCGCGGGCCGTCGTGGTCGGCAACTGCGGAGAGTTGGCCGGCGGGTTGCAGCTGATGCCGGAGGCCTCTCTCACCGACGGGCGTCTCGACACCGTGTTGGCGTCGCCCAACTCGATCTCGGCCTGGCTGGCGGTCGGCCTGCACTTCATCTCCGCTCGCCGGCGGGGCCACCCCGCCCTGGTCAGCTTCACCTCGGTCGAGGTCGAGGTGATCCTGAAGAGCCCAGTGGAAGGCCAGTTGGACGGTGACGCGGTCGGTGCGACGCGACGCATGACCTGCACGATCCGGCCGGGTGCGCTGCCGGTGCGCCTCCCCCGCTGACCACTCACTCGCCGGGTGTCGGACGTCGTGCCCACGTACTAGTGTGGTCAAGTGGATCGGAATCTCACCGAAGAGATCAGCATCACGAACCTGGTCGATGTCGACCAGTTGCAGCGCCTGCAGAACCAGTTCTCCGAAGCCACCGACCTGGCCATCATCGCCGTCGACTACAAGGGGACCCCGGTCACCGAGGCGCACGGTTTCACGCCCTTCTGCGCGCTGATGCGGATGGATCCGGCCCGGCGGCGGCTGTGCTACAGCTGCGATGCGCACGGCGGGCTGCAGGCGGCGATCGACGGCCGTCCGCACATCTACCGCTGTCACGCCGGCCTGGTCGATTTCAGCGTCCCGATCACGGTGGGCAAGCAGTACGTGGGAGCCATTCTGTGCGGCCAGGTTCAGCTCGCCGAGCGCAACGCCGACCCCGATTTCGTCCTGGTCGGCGATGACTCGTGGCGCGCCAACCGTCGCCTGCTCCCACTGCTGGATGAGGTGCCGGTGGCGAGTCTTCGAAAGATGCGGGCCGCGGCGGACACCTTGTACGGGCTCTCGATTGAGCTGTCGAAGGACGAGAGCGGAGTTCAGGGCGTCAGCCCGACCCAGCACGCACCCGGACGGGGCGGGCCGGTCACGTCCGCGGCGATCACCTCCGTCCCGCCTTCAGCTCCTGCCGCCGCCATCGCCACACCACCTGCCCCTGCTCCCACTCCGGCCCCGCCGGCCAGACCGTCCGATCCGGACGGGCCCGATCAGGCCGCACTGTGGGAGGCGGTGGACAACGACAACCTGGTCGCGGCCCATGCAGCTCTGACCACCTACCTGGATTGGCTGTTCAGCGCGGAGCGGTATGTCGCCCGCGATCGATTGGCGGCAGCTGAGTCCGTGATCGGTGAATTCGTGAGCGAGTTCGTGCCGGCGCAGCGACAGCATGTCGAGCAGCTGGCGCTGAAGCATCGGTCCCGGCACTCCGGGTTGGTGAACCGGTACGAGGCGCAGGTGCACCTCGAGGCGATGCTGGAGGCGCTCTTCAGCGCGATCGGCTCACCCAAGCGTCGCCGCGACCTGACCGACCTGCTGAATCACATCGAGCGCCACCGCACCCGCGCGATCACCCTCGGCGACGCCGCCGACTATCTCGCGGTGTCGACGTCTCACCTGTCGAAGAAATTCAAGGCCGCCACCGGTAAGAACTTCGTTGCCTACGTCACAGAAAAGCGTATCGAGCGGGCTCGCATGATGTTAGCCTGTACCGAGATGCCAATCCTGAAGATTGCGATCGAACTGGATTTCCATCAGGTCAATTACTTCTCCCGGGTATTCAAGGCCAGCACCGGCTCAACCCCGACCGAGTACCGACGCGAGTCCTCCGGGCACAGTGAGGGAGACGGCTTTGCAGCGGTTCCGGGTGGCCACCACCATCTACTACGGGCCTGATTCGCTGGCCCTGCTCAAGGACCTGGCGGGCCGCCGGGTTCTGGTCGTCACCGACGCGTTCATGGCGACGACCGAGGTGATGGGCCAGGTTCGGCAGATGCTCGGTGGCGCGGAGGTGCGCGTCTTCGACCGCGTCGAACCCAATCCGAGCATCGACCTGATCAGCTCCGGCTTCAAGGTTCTGCTCGACTTCGAACCGGAGGCCATCGTCGCCCTCGGCGGTGGATCCCCGATCGACACAGCCAAGGCCGTCTACAAGATCGCGATCGAGCAGGGCCGCCGACCGGCTCAGGGGTTCATCGTGATTCCGACCACGAGCGGGTCGGGCTCGGAGGTCACCTCGTTCGCGGTGGTATCCGATCTGAAGAACCACACCAAGCTGCCACTGACCAGCGAGGACATGCTGCCCGACGTCGCGATCCTCGATCCGGAGGCTGTCCGCACCGCGCCGGCCAAGGTCACCGCCGACACCGGCATGGACGCCTGCTCGCACGCGTTGGAGGCCTACGTGGCCAAGGGCGCCAGCGACTTCTCCGACGCCGTCGCCGAGAAGGCGGCGAGTCTGATCTTCGAATGGCTGCCTCGTGCCTACGCCGACGGCGCCGACCTCGAAGCCCGGGAGCGGCTGCACAACGCGTCCTGCCTGGCGGGGTTGGCGTTCGAGAACGCCGGCCTGGGCATCGTGCACAGCCTCTCCCACGCCCTCGGCGGCACCTTCGGTGCGCCTCACGGACGGCTGAACGCGATGCTGATGCCCCATGTCCTGGAGTTCAACTGCGGGCCGATCGGATTCGGACCGGGCGGCCTGTCACCGGTGGCCGCGCGCTACGCGAGGCTCGCGCCTCGCCTCGGGATTCACGCCGGCACCGATCGGGCCCGGGTGACCGGCCTGATCGACGCCGTCCGCAAGCTGAACTCGACCCTGGGCATGCCCCGGCGGGTCACCGAGTTGGGCATCGACCGGTCCGCGTTCCTCAAGGCCGTTCCGACGCTTGCCCAGACGGCCCTGGCCGACTTCTGCACCGCGGGCAACCCGGTGCCGGTGGACGAGCCCAGCCTGGAGAGGCTGCTGCTGAAAGTCGCCTGATTGAGGACGTTCGCCAGATGTCAGGACGTGATCAGCGGCAGCAGTTCGGCGAAGCCGGCACCGGTCACCGAACTGACCTCGAAGATTCGTGGGGCGCTGGCGAGTTCCAGGAACATCCTGGCGCGGTCGACGTCGGCCCGGCTCGCCAGGTCGGTCTTGCTGACGATCCCCAGCACGGGCTTGGGGAAGTACGTCGCGAATCCCGGCGGGAGCTTCGCCTCTTCCGCGGTCGCCGACTGGAACATCAGCACGAGGTCGGCGTCATAGCTGGTCAACAGCAGCGCCCGATTGAACATCCCGTGCTCCAGATACTCACCCGGGGTGTCCAGGACGCCGCCTGAGGTGTACACGGTCTGGGTCTTCTCGTAGATCTGTTCGGTCCGGGCCAGCTGCTGTCGAAAGGTCGTCTTGCCGGAGCCGATCGCACCCAGCAGCATCAGCCTCACGTGCGGGTGATCTTCGCGATCGCGAAGCCGAGCACGCGCGACAGGGTCTCGACGATGTCCCGAATGGCCGCCTCCACCTCGGAGAGGGTCCCGATCAGCAGGAGCGAACCGGAGAAACGATCCACGAACCCGATCTCCGCCCCCGACGCCTTGGTCGCTGCGTCGGCGGCAATGATCGCCGCCTCGCTGGGCGTGATCGTGAGCACCCCGAGGGCACCGCTGGTGACCGACAGGCCGAGCTTCGCGTAGAGCCGCGGATCGGGGTTGGCGATGACGTGGGCGAGAGTGACCTGCTTCCCCGGAACGAACTCCTGGATGATGCGTTCCTTGGGCGCTTCGATGTCCACTCCACCTCCTCGGCGGGTCTTGGGCCAGTCCGGTCTCGGACGCCTGCCGCCGCCGGCCGCGACCGCCGTGAAGGGTGGCAACCCCGCGGACGCCTCGACCCCGGACGGCAGGCGTAGAACTCATCGTTCTTCGCCGGCGACGGCCTTGTCAACCGTATTTGTCACGGGCGTGGCCGATGGACACATTTTGGTGATCCGGGGTGCACAAATTGGTTTGTCCTCACTTGATTTCGGCCGATTAAATGCGCGGCGTTCCCGCTTTTCTGCACGCGTCCAGAGCTTAGGCTGGCATCTGCAATGGCCATCGGCGCCCGAGTTGTCGATGGCAGCACAACCCGTCGTCTGATGCGAGGAGTAGGTCAATGCAAGAAGCTCTCGGGATGGTGGAGACGAAGGGATTCGTCGCCGCTGTCGAGGCCGCCGACGCCATGGTGAAGTCCGCCAACGTCGTGCTCATCGGAAGTCAGCGGGTCGGTTCCGGCCTGGTGACGATCCTCGTCCGTGGCGACGTCGGCGCGGTCAAGGCCGCCACCGACGCCGGCGCGGTCGCTGCCCAGAACGTGGGCGAACTGGTCTCCGTCCATGTCATCCCGCGTCCGCACACGGACGTGGAGAAGATCCTTCCGCAGGCCCAGTGAGGGTGAACTGACATGGCAAACGATGAATTGATGAACCAGGTCATGGCCGCGGTCATGAAGAAGCTGGAAGCTCCAGCCGCCGCTTCCGCGCCGCCTGCGGGCTCGCGTCCGGCCAACACCGAGTTCGTCGGCTGCAACCCGATCGGCGACACGATCGGACTGGTGATCGCCAACGTCGATCCGCAGGTCCACGCGCTGATGAAGATCGACCCCAAGTACAAGTCGATCGGCATCGTCGGTGCCCGCACCGGCGCGGGCCCGCACATCTTCGCCGCCGACGAGGCCGTCAAGGCCACCAACACCGAGATCGTGACCATCGAACTGCCCCGCGACACCAAGGGTGGTGCCGGCCACGGCTCGTTGATCATCTTCGGCTCGGAGGACGTCTCCGACGCCCGCCGAGCTGTCGAGGTCACGCTGAGTGAGATCGACCGGACCTTCGGTGACGTCTACGCCAACGACGCCGGTCACCTGGAGTTCCAGTACACCGCTCGCGCCTCCTACGCCCTCAACAAGGCCTTCGGCGCTCCGCTGGGCAAGTCGCTTCGGCATCACCGTCGGCGCCCCGGCAGCGATCGGCGTGGTTCTGGCCGACACCGCGGTCAAGGCCTCCACCATCGACGTCATCGGCTACTCCAGCCCGGCATCCGGCACCAGCTACTCCAACGAGGTCATCTCGTTCTTCAGCGGCGATTCCGGCGCGGTGCGCCAGGCCATCATCGCTGCCCGCGAGGTCGGCCGTGCGCTGCTCGGCGCCATGGGTGCCTACCCGGAGTCCGTCCACCACGCCCTACATCTGAGTCGAGGCACTAAGTGAAGAGCAAGCGTTTCGAGGCGCTCGACGCACGCCCCGTCAACCAGGACGGGTTCGTCACCGAATGGCCGGAGGTCGGGCTGATCGCGATGAACAGCCCCAACGATCCCAAGCCGTCGATCCGAGTCGAGAACGGCGTGGTCGTCGAGCTGGACGGCAAGCAGCGCGCCGAGTTCGACATGATCGACACCTTCATCGCCAACTACGGCATCCGGCTGGACAACGCCGAAGCGGTCATGCAAGATGGATTCGGTCGACCTGGCCCGCAAGCTGTGCGACATCAACGTGCCGCGCGCCGAGGTGGTCAGCGCTGACCACCGCGATGACGCCGGCGAAGATCACCGAGGTCGTCGGCAAGATGACGGTGCTCGAGATGATGATGGCCGTCACCAAGATGCGGGCCCGGCTGACGCCGGCCAACCAGTGCCACGTCACCAACCTGAAGGACAACCCGGTCCAGATCGCCGCCGATGCCGCCGAGGCCGCCCTGCGCGGCTTCGCCGAGCAGGAGACGACGGTCGGCATCGTCCGGTACGCGCCGTTCAACGCCATCGCCTTCATGGTCGGCGCGCAGGTCGGCCGTCCCGGCATCCTCACCCAGTGCGCGGTCGAAGAGGCCACCGAACTGAACCTGGGCATGCGCGGCTTCACCGCGTACGCCGAAACGGTCTCGGTCTACGGCACCGAGCCGGTGTTCATGGACGGCGACGACACCCCGTGGTCGAAGGCGTTCCTCGCCTCCTGCTACGCGTCCCGCGGCCTGAAGATGCGGTTCACCTCCGGCACCGGCTCCGAGGTGCAGATGGGCTACGCCGAGGGCAAGTCGATGCTGTACCTGGAAGCCCGCTGCCTGTACATCACCAAGGCGGCCGGCTCCCAGGGCATCCAGAACGGCTCGGTCTCCTGCGTCGGCGTCCCGGCCGCGCGTCCCGGGTGGTATTCGCGCGATCCTGGCCGAGAACCTGATCGCGATGGCGCTCGACCTGGAGTGCGCGTCGTCCAACGACCAGACCTTCACCCACTCCGACCTGCGCCGTGTCGCCCGGTCGCTGATGCAGTTCGTGCCCGGCACCGACTTCATCTGCTCCGGCTACTCGGCCACGCCGAACTACGACAACATGTTCGCCGGCTCCAACTGGGACGCCGACGACTACGACGACTGGGTGATCATCCAGCGCGACCTCAAGATCGACGGCGGCCTGCGTGCCGGTCGCTCGAGGCCGATGTCGTGGCGATCCGCAACAAGGCGGCCAAGGTGATCCAGGCGCTGTTCCGCGAACTCGGCCTCACCGAGATCACGGACGCGGAGGTCGAGGCGGCCACCTACGCCCGCGGCATCCAGGACATGCCCGACCGCAACGTGGTGGAGGACCTGAAGGCGGCCGAAGACCTGATGAAGCGTGGCCTGACCGGTGTCGACATCGTCAAGGCGCTGGCCAAGGCCGGCTTCGAGGACGTGGCGGAAGCGGTGTTCGGCATCCTGAAGCAGAAGGTGGCCGGTGACTACCTGCACACGTCCGCGATCCTCGACCCGCGACTTCGAGGTCATCTAGCGCGGTCAACTCAGCCCAACGACTACCGCGGGCCGCAGACCGGCTACCAGATCTCCGACGAGAAGTGGGCGCAGCTGCAGAACATCCGCCAGGCGATCAGCCCCGAAAGCATCTGAGGTCAACACCATGGATCGAGAAGACGCTCAAGAGCATCATCGAAGAGGTCATGAAGGAGATGGCCCTGGTCGGGGCCGGCGCGCCGGCATCGGCCAACCTGCCGGCGGTCCGTCGGTCGCACCATCGCTCGCCGGTGCCAGCGGCAAGCTGAGTATCTCCGAGACCGGACCGGCCGAGCGGGGCACCAACCCGCGCGAGGTGGTCATCGCGCTGGCGCCGGCCTTCGGCGGCCGCCAGACACGAGACCATCATCGGTCTCCCCCACGACCAGGTACTCAAGGAGATCTGCGCCGGCATCGAGGAGGAGGGTCTGAGCTACCGCTTCATCCGGGTGTTCCGCACCGCCGACGTCGGCTTCATCGCCCACGAGGCGGCGAAGCTGTCCGGCTCCGGCATCGGCATCGGCATCCAGTCCCGCGGCACGACGGTGATCCACCAGAAGGACCTGCCGCCGTTGAGCAACCTGGAGCTGTTCAGCCAGTCCCCGCTGATCGACCTGGAGACGTTCCGGGCGATCGGCAAGAACGCGGCCAAGTACGCCAAGGGTGAATCGCCGAACCCCGTCCCGGTCCGCAACGACCAGATGGCCCGGCCGAAGTATCAGGCCATCGCCGCGCTGCTGCACATCAAGGAAACGCGAGTTGTGCGACGCGAACAAGAAGACCCAGCAGCTTCGGGTCGAGTACCGGTAGGAGAAGTCATGGATTCCGAACAACTGATTCGACAGATCATGGCCGAGGTGATGGCGAACCTCGGCAAGGACAACGTGACCTTCGCCAAGAACGAGCCGGCGCCCGCCGCCGGCGGCGCCGGATCGACAAGAGCTCCTACCCGCTTGGCGAGAAGATGCCCGACAAGGTGCTCTCGGCCACCGGCAAGGCTCTGTCGACCTCACCTCGACAAGGTCAAGAGCGGCGAGCTCACGGCCGAGGACTTCCGGATCGCCCCGGCAGACCCTGGAGATGCAGGCCCAGGTCGCCGAGTCCGTCGACCGCGAGACGCTGGCCCGCAACATGCGCCGGGCAGCAGAGCTGATCGCAGTACCGGACGACGAAGCTGCTCGAGGTCTACAACTCCCTGCGTCCCTACCGCTCGACCAAGGCCGAGCTGTACGGGATCGCCGACGAGCTGGAGAGCAAGTACGAGTGCAGGATCAACGCCGCCTTCATCCGTGAGGCAGCGGACGTGTACGAGAAGCGGGGCCGTCTGAAGGCCGAGTGAGGCTCCTTCAGGCAACTCACACCACCCGCGCAGGGAAAGAGCAATGGGACTGATCGCAGGGATCGACATCGGTAACGCGACCACCGAGGTGGCGCTGGCTCAGGCCGGCGCCACCCCGGAGTTCCTGGCGTCCTCGATCATTCCGACCACCGGGCATCAAGGGCACTGCGGCGAACATCCAGGGCGTGTTCCACGCTCTCACCGTGGCGCTCGAAACGGCCGGGCGCAGCCTCGAAGAGGTCACGCTGATCCGGATCAACGAGGCCGCGCCGGTGATCGGCGACGTGGCCATGGAGACCATCACCGAGACGATCATCACCGAGTCGACGATGATCGGGCACAACCCGGCCACCCCCGGCGGCCTTGGCATCGGCGTGGGCGACACGATCCCGATCGAGGATCTGGCCCAAGCCGCGCCGGGCCGGCCGTACATCGTCGTCGCCGACCGCACCCACGACTTCGAGCAGGTGGCTGCCGCGATCAACGTGGCGGCCGCCCGGCTCGACATCACCGGCGCGATCCTGCAGCGCGACGACGGCGTGCTGGTGCACAACCGGCTGCGGCACCCCGATACCGATCATCGACGAGGTCGCACTGATCGAGAAGGTGCCGATCGGCATGCTGGCCGCCATCGAGGTGGCGGAGGTCGGCCGGATCATCGAGACCCTGAGCAACCCGTTCGGCATCGCCACCCTGTTCGGCCTGAGTTCCGACGACACCAAGCTGGTGGTGCCGATGGCCCGCTCGCTGGTCGGCAACCGCTCGGCCGTGGTGATCAAGACACCGAAGGGCGACGTTCACGAACGGCGGATTCCCGCCGGCAGCCTGCGATTCATCGGCGGCGGTGAACTCGGTGGAGGTGAACGTCGACCGCGGCGCCGAGGAGATCATGCGCGCCGCGCAGTCCGCGGGACAGGTCAGCGACATCAAGGGCGAACCGGGCACCAACGTCGGCGGCATGCTGGAGAAGGTGCGCGTGGTCATGGGCAACCTGACCGACCGGCAACCCTCCGAGATCCAGGTCACCGACCTGCTGGCCGTCGACACCGAGGTGCCGCAGAAGGTCGTCGGTGGCATCGCCGACGAGTTCTCGATGGAGGCCGCCGTCGGGATCGCGGCCATGGTGAAGGCCGACCGGCTGCAGATGCAGCGGATCGCCGACGAGATGGGCCGCGAGCTCAACATCGAGGTCGCAGGTCGGCGGCGTCGAGGCGGACATGGCCGATCAGGGGCGCCCTGACCACGCCGGGCTCGTCCGCTCCGATCGCCATCCTCGACATGGGCGCCGGCTCCACCGACGCGTCCGTCCTGCACCGAGACGGCACCGGACGCTCGGTGCACCTGGCCGGCGCCGGCAACATGGTGACGCTGATGATCCAGTCCGAGCTGGGGCTGGACACCACCGAGACCGCCGAGAACGTCAAGCGCTACCCGCTGGCCCGAGTCGAGACCCTGTTCCACATCCGGCACGAGGACGGCACCGTCCAGTTCTTCGACGAGCCGCTGCCGCCCCAGGTGTTCGCCCGCACGGTGGTGCTGCACCCTGAGGGCATGATCCCGCTCGACGTGCGGAAGCCGCTGGAGCTGATCCGGCAGGTCCGGATCCGGGCCAAGGAACGGGTGTTCGTCACCAACGCGCTGCGCGCGCTCCGGGCAGTCTCCCCCACGCAGAACGTCCGCGACATCGAGTTCGTCGTGCTCGTCGGCGGCTCGGCGCTGGACTTCGAGATCCCGCAGCTGGTCACCCGAGCCCTGGCGGAGTACCGGGTGGTGGCCGGACGCGCGAACATCCGCGGCATCGAAGGCCCCCGCAACGCCGTGGCCACCGGCCTGGTGCTCGCCTACGGGGGTTGGTGATGGAGCGTCCCAGCATCGTGATCGGCACCCACGAGGCGATCACCGACCGGCAACTGAAGGAGATCCTGCTCGGGATCGAGGAGGAGGGCGTGCCGTACCGGGTCGATCGCTGCGCCGAACTGAACCCGCTCGCCCTGGCCCATACCGCGAGCGAATCGTCGCGGCTCGGGGTGGGTATGGGGATCAGCCTCGACTACGTCGTGATCACCACCGAGAAGCTTCGGCAGGAACGTCCCTATATCGCCCACGTCCTCAACCACAACGCCGCCACCGACCGCACCCTGGGCGCCACCGCGGCGCGCATCGTGAAGCGGCTCCCTCTGACCGACCTGCGAGCGCACGCGTCGTCGGCTCCCGTCATCCCGCCAACGTCCCCCACCGCCATCCCGGTGCACGCCGGGACCTCGAGTTCGTGAAGGAGATCGGAATGCTGAGTCTTGGAACCATCGAGGTGGTCGGGTTGCCGGCCGCCATCGAGGCCGCCGACGTGGCGCTGAAAGCAGCGAACGTCGAGTTGATCGGCTACGAGACGACCGACGGCATGGGAATGGTGGCGGTGAAGGTCGTCGGCCAGATCGGCGCCGTGAAGGCGGCCATGGCTGCCGCTGAGGTCGCCGCCGGCCGGATCAACAAGGTGTTCTCGGTGTCGGTGATCGCCCGCCCCAACGACCAGATCGCACCGGTCGTCTACACCCCAGTGACAGTCGGCCGGCCGGGACCCACGCCCGTTACGGCCCCGGCCGAGCCGACTCCCCCGCCGGCGGCTGAGCCTGCCGACACCACTGCCACCCAGCCCGCCGAGCCGCCGACCCCGCCGCCCGGAACCGAACCTGCTCCAACCGAACCGACACCGTCCCCGGTCGAGTCGGGACCCGACCCCGAAGCACCACCCGAGGCGACCGGCGAGCCGATCGCTGGAGAGCACGCCCCCACGAAGCGCACTCGGCCAGCCAGGGCCAAGGCAACAACAGTTAGGAGTGAGTAGTGAGCGAAGCACTGGGTCTGGTTGAGACCAAGGGCTATGTCGGCGCCATCGAGGCGGCCGACGCCATGACCAAGTCGGCGAATGTCGCCCTGGTCGGATATGAGAAGGTCGGCGCCGGGCTCGTCACCGTGATGGTTCGCGGTGACGTCGGTGCCGTTCAAGCGTCCGTCGCTGCCGGAGCGGCTGCTGCCGCGGCCGTCGGCGAGGTCGTCTCCTCCCACGTCATTCCACGCCCGCACACGGACGTGGAGAAACTGCTGCCGAAGAAGAGTTGACCGATGGACGGCACGGCCACCCTCATCAAGGAGATCACCCTTCGGGTGCTCCGGGAGATCCGCGACGCCGACCCTCACCGGGTCGTCGTCGGGGTCTCCAACCGGCACGCACACCTCAGCGCTCCCGACCTGATGACCCTCTTCGGTCTGGACGCGATGACGGTGCTGCGGCCGGTGCGCCAACCGGGCGAGTTCGCCGCCGAACAGGTCGTGGCCATCCACGGTCCGCGGACGAGCTTCGCCAAGGTGCGCCTGATGGGGCCGTGCCGTCCTGCGTCTCAAGTTGAACTGAGCCGCACCGACTGCGTCGCGCTCGGCATCGACGCTCCCATCACCCAGTCCGGCCACCTGGACCACGCGGCCCCCATCGACCTCGAAGGCCCGCGTGGCCGGATCCGTCTCGACCACGGCGCGATCATCGCCGCCCGGCACCTACACCTCGGGCCGAGCCACGCCGCAGCCCTGGGCGTCGCCGATCAGGACCTCGTCCGGGTGCGCGTCGACGGCCAGCGGGGCGGCGTGATCGACAACTTCATCGTCCGGATCAAGCCTGAATGGGTGCCCGAGATCCACCTCGACACCGACGAGGCCAACGCCCTCGACCTGGCCACCGGCGACGTCGTCACTCTCGTCAAGGACTGAATCGTGACCGCCACCCAGCCTCCGCCGATCGCCTATGACAAGGCCATTCGCACGTTCTCGCGCTGCGTCCGCAAGGGACGGGTCGAAAAGCACTTCGGCGACCTGCGGCTGGGCGTCGATCTCGGCACGGCCAACATCGTGCTGAGCGTCGTGGACGCGCGGAACCGGCCGGTGGCCGGTGCGTGGCAGCACTCCACCGTGGTCCGCGACGGCGTCGTGGTCGACTGGCGGGGTGCGGTGACGGCCGTCGGACGGCTGAAGGACGACCTCGAGGCACGGCTGAAGCACCGTTTCACCACAGCGGCCGTGGCGATTCCGCCCGCGATCCCCGACGGTTTCACCAAGGTGTTCACCAACGTGCTCGAAGCCTGCGGGCTCGAGGTGGCGGAGGTCGTCGACGAACCGGTCGCGGCAGCCCGCGTCCTCGGCATCACCGACGGCTGCGTGATCGACGTCGGGCACGGCACCACGGGGGTCTCCGTGCTCTCCGGCGGCGAGGTGATCACGTCCGTCGACGAAGCCACGGGAGGCCACCACATGACCCTCGTCCTCGCCGGCGCCTACCGGCTGCCGTACGACGAAGCCGAGGAGATGAAGAAGAGCAAGGAACGCCAACCTGACGTTCTCGGTGTGATCCGGCCCACCCTGGAGAAGATGGCCACCATCGCCGCCGACGCGCTACGAGGGCTGGACACCCCGATGATCTACCTGGTCGGCGGCTCCAGCTCGTTCGCGAACGCCCCGGAGGTGTTCGCCCAGGTGCTGGGACGCCCGGTGGTGCGGCCGGTCGAGCCGCTGTTCGTCACCCCGCTGGGGATTGCGATGACGCCATGACCGACGCCGAACTGCGCGCACTCATCCGGGCGACGATCGAAGAGATCCTGAACCCGCCGCCGCGGCGTGCGCTGGTGCTGTTCACCGGCGCTCTGCTGGGCTTCGAGGACGCGCTGGCCGGCCTTCGCCGGATCGCCGCCGCGGGAGTAGAGCTCGACTACGTGCAGACCCCGAGCGCCGCCCGGATCCTCGACCAGGATCTGATCGCGGGGGTCGGCATGACCGAAGTCAGCACCAAGCTGGTCGCCGAGCATCAGATGTTGATCATTCCCACCCTGACGGTGAACACCGCGGCGAAAGCCGCGTACGGCATGGCTGACGGTCTGGCCACGAACCTGTTGCAGGAGTTCGTGATGGCCAACCGTCCGATCGTCGCCGTTCGTACCGCGGCGTGCCCCGACAGCCAGGAGAAGCGTGGCTGGTTTCCCCAGCTGCCGCCCGGATTCGCCCTCGTACTGCGGGAGAACCTGTCTCGGCTGGCCAGCTTCGGCGTCCGACTGTGCGAGGCGAAGAACCTTGACAACGCCGTGTTGCAGGCCTGGGCCGACTTCGGCCGGCCGCTGACCGGGACGGCTGCGCCCGCAGCTGCGCCGAGCACTGCGCCGGCGGCGCCGGGTGTGATCGACTGCTCCCGGACGCTGATCAGCCACGCCGTCGTGTACCCGCTGCCCACCGGTTCCCGGTTGCGGATCGAGCCGAGCGCCAAGGTGACCGCCCTGGCGATCGACGCCGCCCGGAGTCGTTCGATTCGGATCGAAAGGAAAGCCTGACATGTATCTGGCCAGAGTGCGGGGCACGGTCGTCTCCACCAGCAAGGACCAACGACTCGTCGGCTTCAAGCTTCTCGTCACCCACCGTATCGACGAGTTCGGCGGCTGGGTGAGCCTGCCCGAGATCGCCATCGACACCGTCGGCGCCGGAGTGGGCGAAACCGTGATCATCACCAGGGGCAGCCAGGCGCGCTACGCGGCCGGCCGGTCCGAAGCCCCGATCGACGCCACCATCGTCGGCATCGTCGACTCCGTGGAGATCGAGAAGGACTAGAAGTGCCCAACGTCTACACCCGCACCGGGGACACCGGCCAGACCGGCCTCTTCGGTGGGTCCCGGGTGCCCAAGCAGAGCGCGTCCGTGGAGGCCTACGGCACCGTGGACGAAGCCAATGCGGCGATCGGCGCGGCCAAGGCCGCCCAGTCCGACGCGGACGTGCGCGAGGAGCTGAGGGGCATCCAGCAGCGGCTGTTCGTGCTGGCCGCCGAGCTGGCCAGCGACGCGAAGGGCCGCGCCGTTCTCGGCAACCTGATCGGCCGGGCCGACATCGAGGCGCTCGAACACCTCATCGACCGCTGCCTGGCGTTCACCGGCCCGCAGCGCCAGTTCGTCATTCCCGGACGCGACCCCGCGTCCGCCTCCCTCCACCAGGCCCGGACGGTGGTGCGTCGCGCCGAGCGGCGGATGCTGACCCTCGGCGAGCACGAACCCGTCCGGCCGGACGTGATCAAGTACGTCAACCGCCTCTCGGACACGCTGTACGCGCTGGCCCGGGTGGTCGAGACCCGGTACGACCTGAGCCGGGTGGAGGACCTCGTCCGCGCCGCGGTGACCCGTGCCCTGGCCGCCGACCCCGAGGCGCTCACGGCAGTGGCCGGCACTCCGCCCGCCCACGGGCCGGTGACCTCGGGCCACTCCCCGGCCGTATCCTGCTGGAATCTCGCCACGGCCAAACAGCTCGCCGCGGCAGCCGAGGCCCGGGCGAGCGAGCTGGGCGTCCCGATCGTCTTCGCCGCCAGCGACGCCGGCGGCAACCTGATGCTGCTCCACCGCATGGAGGATTCCCTGCTGGGCAGCATCGACATCGCCCTGAACAAGGCGTTCACGTCGGCGGCCTTCAAGCTGCCCACGGACGCGTTGGCCGACCAGGTCGTTCCTGGCGGCTCGCTGTACGGCATCGAGCAGACGAACGGCGGCCGGGTGGTCGTCTTCGGCGGCGGGATGCCGGTCTTTCTCGACGGACGCATCGCCGGGGCCATTGGGGTCTCCGGGGGCACCGTCGCCGAGGACATGGACATCGCACGTCACGCCCTTCGATCGGAGTTCCCGACATGACCATTGACCAGAAGCTGATCGAGCAGGTCGTCACCCAGGTGGCGCGGAAGGTCGCGTCCGCGCTGGAAGGCTCGCCCATGAAGGAGGTCACCGACGGGATCTTCCCCGACGTGGACTCTGCAGTGGCGGCGGCGGCCACTGCGCAACGCACCTACCTGGGGTGCCCCATGTCGGCCCGGAAGCGGTTCGTCGCCGCGATCCGCGAGGTGATGCTCGCCCCGGACAACGTGCGCTACATGGCCGAGCAGGCCGTCGCGCAAACCGGCATGGGCAGCGTCGAGGACAAGATGGTCAAGAACGAGATCGTCGCCCGGCAGACGCCGGGGGTGGAGGATCTGATCACCGAGGCCTGGTCGGGGGACGACGGTCTGACCACCTTGGAGTTCTCACCGTTCGGAGTGATCGGGGCGATCACCCCCACCACCAACCCGACCGAGACGATCACCTGCAACGCGATCGGCATGCTGGCGGCCGGGAACGCTGTCGTCTTCTCGCCCCATCCCCGCGCGAAGGACCTGTCGATCTGGCAGGTGCGCACGCTGAACCGGGCCCTGGCCGCCGCCGGCGCACCGCCGAACCTGATCTGCATGGTCGCGGAGCCGTCCATCGAGAACACCGAAGCGCTGATGTCCCACCCGGACGTGAAGCTGCTGGTTGCGACCGGCGGGCCGGGCATCGTCCGCGCCGTCATGAGCTCGGGCAAGAAGGCGATCGGCGCCGGCGCCGGGAACCCGCCGGTGGTGGTCGACCAGTCCGCCGATTTGAAGAAGGCCGCGCGCGACATCATCGCCGGAGCCAGTTTCGACAACAACCTGCCGTGCACCGCCGAGAAGGAGTGCATCGCGGTGTCGTCCGTGGTGGACCTGCTGCGCTTCCACATGGTCAAGTACGGCGCGTACGAGATCAGGGACGCCGCGCTGCTGGACAAGCTGCAAGCTCTGGTGATGGACGGCAAGCGGCCCAACACCGAGTGGGTCGGAAAGCCGGCGTCCGCGATCCTGCAAGGCCTGGGCATCGCCGCCCCCGCCGGAACGAAGCTGATCATTGCCGAGACCCCGTTCGAGCACCCGTTCGTGCAGTCCGAACTGATGATGCCGATCCTGCCGATCGTCCGGGCGGCCAACGTCGATGACGCCATCGACCTCGCGATCCGAGCGGAGCACGGCTTCCGGCACACCGCGGTCATGCATTCGATGGACGTGAGCGCGTTGACCAGGATGGGCCGGGCCATCCAAACCACGATCTTCGTCAAGAACGGACCGTCCTACGCGGGGATCGGGATCGGTGGGGAGGGCTTCACGACGTTCACGATCGCCGGTCCGACCGGGGAGGGGTTGACGTCGGCCCGCACCTTCTGCCGTCGGCGGCGCTGCGTTCTCGTCGGCGGGTTGAACGTCCGCTGACCCCCGTCGGCACCCGATCTTCACCGGCGAACGACCGCTTCTGGTTCCGTCCGCCGGTGACATGCCCTAAGCTAGGCAAGGTAGTCGCTGTACCGGCTCGCATTCCCAGCCGGGAATCGGGCGAAGCTCCACTCGGGGCGTGCGGGGACAACAAGTTGGTTCCGGGAGTCGGAACGCACGCATCAAGAAGGAGTATCTGCACATGGCCACTGGCACTGTGAAGTGGTTCAACGCTGAGAAGGGCTTTGGTTTCATTGCCCCCGACGGCGGAGGGCCCGACGTTTTTGCCCACTACAGCGCGATCACCTCTTCGGGGTTCCGCACCTTGGATGAGAACCAGAAGGTTCAGTTCGAGATCACCCAGGGCCCCAAGGGCCCCCAGGCCTCGAACATCAGCCCGCTCTGATCTAAGCCAAAGAAGGCCCCCTCGCTTCGGCGAGGGGGCCTTCTGCTGTGCCGGGCCTGGAAGAATCACGACATGTCCGCGGACCTCTTCTGCCAGATCGTCGCCGGTGAGGTGGAGACTCAGATCGTGTGGCGCGACCGCTTGGTGGTCGCATTCCTCGACCACCGGCCGCTGTTCAAAGGGCACGTCCTGGTGATCCCCACCGCCCACGTCGAGACACTGCCCGACCTTCCCGCTGAGCTGATCCCACCCCTGTTCGCGGCCGCGCAACGGATCGCTGCGGCGATGGGTCCCGCCCTGGGAGCCGAGGGCAGCTTCGTGGCCATCAACAACGTGGTCAGTCAATCGGTGCCGCACCTCCACGTGCACGTCGTTCCGCGGACGAAAGGCGACGGCTTGCGCGGCTTCTTCTGGCCCCGCACCAGGTACGCCGCCGGCGAGGCCGAGGATTACGCCGCTCGGCTGGCGTCCGTGCTTGACGTGTGATGTCGCGATCTCGACGCTCGCTGGGCCCCGGGCCGGCGATGTGCGCCGGCGGGGCCATCCCGCTGCGAGATCGCGACATCAAAGCGTGTCTTCCTCGCCCCGACCGCCCCGGCCCACCGCGAGATCGAGCGAGCATGGAAGGATGAGGGCCGTGACTGGACTGTTGATGGCGGGGACTTCTTCGGACGCCGGGAAGTCGCTCATCGTCGCCGGCCTGTGCCGCGCGTGGGCACGGCAAGGCATTGCGGTGGCGCCGTTCAAGGCCCAGAACATGTCCAACAACTCGATGGTGTGCCCCGACGGGTCCGAGATCGGACGCGCGCAGTATCTGCAGGCGATCGCCGCCGGCGTCGAGCCGAGCGCCGTGCTGAACCCGGTCCTTCTGAAGCCGGCCACCGATCGGCGCTCGTTCATCGTGTTGCGTGGGCAACCGGGTGGGACGCTGGAGGCGGGCGAGTACAGCAACGGCCGCACCCGGCTCGCTGAGGCGGCCTTCCATGCGTACCGGGAATTGGCGTCGGGTTACGACATCGTGGTGTGCGAAGGCGCCGGGTCGCCGGCGGAGATCAACCTGCGCGCCGGCGACTACGTCAACTTCGGGCTGGCGAGGGAATTCGGTCTGCCGGTGGTACTGATCGGCGACATCGATCGCGGCGGCGTCCTGGCGTCCATCTTCGGGCACGCGACCATCGTCGACGAGGCCGACCGCGCGCTGCTCGCCGGTTACCTGATCAACAAGTTCCGGGGCGACCAGTCAGTACTCGACCCCGGCCTCGCCGAACTCAGCGCACGCACGGGGTTGCGCAACTTCGGGGTGGTGCCGTGGCTGTCCCAGGTCTGGCTCGACAGCGAGGACGCGCTCGCGTTCGCCAAGTGGCCCCGGCTGCCGGGCCGGGCGGGCAACCTGCGGGTGGCGGCGGTCCGGTTCCCGCGGATCTCCAACGCCACCGACCTGGACGCGCTGGCCGCCGAGCCGGGGCTGGACGTCTTCGCCACCGCGAGCCCGGACGACCTCACCTCCGCCGATCTCGTGGTGTTGCCCGGCAGCCGGTCGACCCTCGCCGACCTGGGCTGGCTGCGCGAACTCGGCCTCGCGGACGCGCTCGTCCGACGCGCCCGCGCCGGGGGCCCGATCCTGGGCATCTGCGGCGGCTACCAGATGCTCACCGATTCCCTCGACGATCCGGTGGAATCTCGACGCGGCACCGAGCCCGGGCTGGGGCTGCTTCCGGCTCGGGTCAGGTTCAACGTCGACAAGGTGCTCGGACGGCCCACAGGGGCCTGGCGGGGCCATTGGGTCGAAGGCTACGAGATTCACCACGGGGTCGTCGAGGCGACCGGCGGCGAGCCCTTCCTCGACGGCGTCCGGGTGGGCAACACCTGGGGCACGATCTGGCACGGCGCGTTCGAGAACGACGGGTTCCGGCGCGCATGGCTGAGCGACCTGGCCGCCACCGTCGGGTCGTCCTGGCGACCCACCGACGGCCCCGGCTTCGCCGAGCGGCGCACCCAGATGCTGGACACCGTCGCCGACGCGCTCACCGAACACGTCGACCTCGACGGGTTGCTCGGACTGGTCACGACGAACGGCGGACCGGCGCATCCTGGTCCACACCGGACGGCCTGATCGGCCGGGCCGCCGGGAACCCGTTCACGGCGACCCCGTACCTGCGCACGGTGGTCACGAGGCCGGCCACGTCGGTGACCGCACCGGCGGGCAGCCCGAGCTCGGCGAGCGCCTGGAGCACCAGGGGCTGACGGAGTCTGGCGGAAGCCACGAGTCCGACGTCGGACAGGATCTCCGTCGGTGCGCCGTGGCGCACCTTTCCGTCCACGAGCACAGCCAGCGAATCAGCCCACGACAACGCGAAATCCACGTCATGGGTGGAGATCACCACGGTCGTGCGCGCCTGCCGGAGACGCTCCAGTGCAGCCACCATCTCCTCGACGCCTTGAGGATCCAGGCCGGCGGTCGGTTCATCGAGCAGGATCACGCACGGCTCCATCGCCAGAGCCCCGGCGATCGCGACCCGCTTGCGCTGCCCGAACGAGAGTTCATGGATCGGGCGCGAGGCCAGATCCTCGATGGAGAGCACCTCCAAGGCGCGGGCGACCCTTTGCCGCACCCCGTCCTCGGGAAGACCGAGGTTCATCGGGCCGAACGACACGTCGCGGGAGACGTCCGCGGCGAACAGCTGGTCGTCCGGGTTCTGCGCGACCAGTTGGACGACCTGACGGTGGGTCTTCAGTCCGGCGCGAGAGTAGCTGACGTCAATCCCGTCCACGAGCACGCTGCCGGAATGGGGACGCACCGAGCCGGCCAGGGTGCGCAGTAGCGTCGTCTTGCCCGACCCGTTGGCACCCAGGAGCGCCAGCCGCTTGCCGCGCGGGATGTCCAGCGTGGCGCCACGCAGCACCTGTCGGCGCCCGAACGCCACCTCCAGCTCGACGGCGGAGAGTCTGCGATGGCTCACGTGGAGTACCCCCACAGCAGGGAGGTCCCGACCACAGCGGCCACGACCGCCACACTGCTGAGCAGGAAGACTCCAGAACGCAGCCGATCCGGCTCCAGCGTGCGCAACGCGTCCTCGTAGCCGCGGCCGGCCAGGCCGTCCTCCAGGCGCCGGGCCTGATCCCACGTCCGCGTGAACAGCACCGCCACCCCCATGGACGCGGAGCGCATCGCCGCCTTCCGGTTGATGTAGCCCAGGCGAGCCTCCTGTGCGTGGTGGATGGCGCCCACACTCTCGAGGAGGCTGAAGGTGAAGCGGTAGACCAGCGCGGCGATCTCCACCAGCGCACCCGGCACCCGGGCCTTGCGCAACGCGGCGAAGAGGTCGACCATCGGCGTCGAGCAGGCCAGCGTGAACATGGCCAGGGTGGCCGCGAGAGCCCGGACGGCGAGCGCCGCAGCCATGGCGAGTCCGGGCGCGGTGATCTGGGCGTTGAGTCCGCCGTCCCAACTGAGGCTGACCGCCACCGTCGCCACCCCGATCACGATCGATGCCATCGGCAGCCACAGGATCCGCAGCAGTCGGACGACGCCGACCCCGATCGGCCCCAGGAGCAGGGCTGCGCTGATCGCGGCGACCGATGCTCCACCGGGAAAGGGAGGCAGCGAGATGGCTGCGATGAGCAGACTCCCGGACAGCACGCCCTTGTCCCGAACCGAACGCAGCCGCCAAGGACTGGACCACGCAGCGTGGTCCAGTGCCAACCCGGAGGCCATCAGGCGGTCGGTTCGGGTGTGGCTCCCTGAGCCGGCGCCTGCGTCCGGCGGCGGCCCCACAGTGCGCCGAGCGCAAACCCCAGAACGGTGCCGCCCAGGCCTGCCTGCAACGCGAACAGGCCGGATTCGACCTCTCCGGACTCGGGCTGGAAGAAGGGCTCGAACCACCGGACGTAGTCGGGGTTGGACGCCTCGATCTGGCTGGTGGCGGAGGAGTCGGTGCCGGCGAAGCGCTCGTCGGGATCGGTGTACAACCCGCCGATGGCGAAGCTGAGGCCGAAGATGACCACGAGCGCCGCGACGAGCAGGAGGTTGACGGTCGACTTCCGCATGTCAGGCCTCCACGAGTTCGGTCTTGGGAACCAGCACCTTGAGCCGCTCCAACTCCGGCGCGGCGATGTCGGTCAGCAGGCGGAAGACCAGCACTCCCAGGATTCCTTCGGCGATCGCCAGCGGGATCTGCGAGAGGGCGAAGATGCCCATGAACTTGGCCACCGAGCCGACGATCCCCGACACGGGGTCGGGGAACGCGAGCCCCAGCTGGATCGAGGTGACGACGTAGGTGGAAAGGTCGGCGAAGGCCAAAGCGAGGAAGACTCCGACATTGCGGTTCCACCTCAGCCGGTTCGCCAGCCTCCAGAACCCGTAACCCACCCAGGGTCCGGCGATGCCCATGCTGAACACGTTCGCGCCGAGAGTCGTCAGCCCGCCGTGGGCGAGCAAGAGCGCCTGGAACAGCAGCACGATCGTGGACAGGAAGGCCATCACCGGCGGTTTGAACAAGACGGCGCCGAGGCCGGTGCCGGTGGGATGGGACGAGCTTCCCGTCACGGACGGGAGCTTGATCGAGGACAGCACGAAGGTGAACGCCCCGGCGGCCGCCAGCAGGAGGCGGGATTCGGGATGCTCCTTCGATTCCCGGATGACGGCACGCGCGCCGTGGACGACGAATGGTGTGGCAACGGCGAACCATGCGACGGCATGTCCGACCGGTAGGAATCCCTCAGCGATATGCATGAGTTCCCTTTCTAGGTGACGTGGCCTAAGGAACCGTCGTCAGTGAACGTGTCTGACTTCCCATCGCTGGGTCACAGTGGCCCGACCATCCCGGATTTGCACCGGGTTCCGTAGCACTGACGGCACCTGAAATCCTCGCATGACTCGCCCGCCGCCACGCCGTTCCCCCCCGATTTGGTCGTTCGTGACCCCGCCGGCCCGCACGCCGGACTGAGGGACGATGCCGCAGCGGGCGGCCGCAGGGCTGCGGCTTCAGGGTTTGACGGTCGCCAAGGTGGTCACGGACCGTGCCGGCTTGAAGCCGGTGAACCGGCCGATCGGCTCTGCGGTCTCCACGGCGATCCGGTTCAGTTCGCCGCCCCATTCGCGCAGCGCCGCCAGCAGGACGACGTCCGAATCGGCGGTCACCGAGTGCACCACCAGGCGGCCACCGGAAGCCAGCACATCCCAGGATCGGCGCAACGTGACCTCGTCGACTCCGCCCCCGACGAAGACGGCATCCGGGACGGGCAGCGTTGCGATCGCGTCGGCCACCGACGCCTCGATCACCTCAAGCTGCCCCGCGACGCCGAGACTGGCGGCGTTCACCCGGATCCGCTCCACTCGCTCAGCATGTCGCTCCACCGCGACCGCGGTGTTGGCCGGATGCAACCGGCACCACTCGATACCGATGCTTCCGGTGCCGGCACCCAGGTCCCAGAGTCGCTCGCCGGCCCCCGGCGCCAGTACCGCGAGCGCGAACGCGCGCAGAACCCGCTTGGTGACCAGCCCGTCGGTGACGAAGGCCTGGTCGGGCAGCCCGGCGCTGAGTTGGCGGAAGGTCATGCCCCAGACGGTAGCGGGTCGATCTCGTCTCGGCGGTACACCCACCGGCCCGCCGCGTACACCGCCACGACTCGTCCCGGATCCCGAAGCACGACCGGCTCCCGCGGGTCACCGTCGAAACAGACCAGGTCCGCGGTCGCGCCGGGTTCGATCATCCCGAGATCCGGACGCCCGAGCAGCCGCGCGCCACCGACGGTGCCGGCCAGCAGCGCCGACTCGGCCGGCATGCCGGAATCGATCAGGGCAGCGAGCTCGTGCAGGTTCCTGCCGTGCTGGCGATCCAGCCCGGCGTCGGTGCCCATCGCCAGCCGGACGCCGGCGTCCAGGCAGCGCCGCAGCGCCACGGGGTGCTCCCTCACCGCCCGCAGGGCGTTCGCGCGCAGCGTGGGGGGGAGCATACCTGACTCGACCATCGCCAGGACGTCGCGGTAGATCCACATCGTCGGCACCACCACCGTTCCTTGAGCGGACGCCGACCTGGCCTGCGTAGCGGTGATCAGCACGGCGTGTTCGACGCTCGCCGCGCCCAACTCCAACGCCCAGCTGAGCGCCTCTCCGCCCCACGCGTGCACCATCACCGGCAGCCCGGTGCGGTCGGCCGCGCTGAGGATGGCGGCGAACTCGTCGGCGTCGAACACCGGTTCGAGGACCTGCTCTCCAGCACCCACGCCGCCGGTGGCCAGCACCTTGATCCAGCTCGCGCCGGCGTCCGCCAACTGCTGCACCCGCCCACGCAGGTGAGCCGGGCCGCGCGCGTCCGCCGCACCGAGAAGGTCGAGGCTGAGCACGGCTCGCAGGTTGCCGCAGGCCGCCGCGAGCCCGGCGTCCAGGCCACCGGCGTCGCGCACGGTCGTCACCCCCGCGCGCAGGGTGCGATTCGCGTTGAGTTCGACATCGCTTCGCCGTTGGGCAACGCTCAGCCCCTCCCGGTCGGCTTCGCTGAAGGCCCGCCAGGCGAGGTGCACGTGCGCGTCCACGAAGCCGGGCATCAGCCAGAGCTCCCCTGCGTTGAGCGGACGAGAGCCCGGCACGCGGGCTGCGGTGAAAACGCCGTCGGCGATCGCCACCGTTCCGGGCCGGAAGGCGCCGCTGGCATCGAACACCTGCCCGGCCACCAGGTGTCGATCCCCCCGCCCGTCCCCGGACCGTGCGCCGATCATGGACCCACCTTCGGAATTCGGGGCACGGCCTGCAGCAGCGCTCGGCTGTAGGGGTGTTCGGGGTGTGTGAAGAACCGCTCGGCGGGCGCCCACTCGACCACCTCGCCCGCCCGCAGCACGGCCACCTCGGAGCAGACCGCATGGATCACCGACAGGTCGTGGGAGATGAGCAGGGTGGCGAGGTTCATCGAGGACGCGAGAGTGGCCAGCAACTCCAGCACGGTCTTCTGCACCGAGACGTCCAGCGAGCTGGTGGGCTCATCGGCGACCAGCACCGCCGGCTCCACCGCCAGCGCGCGAGCGATCGCGATCCGCTGCCGCTCGCCGCCCGAGAACTGCCTCGGATACCGCTCCAACGCGTCCGGTTTCAACCCCACCAGACCCAGTAGTTCGGCGGCCCGGGCCCTGCGGCCCGCGCGATTGCCGTGCAGGTGGTGCACGGCGAGCAACTCGTCGATCACGGCGCCGACCCTCAGTTGAGGGTTCAGGGAGGCGAACGGGTCCTGCTGCACGAGCTGGATCGCCCGCCGCTCGGCCCGGGTGCGACGCGACCCCAGCTCCACCCCGTCCAGGGTGATCCGGCCGGCGTCCGGCCGCACCAGCCCGACGATCGCCCTGGCCAGCGTGGTCTTGCCCGACCCCGACTCCCCCACCAGGCCGAGGATCCGTCCCGGCGCGAGGCGAAGGCTCACCTCCGCGACCACGGGACGCGAACCGTAGGCCACCGAGACGCCGTGCAGTTCCAGCCGCGGTTCAGGCATTCCTGCCCCCCGACGGCGAAGGGCCGGGCCCGGCCAGTTCGGGCAGGGGCAGGATCGCGTCCACCAACGCCTTGGTGTAGGGGTGTGCGGGCCGGTTCACCACCTCCGCCGTCGCTCCGGTCTCCACGACCCGGCCGGCCGCGAACACGGCCACCCGCTCGCACACCTGCGAGACCACGGCCAGGTCGTGGCTGACGAACAGCAGCGAGAGGCCTCGGGAGGCGCGCAACTCCGCCAGCAACGACAGCACCTCAGACTGCACGGTCACGTCGAGGGCCGTCGTAGGCTCGTCGCAGAGCAGCACGTCGGGCTCCGTGGCCAGGGCGATCGCGAGCAGCGCGCGCTGCCGTTGACCACCCGACAGCTGATGGGGATAGCGGCGCGCCAGCACGCCCGGTTCGGGGAGCCGGACCGACGCCAACAGCTCCAGCGCCCGGATTCGGGCTGCTGCGCCCGAGCCACCCACGCGGGCACGGCTGACCTCGGCGACCAGGTCGCCGACCCTGGTCATCGGATCCAGGAAGGTCAACGGGTCCTGGAAGATCATCGCCACCCGTCCGCCGATGCGGACCTCCCCGTCCGTCCGTCGCAGCCCCCGCGGCAGGAGGTCGAGGATCGCGCGCAGCGTGAGGCTCTTGCCCGAGCCGGACTCGCCCACGATGCCCAGCGCCCCGCCCGGCGCAAGGGACACCTCCACGCCGTGCACCAGCTCGACCTCGCCCGCGATCCTCAGGCCACGGACCTCCAGCCCACCCCTGGGCAGGGACGCGCGCCGCTCGCTCATCGCAACCGCCACACGTCAGCCAGCCCGTCGCCGACCAGGGACAGTCCCACTCCGGTGATCACCACCGCCAGCCCGGGCAGGCTGGGGATCCACCATTTCGTGGCCAGGAAGAGCTGGCCGTCGCTGATCATGGTGCCCCAGTCGGGGGTGGGCGGCTGCACCCCCAGGCCCAGGTAGCCCAGCGTGACCACGGCCACCATGATCAGCAGCACCTCGGTCGCCAGCAGCACGACGGCTTGCGGCAGCACGTTGGGCAGCAGGTGCCGGCCGAGGACGCGGGCGTGCGACAGGCCGCCGCCGCGGGCGGCATCCACCCACCCCTGAAGGCACAGCGCCCGCGTCCGCGCGCGAATGACCCGTGCGTACGTGATCCAGCCCACCAGGGCGTAGGCGAGGTAGATGCCCCCCTCACCCGCGCCGACGGCGAACACGATCGCGATGATGAGCACGTAGAACGGGAACGCGACGAACGTGTCGACCACGCGTCCGATCACCGCGTCGAGCAGGCCGCCGGCGTAACCGCTGACCAGACCGACGAGAATGCCGACCACGAACGGCGTGATCGCGGCCACGACCGCGATCCGCAGGTCGGTTCGGCCCGCCCACACCACCCGGGAGAGGATGTCGCGGCCGAGCTGGTCGGTGCCGAACCAATGGGACGCCGACGGCGCGGCCAGAGGGTTGGCGAGGTTCTGCAGGGTCGGGTCGTAGGGCGCGACCCACGGCGCGAACGTGGCTGCCAGCACGACGACGGCAAGGACCAGTGCACCGGCGACCAGGGCCGGTGTGCTGCGGGCGCGCCGCCACCACCGGGCGATCGGGCGCTGCCGCGCCGCCGCCCCGCTCATGCCGTCCGGACTCTCGGGTCGAGAGCGGCGACGATGAGCTCGGTGACCAGCGAGACCACCACCACGCCGAGCGCGCTGACCAGGGCGATCCCCTGCACCACCGGGAAGTCGCGGGTGCTGATCGAGGAGAAGAGCAGCGCGCCCAGCCCGTTGAGGGCGAACACCTTCTCGATCACGATCGTGCCACCCAGCAGGTAGGCGACGTTGACTCCGAGGAGCGAGACCGCCGGCGCGGCGGCGTTGCGCAGCACGTGCCACAGCACCCGGCGGCGCGGTAGGCCGGCAGCCTCGAGCATGACGACGAAGTCGGCGTCCAGAACTTCCACCAGCTGCTCGCGGAGCGACCGGATCAGGGGCGGGGACATGCCCAGCGCAACCGTGAACGCCGGGAGGACGAGGCTGCGTAGGGGATCGAACGGGCCGGTGCCGATGCCTCCGACCGGGAACCACCGCAACCCCACCCCGAACACCAGAATCAGCACCAGCCCCACCCAGAAAGCAGGCATCGCCATTCCTATGGTCGGGAACACGCGCACGATGTGGTCCAGTGGGCCGTCCTTCCCGGTGGCGGCGAGCACGGCGAGGGGAACGGCGATCAGCACGGTGAATCCCACCGCCAGCGCCACCAGCAGCGCTGTCAGCGGCGCCCGCGTCCCGATCAGGCCGAGCACCGGCTGGTCGGTGACCAGGGACGTCCCGATGTCGGCCCGGGTGAACACGCCCGCGAGGTAGGCCAGGAGTTGCTGGCCGATCGGCGCTTCGAGCCCGAGCCGTGCCCGCAGCGCCTCGATGGACGCCGTGGTGGCCTGATCGCCGAGGATCATCTGCGCCGGGTCACCGGGGACGATCCGCAGCAGCAGGAACACGCAGACCACGACGCCCGCCGCCACCGGGATGGCGGCCAGCAGGGAGCGTCCGAACCAGCGCATGAGCAGATTGTCGCCCCTCGCCGGCCGCCGTCCTACTGCTGCAGCCAGACGTCCTGGAACAGGACGCTGCCGTTGATCCGCGGGGTGAGGCCGTGAACGGACGCCTGGGAGGCCACCACGTTCTTGGTGTTGTACAGCGGGATGTAGGGAACGTCGTCGGCGAGGATCTGTTGGATGTCGGCGTAGATCCTGGCGCGCTCGTCCCCGGCCGCGGTCACCCGACCGGCCCGCATCAGCGTCGTCACCGACGGATTGGTGTAGTGAGTCCAGAACGAGTTGCTGAAACCGTCCGGATCGGCCTGGAACGTGATCAGCCCGTTGGGGTCGGGGGCGTCGCTCTGGCCCGAGTTCAGCATGAAGTCGTAGTTGAACGCCTTGAACCGCTCGCGGAAGGCGTTGAGTTCGATGGCTTCGATCTTCACCGTGATGCCGAGCGGCTTGAGCGCTTCCTGAATGATCTGCGCCTCCTGGGCCCGGGCCGAGTTGCCGGACGCGATCAGCAGGGTGGCGGCGAACCCGTCCGGGTACTTGGATCCGGCCAGTTCGGCTTTCGCCGCGGTCAGATCGTTGTCCAGGGCTGTGACGTCGGCTGAGTACTGGATGGTCGGCGGGATCAACGTCCGCACCGTCTGGGCAGCGCCGAAGGTGGTTGCCCTGGTGATGCCGTCCCGATCGAGGGCGTACGCGATCGCCCGGCGCACGGCGCGGTCGGA
The DNA here is from genome assembly GCA_963769325.1 of uncultured Actinomycetota bacterium. Taxonomy (GTDB): domain Bacteria; phylum Actinomycetota; class Actinomycetes; order Propionibacteriales; family Propionibacteriaceae; genus Propionicimonas. The sequence continues at coordinate 348,476 of CAVYLH010000001.1, read as the reverse complement.
GAAGTGCGCGTTCTGGGTGTTGAAGAAGACCTGCTCGACCTCCCAGGAGCCGAGCTCGGAGACCGTGAGTTCCGGGTTGGTGCTCAGCTGCTCGATCGTGGCCGGCGCCACGTCCTCGATGCCGGACAGCTGACCTGCCTGGAGCTGTTGGATGCGCTGGTTGTCATCGGCCACGACCGTGTAAACCAGCTTGTCAGCATAGGGTTTACCGGCCTGCCAATAATGGGAGTTGGCGGTGAAGGTGGTGTCGCCGCTGGGATCCCATGACTCGACCACCCACGGCCCGGTACCGATCGGCGTGGCGAAGAAGTCCTTCTCCGTCCGGCCGCCGAAGTTCGCGGGGAAGATGCCGTTGGAGAAACCCGACAGTTCCGACAGGAAGGGCGTGTAGGGGTTCTTCAGCGCGATGGTCAGCGTCCGGTCGTCGGTGGCGGTGATGCTGCTGATCGGCGCCTCCAGCGGTAACGGACCTTTGACCATGAGGTGACGCTCGAGGGAGAACTTGGCGTCCTTGGCTGTCACCGCGGTGCCGTCGGAGAAGTGCAGGCCGTCGCGCAGGGTGAAGGTGTAGGTCAACAGGTCCTCGCTGACGGCCCATTTCTCGGCCAGCCAACCGATGATCGTGCCGCTGGTGTCGAAGGAGACCAGCGGTTCGAACACCTTGTCGATCGCGAACGCGTTGTTGGCGGTGATCTCGTTGTTCAGGTCGAACGACGTGGTTGCCGCCGCGCGGCCGAAGGTGATCGTGCCGCCCCTGACCGGCGTGGCCGTCGCTCCTGGGCCGGCGGTCGGACCGGCGGGCGGGGTCGCTGCGCAGGCGGCGAGCACCAGGACGGCGCTGGTGAGCGCTGCCGCGATCCGCAGCGGAAGACGGGAGTGTGAACGATGCATGAGGTCACTTCCGGAATCGGTCAGGGACGAGCGAGAGGTAGTCGGGCCGGACGGCGGAGGGCAGAACGCGGACGCGAGGTCGGCGTCGGTCAGCGACAACACCGACAGCAGCCACAGCGCGGGCCCGGCCACGGGCCACACCTTCGGTCGCTACGCATGGCGGAAAGGATAGGCGCGTCTCGGTGCCCGAGCCAACCGTGAGGCTTCAGATCGGTACCCGAGCCAACCGTGAGGCTCCAGATCGGTGCCCGAGCCAACCGTGAGACTCCGCTGGAGTTGCCGGCCTCTCCAGTGCCCTGCAGCACCTGGCCCATCCCGCGCTCCCGGCCCCTTCCACGCCGAACCCCTCCGCTCCGGCCCCCTCCACACCGAACCCCTCCGCTCCGGCCCCTTCCACACCGAACCCCTCCGCTCCCGGCCCCTTCCACACCGAACCCCTCCGCTTCCGTCGAACCCCTGCGCTCGAGCACAGGGGCTCGACCAGAACGAGGGGGCTCGACGCGGAGGGATCAGGGCGCTCAGCCGGCGGAGCGCGCGGGGACGGGCTGGGCGGGCCGGTCGGCTCAGCGGGCGGAGCGCGCGGGGACGGGCTGGGCGGGCCGGTCGGCTCAGCGGACGGAGCGCGCGGGGACGGGCTGGGCGGGCCGGTCGGCGCAGCGGACGGAGCGCGCGGGGACGGGCTGGGCGGGCCGGTGGGCGCAGCGGAGCGAAAGGGGGCGGGCGGCGAAAGGAGGAACCGTACCGGTAGGGCAGAATCAGCACCATGCCCGAAGGAACGCCTGCAGCCACGCCCGCGGACGGGTTGACCACCAAGGAGCGGCGGCTGCGTCCGGCGCTGATCGTGAACACCGGCGACGGCAAGGGCAAGACCACCGCCGCCCTCGGACTGGCGTTGCGAGGCTGGCATCAGGGCTGGTCGATCGGGGTGTTCCAGTTCATCAAGTCGGGCCAGTGGATCACCGGCGAGCGGATCGCCCTGGAGACCCTCGCGGCTGCGCACGAGCGCACCGGCCTCGGTGGCCCGGTGGAGTGGTTCGCGACCGGATCGGGACGCCGTTGGGTGCGCAAACCGGACGCCGAGCCCGACCAGGCCGACGCCGCTCGCGAAGCCTGGGACGAGGTGAAGCTTCGCTTCACCGAACAACGCCATGACCTCTACGTACTGGACGAGTTCACATATCCGCTGACGTGGGGCTGGCTGGAGATCGCCGACGTCGTGGCGGCGCTTCGCGATCGTCCCGGCACCCAGCACGTGGTCATCACCGGACGCGGGGCGCCGCCCGAGGTGCTTGAGATCGCGACCACCGTGACCGAGATGGCGAAGATCAAGCATCCCTTCGACAGCGGCCAGAAGGGCCAGGCGGGCATCGAATGGTGAGCCTGCCGCGCCTGGTGATCGCCGCCGCCGCGTCCTCGGCGGGTAAGACGACCCTCGCCACCGGCCTGATGGGCGCCCTTCGGGCCGCCGGTCACGACGTGGCTGGGTTCAAGGTCGGCCCCGACTTCATCGACCCCGGCTACCACGCGCTCGCCACCGGACGCCCGGGCCGCAACCTCGACGCCGTCCTCACCTCGCCGGACCTCATTCCCGGCCTGCTGCTCCACGGCGCCGGGGCTCCCTCGCGGGCCACTCCCCAGGTGGCCCCGCCACGCTCGTCGATGCCCTCGCCTCCCGCCGGCACAGCAACTCCCGCCGGCACAGCACCTCCCCCCGCCACGCCGCCCGTCCCCCGCCGAGGACCGGGCGGGACCCTCGAGAACCCGAGCGTCCGGCCCGTCCTTGACTCCCCGGGCCCGGCTTCGACGGACCGGGCTGCCGACGTGGCCATCATCGAAGGCGTGATGGGCCTGTTCGACGGCCAGCTCGGACGCGACGGGTTCGGCTCGACGGCCCACGTCGCCACGCTGATCGATGCCCCGATCCTGCTGGTGGTGGACGCTGCCGGCTCCTCCCGGACGGCGGCCGCAGCCGCGCTGGGACTGCGAGGCTTCGGAGCGTCCGGCACCGCGAGCGAACGCGGTCCTGGGATCGCAGGGGTCGTGGTGAACCGGGTCTCGAGCCCCCGGCACGGATCCGAGCTGGCCGCGGTGTTCGCCGCGGCGGGATTGCCCGTGCTCGGAATGGTGCCCCGCAACGCCGACATCGCCGCGCCTTCCCGGCACCTCGGCCTGGTGCCGGCGACCGAGCGTCGCGAGTCGGCGGCAACCGTCGAGGCTCTGTCGGCCCACATCGCCGAGTTCGTCGATCTGGACGCCGTGCTCTCGCTCGCACGCAGCGCTGCCGACCTGAGCGCGGCCCCCTGGAACCCGACGACCGTCGTCACGCCCGTCTCGGGACGTCCGTTGATCGGCCTGATGGCCGGGCGTGCGTTCACTTTCCGCTACGCCGAGACCGAGGAGTTGCTGCGAGCGGCCGGCTGCCAGGTCGTCGAGATCGATCCGCTGGTGGACGAAGGGTTGCCCGCCGGTCTGGCAGGGTTGTACATCGGGGGTGGCTTCCCCGAGATCCATGCGGTCGAACTGAGCCGGAACGCTTCCCTGCGCGGGGCGATCGCCGCCGGAATCGCGTCCGGGCTCCCCACCGTGGCCGAGTGCGCGGGTCAGCTGTACCTGGGCGAGCACCTCGACGGCCACCCGATGGTGGGGGCGATTCCCGCGACCGCGCGGATGACGCCACGGCTGAGCCTCGGCTACCGGTCGGCGACCGCGCCCGCCGACACGCTGCTGGCCGCTCGCGGGACGACCGTGTCCGGGCACGAGTTCCACCGCACCCTCACCACGCCGGCCTCCGGCGCAGCCCCCGCATGGAGCTGGCTTGGCCACGATGAAGGCTTCTCGGCAGACCCCGCGGGCGTGGGCGAACCCACCCTTCACACCTCCTACCTGCACCTGCACTGGGCGGGACGCCCCGATTGTGCGCAACGCTTTGCTGACGCCGCGGCGCGATTCGTGGCCGGGGACCAGCAGCGGCCTGGTGGGCGGCCCCGGCCGGCACGAAGGACCGCCGCGCCGTCCGCCGCGAGCGGTACCCGCGTCGACGGCATCGACCTCGATCACCATGGCGACCGGGACATCGCCCCTGGGCTCGTCGATCTGGCCGTCAACATCCAGCCGGGTCCGCCGGCGTGGCTCGCCGACGAGGTGCAGCGGACGATCGCGGGGCTGGCCGCCTACCCCGACGCGACCGAGGCACGGGTGGCGATCGCCGAGGCCCACGGAGTGCCCCCGGAGATGGTGTTGCCGACAGCCGGCGGCGCCGAGGCCTTCGCCCTCATCGCCCGGACGCTGTGTGGCAGCGGTTCGCCGATCCGCCACCCGCTGGTGGTGCATCCGCAGTTCACCGAGCCCGAGGCCGCGCTCCGAGCGGTGGGAGCCGCCGTGCAGCGGTGGCTGCTGCCGGTGACGACCGCATTGGGTGCGCCGCCGCTGACCGATCTTCCCGCCTGGGCGGACGCAGTGTTCGTCGGCAATCCCACCAATCCGACGGGGTGGCTCCATCGTCGCGACGATCTGCTTGAGGTGTCGCGCGGGAGACTGCTGGTCGTCGATGAGGCGTTCATGGACTCCACCGACGAGCATGAGTCGCTGATCTGCCCGACGATGCCGAATCGGCTCGTCGTGAGGTCGTTGTCCAAGACGTGGGGGCTGGCCGGCCTGCGGGTCGGGTACGTGGTGGGCGATCCACTCCTCGTGGCCCGACTTGCCCGAGCGCAGCCCCCCTGGCCGGTGTCGGCTCCGGCGATCGCGGCGATGGTCGTTACCAGTTCTGCCGCGGCGCTGGCGCAGGCCGCCGACCACTACGTGGAGGTGGATCGGCATCGGGAGTACTTGGCCGGGATGCTCGCCGGGGCTGGCTTCCCCACTGTGCCGAGCCGTGCCCCCTTCGTCCTCATCGACACCTCCGGCTGCGGACCGGCGTCCATACGCGCCGCGCTGGCCGAGGCCGGCTTCGCCGTCCGTCGTGGCGAGTCGTTCCCAGGGCTGGGGCCCACCTGGATCCGGGTCAAAGTACCCGCGCCCGACCTCACTGATCGTTTCGTCTCTGCCCTGGTCTCGGTGCGCGCTGGCGTACGCGGCGCTTTCGGCGCGGACGGTGATGGCGAACGCGGCGCACCCGTCCCAGGCAAGGAATAGCCTGAAGGCGATGAGGAGGAGGCACACATGACCGATGTGAACTGGCACCTCGAGACCCTGGCCCCCTGGGTGTCCGCGGGTGTCCGCAAGGTGCTTGCGATGGAGAACATCTCCGCGGAATTCGGAACGACCTTCGGGGAGGTCGCCGCCAGTCTCGGCGCAGCGGGAGTGGTCGCGTCCGCCCCCGCCTACGCCCGCTACTTCGGCATGCCGAGTGAGTTCGTGGACGTCGAGATCGGGTTCGGCATCCCGACGGCGGCCGATGTGCCTGGCGTCGTCGTGACCGAACATCCGGCGACCCCTGCCCTGATCGGCACCCACGTAGGCCCCTACGATCAGCTGCACGCCAGCTACGACACCCTCCCCGGCTGGCTCGAGGCGAACCCGACCGAACTGAGCGACAGCATGTTCGAGTTCTACGAGTCAGAACCTGACGCTGACCCGCAGGTCACCAAGTTGGTGTTCCCGCTCGCCTGAGGCCTCCCTCCGGGCGGACGCCGCGCCAACGTCGCTCCACCACCCCGTGAGGTGCACCGCGCGTGGCTTCACACCAACTGCGATCCAGAACGATCGGGTTCACCGGGTGCGTTCCTGAGGTCCCCCGATGGTCCCTTGGTCGAGCCGTTCGAAGCGATCACCACCGCGGGAGCGGCACTGGCTCCTGAGCCAACCCAGGGCGGGCCCCCTGCTGTCCGGCTCCTGGCATCAAGCCCCTGCCACCAAGGAATGCGTGGTTCAGATGGCCACGGTGGGGTGATGAAGAGCACGACCCCGTCCGGGCGACGCCGTGCCGCCCGGACGCGAGTAGATGCTCAGTATCGGATGTAGACCACCTGGGACTGCAGGTACTCGTACAGCCCGTGCTTGCCGTCGGCGCCTCCGATTCCGGACTTGCGCCAGCCGGCGTGGAAGCCCTGGATGCCCTCGAAGTGCTCGCGGTTGACGTAGGTCTCACCGAAGTTGAGGTCCTTGATGGCCTGCATCACCGTGTTGATGTTCGTGGTGAACACCGAGGACGTCAGACCGTATTCGACGTCATTGGCGTCGGCCATCACCTGGTCGTAGTCGTCCCAGCGGACGACCGGCAGGACGGGCCCGAACACTTCCTTCTGCACGATCTCGGACTCCTGCGTGGCCCCGAGGAGCAAGGTCGGCGGGTAGAAGTAGCCGGTGCCCCGGTCTGCCGGCGTGCCGCCGGTGGCCACCTCGGCGCCGGCAGCGACCGCGCGCTGCACCATCTGGTCGATCTTGGCCAGCTGTCCTGCGTCGATCTGCGAGCTGTAAGCGGGCGCCGGGTCGGCCATCGGATCGCCGAACTCGGCGGCCTTGAAGGCGGCCGTCAGCTTGGCCACAAACTCGTCATAGATCTCGGAGTGGACGTAGACCCGCTCGCAGCAGTTGCAGACCTGCCCGGAGTAGATCAGCCGGGAGTCGGTGACGCCCTTGACCGCCAAGTCGAGATCGGCGTCGGGGAAGACGATCGCGGGCGCCTTCCCGCCGAGCTCCAGCGAGGTCTTCATCACCTTGTCCGCGGCGGCGCGCAGGATCTCCTGCCCGGCCTCCACCGAACCGGTGAGCGACACCATGTCCACGTCGGGGTGTTTGACCAGGGCGTCGCCGAGGCTGCTGCCGGCGCCGGAGACGAAGTTGAGCACGCCCGGGGGCAGATCGAGCGTCGACACCAGCCGGGCGAACTCGAACGTGGTCATCGGAGTGTTGCTCGACGGCTTCAGCACCGTCGTGCAACCCGCCAGCAGCGAGGGGGCCACCTTGCGGGCCATCACGAAGAAGGGGAAGTTCCACGGACAGATGCCGGCGACGACCCCGATCGGCTTCTGGAACAGCAGGATGTTCTCCCGGGGATCATCGGAGTTGATGATCTCGCCCTCGTAGATCCGGGCCCACCCGGCGTAGTAGTCGAAGTACTCGGCGGTGACGTCGATCTCCACCTGGGCCAGGGGCAGGATCTTCGCCTGTTCCTTCGCCAGCGTCCGGGCCAACTCCACCCTGTTCGACCGGATCAGCTCCGCGAACTGTTTGAGGTAGGCGCCCCGGGCCACGGGTGCGCGTCGGGCCCATTCCGGCTGGGCTGCCTTCGCGGCGGCGACAGCTAGGTCGGCGTCGTCGGCGTCGCCCTTCGGCGCGCGGGCGATGATCTCGTTGGTGTAGGGGTTCTCGACCTCGATCCAGTCGGTCGAATGCGAGTCGACCAGGGCACCGTTGATGAACTGCTGGTAGGTCTCCACTGTGTGAGCACACCTCTCTCGTGGCCGTGCGGCGTTGCACGTGGATTCCTTACTAACACACCGCGTCGATCACCGCCTGACGATCGCTGAATCGCCCCGGATCGGACGCGCCAGCGTGGCCGATCAGCGCCCCGACAACCCAGGGACGTCCGCCCGGCTAAGCCAGTTCAGCGCCTCCTGCACCGAGGCCACCACCTCGACTCCCGCCGGCACCGCCGGACGCCGGACGACCACGACCGCCACCCCGAGCTCCGCTGCGGCGTCCAGCTTGGCGTCGGTGGGGCCACCGGAATCCTTGGTGACCAGGACGTCGATCGCGCGGCTGCGCATCAGGTCGCGCTCGTCGGCCAGGGAGAACGGACCGCGCGCCGCCACCACCTCCCAGGACGCGGGCACCTGGGAGGCGGGCGGGTCGACCACGCGGGCCAGCACGTACCGATCGGTCCAGTGCGCGAACTCGGAGAGGCTCTGCCGGCCGGTGGCCAGGAACACCCGCTCCCCCAGGCTGGGTGCGAGCGCACGGGCCGAGCCGAGCGAGTCCACCCAGTGCCAGGTCGGCGCGTCCGGACGGGTCCCCCACCCAGGCCGGGACAACCGCAGCAGCCGAACGCTCGCGGCCGCACACGCCGCAGCTGCGTTGGCCGTGATCTGCGCCGCGAACGGGTGGGTGGCGTCCACCACCGCGTCCACCCGATGCTCACGAAGGTAGGCGACCAGGCCGGGAACTCCGCCGAAACCGCCGATCCGGGTGTCGCCAGCCGGCAGTCTCGGGTCGGCGACATCGCCGGCCAGCGACGTGACCGCAGCGATGCCGGACGCCAGGAGCGCGTCGGCCAGTCGTCGCGCCTCGGCGGTGCCTCCGAGCAGCAGCACGCTCATCGGTGGAATCTCCACGCCAACGCGGCGGCCATGATCGCCGAACCGGCCGAGACGAACAGTGCGAGCCGGTTCCCGCGATGCAGGTCGGCAGCGACCGGCGGCTCGCCGTAGCCCAGCACGCCGCGATCCTCCTCGAGGCCGCCGTAGGTGTTGCGGCCCCCCAGTCGTACCCCGAGCGCCCCGGCGAACGCCGCCTCCACCACGCCGCCATTGGGGCTGGGATGCCGGCCCGACTGCTCTCGAACCGCGCGGCGAGCCTGCGCGGCGGAGCCGTTCACCAGCGGCGCGGCGGCGATGGCCAAACCGCCGGCGATTCGCGCGGGCACCCAGTTGGCGACGTCGTCCATCCTGGCCGCTGCCCAGCCGAAGTTGCGGTAACGCTCGTTGCGGTACCCCACCATCGCGTCCAGGGTGTTGATCGCCCGGTAGGCCAGGAGGCCTGGGACGCCGGCGGCGGCACCCCAGATCAGGGGCGCCACGACCGCGTCGCAGGTGTTCTCGGCCACGGATTCCAGCGTGGCGCGGGCCACGCCGTCCGCGTCGAGCGGCTCGGGGTCGCGGCTGACCAGGTTCCGCACCCGCTGCCGGGCGGCAGGCAGGTCCCCCGCGTCCAGGTGTCCGGCGATCGCTTCGGCTTCCCGGGCCAGCGACCGTCCGCCCAGGACCGCCCAGGTGGCGGCGGCCGTACCCACCATGGCCAACACCGGGTGAGAGCGGATCGCGCGCTCGGCCAACAGTCCCGCGCCGAGCGCGCCGCCCACCAGAACTACCTCGTGCGCCACCCCCCGAGCTTTGGAGTCGGAGAACCAGGCCGCCTCCAGCCGTAGGGCGAGGTGTCCGAACCCGGCCACGGGGTGAAATCGTCGTGGGTCACCGAGGGCTTGATCGGCCAGCCAGCCGAGGGCCAGCCCGGCCGCGAGGACCCGCCCAGGCAACGCCATGGATCAACCTTCCGCTCCTGGTCATCCGTGCATGGAGAGTGTGCCAGACTGAACCCGCTTGCGTTGTGCCGAGGAACTCCGGTGAGCCACTGACAAGGCGATTCCGGGGCGGTCCCGCCACTGTGACCGGACATCCGGGAGCCAGGAACTCGCCTTCGCAGCCGAGCAAGAAAGACATCGGGCGCGGATACCTGAGGAGGCTCCTTTTGACCTCGACTGCCGTCGTGACGCCCACCCTGATCGGGGTGGGTGTGGGCCCCGGCGACCCTGAGCTCGTCACCCTCAAAGCTGTGGCTGCGTTCGAGGCGGCCGATGTGATCCTGGTTCCGACCACCGAGACCAGCGGGGACGACGCCGGCCGGGCCGAGTCCTTGGTGCTGGCGGTGTGTCCGACGGCCACCGACAAGGTGCGCCGGGTGCCGTTCAGCATGGCGCAACGCCGGGGCGTCGGGACGAAGCGGCGACAGTCGTGGGAGGCGTCCGCCCGCGCCGCGGAGCAGGCCTTCGCCGAAGGCGCCACCACGGTCGCCTTCGCGACGGTGGGCGACCCGAGTGTGTACTCGACCTTCTCCTACCTCGCCGCCTCCGTACAGGCCGCGGTGCCGGGCGTGCGAGTGTCGGTCGTTCCCGGCATCACCGCCATGCAGGCGCTCGCCGCCGCCAGCCTGACCCCCCTGGTCGAAGGACAGGAGAGTCTGACCCTCGTGCCGGTCACGGCCGGGATGGACGCCGTCGCGGCCGCCCTGGACAACTCCGACACCGTCGTCGCCTACAAGGGGGGACGGCACCTCCTCCCGCTGCTGGAGCTGGTGCGCAGCCGAGGCCGGGACGGGGTGCTGGGGGTTGACGTCGGGCTCGCCGGGCAGCGGATCACCGCCCTCTCAGCGGTCGACGCCGACCAGGCGCCCTACTTCTCCACCGTGCTCGTGGCGCCGGTGCGGGGCGAGACCGGAGGCCGACTGTGACCGGCGGTGAGGTGGTCTTCGTCGGCGCTGGTCCGGGGGCAGCCGACCTGATCACTGTGCGCGGCGCCCAGGTGATCGCGTCCGCCGACATCGTGATCTGGGCGTCCAGCCTGGTCGATGCCGCGATCGTGGCGAACACCAAGCCGGGTGCCGTGGTGATCGACTCGGCTTCGGAGTCGCTGGAGGACATCACGCCGCTGTACCAACGAGCCTTCGAGGAGGGCCTTCTCGTGGCCCGGGTGCACACCGGCGACCCCTCCATCTACGGCGCCACCGCCGAGCAGCGTCGCATCCTGGAGGCGATCGGCATCCCCCACAAGACGATTCCGGGTGTGTCCGCGTTCTCCGCGGCCGCTGCCCGGATGGGAGTCGAGATCACGATCCCCGAGGTCTCCCAGACCCTCATCCTCACCCGGCTGGAGGGCGGTCGCACCCCGATGCCCGACCGGGAGACCGTCCGCGGGTTCGCCGCCCACAAGGTGACCATGGCGCTGTACCTGTCCGCGGCCCGCAACAAGGTGCTGCAGGCCGAACTGCTGGCCGGCGGCTACCCGCCCGACACCCCGTGCATCATCGGGTACCGGGTGACGTGGCCGGACGAACTCATGGTCCGCTGCCGCCTGGACGAGCTGTCGGCCACGATGAAGGAGCACAAGCTCTGGAAGCACACCGTGGTGCTGGTCGGTCCGGCCATGGCCGAAACATCGACCACTCGCAGCCACCTCTACCATCCGGGGTTTCGGCACGAGTACCGGCCCTCGGACGGCACCGCTGTGGTGACGAATTGATCACCGTCCACGGACTCCTCGGAGAACCCGGGGCAGCCCTTCGAACTGCCGCCGACGCCGCCGACTGGGTGGTGGGCGGCCAGCGCCACCTCGACGCCCTGGCCGTACCCGAAGCGCGACGGATTCGCCTGGGCGCGCTGCGCCCGGCCGTGGAGCAGATCTCGGGTCTGCCGGTGGACGCCGACGTGGTCGTGATCGCCAGCGGAGATCCCCTGTACTTCGGAGTAGTACGGGCATTGCGGCGGCTCGGACTGCGCCCCAGGGTGGTCACCGCGCCGTCCTCCATCGCCACCGCCTTCGCCGCGGTGGGGGTGCCCTGGGACGACGCCGTCGTGGTCAGTGTCCACGGACGCCCGCTGACCGCGGCGCTCAATCTGGCCCGGACCCACCCGAAGGTGGCGGTCTTCACCTCCGCCGAGCACGGCATCGGCGAACTCGCCGACGGCCTGGCCGATCTCTCGCGATGGTATGTGCTCGCCGAGCGGCTGGGCGAGAGCGACGAACGGGTTCGGGTCTTCGGCGGCGCCGACGACGCCGCCGAAGCGAAGCCTCTCGAACCGAACGTGGTGCTCATTCTGGATCGGAACGTCGACGCCGAGGACACCGAGTGGTCCGGTGTGCTGGCCGGGCCGGGGCGGGCCACGCGACCGGTCGCGTCCATCGCCGCGGCCCTCGCCTTCGTCCGGCTCCTGCCCGAGCCGGGCGAGTTGCTCCTCGCCACCGGTCCGCTCGCCGCCGAGGTCGCGGCCCTCGCCCGATGGTCCGGCGCGGCCGTGACCCTGGCCGCACCGGAGCCGGGCGCGAGGATCATCCACCCCGACGTGGTGCTCACCGACGCCCTGGACGCCGTTCCCGGAGCGCCTCGGGCGATCGTGCTCACCGGCCCGGCGCCCTCCAACCTTCCCGCCGATTACCGCTGGACCAGCGACGACGCCGGCGGATATCACCTCATGACAGGAGTCAGAACGTGATCGGACAGGTCACCAGCGGCCCGGCCAGCCGGGCCCGCGCCGACCAGATCGACCAGGTGCTGGGCGTCGCCACCACTCGTTTCGGCGAAGGGGCCGTGACCGGCCTCCCCGAGGCTTGGGTGGCCTGCGACCTGATCATCAGCCACCTGGCCCTGGGAGCCACGACCCGGATCATCGCACCCCTGTTGCGGTCGAAGAAGTCCGACCCGGGCGTCGTGGTGATCGACGACGCCGGTCGGTTCGTCGTCCCGTTGGTCGGCGGCCACGGCGGCGGAGCGAACGCGTTGGCCCAGCAGATCGCCGACGGGATCGGCGCCACCGCAGTCGTCACCACGGCGACCGACGCCCTCGGCATCCCCGCGCTCGACACCCTCGGCTGGCACTGGTCGGGCGATGTCGCCGGCGTCACCCGTGCGATCCTGGACGGACGGCCGGTGGAGGTCGTCCGCAGCCGGCTGTGGCCCCTGCCGCCGCTGCCCACGAACGTGAGCATCATCGGCCCCACGTCCGTCGGCGAGGCGAGGCCGGAAGGCTGCATCCTGGTGACCGACGAGGTGCGCGGGCCGGACGGGAGGAACCCCGTTCCGACCGTGACGCTGAACCCGCCCAGCCTGGTGGTGGGGATGGGCTGCAACCGGGACACTCCGGCGGCGGAGCTCGAGGCTCTGCTCACCACGACACTGGAGGGGGCCGCGCTCGCCATCGCGTCGGTGGCCGCGATCACCTCGGTCGACGCGAAAGCTGACGAAGCCGGCCTGGTCGCGCTGGCAGCGGCGCTCGGCGTCCCGCTCGTCACCTATCCCGCCGACGTCCTGGCCGGGATCGAGGTGCCCAACCCGTCCGCCGCTCCCGCCCTGGCCGTGGGCACGCCGAGCGTCGCGGAGGCGTCCGTCCTCGCCCACGGCGCAGAGCTGATCGTTCAGAAGCAGCGCACCCCCGCCGCGACGTGCGCGATCGGACGGATCCCGGCCCGCGGCAAGCTCACCATCATCGGGCTCGGACCGGGGTCGCGGGACCTGACCACACCGCGGGCCCAGCGGGCGATCCAGCAGGCGTCGGTCGTTGTCGGTTACCGGCCTTATGTCGCACAGGTCAAGGACCTGCTGCGGCCGGGGACCACGATCGCCTCCACCCCGATGGGCAAGGAGGAGGAGCGCACCGCGACCGCCATCGACTTCGCCCGGCGCGGTCACAACGTGGCGCTGGTGTGCTCGGGCGACCCGGCGATCTACGCCATGGCCTCCCCCACGCTCGAACAGGGCACCGAGGGCATCGACGTCGAGATCGTGCCCGGAGTGACCGCGAGCCTCGCGTCCTCGGCGATCCTGGGCGCGCCCCTGGGGCACGATCACGCCACGATCTCGCTGTCCGACCTGCACACCGACTGGGACACGATCCTTCGCCGAGTGCGTGCCGCCGCCGAGGCCGACCTGGTCACCGTGCTGTACAACCCGCGTAGCCGGACGCGCCTGCACCATCTGCCCGACGCCCTGGCGATCTTCGCCGAGCACCGGCCGCCGACGACACCGGTGGCCGTGGTCGAGGAGGCCGACCGGCCCGACCAGGTGGTCACCTTGTCCACCATCGGCGAGTTCGATCCGGCTGTGGTGAACATGAACTCCCTCGTCGTGGTGGGTTCCTCCACCACCCGCTACCTACCCGCCGGACGCGGGCGGACCGTCATGGTCACCCCGCGCGACTACCACTGGATGAACTCATGATTCATGCCCTTGCCGACGACACCGGCCCCGAAGTCGCGCCGGTCACGCCACCGCCACTGGTGATCGCAGGTCACGGCACCCGGGATGAGAGCGGGGTGGCCGTCTGCAGAGCGCTGGTCGACCGCGTCCGCCGGTTGCTGCCCGGGGTCCGGGTCGAGCCCGGTTTCGTCGAGCTGACCCCACCGACGATCGACGATGCGCTCTCCGACGTGCTCGGCGACTCGGGGAACGCTGTGGTGGTGCCGCTGATGATCGGCAGCGGCGGCCACGTCCGTGAGGACATCCCCGAAGCGATCCGGGCCGGCACCCGCGACCACGAAGGTGCCACGGTGGTCTACACCCGTCACCTCGGCGCACCGGCCGGCCTGGTATCGGCGGCCCGGCAGCGGATCGACGCAGCCATCGGCGACTGGCCGCGCCAGGACGTCACCATCGTCTTCGTGGGTCGGGGTTGCAGCATGGTCGACGCCAACGCCGACCACATCCGGCTGGCACGGGTCGTGGCCGAGACCGGCGGTTACCACAAGGTGCTGCCCGCCTTCATCCAGGTCACTGAGCCGACCGTGACCAACTCACTCGACGTGGCCTACTTCACCGGAGCCCGGAAACTGGTCGTCATGCCGCACTACCTGTTCCCGGGCCGGCTGTCGGCGTGGGTGCAGGCGGCGACGGACACCTGGTCGACGGCTCATCCCGACGCCGAGGTGCGGGTCGCCGGCGTGCTCGGGGACTGTCCTGAACTCGCCGAGGTCGTGGCCAAGCGGTACGCGGAGGGAGCCCTGAAACTGCGCACCGATCTGGGTTCACCCTCCTATCTGACCGGACTGCTGCTGGCCGGACGCAAGGTCGTCGCGGTCGGCGGCGGCTGCGTGAACCGCCGACGCATCCCCAAACTCCTGGCCGCGGGTGCCGAGGTGACCGTCGTCGCCCCCGAACTACACCCCTCACTGGCCGAGCTGGCCGCCTCCGGCAGAATCAACTGGCGCAACCGCGGCTTCGGCGAGTCCGACCTCGACGGCGCCTGGTACGTCCTTGCCGCTACCGACGATCCGGCCCTCAACGCACGCGTGGCCGCGGCGGCCGAGGCACGGCACACGTTCTGCGTCCGGGCCGACCGGGCCGACCTGGGTTCGGCGTGGACACCGGCGACCGGAGAGATTCCGGGCGCCACGATCGCGGTGCTGGCGAGCCACGATCCGCGCCGGTCGAAGCGGTTGCGCGACACGGTGGTCGAGTTGATGGCTGCCGTCGATGAGTAAGCGGTACGACTACGTGAAGGACGGCGCCGAGATCTACCGGCTCTCGTTCGGCACGATCGAGGCTGAGGCCGACCTGGATCGCCTGCCCCCGTTGATGCGTCCGGTGGCGACGCGGATGATCCACGCGTCCGGACAGATCGACCTGCAGGACGACCTGGCGTTCTCGGACGGGTTCGCGGACTCGGCCAGACGAGCCCTGCAGGGCCGGCGCACCCATCCTCTGCGATGCGCAGATGGTGGCGTCAGCGGCATCATCTCGCTCCCGGCTCCATGGCAACGAGATCGTCTGTCATCTCGGCGATCCCGAACTGGCTGAGCTGGCGTCCTCTCTCGGGACCACGAAGACGGCGGCGGCGGTGGAGCTGTGGCGCCCCCTGCTGCCGGGAGCCGTCGTGGCGATCGGCAACGCGCCGACCGCGTTGTTCCATCTGCTGGAAGTGATCGCCGACGACGCCTCGCGAATGCCGGCCGCCGTGATCGGCATTCCGGTGGGCTTCGTCGGCGCGGCCGAATCCAAGCTGGCCCTCGCCGACAACGACCTGGGCATCGAATACCTCGTGGTGCACGGGCGCCGAGGGGGCAGCGCGGTGACGGTGGCCGCTGTGAACGCACTCTGCGGCGACTAGCCATGCCCCGCGACGCACCAGGGCCGGCCGAGGCTCCGGCCACCCCTCAGGCTTCCGGGGGACGCAGCGGCCAACTGGCCAGTTCCGGCCTGCGTCCGGGTTGGACGAGCGGAGCGTGCGCGTCCGCGGCGGCTCGCTCGGCCTATCTCGCCCTGGTCACCGGAGAGTTCGCCGATCCGGTGACGGTCGATCTTCCGCACGACCGGCACCCGGCGTTCGCGCTCACGGCCGAGAGCCTCACCGGCGACAGCGCGATGGCCGCAGTCACGAAGGACGCGGGAGACGACCCCGATGTGACCCACCTGGCGGTGGTTCGCGTCCGGCTGTCGCGCGGCTCGCCCGGCACCGGTCTGAGATTCGTGGCCGGGAAGGGCGTGGGCACGGTCACGATGCCCGGCCTTCCCTTGGCTGTCGGCGAGCCGGCGATCAACCCTGGCCCGCGCAGGATGATCGGGGCCAACCTGCGCACCGCGGCGGCGACGGTGGGACGCGCGAGCGACCCCCTCGACCTCGTGGTGGAGGTGGGCATCGACGGCGGTGCCGAACTGGCCCTGCACACGCTGAATCCCCGGGTGGGGATCGTCGGCGGGCTGAGTGTCCTGGGCACCACCGGGGTGGTGGTGCCCTATTCGTGTTCGGCGTGGATCGACAGCATTCGGCGGGGAATCGACGTCGCCGTCGCCACCGGCGTCCGGCACGTCGCGGCGTGCACCGGGTCGACGTCCGAACGGGTGGCGACGCAGCTGTACGGCCTGAGGCCCGTGGCGCTGCTGGACATGGGCGATTTCGCGGGCGCCGTGCTGAAGTACCTTCGCCGGCATCCGATCGCGCGACTCAGCATCGTGGGCGGGTTCGCCAAGCTGACGAAGCTGGCCGAAGGGCACCTGGATCTGCATTCGGGACGGTCCCAGGTGAACCCGGCGCACCTGGTGGCCATTGCCGAGCGCGCCGGCGCGGGGGCCGACCTGAGCCGGCGGATCGCCGAGGCCGGAACAGCCCTCGGTGCGTTGCACGCGGCGCAGGCCGAGGGGTTCGGGCTGGGGAACGCCGTGGCCGTGGCCGCGCGGTCGGCGGCGCTGGCCGTTCTGGGCGGCGTTCCGATCGCGGTGGACGTGGTCTGCATCGACCGTGCCGGGGATATCGTGGGTCGCTGCGACCCCTCCCCCATGAAGGATGACGAGAGGGAAGTCCGATGAATTCTGCGCAGCCTGGCCTCGGCGAGGTCATCCTGGTCGGCGGCGGACCCGGGGATCCGGATCTGCTGACGATCGGAGGGCTCAAGGCGCTGCGGCGAGCGGACGTCGTGCTGTACGACCACCTCGCTCCACTGGCCTGCCTGGAGGAGGTGCCGGACGGGGCCGAGTTGATCGATGTCGGCAAGATCCCGCGAGGCCGGCAAACCGCCCAGACCGAGATCAACGCCCTGCTCATCGAGCACGCCCGTCGCGGCGCCATCGTGGTGCGGCTCAAGGGTGGGGACCCGTTCGTGCTCGGCCGTGGCTCGGAGGAATGGCAGGCCTGCGTCCGAGGCCGGTGTGCCGGTGCGGGTGGTCCCGGGCGTATCGTCGGCGATCGCCGGACCGGAGTTGGCCGGCATCCCTTTGACGCATCGCGGACTGACCCAGAACTTCTCGGTGGTCTCGGGCCACGTCGGACCCGATCACCCGGCATCGACGGTCAACTGGGACGCGCGTGGCCCACAGCTCCGGCACGATCGTGATCCTCATGGGCGTCGCGCACCTGTCCGAGATCTGCGCGGGTTTGGTCGCCCGAGGCCTGAACGCTGAGACCCCGGCTGCCGTCGTGGCCAAGGCCGCGATGCCAGGCAGCACAGTGGTCCGGGGCACGGTAGCCACCCTTCCCGGACTCGCTGCGGAGGCTGGAATCGAACCTCCGGCGCTCACCGTGATCGGTGCCGTGGTCGCCCTCGACCTCTCCGCCACTCCCGGATAGGACCTGCCCCGGACTACCGGGCATCCGTCGGTTCGCCCTGGTTGCCCGCCGGTGTTAATCTGTACGGGCTGTTGAGGCACCTGGGGCTATGGCGCAGTTGGTAGCGCGTCTCGTTCGCAATGAGAAGGTCAGGGGTTCGAATCCCCTTAGCTCCACCACCCAAGGCCTGGCCAAACCGGCCTCGGCTCACCGGTTGATAATGACTCCTCCGCTCTCGGGGCGGCTTTCGCAACGACCAATCTCCCGCCGCTTGCGGACTGTTACGAGCCCGCTTCCGAAGGTGCAACAAAGATCTCGCCGCTCGATGCTGCTTATGAGCCGGCAGGTCCGTCATAACCATCCTGGGGCGGCGAGATCATTTCGTCAGGCCCTCGCGGGGCGTGGTGATCAGGCGCCGTCCTCGTGCTGCAACAATTCCGCCCGCCGTAGCCCCGCCTGCAGCGACTCGCCCAGCCGGGGTTCGGCCCGAAAGACGTTGTCCTGACCGAGCTCGCTGAGCGTGCCGGTGTTTCGGAGTTGGGTGAGCACCCGTTCGCCGACCCCGGTCAGCACCAGGTGCGCGCCCACCGCATCAAGCTGATCGTGGTAGGCGACGATCGTGCGGATGAAGGTGCTCCCGAGGTCCTCCTTGCCGCGGAGCCGGAGGATGACCACACCGCCCGCGGAGGTGTCGGCGGCCGCGGGAAGCTGTGCGGCGAAGACCCCGGCGGAGGCGAAGAACAGGCTGCCATAGGGCGTGAGGACGACAACTTCGCCGCCGGCCAGCGTCGCCGGCGGGTCGATCTCGACAGCCGGCCCCCCGTCGGCTGCGAGAACCCAACGAACGACTCGGACCCGGCTCGACTGGCGGGCCACGAACAGAATCACCGAGATCCCCACACCGGCAAGCACCGCATACTGCATCGGCACGAGGAGGGTGAGCAGGAAGGTGACTGACATCACCACAGCCTGGGTTGTGCCCGTGCGCCAGACCATCAGGACTTGGTCGAGCTTGAACGTCCGGACGCCGATCACGATCAGCAGTGCCGCGAGCGCGGGCAACGCGATGAACCCCGCGACCGACCCGAAGGCCAGGATCGTCACCACCATCACCCCTGCCGCGGTCAGGTTCGCGACCCTACCGCGTCCGCCGGCCGAAACCAGAAGGGACGTGGCCGACATCGAACCGCCCACCGGCATCCCCTGGAAGAGTCCGGACACCAGGTTTGCGACGCCCTGGCCGCTGAAGTCACGGGACGGGTCGGGGTAGCTCCCGTCCGGGTTGGCCAGCGACTGGCTGATCGCGGCGCCCTGCACCAGCCCGACGAAGGCGAGCGATGCCGCCGGCAGCAGCAGACTCGCGACCAGGCCGACCGACGGCAGCACCAGTGCCGGCAGCGACTGCGGCACTTGGGCGAGTCCGGCGAGGACCGGAACCCCCAGGCCGGGCAGGAGCGCCGTCGCGACCGAGGCGACCACGATCGCCACGACCAGGCCGAGCGATCCGAGCCGGGTGCGCTCGAACAGCACGATCATCGCGACGGTCGCGCCCGAGATGGCCACCGTGGCCCAGTGGAAGGACGACACGTGCAGCACCGTGTCCACGGCACGCAGCAGGCGGTTGGGTTCGGCGGAGGTGTATCCGGTGACCCCGGCGAGTTGGCCCAGCACGATGTTCACCGCGACGGCGTTCACAAACCCGGCCAGCACGGCGTGGGGCACATACCGAACCAAGGTGCCGAGCCTGGCCAGTCCTGCGGTGAGCATCACCACCCCGGTCAGGACCCCGAGCGTCGCTACGGCGGACGTGGCTCCGGGGCCGCTGAGCCCAGGCACGTCGGCGATGATCACAGCCATCGCACCGGTGGCCTGCACCGACATCACCACCGAGCTGGTGGCCAGGGCGCCGGCGAGCGTCCCGAACAGGTAGCCGTAGAGACCTGCCAGCGGATTGAGGCCGGCCAGCAGGCCGGCAGCCAACCCGTCCGGGACGCTCACCAGCCCGAGGACGAGCCCCGCACGCAGGTCGTGGCGCGATGCCGACCGATAGTCGATGGGCAACCGGCGGAGCAACGACCTGGGTTCCATGGCCGGCGAGGGATCAGGGCGTGACGATCGCAAAGTCCGGATCGGGGTCGTCCAGCACCGCGAGCAGCCGCTCGAGGACGCCCGCGTCGCCGTCCACTCCGACCCCGGCGGAGGCGAAGTGCGACGGCGTCACCTGGCCCGTCAGCAGCCCGGTGAACGCAGGCATCGTCAAGGTCAGCGTCAGGTCGGGACGGACCGGCCCCGGCGAAGACGTGTGTGACAGCACGCCGTTGCTCAGGCTCACCCGGTGGGTCTGAGCGAGGTCAGTGAGGCTGACGTCGATGGTCAGGCGCTCCTGCCACGCCCTCGGCCCGTCCACCCGGATCGCCAGCGCGTCGAACCACTGCTCGGGAGTGAGTTGCGCGAACAGGTCCGGCGCAGCTGTCGTCGCCGGCGTGCCGAAACCACCGTGGCGTAGCTCGTGGGCCGCCGAAAGGTAGGCGCAGCGCCAGGTGCCGTTCTCTGATCCGTAGCCCAGCTGCTCAAAGGTGTCGCTCAACAGGTCGCGGGCGCCCTGGTGGCAGGGATCGGCGAACACGACGTGACTGACCACCTCGGCGACCCACCGGAAGTCGCCCTCGGCGAACGCCGCACTCGCCTTCGCAACCACCGCGTCCGAGCCGCCCATGTAGTCGACGTAGCGTCGTCCGGCCTCCACCGGCGGATGCTTCCACAGGTTGACGGGGTTGCCGTCGTACCAGCCCATGTAGCGCTGGTAGATCGCCTTCACGTTGTGGCTGACCGAGCCGTAATAACCCCGGGCGTGCCACGCGCGCTCCAGCGCCGGCGGCATCGCGATCGACTCGGCAATCTCGATCCCGGTCAGACCGGCGTTCATCATCCGCAGGGTCTGGTCGTGCAGGTAGGCGTAGAGGTCGCGCTGCTCCATCAGGAACCGCATCGCGCGCTCGTGACCCCACGTCGGCCAGTGGTGGGACGCGAAGACGACGTCAGTCTGCGCGCCGAACAGTTCGATGGCGTCGGTCAGGTAACGCGCCCAGGCGTGCGGGTCGCGGACGAGGGCGCCCCTGATGGTGAGGATGTTGTGCAACACGTGGGTGGCGTTCTCGGCCATGCACAGCGCCCGCAGGTCGGGCAGAAGGAAGTGAAGTTCCGCGGGAGCCTCCGAGCCCGGCGCGAGCTGGAAGACCATCCGGACGCCGTCGACGGTCACCTCCTGGCCGGTGGTGGTGATCTCCAGCGTCGGCGGGATCAGGGTGACCGAGCCCACCGAGGTGGTCTGGCCCAGCCCGGCGCCGACCTGGCCCATCGGGCCGCGGTCGAGCGCGGCGCCGTACATGTAGCCCGCTCGGCGGGACATGGCCGTGCCGGCGAACACGTTCTCGGCGACCGCATGCTCAGCGAAGCCCGCCGGGGCGATCACCGGCACCGCCCCCGAATCGACGTCGGCCTGGTCGAGGATGCCACGGACGCCGCCGAAGTGGTCGGCGTGGCTGTGGGTATACAGCACCCCGGTGACCGGACGCTCGCCCCGGTGCGCCCGGTAGAGGGCGAGCGCGGCGGCGGCGGTCTCCACCGAGATCAGCGGGTCGACGACCACCACCCCGCGCTCGCCCTCGAGAAAGGACATCACCGACAGGTCGAGGCCACGCACCTGGTAGAGCCCCGGCACGACCTCGAACAGACCCTGAATGGCGTTGAGCTGCGACTGCCGCCACAGGCTGGGGTTGACCGTGTCGGGCGCGTCGCCGGTCAGGAACGCATAGGAGTCGTTGTCCCAGACCACGCGACCGTCCGCGGCCCGAACCACGGCGGGAGCCAGCGACGCGACCCGAGAGCGCATCCTGCGGATCGCACGCGAGATGGGCTATGTGCCGGACGAACGGGCGCGCAAGCTGCGGCAGAAGTCGTCCAGACTGATCGGCATCGCTTTCGAACTGCAGCACCCGTTTCACGGAGACATGGTGGAACAGATCTACCTGGCTGCGGCCGAGCACGGCTATGACGTGGCGTTGAGCGCGGTCGCACCCACGCGCGACGAGACGACCGCTGTGGAATCACTGATTCGTGAACGGTGCGAAGCGCTGATCGTCCTCAGCCTGCACCAGGACGCTGAGCACCTGAAGCCGTTCACCGACCGAGTGCCGATCGTGTCGGTGGCTCGGCGCTTGAAGAAGCCGTTCCTCGGCATCGTGCGCGGCGACGATCGGGCCGGTCTTCGCTTGGCGGTCGAGTATCTGGCGGGAATCGGTCATGTCCGAATCGCACACGTGGATGGTGCACGCGCGCCCGGCAGCGCCGATCGCCGGGCCAGCTACAAGAAGACTATGCAGCGCCTCGGCCTCGGTGAGTACATCGACGTGGTCACCGGTGGCCCCACCGAGGAGGACGGCGCCCGCGGGATGGGCGAGCTCCTCACCCGGCCGGTCCGGCCAACCGCGGTGATCGGCTTCAATGACCGGTGCTCCGTCGGGGTTCTCGATGCCGCCGTCCGAGTGGGTCTTGAAGTCCCCGACGACGTTTCGATCATGGGCTACGACGATTCACGCCTTTCCCGCAGGACGCACGTCCAGATGACCACCATCTCTCAGGACACTCAGGAACAGGCCCGCCAGGCCGTCGAGCTCGCCATCGAACAGATCTCCGGGCAGCCACCGCGAGAGATCGTGGTGCAGCCCCGTCTGGTCGTGCGAGAGACGACCCAGCGGCCCGCTGGCAGGCCGAAGCCGTCGGGGGGCAAGAAGACCACTGCCTCGAAGGGGGCGGGCGCCGGCGTGCGGAGCCCCCACTAGCGCGGAGGTTCCTGAATCCGGGGGGGAAACTCGACAAAGAGCGTCCCGCTATAGTGCGCTGAGGCCAGCCACGAGGAAAGGCTCACCGATGAGGATCGTCGTCGCCCCGGACTCCTTCAAGGAATCCATGAGCGCAGCTGCTGCGGCCGAAGCGATCGCCCGCGGGGTGCTGTCGGTGCTGCCCGAGGCCGAGTGCGTGCTGGTGCCGATGGCCGACGGCGGCGAGGGCACCACCGATGCCTTGGTCGCCGCTCTCCGAGCGAGCGTGCGCACCGTCTCCACCCAGGACGCGCTGGGGCGGCCGATCGAGGCCCAGTACGGCGTCGACAGCCACGGTCTGGCCGTGGTCGAGGTGGCTGCGGCGGTGGGCATCGGCCAGGTGGCGCCCGCGGACCGGGACGTGATGCGAGCGACCTCCCTCGGCGTCGGCGACCTCGTGCTCGACTCCCTCGACGCCGGTGCCCGGCGGCTGATCGTCGGCCTCGGCGGCTCGGTCACCACCGACGGTGGAGCCGGGCTCCTGAACCGGCTGGGCGCGCGGCTGCTGGATTCGGACAACCGCGATCTGCCGCCGACCCCGGAGGGGCTCGCCGACCTGGCGACCGTCGACCTCACCGGGCTCGACCCCCGGCTGGCCGAGCTTCAGATCGACATCGCCTGCGACGTGACCAACCCGTTGCTCGGACCCAACGGGTCGGCTGCGATCTTCGGGCCGCAGAAGGGCGCGAGCCCCGAACAGGTGCCGGTGCTGGACGCCGCACTGGCTCGGCTCGCCGACGCGGTGGTGGCCGCGGGTGCACCCGACGTCCGGGACCTGCCTGGCGCCGGTGCCGCCGGAGGCCTCGGAGCGGCCTTCCTCTCCCTCGGCGGACGAATGAGGCGGGGAGTCGAAGTGGTCGCCGAGGCAGCCGGTCTAGACGCCCACATCACCGGCTCCGACCTGGTGTTCACCGGGGAAGGCTCCATCGACAGCCAGACGCTGTCCGGTAAAACCCCGGCCGGTGTCGCCGAGGTGGCGGGCCGTCATGGCGTCCCGGTGATCGCCCTCGCCGGCCGGGTCGGACCCGACGCCGACGTGCTGTTGGACCACGGCTTCGCCGCCATCGTCCCGATCATGACCGGGCCCTCTGACCTTCCCAGCGCCCTGGCCGACGGTCCGGCGAACCTGGAGCGGGCCGCCGCCACGGTGATGCGTCTGATCGGCCTGCGCGGCTGACCGCGAAGGTGGGACTCCCTGGCCACCGTCGCTGATCCGGTGGCTACCGCGGACCCGGCGGGTCGATGCCGAGCAGCCGACTGCGCAGCGCCTCATACTCAGCCGTGCTGATCTGTCCGGACGCGAAGAGCCGATCGGCTTGATCGAGTCGCTCCGCCAGCTGTGCGGGTTCCACGCCCGGGTCCACGCGACCGGACGCCGATCTGGAACGGGACCCGCCCAGCACAGTGATCAATCCGATCACGGCGAAGGCGACGACCAGCACGGCCAGCACCAGGATTGGCAGCGAACTCACCACGCACCTCCTCGGTCGGCCTCAACGCTAGCTCAGCCGACGAGCTCGGCTCCGCCTTCGTCGCCGATCCGCGCCCCGCGACGCCGACCCCACCGCGCCCGACCTGGAGCCCAGCCGTCCCCGGGCGGTCGAGCATGGCGCGCTCAATCATTCAGTCGTTGGCGTGGTCCACGCCGTAGCGGAGCAGCACGTTGTCGGATCCCGGGAACTGGCGAATCCCGAGGAGGTGCAGGTGCGGCGAGGAGCGGACGGCGGGCGTACCCTCCCCCAGCACAACGGGAGCGATCATCAGATGCACCTCGTCCACGAGCCCGTCCGTCAGCAGCCCGTTCCACAGCACTCGGCTGCCGAAAATGAGGATCTCGCCCTGCCCGCTCTGGCGAGCGTGATGCACCCACCGGGGCACCTCGCGGCCCGAGATGACGGATGTGGTCGCCGTCCACGGGTGGTCCGGGTCAAGCACCAGGGAGTCCGACACCACCACCTTCGGCACGTCGAGGTAGCGCCTGCTGATACCGCGATTGACGGCGTCCACCGAGCGGTCGTCCGGGTCCTGCGGGGCGTCGGCAACCGTGGGCCAGTATTCGGCGAACCCGTCGAAGGAGTTGCGCCCCAGCAGGATCGTGGACGCGTTCCGGATCCGTTCGAGGTTGTAGGCGTCGAAAGCGGCGTCCATGCCGGCGAAGGGCGGGTCTCCGGACGCGTCCGCGTAATAGCCGTCGAGCGAGACGACGTTGCACACGATGACCGGTCGCACGGCCGCTCCTTCCCACTCGCCTGCACCAGTGGTACCCCCAACACTGCCAGGGTGAGCATCGGGAGTCGAAAGGTCGAGACCCCGCCCTGCTTTCAGCTCAGCCGGCGTCTTCCTCGGCCTCGGCGTCAGCGGCGTCCGGGTCGGCGTCGATCGGGTCGGCCGTCACGGCGATCCAGCCCGGAGCGGGCACGGGGGCGGCGAGGTCGATGGTGCGTACCGTCCGTGGCGCGAGGGGCTTGGAGACGTAGGTGGGTCTGGTGATCGGGATCGGATCCCACAGCGAGGCGACCGGGGAGATCGGCATGCTCAGCTCGATCGAGTGCTCGTGCTCGGCCACCTCGTCGACGCTGAGCGAGATCGCGACCGTCTCCTCCTCGGGGCAGTCCCGGATCCTCGACGCGCGAAGGTCGAGGTCGGCCCGCAAGGCACGGACGCTGAACCGCGCCACCACGGCGAAGGCCACGATCAGGCCCGCAGGGACCGTCGCCACCCACCAGGCGCCGATCCGGAACACCACCAGCGTCCCCACGATCACCTGCGCGAGCAGCAGGAGGATCAGCACCCGGCGCCGGCGTTGGGCCGCCCGTAAGTCGAGTTGCTGCAACTCACGCAACTGGGCACGTCGGGTCAGCGGCGTCGACACCTCCGCGATGCCGGGATCGGCGTCCGCCAGGGAGGTGCCGCTGCGCACGATCGTGACCGATCCGGTGAAGGGAATCGACAGGTCGGCCTCGTCGTCGGACATTCCGTCGGTGCGGGAATGGAGAAAGTACGGCACGAGGTACATCAGCCAGAACGCAGCGATCACCGCGAAGATCAGCCCACCCATGCCCACACCCGAACCGTATTGGTCACGGCCGCACAACCGGCCGACCGTCGGCGGAGTGTCGAGGATTACCCGGGATCGATGACCCCGGCTCGGCGCTCAAACCTGGCCAATACCCCACCGGGTACCTCTTCGGGGCTGAGCACGAACACCTCGTGGTCACGCCAGTCGCCGTCGACGTGCATGTACCGCTCCCGGCGTCCCTCGTACCGGAAGCCCAGTTTCCGGACGACGGCCAGGCTGTTGACGTTCTCGGGCCGGATCGCGACCTCCACGCGGTGCAACCGCAGGGTGCCGAAGCAGTAGTCGGTGGCCATCGCGACCGCCGTGGGGACGATGCCGCGCCCGGCCCAGACCGGGTCGATCCAGTAGCCCACCTGAGCCCAGCAGGCCGAACCGAACGTGATGCCGGATACGGTCACCTGCCCGGCGAACACCGGCCGTCCGTCCGGCGGGGTGTAGTCGATCGCCCACGGCAGCATCTGGCCCCGCCGGGCGCGGGCCGAGAAAGTGGCGACCAGCTGGGCGAAGGTCATGCCCGGTTCCGTCGCGTCCGGGGGACGGGTGGAGTCCCACGGCCGGAACCACGACCCCGAGCGTTGGCGGATCCGGGCCCAGTCCTCCTCGTCGCGTCGGCGGAGCGGACGCAAGGTCACCGGCCCGTGGTGCAGGCGAACGGGCCAGGAGGAAGCGTGCATGCAGCCGAGGCTAGTCCAGGTGCCAGCAGGCCACGTCTGCGTGCGCCGGCACGGGTTCGGCGCCCGGCGGAACCACGATGACCGTGTCGGCGGCGGCCAGTTCGACAACTCCCGGGTCGTTGCCGGCCAGGGGCGTCACTCCACGGT
The DNA here is from genome assembly GCA_963769325.1 of uncultured Actinomycetota bacterium. Lineage (GTDB taxonomy): Bacteria > Actinomycetota > Actinomycetes > Propionibacteriales > Propionibacteriaceae > Propionicimonas. Next base: position 322,343 of record CAVYLH010000001.1, on the reverse strand, counting down.
CGGTGCGCTGGGCGAGCAACAGTCGGGCCTGGTCCGAATCGGCGGTCAGCTCTTCGGTGATCGGTGCCGAACTCTCGATCGGCCCGACCGGCTCCTCCCCCTCCAAACGACGCAGCAGCGGTCGCCCGAACTGCAGGTAGGTGAGGTACGCCGGCACCGGCCCGGGCGGAAGCACGAGCACCGGAGTGCGGTCGACCCCCAGAAGGGCGAAGGCGTGGCGTCCGGGAAGCCCTTCGATCTCGGCGACGTCGATCGCACCGATGTCACCCAGTACGTCGATCAGGTCGTCGGTCAGTTCGGCGACCAGCAGCACCAGGTCGGCGCGGATGAGCTGCTCGCTGAGCGTTCTCGCGAGGGCCTTGGAATCGACCGGTGCGATACCGGCTGGGAATACCTGCGCTCCGTCGTCCCGGGCGGTGGCCGCGAGCAGCGTGGTGCACGCGTCGTAGACCTGCGACAACCGGGTCAACGGCAGGCCCGGTTCGACGAGGAAATCGTCGGCGGCGAGCACCACCACGCGGGGACGCGGGCGGGCCAGCACCTTGTCGTGACCGATTTCGGCGATCAACCCGAGGGCCCGGGGGGTCAGCCGCACGCCCCTGTCCAGCAACCGGTCACCGTCGGCGATGCGTGATCCCGCAGGCACCAGGTTCTGCTGGAAGCGGGCTTCCCGAACGAACCGCACGTCGTCCCCGATCGCCAGCCCATCCTGCTCCGGCACGACGGCGTCGGCCCCCTCCGGCACGGGTGCTCCCGGCTCGACCCGCACCGCCGTCCCCCCGGTGAGCGGCGCCCCTCGGCGAGCGGTGGAGTCGACGTGGTCGACGACGGGCAGGATGACGGGATGCTGTTCGCTCGCCCCGACCAGGTTGGACGCTCGCACGGCCCACCCCGCCGACGTGGCCGCGGTGAAGGTGGGCAGGTCGAGGTCGGCGATGATCTCCTCGCACAGGATCAGGCCCGCGGCGTCCAGCAACAAGACCCCGAACGGGCGAAGGCTCTCCACCTGTGAGATCAGGTAGTCGCGGTGCACGCGCGGGCTGCGCAGCCCGGACTCCTGCGGCCGGGGGCGGTCGGGCAGGTAGGTCGGTTGCGGTGAAGCCGGCGTCGGTGGCTGCGCGTCTTCCTTGGCACGGGCGAAAAGGGGCATGGGCCTACGATAAGTCAATGACCGTCGGCGCCAGCGAAGGCCAGCCGCGAGCCCCCCGAAGCGATCCGAGGACGGCGGCTGAGCAGAAGGCCGAATTGCGCGTCCGACTTCGGGCGGCACGCGCGGCTCGACCACGCCGGGAACGTGCCGACGAGGCCCGCACGGTGCGCGCTCTCGCGGCCTGTGCCGGGGCTCAGGTGGTGGCCGCCTACGTGTCGGTCCCCGGAGAGCCGGACACCTGGGACCTGATCGAACAACTGCGCCTCGCGGAGGTGCCGGTCCTGCTGCCGGTCCTGTCCCGCGAACCGGACTGGGCCTGGTATTCGGGCCCGGAGGGATTGCAGCCAGGCCCGCGCGGCATCCCGCGCCCGTCGGGTCCGGCGCTCGGAGCGGAGGCGCTGCGCCTCGCCGATTGGATCTGGTTACCCGGACTCGCGGGCACCCAGGACGGCCACCGCCTCGGCACCGGTGGCGGCTGGTACGACCGGGCGCTGGCCTGGTCCTCCCCCACATCCCGACGGGGGCTGCTGCTGTTCGACGACGAGGTTCTGCCGCAGGTGCCGGTGGAGGCCTGGGACCGCGACGTCCACCTTCTGGTCACCGAGCGTCGCCGGCTGGACTGCGGCGGGGAATGAGCGGTCCGGTTTCTCGGTTGAGCAGAGTGCTCGCTAAGATTCTCTGAGCACCCCAAACCAGCTCGCGGGAGGTGAACATGCCTACGTATCAATACCGTTGCACGTCGTGCGACACGGATCTGGAGGTCGTCCAGAAATTCACCGACGACCCGCTGTCCGACTGCCCCGACTGCGACGGGAACCTACGCAAGGTGTTCAACGCGGTGGGTGTGGTGTTCAAGGGCTCCGGCTTCTACGCCACCGATAACCGCAGCAAGCCCAAGTCGGGCGCTCCGAAGTCGACCGACGCTCCGAAGCCGGCCGACAAGCCCGCAGCCAGCTCGAAGGGGGCTTCGGCCCCCGGCGCCGCGGCGTCCTCATCCACAGGGACGTCCAGCGCGGCCTGAGCCTGTGGACGGCTGACGCGTTTCGTCCGCGCCTGCCGAAGATCAAGGGTATGAAGCCCTCTCGATTCCTGGATTCGTTGCGCCGCGCCTTCCGTTGGCACCGGCGCGCTTTCGCGGCCCTTCTGGTGGCGCTGTCGGTGCTGGCCGGCGTGAACGCACTCTCCCAGCGTGATTCGACGGCGGTCCCGGTGGTGGTGGCGGCGCGAACCATCGCCGGCGGTGCCGACATCGTCCCCGCCGACCTGACGCTGGCTCATCTGCCGTCGTCCGCGGTCGCGGAAGGCGCCGTCAGCGACCCTCAGCGGTTGGTGGGACGCACGGTGGTGGCCGAGGTCCCCGTCCGGCGCGTGCTGACCGCGTCCGACCTCCTCGGGGAGGCGGGCGGGTTGGCGCCGGGAACGGTGGCACTGCCGGTGCGTTTCGGCGAGTCCGCCACGATTTCCCTGCTGCGCGTCGGCGCCCGGATCGACATCCTCGGGCCGTCGGCGGAAGGCTCCGGCTACGCCGTGGTGGCCGGCGACGTCCGCGTGGCGGCGATCCCGAAGGCCCCCGATGAGGGGGTGCTGGGTGGGGGTGGCAGTGATCTGGTTCTGATCGAGGTGACCAATGATCAAGCCACACGAATCGCGAGCTCCGCCAGCGTCTCAGATCTCAGCTTCGCGCTCCGTTGAACGAATTCCTCGCCATAGCCTGTTGCGAAACCAGTGAAGGAGAGTTCATGTCGGGGTTCAAGGATTTTCTGATGCGGGGCAACCTGATCGATTTGGCGATCGCCTTCATTCTCGGCGCGGCCTTCGGAGACGTGGTCAAGGCGTTCACCCAGATCATCATGGACGTGATCGGCAAGGTCGGCGGCCAGCCCGACTTCACCCAGGTGGCTGTGGGCGGCGTCAACATCGGAGTGTTCATCACGGCGGTCGTATCCTTCGTCGTCCTTTCGGCGATCCTGTTCTTCGGTGTGGTCAAGCCCTACGAGACGGTCAAGAACATGGGTAAGAAGCCGACCGACGACAGCGCCACACCGCCGTCTTCTGAGGAACTGCTCACCGAGATTCGTGACCTGCTGAAGGCACAGTCGACCACATAGCTACCCGCCGTGGTGCGGCGGCACGTCCCGCACCAGCCGCCGCTCGTCCGCGTCGAGGGTCACCCGGGCCGACGGTGGTCGGGTTTCCAGGGTGACCAGGACGAGCAGTTCGCGTGCCCGGGCCAGAGCGGCTGCCAACTGCGCTGCCCCACAGCCGGCCCGCAGTGCCGCCGGCACGGAATGCGGCCAGGGTCGTCCGGCGTCGGCTTCGGTTCGCGCGTGATCGCTGATCGCGTCCCGCGTCCACCCCGCCTCCGCCAGTTCCAAAATCAATCTGGATGCGTCGGGGTGGCCAGGCTCGGTCAGATCGAGCCGTTCGCCCACGAGGGCGTAGGCCTGCGCCGCCTGCCAGCGAGGAGTCGCAAGCGGGTTCACCGGTAGTGCTGAGCGCTGCCGGAGTCGCCCAGGTCGACGTCGCCGACCACCTCGGACGGCGTGTCGAAGTGCCAGACCCCGGCCACCCGCAACGATCGCGCCCGACGCAGGGACGGGACCACCGTGACCAGGCGATCGAACTCGTCGACCAGCTTGTAGTGCGAGCCCAGGGCGATCTCGGGGATGTCGCTGACGGCGCGGAGGCGTCCGTCGGCGGCGAGGTCGAACACGTCCGAGCGCAGGAGCATCAGCTCGTTGGTGGTCTTGACCGGCAGGAAACGGTCGCGTCCGACGGCGATCGCGGTGGCGCCCGGGAACACCTCGATCGCAGCGCCCATCGCGCTCTCGAGTTGGATCACCTTCGGCGAGGTGGGGTCGGCCGGATCGACGGTCTTGTCGTTGCGGATCAGCGGCAAGCCGAGGACCCCATGGCGATCGCTCAGGATGTCGCGCACTTGAACCAGGTCCAGCCAGAGGTTGTTGGCGTGGAAGTAGGGGTGCCGGTGCTCGTCGGTGAAGAATCCGAGTTCCTCAGGGGCGGTCTGGGCCGTGTCGCGAAGGATGAGCTGACCGTCGGCGATCCGGATGGCGAGGTGCCCGCCCTTGCGGTCGTTGATGGTGCGAGGGCAGACTTCGGCGGCATACGGAGCGCCGGACGCGGCAAACCAACCGGCCAGTTTGGCGTCCGGTGCTGCGCCGAGGTTGTCGCCGTTGGCCACGGAGGCGTAACGGAACCCGGCCGCGATCAGGGCGTCGAGCACACCGCTCCCCCAGAGCGCCGGGTACAGGTCACCGTGACCGGGCGGGCACCACTCCAGAGTGGGGTCCTCGGGCCAGGAGACGGGACTCAGATCGTCGGCGAGGATCTTGGGCTCCGCGTTCTGCAGGAAGTCGAGAGGCAACCCGTCGACCGCGAGGTCGGGGTACCTGGCCAGGTGCGTGAGGGTGTCGGCCCGGGTGCGGAAGCTGTTCATGAAGAGCAGGGGCAGCCGCGCCGAGTGATGGCGGCGAGCGGCCGCGACCTGATCGACGATGAGGTCGAGGAAGTTCTTGCCGTCACGGACGGTGAGGAGGGTCTTGGCCTGATCGAGACCCATGGAGGTGCCAAGGCCACCGTTGAGTTTGATGATCACCGTCTGCTGGATGGCCGCGCGGGCCTCGTCGTCGGACACGACCAGCTGGTCGAGCTGAGGGGGATCGAGAAGGGGCCGGATCGTGTCCTCGCGGATCACGCCCGTGGCGCCGGACGCGCACAGGCGCCAGTAGAAGCTGAAGTTGTCGACGGCCGCCTGGCTGATGTCAGCGGCGCGCATCTTGTCCAGGCATTGTTCCAGGGCGTGTTCGCTCATGGCCCAAAGATATCGGCGGACCGCCCGGATCAGGCGCGGTGGCCATCAGGGCACCGGGAGGAGTGGGTCGAGGTGCGCCCCGGATCTGCAACTGCGTCGGGACATAGTGAGAGTGACGCACCTCGAAGGGCTTTGAAGCCGTCTACCCACCCCCAGGAGACAACATCGCGTGCGTCACTCTCGGGTGAGACTCTACCGGACCGGCGCCGCAAATCAAGCCGCAATCGTGGAAGTCTTCGCCACTTGTCTGCTTCGGCCAGGGAGCGGAACCGTCGGGCCTTCCATTCGAGCGGAGGATCGAGAGGCGATAAGCTGACGCCCGATCCCCGGCGCCCGTTCCGGCGCCGACCGAGGCCCCATAGCTCAGGGGATAGAGCAGAGGTTTCCTAAACCTTGTGTCGCAAGTTCGAATCTTGCTGGGGTCGCCAGATGCGCTGAGCGCAGCGATATGCTTCTGACAAGCAGAAACACGGACCTCGGCGAGTGCTCACAAGAGATCAGAAATGGACACGACTGATCCCTCATCTCTCAAGATGTTGCACGTATGGTGCACGCTGGGCCGTTCTTGGGCCGAGGAGGCGAGACACGATGGGACGACGAGGCTTCGGAATGGTCCGCCGACTGCCGTCAAAGCGCTACCAGGCGAGCTACGCCGGCCCTGACCTCGGTCGACACACGGCCCCCAACACCTTCACCACCAAGGGCGACGCCGAAGCCTGGCTGGCCGAGTAACGCAAGCAAGTCGAGTCCGGCAAGTGGCGTCCGCCCGCCGTCCGTAAGGCGGACGCGGCCCGCGCCGAACAGAGGGAAACCCTCGCCGACTGGGCCGTCCGTTGGCTCACCCAGCGCCGGGTGGAGGGCGAACCCCTACGTGCGAACACCGTGATCGACTACGAACGGGCGCTGCGGCTCTACATCACACCGCACCTCGGGGAGCGAATCCCGTCAGAGATCACCCGCGCCGACATCCGCGACTGGCACAACAACCTGCTGCGCAGCGTGAGCGATCGGCCGAAGGCGAAGGCCTACGCCGTGCTGCGAACGATCATGAACTCCGCCGTCGAGGAGGAACTGATCGACGTGAACCCGGTGAGCATCCGGGGTGCCGGCGTCGCCCGCAGGAAGCACGGCATCGAGCCCGCCTCGCTCGACGAGTTGGCGATCATCGTCGAGGCCATGCCGGAGCGGTTCAGGCTCATGGTCCAGCTGGCCACGTGGTGCGCCCTGCGGTACGGCGAGCTGGCCGAGCTGCGCCGCAAGGACGTCGACCTCACCCGCGACGTCATCAAGATCCGCCGGGCCGTGACCTTCACCCCGATGACGACCACCGTCGGGCCGCCAAAGACGGACGCCGGCATCCGGGATGTGGCCGTGCCCCCGCACCTCAGCAAGGCGATCCGTGCACACCTCAAGGGCCACACCCAGCCAGGGGGGGAAGCACTGCTGTTCCCGGCAGACTCCGGCGGACACCTCCACGAATCGGTGCTGTACCGCCACTGGAACCGGGCCCGGACCACCGCGGGCCGGCCCGAGCTGCGCTTCCACGACCTCCGACACACCGGCGCCACACTTGCCGCCCAGGCGGGAGCGACAACCGCCGAGCTTCAGGCCCGACTTGGCCACACGACCGCCGACGCCGCGATGATCTACCAGCACGCCGCCAGAGGCCGCGACGCACAGCTCTCCAGGCTCGCCGGCTGGTAGGTGCCGATGTCACGCTCATGCCGATGTGCGCATGCCCAGGGCGCTCCACCTTCGGGTGGTGGGCTTAGCCATCGCGACTTCGCCGATGGGCTGCACTACAGACGCCTAATTTCGGGAACCACTCGTTCGTGCTCGTTGGGATTCTCCCGGCGCCATAAGCGTCATCGATCACCGCTTCCCAAAGAGATGCGGAAGGCCGGATGAATGGTGACCATACCCTCACCGCTCTTCAGTCCGAAGGTCAGGCGCTTAGCGTCCCCGCCCACTTGGTAACTGAATCTAGGTTCCGCTCCGGGCGTAATCACGCCGAGGAACCCCAGCCAAAGGAGGAGGTCGATTGCGGATTCAGCCTCGGGAGCGGCCATCCCCAACATCTTCGAAACGCGATCTACAGCTTCGTCCCAAGTCATACTGCCGGGCGACCCATCAAACACCCAAAGGAGGCCATCATACGTCGGGTGTGTGTCGGTAATCTCGTACGAAAAATCTGTCGTTAGGTCTAGCGAATAGGTCGTCTCTGCCTGGATGACGTCTTCGGCCTCGATTCGCTTGTGCCCGCGATTCAATGCGACGTCGATGCAGGCGCGAACGAACCGGAGGAGATCCCGCGGTCGCATAAGCGTTCTGTCCACAATGTAATCGAATGAGGCTTGGCCCTCGACGAGGCCGACGCAGATCGCAGACCAGGCGCGATCGAAATCCCCTCCGTACTCATTGCGGGGGTCAAGCCTGAGTAGCATAAGCTGCTCAAACGCCTTCCTATCGTTCCAGTCAAGAACGACGGGCGTTTCCTTGCCCTTGTCGGGCGTTCCCTCTCGCAGGAGCTCGTAGATATCGGATCGCAGAAACACGAGGCAGTGAAACTCGACTTCCTCACGAGAGAACTCTCGTTGAATCTTGCGACTCGCCTCCAGAAGTGACCGCACCACGAGTGTATCCAGATCGGACGCGCTGCGGATGGGCCAACCCTTGTCTAGATTATCGATAAGGAGCCAAACTGAGTCCTTCTCGCGGAGGTAGAGCCTCACAGCGTCTGCAAGGTCGCGATTCGATCCCATATACATGGCTCGAGTGAGCTCACCGCCCAGATCGCCCGGCGGCACTGCCCCCAGCTGACGAGCGATGCGGTCAATCTGCAGAGTCAATCGCTGAGAGAAGTCCAGTTCCTGTCCCGGATCGTGAGGTCCGTAGGCACGACTAAGTGCTTCGTAACGCTCGCTCGAAAGTGGGTTAAGCCGGGATGATGTGCGGTCCCTGTCAAGGGCGTACCTCGCTACTTCAGATGTGAGCAAGTACTGCCACAGCGCCACTAGAGTGTGCTCCTGAAGGCCTAGGCTGACCCGGTCTAGAACCGCTTCCTTGAGTTGCGCGAACTGATGCCCCTCGGGCTTGAGGTCGATGATGAGGCGGTCATGCCCCCTCTTCGCACCGTCGCGCACATGGTAGAAGATGGCTGTCTTCCCAGAACCTTTTCGGCCGATGATAAGGCGCGCGTGACCTTGTCGTGCCTGCACCGACGGCCCAGTGCTTAGGAAGTAGGATTTCAGGCCCAGGATTTCATTCTCGGCAGCGACATCGCCCAGGTCAAGCTTGGCGAGTGGACTAGCGCGATCTACTCCAACCTGCGAATCCTGGGTTTGAAGTCGTTCGACCACTTCCTCGAAGAATGGTCTAGCAAGCCCCGGCACGGCATGCGGCGATTTGTACGGTTTGACTAGATCGCGGTAGTCCAGAGGCTGATCAATGCGATCGAACTCCTCCTGGACCATCAGCACTGCCTTACCCTGAGCCATCGCCATGCCTGTGACAAATGCGGCTCGCGCATTATGGGCGGCGGTATTGCGTCCCGGATCGAGAAGATCCGCAACCACCCCGGAGGACATTGCCACTTGACGCTGCGCCTCCATGAGGTTCAGGCGAGGAGTCTCAAGGGGGTCAAACGACCGATAGCGAATACGCGCCTTCTTCATTGCTGACTGCAGTGACAGAGATCCTTCGACGGGGATCGGGGCCTTCAGGTAATAGACCGGCTGCCGACGGTCCGGAGGCTGCGGCAATGAAGCAAGCGGCGTGACGTCCAAAATGCCACGCATAGCGGCCTCGAGGTCCTCGGAGTTGGAGTACGAGGCGTATGCGAGAGTGTCGAGGAGACCAATCTCTTGCCAAGTGCGTGAGTCCTTGACTACGCTGGGATCTTTGACGGTCATAACTGGGATACCGAGCCCGATTGCGTAGCCGATCTCGAACATGACATTGAAATTCAGGGTCGAGATATCGGCTACCACGGCATGCGATGACCGGATGGCGGCACTTATCTTGCAGAATAGGACCTGCCCAACTGGCTTCATGTCCGTCCACGTGACCCAGCCGACACCCGGCACTGACGCCCGTGCGCGGTCGACTGCACGCTCAATGGTGCTCGAAAGTACCGCCGGGGCGCCCGGGTATGCGACAAAGACGCTTGGAGACGTGGGCGGCGACGGGAGATCAAACGCGCACCCCCCGTTCGCGTACTGACAGAACTCGGGCTGGATCAGGCGTAGAGCGAGCTGTTCCTGAGTGGAGGGGGTGGCCTCTAACATACCACCGAACTTACCGCTGCACACTGACAGGTGTCTGGTACTCCGTCTCTGAGACGACACAGGTGACCAACAGCTTGCTGGAGCAGCGCGCGCGCAATTGCCGCGGTGTGTGAGGGTAGCCTTCCGGCTGCCGGTCACCCGAGCACAACAGCCCACAGTTGCCGCGATGGCTGCCTCTCACAGTTGGATGACTACTTGTTCCTCCGTCTTGCGCCAGAACCGTCCCGACGCCGGAATGGTGACGGCGCTCGCCACAAGCCGATGGGCAAGCGAAGTCAGAAATCCGTCGTAGTCAACGGCCTCGAACTCGAACCTCAGCGGCATGTCCAGCGGCTGGAAGCCCTCCTCGCGGGGCACTTGCCAGCCGAAATCGGACCAACGTACTGTGGTGGGATTTCGGGTGACGTCCACGCTGAGCGCGCCACACTCCAGGTCGCCACACTCTTGGCAGACGAGCACCGCTGCCCGGCCGTCGGGAAAGCCGCCGGCGCCCTCAAACCTCAAGCTCTCGAGCCATGCCAGCCCAGCGTCCAGGTCCCAGCCCGACACCATGCAGGTGCAGTCGCTCGGGGGGTTCTCCCAGCCGAGCATGGTTCGCAGCAGCTTGCCGTTCAACGTCCAGTCAAGAAATCGGTGCTCGCTCGTCTCCACGCGGTTGCCGGTGAGGAGCGTCGTCGTTGTCGTTCCGTCGACAACACCGAGCAGGTCCATGGCGAGAGCCTAGAACACGTAGCCCCGATGGATTCCCAATCGACCGCTAAATGCCGCACCTGGATCCGCTCTTCGAAGTGCCGTGGAGTCGTCGAGGGCGACCTCTCGACCCAAGGGGCTTGCCTGGTCTACGCACAATGGACAGGTGCCACAAACGTCGTCTGTCTCGCCGATTCGCGCGCGACGCCACGACGTGGTCATAGTTTGGTTGGCGGGAGCGATCATTGGCGCAGCTTTCTACCTGACCACGGTGGCGCCGATTTGGCGCGCCAGCGAGCCGCCGCATTACTTCATTCTCGTGATGTCGGTTCCCGCCAGCTTCCTTTTCGGCTGCCTAGTGACGGCGGCATCCCTGGATGTCCTGGGCGCGAGAGGTCGTGAATGGTGGTCGATACTCGCCGCAGCCGGTTGGTTCCCACTGGCCAACGCGTTCTTCTGGATATGGGTCACCTGGATCAACCAACGAGGGCCTGAAAACGCGCCGGACTGCTGCTACGACTACCAAGCGGGCGAGCCGTGGCCCGGAGTGCTGTTGATCCTCTTGTGCGCGGTGATGCAGATGTGTTGGTGGTTAGCATTCCGAAGGACCAAGTCCCACTGGTTGCTTCGAGTTCTCGCTATTACACTGGCCATCATCCCACTGGCCACGTTTGTATGGTTGCGGTTGCATCCCGAACTCCTGGACTGAACCGCTTGGCTCAGGCTGAAGCGCTCTGCTCTGTTCGGCGGCCCTACTCGTCGGGTGATCGCCGGTCATCCTCAGCTGCCGCGGCCGTGCCCAACCGACGGGAACATCCGAACGCTCGTTGATCTAGTCGACTGGGGTTACGCTCACGACTGTGTCCAGCAAGCCGGAGCGACGAGCGGCCCGCGCTGAGGTGGCGTCATTCCACGAGGCTCAGCTCAGTGCACTCGTAGCGCGGGTCGGAGACGTCATCGACCGACACCGGGTCGGTGAGCTCGACGCCTTCGATGTTGACCTCGCGCTGTTTCAGTACTCTCGCGCGGCCAAGGAGTTGTGGAAGTTCTGCAATCTCACGTCGCCGGAGATCGCAGCCATGATCATCCGCACTGGGCCGCCGACCGATTGGTGGGATCGTGGCGCGCCTCGTCGGGACTGACCGACGACGCCCCGCAAATGACATCGCGCCCGCCAACCGTCCACCCTTGGCCACCCGACCTTCACCAAAGCAAGCCAGAACCAGCCTTCCCGACCCCCAGCACGAGAACCGAATCCACCTCTGCACCGCCGATACCGATGCAGCCGAATCAGGACACACACAATGTGCATTGCCGGTTGGTTACACCTCCGTGAACGCCGCCGCGGCTTCAGGCGACCGGGTCGAGGCGGGTGACCTTGGGTAGGCCGGCGGCGCGTTCGGCGGCGAGGTCGTGGGCGGACTGCATGGCCAGCCAGGCGCGGGCGGTGCCGACGCCGGCCTCCTCGAGACGGACGGCCAGGTTGGGGCTGATCCGGGCGTGGCCGTGCAGGACGCGGCTCAGGGTAACCCGTGAGATGCCGAGCCGGGAGGCCGCTTCGCCGACGCTGAGGCCGAGGTCGGCCAGCACGTCCTCGCGGAGGATCTCGCCGGGATGGACCGGGTTCTTCATGGTCATCGTGATCACCTTCCTCAGTGGTAGTCCTGGTAGTCGACGAGTTCGACGTCGCTGTCGACGAATCTGAACGTGACCCGCCAGTTCCCGTTCACCCAGATCGACCAGTGGCCAGCCAGCTCCGCCTTCAGCGGCTGATTCCGGAAGCCCGGGATGGCCAAGTCGTCGGGGTTCGCGGCGACGTCCAGCAGGGACAGGATGCGGAGCAGTTTCGGGGCGTGAGCGGCTTGGACGCCCTTCTTCGACCCGGTCCGGTACAGCTGCCCCAGTTCCTTGTGGCGGAAGCTGACGATCACCCCAAGAGGTATCGCGTAGCGCTACACAATACAAGAAGCTAGGAGCCCGCTCACCGTCCGGCCGGTCTTCCCCCCCACTCGCACGAATGTGCGTGGCCCGTGATCCGCATTCCCGCGCCGGCCCTGGAGCTGCTGTTCACCCCCGTCCCAAACGCGAGCTGGTGGACGTCATGAACAAGCCGCTCGTGTCCGAGCAACTCCAAAGTTCACGTTTGCGGAACTCAGAGCCTCACGTTCGCTTGGCTGGACGTACGCGATCACGTACGCTGGGGGTGGAGGTGTTGAGAATGACTGCTGTGAGTGTGACGACGGCTCGCGCGAAGCTGTACCGCCTGATCGACCAGGTCAACCAGGAGTCCGAGCCGCTGACCATCACTGGCCAGCGAGGCAACGCCGTGCTGGTCGGCGAGGACGACTGGCGCGCCATCCAGGAGACCCTCTTCCTCGCCAATGTCCCCGGCCTGACCGAGTCCATCCGCAAGGCACGCGCCGAGGGCCTGGACGAGGGCTCGGAAGAACTCGACTGGTGACCGACTGGCGGTTGGTCTACTCCAAGGCGGCCCAGAAGGACGCGCGGAAGTTGGCCTCTTCTGGGCTGAAGCCCAAGGCCGAAGAGCTGTTGGGGGTCATCGCCGACGACCCGTTCGCCAACCCGCCTCGCTACGAGAAACTCGTTGGCGACCTCGCCGGCTGCTACTCCCGACGGATCAACATCCAGCACCGCCTCGTCTACGAGGTCTTCGCCGAGGAACGCGTCGTGCACGTCCTGCGCATGTGGACCCACTACGAGTAGTGATCAGAACGCGGTGGAGTGCTCAGTTTTTCGGAACCCGCAGTTGCACGGCTGTTGCACGACAGCCCATTGGCGTGCAATATCCCCTAGTCAAGTGCCTAATGGGACGCGATTTCCTAGAGCTTGTGTCGCAAGTTCGAATCTTGCTGAGGTCGCCAACCACGCTGAGCGTGACATATGCTTCTGACAAGCACAAACGCAGGCTCCGTGAGGAGCGCCCAAGTGGTCACGAGACGACACAGATGGTCGCTCATATCCAGGGATGTGTTCACCTCCCTGGGTGGTACTCCTGGTAGTCGACGAGTTCGGCACCGCTGTCGATGAACCTGAAGGTGATCCGCCAGTTCCCGTTCACCCAGACCGACCGACGGCCGCCAGATCCGCCTTCAACGGGTGGGTCCCGAAGCCGGGGATGGCCAGGTCATCAGGGCCTTGAGCGACATCCCGGTGACGGCCGGGTACTACGAGGACCACTAGTTCCGTCCCGGGCCCGCTGACGACCCGTACCCGGTCGTCGAGCTGCCCGTCCCTTCCGGGGCGAAGTTGGCCCGCGCACCTCGAGACGGCCGACGCTGCGCTGGTCGCGTCCCTCGACCTCGACCAGCGCGCCGACTGGCCGGCGCTGTTCCCGTTCCTGGCCACGCGACGGCCGGACGCCTACCGGACGCGGACCGCCGACTGAGCGGTCGCTGAGAGGCTTGGCCCATGCCCGAGCTGATCTCAGCCGTCGTCGAGCTGCTGCTGCTGTCGTTGCCGACGATCGCCTACCTGGTCGTCCGCCGGAAGAGAACGGACGGCGGCCGGGCCGCGATGGGGCTCACCTGGGGCTCGCGCAGCGACTACCTGGTTGCGGCCGGGATCGCGGTCGTCCTGATCGGGCTCGGGCTCGGCGTGACCCGGCTCCTTCCCGCCGACGTCCTGGCGGTCGCCGGTTCGACCAACCGGATCACCGGCGTCCTGGCCGGCGTTGCCGTCGCGCTCCGGTCGGCCGGTGAGGAGGTGCTGTTCCGCGGCTTCCTCCAGGGCGTGGTGCGGAACCGGTTCGGGCGCACGGCCGGCATCTGGGTGCAGGCCGTGCTCTTCCTGCTGCTCCACCTCCCACTGCTCGCGGTGAGCCCGCTGCTGTGGCCGATCCTGGCGGTGCAGTTGCTCACCGGCCTGGCGCTCGGCTGGCTTCGGGCGCGACACGACAGCATCGCCCCGGCGATCGGCGTCCACGTCGTCGCGAACGTGGTCGCCGGCCTGGTCGTCTAGAGCCGATGTACCCCTGTCGGGGCGCCTGTTCGGGGCGGAGGATGCGAGTATGCGGCTGTCCGGTAACGCCGCACCGCCCAGCACAGGTTCCTGCTCTCGACCATGCTGGAACGCGTCGACCGAACAGACGCCGATATCACCACCCTGGATGCCCACATCGAAGCGCTTCTGGCCCCCTTTCGCTGACACCGTGGCCCGACTCGATGAGATCCCCGGCGTGGGCCCGGTCGCCGCCGCAGCGATCCTGGCCGAGCCCGGGCTGGACATGTCCCGGGTCCCAACGCCGGAGCATCTCACCTCGTGGGCCACGTTCGCCCCCGGCATCAAAGCCAGCGCCGGCAAGATCAAGGGCAACGGCGCGACCGGCCACGGCAACCCCCACCTGGCCCGCACCCTCGGCGACCTGGCCATCGGCGCCGCCCGCACCAACACCTTCGATAGTGCCCAACGCACGGATGTCCGCCGCACTGGCCGATGGTGGCCTCGCGGCTGGACCCGTGGCGCGCTCGCTAGTAGCCGCTGCGGCGGTCGATACGCGATTGCCAGGGTCTCCAGATTGCGTATTGCTGATGGGCGGCTCCGGGTCGAGGGTGGGGGTCAGCCCCGGTCGCATGGAAGGGGGCAGGAACATGGCTGAACGCAGGAGTGCCACACGACCCCGGCTTGGCGGCTGGCCTTTGGCCGTCCCTGGTGTTCTTGCCGCGGTGGGTTGCGGGGGGCTGGTGTACCAGCGGTGGGCGACGGCGCGGGACCGCCGTCGTCTGATGCCGCCGGGTCGTCTGGTGGACGCGGGTGGCCACAAGCTCCACCTGCTGATCATGGGCGAGGAACGAGGCGGGCCGACGATCGTCCTCGAAGCCGGAGGAATGGCCACGTCACCCCAGTGGTCATTGATCCAGCCGGGGATCGCCGACTTCGCGAGAGTGGTTTCCTATGATCGTGCCGGGCTGGGGTGGAGCCAGCCGGGCCGCGCGCCCCGCGACGCTCGCACCATCGCCGGTGAGTTGCACACCGCGCTTCACAATGCCGGCCTGCCTGGCCCCTACATTCTGGTCGGTGCCTCGTTGGGTGGCCCGTACGCCACAGTGTTCGCCGACACCTATCGCGACGAAGTGGCGGGACTGGTGCTGCTGGATTCGGTCCACCCCGACCAACTGGAGCGGCTGCCGCCGCAGGCGAGGCGCGCCCTGGCGGGGCTGAGGATCGTAAACCGGGTGCTGCCGATGCTGGCACGATTGGGTCTGACCCATCTGGTCGACGTGACCGGCATCCTCCTGGCGGGGATGCCCTCGAAGCTGCCGGCCGATGCTGCAGGCCAGCTGCGGACGTTCGCGCACTGGCCCGGCCACTGGGCGGCGGTTGACGCTGAGGTGTCCGCATGGGACGTCACCATGGAGCAGATGCGGCGGGCTCTACACGGCAGCCTGAGGGATCTTCCGCTGACGGTGATCACCGCCCCCGACAATCCAGGAATGGAAGCCATGCGAGAACCGTGGCTCGACATGCAGCGCGAGCTTGCCAGCGCCTCCAACAGCGTCAGGCACCTCGTGCTGGGCGGAGTCGGCCACGTCCAGCTGGCCACCGAACCCGAACCCACCCGGAACGTCATCCAGGCAGTCCGCGACATCGTCGACCTTCACGGAACCAGTGCCGCGGCATAGGAATGCGTTGTAGCGAGTCGGATGGCGCGGCGAACGTCCTCCTGATGCGCTGTGAGGGCTTGGTGTCCCATCGCATTCAAGGAGGACGTTCATGAACGACGGTAGTGGTGTTTCGCGGGGTGACCGCAACAGGAACGCTCGGCTCACGAGGCTTCGGGAGGCGGTCCCGGTGACCAACGCCATCGTCGGTATCGACCTGGCCGACCGGAAGCAGATGGTCGTGGTCACCGATCACGACTCGAAGGTGCTGGCCCGCCGCACGTTCCGGTGCAAGGCGTGGGACCTCGGGGCGGCACTGGACTGGGCGAAGGAGCGGGCGGCGAAGGCTGGGTACGCCGGCGTGACGGTGGCGTGTGAACCGACCGGCCACCGGTGGCGGGTGCTGGGCCAGTTGGCCGCCGACCGTGGCATGCCGTACGTGTGTGTGCAGCCGGCGTTGTCGTCGTGGGCCCGCAAGACCGAGGACCTGACCAGCGACAAGACCGACGACAAGGACGCCGTCCTGATCGCCCGGCTGACCGCCCAACTGCGCTGCTACCTGCCCGAACCTGTCGACGAAACGTGGGGACGGCTCCGCCATTTGGGTGCCCGCCGCGAGGCCCTGCTGGAGGAACACACCGCGTGTGTCCAACAGATCCGGGACCTGCTCGAGTGCGTGTGGCCAGCCGCCCTGCCAACAGCGAAGCAGCCGTTCAAGTCGACCACCTGGGTCGCAGCGCTCACCGTGATCGTGGCCCGTGACGCCGGCGACCTGGCCCGCACCCGCCGGCTCGGCGCCACCCGGTTCGCCGAGCAGGTCCGCAAGGAAGTCCTCCGCCGCGGCAAGCGCAAGCCGTGCCTGCGCATCGTCCGAAACGTGTTCAACGCCTTGTCGGACGAGTCTGGGGTGGTGACGCACCGTCGGGGTGCCCTGGAGCGCGTCGGCTGGGTCCTCGCCGACTGGGACGCCGCCCGAGCCAACCGGACCGTCGTCGAGGAGCGCATGGTCGCCGTCCTCGACGAGCTCGACCTGACCGACCTGGTGTGCACGATCAAGGGTCTCTCGGCGGTCGGTGCGGCGGCCATCCTCGCCGAAACCGGCGACCTGCGCCGGTTCACCTCCGCCCGAGCCGTGGTCAAGCACGCTGGCCTGGCGCCAAGGGAACGCATGTCGGGCACGTTCACCGGCAAGGCCCGCCTCACCGGCGCCGGCCGACCCGGACTCCGCCTCGCCGCCTGGCGGGCTATCTTCGCGACCCTGCGCAGCAACCCGGTCCACGCCGCCCGCTACCGGCACCTGACTACCCGTGCAGAGCATCCACTCAAGCCCACCCAGGCTCAAACGGCGGTCGCCGCTGCCCTGTTGCGGCAGCTCCATGCGATCGTCGTCACCGGGCAGGTATGGGACCCCGCCATCGCCACCCATGGCAGCCGGCGACCGTCTATGGAGGTGCCACAAGCTGCCTGACCACCGCTGACGCGTGAGGCGTCAACTAACCCCAAGAGCAGGGTCGGGGCGAGCCCTCTGCGGCATTGAGAACCCTCGGGTATCTCGTCGGTCATCATGGGCAGCCCCGACCCGTCGTCGAACCAACCCGATCACACGCTGCCGGGCCACCAAGCCCCATTCCGCTATGCAGGGACCGACGACAGGCCAGGCACCCGACCCCAGCTCTTGACACAAAACGCCTCACGCTGATGACCGAAGCCCCTGGGACATCCGCCGCACCTGGTGTACATCGATAACGGCCGCCCTTTCAGCAAGACGCACTACTTTGCTGCCGACGCCGCGCGACGTGCTCGCCTTTGGAGCCCTCCTTGCGGCCGGCTCGTCCAGCCAGATTTTCGTTATACGATTTGCGTGGTGAGTGACGAGCAGATCCAGAAGCGGGCGGACGAGGCCGAGGCCGGCTATGACGTCGCCGAGCTGAAGCGTCGCGGGCGCGGGCGTCCGGGGCGTGGGGCGGAGCCGGCGCAGGTGGTTGCGGTCCGACTGACCGCTGAGGAGCTGGAGGCTTTGGATGCTGCCGCCAAGCGCAACGACCTGAGCCGCTCGGAGGCGATCCGGGCCGCGCTCGCGCACTTCTCCGCGTGAGGATCCATCCCAGCGCCCTCAAGCATGGGGTTGCCGCCGAGGACGTCCAACAGGCCGCCGAGTGGGCGCTGTGGATCGAACCTCTGGAGGATGGTCCGCCGCTCCGTGAGCTTTGGCTAGCCATTCAGAGCGTCGGTCACGCTGGTCTCCAGCTCGCCCAGGACGGGTTGGCGGCGACTGAGCAGGTCCCAGGCCATCTTGATGTTCGCGGGCCACTCGCGCACGACGTCGGAGTCCCATTCCTCCGCGTCCGGCTTGACCGAACTGTCCCCGACGCCCCACCCGTCGAGACCGATGCTGCGGCAGGTGGCCACCGCGCGAGGCAGGTGGTAGCTCTGCGTGACGACGATGGCCTGGTCTACGCCGAAGATCCGCCTCGCCCGGACGCACGTGGCATAGGTGTCGAACCCGGCGTAGTCCGCAATCACCTTCGCCGCCGGGATGCCGTTCTCGATCAGGTAGTCGCGCATCGCGTCCGGTTCGTTGTAGTTGGCTCGCCGGTTGTCCCCCGAAACCAGCACCACCCGGACCTTGCCGGCCGCATAGAGCTGCCGGGCCAGATCCAGCCGAGCTCGCAGAAAGGGCATCGGCTCACCACGGATGTCGAGCCCGGCTCCGAACACCAGTGCCACCGGCTCGGAGGGCACGTCATCGACGGTCGAGATCCGACCCGCCGACGCGGCCAGCGCATAACCCGTCGGCGCCACGCCGAGCACGACACCGCCGACCAGCAAGATCGAGAGGACACGCCGCCAAGTCACGGACCGAGCCTACGAGGATCATCAACCGTGCGCCCACCCCGGGCTCGTTCACCTCATAACGCCTGCGGTCCTGTCGTCGCTCGACCCTGCGGCTTGCGCGCCTCGCCCACCAACCTCGCGGATCACGCTTCCCGCGCCTCCACGATGGCTATGGCGCATCGCGGGGCCGGACGTCAAACGATCTCGCCGCTCCACGACGGTTATGACCGGGGCTGCCGGTGCTCATAACCAGCATCGAGCGGCGAGATCGTTTGTCGCACCTGCGGAAGCGGGCTCAAAACCGTCCGCAAGCGGCGGGAAGCACGGTGTGGTTGGAGACTCCGAGCGCGCGCACCTTGCCCGCGGCCTTCCGGTCATCGAAGGCCCTGGCCACCTCGACACCCCTCAGCGCAGCCGACCATCGATGGCAGCCACCGTGGCCTGGAGCCGATCGAGCACATGGCTCCGATCGTCGCGGCTGCCCTGCCAGGTGACCGCCACCGCGGCCAGGTTCGCGGGGCTTCGAAGCGCGACCGCGACGGAGCTGAAGCCCTCAGTGACCTCGGAGTCCTCCTCCGAATAGCCGCGGCGCCGGGTCGCGGCCAGGATCGAGCGCAGCTCGGTGTACTCGCTGGGTCCGAGCCCGGTGCGGTGCACGAAGCTGTCCCTCGAGGGGTACAGGGCGCGGACGTTGGCCGGCGTGAGCTGCGCGAGGATCGCTCGTCCGGACGCGGTGAGGTGCGCCGGCATCCGCACCCCCACCTCGGTGACCAGCCGGGCTTGGCCGCGAGCCCGCTCCTCGATCAGGTACACGACGTCGCCACCGTGCAGGACGGCCAGGTGCGCCGACAGGCCGAGGGTGTCCACCAGCCGCGCGATCGGCATCCTCGCCAGCCGCGCCAGCGGCGCTTGCCGGGTGAAGCCCTGGCCCACCTCCCACGCCTCGACCCCGACCCCCCACGTCCGCTCCTCCGGGTAGTGCACGACGAACGATTCCGACGCCATCGCAGTAAGCAGGTGATAGGTGGTTGAGCGCGGCAGTCCGAGGTCGAGCGCGATCCTCCCGGCCGGTACCGGGCTGGGACGGTGCGCTAGGTAGCGCAGGATCCGCAGGGTCGACGTGGCAGCGGGCACGGGACGGCTCACGCCCCAAGTCTCGCACCCGAGACAGATCAAGCGTCCAGGCCCTCCCGCAGAGCAGGTGATCAGCGGTTGGGCGCGGCAATCCGAGGTCGAGCGCGGTCCTCCCGGCCGGTACCGGCCTGGGACGGTGCCCCACGTCGCGCAGGATCCGCAGGGTCGACGTGGCATCGGGCACGGGACGGCCTCAAGTCTCGTATCCGAGATAGATCAGGTGTCCAGGCTCTCGCTACGGGCGGGTTCGGCGCGTTGAATTGCCAACCGTGGAGATCGAGGTGAGCACCGCGGCGGTGCAACGAGCAGAGGTGGTATCGGTCGCACGCGGCGGCGCGACGGTGCGGCTGACCGAGGTAGCCCGGGACGCCATCCGCGCGTCCAGGGTCCATATCGACCGTCTGGCCGCCCACGGCAGCGGCGTCTACGGGGTGTCGACCGGATTCGGAGCGCTGGCCACCCGCAGCATTCCGCCGGGCGAGCGCGCAAGGCTTCAGCGCAGCCTGATCCGCTCGCATGCGGCCGGCAGTGGCGAACTCGTCGAGACAGAGGTGGTCAGGGCGATGATGCTGCTGCGGCTCGCCACTCTCGCGAAGGGCTTCAGCGGGGTGCGACTCAGCACGGCCGAGGCCTACGCCACGCTTTTGAACTCCCCGCTGGTGCCGGTGGTGCGCGAATACGGGAGCCTGGGGTGTTCGGGAGATCTCGCGCCCTTGGCCTCCTGTGCCCTGGCTCTCACGGGTGAGGGCGAGGTGCTGGACGACGGGGTGGTCCGGCCGGCGGCCGAGGCCCTGGCCGAGCACGGCCTTGCGCCGGTCGAGCTCGCCGAGAAGGAGGGCCTCGCGCTGATCAACGGCACCGACGGGATGCTCGGAATGCTGGTACTGGCCCTGTCCGACCTGGCGAACCTGTTGGACGCGGCCGACCTTGCCGCGGCGCTCAGCGTGGAGGGGCTCCTGGCGACGGATCGGACCTTCGCCGCCGAACTCATGGCGCTTCGACCCCATCCCGGGCAGGCGGCCTCCGCAGCGAACGTGCGTGCCTACCTGTCCGGCTCACCCATCCTGGCCAGCCATCGGGAGGGTGACGCGGTGGTGCAGGACGCCTACTCGCTGCGCTGCAGCCCCCAGGTGCACGGCAGCCTTCGGGATACGGTGTCCCATGCCGAACTCGTCGCCGATCGCGAGTTGGCCGCTGCGATCGACAACCCGTCCGTGCTCGGCGACGGCCGGGTCGAATCGCACGGGAACTTCCACGGCGCGCCGCTCGCCCACGTGCTGGACTTCCTGGCGATCGGGGTGGCCGACGTCGCCGGGATCAGCGAGCGACGGACCGACCGCTTCCTCGACCTCCACCGAAATCGAGGCCTGCCGCCGTTCCTCGCCGACGACCCGGGGATCGACTCCGGGCTGATGATCGCCCAATACACCCAGGCCGGCATCGTCTCGGCGCTGAAGAGGCTGGCGGTCCCGGCCAGCGTCGACTCGATTCCCTCCAGCGCTCTACAGGAGGACCACGTCTCGATGGGGTGGCACGCCGCCCGCAAGCTGCGCACGGCTGTCGATGGCCTGTCCCGGGTGCTGGCGATCGAGATCATGACGGCAGCGCGCGGGATCGAACTGCGCGCTCCGCTGCGTCCGGGCGTGGCCACCGCCGCCGCCATCGCCGCGCTGCGCACGTCGGTCCCCGGGCCGGGACCCGACCGGTACCTCGCGCCTGAGATCGAGGCGGCCTACCGACTGGTCCGCTCCGGCGCGTTGACTGAGGCCGCCGGCCGAGCATCCGGCGTCCGCCTCGATCACCCCGCGAAGCGGGACGTCCCGCACGAAGGAGAACCGTCATGAATCACCCACCCGTGCGCGCGGCCCGCGGCACCCGGCTGACCGCCAGGTCATGGCAGACCGAGGCGCCGCTGCGAATGTTGATGAACAACCTTGATCCCGAGGTCGCCGAACGGCCCGAGGATCTCGTGGTGTACGGCGGCACCGGTCGCGCGGCACGGTCGTGGGCCGCCTACGACGCCATCGTGGCGACGCTGCGCGACCTCGCCGACGACGAGACCCTCCTGGTGCAGTCGGGAAAGCCGGTCGGCGTGTTCCGGACGCACGAGTGGGCGCCGCGTGTGTTGATCGCCAACTCCAACCTGGTGGGCGACTGGGCGACCTGGCCCGAATTCCGCCGCCTCGAAGCCGCCGGCCTGATGATGTACGGCCAGATGACCGCCGGGTCCTGGATCTACATCGGCACCCAGGGCATTCTGCAGGGCACCTACGAGACGTTCGGAGCGGTCGCCCGGAAGCGCTTCGGAGGCACCCTGGCCGGCACCCTCACCCTCACCGCCGGATGCGGCGGGATGGGCGGGGCGCAGCCGCTGGCGGTCACCATGAACGAAGGCGTGGCGCTGATCGTCGACGTCGACGAGGCCCGACTGATCCGTCGCGTCGATCACGGCTACCTCGACAGCTACACCGCCGACTACGCGGACGCCGTGTCCCGCGCCCTCGCGGCGAAGGCCGAGCGCCGTCCCCTGTCGGTGGGCCTGGTCGGCAACGCCGCGCAGGTCTTCCCCCGGCTGCTCGCCGACGGCGTACCGATCGACGTGGTGACCGACCAGACCTCCGCGCACGACCCCCTGTCCTACCTGCCGGTCGGGGTGGAGGTGGCCGAATGGCACGCGCTGGCGGCGTCCGACCCGGAAGGATTCACGACCCGCGCCCGCGAGTCGATGGCCCGGCACGTCGAGGCCATGGTCGGCTTCGCCGACGGCGGAGCCGAGGTGTTCGACTACGGCAACTCGCTGCGCGCCGAGGCGCAGTTGGGCGGCTACGAGCGGGCCTTCGCCTTTCCCGGATTCGTGCCGGCCTATCTCCGGCCGCTGTTCTGCGAGGGCAAGGGACCGTTCCGGTGGGCGGCGCTGTCCGGGGACCCGGCCGACATCGCCGTCACCGACGCCGCGATCCTCGACCTGTTCGGAGATGACCAACACCTGCGCCGCTGGCTCACCGCGGCCTCGCAGAAGGTGCACTTCGAGGGCCTTCCGGCCCGGATCTGCTGGCTCGGCTACGGCGAACGCGCACTGGCGGGGCTGAAGTTCAACGAGCTGGTCGCCTCCGGGGCGATCTCGGCCCCGATCGTGATCGGACGCGATCATCTCGACTCCGGGTCGGTGGCCTCGCCCTATCGAGAGACCGAGGCGATGGCCGACGGCTCGGACGCGGTCGCCGACTGGCCGCTGCTGAACGCGTTGCTGAACACCGCATCGGGGGCCACGTGGGTGTCGATCCACCACGGCGGCGGCGTCGGCATCGGCCGGTCCATTCACGCCGGCCAGGTCGTGGTGGCCGACGGCACCGACCTGGCCGCGTCGAAGATCGAGCGCGTGCTCACCAACGACCCCGGCACCGGCGTGATGCGACACGTCGACGCAGGGTACGAGCGGGCCCGTGAGGTGGCTCGCGACCGCGGCGTCCGAATCCCGATGCTCTGATGGGGGCCAACGAGCTGCTGGCCGAACTCGCTGACATCGGCCGGGCCCGGGACGGCTACACCAGGCTCTCGTGGGACCCCGCCACCATGACGATGCGCGAGTGGTTCGCCGGCAAGGCGGCCGAGCTCGGCCTGGAGCTGACCGAGGACGGGAACGGCAATCAGCTCGCCTGGTGGGGGCACGGCCCCGGCGCCCTGCTGCTCGGCTCGCACCTGGATTCGGTGCCCGTCGGTGGGCCCCTGGACGGTCCGCTGGGGGTGACGTCGGCGCTGGCCGCCGTGGCGGCGCTGAAGGCCGCCGGGTGGCAGCCCTCGCGTCCGCTCGCCATCGCGAACTTCACCGACGAGGAAGGCAGCCGGTTCGGGGTGGCCTGCCTGGGCTCTCGACTCGCGACCGGGGCGATCACGCCCGACGCCGCCCTCGCCCTGCGGGATGCGGACGGGAACACCCTGGCCGAGGTGATGGCCGCGCGCGGCCGCGATCCGCGGGCGGTGGGAAGCTCGGCCTGGCTGGACGACGTCGGCGCCTTCGTCGAGCTCCACGTGGAGCAGGGGCGCGGGCTGGTGGAGCGGGGGGTCGCGGTCGGGGTGGCGTCGGCGATCTGGCCGCATGGGCGGTGGCGGTTCGACTTCTGTGGCCAGGGCAACCATGCCGGCACCACCGCCATGACCGACCGGAGCGACCCCATGCTCACCTACGCCGCCACGGTGCTCGCAGCCCGCGAACTGGCGACCGCGTCCGGGCAGCGCGCCACGATCGGACGCGTCCAGGTGGAGCCGGGCAGCACGAACTCGATCCCGTCGGGGGTCACCGCGTGGCTGGACGCACGCGCCGAGACGCAGCCCGACCTGGAACGCCTCGTGGAGCGGATCCTCATGCGGACGCGAGCTGCGGCCGATACCGACGGCACCACGGTCGAGGTGGCGGCCGAGTCGGCCACCGGCGCGGTCGAATTCGATCCCGGCCTACGGCATCGGCTCGCCGCGCTGTTGGACGCCCCCGTCCTGCCGACCGGGGCCGGTCACGACGCCGGCATCCTTGCTGCGAGGCTGCCCACGGCGATGCTGTTCGTCCGCAATCCGACCGGTGTCTCCCACGCGCCGCAGGAGTCGGCGACACCGACGGACATCGACGCCGGAGTGGCGGCGCTGACGTGCGCCGTTCGGGAACTGGCATGACCCCGCGGAGCCGGACGGGCAGCAGATGACCCGCGCGAACCTGACCACGTATCCAGCCTTCGCGAACTGCCATTCGCACGTCTTTCACCGGGCCCTGCGAGGGCGGCGTCCGGGCGGGAGCGACTTCTGGGGCTGGCGGGAAGGGATGTACCAGGTCGCGGACGTCCTCGACCCCGACCTCTACTACCGGCTGGCCAGGGCCACCTATGCGGAGATGGCGCTGGCCGGAATCGGTGCCGTGGGTGAGTTCCACTACCTGCACCACGGCCCGGGCGGCATCCCGTACTCCGACCGGCACGCGATGGCCGAGGCGGTGATCGCCGCGGCCGGGGAGGTGGGCCTGCGGATCTGCCTGCTCCACACCTGCTACCTGCGCGCAGGGTTCGGCGACGCGGAACCCAGCACCGCCCAGCGGCGCTTCACCCATCCCGACGCTGATTCGTGGGCGAGCGGGGTCACGGAGTTGGCCGCGCGGTACGCCGGCAACCCGGCTGTCGTGATCGGCGCGGCGATCCACTCGGTACGGGCCGTCGACGAGGCGTCGCTGGCGAGCGTGGCGGCCACCCTGCCCGGGGCGCCGCTGCACGTCCACGTCTCGGAACAGCCGGCGGAGAACTCGGCCTGCCTCGCCGCCACCGGCCGGACCCCGGTGCGTCTGCTGGCCGACGCGGGTGTGTGGACGCGGCGCACGACCGCCGTCCACGCCACGCACCTCAGCGCGGCGGACGTCGGAATCCTGGGCTCGGCGGGCAGCTACGTGTGCGTGTGTCCCACCACGGAGGCCGAACTCGCCGACGGGATCGGGCCCAGCGTGGCGCTGCGGGACGCGGGTGCGCGGGTCACCCTCGGCTCGGATTCCCATACCGTGATCGACATGTTTGCCGAAGCGCGCGGCCTGGCGATGCACGAGCGGCTGGCCAGTGGCACCCGTCAGGGCTGGTCGGCCGGGCAGCTGTGGACGGCCGCGACCAGCCAGGGCGCCGCCTCGCTCGGGTTCGACGGCCTGGGTGGCTTCGAGCTGGCGGGCTCGGTTCGCACCGCCGGGGTGACCGAACCGATCTGGGCGGCCACGGCCGCCGACGTGATTCCGTCCGGACTCGATCCCGCCTGGGTGCAGGCGGAACTGGCGGCAGCCGTCGACGACGTCTGGACCGGCCGGTGAGCACCGCGATCATCGGCATCGGCGAGCTGGTCACCTGGGACCCGGAGCGACCGGTACGGCACGGTGCGGGACTCGTGATCGACGCCGGCCACGTGGCCTGGATCGGGGATTCGCAGGACACCCCTGCGGCCGACGACGGAATCGATGCCCGGGGTGCCGCGGTGATCCCCGGCTTTGTCGATTCGCACACCCACCTCGTCTTCGCCGGCGACCGGTCGGACGAGTTCGTGGCCAGGATGGCGGGTCGCCGCTACGCCGCGGGGGGGATCCGGACCACCGTGGCCGCGACCAGGGCTGCCGGCGAGGTGGAGCTCGATCGGCTGGCCCGGCACCGCATCGCCGAGCTTCGAGCCCAGGGCACGACCACCGTCGAGATCAAGAGCGGCTACGGTTTGGACGTCGCCAGCGAGGAACTGCTGCTGACGGTGGCGTCCCGGCTGACGCCCGAGACCACCTTCCTGGGCGCGCACGTCGTCCCCGACTCGCCGGACGCTTTCCCCGGGCCTGGCCGAGACGATCTCACCGCCGCGTGGCGCTACGTAGAACTGGTGTGCGGCGAGATGCTGACGCGCTGCGCCCCGCTGGCGAAGTGGGTCGACGTGTTCTGTGAGACCGGCGCCTTCGACGCCGACCAGGCCCGGACGGTGTTGACGGCGGGGATGGCGGCCGGGCTGCTGCCCCGGGTGCACGCGAACCAGCTGGGGCACGGCCCGGGCGTGCAGTTGGCGTGCGACCTGGGCGCCGCCGCGGCCGATCACTGCACCTACCTCAGCGATGCCGACGTGTCCGCGCTGGCCGACTCCGGCACCGTCGCCGGACTGCTGCCGGGGGTCGAGTTCTCCACGAAGCACCCCTACCCCGACGCGCGGCGACTCCTCGACGCGGGGGTACGGGTCGCGCTCGCCACCGACTGCAACCCCGGCACGTCGTACACGTCATCGATGGCCTTCTGCATCGCCCTCGGGGTGCGCGAACTCGGGATGACCCCGACCGAGGCATTACACGCCGCCACCCAGGGGGGCGCTTGGTCACTGCGCCGCGACGACGTCGGCCACCTCCGCGTCGGCGCCCGTGCCGATCTCGTCCTGCTCGACGCTCCCAGCCACGTTCACCTCGCGTACCGACCTGGCGTTCCGTTGGTGCGGCGGGTCCTCGGCGGGTAGTTCCCCACCCCAGCGGGCGGCCTCAATCCTCGCGGACGCCCGGCTCCACGAACGGGGACTTCATCGTCCTGCTCGACTCCCCCAGCCACGTTCACCTCGCGTACCGGCCTGGCGTTCCGTTGGTGCGGCGGGCCCTCGGCGGGTAGTTCCCCACCCCAGCGGGCGGCCTCAATCCTCGCGGACGCCCGGCTCCACGAACGGGGGCTTCACGACGTCGAAGGGCTCGGTCCGGTTCCGGATCACCACGTCCACCGTGTCGCCGATCGTGACCGCCCGATCCACCAGGGCGAGCGCGATGCCGGTCTGCAGCGTCGGCGAGAACGTCCCGGAGGTCACCTCACCCACGTCGGCGCCGGCCACCTGGACCCGCATCTGTGGCCGCGGAATGCCCCGTCCGCGCGCCTTCAGCCCACGCAACAGCGGGCCGGACTTGGCCGCGCGCTGGGCACGCAGCGCGTCCGCTCCCCAGAACTCCGGCTTGTCCCAGCCGACGGCCCAGTTCAGGTTCGCCATCACCGGCGAGATCGTCGGGCTGAGGTCGTGACCGTGCAGCGGGTAACCCATCTCGGTGCGCAACGTGTCCCGCGCACCCAGCCCACAGGGCAGGAGGTCGTACTCCACGCCGGCGGCCAGCACGGCGTCCCACACGTCGCCGGCGGCGCTGACCGGCACGATCAGTTCGTAACCGCGCTCCCCGGTGTAGCCGGTGCGGCAGACGGTCAGGTCGGCCCCCGCGTAGCGACCCTGGACGAAGCTCAGGTAGTCGTGACGCACGGGCAGGCCGAGCGCGTCCAGCACCTCGTCGGAACTGGTTCCCTGGACGGCGATGACGGCGTGGTCGCGATGCTCGTTGCTCACGGTGACGCCCTTCGGTGCGGCGGCGCTCAGCAACTCCCACACGGTGGCGTTGTTGCTGGCGTTCGGCACCAACAGCACCTCCTCCGCGGAGACCAGATAGGCCAGGATGTCGTCGACTGTGCCCCCCGAGTCGTTGCAGGCCAGGGTGTACTGCGCCTGGCCGGGGACGATTCGGGACAGGTCGTTGGTCAGGCAGCGGTTCACGAAGGCTGCCGCTCCGGGCCCGGTGACCCGCAGCTTGCCGAGGTGGCTGACGTCGAAGACGCCCACCGCCGTCCGCACGGCGCGGTGCTCGGCGACCACGCCGGCGTAGTGGAGCGGCATCAGCCAGCCGCCGAACTCGGAGAACTTCGCGCCGAGGGCGACGTGCCGATCGTGGATCGGCGAGTGGACCCCTTCCATTCCTACCTCCTGGGCTGTCGCGCCGCTCACAGCGAATCCCGCAGAATGCCGGCGAGGTCTGAGGCAGCGATCGGAACCGGGTTGCCCTTGGTGCTGGACGCCTTGGCCGCGGCGTCTGCGACGCGTTGGACGCCCTCGTCGTCCAACCCGAGGTCCGCCAGCCCCGGGACGCCGAGTTCCTCGGTCGCGGCGGTGAACCATTCGCTGACCGCGGCGCCGTCGTGACGGCCGGTGAGTAGTTCGCCCACCTCCGCGTACCGATCTACCGTGCGGGCGTCACCGAAGGACAGATTGAACTCGCAGACCGCGGCCATCACGGCGGCGGTCAGGGCGCCGTGGGGTGCGTCGAGGTACCCGCCCAGCGGACCGGCGAGCCCGTGTGCCGCGCCGAGCTTGCCGTTGGCGAGGGCGAGACCGGACAGCAGGGCGCACAGGCTGACGTCCGTGCGCGCTTCGAGGTCGCGCGGGGAGGTGTAGGCGCGCCGCAGCCCGGAGGCGGCCCGCCGGATACCTTCCCGGCAGAAGCCGTCGGTGAGCGGGTTGGCCATCGGGGAGACGAACGGCTCGATGCACTGGATCAGGGCGTCGAGGCCGGCGTGCGCGGTGACGGAGGGGGGACAGGCGACGGTCAACTCGGGATCGACGATGGCCACCGCGGGCAGCATGGACGCCGACCGAAGGCTGACCTTCACCCGGTGCTCCTGCGAAGTCACCACCCCGTTGGCCGTGACCTCGGAACCGGTGCCGGCGGTGGTCGGCACGGCGATCACCGGCAGCGACCGGACGCTGAGGGGCAAGCCGGCGCCGATCACCTCCGCGTAGTCGAGGGGGTCGCCGCCGTTGGTGACGAGGGCGGCGATGACCTTGGCCGCATCCAGTACCGCGCCGCCGCCGAGGCCGACGACCACGTCGGCTCCGTGGGCCTGCGCGGCGGCAGCGCCGGCCCGCACCACATCCATCGTCGGTTCGCCGCGGACGCCGAAGAGTGCGGCGTCCGGCACGTCGTGAAGCAGTTCGCCGTGCCGGGACGGGTCTGAGCCGGTGCAGATCAGTGGCCGGGAGCCGAGGGCGGCGACGGCGGCGGATAGTTCGGAGCGGGAACCCGGACCGAAGACGATCCTGCCGGCGGTGGCGAAGGTGAAACTGAGCACACCAGCAGTCTGCCGCAGACTGCCGCACCAGCGGGTCGGATTTCCCGCCGCTTGCGGCCGGTTATGAACGCCGTCGCGCCGGCGCGTCCGAGATCTCGCCGCTCGCGGCTGGTTATGCCGCCCCGCGGAGCACTCATAACCAGCGTGGAGCGGCGAGATCTTTCCACGGGTTGCGCCAGGTGCTCCATAACCATCTTCACGGCGCGAGTTGGCGCGCGATCCGAGCCATCACGATGTCGGGGTGGTAGGTGATCTCTTTCCCCAACCATCGCACCATCCGGAACCCCAGGTCCCGCAGCGCCTGCTCCCGCTCCTTCTCTCGGATGTAAGCGTTCGTGTCGCTGTACTTCTCGGCACCGTCGGCCTCTCCGATCAGCCCCTGCTCACGCCAGAGGCAGTCGGGGTAGAAGATGCCCAGCCGAGTCTGGATGGGTTCCTGGAACTCGGGCATCGGCAGCCCCGCCAGCACGAGGTGAGCGGCCGTCAAAGACTCAATCGGACTCTCTCGACGTGGATCGGCGAGCTCGATCCCCTTCAGTGCCGCGCCCAGGCCTCTCCGACCGGCCCGCGCGTCCTCGAAGCTCGCTCGAATCGGCTGCAGGAGGGCGGGGTTGGCGTAGTCCGACCGGCGGGGCCGGCTGATCATCCCGGCGCACATCGCCCTCGCAGCCGCATCGAGCACGACCAGCGCGGCTGGCAGGTCGGGGCCACGGGCGAGGTCGACGGCGGTCCGGGCCACGGTCGTCACCGACCAACCCTCCTGATCACGGGTCACGTGATGATCCGGCAGTTCCGCTTCGACCCATCGCGCATGGGCCGATCGACGACAACGCTGCCCCCCACCACGGGGGGAGGTCAGCGTGGGCGGGAGTTCGAGCCAGTTGGCCAACGGCGGCGACGGCAGGCCCCACACCAGCCCGGCGCTGTGGTGACTGATCACGCCCGCCGGGTTCGCCACCTGCTCGGCCCGGGCGAGGAGCACGTGCTGACCGGCATTGTCCTCGGGCCAGGCCTGCGCGGCCACGAAGACACCGTCGCGCAGTCTCAACAACCGTCCGGCTTTGACCTGAGTCGCGACCATGGCACGGGTCACACCGGGGACGAGGAGGTCCGCCAGCGGGACCGGACGCGGCGGCAGCAGCCAAGGCCTGGGGGTTCTCACCGGGACACCCTTACCGCCGCGGACCATCCGTTGCCAGAGGATTCGCAGGATCTGTGGATAAGTCCGCTTCGCGGCATTCGCTGGGACCCGGCGGACAGCGGCGTCGCCCGGCCGGTCGCCACAGGACTAGCCTTAGAACCCGCAGCTTCGACAGCGTGCCAGAAGAGAGGATCTGCCGTGCCGATCAAGAACCAACCCGCCATCAGCTTGTCTGCCGGAGTCGGCAAGGATCCGGGCGTTCTCGTGGTGGGTCTGGCCGAGGCGTCGGAGGGCGAGATCCTCGTCGGTCTCCCCGACGACCTGGGCAGAGCCTTCACCCGGGCGCTGGGCAGCGAGGTCGCGGTCCTGGCCAGACAACTCGGCGGCTCGGCCAAGACCGGCAAGACGGCACTGATCGCCGGGCCCGGTGGCCAGCAGGTGGTGGTGGTGGGCCTCGGACCGATCGACGTGACCCCCGAGCAGGTGCGCCGCGCCGCCGGTGCAGCCGTGCGGCTGGTCGCCGGCCTGCCCGCCCCCGCCCCGCACACGGTCACGATCAGCCTGGACGCCGCGGAGCCGCAAGTGGTCAAGGGCATCGCCGAAGGAGCGCTGCTGGGCGCCTACAGCTACCGTCCCGCCGGCGAGGGCAAGCCGGGCATCGGCCAGATCGTGCTCGTCAGCCCGAAGTCCAAGACCGAAGCCAAGCAGGCGCTCGACCTCGCGGTCACCACCGCCGCCGCCGTGGTGGAGGCTCGGGAATGGGTGAACACCCCCGCGAACCAGCTGTACCCCGAGTCCTTCGCGAACGCCGTGATCGCCGGCGTCAAGGGAACCAAGGTCGACGTGGAGGTCTGGGACGACGCGGCGCTGGAGCGGGACGGCTTCGGCGGCCTGATGGCGGTCGGCGGTGGGTCTGTGCGCAAGCCGCGGCTGGTGAAGCTGTCCTACGCACCCCGCGGGGCGAAGTTCCACCTCGCCCTGATCGGCAAGGGCATCACCTTCGACACCGGCGGCGTGAATCTGAAGGCCGCCGACGGGATGTACACCATGAAGGCCGACATGGCCGGGGCCGCGGCCGTGCTGGCCGCGACCTCCGCGATCGCGGAGCTCGGGCTTCGGATCCGGGTCACGGCGTGGGCCGCCCTCGCCGAGAACATGCCCTCAGGAGGCGCGTACCGACCCTCCGACGTGCTGAGGATCTACGGTGGCAAGACCGTCGAGAACGGCAACTCGGACGCGGAAGGGCGGCTGGTGATGGCCGACGCGCTGGTCAAGTCGGCCGAGGAGCACCCCGACCTGGTGATCGACGTCGCCACGCTCACCGGGGCGTGCATGGTGGCGCTGGGTGAACGCGTGGCGGGCCTGATGGCGAGGGAGGACGAGACCGCCGATCTGGTGCTGGACGCGGCCGAGGCCGCGGGTGAGCAGTTCTGGCAACTGCCGATCCCCGAAGACGCTCGCCCGAAGCTCGACTCCCAGGTCGCTGACATCAAGTCCACCGGCGACAAGTACGGCGGCGCCCTGACCGCTGCGGCGTTCCTGTCCGAATTCGTGCCGGTCGCCACGCCGTGGGCGCACCTTGACATCGCCGGGCCCGCCTTCAACCCGGCGTCCGCGTACGACTACACGCCTTCCGGCGGCACGGGCATGGGCGTGCGCACTCTGATCGCGCTCGCCCACGGCCTGGCCGGCTGACCATGGACACCGCTTTCGATCTGGTGGTCGTCGGCGCGGGCGCTGCGGGGCTGCTCGCCGGAGTCGCCGCGCGGCGGCTGGGTCGGACGGTGCTGGTGGTGGAGTCCGACCCTTTCGCCGGAGGTAGCACGGCTCTGTCCAACGGCCGGATGTGGCTGCCGGCGAACCATCTGATGGCCAAGCTCGGCGTCCCCGATTCCACGACCGAGGCGGACGAGTACCTTTCGGCCCTGCTCGGTCCGGCGGCATCGGACGCCGCTGCCCAGCGCCGCTCCGCCTACACCCGGACGGCGAGCAAGGTGGCCAGGTGGCTGACGTCCTCCCACGTCCCGCTCACCCCGGTGAAGGGCCTGCCCGACCATCAGCCCGACCTCCCCGGCGGGAAGCCACAGGGCCGGGTGCTGCAGACCTCACCGATCGACCGGCGGGTTCTGGGTGAGTGGGACGCGCGGCTGCGTCCGGTCCAGGAACCACGACGCCTGTCCCGCCGCCGCCCGACTTCGACACCGGGTGAGGCGCTGGTGGCGCACCTGCTGCATCGGGCCACGGCCAACGGCGTGGAGGTCTGGCTCGACTCACCCGTGATCGACCTGCTGGGTACCCCGGAGCGGGTGACGGGCGTGCTGGTGCGGTCGGGAGACGCGGAGGTGCCGGTGACCGCCGCCCGGGTGGTGCTGGCCAGCGGGGGCTTCGAACACGACCAGGGGCTGCGCGAGGAATACCTGCCGCTGCCCACCGAGGCGGACTGGTCCACCTCGGGCGCACGGAACCGTGGCGAACTGCTGAACCTGGCCGTCGCCCACGGCGCGGCCACAGCCGGTCTGGACGACGCCTGGTGGGTGCCGGTGATGCTGGTCGACGGTGTCGCCTTTCCACTGGACGAGGTGCGGGGAAAGCCGCACAGCGTCATCGTCGATTCCGCCGGCGACCGTTTCTTCGACGAGTCCGCACCGGCCAACACCGCCGGCCGCACGTTGTACGAGCGCAGCCGGGGTGTGCGTGCCGTGCCGTCCTTCCTGGTGATGGACAACCGACACCGTCAGAAGTGGCCGCTCGGACCGTGGACTGCGAACGGCGTGCCCCGGAAAGCGATGGACGCCGGTGACATCGTCCGCGCGCAGACCCTCAACGACCTGGCCCAAGCGCTGGGCGTGGACCGGGCCGGCCTCCTGGGCACCGTGGTCAGGTTCAACGGGTTCGCCGGCAAAGGCAAGGACCTCGACTTCAAGCGGGGCGAGTCGGCCTGGGGCGCCACTACCGGGGAACACGGCAAGCGACGCAACCCCAGCCTCGGCAAGCTGGACAAGCCCCCGTTCTGGGCGGTGAAGGTTTACCCCGGCGACGCCGGCACCAAGGGAGGTCTGGTGATCGACGCCGACTCTCGAGTGCTGCGTCCGGACGCGAGCCCGATCGAGGGTCTGTATGCCTGCGGCGGGGCCGCGGCGTCGTTGTACCGCGGGGTCACGCCCGCCCCCGGCGCAGCCCTCGGGGCCGCTTTGGTGGAGGCCTTCCTCGCGGTCACCGATCAGCCGGCTGAGCGCCGCCTCGCGTTGTAGTCCCGCATCCGCTGCGGGTAGCCCACCACGCCGGCGTCGTAGGCGGGCAGCTTCTGCTTGGCGGCGAACTTGCGGGCCCACTCCACGCTGGCGACGCTGCGTCGCGTCCACTCGCCGTCGTGCGCGATCAGCAGGACGGTGGCCCGCGTCATCGTGGTGGGCAGCTCGATGAACGCCTCCACACCTGCTCGGGTCGCCACGAAGTCCTCGAGATGAGCCACCGTGGCGGCTTCCATTCCGGCGTCGCGGTTCGCACCGGCCGGCTTGTCCCGCTTTCTCGAGAACCAACTCACGCGCCCATTATGGCTGGCCGATTGAGGGCTAGTCTGAACTCTGCATCGTAGAGATCAGCGAAGGAGCGCAAGTTATGTCCACTCCCGTCCCACTGCCGGCACTTGGCGAAAGCGTCACCGAAGGGACGATCTCCCGCTGGCTGAAGCAGGTGGGCGATCGCGTCGAGGTGGACGAGCCGCTGGTCGAGGTGTCCACCGACAAGGTCGACACCGAAATCCCTTCGCCGATCGCGGGCGTGGTCCTTGAGATCCTGGTACCCGAAGACGGCGTCGCGCCGGTGGGCGCGGTGCTCGCCACGATCGGCGAGCCAGACGAGGCCACCGGTGCTGCGCCGGCTCCCGAACCGGCCGCTGAGGCCCCGGCCGCGCCGGAACCGGCCCCCCAACCCGAACCGGCTGCCGCTGCGCCTGCCGCGCCCGCCAATGCGCCGGCCGCCGCCCCGTCCGCCGGCACCGAGGTGGTGCTGCCGCAGCTCGGTGAGTCCGTCACCGAGGGCACGATCTCGCGCTGGCTGAAGAAGGTCGGCGACCAGGTGGAGGCCGACGAGCCGCTGGTTGAGGTGTCCACCGACAAGGTCGACACCGAGATCCCCGCACCGGCGTCCGGGGTGCTGCTCGAGATCAGGGTGGACGAGGACGCCACCGCGGCCGTCGGGTCAGTCCTGGCCGTGATCGGCGAAGCCGGCGCGGCACCCTCGACCGCCCCGGCACCCGCCCCGGCAGCCCCGGCCACTCCCCCAGCGGCACCGGCCACTCCCCCGCCGGCCCCGGCCCCGACACCCACTCCCGCGCCGCCCGCACCCGCACCGGCACCGCCTGTCCCCGCTCCCACGCCGCCCGCTCCGGCACCGGCACCGGCACCTTCGGCTGCCGCTCCCGCGGCCCCGCCCGCGCGCCGGGCTGCGGAGGAGGCGGACGTCAACTACGTCACCCCGCTGGTGCGCAAGATGGCACAGGCCAGCGGCATCGACCTGAGCACCGTCACGGGCACGGGCGTCGGCGGCCGGATCCGCAAACAGGACGTGCTGGCCGCCGCCGAAGCCGCCCAGAAGGCCGCCGCGGAGGCAGAGAAGGCAGCGGCGCAGGCGGCCGCAGCCCCAGCCCCAGCCCCGGCCCCAACCCCTGCTGCTGCGCCGGCCGCGTCCGCTGCCCCCGCCGGCACCGACGCAGGGAAGCGCGGCACCACCGAGAAGATGACCCGCATCCGGGCCACGATCGCCCGTCGGATGGTCGAGTCGCTGCAGGTCTCGGCCCAACTCACCGCCACGGTCGAGGTGGACTTCACCGCGATCTCCAAGCTGCGGGCCAAGGTGAAGGACGAGTTCAAGGCCCGCGAGGGCGTCGGCTTGAGCTACCTGCCGTTCATCGCCAAGGCGAGTGTCGAGGCGCTGAAGCAGTTCCCGAAGGTCAACGCGACGATCGACACCGAGGCGGGCACCATC
Source organism: uncultured Actinomycetota bacterium (assembly GCA_963769325.1). GTDB lineage: Bacteria > Actinomycetota > Actinomycetes > Propionibacteriales > Propionibacteriaceae > Propionicimonas. Next base: position 287,270 of record CAVYLH010000001.1, on the reverse strand, counting down.
AGCTACGCCGCGGCGGAGCACCTGGGTGTCGCGGTCGACACCGACAAGGGCCTGATGGTGCCGGTGCTCAAGGATGCCGGCGATCTCAGCCTCACCGGCCTGGCCAAGAAGATCGGCGACCTCGCCGCGCGGAGCCGCGCCAACAAGGTGACCCCCGACGAGCTGTCCGGCGGCACCTTCACGATCACGAACTACGGATCGGCCGGCACGCTGTTCGACACCCCGATCATCAACCAGCCCCAGGTGGCGATCCTGGGCACCGGAGCACTGGTGAAGCGTCCGATGGTGGTCAAGGACGCGAACCTGGGCGAGATCATCGCGGTGCGCGACATGATGTACCTGTCGATGAGCTACGACCACAGGCTTGTCGACGGCGCCGACGCGGCCCGGTTCCTGAGCTTCGTGAAGTCGCGCCTCGAGGAGGGTGACTTCGGAGGCGAACTCGGCCTGTGAGGGACAACCTCCAGCCCGACCCGCGGGCGGTCGAGTTCAGCTATCTCGGCCTGCCCGAGGGCGAACTGACCGACTACCACCGGGCCTGGTCCCTGCAACGGGACCTGCACGCCCGGGTGGCCTCGGGCGAACTGGGGCCACAGGTGCTCTACGTCGAACACTCACCGGTGTACACGGCCGGACGCCGGACCGAGCCGCACGAGCGTCCGGTCGACGGCACCCCGGTCGTGGACGTCGACCGCGGCGGCAAGATCACCTACCACGGCCCCGGGCAGCTGGTCGGCTACCCGATCGTGTTCCTCCCCCGGAGCGTCGGTGTGGTGGATTACGTGCGCCGGGTCGAGGAGGCGCTGATCCGGCTGCTGGCCGGCTACGGCGTCCGCACCGGGCGGGTACCGGGACGCACCGGCGTGTGGCTGGCGGCCGAGGCCGGACGTCCGGAGCGCAAGATCGCCGCGATCGGCATCCGGGTGTCGCGGCAGACGACGATGCACGGCTTCGCCCTGAACATCACCAGCGACCTGGCCGACTTCGGCCGGATCATCCCGTGTGGCATCGCCGATGCCGGCGTCACGTCGCTGGCCGTGGAGTCGGTCGTACCCGTCCCGACGCTCGTCGACGTGGCCCGGGCCCTGGAACCGTACCTGAGTGCGTTGCTGGCCTTCACCCCGTTCGAGCAGTCACCGGACCTGGCTTCGCTCCCACCCGTCGAGCACCTTCCGGAAACCCCATTCATCACCTACGGCCTCACCGGCTGACCCGCACGGCCTCACCGTCCGAGGGCCGCCGTTCCCGCGTCGGCGATCTCGCCGGATCCGCCCGGCATCACCCGGCGGGAATGGTGGCGAAGACAGTTACCATTGGGCGGTGACCGACACCCAGCCTCGCCGCTTGCTGCGGCTCGAGGTGCGCAACGCGCAGACGCCGATCGAGCGTAAGCCCGCCTGGATCAAGACCACCGCCACGATGGGTCCGGACTACCGGGAGCTGCAGCAGCTGGTGAAGGACGAGGGCCTGCACACGGTCTGCCAGGAGGCCGGCTGTCCGAACATCTTCGAGTGCTGGCAGGACCGGGAGGCGACCTTCCTGATCGGTGGCGACTCCTGCACCCGGCGCTGCGACTTCTGCCAGATCGAGTCGCGCAAGCCGTCCGGCTACGACACCGCCGAGCCGCTGCGGGTCGCCGAATCGGTGGCGACGATGGGCCTGCGCTACGCGACCGTCACCGGCGTCTGCCGCGACGACCTCGCCGACGAGGGCGCCTGGCTGTATGCCGAGACCATCCGGCAGATCCACGCTCGCAACCCCGGCGTCGGCGTCGAGATGCTGGCCCCCGACTTCTCCGGACGCCGGGAGTTGCTCGCAGCAGATCTTCGACACCCGGCCCGAGGTGTTCGCCCACAACGTGGAGACGGTGCCGCGGATCTTCAAGCAGATCCGTCCCGGGTTCCCTACGAGCAAGTCCCTGCAGGTCCTGACCTGGTCCCGCGAGGAGGGTCTGGTCACCAAGTCGAACCTGATCCTCGGCATGGGCGAGACCCGCGAGGAGATCTCCCAGGCGATGCGCGACCTGCACGCCGCCGGCACCGAGCTCCTGACCATCACCCAGTACCTGCGCCCGTCCGTCCGGCACCACCCGATCGATCGCTGGGTGACGCCGGAGGAGTTCGACGAGCTGGCCGAGGAGGCCACGGCGATCGGCTTTGTCGGCGTCTTGAGCGGACCATTGGTACGTTCTTCCTACCGAGCCGGTCGGCTGTACCGGCAGGCGATGGCAGCCCGCGAGCAGCGGGCGCACAACGAGACCCGGAGCGCATAGATGGCGAGCGAGAAGGCCAAGGAACTGGCCGCAAAGCAGAAGGCCGAAGTGAAGGCCGCGAAGCTGGCGAAGAAGAACTCCACCGACCCCCGGGACTGGGCGTGGTACCGCAGTTGTTCCAGACCTACAAGGTGACCGCCGAGGTCGATCCTCAGCTCAACTGGCTGCTGCTGGCCATCTTCCTCGGCTGCATCGTGGTCGCGTTGCTGGTCGGCATCCTCTGGTTGCCGCCGTGGTGGATGTGGCTGCTGCTGGGCTTCATGGCTGGTGTGACGGGAGCGCTCTACCTGCTGCTCGACCGCGCGAAGAAAGCCACCTTCACCCGATACGCGGGCCAGCCCGGTTCGGCCGAGGTGGCGCTGTCGATGCTCGACAAGAAGAAGTGGTTCTACTCCCCGGTGATCACGGCCACGCGGCAGCTGGACGTGGTGCACCGCGCGGTCGGCCCCGGCGGAATCGTGCTGATCGGTGAGGGCGCGCGCGTCCCGGGTCAAGAGCCTGCTGGCCACCGAGGCCAAGAAGCACGAGCAGGTCGCGTACGGCGTCGCCGTGACCACCATCGTGATGGGTGACGGCGAGGGCCAGGTGCCGCTGGCGAAACTCGCCGACCACATCAAGAAGCTGCCCAAGAAGCTCGAGTCCAGCCAGGTCACCGACGTGAAGGCCCGACTGCGGGCGCTCGACGCCGTCCGACCCAAGGTCCCGATCCCCCGCGGCCCGATGCCGTCCATGAAGGGCGTCAACCGCGCGATGCGCGGGCGCTGAGGTTTGGCCAACCTGGTCAACGCCGAGCGGGTCTCGATCGCGTTCGGCACCCGGATCCTCCTCGACGAGGTGAGCCTCGGGCTGGACACCGGCGACGTCGTCGGCGTGGTCGGACGCAACGGCGACGGCAAGACGACGCTGCTCGAACTGCTGGTCGGTGACCGTGAGCCCGATGCCGGCCAGGTCGTCCGCAACCGCTCGGTGTCCATCGGGCATCTCGGTCAGGTGGAGGAGTTCCCGCCGACGGCGAGCGTCCGGGACGTCGTGGTGGGGGGACGCCCGGATCACGCCTGGGCGGCCGACCGGGCCAAGCGCGCGGTGGTCACCCACCTGCTCGGCACCCTGGACCTGGCCCGGCCGGTCGCCGAACTCAGCGGCGGTGAGCGGCGCCGGGTGAGCCTGGCCGCCGTGCTGCTGGCCGGCCACGACCTGCTGGTGCTGGACGAGCCCACCAACCACCTCGACGTGGAGGCGGTCGCCTGGCTCGCGGGCCATCTCAACCTGCTTCAGTCGGCGGGGACGGCGATGCTGGTGGTCAGCCACGACCGGTGGTTCCTCGACGCGGTCTGCAACCGCGTCTGGGAGGTTCACGACGCCAAGGTGGACGCCTACGACGGCGGCTACGCTGCGTACGTGCTGGCCCGCGCCGAGCGCGTCCGGCAGGCCGCGGCGAACGAGTCCCGACGGCAGAACCTGCTGCGCAAGGAGCTGGCCTGGCTGCGGCGCGGTCCGCCGGCGCGGACCTCCAAGCCCCGGTTCCGGATCGAGGCCGCGAACGTCCCTGATCGAGGACGTGCCGGAGGCTCGCGACACCATCCAGCTCCGCGAGTTCGCGATCACCCGCCTGGGTAAGGACGTCTTCGACCTGCATCGGGTGACGTACGGGCTGCCGGCATCCGTCGCCCCCGCGGAGGCTTCCACCCTCACCAACGACGCGGCCCCCGACGCCGGACCGGCGACGCACGGCCGGGTGCTGCTGCGTGATCTCGACTGGTCGATCGGACCCGGCGACCGGATCGGAATTCGTCGGCGTCAACGGCTCGGGCAAGACCACGCTGTTGCGGCTGCTGGCCGGTGAACTGACCCCACAATCGGGACGCGTCAAGCAGGGACGCACGCTGCGTCTTGGCCACCTCGATCAGTCGGTGACGGCGCTGGACGACGACGAGCAGGTGCTCGAATCGGTTCAGCGCCTGCAGCGGCAGACCACACTGGCGACCGGACGCGAGATCTCGACCCCCAACCTGCTGGAGGATTTCGGGTTCACCGGGCAGCGGTTGGTGACGCGGATCGGTGAGTTGTCCGGTGGCGAGCGACGCCGGCTGCAGTTTCTTCGGCTCCTGCTGAGCGAGCCGAACGTGCTGCTTCTGGACGAACCCACCAACGACCTGGACATCGACACCCTCACGGTGATCGAGGACTATCTCGACACCTGGCCGGGCACCCTGATCGTCGTCTCTCACGACCGCTACTTCCTGGAACGCACCTGCGACGTGCAGTACGCCCTCCTCGGTGACGGTCACTGCGTCCTGCTTCCCGGAGGCGTGGAGGAGTACCTCGAACGGCGGCGACAGCACCAGAACGGTGCCCCACCGCCCACCGGGACGGTCGTGGCGAACGTTGGCTCCTCAGGGGACTCGCGCCCGAGCGCTGCCGATGCGGCCCGCCAACGGCAGGCCCGCAAGGACTTGGCCCGCGTGGAGTCGCAACTGACCAAGCTGGGCGTCCGGATCGAGAAGCTCCATGGTCTGCTCGCGCAGCACGCGGCCGATTACGAGAGACTCGTGTCGCTGGGGGCGGAACTCGACGCCGAGCTGGCTCGGCAGGACGAGCTCGAGGGCCACTGGCTGGAGCTGGCCGAGCAGGTGGGAGAAGGCTGATGCGCACATCGATCGCGGTGATCCTGGCGGTACTCGCCGGCCTGTTCGCGCCGCTGGCGGTGGTCGCGAACTGGGCGCAGACGCAGGTTGAGAACACCGACGCTTTCGTGGCCGGCTACGCTCCCTTGGCCCGCGACGGCGCGGTGCAGGGCGTCGTGGCGCAGGAGTTGACCACCGCGATCACCGCGCAGCTGCCGGGTGGCGAGAACGTCGTTGTCCGTCGCCTGGTCTCGCGCCAGGTCGCCGAGTTCACCGCGGGCGAAACCTTCGCTGCTGCTTGGGAGGCCGCCCTGAGGCTCAGCCACACCGAGTTCCGTGCCCTGCTCACCGGCGAACCGGGACGCTTGCAGGTCATCGACGGCGAGGTTCAGATCCGGTTCGCGCCGTTCGCGGACGCCGTCACCTCCCGGCTGGTCGGGGCCGGCGTGCCTCTGATCGACCGCCTGCCGACGGTGACCGGCGGGTTGACGGTGCTGCGGGTCGACCCGAGACTGCTGCCGGCGCTGCAGGCCGGCTATCGAGTGCTGTCCACCCTGGCCGGCTGGCTGCCCCTGCTGGCGCTCTCAGCTTCAATCGCGGCGTTGTGGGTGTGGCCCCGGAAACGCCCCGCGATGATCGGCGTCGGGCTCGCGCTCGCCGTGGGTGCGATCGCGGTCTGGCTGGTGGTGTCGGTCGTGGTCAGCAGCGTGGTGGCCGGCCTGGCCGAACCGCTGGCCGTGGTGGGGCCGGCCGTCGCGCACGCCGCGCTCTCCCCGATGCAGTCCCCAGCGCTCGCCGTGATCGTGACCGGCGCTGTCCTGGTGTTTCTCGGTGCCGTGACGGCACCACGTTCGGAGCCCGCCACCCGTCCTGGTTCGTGATCGGGCCACCGGAGTGGACCACACCAAGCGGCGTCCCGGCGCACCGGCGGGCTTCTTCGCTGTGGAGGCGGCCGGTTTGCGCTGGCTGGCTGTGCCGGGCGGGGCGTCGGTCGTTCCGGTGGTGTCGGTGACCCCGACGAGCATCACGGTCGCGCGCGTGGCGACGACCCGGCCCACCCCTGAGGCCGCTCGGCGGTTCGGCGGCCGGCTGGTCGTCACTCACGACGCGGGCGCGCCGGCGTTCGGCTGCCCACCCGCGGGATGGTCGGCGGACGGTTTCATCGGCGACGCCCCACTGACGCTGCGTCCGACCGGGTCCTGGGGGGAGTTCTACGCGGAGCAGCGCGTGCTGGCTTTCGCGATCCGGGCTCATCGGCTGGGCTCGCTGTCGACATCGGGTCTTGCGGTGATCGCGGCGCTGGCCGAGCGGATCGGGTCCGGCGAGTTCGACGACTCAGCGCCCGTCGCCCGCATCCACGGAGACCTCTGGTCGGGCAACGTGCTGTGGAGCGGCGACTCGGCGACGATGCTGGTGCACGCCGTGGAGTTCGGAGGTGGCTACGGCGACCAGGCGGTCAGCGCCGCGCGCCTCTACTAGCCGGCCGACCCGCCCCAGATCCGACCAGGCAGCGCAGCCGTCCGGTCGCGAGCCCGCGCAGCGAGAGATGCGCGAAGCTCAACCCCGAGCGAGGAGCACCTGCTCGAAGGCGTGGGTCACAGCGATCCCGGAGCTGAGGCTCCCCTGATCAGCTGATTCGGCGATAGGGCTCAGACTCGCTGGGCTCGTCGTCGTCGTCGTAGCGACCGGCGAGGTCAGCGTACTGGTCGTCCTCCGGCTCCTCCTCGACCACGATCTGCGGATCGTCGGGCTCACCACGCAGCTCCCGCTCCAACGACGTGAAGTCCGTGGAGTAGGAACGGTATTTCAGATCGCGAGCGACTTTCGTCTGCTTCGCCTTCGCACGGCCGCGCCCCATGAGGTCAGCCCCCTTCGCAGCGGTCGAGCCGCTTCAATGTTCCAGTTTCGTCGTGAGGCAAGGGTACCCAATCCGGACACCCCGCAAAGACGACGCTCAGCGGCGGTGCTCCCCGTGCAGGGCGACCCGGGCCGGTCGCCCCGGGCGCGGCGCTCGCGCCCGGCAACCCACGAGTCGATCCCGGCCTCGGCAGCGATCCGGCGAGGCCTCGCCACCGACGCTCCGGCAGCACCAGCGCCATACCGACGCCCTGTTGAGGGTCGCCTCGATGTCGGGCGCGAGATGCCGCCGAGCTCCTGCACGAGCCCGAAGATCGGCGGCGGACGTCCAGGTACGCGCGGTCGATGTCGACCGCGATGCCGTCCGGAAGCACCCGCACCAGGTTGTTGGCCAGGCCGCCGCCGGTGATGTGGCTGATCGAATGCACCTCGCGTGGCCGCGATGATCGCCAGCAGGTCCTTGGCGTACACCCGGGTCGGCGTCAGCAGCGCCTCGCCGAGCGTCGTCCCCAGTTCGGGAACGTCCCGCTCCAGCCGCCAGCCCGCCGACCCGATCACGTGCCGCACCAGCGAGTAGCCGTTGGAGTGCAGGCCGGAGGACGCCAGCGCCAGCACCACGTCGCCGGGCTGCACCCGATCGGCGCCGAGGATCTCGTCGAACTCGACCACGCCCGTGGTCGCGCCGGCCACGTCGAACTCGTCGGGTCCGAGCAGCCCGGGATGCTCGGCGGTCTCGCCGCCCAGCAGGGCCGCCCCGGCCGCGGTGCAGGCTGCGGCGATCCCGCCCACGATGGCCGCGATCCGCTCGGGGTGCACCTTGCCGCAGGCGATGTAGTCGGTGACGAACAGCGGCTCGGCGCCGGTCACGACCAGGTCGTCGACGAGCATGCCGATCAGGTCGAAGCCGATCGTGTCGTAGACGCCCATCGCCGGCGCGATCGCCACCTTGGTGCCCACGCCGTCGGTGGACGTGGCCAGCACCGGGTGCGCGATACCTGGCGAGCGCGGACGCGTCGAAGAACCCGGCGAAGCCGCCCAGCCCGCCCAGCACCTCGGGACGGTGGGTGGCGGTCACGGCGGCCTTCATCAGCTCGACCGCTCGGTCGCCGGCGGCGATGTCGACGCCGGCCGCGGCGTACGCGTTCTCAGTTGCCATGGTTCTGCTCCAATCCCATCTGGCGGGCACGCTCCATCGGGATCGGGACCGGGTAACTGCCGTCGAAACAGGCCCGGCACAGCCGTCGGCCCGAGATTCCGGTGGACGCCGTCAGCCCCTCCAGGCTGATGTAGCCCAGCGAATCGGCGCCGATCGAGCGGCAGATCTCGTCCACGCTCAGGCCGGGTGCGATCAGTTCGGCGCGGGTGGCGAAGTCGATGCCGTAGAAGCACGGCCACTGCACCGGCGGGCGACGAGATGCGCACGTGCACCTCCGCCGCGCCGGCCTCGCGCAGCATCTTCACCAGCGCCCGCTGGGTGTTGCCGCGGACGATCGAGTCGTCGACGACCACCAGCCGCTTGCCCTCGATCACGTCCCGGATCGGGTTCAGCTTCAGCCGGATGCCCAGCTGCCGGATCGTCTGGGACGGCTGGATGAACGTCCGCCCGACGTAGGAGTTCTTCACCAGGCCCAGCCCGTACGGAATGCCGGACGCCTCCGCGTACCCGATCGCCGACGGCGTGCCCGACTCGGGTGTGGGAATCACCATGTCGGCGTCCACCGGGGCTTCCAGGGCCAGCGTGCGGCCGATCTCGACGCGGACGGCGTGCACCCGGCGCCCGGCGATCAGGGTGTCGGGACGGGCCAGGTAGACGTACTCGAACAGGCAGCCCTTGGGGTCGGCCTCGGCGAACCGGACGCTGCTCAGGCCGGCCTCGTCGATCGAGATCAGCTCGCCCGGCTCGACCTCGCGGATCAGCGTCGCGCCGACGATGTCCAGCGCGGCGGTCTCGCTCGCGACCACCCAGCCGCGCTCCAGCCGTCCCAGCACCAGCGGGTGGATGCCCTGCGGGTCGCGCGCGGCGAAGAGCGTGTGCTCGTTGCCGAACACCAGGCAGAACGCGCCCTGCAACCGGGGCAGCACCTCCAGCGCCGCGGCCTTCAGCCCGTCGCCGGAGTAGACAGCTCATCAGGGCGGTGACCAGCGCGGTGTCGGAGGTGGAGTCCATGCGGTCCTTGTGGGGCACCTGATCGGCCTCGATGAGCGTCGCCAGCCACGCCTCCAGCTCGTCGGTGTTGGTCAGGTTGCCGTTGTGCGCGAGCGCGAGGCCGCCGTCCGCCGTGCCGCGGAAGGTCGGCTGGGCGTTGCTCCAGGTGCTGGCGCCGGTGGTCGAGTAGCGGCAGTGGCCGACGGCGAGATGCCCGTTGAGGGAGTTCAGGGTCGGCTCGTCGAAGACCTGCGAGACCAGGCCCATGTCCTTGAAGACCATGATCCGCTCGCCGTTGCTGACCGCCATGCCCGCGGACTCCTGGCCGCGGTGCTGCAGCGCGTACAGCCCGAAGTAGGTGAGCTTGGACACTTCCTCGCCGGGGGCCCAGACTCCGAACACGCCGCAGGCGTCGCGCGGGCCGGGATCATCGATCATCGTCCTCGCTCAGCACGGGCGCAACTCTAGCCGGCGGACGCCGGCTGCGCCCGACCGGGCTCACTTCACCAGGCGGATGGTGACCGGGTAGCGGTAGTCGCTGGCCGTTGCTGGTCTGCACCGACGCGACGATCCGCAGCATCAGCCAGGCGATCGGGAACGCGATCAATCCCGACGAGCCCGACCAGCAGGAGGGTCAGCAGCGCGCTGACCACCATGGCGATGATGAAGGTGATCTCGAAGTTCAGCGACTCCACCGCGTTGGCCCGCACCCGCGCGCTCTTCGGGCCCTGGATGAGCATTACCAGCAGCGGGCCGAGAAAGCCGAGCCCGACGACAGCTCGCCACGATCGCCGACCAGTGGGCGGCGGTTGCCCAGGTGCTCTCGTCGGCCGGGCTCAACCCGGACGTGGGCGCCAGCTGCTGACCGTACTGCGTCGCTCCGTACTGCGGCTGACCGTAGGGGGACTGGCCATAGGCGGCCTCGCCGTATGTGGGCTGCTGGCCGGCGGCCGACGGCTCGGCGTAGGACGGTGGGGGGTACTGGGGCTGGGTGTAGGGGGGCTGCGGCGCGACCTGGGGCTGGGGTGTCGGCTGCGGCTGGCCGTACGCGGCCTGCGCCGCGGTGGCCGCGTAGTCGTTGCCATGCGGGAGGTCGAGGCTCGGCAGGTCGAGGTTGGTCGCGGCCGCCGGGCGCGCCGGTGCGGCGCCCGCCGGCTCGGCGGTCAGGTCGGGGATGTTCGGCGGCACGGGTTCGGCGTCGTCGAGTCGCAGCTTCGGCGCGAGGGCGCTGGTGATCAGGTCACCGATCGGCTGGTCGGACGCCGGCGGGTCAGCCGGCGGGTCGACCTCGGTCCCAGCGGACGCAGACGGATCGGACGCCGGCGGTGGGGATGCTGGCGCGTCGGCGGCGAACGCCGATTCCTCCGCCTCGACTCGCGGGTGGTGGACGGCCGGGAGTTCGCCCGCCGGCTCGTCTGCGGGCAGCAGCTCGGCGTGCTCGGCAACGGGCGGAAGCTCGGCCACATGATGCTCGGGCGTGGGATTCTCGACCAAGGAGGACTGCTCCGGCGTGGGTGTTTCCGACATACCCTCACCCTAGCCCGGGCGATTCGGTTGCAGGACCCCCCCGCCGAGCCAACCAGGGTTCGGCCGGTGGCCACCCTGAACGCACCGGCGGGGCGATCAGAACAGCCAGGAGCCCACGAGGTAGCTCGCGCCGAGGGAGGCCAGGCCGATCAGCACCGACCGCAGCAACGAGCGCCAGACCCGGGTGCCGCCCAGCTTGGCCAGCACCAGCCCGCTGGTGGCCAGGGCGATGACAACGGCCAGCAGCGTGAATTCGTTCAGCCAGTCGCCCGGGAACAGGAAGGCCATTGCGACGGGGATCCCGGCACCCAGCAGGAACGCCACCCCCGACCAGACGGCTTCCCTACTCGCCTGGCCGGGCTGGGTCAGCTCCCGGATCCCGTACTCGACCTCCAGCTGTGCCGACAACGCGTCGGCGGTGCTCAGTTCCTCGGCAACGGCACGGGCGGTCACGGCGGAGACACCCTTCGCCTCGTAGTACTCGGCGAGTTCCGCGATCTCCTCATCAGGGGTGAGTTCCAGCAGGCGGCGCTCCTGCTCGACCAACCGCTGTTCGGCGTCGCGGTGCGCGGCCACTTCGCCGAGCTTGGCGCCGGCGACGGACACCGCCCCGGCGATCGCGGAGATCCCGATGATCCCGAACACCTCCGTGGACGCGAGGCCGGCGCCGACCAGCCCTTCCGAGAACCCGGCGACGGCCAGGATGCCGTCGTTGGCGTCCGTGATGTGCTCACGAACGTCCGCCGCGTCCGGCCATCGCATGGTCAGTGCTGCATCGCCGCGGGGATCGGCGCGGCCCAGCGCTCGCGCAACTCGGCCACCGGCACCGCGAAGTGCTCCTGGATCTCCAGATAGCCGGTGCGGTTGACCTCCCCGAGCCGGGTGAGCGGCAAGCCGTGCTGGGCGCACAGCCGGGCGAAGACGTCCAGGTTGGCCGCCGGCAGCGACACCAGCACCCGCCCGGGCGTCTCGGCGAACAGCTGCACGCACGGGTCACCGTCCGGCAGGCTGACCGACACCGCCAGGTCGTGGCCGAGGCAGCATTCCACCAGCCCCTGCGCCAGGCCACCGTCGCCCAGGTCGTGAGCCGAGCTGAGCAGATGGCCCTTGGCCGAGGCGACCAGCATCTGCGCCAGCCGCTGCTCGTGGTCGAAATCGGGCAGCGGCGGCATGCCGCCGAGGTGGCCGTGGATGGTTTCCGCCCAGGCGGAGCCGGAGAGGTCGTCCCGGGTCTCGCCCACCAGGAACACCGGGTCGCCGACGTGGGCGAACGGCGACCGAATGCGGTCGGCGACGTTCTCGATGACCCCGAGCATGCCGATCACCGGGGTGGGCAGGATGTTCGCGCCGCCGGTCTGGTTGTAGAAGCTGACGTTGCCGCCGGTCACCGGTGTTCCGAGCGCCTGGCAGCCGTCGATCAGGCCGAGCACGGCTTCGCTGAACTGCCACATCACGATCGGATCCTCCGGCGACCCGAAGTTGAGGCAGTCGGTGATCGCGACCGGCTGAGCACCGGTGGTGGCCACGTTGCGGTAGGCCTCGCACAGCGCCAATTGGGCACCCAGGTAGGGGTTCAGGAGGGTGAATCGGGCGTTGCAGTCGCAGGCCAGCGCGATGCCGAGGCCCGACTCCTCCGAGATCCGCAGCATGCCCGCGTCCTCAGGTTGGGCCAGCACCGAGTTCCCGCGCACGTAGCGGTCGTACTGGTCGGTGACCCACGACTTGTCGGCCTGGTTGGGGGCGCCCACGAGCTTGAACAGGGTGGCGGCGAGATCGTCGGGTTCGCTCGCCCGCGGCAGGTCGTTGGCTGACCGGGCGTTCAGGTCGTCGATCCACCACGGCCGCTCGATCGGCCGGGTGTACACCGGCCCCTCGTGGGCGACGGTACCGGGATCGACGTCCACGACCCGCTCGCCGTGCCAGTCGATCAGCAGCCGATCCCCGTCGATGACCTCGCCGATGACGGTCGCCAGCACGTCCCACTTGGCGCAGATCTCCATGAACGTCGCGACGTCGGCCGGCTCGACCACCGCCATCATCCGCTCCTGGGACTCGCTCATCAGGATTTCCTCCGGGCTCAGCGTGGAGTCCCGCAGCGGCACGAGGTCGAGGTCGACGTGCATCCCGCCGTCGCCCGCGCTGGCGAGTTCGGACGTCGCGCAGGAGATGCCGGCGGCGCCGAGGTCCTGGATGCCGACGATGATGCCGGCGGCGAAGAGCTCCAGGGTGCACTCGATCAGCAGCTTCTCCATGAACGGGTCGCCCACCTGCACGGCCGGACGCTTGGCCGGGCCGTCGGCCTCGAAGGTCTCCGAAGCCAGGATCGATGCGCCGCCGATGCCGTCCCCGCCGGTTGCCGCGCCGTAGAGGATCACCGCGTTACCCGTGCCGGACGCGAACGCGAGGTGCATGTCTTCGTGCCGCAGGACGCCGACGCACAGTGCGTTGACCAGGGGGTTCCCGTAGTAGCTGGGGTCGAACACCAGCTCGCCGCCGATGTTCGGCAGGCCGAGGCAGTTGCCGTAGCCGCCGACGCCGGCCACGATCCCGGGCAGCACGCGGGCCGTGTCGGGTGCGTCCAGGGCGCCGAAACGCAGCGCGTCCATCACCCCGATCGGCCGGGCACCCATCGCAAGGATGTCGCGGACGATGCCACCGACCCCGGTGGCCGCCCCCTGGTACGGCTCGACGTAGGAGGGGTGGTTGTGGCTCTCGATCTTGAAGGTGACCGCCCAGCCGTCACCCACGTCGACCACCCCGGCCTGCTCGCCGATGCCCGCCAGAAGTGGGCCGCGGGGGTGTCTCGTTGCCGACCTCTGCGAACTTGGCCAGGTGCACCTTCGACGACTTGTACGAGCAGTGCTCGCTCCACATCACCGAGTACATCGCCAGCTCGCACGAGGTGGGGCGCCGGTTCAGGATCTCCCGGATCCGGGAGTATTCGTCGGCCTTCAAGCCGAGTTCCGCCCAGGGCTGGGAAACGTCAGGGGTGTTCTCGGCATTGCTCACGGTGTCGGCCACGCCGCAAATCTATCGTGGCGAGGTTCGCGAACCGGCGCCGTCCGGCGGGACGTGATCAGCGCGGGCGCAAGGGTTCGCGGATCGGCTCTGGGCGGTGCGGCTGGTCGTTACGCTGAGGCCCATGCAGCGAAGCACGGGCGGGCGGATCGCCGTCGACGCCGGTCAGTCCGGCATCCGGCTTCGGTGGGAGCGCGCCGGAGACCAGCTCGAGAGCGACGTCCCGGGCATCCTCACCGATCAGCCGCTGATGCCGCAGGTCGCTGCTGCGGTGGCGGAGTTCGTGGCCGGCGAAGGCCTGGCGCCGGAGTTCCTCGGCCTCGGATGCTCGGGGCTGGTGACGCCAGAGGCTACGGAACTGCTCGGCCTGGTCGCCCCGTACGGGGTGCGGACCGCGGTGGTGGCACACGACGCGACCACCAGTTATCTCGGCGCTCTGGGTGAGCGGCCGGGCGTGGTGATCGCGGCCGGGACGGGGGCGGTCACCCTGGCCGTCGGCCCGACCTGTGTGGCGCGGGTGGACGGGTGGGGCTACCTGCTGGGTGACGCCGGGAGCGCGTACTGGATCGGCCGCGCCGGCATGGACGCGGCACTCCGCGGGAACGACGGACGCGGCCAGCTGACCCTCCTGACCGACCGCCTCCGAGCCCTCTTCCCCGACCTCGCGTCGGCCTACGTCGAACTTCAGACCGATCCGCGCCGGGTCAGCCGGATCGCGGCGTTCGCCCGGGTGGTCTCGGAGTTGGCCGACAGCGACCCGGTGTCCGCCACGATCCTCGACCAGGCGGCAGCCGAGCTGAGCGAGAGCGTCCTGGCGGCGTTGCACCGGGTGTCGCTGATGGGTCCTCCACCGCCGGCCGTGTGCGCGCTGGGCAAGGTGCTGAGCGCGGGCCATATCCTGGATCGCTTCACCCGATATCTGCAGATGCAATGGCCGTCCCTGCAGCTGGCCCCACCAGAGGGCACGTCACTCGACGGCGCCGCACGCTTGGCGGATCTGCACGGCCCGCTGACCAGCCTGGTGGCCCGCGCCACGTTGTGACCGCTCGGCCGGGGATCGGCCGGGCACCCTCGAAGTCAGCTGGGAACAGCCGACAGGAAAGCCCTGATGCTGGCGAAGAAGCCGAGCCCGTCGGTCGAGGCGCCGGTGAGCTCCTCCACGTTGTGCTCGGGGTGGGGCATCAGTCCGACCACGTTGCCGCGTTCGTTGGTGATCCCGGCGATGTCGTTCATCGATCCGTTGGGGTTTCCGTCCAGGTAGCGGAAGACGACCCGGTTGGAGTCCTCCAGCATCCGAATGGTGTCGGGGTCGGCCTGATAGTTGCCCTCGCCGTTCTTCAGCGCGATCACGATCTCCTGATCCTGGGCGAAGCTGCAGGTCCACACGGTGTCGCGGGACTCGACCCGCAGCCGCTGGTCGCGGCAGACGAACGTGCGTCGGTCGTTGCGGATCAGGGCGCCCGGCAGCAGGTGGGCCTCGCACAGCACCTGGAAGCCGTTGCAGATGCCCAGCACCGGCAGGCCGCGCTCGGCCGCCCCGATCACTTCGTCCATCACGGGCGAGAACCGGGCGATGGCGCCGCAGCGCAGGTAGTCGCCGTAGGAGAAGCCGCCGGGCAGGATCACGGCGTCCACGCCCTGCAGCGAGTCGCTGGCGTGCCAGAGCGCGACCGGCTCGGCACCGCCCAGCCGGACGGCGCGGGCGGCGTCCGCGTCGTCGAGCGATCCGGGGAAGGTGACGACCCCGATCCGCACCGTCACTGGCTCGGTCCGCACGTCGAACGTCTCGATCACGGTGTTCGCCAGCAGCGTCTCGGCCGCGCGCCGGATCTCGTCCAGCCGCTCGTGGCGTCACGTCGCCGTCCACCTCGATCTCGAACCGCTTGCCCTGCCGCACCTGCAGGCCGGTGAAGCCGAGTCGCCGCAGCGCGCCGGTCACCGCCTTGCCCTGGGGGTCGAGGATCTCCGGCTTGGGCATCACGTCAACGATCACTCGTGGCCATGGCGCCGACTCTATCGGGGCGTCCGGGGGAAGCCGGTCAACCACCCAGGGTGTGGGCGGGTTCGCTCAACGGCCGGCCCACGAGCCGGGAGTAGGCCTCGAGGTAGCGTTCCCGGGTGGCCGCGACGACGTCGTCGGGGAGCGGCGGCGGGGCGGTGTCGGAGCCGGGGTCCCAGCCGGATTCGTGACGCCAGCCAGTCGCGGACGAACTGCTTGTCGAAGCTGGGCAGGCTGCGGCCCGGCGCCCAGGCCGCTGCGTCCCAGAACCGGGAGGAGTCGGGGGTCAGCACCTCGTCGGCCAGCACGAGGGTGCCGTCTGGCCGTAGCCCGAACTCGAACTTGGTGTCGGCCAGGATGATCCCCCGCTCGGCCGCGATGTCGGCGGCCCGCGCGTAGATGGCGAGGGTCGCGTCGCGAAGCGCGTCCGGCGAGGTCGCACCGTGCGAGCCGCTCGATGGTGGCGAAGTCGACGTTCTCGTCGTGCTCCCCCAGCGGCGCCTTGATCGCCGGGGTGAAGATCGGCTGCGGGCAGCCGGGAGCCGTCCACGCAGGCCGTCGGGCAGCGGCGATGCCGCACACCGTGCCGGACTGCCTGGTACTCGACCCAGCCGGAGCCGGTCAGGTAGCCGCGGGCCACGCACTCGACCGGCACCATGGCGAGCTTCTCGACCACCACCGCCCGGCCCGCGTACTCGGCGCGGTACGTCGGTGGAGACCACGTGGTTGGGGAATCAGGTCACGCAGCTGGTCGAACCACCACAGCGAGAGCTGGGTGAGGACGACGCCCTTGTCGGGGATCGGGGTCGCCAGGACGTGGTCGAACGCCGAGATCGCGTCGGTGGCGACCATCAGGATGCGGTCCCCCGGCCAGGCGTAGAGGCGCCGCACCTTTCCGGCGTGGAGCAATGTCGGTTCGCCGCCGATGGCCGCGTCCCAGCTCTGCGGAGTGTCCGGACCCGGGGAGTTCACGGCCCTGGTCACAGCACAGCGCCGGGATGGTATCCGGCGCCCTCCGGGTGTCGAGAGGCCAGTTCGGCGACCCGGGCAGCGATGCGGTCCACCTGGTCGCGGGCCGAACCGGTGAGTTCCAGCGGGTCGAGCACGACCGCCTGCAGCTGCTCCCTGGACAGTCCCAACCGTGGATCCGCAGCCAGTCGGTCATAGAGGTCGTTGGTGGTGGCACCGGCTCGCAGGGCGAGTGCCACCGCCACGGCGTGCTCCTTGATCGCCTCGTGCGCGGTCTCCCGTCCGACGCCTGCCCGCACCGCGGCCATCAGGATCCTGGTCGTGGTCAGGAACGGCAGGAACCGTTGCAGCTCGGCCTCGATCACGGCCGGGAAGGCACCGAACTCGGCCAGCACGGTCAGGAAGGTCTCGAACAGCCCGTCGAGGGCGTAGCAGGCGTCCGGCAGCGCCACGCGGCGCACCACCGAGCAGGACACGTCACCCTCGTTCCACTGGGCCCCGGCCAGCTCGCCGGCCATGGACGCGTAGCCGCGCAGGATCACCATCAGCCCGTTGACCCGCTCGCACGAGCGGGTGTTCATCTTGTGCGGCATCGCCGACGAGCCGACCTGACCCTCCGCGAAGCCCTCCGTCACCAGCTCCTGGCCGGCCATCAGCCGGATCGTCGTGGCCAGGCTCGACGGGCCCGCCGCCACCTGCACCAGGGCGCGACAACGCGTCGTAGTCCAGCGAGCGCGGATAGACCTGGCCGGTCGCGGTGAACACCCGTGCGAAGCCCAGGTGCCCGGCCACCCGCCGCTCCAGCTCGGCCAGCTTGGCGGTGTCCCCGTCCAGCAGGTCGAGCATGTCCTGCGCCGTGCCCATCGGGCCCTTGACGCCGCGCGCCGGGTAGCGTCCGATCAGTTCGTCGACGCGGTCGAAGGCCACCAGCAACTCGTCGGCGGCGGACGCGAACCGCTTGCCCAGGGTGGTGGTCTGCGCGGCGACGTTGTGGGAGCGTCCGGCCATCGGAAGGTCGCGGTACTGCACCGCCAGCCGGGCGAGCGCCACCAGCGACGGTGACGATGCGCTCCCGGATCAGTTCGAGCGAGTTCAGCAGCTGCCGCTGCTCGATGTTCTCGGTGAGGTCGCGGCTGGTCATGCCCTTGTGGATGTGCTCGTGCCCGGCCAGCGCGTTGAACTCCTCGATCCGGGCCTTCACGTCGTGCCGGGTGACCCGCTCGCGGGCGTCGATGCTGGCCAGGTCGACCTGGTCGAGCACCCGCTCGTAGTCGGCGATCACCGCGTCCGCGTCGTCGCCGCCGAAGTCGACGCCGAGTTCGGCCTGGGCCTGCAGCACCGCCAGCCAGAGCTTCCGTTCGGCGACGATCTTGGCCTCGGGCGACCAGATCGCGCGCATCGCCGGCGACGCGTACCGGGTGGCCAGCACGTTGGGGGTGATCATCGGACAGCCTCCTGGGCCGAAGGGGGGACGAGGCCGTCGGGGACCGGGGTCTGGGCAGCGGCCTTCTCGGCGATGTCGGTGCGGAAGAAACCGCCGGGGAGCGTGATGCCGGCAACCTTGGCGTACGCCGCCGCCCGCGCCTCGGCGAGGGTGTCGCCGGTGCCGACGACCGTGAGGACGCGACCGCCCGCACTGACCAGGCGACCCTCGGCATCCCGCGCCGTGCCCGCGTGGAACACGCCTTCGACCTCGGCGCCGGTGATCGGATCGCCCTTGCGGGGCGCGTCCGGATACCCCGCGGCGGCGATCACGACGCCCACCGCGGCCCCGCTGCGCCATTCCAGCGGCGGCTGGCCGGCGAGGTTGCCGGTGGCTGCGGCCAGCAGCACCTCCCCCAGCGGGGTCTCGCAGCCGGGTCAGCAGTGGCTGGGTCTCCGGATCGCCGAAGCGGGCGTTGAACTCCACCACCCGGACGCCGCGACGGGTGAGAGCGAGCCCCGCGTAGACCAGGCCGACGAACGGCGTGCCGCGGCGACGCAGTTCGTCCACGGTGGGCTGGATCACCGTCCGCACCACGTCGGCGACCAACCCGGGCGGCGCCCAGGGCAGCGGGGTGTAGGCCCCCATCCCGCCGGTGTTGGGGCCGGCGTCACCGTCGCCGACGCGCTTGAAGTCCTGGGCCGGCTCGAACGGCAGCACGGTGGTGCCGTCCGACAGGGCGAACAGACTCACCTCGGGCCCATCGAGATACTCCTCGATGATCACGGCGCGGCAGCCGGCGGCGTGCCGCAGGGCGGCGTCCCGGTCGTCGGTGACGATCACGCCCTTGCCTGCGGCCAGACCGTCGTCCTTGACCACGTACGGCGCACCGAACTCGTCCAGCGCGGCGACCACCTCGCCCATGTCGAGGCACAGCCGCCCGTCGGCGGTGGGGACGCCGGCCGCCGACATGATCTCCTTGGCGAAGGCCTTGCTGCCCTCAAGGCGCGCGGCCGCGGCCGAGGGTCCGAACACCGGGATACCCCGAGCGCGGACGGCGTCCGAGACTCCGGCGACCAGCGGCGCCTCCGGGCCGACGATCACCAACCCGGCGTTCAGCTGGACGGCGAGTTCGGCCACAGCGTCCGGCGTCGAGGGCGTCCACCGGGTGGTTGGTGCCGACCGTCGCCGTCCCCGGGTTGCCAGGGGCGATGTGTACCTGCGTCACGCCGGGATCCCGGCTCAGCGCCCAGGCCAGCGCATGCTCACGTCCACCCGATCCGACCACCAACACCGTCTGAGTCACGACCGCGATCCTAGCGGGGCGGGGTTCGCTCGCCGCCGCGTGGGCGGACGCGGACGGCCCGGCGAACGGGGTCCTCAGGCCCCGGAACGGTTCAGGCCTTCGCCGCGTACAACCACGCCAGCAGGTACGTACGGCTCATGCCGTCATCGAGGCTGCCGTCCGTGATCTTGCCGGCGAGATCGATCGCACGGTCGCGATCCTCGGCGCCGGCCAGGGCGAGGTACATCAGGATGTAGTCGCCGAACTTCTGGTCGAACTTCTCCCCCACCGCGTCGGTCACGTGTGCCCGGATCCGGTCGGGGTCTCCGGCCAGATAGGTCGACGTGGGGCTCATCGGCAACAGCAGGATGCCCAGCTTGGCCGCCGGCTCCGCCGAGAACCACGTCGCGTAGTCCCGCTTGCCGCCCCAGTTGAGCACCACGATCCGGTGGCCGTAGCCGGCGAAGCCGGACACGTCCGGTTCGAGCCAGTCGGTGGCTGAGGAACGCGCCTCCAGCGACAGCATCCAGTCGGCTTCGGCAGCCAGGTCGGTGTTGCCGACGGCCTGCGCCCACAGCGACAACCCGGCGTAGGCGTTGACCGCCTCCGAGACCGACTCCTGGTTGTTCCCGTCGGCGAACGGCGAGGTGCCGGACGCCCATGAATGGGAGGCGTAGACGTCGAAGGCCCGGCGGTCGGGGAAGTAGCCGTTGCCCTGGCTGGCGAGATCGGCGGCCAACAAGTTCATCACCGGTGCGTACCGAGGGACGACCGTCGGGTCGTGGCCCGCCAGCACCGATGCCGCGTACAGGAAGTACCCGTAGTGGAAGTGATGATCGTTGTACTCGTCGCTGCCGAAGGACGGCGTGAGCCCGATCATTCCCTTCCCCTTGGGGTCGTAGACGAAGCAGAACGCGTCCCGCTGGTCGCACCCGGACGGGTCGGTCCACTTGGTGAGCTGCTCGTCCAGGACCTTGGCGACCTTGTCGGCGCGATCAGGCAACGTCAACCGCTCGGCGATCATCAACAGCATCGCGGTGCGCTGGAGTGCCTTGCCACCGAAGTAGCTGTCGGCCGGGAAGTCGGGCAGGTCGGCGAGATCGGCGTCCAACTGCCGGGTGAGCCGTGCGCGCTCGTCGCCGCCGACCCCGCTGAGGTCGAGCCCGGCGACAGCCTGGGTGCGTGGAGTGGTCCAGGTGAGGTCGTTGCCCGGGCACAGCTGCATGGTTCCGTAGATCGACGGATAGCTGCCCAGCGCGCACTCCTGGCCGCCCTGGTGCGGGAGCCGCGCGAGAGCGGTGTCCCCACCGGTGCTCGAGTAGCTGATCGTGGTGGTCACCTCGTCGTTGGCGACGGTGTAGCGGACCTCCGAACCCGTCAGGACGCGGGCGGACGCAGCCAACTCGGCCGGCTCATGGCCGTCCGGCACCGCCCAGAACACCACCGAGCCACCCTTCTCGACCCTGATCGTGGTGCCGTCGAGGTGGGCCCGGTCGGCCGCCAGAGCGTAGCGGGTGGTGCCGATGGTGGCCACGGCGAGGTCTCCCCCGGCGGCCGCGAAGCCCTGCGGCACGGTGATCGTGGCGTCCACCGCGGCCACCCACGACACGAACGGCGAACCCTGAGCGATCGTGGTGTGGCCGATCGGACGCGCGTCGGCGTCCAGGTTGTCCAGCGCCACGACCGACGGGTCGTCGCTGGTCACCACCGCGGAAGTGGCGCCCACTCCCACGGTCACCTCAGGGACGTGACCGCCGGCGATGGTGTTCTCGGTGGCGGTCACCGTGGGTAGCCCGAAGCTGAAGCCGTCCTCGGTGAGCGCGAAGCTCAACGGCAGCGGAAACACCGGCTGGGGCGTCGCACCGAAGACGAGTCCGGAGTACCACCGGTTGGTGGGCGGCGTGAGCCCCGAGGCCAGCCGCGGAGCGGACAGCTCCTTCGGGGTGCGGTGCACGACGTCGTCGACGGATTCGGCGACCTGCGCGTCCGGCAGGATCTCCGTCGGGCTGGTCCGAGTGGGTGACGAAGGCGTGCCCGCGAGGGGCGGGCCGGTGCAGGCGGTCAGGAGCAAGGCGAGCACGATCAGGAGGCTTCTCATCGCAGACCCACCTGCTGCAGGAGGTCGTTCACCGCGTCCGTGACGGGCGCGAACCAGCTCGCGTCCGCCAACTGGATGGTGACGATCACCGGCGCGCCCGGCTCGGCCAGGCTGGCCTGGGTCAGGCCGAGCAGTGACGGCGCGGCGATCCGCAGGGTGCTGACCGTCCCGTCCGAACCGCTTGCGACCGAGATCTGCCCGACCGTGCCGGTGACCACCTGGTCGTTGGGCAGGATGATCCGCGCCGTGGCTCCCTCGACCACGCGGGCGTAATCCCGCGGCACCAGCCGGAAGTCGGCCTCGACGTACCGGTCGCCGCCGGTCAGTGTGGCCAGCGATCCGCCGGCCGGCACCGAGTTGCCCTGCTGGGCGGTCAGGTTGTCGATGCGGCCGTCGATCACGGCGAAGTAGGTGAGGGCGCCACTGCGAGCGTCCACCTGGTAGGCCTCGGTATCGCCCACGTCGAGGCCGTTGGCGAGGTCCTGCTTGAGTTGGAGACTCTGGACGGTGAACAGCTGTTGACCCTTGGTCACCGTGTCGCCGGCCTTCACCCGCGCCGATGTGACCGTCCCGGCGTGGTCGGCTCCGATGGTGTAGGCCTCAGCCGTCACCCGGGCTGCATAGCTGGTGATCTGGTTCTGGCGGTGGTTGAACACCAGCGTCAGGGCGAAGACCACGGCGATCACCGCGGCGACGCCCGCGAGCAGGCGGAATCGGTTTTCCCAGGTCATGACAGTCCTCCTTCGAGAGCGGCGCCGGACGGCAGGGCCCGGCGGGAGTGGACGCGAACCCCGGCATTGGCGCGGGCGATCCGGACGTGCTCAACCACGGCCACGGACAGGAAGGCGCCCAAGGCGATGGTGTTGGTGAGATTCCAGGCGGTGGCGAGAGTGAGTTGGGCGTTGTTGAGGTCACGCCAGATGGCGACCACTGAGGTCAGGGCGAGGAATACGAACAGATAGACCTGGGGCCGGATGAAGTTGAACGGTGAGCTTCGCCGACCGTGTGACCCGGTCACGTGCCAACGCTGTTCCTTGCCGGAGAAGGCGTTGAGCAGCGCCTGGTGGTAGATCGGGAAGCTCGCCGTCGACAGCAGCAGAACCTCCCAGCGGAAGGAGCCCAGCGTGAAGGACGACAGCATGATCTGCATCAGGTAGAAGCCGGCGTAGGCGAGGGCCCAGGCGGCGAAGCTCGTGCCCAGGATCACCGGGCGCAGGTCGAAGAAGATCTCCAGCGCCGGCACCAGCAGCAGCACGCCTGGGGCGATCCCGGTGAGGTAGTGGGTGGAGGTCACGAAGTACATCAGGCGCTGGTCGAGGGTCAGCTTGCGCCGCGGGTTCAGCGGATTCCTGGTGAACAGGATCTCGAATCCGCCGGTCGCCCAGCGCAGCTGTTGCTTGGTGTAGTCCTCGATGGTCTCGGGGGCGTCACCGACAGCCAGCACGTCGGGGATGTACACGCTGCGCCAGCCGCGCTCGTGCAGCATCAGCGACGTCCAGACGTCCTCCGACTTGGAGTCGGTGTAGATGCCGCCCACGTCGTCGATCGCCGCGCGCCGGAACACCACGTTCGTGCCGACGCAGAATGCCGCGTTGAAGTGGTTCCGTCCGGGTTGGACGAACCGGTAGAACACGGTCTGCATGTAGCCGGCGCCGCGGGAGACGAAGTTCTTCAGGTTGCCGTAGCTCTGCGGGCGTCTGGACGAAGGCGACATTGTCGTCGGCGAAGAAGGGCATGGTTTCGATGAGGAATTCCGGGGACGGCGCGAAGTCGGCGTCGAAGATGCAGAAGTAGTCGCTCTTCACCTGGCTGAGGGCATGGTTGAGGTTCCCTGCCTTGGCTCCCCCGGCGCTGAGCCGGCGCAGATAGCCGACTCCGAGGGAGGCCGCGAGGTCGCGGACGTCGTCACTGCGTCCATCGTCGAGGATCCACGTCGAATGCTGTCCGCGCAGGTCGCGGGCAGCCAGCGCGGTGCGCCGGATCACCTCCAGCGGTTCGCCGTAACAGGTGATGAACACCGCCACCGTGGCCTCACGTCCACCGATGCGCAGTTCGGGGCTGGGGTCGGCCGGGTTGTCGAGCAGGTCGCCGCGGGCGGCGTAGTAAGCGTGGTCGCGAGGGCTCTTGGCACCGGCCAGAATCGTCCACATCGCCAGCAAGGCGTGTATGACAAGCACGCTTTCCGCGGCGATGACCAAGACGTACGGCAGGGTGTCCCCGCGGCGCTCCGGGTTCAGCAGGAACGCCGAGTAGGCGACGATGCCACCGGTGGCGATCAGTGTGAGCAGGATCATCACCGGGGAGTAGGAGTTTCTGGTCAGCTTGTGCCGGGTGGCCTCATCAGGTCCGGGAACAGCTTCAAGGTCGTGGATCGGCATGACTTCCTCCGAAGTCGGACGCCGGGGCGAGCCGTCGAGACACACCCGCGGCATCGCTGGAAAAACGAAACCGGCCCGAAGTTTCCTTCGGTCCGGCATTGGTTGTGAACCGGTCGGCGACCTGCTCACTACGTCCAGACAACCACGGCTGCCCATCGATGACAAATCGAGAGTGGGTTGTTTACGCAATCGTCACGATGAATTTTCCTACCGGACAGGGCGCGCTCAGGCCCAGGTTCCCATCAGGGGGAAGAGAATCATGCTGGCGAGCACGAGACTGCCCAGCACCGCCCACCACCGCCAGGAAACGCGACCGGTGCGGGCGTCCATACCGGTCGCGACCACCGCCGCGATCAGCACCGCCAGGTTGATCAGCACCATGGCCAGCCCGAACCAGTAGATGTGCCCATCCACCTGGATCCAGGAGATGTACGCGACCAGGAGGAAGCAGGCGGTGAGGCCGAGGAAGCTGAGCAGGATGGGCACCCACCAGGGCGTGGGCTGAGGTGGGCGTCCCTTCATCGTCAGATCGGTATCGTCAGATCAGGTCGTGCAGCATGACGACCTGTTCCCGCGACGGCCCGACGCCGATCCCGGAGATCCGGGCCCCGACCAGTTCCTCCAGGCGGCGCACGTAGCGCCTGAGTGTTGGGCGGGAACTCCTCGAAACTGCGGCAGCCGGAGATGTCCTCGGTCCAACCGTCGAGGTACTCGTACACCGGGACGGCGTGGTGGAAGTCGGTCTGGGTCATCGGCAGCCGGTCGGTGCGCTCGCCGTTCACGTCGTAGGCCACGCACACCGGGATCTTCTCCCAGCCGGTGAGAATGTCCAGCTTGGTCAAGAACAGGTCGGTGAAGGCGTTGGCGGTCACGGCCGCCTCGACCACCAGGGCGTCGAACCAACCGCAGCGGCGGTTCCGTCCGGTCGTGGTGCCGAACTCGGCCCCGTCCTGGCGTAGCTTCTCCCCGTCCGCATTCAGCAGCTCGGTGGGGAACGGGCCTTCACCCACCCGGGTGGTGTAGGCCTTCATGATCCCGATGGTGCGATCGATCCGGGTGGGTCCGACACCGGCGCCGATGCAGGCCCCGGCCGCGATCGGGTTGGAGGAGGTGACGTACGGGTAGGTGCCGTGGTCGACGTCGAGATGGTGGGCCTGGGCACCCTCGAACAGCACGACCATGTTGGCGTCCAGGGCGTCGTTGAGCACCCGGACGACGTCGGTGACCATCGGTCGGAGCCGTTCGGCGTGAGCCAGCAGTTCTTCGGCGACCTCGGCGGGATCGATGGCGCGCCGGTTGTACACCTTCACCAGCAGGTGGTTCTTCTGCTCGAGGGCCGCCTCGACCTTCTGGCGTGAGGATGGAGGCGTCGAACAGGTCCTGCACCCGGATGCCGAGCCGGTTGATCTTGTCGGAATAGGCCGGGCCGATGCCGCGTCCGGTGGTGCCGATGCGGCGGTTGCCCAGGAAGCGCTCGGTGACCTTGTCGATCACCTTGTGGTAGGGCGCGATGATGTGGGCGTTGGCGCTGATCAGCAGCTTGGAAGTGTCCACGCCACGGGCGTTCAGGCCGTCGATCTCCTCGAAGAGCACGTCGAGGTCGATCACGACGCCGTTGCCGATGATCGGCGTGCTGGTGGGGCTGAGGATGCCCGACGGCAGCAGGTGCAGAGCGTACTTCTCGCCGTTGACCACCAGCGTGTGTCCGGCGTTGTTCCCGCCCGAGTAGCGCACGGTGTAGTCGACCCGGTCACCCAGCTGGTCGGTCGCCTTGCCCTTGCCCTCGTCGCCCCATTGCGCCCCGACGACCACGATTCCCGGCATCGTCTGCCCCTTTGTCATAGCCGAAGCCCGCGGCAACGCCGGCGGGCTCTTGCGGCCTCACCTTACCGGCTCGCCCGGTTCGGCACGGCTCCGGACCAGATGAGCCGGGCCAGGTGGTGAGCGAGCGAGTCGATTTGCCCCCTACACGTCCGGTCGGTGCGGCTTCCCGTGCGATCCGCCCAAGTTGAGCGCAATTCGCGTCGGCTGACGCGAAAAGGCCGGGGTTGCCGAAGGTATCGACGTGCACCAGACCGGCTGCCCGGTTACGAAGGTCCGGTCGCCTTCTTGGCCCACCCGACCCTGCGTTCCCGACGGGGGGTCGTGGTCGCGCGCCGCGTGGTGCCGCCGCAGTTCGTCTCCGAACAGGGCGGAATCCGCTTCGCCGGAGTGGGTTACGCGGCGGTTGAACTGGCCGCCACCGATGACGGCCGCGCCATCTGCGAGTGCCTGCGTCGCCGACTCGCGGACACAGCTGGTCTCAATCTCGCGCTGGCGGCGCTGAGCGGCGCGGACGGTCAGGCCGCGCGACGCAAGGTCGTTGCCGAGTGCAGCACCAATCCCTGGTCCTACGCGGAACTCAGGCTGCACCGCATCCTCCTCGCCGCTGGGATCACCGGCTGGGTAGCCAACCGACCGATCGAGGTGGGCGGCTCAATCGTGCGCCCAGACGTGCGGTTCGGCGACAAGCGCCTGGTGCTGGAGTTCGACGGCCGTGACGTGCATGCGGTCCACAGCCGTCGTCCGGCAGGCGCTGCGCGCACCCTGATCAGGTGATGGCGACCCGATTTGCACCGTACAGCGCGCTGAGTCGCGAGAAGAGCCGGTGGGCGGCGCGTACGGCGCAATTCGAGTCAAGACATGCGGCGGCGAGCAGGACATGCGGGGGCGGGACAGAGCAAGTGGGGGCCGGTCCCGAAGGACCGGCCCCCACCCACTGGTGTCAGCCGATGGTCTTGCCGACGCTGCGCAGGTACTGGCAGGCCTCGACGACGCGCTTGGTCATGCCGGCCTCAGCGGCCTTGCCCCACGCGCGGGGGTCGTACTGCTTCTTGTTGCCGACCTCGCCGTCGATCTTCAGCACGCCGTCGTAGTTGCGGAACATGTGCTCCACCACCGGACGGGTGAACGCGTACTGGGTGTCGGTGTCGATGTTCATCTTCACGACGCCGTAGTCGACCGCGTCGGAGATCTCCTGCGGGGTGGAGCCGGAGCCGCCGTGGAAGACCAGGTCGAACGGCTTCTCCGCGACCGTACTTCGCGCCGACCGCGTCCTGGATCTCCTTGAGCACCGCAGGACGCAGCTTCACCGAACCAGGCTTGTACACGCCGTGCACGTTGCCGAAGGTGAGGGCCGTCATGTAGCGGCCCTTCTCGCCCAGTCCGAGCACCTCGATGGTGCGCAAGGCCGTCCTCGACGGTGGTGTACAGCTTGTCGTTGATCTCGGCGGCGACGCCGTCCTCCTCGCCACCGACCACGCCGACCTCGATCTCGAGGATCTGGCGGGCCTTGCTGGTCAGAGCGAGCAGCTCGTCGGCGATCTGCAGGTTCTCCTCCATCGGGCACCGCGGAGCCGTCCCACATGTGCGACTGGAACAGCGGCTCGAGGCCGCGGTCGACCCGCTCCTGCGAGATGGCGATCAGCGGCTTGACGTAGGTGTCGAGCTTCTCCTTCTGGCAGTGGTCGGTGTGCAGCACGACGTTGATCGGGTAGTTCTTCGCCACCACGTGCGCGTACTCGGCCAGTGCGACGGCGCCGGTGACCATGTGCTTGATCGTCGGGCCGGACGCGTATTCAGCACCGCCCGTGCTGACCTGGATGATGCCGTCAGAACCGGCCTCCGCGAAACCGGCCAGCGCGGCGTTGATGGACTGCGAAGACGTGATGTTGATCGCCGGGTAGGCGAACTTGCCTGCCTTCGCGGCGTCCAGCATCTCGGCGTACTTCTCAGGACTGGCAATGGGCATGAAATGGCCTCTCTCAAGTGACTACCCGCGACGTCATGGTCGCTGGGCGAACATGGCCAGTCTCTCAAAAACCGGCGCGGGTTGTGAGCCTGCGCGTCAGATTGGACGCCGCCACCACGGGATACGGCTCAATCGAGCCGCGAAAGGTCGACCCACGCCCGCCCAGCCGAGAGGACGCGGACCGCGGCGTCCAGCGACGCCGGCATCGTGTCGGTGTAGTCGAGAGGGACGCGAGGCGACGTGGACCGATCTCGACCGGTGGCCACGAGAGCCGCTGAGCCGCCCATCCCGCCCGGCACCACCCGCACCTCGCCCACCTCGGACCACGGCAGCCAGCGTTGCGCGATCAGCATCCCGTCCCGATTCAAACCGACGGCCAGACCGGGCTGGGCGAGCCGGACATCCCGGCGGGCACGGAGCAGCCGGATCAGGCTGACGAGCGAACCGACG
This sequence comes from uncultured Actinomycetota bacterium, assembly GCA_963769325.1. GTDB lineage: Bacteria > Actinomycetota > Actinomycetes > Propionibacteriales > Propionibacteriaceae > Propionicimonas. The sequence goes on along the minus strand of CAVYLH010000001.1, from coordinate 259,434 downwards.
ATGCCGCTGATCGCCGACATGCCGATCAGCCAGGGACCCCAACTCCCGAACTGATCCGGCCAGGCGTACCAGGCGGACGCGACCAGGCCGATGCTGAGCACCATCGAACCGAGCCGCCACGCCAGCATCGTGCGGGCCTGGCGGTAGGTGCCCAGGGCCAGTTCGGGCCGGAAGTACACCCCGTACTCGTCGCTCACCCGGCCCAGCTTAGGTCGACCGCGCCCACCGCTGTGCCCAGTGATACATCGCGATCGCCGCCGCCGCACCGGCGTTCAGCGATCGGGTCGAGCCGTACTGGGTGATCGCGACCACCCGTTCGCAGCCGGCCACCAGATCATCGGTGAGACCCGGGCCCTCTGAGCCGAACACAAGGCAGCAATGTTCGGGAAGCTCGCTGCTCCTCCAGCGGCACCGAGCCGGGAAGGTTGTCCACCCCGACCGGCGTGATGCCGTGCGCGACTCAGCCACGCCAGCAGCGACCGCTCATCCGGGTGGTGATGGACGTGCAGGTAGCGGTCGGTGACCATGGCTCCGCGCCGGTTCCAGCGCCGCCGTCCGACGATGTGCACTCCGGCGACGTTGAACGCGTTCGCGGTGCGCACGATCGAGCCGATGTTGAAGTCGTGCTCCCAGTTCTGGATCGCGACGTGCAGCGGCTGCCGCCGGGTGTCGAGATCGGCGACGATCGCCTCGACGCTGAGGTAGCGGAACTCGTCGGCGACGTTGCGCCGGTCACCGTGCGCGAGCAGGTCCGGGTCATACCGCTCCCCTTCCGGCCACGGCACCGGGATGGGGCCCGACCCCGGGGGTGCTCACAGCCACCACCTCGTCCTCGCTCAGGGTGCCCACGACCGTCACGGTACCCTCAGTGTTCATGAACCTGTTGGTGCTGACCCTCGTTCCGATGCTGCTGCCCGACTGGCTCGACCCGGCGTACATCATCCACGGCCTGGGGAACTGGGCCTTGTGGGGGGTGGCATTGATCATCTTCATCGAATGCGCGATCTTCCCGGTCCTGCCGGGCGACTCGCTGCTGTTCACCGTGGGCATGTTCATCGCGATGGTGCCCCCGTCGATCACCTTCCCCGGCATGGTGCCTTGGCAGGTGCTGGTGGTCTCGTGCATCATCCTGACCGTCGCCGCGGTGGCCGGCAACGTCGCCGGGTACTGGTTGGGTCACCTGATCGGTCCAGCGCTGTTCAAGCCCCGGGAGGGGTTCTGGGGTCGGGTGTTCGCGCCGAAGTACGTCGATCAGACCCACGAACTGCTGGGTCGATACGGCAACCGGGCGCTGGTGCTGGCCAGGTTCGTTCCGTTCGTGCGCACCTTCGTCACGCTGATCGCGGGCATCGGACGCATGGACTTCCGTGCGTTCATCACCTGGACGGCCGTCGGTGGCGTGATCTGGGCAGTCGGTGTGACCGTGCTCGGCTTCTTCCTCGGGAACGTGCCGATCATTGCGAACAACATCGATCTGGTTCTGGTGATCATCGTCGCAGTCTCGGTGCTGCCCATGGTGGTCGAAGGCTTGCTGGAGCGGCGCCGGCGTCGGGCCGCCGCCGCGGCCGCTGCCAGGATCACCGAGTCCTGAGCGTGATGCAACGCAGGTCGGGAATCGGGTGGATGCCCGGCGCCCCGGACCTGCGACCACGGGCCTCCCAGGCTGAGCTCGACGCGGCCGTCGCCGTGCTCGCCGGGCGAAGGCTGGCGGTCCTGACCGGGGCGGGCCTGTCCACCGATTCCGGCTTGCCCGATTATCGAGGGCCGGACGCGCGCCGGCGGCGTCCGATGACTTACGACCAGTTCGTGGGCGGCGCAGATTTCCGGCGGCACTACTGGGCGCGGAACCATCTCGGCTGGCACAGCATGCGTCGCACCGAACCCAACGAAGGCCACCGCGCCCTGGCACGTCTGGAGGGGTCGGGCGTGGTGGCCGGGGTGATCACGCAGAACGTCGACCGGCTGCACCAACGGGCGGGCTCGGTGCGGGTGGTGGACCTGCACGGGCACTACGACCTGATCGCCTGCCTCGCCTGCGAGTGGACGTGCTCCCGCGCCGAGCTGGACGCGATGCTGGGCGCGCTGAACCCGGGCTTCCTGGAGCGGGTGAGCGAGGTGGGTGACGTCGAGATCGCCCCGGACGCCGACGCCGTGCTCGAAGCGACGGCCGACTTCGGGGTGGCCGACTGCCCGGTGTGCGGCGGCATCCTGAAACCGGACATCGTGTTCTTCGGCGAGTCGGTTCCGCCGCAGCGTGTACGGGCGGCCTTCGACCTGGTGGACGCCTCGACGGCGATGCTCGTGGCCGGCACGTCACTGGCGGTGATGTCCGGATTGCGGTTCGTCCGCCACGCGGCCCGGACGGGATTGCCGATCGTGATCGTGAACCGCGGGCTGACCAGGGGCGACGAGTTGGCGACGGTGCGGCTGAACGCAGGCACCAGCGAGGCGCTGAACTACCTCGCCGTACGGCTGAGCGAGGCCGATCGACCGGTGGGCCTCGCCTGACCGCAGGCCTCCCGCGTCCGGCTGCTGCTGCCTCGGCCTGCTGTTGCCTCGGCCTGCTGCTCCGTCTGCTGCTGCGCCCTGCTGACCGGGTCGGCTACTGCTGGGGGCTACTGCTGGGGCGGCTGCTGGTAGGTGGGCGGGGTGTAGCCCTGCTGGGGCGGCTGCTGCGAGGGCGGCGGCGCATACTGGGGCGGTGCCGGGGTCGTGAAGTCGCCGGGTGCCGGAGCGGCCGGGTTCGACTGCGGGTAGGCCTGAGGATTGGGCAGCGCGGACGGGGTTCCGCCGGCGGCCAATGCCTCGTTGGACGGCTCAGGCGTGCCGCCGGGCCGGTCGCTGATCTCGCCGAAGCTCACCTGTGGCGCCTGCCGGACGGCGGCTTCGTTCACCTCGAAGTAGGTGGCCTTCTCGAACTTGAACATGCCCGCGACCACGTTGGACGGGAACGACTCGACCTGGGTGTTGTAGTTGCGCACGTTGGCGTTGTAGAACCGGCGGCCCGCAGCGATCCGGTCCTCGGTGGCGGTCAGTTCACGCTGCAGTTCGAGGAAGTTCACGTTGCTCTTCAGTTCGGGATACGCCTCGACGCTGACCAGCAACTGGCGCACGGCACCGGTCAGCTGCTCCTCGACCTGAGCACGTTCCTGGGTGACCGCTCCGCCGCCGGCCTGAGCCAGCGCGGCAGCCTGGTTACGCAGCCGGGTGATTCCCTCGAGGGTGTTGCGCTCGTGGGCCGCGTAGGCGCGCACCGTCTCGACGAGGTTCGGGATCAGGTCGTAGCGCCGATTGAGTTCGACGTCGATCTGACGCCAGGATTCCTGAATCAGGTTCCGGGAGCGGACGAAGCCGTTGTAGAGCGACACCGCGTATCCGGCGATGCCGACAACGACGAGCAGCAGGATAAGGAAGAACCACATCATCCCGGTTTCTCCAATCAATGAGGCGGACCGGCTGGCCTCAGCCTAACGTCCCACGACCACAGTGAGTCGATAACCGCGCGCCCCTTGCCGGGGAGACTTCTGCCACCCATCCCTTTCCGAGCGGTCCAGCCCAGCTCAGCTCAGCTCAGACCAGCCCAGGCCAGCCCAGCTCAGACCAGCCCAGGCCAGCCCAGCTCAGACCAGCCCAGCCCAGCCCAGGCCAGCTCAGCCCAGACCGAGGTCGGGCAAACCCACCGCGTACCGGTAGGGCACTCCGGCGGCCTCGATCTTCTCCTTCGCCCCGGTGTCACGATCGACGATGACGGCGACACCCACCACTTCCCCGCCGGCCTCGCGGACGGCGTCCACAGCGGTCATCACGGAACCGCCGGTGGTGGAGGTGTCCTCGACAACCAGCACCCGGCGTCCGGCGACCTCGGTGCCCTCGATCCGACGCTGCAGACCGTGCGCCTTCGACTCCTTCCTCACGACGAACGCGTCCAGGCGTCCGCCCTGGAAGGCGACGTGGTGCAGCATGGCGACCGCCACCGGATCGGCGCCGAGGGTCAGCCCGCCGACGGCCTCGAAGCGCCAGTCGGCCACCAGGTCGGTCATCACCTTTCCGACCAGCGGCGCGGCGACCCCGTCGAGGGTGACCCGGCGCAGGTCGACGTAGTAGTCGGCCTCCTTGCCTGAGGCCAGCCTCACCCGGCCGCGGACCACCGCGAGCTTCTGGATGTGTTCGATGAGTTCGTCGCGCGCTGCCATACCCAGCACCGTACCGGTCAGGAGAACCAGCTCCGGCTCCAGGCCGGGGCCGGGGACGGCTCCGCGTCCGCCGCGGTGAACGGCGGGGCGCCGGCGATCCAGCGGGCAAGGTCGCGGCCGAAGACCTGGCGGTACGGGAACGGGGCGCGTAGCAGCCCGCGCTCCAGCGCCTGCAGCGGGACGAACGCGCCGGCCGTGGCCACCAGGTTGCCGAAGCGGCGTCCCTTCCAGACCGGCACCTCCGCGCTGACGGCCACGTGCGCGAAGGTCGCCACGAACCCGGCCAGGCAACGCCGCGCCCAGCCGAACGGCGCGGAGTCGGTGAGGTTCATCATCACCAGTCCGTCCGCTCGCAGGGCCCGGGAGAGGTCGGCGAGGAACTCCAGCGTGGACAGTTCCGGCGGAACGCTGGCACCGTCGAAGGCGTCCACGATGACGGCGTCCGCGTAGTCGTCGGGGAGCTGTGCCACCCCGGAACGCCCGTCCACGGGGCGAACCTTGATGCCGGTGCGTCGCGGCAGCGGCAGCGCGGCCCGCACCTGGTCGGTGAGGCGGGCGTCCGGCTCCATCACCACCTGGGCGGTGTGTGGACGCCGGGCCTCCACGTACCGCGGCAGGGTGAGTCCCCCGCCCCCGACGTGGATCACCCGCACCCGCTCGCTGTCGGGCCGGGCCAGGACGGTGACGTCAAGCACCTCGGCGATCCGTTGCACATATTCGAACTCGAGCCGCAGCGGATCGCTGGGGTCGACCCAGGACTGCTCGGTCTTGCCGCTCACCACCATGAACGCGCGCCGGTCATCGGGGGCGGGCACGACGCGGTTCATGTCGGGTGAGCATAGCCAGGTGCCGGGTGAGCGTAGCCGCGGGTCGGTCCTCACTCGCGTGACGGCAGGCCCCGCGGGTCAGTTGCTCCTGCGAATCGAGCGGATGTCCCGGGCGCTGGCTCCCTCCGACACCGCAGTTCCGGCCTGATGGAACAGCAGCGGAGACCACCGACGCCCGCGACCTCAACGCGGGACCGTGACCCCACCGGTCTTCATTGCTGATTTGCCGACGAGGGCATCGAGCTGGTGAGCATGGCGGTGATGGAGGTCAAGCGTCCGCTGTTGCACTTGCTCTCGGTGACGCTGCAGGCCGCCAAGGCCACTCGAAGGGCCATCCGGGCACGCAGGACTACGTGATCCCCAATCGCTACCGCGTCGTCGATGTTCCTCGCGTAGTCCGCGATCGCGTACGCGACGAAGCTGGGGCGGTGAACCCAAGCGTCGGCGATTCCTCAGGTTGGGCAGCTCAAATCCGCAAGTTTCGTTGCTCAAATCTGCAAGTTCTCGCGTAAGTGCAGCACCGACGTGGTGTTGGAGATGATCTGGCGGTCTCCAGCAGAGGCGCTCACGGAAGGCCGAGCGCCACGACCATACCCGGCGGTAACGTTCTGCACACCCGACAAGCCTGAGGAGTCTGCCCCTTGCTCGTGCTCCACGCCTTCTGGGATCCGAGCGTCGGCGCCGGCGTGTGGGCGGAGGACTCCGAACTCACTGTCACCAGCCGCAGCGAAGCCCTGCGACGGGCGCGGCCGCACCCGTTTGCGGCCTCCGCCGAAGCCCTCGCCGCCCTGCTGGAGGACACGACCGCAACTGCGACGACCGTCCTGCACCTGCCGTCGCTGCGCCGCTCCCCGCTCGACTCGCCCGAGCTCGTACGGGTAGCCCCGCGGCCACCCGCAGGCACCGATCCCTCGCTGCTGCCGTGGGCTGTTCCGTCCCTCCTCCTCGATCCGGCCGCCATCGGTGCGGTCCTGGCCCGCTTCACCGAGCCGGACGGCCAGGACAACCCTCGCGACGTTGACGCTCGTCCCGCCGGATCCGTGCACTTCCTCGCCGACCTCGCCGGCTTCGCCGACGATCTCCTCGGTCGCGGACGGGTGCTGCCGACGCTCGACCGCACCGGTGCCGACGCGAAGGCCCGCTGGCGCGTCGTCCTCACCGGCCCGGACGTCGTCGCCGCCCACACCCTGATCGCAGCCATGCCCCCGGCCATGCGGGCGACCCAGGTTTCCCTCGCTCCGGGAGCGATCGTCACCGAGGCTCTGAACACGATCGCCGACGCCCTCGCCCGACATCGCATTCCCGGGTCTTTCCTGCCGAAACGCCGCGGACGTCGTCCGGTCAGGCCGCCGGCGGTCGAGGCCTGGCTCGACGCCCTCACCGGACCGGACGCCAGCGTCGATGCCGCGCCCGACGAGCTGGCCATTCTCGCGACCCAGTTGCAGCCGTGGACAGAGATCGGACGCGATGATCCCGGCCCGGCCCACCTCGTGCTTCGGTTGAGCGATCCCCTGATGGCCACCGGGCACGAGGACGAGGAAGCCAGAGAAGATCTCTGGCGGCTGGAGTTCCTGCTGCGCTCCACGGCCGACCACAGCCTGCTCGTCGACGCCGAGCACGTCTGGAGTGACGACGGCACCCTCGGCCGCTGGCTGCAACGTCCACGCGAGGTGCTCCTGGCCGAACTCGCCCGCGCCCAGCGCGTCTACCCCGGCATCGAACCGGGCCTTCGCCAGGCGCAACCGGACGGCCTCTGGTTCGACACCGAGGCCGCGTTCGGCTTCCTCACCACCGGCGCCAGCGCCCTCGACGAAGCCGGGTTCGAAGTGCTGTTGCCGGACTGGTGGGGCCGGCGCCGACGCGTGGGTCTTCGGCTGACCACGACACCGAAGGATGCGGCGATCACCGCGAGCGGCCTCAGCCGCGACCAACTCAGCGACTTCCGCTGGGACCTCGCCGTAGGCGAGCACGGGTTGAGCCAGGACGAGATCGCCGCGCTCGCCGCAGCGAAGGCGCCGTTGGTGCAACTGCGCGGGGAATGGGTTGCGGTCGAGGCCTCGCAGCTGGCCCGCGGCTTGGAGTTCCTCCGCCGCGACGGCACTGGACAGATGACGGCCGCCGAGATTCTGGCCCTCGCGCTCAGCCACCCCGACGACCTCGACCTGCCACTCGAACTGATCGACGTCACCGCCGGCGGCTGGCTCGGCGACGTGCTGAACGGCACGGTCACCGACTCGCTCACCAACGTCGAACCCCCGGACAGCTTCACCGCCGCCCTGCGTCCCTACCAGGGGCGCGGACTGGCCTGGCTCGACTTCCTGGGACGCCTCGGCCTCGGCGCGTGCCTCGCCGACGACATGGGGCTGGGCAAGACGGTGCAGCTGCTGGCGCTCGAGGCGACCCGCCGCTCGTCGCGCACCGCGGACCCGGATGCGAACGACGCCGCCCGCCCAACCCTGCTGCTGTGCCCGATGTCGCTGATCGGCAACTGGCAGGCCGAGGCGGCACGTTTCGCCCCTGAGCTGCGGGTGGTCGCCCACCACGGCGCCGACCGGCCGCACGGCGACGAACTGCTCGCCGCGCTCGCCGCGTCCGACCTCGTGGTGACCACCTACACGACCGCCCTGAACGACATCGACGAGCTGGCTGAGATCGAGTGGGAACGCGTCGTGCTCGACGAGGCGCAGGCGATCAAGAACCGGCTCTCCCGCACCGCGAAGGCGGTGCGTCGGCTGCGATCCAACCAGCGCATCGCGCTCACCGGCACGCCCGTGGAGAACCGGCTCGCCGAACTGTGGTCGATCATGGACTTCCTCAACCCTGGCATCCTGGGCTCGCCCGAACTGTTCCGCACCCGCTACGCCACACCGATCGAGCGTCACCGCGACGAAGACGCCGCCGGGACGCTGCGCCGAGTCACCCGGCCCTACATCCTGCGCCGGCTGAAGACCGACCCCACCATCATCGACGACCTGCCGGAGAAGATCGAGATCACGCAGCACTACCGGCTCACCGTCGAGCAGGCCTCGCTCTACCAGTCGGTGGTCGACGAGATGATGGCCCGGATCGAGGAGTCGGAAGGGATCGAACGCCGCGGCAACGTGCTCGCCGCGATGACCAAGCTCAAACAGGTCTGCAACCATCCGGCACAGTTGCTGCACGACCACTCCCCCATCGGGCGCCGCTCCGGCAAGCTGATTCGGCTGGAGGAGATGCTGGAGGAGATCCTCGCCGAGGGCGACCGGGTGCTGTGCTTCACCCAGTTCACCGAGTTCGCCGAACTGCTGGTGCCGCACCTCGCGTCCCGCTTCGACACCGACGTCGCCTACCTGGCCGGCAGCACCACCCGGCAGCGCCGCACCGAGCTGGTCGAGCGTTTCCAGTCCGGGGACGGACCGCCGGTCTTCGTCCTGTCGCTCAAGGCGGGCGGGACCGGGCTCAACCTCACCGCCGCCAACCACGTCGTCCACCTCGACCGCTGGTGGAACCCGGCCGTCGAGAACCAGGCCACCGACCGGGCGTTCCGAATCGGCCAGAAGCGCAGCGTCCAGGTGCGCAAGTTCGTCGGCACCGGGACGCTGGAGGAACGCATCGACCAGCTGATCGAGGAGAAGAAGGCGCTGGCGAACCTGGTCGTCGGCGACGGTGAGTCGTGGCTCACCGAACTCTCCACAGTGCAGTTGCGAGAACTGTTCGCCCTCTCGAAGGATGCCATCGGTGAGTAGACGCTTCGATTCCCCGTACTACCCGGCCTCCACGCCGCGCCAGGTCGAGGGCGGCCTTCGCGCGAAGAGTGCGCGCGGAAGGATCGCGAGCACATGGTGGTCCACCCGCTTCATCGAGGTGCTGGAGTCGACCGGCATGGGCAGTCGGCTCACACGCGGCAAGAACTACGCCCGGCGCGGCCAGGTGCTCTCGCTCGATCTGAATCCCGGGCAGGTGAGCGCCAGCGTGCAGGGGTCGCGCGCCCGTCCCTACCGGGTTCGGATCGGCGTGACCGCGTACGGGAAGGACCAGTGGAGTCTCATCGAGGAGCGGCTGGCCGGCGACGCCTGGTTCGTCGCCCAACTGCTGGCCGGCGAGATGCCGCCCGACATCGAGAAGGTCTTCGGCGATCTCGGACTTGCCCTGTTCCCGTCGCGAGCGGGTGAGTTGTCGCTCGACTGTTCGTGCCCCGACTGGGGGGTGCCCTGCAAGCACCTCGCCGCCGTGTTCTACCTGCTGGCCGAAAGGTTCGACGAGGACCCTTTCGCGATCCTCGCCTGGCGGGGACGCGACCGCGAGGAACTGCTGTCACGACTCAACGCGACGGTCGAAGCCGCGGGCGAGGCGGACGCTCCCGTTCCGCTGACCGAGCTGCTCGATGTCTTCTACGTCTCATCAGGCACTGCTCCCCCGCGGCGGACGGTGGCCAGCGGCGCGAGCCTGCTCGATCAGCTGCCCACCTTGTCGCTGGCCGTCCGCGGCAATTCGCTGGCTGATGCGCTGCGTCCGGCTTATCTTGCGCTGGCGGCGTCCGCCGAGGAGTGATTCCGCGTCTCACGCGTGATACACTAGCGCCATGAGTCGTACTGTCAGCATCCGAGACCTCCGCAACCACGGCGGCGACGTGATTGCCGACGTCGAACGGGGCGAATCAGTCATCGTCACCCGTGACGGGCAGCCAGTGGCCGAACTGAGACCACTGCACCGGCGCGGCGTCAGTGCCGCAACCCTGATTGCCCGGCGACGCCATCTGCCCGATGTCGACACAGCCCGGCTTCGGGCCGACATCGACGCCACCATCGACATGAGTCTGTGATGGACGCCCCGACCGAGCGCGGTTTGCTGGACACGAACCTCGTCATCCAGCTCAGTCACGTCGATCCCCACGACCTCCCAAGCGAGCCCATGGTGAGCGTGGTGACGATCGCTGAACTGTCGGTTGGTCCACTGGTCACCGATGACGAGGCGGAGCGGTCGGCACGCCTGGCCCACCTGCAGCAGGCCGAAGCCGACTTCGACCCGATTGCGTTCGACAGCGCTGCGGCACGTGCCTTCGGCCGGGTCGCCGCAGATCTCCGCCACCACGGACGCAAACCCGCCGCCCGAGCCTTTGACGCACTCATCGCCGCCACCGCCATCGCTCACGGACTACCGCTCTACACCGCGAACCCCGAGGACTTCGTCGGCATCACCGGCCTGGATCTCCGATCCGTCGAGACCGCGATACCCGCAGCGGGAAGCCATTCGTAGGGTCAGGCTGTTTCGCCTACACCGTCCCTGGCAAAGCGCCCACCATCCCCGGCTGGCGAACTCCGCTGCCGGCTTAGTAGCTCCACCTAGGTCGTTCGCTTGGTCAGGTTCAGGTGCGCGGGGGTGCTGATCGCTGCGACGCCAGCAGCAACCAGAGGCACCAGGGTCACCAGGAGCCCGATCATCCGCTGCTGCTCACCGACGACGAAGCGGTCGCGATGGCGATCGGGCTGCGCCTGGCTGCGACCCAGCGGCTGGTCGGCGGGGCGGAGACCACCCTGACGGCGTTGGCGAAGCTGGAGCAGGTCCTTCCCCGGCCGTTGCGGACCCGGGTGAATGCGCTGGCCGCGACCGTCCGCCCGACGGGGATGGGGTCGGGCTCGGGGGCATCGCCAGGAATTCGGCCCGTGGGCACAAGGCGAAGAGGCCGCGGGTCCGGGCCGGACGCGCTGGCCGCTGGGTGGCGCTGACGCGCGCGACGCGCTGTACGGCATGTCGTGGGTGCCCGCGGGGGTGGAGTACGTGGCCGAGTTGCCTGACGACGCGGCGGCCCAACTGCGGGAGATCATCGAGCGGATGTCTCGGGCGCTGGCCTCGTCCGACACTGCAACCCGTGGCCGAGGGGACCGTCCAACTCGGCGCCGAGCCAATGATGTATGACCGGCGGGATGCGCTCGGTCGAGCGCCGCGAGGTGGGACGGTTGCTGTTGGGATTCCGCCCGGAGCCGCTCACCGAGGTGATCGCTCGCGGCACCACGGCGGATATGCCATGGCGGATCCGTGCGGACCCTTGTATTCGAACATGTGTTCGTATAGAGTGGGGTGATGAAGCAGGGGTCTCTCACCACCGCCGACTTGGCTGGCTGGGTCGAAGCGCTGTCCACCCTGCAACTCGACGTTTCCGACGCCGAACACATCGACCGGCTGCGCCTGCTGGAGAACGTCAAGGGCGCGATCGCTGCTGCTCAGGCCCGCGAGGCGGTGGCGTTGCAGCGGTCCGTGGTGGCGGCTGAGGCTGAGCAGGGCGTGCCGGCGGGCAAGCGGGGGCGGGGGGTCGCGGCGCAGGTGGCGTTGGCCCGGCGGGAATCACCGCACCGCGGTGACCGGTTGATGGGCCTGGCCCACGCCCTGGTCGGCGAACTCCCGGCCACCATGGCAGCCCTGACCCGGGGCGAGATCAGTGAATGGCGGGCCACCCTGGTGTGCCGCGAAACCGCCTGCCTGTCCGTGGCGGACCGCCGCGAGGTCGACCACCGGCTCACTGCCAGCCTGCCCGGGTTGTCCGACAGACACCTCGCCGCCGCCGCGCGCCGGGCCGGCTACGAACTCGACCCGCACGCCCTCGTGAACCGGGCCGCCCGCGCCGTCGCCGACCGGAGAGTCACCATCCGGCCGGCACCCGACACCATGGCCATCGTCTCCGCCTTACTGCCCGTCGCCCAAGGCGTCGCGGTCTACGCCGCGCTCACTCGCGCCGCCGACACCGCCCGCGCCACGGGTGACCCGCGAAGCCGCGGCCAAGTGATGGCCGACACCCTGACCAGCCGCACCACCGGGCAGAGCCACCCCGATCAGGTCCCGGTCGAACTCCAACTCGTCATGACCGACACCACCCTGTTCGCCGGGCGACCCATCCCCGCCGACATCATCGGCTACGGCCCACTCCCGGCCGGAATGGCCCGCTACCTGCTCGCCACACTCAACCCCGACACCGCGATCTGGCTCCGGAGGCTCTATACCGACCCGCGCACCGGCCAACTCATCGCCATGGAATCCAAACGCCGCCACTTCCCCACACCACTGCGCCGCTTCTTCCTGGCCCGCGACCAGCTCTGCCGCACCCCCTGGTGTGGCGCACCGATCCGACACGCCGACCACGTCCAACCCCACCACACCGGCGGACCCACCACCGCAGCCAACGGCCAAGGACTGTGCGAACGCTGCAACCAGAACAAAGAAGCCACCGGCTGGGGGGCCGCCCCTCACGCCGACGGCACCATCACCACCACCACCCCCACCGGACACCAGTACCACAGCCAGGCACCCCCACGACTCCAACTCATCCAACGCCTCCGCATCGATATCCCACCCAGCCACATCGACGTCGCCTGAACTCTCCATGCTTCAGCTCGCCCGACTCGCCGGCATCCCCTTCGCCATCGCGGCGGCATGGCCTACTTCGACCAGCCGCGCTGACGCCATTCCCGCTGCGGACCCGGGGGTCGGTTGGCGGCGGCGGACGCTAAGGTTGCCGACATTGAGCAGCCCCGCCACCGCGGCCGAACCTCGCTGGAGTCGAGAGTGACCAATCAAGAACAGCCCGATCCCACCGCTTCCGGGGCCGAACCGACAGCACCGCTCCCGCAGCCCGGGCAGGGATATCCAGCTCAGCAGCCCTACCCCGGTCAGCCGGGCTCCTTCGGCCAGCAGAGCTACCCCGGCCAGCCCCAGTACCCGGCCCAGCCTCAGTACCCCACTCAGCCCCAGTACCCCGCCCAGTCCCATGGCACCCAGCCGGGCTACACCCCTCAACCCGGCTACCCGGGCCAGCCGGAGCCCACTGCCCCGCAGCCGGGCTACACCACTCAACAGCCGGGCTACACCGCTCAACAGCCGGGCTACGCGCCGCAGGCCGGGTACCCCGGACAGCCGGCCGCCTATGGGCAGCCTCCGGTTCCGCCGGCGAAGAAGAGCAAGATCCCGCTGATCATCGGCGGCGTCGCCGGGATCGCGATCCTGGCCGTCATCGCCGCAACCTTGGTCTCCGGCGGATCGAGCACGCCGATCAGCGCCCCCGTCCCAGGCCAGTCGGCGAGCCACACCCCCGAGCCGGCCACGGCGGCCGACGCTGTCAAGGGCTACCTCGAAGCCCTCGCCCGCAGCGACGCTGCGGCCGCCCTGGCCTACGCCGCCACCACCCCCGCCGACACCAGCATGCTCACCAACGAGGTCCTGGTCGCCTCCAACGCCAACGCCCCGATCAGCGGCATCACCGTCTCGGCCGGCACCGGCTCCTCCGGCTTCGAGCAGATCTCCGCCGACTACACCCTTGGCGATCGCCAGGTCAGCGCCAACTTCACCGTCACCAAGGAGGGCAACCTGTGGCGGCTCGACCGCGTCTCCCAGGCCGCCTACCTGGACTCGGTGATTCCTGAGGCTGTGGCCCTGAAGCTCAACGGGGTCGCGCTGACCAGCTCCGACCCCGAACTATTCCCCGGCAGCTACACGGTCACCTCCGACAGCGAGCGCTACTCGGTGAGCAAGGGCAGCTTCGAGATCGATTCGCCCAACGACTACACCACCTCCACCAGCAGTATGAAGTTGACCCTCAGCAAGTCCGGCCAGGCCGAGGTCCGCAAGGCCGCGCAGGCAAAGCTGGCCTCGTGCCTGAAGGCGAAGAAGCTGGCTCCCTCGGGGTGCGGGTTCGGCACCCGGCTGCCCAGCGGGAAGCCTCGGAACTCCTCCATCAAGTGGAAGGTGACCAAGGGCGCCAACTCGTTGAAGACCACCAAGCTGAACCTGGCCAGCGGCGACCCCACTTCGGTGACCGCGAATCCCTCCATCAGCCTGCGGGTCGACTTCAGCTCGACCAACGGGAACCGCTGGCGCGGCTACTCCAGCATCTACTCGATGGATGCGCTGTTCTCCGGGGACAAGGTCTCGGTCGTCTTCAACTGACCCCCGAAGGCCCGGTCATCGCCGGGGCTCCGGCGGACGTCGGGCCGCAGCCACCACGGCGTCCAGCACGTCGGGGTCGTTCAGGATGCGAAAGTGCCCGATCGCTTCCACCTGCACATTCACGGCGCCCGGCAGGTGCGAGCCGTCCGGGATGTGCGGGTCGAACGACGGGCTGATGGACGTGACCAGCGAGTTGAGGTCGGCTCGTTGGGCCAGGTCCTGGATTGCGGGATCGTCCGGGCTCAGGGCCCGAATGGTCCGCGACGGCACCAGCCGGGCGAGGCTGGAACCCTGGAACGGGGTCGCGATCGCGATCAGTGCCCGTAGCCGTCCGTCCCGGTCGTCGGCCAGCATCCGCTTACCGACGAGCCCGCCCTTGCTGTGCGCCACCAGGATCACATCGGTCAGGTCCTTCGCCGCCACCGCGCTCAGTGCCAGCTCGGACGCCTCGCTCAGCGTGGCCAGGTTGTACGCCAGTTCCGGCACCACATGGACGGGATGCCCGGCACGATTGAGTCGCTCGGCCACGGGGAGCAGCAACGTCCAAGGCTCGAGGACGCCGGCCAGCAGTACCACGGGCGGGGCGGAACCCTCCGGGAACGTCGCCGGCACCTCGCGCACGAACAGGCCGCGGGCCTGACGACGACCGACGTAGAGGTAGTCGCGTGCCCAGTAGCGGGCCCGCTTCACCCCGAGGGCGAACCGAGCCGCGCGGCCGGACGGCGAGTCAGCGCTGGGCGTGCTCATCGAGGTGCTTCGCGATCAGGTCAGGGGCGGCGAACATCGTGGCATGGGGGCCGGGCACGGTGGCGAACCAGCCGTGTCGGAACTTCCCCGCGAGTTCACGTCCCCAGTCGAGGGGGACGATCGGGTCCGCCTCGCCACAGATCACCAGGGTCTTCGCCGACACCCTGGCCGCGGTCTGCTCCATCTGGTTCCCGAGCAGATGCTTGGTCTGCTGCACCATGTACGGCACCCCGGCCCGGAAGAGGTAGTCGTGAATGGCCATCACACTCACGGTCGGCGGCTCCTTCACGGCATTGCGCAGAAACAGCAACGACACCTTCGGGATCGTCCTGGCCGAGGGCACGATCACCGGGGCGATCAGCGCGATGTGATCGAGCTGATCGGGAAACTGGGCAGCCATTTCGACCACCACCTGTGTGCCCATGGAATGACCCACCACCACCGGATGATCGAGCTGCCGGTCGGTGAGGAAGTCACCGACCACCCGGGCGTGACCGGCGATGCTCAGGTCGTGGTCCGGACGGGGCGAGCGCCCGTAACCCGGCAGGTCGATCAGGTGGACGTCGCCGTGCTCGGCCAACGCGGCCGCTGTCGGTCCGTAGGATCGTGCCGAGACCCCGATCCCGTGCACCAGCACGAAGTCGGGGCCGTTACGCTCGCCGACGCAACCGAACCGGTAGACCACCATCGACGTATCGCCGTGGCCGTAGCGGCTGGTGAAATACTCGACCTTCCCCACGTGCCGACGGCGGTACGTCACCTCGTCCCGGGAGGTGTGCCGCGAGCTCATAGGGCCGAGCCTAGAGTCTGCCGCGCGTCCCCGCGCCCCCCGGCACCACGTCGAGCGCGGCGCCGGCGAGCGGACGTGCTCAGAGGATCGTCAGGCCGGTGCCGTCGTCGGCCACGTCGAAGCGGACGGTGTCCCCGTCACTCACCTCACCCGAGAGCACCCGGCGTGCCAGGGCGTCCTCGATCGTGGTCTGGACCAGTCGCTTCAGCGGACGGGCGCCGTACACCGGGTCGAATCCGGTCAACGCCAGCCAGTCCTTGCCGGCCTGGGTGACCTCGACCTCGATGCGGCGTTCAGCCAGCCGCTGGTTCAACCGGCGCAACTGGATGTCGACGATCCGGGACAGCTCGTCGGTGCCGAGCGGGTCGAAGATGACGATCTCGTCCAGGCGGTTCAAGAACTCCGGCTTGAACGCCTTCCGCACGACCTCCATCACGGCCTGCTGCTTGGTCTCGGTCTGCAGCAACGGATCGGCCAGGAACTGGGAACCCAGGTTCGAGGTCATGATCAGGATGACGTTGCGGAAGTCGACCGTACGGCCCTGCCCGTCGGTGAGGCGGCCGTCATCGAGCACCTGCAACAGGATGTTGAACACCTCGGGGTGTGCCTTCTCCACCTCGTCGAGTAGTACGACGGAGTACGGGCGCCGCCGTACGGCTTCAGTGAGCTGCCCCCCCTCCTCGTAGCCGATGTAGCCGGGAGGGGCGCCGACCAGCCGCGAGACGGTGTGCTTCTCGCCGTACTCGCTCATGTCGATGCGCACCATCGAGTGCTCGTCGTCGAAGAGGAACTCCGCCAGCGACTTGGCGAGCTCGGTCTTGCCGACACCCGTCGGGCCGAGGAACAGGAAGGAACCGGTCGGTCGGTGTGGGTCGGAGATCCCCGCTCGCGAGCGGCGGACGGCGTCGGCCACGGCCTGCACGGCCTTGCGCTGCCCGATCAACCGTTCGCCGAGCCGGTCCTCCATGCTGAGCAGCTTCTCGGTCTCGCCGGCCAGCATCTTCCCGACCGGGATGCCCGTCCAGGCTGAGACCACCTCGGCGATGTCGGTGGCTGAAACTTCCTCGCTCACCATGGGGATGGTGCTCTGCTCGGCCTCGCTGGCCGCCTCGAGTTCGGACTCCAGCCCGGGGATCTGCCCGTACAGGATCTCGGACGCCCTCGTGAGGTCGCCCTCGCGCTGCGCCCGCTCGGCTTCGATCCGCAACGTGTCGATGCGCTCCTTGATCTCACCGACCCGGTTGAGCCCCGACTTCTCGGCTTCCCAGCGCAGCTCGAGCCCCCGCAGCTCCTCCTTGGCGTCGGCGAGCGCCGCGGTCAGGCGGGTGTACCGCTCCCGGGAGCTGGCATCCTCCTCCTTCTCCAGGGCGAAGGCTTGCATCGTCATCCGGTCGATGTCGCGGCGGAGCTGGTCGATCTCCTCCGGCGAGGAGTCGATCTCCATCCGCAGCCGCGAGGCGGCCTCGTCGATCAGGTCGATGGCCTTGTCCGGAAGACGGCGGCTGGTGATGTACCGGTTCGACAGGGACGCGGCCGCGACCAGGGCCGCATCGGTGATCCGCACCTTGTGGTGTGCCTCGTACCGCTGCCGCAGACCGCGCAGGATCGCGATCGTGTCCTCCGTGCTGGGTTCACCGACGAACACCTGCTGGAAACGACGCTCCAGGGCCGGATCCTTCTCGATCCGCTCGCGGTACTCGTCCAGTGTCGTCGCACCGATCATCCGCAGCTCTCCGCGGGCCAGCATCGGCTTGAGCATGTTGCCGGCGTCCATGGACGAGTCGCCCGACGCACCGGCGCCCACCACGGTGTGCAGTTCGTCGATGAAAGTGATCACCTTGCCCTCTGCGTCGCGGATCTCGTTCAGGACAGCCTTGAGCCGCTCCTCGAATTCGCCGCGGTACTTCGCCCCGGCCACCATCGACGCCAGGTCGAGCGAGACCACCCGCCGGTCGCGCAGCGAGTCGGGGACGTCGCCGGCCACGACGCGCTGAGCGAGGCCTTCCACGACGGCGGTCTTACCGACGCCGGGCTCGCCGATCAGCACGGGGTTGTTCTTGGTGCGGCGGGCCAGCACCTGCACGACGCGGCGGATCTCCGCGTCACGGCCGATCACCGGATCCAGCTTGCCCTCACGGGCGCGCGCGGTCAGATCCACCGAGTACCGGTCGAGCGCCGACTCGGCGCCTTCGGCCTCGGCCGAGGTCACCCGCTTGTCGCCACGTGCCGCGGCGAACGCCGTGTTCAGCTTCTCGGTGGTGACGCCCAGGTCGGTGAGGATCTTCTTCGCGTCGGTCTGCACCGCCGACAGTGCGAGCAAGAGATGCTCGGTGGCCACGAACGCATCGCCCAGCTGCTGGGCACGGGTCTCGGCGTCGGCCAGGACGCGGGCGAGGCCGCCCGACATCGCCGGCTGGCTCACCGAGGAGCCCTGCGCGCTCGGCAGTTTGGTGATCGCGCCGCGGGCCGCGGCATCGACCACGGCGGGATCGACTCCCACCGACGCCAGCAGCGGCGCGACGGTGTTCTCGGGCACCAGCAGCAGGGCGTGCAGCAGGTGCACCGGCTCGGCGGTGGGATTGCCGGTAGTCAGTGCGGTCCGGACTGCGGCCGACACCGCATCGCGGCTGCGGGCGGTCAGTTTTTCGGTGTCCATCAGGTTCGTGTTCTCCTCGCGAAGGCAAAGTTGAGTTCACCAGACTCAACCAGCCTACCGCGGAAGCTATTCCGTCGCGGACCGGAGTTGGCTCACGGTCGGGGCACCTTCGGCCGGAGAGGAGGCCCGCTGCGTCCAGGTCCGCTCTCGGTGATCTCAGGGGGATTCAGGGAAGCGTCCCGCCTCCGAGATGGGCTGGAGAGAACCTGGGATTGAGCTGTGAACCTCACCCTGCCCGGCGGGGACCAGGCTCGCGCGGGCAGCGAGCAGGACGACCAGCCAGTACAGCGCCACAGCTGCCAGCGAGTAGGCGGCGCGCCACCCGATCCCGCCGGCCCCAGCCAGCATGACCACTCCCAGGCCGAGTTCGGCGGCGAGGGCGGCGAGCGACGCCGCGGCGTAGCCCCACAACCGAGGTCGGCCACCCGCCCGCCACGCCGCTGCCACGATCAGCGCCGCGGACGCCAGCGCGAGACCCAGCCGCAGCCACTGCAGTCCCGGCCAACGATCGAGCGGCAGCACGCCCAACGGCCAGCTCATGCACCGGGTGAAGGACTGGTTGCCGGCCACGGCGAGCGCGAGCAGGTGCATTGCCGTCAGCGTGACCACCGCCGAGGCGGCCAGCCGCGCCGTCCGTCCCGGGGCCCAGCGCACCCCTTCGGTCAGCAGCAGCCTGGCCACCAGCAACGCCACCGTGGCCGCCAAGGCGCTGAACAGGTCGAGAATGCCGAGCCACCAAGGGATCCCGACCTTCACGGTCAGCATGCCGAACAACCCGGCGAGCAGCGTCCCGCCCAGACCGATCCAGGCCAGCCGGCGTGGCCTCCGGTCGGCCAGCCGGCGTCCCATCAGCGCAGCGACGAGGACCACCGGTCCGGTCACCCCCGCGATCACCCGGTGGAGAAATTCGATCATCGGGTTCAGGGCAACCGCCGGGGTGAACTGGTCGGGGTAGCAACCCGGCCAGGTGGGGCAGGCCGCGCCCGACTCGGTGGCACAGACCAGGGCCCCCATCGCCACCGAAGCAAGCGTCAGCATCGCCGCGGCGGTGAACCATTTCTTCATGCGACTCTCCTTCGGCCCCACGGGCCTAGCGCGGTGGCCGCGGAACCGGCCAACAACGACACCCCGCAGATCACGCCGAGGTTGACCACGACCTGCTGCCAGGGGCTGTAGCTGAGCTCGACCCCGTCCCCCATCGGCAGGTACATGAACGGTGCGACGACGACCCAGGCGGCGTAGCCGAGCGCCGGCCACCGCAGGTAGCCGGGCAGGTCGTGCGCCTGCCAGAGCACGACAGCCAGCGGTACCACCCACACGTAGTGGTGCGACCACGAGATCGGGGACGCCAGCAGGCTGGTGAGGCCGGCCAGGCACAGGGCGAGCGGCACTTGCCCACGCCGGTGCATCAGCACCGCGGCGCACAGGCCGAGCAGGACGACGAGCGCGCTGAGCACCAACCCGCCTCGGCTGGGTTCGCCGGTCAGCCGGTTCCACACGCCCAGAACCGACTGGTTCGACGCGAACAGGATGCCGGAGTTCAGCCCCGAATCGCCGGTGGCCAGCTTCACCCAGTACTCCACGGAGGCCGCCGGCAGAACGGCGAAGCCGATCGCCGTGGCGACCAGGAAGGCGGCGAAGGCCACCAGGCCGGGCTTCCGGCGGCCAGCGAAGAAGTTGTAGGCGGCGACCACCGCAGGGGTGAGTTTGACCGCTGTCACGACCCCCACCAGCCAGCCCTCGGGCAGGATCCGCCGTCGCAGCAGCCGGGGCCCTGGCATCGAGTCCAGGACGGCCGCCGCGACCAGAAAGATCGCCAGCTGCCCGAAGCCGAGGGTGTCCCGGACGGGTTGCACCACCAGGATCACGGCCGTGGTGGCGAGGCTGAGCCGCCAGCCGGTGAAGCCGAGCCGGTACAGGATGGCGGCCAGGGCGGCGGCGCACAGCGCCAGCCACGCGACCGCAGCCGGACCGAACGGGATCACGGCGAACGGAATCGTGAGGAGTGCCCCGAACGGGGGGTAGATCCAGGGCAGCTGGCCCTGGGCATCGAAGATGTCCCCGCCGGAGAGCAGCTGCTGGCCGGCCCGCTGGTAGACCTCGAGGTCGATCATGCCGGGGTGCCAGGGCCACAGCGAAGCGCCAGGGATCTGCGTCCCGCCCACGTACAGGGCTGCCGCAAGGGGCAATGCTGCCAACCCCACCCGGACGGCCCACGTCCGCACCTGATCCACGCCCTCTCCCGTCTGCCGAGCCCGTCCTAGCGTAGAGGCACCGTCGGGCGCCGTGTGCCCGCGCCCGGCTGCCCGCCCGACCGGGCTACAGCGACGCGAGCGGCAGGCGGTGCCGCATCAGCACGACCTGGTAGGGGTTCCAGGTGGACAGCAGGTAGCGCAGGATCACCTCGTCGCCCTCGGCCACCGCGTCGAACAGATACGGCGCGTAGGCGGCGCCGGTGCCTCGGGCCTGGCCGGGGAAGATCCGGTCGCCCACGATGTCGTCGGTGGCTGCCTTGATGAACCGGGTGTTCGCCTCGGTCATGCCGGTCGCCACCCAGTCCAGCAGGCGGCGGCGCGGCGACCACGGACCCTCCGGCCGGGACGCGGTTCGCAGGGTGATCGCGTGGCCCATCGGGTCCTCCGGACCGGAGGCGGCAAGGAGCAGGTAACGGCCCACGGCCGGGACCCACCGCACGCACAACTCGCCCAGGGCCGCCGGGCCGAACAGCGGGGCGGCGTCGTCCTCGGCGTCCGACCATCCGGTGCCGTTGAAGTAGCGGACGCCGAGTTCCGCGGTCGGGATCGGCCGGGAGACGGCGTCGAGACGGGCCAAGGCGGCCTGGTCCAGCAGCGCCAACCGGGCCTCCGAAGCCCGGTACGGGCCGCTGCCCCAGATCAGCACCACGTCGCCGTCGGGCCCGCACCCCGGCACGGCGGACGCCGGCCGCACCTGCGCCGACACGGTGAGGAAGTGCCGCTCGCTGAAGGTCGCGAGCACCCGGAACCGGATCGGCCGGCGGCGGACGGCGGGGTCGATCACGAGGTTCGTGTCCGCGCGGGCGATCACCGAGCGGCCCATCACCCGGCGGGAGCGGAAGTGGTTCGAGGAGAAGAAGGCGTACAGCTGCCCTCCTGCGGAGAACCCGTCCAGGGGCACGTCGTACTCGCGTCGGGTGACGCCGAGACCGAACGGTTTCAGGGGTGACCCGTGGAACCTCACCCCGGGCAGGCCCGGTCGCGGCCCCGGCACCGTGACCTCGGCGATCGCGTCCCGGGTGGTCAGCCAACGCCGAGTCCAGTGGGTGTCGCCGAAGAGCAGGAAGCTGCGTCCGGCGTGGTCGACCCGGACGCCGAGGTCGGTCCCTCGGATGCCGGCGGTCGACAGCGAGGCGCTGAGGGTGGGCAGTCGCTCCCCCCACGGCGTGGGCGTCGCGTCGACCTCACCGCTGACCTGGGCCAGCTTCACCGACTCCGGTCCGCTCACGTCGAAAGGTTCGGGGTCGGCGATCCGCAGGCAGGAATCACGCTCCCAGCGGGAGCCGACCAGGTGGTAGCCGAACAGCGAGCCGGCCTCTTCGACCAGCGCTCCGCCGCCGTGGCCCGCGATCGCGGCAACCGGCAGCGGTCCGGCGGCGAGCTGCTCACTCAGGCCGGGCGGGACCGGGTGCGAGCGGCCCGGCCCTGGCCACGCCTCCGCCCCCGGTGCAGCGCTCCACCCGGGCAGGGGAGCGACGCGCTGCCAGCCGGACGCCGTGAGCCGGTAGTCGACCGGGCCGTCGGCTTCGGGTACGCGGGAAACCAGGCCGCCGCCCCACCAGCTCAGCACGCCGGGAGCGATCGCGGCGTCGCTGACGGTCCCCAGCCGCAGCCACGGCCGATCGGGACGGTCCCGCAGACGGCGGTAGTGATCGAGCCGGCGGCCGCTGCGCACCACCGCGTCGACCGGTGAGGGGAACCAGCCGGAACTGCCGCGGGCCACCGCTGAGCCCGGGCCGATCAGCTCGCCGCTCGCCGCCGGCCCCATCGACTCTCCTCCCTCTCCTGCCCCCGACCCTAACCGGTGGCCGCCGCCGTCAAACTCGGTTCACTACCGGAGCAACGAGATGGCCAGTGTGATCATGACGACCGCGATGATCGCGTCCAGCACCCGCCAGGCCCGGACGGAGTCGAACCAGCGGCCGAGGTGGCGGGCGCCGAAGGCCAGGCCGAAGAACCAGACCACGCTGGCGAGCATGGCGCCGGCCGCGAATTCCCAGCGGCGCGCGCCGTGGACGGCGGCGAGCGAGCCGAGCAGGAACACGGTGTCGAGGTAGACGTGCGGGTTGAGCCAGGTCAGGGCCAGACAGGTGAGCGTCGCCGAGAGGGTGGAGGTGGATGCACGGGTGGCCACCAGAGTGCCGCCACCGGTCACCGCCGCGTCCGGTACCTCGGCATCGGCGTGGGGACCGAGCGCCGTCTGCTGCGCCGGACCGAGATTGAGCGCGCGCCGTGCGGCGAGGAGTCCGTAGCCCAGCAGGAACGCGGCGCCGGCCCAGCGGACAGCGCCGGTCAGCCAGGGGACAGCGATGGTGGCCGCGCCGATGCCGGAGACGCCGACCACGATCAGGACGGCATCCGAGGCCGCGCACAGCGTGGCGACCAGCAGCACGTGCTCGCGGCGGATGCCCTGCCGGAGCACGAACAGGTTCTGAGCGCCGATGGCGACGATCAGCGAGAGGCCGAGCGAGAATCCGGCGAGAAGGGGCACGCCGAAAACCTAACCGCGCTGCGCGCATAAGTACAGCTCAGGATGCTTGGGTTGCATTAGGATCGCTAATGTGGAGATACCCCTCGACCTCGCTCGCACGCTCGATGCCGTGGTCACCGCCGGCTCCCTCGACGCGGCCGCGGCCGCCCTTTCCATCACCCCGTCTGCGGTCTCGCAACGGCTGAAGAGCCTGGAGACCCGCGTCGGCCGCGTCCTGCTCGTGAGGTCGAAGCCCGTGCAGCCCACGGCTGCAGGGCTCGCGTTGGTGCGATTGTCCCGGCAGTTGAGCGCGCTCGAACAGGACACCCTGGCCGCGCTCGGGCTGTCCGACGCCGGCCCCGTGGAGGTTCCGCTGGCGGTGAACGCCGACAGCCTGGCCACCTGGTTCCTGCCGGCGCTGGCTCCCCTGGCCGGTGGCATCGCCTTCGACCTTCACCGGGACGACCAGGATTACACCGCGGGCCTGCTCGAATCGGGCACGGTGACGGCCGCCGTGACCTCGCAGCATTTCCCGGTGGCCGGATGCTCGGTGCGTCCGCTGGGAGCGATGCGGTATCTCGCCGTGGCCACCCCCAGCTTCAGAGCCGCCTGGTTCAGCGAATCCGACGGCCCGGCGAGCGGGCCGGGGCTCAGCCACGCGCCGCTGGTGGACTTCGATCGCCGCGATGACCTCCAGACCCGCTATCTGACCGCGCTCGACGTCGACCCGAGGCTGCCCCCACGCCACCATGTGCCGGCGTCGAACGACTTCGCCACCGCGGTGCTGCTGGGGATGGGGTGGGGGATGCTCCCCGAGCACCAGGCCGAATCCGCCCTCGCCGACGGCCGGCTCGTTCCGCTCGGTGGACCGGCGCTGGACGTGCAGCTGTACTGGCAGCGGTGGAAGCTCACCTCCGACCTGTTGTCCCGGATCGAGGACGCCGTGGTGAGGCATGCCCGGGCCAGCCTGCGTCAGGCGTAGCGATGCCGAGCCGTCGGCGATCACGGATCGCCGTTGCCTCAGCGGGACGTGATCGCCTGGATCGTGCGGGGCCGCGTCCGACCCAGATGCACCTCACCGGACTGGGCCGCGGTGAACAGCCGCGCACCCTCAGGCAACAACTGGAGCTGCTGCACCACCTCGGTGAGGCGGGACAGTTGGACGCGCAGACCCTCCAATTCGGTCTCCAGCGCCAGGATGCGCCGGACGCCCTCGAGGTTGATGCCCTCGTTCTGGGACAGGTGCTGGATGTGGCGCAGCCGGGCGATGTCGCGCAGCGAGTACCGCCGCCCGCGGCCGCGGGCCCGGCCCGGCACCACCAGGCCGAGCCGGTCGTAGCCGCGCAGGGTCTGGGGGTGCATGTCAGCGAGCTGCGCCGCCACCGAGATCACGAAGATGGGGGCGTCGAGATCAAGCCGGTCGGGCAGGTTCTCCATCAGTGGCCTCCGAGCAGGTGCGCGCGCGGATCGCCGCCGCCGGCCTTCAGCGAATAGACGGCCAACGCTTCCTTCGCCTCCTCGGACAGGTGCCTGGGCACCTGGACCTCGATCGTGGCCAGCAGGTCGCCGTCGACCGCGCCGCCCTTCACTCCGCGGCCGCGCACGCGCAGCGTCCGGCCGTTCGGAGTGCCCGCCGGGATCTTGAGCCGCACCGGGGCGCCGTCCAGGGTCGGAACGGAGATCTCCGCGCCCAGGGCCGCCTCGGCGAACGTGACCGGGACGGTGACGGTGAGATGGTCGCCCTTGCGGCCGAACACCGGATGGGGCCGGACGTGCACCAGCACGTACAGGTCGCCGGCCGCACCGCTGTTCTCGCCGGCGCCGCCCTTGCCCTTGATCCGGATCCGCTGGCCGTCCGTGACGCCGGCGGGGACCCGCACCTGCATCGAGCGGGTGGACTGACCGCGTCCGGTGCCGCGGCACTTGGGGCACGGGTCGTCGACGACCATGCCGCGGCCGCGGCACTCGCGGCACGGCTCGGTGACGGCGAAGACCCCGCCGGTGGTGGAGGTCTGCATGCCGCTGCCCTGACAGACGCGGCACACCGTCGGCTGAGTGCCGGGACGGGCGCCGGTGCCGCGACAGACGTCGCAGGCCGCGTCGGAGGTGGTCTGGAGCGTCACCTGGGATCCGGCGAGGGCGTCGGCGAAGTCGATGGTGACCTCACCCTCGATGTCCGCGCCGCGACGCGGACCGCGGCTACTGCGGCGCGTGGTCGTGCCGCCGAACAGGTTGCCGAACAGATCGGAGATGTTGGCGTCCCCGGTGGCGCTGGCGAACCCGCCGAACAGGTCGTCGGCTGAGGCTCCCCCGCCCTGCCCGGGACGGGGGAATCGGAATCCCCCGCCTCCGAACAGCCGGCGGGCCTCGTCGTACTCCTTGCGCTTGGCCGCGTCGCTCAGGATCGAGTTGGCCTCGGAGATCTCCTTGAACTTCTGTTCGGCTTCCGGGTTGTGTTTGTTCTGATCCGGATGGAACTCCCGGGCCAGCTTCCGGAAGGCCTTCTTGATCTCGTCGGGCTTGGCGTCGGAGGCGACGCCGAGCACCTTGTAGTAGTCCTTTTCGAGCCAATCCTTGGTACTCATCGCGCCTCCTTTCGCTTACTCGGGGTTGGCCACGCCCACTCGTGCGGGTCGCAGTACTCGGTCGTTCAGTTTCACTCCGCGCTGCATCACCGCGGAGATGGTCGGCACGGTGACCTCCCCTTCGGCAGGTAGCTGCATCAGCGCCTCGTGGATCTGAGGATCGAACTCCTGACCGATCTCACCGAAGGTCTCCAAACCGTACTTCGCGATGATCTTCTCGAGTTCGTCGGCGACCAGCTTGAAGCCGCCCACCAGTTCGGCGTGCTCGCGTGCCGCTTCGACACTGTCCAGGACGGGGAGCATGTCGAGCACGACCGCCTCGATACCGCCCTGCCGGGACAGCGCCCGATCGCGATCGACGCGCTTCTTGTAGTTGGAGTACTCGGCGTGGAGCCGCTGCAGGTCGGCGGTGCGTTCGTCCACCAGTTCCTGCAGCTCGGCGACCTTCGCGTTCACGACCGGCCTCGACTTCTCGTCCAGCGGCGCCTCGGCGTCCTCGCCGCCGGCCTCACCCTCGGGCACGTAGCCCGAGGGATCGGTCAGCGCGTCGATCCGGTCGTCGCCGGCAGGGGCGGGCTCGTCGGCGGCCGGTCGAGCCGTCGGCTCGTCGGGCGCCGCGTGGTTGCTGGACTCGGTCACTTGTCCTTGCCGTCCTCGTCCACGATCTCGGCGTCCACGACGTCGTCATCGCCGGCCTGCGGGGCCGAGGACGACGCTTGGGACTCCTCGGCCTGCTGCTTGGCCTGGGCGGCGGCGTACATCGCCTGGCCCATGGTGGCGGCCTTGGTGTTGAGGTCGTCCATGGCGGTCTTGACCGCATCGTTGTCGTCGGTCTTGAGCGCGTCCTTCAGCTTCTCCAGAGCCTCGACCACCGGGGCCTTGGTGTCCTCGGGAAGCGTTTCGGCGTTCTCGGCGAGCAGCTTCTCGGTGCGGAACGCCAAGGCGTCCGCCTCGTTGCGCATCTCGACGGCCTCACGCCGCTTGTGGTCCTCCTCGGCGTGGGCCTCGGCCTCGCGCACCATCCGGTCGATGTCGTCCCGGCCCAGGGCGGAGCCGCCGGTCACCGTCATGGACTGCTCCTTGCCGGTGGCCATGTCCTTGGCGTGGACGTGGACGATGCCGTTGGCGTCGATGTCGAAGGTGACCTCGATCTGCGGGATGCCACGCGGCGCGGGCATCAGGCCGGTCAGCTCGAAGTTGCCCAGGCTCTTGTTGTCCCGGGCGAAGTCGCGTTCGCCCTGGTACACCTGGATCATCACCGACGGCTGGCTGTCCTCCGCGGTGGTGAACACCTCCGACCGCTTGGTGGGGATGGTGGTGTTGCGCTCGATGATCTTCGTCATCACGCCGCCCTTGGTCTCGATGCCGAGGCTCAATGGGGTCACGTCCAGCAGCAGGACGTCCTTGACCTCACCCTTCAGCACCCCGGCCTGCAGGGACGCGCCCAGCGCGACGACCTCATCGGGGTTGACGCCCTTGTGGGGCTCCTTGCCGCCGGTGAGTTCCTTGACCAGGTCGACGACGGCCGGCATCCGGGTCGAGCCGCCGACGAGGATCACGAAGTCGATCTTGGCCACGCTGGTGTTGGCGTCGGAGATGACCGCGTTGAACGGTGCGCGGCAGCGGTCGAGCAGGTCCTGGGTCATGCGCTGGAATTCGGCCCGGGTGAGCTTCTCGTCCAGGTGCAGCGGGCCGTCGGCGCCGGCGGTGATGTAGGGCAGGTTGATCGAGGTCTCCTGAGCCGACGACAGTTCGATCTTCGCGCGCTCGGCGGCCTCCTGGAGGCGCTGGCGGGCCATCTTGTCCTTGCTCAGGTCGATGCCGTGATGGTTCTTGAACTGGGTCACCAGCCAGTCGACGACGCGCTGGTCCCAGTCGTCGCCGCCGAGCCGGTTGTCGCCCTTGGTGGCCTTCACTTCGAAGACGCCTTCTGCGATTTCCAGCAGGGACACGTCGAAAGTGCCGCCGCCGAGGTCGAAGACCAGGATGGTCTGCTCGATGTTGCCCTTGTCCAGGCCGTAGGCGAGCGCGGCGGCGGTGGGCTCGTTGATGATCCGGTCGACGACCAGACCGGCGATCTCGCCCGCCTCCTTCGTGGCCTGACGCTCGGCGTCGCCGAAGTAGGCCGGAACGGTGATCACGGCGTTGGTGACCGGCTCGCCGAGGTAGGCCTCGGCGTCCCGCTTGAGCTTCATCAGCACTCGGGCGCTGATCTCCTGTGGGGTGTACTTCTTGGAATCGATGTCGACGGTCCAGTTGGTGCCCATGTGGCGCTTGACCGAACGGATGGTGCGATCGACGTTCGTGACGGCCTGCCGCTTGGCGACCTCGCCGACCAGCACCTCGCCACCCTTGGCGAAGGCGACCACCGACGGGGTGGTGCGGGCGCCCTCAGCGTTGGGGATGACGGTGGGCTCGCCGCCCTCCAGGACGGCGACGACAGAGTTGGTGGTGCCGAGGTCGATACCGACTGCTCGTGCCATGGTGTGTTACCTCCGGTTGAGTCTAGAACGAGTTGAGCATAGCAGGCTCAACTTCTAGCTTGAGTTCACCAGGCTCAACTATTCACCGCCCCCGGGTATTCCACGGCTCGTTCACCAGGGTCCGGCATCTTCGGACCGAGGGCCGGCTTCGTGGCGCTGGATGGGCCGGTCCTTGACGGTCAGGCGGACGCGTCCGGGCGCGGCAGCATCGCGTCCACGATCTGGATCAGCAGCGGGAAGGAGTGCCACAACTGGTGACCCAGGCCCTGCACCGTGATGGTGGGGCCACCGACTCCGCGTCCGGCCAGAAGAGCGTCCAGACGCTCGAAATCGGACAGCCGGCACAGCGAACTCTTCGAACCGCGGGCCAGCGCGCACCGCGCCAGCTGCACCCCGTCCATGGAGGTGAGCAACCCGTCCCCGGCGAGCACCTGTGCGATGGCTACCAGGTCGATCGCGCTGTAATGCACCGAAGGCTCCCGCCGCTGCCGGCGCCGGGCGCTCATCACCCAGTCGTGGCCGTGATTGGTGGCCAGGGCGACGGGCATTCGGCCCCAATCGGCCAGATTGTGGGCTTGCAGCGAGGCGATGTTGCGCTGCGAGATCGCGACCGGCTCCACCAGATTGAGCCCCTCGATCGGCCCCCATCCGGCCAGCACCGGGAGCGCAGCCACGGCCAGCGAGCAGCCGGTGGAGTAGCCGAGGATCTGCATGCACTCGAGGTTGCCGACGTCCCCGATGGCCATCGCGGCCTCGATATAGGCCAGGTTGAGCTCTGCCCAGGACCGGATCTGGCCCTTCAGCATGTCCTTGCGAACGGGCTTCGGGATGGGGTCGTGGAAGCGGCTCATTCCCGGGATCTCGGTCAACACGACGGTGAGCCCGGTCGCGTCGGCCAAGTGAACGCATTTGGCGGTCTCCCACGCGCCCAGGGCCGTGTTGAACCCGGGGAAGTACACCAGGACACCGGCCGAAGCCGGCGGGGTGGCGATCAGCGCGTCCAGCGGCGCCAGCCCGGCCGGACGCAGGGTGTGCCGCTGCACCGGGACCCGCGCACGGCCCGCCACGGACTTCGGATCCAGCCTCAGTTTCACTCGGGGGCGTGCGGCGAAGTCCACGTGGGGAATGGTATCCGCACCGATCCCGCCACAGGGACACAATGCCGTCATGAGCGACAATGCCGTCATGAGCGCAGTGGTGTTCGACATGGACGGGACCCTCACCGACACCGAGCACATCTGGGACGTGGTGCGTCGGGGTTTGGCCGAGGCGGAGGGTTTGCCCTGGCCGAAGGAGGCGACCCGGGCGATGATGGGCATGTCGACACAGCAGTGGTCGGCGTACCTGAGCGAGGTCGTCGGAGTGTCCGGGACGCCACAGGACGCGGCCCGCCGCACCATCGCCGGCATGGTGGCCGCCTACGAACGCGGCCTGGACGTGCTGCCGGGGGCGATCGAGGCGGTGCGTCGGATGCACGCACGTTGGCCGATCGCACTGGCGAGTTCGTCACCGCGGTTGCTGATCGACGCCGCCGTCGCCGAGCTGGGGTTGGCGGAGGTGTTCGTGACCACCGTGAGCACCGAGGAACTCGGCGGGGCGGGCAAGCCGGCGCCGGACGTCTACTTGGAGGTGTGCCGGCGACTCGGCGTCCACCCGGGGCAGGCGGTGGCTGTCGAGGACGCGGCAAACGGGATCCTGTCGGCGCACGCGGCGGGCATGCTCGTGGTGGCGATCCCCCCTCACTTCAGCCCCCCGCCGGCCGAGACGCTGGCGCTGGCCGACGCGGTGCTGGACTCGCTCGATGAGCTCACCGTCGAGCTCGTCGAAGGATTGCTGGCCGGCCGATGAGCGTCCTCGACCGGGGAATGCGCCACCTCCTGCTGGCCCTGGCGCGCAGTGAGCGGATCAAGCACCTGGCGGTGAGGCTGCCGGTGACGGCGTCCGTCGTGGCCCGGTTCGTGCCGGGCGAGACGGTGGCCGACTGCCTCGCCGCCGTCCGGGCTCTGGCTGCGGACGGGTTGCTGGCCTCGATCGACTTCCTCGGCGAGGACACCACCAGTCCCGCGCAGGCCGCTGCGGTGCGGGACGGCTACCTGGACCTGCTGACCGCGCTGGCGGCGTCCGGATTGACGGCGACCGCCGAGGTGTCGGTCAAGCTGACCGCGCTGGGGCTCCTTCTTCCCGACGGCCGGGCGTTGGCGCGGACGCACGCGCGCGAGATCTGCGCCGCGGCGACCGCTCACGGCACCACGGTGACCATCGACGCCGAAGACCACACCACCACCGACACGACCCTGGGTGTCGTCGCCGAACTGCGGCAGGAATTCCCGGCCACCGGCGCCGTCGTGCAGGCCTATCTGCACCGGACGATCGACGACTGCGCCGTGCTCGCCACGACCGGGTCGCGGGTCCGGCTCTGCAAGGGCGCCTACGCCGAGCCGGCGGAGGTCGCCTTCCAGTCGGCCGAGGAGGTCTCGGCAGCCTACGTCGCCTGTGCGCGGATGCTGCTGGCCGGCAACGGCTACCCCATGCTCGCCACCCATGACCCCCAGATGATCGCCGCCGTGGGCGAACTGGCCCGCCAGGTCGGTCGCGAGCCCGGCAGTTTCGAGTATCAGCTGCTGTATGGGATCCGCTCCGACGAGCAACGCCGGCTCGCCGCCTCCGGCGAGCGGGTGCGCGTCTACGTTCCCTTCGGCACGGACTGGTGGGGCTATTTCATCCGCCGCCTCGCCGAGCGCCCGGCGAACCTGCTGTTCTTCGTCCGCGCACTGTTCGGCCGCTGACCCCACCCGGGCAGCGCCCGACGTCGGGCTGACCGGGCAGCGACCTGCGTACTCGCCAGGACCGACGTGCTCCGGCAGGCGATGGAGCACCAGTCGACGTACATGACGGTGGCTCTTGAAGCCAGCGTCGCGCACAGTCAGATTGGCCCTGGGCGAAACTGACCTTCACGGTCGCGTTGATGTACGCCACCACGCTGCAGGCGGACGCAGGCTGGCTCCGCTGCACTCCCGAGCAGCGCTATCGCTCGTTGATGACGAACCACCCGAGCTTGGTGCAACGGGTCACGCAACGCGATCTCTCCAGCTACCTCAACGTGACCGAGGCGGCGTTCAGCCGGATCGCCAAGCGAGTCAGGGGCACCGGCGCCTCGACCGAATGCCTCGATGATGAGGACGGGGAACTCACCGTGCTGTCCGGCGACATGCAGACGGTGTTGGGGTTTATCGACCCCTGTGTTGGGGTCATCGACCCGCTGCTCCGAGTTCGGATGCTGCCCGAACCCGGGCGCTCGAATTGGGCGGCCCGCATCGGCTGCCGAGTTCGGCGAACTCACTCGCCGCGAACCGCTGCCGCGAGCGCCCGGTCGAGACCGGCCCGCAAGTCGGCGACCAGGTCGGCCGGCTCCTCCACGCCCAGGCTGATCCGGAGCATTCCGTCGGTGATCCCCGCAGCGGCGCGGACGTCGGCCGGCATGGCGGCGTGGGTCATCGTGGCCGGGTGCGACACCAGGGATTCGACGCCGCCCAGGCTCTCGGCCAGGCAGTAGCACTCCAGCCCGCTCGACGAGCGCTCGCACCGCGTCCGCGCTGCCCACGTCGAAGGTGACGATGGCGCCGAACCCGTCCTGCTGCCGAGCGGCGAGGTCGTGGTGCGGGTGGCTGCTCAGCCCCGGGTAGTGCACGGCGCTGACCGCCGGATGATCGACCAGCGCCTCGACCACGGCGTGAGCGTTGCGCTGCGCCGCAGCCATCCGAAGGTGCAGGGTCCGCAGACCGCGGAGGGCGAGGTAGGCGTCCCACGCGCCGCCGGTGAGGCCCAGGGTGTTCGCCCACCACGCCAGCTCGAGGGCGCGGTCGGCGTCGGCGGCCACGATCGCGCCGGACACCACGTCGGAGTGCCCGTTGAGATACTTGGTGGCCGAATGCACCACGACGTCCGCGCCGGCCTCGATCGGACGCTGGACCACCGGCGTCGCGAAAGTATTGTCGGCCACCACGAGAGCACCGGCGGCGTGGGCGAGCGAAGCGACGGCGGCCAGGTCGGTGATGCGCAACAGCGGATTGGAAGGGGTCTCCAACCAGACCAGGTCGGCGCCGGCCTCGATCTCGGCAGCGGCCGAGGCGGAATCGCTGAAATCGGTGAGCCGCAGCGTCAGGCGTCCGGTGCGGGCGAGCGCGTCGAAGAGTCGCCAGGAGCCGCCGTAGCAGTCGAACGGGGCGAGCAGCGTGCCGCCGGCGGGCAGCATTCCCAGCACGGTCGCGGTGATGGCCGCCATGCCCGACGCCGTGACCACGCCCCCGGCGCCGCCCTCCAGATCGGCGATCGCGGCGGCCAGCGCTGAGCGGGTCGGGTTGCCCGCCCGGCTGTAGTCGTACTCGCGCGGCTGGTCGAAACCGTCGAAGGCGTAGGTGGTCGAGAGGTAGACCGGTGGCACCACCGCCCCGTGGGTCGGGTCGGTGTTCATGCCGGCCCGCACCGTCCTGGTCTGCGGAGATTGCTCAGTCATCCCGCAGACCCTACTCCAGGGCAGTGATCCCCGAGCAGTTGTCGTACCGCGCGTGCTCTGGTGTGGGAGGCGGGAGCGGGGTACGGTCCGAGCATGAAAATTGAGGACGTGATCCGTAAGAAGGGCACCGGTGTGGTGACCATCACCCCCACCGCCACTGTGGCCGAGCTCGTCGACCTGCTGGGCAAGAACAACATCGGTGCCGTCGTGGTCAGCGTGGACGGCGCCACCATTTCCGGCATCGTCAGTGAACGCGACGTGGTGCGCCACCTCGCCTCGGACGGGGCTGCGGTGCTGAGCCAGCCGATCTCGGCGATCATGACCGCCGAGGTGAAGACCTGCACGGGCGAGGACGACATCGAGGACACCGCGCACACGATGACCTACTCCCGGATCCGGCACCTGCCGGTCGTCCGCGACGATCACTGGTGGCGATCGTGTCGATCGGCGACGTGGTCAAGCATCGCATCGACCAGCTGACCGACGAGCGTAACCACCTGCTCGGCTACCTCCACGCCTGATCGCGACCCCGGCCCGGCGGCTCCCGCCGAGGCCGCGCTGAATGCCGTCGGGCTGGAGTACCGGGTCGTTCGCCACCGCCGGGTCGCGACTCTGGCCGAGGCTGCGGCCCTGCGTGGGGTGGCGCCCCGCGACGTGGTGAAAACCCTCGTCGTCCGCCGCGGCGACGACGACTACCTGTTCGTCCTGGTGCCGGGCGATCGCGAGATCGCCTGGCCCAAGCTCCGCGCCCACCTCGGTGTGAACCGGCTCTCCATGCCGGACGCGGCCACCGCTTTCCTGGCCACCGGGTACGAGCGTGGCACCATCACCCCGTTCGGCTCGGCCAGGCCGTGGCCGGTGATCGCTGACGCCACCATCGCCGGACGCACCGTCTCGCTGGGCGCCGGAGAGCACGGCGCCACCGTGCTGCTCGATGCGGACGCCGCGCTCGCCGCCCTGGGCGCCGAACTGGTCGACATCTCCGATCCCGCGTCCTGACCCTCCAATCCCGTGTCGGTGGCAAGGGGCATGCTGGGTGCATGGCACACCCCCGCTTCCGCCCTGGGCCCGACCTGGGGACGGTTCCTGTTCCGGTCCACCCCCTGATTCAACCCGCCCCGCCGGCAGCGGGCCGGGTTCGGGGCATCGTCCCGCCCTACCTGCTGCAGCACCTGGCGGCGACCGACGAGCCGCAAGCGCCCGCGGCGATGGCGACCCTCAGCCGAGACCAGCGACAACGCCGGCGACGCGCGTCCCTGCAGCACCCCGCCCCGACGGTGCTGGTCACGCTGAAGGTCGCCGCGGCCGCGCCGTCACGGCTGATCTCGGACGCCGGCAACTCCGAGCGGCTGCCCGGAAAGGCGGCGCGCAGAGAGGGCGCCGCCGCCACGGGCGACGCGAGCGTCGACGAGGCCTACGACGGTTTCGGCGCCACGTGGAAGCTGTTCTGGGAGGTGTACGGCCGCAACTCGATCGACAACGCCGGCCTGCGGCTGCTCGGCACCGTCCACTACGGGGACGGCTACCAGAACGCGTTCTGGAACGGCACCCGGATGGTGTTCGGCGACGGGGACGGGGAGATCTTCGGCCGGTTCACCGCCAGCCTCGACGTGATCGGGCACGAACTCGCCCACGGAGTCACCGAGCACACCGCCAACCTGACCTACCAGGGGCAGTCCGGAGCCCTCAACGAGTCGCTGTCGGACGTGTTCGGCTCGCTGGTCGCGCAGTACTCGACCGGGCAGACGGCCCGGGAGTCCGATTGGCTGATCGGCGCCGATCTGCTGCTGCCGGGTGTGCAGGGGACGGCCCTGCGCAGCATGCTCCACCCGGGCACCGCCTACGACGACCCCCGCCTGGGCACGGATCCGCAGCCCGACCACATGGATTCCTTCGTCGTCACCAACGACGACAACGGCGGCGTCCACTACAACTCGGGCATCCCCAACCGTGCGTTCGCACTGGCGGCCACCGCGATCGGCGGCCATGCCTGGGAGAGGGCGGGCCAGATCTGGTACGACGTCCTGACCTCCAGCGAGCTGCGTGCCGACTGTGACTTCGCCACCTTCGCCCAACTCACCATCGCCGCCGCGGGGACCCGGTACGGAGCGGACTCGAGCGAGGCGTCCGCCGTCACGGCCGGCTGGGAGCAGGTCGGGGTGGGACGCGGAACGGTCGCGTCGACGCCGCCCGCTGAGGTCCCGGTCGATCCCACGGTCGAACTGCGGGTGCGACGCACGGGCGGCTGGCCGGCATCAGCAGGGAACGTGCGACGACGCTGGCCGAGTTGCCGCCACCGGACCGCCGCGCCTGGGCCGGCCTGCTGGCCGGCGAGACGCTCCCCGACCTCGCCGCGCGAAGCCGGCCGCGTCCGGACGCGTTCTCCTACTGCGTCACCTGCGACGCGGCCTCCGTGGACGTGGAGGTGGCCGAGCCCGACCTGCCGACGAAGATCCGCCGCCTGTTCGAGCGGACGCTGAGCAGCTGACCGATCCGACGGCCTGGGTTCGCTCCTCAGACCGGCTGATCGCCGGCGCCGCTCAGGCACTAGCCTGAGCGGCGTGCCTGCCAAGCCGTCCGCCTCCGCAGCGGCCGTGCTGATGATGGTGGCGGCGGCAGTGCTGTTCGGCACCACCGGCACCACGCAAGCATTCGCTCCGCCCGAGGCGAGCCCACTGAGCGTCGGCGCTGTTCGACAGGCGATCGGCGGCACGCTGCTCGCGCTGATCGGGCTCGCCGCGTGGGTTCGACGAGTGGGCTTCCGGTGGCCGAGATGGTCTCGCAAGCTGGGTTGGGTGCTGCTCGGTGGTAGCTGCGTGATGGCTTTTCAGGCCACCTTCTTCTTCGGCACGAGAGCCAATGGCGTCGCGGTGGGAACCGTTGTCGCGCTCGGTTCGAGCCCGCTGTTCGCCGGCCTGTTCGAGTGGCTCCGAGGCGAACGCCCGACCCGCCGCTGGACGGCGGCAACGGCCGTGGCGGTGGTCGGTCTGACGCTGCTGGCCGGACTGTTCGGTGGCGCCGGCCCGTCGGTGCCCCTCGGGCTGGTGGCGTCGCTGATCGCCGGTGCCGCGTACGCCGGGTACGCCGTCTCAGCCTCGACCCTGCTGCGCCACGGTGTCGACTCGCTGGCCGCAACCTCGGCGCTGCTCGGAGTCAGCGGGCTGATCGCCGCAGCTGTCCTGCCCTTCACCGATAACTCCTGGCTCGCTGCGCCACGTGGAATCGCCGTGGCCGCTTGGTTGGGTGTGATCACCGTGGTCGTGGCCTATCTGCTGATCGGCCAAGCCCTCCGCCACCTCAGCGCTGCCACGGCGGTCACCCTGGGGTTGGCCGAACCGATCACAGCAGCCTGCCTCGGCGTGCTGCTGCTTGGCGAAACTCTGACCGCGCCGCAGTGGTGTGGCCTGGCCGGCGTGCTGGTCGGATTGGTGATCGCCGGCACCGGGAGCAGGATCCCCAGCGACGTACCCGCCCCCGCAGCCGAAGTCGCCGCTTGACGCAGGTTATGGCGCCCGAATACCGGAGGCGAAGATCTTCTCGCCGCTCGATGAGGGTTATGAGCCGAATTCCAGGCCCCGTAACCAGCGCCGAGCGGCGAGATCTCAGCGCCGGCTCCAGCCAGGGCGGCGTAACCAGCGTGGAGGCGCGATTGGTTGTCGGTGGAACGACCGACCAGCGGTGGCTGGCTCGACCAGAGCATGAGGCTTCCTCCATGGGTCGCTGGCACCAGGCACTGCGGCAGCCAGTTGGAACGACTGCGTTCACGTCGCCGGAGTCAGAACAGCAGATAGAGCCGCAGCGGGTCGTCCCGAAAGGTCCGAAACCCGAGGCGCTCGTACCAATCGGCAACCTCGGAGATCTTGGCGTCCACGAGCAAGGCCCTGCCACCAACCTGGCTCGCGGCGGCGCGAGCGCGTTCGGCGGCATCGGCGACCAGCGCGCGACCAAGCCCATGCCGCTGGTAACGACCATCAACACCGAGGCGGGCAAGCAGCACCGCAGGAACCTGGCGCGGGGCGTTCCGATCCAGTCGTCCACCCGCGTCGCCGCGATCCACCGATACCGGCGCAAGAGCGTAAAACCCAGCCAATGTCTGGTCGCTAAAGACACCCCAAGTGACGGCGTCCCCGGTGGAGAGCGACCGGGTGGCCTGCGTGCGTAGCCACAGGCTCAACTCCTCGACACCGCAGTCGAACTGCCGGAGGTCGTCATCGGGCTCCAAACGTCGGGGAGCGGAGAAGGTCACCGATCAGCCGCCCAGGGCCGCGGCACCGCGCGCAAGGTCTCCCAACTCCCCTGATGATCCTCGGGGTGCTCAAGCGCCTCGACGAACCCATCCCAGGCCTGCGGCGAAAGGACAAAGCGTCGAGCGGCTTCGACGTCCCGGCGGG
This sequence comes from uncultured Actinomycetota bacterium, assembly GCA_963769325.1. Lineage (GTDB taxonomy): Bacteria > Actinomycetota > Actinomycetes > Propionibacteriales > Propionibacteriaceae > Propionicimonas. Next base: position 222,611 of record CAVYLH010000001.1, on the reverse strand, counting down.
CATCGGCCAGCGCCTGGGTGCGAATGTACTCACTAACGGTCCGGTTCGTCAGCTGTGCGGCCTCCACCAGGAGGACGCGCTCATCCTCCGTGGTACGGATGTCGATGCGCGCAGTTCGCCGCGGTGTCTCGGATACACTCATACAACGATTGTACACACACTGTCCGGACAGTCCGGTGGGATCGGCGTCCGCACGGCCATCGTGACTCAGTTGTCGGTGGACGTGCCCATCAAGGGTTCCTGGGCGCTCCAGGGGAACGAGATCCAGGCAGCGGTCCGCTTCCACACGTAGTCGCACTTCACCACTGAGTGCGGCTTCTCGTAGAGCACCGCTGTCCGGGTCTCGGCCACATGGGACGCGCAGAAATCGCGCACCATGCGGAGCGTCTCGCCGGTGTCGGCCACGTCGTCGACGATCAGGACGCGCTGCCCGGACAGATCCACCGCTACCGGCACCGGCGGCAGCAGCACCGGCAGTGGCAGCCGCTCATCCACTCCGGTGTAGAACTCGACGTTGATGATGTGCAGGTTCTTGATGCCCATCGCGTAGCTCATGGTGCCGGCGGGCAGCATGCCGCCGCGGGTGATCGAGAGCAATCAGGTCCGGCTGGTAGCCCGAATCGACCACCGCGGACGCCAGTTCGCGGGCCGCCCTTCCGAACTGCTCCCAGGTGAGGACTTCGCGGACCACGTCGTTCATGCCGGTCATCCTCCCAGAATCGGGAACATCCAGCAGCCCGCGTGCCGGCGAACGTCTCCCGAACCCATGGGGGTGGACGGAGGTCGCAGCGGCGGGGTTCAATAGCCGGCATGCTCGCCGTCCGGATCACCCTGCGCGGACGGGTGCAGGGTGTCGGCTTCCGGTGGTGGGCGCAGAACGCCGGACGCAGCCTCGGCTTGGCCGGCTACGCCGAGAACCTGCCCGACGGCAGCGTGGAGATCCGCGCGCAGGGCGAACCGGAGAGCGTGCATCGCATGGTGCGCCTGGCCATCGAGCGACCCAGCAGCACCGATCGTCCCGGCCGGGTGGAGGACTACGACCTGCACTGGGTCGACACCGACCCGCGCCTGCACAGTTTCGGCTATCGCTGAAGAAACGCCACCAGCAGAACAAGGAACGGCACTGAGGCCACGCCGAGCAGGATCACGTTCAGCCACAGGTGGTCCCGCAGGATCGCCGCGAATTCCCTGATCACGGCACTGGGCCAGTAGTAACGCGCTGTCGGTGCGCCCACCGAGTACCCCGGCAGTCCGAGCCGACGCATCAGCAGGGCGGCGCGGAACGCATGGAAGTCGCTGGTCACCGCCGCGACCGGCCCCGAGACCCCGCGCGCGGCGAGGAGCTCGGCGGTGTTGGCCAGGTTCTCCTCGGTGTTGCGGGACCGGTCCTCGATCAGGATCCGCTCGTCGGGGACGCCTTCGGCCACGAGGAATTCGGCCATGGCCTGGGCCTCGGCGACCGGCTCGTCCGGCCCACGACCGCCCGACGTCACGAGCAGGGGCCGGACGGCCTCGAATCGGTCATACAGTCTGCGTCCCCGGTACAGCCGGGACGCCAGCAGCGGCGGCACCTTCCCCCGGATCAGGCCCGAGCCCAGCACGACGATGGCCACCACCGGCCCACCCCGGCGCGCCATGATCGCCGGGTACAGCGACCCGTAGAGAAGGAAGGCGACGAAGCCGAAGCCCAGGTAGCCCAGCGGCAGGCCGAGACCCAGCATCAGGATGCTCAGGCGTACCGAGTCGAGGCTCAGCGTGGTGAACGCCAGGGCCACGTAGCCGAGCATGACCACCCCGAGACCCATCGAGAGCAACCGCGAAAGGCCCCATCCCTCCCGGCGCAGCAGCGTGACCCCGTTGGCGATCAGGAACAACGCCAGCGCGACGACGGTCAGCACGAGGAAGCCCAGCAGGCCGAGCAGGAGCCAAGCGGCGGCTTCGTCGTCGATTCGGTGTCGCACCACCGCGACGGCCAGCGCGGCCACGGTCAGGGCGCCCCAGACCAGAAGAGCGAGCAGGTACAGGCCGGTGCGGAATTTCCGAGGATCGTCGCGGTAGCTGAACAGGAGCGCCAGCACCAGGACGGCCACGACGGGTGGCAGTTCCCAGAGCGGGTTCACTCCCCCACCGTCGTTTCGTTGAACGGCATCAGTGGCGCGAGCGCGGGGAACACCCAGGTGAACAGGATCGCGACCACGGCCAGCGCCAGCACGACGGCCTGCATCGCCTTCAGCCAAGTCGGTCCGGGCAGGATGCGCCAGAGCAGTCCGTAACATCAGCCGGTCACCTTCAACACCTCAGCCGGTACTCCCAGGGAATGGGGATACTCGGCATCCAGTTTCGCGTGCACCACGTACCGTTCGCGGGCGCTGTACTCGGGATGGCAGCTGGTCATGGTCAGGAGTGCCTCGGACGCGTCCGCGTCCGGCTCGTCGGGGACGGGGAGCAGGACCGAAAGCTGGGTGGGCGCGACGACCTGGTGCTCGGTGACGCGGTAGACGTAGTAAGTGTCCTTGGTCTCCACCAGCACCACGTCGCCTGCGACCAACCGGTCGATCTGGTTGAACGGCTTGCCGTAGGTGGTGCGATGGCCGGCCATGGCGAAGTTGCCGACCTCGCCCGGCAGCGCGGTGGAGGCGTAGTGCCCGACGCCGCGCTGCAGCACGTCCCGCGTGGTGCCCTCGTACAGCGGACGGGCGAAGCCGGCGCCGAACCTCGGCACCCGGACGATGGCGAACGCGTCGCCCAGCTTGACCTGCTTCGGGCTGCACCCAGTCGGGGTCGGTCGAACTCCTGCTGCAGGGTGGTGACCACCGTCTGTGCGTCGGCGTCGGAGACCACGTCGGTCCACCACAGTTGCCAGCCGACGAACAGCACCAGAACGGCGCCGACCGTGACCAGGAGCTCTCCGAGCAGGCCTCCAAGGGCACGAACCGCCCGCATCGTGTCCCCTCCTCCGGCCCGCGCGCCCGACGATGTCGAGGCCGGACAAAGGCTACCGGACGGCAGAGACACCCTCCCGACGCCCACCGGAGTGACAACGGGCCCGGCTGTTCCGAGCAAGAAGAGGTCACCGGCCCACCCGACGTCACCGGCCCACCCGACGTCGCGGGCCCCGACGACCGGCATGAGAGCGGGCCGACGTAAACTGACGACTCATAGGGTTCCCACAGGAACCTGCCAGCCGATACCCACCCGACACTGAGAGAGTCGCACCATGGCCATCACTGCACGAAGCGGACAAGAAGCGCTCACCAGGCCGGACGGCACTGCGATCCGGGTCCTCACTGTCGACGACGAAACCAGCCTCACCGAGCTGCTGTCAGCATGGCGCTGCGCTACGAGGGCTGGGAGGTGTCGACCGCCGGCTCCGGCCTCGCCGCGGTGAAGGCCGCTCGTGAGGTGCGTCCGGACGCGATCGTGCTCGACATGATGCTGCCCGACTTCGACGGCCTCGAGGTGATGCGCCGCGTCCGCGCCGAACAGCCGGACGTGCCGGTGATCTTCCTCACCGCGAAGGACGCCCTCGACGACCGGATCGGTGGGTTGACCGCCGGCGGTGACGACTACGTCACCAAGCCGTTCAGCCTGGAGGAGCTGGTGGCCCGACTGCGGGCGCTGCTGCGCCGCTCGGGCGCGACCACGCTGCGCAACGAGTCCCAGCTGGTCGTGGGTGACCTGACCCTGGACGAGGACAGCCACGAGGTGACCCGGGGCGGCGGAGGTGATCAACCTCACCGCGACCGAGTTCGAGCTGCTGCGTTACCTGATGCGCAACCCGCGCCGGGTGCTGAGCAAGGCCCAGATTCTCGACCGGGTGTGGAACTACGACTTCGGCGGCCAGGCCAACGTGGTCGAGCTGTACATCTCCTACCTGCGCAAGAAGATCGACGTCAACCGTCCGCCGATGATCCACACCATGCGCGGCGCCGGCTACGTGCTCAAACCGGCGGCCGAATGACGCCGCCAACCCCTGCCGTCCCTGCCCCGGCCACGATGGGACGCGGCACGCTGAGCCGTGAAATGGTGCTGCGCACCACCGCCCTGGTGGCGCTGGTGACGGTGGCCCTCAGTCTGCTGACCGCTCTGGCCAGTTTCCAGATCCTGCAGCGGCAGTTGGACGAGCGCCTGGAGAACGCCATCGGCCGTCCCGGGAAGTGGGGAGGTGTGGGGAACGGTCCGTCCGATCCCGTCCGACCCCGCTGGTTCGGGGCTGATCCGGATCGATGTGGTCTCGGGGGTGGCGGTGATCAGCAGCAGCCCGGTCGACAATCTGTCCGCGGAGGTCGTCACTCAGCTGGTCGGGCTCGACCCGGGGCGTGACCCGGTCACCGTGGCGGTCACCGGGGTGGGCCTGTACCGGGTCATGGTGCGCGACATGGGGAGCCGCCTCACCGTGGTCGGCCTGCCTTATCGGGAGGTGACCACCCCGATGGGCAGCCAGTTGATCATGGCCGGGCTGCTCACCCTGGGCGCGATCGTGATCTCCTACATCGGCGCCCGTCGGGTGGTGGAACGTTCCCTGCGTCCGCTGACCAGGTTGGCGGCCACCGCCCACCAGGTCTCCAACCTGCCCCTGGAGAGCGGTTCGGGCCGGGTGCCGATCCGGGTGGCGCCCGCGGACGCGAACCCGGCGTCCGAGGTGGGCCAGGTGGGCCAGGCGTTCAACCACATGCTCGACAACGTGGAATTCGCGCTCGCCGCCCGGCACCAGAGCGAGACGAAGGTGCGCCAGTTCGTGGCGGACGCCTCGCACGAGTTGCGCAATCCGCTGGCCTCCATTCGGGGCTACGCCGAGCTGACTCGCCGGGGCGCGGAAGAGCTGCCGTCGGACGCCGCGCACGCGCTGGGCCGGATCGAAGCGGAGTCCGAGCGAATGTCGGCGCTGGTGCAGGATCTGCTCCTGCTGGCCCGGCTGGATTCCGAGCCCACCTTGGCGCTGCAGCCCACCGATCTCACCGAGATCGTGCTGAACGCGGTCAGCGACGCGACGGCCGCGGGCGGCGACCACACCTGGACGATGCGGCTGCCGGAGGACGTGGTGATGGCGAGGGCCGACCCGCATCGCCTGCACCAGGTGGTGGCGAACCTGCTGGCGAACGCCCGGGCCCACACCCCGCCGGGCACCCGGGTGGAGACGTCCCTGACCACCGAGGCTGGCTGGGCGGTGCTGTCGGTCTCGGACAACGGGCCCGGCGTGCCGAGCGAGATTCAGCCCTCGGTGTTCGAACGGTTCACCCGGGCCGACGCGAGCCGCGTCCGTCAAGCGGGTGGATCCTCCACCGGGCTGGGCCTCGCGATCGTGGCCGCAGTGATGAATGCCCACGGCGGGCAGGTCTCACTCGACAGCCAGCCGGGCCACACGACGTTCACCATTCGCATCCCTGCGGCCTGAGCGCCCGGCAGGCATCCGGCCCCGCAGCGGGACGGATGCCTGTCCAGGAACCGGGGGTTGCCGGGACGGACGGCGGGTTTCAGCAGTGGCCGACCGTGGCCTGGCTCCCGACGAGGAACCGGGGCTTGCCGGGACGGACGGCGGGGTTTCAGCAGTGGCCGACCGTGGCCTGGCTCCCGACCGCGTTGGCCGGCACATAGCCGCGCGTGTAGGGGTAGGACTTGGAAACCACGTAGAACCACTTCCCGGTGTTCAGCCTGGTCGCACCGGTGGTCCAGCAGGTCATGGTCACGCGCGTGCCCTTGACGATGGTCCACATGCCGGCCGAGGTCGGCTTGGTGGGGTTCGACCAGGGAACCCACGCCGTGGTCATGTACGGGGTCGTCACAGCCTCGGCGGGCACCGCCGTCAGGGAGGACCCCACGGCGATGGTCACGCCGACGGCCAGGGCGACGATACGGCTACGAATACTCATTGCGACTCCTTGCGTGTGATGGGAAGTGCTTGGCATGGGGCCGACGCTAGAGGCGCTGCAAGCCGGTGTCGATGGGAGTCCGTTCCCATCGGTGGAGGTGCCCGAGGCGGCATCGGTGGAGGCCGCAGCGGCGGGAGGTGCCGGCTCACACCGACCGCACGCTCACACCGACCGCACGCTCACACCGACCGCACAGTGCGCGCCCACCCAGAGCCCAGCACGGCCGCCTTTCCTGGTCACATGACCCTGATCGAGACCGACATCCCCGTGGTGGCGGACGGCCGGACCCAGGCCGACCACAGGCGCTACTTCGCCTTCGTCGACGACCGCCCCGATTGGCTGGCGCGCGGGAGCGTCGCTGTGCTGCTGGTCGCCACGGCCTTCCTCTACATCTGGGGGTTGTCGGCCTCCGGCTACGCCAACTCGTTCTACTCTGCCGCCGCGCAGGCCGGCTCGGAGAACTGGGTGGCGTGGTTCTTCGGTTCCCTGGACGGCGGCAACAGCATCACCGTGGACAAGCCGCCGGCAGCCATCTGGCTGATGGCACTGTCGGTGAGGCTGTTCGGTCTGAGTTCGTGGAGCATCCTCGTTCCTGAGGCCCTGCTCGGAGTGGCCAGTGTCGGCGTGCTGTACAGCACCGTGCGCCGCAGCCTGCTGACGTGGCGACACGCTCCCGGCCAGACCCATCCGCTGACCGCCCGGGGTGCCCACTGGGCCGCCCTGGCCGGCGCCGCCGTCTTCGCCCTCACCCCGGTGGCGACCCTGATGTTCCGCTTCAACAACCCCGACGCGCTGCTGGTCTTCACCATGGTGCTCGCCTCGTACTTCACGGTACGGGCGGCCGAGACCGCGTCCCGCGGCTGGCTGGCGCTGGCCGGCGTGGCCATCGGGTTCGGCTTCCTGACCAAGATGCTGCAGGCGTTCGTCGTGCTTCCCGCCCTCGTGGTGGCGTACTGGATCGCCGCGCCTGCGGCCTGGCGCAAGAAGCTGCTGGACCTGTTCGTGGCCTTTCTGGCCGTGCTCGCCTCGGCCGGGTGGTACGTCGCGATCGTCGAACTGACGCCCGCGTCCCTGCGGCCCTACATCGGCGGCTCCCAAACCAATTCGCTGCTCGAACTGATCCTCAGCTACAACGGGCTCGGCCGGATCACCGGCAACGAGGTGGGCTCGGTGGGCGGCAGCAACAGCTCGCTGGGGCGAGACCGGCGTCCTGCGCATGTTCGAGGGCGTCTCGGGCGGCATGGTGTCGTGGCTGATCCCGGCCGCGCTGGTGCTCGGGGTGGGTGCTCTGGGTTTGGTGATGGTGCAACGGCGGGCCGCATCGGCTCGGGGCGGGAAGGTGGCGTGGACCCCTTCCCCCGGCGCTCAAGACCCTGGTGCAGCGGACGCGGCCCTCGCGCCCCACGCGGCCCTCGCGCCCCACGCGGCCCTCGCGCCCCACGCGGCCCTCGCGCCCCACGCGGCCTTCGCGCCCCACGCGGCGACCGACGGCCGGCTCCGGCAGAGCCCGTCGCAGGCGCTGGCCGGCGGCCTGGCCCTGTGGCTGGGTTGGCTCGTCGTGACCGCCGGAATCTTCAGCTTCATGGGCGGCATCTACCACGACTACTACACCGTCGCCCTCGCACCGGCGATCGGCGGCGCCGTGGCGCTCGGGGGCGCGGCCCTGTGGAACTTCCGGGGTCACTGGCCGGCGCGGATGCTGCTGGCGATCACCAGCGCGGGCACCGGCGCGTGGGCGCTGATCCTGCTGCAGCAGGCCGGCGGCGGGTACACCGTTCTGGGCTGGACGGTCTTCGGTCTCGGCCTGGCCGCCGGACTGGCCCTGGTGTGGGTGCACCGGCTGCCGCGGGTGCTGGCGAACCTCGTCCTGGGCGTCGCCCTCGCGGCCGGCATCGCCGGCCCCTACGCCTACTCGATCAACACCGCCACGACGGCGCACACCGGCTCGATCGTCACCGCCGGGCCCGTGAGCAGCTCCCGGGGCGGAGGCGGCGGACGCGGGGGCGGCCAGCCGCCGTCCCGCGGCCAGGGGACCTCCACCGGCCAAGCTCCCGGCCAAAGCCAGGACGGACGGGCCCAGGGCCAGACCCCGCCGAGTACGAGCAGCGGAGAGGGAACAACTCGGGGCGGCGCCAACGGCTTGCTCAACGGCGCCAGCACCTCGGCGGAGTTGGTGAACCTCCTGAGCACCGACGCGTCCTCCTACACCTGGGTGGCGGCGACGGTGGGATCGCAGAACGCGGCCAGCTACCAGCTGGCCAGCAAAGACCCGGTGATGGCGATCGGCGGCTTCAACGGTTCCGATCCGTCCCCGACGTTGGAGCAGTTCAAGCAGTACGTCGCGGAGGGGAAGATCCACTACTTCCTCGGCGGTGACTTGAGCGGACGCCAGAACGGCGGTTCGGAGGCTGCCAGCGCCAGTCGCAGCCTGGGTGGCCGACACGTTCACGGCCACCACCGTGGGTGGCACGACGGTGTACGACCTGACGTCGCCGAAGCTGAGGTGACCATGACCTCCGAACGGGCCTCCTCCGAACTGGCCATCTCCGAACTGGCAGCGTCCGAACTGACCACGTCCGATCGGGCCACATCACAGCTGGTCCGCACTCGCACGGTGCCGCGGGCCGGGGAAAGCCGAGTCGACATCGTGGTTCCGGTCTACAACGAGCAGGCCGACCTGGTGGCCTCGATCACCCGGCTGGATGAATTCCTGGCCACCTCGTTTCCCTACGACTATCGGATCGTGATCGCCGACAACGCGTCCACAGACGACACCTGGCCGCTGGCCCAGGCGCTCAGCCGGCGCCGCCCCAGCGTCGAGGTGCTGCACCTTGACGCGAAGGGCCGCGGCCGGGCGCTCAAGCAGGCGTGGCTCGATTCGGACGCCGACGTCGTGGCCTACACCGACGTCGACCTTTCGACCGACCTACGAGCGCTGCTTCCGCTGGTCGCCCCACTGATCAGCGGGCACTCCGACGTGGCCATCGGCACCCGCCTGGCCCGCGGGTCGAGGGTCCTGCGCGGCCCGAAGCGGGAGTTCATCTCACGCAGCTACAACCTGTTGCTGCGGGCGAGCCTTGGGGTGTCGTTCACGGACGCGCAGTGCGGCTTCAAGGCGGTGCGCCGCGATGTGGCGCAGGAGCTGCTGCCGCTGGTGGCCGACGACAACTGGTTCTTCGACACCGAGCTGCTGGTGCTCGCCCAGCGCGCCGGGCTGCGCATCCACGAGGTGCCGGTCGACTGGGTCGACGACCCGGGCACCACCGTCGACATCGTGGCCACCGCCGCGGAAGATCTGCGCGGCATCTGGCGTCTGGTCCGAGGTCTGGCGAGCCGAACGCTCCCGCTCGACCGGCTGCGGGCGGAGTTGTCCCGAAACCGGGCCTCGGTGCCGGCGACCTCACGAATCCCGGGTGTCCCGGGCGGCATGGTCGGTGAGTTGGTGCGCTTCGCCGCGGTCGGGGTGGCCAGCACCCTGGCCTACTTCGTGCTCTATCTGGCGCTGCGTCCCTTCGGCGCCCAAGCGGCGAACCTGGCGGCGCTGGCGCTGACGGCGGTCGCGAACACCGCAGCCAACCGGTGGTTCACCTTCGGGATCTCCGGACGCGGGGGCGCCGTGAAGCATCACATCGGCGGCCTGGCTGCGTTCGGGGTGGCGCTGGCGCTGACCAGCGGCTCGTTGTGGCTCGTGAACGCGGGGTGGCCGTCGGCCGGTAAGGCGGTGGAAGTCACCGTCCTGGTGGTGGCCAACGCCGCGGCCACGCTGTTGCGCTTCGTCGTCCTGCGCCTACTGATGCACCGCGACCCGAATCGGTAGGTGTGAACTGAGGGGGCAACATAGCAATCCGGGCGCGAAGGGTGACTTGATTTGCACCGTTGACGGCCGATTCCACCCTCTTCCGGCTGTTCTCAGCCGAATCGAGTGCACATCGAGTCACCCGTTCGCCCAACGGCTCGCCGCAAGCTGTTCGCGCAGTTCGGCGACGCTCGTCCTTTCCCCACGAGCCACGCTCGCCTCGGCCGCCGGAAGATCGCTACCGATGCCGGGCACGGCCGCCCAGAACTCGGTGTCGATCAGCAGTCGAACTGGCCCAGGTCGCCAGCGTCGGTGGTCACGGGTGGAAGGTGGCGCTCGCGATGACTGTCGGGGTGTTGGGTGCGGTGGCCGTGAAGGTCACGCTCACCGAACTGGCGGGGGTCGGCTTGATCAACAGGATCTCGGGTTCCGGATTGAACCCGGAGTTGTCGAACTGCCCGGCACGGGTCAGCTTCACGTAGCCGGGCATCTGGGCGTCGACGGTCCAGGTTCCGTCGGTGCCGGGGGTGATCGAGTCGATCGACAAGGCGGGGCTCCAGGTGATCACCACCGACATGGTCTGCGGGTACACCACCGCGTTCCAGGAGACAGGTTCCCAGCCGATGTTGATCCGGATCGACAGGTCGGCGTTGATCTGGTCCTGGTCGATGGTGGCCAGGTAGAACCGCATCGTTCCTGGCGAATTCGTGGGTGAGGCGGCGTGGGCGGGGCGCGGCGGCGGCCATCATCACCACTGGCGTCGCCCAGGCCGCGTCAGTGAGGACGCGGCGGCGACTCACGGTGCGGCTCCTGACCTGCCCGTCAGCCATGAACGGACTCTCCTCCGACTTCAGGCACGCGTGCTTCGTGTGGTGAGGGTATTCCAGGCGCGGAAGCTCAGTACCCTTCGCCAGACGCTCCGGCGAGGACGGCGGCCGTCCCGGAGAGGCCCAGGCGAGTGGCCCCGGCGTTGATCATCGCCACCGCGGTCGCCCAGTCGCGGATCCCCCCGGACGCCTTCACCCCTAGGCGTCCGCCCACCGTCTGTGCCATCAACTCGACCGCGTGCACCGAGGCGCCGCCGGCCGGGTGGTACCCGGTGGAGGTCTTCACGAAATCGGCGCCGGCCGCTTCGGCGGCACGGCAGGCCGCCACGATCTCGGCGTCGGTGAGCGCTGCGGATTCGATGATCACCTTCAGCACCCGCGGCGCTGGTACGGCCGCTCGGACGGCAGCGATCTCAGCCTGGGTGGCGTCGTTGCGTCCAGCTTTGAGCAGGCCGAGGTCGAGGACCATGTCGACCTCGTCGGCGCCGCGGGTCACGGATTCGGCAGCCTCGGCCGCCTTGGTGGCGGGAGTGTGCTTGCCGGAAGGAAAGCCGCAGACCGTCGCCACTTTGACCCCGCCGAGCTCGGCGGTGATCGGCAGCATCGCGGGCGACACACAGATCGAATAGGTGCCCAACGTCCGGGCCTCCTCGACCAGCGCGGCCACATCGGCCTCCGTCGCGGTGGGAGAAAGCAGTGTGTGGTCGACGTAGCGGGGTAGGTCGGCGGGTGTCAGCGTCACCACTCGAAAGTACCCCGCGCGTCGCGAACTTGTCAGATCCGCGGCGGCACGGCTGCCGAGCGAGCATGGTTCTGCACCTTGCCGCCTGCCATCGTCCGGACAGAGATTCCACACTCCTCGGCATAGGAGCTCTACACCTCTCGGCGTAGATGGCCTGCAGCTCTCGGCGTGGGGCGTCGAATTGCGGCAGCGGCGACGCGTTGTGGAGGCGCAACGACCGGGCGCCTTGAAGCCGAAGGAGGACGGTCAGGCCAGGCCGTTGAGTTGCAGCCAGGCGGTGGCGACCGCGGACCGGTCCTGACCGGACATCACCTTCGACTGCAGGCCGAGCAGCCGGTTGGTGTTGAGCAGTTGCGCCAGTGAGTTCACGATCAGCACCGCGTCGGGGTCGGATTCGCCGAGGCCCGCGTTGAGCAGGAACACCAGCGGGTCGGGCGCGCCCAGTTCGTCGGGGTCGGCCAACGTCACCAGGCCGGACGCGCGGGTGTACTCGGTGCGCCGGAACGCCGCGATATCCACCTGGCCGTCCAGGAGTTGGGTGGCGCGCGAGACCGGGTCCTCCACCTTGGCGATCGTGAACGATGTGCCGTACGCGGTCTTCAGCCCGGGCACCCCGTCGGCCCGCGACAGGGCGGCAACGGGTACGGCAGCGGTCTTTCCCTTCGACCACTTCTCCATGTGGTCGAGGCTGGTGATGCCGTCGGCGGCCGTGGCGCTGGTGACCATCCAGACGAGGCTGGCGTCCACACCGGACGCGGCCAGCGTGCTCACTTCGGGGGCCAGCAGCGACGCGGTGGCGCTGAGCAGGGCGTCGGCGGCCGGCGGTTCGGCGTCCCCGCTGAGTTCGGCCCACACCGTCCGCGCGTAGGCCGGCACCACCGACAGTCCGCCGTCGCCGAGTGCGGCCTGCCAGTCCGAATCGACGGCGGTCGTGGACGCCGTCCGTCCGGACGCGGCCAAAGCGACCACCACCAGCTCGGCCAGCATGGCCCCGGCGGGTGTGTCGTCGCTGCCGATCACGAACGGCACGGCCGTCGGCGTGCTGGGGTGGGGTGTGGCCGTCAGGGCGGGGGGTTGCACCCGCGCGCAGCCCGTCGCCAGCAGTGCGCCCGCCCCGATCAGGAATCCGCGTCTGTCCACCGCCCCAGTTTCGCCCACGCCCGGGCGCGTGTCCCGGTGCCCACGCCGGGCCCCGACCGATCCGTCCGGCGAACGCCGGGTCGCGAACCGAACGGATGCAGTTCACCGGACTTGGCGGGACAAACGCCGGGGCCCGGCCCACGAAGGACCGGGCCCCGGAGGGCGCAGCGGGGTACTACCGGGCGTTCAGCGCTGACTGCGCGGCGGCCAGGCGGGCGATCGGCACCCGGAACGGCGAGCAGGACACGTAGTTGAGGCCGACCTGCTGGCAGAACTCGATGGACGACGGGTCGCCGCCGTGCTCGCCGCAGATGCCGAGCTTGATGTCGGGACGGGTCGGGCGGCCCAGCTCGACGGCGATCTTCACCAGCTTGCCGACGCCGACCTGGTCGAGGCGGGCGAACGGGTCGCTCTCGTAGATCTTCTTCGTCGTAGTAGGCGTCGAGGAACTTGCCGGCGTCGTCACGGCTGAAGCCGAAGGTCATCTGGGTCAGGTCGTTGGTGCCGAAGGAGAAGAACTGCGGCCTCCTTGGCGATCTCGTCGGCGGTGAGGGCGGCGCGCGGGATCTCGATCATGGTGCCGACCAGGTACTTCGAGCGTCGACGCCGGACTCGGCGATGATCGCGTCGGCGGTGGCGGTGACGATGTTCTTGACGTACGCCAGCTCCTTCACCTCGCCGACCAGCGGGATCATGATCTCGGGAACGACCTTCCACTCCGGGTGGCGCCTTCTGGACGTTGATCGCGGCCTCGATGATCGCCCGGGTCTGCATGGCGCCGATCTCGGGGTAGGTGACGGCGAGGCGGCAGCCGCGGTGGCCCATCATCGGGTTGAACTCGTGCAGGGAGGCGATGATCGTCCTTGAGCTCGGCCACGTCGAGGTTCATCTCGGCGGCGAGGGCGACGATGTCGTCCTCGTCGGTGCGGCAGGAACTCGTGCAGCGGCGGGTCGAGGAGCCGGATGGTGACCGGGCAGCCCTTCCATGGCCTCGTAGATGCCCTCGAAGTCGCCGCGCTGCATCGGCAGCAGCTTGGCCAGCGCGGCCTCGCGCTGCTCGACGGTCTTGGAGACGATCATCTCGCGGATGGCCGCGATCCGGTCGGGCTCGAAGAACATGTGCTCGGTGCGGCACAGGCCGATGCCCTCGGCGCCGAACTCGCGGGCCTGGCGGGCGTCCGCCGGGGTGTCGGCGTTGGTGCGGACCTTCAGCGTGCGGAACGCGTCGGCCCACTCGATGACCCGGCCGAAGTAGCCGGTGACGTCGGCCGGGACGGTGGCGATGGCTCTCGCCGTAGACGTTGCCGGTGGAGCCGTCGAGGGAGATCCAGTCGCCCTCGTTGAACGTCTTGCCGCCCAGGGTGAAGCTCTTGCCGTCGGCGCCGAAGGAGATCTCGCCGAGGCCGGACACGCAGCAGGTGCCCATGCCGCGGGCCACGACGGCCGCGTGGGAGGTCATGCCGCCGCGGGCGGTCAGGATGCCCTTGGCGTGGTGCATGCCCTCGATGTCCTCGGGCGTGGTCTCCAGGCGGACGAGGATGACGTCCTCGCCCTGCTTGCCCATGGCGGCGGCGTGCTCGGCGGTGAAGACCGCCTTGCCGCAGGCGGCGCCCGGGGAGGCGGGCAGGCCCTTGCCGATCGGGACGGCGGCCTTGAGGGCGTCGGCGTCGAACTGCGGGTGCAGCAGCGCGTCGAGCTGCTTGGGATCGATCATCCGGACGGCCTTCTCCTGGGTGATCATGCCCTCGTCGACCAGGTCGCAGGCGATCTTGAAGGCGGCGGCGGCGGTGCGCTTGCCGTTGCGGGTCTGGAGCATGAAGAGCTTGCCCTCTTCGATGGTGAACTCCATGTCCTGCATGTCGCGGTAGTGGCTTCTCCAGCTTGTCGACGATGGCGACGAACTGGTCGTAGACGTCCGGGTTCTCGTCGCTTGAGCTGGTCGATCGTCTCGCGGGGTGCGGATGCCGGCGACGACGTCCTCGCCCTGGGCGTTCATCAGGAACTCGCCGTAGAGGCCCTTCTCGCCGGTGGCCGGGTTGCGGGTGAACGCCACGCCGGTGCCGGAGGTGTCGCCCATGTTGCCGAACACCATCGACTGGACGTTGACGGCGGTGCCCCAGTCGCCGGGGATGTCGTTCATGCGGCGGTAGTAGACGGCGCGCGGGTTGTCCCAGGAGCGGAACACGGCCTTGATGGCGCCGAACAGCTGCTCGACCGGGTCGGACGGGAAGTCGGTGCCGATCTTGGCCTTGTACTGGGCCTTGAACTCGGTCGGCCAGTTCCTTCAGGTCGTCGGCGGTCAGCTCGGTGTCCTGCTTGACGCCGCGGGCTTCCTTCATCTCGTCGATGAGCTTCTCGAAGTGGGACTTGCCGACCTCCATGACGACGTCGGAGTACATCTGGATGAACCGGCGGTAGGAGTCGTAGGCGAAGCGCGGGTTGTTGGTCTTGCTCGGCGAAGGCCTTCGACGACGGTGTCGTTCATGCCGAGGTTGAGGATCGTGTCCATCATGCCGGGCATGGAGGCGCGCGAGCCGGAGCGGACGGAGACCAGCAGCGGGTTGTCCGGGTCGCCGAACTTCTTGCCGGTCATCTCCTCGAGCTTGGCGATGTAGGCGCAGGATCTCGGCCTTGATGTCGTCGTTGATGGTCTCGCCGTCGACGTAGTACTGGGTGCAGGCCTCGGTGGTGATGGTGAAGCCCTGCGGGACGGGCATGCCGAGCCCGGTCATCTCGGCGAGGTTGGCACCCTTGCCACCCAGCAGGTTGCGCATCGACGCGTCGCCCTCGCTGAACTCATACACGAACTTGTGGTCAGTCATCGTGAGGTTGAATCTCCTTCAATGGGCTCCAATGGGTAGCCGGTACGGGTTCCCGAACTGTTGTCGACGGTGACCTGACCCACGGCATCGGTGGAGCATGCCGGTGCCTCGGCGCATACGGTCCTACCGTAGCGGTTCCGGTGGTCTGTGGGGCACCCTCTCCTGGCACGCGTGGACTGGGATCGTTGAACTCCCGGGACGGGTCCGCCAGCATGGCCGGTATGCGTGCCGAACGGGTGACTGACCGGGTCTGCTTCCACGGCGAGGGGCCGGTGTGGTGGGACCGTTGGCAGCAGTTGCGCTTCGTCGACATGTACGCCGGCGAGGTGCTCACCCTCGACGGCGATCGGGTTCGGCGGACGAGCGTGGGCGCACCGATCGCGGCGGTGATCCGTCCGAGGATGGGTGGCGGGGCGATCGTGGCCAGGCAGCGGGACCTGGCGATCAGCAACTTCGACGATCTGAGCGACCTGGCCGGGTTCGTGACGATCACCGACGATCCGGCCGTCCGCTGCAACGAGGGTGGCTGCGACCCCGACGGCGCGTTCTGGATCGGCACCCTGACCGAGGGCTTCCCCGAGGGAAGCAGTGTGCTGTACCAGTTGGACGCCCGGTCGCGGCGAGCCCACACCCTGGTGGACGGGCTCACGCTCAGCAACGGGATCGGCTGGAGCCCGGACACCCAGACCATGTATCTGAACGATTCGGGGACGGCGACGACCTGGGCCTTCGACTACGACCCGGTGGAGGGGATCAGCGGCCGGCGCGTCTTCGCCAAGGTTGGGCCCGGTGTCCCGGACGGCCTGTGCGTGGACGCCGAGGGCGGGGTGTGGCTTGCCCGCTACGACGGCGGCAGCGTGCAGCGGTTCAGCGCGTCCGGGAAGCTGGAGGCCGTGATCGAGGTGCCCGGCGTCTCGAAGGTGACCGCCTGCTGTTTCGGCGGCCCCGACCTGGACACGTTGTACCTCACCACGAGCCGGGAGAACCTGCCTCCGGACGCGGAGCCGGCGGCCGGTTCAGTGTTCAGCTGCCGTCCGGGTGTAGCGGGGATGCCCGCGCTCGCCTTCGCCGGTTGAGCACGCGCTGACGATGCGCGGCGCCGGCCGTCCCTCGTTGTGTCCGAGATCGCGAAGCCACGACCGCGGCAACACCTTGCCCGACCGCTGGCCACGTACGATCGGGAACCATGGCCCGCTGGATCCGTCGCATCGCCCGATGGCTGGTCGTGGCGATCGGTTTCGCGCTGGCGCTGGCGGGGGTCGCGATGATGGTGCTGTATCTGCGCCCCGATCTCCAGGCCGGCTCCAGCACCGTGGTCAAGCTGTCCTCGTTCATCCCTTACGGGGTGCTGGCCTGGGTGGTCGTCGCCCTGATCCTGGTGTTCTCGCGTCGCCACTGGGTGAAAGCGCTGGCCGTTCCAGCGATCGGCCTCGCCGTCCTCCAGTTCGTCTGGTCCGCCGGGCCGTACTGGCCGCGACCGGCAGCGGCGGCAAGCGAGTCGCTGGTCGTCATGACCCTCAACACTTACTTCGGGATGGCCGACCCGGCTCAGCTCGCCGTCGAGGCGGAAAGGGCCCAACCGGACGTGGTGGTGCTGACCGAGGTCGACGTCGACCTGTGGCGCTCTCTGCAGGCCTCGGCGTGGACCGACGTCCTGCCGTACCACGTCGGCGAGCCCGGTGAGGACTGGACCTCGGACGCCACCATGGTGTTCGCCCGCCACCCCGTGACGCTGATCGAAACGCTGGGGACGAGCCCTCAGCAGCACGTCGTGACCCTCGATCACCCTTCGGGGCCGGTCACCGTGGTCGCCGTCCACGCCCGCAACCCTTCGGACGGCTACGAGCCCTGGGCATCGTCGCTGCTCGACATTCAGCGGGCTGCGGCAGCGCACGCCGACCGGCCGCTGGTCGCCTTGGGCGACTTCAACGCGGTTCGAGAACACGTGGCACTGCAGCAGTTGCTGGATTCAGGCTTGACGGACGCCGCCCAGCAGGCCGGCGCCGGTTGGCTGCCCACCTTCCCCACCCGTCTCTACGCATGGTGGCCCAGCGTTCCGAGCACGGTCGTCACTCCCCCGCTGATCGGGGTGGATCACGTGCTGGTCAACGACCGACTGTCCGCGGTATCGGTGGAGTCGTTCGACATGGTGGGCACGGATCACCGCGGGCTAGTCGCGAGGCTGGGGTTCGTCGGGTAGCGGAGCAGACTGAGGGGACTTCGCCAACACGCCGCGGTACAGGTCCTCATAGCTGTCGGCCACCCCAGACCAGGTGAACTTCTCCACCTCTCGCCGTCCGAACGCGGCCAGCCGATTCCGAAGACCACGCTCCACGAACAGCCGACGCAGGGACGCGGCAATCGCGACCGGCTCTGCCGGGTCGACCAATAACCCCGTGTGACCGTCGCGAACAAACTCCGGCGGTCCACCCACCTTGGTCGCCACCACGGCGGTCGCGGCGCGCCACCCTTCTAGCACCGTGATCCCGAACGCCTCGACCTGACTCGGCACGACCAGGGCCAGGGCACCGGCCATCACAGCTCCCACCTGACCTCGGGCGAGGGTGCCGGTGAAGCGGACCCGCTGTCCGACGCCCAGTTCCGAGGCGAGGGCGGTCAGGGTGGAGCGTTCGGGCCCGTCCCCACCGATCACCAGGTGGAGTTCGGGCTGGTCTGAGGCCACTTGCGCGAACGCCCTGATCAGGTTGTCGAAGCCTTTGACCGCGACCAGCCTTCCGATTCCGGCCACGTAAGCGGCAGGGAGGTCGGCAGGGAGTTCCCCCACCGGCTCGGTCAGGTCGACACCGTTGAACACCACCCGGACAGTTCCCGGCGTGACGCCGAAGCGGACAAGGTCCGCCGCCGCGTAGGCGGAGCATGACGTCACCTCCGCGGCTTGCCTCAGGGTGGCGGACAGGCTGCGCCTCAGAAGCGCGGAGGTATCGAAGACGTGGTCAGCGTCCATGAAGGTCTCGCCATGGTGGCTGTAGATCAGCGGCAGACCGTGCAGCCGCGCCAAGGCGGTCGCGTACACGCCGTTCGGTCCGTAGCAGTGCACGTGTAGCAGGTCCGGACGGTCAAGGCGTCGCGCCTGCTCCCACGCCGCCCACGCGGCGGGCACGCTCCCCGCGAATCGGAGCAGCGCCCCGGCCGTTCTCGCCGGGAGCGGGCAGGGGAGATAGCGGATGCGGACGCCGTCCACTTCGTCGGGCACGACATCGCCTTGATCCACCGACCAGACGACGACCTCGTGTCCGCGCCGCTGCAGATCGGCGGCGACGTGCCGGACGTGCTCCTCGACTCCGCCCACCCTGGGCAGGAACGAACTCGTGACAAGCGCGATGCGGGCCACGCCACCTCCTGCCAGGCTGTTGGTGGCCAGTATGCCGATACTGTGCCGCCAGGAGGGCCCATGCACCAGTTGACGATCGCGACCACAGCGTCGGGCAATCCCATGGGCGCCCAGCGGTACGAAGCCGAAGTGGTCGCCGGCGCTCAAGCAGTGCTACCCGGCTGGCGGGTTGGTCACCAGACCGCGCGATCCCTGCGTTCGCCTTTGGAAGGCACGATCAGACTGCCGATGGGCTGGCTCGCGAACGCTTCGGTCACCCAGCGTGCGATGGTCGGACGCTTCGCGTACGGGCGCAGGCCCGGCGTGCTACACCGGATGGACCTCGTGCTTCCTCCCGGCCCGGGGCCCAATGTGGTGACGATTCACGACACCGTGGCCTGGCGGTTCGACGACGAGTCCGCACCCATCACGGCTGCGGCAGAGGAGGCCCGCCGGGCGGACGCCGTGATCTGCGTCTCGGCGTTCACAGCGAACGAGGTGCAGCGATTCCTCGGCGTCGCCGACCCAGTCGTGGTGCACAACGGAGTCGACGACAAGTTCTTCGAGGCGGCTCCCCTCGACGATGCCGGACGGCGCGAGCTAGGCCTGACCGGGCCGTACGTGCTGCATGCGGGTGGCGTGTCAAAGCGTAAGAATCTGGAGGCCCTGGCGCTGGCGTGGCCGACGATTTCCCAGGCTCACCCCGGGGTGACGCTGGCGCTGGCCGGGCCCGAAAATCCGCGACGCAACGAGCTGTTCGGTGGGCTGTTAGCGGTCCGCCTGCTCGGCCGAGTGCCGGACGCCGTGGTGCCCCAGCTGGTTGCCGGGGCCGCCGTGGTGGTGGTTCCGTCCACCTACGAGGGATTCGGGCTTCCAGCCCTTGAGGCGATGGCTGCCGGCGTTCCCGTGGTGGCGGCCGACTCCAGCGCCCTGCCTGAAGTGGTCGGTGACGCCGGGTGGCTGGTCGAACCGACCGCCGCCGGGCTGATCGACGGCGTGAACGACGTGCTCGCGGGCGCCCGTGCCACCGCCGAGCTGATGAAACGCGGACGGGAGCGCGCCCGCAACTTCACCTGGCGGGCCTGTTTGGATGGGCATGCCCGGGTCTGGCGATTGGTGGGAGGGTAATCGTATGGTTGTCGCTCGCCTGAAGCCTCTCATCACCTGGGCTTCGTGGTCGCTCGCCGTGGCTGTTGGTGCGGGACTGGGTCTTGTCAGGTACAGGGCGGCGGCAGTCAGCCCTGGTCCGGACTTCGTTGCCATCTTTATTCCTGCTGCTCAGGCGGTCGCTGCGGGCGGGTCGCCTTACCAGGTCCAGGGGTATTACTACACTCCGCTCGTCGCGCTACTGCTGGCTCCCTTCTCCCACTCGACCCATGCTTGGCAGGTGTGGGTCGCGACGATGGTGGCGGCAGGACTGGCTGCCTGCGTTCTGGGTGTCCGAGCGTGCGGGAATCGCCTGCCGCAGTGGCAGCAGGGCCTGTTGACGCTGGTCGCGATTGTGACCTTGTTGTACTCCTGGCCTGCCACCCTCGGTCTGTGGCTCGGGCTCCCTGACCTCCTAGTCGTCGCGTCCTTGGCAGGTGCGGCCCTGTTCCATGCGAAGGGGCGAGGGCTCGGGTCGGGTGTCAGTCTGGGCTCGGCCGCCTTGGTTAAGACGTGGCCTGCCGTCTTCGCGTTGTGGCTCGTGCGGCGACCCGCGCGAGGGAGGCGCGCCGAGTGGGTGGGAGTAATCGCGGCTGCCGCGGTCGCAGGCGCCCTCGCTTTGGCCGTCGGCGGGTGGCCAGCGATGGTCAATATGGTGGCTTCGCCGTTCCGGGCCAGCGACCAACCACTGGCGGCGTATTCGGTGTGGGGGGTACCCAAGATCCTGTTCACGAACTCGGGGATCGCGGAACCGTTGGTTGTCTCCCCACTCCTGTTTGCGGGCCTCACGGTGGTACTGGCCCTTTGGGCGATCAGCCTGTTGGTGCTAGTGATATGGCATCCCGGGAATCCGGTGACAGCGCTCTACAACACGGTGTTCGTGATCGTGCTGCTTCTCCCGGTGTCTCATCTTGTTTACCTGATGTATCCGCTGGGGGCCTTGTGGTGCTGGCTCGCGGCCGGGTTCGCCCCCGGCCGGCCCATGCGGAGCTGGCTGACGATCGCGGTGTTGGGAGTCTGGTGGTTCGTCTCGTTCAGGATCGCTCCGACTGGTGACGGCGTCGCCTCGATCACTTGGCCGTCGCTGGTGCTCATCTTCGCTAGCACTCTCATCGCCGCCACAACGAGTGTGCTGGCCGCGGCGTGGCCGGGGCTGCGCAAACTCAGCTCAGCAGGCGGCGCAGCTCCCGCCCCTTAGCATCCTGTCGGGCCGGCGGCGTAGGCGCCCAGCCAGCCAATCCCAGCGCAGCGGCGAGGCCCCAGACCAAACCGCAGACCGTGACTGCGACCCGACGCAACCGGTTTGTCAGACCCCGCGCAGTGGTAATGTCTCCCAGCTGCCGAGCCGCCCAGCGCCGAAGCATCGGCGAGGAGAAGCCGCCAAAGCGAGCCAGCAGGACCAGGTGATTGCGGCGAGCGTACAACTTGTAGCGGGTGTCGAACCTCGCCCCGCGCACGTGGGGTGCAGGGCGGTGATCCACGACAGCCCCGGGAACGAACACGATCCTTCCTCCGAGTGCCCTGACCCTCAGGAAGATGTCCGTGTCTTCACGAATTGCAGTGCCCGGATAGTCATCTCGAAATCCGCCGAGCTCGGCAAGGACGCTCCTGCGGAAGCTCATATTCGCGCCAATTCCGTGATCCACCTCAACCGGACCACCTGGCAGGCTGGCGAATCCCTCGCTCAGGGTGCCGTCCGGCCGCAGCCGTCCGATCGGAGCCGCGTAATGGTCTTCCCCAGGCTGGCCGTTGCAGGTTCGTCCAGCCACAGCGGACACCGACGCGTCACCGAACGCGTCGAGGACAGCCGCCTGCCAGCCGGGGCGGACCACGACATCGTCATCGAGGAAACTGATGACCGTACCGGTGGCCCAGCGCAACGCTTCGTTGCGCGATCGGGTCATCCAGCCAGCGAGTTCCGGAGCATGCACGTACATTGCGGTTGGGCGAAGTGCTGCGACGACATCCCGCTTGGAGTTCTTGGAGGCATCAACGACAACAACGTTGACGTCATCGAAGAGGTCCTCTTGCAACGAAACCAGGCAGCGGCGAAGGAACTCGGGACGTTCATAGGTCACGATGCACACGCTGAGCCGCTCAGGAGCGGAACCCATTTGACGCCTCCTCAAAAAACCCCCGTCCACGAGACACGCGGACCGTCTGGTTAGTTGGTCGGGCTAAACTATCTCACGCTTGCCGGTGGGCCAGATTGCACTATGAGAGAGCGGAGGTGCTCCTGCGATGGCCGCTGCAGGAGAATCCAAGCCTCAGAGCAGGACATTCTCGTTGGTCATCCCCACATACCGGAGGCCTGATCTCGCCTACCAGGCTGCAGTCAGCGCCCTGCGCCAACACCGAGGCTTCGACGCCATCCTTGTTGTGGCCGACGGACGCGATGATCCGGCATTGTCCGCCTTGGCAGGACTCCCCGTAGAACTGGTCGCGATCGATCATGCCGGCGTGGCCGCCGCGCGCAACGCCGGCGTAGCGAGGGCGAGGACGGATTGGGTCTGCTTCCTCGACGACGATGACCTCCTTCATCCAGACTACCTGTCGCAGGTCGAGCGCGAACTCGCGGATGCCCCAGATCTGCAGGCCATGAACACCTGGTATTGGAGTTTCGCCGAAGGCCAGGGTGACGAAATCGCCGCGACGGATCTAGACGGTTGTCTGGCTGCAGAGCCACTCGCCAGCCCCAGGCGCGACCTCTCTTATCTCGACATAGAAGGACGCAGTTTCGACCTTCTTCTAGAACGCCTGCGAGGCTCGATGAGCACGGCTGCCATCGAGCGGCGGGTCCTTCTGGCAGCAGGCGGGTTCCCAGTCGGTATGACTTCCGCTGAGGACTGGACGATGTACGTGAACGTGGCAAGGTTCACCGAGTGGCACATCGTGAAGAGGCGTCTGGCATTCTTCCGTGACCATCCAGGCACGAACACCCGAACACGAGCTCTGTCCAACGGTCTCATGACCCTTCGCGCAATCAATTCATTCTGGGAACGGACTTCCCTGCCCGAGCCCCCACACCGCCCTCTACGCGCCTATCGGAGTCACTACCAGCACGTTCTTGGCTGGACCTTGGCGGCAGCCACCCGGAGCGGCGACCTCACTTCCTGGCGCCAAGCCCTTCACCTCGCACGACCTATTCTTCCTGAGCGACGCGATCGCCTGAAGGCGGTGCTCCCAGAACGGCTCCGCAACCATCTCACCCCGCTGCGGTAGGCACGCGACCGACCGTCCCCGCGTCACACCGCTTCGTGGGGCGGCCCCCCCGGTGGCTCCGGAATGGACGCCAGCCGATACCAATCAGACGATCGCAGGGGTGAACTGAGCGCGGCCAGATAGGGATGGCGACTTCGCCACACCCACCTGCGATAGACCGCCGGCGGCTTCAGGTCTGCCGCATGACCTGACCAGCCGAACTTCTGACGCAGAATCTCCGGCGTCCGCACCCACGAGAAGTGAGCAACGGCCGCCGCGGGGGAAACCACCTCGTGCACCAGCGAATCCCTCGCCCTCCAGGGGTCGGTGTTCTGGGGGCGGAGGTCAACGCGATACAGCGGGGCATCAGTCTGACGAGCAAGCTTCAGCGCCACTCCCGCGCGAACCGCCAATGGGCCAGGGTATGAAGCAGCCCGCCGCCATAGCCTGGACGAAGATTCAAGGTACCGCCCGGTTCCAACACGGGAATAGAGCCACCGAGACGGGTAGTCCAGGCCACTGAAACCAGCAGCGTCGGCCCGCGACAGCGCCGCGAAGAACTGCGCCGGGCCAAGCATCACTTCGTCGGTGTCGAGCTGAAGGACCCAGTCAGTATTCGTTGAGGCGGCGTCTAGCGCTACCTGCCGCTGATACGTGTCATTTGCCAGCGGAGCGTGACCAGGTCGCCAGAAGCTGCCCGTGAGATACTCGCATTTTCCGTCCTTGTCGATCGCACGCACAGCGGCCAAGCAGCTATCGATCGGTAAGGCGGTGCCCGTCCAGGAACGCCCGGCCTCGTCGTAACAGACCACTAGACGGTCGATCTGGTCATAGTACGCAGCGAGGCTCTGGGCCAGGAAGCTTGGGTCTGCCAGCATCACGTAGGCGTTGACGCGTAGCCCTCCGGACAACGCCTCTGTCACCCCGACCGCCTCCAAAGGGTCATGAACGTTGAGTCTACGGCAATCACGGACCGTGGCACGTCACCGGGGACGCGCCGCCGTACTCTGGCGCAATGGAAAGCCGTTCCACATCCCGCCACGGCGATGGCCCCCCTTCTGTGGTCTACGTCGTACTAACCCATCGGGACTGGCCTCAGGTCAAGCGGCTCATCGGCGCGATTCTGGCATCCAGCCCGGCTGGGCGGATCTTGGTATGGCACGACAACCGTCAGGAGGACTTCCCCAACACGTTCAACGATCCGCGAGTGGAGATCCGCCTACATGGCCTGAAGACCGACTGGGGATCGTGGGATCTGGTAGCCGCCACTCTGCTGGCCTTCACCTATGCGAGGGATCGATTCGCTCCAGACTTAGTCTGCCTGATCTCAGGTCAGGACTACCCGATTCGACCGTTGGGACCGTGGGAGGAAGAGGCAATGTCCGCGGACAGTTGGATTGGCGACGCTGAGGCGCTCAGCTACATGCCTCGGTGGGGGAGGCGCCTTGGAGAGGGCCGCGATGAGTGGACGCGGTATGCCTACCGGTGGTTCCAGACCCCCGCCGCCCACGCCGGGATCCGACTGCGGGGACGAGCCGAGCGCACATGGAGGCGGGTCAGGGATGCCGTAAGTCTTCGGGTTGAGCCAGCGATCAGCCTCCGAGTGGTGTCCCGAGGGCGCGGCGTCCACTACGGCATCCGGCGTCTTCGGAGCCCGTTTTCCGCTCAACGTCCTTGCTTCTATGGCAGCCAGTGGCTTGCCGTCCGCAGGCCTGAACTGGACTGGTTGCTGACGGAACTACGACCGACTTCTCGACTGCGCCGAGCCTACGAAAGCTCGATTATCCCGGACGAATCTGCCTTGGTGACTGCACTGGGGTGGCGAGCGCGTCCAAGCCAGCTTCCTCCAGTCAGTCTGGTCGACTGGGATCCTGCACAGGACCAACCAACGATCCGTACGCTAGCTGACCTGCCGAAACTCATAGAGTCAGGCTCGCCGTTCTGCCGCAAGGTCGATCCCGTATCTAGCGCCAGCCTCATGGACGTCCTGGATACGATTGTCCGTGCGGGGCCAGACCACTGATCACCGATGCGTTGACTCTGCAACTCGGCCGCTTGGCCTTCTCAACCGAAGGAAACGAAGGACAGATCCTATGAGCGAAGACAGCGTCAGCGTGATTATTGCGAGCAACCGTGCCGGGGCATTCCTCAGGGAGGCGGTCGAATCGGTTCGGCGCCAGACGATGCCGTGGCGCTCGGGATTCGAATGTCGGACGCGGGCCCGGCCCTCTTCCGCCAGACCCGGGTCGGTCTCAAGGGCGAACTGTTCTCGTGCCTCAAGTTCCGCTCCATGTACGTCGACGCCGAAGCGCGCCTCTCTGAGCTGGAGCGTCACAATGAGGCCGGCGGGGTGCTGTTCAAGATGCGCGATGACCCGCGCGTCACTAAGGTCGGGGGGTTTCTCCGCCGGTTCTCAATCGACGAACTCCCGCAGTTGTTCAACGTGTTTCGGGGCCAGATGAGCCTGGTTGGACCCCGGCCGGCGCTGCCGGTGGAAGTCAGCCAATACGAGGACCACGTGCATCGCCGCCTGGATGTTCGCCCAGGCATGACCGGACTGTGGCAGGTCTCGGGGCGCTCCGACCTTCCCTGGAGCGACACGGTGAGGCTCGACCTCTACTACGTCGACAACTGGTCGATGGTGCGCGACTTGAACATCCTCATGCGCACCCTGCGAGCTGTGTTGGCCCCTCGCGGCGCCTACTGAAGCGGTGCTTCGCCGGCTCCCCGCGCTGGCCTTAGGATGCAGTCCATGTCCGCGTTCCTGGTCACCGCCCGCGCGGGCCTCATCAGCAGCTACTTCAGCCGTGACGACCGGGATCACACGGCGACGACCGAACTGGGTGCGACATGAACCAGGCGACCTGGGCCACCGTGGTCGGGACGGGTCCATGACAGACTGCATGCCGCGAAGGCTCAGCCTCGGCGGGATTGGGGCGCGGGTCGAACTGAGACTGGCCGGTCCCCGCCTCGACGAATTGGAATCGCGACTCAGGCAGGTGTGGGAGCGTTGCCTCGACCCGGTGGGTGGCGTGGATGCCGGCGTCATCGGAATCAGGTTGGCCGCTCATGGGCAGGAATCCGGCGCTCTGCAGCGAGGCGCGGATGACCTTTCCAGCGACGATCTCGAGCTACTGCTGGTGAGGGCGACACAGACCGTCACCGTCCGCTTCATCAAGGCCCGGGTCGGTGAGTTGCTGATGCTGCACGCTGGCGCGGTGTGCCACCCGGTTACCGGCGCCAGTCTGGTGTTCGTCGCTGAGAGCGGGACGGGAAAGACGACGCTCACCCGCAAGCTCGCCAGGATCTACAGCTACTTGACCGATGAGACGGTGGCCATCACTGACGAAGACCGCATCCTCCCCTACCCAAAGCCGCTTTCTGTGCGGCATCACGGTGACTCCGTCAAGCGTGAGATCGCCCCAGGGGAACTAGTCGGACTGCCGGAAGGCCTGGAGCCGTGGGTCGCGCGGGTTCTCCTGCTGGATCGCGACGATCACCACGTTGGCCAGCCGACATTCGAGGAGTTGGGACTGCTGGATGCGATCGCTGCCCTGGCCCCCCAGTCGTCGTCATTGCACGCCCTGCCGCGGGGCTTGCATCGCTGCGCGGACCTGATCGGGGCTACGGGCCCCGTGCTTCGGGTGCGCTACCGCGAGGCGACGTCCCTGACGCCGCTGGTCACCGAACTGATCGGGGAGCCGTCATGATGCTTCACGCCGTGACCCCGGCCGATCGGCTCGTCGACGGCGACGCGGCCCTGCTGCTCTTCGGGGTCGCGTGGTGAAGCTGGGCCCTCTCGGCGTCGCCATCGTGGAACTGGCCGCCGATCAGGTCGACGTGGTCGATCTCAATACCGAACTCGAACGTCGATTCGGCACGCCGCCGACCGGAGGCTCTGAGCAAGCGACGCGCCAAGCCGTCGCCGACCTGATTGAGATCGGCATGCTGGGACAGGTCAACGAGCCGCCACCCTCACCCGGGACCCGGGACCCGGAGTGACCATCGCAGAGGCCGCCGTCGCGATCAGCCGTCTCCTGTGCCTTCCGGGTAAGCCTCGCAGGCCAGTGGGGCGAGGTTGCGTCCTTCTGCCGATCACCAGTCGGACGCCCATCGCGCGACGCTCACGTCGGAATGATTCCGTGCCCGAAGAGTTGCTCAGCTCAGCCGACCTCGCCGCTCCATCACCTCGCGGTGATCAACCCGCGAAGGTAATCGCCGTAGCCGGATTTGGCCAGCTGGTCCGCGCGCCGCAGCAGACCGTCGTCGTCGAGGAAGCCGTGCCGCCACGCCGCTTCCTCGGGGCAACCCACCTGAAGCCCTTGTCGGGCCTGAATCGTGCGGACGAAGTTGCCGGCGTCGTTGAGGGAGTCGAAGGTGCCGGTGTCGAGCCACGCCGTGCCTCGAGGAAGGATCGTCACCTGCAACTGACCCGCGTCCAGATAGACCCGGTTGACGTCGGTGATCTCGTATTCCCCACGCGCCGACGGTGCAAGCTCCGCGGCGATCCCCGTCACCTGCTCGTCGTAGAAGTACAACCCTGGCACCGCAAAGTGCGACTTCGGGTGAGCGGGCTTCTCCTCGATCGAGACGGCCAGACCGTCACAGGCCACCTCGACCACGCCGTAGGCCTGAGGCTGGGCCACCCAGTAGCCGAAGATCCCGGCCCCCGAGATGTCGGAGAAGCGCTGCAACTGGCCACCCAAACCCTGGCCGAAGAAGATGTTGTCGCCCAGGACCAGGCAGACCTTGCCTCCGTCGAGGAAGTCGGCGCCGATCGTGAACGCCTGCGCCAGGCCCTTCGGCTCCGGCTGCGTGGCGTAGGCGATCGAGATGCCGAACTGCGAACCGTCCCCCAGCAGGCGTTCGAACGACTCTCGTTCGGTCGGCGTGGTGATTACCAGCACATCGCGGATCCCCGCGAAGATCAGCGTCGACAGCGGGTAGTAGATCATCGGCTTGTCGTAGACGGGCACCAACTGCTTGCTCACGCCCAGAGTGATGGGATGCAGCCGAGTGCCTGAGCCGCCGGCGAGAATGATTCCGCGCATGGGCCTTAGTCTGGCAGGCGCCAAGGCCTGGTTAGTATTTCGCTCATGTCCACGTTCCTGGTGACCGGTGGTGCCGGCTTCATCGGCAGCAATTTCGTGCGTTTCCTGATCAGCCACACCGACGCCCGGGTGACCGTGCTGGACGCCCTGACCTACGCGGGAAACGCCGCCTCCCTCGACGGTCTGCCGCGCGACCGGTACCGGTTCGTCAAGGGCTCGGTCTGCGACGCGAACCTGGTCAGCGAACTCGTGGCCGACCACGACGTGACCGTGCATTTCGCCGCCGAATCGCACAACGACAACTCACTGCTGGACCCGTCGCCTTTCATCGACACGAATCTCGTCGGCACTTTTCATTTGTTGGAAGCGGTGCGCCGCCACGACAAGCGATATCACCACATTTCCACCGACGAGGTCTATGGCGACCTCAGCCTGGACGACCCCGCCCGGTTCACCGAATCCACCCCCTACAACCCGTCCAGCCCGTACTCCTCCACCAAGGCCGGTTCGGACCTGCTGGTGCGTGCCTGGGTGCGCTCGTTCGGCGTCCGGGCCACGATCAGCAACTGCTCCAACAACTACGGTCCGTACCAGCACGTCGAGAAGTTCATCCCCCGCCAGATCACCAACGTGATCCAGGGCATCCGGCCGAAGCTGTACGGGGCCGGCCAGAACGTGCGGGACTGGATCCACGTCGACGACCACAACGCGGCTGTGCTCCGGATCATCGAGGCCGGACAGCTCGGCGAGACCTACCTGATCGGCGCCGACGGCGAGAAGGACAACCTCAGCGTCATCCGGCTCATCCTGACCCTGATGGGCGAGCCTCCAGACGCGTACGACCACGTCAGCGACCGCGCCGGACACGACCTTCGCTACGCGATCGATGCGACCCGGATCCGCACCGAACTCGGCTGGGAGCCCCGCTATCCCAGCTTCGAGGACGGACTCGCCGCCACCATCGACTGGTACCGCCGCAACCCCGCCTGGTGGCGTCCGCTCAAGGAAGCGACCGAAGCCAAGTACGCAGCGGTGGGCAAATGACTCCAGCGAGCGACACGCTGCGGATCAGCGGCATCGGTGCGCAGGTGACCCTCAGCCTGGGCGGACCGCGGAAGGCCGAACTCGACGAACGGCTGCGCGCTGCGTGGTCCCGGTGCCTGCGGCCATGCGACGGGCCGGAGGGCGAGCCATTGTCGATCCGGCTCGCCGACGAAGAGGGTGGCATCATGCCGGTGGCCCGGGGGGACCGAGACCTGCACAGCGCCAACCTGGAGCTGATCATGATGGCCACCACGCAAGCGGTCACGGCGTCGCTGATCCGGGCCCAGGCCGGCCGATTGCTGATGTTCCATGCGGGCGCCGTGTGCTCCCCGGACACCGGGCGGGGGCTGGTCTTCGTCGCCGAGGGAGGCACAGGCAAGACCACGCTGAGCCGGATCCTGGGGCGACGGTTCGGTTACCTCAGCGACGAAACCGTCGGTATCGACACCTCGCACCGGATTCTGCCCTACCCCAAGCCTCTCTCGGTGCGCCGCACCGGCGGAGGGGCAAAGCACGAGGTACCACCCGACGAGCTCGACCTGCTGGCGGCGTCCGATCACCCGGACGTGGCGCGGGTGATCATTCTCGACCGGGACGACGACCACCCGAAGGTGCCCACCGTGACCGAGCTGGATCTGTTCGAGGCGATCACAGCACTTACTCCGCAGACCTCATCGTTGTTCGCGCTGGACGCCGGACTGCATCGGTGCGCCGAGCTGATCGAAGCGACCGGGCCGGTCCTGAGGGTTCGCTACACCGAGGCGGACTCGTTGCTGGGCCTGGCCGACGAACTGATCGGGTCGGGCCGGTGATCGTTCAGGTTCGCCCATACGCAGATCTGCTGATCCGCGACGACCAGGCGTTACTGCTTCGCGAGGAGCAGCTGCTGAACCTGAGCGGCATCGGCATCGTGATTCTGGAGTTGGCCGCCGGCGCGGGTGTCGAGTTCGACGACCTCGTGGCTGCGTTGGAGGCCCGGTTCGGCGCGCCTGCCGGCCAGGACACCGCCGAAGCGACCCGCCTCAAGCTCGACGAGCTGGTGAACCTCGGCGTGATCGAACTCACCGAGCAGAACGGATGACCATGCCCTCCGACGCAGTGACGGTGCGGACCACCGCGATCCCCGGCCTATTGGTGATCGACCTCGAGTTGCACGGCGACGCCAGAGGGTGGTTCAAGGAGAACTGGCAGCGCGCCAAGATGACCGCCCTCGGCCTGCCGGATTTCGGTCCGGTGCAGCACAGTCTCGCGTTCAACACCGCCGCCGGGGTGACGCGCGGATTCCACGCCGAACCGTGGGACAAGCTGGTCTCCGTGGCTCACGGTCGCATCTTCGGCGCCTGGGTCGACCTCCGGACCGGCGACACGTTCGGCAGGACGGTCACGGTCGAACTGGGGCCTCAGACCGCCGTCTTCGTGCCCCGGGGGGTCGCGAACAGCTATCAGACCCTCGTCGACCACACGGTGTACTCCTACCTTGTGAACGATCATTGGAGCCCGGCCGCCCGCAGCTCGTACAGCTATGTCAACCTCGCCGACGAGACCGTGGCGGTCGCTTGGCCGATTCCGTTGTCCCGAGCCATCATCTCCGCCGCCGACGAAGGCCACCCCCGGCTCGCCGATGCGCGTCCGGTGGAGCCCAGAGCGACGGTGATCGTCGGCGCCGGCGGGCAGCTGGGGCGCGCGTTGCAGGCGGTGTTCCCGTCCGCGACCTGCCTGGACCTGCCCGACTTCGACGTGAGCGACCCGGCGACCGTCGAAACGTACCCCTGGCAGCAGGTCGACACGATTCTCAACGCAGCCGCCTTCACGGCTGTGGATGCGGCCGAGACCGCTGAGGGCAGACGCGCCTGTTGGGCGTCGAATGTCAGCGGCGTGGCTGCGCTGTGCCGGGTGGCCGCAGAGCATCGGATCACCCTCGTGCACATCTCCAGCGACTACGTCTTCGACGGGACGAGGCAGAGCCACGACGAAGCCGAACCCTTCTCACCCCTCGGGGTGTACGGGCAGACCAAGGCGGCCGGAGACGCCTTGGTGGCGCAGCTGAC
Organism: uncultured Actinomycetota bacterium; assembly: GCA_963769325.1. Classification (GTDB taxonomy): domain Bacteria; phylum Actinomycetota; class Actinomycetes; order Propionibacteriales; family Propionibacteriaceae; genus Propionicimonas. Next base: position 191,593 of record CAVYLH010000001.1, on the reverse strand, counting down.
ACGTCACTACATCGTGCGAACCAGCTGGGTGATCGGCGACGGGCGCAACTTCGTTCGGACCATGGCCGGCCTGGCCGCCAAGGGTGCCTCACCGGTCGTGGTCGACGATCAGATCGGCCGGCTCACCTTCACCGAGGACCTGGCTGCGGGCGTTGCGCACCTGCTGGCATCCGCGGCGGAGTTCGGCACCTACAACCTGACCAACAGCGGGCCACCGCGGTCCTTCTACGAGATCGCGCAGGACGTGTTCGGACTCTGCGGACGGGAACGGTCCGCCGTCTCACCGATCGACACCGCCTCCTACAACGCCGGCAAGGTGGTTTCACCCAGACCGATGCGCAGCACCCTCGACATCGCCAAGATCATCGCGACCGGTTTCTCCCCGGCCGACGCCGATCAGCGGCTCGCGGCATACGTGGCGTCCCTGCGCTGAACAGCGAGCGCCATCTCGCACCGTGTTCGGTACACAAAGTCAAGGTTTGAGCCGCTGTTCGCGAAAGTCGGGTGATTCCGAGGCGGGTCCGGGACCCGTTAGGGTCGCTCCATGCCAGCATTCCGTCCGTTCCCGGCCATCCGCTACGCCGGCGGCGCCGACTCCAGGAAGTGATCGCACCTCCCTACGACGTGCTTTCCGATGCTGACGTCGACGAACTTGCGGCTCGCGACCCGCACAACATCGTGCGCTGTCGACGTGCCCCCGGGGCGGGGACGACCGCTATCGACGAGGCCGCCGCCACGCTGGACGAATGGCTGGCCGCCGGCGTGCTGGTGAGGACGACGAACCCTCGCTACACGATCTACCGGATGCGCTTCACCGACGCCACCGGGGCAGACCGCACGCATCGTCGGGGTGCTGGGCGGGCTGGAGGTCGTCGACCTGGACGCGGGCGGTGTCCTGCCCCACGAACGCACCACCCCGAAGGCCGTCACCGACCGGCTCGACCTCACCCGCGCGACCGCGACGAACCTGTCCCCGGTGTGGGGGCTCTCGCTGGCGTCCGGGCTCACCGAGGCGCTCGCCGCGCCGGGCGAGTCCGGTCGGGTCGATGATCGCCGACGGGGTCGTGCACGTCGTGGAGCGGATCACCGACGAGGCCCGGATCGCTTCGATCACCGCCATCCTCGCCGCCGACGACGTGCTGATCGCCGACGGCCACCACCGCTACGCCATCTCGCGGACCTACCGCGACGAGGTGCGCGCCGCCACCGGACGCACCGACACCGACGCCGAGTTCACCCTCACCTTCATCAACGAACTGGTCGCCGACCAGCTCAGCATCGAGGCCATCCATCGCATCTACACCGACATCTGCGTGGAGGAGTTGCGGGCCGTCCTGGCCGGATCGCTTCGACCTCGAGCCCGCCCCCGCGCCCACCCCGGAGCTGCTGGCCGAGATGGTCGGCTCGGGACGCCTCGTGCTGCTCTCCCCCGACGGCTCCGCCGAGTGGCTGATCCCCAAGCCTGGGGCCTTCGACGGCGTCCGGCGCGCTCGACGGGGCCTACCTCGAACACGCCCTGTCCGGGTCGCGCGCCGAGGTGAGCTACCAGCACGGCCTCGACGAGACTGCTGGAGCTGGTGACCTCAGGGCAGGTGAACGCCGGCATCCTGATTCGGCCCACCTCGCTGGCCGAGATCGAGCGGACCGCCCGCGAAGGCCTGCTGATGCCGCCGAAGTCCACCTTCTTCACCCCGAAGCTGCGCACGGGTTTGGTCATTCGTCCGACGGAGCCGCTGCCGGGCGAGTGAACCTGAACCCGTCGTGCTTGGGCGCGATTGGGTAAGGGCGTGAACGACTTTCATGGCGACCGCGTCACGGTTGCCCGGGTGAATCTCCGCGGTGGAAGGGCTTGCCCGCCTGCCGTCCGTCGTCGATGAACGTCACGGCCTGCGTCACCGGTCCACGAGCAGCCAGCGGGAATTGCCTCGGGCTCGACCGCCGGAGGGTCCGCATCCCTAGGCTGGCTGCATGGATGCGACACAGCTGTTTGCGGGCCTCCCCGGCATCACTGCCGAACCAGGAGGAGCCAAGTACGCGATCCTCGATCTGGGCGCTCAAGCACTGGCCTGGCAGCCACCGGGCACGCGTGGGGTGTTGTGGGTGTCCACGCAGGCCCAGTTCGCCCCGGGGGTCGCCGTCCGCGGCGGAGTGCCGGTGGTCTTCCCCTGGTTCGGCAAGGGCCTCGACGGCACCCGCGAACCCTCGCACGGCTACGCGCGAATCACCGACTGGCACCGCGTATCGGTCAACCACGCCGACGCCGAGCTGACGGTGGTCTACGCGCTGCCGGAAGCCGACGGCCTGAGCGCAGGCCTGCGGGCGGCCTTCACCCCAACGGACTTCTCGGTGACGCTCAGCGTCACCAACACCGCAGCGGAGCCGGTGACCTACGAAGCAGCGCTGCACACCTACCTTGCGGTCGGCGACATTCGGCAGGTGAGCATCGACGGGCTGGACGGCGCCTCGTACCTCGACATGGCCGCCGACGAGCCCGGACCTCACGTGCAGGCCGGCGCCGTCCGGTTCGACGGCGAGACCGACCGGCTCTACACGCACTCGGGAACGGCCGTCCTGCACGACCCGGCGTGGGGACGCTCGATCGTGGTCGAGAAATCCGGCTCCACCGGGACGGTGATCTGGAACCCCTGGGTCGACAAGGCCGAACGCATGGCCGACTTCGGCGACGACGAGTGGCAGGGCATGGTCTGCATCGAGGCGGCGAACGTTCGCGATCACGCCGTGACGCTGCAGTCTGGGGAGACGTCCGAACTCGTCTCGTCCTTGCAGGTGCGCCCACTGGGGTGATTCGTTGCGGTGTGCCGCCAGTGCTTGCCTTCCTGCATGCGGTCGAGAGTCCTGGGCGCGTCCCTCACTGGTTCGGAGAGTGTCAGAGGGTATTCGTACACTTGTTCGCATGACGTTGTCGATCGAGGGCCGGGCGACCAGTCAAGTGCTGGCCGAGATCGGCGCGCTGCTCGATAGCATCGATTCCGCTGCGCGCAGGATGTCCAGCGATGGTGAGCGGCTCAGCGATCTGCGGGCTGCGGTCCGACTCGCCGGACGGTGCCAAGCCCTTGCTGAGGCCCTGGCCGCGGAAGCGTCTGCGGCGGATTCCGCCGGCCACGCATACGGCACCTCGATCACGACCTGGCTTGTGGGAGCAGCCCTGCTGACCCCGCGCGAGGCAGGTGCCTTGGTCCATTCCGGCACCGACTTGGCGAGCTTCCCGGTGCTCCACGAGGCGACCTCGAGCGGGAGCGTCCTGCCGCAACAGGCACGGGCCATCACCCGCGTCCTGGGCGACCTGCCCACCGAACTTCGGTCCAGCGCCCGGGAGTCGGCTGAGCAGCAGATGGTCGCCTTCGCTGCCAGCCACAACTCCGCCGAACTCGGCCGACTCTCGCGGTACGTGCTTGAAGTCGTCGCTCCCGAGATCGCCGAGGAGTCCGAGGCTCGTCGCCTGGAACGCGACTGCCAAACCGCCCAGAGGCAGCGTCACCTTGGCTTCACCCGAGACGGGCAGAGTCTCTTGTTCTCCGGAAGCCTGCCCCTGATCGAGGGAGAGGCGTTCGTTCGACTCATCGACGCCCACGCCGCCTCCCTCAAGCGCGCCATCGACGCGCTCGATCCACGCCTGGAACGCACCACCCCAGGACAGCGCCGGGCCGATGCCCTGATGGCGATGATCCGACTCCATCAACAGCAGGCCGTGGCTCCCAGCCACGGCGGCGACCGTCCGCGCGTTGTGGTGACCATCGACTACGACCGCCTGCTGGCGCGCTGCCTCGAGGCGAAACTGGTCAGCTCGGACGAACAGGTGTCGGCCGGCGACCTGCGCCGGCTGGCCTGTGACGCGGACATCCTGCCCATGGTGCTGTCCGGCGGGTCTCTTCCCCTCGATGTCGGCCGGACGCAGCGGCTCGTCACTGGTCCGATCAGGGCAGCGCTCGAGATTCGAGACGGTGGCTGTGTGTTCCCTGGCTGCGACAAGCCTCCGCAAGCCTGCGAGGCTCATCATGTGGTGCCGTGGTGGGCCGGCGGGCCGACCGCGTTGTGGAATCTCGTGCTTCTTTGCCCTCATCATCACGGCACCGTCGAGCCCAGCCACGACCCGAACGCGCAACGTTGGGAAGTGCGTTTGCGACCGGACGGGGTGAGCGAGGTCCTGCCGCCCGCTTTTGTCGACCCGACGCGCCGCCCACGGATCCACACTCGGCTGTGCGCGCGGCACCGGACGGCTGGTGGCCGGCCTCACCGGTGCGATGACCAGTGAGGCCATCGCCGCCGAGCTTGAGTGCTCGGCCTCTGGTGCCCGGCCAGCCGAGTCGGCCTTGCCGCGGTCGCCGGCATGGCTCGCCTCCGGGCCAGCACCACACGACGGCACGACGGGCGGCTCGTCACCCATCGTGGCCACGGATCAGCGAAATGGCGGACCAGGCCCGCGAAAGTCGGTAGCGTAGGGCCGTCCCAGCCAGCGTCGAGGAGAGACGATGTCGCGTATTTTGAGCGAAGAATTCCGGTCGAAGATCACCAGCGCCGACCATGCCGCTGAGTTCATCAAGCCACGGCATGAACGTCGGCTTCTCCGGCTTCACCGGAGCCGGCTACCCCAAGGCCGTTCCCGGTGGCGCTGGCCGCCCAGATCAAGGCCGCCCACGAACGCGGCGAAGAGTTCATGATCGGCTGTTACACCGGCGCGTCCACCGCCCCCGAGCTCGACGGCGTGCTGGCCGAGGTCGGACGGCATCAGCTTCCGGATGCCGTACCAGTCCGACCCGATCATGCGGAACAAGATCAACGCCGGCATCTCCGACTACTCCGACATCCACCTGTCCCACTCCGGCCCCCAGACGTGGGCCGGCTTCCTCGGCAAGCTCGACGTCGCCGTGATCGAGGTCACCGCGATCACCGAGGACGGCGAGCTCGTCCCGTCCTCCTCGGTCGGCAACAACACCACCTGGCTGCGTGCCGCCGACAAGATCATCCTCGAAGTCAACTCCTGGCAGAGCATCGACCTGGACGGCATGCACGACATCTACGAAGGCGTCGCCCTGCCGCCGAACCGCCGTCCCGTCCCGATCACCAAGCCCGGCGACCGCATCGGCAGCACCACCATGAAGGTCGACCCGGCCAAGGTCATCGCGGTCATCGAGACCGACGACGCCGACCGCAACACCCCGTTCAAGCCGCTCGACGACGAGTCCCGCCTGATCGCCGGCCACCTGCTCGACTTCCTGGCCAACGAGGTCAAGCAGGGCCGCCTGCCCAAGAACCTGCTGCCGCTGCAGTCCGGGCGTCGGCAACATCGCCAACGCCGTGCTCGCCGGCCTGCTGGAGGGCCCGTTCGAGAACCTCACCTCCTACACCGAGGTGATCCAGGACGGCATGGTCGACCTGCTCGACTCCGGCAAGATGACCGTCGCCTCGGCCACGGCGTTCTCGCTGAGCCCCGAGTACGCGCACAAGATGAACGACAACGCCGCCGACTACCGCGACAAGATCATCCTGCGGCCGCAGGACATCTCGAACCACCCCGAGATGATCCGCCGGCTCGGCGTGATCTCCTGCAACGGCCTGATCGAGGCCGACATCTACGGCAACGTGAACTCCACCCACATCATGGGCTCGCGGATGCAGAACGGCATCGGCGGCTCGGGCGACTTCACCCGCAACGCCTACATCTCCTCCTTCGTCACCCCGTCCACGGCCAAGGGCGGCGACATCTCCGCCATCGTGCCGATGGTCTCCCACCACGACCACACCGAGCACGACGTGCATGGTGATCATCACCGAGCAGGGCCTGGCCGACCTGCGTGGCCTCGTCCCCGCGGCAGCGGGCCAAGAAGATCATCGACAACTGCGCGCACCCCGACTACCGCGACGCCCTGCACGAGTACTACGACCGCGCCTGTCGCACCGCCAACGGGCAGCAGACTCCGCACGACCTGCGCCTGGCCCACAGCTGGCACGTCCGGTTCCTCGAGACGGGGTCGATGCTCGAGCCTGAGTGACCGTTCCCTGACGGACGCTTCGCTCGGCAGTCTGCGACGGCTTCCTCACCCGATCGGGTGAGGGAGCCGTTGTTTCGTTCGTAGAGCCGGGCCAGTCCTTATGCGGCCGGATCGGACGGCGCAGCGCGCCCGAGCAAGAGAGCGCGCAGCTCCGGCACCGAGTCGACCAGTGCGTCCGGGGCCGCTGCTTCGAGATCGGCGCGCAGACCAGCACCCCAGGTGACTGCGATCGCGGCCATCCCCGCAGCCTTCGCGGCTTGGACGTCGACCACGGCGTCGCCGATGTAGGCGGCCTGGTCAGGCCGTCCGCCTACCCGCTCCAGCGCGAGCAACAGGGGCTCGGGGCTCGGCTTGTGCGTCTCGGTGTCCTCCATCGCGACGTCGATCTCCAGCTGACCGGCCAGCCCGGCGAAATGCAGGGTGCGCTCAGCCGACGACCGTCGCTTCGAGGTGGCCACCCCGACATTGACGCCGGCCTCCACCAATTCGGTCAGCAGTTCGGCCATCCCCGGGAAATCCTCGAGCATCTCCGGGAGGTGCTCGGCGTTCCAGGCGATGTAGGAATCGATGAGTTCTTGAGCCCGTTCGGGATGCCGCGCACTGAAGGTCGAGGACAGGGTCTGCCCGATCCAGCCGCGCGCCTCGTCCGCCTCGGGAGTGATCCCCAAGATATTCCCCAGCGCGTACTCATAGGACGCGATAATGAGCGGGATGGTGTTGACCACGGTCCCGTCCAGATCGAAGACGACACAGGGCCACCGCGGTGTAGACACGACGTTGAGGATACGACCCAGCGACAGGAAGGAACGCAGGTGACCATCCAGGCGCACCGCCCGAGGGGACGGCGCCCCGGCCGCACCGACACTCGCGGCGCCATCCAGGCAGCCGCCCTGGCGCTCTTCTCCGAGATGGGCTACGACAAGGTGTCGCTGCGCGCGATCGCCCGATCGGCCGACGTCGACCCCGCGCTCGTGCACCACTACTTCGAGAACAAGGCCGACCTCTTCACCCGCGCCGTGCTGGATCTGCCGCTGGATACCGACGCGATGGTGGCCGAGATCCTCGACGGACCGATCGAATCCATCGGCGAGCGGACGGTCGCCGCGTTCTTCGACGCCTGGGATCACCCCGGCGCCGGGGAGCGGTTCACCGCCATGCTGCGTGCCGCGGCCACCGAACCCGAGGCTCGACGTCCCTTGAGCGAGTTCATGAGCCGTGAAGTGCTGGTGAAGGTGGCCGCGTCGGCGGGACACAGCAACGCACGGCTCCGCGCACAGCTGGGCGTCAGCCTGCTGCTGGGGCTGGCCCTGAGCCGGGACATCCTGGCGCTGCCCGCCCTGGTCACGGCCCGCAGGCCCGTGCTGGTCACGACGGTCGGCCGGGCGATGCAGGCTTATTTGGTCGATCAGTGGTGACGTAGGCTGGCTCCGCGGCGAGAGAACGGGAGACTCGATGACCGTGGACCCCTCGGGCGGACACCCCGCTCCTCGACGCCTGATCACCGACGAACCGGTGAGTTCTTCGGGCGCTCCGGTGAGCGGATCCTCCGGTGACGCTGGCGGGTGGTCGCATCAACCGTTGAGCCCGGCTCTGGGAGGGACCAGACCGGCCACGGCTGACGAGACTCCGGCGGCGACCAAGCCGACCGCCGTGGCCGAAACTCCGGCGGCGACCAAGCCGACCGCCGTGGCCGAAACTCCAGGAGCGACCGAACCGGCCATGATGGCCGAGGCTTCACGAGCGACCGAACCGACCACGGTTTCCGTGCCCGATGAGACCGGCGCGCAGGCGTCCGAGGAGATCGCGACCTTGGACGCCGCTTCGCTGAGCGATGGACGCCTCGTGCCCGAGGATCCTCGCACGGGCGAGCCTCGGCGTCCGGTCGCGATCATTCTCTCGACCGTCGCGTGCTGGCTTGCGGTCGCGGTGACCGGGGGCTCGCTGCTGTGGATCTATTGGAACGCCGTTCCGATCGAGGGCTTTGCGCAGGCTTCCTGGCTGATGGGCCAGTTCGTGACCGAGCCCGGATCGCTCGAGCGGGTCCTGCTGGCGGTCGCCGTGACCGTCATCGGCATCGTGATCGGCGTCGCCAATGCGATCGTCGGCTACTACGCCTGGGTGGGCTATCGGTGGACGCGGATCGCCGGCCTGATCAGCGCCGGCCTCTCGTTCGGAGCGCTCACTCTGAACCAGCCCGCCTGGGTGGCGATCCCGCTGGCCGTGTTCGGGGCCGCGCTACTGTGGCTGCCGCCCGCGCGACGATTCTTCGCCACCTGGCAGCTTCGGCGCCACCCTGATCCGGTGTTCGCGCCCCCGACCACGAACGTCTACTACGGGCCGCTCCCCCGGTATCGCTAGGCGCGCTCAACGATCGGGTAGGGTCACGCCTTCGTGAGCACCAGATCCAGGAGGGTGTCCGCTTCGAGCTCGGTCGTCAACGTCACCGTCCCGGCCGTGGTCTTCACGTCCACCGCCTCGCCGGAGTTGCGTCTGCGCGCATCGGCGCCGGCCACCGTCCAGCCCTGCGGAACGGTCACGGTCACCGTGGTGGGAATCTCCTCCAGGTCGGCCTGTTTGACCAGCAGCAAGCGGTAATACTTCGCCTCCGATCCCGACGCAGGGGTGGGCTGGCGCCCGTCCGTCGGCGCACCGGAGGCCAGCGCGTTCGGCACATGCGTCTGATAAGTCAGCGTCCGGGTCTCGCCGGTGAGCAGGCTGAAACCGGCATTGATGGCCGGGACGCCGAGCTTCTCCGGCAGCATCTGCGGAGCGATCTCGGCCTTGACCTGCCCCCCGGTATAGGGGGTCATCGAGCGCTTGGTCGTCCACTCACCCAGCGTGGTGCCCTCGGGCCGGTAGACCCGAAGGTAGTTGCCGAACCAGCCCCGCTGCCTGCGCACCCGCAAATCGGTCGACCGGGTGTAGCCCAGCGTCAGTTTGGTGTCGGCGGATCCGTCCGCGGCCAGCTGCACCTGGTAGTCGACGGTCTTCTGCACGCCGATGTTCATCTTGCTGGCCCACACCACGGCGTTGACGACGGCCAGCAGGTCGGTCTGGTCGGGCTGTTTGTCCACCGCACCCGCCCAGCCGGTCGCGGCCAGCGCCTGCTCGGCCGCGGCGTCCCGGACGAAGAACTGCAGCCGCTTCTGATCGGCCAGGCTGCCCACCAACTGACCCACCGGGATGAGCTGGTCGGCGTCGACCTTCAGCATTCGGTGCAGCAGCTGGTCCGCCAGCGGCACGAGGATGTCCTTGCGCTGGTCGGAGTCGCCCTGGGCCAGCTCGTCCTCGATCAGGACCGTGAGCCGTTCGATCATGTTGTCGGCGCTGATCGTCTCGCCGTAGTCCTTGAGTTCGATCGGGCCGAAGACGCCGAGCAGCTCCCGGATCGTGATCAGATCGATGGCGAGCACCCCGTCCACCTTCGGCTGGGGAACTTCCAGGTGGTCATACATCGTGAGCACCGTGGCGGCGCTGGTGGGATAGTCCAGCCACCAGTTCGCGTCCCTCAGCTTCAGGTACTTCCCGCCCATTCGCGCCCCGGTGGGCTTGGGGATCTTCACGGTCGATCCCGAGAGCTCATAGATGTCGCTGAACGTCTCCAGCTTGATGCCGCTCGGCCCGATCTTGAGCAGCCCGTAGGTGCCGATGAAACCGCCGGTCGCCCGCAGTTCGGCGTTGTTCTGGGAGATCAGCAGAAACCGGTGATCGGCTCCGAGGAAGTAGTTGACCAGCGCGGAGATCGAATCGCTGCGCTCCATGAGCGGACGGTACGGAGCCATCATCTGCTGCGCGGACTCGACCAGGCTCGCGACCGGTGGCAGGAGGCCGTCGGTGCTGAGCCGAGTGTCGTAGTCGGCGATCTGCCCGAACGCGCCGAGGATGCCCTCCAGGTGTGGTTTCGCGACCTTCAACAGCGTGTTCAGGCCTGGCCCCCCGTCCGAGGTGCCGGAGGCGGCCGAGGCATCAGCCAGCATCGAGGCGGCCTGCTGCCCGGCTACCGATCCGGCCTCGCCGATGGCAGCCAGCTGGTCGATCGCCTGGAGCTGACGCCCCAGTAAGGGTGTCGCCTTCACCCAGTCCGGGCCGGTGAGGCTCCGAGTGGTGGCGAAAGCGGTCTGCGCCTGGGTGAAGGAGGTGACGGCCTGGTCGAGGTCCTTGCTCTGCAGCGAGGCGACGCCGGCGGTGGCGGCGCTCTTGCCGTTCGCGGCTGTGGTGGTGATCTCCTGGTACCAGCGAAACCCGTACCATCCGGCGACCACCAGGCCCGCGATCACCACCGTGCTCGCCAGCAACCACACCAGCCACCGTCGGCGGGGCTTCGCGTCCGACTGCCGGACCGCTCGCCGCATGATGGACCGCTGCATGCTCACACTGTATTCGGCGCCGGACGCGCCCCCTGCCGTCCGTCCGTGGGCGCGGTGGACCTGGCCTGCCACGTACGCCAGAACACATCCCCGAGCGCGCCCGGTCACGTTCGCCAACACAACGTGACGGAAGCTGGTGCCCACGCCACTTCGCGTCCACTCAAGCTCGACGACCCCCGTCCGCGCTGCGCGAGGAACGCCACCACGGTGGGTCAGCCGGACGCCTGCGGCGTCGTCAGTCCTGGAGGGGGAGCAGGAGGGCGCCACCGTGGGGAGGCAGGATCACTTGGGTGCCCGACATCCGGGCGCCGGACGGAGTGGACCAGCGCAGCTGGTGGCGTCCGCCCAACTCCAGGGTGACCCGGGCGGCGCTGAAGTTCACCGCAACCACCAGGCCGCCGCGGCGCATCAGGAACCAGCGCGCCTCCTCGTCCACCTCGCAGCGGGTCCGGGCCAGCACCGGGTTGGTCAGCTCGGCGTACTGGCGCCGCAACTCGATCAACTCCCGGTACGCCTGAAGAACCACCGTGTGGGAGCCCGTCTCCACCTCCGCCCAACGCAGCTTCGCCGAAGCGAACGTGGCCGGGTCCTGAGGGTCAGGCACGACATCGGTGTCCCAGGCCATCCGGGCGAACTCCGCCAACCGTCCGGCACTCACCGACTCGGCCAGGTCCGCCTCCGGATGGGACGCGAAGAACGGGAACGGCGTCAGCGTCCCCCACTCCTCTCCCTGGAACACCATCGGCGTGAACGGCGTGGTCAACGTCACCAGCGCGGCGCATGCCAGCTGGTCGGCGTCCAACCGCTCCGCCAGGCGATCCCCGCGCGCCCGGTTGCCGACCTGGTCATGGTTGGCGCTGCACACCACCAGCCGCCAGCCGCCGAACAACTCCCGATCCAACCGACGCCCGTGGTCGCGCCCCCTGAAGCTCGACCACGTGCCGTCGTGGAAAAAGCCGCGCTCGCACACCTTGGCCAACGCTCCCAGCGGCGCGAAGTCGGCGTAGTAGCCGTCGGTCTCCCCGGTCAGAGCCACGTGCAGCGCGTGATGGAAGTCGTCGCTCCACTGCGCATCGATGCCGAACCCGCCGGCCTCCCGCGGCGCCACCAGCACCGGATCGTTCTGATCCGACTCCGCGATCAACGTCAGCGGACGCCGCAGGTGCGCCGACAGGTCAGCGGTCACCAACGCCAGATCCTCCAACAGGTGCGTCGGGGAGTTGTCCACCATCGCGTGCACCGCGTCCAGGCGCAGCGCGTCGACGTGAAGGTCGACGAACCAGTGCCGCAGATTCTCCGCGATCAACCGGCGCACCTCGGTGCTGCCGTCGCCGTCCAGGTTCAAGCGGGTGCCCCAGTGGCTCTCGTCGTCGGCCAGGTACGGCCCGTACACCGGCAGGTAGTTCCCGGATGGCCCGAGATGGTTGTACACCACGTCCTGCACCACGGCCAGGCCGTGGCGATGGGCAGCGTCGACGAACCGCCGGTACGCGTCCGGGCCACCGTACGGTTCGTGGACGGCGAACCAGGACACCCCGTCGTAACCCCAACCGTGCTCGCCGTTGAACGCGTTCACCGGCATCAGCTCGACGAAGTCCACGCCGAGCTCCACCAGGTGCGGCAGCTTCGCGATGGCCGCGTCCAACGTGCCCTCGGGCGTGAACGTGCCCAGATGCAGCTCGTAGATCACCGACCCCGGCAGCGACCGCCCCGTCCACAAGTGGTCGTGCCAGGTGAACCCGCCGGCGTCGAACGTGCGCGACAACCCGTGCACCCCGAACGGCTGCCAGCGGCTGCGCGGGTCGGGCAGCGGCTCGGTCCGATCGTCCACGAGATACCCGTAGTCGACGCGGCCCAGCGGCTCGGGCTCCGACGGCGTCCACCACCCGTCCACGCCACGGTTCATCGGCACGATCCGGTCACCGGCCAGAAGTCGGACGCGGGACGGCAGCGGCGCCCACACGTCGAACCGGCCACGCTCCCCCACCCGGCGTTCCTCACGCACCAGCAACGCCACCGGATACTGCGCGAACACGTCGGCCAGCGAAGCGGCGCCGTTGTCGCCGGTGGCCACCCGCCGCCCGGAGATCAGGTCCCGCCAGCGACCCTCCGGGAGCGCCACGGCCGTGTCCCGCCAGCCGCCGGCGGCCGCCAACCCCACTGGAAGCCGCGTGACCAGAGTGATCGCCCCGCCCCGGTCGAAGGCCAGCAGATGCCGAGCGGCCGGGCCGCGGGCACTCATCGGCCGGTAACCGGCGAACAACTCCGGATGGTCGCGACGCAGAGTGAGCGCCTGGTGGGAGAGCAGGAGCTTCACCACCCCGGTGTCGTCCAGCCCCCCGGTGAGCACCGGACGATCGCCCGAGCGCACCTGGGCCAGCAGTTCGGCCCGGATCCCGAAATCCACCGGACGGCGGTTGTCGGGATCCACCAGGCTCAGTTGCCACAACTCGCTGCCCTGGTACAGGTCGGGGACTCCCGGGACGGTGAGGTCCAGCAGTTTGGCCGACAGGGCGTTGCTCCACCCCGGCCCGGTCACCCGATCGAGAACCCGCCGGAGCGCGCTGCGCACCTCCTCGTCGTCGAAGACCGCGTCCACGCACGCCTGCACGGCGCCCTCGAACCCGGCGTCGGGGGCGATCCACCAGGTGTGCTCGCCGGCCTCGCGCATCGCCTTCTCGGCGTAGGCGTGCAACCGCTCCCGATCGGCGGGCCAGGCACCGAGGATCGCCTGCCACAGCAGGTTTCCGAACCCCGGATCGGGAACCGGCACCAACGTCAGCAGGTCGGCGAGCGTCGCGTCCCACAGCTCCGGAACCTCGGCCAGCACGCTGATCCGGGCGCGGGTGTCCTCCCCACGCTTGGTGTCGTGCGTGGTGCCGGCCACCAGTGCGGACGGTGACTGCTGCTGCCGGTAGGTCATCACCTGATGGAAATCGGAGGTCGGGATGGCGAACAGGCTGGGGTCGCCGCCCACCTCGTTCAGCGACGTCAGGCGTCCCCAACGGTAGAACGCGCCGTCCTCGACGCCCTTGGCCATCACCATCCCGGACGTCTGCTGGAACCGCTGGGCCGGGGCGGACGCGCCGTCCGACAACACCGGATACAGCACGTCGAGCACCGGCCCGAGATCGGGACGGTGTTCCCAGGCGAAGCCGAAAGCGCGGTCGAGATGCTCGCGTCCCTCCGGCAGGTACGACCGGTACACCTCGAAGTCGGCCAGCAATTCGGCGACCGCTGCGACCACCTGCTCGAAATCGGGGGACACGGCCGGGTCGGTCAGCGCCAGCACCTCCCGCGCGATCCGCCGCACCTCCGAATGCAGCATGCCGTGGGCGACGGCCAACTTGCCGTCGTGCACCAACCGCGACCAGTCCACCGGCGCGCCCCTGAGCCGGTCCTCCAGCGCGGTCAGCGGCTCCTCCCCGGCGGGGTCGACCAGCACCCGGTCGATCACCGCGAGGGGGTCGTACCCGGTGGTGCCGGCGGTCGCCCACGTGGAGGGCAACTCCTCCAGCCGGACGCGCTCCTCGTCGGTGTCCCGCAGCGACAGGATCTTCTCGACCAGCACGTAGGACCCGTTGGTCAGGACCGCCAGGTCGTCGAGGTACTTTCCCGGATCCCGCAGCCCATCGGGATGGTCCACGCGCAACCCGTCGACCAGACCTTCGTCGAACCACCGCTTGATCTCGGCGTGGGACTTCGCGAACCACTCCGGATCCTCCACCCGAATGGCGACCAGGGTGTTGATGGCGAAGAACCTGCGGTAGTTCAGGCTGCGGTCGGCTTCGCGCCAGCAGACCAGTTCGTAGTGCTGGCGGGCGTGGACGGCGTTGGGGTCCTCGTCGGCGCCGTGCGCAGTGTCCGGCGCGAGCGGAAACCGCTGGTCGTGGTAATGCAACTCGCCGCCGAGCACCTGAAGGTTGGCCAGGCGTCCGTCGGGCAGCACGTCGTCGTCCCCGATCACCGGGATCCGCAGCCGTCCGCCACCCGCGGCCCAGTCGATGTCGAACGCGCTGGCGTACGGCGAATCCTGCCCGTGGGTGAGCACGTGCCACCACCACTCGTTCTCCCACGGCCGGGCGACCCCGACGTGGTTGGGAACGATGTCCACCAGCACACCCATGCCGAGCCGCTTGGCCTCCGTCGCCAGCGCCACCAGCCCCGAGGAGCGGCCGCGGGACGGGTCGATCGCACGGTGGTCGGACACGTCGTAGCCATGCTCGCTGCCGGTCTCGGACGCCAGCAGTGGCGACAGGTAGACCCAATCGACCCCCAACTGGTGCAGGTAGCCGACCGTCTTCGCCGCTGCGACCAGGTCGAAGTCCTCGGTGATCTGGAGCCGATAGGTGCTGGTGGGGGTGCGCGCCATCGCCTCAGCCGTCCTGCCCGGGATGGGCGGCATCGGCAGGCTCGTCGGACGCTGTGGCGCCCGCCTCCTCGGGATTTGTGCTGTCCGCCTCCTCGGACGCTGTGCTGTCCGGCTCCTCGGGCGCGGCACCAGCCTCGGGCGTGGCACTCGCCTTCTCCGTCATCGCCGCCACCGAAGCAGCGGCCGAGAGTCGAGTCTCCGCGGCGACGCCCTGGTGCCGGATCAGCACCAAGACGCTGCGTCCATGCAGTTCCCGCTGCTGGTCGGCGTCGATCGGCTCGTGGACGTGGTCGTCCGCCGCGGTGTCGATCGCGACATCCCAGGCCGGGGAGTACTCATCGGACGGCAGCGTGATCGTCACCGGATCGGGGCCGCCGTTGAAATAGAGCAGCACGTGATCGTCGAGGATCCGGTTGCCGGTCGCGTCACGCCCGGCGATTCGGTCGCCGTTGAGATACATCCCGATCACCCGGGCACCGTCGGCGGTCCAGTCGGCGTCCTCCATCGGCCGGCCGTCAGGGTGCAGCCAGACGATGTCGTTGAGGCGTTGCTCGTCGGCGGTGCGCGCCGCCGAGCCGGTGAAGAACCGCTTCCGGCGGAACGTCGGATGCTCGGCCCGCAGCCGCGCCACCGTGGCGGTGAACTCCATCAACGGCGCGTCGATCTCGTCCCAGTGCATCCAGGAGATCTCCGAGTCCTGGGCGTAGGTGTTGTTGACCCCGCCCTGGGTTCGTCCGGTCTCGTCGCCGTGCAGCAGCATCGGCACGCCCTGGCTGAGCAGCAGGGTGACCAGGAAATTCCGCTGTTCCCGGGCCCGAGCGGCCAGGATCTCCGGATCGTCCGTCGGGCCTTCGACGCCGTGGTTCCAGGACCGGTTGTGGCTCTCGCCGTCCTGACCCCCCTCGCCGTTGATCTCGTTGTGCTTCTCGTTGTACGAGACCAGATCTCGCAGAGTGAATCCGTCGTGGGCGGTGACGAAGTTGATGCTCGCCACCGGCCGGCGTCCCGAATGCTCGTAGAGGTCGGCCGAGCCGGCGATCCGGGCCGCGAACTCGCCCAGGTTCGGCTCGCCGCGCCAGAAATCCCGCACTGAGTCGCGGAACTTGCCGTTCCATTCGCTCCATTGCGGCGGGAAATTGCCCACCTGGTAACCGCCGGGGCCGACGTCCCAGGGTTCGGCGATCAGCTTCACCTGGCTGATCACCGGATCCTGCTGGACGAGTTCGAAGAATGCCGCCAGCCGGTTCACGTCGTAGAACTCCCGCGCCAGCGCCGAGGCGAGGTCGAACCGGAAACCGTCGACGTGCATGTCGAGCACCCAGTACCGCAGCGAGTCCATGATCAACTGCAGCGAGTGTGGATTGCCGACGTTCAGCGAGTTCCCGGTGCCTGTGTAGTCCATGTAGTACTGCTTGGAATCATCGACCAGCCGGTAGTAGGCGGCGTTGTCGATGCCCTTGAAGCTCAGTGTCGGACCGAGGTGGTTGCCCTCTGCGGTGTGGTTGTAGACCACGTCGAGGATCACCTCGATTCCGGCGGCGTGCAGGGCCTTCACCATGCCCTTGAACTCCTGCACCTGGCCGCCGGCGTCCTTGACCGAGGCGTATTCGGCGTGCGGGGCGAAGAAGCCGAGCGTGTTGTAGCCCCAGTAGTTGCGCAGCCCCCGCTCGACCAGGTGGGCGTCGTGGACGAACTGATGCACCGGCATGAGTTCGAGGGTGGTCACGCCGAGGCTCTGGAGGTGCTTCACCACGGCGGGGTGCGCGATTCCGGCGTAGGTGCCGCGCAGCGAGTCGGGAACCGCGGGATGCAGTTCGGTCAGGCCCTTGACGTGCGCTTCGTAGATCAGCGACTCGTTGTAGGGCACGGCGAGGCGACGGTCCCCCGTCCAGTCGAAGAACGGGTTGATCACCACGCCGAACATCATCCGGTCGGCCGAGTCGTCATCGTTGCGGGAGTCCTCGTCGCCGAAGTCGTAGCCGAACAACGACTGCCCCCACGCGATCGTGCCGTCTGTGGCCTTCGCGTAGGGGTCGAGCAGCAGCTTGTTCGGGTTGCAACGCAGCCCGTTCGCGGGGTCGTAGGGACCGTGCACCCGGTAGCCGTAGCGCTGCCCGGGATCCACCTGAGGCAGGTAACAGTGCCACACGTGGGCATCCACCTCGGTGAGCTCGATCCGATTCTCACTGTGCACCTCGTCGAAGAGGCACAACTCGACACGGTCGGCGGCTTCGCTGTACAACGCGAAGTTCGTCCCCCGTCCGTCATAGGTGGCGCCGAGCGGATACGGCGATCCTGGCCAAACCTGCACGTGTTCCTCCTCCTGTCGCCGGATGTCAGCCTAACCGCAGGATCCCACGGGCTGCCCGGCTCGGGTGCTGTACCCCACAGGGTCGCACCCTTACCGCCCCCGCCCGCCGTGGTCTCGCCGGGGTGGACCTCAACCTCGCTGATGGTTCAGCACCCGGGGGCGAGGGTCGAGTACCGTTGCGGCCGTGGCGAGAACCAGCGATCTCATTCAGGCCATCGGACAGGCGATCATCGACGCGCTGAAGCCCCGGACCCGACGCAAGTCGACTCCGACAACCACCAACCGGGCCCGCCGCACGCCGGCGCACCGCAACGGCACCTACCCGGGCGACTTCACCGGTCGGACCACGCTCAGCTACGACCCGCACGAAGGCAAGCTCGCCGACCCCGGCGAGGTGATCTGGACCTGGGTGCCCTACGAGGAGGACCACACGCAGGGCAAGGACCGTCCCGTGCTGGTGGTCGGACGTGACCGGGATTACCTGCTCGCTGTGCCCATGACCAGCAAGGATCATGACCTCGACGCCGCCCAGGAAGCTGAGGAGGGCCGCTACTGGGTGGAGGTCGGCCGCGGCGCATGGGACTCCTCCGGCCGGGTGAGCGAAGTGAGGGTGGATCGCATCATCCGGGTGTCACCGGATGCTGTCCGCCGGGTGGCAGGCAAGCTCGACAAGGCGCGGTTCGACCGAGTGACCGCGGGGATCCGACGGCACTGGTGACCGGTGGGCCGCTCCGGCCCCTCTGACGCCACGATCAGCAGGTTATCGAGGCTGTGGATGCCGGCGATTCTCCTTGTCGCCACGAAGCGCCGGTTATCCGGGCTCCGGCCGACCCGATAGCCAGCGTTTCGTGGCGAGAGCGGGAAGTCAGCGCCCGACAAGCCCTGATAACCGGCCAAACGTGGCGGTTGTGCTGCCGACGGCCGCGCCGTTGCCCGCCTTGATGAGCCAGGCACCCTGGCGGCGAGGGCAGCGGGAGACGTGGAAGCGGCGGAGGCCGTGTCCGGCACGATCCGGCCGCGACCCTACCTACCCGGCCTCACACGACGAAGGTCACCGACAGCGCGAACGGCCGCGGCCACAACGCGCACTCCGGGCGCACGTCCGGACCGCACGAGCGGCTGCCGAGACCATGCTGGAAGGCATCCAGGTAGAGATGCGTCGCGCTGGGCGCGGGCAGCTCGTGGGGATGCCGGGCGGCGGTCAACTCCTGAGCGCTGTAGCGGGACAGGGTGAAGCCTGGACGCCGCCCGGCCACCGGGGTCGACACGACGCCGAGGGCCGGCAGGCCCGCACCCGTGACCACGAGCTCACGCAGCGCGGCCCGGTGCCCCGTTTCCTGCGGCACGGCATAGCGGACACCGAGGTCATCGATCGCCGCCTCGAACCGCCCGGTTCGGGCCGCCGCGCGGCTGTCCGGATAGTTCTCGGCCGGTCCGGTACCGAACCAGGCCGCCCTCTCGTAGCCAGGCGGCAGCCGCAGGTGGACGCCGGCCCGCGGCCAGGTGGTGGGCCAGTCCCCCTCCGGCTCGGCGGTGAGGTCGAGGCGCAGCCCGTCGGCCCAACTCCAGCGCAGAACCGCGTTCAAGGCGCGAGTGTGACCGGCCGGAGCCAGCCGTTGATGGACGGTCAGGCTGTTCGCGCCGGGATCGACCGCCACGACACGGGTCTGCAGGCGGTCGAGACCGATCGCCCGCCATCGGTCCGCGCTGGGCGGTCCCGGTACTCCGCGTCCGCGCGTGACGACCGGGTCGGCCAGCTCGTACGAGCCGAACGTCGCGAGGCTGTCATTTTCGGTGGGTGCCCGCCACAGCGTCACCTGGGGCGAGCCGAGCTCGAGACCGCCCACGCTCAGCAGGGCGCCCGTGCGCGCGTCGAAGGCCGCCTCGCCCACCGAGACAGTGGCGGCGGCCCTTCGGAACGCTGCCGGCCGAACCCCCACGTCGTTCGACACGGGCGAGTCCCCCTCGCTCGCCACGGACGCTGCCGACGCATTCCTCGCCTCGGCACCGGTACCGTCGTCGTCGTTCCTCAGAAAGCGGGGAGGGTAGTCGGACGGGCTTTCCTCGCGGTCCCGGAGGAAACGGGGCGGGTAGTCCACCGACCGGCCGCCATCGCTGGTCACGAAGCGTGAGGGCTGGTCGGCAGCATGCCCGGCCGGGGTGGCGGGGACGGGCGGCTCAGTCACGCTCGTCGGGAAGCGTGCGGGCCGGTCGGAACCGTCCCCACCGGCAGGTACCAGGAAGCGCGCACGCTCAGGCGGTTCAGCAGCGATCGCGGGCGCGTCGGCCTCGCCGATCAGAGCCTGTGTCCGAGCGATCACGTGACCGGCTTCTGCCCACGGCGTCGGAACGCAGAGGCGGGCTTCGACGCCCAGCCAATGCTCTCCCGGCGCCGATTCGTCGCCGCCCGGGAGTGTGATCGTCGACGACTCACCCGGTTCGACGGCCGAAATCTCCAACAGGCCCGTTGCCACCGGATGGCCGTCCGTCTCGTGAGTCCAAGCGAATTCCAGATCACTGGTGTCCCCCGCGTGGCGGAGGTTCGTCACGAGCAGCGTCGTCGAACCCTCCGCACCAACAGCGAGATCGAGCTTGATCGGACTCACCACGGCGGCGTATTCGGCCAGCATGGGCGTAGGGGTCGCGTCGGCGAGGGTCATGCCGTCGCAGACGAAGCTGCCGTCGTGGATCTCCTCACCGAAGTCGCCGCCGTAGGCCGAGTACGGAGCCCCTCCCGCGGTGCGGACGTCGAGGCCGTGGTCGCGCCACTCCCACACGAAACCCCCCGCGATCATCGGAGAGGCGTCGAAGACCCGCTCGTAGTCGGCGATGCCGCCGGCGCCGTTGCCCATGGCGTGGACGTACTCGCACAGCACCAATGGCCTGCCGAGCAGCTTCGCCGCGGTACCCGGAACGCCCGACCGGTTGTCCCCGATACCCGCGCACAGATCCTCGAGTTCCTCGATCGGCGGGTACATCCTCGAGTTCAGGTCGGTGTAGTCGCCCGCGTGGTCGCCCTCGTAGTGCACTCCACGCCCGGGGTCGCGCTGGTGGATCCACTCCGACATCGCCGCCAGGTTCCGCCCCGTCCCGGCCTCGTTGCCCAGCGACCACGCCACGATGCACGGGTGGTTCTTGTCCCGCTCGACCATCCGCTCCACCCGGTCGAGCAGGCAGTCGCGCCAGGCCGGGTCGTCGCTGGGATTGCCCGCCCAACCGACCAGTTCGAAGCCGTGGGTCTCCAGGTCGCACTCGTCGATCACCCAGAACCCGAACTCGTCGGCGAGGGCCAGCAGCTCGGGGTGCGGCGGGTAGTGGCTGGTCCGGATCGCGTTCAGATTGTGCCGCTTCATCGTGATCAGGTCGGCACGCGCCTGCTCGGCGTCCCACACCCGGCCGGTGCGCGGCGAGAACTCGTGCCGGTTGACCCCGCGCAGCCGCAGCCGGCGTCCGTTCACCAGCCAGGCGTCGCCCTTGATCTCGACCCGCCGGAACCCGACGCGGAGCCGGACGGTCTCCTCGGCGTTGGCGACCTCGACGTGGTAGAGGCGCGGCTGGTCAGCGCTCCACGGGTCGACCTCACCGACGTCGAGGCGGTCGACAGGCTCGGTGAGACACGCGTCCAACCCCAGCTCGGGGCAGCGGATCCACACTGGAAACGCGCCTCTGACTTCGGGAGACAGGGTGCCCTCGCCGGTGGCGGGGTCGTAGTCGGCGCGCAGCCAGACGTCGTCAAGACCGGACGCGGGCCGCGCCAGCACCGTGACCTCGCGGAAGATGCCCGGCAGCCACCACTGATCTTGATCTTCGATGTAGCTCATCGCCGACCACTGGTGCACCCGCACGTGGAGCAGGTTCGACCCGGTGCGCAGTTCTGCGGTGACGTCGAGTTCCTGGGGCAGCCGGCTGCCCCGGACCACGCCCACTTCCACCCCGTTCAGCCAGACGATCGCCAGCGACTCCACCCCGCCGAAGCGCAGCACCGCACGGCCGCCGTCGGGAACGAACCCGTCGGGCACATCGAAACTGCGGCGGTGATCGCCGGTCGGGTTGGCGTCCGGCACGAACGGCGGCTCCACGGGGAACGGGTAGACCACGTTGGTGTAGGCGGGCGTTCCCCACTGTCCGGGACTCTCCAGCACCCAGTGCGACGGCACCGGCAGCTCATCCCAGGCCGAGTCGTCGTCACTGGGAGCCTGCGCACCCGAAGCGGCGGACGCTGGCGTCGGACTCCACCGGAACCGCCAGGTGCCGCACAAGTCGAGCGCCGCCGCGTCCGATTCCAGATGCGATCGCGGCTGTTCCCTGCGACCCGATCCGGGGTGGATGGCAGTGATCGGGTCCGTCATGCTGCTGGACGTCATTCCTTGACGCTACCGAGTCCGACGCGCGCGGGCCACCGGGGCGAATCCCGGATCCATCAAACGAAGGGCGCCCGATCACCCCAACCGAGCCGTAGGGCGAGCCGAAGGATCAGCTGAACCGGGCCACCAGCGCCGCGAGATCCAGCCGAACCGGGCCACCAGCGCCGCGGGTCTAGCCGAACCGGGCCTTGAGCGCCGCGAGGTCATCCGCGCTGAGGCCGAGACCGTCGGTGAGGTAGTCGCTGACCGAGCCGTATTCCTCACCGATCGTCTCCAGCCCGGTTTCGAGCTTGGAGGCTTTCGCGGTGGGGGTGCGCAGGTACTCGGTGCGCACCTCCTCGTCGGTGGCTCCGACGGCGTACATGAGCATGGCGACCAGCCAGCCCGTCCGATCGCGCCCGAGCGTGCAGTGCACCACGGCCGGGCCCGAATCGCTGGCCAGATCCTCCAACGTCTGTCCGAAGGCGGAACGTATGTCGGCATCTTCGACGAAGCGTTTGGTGTTCGTGGTGTTGGCGATGGGCACGTCGAGGTGTTCGACGCCGGGCAGGGTCGCGTCGGGGTACTCCTCCACCTCAGGAGTGCTGCGCAGATCGATCACCCGGCCACCTTGCAGGAGCAGGGCGAGGAGGAGTTGGTCCTTGAGGCTGGCGTCCATCTGGCGGGCGCTGCGGAACAGCAAACCGCCTTCGAGGCCCTCGCCGGCCAGCGCGTCACGGGCGTTGTCGACC
The DNA here is from genome assembly GCA_963769325.1 of uncultured Actinomycetota bacterium. Lineage (GTDB taxonomy): Bacteria > Actinomycetota > Actinomycetes > Propionibacteriales > Propionibacteriaceae > Propionicimonas. Next base: position 169,437 of record CAVYLH010000001.1, on the reverse strand, counting down.
CCGGTCAGGGTGGGGCCTTCCTCGTAGGTGAAGGCCTCGGTGCCGAGCGGGGACCAGAACACGAACCCCTTGGCGAAACGCTGCCCGTAGGCGGTCACGCCTTCGATCGTCACCCGGGACTGGTCTGCGGTGGGCTCGCCGAGGACGTCCTCGCCCCCACCCAGCTGCCACTGGGCCTCCACCTTGCCCGAGACCTGGTATTTCGAGCTGGCCGGGCTGGTCGAGGGCGTGGCGTGGCGGGGGGCGGCGGACGTGGTCGCGACAGCTGCCGAAGGGAACGACGTGGCGATCGGATGGATCGGTTCCGCCGCCTGGCTCGGGTCCGCGGCGCAGCCGGCGACCCCGAGGATCGCCGCCGTGGAAAGGGCCACAGCCCAGTTCGCGCGGTTTGAGCGTTCGCCCACAGGCTCTTCCCTTTCCTTCCACCGGATTGTCGACGAGCACCGGTCCCGGCTTCGGGTCACCTGCTCTCGAACCTAGAAAAACAAGAGTACCGAGTCGATCCTAAAGTCCCCAATGCGCCGCAGCGAAATTGGGCACCGAGAATCACCCCCAGCCCTCCAGGAAGCATCGAGGTCATCGCCAACCAAGGCCCGGCGCGACATGCTTCACCACGCTCTCCAGAACGTGGGCGTTGTACTCGACGCCGAGCTGGTTCGGCACCGTCAACAGCAGGGTGTCTGCTGCCGCGATGGCCTCGTCCTGCGCCAGCTCTGCCACCAACTTGTCCGGCTCGGCAGCGTAGGAGCGACCGAACCGCGCCACGCCGCCGTCGAGATGGCCCACCTGGTCGGCGTCGTCGGCCTGCGCCCCGAAGTAGGCGCGGTCGCGATCGTCGACGAGCGGGAAGATGCTGCGGCTCACCGAGACCCGGGGCGTCCGCTGGTGGCCGGCCGCGGCCCAGGCGTCCCGGAAACGCTGGATCTGTTCGGCCTGGAGCTGGGAGAAAGGCACGCCCGTGTCCTCGATCAGCAGGGTGGAGCTCATCAGGTTCATGCCCTGGCGAGCCGTCCATTCGGCGGTCGCTCTCGTGCCCGCGCCCCACCAGATTCGGTCCCGAAGGCCGGGCGAGTGGGGTTCGAGGCGCAGCAGTCCCGGCGGATTCGGAAACATCGGACGCGGGTTGGGCTCGGCGAAACCCTTCCCGTTGAGCACTTCGAGGAGCACCTCGGCATGGCGCCGGGCCAGGTCGGCGTCCGTGGAATCCTCCTTGGGCACGTAGCCGAAGTACCGGTAGCCCTGCAGCACCTGCTCGGGCGATCCGCGGCTGATCCCCAGTTGCAGCCGGCCGCCCGAGATCAGGTCGGCCGCGCCGGCGTCCTCAGCGAAGTAGAGCGGGTTCTCGTAGCGCATGTCGATGACCCCGGTGCCGATCTCGATCCGGGACGTGCGTGCGCCGATCGCGGCCAGCAAGGGAAACGGAGAGGCCAACTGTTGGGCGAAATGATGCACCCGGAAGTAGGCGCCGTCCGCACCGAGCTCCTCGGCGGCGACGGCGAGTTCGATCGACTGCAGCAACGCGTCGGACGCAGTGCGCACCTGCGAATGCGGGGACGCCGACCAGTGCCCGAAGGAGAGGAATCCGATCTTCTTCACCTTCGGCACAACGCATCGGAGCCCGGATCATTCCCACGCCCGCGGAGGATGCCGTCCGAGTCTGCGGGTCACGTGACGCCATCGCCGCAGCAGGCGTGGTCTCCGACGAGGTGAGCCTGAGTCGATGTGCACCGGATTCGTCTGAAGATGCGTGCGGCACGGTGGAATCGGAAATCGGCCGTCCACGGTGCACATCCACCCGCGGGCGGTGTGGTTCAGCCGCGCTCGGGTCTCATCTCGAAGCGCGGATCCACCCCGCGGGCAGGCAGCGCGGCATGAGGGATAGGCCAAGCGAGCGCCCGACCAGCAGCGTGCGTCCGACGAAGATGTGCCGGCCAAAGAGGTGGCCTAGCCACGAAACCGGCCAACGGGCCGTCCACCTGAGAGGATTCGCGCACTCGATCTCCACGGCAGCCAGGCCGACGCGCGACCGTGGCGACCTGTCTACGGGTCCTCCCTCGCCGGAGGTCTAGTGGCGAACCGCTCCGCACAGCCGACCGGCGATTCCTTGAGCCAGTCGGATGGCCACACTCGGCCACGCTGTTCATCGGTCCGCTCGACGGACCATCTCCTCAGCGATCCAGCGGGCCTTTTCCCGGGCGCACGCCCCGGGGTCACTGAAGCTGACGGCGAAGACGCCGGTGATCTCGGTCAGCTTCGGAACCCCGTGCAGAGCAAGGATCGCGTCGGCTTCCGCAGAGTACTCATCCTGGGGAGCTCCCCCCGCGATCAGCCCCACCGGGTCCGCCTCCGCCAGAATCCTGATCAGCTCGTCCCGGGTGATGGCCATGGGGTTCCTCCTGTGTGCGGCGGGCTGCCTGGGGTGCTCAGCGTCGAGCTCACCTTAGAAGGAAGAGAGGCGGCCGCGTCGCGGTGGGCGTGGCAAGTCGCTGATTGCCGCCGACCAGGTGCCGGTCGACGACGAGCCGGAGACCCGCTGCGGGCCTCAGTTGCACCTCGCGCTGCGGGTGGAGACGGACCCTGACCAGGGGCGCCACGTGCTCCGAGTGGTGCCTGCCAGAAGCTGACCCTGCGCAGGACGCCGCTCACCCACGTCGGGACGAACAGCACTGGACGGTTGCCTGCTTACCTTCCCCCTCGATCGAATGACCGTCAGGGTGGCGCTGACCACGCGTCGCGGGAGCGACGATCGCACCATGGACCGGTGGAAGCGGACGGTACGGAATCGCGTCCCCTCCATCGGCGCCTCGGCCAGGTCCCGCAGCCGTGCGAAGTACCTCAGGAGAACGGGGATCCGCGTCCTCACCGGAATACTGTTGCGCTGGAACACCACCTGCAGCGACATCATCGTCCTCGCCTGTCGCAGAAGTCGGCGATAGCTCGGTTGCCAGGCGTCCCAGAGCCCCATGCGGTGCAGCTCGTGGCGCAGGATGCCGATGGCCGAGGCGAAGGCGAACACATTGCGAGCGCCGAAGTTGCCGGTGATGCTGTCGCCGCGAAGGCAGTAGTGATAGAGGACCTTCCGGGTCAGTGCCACCGACGAGGCGCGAAGCAGGAGTCTCGGCGTCGTCGCCAGATCCTCGTAGTAGACGTTGGGGAACGGCGGGTCATCGGGGTGGAACAGTCCCCGGTGATAGAGCTTGTTCCACGCGAACGCAGGAAATCGGGTCATGTGCAGGGAGAGTTCTGCCGCCTGCCTTCCCGAGAGGCTGGGCTGCCGGGGAAGGAAGGGGAAGGGAACCCGCAGTCCCCCGACGTCGAAGGAGAAGCCTCCGACTGCGACATCGGCGCCGGCGGCCCGAGCGATGCGCAGCAGCTCGGTGATGAAGTCAGGCTCCACCCAGTCATCGGCATCGACCATCGAGATGAACTCACCTTCAGCGATGCTCAACGCGGCGTTCCGAGCCGGCCCGAGACCACGATGGATCTGGCTCACGGTGTGCACCTCGGGGTGTGTCCGCTCGTAGCGCTGCATCACAGTCGCAGTCTCGTCCCACGAGCCGTCGTCGACGACGATGATCTCCAAAGGCCGATGGGTTTGCGCCAGCAACGAGTCCAGGCATCGCGACAAGTAGGCACCGACGTTGAAAGCCGGCACCACCACGCTCACCAATGTGCTCACAGTCCCCCCGTCGCCAAGAAGTTCCCGTACGTGCTCCTTCGTCCCTTTACCCGCGCGACGGCACGGTGGAACCCGGGTGCCGCCGATCCGTCTCCTTGGTCACCCGAAGCAAACGCGCGACGATGTCGCAGATCCTCACCTCGATGGCGCTCTGCCCGCTGTTCAGTTCCCGATCTCGCGTCTGGGTGCGAGATCACGACACGATGTCGGCACGGCGACCAAGCGCTGGCAGGGCCAATTCGAGGCTGGTGCTCAGGGCCGGCCCACGAGGTTGTCCATCATCCGCTCATACAAGTGCCGGCCAACCAGCGCCCAGACAAAGGTGACCGGGCCGGGCAACTCGGCGTCGAACGCTGCGCGCTCCTCCGCCGGCATGAGGTCGTGAATCAGCCCAAGCATCAGGAAGCCCTGGGCGGGGGAGACGACGGCCTTTGCCGCGTTCCCGACTTTCTGCCATTCGTCCGAGCTGATCACCTGCTCGATCACCGGCACGATCCTGGCCTCCTCGGCGGCCAGGTGTACCTCGAGCACCTCGCCGATCTCGGCGAACAGCACCGCCAACGGCTCTGCCGTCGACCGGCCCGGGTGCCGCCGCCAGGCCCGGATCAGCTCTGGCGCCCGGGCCAGCAGCGTTGCGACCATCCCGTGTTGGCGCTTCATCAACTCCACGTGCAGCCCACAGGCCGGCCTGCGCTCGGACAGGGTGCCCCACAGCATCGCGTCCTCGACGGTGTGGTGGTGGTGCAGTGCGGCGTTGACCGCCTTCAGTGTGGACGCCACGGATGCGACGCGCGCCCGGTCGGTGGGATCGGTGGAGCGGACAGCGTCCGGGGCCAGCGAGTACACCCGGCGGAACGCCTGGTGGGCGATGACGAGGTCGGCCGCGTCGCAGGACCTTGCGGGTGAGGTGAGAGTGGTCATCGGTCTTCTTCCTTGTCAGCGGGTCGCGGCTGCGCGCGCGGATGGTGAGGGCTCCAGGAACTACCGCGTCCGGTTCAGGGAGTTCCGCGTCAGCGCACGGGCGGCTTCGCGCGGGTGGTGGGGGGAGATCCGGCCGGATCTCCCCCGGCAGTTCCTGGGTGAGGCGGTGGTGGGGCCTCAGCGATCGAGGCGGGAGGGGAGGCGGCCTCCGAGGACGGCCATCCAGACCCAGGTGAGGATCATGGCCAATTCGGTGATCGGGAACATCGCCGGCGTGAGCACCGTGCCGAGGCCGACGATCCCGAGCACGACCAGCACCCAGGAGAACCCGCGGATTCCGCGTCCTGCCAGCCCTGAGCGCCGCAGGAGCACGGCCGAGCAGCCGAGCAGCACGGCCCTGGCCAGACCCGCGACCGCGATCGTGACCGGCAGCACGCCGTCGATCGCCTTGATGACCGCTCCGGTCGCGACACTCGCATCCAGAGCACCGATGGTGCTGGTGATGGAGGACACCATCGTGGCGGAGCTGAACAGCGCAACGTCGACCACGCCGGCGGCCATGGCCGTGGACGCCAGCGCCGCTCCGGCGCGCCGCAGCGCCGAGGTGAGGCCGCCGAGGAACATCAGCACGAATGGCATCGGAAGGACGAACAGCACCGTGCCGACGCCGATCTTCCAGGCGTTGTTCCGGAACCCGACCGCGGCGTCCAGAGGCGTGGCGTCGAAGGCCGGGTGTGTTGTGTTCAAGAACCAGATCGCGAACGCGATGCCGGCGAGGTAGGGCACGGCGGCGATCAGGCCGCCGCGGAGCAGCAGGCGCTCGTCGGCGCGGGAGGAGACAGCGTCAGGCGTCACGGTGCCCGACCCCCGGATGAGAAGTGAAGTCATGCCACAAGCCTCAGGCGGGAGTCGTCCCGGACGCATGGGGCGATGATCTCAACCACGGTCGGGACATCGCGTCCCATGACAGCGGGACACCACCCGGGCCACCATTGCCGGGTGCGGGTGACCATAGGAGTGCTCGCCGTCGTGAGCGGACTCGGCGGCGCCGTCCTGCACGCCGTCAACGCAGTGGCCGGGCGCGGCTTCGAACCGTCGTTCTGGCTGGTGCAGGTGGCCGACGCGGTGGCGTTCGGTGCGGTGGGAGCGGTCCTCGCGGCTCGATCAACGGCCCGCCGGGTGCCCGACCTGATGGTCGCCACCGGCCTTGGCCAGGGGCTCTCCCTTGCGTTGATGGAGTACGCCATCCTCGGGCCGCTGCCGCTGGCCCCCCTGGCGATGTGGGTCGCCAGCTGGGTGTGGGCGCCGTCGCTCTTCCTCTCGGCCACCGTGCTGCCCCTGCTGCTCCCGGACGGGACGCTGCCCTCGCCGCGGTGGCGTCCGGCCCTGGTGCTGAGCTGGGCGGTGCTGGCGCTGCACACCGTGGTGTGGGCCGTGACCCGCTACGAGGACGAGACCCCGCGACCGATCGAGGTGCGCGATCTGCGCAACCCGGTCGGCCTGGCCGTGGCCGGTGCTCCGGCCGTGCAGGTGGTGTTGGGGATCGCCACGCTGGCCGCTGCCGGGCTGGCGCTCGCGTCGCTGCTCAGCCGCTGGCGGAAGTCGTCCGGCGACGCGCGACAACAGCTGAAGTGGCTGGCGGTGGGTGCGGCGTCGGTCGTGCTGCTGTTCGAGCTCGGGGTGGCCGCGCCGCAGCCCTGGGGTGAACTACTGGTCGGTCTCTCCGCGCTGCCGATGCCGCTCGCGATGGGTGTGGCAGCGCTGCGGCACCGCTTGTGGGACGTCGACCTCGCGATCTCGACCGGTCTGCGCTACGCCCTCCTGTCGGCGGTCGCGATCGCCGTCTACACCGTGGTCGTATCCGTCCTCGGCGGTCTGAGCGCGGCGCCGGTCGTCGCCACGGCGGTGGTGGCGCTGGTCCTGCTGCCGTTGCACGACCGGCTGCGACGCTGGGTGAATCGCCTGGTGCACGGCGAGGGCAACGATCCCGACACCGCGCTCGCCGAACTCGGCGCACGGCTGGAGGCGACGGGCGACCCGGCCGAGGTCGCAGACCAGCTGCTGCCCGCCGTGGTGAACCGACTGGCCGGGTTGTTGCGGTCGCCCTTCGCGGTGATCAGACTCGCCGACGGAACAGTCGTCGCTCACGGCAGCGCGAGCGAGCCCAGGGAGACCATCGACCTGCACTACGCCGGGAGCACGGTCGGCGTGCTGGAGTTGGCCGGACGACAGCGCTCCCGCGCCGAGCGCAGCAGGCTGGAGCGGGTCGCGGCACAGGCGGCTGTCGCCGTCCACTCCGTGCTGGCGACGCGAGAGGCCCGGCGCGCCCGACAGCTGGTCGTGGCCGCCCGCGAGGAGGAACGACGCCGGCTGCGATGGGACCTGCACGACGGTGTCGCGCCGCTGCTCGCCGCCCTGGCGCTGCAGGCGGAGACGGCGCGGGACATCGTCCACGACGACCCGGACGCGGCTAGAACCATTCTTGATCGCCTGGTGCCGAACCTGTCGGGCGCGGTGGCCGATGTGAGGGCGATCGTGCACGAGCTCAGGCCGCCGACTCTCGACGAACTCGGTTTGGCAGGGGCGGTCGGCGAGCTGGCCGCGCGGTTCAGCCGTCCGGACCGTCGGGTTGCGATGGACGCGGACAACGTGGACGGGCTGCCGGCAGCGGTTGACCTCGCCGCCTACCGGATCGTCGCGGAGGCGCTCAACAACGCCGTGCGTCACGCGGCGGCAGCGAACATCCACATCAGCCTGCGGGGAGTGGGTGGACGGCTGGAGGTGCGGATCACCGACGACGGACGCGGGCTGCCTCCCGACGCTGAATCCGGTGTCGGCCTGGACTCGATGCGTACCCGAGCCGAGGAACTGGGCGGTCGATTCGCGGTGACGTCTGTGCCCGGTGGTGGTACAACCGTGACGGCGGACCTGCCGATCGCGATGGGAGACGATGAGCCATGACGCTGCGGGTGCTGGTGGTGGACGACCACCCGCTGTACCGCGAGGGCCTGGTGACGGCGATCGCGACGATGCCGGGCGTGGAGGTCGTGGGATCGGCTGCGGACGGCGCACAGGCCGTCCGGGAGGCTGGCAAGCTGGGCCCCGACATCGTCGTGATGGATCTGCACATGCCGGGGGTGAACGGCATCGAGGCGACCCGCCGGATCGTGGCCGACCAACCCGGCGTGGCGGTGCTGGTACTGACCATGCTGGAGGGCGACGATTCGGTCTTCGCCGCGCTTCGGGCGGGAGCGCGCGGCTACCTGCTCAAGGGCGCGGATCGGGAGGAGATCCGGCAGGCACTGGACACGGTGTCGCGGGGCGGCATCGTGTTCAGCCCAGGCATCGCGAGCCGGGTGCTGGGCTACTTCGCCGGCAGCGGTTCCTCCGCGTCCGCCCCGTTCCCCGAGCTGACCGATCGTGAGCGGGAGATCCTCGACCTGGTCGCGCGAGGCCTGACCAACACCGAGATTGCCAGCCGCCTGGTGCTTTCGCCCAAGACCGTGCGCAACCACGTCAGCAACGTGTTCACCAAACTCCAGGTGGCCACCCGGGCCGAAGCGGTGGCCCACGCCCGGGACGCGGGTCTGGGCGGGGGTCGACCGTAGTCAACAGTCAGGACTCAGCGAGCTGACTAGCCGTCGTGGGTGACCCCGGATTTTCGGACGCCCACCACTTCCGGCCTCGGCAGGAATCGAACAGGGGCAACGTGGGCGGCGGCTGGTGGGCTCTGTTCGATTCCCGGGCCTTCGGCCCGTAGCCTGGAACACGGCGGGCTCGGTTCGGTCGGCAAGTTCGTGGCGCCCGGTCACGATGGCGGCGGGGTGGTCGCTCAGGCACGGTCTTCGACGTCGGCAAGCGGGTACCGAGGGGTTGCCAGCACGGAGTCGATCTTCCACAGACTCATCGGTGGTAGACGTCCCTGCGGTGGTCGATGCGCAGGACTACGACCTCGCCGGCGGCGTCGTTGATTCGGTTCAGCACCCGGTAGGTGCCGCGGCGGGCGGACCACACCCCGCTCAGTTCTCGGCGCAGCATCGTCCTCGACCCGTCGCGGGTTGGCGACCAGCGGGCCGGTCGTGAACTCGATCACCGCCGCCGCGACCGCCTCGGGCAGGCCGGTTTGGACAGCGGGACCACTTGCTACGGAGCGACGCAGGATTGGCGTCGGAACCTCCGGTTGGTGACCCACTTTTCATGCACACTGCAGCATGACGGTGAGTTCCGAGTGCGCCCTCGATCCGGGCTCGACGCGGCAGCTTCGGTGGCGGCGCGGCGGAGCATCCTCGGCCACACGAAGAGGGCTCCCGCCGGGTCAGTGTCAATCGACCGGCACGTCCAGAACCACACCGACCAGGCCCGCCTCCCAAACGCTGCCTGAAAACTCAAGACAGGTGCATGAGTTCTAGCGACCAAGGATCGCTAGAGGTCGATGAGTAGTGCGAGCACCTCGCGGACCTCGCCGAGCACGACCGGGCCCACGTTTCCTGTGCGCTGGTGAATGCGCGTCGTGGCGACCGAGCGGGCATGCTGGCACTGCGCCGATGATGGCGCAACCAGCCGATTGCCCTCATCGGGGTCGATTGGCACCTCGGTGCTGCTGTGACGGATCGTCCGGGTCAAGGGAACGACTTGGACGACATTCGGCTCACCGGTCAGGACCCGGCGTGATGTCACGACAACGGCTGGTCGTCGAAGTCCCGCCTCACTCCCGGCCGGCGTCCCCACATCGAGCTCGACGACGTCACCCGGCGTCAGCATCGAGCCACGCGATCTCTTCATCGGTGAGTTCCGTCCCAAGGTCTCGCGCCATGGCGTCCTGGCGGAGAGCCCGAATCGCCTTGCTCACGGTCACGTCGATCGTCTCGTGGCGTTCGGCCGCCAATCGCGTTACTCGCGCGTGAGTCTTCCGACTGATGCGGATCGTCGTCGTCTCGGCCATATCACCATGGTAGACGCTGTGTAGATAGATCCATCTACAAGCGAGGCGCGGCATGATCGTGCGTCAAGTTGATCTTGACGTCGGCGCGGAGCGTCAAGGTAGTGTTGACACGTGGAGATCTTCGGGTCCGCGCGGAAGCACGGGCTTGAGGACGCCGACATCCAGCCGCCTGGCTCAACGCGATCCGCTTGGTCGAGTACGACTACGACGGTGAGGAGCGGCTGCTGGTCATGGGCGCCGACCGCCACGTCCGGCTTCTGGAACTGGTCGCGGTCCCAACGAGTTCACCAGCCGTATCATCCATGCCGACCTGCTCCGCCCGAAGTTCTATGACTACCTGAGATGAGGTGACCACATGAGCATCAACACCAGCCACGACACCACCGGACTCGACAACCTCGATCCTGCCGCCCATCCGGCTCGAGACGCGGTGAACTTCCGGCGCATCCTGGCCGCCCGCGAACGCATCATTGATGCAGAGGCCGAACTTCGTGATGCCGTGCGCGCCGCCCGCGCTGCCGGTGACTCTTGGTCGGTGATCGCAGCCGCATTGGACACCACCCGGCAAGCCGCCCAACAGCGCTTCGGCAAGGACTGACCAGGCGCCGACCAGCTCAAAATCGTCCGCCGAACTCGTGGCAGAGTCGCGTGTTCAGTGATTGGTCTTGATGACCTCGATGGCGCAGCGTGGGCCGGTGGATCGCGAGAGGCGCCCGTAACCGGTGAGCAGGGGCGCCTGGAGTGCCTCCGCGAGGGCGACGTAAGCGGCGTCATAGATCGTGAGGTTGTCCCGCAACTCCCAACAGCGGGCCAGCAACGGTGTGTGTTCGACGCGCTGGATCGGCAGATCGCGGAGATCGTCGAGGGCCAGCCCGACCCGTCGAGGATCCAGGTGGCCGCCGCGGGCCAGTCCGCGCCAGACCGAGGTCACTTCGAGATCGATCAGGGACGGTGCGGCGAGCTGTTCGCCGCGCAATCGCTGCCGGACAACGTCGCCGTCCAGACCATCATCGATCAGGGCGACGGCCAGGACGCTGGCGTCAATGACGAGCACGATCGAACCGCAAGTCGCTCACCGCGTCCGCCAACGGCAGCGAACCACCCGCCCGACCGCCAGCACGTTCCAGCACCTCATCCACGGTGGGCCGAGCAGCCTCGGCGATCAGTCTCGACCGCAAGTACTCCTGCAGCGACTGGTGTGCCGCGCTCGCCCGTTGCCTCAGCACGGCGTGCGTCTCGTCGGGCACGTCCTTGATCTGAATGTTCGGCATGGAGCCATTATGGCGCCACGGGCGCCAAGATGTGCATGGACGAGAAGTCCTTGGCCGACGAGGAGTTCGGCTGGCTGCCGGGATGGGTACAGCGGCCCGCCGACGAGATGCGGGCCTTAGCGGCGCTGGCGGCCGCCGAGCCGGCATGGGTGTTCGATACCGCCTACGGGAGCTTTCGCGATCTGGTCGAACCGCGTGCGGAAGTCGTCATCGGCCTGGACTATCCGCGCTGGATCAGCCTGGGTCGCTTGCTGAAGCGCACGTTAATCCGGGTGATCGACCGTCGGCCGATCTGCAACGGCAACGTCGAGACCTTCCGGCAGGTGTTCTCCCTGGACTCGATCGTCGTGTGGCACTTCCGCAGCTTTTCTCGCAAGCGGGCGACCATGCGGGCCTGGGCCGGCCCGAGCCGAAGGGCCGCCGGTCATGTTGGTTCGGCATCCGCGCGAACTCGAAAGGCTCGTCAGAGCGCTGAACTGATTCCGGTCGGCGCAAAGATCCATGTCGGCGCGCCTCCGACGCGGTCCGCCATCCCTTCCCAACGCGGCAATTCCGGGCGTTCCCCGCCTAGGCCGATTCTGGCTACACTTGTGGCTATGACCGTTGAGGGTTCGATGGCACTGAAGGACGTCAAGGACCACCTGTCCGAGGTCGTCGACCAAGTGGAACGCGAACACGACCGCGTCGTGATCACCAAGCACGGTCGGCCCGCCGCCGTGGTGGTCAGCGTCGACGACCTGGCCTCACTGGAAGAGACCCTGGACATCGCCGGTCGACCCCAGCTGATGCGCCAGATCCGGGCCAGCCTCACCGAACTTGCAGCCGGAGAGGCCGAGATCCTCACCAAGGATGAGATCCTGCGCATCCTGACCGCATGAGCGAGGCACCCTTTCGGATCGCCTGGACTCCCACCGCGAAACGAGCACTGTCCCGGCTTCCGGAGAAGGTGGCCGCCGCGGCAGTGGAGTTCATCTACGGCGCTCTGGCCCAGAACCCGCACCGGGTCGGCAAGCCGCTGCGTCGCGAACTCGAAGGCCTGCACAACGCGCGACGCGGAGACTTCCGCATCGTGTACCGCATCTCCGACGTCGTCACGATCATGGCCATCGACCACCGGGCCGACATCTACCGCACCCATTGACCGCCGAACTCGCGGCAGAAAAGGATGTCGTCGGATCGCGGCCGGCGTTAGCCCAGTCGGACGAACGCGCGCAGTTGCGGGGTGTGTTCGTGGACCTCGGTGAAGCCGAGGTCTTCATAGAAGGCCCGCTGACCCGGGTGAGCATCGGTCAGAAGGACATGCTGGCGGACCCGTCCGTAGGCGTCGAACAGCACCTGCGCCAGCCGGCGCCCAACTCCGGCTCGCTGCACCTGGGGATCGACCAAGATGTCCTGCAGGTACGCGATCGTCTCGCCGTCGGAAAGGGTTCGAGCGAGCCCGACGAGCCGACCATCTTGGCGTGCCGTGACGACACGGTGAGAGGCCGACACGGCCCGTAGCAGCCGGTCCGGATCCTGCGTGTAGGCGGTCCAGCCGACCGCTGCATACAGCGACACCAGCTCGTCTCGCGTCAGCGAACCCGCGGATGCAACGGCCACTTCAATCACGACCGATGAGCATACTTGCGGGCTCAGGGGTTGAGTCAGGACCATCGGACACCGGTGACCGACGCGTCGCACGCCGCCCTGGGACACACCCGGCACCGGGGCGATCAACGTCGCGGTCAACCGACAATGGAAGCGCTGTCATCGGCAGATCCGGTCGTTCGGACGCCACCACTCGCCTCACTGTGTCGATCCAGGGCATGGAGAGGAGGTCCCAACCCCTCCAGGAGCGGGCTACAGAGGCGTTCGGCTTTGCCAGGCGACATTTGCCCCCACCGACGCCCTGCCGCCGGCCCGACCGCGACACCTCGAGCGTGACCTGTTGAGGCAACAGCCCTCAAGCAACAAGGTTGCCCAGAGAGTGTGCTCCACTTCGAACATGCCTTTGACAAGGCCTTTTACGTGGAGAGGATGACAGGAATCGAACCCGCACTGTCAGCTCGAATTTGCGATGTTCCGCTTTCAAGTGAGACTATCCTCCGCCAGCAACTCACCTAGCCAGACGGTGTTTGCGCGGCTCGACGCCGCGCGGCCGATGCGACCGTGTTGCTTCGAATGTGACCTGAGCAGGTAACAATTTCAGGTAACACGGTCGAGGAATCGGCACCTGTTCGATTTCGGAACATGCCTCTGGCAAGGCCTTTTACGTAGAGCGGATGACGGGAATCGAACCCGCACTGTCAGCTTGGGAAGCTGATGTTCTACCATTGAACTACATCCGCGTGCAGTCAAGTTCCCGACCGCGTCGAGAAGTCTAGCCGGACGCCGTCGGCGTCGCACATCGCCGACTTGACTCACGAAAGATGATCGCGAAACGGAGCGCTTGCCTCAGATGCCGATGATCGCGAAACGCGAGGGTGCGTGTCGTGGCCGGTGGTGGGGTCGGTGGGTCGGTTCGCTCAACGTTCGTGAGGGAGCTGTCGATGGCCACCAGGCGGGATCTGACCAAGGCTTATGCGCGGGACTACGCGCGTGCGGACAAGAAGACCAAAGGGGTGATGCTGGACCAGCTGTGTGACACCACGGGCTGGTCCAGGGTGAACGCCCGCAGGGCGATCAGGGAAGCCGCGAAACGGAAAGGGCGCGCCGATCAGCAGCGGCGCAAGCCCCGTCCCAGGAAGTACTCCTACGACTCGTTGAAGTTGCTCACCGAGACCTGGACGTTGGCTGGTGAACCGTGCGGGAAGTACCTCGCGCCGGTCATGGACGACACCCTGGAACGGCTGCTCAGGTTCCACGAACTCGGTAAGGTCGCCGACCGGATCAGCGACGAAACGCTCGCCGAGGTCCGCGCGATGTCCCCAGCTACGATCGACCGCTACTTGAAACCAGTCAAGGCCGCCCGCTACCCCGAAGCGAAGTCGACGACCCGGCCAGGCACGATCCTGCGCGCCTCGATCCCGCTGCGCACCGCGATGGACGGCTTCCCCGCTGTGCCGGGCTATCTGGAGATCGACACCGTCGCCCACTGCGGGCACCGTAACGAGGGCGACTATCTGGTCACGATCAACGCCACCGACCCCTACCTCGGCTGGGGCGTCATGCGAACAGTGAAGAACAAAGCGTTCATCCACATGAAAGCCGGCATGGACTGGATCCTTGCCAGCTATCCGATCCCACTCCTCGGGGTCGATTTCGACAACGGCAGCGAGTTCCTGAACTGGAGCCTGATCGGCTGGTGCGACGACCACGGCATCCCCACGATCACCAGATCCCGACCCTACGAGCACAACGACAACGCCCACGTCGAGCAACGCAACAGCGACTGGGTCCGTCGCCACGCCTTCCGCTACCGCTACGAAACCCAAGCCGAACTCGACGAGCTGAACCTACTCTGGACCCAGGTCATGGCACGCAAGAACCACCTGCTGCCCTGCGTGAAAGCGACCGGCTGGACCGAAACCCGATCCGGTCGCAAGAAACGGATCTACGACAAGCCCGCCACCCCATACACGCGACTACTCGCCACCGGCGCCATCACCGGCCCGAAAGCCGACCGACTCGCCACCATCCACCACGACCTGAACCCCGCTGCGGTCACCCGCAAGATCAACACCATCCAAGACCGACTCATAGACTCCGCACGCGACCGAACCACCACCGCCAGCACCCGATCTCGCGATCAAAACACGTGAGGCACGCGCTCAGACTTCGCGATCAACTTGACGTGAGGCAAGACGATCGCCGAGTTGACTCACGCTGAATGCCCGCGTGGGTGGGGTCGTTGACTCATCTGAAGATGCCCGCGTGGGTCAGGCTGCGGGGATGGGGTTGACGATGGGGCAGCGGAAGGCGGTTCTGGCGAGTCAGGTCAGGGCTTGGCCGAAGGCTACGAAGCGAGAGAAGTCAGCGATCCTGGATCATTTGGTGGCGGTCAATGGCTGGCATCGTGACCATGCCCGCAAGATGATCCGACGCGCTGTCGCCGGGCAGGATGTGAACCGTCCGCGGAAGCCGCGTGAGCCGGTGTTCACCTACGGTCCGGAGGTGATCGATGCGCTGGTGGTGTGCTGGGTGGTGCTGGACGGGCCGGCGGGCAAGATCCTGCAGCCAGCGTTGCCGGCGCTGATCGACCGGCTGGTCGCCTGCGGTGAACTGGACGCGCCCGCCGACGTGCTGGCCGGGTTGGGGGCGATGTCGCCGGCGACGATCGACCGGCGGCTGCGGCCCTACCGGATCGGGCTGGTCGGGGAGTTGAAAGGCAGGTCTTTGACCCGTCCCGGTAGCCTGTTGAAGTCTTCGATCCCGCTGAAGACCTGGCACGAGTGGGACGACACCCAGCCGGGATTCATCGAGATCGACCTGGTCGGTCATGACGGCGGCGACAACAACGGCGCGTTCCACTACTCCTTGGATGCGGTCGATGTGGCGACCGGCTGGACCGAGACCATCACAGTGAGGTCCAAAGGTGAACGGATCGTCGCCGAAGGGCTGGAACAACTGGTGTTGCGGTTCCCGTTCGCGATCCTGGGCATCCACTCCGACAACGGCAGCGAGTTCATCAACCACCACCTGCTGCGCTGGTGCACCGCCCGGAAGATCACGTTCACCCGCGGCCGACCGAACCACTCCAACGACCAGGCCCACATCGAGCAGAAGAACTGGACCCGGGTCCGCCGCCACGTCGGCTACTACCGCTACGACACCCCCCGCGAACTCGACCTGCTCAACCAGCTATGGCCGATCGCCGCCGAACTGACCAACCTGTTCACCCCACAACAGAAACTGGTCAAGAAGACCCGCTCCGGCGCGAAGGTCACCAAAACCTACGACACCGCCACCACCCCGGCCGCCCGCCTCTCACGCGACCACCCCGACCAAATCGACCCCGTCGATCAGCGAGACCTCGAACAGCGACTCGCAACCGCCAACCCGGCCCAGCTCCGCCGCGACATCGACCTGATCCAACGCAACCTTCTCGAACTCGCCCGCCGCCGCGGCACCGTCCTCAAAGCCGCCAAACGCAACCACGTCTATCTATCCCGAGCCAAGATCACGCGGGCAAAACCAGATGAGTCAACGACTCAGCCCAAGCGGGCATCTTGACATGAGTCACCGGGATCGCACATCACCACGATCGCAGGAGCACCTGACCAACGCGCCCGGTCAAAGGCGGGATCCCCACTTATGAAGGGCGAACGTCTGCCAGACTGCTGGTGACCATCTCCAGCTGACCACTTGCTGGTGACGACGTGTTTAGGGGAGCAAGGGCGGGTGAGCAGAGAAGACCGGGCGATCAGCATCGTCGAGTTGATGACCCAAGCCATGGCTGTCATCGAGGATGGGGAACAGGCCGAGCACTTGGTGTGCAGCACCCTCGCGAGGGCGGTGGCCGCCGACACCGCTGTGCTCATCGGGATGGATCTGGGCCGCCGGCTGCGCGTCCACGCCAGCTGGCCCGACCAGCGCAACGCGTCGGCCCTCGCCGACGCGGCCATCCACGGCGGACGGCGTCCGGAGGGGCCCCTGCGCACCGGCCAGCACCCCGTGCTGGGCGAAGTGATCACGCTGGGTCCCGAACTCGGCGACCACACCCTCAACCTGGAGCGAGAGCGTGTCGTCGCGGTTGCGCGACGACACGGCTTCAGCGTCGAGGCGCGGGCCCTGCTGTCCGAAGCCGCTGCCCCGCTGAAGCTGCTGATCCCCCACGTCGCGGACGCCTGCCAGCGCGCCGCCCACGCCCGGACCGCCTCGGACGCCGCCGCCGCCCTCAATCTCACCGCCCGCGAGGTCGAGGTGCTGCAACTCCTCTCCGAAGGACTCCTGGCCCGCACCATCGCCGTGCGTCTGGGCCTCTCGCCCCGGACGGTGCACAAACACCTCAGCAACGTGTACACCAAGCTCGGCGTGCACGACCGCCTGGTGGCCGTCAGCATCGCGCGGGCGCAGGGCCTGATCGCCGCCTGAGCCCACCCGAGGAGGACGCGGGCCTCAACCGGAGCGTCGCCCGGTCGCCTTCTCTTTCAGCAGCCACAGCGGCAGCAGCCACCAGCCCAGGGCCGTCACCAGCCACACCACGAGCGTGCCCAGCAGCCAGGCCTGCGGCGTCTCAAGAATGACTCCGCCCTGGAACGAACTCGCCACCCACAACGCCAGCGCGGTCGAGACCAAACCCATCCCACCGACCAGCGTCGGGGAGTAACGGTGAGCGATCTTCATCGCGATCGGCGTCAGCAGGCTCTGGACGACGGTGAACACGAGTACTGCCACCAGGAACCCCGGCACGCTGATTCGGACGCCGGGGACCCACCACGCGGCGAGAGCCAGTCCGACGGCCGCCGCTCCGAAGAAGATGACCGCCCTGATCAGCATCCGCACCATACGCAGACGATAGCCGTTCGAGCGCCTCCGGGAGACTCCTGGGCTCCGGTTCGGCGCCCGGGTCAGGCTCACCAGGGTTGGCCCGGAACACTCCCCCAACTCGACGCCTCCCCGTTCCCCTCGGGACGGTCGCGGGCCTAGGTTCGTGATCATGAGCGATCCTGTGGAACCGACCGACGTGGGCCCGGCAGCGGGCGGTGACCTGGTGGCGTCGGACGCCGACCGCGAGCATGTGGTCACCCTGCTCGTCACCGCCCACGCCGAAGGTCGAATCAGCGCGGCCGAGCGTGACCAACGGGTAGGGGCGGCCAGGTTGGCCGAGACCTTCGACGACCTCGTCCCCCTCACGCGCGACCTGGTCAGCCCGACCGGCCCCGCCGCCCCGCCCATCGTCAACTACGACGAATCCGACGCCCGCAGCGAGGCCGACCAGGTGGTCGCGATCTTCGGCAGCGCGTCGCGCAAACACAGCTGGCGAGTGCGCCGCAACACCTCGGTGCTGACCATGTTCGGAGGCGCCGAGCTCGACCTGACCCAGGCAACGTTCGAATCCCGCGAGCTCGTGTTCAACGTCTTCTGCCTGTTCGGTGGCATCAACCTCACCGTTCCGCCCGGCACGGACGTCGACAACCAGGTGATCGCCGTGTTCGGGGGCAGCGAGGTGGGCAAGCTGGCGCCGCCCGACCCGTCCGCCCCGCGGATCGTGGTGAAGGGGTTCGTCGGCTTCGGCGGCGTCGACATCCGCAACCCGAAGGTCCGCAAGGAACGCGGCTAGATTCGACCCATGACCGAGCTGTTCGCCCCGGCCGCCGCCTGGCAGCGCCTGCCCCAGCGCTACGTCGCCGCTCGCCGCCTGGGCGCCCTGGTGCCCAACGCGGTCGTCACGATCGTGGCCGCGTTGCTCAGCGGCTTCTTCCTGAACTGGTGGTGGGCGGGCGGGGTGGCGGCTGCCGGTCTGTTCTGGACCGCCTGGCGGGTCGCCCGCGCCGGGCGGTGGGTCCGCGCTTTCGGATACGCCGAACGCGACGCAGACCTGTTGATCACCAGAGGGTTGTGGCACAAGGAGCTGACCGCCGTTCCCTACGGACGGATGCTGTCGGTGAACGTCGAATCCGGTCCCCTCGACCGGGCCTGGGGCCTGGCCAGGGTTGAACTGGTCACGGCCAGCATGGCGTCCAACGGTGCCATTCCCGGCCTCAACCAGCCCGACGCCGCCGCCTTGCGCGACCGGCTGATCGCCGCCGGTGAGGCTCAGGCCCTCCCGCTATGACGCTGCCGGACGCCGACCCCCGGCCGCCATCCTCGGCACCCCCACCGTCGGCACCCCCACCGTCCGCACCCCCACCGTCAGCACCCCCACCGTCAGCACCGCCACCCTCGGCACCCCCACCGTCGGCACCCCCACCGTCAGCACCCCCACCGGTGGACGTGCCTCCGCATCTCCCAGGCCCGACGACGACGAGCGTCGCTCCCGCTGAGCAGCGGACGGAGCGCCCGCATCCGCTGACGCCGTTCATCCGAGGCTGGATCGTGCTCCTGGCGCTGGTGATCGGCGTCGGCCGCGAGTACCTGCCGACCGGCGGCGAACCGCGTCCGCTGCCGCCGCTGGAATGGATCTTGATCGCCTTCGGCGCTACCGCCGCGGTGTCCGGAGCGGCGGGCTTCATCTCGTGGCGGTTCACTCGATTCGTCGTGGACGCTGACGTCCTGCGCGTCGACATGGGCGCCATCTTCCGCCGCTCCACCCGGATCGCCTTCGACAAGGTGCAATCGATCGACGTCGTCCAGCCGTTTGCGGCGCGCATGTTCGGCCTGGCGGAACTCCAGATCGACATCGGTTCGTCCGACCCGATCAAGCTGCGCTACCTCCAGCTGTCCCGGGCCTACGCGCTGCGCGACTACCTGCTCGCCCGCGCACGAGGCCACCAGGCAGAACTCGCCCCCCACGCCCGCGCCGACTCCGTGCTGGCCGACCTCAACTCCCAGGACGAGGTGTTGATCCGCGTCGCTCCTGCGACCCTGCTCCTCGCCGCCGTCACGTCCCACGAGTTCGCCTGGATCATCGTCGGCGGCCTCGCGGCCGTCGCCGCCCTCGTCGTCTGGGAGCAGCCGTGGCTGGCTCTCGGCCTCGCCGTGTCGATGGGCAGCAGCCTGGTCGGCTTCGTCACTCGCCGGGTCACCGGCCAGTTCAACTACACCCTGTCTCGGCGTCCGCACGGCCTACGGATCTCACGAGGGCTGACCAGCCTGACCAGCCAGTCGCTGCCGCCGCGGCGGATCCAGGCCGTCCAACTGAGTCAGTCACCGGTGTGGCGTCGGCTGGGCCTGTACCGGGTCGACATCGAAGTGATCGGGTGGGGCGGGATCACCGACGACGAGAACACCTCCGGGGTCTCCACCATCCTGCTGCCGGCCGGCTCCCTTGACCAGGTGCGGGTCGCGCTCGCCGCGATCTGGCCGAAGGCCGACTTCGAGGCCGTCGCCCTGCACCGGACGCCGCCGCGCGCCCGCTGGCTGCACCCGTTCGCCCAGCCGTTCCTTCGCTTCGGCTACGACGATCGGCTGGTGGTGTCACGCCACGGGTGGCTGGTCCGGCGCTGGCAGCTGGTGCCCCATGCCCGCACCCAGTCGTTGCAGGTCAGCCAGGGAGTGTTGTCGCGCCGGTTGGGGCTGGCCAACCTGGCGTTCCACACCGCCGGCATGCGGATCGCCGCCGGCGCGGTGGGTCTGGACGCCGAGAACGTGCTCGCCCAGCAAAACCAGTTGCTGTTGCTCGTGCACCACCTGCCAACGGTGGACCTCTCCGAGCCGGACGCCGCTCAGGCGGCGGCGGGGCCGGACGCCTTCCGCGCCGACCAGGCCGAGGCCACCATCTCGTCGACCGAATAGCTCATCCGCCACTCCAGGTCGGTGGCGGCGGCGGTCCCGTCGGCGACGATCCGGGCCGGGTCGCCGGGACGGCGGGGCGCGATCTCGGGGGTGAACTCCACCCCGGTGACCCGCGCCATCGCGTCCATGATCTGCCGGACGCTGAGTCCGTCCCCGCTGCCCAGGTTGTAGGCCGGCAGCAGCACGCGGCCCTCGCTGAGAGCCAGGGCGGCCGCCACGTGGGAATGGGCGAGATCGGCGACATGCACGTAGTCGCGCACGCACGTGCCGTCCGGGGTCGGATAGTCGTCGCCGTTGATCCGTGGCGTCCGGCCCGCCAGCAACGCCTCCAGCACCAGCGGGAACAGGTTGTGCGGGCTGGCGTCGTACACCTCATCGGTGCCCGACCCGACCACGTTGAAGTAGCGCAGGCTCAGCCCGCGGAATCCCTCCCGGGCACGGGCGACATCGTTGATCAGCCATTCGCCGACCAGCTTCGACTCCCCGTACGGCGATTCGGGACTGCGCGGAGAATCCTCCGTGACCAGCTCGGTCGACGGCGTGCCGAAGACCGCGGCCGAGGACGAGAACACGATGTGGGGTACCCCTGCCGTCTCCATCGCCGCCAGCACGCTGGCGGTGCCGGTCACGTTCTGGGCGTAGGTGTGCAGGGGTCGCTGCACCGACACGCCGGCGTACTTGAAACCGGCCACGTGGATCACCCCGGCGCACCCGTGATCGCCCAGAACGGCGGTCACCGTGTCGGTGTCGAGGATGCTCGCCCGGACGAACGGGACGCCGTCGGGCACGAAGCCGGCCAGTCCCGAGGACAAATCGTCCAGCACCACCGGCGTCAGGTCGCGCTGCTGCAGGGCCCGCACCACATGGGCTCCGATATAGCCGGCTCCGCCGGTCACCAACCAGGTCGTCACGAGGCGGCAGTCTACGGCCCACTGGTGAGCCGTGGCCCCACCGGCCACCAGAGCCACCGGGCCGAACCCGCCAATCCCCGGTGACTCATGTCAAGATGCCCGCTTGGGCTGAGTCGTTGACTCATCTGGTTTTGCCCGCGTGATCTTGGCTCGGGATAGATAGACGTGGTTGCGTTTGGCGGCTTTGAGGACGGTGCCGCGGCGGCGGGCGAGTTCGAGAAGGTTGCGTTGGATCAGGTCGATGTCGCGGCGGAGCTGGGCCGGGTTGGCGGTTGCGAGTCGCTGTTCGAGGTCTCGCTGATCGACGGGGTCGATTTGGTCGGGGTGGTCGCGTGAGAGGCGGGCGGCCGGGGTGGTGGCGGTGTCGTAGGTTTTGGTGACCTTCGCGCCGGAGCGGGTCTTCTTGACCAGTTTCTGTTGTGGGGTGAACAGGTTGGTCAGTTCGGCGGCGATCGGCCATAGCTGGTTGAGCAGGTCGAGTTCGCGGGGGGTGTCGTAGCGGTAGTAGCCGACGTGGCGGCGGACCCGGGTCCAGTTCTTCTGCTCGATGTGGGCCTGGTCGTTGGAGTGGTTCGGTCGGCCGCGGGTGAACGTGATCTTCCGGGCGGTGCACCAGCGCAGCAGGTGGTGGTTGATGAACTCGCTGCCGTTGTCGGAGTGGATGCCCAGGATCGCGAACGGGAACCGCAACACCAGTTGTTCCAGCCCTTCGGCGACGATCCGTTCACCTTTGG
Organism: uncultured Actinomycetota bacterium; assembly: GCA_963769325.1. Lineage (GTDB taxonomy): Bacteria > Actinomycetota > Actinomycetes > Propionibacteriales > Propionibacteriaceae > Propionicimonas. The sequence goes on along the minus strand of CAVYLH010000001.1, from coordinate 147,664 downwards.
ACCTCACTGTGATGGTCTCGGTCCAGCCGGTCGCCACATCGACCGCATCCAAGGAGTAGTGGAACGCGCCGTTGTTGTCGCCGCCGTCATGACCGACCAGGTCGATCTCGATGAATCCCGGCTGGGTGTCGTCCCACTCGTGCCAGGTCTTCAGCGGGATCGAAGACTTCAACAGGCTACCGGGACGGGTCAAAGACCTGCCTTTCAACTCCCCGACCAGCCCGATCCGGTAGGGCCGCAGCCGCCGGTCGATCGTCGCCGGCGACATCGCCCCCAACCCGGCCAGCACGTCGGCGGGCGCGTCCAGTTCACCGCAGGCGACCAGCCGGTCGATCAGCGCCGGCAACGCTGGCTGCAGGATCTTGCCCGCCGGCCCGTCCAGCACCGCCCAGCACACCACCAGCGCATCGATCACCTCCGGACCGTAGGTGAACACCGGCTCACGCGGCTTCCGCGGACGGTTCACATCCTGCCCGGCGACAGCGCGTCGGATCATCTTGCGGGCATGGTCACGATGCCAGCCATTGACCGCCACCAAATGATCCAGGATCGCTGACTTCTCTCGCTTCGTAGCCTTCGGCCAAGCCCTGACCTGACTCGCCAGAACCGCCTTCCGCTGCCCCATCGTCAACCCCATCCCCGCAGCCTGACCCACGCGGGCATCTTCAGATGAGTCAACGACCCCACCCACGCGGGCATTCAGCGTGAGTCAACTCGCAATCGCATCCGTCGGGCCCCGTCCTGGCTAGGGTGGCGGTATGCAGAACGAATTCGTGCTGGGCATCGACATCGGCGGCTCCGGGATCAAAGGCGCGCTGGTCGACCTGGCTGCCGGCGACTTCGCCACACAGCGGCTCCGGATCCCCACTCCCGCCGCTTCCACGCCGTCGAACGTGGCCGACGTGGTCGCCGAGATCGTGTCCGAGTTCTCGTCCGAGATGGGTTCGGGACCGATCGGGATCACCATCCCCGCGGTGGTCACCCACGGCGTCACCCGGTCCGCGGCCAACATCGATCCGTCCTGGATCGACGCGAAGGCCGAGGCGCTCTTCGCCGAACGGCTCGGTCGGGACGTGGTGCTGGTCAACGACGCGGACGCGGCCGGCGTGGCGGAGGTCAAGTTCGGTGCGGCCAAGGGCAATGACGGGCTCGTCCTGATGACGACACTCGGCACCGGCATCGGCAGCGCTCTCCTGCACCGCGGCGTCCTGGTGCCCAACACCGAACTGGGGCACCTGGAGATCGACGGCCGCGACGCTGAGACCCAGGCGGCCGCGTCCGTGCGTACCAACCTCGGGCTGACCTACGCCGAGTACATCCCACGGCTGCAGCGCTACTACGAGCGGGTGGAGGCGTTGTTCTGGCCGGATCTGTTCGTGGTCGGCGGCGGCATCTCCAAGAACTCGGACAAGTTCATTCCCAAGCTGAACCTCAAGACCCCGATGGTGCCCGCAGAGTTGCGCAACCGCGCCGGCATCATCGGTGCCGCCTGGCTGGCCGTCGACAAACAGATGCACCCCGACCCGTTTGCCTGATTCGCCTGCCCGGCTCTGACGCTCGTCCGCACTCGCCTCGGGCGTTCGCGACCGGGCGAGCTACATCCGTTCGGGCGCCTCGATGCCCAGCAGGTCCAGCCCGGTGGAGAGCACCTTCTTGGTGGCCGCGCACAGTGCCAGCCGGGACGACCGCACCTCGCCTTCGCTCTTCAGCACCGGGCATTGCTCGTAGAAGGAGCTGAGCGCGCCGGCGAGCTCGTAGAGGTAGCCGCACAGCCGGTGTGGCTGCAGGGTCTCAGCGACGGACGCGACCACCTCACCGAAGCGGCTGAGCAGCAGCGCCAACTGATGTTCAGCGGGCTCGGTGAGCACGGTGATTCCGCCGAAGCCCACGTCTTCCGCGGCCGCCTTGCGCAGGATCTGGTTCACTCTGGCGTGGGCGTACTGAAGGTACGGTCCGGTGTCGCCGGTGGTGGCCACCATCCGCTCGATGTCGAAGGTGTAGTCCTTCTGGAGCCCGCTGGACAGGTCGGCGTACTTGATGGCCGCGAGCGCGATGGCGGGCGCCGCCTGTTCCTCGGCGGCGTCCAGCAGGCTGTCCAGCGTGACCGCGGTGCCCTCCCGGGTGGAGAACTTCTTGCCGTCGGCCCCCAGCACCTGGCCGAACCCGACGAATTCCGCCGACACCCCGGGCGGCAGGTACCCGGCCTTGCGAGAGACCGCGAAGACCAGGTCGAAGTGATGCTGCTGCGGCGATCCCACCACGTAGATCAGCCGATCGGCTCCCAGCGTCCCGACCCGGTGCCGGACCGCCGCCAGGTCGGTGCAGTCGTAGCCGTAGCCACCCTGGGAGTTGCGGATCATCGCGGGCGCCGCGAAGCCGTCCACGAACACCACCAGCGCGCCGTCGTCGACCACGGCGATGCCGCGTTCTTCCAGGTCGGCGGCCACCACCGGGAGGTCGGCGTTGTACATCGACTCGCCCGCCAGGTCGGCGTCGGTGAGCAGCACGTTCATCCGCCGGTAGGTGGCGTTGAACCCGGCCAGCGAGATGTCGATGATCTGCCGCCAGAGCTGGGCGGTCAACGGGTCCCCGGCCTGCAGAGCGACCACCCGTTCCCGGGCCCGGTCGGCGAACTCGGGGGACTCGTTCAGGTGCGTGTTCGCGCGCTGGTACAGCGCTTCGGCGCCCGGAAGGTCGAGGTCGGCCGCGTCGCCGCCTTCGTCCAGCAACTGCTCGACCATCATCCCGAACTGCCGGCCCCAGTCGCCGAGATGGTTCTGCGGGATGACGGTGTGGCCCGCTGCGCGCAGCACCCGGGTGAAGCAGTCACCGATGATCGTCGAGCGCAGGTGCCCGACGTGCATCTGTTTCGCGGCGTTCGGCGCCGAGTAGTCGACCACCACCCGCTGGGGGTGCTCGGCGACGCTGATTCCGGCGCGATCGTCGGCCAGGACGTCGCTGGCCACCCGGGCCAGCACGTCGGCCCGGATGCGGAGGTTGATGAAGCCGGGACCGGCCACCTCCAACGGCTCGCACACGTCGGCCAGGTCGATCTGCTCGACCAGCCGGGCCGCGACCTCACGGGGCGGACGCCCTTCGGCGTTCGCGAGCCGCAGCGCCACGTTGGTCTGGTAATGGCCGAACTGCGGACGAGTCGCCGGACGCAATTCCGGGTCCACTCCGGCCACGGATCGGACACGCTCGCTCAGCAGGGACGGCAACGACAGCATGGCCGCAATTCTGGCATGCCCAGCGGGGTATCCCTGACCACGGCCCCACCCGTCCTCGGGGGGCACGGGTCCGAGGGTCGAACCTGCCTTCCGTCGGCCTTCGCGGGCCGCCGCCGCCCGGTTCGGCATGGTAGATTCTCCCGGTCTGCAGCGACGGAGCATCGGCTGCGACGCAGCGGCAAGCACGCAGCATGAATGAGGGAGATTTGCGCACGAATCGGGGCCGGTCGACTCGCGTGATCGCCCTGCTCGTCATCCTGCTCGCCGTGCTGAGTGGGTCCCCCACCGCACCGGCCGCCGCGGACACCGCTCCCGGCGCGCCCCCCACCGGCCTGACGGTCAGCCAACGGGCGACCATGGCGATCGTGGCGTGGTCGGCCGGCGTCGAAGGCGCCAGCTATCTGCTGCAGTGGGACGCCGCCTCGGCCTTCGCAGCCCCGAGCCAGCTCGTCACCGAGGACACCGTCTCCGTCGTCACCGGGCTGAGGCCCGAGACCACCTACTCCGTCCGGGTAGCGACCTGGGATCCGGACGCCGCTGCCGTCGGCGCATGGGGCCCGGCCGTGGCCTTCACCACCGCCGAGCAGCCCTACCCGATCGCTCCGCCGGTGCTGACCGCGTCCAGCGCCACCAGCACCTCGATCACCGCCGGCTGGACCTCGGTCGGGGAGGACCTCACCTACGAAGTGGCCCTGGGCAAGGACCCATCGAACCTGTCCACGGTCTCGAAGACCGATGAGCGGACGACGACTTTCGACGATCTCAAACGAACTACGAAGTACTACCTGAGTGCCCGGGCTCTCGACTCGGACGGCGAGCCGGTCACGGCGTGGTCTGACCCGGTGACGTCCCAGACGCCCGACGAGCTGCCGCTTACCGTGGCCAGCTTCAACATCAAGTGCAATAGCTGCGCGAAGGCCTCCGAGGCGTCCTGGTCCACGCGAAAGCCCGCCGTCGTCTCGACGATCCGCGGCCAGATGCCCGATGTGGTGGGCCTGCAGGAGGCGTCCCAGGGACGCATGCATGGCCGCTCGGTGTCCCAGTTCCAGGATCTGGTCAACGGCCTCGGTGCGCCGTACGCGGTGACCAACCGCCACGACATCGGCGGCGGCGCCGGGGTGGACAACCGCATCGTCTACAACACCTCGACGCTGGAACTGGTCAAGCACGGCGCGGTCAAGCTGCCGACCGCCTCCGGCGCCAACGTCTCGCGCTACCTCGCCTGGGCCATCCTCAGGCAGAAGTCGACCGGCAAGCTGTTCGTGTTCGGCGACACCCACCTGGAACCGGGCAAGCAGTTCAACTCCCTACGCGAGCGGCAGACCCGGGCCGTGATCAGCGCGCTGAAGAGCGTCGCCGCAACAAAGGACCTGCCGATCGTGCTCGTGGGCGACATGAACATCCACAAGTGGATGTCGTCCGGCGGGTACCAGCCGTATTCCATCTTCGTCGGTAGTGGCCTGCTCGACCCTCTGGGCAACACCCGGCGCAGCCACTCCGCATCGGCGAGTGCGTTCGTGGAGAAGCGGATCCACACCAACTACTCCACCTACAACGAGTACGCCCGCAGTGCGCCCCGATTCTCCTACACCAACGGCACCCAGCTCGACTTCATCTTCCTCACCAAGATGCGGGTCAGCGAGTACGAAGTGGTCGTGAACGTGGACAGCTCAGGGCACTTCGTGGGCCGGATTCCGTCGGACCACAACATGATCCGCGCCACCGTCTGGCTCCCCTGACCGCTGCCGAATCCCCACTGCGGGTTCCTTCAGCCCGACTTGAGGGTTCTGCCGGCGAGGTTGGCCTCCCCGAATGCGGCCTGGGTAGGGTCGCAAACCCGGACAGGTGCACTGACCATTGGAGTAAGCGGTGCCGACCAAGACTCGCACGACCATCGTGGCATTCGCTCTCGCCCTTCTGCTGATCCCGCTCGCGCCGGTCGCAACGGCCCGCGCGGCGACATCACCGCCGAGCGGGCTGAAGGTGGTGGGCGTGAGCCGGACCGCCGCGGCGCTCAGCTGGAACGCCGTCGCGGGAGTGGGCAGGTACCGCGTCCAATACGCCCAGAATTCCTCGATGAGCGGCGCCAAGTACGTCCGGTTCGCCAAGACCAGCGGCGAGATCGACGGCCTGACCCCGAACACGACCTATTACGTCAAAGTGCGCGCCATCAACTCCGACGGCGACAACCTTTCCGCCTACTCCCCGGCGATCGCCCTGGCGACCTCGAAGACCTACACCCACCTCAGCCCCGGGGACCTGACGGCCACCAAGACCACCGCCGAGGAGATCTCGCTGACCTGGGCGAGCCGAGGAACGGGAATCCGGTACCGGGTCAGCTGGTCGAAGTCGTCGTCCTTCAGCTCGGCGAAATACGTCCGGACGACCGCTCCCAAGCTCACGCTCACCGGCCTCGACCCTCGCCAGAAGTACTACCTGAAGGTCAGGGTGATCGATGCCGACGGCGTCAACCTGAGCAGCTACTCACCCCACATCTCCGCGACCACGGCCGCGTCCGCAGCCATGCCGGAGGCCAGCACCACTTTTGATGCACCCTCCGGCCTCCGGGTCACCGCCGCGGCGCGCACCGCCGTTGCCCTGGCCTGGACGAAGGTGTCCGGCGCGCAGGCGTACCGCATTCAGTATTCGTCGTCGTCGTCGATGAGCGGCGCCACGTACGTGCGGGTCTCCGACGGCACCGTCGCCGAGATCCCCGGGCTGAGTTCCGGGCAGGACTACTATTTCAAGGTTCGGGTGATCTCCCCCGATGGCGACAACCTCAGCCCGTACTCGGCAGCGATCACCGCTGCCACGGCGAGCAGCGCTTCGTCCAGCTACCTGCCCGTGACGGGGTTGACCGTCACAGCCAAAGGCTCCAACCAGCTGTCGGTGGACTGGGCCGGACGGGGCCAGGACCTGACTTACGAGGTGGTGTACGCCGACAACTCGTCGCTGGACGGCGCCAGTTCGATCGTCACGACAGCGACCAGCGCGACCCTGACCGGGCTGAGCGCTGCCACCACTTATCACCTCAAGGTGCGGGTGATCGCCCTGAGCGGGGACGGCCGGTCGGCGCGCAGCGCCTACAGCACCGTGATCTCGGCCAAGACGACCGCCTCCGTCCCATCCACCCTGCGGGTCGGTTCGTACAACATCAAGTGCGCCAACTGCTATGCCGGCGCGGCGAACGAGGGCACCTGGTACGAGCGCCGCGACAGCGTCGTGAAGACGGTCCTGGCCCAGAACCTCGACGTGGTCGGGTTCCAGGAGGCCGGCCAGGCATGGCTGAAGGACAGCTCAGGCAAATCGGTCAACCAGTCCCAGTTCGAGGACCTCGTGAAACGGCTGGGCAGCCCCTACAAACTCACCAATCCCGCGCGCAACAACTGCGTGAAGTCCACCACGCCTTCCAAGTGCGTGTACAAGGACCAGGGTGCGTCGCAGGGCACCAAGATCGTCTACGACAGTTCCGCCCTCACGCTGATCGATGAAGGTTCGACGCGGCTCTCGGAGCTGAAGGCCAGCGACAACGATCGGTACGTTGCGTGGGCGATCCTCGAGCAGAAGTCCTCGGGCAAGCGGTTCTTCTTCGCCGACACCCACCTGGAGCATGCGGTCGACGCGGCGGGCACGTACTACGCGCTGCGGATCAAGCAGACCCAGGAGGTCGCCGCCGTGGTGAAGAAGCAGAACCAGGGCCTGCCCACCTTCATCGTCGGCGACTTCAACTCCAGCAAATGGACCTCACCGAGCAACGGTCCCTACGACGTCCTGACCGCGGCCGGCTACTTCGACCCCTTGGGAAACACGCAGCGATCGACGACGAGCGCCCCGGAAGCGATCGTCGAGAAACGGATTCGCACCAACTTCTCCAGCTTCAACGGCTTCCGCCTGCTCGCTCCGGCCACCAGCAATCTCAACGGTACCTACATCGACTACATCTGGACGTCGAAGGGAATCGGGGTGCCCGAATGGGAGACCTCGGTCAACGTCGACTCCCACGGCTATTTCGTCGGCACGATCCCGTCCGATCACAATCTGTTGCGGGCCACCACGACCCTGCCCTGACCGGCGGCGATCAGAGGACAATCACCGAGCTGATCATGTTGTGGTCAGACGGGATTACGCCACGGATTTGCAGGCTGGACGGGTCGAAGTCGATCACGACCTTCCACTGCTTGACCCGCAAGGAGTTGGTAGCAAACACCCAGTCGATACCGTTGCCCACCTTGGTCCGCGCGGTCGAGTACGAGTAGGGCGTGATGTCACGACGGTAATCGTTGAACGAGTTGATCCAGCCGTTAATGACCTGCTCCGCACGAACGTTCTTGGGCGGATTCACCTGGTACTCCTGGTTCATCACATCGCCGAACCCGGCTGACTTCATCGCCGGCAACATCTCTGAAGCGCCGGCCATGAACTTCGACGTATTGAAGTCACCCACTGCGACTACCGGCCGACCCGCTGTGTTCAGCTCACGAACCTTCACGATGAGTTCGCGCCACTGCTGGGTCTTGACCGACGTATCCTCAGGGCTCAGGTGCGTATTGACGAACAGGAACTCCTTCCCGCTCGACTTCTGCCGGAAGTTGGCCCAGTCGAGGTAGCGAGTTGTCCGGCCGGACACCTGGCTTGTGTATCCGTACTCTCCCTGTGACAGCATCTCGAGAGTGGAGCTGTTGTACAGGATTCGGGTTGCCCTCGAGGCGCCCGGGTCGAGTTCTGTGATCTCGTAGGACCGCCCGGCGGAGTTGAGCGCGTCCCTGAGGCTGGTGTATTGCAGGGTGCCTTCGTAAGCCTCCTGCAGACCGACTACGTCGAGGCTCTCCCCCAGGATCTGCGAGGCCACGACTGGGCGGCGATCAGCCCATACCTGCTGATCCCCGCTGGCCTTCGGGTCATTGTTGGCGCCGGAGATATTGAAGGAGGCAACGCGCAGGTCGCTCGACGGACCTTCCCCCGGCGTCACGGCGACAGAGGTCTGTGACGCCGATGAGAACCCGCTGTTCTTGCCCGTGACCTTCACCGTCAGAGCCTTGCCGGCGTCGGAGGCGGCCACGACGTATGTCCTCGCTTTCGCACCACTGATCGCGCTGCCGGATCGGTACCACTGGTACTCGAAGCTCGCTGGTACCGGAGTCCATGAGCCCTCATCCGCGGTGAGGGTCTTCCCGATGGCGGGTTCGCCGCTGATGGTCGGCACCGGCACGGTGGTGAACGTGCCGCTGGCGACCTTTGATGTCGAGGCCGAGGTCGTCGACACCGGAGCGAAGTCGGCCTTCTCCGCAGTCACCGTGACCTTGAGCTTGGCCGACAGATCGCCAGGCTCGACGCGGTAGGTGGGAGAGGTTGCACCCGCCATCGCGCTGGAACCCCGGAACCACTGATAGGTGAAGTGATCCGGCGCCGGCGTCCAGAGTCCCGTGTTCGTGATCGACAGCTCCTCGCCCACCTGCGGCGTCGTGTCATTGACCAGCGGTGTCGGCGCGCTGAATCCGGCCTGCACCAGGCCGGTCGGGTCGGAGTCCTGGGTGACGCTCACGTATCCAGATCGCACTGCAGTAACCTGGAACGTCAACTGCTTGGCGAGATCCGCCGCTGTGACCATGTAGTCGACTTTGGTCGCGCCCGAAATCGCCCCGGTTCCCCGATACCAGCGATAGGTATAGGCAGCGGTCGGGTCGTAGGTTCCGGCCTTGCCGGTCAGCACCATTCCCACGCGCGCTGTGCCCGCGACCGTGGGCTTCGGTGTGGCGCTGAACACGGCTTTCGCCACGGCCCTGGTCACCGCGGACGTTGTGGACTTCGCGGCGTACCCGGCTTTGGAGCCGGTGACGGTGACCGTGAGGCCGGAACCCGCGTCTGTGCCCTGCACCCGATACTCCGCTTCTGTTCCGCGCGAGATCTTGGTCGCCTTCCCGCTCGCGGACACCGTCGACCACTGGTAGGTGAACTCGACCGGTCCGGGGCCCCAGGTTCCCGGAGTTGCCCTGATCAGCTGGTCGACGGTGGGGCTGGTCTCGCTGACCGTGGGCGTCCCGGCGGGTGCGAGGGTTGCCTTGGCGACCGCCGACGTCGATTTGGACGTCTTCGAGGTCGAGGTGTAGCCGTCCTTGGACCCGATTACCATCACCTTCAGCTTTCCGCCCACATCCTCGGAGCCCACGGTGTAGGTCGCCGAGGTTGCCCCGCCGATGGCGGTTGATCCCTTGAACCACTGGTAGGAGAAGCTGACCGGTTCCGGGCCCCACGCCCCGGGGATGGCCGTGAGTTCTTGGCCAACGACCGGCGTGGTGTCAGAGACTTTCGGAGTGGCCCCGGTGACTGTCTCAGTCGCGGCGGCGGAGGGCGCCAACGAAGCCCATCCGCAGTTCAGTATCACAACCGTGATCATTCCGATCCAGAATCTGCGGCAAATCGCGCTTCTCATCCACGTGATCATTCTGCTGATGACTCCCACTCGTCTTGCTGGCGGCCACGTCATTGAAGCCCGCCTCGCGAGCACTCTAGTCAGTGGCGGCCAACCGTAATTGGAGCACGCAATTATGAGACGCCTTATCGCTTTCGCCATCGCGGCCCTCCACCCGCGCCTGGAACGCCCTACGGCGCCCCGCTCATGACCCAGTCCGAGATGCTTGGCCATCGATACAGCGGCGACGTTCATCGGTCATAATCCTGCGGGCGCTCGGCGACCAGACGTACCGCCCGAAAATCAATTCAGGATCGATCTTCTTCGGCAGGATGACAAGACATCCTTGGGCCTCACAGGCTACGGAATCCAACCAGGGGCGCTTCAAGGCGGAGGCAAGCGGTCCCGTTGGCGGTCGCCTCTTGTGAGTCGAGAGGGCGTTCGTTGAGCTTGGAGAGCGCCGACGGCTGTATGCTTGTGTGCCACCGCCGGCAGGCACATCGTGTCGGGTAAGCAAAGAGTCTGGCGTCGGCCAAGGGAAGGCCTTCCATGAGAGCAGTTCGAGTTGCCATCGCGGCCTCGATGGCAATACTGGTGGCGATTGCGAGCGCACCTGCGGCATTTGCCGACTCCCTGATCGTTGCCAGCGACCCGAAGCCACACGCTGAGCTGTCCGCCCGCCCAGGCTGGGTCACCCTAGTCTTCAAGCGCGAAGTGGACGTCAGCTTGGCCAAGATCCTGGTGCTCGGCAGTTCGGGAGAGAACGTTGCAGTTGGCCCGCTGATCGTCGAAGGCACCAACGTCACGACTCAGCTGACTTCTGAGCTCAAGCAGGACACGTTCACCGTGATGTATCGGATCGATCGCTCCGACGGGCAGCCGCAGGGCGGGGCTTTCCAGTTCGCGTACGGACGCGGAGACTGGGCCAGCGTCCCAGCCTCGAGTTGGTCTGGCCAGGATGAGGAGCCAGATGTGATGCGCAACCCGAACCCGAAAGCCACAACGACCGCCCCGGCACCCTCCGCGGAACCATCGACGGCATCACCAAGCTCGGAACCCACCGGCATTCAGACGAGCGCCGGAATGCCGACGTCCGGAGTCTCGCCGACGACACAGGGTGGCCAAACCCCCTCTGGGTGGTCCTCTCCGCTGGGATGGGTGATTGGCATCGGAGTGTTCGTCGTGGCTGCCGCAGCCGTTGTATGGGTTCTATGGAAGCGCCGCAACGTCTGATCCTGCAGTCATGCAGCTACACCTTCGGTGTCTGACCTGCTTCAAACGTCGGGGCCGCAGCTTGCAGGCCGGGTCTCTCAGCGCAGGCTCACCAGACGGTCAATGACCCTAGACGCGCTGTTCCCGTCATCATGGCTATTGAACCGCTGCTGCCAGGTGCGGTAACGCTCGGCATGGCGCGCGGCGTTGCCGGGCAAGTCCAGCAAAGCATCTACCACCTCGTCTTGTAGGGCGAGGACAGGACCCGGGGCGACTTCGGAAAGGTCGAAGTAGACCCCGCGCAATGAATCGCGGTACTGATCCATATCGGGGACAAAGAAGATCATCGGCCGACTCGTGACCGAGAAGTCGAACATGACTGATGAGTAGTCCGTAATCATGGTGTCGGCCGCTAGGAAAAGGTCAGTGATGTTCGGGTAGCTCGTGACGTCAATGACGCCGTCCAAGACCACATCGGCACCATGCTTGATGGTCCTTGAATGGCCCCGCAAGAGCAGGACATAGCTGTCGCCGAGCGCAGCCACAAGGCGTTCCAGGTCCAAGAACGTTACCATTCCGGTCTGGTTGTCTCGCCATGTGGGCGCGTACAGGACGGCGATCTGATCTGGGCGGATGCCTAGCAGTTCCCGGACAGGTTCCCGTGGCGCGTTGATGAGATCATCGTTGCGCGGATACCCCTCCTCCCAGATCGCCTTCGTCCAGGCGTACGCGCTCTTGAAGATCTCCGTGCTGTGAGCGTTCTGCGACAACAGGACGTCCCACTTGGCTCGCTCCTTCAGCATTGAACGACGCTGGACTGGATCAAGCGCCGGGCGGTCTAGCCCGATCTGCTTGAGCATCGTGCCATGCCAGGTCTGCAGCACCAGCTGGCCTGGGTTGTGGGCGAAGCTGTTCTTCAGCCATTCGTTCGTGATGACGAAGCGGGAGGTCTGCCGAGCCTCCCACCATGCTGTTGAGCCATGCGGAACGGCGATTGCACCCTCAGGGACCGCCACGGAGTGGTCCATCACACCCCAATACCGTCGCGCCTCCGGGAAGCGACGCGCAACTTCCCGATCGAGTGCCAGCGGATTGCAGGTCGCCTGCCGACCATTGAAGCTCTCGAAATAGAACTGCTCGTGCACCGGAAGGTCATGCCGGTGGAAATGGATTTGCAGCCGCCGCTGGTGGTAGGCGCCGATTTCGTCGGGCCGCAACGGCTTGCTCATCTGCACTGCTAGACGCCGGCCACCCCCGACGCCGATGGAAACGTTGAACAAATCGCCGTAGATCATCTGAGGTGCCTGGGCGATGAGGCTTGGGGCGCAGGCGATCCTGAACCACCTCCCCTCGGCGGTCTGTCCCCGCAGCGTGTACCGACCCGACATGGGGGGACGCGGTTCAGCCCCCCATCTGCCCTGCAGCCACTCGCAGGTGCCAGCGATGACCCGATCCGGTCCCACCGAATAGCTGACCGGCCGCTCACCTCTTGGGCCGACGAAGTCGAGCCGTGCTCCTTCTAGGTCGCCCAGCGCGACTCCAGTGAAATGCAGGGCAGGCGCGCCCCGTGGGTCCGCAGCTACCGCGGTCAGCACGATCATGGCCGCGCAGTCACGGATCCGCACCATCCCATTCGGGCTCGGATAGAGAAACGGCGGCTGGTCGGGCCAAGTCGTGTGCGAGAGCGGGTCGAGCGTGGTCCGCACTCGGTGCTTTCTCCTCTTCGCATCGGTGACTAGAAGTTGATAGCTAAGAACTGGCAGTGCCAAGCCTTCGAGTTCGGGATTGAATAGGCCCTCGTCTTCCTCCGGATCATCCAGGCTTGTCGGGCCATCTGGCTGGATCGCGGGAAGCCGTCCGCTCACTCGAATCCGTCCGTCCAGCAGGTGCTCCGCCTCGAGCACCGTCACCCCTTGAGGCGAGACCAGTTCCGCTGAGTTGAAAGAGGTCCGGCTCAATAACAGCTCGGCACTGAAGTGCCTTCCGTCCAGCCGCGCCGACTCCGCTAGGACTCGTGGCCTACCGATTTCTAAGCAGAGGCCTTCGCCCGGGCCTCCCCAAACCGGGGTGATCTGCACTTCCCCAAAGACCCTGCTCGACAGGTGTTGGGCCGAGCCGAGGGGTGCACGCCGCTTGAATGTGGTCCGCCCCGTGTGTCCGTCGGCGGTCACCTCGACCACCACTCGCCAGCGCAGCCGGCGATCCGCCAAGCGCACGCCTTCGCTCAGGTCGAACCGCGCGACGAAAGCGGTGTTCGAGTAGTCGAACTCGGAGAACCGTAGCCGCGCGTTGGCCAGGGGTTCAGTGGTGGGCTGTATCGTCGCTTCAATCCGAGGCATTCCCCTAGCGTGCAGCCACACGCGGATCTCGGGCGATGCCGCGGAAGACCCGAATCCGCGCTCGAAAGCCCATCCGGTCAGTTCGTAGCGGCCGTCAGCCAGCCAATGAGACCTGGAAACCACCGCCACCCACCCGAGTTGCTTGCGCGTGGTCTTGTTCACCACGGTTCGCACCAGCTGCCTGGTCGCGCGATACCCTCGCTGGACGTTGGGGTTCTTGGACTCAGCAAGTCGGGCCGGAGTTCGGCGGACGAGCTGAACGTAGCGGCTCAGTCGAAAGTGCATAGGATGACTCTTCTTTCCTTCGGTCGCCCCGCCCGACTCACGTCGGAATCAGGGCCTCGCTCCCTACCTTGTCGATAATTCCGCGATGAGGATCAGGGTCAATCGCGCGAAGCTGGAATGATGCCCGCAAGTCGGCGCGGATCGTCGGGGCAGACGCGGTGAACCCGCAGACGCACAGTCGCCGTCAGACTTGGAGACCAGCTCGATGCGCCCGAGTTGGTCCAAGGTCGAACCCACGCCGCCTACCCCGGCATTCCTTCCCCCGTCGACGGTCCCTTCCTGCAGCACATGGTCGAACGTCCCCGGGCAGTCCAAGCCAGGGGCGGCGAGATCGATTCTGTGCCGCTGGATGTTATGGATCTCCTCCCCCTCGATCACGATCTCCAGCGATCTGGCCCGCTTCATCCGCCATCTGGAACTTCCATCAGACAGTTCGATGCCATGGATGATGGCCTTGTCCCGAGCTTCTGACGCGACGCCGCTCACATTGGCGCGGACAGCCCGACGGGCGGAGGCCTCGATCGCTACCATGACCCCAGAATAGGGGCTCGAGTCCTTACTGCAGAGTGCTGCTCGGAACGCTTGAAGCCCTTGGATCCTGTGGCGAAGCTGCGCCGGCCCGAGCCGACCTCAAGTCCAAGCAGGCCTGCCCCGCACCGACACACCGCCCCAGCCGAGCGAGCGGCCCACCCGGCTCCTTAGTTTTCGTGAGGTTCCCAGAGTCGTCGCAAGCTACCGACGACCAGATCGTCGAGCCATCGCCATCAGTGTCCTCGCCCCGTCGAACCGCCAACTCTGCTTAGATTGCCACAGCCGGACGCTAGGAGCTCCCCGTGACGATGAGGAAGACCGCCGTCGGTCTCTTGAAGAAGACCGGCACCTTAGGATATGCCCGCAGGGTTAAGGCAAGGCTGGCCCCCAGACCCTCGGCAATCACGCAACCTCGGCACGATCCCACCCCTCCGATGCAGCCGTTTCCGGAGGCGCGCTACCTGTTCGCGGTAGGTGCCATCCCGCGTCTCTACGCCGGCCGAACCGCTTCGATCTTCGCCAAGACCAAGCTCTTCTACGAGCTCGCCGGGGTGAAGTCGGAGATCCTTACCATGAACTACTCAGGTGAGTTGGACGACGTCATTGAGGCGGCCCGGGAGCGTGGTGCACTCAGTGAGGGCGTGAGCGTGATCAACCTCCATGATTACTTCAGCCAGCAGACCGAGTTCCACGGACAGCCCATCACCTACGCCGTCGAAGAACCCGGCATCGACGCAATTCGGGATCCCGACCAAGACGTTTACCGCTACTTCGAAAACGGCGTCTACCGTCTTTACAAGCGGTTTGACAGCACGGGACGGCTCATCGTCCGCGATTACTTCAACGATAACCGCGGACGCACCCGCCGCGACGAGTTCTACCCCAGTGGGGTCATCCGACGGAGCACCTACTTTGACCTGCACCACAACAAACCACGCCAAGAAGTCTACTTTCGCGCCGATGGCAGCCCATACATGAATAAGTGGCTCGTCCTGGAGGGCGATCCGCCGACTTCGCGAGTCGAACGGATTACGCTATTTGACCCCGAAGGCAGACCTAGCGAAGTGCTAACTTCGCCTATCGACTTGATACACTCTTATTTAGACCGCTTGATCGGCGATGACCATGTCTTCCTGACTGTCGAGTCCCGTAGAGCCGACTCGGAGGTGCTCACGTACCAACGCCCGAACGTCAAACAGTTGTATGTGCTGCATAATCCGCACATCGCTCCGCCGTTTGACAACCCGAAGCGGATCAGGCCTAGTTACAAAGAGCTACTGGAGAACTCCCGTAATGTCGGTTCGGTGGTCTTCCTCACCGACGCCCAACGCGCCGATGCCGAAGCCAAGTACCGGCGCCGGGAGAATTTCGCAGTGATTCCCCATGCCGCAGGGCGAGTCTCCCTCGATCCGTCGATCAGCCGTGACCCCAACCTGGTGGTGATGATGGCACGTCTTGATCCGCAAAAGCGATTGGCCGATGCCATCCACGCGTTCGGACAGGTCATCAAGCAGATTCCGGAGGCCCGCTTGGAGATCTACGGGCAAGGACCCGAGAGGGCCAACCTCGAGGCGTTGATCCGTAGGCTGCGGCTAGAGGGGTCGATAACCCTGTGCGGGTACACCAATAACCCGGGCAGCGTCTACCAAACCGGTGCATTGTCGTTATTGACCAGCGCTTTCGAGGGCTTCGGGCTGGTGGTTCTTGAGAGCCTCAGTCATGGCTGTCCGGTGATCTCCTACGACCTCAAGTACGGTCCCTCCGACATCATAAGCAATGGCGTCAACGGCTTTCTCGTGGCGAACGGTGACGTCGATGCCCTCGCACGACAGGTGATCACGGTGCTCAGAGACGCACCACTGCGTCAGCGGCTGTCGGCCGCAGCACCATCCGCCGTCGAAGGCTTCAGCCCAGAAGTGTTCGTTGCCCGCTGGTCTGCCGAGTTCAACCGGCTGGACGCCCAGGGGTGGCAGTGACTCCTCGTTCGGTCTTCAATCCGATTAGTTTGGCTCGTAGGGTCTTGCGCCGCAGGCACTGTGGCGCGCCACCGGCAGCCGCACCGCCACCGGTGGCGGTGCGGCCTATTGATCCTGTTCCACCGATGCAGCCATTTCCGCCAGGCAAAGTGATCTTCGCTGTGGACGGTGTGCCGCGCGTGCACGGTGGGAGAACCACCTCCATCCTGACCAAGGCGAGACTGTTCAAAGAGAAGGCGGGGAAGGATTCAATACTGGTCGTGCTCTACGACTCGTCGCAGATGGATGACCTCGCTCACGAATTCACCGAGCGGGGAATCCTGGGCGAGGGTGTGACCCTGGCTAGCCTGCATGACTTCTACCCAGACGACACTGAGCCCACCGGGGTGGTGGTCGAGCACTCCATCGAAGAACTCGGACTTCAGCACCGACTCGATCCTGAAAAGGGCACCTACGAGTACTTTGACAACGGCGTGCTCGTCATGTCAAAGCGCTTCGACTATGCGGGTCGTCTTCTCGTCCGGGATCACTTCAACGGAGCCCGCACCTGCACCCAAAGCGACGAGTTTTGGCCAGATGGTAGCTTTCGACGCCAAGTGTTCATGGATTTGTTTTACGGCGTCGCCCGGCAAGAACTGTTCTTCCGCCACGACGGCACCCTGCGGCTCAACGTGTGGTGGGCGATCAACCCGGTCACCAAGGTGCGCACCCCAGAGCGCGTCACCCTTTTCGATTCCGACGGGCGGCCGGAGCGCGTCTTGGACAGCTACGAAGAGGTGCTGCACAGCTGCCTTGATCGACTGGTGGGAGACGAGCCAGCCTTCATTTGTTGCGAGGCCCGCAGGATTGATCCATGGCTGCTGAGCTACGACCGGCCTAACGTTGAGCGGATCTTCGTGCTCCACAATGCCCACATCCGCCCCCCCTACGACCGGATCAACCAGATCCGGCCCATCTACCGGCCGGTCCTGGAGAAGCGTCATGAGGTGGACGCGGTGGTGTTCCTCACCGAGGCTCAGCGTGCTGACGCCGAAGCTCATTATGGACATGCCGACGAGTTCTATGTGATTCCACATTCTGCAGCGCCCACGGTCCTGGACCCACATAGTGTGCGTGACCCGAATCGGATTGTGATGATGGTCCGCTTGGACCAGCAGAAGCGGTTGCCGGATGCCATCAAGGCCTTCGCACTCGTGCACCGCGACTTCCCCAATGCCAGGCTGGAGATCTACGGCCGGGGTCCGGAGGAGGCCGCACTGCGCGCGCTGATCGCATCACTCAACCTCGTTGGGTCGGTGATCCTTGCAGGTTTCACGAACAACCCCAGCAAGGTCTACCAGTCCGCGGGACTCTCACTGCTGACCAGCGCATATGAGGGCTTCGGCCTAGCGGTACTCGAGAGCCTGAATAACGGCTGCCCAGTGGTGTCCTACGACCTCCGATATGGTCCGTCCGACATCATCAGCCACGGCGAGAACGGCTTCCTAGTAGCCAACGGCGATGTCGCGGCGCTTGCCGCCCAGATTAAGACCGTGCTTGGCGATCCGGATTTGTTGGACCGACTCACTAAGGCGGCGCCGATGGCCTCCGCGGCGTTCAGTGAGGATGCCTTCGTCGCCCGTTGGTCCAACCTATATGCCAGGGTGTCGCGAACGCTGCCCTGGGAGGGGGCTGACTCAGTCAACCCGGGAATTCGACCCTAGGCAAGAGACGCTTCGTCTTGACCGCGGCGCTATTCAGGTGGCGCTCGTGTGCTGTATCGGCAACCCCCCGCCAACCGCTCGGTCTGGCCCGACTTTCACACTGGAGGCCAGTCGTAGTTCCCTGCGAGGTCGGGAAATCTTGTCGCGGATGGCAGCGGTGTCGGGGTCGATGCACGGCCTGGCGATGATCTGGTCTGGCTCGCCGGACCTGCCGGCTTAGCTCCCCCGGCGGGGCGCTCCGGATCCCAGATCCGCTAACCGCATATTGCGGCTTCAGGACACGGAGTAGGAAGTAGACGTGGAACTCCCCGTACGATAGCCGTAGCGGGACGCAGTCGCCGTGACGGAGATCTTCTTGCCCTTGTCAGACGACGTGAGCTTGTAGGTCCATTTGTTGGCGCCAGTGATCGAGACTCCATTTCGCTTCCACTGCACCCTCATCGTGGCCTGGGTGGTGGGGTAGCTGCCGGCCAGCCAAGCAGTTGCAGTGGCGGTGAGAGTGCTGCCGACCCGCTTCGTGCCCTTGATGTAGGCGCCGTAGGACTTTCGGAAACTGGCGAGGTCCAAGGAGGCGTTGGTAGTTAGGGTTTCGCCCTCCCGCACTGAAACGGATACGCTTCGGGTCGCGAACCCATCGGTGGAGTAGCTCATCCGCAGCCAGTAATCCCCAGTAGGCAGACCCTTCAAAGTGTAGTTCCCGGAGGCGTCCGTCATTGCCTGGGCCATCACTTCACGTTCCGAGGTGACCGCAGACAGCGCAGTGACGTAGACATCCGGAACCGGATCGTCGGAGGGATCGATGACTCGTCCCCCCACGGTTCCGCCCACCGCGAGGTTCACGTCAGGTGCAGTGATGGTGCCGTTCAGCGTGACCGAGAGAACTTGCGCCGCGGAGGGAACAATCGCCCGGGTTCCAGCCGCACTTGCCCATTGGCTGGTGAAGTTCCCAGCTCCGATGTAGATGGCTTGAACCCGGTAGGAGCCAGGCCGCAGGACGAAAGAATAGTCGCCGTCCTTGTCGAGGTCGACCTGCTGGGCAAGTTCGCCAGAGCTGTCATACGCCGCGGCAACCACATCGCCCGAGGGAGCTCCGCTGACGCTGCCCCGCAACACGCCCGTTGGAACGATTGTCTTAGCCAATATCGCATCGGTGAGATCGCTGCGCTGAACTCCAGCGGCATCAACCACTCGGATGCGCGCGTAATATGCGGTGTCGGCCGCAAGGCCGCTGAGAGTGGCGCTGGTGCCCGAAATCTTGTCCGACCATTCGACCGAGGTCGTCGTAGCGACATTCAGACCATACTTGATCTGGTATTGCCACCCAGCCTGCATGCCATCTGGAGCCGTCCAGGCAAGTCGGACACTCGACGAAGCCTGCTCCACCAAGGTCACGTCGCTGGGAGCCGCAAGGTCGTAGGTGGAGGTCGTGACTTGGATCTCGGTGGACCGCGGACTCATGATCAAGGCAGGCAGCCCATTCATGGGGGGCTGCTCCACGTAGGCGCTGATGTAGTAGAGAGTGCCCTTCTTCAGCCCGGTTAGTGTCACCCGTTCGGTAACGGTGGAGAAGTTGACGGAGTCCTTTCCAGCGGCGTGGACACTCACCCGGTACCCGGGGGCATACGGGACATTGGGCCAGGTCAACTCGATGGCAGTGCCGCCCACATTCTCAGCCAGCAGCGATGTTGGCGCGCCGAATGTATGCGCGGGCTTCGCGCTTGCTGAGGAGCTGAACGAGGATGCAGCCCCGCTCGCATCAACGGCGGCCAACTTCACGTAGTAAGTCGTGCCAGTTGTCAGGTCGGGGACGACTGTCGAGGTCCCAGTGGCTTCGAGGTCCTTGAAGGACGAGAAACTCGATGTCGTCGAGTAGCGCACTGTGTACTTGGCAGCGCCGCTGACAGCCGTCCAGTTCACCTGAATGGCAGTTGAGCCCACCGAGGTCACGGTCGGCTTGGCAGGTGCGGCCGGGGCGGCGACTGCGGTCACCGCCGAGGCAAGTACCAAAACGACGGCTGTCAGTAGCGCGGAAAACCACGAGCGAGTGCTCCTGGCATCACGGAAGCCGAGAGTTCTTTGATTCATGCTCTTCGCCTCACTTGCAGGTCTTGCTGGTCTTGTTCAATTCGGTCCACCCAGCCATGTACACCCCGTAGACGCGTCGAATGGACTGGGCGAATTCCGGAGTTGCCCTGCGACTGTCGATTGTGATGACGTGCTCCTCGCTGTAGCGCAGGGCGGACGTCGACATGTTCGCTGTGCCAAACAGGACCCGTCCAGAATCGTTGGTCGCCGGGCCGATCAGAATCATCTTGGTGTGCATCGCTACGGCCGTGCACTTGGCTGAGATGTTCCCCGCCTTCAACAGCGACACCACTTTCGGTGAGATCGTGGTAGACCCGCCCTGTTGGGTCAGAAGCATCTTGACGTCGCAGCCACGGCTCTTGAGCCGAACCAAGGCACTGACCATCTGTGTCGCCTTTGAGTCGGTCAACTGGGCCATCCCGATCCGGATCTTCTTGTCGACAGTGCAATCGACCCCGTCGAACTGCCTGATGTAGTGATCCTCGGCGGTCGATGGTTGCGGGCTGAACGACAACGCCGTACCGCGGTCGGCATCGGTCCAGTGACGGTAGAACGGATCCACCCAGATGCCGCGGTCCTTCACTAACTGCACAGTCGTTGGAAAGCCGCTGTCGCTCGAACATCCGGTGGAGCAGACCACCATCGCGTCGTATCGATCGCTGAACAGGGAGAACAATTTCACGTCGTTATAGATCAGCGCCGCTTCCTGAACATAGTTACGGATCTGACTTCGAGCCAAGTTGCCGGACGAAGAATAGACGACCGGGTCAACTCCTGAAGCCCATTTGGTGTTACTGATCGTGACGAACTTTTCATGCTCGACCGCGTAAGGGAAGACGGAGGACGAATTGGTATTAAAGCACCCGTTCTGGCACCAATAGATCTTCGAAATATCCTGTAGCCGCTTCTTGATCAAGTTCTTGGCCGAACTGGGGGTAACGGAGCCGCCATCCAGGACGATGCCGATCTCAACGTCACGCTTGTCGTGCACGTACTCGAGGGCCTTGTAGATCGCCTCCGTGTCGGATTCGGGGCGTGAACCCAGACCGTCACTGGTCATCGTGCCGAGTGCTCGGATGAAGAACATGCCGATCTTGATCTTCGAACCTTGCTCGGCTCCGCAGATCACCTGGGCGAGCTTCGCTGCGAATGGCCACGGCGTCTGATTCCTCGGGTCGACGTACCCCCGGCGATTCATATCTTCGATGTTGAACCAGGCCTCAAAGGGTTCCGGCTTGGCGATAGTGGGGCAGTCGCTGCTGCTCGCCAGGCTCACTTCACCATCGGCATCGGTGTCAAACGTGACCGCCTGTGCGACCCCAATGCTGGTCAGGGTAAGCAGGACCGCCAGGAGCGCGGCAACGCCCCCTTTGAGGTGTTCTCGGAATCTACTCATTGTTCAGTCTCTCGTGGATGGCAGCGCCACGAATCAGGGCATGCGACCCCCGAGGCACAGTCGACCTTTGCGCCATATGCTAGCGAGTGACGGGCTGGAAGGCACATCGACGATCGACTTCGACGAGGGTATCCCCGCGCCGAAGTCGCCGAAACCCGCCTCATCGGCTTCGCCTGCAAGCCGAAGGCCGAGCAGGTTGCCGGCCGGCTCGTCGTCCACCAGATCCCCCAGCTGAACCCGCCAGGAAGAAGGCCGGGCAGGATGTCCCATTCGACACCTGGCGGTTCCACGCCTTCTTCGCCATCACCCGATTCGGCCTCCTTCGACACCGTCATCGCTGACCACTGAAGGCTGTTCGACGCGAACGCCGCTTGGCTCGTGTGCGCGGTGACCGCGTTCAGCCTCACCCGAGCGGCCGCCACCCTCGCCGGCGACGAACTCGCCAAAGCCATCGGGTTGAGGTTGACCCACCCACCGTACGCTCACCCCAGCGGGTCGGTGGTTCGGCCTAGAGGGCTACGCGCTGGCGCAATCACTCGGTACCTACGACCGGCTCAGCGCGACGCAGATGGTAGTGTCGAGCTTCATGTACAGCTGGCTGCGGCCAAAGGCAGCAAGTCCATCCAGGTGATCGGCTTCCAGCGCAGCGCGAAACTGGCCAACATCCTGAGCGACGCGAAGGGCGAAGACAACCGGCATCCACGGGTTTGGCGCGGACGTCGGAAGCCGGTGGTGACCGACGCGATGATGCGCACGATCCACGGCTACGGGCCGGCGCTGCGCATGTACAACGCGGGCAGCCCGGTACTGATCCGACGGGGCGTTTCGTGCGGACAGACCGTACTCGGCGTCGAGCACAGCACGGCCGCCGAAGCTACAGCTCGCCGCTCTCGACAGTCCCAACGAGTGTGATGGGCCGCCACAACCGGAGGTGGATGCCGGTCCTTGCAGGGGCGCTGCTCACCTCGTGGCAGGTGTGGGCCGCCCTTTCCAAACCGCCCGGCAAGTTCCCTGCATCCTATTGGCTGGTGAGCTACGACTTTGGGTTCGTCCGGCGCGGCCTGTGCGGCGAAATCAACTAGATCCTCTTCCCTGGCGATCTCGGTCACGGCTCGGTAGCCCTGGCCTGGGCCGTCGGGACGATCAGCGTGATCCCGATTGTTGCGATCGCCTGGCGACTGTGGCGGCACCTCGATCCTCGGCTGGCGTGGTTCGGGCTGCTGCTCGTGGCCAGCCCCCAAACAGAGCGATCCATGATCGCGTTCGGCCGACCCGACCTACTCGGCTTCTGGGCTGTCGCGCTGACCGGGCTGGCCACAAACGCACCTACCCGGAAAGCCAGGCTCGCGCTCCTGGCCCTCACCGGGGCCCTGGTCACGGTGCTGGTGCTCATGCACGAAGGCGTCCTCGTCTCGTTCGTGCCGTGGCTGGTGCTCCTGCTGGTCACCTCATGGGACGAGACGGTGCCGTGGAGTCGGCGGCTCCACGAGGTGGCGGTGGCGTTCACCGGCCCGCTCATGGCCGCGGCGGCGGTGGCAACCATCGGGCTGCCCGGCCCCGTCCAGGTGCAGCAGCTGCGCGCCGCAGCGGCGCCTGACCTGATGACCACGAAAGTGTCCTCTGTGCTGGACTACCTCGGGGAAGGCGTCCAGGAAAGCGTCCAGGAGGTGATGCGGCTCGACCCTGTCTCGATCGCAGGAATGGGTGCGGTCGGTCTAGCGATCCTCGCCCTCCATGCGGTCGCGATCAGGCTGTGCGGACTCCGGATCACCTACCCATTCCGCCAGACCCGCGCCAAGGTGCTCGCTGCCACCCTCCTCGTTCCCGCGTTCGCGTTCCAGCTCGCCACCGGATTCGAATGGTCCCGCTGGATCGCCTTGTGGACCGCGAACTGGCTGCTTGCGATGGCAGTGATGCTGCTTCGAAGCGACCCGCTACCCACAACCATCCCTCCTGGACGCGGCGCCACCGCCGCACTCGTCGCGTCAGGCGTGGCCATGGCACTGATCCCGCAATCACCGCCCTACAACTTGTCGACGTGCAGCTACACCTACATCGCCCACGAATGGGCGACACCTTTCGCCCGGATCGCCGACCTGGCGCGTGGCAACACCGAGAAGACCTACCCACGGTGGCGGTGCGGGAACCTCGGCGAGGAACGCGCGAGGCACCCAAGATGACTGGCTCACCTGCACCTCGCGGGCCGGCGACCCGGCCGTCGGTCTGTTCGGAGGTGTCTTCGCGTCCGCGATGTCGTGGCTACTCGCTGGTGTCGTCGCGCTGCTCGGCATCGCCCAGATCGTCCCCAAAATCGCTTCGATCCTGAAAGGGGCCATCCGGCCGTCACGGATCGGGGCCGGGATCTTCGCCGTGCAAGCCGTAGTCACCGCGGCCTTCTACCTGGCCGCGGGTGGCGGTGCCGCGTCTGCGCAACCGGTCGTGGTCGTCGTCACCGGTTTGACTGTGTTCGTGCTGTCACTTCGGTCTGGCACCACCGGTGTCGGTCCGGTCGACGTGGCGTCTGGTGGGATCGCTGGCGTGGCGTTCGCCGCGCTGTTCGCCGGTGATCCAGTACTGGCGCTGATCGTGGGATCACCGCCCCGATCCCCGGTTCCAACCGGTTCGAGGCTCAAGCCAGGAGTTCGGGGACGGCTGAGCTGAGAGGTACCAGTGGGTGTCTTGTGTGTCGCGGTGCCCCAGGTAGGTCGAGAGCCGGGACAGCGCCCGGCGACGTCCTGGTCGTGGCGGTACCAGTCCATTTCTTCGGAACGCTCCATAGCGGCGATACCGACGAGGCGTTCCTGCAGCTTGGCGACCGGGAATGGATCAGGAATGGCACGCTCCGGTTGAGACCGCGACAACGGCAGCGATCCTCATGATTTGGGTGTGTCTGATGGCAAATCCATCAGAAGATGGAAGGAATTACCTAGCAAATGACGGTCGCGGATGCGCGCGCTTTCTCGATCATATCCGCGATCGCGATCGACTCCGTCGGCCGCAGCTTGAAGGATTCTGTGGAACCGCTGCGAATCATGGACGCGAATTCAGCCAACTCGTAGCGAAGGCCGTCACCGTCGAACTTGTAGTAGTACTTCTTGCTCTTACGAGAGTCCTCGAAACGGGCCTCGAAGTACTCCGTGAGCCACCACGGCGCGGGCACGTAGATGTAGCCCGCACTGCCGGCCACCACGAGGTCACCCTCCGCCTTCACGCCGAGCCCGGTGCGCGCCGAAGCGACGGCGTGGGGGTAGGTGAGGTCGATCCGGGAGAACACCTCGACCTCGGAACCCTCGGGACGAAGGGAAACGGTCCGCAGGTCGGTGTAGCCGGTGCCCAGCAGCTTGACCGCCGCCAGCAGAGGGTAGGTCGCGAGTTCGGAGATGCTGCCGCCTTCTGTCCCGACCAGTTCGCGGCCGTTGGCGACCAGCTTGGTGAAGGTCGCATCGACCGACCGGACGCGTCCGATCGAGCCGCTGCGAGCGACGGCGACCATCCTCTGGAAGCCGGGCGAGAACGCCGTCTTCACCGCCTCCAGCAGCACCACACCTTTGGCCGCCGCCCGGTCGAAGAGGTCGGCGGTGAGATCCTTCGACAACGTCATCGGCTTCTCGCACAGGACGTGGACCCCGGCATCGATGGCACGCACCGCGTAGTCGTAGTGAGTGCCGTGCGGGGTGGCGATGTAGACGGCGTCGACGTGCGCGAGCAGATCCTCATAACGCTCGTTGGCCCACTCCAGTTCGAGGCGGGCCGCGAAGTCCTGCGCCTTCTCGTAGCGCCGGGAGTACACGGCCTCGACACTGACGCCGCTGACGAATCGGGCCTCGGCCACGAATCGGGCCGCGATCCGTCCCGACCCCGTCACTCCGACCCGCAGCACCCCTGCCGACTCGTTGCGCAACTGGGTGCTGGAGACGCCCTTGGTGCGGTCGAGGTAGATGACGTCGCAGTAGTCCTTCAGGTAGTCGAACTTGCCCAGCCAGTCCGAGCCGATGGCGAAGATGTCGACCTCGTGTTTCTGGATGTCCTGGACCTTCTGGCCTTCGTACTCCTCGATGATCACCTCATCGGCCAGCCCCGAGTCGACGACGTTGCGGATCCGCTCCATCAGGCTCTGCGAGACGTTCAGCTTGCCGCGGGAGTCGTCGTAGTTCTCGGTGGTCACGGCAACGATCAGGAAGTCGCCCAGCGCCTTGGCGCGTTCGAGCAGACGACGATGGCCCTCGTGGAACAAGTCGAACGTGCCGTACGTGATGACTCGCGTCACTGCTGCATCTCCGATCCGTGGGGGCCCGTCGGGCGCACGCGGGAAGGCGCCCCAGTCGCTAGCATGAGCCCAGAATAGGGGGTCCCGATGACGGCTGGAACGACGTTGCCCGACGCCGCCTACGTCTTCCTCGTCCTTACGCGCCACTTACCCCGGCTTCCTCACGACACGAGCCGCTCAACTTCGTTGGCAAACGCTCACCCCGCCACGGCGCAACCAAGCCCGGGCCGTCGGAGGACCCGGGGGTGCAAGACCGATGGATCGATCAGGAGTCGGGATGGGGCTTTGGAATCATCAGGGTCACCGAATCAAGGTGCGAGTAGCCATTCTGGGAATCCTGCTACTTACGGCGCTGGCCCCCGGGGATGCCGGTGTCATCGACTTCGACACCGACGATTCGATCAGTCAGGTGCCGACCACGTCCGAATGCCCCACCCTGACCGACGAACCGCGCCCGTACGAAGCTTGGTTCAACCTCGACGACATGGACCTGCGGGGCTTGGACGATCCGCTAAACCAGACTCCGTGGGATTTCCCGAAGAAGATCGCGCAGGTGCTGTGTGGCGCCGCAAACAACTCCCAGATCAAGATCGGGATGTACTTCATCCGCGCCATCGGCACCATGACCCAGCCGGGCCTCAAGGCAAGCGCCGACCCGGCGTCCACTCTGGGCAGCCGTCCCGAGAGCGATCCGGAGGTGATCTACGACGCGCTGGAATACCTGGTCAAAGAGCGGAACGTCAAGGTGGGCCTGGTTCTGGATGCCGGTTCGATTACGCCAGGTTCGGCCAAGTCGCTGATCAATCAACGACTCCTGAGCATCGCCGGAATCGGCGGGATTCCCAGCACCTCTGCAGGCGCCACCGACGGCATCGCGTGGTGTGACAACGGTTGCTTCAACACCAACTCCACCTCCACCTTCCCGTACGCCATCAACCACGAGAAGTTCGTCGCGATCAGCGACACCATCTGGGACGGCAACAAGAACGCACGCTCGGCCGCCTCGGCGAAGCCAGCGATCATCTCGTCCTCCGGCAACTGGGCGCGCAGCCAGATCCGCAACTACTGGCAGGAACTGACGGTCGTCTACGGCGATCGTGAGCTCTTCAGCCAGTTCAGCGCCCGCTACGACGGCATGGCCGCCTGCGCCAACGGCAAGTGCACCTACAGCAATTTCCCCGATGTGCTGAAGAAGAATTTCAGCTCCACACAGGATCGCAAGATCTGGGTGGACCGGCTGAACCCGCACGGCACCGATTCCGGCCGGGGCACCTACGTGACCTTCAGCCCGCAGCCCTCGACCGTGACCGACTCCTACATCTCGGCTTTCGACAACGTCGACTGCACGGTCGACAAGCGGATCCGGATCGCGATGTTCAAGCTCACTGACAGCAAGGCCCAGACGATGGCCGCCGCCCTGTCGCGGCTGAAGGGCCGTGGCTGCGACATCAAGATGCTGATGACCCAGCAAGGTGGGTCGACCACCATCTCCTCAGCGGTGATCAAGGTGCTGAACAAGGCGAGCATCCCCTTCAAGTGCACCGCTACCGCCATGCACACCAAGCTGATCCTGATCGGCCCGGCCACCGGCAACAACGGACGCGCGCTGCACGGCACCGCGAACATGTCCACCTCCGGCCTGCGCTACAACGAGGAGCACACGATCACGTTCGACGCCCGACGTGCCTCGCCTGACTACCAGGACGACCTGCGGCGGGTGTACGGCACCTACCTCGCGGGTTGGTACGAACTGTCCCAGGGCTCGAAGACCTGCAAGTGAGGATCCAGACCATGACCAACACTCCTGCAGCGCCCACGTCGCCTCGTCGCTTCCGCCGGCTCTGGGCGGTCCTCGCGGCCGTCGCCGTCCTGATCACCGGCGCTTCGGTGGCCGGCACCGCCATGGCCGCCACGGGCCCCAAGCCCACCGTGAAGGCGCTCGGCGCCGACGTGGTCCACCTCGAATGGTCGGCCGTCTCCGGTGCGACCAAATACAAGGTGCGTTACTCGACCTCATCGAGCATGAGCAGCGCGACCACCCTCACTCAGGTCGAGGGCAAGGACATCACCACGCCGTTCACCAACGTGATGGGGTTGACCGCGAAGAAGACGTACTACTTCCAGGTGGTCGGCCTCGATTCCGCCGACAAGGAACTCAACAGCTGGGGCAACACGTCCTCCGGGGCGAAGACCTCCTATGCCTACGCGACCCCCACGGGCGTCGCGGCAGCGAACATCGCCAGCACGTGGGTGGAACTGAGCTGGCAGTCGGTCTCCGGCGCACCGGGCTACAAGGTCCGTTACTACAACAAGACCGACGGCTCGGCCTACGTGTGGAACCAGGTGGAGAACTTCACCCTCCACGGCAAGGACGACTCCGACTCGCTGCGCAAGAACACCCAGTACTGGGTGAGTGTCGCGGTGCAGCAGCCCGCGATCGGCACGTTCGGTACCAAGGACTACACGCCGCTGATCACGATGAGCGCCTTGTCCTCCGAGATCACCTTGACGACGTCGAACTACGACATCGCCGCACCGAGCAACCTGGCGGTCAGCGAACAGAAGTCCGATCAGGTGAAGGTCGCCTGGGACGCACCCAGCGGGATGACCTCGGGCATGAAGTACCGGGTGCAGTACTCGACCAACTCCGACATGTCGTCGTCCAAGTCGATCGACGTCACCGACACCGACGTGACCCTGACCGGCTTGACCACCAACACCACCTTCTACGTCCGAGTGATGGTCATCGACTCTGCCGGAACGCAGAAGAGCGACCGTTCGGCCTACCAGATCGCCAAGACCCGGGTGCCGCGGGGAACGCTCAAGGGCTCGGTCTCCGGTCCCAGTTCCCACGACGTGGTGGCCATGATCTATGACACCGACGGTGAACTCGTGGCTCAGTCCGATGTCTCCGGAGGCGACTATTCGGCCTCCATCCGGCCGGGAAGCTACAAGGTCCTGCTCAGCTACTTGGGCGAGAACGGCTACACCTCGATGTGGGCGGCGAACGGCTCGGCGAATGGCGTCCCCGTCTCCGGCAGCGCCACTGTGGTGAACCTGAGCGGCACCGCTGCCACCGCGACCGTTCCCAAGGTGACCCTGGCCAAGGGTGCCACGATCTCGGGCACGGTGAAGGCCAACAACTCCGGCCTCAACGGCGTCGACATCACCAGCCTCACTGCGCAGACGTCAGCTCGGGAGACCGAGATCGTCACTCAGACGCCCGGCAGCTCCGCGGCCGGCTCCTACACGCTGAAGGGGCTCTCCGACGGCGCGCACTGGCTTCGGTTCATCAAGGTCGGGTACTCCAACGTGAGCATCTGGATCAACGTGGAGGACGCCAAGGTCACGCAGTACCGGATCTCCACCCAGTCCGATCCGACCAATTTCGGATCCGGTTCGACTCTGAACGTGAACATGACCGCCTCGTGATCATGGCCTCCACCTAAGAACCGTGACGACGCGTTCGGCCCGGGACCTTCTGGTCCCGGGCCGAATCTGTATCAACGGCTGTGCAGGCCGGTCGAGATCGGTCTCGCCAAGAGCGCCGGGCCCTCGACAAACTGGACACCACGAAACGACGGCTTCGAGCGACACGTTGGACCGCAACGTCGCCCCGCTGGTGGGGCTCAGGCCAAAGACTCAGCGCGTCCTGGAGCCCTCGTAGGCGTCGACCACGTCCTCGGTCTCGCCGTCCATCACCAGCACGCCCTTGTTGATCCAGATGGTGCGGTTGCAGGTGCTGCGGATCGATGACATGGAGTGGGACACCAGGAAAATGGTGCCGGCGGCGTCCCGCATCTCCCGGATCCGCGCCTCGCTGCGATCACGGAATCTGCGGTCGCCCACCGACAGCGCCTCGTCGATGATCAGGATCTCGTGCTGCTTGGACGCGGCGATGGCGAACTTCAGCCGCGCCTGCATTCCCGAGGAGTAGGTGCGCATCGGCAGGTCGATGAACTCCTCCAGTTCGGCGAAGGCCACGATCTGGTCGCGCAGGTCGGCGATCTCCTGCTTGGAGAAGCCCAGCGCCAGGCCGCCCAGGACGATGTTGTCCTCGCCCGAGAGCTGCGGCAGAAGCGCGGCGCCGACACCGAGCAGGTTGGGTCGTGAGGTGGCGAACACCGCCCCGGATTCCGGGGGGGTGAGCCCGACGATGGCGCGCATCAGGGTCGACTTGCCCGAACCGTTCGACCCGATCACACCGATCGACTCGTTCTCGTAGGCGGTGAACGTCACACCCTTCAGAGCGTGCACCGTCCGCATGCCCCGGGTCTTCGCCAAGCAGCCCGTTGCGGGCGGAGCCGGCCGCCTTGCCACTGGCGAACACCCGGTACTTCACGTGCAGGTCATCGACCATCACGACGGGCCTGCGGTTCCCCACGGCGTCAGTCGCGGCCATATTGCTCCTCAGCCACCCAGAAGAAGATCAGCCCGAACGTGAACAGGGCCGCCGCCCACGCGGAGAGGTAGACCCAGAACATCGGGTCGTAGCTTCGTCCGGTCATGAGGATCGAGCGGGCGATCTGCAGCACCTGGTAGATCGGGTGGTAGTCGTACAGCATCACGAGCTTCGGGTGGGCGGCCAGGAGTCTTGTTCACGTCGAACAGCACGCCGGAGGTGTAGAAGAGGATCCGGCTGACGAAGGGCAGCAGCTGGGTGAGGTCGGTGACGTGGACGGTCAGCCTCGCCCCGATCATCGCGATGCCTGCGTTGAACACCGAGTAGATCGCCAATAGCGGCACCAGCAGGAACCATTCCAGCCGTGGATAGTGGCCCAGAACGATCAGATAGAAGAACATCACCCCGATCATCGGCATCAACGACATGAAGTTCTCCACCACCTCCGCCAACGGCAACGTGAGCCGCGGGAAGGACAGCGACTGCACGAGGGCCCGGTTGCCGGTGATCGACTTGGGACCCCTCGTTCATGCTCTTGGAGAAGAACTCGAACAAGAACACGCCGATCACCACGTAGGCGGTGTAGTCGGGCGGCTTCGCGCCTCCCTGCAGGACGCCGAAGATCAGCCCGTAGATGGCGGCGTTGATCGTGGGCCGCAGCACCACCCAGACGATGCCCAGCCGGTTCTTCTCGAACCCGGCCCGCAGTCGCGATCGGGCCATCATGAACAGGAAGTCGCGACGATTCCAGGTCTCGGCCAGGTACTCGAAAAGCGGTGGACGCGCTCCTACCCGGTGCAGCCCGGCAGCAGCCGCTTTCTCCGCCAGCGTCATCCGCTCGAGCTCCAATCGGTAAGAAAATGCTAAGACAGCCGCAAAGCCGACGGCTAGTGTACTAGTCCGAGCGCGCGGGCCGAGCCAACGACCGACTCGACCCGACTGCCGGCAAGCTCAGCGGCGATGAGCCCGGTAATACCGCACCAGGCTCTGCGTGGACGGGTCCTGCGCCGCCAGCGCCTCCGCGTCCCCGGCCACCGCCGGCGCGATCTGGGTCGCCAGCTGCTTGCCCAGCTCCACGCCCCACTGGTCGAAGCTGTTGATGCCCCACACCACGCCCTGGGTGAACGTGATGTGCTCGTAGAGCGCGATCAGCTGGCCGACGACGGACGGGGTGAGCGCCGGCGCCATGATCGACGTGGTCGGACGGTTCCCCGAGAACACCCGTGCAGGCACGATCGCCTCAGCGGTGCCCTCGGCGCGCACCTCGTCCGCGGTCTTGCCGAACGCCAGCGCCTTGGTCTGGGCGAAGAAGTTCGACAGGAACAACTCGTGGACGTCCGCGTCCCCGTCCTTGAGTCGGGTGGGCGGGGGTGGCGACGGCGATGAAGTCGGCCGGGATCAGCTGGGTGCCCTGGTGGATCAGCTGGTAGAAGGCGTGCTGGCCGTTGGTGCCCGGCTCGCCCCAGAAGATCTCGCCGGTCTCGGTGGCCACCTCGGAGCCGTCCAGCCGAACGCCCTTGCCGTTCGACTCCATCGTGAGCTGCTGCAGGTAGGCGGCGAAGCGGTGCAGGTACTGCGCGTACGGCAGCACGGCGTGGCTGCCCGCCTTGAGGAAGTTCACGTACCAGACGTTCAGCAGGCCCATCAGCGCCGGCACGTTGCGTCGCCAGCGGGCGTCTCGGCGAAGTGCCGGTCGATGGCGTGGAAGCCGGCGAGGAAGTCGGCGAAGTTGTCCGGGCCGAGCGCGACGGCAAGCGAGGTGCCGACCGCGGAGTCGACCGAGTAGCGTCCGCCCACCCAGTCCCAGAAGCCGAACGCGTTGGCCGGGTCGATGCCGAAGGCGGCGACCTTGTCCAGCGCGGTCGAGACCGCCACGAAGTGCTTGCTGATCGCCTCGGCGTCCATTCGTTCGGACCCGTCGAGCGCACCGGCCTCGCGGAGCGTCCGTCAGCAGCCAGTCCCGCGCCATCCGGGCGTTGGTGAGGGTCTCCAGCGTGGTGAACGTCTTGGACGCGACGATGAACAGCGTGGTCGCCGGGTCGAGGTCTGCGGTCTTCTCGGCCACGTCGGTCGGGTCGATGTTGGAGACGAACCGGCACTCCAGCCCCTCCTGGACGTAAGGCTTGAGCGCCTCGTAGACCATCACCGGGCCGAGGTCGGAGCCGCCGATGCCGATGTTGACGACCGTCTTGATCGCGCGCGCCGGTGACGCCCATCCACGCGCCGCTACGAACCCGGTCGGCGAAGGCGTAGACCGTGTCGAGCACCTCGTGCACCTCGGCGACGACGTCGGTGCCGTCCACGACCAGGCTGTCGCCGCGCGGACGGCGCAGCGCGGTGTGCAGCACGGACCGGTTCTCGGTGACGTTGATTCGCTCGCCGGCGAACATCGCGTCCCGCCTGGCTTCGAGCCCGACCTGTTCGCCCAATTCGACCAGGGCGGCCACGATGTCGTCGTCGACGAGGTTCTTGGACAGGTCGACGAAGAGGTCCGCGGCCGGTGAAGCTCAGCCGCTCCGCGCGTCCGGGGTCGGCGGCGAACCAGCCTCGAAGATCGGGCTGCAGGTCAGCGGCAAGCTGGGTCAGCTTCGCCCACGCGGGAGTGGTGGTCGCGTCCACGAGTTCGGTCATGACCACAGCCTAACGAGAACGACGCCCTGATGGCCCTGCGATGGCGTCAGTCCGCCCACCTGTCGGTCGAGGTGATGGGGATCAGGCGCGAATGGCGACGTGGACGTGGTCGTAGTGGTTCGCGGTCGTGCCGCCCCGGTCGGCCATGTGGCGCCAGTGCGGGGTGCTGGGTGTCCAGATGTGCTGCTCGAAAATGATGTGGTCGACGTTGAACTCCTTGTAGTGCTTGATCAGGTAGTTCGCGATCCGATGGCCGAGTGCGCTCTCCGCGCCCGGGGTGAGCATGATGTCGAGGGCGCGGCCGTTCTTGTGGAAAGGAAGCCCGCCGGCGCGCCACCCGCCGTACGCGTTCACCGCAGGGAAGAGGGCGCAGACCGAGCGGTAGATGTGGATGGTGTCCTGACGGAGCCGGCCCTCGACCTTGGAGCCGCGAGAGCAGGGGGCGTTGGTCGTGCCGGCGGCGACGGTCGCCACGGCCGGCGCTGTGTCGCTGAGCTTGGCAGCCAGGACCCAGGCGAAGCCGTCCTTCCACTCGATGCGGCGGTACTGACCGTCCACCTCGGCCGTGGCGCTGACTCGGACGCCCTGCTTGACGCTGCCCAGGAGCTTGGCGTCATCGTCGGCCTTTGCCCGGACCTTGAGCGTCGCCTTCGTGTAGAGGCGGCTCACGCTGAGAAGTTCCTCGTCCGCGGTCTGGGCGAACTTGGCCACGGCGGGGGCCGCCAACTGGCTGGCCGTCAGGGTGCGGGTCACGGGGGCTGCGGCGTCGGCAGCTGCCGCGGTGAGGTGTCCCGCATCGCCGATGGGCGCGGCCGAGGCGCCGAGCGCGGCCGCCGATCCACCGCTGCTGCCGATGATCACGGCGGCCGCCGTCGCCGATGCCGTCACAACGGCGAGGGCGACGCTGCCCCGGCTCAGGACACGTTCGCTGAGAGTCGGTTCTGCACGGCGTGGGCCGGACACGAAGGGCGTCGACTCGGTGACGATCGGTGAGACCGTCTCGATCGGATCGGAGACCCGTCGTGGCTGGTACATACGCACACCATTTCCTTACAAACCTTCAGGCGGATTCTCAGGATAACTTAAGGAAACTCAGGGATGCAACCCCTTCGCGGCCCAGACCTGCCCGGTGCCCGAGCGGATTCGCCATACTGTGCTGGCAAGCGCGACTGTGCTCTCAAGGCGAGATTGTCCTCACGCGAGACTGTCCTCACGCGAGATTGCGGTCACGCGAGACTGTGCTTACACGAGGCTGCTCTCACACGAGAGCTGCTCTCACGCGAGACTGCGCTTTCGCGTGGGCCAGTTCTCACGCAACACTGTGCTTCAAACGAGCGGAGCGGCTCGTTCAGTGGGATTGGGGGGAACGTGAAACCTGTGCTGGCCGGACTTCTGGCCCTGGTGCTCGCCCTGGGCATCGCCGGGTTGGCGGTGGAAGCCCGCGCCCAACCCGTTCCGGCGTCCGCCATCGGTTACCACCCGCTACCAGAGGCGACCAAGAAGCAGAAAGCCACCCCCTCCGCCACGGCGACCCCGCGCCCGTCCGCCGTGACGACTACCCGCCGTCCGGTCGACATCGAGGGCGAGCGCTGGGTGCAGATCGCGATGCTCGCCGGAGGCGGACTCCTGGCGGCCGTCCTGGCCTTCTTCACCGTCGGTACCGTGTTGCGCTTCAGCGCCAAACGCCGGGCACGCCGCTGACCAGCGTCCGGCTCTCGTCATCGCCGACGGGCACTCGGCGTCGTCGCCATTGACACCAGGCGTCCACCTCACCTCCTCAGCGAACCGTGGCGGAGCCTGCGGTGGAGAGATCCTGGCGTTGTCGCCATCCCCGCGCCCTCACGCTGGCCGCCACACAGCAAACCCCGATCGATGGACAGCACCCGGTGCAGACGCTGTCCATTCCGCGACCCCCGTGCTCCTGCCCTGAACGACTGATCCGAAAAGGCGGCCAGACTGCGCGACCGGTCAAACCATGCGACCGGCCACACCACGCGGCCGGTCAGAGTGCGCGGCTGGAGGGATCGGGGGCCTGCGGACGAGAAGGGTCGAGAAGCGCGGACCATCGGCGCGCCTCATCGCGCAGGTTGGTCCGTGCCTGCTCGGCCCAGAGCCGCTCGCCGGCGCCCGACGAGAACAGCGACTCGCGGGCGGCGAACTCCCCCACCAGGGCAAGCCGGGCCGCCGCGAACGCTTCGGTGGACACGTTCGGGTGCTCCAGCCGAACGTCACGGCAATACACGTGATAACGCCCCGGAACCGATCCGAGCACCGACAGGTCCGCGTCCACCAACTGGGCTCCGGCCACGTCCGCAGCATCGGGCGAATGGTCGACGGTCAACAGGATCAGCCGTGCGACCTCCGCCACCTCGTCCGCCGGCAGCCCTGCGGCGGAAAGCTCCGCTGCGGCCAGGCTCGCCGAGTCTCGCTCGTCGGCACCGGGTGACCCCCCGTACACGGCGTCGTGGAACCAGGCCGCCAGCGCCAACGGGCGCGGTACCTCGCCTTCGCAGAGCGACCCCAGTGCGGCCAGCATCGCGGCGAGGTGCCGCACGTTGTGGTAGTGGCGGTGCGGCTCCTGCCACCGCTGCAGTAAGCGCTCCCTCAGTGCGTCCGCGCCGGGCAGCAGGTCGGTCCATGCCCTCCGCAGCCCCGGCAGGACCTTGTCGACCGCAGGCGTCCGCTCCGGGGTGCGCACCCGCAGCCCGCTGGCGACCAGCCGGCGCAGCAGATCGGACGCCGACACCGGTTCGGCTCCGGCAGCGACGAGGTCGGAATAGCGCCGCTCGGGGACATCGCAGTGATCATGATCGAACGCGCGCATGGGCACGGCGGAGGCGTCGGCGAAGATCAGCAGTTCGTCCAACGACGCGTCCGACACCAGATGGGAGAACCGGGTCCCGTGCGCCGGCCACCGCGGCGGGTCGATCAGGACCGCCACCTCGAAGCCGGCTAGACGGAGGGGTTCTGGAACAGCGCGGTGAACGAGCCGCTGTCG
Source organism: uncultured Actinomycetota bacterium (assembly GCA_963769325.1). Lineage (GTDB taxonomy): Bacteria > Actinomycetota > Actinomycetes > Propionibacteriales > Propionibacteriaceae > Propionicimonas. The sequence goes on along the minus strand of CAVYLH010000001.1, from coordinate 112,200 downwards.
AGCACGTTGAAGCTCAGGGTCAACCGCGCCACGGCACTGGTTGCCTCATCCGGGACATCCAGGCGGTCGATGCCGACGGCGAACACGGTGAACACGTAATGGTGGGCGGGTCCTGGCGGCGGCCAGGGGCCTCCCCAGCCCGGATAGCCGAAGTCGTTGGTCCAGGTGCGCGCTCCGGTCGGAAGCGGACTGCCCTCATCGAACTCGGTCACGTCGGCGGGAATGTCGGTCACCACCCAGTGCCACCACCCGCTGCCGGTGGGGGCGTCCGGATCGAAACACGTGACGGCGTAGCTCCGCGTCCCCGCCGGCGCACCTGACCAGGTCAGGGCAGGCGACAGGTTCGAGCCACCCACGCCGGGCTCAGCGAAGTTCAGGTCGATGTCGGCGTCGGCGGCGATGCTCGTGCTGGTGAGCTCCATCGTTCCTCCTGTTGACTCTGGCCAAGCTAATCACGCGGCACGCCAGAAGTCACCGCCGATCGGGCAGGATGAACCCGTGGCTTCCGCACTGCCCAATCTGGGCGTTCATTCCGTTGTCGTCTCCCTCCCCGACATCGAGGCCGACGAACTGGTGCCGATCTGTGAGGTGCTGTGCCAGGAGGGGTTCAAGCTGTGGGCGGTCACGACCGACCGAGTTCCCGATCTGCCCGCGCTTCTCCGAGTGTTCGGACGCCGCGCCCGGATCGGGGTTCAGAACGTCACCGCGCCGGAGCAGGTCGTCATGGCGAGGGACGCCGGGGCCGCGTTCGCCGCATCCGCCTATCTCCTGCCCGACCTGGTCTCCGCAGCGCCTGATCTGCCGGTCATCCTCGGCGGACTCACCCCGTCGGAACTACACGCGGGCGCTTCCGCCGGCGCCGCCGCCGTCCAGATCGTGCCGACCGAAGCCTTCGGCACCAGCTACTCCCGGACCCTGCCGGGCATGGTGTCCGCGGACCTGATCGCCACCGGGCGACTCGAGCGGTACCAAGCCGAACTGTGGCTGGAATCGGGTGCCGTCGCGGTGTGGCCTCGCGATCTGATCGGACGGGAACTGATCTCCGGCGACAGCCTGGACCCCCTTCGGGTGAAGCTGCAGCAATGGCGATTGGGCGATTAGGGCGGAACCGAAGCCCGCACCGCACGCGCCCGCGGCCATCTCGCCGCTCCACGCATGTTATGGCGCCCCTCCCCGCGCGCCCGCCGAGATCTCGCCGCTCAGCGCTGGTTATGAGGAGGGAGCACCGGCTCATAACCCTCCCCGAGGCGCGAGATCAGAATCTCCTCCCGGCAACAGCCGCCATAACCCTCCCCGAGGCGCGAGATCAGAAAGCGCCTCCCGCGAACGAAGGCGGCCCCTGCCTCGGCCCCCCACACTGCGGTCCGACCACGATCGGAGGGCGATCCCGGCACAGGGCCTTCGGCCCGGCCAGCTACCCTCGGGGGTTGTGAGCAACCACCAGACGCGCCACCGCACCCGAAGAGCCGTCGTGCTCTGGTTGGGCGTCGCGCTCGCGGTGTCGTCGTGCTCGGCGGCCCCGACCGCGCCAGCCCCTGACCGGGCCAGTCCCGCCGCGGCGACCAGCCCCGTGGCCGTCCCCAGCCCCGCGACGACGCCGACCTCTCCCCGTGCCACCCCCTCACGCACGCCGACACCGTCCGTCGCCGCGAAGCCGGCGCCGTCGAAACCCTCTCCCGACACGCGGACGGGCAGGCAGCTCGCGAAGCCCTACGCGGTCAAGGGCATCATCGTGGTCTCCAAGAAGCACCGGATCTCCGCCGCCTATGCCCCCGTGAAGCCGACCGGACCCTACCGCCTCACCTCGGCAACCTGGGCGGCGCTCGCGAAGATGACCGCCGCCGCCCGCGCCGACGGCGTCCGGATCAGGGTGCACAGCGGCTACCGCAACTGGGCCTCCCAGAACGCCAGTTACCAGCGCGCCAAGCGCAACTACCCACAGAACCTGAGCTTCTATGCCCCCGCCGGCGCCAGCGAGCACCAGACCGGGCTCGCGGTCGACCTTTGGGACGGCGTCACCTGGAGCCTGCCCATGGCCAACACGGCCACCGGCAAATGGCTGTTCAAGCACGCCCACGAGTACGGCTTCATTCTGCGATACCCCGAGGGCAAGACCAAGATCACCGGTTACCACTACGAACCCTGGCACTACCGCTTCATCGGGCGCACCGACGCGATGAAGTTCAAGAACAACTCCCTCACGCTCGAGGAGTATCTGGGACTGACCTGACGGCGGAGGGGCAGAATGACCCCATGACGGTGGATGGCCAGGCGATCGAGTCCGCGCAGCTCGGCAAGGGTTTGCGAATCGGCATTCTCACCAGCGGTGGTGATGCGCAGGGCATGAACGCCGCCGTGCGTGCCGCCGTTCGGACCGCGATCACGCTCGGCGCCCGAGTCTTCGCGATCTACGAGGGCTACCAGGGCATGGTGGACGGCGGCACCGGGATCCGCGAGCTCGCCTGGGAGGACGTCGGCAGCATCCTCCACAAAGGCGGCACGATGATCGGCACGTTCCGTTCCAAGGACTTCCGGGAGCGGGACGGACGCAGGCGTGCAGCCAAGAACCTGCTCGCGCACGGCATCGACCGACTGATCGTGATCGGCGGGGACGGTTCCCTGTCAGGCCTGGACAAGTTCCGGTCGGAGTGGAGTGAACTCGTGGCCGAACTGGTGACCTCGGGGGACGTGACGCCCGACGTGGCGCAGGCCCACCCGGCGTTGATGTTCGCCGGGCTGGTCGGATCGATCGACAACGACCTGGTCGGAACCGACATGACCATCGGGGCCGACACCGCACTACATCGGATCGTGGACGCGATCGACGCCCTGTCCAGCACGGCGGCGAGTCACCAGCGCAGCTTCGTGGTGGAAGTGATGGGGCGCCATTGCGGCTACCTGGCGCTGATGAGCGCCATCGCCGGCGGCTGTGACTTTGTGCTGATCCCCGAGAACCCGCCCGAGGAGGGTTGGGAGGAGCGGATGTGCTCGGCGTTGCGCCGCGGCCGGAAGGAGGGCCGCCGCGATTCCCTCGTGGTGGTGGCCGAGGGTGCCTGCGACCGGCAGGGCCAGCCGATCACCTCCGCCTACGTGCGCCAGGTCATCGAGGACCACCTGCACGAGGACGTCCGCGTGACCATCCTCGGGCATGTCCAGCGGGGTGGGGCGCCCAGCGCCTACGACCGGTGGGCGTCCACGTGGCTCGGGCACGAAGCGGTTCTCGAAGTGCTCGGCGCCACGGCCGACACCGCCGGTCCGGTGATCGGGTTCCGGGGCAACCGGGTCACCCGGGTGCCGTTGGTCGAAGCTGTGGCCAAGACCCGGCAGGTGCCGGAACTGATCGCCTCCGGCGACTACGACGGCGCAATGGCCATGCGGGGCGGATCGTTCATCGAGGCGTCCAAGATCCTGACCGAGCTCGTCGAACCCAGCCGGATCGATGCCCCGGAGGAGTCGAAACGGATCGCGATCGTGCACGCGGGTGGACTCGCGCCCGGCATGAACGCGGCCGCTCGGGACGCCGTGCGCCTGGGCATCAGCCGTGGCCACACCATGCTGGGCGTCCAGGACGGCTTCCCCGGCCTCCGCGACGGCCAGATCTCCGAACTCAACTGGGGTGACGTGGAGGGCTGGCTCGTCGACGGCGGCGCCGACCTCGGGCTTCGGCGCACCGTGCCGGGAGTGGACGAGCTGTATCGGATCAGCCGGGCCATCGAGGATCACCAGGTGGATGCCCTGCTCATGATCGGCGGCTGGAACGGCTACCAGGCTGCTGAACTGATGCATTCGGAGCGGGAGCGGTTCCCAGCCTGCGGGTTGCCGATCGTCTGCGTCCCCGCGTCGATCGACAACAACCTGCCCGGTTCCGAGCTGGCCATCGGAGCCGACACGGCCCTGAACGTGATCACCGAGGCGCTCGACCGGATCAAGGTGTCCGGCAGCGCAGCCAAGCGGGCGTTCGTCGTGGAGACGATGGGACGCTACTGCGGCTACCTGGCTTTGATGAGCGGGCTCGCCGGCGGCGCCGAGCGGGTGTACCTGCACGAGGAGGGAATCAGCCTGGACGCGCTGTCGGCTGACCTGGAGTGGCTCCGGAACAGCTTCGCCTCGGGCCGCAAGCTCTTCCTGGCGATTCGCAACGAGAACGCCAACCCGCTCTACACCACCGACTTCCTGGCACGCCTCCTGGAACAGGAGGGGCAGGGGCTCTACGACGTCCGACAAAGCGTGCTTGGCCACATCCAGCAGGGCGGCTGCCCGTCCCCGTTCGACCGCCTGCTCGCCGTCCGGCTGGTGTCACGGGCCCTGGACCTGATCGGGGGAGCTCTCGCCGCCGGCACCGGCGAGAGCTACTACCTGGGGCTGGTCAAGTCGAAGGTGACCGCCCAGCCGATGGCGCAGATGACCGCCGAGATGGACCTGCGGTACCGGCGCCCCAAGGAGCAGTGGTGGCTGGCGCTGCGTCCGGTCCTGAAGGCGGTCGCCGACTCCGACATCTGAACACAAACACCGCTCGTCGCCGGCTGGCGCCGGCTTCCAGCTCCGCACCTTCGGTCGATCGGGGAGCGGGAAGCGCCAGCGCCCCGGCACAGGAGCCGGTGAAGGCCGCCGAGGTGCGGCTCGCCGTCGACCGAGGTCGGTGCCTGTCCGCTTCAGAGCGGGAAGAGGGTCACGGCGGTCGCCTTGATCGAGTAGATGACCTCGCGCCCTGGGTAGAGATCGAGTTCGGCCACCGAGCGCAGCGTGACGTCGGCGGAGAGCAGGTGGCCGTGGTGGTCGTCCCCCCTGACGCGCACGAGGTCGCCGAGCGGCTCGAGCTCGGCGATCGTCACCGGAAAGTTGTTGCGAGGGCTGCCTCCCGGCGCTTCGGGAAAGATCGACACCCCCGCCGGTGAGAACACCGCCGCCGCCGGGTCGCCGACCCGCAACTCGTCGGCGTCCCTGGCGGTGCCGTAGATGATGTGGCCCGTAGAATCGCGCACCCCGCCGTCGGCGAATCGGCCGCGGACCAGGTTGAGACCGGCGATCCGGGCGGTGAACCGGGTGCGCGGGTGTCGCAGGACGTCGCTGGTCGGGCCGAATTCGGCCACCGTGCCCTGATCCATCACGAGAATCCGGTCCGAGAGCAGCAGCGCGTCGAGCACGTCGTGGGTGACGACCAGAATGGACCGGTCGGCGAGGACGCGCCCGAGAACCCGCCGCAGCATCGGGGCGACCGCGACGTCGAGCGCCGCCATCGGCTCGTCCAGCAGCAGAAGCCTGGGTTCGGCCGCCAGCGCGCGGGCGATCGCCACCCGCTGGGCCTGCCCTCCTGATAGCTGGCTCGGCCGGCGTCCGGCGAAGTCGGCCACCCCCACCTCGTCGAGCCACCGCTCGGCGAGCGCGTGCGCCTTCGCCTGAGGAACGCCGCTCACCCGTGGCCCGAAGGCGACGTTCTCGATCACACTCAGGTGAGGAAACAGCAACGCGTCCTGCGCCAGGAGCGCGATGCCCCGCGCGTGCGGCGGCAGCCACCGCCGCCGCCCCGGGCCCAGGTCGAACAGGACGGTGTCGTCGAGAGCGGCGAAGCCAGCGTCCGGACGCAGCACGCCGGCCAGGATGTTCAACAGGGTCGACTTGCCCGAGCCGTTGTGCCCCAGCACGGCCACCCGTTCGCCGGTTCCGAGCTGGAGGTCGACGTCGAACCCCCGCCGCGCGAGCCGTGCGCGAAACTGAAGGCTCACAGCATCGACCTCTCCGACAACTTCGCCGTGACCACGGTGACCACGACCGCGATCACCACCAGCAGCAGGGAGAGCGCGATCGCGGCGTCCTGGTCGCTCGCCGACTGCAGGTAGATCTCGAGCGGGAGCGTCCGGGTGACGCCCTGCATGCTGCCCGCGAAGGCGATAGTGGCGCCGAACTCCCCCAGCGCCCTCGCGAAGGCCAGCATCGCGGCGGACGCGAGGCCAGGCAGCACCAGGGGCAGCATCACGCGCCGAAGCACGGTGGAGGGCCGGGCGCCGAGGGTGGCGGCGACGATCTCGTAGCGCCGGCCGACCGAACGCAGCGTCCCTTCCAGCGAGACCACAAGAAAGGGCAGTGCGACGAAGGTCTGCGCGAGGACGACCGCGACGGTGGAGAAGGCGATCGAGATGCCGAAGACGTTCAGGACCGGCGCCAGCAGGCCACGGCGTCCGAACGTGAACAACAGCGCGATGCCGCCCACCACCGGTGGCAGCACCAGCGGGAGCAGGACGATCGAGCGGAGCAGCTGACGGCCCGGAAAGCTCGCCCTGGCCAGCACCATCGCGAGCGGAACGCCCAGCACCAGACACACGGCGGTGGTGGCGGCGGAGGTCTGAAGGCTGAGCCCGAGGGCCGCCAGCGACGACTCGGAGGAGACCAGCTCGACGAATCTCGACCAGTCCAGCCGCAGCGCCATCGCCACCAGGGGGAGCGCCACGAAAAGCGCGCCCGCCCCCGCCGGGACGAAGATCCACCGCGGCAAGCCCGAATAGATCGGCTCGGAGCGCGGGGCGCGCAAGTTCTCGGCGGTCACGGGATGGGTGGGTCGGACTCTAGGCCCCGCCGAAACCGGCGTCGGCGAGGACCTTCTGGCCCTTCGCGCTCAGCACCAGGTCGATCCATGCCTGCCCGAGTTCTGCCTGCGGGGCCGCCTTCAGCGCGACGATGGGGTTGGAGTTGATGGCCTTGCTCGATTCGGGGAAGGCGATGCCCTTGACCGCGCCCCCTGCGGCGATGACGTCGGTGCGGTAGACCAGGCCGGCGTCGGCCTCACCGGTCTTGACCTTGGCCAGCACCGTGGTGACAGCCTCCTCCTCACTCACTGGGGTGAGCCGGATTCCGGTGACCTCCTCGATCTTCTGGGTCGCTGCCCCACAGGGAACGGCAGGGGCGCAGACCACCAGCTTCACCGACTTCGCGGTCAGCGACTGCAGCGAGGTGATCTTGGCGGGGTTGTCCGGCGGGACGGCGATCATCAGTTGGTTGGTGGCGAAGATCTTCGGCTCCCCGGACGCCAGCCCGGAGTCGGTCACCACCTTCATCTGCGCTTCGTTGGCCGAGACGAACACGTCAGCCGACGCGCCTTCCACCAGTTGGGTGGCCAACGCTTGGGAACCGGCGAAGTTGAACCTGACCGTCGTGCCGGGGTGGGCGGCTTCGAAGGTCCCCTGGAGTTCGGTGAAGGTCGCCTGCATCGAGGCGGCGGCGAAGACAGTCAGTGTCCTTCCTGCCGCGGACGCGTCGGCGCCGCCGCTGGTCGGGACGGCGGAGGCCGAACCGCAGGCCGACACGGCGAGCGTGACCAGGGTTGCGATCAGTGCCGGGGCGAGCTTGTTGCGCATGTGCATACCTCTCAGCTGATTTGTGGAGTCTCCACGATCACGGTGGTGGCCTTGACCACGGCGACGGCGATCGAACCGGGCTCCAGGCCCAGCTCGCGAACGGCCTCAGTACTCATCAGGGACACCACGCGGAACGGGCCGCACTGCAGCTCGACCTGGGACATCACTGTGTCCGAGGTCACGTTGGTGACCAGGCCCACGAACCGGTTGCGCGCCGACCGCGTCACCTCCGAGGGGTCGGGCATCGAATGGGCAATGGTCTTGGCGAACTCGGCCAGGGCCCGTCCGTCGATCACCTTGCGCCGGCTCTCGTCGAGCTCGAAGGGCAGGGAGCCGGCGTCTATCCAGCGTCGTACCGTGTCGTCACTCACGCCCAGGAAGGCGGCGGCTTCACGGATCCGCAGTTTCGTCATGGAACGGAGTCTAGAGGTCCGAACCTGCGGAGTCTTCAGGTGAAATAGACCGCAGACGAGGATCGAACGCGGCGCCGGATGCGCCCTGGTCTGCGCGACTGAACTCAGCAGTTGCCGAGCCCAGGCTGCCTATTCGGCGAACGTGGCGGTGTCGATCACGAACCGGTAGCGGACGTCGGAGGCGACCACGCGGTCGTAGGCGGCATCGATGCCGTCGCCCCCGATCACCTCCACCTGAGCGGCCAGGCCGTGCTCGGCGCAGAAGTTCAGCATTTCCTGCGTTTCCGCGATGCCCCCGATCTGCGAGCCCGCCAGGACGCGGCGCTGCGACACCAGCGCGCCGAGCGAGAGGGTCACGGGATGCTCCGGCAGGCCGACGTCCACCAGGACGCCGCCGGTCTTGAGGCACCCGAGCAGAGCGCCCAGGTTCTGATCGGCGGAGACGGTGGAGATGATCAGGTCGAAGCTCTTTCGCAGCCCGCGCAGCGTGCCCGGCTCGGACACGGCGTGGTACTCCGATGCCCCGAAACGGCGGCCGTCGGCTTCCTTCGAACGGGTCTGGCTGATCACCGCGACCTCGGCGCCCATGGCTGCGGCGATCTGGACACCCATGTGACCCAATCCGCCCATGCCCACGATGGCCACTCGTTTCCCAGGGCCTGCACCCCACCGCTTGAGCGGTGAGTACAAGGTGATCCCGGCGCACATCAAGGGCGCCGCCTTGGCCAGGTCGAGGCCGTCGGGAATCCGGCAGACGTAATCCTGCTCGACGGTGATGCAGGTCGAGTAGCCGCCCGCGGTCGGCTGGCCGTCACGTCCGGTTCCGCTGTACGTCCACACGGTGCCGCCTGGCCCGTCACAGAACTGCTCATCGCCGTTGCGGCACTGCTCGCATTCGCCACAGGAATCCACGAAGCAACCCACGCCGACGCGGTCGCCCACCGCGAACTTCGTCACCGCCTGGCCGATCTGGCGCACGACGCCCGCCAGTTCGTGTCCTGGCACCAGCGGGTAGTTCACCGGGCCCCACTCGCCGCGGGCGGTGTGAATGTCGGAGTGGCAGATGCCGACGTACGCGATGTCGAACAGGACCTCGGTCGGCCCCGGCTCGCGCCGCGTGATGGTGGTCCTGGCGAACCGCCCGTCGGCGGAGTCGATCGCGTACGCAATGGCCTTGGGCATGGCGCTCCTCAAGTTGGGTCGAAGGCTCATTGTGCCCCAACTCAACCCCGCGCGAGAGGGAGGGACGCGAAGGCCGAACGGCAGGCGCCGAACTCAGCCGGCGGCCAGCCACAGCCCCAGTGCGGCGCCCGCCACGCTGAGCAGCAGCTGACCGCCGGCGTGGGCCAGCAGCCACCAGCCACGACCGGCACGCGCCAGGCGTGCCGCCTCGACGCTCGCCGCACTGAACGTGGTGTAGCCGCCCAGAAAGCCGGTGCCCAGCACGAGCCTCCACCCGGGGTCGGGACCGCGGAACATCCACCAGCCGGTGAGCACCCCGAGCAGGAAGGACCCGGTGACGTTGATCGCCACCGTGCCGATCGGCACGCCGAGCCGCTGCCCGAACCGCCCCAGCCAGCCGTCGACGAGGAAGCGGACGACCGCGCCCAGCCCGCCGGCCAGCGCGGTGAGCAGGGCAATCACCGTCGGCTCCCCGCCGCGGACGCCCCGCGTCCCCGCTTCGCCCCTCGCACCAACCGGACGCCGAGCAGCGCCGCGGCCAGCCCGGCCAGGACGCTGGCCGACGCGTAGGTGACCCCCGCCACCCAGTTACCCGACCGCAGCAGCAGGACGGTCTCGACCGCGAAGGTGCTGTACGTGGTGAACCCGCCCAGCAGCCCCGTGCCCAGGCCCAGACGAAGCCAGCGGCGGACGCCGACGTCCGGGCCGGCACCGGACAACCCCTCCAGCAGGCCACCCAGGGCGAGCGAGCCGAGAACATTGATCCAGAAGGTGACCCACGGCCACTGCCCCGCACCGGGAGCGAACGCGGCCTCAAGGCCCGCCCTGGCGGCCGTGCCCGCCGTCGCGCCGAGCAGGATCAGCGCGAGCCAGGCCGGGTGCAGTCGCGTGCCTACCACCGGACCGGGACTTCGAAGTCCACCACGGCCACCGGGACGACCAGAACGGGACGGTGCTGGTGCTTGGTCAGGTGCATCGCCACCGACCCGGCCAGGAATTCCCGCACCCGCTCACCGGCGGAGGGCCGGCGGGCGCCCACCACGATGGCGGACGCGTCCACGGCGCGTGCGAGGTGGGTGAGCGCGCGATCCGGTCGACCGGCGAGGTAGCGGAACTCCCACGGGCCGGCGTGGGCGGCCAGCAGCTGAGCCAAGGAACGACGCAGGCCGGCTTCGTGCTGCACCCAGTCGTCATCGGCACGGTCGGGGTCGAGCGGTGAATGCCTCACCGTGCCGTCGGGGTATTCGGCGTCCACCACGCGGCCGGGGTCGGCGAAGCCGAAGAACAGCGGCACCCCGAGCGCCGTCGCCCACGCCGCAGCGGTCAGCGCGACCAATTCGGGCTGACCGGGGACCACGCCCACGACCAACGGATGACCGATGGCCGGCACCATCCGTTGCGGGCTGGGTTGGGGAACCGGACGACTCACCGCTACCTCCTCGATCCGGACGCGCGCGCCGCGACGGACGAGCCCGAGCGAAAACAGGAACCATCAGCCGAGTCGGCGGTTCGGGTCGAGCCCGGGCGGGATCCATCACCCAGGAGCAAACCTAGCGATCCTCGGTCCTCGGCGCCTCGGCTTCAGCGCGGGTTGCGGCTGCGCACCGCCCAGGTGAGGACGGTGGCGAACGCCGACCAGGTGGCGTAGGCGCCGAACACGGCCGCCTTGCCCTTGCCCGCCGGGGCGACCCGGCGGGCAAGATCGGCGGCGCTGGCCGCCAACAAGCCGGCGGTCACGGTGGCGGCACCCAGCCGGTGGGCCCGGAAGAAGATTCCGCTCCACGCGGTGTTCAGGCCGAGGTTGGCCAGGTAGGCGGCCTTGATGCCGTCCGCTTCGTCCTTGTGCTCGGCTTCCTCCAGTTCGGCGATCGCCGCCGAGGCGGCCAGCGCGATGGCCGTGAACAGCGTGGTCCAGACGACGGGAAAGGCCGCCGGGCCGGGCTGCCAGTCCGGTGTGCGCAACCCCCGGTACCAGGCGCTGTTCGGATTGGTGAGGATCGACCCCACCCCGGCGCAGGCGATCGTGGCGGCCACCACCGGGACCGCGGTCCGCCGCCAGCGGGTCGGGTCGAGATCACGGATCGCACGCCGGACGGCTTCGTCGAATCCGGTGCGCCCCGCCGGGGGTGCACCGATCAGCGCCAGAATGTCGTTCTCGGAGACCACCGCCTCGTGCACGAGACTGCCCACCAGCGGCCGGGCGATGCCGGCCCGTACCGGCGTCACCAGGCCCACCCAGTAGCTGGCCAGCGACGGGGTGAGCACGGGGACGGTGGCGACGGCACGGGTGCCAAGGCCAGCCACCCGCGCGTAGCCCTTGATCATCTCCGCGTAGGTCAACACGTCCGGACCGCCGACGTCGAACGTCCGGTTCGGATGCCCGGGCGCCTCCGCGGCGCCCGCCAGATAGTGCAGTACGTCGTCGATGGCGATCGGCTGGATCCGGTTACGCAGCCACTTCGGCCCGAACATCGCCGGCAGCCGCTCGGTGAGGTGCCGAAGCATGTCGAAACTGGCCGATCCCGAGCCGAGCACCACCCCCGCCTGCAGCACCACCGTCTCCACCGGGGACGCCAGCAGGATGTCGCCCACCTCCACCCGGGACGCCAGATGCTCGCTCAACTGACCGGCGGGGTGAAGCCCGGACAGATAGACGATCCGCGCCACCTCGGCCCGCGCCGCTGCGTCGGCGAAGGCGCCGGCCATCGCCCGGTCGCGCTCGACGAAGCCGCCACGTCCGTCCATCGAATGCAGCAGGTAGTAGGCGACACCCACCCCCGACATCGCCCGGTCGAGGTCGGCGGGCGCACCGGCGTCCCCTTCGACGATCTCCACGGAATCGGCCCACTCTCGGCGCCGCAAGCGCTCGGCGCTGCGGGTCAACACCCGGACCCGCCATCCTCGTTCCAGCAGGACGGGCACCAGCAGCCCGCCGATGTAGCCGGTGGCCCCGGTGACCAGCACGGGCAGGCGGTCGTGGACGGTGTCGGTCATCTCAGGCTCCAGACGTCGAGGGTGTAAGGGAGGAAGAACAGCATGCCCAGGCTCCAGGTCAGGTGGGTGACGATCGGTCCCAGCACGCCGCCGGTGACCCGACGCTGCAGCCCGACCACGAGTCCGAGTACGACCGCGGCGAACACGAGCAGCGGAATCCCGGACGGGACGGCGGACAGCCCGTAGACGAAGGTGCTCACCCCTACCGCGTGCCGCCGCGGGACGGCAGCGAACAGGGCTCCCCGGAAGTACAGTTCCTCGGCGATCCCATTGACCGCGGTGAGCACCGCCACCAGCGGCAACGAGCCGTACCGGGCGTGGTCGAGCAGTCCCTGCACCGGGTCCCGCAGGACGGGGATGCCGGCCACCACGACGGCGCCGGCGAGGAAGAGCCCCAGCAGGAGCAGCCCGAGGGCCAGCGACTGCACCACCGAACGGCTTTGCCGGCGCCCGTCCCTGGTGTGTGCGCGGCCCAGGTGCAGCGGCCCGGACGCCACCGCTCCGGCCGACCACAGCGCGGCGAGGCCGAGGGTCGCGGGGTAGAACAGAGGATCGCCCGGCGGAATCCGCAACGCCCAGCCCAGGGTTGCCCCACCGAGCACCAACGTGGCGACGGCGATCCACCGCCGACGGCGCAGGGCCGGCGGGGCTTCCGGCATCGGCTCGCCGACCGGATTGAGCAGGGAGGCACGCAGGAAGGCCCGCAATTCGGTGATCGGGTTCAGCACGTCCGGCCACCCCGAAGCTCCGCGGCCGGACGTGGGCTCACGGACGCCTGCTCCGGTGCCTCGGACGCTCCAGGGAAGCTTCCGGGCCGGGCTGCGGAATCGCGCATGTGGTCCTCCTCGTCCTGTGGGCGAGGGTACCCAACCCTTGGTCACCTCAACCGGGCTCGCCCCGAGCAGGCGTGACGGCGTCGATGCAGCGCGAGGTGGGTACCTGAACTGGCGGCGACAGATCGCCCCCGACCACGAAAGGGATCTCTCATGACCAATCAGGAGTTCGAGGCCACGCTGGAGCAGACCCGCGAATCCGAGCACGGCCAGGGCGAGGTGGGCCGCATGGGCTGGAACGAGCCGCCCTCGACCCGCGACTACCCCAACGAGCCGGCGCCGGCGGGACTCGACGACACCGACCCGTCCCCCGCCACGAGCGACCAGCCCGACGCCGACACCGGTGCCGGCACCGGCACCGGCACCGCGGTGAAGGCGGATCCGCCGGAGGCCTGAGCCCTCACCACACCCCGCCTTGTGGGCGGCGAGAGCGCCGCCGTTCTCCGTATAGTTGGTGTGATCGGTCGCGCCATCCGGCTCCGGCCGCCCGACGAAGACGGAGTTCGCGATGCCGCTCGGCACCACCGACCTGCCAGGCAGGACCGACCCGGCCGAATCCGGCGAGTTCGGCACCTGGCTGGCGTGGCTGGGCGAGCAGGGTGAGATGGGCGCCAGAGTGGTCGCTTTCGACTGGGGGGCGACCAGCCTCGGCCCGTTGGAGAGTTGGCCACCGTCACTGCGGGGTGCGGTGAGCCTGTGCATGGGCTCGCTGTTCCCGATGTCGGTGCGCTGGGGCGCCGATCTCGTCGTGATCTACAACGACGCCTGCCGTGACATCTACGGACCCGACCGGTTCGCTCACGCCTTGGGGCGGTCCACCGACGACGTGTGGCCCGAAGCGGCGGCCGAAGTCAGTGCGCAGTTGCGACGCATCCTGGCAACAGGGACCGGGCTGTTCGCCGTCGACCGACTCGTTCCGATCAATCGCGCGGTGACGTTGGAGGAGTGCTACTTCACGTTCAGCTTCGCCCCCATCGTCGACGAGAGCGGACGCACCGGCGGGATCTTCTCCGCCTTCATCGAGACCACGGCGGAAGTTCTCGCCGAGCGGAGGATGCGGACGCTGGCGCGGCTGAGCCGCGAACTCAACGACGCGCGCACCGAAATCGGGGTCGCCACCCTCGCCATGGACGTGTTGGCTGCCAACGCGCCAGACCATCCCTCCGCGGCGCTCTACCGATCGGGGGACGGCGCACCGTCAGGTCCCCTGGCCGCCTTCGGCCCACCCGCCGACTGCAGCGACGCCGCCGAACTCGTCGAAGCCTGCCTGCGTGAGGGCCGGGCGCAGCACGGGGCAGCCTCGGACGCCGGCCTGCACGCCTACCCGGTGCGGGATCCCGAGCACGGCGTGGCCACACACGTCCTGTTGATCACCGCGAGCGAGCGACGAGCCTGGGACGAATCCCTGGACGGCTACCTGGGCCTGGCCGCTTCAGCCCTGGGCGCGGCGCTGCTCAGCCAGGAGGAGTTGCTGACCCACCGGCGACGGACGAGCGAACTGACCGCGCTCGACGCCGCGAAGTCGGCGTTCTTCGCCGGGGTCAGCCACGAGCTGCGCACCCCACTGGCGCTGATCTCCGCGCCGGTGCAGGACGTGATCGAGCGGGAGCCGGGGCTGAGCCCCGCGTCGCTCCAGGCCCTCCACCTCGTTCAGGCCAACGTCGCCCGCCTCGCTCGGATGGTCGAGGCGATGCTCGACTTCAGCCGGATGGAAGCCGGCCGGCTGGTGCCTCATCTGGAGCAGGTCGACGTCGACATTCTGGTGGCCGGTCTGGCGTCCAGCTTCGCGCCGGCCTTCGAGCGCGCCGGGCTCGAGTTCAGCACCGACATCGCCACCCTGTCCCGACCCGCCCTGTTGGACCGCGACTTCTTCGAGCGGATCGTCTCCAACCTGTTGACCAACGCCCTCAAGTTCACGCCGTCGGGGCGGGTGCGCCTGCGGCTGGTGGCGGGCGCGGACGACTACGCCGTCGAGGTCACCGACACCGGCCTGGGCATCGAACCCGCATACCATGACCGGATCTTCGACCGGTTCGAGCGGATCGCGCCTCGTCCCGGCGCCCGCTCATTGTCCGGTGCCGGTATCGGCCTGGCCATGGTGCGCCAACTCACCGGTCTGCTCGACGGGAGCGTCACCGTGTCGTCGCGCCTGGGGGAAGGCAGCACGTTCACCGTCCGCCTGCCGCTGCGGCCCGCCCGCCCGGTCGGCGTCGCCGGCCAGTCGGTGACACCCCGTCCGGTGGCCTCGTTCCTTTCCGAGATCGATTCGTGGACCGAACGCGATTCCGCCCGCAGGACCGGGCCGCGTCACGCCGCCCGGCTGCTGGTCGCCGAAGACGATCCCGAGCTGGCGCGTTTCCTCACCGACTGCCTCAGCGCCGACTACGAGGTCTCCTCGGCCGCCGACGGCGTCGCGGCCCTGCAGGCGCTCCACGATGCGCCGCCCGACCTCGTCCTCACCGACGTGACGATGCCCAACCTCAGCGGTCTCGAACTGGTTCGCGAAATCCGGTCCGACCCGAAGTTGCGGGACCTGCCGGTGGTGCTGCTGTCGTCCAGCGGTGGGGACGAGGCGACGACGACGGCGCTGAAGGAAGGGGCCGACGACTACATCACCAAGCCGTTCAGCCTGCTCGACCTGCGCAGCCGGTTGGCCGCCAATCTGGTGCGGGCGCGGGAGCGCTCGGCGGAGGCCGCGTGGCGCCGGGCGATCCTGTCCTCGCTGCGGGACCCGATGGTGGTCTTCGACTCCTTGGGTCTCGTGGTGGAACTCAACCAGTCATTCACCGACCTGTTCGGCTACACCCTGGCTGACGGCCCGATCCGTCCGCCCTACCCGTGGTGGCCCACGGAATCGGAGGACGCCGAAGGCCTGGCCTCCATCCGGGAGCTGCATTCGAGGATCACCGGCACCGAGGCGGTGGATTCGGAGATGATTTTCTACACCAGGGACCGGCGTCCGATCTGGATCCACAGCACGGGCAGCAGCGTGCGGCAGCCCTACACCGGGCTCGACGCGCGGATCCGGGTGCTCCGCGACATCACCCGGGAGAAGCAGGCGCAGCTTCGGCGCGCCGCGGCGGCACAGGTCAGCGCCGACTTCGCGCACACCGACGACCTCGCGATCCTGCTGAAAGTGGCCGAACACGGCTTCGAGTTGCTGTTCGACGGTAACAGCACGATCCAGGTCGACATCGTTCGCCGGTACCTGTTCAGCGGAGGCCGCGCGATCGAAGGCGCCGAGGTTTCCGCCGAGGTCCTGACCGGCTTGGCGGGCGTGCGCAACGCGGACACGGTCAACTTGAGGCCCGGCATCCTGCTGGTACCGGAAACCAGCACCACCGGGGCCAGGGCCTGGGTGCAGTTCCCCCGTCCGCGCCGGATCAGTACCGACGAGATGATCGCCGCCGACCTCCTGGCCCAAGCGTTCGGCCTCGCCGTCGACCGGTTGGTGGCCCAGCAACGCGCGGCCGACCAGCAGGCGAACCTGGAACTGGCGATGGAGAGCCACCGCCTCATCGGCCAAGCGGTCGGCATTCTGGTGGAGCGGCACCGGCTCCTGCCGGGGCAGGCGTTCGACCGGCTCAAGCAGGCCAGCCAGAACCGCAACCTGAAGCTGCGCGAGCTCGCCGCCCGGGTGATCGAGTCCGGCGCGGAACCGGACCGCGCCTGACCGCGGTCCGGTGGGGGGCGTGGCCACGGGTCAGACCAGTGGCCAGGGGATTCTCCGGCCGGTCGGGTCGTAGGGGTAGCTGCCGCGGTCGAGGAACCGGCGCACGCGCGATCGCAACGCGTCGACCTCGGCCTCCTCCAACAGTGCGGCGATCTCGTCGGGTACCCGATCGGCCAACGGCGCCAGGGCGGCGAGGAGTCCGGCCGGCACCTCCTCCCCCGCGAAGTCCCAGATCACCGTGCGGAGCTTCTCACTGGCGGCGAAGCACAACCCGTGATCGATCGCCCAGACCCGGCCCTCGTGGTCGGCCAGCACGTGCCCGCTCTTGCGGTCGGCGTTGTTCGTCACCACGTCGAACGCGGCGATGGCCCGCAAGGCGTCCTGAACCTCCCTCGCCCGCCCGAACAGGGTGAAGTAGTGATCAGCGTCGACGGCGTCGACGTAGAGCTGCAATGAACCCACACCGGCCGGGGCCTGCGTCCGGATGATCGTGGGCGGCACCAGGCCCCAGCCCAGCCATTCGCTGAGCAGATAGGCGGCGCGCTCGCGACGATGCAGGCCGGGTTCGAAATCCCACAGCTCCCGTTCACCGGCCTGCGGCTTGTAGACCGCCCACACGGTGTGCTCGTGCCCGCTGACCTCCACCACGTAGGTGGCATTGCTGCTGTCGATCACCCGCCCCACGAGTTCGATCGCACCGTCGGCGAGCAGGACCAGCGCGTCGTCGGGCGGGCGGAGGGGCAGCGGGACGGTCGGCGGCAACCGGATCACCGTGTCGTCAGGTCGGGCAGGGCCCCCTGCACCGAGTTCACGGTGAGCACCACGGGCGCCCCATCGGCCGGGTAGGCGATCGCCGAGATCGAGCCGGTGCTCACGACCAGTCGCTGCATCGCGTCCACACCTGACCCGAGCGCGTGCACCAGGCCGGCGCGGATCGGGTCGGCGTGGGAGAAGCACGCCACGACCTGGCCGGCGTGTTCCGTCCGGATCCGATCGAGGGTGGCGCCCACGCGCGCCTGGAGTTCGACGAAGCTCTCGCCGCCGGGGAAACGGAACGTCGAGGGCGAACGCTGCACCTGCGTCCACTCCGGCCGGCGAGCCAGGTCGGCCAGGAGCTCCCCCGTCCAGTCCCCCACATCGCACTCCAGCAGCCCCGGGTCGACGACCGGCTCCAGCCCGGCGCGCGCCGCCGTCGGGGCAGCGGTCTGCCGTGCCCGCTCCAACGGTGAGGTGTAGATGGCCGCCAGCCTCAACCCGGACAGGCGCTCGGCGAGGAACTCGGCCTGCGCGCGTCCGGCCTCCGACAGGGACAGGCCCGCTGCCCGGCCGGGCAGCACCGCGCCGGTCGTGGGCGTGGTGCCGTGCCGGATCAGCAGGATCGTCGTGCCCGGCGCGGTGGGAGTCGCCATGCGGGCGAGCGTACCTCCGCGCCGGAATTGTGCCCCCCGACTAGCGTGAAAGGGTGACGAATCCTCCGAACATCCACACCGTCGGTGAACTCCGCGCGTCCGGCCACGTGCACAAGCACCTTCGGCAGGAACTTCGGGACAACCTGCTGGCCCACATCGCTGCCGGCGAGAACCCCTGGCCCGGGCTGCACGGCTTCGGCCGCACGGTGCTCCCGCGGTTGGAGCGTGCGCTGATCGCCGGCCACGACGTCGTCCTGCTGGGCGAACGAGGCCAGGGCAAGACCCGGCTGCTGCGCACGCTGGACGGCCTCCTCGACGAATGGACGCCGGTGATCGAGGGCGCCGAACTCGGAGAGCATCCCTACGACCCGATCACGCCGGAGTCGCGGCGCCGTGCCGCGGCGGCCGGCGACGACCTGCCGGTCGCGTGGCGGCACCGCTCCGAACGGTACGCGGAGAAACTCGCCACGCCGGACACCTCGGTCGCCGACCTGATCGGTGACGTCGACCCGATGAAGGTCGCCGAGGGCCGGCAGCTCGGCGATCCGGAGACCATCCACTACGGGCTGATCCCCCGGTCACACCGTGGCATCGTGGCGATCAATGAGCTGCCCGACCTGGCCGAGCGCATCCAGGTGTCGATGCTCAACGTGATGGAGGAGCGCGACATCCAGATCCGGGGCTACGTGCTTCGCCTGCCCCTGGACGTGCTGGTGGTCGCGTCCGCCAACCCGGAGGACTACACCAACCGCGGCCGGATCATCACCCCGCTGAAGGACCGGTTCGGTGCCGAGATCCGCACCCACTACCCGATCGAACTGGGCGATGAGATGGCGGTGGTCGCCCAGGAGGCCCACCTCGTGGCGGAGATTCCCGATCCGATCCTGGAGATCCTCGCCCGCTACACCCGCGCGCTGCGCAGCTCGCCGTCGGTGAACCAACGCTCCGGGGTGTCGGCCCGGTTCGCGATCGCCGGCGCCGAGACCGTGGCCGCCGCGGCGCTGCACCGATCGACGGCACGCGGCGAGGAGGACGCGGTCGCCCGCGTGGTCGACCTCGAGGCGGCCGTCGACGTCCTGGCCGGCAAGGTCGAGTTCGAGTCCGGCGAGGAGGATCGCGGCGAGGAGATTCTCGGCCACCTGCTGCGCACCGCCACGGCGGAGACCGCGCGCAGCCACTTCCGCGGGCTCGACCTGGGTCCGCTGGTCGCCGCCCTCGACGGTCACACCACGGTCACCACCGGTGAGCAGGTGACGGCCAGAGAGTTCCTCGCCGGCCTGCCACCGCTGCCCGGCAGCGCCCTGTACGACGCCATCTGCGCCCGCTTCGGCGCGGTCAGCGACGGCCAGCGTGCCAGTGCCCTCGAACTCACCCTCGAAGGGCTGTACCTCGCCCGGCGGATCTCCAAGGAGACCGGCGACGGCGAGACCATCTACGGCTGAGGAGCGATTCATGACCAGTCATCGCTCGGCGCGGTACGGCCGCTACGCCGGCGGCCCGGACCCGCTGGCGCCGCCCCTTGACCTTGCCGAGGCGCTGGCCGCCGTCAGCCAGGACGTGATGAGCGGTTACTCCCCCCGGCAGGCGCTGCGTGAGTTCCTGCGCCGGGGCAGTAGCACCGCGTCCGGCCTGGACGAACTGGCTTCACGGGTACAGCGGCGCCGGCGCGACCTGCTGGCCGAGCACAAGCTGGACGGCACCCTGTCCGAGGTGAAGCGGTTGCTGGACGGCGCTGTGCTGGACGAACGCAAGCAGCTGGCCCGGGATCTCGACCTCGACGACCTCGACCGTGAGTTCCGCGAACTGCGGCTGGCGAACCTGCCGGCGTCCACCGCTGCGGCCGTGCGCGAACTGTCGGCCTACGACTGGCGCTCCCCCAGCGCCCGCGCCGCCTACGAACAAATTCGCGACCTGCTCGGACGGGAACTGCTCGACCAGCGGTTCGCGGGTATGAAGCAGGCGCTGGAGGGTGCGACCGAGGCGGACCGGCAGGCGGTTCGGGAGATGCTGAGCGATCTCAACGACCTGCTGGACAAGCACCGCCTGGGCGAGGACACCGACGCTGACTTCGAGCGGTTCAGGTCACGGCACTCGCAGTTCTTCCCCGAGGGGCCGCGCTCGGTCGAGGAGTTGATCGACACCCTCGCCCGTCGCTCCGCCGCGGCCCAGCGGATGCTCAACTCGATGACCCCGGAGCAACGCGCGGAACTCGGCGAGCTGTCGGCGGCTGCATTCGGCACCCCCGCCCTGATCCAGGAGCTGGGCCGTTTGGACGCCAACCTGCAGTCGCTGCGTCCGGGTGAGGACTGGGGCGGGTCGGCCGGCTTCGGCGGTGAGAACGGGCTCGGCCTCGGCGACGGCACATCGGCGTTGCAGGACCTCGCCGAACTCGACGCTCTGGCCGAGCAACTCGGCCAGGACTACGGCGGGGCACGCCCCGACGACCTCGACCTGGACGCTCTTGCCCGCCAGCTGGGCGAGGATGCGAGCGTGTCGGCGCGCACCCTGGCAGAGCTCGAGCGGGCGCTGCGGGACGGCGGCTACCTGCGCCGTGGGGCTGACGGGGACCTGAGGCTGTCGCCGCGGGCCATCCGGCACCTGGGCCGATCCCTGCTGCGCGACGTGGTGCAGCGCCTGTCCGGCCGGCAGGGCCAGCGCGCCACCCGTCTTCCCGGCGCCGCCGGTGAGGTGACCGGCGCGGCGCGGCCGTGGGAGTTCGGCGACACCGGGCCGTGGGACACCACCAGGACGATGCTGAACGCGATGCGCCACGCCGACCACCCCGCAGGCCGTTCCGACTCTCCCGCGGGCCCCTCCGTCCCGCGTCCGTGGGACCATCCCTCACACCCATCCGACCCGCAGCCATCAAGGGAGTCCACACGCCCGTCCGACCGGGGCCCGTCCGAGCGCCCATCGGGAGCGCGGCCGCGGGTCCGGATCCGACTCGAGGACGTCGAGGTGGTCGAAACCGAGACGCGCACCCAGGCCGCGGTCGCGCTGCTCGTGGACACATCGTTCTCGATGGCGGCTGAGGGTCGCTGGCTGCCCATGAAACGGACCGCGTTGGCGTTGCACCACCTGGTCGCGACCCGATTCCGCGGCGACCAGCTCCACCTGGTGGGGTTCGGCCGTCACGCCCGCGCCATGCAGATCGAAGAACTGATCGGCCTGCCCGCGCTCCGTGAGCAGGGCACGAACCTGCACCACGGCCTGTTGCTGGCGGAGCGGTTCTTCCGGCGGCACCCGACGATGGAGCCGGTGCTGCTGGTGGTGACCGACGGCGAACCCACCGCCCATCTGTGCGCCAGTGGGCAATCGTGGTTCGCCTATCCCCCGGAGCCGGAGACCATCCGGGCCACGATCGCAGAACTGGATCGGCTCATCAGGGCAGGCACTCGGGTCACCTTCTTCCGGCTGGGCGATGATCCCGCACTGGAGCGGTTCGTCCGGCGGCTGGCCGACCGGACGGGCGGACGAGTGGTCAGTCCCGATCCCGCCGACCTCGGCGCCGCGGTGGTCGGCGAATACCTCGACGCCCGTCTGCGCCGTACCAGCGACTTCGACTGGGAGGATTAGCCGAAGAGCAGCGTTCCCCCGTGCGCCAGGTTCCCGTGGACGTTCGAGGGGTCGACCGCATGAAGTGAGCCGGCGGCAGGGTCCGGGAGTAGGAGCCGGGGTCGTCGCCCCGTGCCATGACGCAACGTCGGCGGGCAGCATTGCTTCTCGACCACAGGTGGCGCGGCTCGGCCGGAGGTCGACTGCGTGGCGACTCCTGACGCCGGGGGCGAGGGGTCGTTACCCTGAACCTGACGGTCGTGCTCGGGTGCACCCGATGCGCCGGGACCAGCACCGGTGGGCGCACGCTCGCACATGGCGACCGGTCATCCGAAGGGCAACAACGTGAGCGACAACGCTACCGGCCCGCTCGATCCGAGCTTGGTCGAAGCCACAGCCGTCACAGCGAACCTCGGCGTCGATCCGTCGCGGGGGCTGTCCGGTTCGGAGGCAGCGCGTCGACTCGCATCCGATGGGCCCAACGAACTGCGGCAATCACCTCCCGAGCCGCTCTGGCACCGGATCCTGCGCCAGTTCCAGGACCCGCTGGTATACCTCCTGCTGGTCGCCGTGGCGATCTCTCTGCTGGCCTGGTTCGTCGAGGGCGCCGAAGGACTGCCGGTCGACGTTCTGGTGATCGCCGCCCTCGTGATCGCGAACGCCGGAATCGGCTTCTTTCAGGAACGCCGGGCCGAGAGCGCCGTCGCGGCGCTGGCGAGCATGACCGCAGCCACCGCCACCGTCCTCCGCGACGGGCAACTGACCTCGCTGCCCGCCACAGAACTCGTCCGCGGCGACATCCTCATCCTCAGCGAAGGCGATTCGGTGGCGGCGGACGGCCGCTTGGTGACCGCCGCCGGACTGCGGATCCAGGAGTCCTCACTGACCGGCGAGTCCGAGGCGGTCGACAAGACTCCTGGCCGCCTGCTCGCCGAAACGGCGCTCGGTGATCGAGTCAACATGGTCTACAAGGGCACGGCGGTGGTCCAGGGCGTCGGTCGGGCGGTCGTGACCTCGATCGGCATGGACACCGAGATGGGCGCCATCGCCACCCTGCTGGACAGCACCGAGGCTGAACCTTCGCCCCTGCAGAAGGAGATCGCGAACGTCAGCAAGGCGTTGGGACTCGCGGTGATCGGCATCGCCGTCGTGGTGATGGCCGCACTGGCCCTGATCAACGGGGTCCACACACCGTCCGACCTGATCACTGTGCTGCTGCTGGGCGTGTCGCTCGCCGTCGCGGCGGTGCCAGAAGGTCTGCCCGCGATCCTCTCGCTCGTCCTGGCGATCGGCGTTCAGGTGATGGCGCGGCACAACGCCGTGCTGAAGAATCTGCATTCGGCGGAGACCCTCGGCTCCGCGTCCGTGATCTGCTCGGACAAGACCGGCACCCTCACCCGCAACGAGATGACCCTACGGACCGTCGTCACCGCATCCGGCCAGGTCGAACTCAGCGGCACCGGCTACCGTCCGTCCGGTGGTGTGGTCGGCACGCCACCGGACGCGGCCCTGCGGGAGGCGCGGATGGCGCTGATCGGCGGATCACTGGCCAACAACGCCCAGCTCAGGGAGCTGACGCAGTGGGAGATCCAGGGCGACCCCACCGAAGCCGCCTTCCTCGTGGCGCTCCGCAAGCTGGAGGGCGCCTCCGAGCGGGTGGAGGCCTACGAGCGTCGCGGAGAGGTGCCGTTCACGTCCACGCGCAAGATGATGTCGGTGCTCGGCCAGGAGTCAGCCAGCGGCGTCCACCGGCTGTTCAGCAAGGGTGCGCCGGACATCCTGCTGACGCACTGCACCGAGGTGCTGGTCGGGACTGAGATCACAGCACTCGACGATCCCGGGCGGAACCGTGTCCTGGCCGCGGTCGGGCGCCTCTCCGGTGAGGGCTACCGCACCCTGGGGGTCGCCTTCAAGACGCTCGACGCCGACCCACCACCGCTCGACGACCTGGACGGATCCGCCGAGGAGGATCTCGTGTTCGTGGGCGTGGCCGGCATTCTGGACCCGCCGCGGGAGGAGGCCGCCGCAGCCGTCGCAGAGGCTCACCGCGCAGGCATTCGGACGGTACTGATCACCGGCGACCACCCGGGAACGGCCGTGCGGATCGCGTCCGACCTGGGCTTGGTGGAGGCCGACGCCCCGGCGCTGACCGGTGCCGATCTCGACCGATTGTCCGAGGAGGAATTCCGCCGGGCGGCCCGCACAACCTCGCTGTACGCCCGCGTCGCACCCGAGCACAAACTACGCATCGTCAACGCACTGCGCGCCGACGGGCAGGTGGTGGCGATGACCGGTGACGGTGTGAACGACGCGCCCGCTCTGAAGGCGGCCGACATCGGCGTCGCGATGGGGATCGCCGGTACCGAGGTCACCAAGGAGGCGGCGACGATGATCCTGGCCGACGACAACTACGCGACGATCGTGGCGGCGGTCCGCCAGGGCAGGGCCATCTTCGACAACATCCGCAAGTTCCTTCGCTACCTGCTCTCCTCGAACCTCGGTGAGGTCACCACGGTGTTCTTCGGGGTGGTGCTCGCCGGCGTGATCGGGCTCCGGGACGCGAGCGGCGCCGACGCGATCGCCGTGCCGCTGCTGGCCACCCAGATTCTCTGGATCAACCTCGTGACGGACTCAGGCCCTGCGCTGGCGATGGGGCTCGACCCCGAGGACGGAGACGTCATGGCCCGCGCCCCGCGCAGGCCCGACGACCGGATCATTGATCGACACATGTGGCAGCAGGCAGCATTCCTGGGGATCGTGATGGGGGCCGTGACGCTCGTGACCATCGATCTGTTCCTGCCTGGCGGGCTGATTGAGGGGGACGGTTCGCTGTCGGCCGCCCGGACAGCCGGCTTCACCACCTTGGTGTTCGCTCAGCTGTTCAACGCCCTCAACGCTCGCTCCGACCAGAGTTCGGCGTTCGGCCAGTTGTTCACCAACCGGTGGCTCTGGGCAGCGATCGCCTTCGGGGTCGGTTCGCAGATCGCCGTCGTGGAGACGCCGTTCCTGCAGGCCGCGTTCGGCACGACCCACCTTGAGCCGGCGCAGTGGGCGATCACGGTCGCGATGGCCTCCGTGGTGCTGTGGGTCCAGGAACTGGTCAAGCTCGTCCGCCGCGGCGGCCTGAGACGCCGGACGCGGTGAGCCACGACCAGGTGGTCAAGCGGTCGGAGACCGACGACGGCGCAGGAATGCGGTCGGCGGGGTCGCCTAGACTCAGGAGCTGAGCCGTTCGATCGTCCACTGACTTCCCGATGGGCCCCTCCGCGGCAAGAAGGGCAGGTCGGTGGAGACAGCACCGAGAAGCAGAGACGGTAGCCTCCACGTGACGGACGAGCGGTTCAACGCCGCTTCGCACCTGACGGGCGCGTGTTTCGCGCTGGTGGGTGGTGGCCTCATCGTCGCCCAGGCCGCCGTGCAGGGTGACGTGTGGAAGGTCGTTGGGTTCAGCGTGTACGCGACGTCGCTGCTGGTGCTGTTCGTGGCCAGCACCCTCCACCACAGCATCGATGCCGGCCCCCGCGTGAACGAGATCCTGCGCACCCTCGACTACGACTCGGTGTTCTTCGTCATCGCCGGCACCGTCACCCCGCTCGTGCTGGTGCTGTTCCGCAGCGTGTACGGCTGGACGGTGCTCGGCGGAGTCTGGCTGATCGCCGTGGCGGGCATCGTGTTGCGTTCGGTGTGGCGCCAAGCGCCGAAGTACATCACCAACACCCTCTATCTCGCGCTCGGCTGGATCACGGCGCTGCTCGGCGTGGTCGCGGTCGGCCTGCCGTGGGGTGCGCTGATCCTGATGGGGGCAGGAGGCCTGGTCTACACCATCGGCTTCGTGATCTTCGTCATCGAGCGACCCAACCCCTGGCCCGGGGTGTTCGGCTTCCACGAGGTGTGGCACGTGATGGTGCTCGTGGCGGCGCTCCTGCACTACCTGCTGATCGCGGTGTATCTGCTGCCCGCCTGACCCGCGGCGGCGAGCGTGGACGCCTGGCGGTAGTCTGGCCTCGTTGGGTGTTCGCCCTGCGGTCACGAGGTGCCCGTTCGGAGCGCGTACCCCGCCTACTTTCAGGAGGTGGGGTCGATGTCCCACAGAACGTCCTCACTGACCGGGCCGTGGCCTCGTCGCCTGCGTGAGCCCTGGGGTGACAGCGCGAGCATTCGTGCGGAGCTCTACAGCGATGAGCAACTCCAACGCCACGCCGTCAGCCTCGCCGACGTCCAAATCGTCGTCCGCGACTCCACGCCGGTCGTCTCCATCCTTCAGCGGGTCGAGCAGAACCGGCGCTCCCTGGTGAACAGCTACCGAGCGATCCTGGCCGAGATCGAAGCGGGACGCTCGCTCACGCCGGCCGCCGAATGGCTCGTCGACAACTTTCACTCCGTCGAGGAGAACATCCGGCAGATCAACCAGGACTTGCCCCGCGGGTACTTCCGGCAGCTACCCAAGCTCGGCCCGGGGTTCCTGGAGGGTCACCCGCGCATCTTCGGCATCGTGTGGGGCTACGTCGCCCACACCGACAGCGTCGTCGACCCCGAGCGGCTCGGACGCTACATCCGCGCCCACGAGAGCCGCAAGGCGCTGACGCTCGGCGAGCTGTGGGCGGTGCCGATCAACCTGCGCATCATTCTCGTCGAGAACGCGCGGCGGCTTTCGGAGCAGATCGTCGAATCGGCCGCGCAACGTAGCGCGGCCGACCGTGCCGCTGACCTGATCCTCGGGCTTGGACGGGTCGCCGCCGCTCGACTTCGCGCGGGCGATCCCGCAGCGTCGACCGGTTCCACCCGGGGAGGCCGTTCGTCGTCCAGTTGCTGCGCCGCCTGACCGAGCAGCCCGCCGAGGCCGCCATCGCCTGGGTGCAGGCTCGAACTGTCGGCGTCCGGGCTCGACCCGGAGGACGCCGATCCAGACCGAACACCAGGGCCAGGCGCAGGCGACCGCTGAGCATGCACAACCTCTTCCGGTCGCTGCGCGCTCTCACCGACGTCAACTGGGAGGACTGGCTGGAGTCGGTGTCCCTGATCGAGACCGAACTGCGGGCCAACGCCGGCTATTCCGCCCTGGATTTCGGCACCCGGAACCTCTATCGCTCGGCTATCGAGCGGATCGCCCGGGGTTCGAGCCAGGACGAGATCGACGTCGCGAGAGCCGCCCTGGCCAGGAGCCGGACGGCGCCGGACGACCTCGGCGGCGATGTCGGCTACTGGTTGCTGGACGACGGGCTGGCCGGAGTTCGAGCGCTCCCTGGGCTACCGCTGTCCCGCTCCGGAGCGCTGGGCGTCCGGCTGCTGCCGCGGGCCGGCCTGCGCGGCTACGTCGGCGTTCTGACGCTACTCACGGCGGTGCTGCTCGCCCTCGGCGCTGTGGTCGGTCGCCTTCCTCAGCGGACGGGTCGAGCGTCGGGTCGCTGGCGCTCCTGCTGGCGCCCTCGCCCTGATTCCGGCCAGCGACTGTGGCCTTGAATCTGGTGAACCACCGGGTCACCTGGATCCTGCAGGTGGCGACCCTGCCCGGGCTCGCGCTGCGGGGCGGTGTCCCGGGCGAACTGCGGACGCTGGTCGTCGTGCCGACTTGCTGAGCAGCACCGATTGGGTCGAGGAACTGCTCGACACGCTGGAGGTGCACTTCCACGCCAACAACGACAACGAGACCTACTTCGCCGCCGTCACCGACTGGGTGGACAGCCCCACCGAACACCAGGCCGACGACGAGGCCGTCCTGCAATCGGCGCGTGACGGCGTCCGCGCGCTCAACGCCCGGCTCGGTGAGCGGTTCTTCCTCTTCCACCGAAGCCGGCGCTTCAACGCGTCCGAGGGCGTGTGGATGGGCTGGGAACGCAAGCGCGGCAAGCTCGAGGAGCTGAACCGTCTCCTCCGGCGGCGCCATCGACACCACCTTCTCGACGGTCGAAGGACGGGCGTCGGGGCCGTTCCGCTTCGTCGATCACCCTGGACTCCGACACGATCCTGCCGCGCGGCGCCGCCAAGCGGCTCGTCGGCAAGCTCGCCCACCCGCTCAACCGGGCCCGCTTCGACCCGGCGTCCGGACTGGTGACGCGGGGGTACTCGATCCTGCAGCCGCGGGTCACCC
This sequence comes from uncultured Actinomycetota bacterium, assembly GCA_963769325.1. Classification (GTDB taxonomy): domain Bacteria; phylum Actinomycetota; class Actinomycetes; order Propionibacteriales; family Propionibacteriaceae; genus Propionicimonas. Next base: position 84,704 of record CAVYLH010000001.1, on the reverse strand, counting down.
CCTCGCTGCCCGCGCCAGGAGGACACGTCCTTCTTCCAGCGGATCTACTCCACCCTGCAGGGGCTGGACCCCTACGCGTTCACCGTCTCCGACGTCTACCAGGACCTGTTCCGGGAGGGCTCCTTCGCCGGCAAGGGCATCTACGACATCGATGCCCTCACCGCCGCCCTGGCCGGACGGATCCCGGAGAACGCCGTCCTCAGCCACGACCTGCTCGAAGGTAACTACGCACGCGCAGGGCTGGTCACCGACGTGGAGGTGGTCGAGGACCATCCCACGTCCTACGCCGCCGCGGCCGCGCGAACCCACCGCTGGACCCGCGGCGACTGGCAACTGCTGCCCTGGATTCTGCGCCGCGACGGGCCTGACGCCGCTCGGGCTGTGGAAGATGCTGGACAACCTGCGGCGCTCACTCTTCGCCCGTGCTCCTGGTGGCCGGTCTGCTGGTCGCGCTCGCCGTTCTGCCGGTCCCGGCAGCCCTGCTGTGGACGCGCGCTCGCCGCGGCGATCGTTCCTTCTGCCGCCCTTCGCGTGGCTCGTTCCCGCCCTTGTCCTGCGCGCGCCGGCAGGCATCACAGGACGAAGTTGGCTGGCAGTCGCTGGCCGCCGACCTACGCGCCGGCTTGACCCGTGGCGGCCTCGATCTCGATCTTCCTCAGCCACCAGGCGGCGCTGATGGTCGACGCCATCGTCCGCACCCTGTGGCGGATGCTGCTCAGCCACCGGAACCTGCTGGAGTGGACCACAGCGGCCGACCGCCCAGAAGCAGGCCGCCGAGACGGGCGGACGGTAGCTTCGTCCGCTCGATGATCGGCGGCTACGTGGCCCCGATTCTCGCGCTGATCGATCGGTGCGGCGCGCGGCCCGGCCTACCTGGCGCTCGCCGCGCGTGCCGGCCCTGCTCTGGCTGCTCGCCCCTGTCGATCGCCGGACGGGTGAGTCGTCACTACGAGGCCGTCGATCTCGCCGCGACGCCGGCGGAACTCGACTACCTGCGGCTGATCGCTCGCCGCACCTGGAGCTTCTTCGACCGGTTCGTGACGGCCGAGGAGAACGACCTGCCCCCGGACAACTTCCAGGAGGACCCCGCGCCGGTAATCGCGCACCGGACATCGCCGACGAACATCGGCCTCTACCTGCTCGCGGTGATCAGCGCCCGCGACTTCGGGTGGATCGGGCTCGCCGAGGCCGTCGACCGCCTCGAGGCGTCGATGCGCACGCTGGACCGCCCTCGATCACCACCGCGGCCACCTCTTCAACTGGTACGACACCAGAACCAGGCAACCGCTGTTGCCCCGCTACGTGTCCAGCGTCGACAGCGGCAACCTGGCCGGGCACCTGCTGGTCGTCGCCAACACCTGTCGGGAATGGATCGACGACCCGGCGCTGGTCACCGAGCCGGGCACGGGCGTCCAGGACGGGCTCGCCCTGGTCGACCAGGCCCTCGCCGACATCGGTGAGGACACGCTGCCGGCTGCCCGACGGGCCGTGATCGCGACCGCTGTGGTCGCGGCGCAGACCGCCGCGCTCGAATGCGCCTCCGTCCCCGACCGGGCGCGCGGGTTCGCGTCCCTGCGTTCGGCGCTGGCCGAGCTGGCCCGGTCGGTGAAGGACGTTCCCGAGGTGGGCGCCTGGGTGGCGGAGACCACTCGCACCCTCGACTCGCTCGAACGCGACGTCACGCTGTCCGCGGCGGAACTCGACGCGCTCCGAGATCGCGCGGCCCGGATCGAGGAGAGTGCCCGGGCGGAGTTCTCCGGCATGGACAACGGATTCCTCCTCGACCGCCGCCGCGGACTGCTGTCGGTGGGCTACCACGTCGACGACGGGCACGCTGGAGGAAAGCTGCTACGACCTGCTCGCCTCCGAGTGCCGGCTGGCCAGTTTCACCGCCATCGCGAAGGGCGACGTGGCCACCCGACACTGGGTGCGCCTGGGACGTCCGGTGACGGCCGCCGGAGGCGGGGCCACCCTGCTGTCGTGGTCGGGATCGATGTTCGAATACCTGATGCCATCGCTGGTGATGCGCACCCCGGCCACGAGCCTGCTCAGCAGCACCGCCCGGCGGATCGTGCGCAGGCAGATCGAGTACGGCGCCCAGCGCAACGTGCCGTGGGGCATCTCCGAGTCGGGCTACTACGCCCGGGACCCTGCGCACAACTACCAGTACTCGCCGTTCGGCGTTCCCGGGCTCGGCATCGTGCGGCGGCTCGGCGACGATCTCGTCATCGCTCCGTATGCGACCGGCCTGGCCGCCATGATCCGACCCGCCGCGGCCGCGAACAACTACGAACGGCTCGCCACCCTCGGCGCCAGGGGACGGTACGGCTACTACGAGGCGTTGGACTTCACCCGGGCCAGGCTCCCCGAAGGGCAGCCTTACGCGATCGTCCGCAGCTTCATGGCCCACCACCAGGGGATGACGATCGTGGCGATCCACAACGTCCTCCTCGACGGCCTGATGCGCGAGCGCTTCCATCGAGAACCGATCGTCCGGGCGACCCAGCTCCTGCTGCAGGAACGGGCCCCGCAGGGCGTCCCGGTCACCCAGGCCACCCTCGAAGCGGGCGACATCTCCCCCACCCTGCGGGCCACCATCCCGGCTGCCGAGCGGACGCTGTCCGGCCCCCGCACCACAGCGTCGGGACTCCATCTGATGTCCAACGGCCGACTGAGCCTGAGTCTCACCCCGTCCGGCGGCGGCCAACTCACCTGGAACGGTCTGGCAGTCACTCGTTGGCAGCCCGACCTCACCACCGCAGACACGGGCGACTACGTGTACCTGCAGCGACGCGAGACGGGCACGTTGTGGTCGGCGACGACCGAGCCGGTCCGGCGTACTCCTGACGAGTACGTGGTGCGGTTCGCGGAGGATCGCGCTCGCTACACCCGCCTCGACGGGAGCCTTCGGACCACTGTCGAGCACCACCTCTCGCCGGAGTCGGACGCGGTCGTGCGCAGGGTCAGCCTCCGCAACGACGCACGTCGCGCCCGGCGGATCACGATGACCTCGTACGCCGAGCTGGTCCTCGCCGACGCCCGCACGATGCCGCGCATCCGGCGTTCTCGAAGATGTTCGTCCACACCGAGTTCCTGGCCGAATCGGCCACGCATCGTGGCGACCCGTCGGCGGCGCGCGGCCACCGAGCCCGAGGTCTGGGCCGCGCATTTCGTGAGCATCGACTCCGAGAAGGCCGGATCCGGACGTGCCGTCGGCGATCCCGTGGCCGAGACCGACCGGCGCGCTTTCATCGGACGTAACCGCAGCACCCACTCACCCCGCCGCTTCGACGACCAGGCGGTGCCCTCGCGGAGCACCGGGTACGTGCTCGACCCGATCTTCTCCCTGGGCCAGGAGGTGGAGATCCCGCCCGGCGGCAACGGTCGTCGTCGATTACTGGACGGTCGTCGCCGCCACTCGCGACGAACTGCTCCGCCTGGTCGACCAGCACCGTGCGGCCGGTGCCTACGAGCGGGTCACCATGCTCGGCTGGACGCAGAGCCAGATTCAGCTGCGTCACCTCGGGATCACCGCCGAAGGAGGCCGGCCAGTTCCAGACCCTGGCCGGGCACGTCCTGTTCCCCAAGGCCACGATGCGGGCCCCGGTGCGCTCCGACGTCGGAGGCCGGCCCCCAGTCGGCGTTGTGGCCGGTGGGAATCTCCGGCGACCTCCCGATAGTCGTGGTCAGGATCGACGACCTCGCCGATCTGGGCTTGGCGCACCAAGCCGTCAAGGCGTTCGAGTTCTGGCGCCTGAAACGGTTCGCCGTCGACCTGGTCCTGCTGAACGACCGGTCGACGTCCTACGTCCAAGACCTGCAGCAAGAGCTGCTGACGCTCGCCGGGCCGTCGCAGGTCACCGCCCGCGCTGCCGAGGCGCCGGCCGGATCTTCGTCGTCCGGCGCGATCAGGTGGCTGCAGACGTCCTCGCCACCCTGACCGCAGCGGCCGCGGTGGTGCTGGTGGCTCGCCGGGGTGACCTCGCCACACAGCTCGCCAGGCCGGTGCCGCGCGAACTGGGCCCCGAGACCGAGCCCGTCGCCCCGCCGGTTGCCGCGGCGCACGGAGTCGAGCCGGCTGAGCCGCTGCTGATGTTCAACGGGATGGGCGGGTTCTCCCCGGACGGACGCGAGTACGTCACCGTGCTCGAGGACGGCCGCTCCACCCCGAGCCCCTGGCTGAACGTGGTCGCGAATGACCAGTTCGGTTTCCATGCCACAGCCGAGGGCGCCGGGTACACCTGGTGGCGCAACAGCAGGGACAACCAGATCACGCCGTGGCGCAACGACCCGGTGTCGAGCCCCGTCTCCGAGGCCATCTACGTGCGCGACGACGTCACCGGGAGACTGTGTTCACCGACGGCCTCACCCGTGCCCGGCGGACGCCACGTCGCCTCCCACGGTTTCGGCTACACCCGATTCACCCACCAGACGGACGAGATCGAACTGGAGCAGACCCTGTTCGTCGCGCCCGAGGATCCGGTCAAGCTCTCCCTCCTGGTGGTCCGGAATCACAGCCGGGTGACGCGACGGCTTCGCGTGACCGCCTACGCGGAGCTGGTGCTCGGCATGGACCGCACCCAGACGTCACGACACCTGATCACGGAACTCGATCCCGAGACGAGGGCGCTGATGGTCCGGAATCCCTGGAGCCAGCAGTTCGCCGACCAGGTGGTCTTCCTCGACCTCGCCGGCCGCCAGGAATCCTGGACCGGAGACCGCGGCGAGTTCCTCGGCGTCCACGGCTCGACCGACATGCCGCTGGCGGTGTCCGGCGGCCGACCTCTTTCGGGCACCGTAGGCCCCGGTCTCGACCCGTGCGCGGCGATGCAGCAGGTGATCGAGGTGGGCCCGGGCGCAACGGTCGAACTCCTGGTCGTGCTGGGAGCCGGACGGGATGTCGAGCAGGCGCGGGACCTGATCCTGCGCTACCGCGACGTGAATCCGAGGGCGGTGCTCGCGGACGTCCGCGAGGCCTGGCAGCGGCGATTGTCGGTCGCGCGGGTGACGACGCCCAGCGCCGCGTTCGACGTGATGCTGAACGGATGGCTGCTCTACCAGACCCTCGCCTGCCGCATGCTGGCACGCTCGGGCTACTACCAGGCGTCCGGCGCGTACGGGTTCCGGGACCAGCTCCAGGATTCGATGACGGTGGCGCTGGTCGAACCAGCGCTCGCCCGCGCCCACATCCTTCGTGCCGCCGGGCGTCAGTTCCTGGCCGGCGACGTCCAGCACTGGTGGCTGCCGGCCAGCGGCGAGGGTATCCGCACCCGGGTCAGCGACGACGTGGTCTGGCTCGCCCACGCCGTGTGCCACTACGTCCGGCTCACCGGCGACTCAGCCATCCTGGACGAACGTGTTCCCTTCCTCGACGGCGAGCCGCTGGCCGCCGACGAGACGGAGCGGTTCTTCCGGCCCGTCCCGTCCGAACGCACCGCCTCGCTCTACGCCCACTGCGTGCTGGCCCTTCGGCACGCGTCCGGACGAGGACGGCACGGGCTGCCGCTGATCGGCACGGGAGACTGGAACGACGGACTCAACCGGGTGGGTGCGGGCGGGGAGGGTGAGAGCGTCTGGCTCGGCTGGTTCCTCACCGCCACCCTCACCGAGTTCGCCGAGTTGGCGCGGGCGAGAGGCGACGCACGCTTCGCCGCCCACTGCACCGACGGTGTCCGCGACCTTGCCGCCGCGATCGAGCTGCACGGCTGGGACGGCGCGTGGTACCGGCGCGGCTACTTCGATGACGGCACGCCGTTGGGGTCGGCGTCGCGCCCCGAGGCCCGGATCGACGGCATTGCGCAGAGCTGGGCCGTGCTGTCCGAAGTCGCGGACCCGCGCCGCGCCGCACAGGCCATGGAACAGGCCGACGAGCTGTTGGGAATGCCGCAGGAGGGCCTCGTCCGGCTGTTCACACCACCCTTCGACACCTCAGAGCCCGACCCCGGCTACGTCCGCGCCTACCCGCCGGGAGTTCGGGAGAACGGCGGCCAATACACGCACGGGGCGCTGTGGAGTGTGTTCGCGTGGGCGAAACTCGGCCGGGAGGACCGCGCCGGCGCACTGTTCGGACAACTCAACCCGGTGGCGCACGCGTTGACGCCCGGCGCCGTCGAGAAGTACCAGGTGGAGCCGTATGCGGTCGCCGCTGACGTGTACACCGAGAAGCCTCACGTGGGCCGCGGCGGCTGGACCTGGTACACCGGCTCGGCGGGGTGGATGTATCGCGCCGGGCTGGAGGCGATCCTGGGCCTGCGCCGGGAACGCGACCAGCTCGTGATCCACCCGTGCCTGCCACCGGAATGGCACCGTGTGAGCGTCCGCTACGAGTTCGGGCGCGCCGTCTACGAGATCGCGATCGAGGCTGACTGCGTGATTCCGCGACGAGTGGGACGGGTGCTCGTGGACGGCGTGGCGCTGACCGACGACCGCTTGCCGCTGAGGGATGACGGCGGCACGCACGTCGTCGTCGTGGAGATGGTGAGCATCGCCGGCCGGCGTCCTGGGAGTTGAGCTCCCGGGCCAATCAGTGGCCGACGTTGTGCACCGAACAAGGTGGTTCCAGTCGCAGCTTCCGAGCGGCCGCGTTGGTGACCAGGAAGCTCGATTGTGCACCGTGTTCGGTACACGAAGTTGCACGCTGATCTCCCCAGCGGAACTGCCCATGTGGGGCCTGGGCGTGATCGCCTACATGGTTGCGGTGATGCAGCGGACGAGCTTCGGCGTCGCCAGCGTCCTGGCTACCGAGCGGTTCTCCGCCGGAGCCTCACTGGTGAGCCTGTTCGTGGTCGTTCAGCTTCTCACCTACGCCCTGATGCAGGTACCGGTCGGGCTCCTTGCCGACCGGTTCGGCACACGCGTCGTGGTTGGCAGCGGGGCGTTGTTGATGTGCCTCGGACAGCTGGACCTCGCGTTCAGCACCAGCCTGGTCTCGGCGATCGTGGCTCGAATCCTGGTGGGCGCCGGCGACGCGATGACTTTCACCGCCGTGCTCAGGATGCTGCCGGCCTGGTTCAGTCCGGGACGCATCCCGGTGCTGAACCAGCTGACCGGAATGGTGGGGCAAGGGGGTCAGCTGTTGAGTTCCATCCCTCTCGCCGCTCTGCTCGGGGTGGCGGGGTGGACGACGTCGTTCGTGGCTGCAGGTCTCGTGTCAGCGGTGGTGGCGGTGGTCATCGGTGTCCTGCTGCGCAACGCGCCCCGAGGAGTGCCGGTGGCCGTCAGCCCTCCCGACGTCGGGCTCCGACAACAGCTCGCGGCCGTCCTCGCCGTCCCCGCCACCCGATTGGCCTTCTGGATTCATTGGATGTGCGCCTTCTGGGGCATGGTGTTCGCGCTGATGTGGGGATACCCCTTCTTGTTGCACGGGCAGGGCTATCCCCAGCCGGTCGTGTCCGGACTGTTCACCGTGATGGTGCTCGCCGGGCTGCCGTTCGGCCCGTTGCTGGGTGCGCTCAGCCGGCGAGCTCCGTTGCAACGCACCAATCTCGCCCTGTTGATGTCGTCTGCGTCGGCCGCGCCGTGGCTGGCGGTCCTGTTGTGGCCGGGTCAGGCTCCGATCTGGCTGCTGGTCGTGCTGGTGGTGGGCATGGCGGCGTCGGGACCGGGCTCGGCGATCAGCTTCGACGTGGCCCGGGCCTCGAATCCACTGCATCAGATCGGCACAGCGAACGGTGCGGTCATCGTTGCCGGCTTCCTCGCCGGCTTGGTGAACATCTGGGTCATCGGCGTCGTGCTTGACCTGCTCGGCGGCTATTCACCAAACGCCTTCCGGTGGGCCATGGCCACCCAGTTCGTGTTCTGGGCCATCGGGGTGATCGGGGCGTACACCGTCCGAGCCAAGGCCCGCGCACTGGATCGGGCTCGCGGCGTCCGGCACCCCAGCCTGTGGTCGGTCGTTCGCCGTGAGCTGCGCAACACTGGGGTGCAGTGGCGGCTGTTCCGCTCGCCGGCTTCGGTGGGTCCGACCCGTAACTCCCTCGAACTCACCCTCACCGACGACCGGATCGTCCGAGTTGCTGCCGTTCTCCCGGGAACGGCCGGACGGCTCGTCGCGATCGATGTGTCTCCCGCCGATGCCACCGCCAACTGGTGGCACGATCGGGTGGGCGAATACCTGGATCTGACCTCGGACGCGGAACTGGAGATCGGATCGGTCGAAATTCGTTGCACCGAGCCGGCGCTCGCGGACCAGGCGAGGAACCTGATCGAGCACGAACTCACCCAGCGCGGAGCCGAGCTCACCTTCGAGGTGACCACGAGGGTTCGTGCCTGAAAGGATCGACCTTCGGCCCGGACGCGGTACCGGACCTTCCCGACCCCGCTGGTCGCGCACCTGGTCGTCCTTCGCCGGCGGACGGCAAGATGGAAACCGACCCGCCGCTCGAACCATCTCACCGCACAGGAAGAAGCACGCCACATGAAGACCTTCACCATGCCGGGCACCGATCTGGTTGTGCCGGCCGTCGTCACCGGGGTGATGCGCATTCAGGAGAAGACGGACGCCGACGTACGCGAGCTGTTCGATGCTTCGCTCGCCGCCGGCATCAACTTCTTCGACCACGCCGACATCTACGGGGACGGGGAGGCACACGGCTGCGAGGCGAAGTTCGCCGAGGCGCTCCAGCTCACCCCTTCGCAACGCGACCAGATCGTTCTCCAGTCCAAGGCAGGGATCGTCAAGGACGGCCCGTACTTCGACTTTTCCTACGCCCACATCGTCGAGGCGGTCAACGGGTCCCTGACGGCCTTGCGCACCGACTACCTCGACATCCTGCTGCTGCACCGTCCGGACGCCCTCGTGGAACCCGATGAGGTGGCCCGTGCGTTCGATGACCTCGCCGCCGCAGGGAAGGTGCGCCACTTCGGCGTGTCCAATCACACCCCGGCCCAGATCGAACTGCTGAAGCGCTCGGTCACCCGGCCGCTGGTGGCCAATCAGGTTCAGCTGTCGATCACGCACGCGCCGATCATCGCGCAGGGCGTCGCCATGAACATGGCCAGCCTCGACCAGTCGGTCAGTCGCGACCTCGGCATTCTCGACTACTGCCGGCTGCACGACATCACCCTGCAGGCCTGGTCGCCGTTCCAAGCCGGATTCTTCACCGGTGCGTTCCTCGGAAATCCCGAGTATCCGGAGCTGAACGAGGTGATCAGCAGACTCGCGTCCCGCTACGACGTTCGGGCGGAGGGGATTGCCACAGCCTGGTTGACCCGCCACCCGGCGCGGTTGCAGGTGGTGTTGGGAACCACGAACCCGGCACGGCTCAGCGCCGCCGCCAAGGGCGCAGACGTCGTGTTGACTCGGCCCGAGTGGTACGAGCTCTACCGGGCGGCCGGTCATCTGGTGCCCTGAGCGTCGCCGGACGCTCAGGTTCGGAAACCTTGGCGGAAGCCGCTACAGATCGTTGCCCGCGTAGGACATGTTGAAGCTCTTGTTCGCCAGGGGGAAGTCCGGGACGATCGTGTCCGCCAGCGCGATCCCGAGCGCAGGCCAGGTGCAAAACGACGGGTCGACGACCTTCACTCGCGTCAAGACCCCACCCGCGTCCAGTTCCACCCGATGCACCAACGTGCCGCGCCAGGCCTCGACCACACCCAGGCCCGCTCCCGGTTCGTTGATGCCCGTCGGCACCCGCACGGCGACGCCCCGATCCAGGGCGGCGATCCGGTCGGACAGGTCAGCGACCAGGCGCGCGGAGACGGCCACCTCGCCGGCACGCACATCGAACCGCGCCCGAACGTCACCCGTCTCGCCGGTGACGACCTGGAAGTCGTTCCCGAGATCGACGAAGGGCTGCTCGACCCGTGCGTCCACCGCCAGAGCCGGACGCGCGCGCCACATAGCCCAGCACGCCCATGGTCTTGGCCTGTTGCCGCGGCAGGATCGCGGTCGTGTTCAGCCGGTTGGCGACCATCGCGTGATCCGTCGAGATGCTGACCAGTTCGGCAGCTTCCTCGGCGACCGTCGCGATCAGGGTGAGATCGGGCGCGGCCAGCAGGTCGGCGCCGCCGATCCGCACCCCACCCCGCAGCAGCCGGTGACCGGTGAGCCGGGCGTTGTGCCTCAGCAGGGTCTCGCGCAGCCGGGCCGCATGCTGGTTGACGATGCCGAACCCCACATCGTTGACGATCGCACCCAGATCGTTGATGTGGTTGTAGAGGCGCTCGCACTCCAACAGGAGGGCCCGGATGAGCCGGTCGCGTTCGGCGACGGCGATGCCCAGCGCATCCTCGACCGCCATCACGTAGGCGAGACCGTGACCCACGGCGGTGTCTCCGCTGATCCGTTCGGCGAGCGCTATGCCGGCGTCCACCGACCGACCCTCGAACAGCTTCTCCACACCGCGGTGCACGAAGTAGAGGCGCTGGTACATGCGCACGATCGTCTCCCCCACCACGGAGAACCGGAAGTGCCCTGGCTCGATCAGACCGGCATGCACCGGCCCGACCGGGATCTCATAGACACCCTTCCCGGTCACCTCGGCGAACGGGAATCCGGCGTTGGAGCCGAAGTCGGGATCCGGGTCGGCGCCGGCCAGCATGGGGTGATAGCCGACAGGCCAGTGCCCGTGCCGAACCAGGCGGTACGGCTGGGGATGATCCCGTGGCACGATCCCGTACAGGTCGTGCATCTCCCGCTCGAACCGGCCGGCCGGGTAGGAGACGCCGGCCAGCGTCGGCAACCAGGCGTCCCCGTGCGGGATCTCGACGACCACCTCGACGCGCTCCCCCGCCTGGCCAAGGAGGACGTGGACGATCCGGAAGCAGGCATCGGACGCGGTCGGCCGATCCTCGGAACAGGCGACCAGGGCCAGCCGGAGGCCGCGGGCGAGCTGGGCGGCGATCACGTCGACCAGGTGCTCGCGACCTGCGCGGATGACCTCCGGCGGGGCGAGACGGCTCATCGGGCACCTCCCAGGGCGGCGACAGCAGCGAGCAACGGGCCGGTCAGCGGCCAGGCGGCGAAGCCGATCACAGCGCTGACGCCGAGCGCGATCCCGATCGGGATCTGGCGGAACCGTGCCGGCTGGTCGAGTGGGGCGGGCGAGGTGCGGACGGAGTGCGGGTCGGGATCGGTGCCCACCGTCATGGCCAGCGCGTGCCGGGCGATTCCCGCGAACACCACCAAGAGCAGGGCGCAGGCGAGGGTCATCTGCCACCCCAGGCCGCGCTGGAAGCCCGCGACGAGAATCGCCACCTCGGTGAAGAACGTGACGAACGGAGGGAAGCCGAGCAGCGCGGCCGCGCCGAGCAGGAATGGCCCGCCCAGGTCCGGACGCCGCCGCAACAGGTTGCGCACGTCGGCGATGTGATGGCTGCCGGTGAACCCGAGCACCCGCCCGGCCAGCACGAACATCGATGACTTGACCAGTCCGTGGCCGAGCATGTGCAGCAGCACAGCACCCAGCGCCAGTGGGCCACCGGCCGCGGCACCGAGCGCCAGCAGGCCCATGTGTTCGATGCTGCTGTAGGCGAGCAGCCGCTTGAAGTCCTTCTGGGTGATCACCAGCCCCGCGGTCACCGCCAGCGACAACAGCCCGGCCACCACGAGCAGCCCGCGCATCAGCTCGGGACCGACCGCGGCGTCGGCGATCGCCTGCACCCGGAGGATGGCGTAGAAGGCCACCGACAGCAGCACACCCGACATCAGGCCACTGACCGTCGACGGCGCCTGGCTGTGTGCGTCCGGGAGCCAGGAATGCGTGGGCGCGAGACCCGCCTTCGTGCCGAAGCCGAGGACGGCCAGCGCGGCTCCGGCCCTCGTGAGCGCGGGATCGAGACCACCGGCATGAGCCAGCAGCACCACCCAGGACAGGGACGGATCTGAGCTGGTCCGGCTCGCGGCGGTGATCAGCACGATGCCGAGGAAGGCGATGGCGACGCCGACCGAGCCGAGCACCACATACTTCCAGGCCGCTTCGAGGGCACCACGTCCGCCTCTCGATCCGACCAGGAAGGCGGTGGTGATGGTGGTCAGTTCGATCGCCACCCACATCAGGCCGATGTTGTCGGCCACCACCGCCAGCGTCATCGCCGCCAGGAACAGGCACAGCAGGGAGGCGAACGTGCCGATGTTGCGGCTGCGATCGGTGCGATGCGGGATCCCGCCCCACAGTGCGACCACCGCCACCGCACCGACCACGGTGAGCATCCACGCGCTGAGCGCGTCCACCCGAAGCAGACCCGCGCCGGTCGTGACCGGCCCGCCGAGATTCACCGCGGCGACCAGCGCCACGCCGACGGCGAGCAGGACGACCGCCGCGCTGACCGGCAGCCAGAGCGTCCATGCGCTGCCCTGTCGTACGGCGCTGAGCAGGGCCAGCAGCAACGGGAGGATCAGCGAAATCCAGATCAGGGTGGCCATCAGTCGTGCAACTCCCGGAGCTCGGAGATGTCGATGTGTCCCTGCTCAGCCTGCATCCGGACGACCAGAGAGCCCAGGATCAGGACGACGAGGAGCACGTCGAGGGTCGCGCCGAGTTCGACCACGAGCGGCAGGCCGCCCGAGACCAGGAACGAGATGGCGGCGATGCCGTTGTCGAGCATCAGGAACCCGACCAGCTGCGTGATCGCCGACCCGCGAATCAGCAACTGCCAGAACCCCAACAGCACCAGCGACATGCCCACCGGGGCGGCCTGGATGGCGGGATCGAGGTCGTTGCCGAAGATCGGCCCGCTGATCGCGTACGCCAACAGGGTGAGCCCCGCGGCCCCGATCAACTCGACGGTGGGGTTCACCCGGGCTGACCGCTCTCGGGTCACCCCGATGAGGCGAGCGGAGCGCAGCATGGCCCACGGCATGATGAGTGCCTTCACTGTGAACAGCAGGCCGGCCACCACCGGGGCCGTGCTCTCGCCGGCGTACACACCCACGGTCAGCACCAACCCGGCCAGCGCCGCGCCCTGGAGCACGAGCAGCCCGATCGCACGGACCGTGGAGCGGCCCCACACCTGGAGGACGGCGGTGAGTAACAACAGGCCCGTCGTTGTCGCCAGCAATTGCTGGTACGTCTGGGTCGACACGATGCGTCCTCCTTTCTAGAAGACCAGATAGGAGGCGCTCACCGAAAGGAACGCCAGAACGAAGGAGCCAGCCAGCAGTTCCGGAACCCGGAAGAGCCGAAGCTTGGCGATGAACACCTCAGCGGCAGCCAGCAGCGCGCCGAGGACCAGCAGCTTGACGGTGATCGCGGCCACCCCGAGGACGAGGCTCGTCCCCGTCGCGTCCGGCCCGATGCCCCACGGCAGGGCGAGGTTGGCGACCACGCCGAGGAGCGCGGTGAGTCGCAACCAGGAACCGAGCTCGAGCCAGCCGAGGTCGCGTCCGCCGCTCTCCAGGATCATCGCCTCGTGGATCATGGTCAGCTCGAGGTGGGTGGACGGGTTGTCGACCGGCAGCCGTCCGGTCTCTGCGATCACGACCACCACGAGGGCGAAGATGGCCAGCAGGCTGACCGGGTTGAGCAGCGAGGCGGGGTCGGCGAGTCGGGCCTGCACGATCGCGGCCAGCGCCGACGTTCCGGCCGGGACGCTGAGGGCATAGATGCTCAGCAGCACGGTCGGTTCGACCAGGGCCGCGATCACCATGTGCCGGCTGGAGCCCATGCCGCCGAACGCCGTGCCCGACTCCAGGCCCAGCAGGGCCAGGGCCACCGTCCCGACCAGCAGGACCCCGACCACCACGAACAGATCGCCCGGCACGCTGGCCAGGGCCACGGTGCTGACCAGCGGGATCAGGGCGCACAGCGTCAGGGAGGACGCCACCAGCACGATCGGGGCGAGGGTGAGGACGGGGGTCGAACCCGGCGCCCGGGTCGGCTGTTTGGACAGAAGCTTGCGCAGGTCGCGCCAGGGCTGCCAGATTCCTCCGCCGATTCTGCCCTCCAGCCGGGCGCGGGTCGTGCGCATCACACCGATCAGCAGGGGGGTGAGTACGAGTGCCAGGAGGAGGTTCACCACGATGACCACGACCGAGTCGCCGCTCATAGCGCCACCACCACGAGCACGAGCACCAGTGCGGCGAATGAGAAGCCGACGTAGCGGTGGATGCTCCCGTTCTGAACGGTGCGGGCGAGATCGCCGAAACGGCCCACCAGACGGGTCGCCGGCAGGTAGAGACGATCCTCGATCACGTCGACGGTCTCTTGGCTGTAGGTCATCTCCTCGACGAGAATCGGCGACTGGTCGTGGTGCACGACGTCCACCAGCTGGCTCGCCTGCAGCGAGCCCCGGAAGACGCGCACCAACGGCTCGGAGTAGCTGGTGGCGTTGTACTCCATCCGCGGGCTGGTCCGCTCGCCGCCGCAGCCCCAGGCGAGCGTCACGTCCCGACGGGGGTGGCGACGGGCCAGGATCAGGTTCACCGCGACGAGCGGGACGAGGATCGCGCCGGCGAGCAGTGCGAGTGCTGCCGGGTGGAGCACCACCCCGATCGCGGGAAGGGACAACCCTGCGCCGTCGAGAGTGGCCACCCCCTGCGCGGCCACCGCGCCGGCGAGGGCCGAAACCAACGGGCCCGGGACGAACCCGAGGCCGACGACGAGGAGGGAACCGACAACCAGGGCCGACCGCATCGTGACGCCGGCTTCACGGGCGTCCGCTGCGGCCGCGGTGCGGGGACGGGCGAGGAAGCCGATGCCGTAGGCCTTGACGAAGGTGAGGAGCCCGAGCCCGATGGTGAGCGCGACGATGCCCATGGTGATGGGGAGGACGATGGCCAGCAGGCGGTCGGTTCCCGCGCCCACGTGGATCAGCGCCTGCAGCAACACCCACTCGGCCACGAAGCCCGAGGTGACCGGAAGAGCGGCGGCGCCCAGAGCGCCGATCCCGAAGGCGCTCGACGTCCACGGCATCCGCGCCGCCAGCCCGCCGAGCAGGTCGAGGTCTCGCTCGCCGGTCGCGTGGAGCACCGACCCGGCACCGAGGAACAGGACCGACTTGAACGCGGCGTGACTGACCGCCAGCAGCAGTGCCGCGACCAGAGCAACGTCCGCCACTGCGTACTGGCCCGACTCGCGCAGAAGCAGCCCGACGCCGAGGGCGGTCGTGATCAGGCCGATGTTCTCGGTGGTCGAGTACGCCAGCAGCTTCTTCAGATCGGCCTGCACCGATGCTTGCAGGATCCCGTAGAGGGCGGACGCCGCGCCGAGGGTGACCAGGAGAAGCGCCTGCCAGCGCGGTCCGTCGGGGAGCAGTCGAAGGGTGAGCAGCAGCAGGCCGTAGATGCCCATCTTCACCATCGCCGCGCTCATTGCCGCCGACATGTGGCTGGGCGCTTCCGGGTGGGCACGGGGCAGCCAGACGTGCAGGGGGACGAGGCCGGCCTTGGTGGCGAATCCGGCGAGGAGAAGGAGGAACGCTCCCGCGGCGGCCGGCCCGGTCACCCCCGCCGCCGAGATGGCGGCCCACGAGGTGCCACCCGACGCGGCGGCCAGAACACCGAATCCGGCCAGCAGGAACAGGAAGCTGAGATGGGTCATCACCGAGTACCACACGGTCGCGCGTCGCACCGGCTCGCGTTCGGCGTGGTCGGCCAGCAGGAGCGCCGTCGAGCCGACCGCCATCAGCTCCCAGGCGAGGAGGAAGGTGATCGCGTCGGTCGCCGCGGGCACCAGCTGCATGCCGACGGCGAAGCCGGCGAACGCCGTCCAGCCGGTGCGCGACGCGGACGGACCAGAGGCGTAGCCGATACCGAAGAGGGCCGTCAGCGCCACCACCACACCAGCCAGAGCCATGAACAAGCCGCCCAGCCGGTCGGGGGCGAGGACGAGCGGTTGCAGGGGCGTGGCCAAGGGCAACGCGACCGGGATCTGCAGGCCCCCACCCACCCCACCGAGGAGCGCTGCCGTGCCGCCGACGGCCGCCGCAACACCCGCGCCCACGATCAGTGCTCCGGCCAGCCGGTTGCGCAGGCGGGCGGGGGCGATGACGGCCGCGAGCACGGCGAGCGCGCCGAGTAGGACCTGGGCGATCAGGCCGGCGTCCACCAGTGTGTGGGCGACCTCGCTGGACGTCATCGGCCGGTCACTGCGCGCAAGGCGGCGAGAATGGCCTGCGGGGCGGGAGGGCAGCCGGGCACGTGGACGTCCACACCCACGAAGTCGTCGACCGAACCGGCCACGGCGTAGGAGCCTGCGAACTCACCGCAACCGCGGGTGCAATCGCCGATGGATACCACCACCCGCGGGTTCGGGGTGGCGTCCACGGTGTTGACCAGTGGGTCGGCCATATTCCGAGTGACCACCCCGGTGACCGCCACCAGATCGGCGTGCCGAGGCGAGGCGACCAGCCGGGCACCGATCCGCTCGGCGTCGTAGACCGGGCCGAAGGCCGCACCCACCTCGATCTCACAGCCGTTGCAGGAGCCGGCGTCCACGTGGCGCACTCCGACGCTGCCCCGCAGCTGCCGCGGGACTTCGAAACCGTCGCGCACCTGAAGGTGATGGTCGGTCGTCGGTTCCAGGGGCTCGGTCACGCGCCCGGTCCGGGCGATCAGCCTCAGCAGGCGTGTCGTGCTCACGCGCCCGCACCGGTAGTGGCGGGAGTCTCATCAGCGAGGTCGGCCTGCAACTGCGCCTGGTCAGCCAGGAGCACACCGAGCGTGGTTCGGGCAGCGGCCAGTAGTTCGACGATCGAAGGAATCATCAGCGAATAGCGCACCTCGCCGGCCACCCTGCGTTGCCGAACGATGCCGGCCCGGCGCAGGACGCTCAGTTGCTGGGACAGCGTGCTGGGCTCGACTCCGATCGCGGCGAGCAACTCGTGGACGGCGTGTTCACGGTCGCAGAGCAGCTCCAGCACCCTGATCCGGACCGGGTGCGCCAACGTGCGGAAGAGTTCCGCCTTGGCTTCGTGGCGAGGTACCGGCATACAGGCAACTCCTCGACTTGATGATTTTCAGAAATAACGTACTCCTTACTTCATTCATCATCAAAGCCCGGCGAGCCGGGGTACTACCAGGAGAACTCCTCGGTGTTGATCCGCCCGCGGGGGACGCCGGCGAGTCGTGCCTCGGCTGTCACGCTGCGCATGAATCCCTCCGGACCGCACACGTACAGGTCGGTGTCTGCGACGTCAGGGACGATGTCGAGAAGGGTGCGGTCGCCCTGTCCGGCCGGTAACCAACGCCCGAATGCCCGGCCGCCGACGAGGGTGACCAGCCGGGCGCCGCGATCGCGGCAGAGCCGCTCGATCTCGTCATGGAGATAGAGCCCGTCGGGGTGGCTCGCCCGCAGGATGACCGTGGCCCGGCCCGGCTCGAAGGCCGCTTCCTCCAGCAGAGCCCGAATCGGCGCGATGCCGATGCCGGCGCCGATCAGGGTGAGCGCGGGCGAGGTACGGGCGAGTTCGCTGAAGATGCCATAAGGCCCCTCCACCATCACTCGAACGCCCGGACGGAGGTGGTCGATCAGTGCCTGCGAGCCCCTGCCCAGCCTCCGCACGGTGATTCGCAGGCGGGTTGGTGACGGCGCGGCGGACAACGAGAAGGGATGCTGGTGCCACCACAGCTGCGGGGTCAGGAAACGCCAGTGCAGGTACTGTCCGGCCCGGGCGTTCAGCCGGTCCAGCCGGCGCCCGCTGAACTCGATGCTCAGCGCGTCCGGGCCTGCGGGGGTGACGGACGTGACCCGCAGCCGATGGCGAAAGGAGGTGGCCAGGGGTTGGATCACGCGGTGGACGAGCAGTGCGCCGCCCGTCAGCACCAGCAGCGCGACCCAGTAGGTGCGTTGCCAGGAACCTTCGCCCAACAATCCGCTCATCGAGAACATGTGCGGGATGGAAAGCCCGACAGCTGCGTAGCTGAGCAGATGGATGACGTGCCACACCTCGTAGGGGAGCCGTCGACGTGCGGCGGCGATCGAGCTCACCACCACTACCAGGAGCAGGGCCGTTCCGGCGACCGCGAGCAGGAAGTCGCCGGTCGAGTTCCACAACAGGACGAACTCGCCGACCACGTGTTGTCCGTCGAGGAGCGCTCCACCGAGGAGCAGGAAGACTGCGTGCACTCCCAGGCCTCCGACCACCCAATTTCCCAGGGTGGAGTGCAGCGAGGTCGCCCTCGGTTGACCCAGCGCCCGATCGATCAGTGGCACCCGGGCGGCCAGCAGGAGCATCAGCATCAGCGCGTTGGTCGCCACCAGGCCGGCAAGGATCCCGACGGCGATGAGGGCGCTGCCGAGGTTGGCGAAACGGTCAAGACCACTCTCGGCGAGGAGCAGCACGACGGGCATGGCCAAACAGGCCCAGCCCACCCCCTTCACAGTGAGGGTGTGCAGCCGGCGCGCACCGATCAGTTCGTTCGGGTCGGCCGCGAGGCGGCTGCTCGAAAGGACCGGACGCGCTGCAGAGGGCGGTCTCAGGGTGGACGAACTCATGACCTCACTCTGGCGAACGCGACTGTGAGCTTCCTGTGGGCACCTGATGTGATCGGTGTGCAGGCCGGACGCTCGGGTCGGCGCACAGCCGGTAGGGTGCGCCGGGTGAAGACCGAGGCCGCGGGCCAGCGAGCCACATCCCGAGGCACCTATTCGGGGTTGCTGGGCACGAACGTCGAGATCAAGGTGATCGCCGAGGCGGGGTCTGAGGGCTCGGCACGGGTCATCGCAGAGGCCTCAGAGCAGGCGGCGTTGGCCGAGATGGTGCGGCTGCAATCGGTGTTCTCGGTGTTCGAGCCGTCCAGTGAACTGTGCCGTTGGCGGGCCGGCGACGATGTCACACCATCGGCCGAACTGGCCGACGTGCTCGGCGCGGCCCAACACTGGTGGACCGTGTCCGGTGGGGCGTTCCATCCCGCCACAGCTCCGCTCCGGGAACGATGGCTGCGGGCGGAGAACGACCAGATCCCGCCGAGCGAGGACGAGTTGGCCGCTCTGGCCGCAGGCTTGCGGGGGCTGCCTTTCGAGGTGTCGGCCTCCGGGGTCCGCCGGATCGGGGACTGCTCAGGGGTCGAGCTGAACGCCATCGCGAAGGGCTACATCGTTGACCGCGGCGTCGCTGCGGGACGAGCGGTTTCCGGCGTCGCGGACGTTCTGGTCAACGCTGGTGGCGACCTGCGTCACGAGGGAGATCAGGCGCTGCGTGTGGGGGTGGAAGACCCACGAACTCCTGGCGGTGCTCCGCTGCAGAGGGTCGAGTTGCGCTCAGGAGCGCTCGCCACGAGCGGACCGGTGCATCGGGGATTCAGGATCCGCGGGCAGTGGTACGGCCACGTGCTGGACCCCCGCACGGGACGCCCGGTGATCGGGCGCCCCTCCACCACGGTGCGGGCCGCCGACGCCAGGACGGCGGACGCCCTGGCCACCGTTGCCGGCGTGCTGGACTGGCCGCAGGCTGTCGAGGTGCTCACGGCCACCCCGGGTGCTGGGTGCCTCGCTGTCTTCGATTCCGGCGAGGTCACCACCTGCGGCGATTGGTGAACCGGCGCAGTGCTCAGACGGTGTACTTCACGGAGGCCGCCGTGATCTGGCCGGCGGCCGCGAGGGTGGTGTTCTTGGCGGACGTGCCGAAGGCCACCTTCTCGCGGACCAGGCTCTGCGAACCGTGTTCGACCACGGTCTCGATGCAGACGTAGTAGTCGCCTTGTGCGGCGCGATCACCTGCGGCGGTGGTTCCGTCCCAGACCGTGGTGAAGCTCCCCGCCGCAACTGTGCCGCTGGTGGTGGTTTCCGCGCCCCCAGAAGACTCGTACCACGCGCTCAGGCTGTCCAGCCAGTTGTCGCCGGAGGCCTTGTGATACAGCGCGAGAGTCTTGACGAAGTTGCCGTCGGCGTCCTCGATCCAGACGGCCATGTACGGGTTGCGGCCCATTCCGCCGCCGGAGGAGAAGGTCCACGCGACCGCGGCCTGCGCGGACGACGGGAGGGTCGTGCCCGAGGCTGCGGTGCCGGCAGCGGAAGCCGTCGTCGAAGCTGAGGGGCTCACGGCCGGGCTTGCCGCGCTTGTGGCGGCCGTGGTGGGGGAGGCCGCCGAGGCACACCCCACCACACCCACGATGGCGGCGGCGGACAACCCCCCAAGGAAGGCCCTGCGAGTGACCTTCGAGTAGCGCGAGCCGGACGGATTCATAGGAGCACCTTTCACAGCATTCAGGTTCGACATCCCGAAAGTAGTGAGCCATCCTGTGCCTCCGCTGGGTGCCGGCCATGCCTCGCCTGAGGCCGCGACGCGAGGTGAAGCGCCGCGTCCGGGATCGTCCCCGGGCCTCCCACGCTCACTGGGTGAGGGGAAGCTCGATCCGCACCTCGCCGCCAATGTGTCCCACCGGTGAGGTGTGGAGTGTGCCGTGGACACGTTCCACAGCGCGGCGGGCGAGTTGCAGGCCGACGCCTGAGTTGCCGAGACGGGGTGCGGCCCGGGTGGTGGGGAAGCCTGCGCCGTGGTCGCGGATCGTCAGCTGCATGACCTCCCTATGCGTTGTGACACGAACCAGGAAGCCGACCCCTTCGGGGGTGTGAGCAAAGATGTTGTCGATGCAGATGTCGACGACGTCGCTGAGCTCTAATGCGCTGAGGGCGACGGGAGTACGGCTCGGGGGGAGCTCGATCTCGAGAAGGCGGTCCTGGTCCTCGGCAAGCGGACGCCAGTACTCGATCCGGGCGGCGACGACCGCAGTGGAGTCGCAGCCACGCGGGAGGTCCTCCCGCAGCGGGCGCCGCGCCTCCCGCACCACCTCGTCGATCGCCACCTGCAGTTGCCCGACGAGTTGGGCCAGCTCGGCCGCACTGTCAGGGTCTGCGACCTGCTCAGCCTGAAGTCGCAGAGCCGTCACGGGCGTCCGCAGCCGGTGCGCGAGCCCCCGGACGCTGTCGCGTTCCATGGCGAGTACTTCGCCGATCCGATCGGCAAGACCGTTCAGGGCCGAGCCGAGCTCGACGGTTTCAG
The DNA here is from genome assembly GCA_963769325.1 of uncultured Actinomycetota bacterium. Taxonomy (GTDB): domain Bacteria; phylum Actinomycetota; class Actinomycetes; order Propionibacteriales; family Propionibacteriaceae; genus Propionicimonas. The sequence goes on along the minus strand of CAVYLH010000001.1, from coordinate 63,824 downwards.
GTGGGCCGGACAGCGGGGCCCGCGCAGCGAGGTCGCCCTCCCGCAACCGGTGCGCGGTCGCAGCAACGGCCATCAGGGGGCGGCTCACCTCGCGTCCGGCGCGAGCCGCGACCACAACGGCGATCCCGCTCAGCACCAGACCGAGGGCAATGATGCTCACCCAGGCGAGGGGGACGCCTTCGGCCAGTTGGTCGGGAGTCATCGTCGTCCTGATGACCGCCACACCTCCGTCCACGAGGACCGGGACATAGACGTGGCCCCCGGCTTGGTCACGCACCGAGAAGGCCTGGCCTTCGCGGGCGCGCTGGTAGGCGGCGTCGCTGCCCAGTTCTGGCCAAGCGGTGCCGAGAACGGTGCCGTCCGCGAGGACGACGGTGGTGGCGGCCCGCGATCCAGTCACGCTGGGCTGCAGCACGTCGGCGAGCCGCGGATCGTCGTGAAGGCTGGACACAAGCATCGCCACCGAGTTGGCCTGCTGGCTGGCCACCGCCATGCCGCGGTCCGCGGCGAGCGTGCTGACGAGCAGCAGCAAAGGAATCACGAACGACGCCACGATGGCGGTACTGATCAACGCCACCAGAACGCTCACCTGGCGACGCATCAGGGATCCACGGGGGGAACCAGGCGAATGCCGACCCCACGGACGGTGTGCAGGTAGCGCGGCGCGGCCGCGGTCTCGCCGAGCTTGCGCCGCAGCCAGCTGATGTGCACGTCGACCGTGCGGTCGCCACCACCGAAAGGCAGGCCCCAGACCGCCGCCATCAATTCGCGCTTCGTCACCACCTCGCCGCCACGCGAGGCCAGCAACCACAGCAGGTCGAACTCCTTGCGGGACAGTTCGATGAGGTTCCCCGACAACGTCACCTGCCGCGTCGTCGGGTCGATGTCGAGGTTACCGATCCGAGTGGACGCCTGCGTGGAAGAACCCTGGGCGGCGCGCCTGAGCACGGCCCGAACCCGGGCCGCCAGTTGCTCGCTCCCGAAAGGCTTGACCAGGTAGTCGTCCGCGCCCGAGTCCAGCGCCTGCACGATGGTGTGGTCATCGTCCTGGGCGGTGATCACGATCACCGGCACCTGGCTCACCGCCCGCAGCATCCGCAGCACCTGCAGTCCGTCCAGATCCGGCAGACCCAGGTCGAGCAGAACCACGTCCGGTTGCTCCTGGAGCGCCATGGACAAGCCGCTCGAACCGTCAGCGGCCACCATCACCGCGTTGCCGGCATCGGTGAGACTGCGACCGAGCAGCCGGCCGATGGCCAGGTCGTCCTCAACGACCAGCACGCGGGTCATGGGCGTAACGTACTCCGAAGCCAGACCGGGTGCGTGCGATCATGGGCCCGTGACTGACCGCACACTCTGGGCGATTCCACTGACCTGGGTACTCACGGTCGCGGGCGCCTCGACCCTCACCTGGACGGTCATCGCCAGCGCCGGCGCTCGGGTGAGCCAGCCCGTGAGCGCCCCGGCTTCGGCGACGGCCGAGGCCCATGCTGGCGCAGCGAGCCGGTCCTGGACTGGTGCCGGGGGTCGCCTCACGGCACAGTGCTCGGGTCCCCTGATCTCCCTGCGCACAGCGGTGCCCGACGTCGGCTACTGGGTCAAGGTGTACGACCCCGGACCGCAGACACTGCGGGTGGACTTCGAGTCCAGCGATTCCGACGACCACGGTGAAGTACGGGTCTCCGCGAGCTGCCAGGACGGTAGCCCCACCTTCAAGCGGGTCTGACCGAACCCGGGGCAGGGGTGGATCGCGTCCGGGGTCGGTTCTCGCACAACCTTACGGTCGGCTTGAGGTGAGCTTGAGCCAGACGTCCCTAGCGTGGGCACATGCTGAGATCTCTCGATACCACGTTGTTCGACTCCATCGCCGGACTCCCCCTGCATCCACTCGTCGTCCACTTCGCCGTCGTGCTGCTGCCTTTGGCTGCGCTCGGCCTCGTCCTGCTCGTGGTGGTGCCAACATGGACCGACAAGTTCGGCTGGCCCACTCTTGGGGTGCTCGCCCTCGGCACGGGCTCGGCGTTCGTCGCCAAGCAGTCCGGCGAGGCTCTCGCAGCACAGGTCGGCGAGCCGGTGACCCATGCGACCTGGGGTGACCAGCTGCCGTGGCTCGCTCTCGGCCTGCTGGTCCTCGCCGGAGCCTGGCTTCTGCTGCATCGCGCAGCCAGGAAGAACGAACGACCACGCTCCCTCGCCAGCACAGTCGTCGGACTGCTCGCGGCGGCGGCGGCTCTCGTGGTCACCGGCGCGACGATCGTCGTCGGGCACACCGGAGCCCAAGCTGCCTGGGGCGACGTCAGCACCACGGCGAGCCCCGCGGATGCCACATCCACGGCGGCCCAACCTTCCCCTTCGACCACCACACCGCCGCCCCAGAGCAAGTCGTCGGGCACCCCGTCGCCGATCGCTGGTGACACGCTGGCAGGCACCTACCGCCTTTCGGACGTGGCGAAGCATGCGAACGCCGCCTCCTGCTGGACAGCCGTCGACGGCAACGTCTACAACCTGACCGACTGGGTCTCCCGACATCCGGGCGGCCAGCGGGCCATCCTCGGCCTGTGCGGCAGGGACGGCAGCTCGGCTTTCGACGCCGAACACGGCGGCCAGAGGCGTCCGTCGGCCGAGCTCAAGAAGTTCCTGATCGGCACGCTCAGGTGAGCAAAGCGGGCGTGCCGGCAGCCGGTAGATTCGCGAACGTCGCCTACGGTTGTCGGCGCGAACCCGCCGACAGCGCCGTGCGCACCGCGCGGTAAACCAGGCCTGCGGCGAGCACCGCCAGCCCGGCCAGCACCGACTCCAGCGGCAGAGTGGCAATCATGCCCACGCACCCGATCGCCCCGGCCACCGCCAACACTGGAGGGTAGCGCCGTCGTCCGCGCTCCTGGCGTAGAGCCGCAAGGTTGGCGATGAAGTAGTAGAGCAGTACGCCGAAGGAGGAGAAACCAATCGCGCCGCGCAGATCCGTCAGCGTCACGAGCACACTCACCGCCGCCCCGACGGCGAGTTCGGCCCGATGCGGCACGCGGAAACGTGGATGTACCGCGGCTAACCACCCGGGGAGATCTCCATGTCGGGCCATCGCCAGGGTGGTCCGACCGATCCCAGCGACCATCGCCAGCAATGCGCCCAGCGCGGCCGCTGCCGCACCCATCCTCGTTACCGCCACCGGCCAGCCCGAACCGCCCAGCGCGGCGACCTCCACCAGCGGCGCGGCAGAGGCAGCCAGTGCGGTCGGGCCGAGCGATCCGACCGCCGCCGACCCCACCAGCAGGTACACCGCGAACGTGATGCCGAGCGCACCGGTGATCGCTCGGGGAATGGTCCGGGCCGGATCGGCGACCTCCTCCCCCAGCGTGGCGATCCGCGCGTAACCGGCGAACGCGAAGAACAGGAAGCCCGCCGACTGGAGCACCCCCAGCGGGCTCCACGCCGCTCCTGGTGCCGAGCCGGGCGCGTCTGCGTGGCCGAAGCCGACGGCCACCACGACGGCCAGGGCCACCAGCGACACCGCCACCAGGACGCGTGCCATGGCGGCGGTCCTCGTCACCCCGACACTGTTCACGATGGCGAGCACGACCACGGCGCACACCGCGACGAGCTTCTGCCACGGCGCGGGGGCCACATACGCGGCGCAGGTGATCGCCATGGCCGCCGAACTGGCGGTCTTGCCGACGATGAACGCCCAACCAGCCAGGAAACCCGACCACGGGCCCAGCAGCTCCCGCCCGTACACGTAGGTACCGCCGGACGTCGGGAACTGGGCGGCCAGCTGCGCGGACGACGTAGCGTTGCAGAAGGCCACGAACCCCGCCACGCACAGTCCCAAGAGCAGGCCTGTCCCCGCGGCGGCTGCAGCTGGGGACCACACCGAGAACACCCCGGCTCCCACCATCGAACCCACTCCGATGACCGTCGCGTCACGTGGGCCCAGCCGCCTTGCGAGTTCACCGCCGGAGGGTGGCTTCATGCGACTATAACCCCTTGCCAGCCCGCTACCGGGCCAACTCGAGCGACCCCGCCTGGGTTGGCGTGGACGAGGGTGGCAGCCCTTTCAGGTGGACGGCGAGGTCGCGTTCGGTGGGGCCGGGGCGAACCGCTCGGAGGGCTGTGAGGATGGCTGCGAGATCGACGACTTCCTGAAGTGCGGCGCCGGCGATGGCGGGAAGGATTCCCCACACGGCGATCAGCATGAGCCCGACGCTGATGGCGATGCCGAGCCAGATGGCCTGCAGAGCAACCCGGACGGTGCGCTGGGAAATGGCGATGCTGGTGGCCACGCGGCTGAGGTCGTCGAGCATGATCACCACGTCGGCGGATTCGCTGGCCGCCGTGGCGCCCTTGGCGCCCATCGCGATGCCGACGTCCGCAGCGGCAAGAACGGGGGCGTCGTTGACCCCGTCCCCCACCATCGCGACCGGGCGCATGGGTAGCGAGGCGACCTCGGCGACCTTGCCTGCGGGGAGCAGGCCGGCGCGGACGTCGTCGACGCCGATCTGCTCGGCGACGTGGTGAGCGGTGACGCCCGCATCGCCGGTGAGAATGGCGAAGCTGCGAACTCCGAGGAGCTGCAGTGCCTGCAGGGTCGCGGAGGCGTTGCGGCGAACCTCGTCGGTCAGCAGGAGCCGGCCGAGGTAACCGTCGTTCGTGCCGAGGTAGACGGCGATGTGACCCGGCGCGACGGGCAGGTCGGGTGGCCGATGTCCGGTGACGCGGGCAACGTGGTGGGCGTTGCCCACGGCGGTGAGCCGGCCGAGAATGGTCGCGGTCATGCCCGCTGCGGTGGTCTCCTCCACGTCTGTGGCCAAAGGAATGTGCAGGTTCCGCTCGAGAGCGGCGGTGGTGATCGTTCGGGCCAGGACGTGCGCGGAGAACGTCTCCGCCGCAGCGGCGACCCGAAGCAGATCGTCCGCGCTGGTACCCGTCGCGGGTTCGATGATGTCGACAACGGGGTGCCCATGGGTGATGGTGCCGGTCTTGTCGAATGCGACGGTGCGGACGCGGGAGAGGGCTTCCATCACCGCGCCGGACTTGACGATGACGCCGCTGCTGGCGGCCCGGCTCATTCCGGCCAGGAACGCCACCGGTGCGGCGATCAGCAACGGACAGGGGGTGGCGACCACGAGGACCTGGGCGAACCTGACCGGGTCACCCGAGTGCCACCAGCCGAGCCCGGCGATCGCGAGAGCCACGAGCGTGAACGGGACCGCGTATCGGTCGGCGATCCGCACGATCGACGACTTGCTCTGGGCCGCGGCCTGCACCAGGTCGATGATCTGCTGGTACTGGCTGTCCTGCGCCTGGGCGCCGGCCCGCACCAGGGCGACCTTCTGCTGGCTGACGGTGCCGGACAGCACCTGGTCGCCGCGCGCATGCTCCACCGGCAGCGACTCACCCGTGATCGAGGACTCGTCGAAGGAGGCCCCCTCACTCTCCAGCACACCGTCCACCGGGACTACTTCACCCGGGCGCACCATCACCAGGTCGCCGACGACCACCTCGCTGATCGGAACCTCGACGAATCCCCCCGTGGAGTCGGCGCGGTGGGCGAACCGCGGAGCCCGCTCGAGGAGTGCGGAGACCTCGCGATGCGCACGAGCGTTGGCGTAGTCCTCCAAGGCTTCTCCGCCGGTGAGCATCAACACCACGATCAGGGCGGCCCAGTGGTCGCCCACGAGCACCGTGGCCGTGATGGCGGTGACCGCGAGCACGTCCAGGCCGAAGGTGCCGCGCAGCAGTTCCCGGACCATCGACCAGGCCTGCCATGCGGCGATGACGAGCGCGTAGCCCCCCACCAGCCAGGCGGAGCCTTGCTGCTGGCCCAGCGCCAGCAGAAGGAGCCCGGCGAGACCCACGCCGATCGTGGTGGCCACCGCCGGGTAGCCCCGGATCCAGTTCCACATCATCACAGGACCATCATCGCCTGCACCCCCGCGGATCTCCACGAAGGAATGCCTCACCTCAGCCGCCCGACATAGGCTTGGCTTGCCTTTATGGACGAGCGCGCGCCTGCTGGAACCACGTCGTGGACCAGTGCGCTACGAGACGACCGAAATCACCAATGGGCCGGAAGTCACGTCGAGCACCGGCAGCGATTCGGGAAGGTGGCGAGGTCGAGGTCAGCACCAGGTGACCAGATCGTAAGGGGGTCCCGGCAGTACCGGTCTCGACCGGGTCTCCCGCACCCACGACATGGGGCGTTTACTGGGGGCCTACGAAAGGAAGAGTCGAGATGTCGGTTGTTGTTGTGATCGGGGCTGGTCTCATCGGGCAGGCCATCGCCCGCCGAGTCGGTGCAGGCAGGCCGATCGTGCTGGCGGACCTTCGCCCGCAGAACGCCGAGGCCGCGGCTGAGGTGTTTCGTGACGCCGGCTTCGAGGTGACCACCACCACCGTGGACGTATCGTCGAGGAGCTCCGTCTCCGCACTGGTCGAACACGCCAGCGCGATCGGCGAGATCGGCACTGTGATCCACGCAGCGGGAGTGTCCCCTTCGCAGGCGTCGCCGGAAACCATCCTGAAGGTGGACCTCTACGGCACCGCTGTGGTGCTGGAGGAGTTCGGCGGGGCGGTCGGCCCTGGGGCATCGGCGGTTGTCATCGCGTCGCAATCGGGCCACCGGCTCCACGCCTTGACCGCCGAGCAGGACAAGCAACTCGCCACGACGCCCGCCGATGACCTGCTCACGTTGCCTCTGCTCCAAGCGGAAGGTATGGCCGACCCCCTTCTGGCCTACCAGCTGTCCAAACGCGCCAACGTCCTGCGGGTGATGGCCGAAGCCGTCCGATGGGGGAAGCGCGGAGCACGGGTGAACGCCATCAGTCCCGGGATCGTGATGACGCCCCTGGCCAGGGACGAACTCACCGGACCGCGCGGCGACGGATACCGCCGCATGCTCAGACTCTGTCCCGCCGGGCGCGCCGGAACCTCCGACGAGATCGCCACCCTCGCCGCCTTGCTGCTCGGCCCCGATGGCGCATTCATCACCGGCAGCGACTTCCTGATGGACGGCGGCGTCACCGCGTCCTACTTCTACGGCGAGCTCGCACGCCCCGAGTGAGACCACGGAGACCTCGGGCACCCGGCGGCGTGCCATCCCCGCGCCCTGGGCTTGCTCCTCGTGCGACTGCCCATGCGAAGCCCGAATGGGTACAGCAGGGGTGAGGGTCGTGGACACGATCCTCAATCGCGAGGCGGAGAGGTGGCGACGTGAGCGACCCGACTGAAGCCAGGGCTGACGTGAGCGGCGCTGCCGCCGGGCCCGGAAGCGCCGCGATCCGGACGTTCCTGCTGCTCGGCGCCAGCGGCGACCTCGCGTCCCGACTGCTGCTGCCCGCGCTCGGGCAGTTGCTCACCGTCGAGCCCGCCCGCCGTGTCCGACTGGTGGGCGCCGGCAGCGAGGCCTGGGGGAACGTTGCCTGGCGTGAGACGGTGGCGGCGGCGTTCGCCTCGCTACAGGCCTCCGGGCCCGCGGTCGACGCCCTGCTGGAGTCCACCGTGTACTCGCAGGCGGACGTGACCACCGACGATGGCGTCCGGACGCTGATCGCCGGGTGCGAGACGCCGGTGGCCATCTATTTCGCCCTGCCGCCGGCTGTCGCGGTCAAGGCATGTGAGGCCTTCGAGAGGGTGGGGGTGCCCGATCAGACGGTGCTGGCTCTGGAGAAGCCGTTCGGCAACAACGCTGAGGCGGCCCACGACCTCAACGGGTTGCTGCTCCGGATCGTGCCGGAGAACCGCGTCCACCGGGTCGACCACTTCCTCGGTCGCACCACAGTGCTGAACCTCCTGGGCGCCCGTTTCGCGAACCGGGTGCTGGAACCGTTGTGGAGCTCCGAGCACATCGCACGCGTGGATATCGTCTACGACGAGCAGCTGGCCCTCGAGCAGAGGGCACGCTACTACGATCACGCCGGCGCCCTCGTCGACATGATCCAGAGCCACTTGCTGCAGGTGTTGGCCTTCTTCGCGATGGAGCCACCGGCCACGGTCGGCGAGGCCGATCTCCGCGACGCCAAGGGCCTGGTGCTGCGGGCCACCCGACTATGGGGCGACAACCCGATCGGTTCGTCGCGCCGTGGCCGCTACACCGCCGGACGGGTGGGCTCGCGAGAGCTTCCCGCGTACGTGGACGAGGAGGGCGTCGATCCCGCACTGAGCACGGAAACGCTGGCCGAGGTGACCCTCGAGGTCGGCACGTGGCGCTGGGCGGGCGTGCCGTTCACCCTGCGCTCAGGCAAGGCGTTGGGCCGCCGCCGGCGTGAGGTGATGGTCACCTTCCGTCCGGCCGCCAAGGTGCCGGACGGGCTGGAGGGCGACGCCCCGGCCAACGTCCTGCACATCGCGCTCGGCCCCGAGCGCATCTCACTGGAACTGAACATGAACGGTCCCGGCGATCCCGACACCCTGAGCCGCGAGCTCATGACTGCCGAGTTCGACTCCGGCCGACTGGACGCCTACGGCGAAGTCTGCGAGGAATCCTGGACGGTGATCCGTCGCTGTCCATCCGGGGTGACACCGCCGAGCAGTGCTGGCGCATCCTTGAGCCGGCCATCGCCGCGTGGCGTGCAGGCGCCGTGCCTCTCGAGGATTACCAGGCCGGCAGCAACGGCCCGCCCCACTGGCGTACTGGCACCGACATCGGGCTCATCCCCTTGGGCGACAACGCGGCTGCCTTGCCGAGTTCGACCGCCGGATGAATCGCTGCTCGCACGCTGGGCGCGGAGCGGGAACCTCGTCCAGGTAGCCACGTCCCGGGGCCGAATCGGGACGGCGTCCGAGTCGGGAACCTCGTCCAGGTAGCCACGTCCCGGGGCCGAATCGGGACGGCGTCCGAGTCGGTTGTTGACTCACCGCAGCGCGGCGGCAAGGCCGGCGGCCAGCCACGTCCGATAGCGCTCGCTACTCCATCCGTTGTCCACGACGAGAGAGCGGTAGGTGTCGGGGTGCCCGATTGACCAGATGACGGCGGCTGCTTCCTCATCGTTCATGCCGTTGGTCAGCCCCCCAGCGCACGCACCTGATCGGCTGCCAGGCAGTAGTTGTTCAGGCGCTGGCCGGCGCGATCGAGTTCCAGCGCCTGCACGTCGGGGTCGATGGCCGCGGCTTGCCGAATCAGTCGGAACACGTCCGCGAGGCGAGGGTGGACGTCGGCGAACCATTCGGCCAACAGAGCCACCAGCTCGGTCAGGGTGTGGGTGGCGTGAGTGCGTGCCTGCATGAAGGTGCGTACGGAGGTGGGGGCCTGAGGCCCTGCCGCCACGAGATCGACCACCGCCGACAGCACGGCTGCCTTGTTACCGACGCTGTTGCCGATGCGCTCAGCCGTTCCCTGCGCGAACGCCCACGGGCCGAAGGGCACGCCGATCGAAGCGGAACGCAGGCCTCTAGTCCGCGTGCGTGACGCCCGCTGGGTGGCTTCTGGCCGGTCGCTCGGCCCGTCCGGCCTTCGGAAGGGCAGGTTGTGAATAACCGCGCCACGCTGCTTCGTCCGGGAAGTCCGACGCGCTCGCGACGTCCGTCCTTTGGGCCACACACCCGCTCGTCACGCGGCGGTGCGTCCGCCAGGCTTGACAGCGCGAACGAAGGCCGCATTCATCGATGAGCCGGTGAGCAGGCGGCCCTGGATACCGTCGAAACCGGCCTCCCGGGTCAGCGACTCCAGCCCGGCCTGGGTGAGATCCTGCTGGCCCTTCTCGCGGATCAGGCCCCAGCGTCGAACGATCCGCCACATGCTGATCAGCATCTGTTTGGCGGTCAGCTTTTCTGATGTGGCGTCGACGAGGATGGCTGTCCCGCCGGGTCGCAGCAGCCGGCGGATCTCGGCCAGGACCCCTGCGGCGTCCGGCACGATGTGGAGGAGGTTGACGGCGACCACCGCATCGGCGGACTCGCCAGGCAGACCGGTTGCCATCGCGTCGGCGAACTTGACGATGACATTGGGCAGATCGGCCAGACTCCGCTCGGCCCGCCGCAGCATCGGGGCCGACTTGTCGGTCGCGGTCACCAAGGCGGCGCTCGGTGCGTAGGCGCGGGTGTACAGACCGGTGCCGCAGCCGAGCTCCACCACCTCGCCAGCAGGAACGGCGCCTCTCAACTCGGATTGGATCGCGCTCACCAAGTCAGCACCCGAAATCAGGGTGTGGTCCACCTCATAGGTCTCGGCCAGTCGGCCCCACAGGTCCTTGGACATCATGCCCACCTCGCCTTCATTGGCGTACCTGCTTTCATTCAACACCATCCCAGGACGATCGGCGGTGTGGATTCGCGCCGGTCCGGGACCGGGAACGACCGCTACGCCGGCGTGGGGCAGCGCAGCGCCGTCCGAGCGGGCTCGATGGAATGCTCACGTCCGGCAAGTGGCCTGTCCGGCCGGGCTGGGTTCAGGTTCGTCTGGGCGTGAGGAATCGGGCGTGGACTCTCGGCCGCTGGTGGGGGTCGACCCGTTTGGGAGGGATGACCTGCGGTATTCCGTTGTCACGGAACTCGACTCGCCAGCGGTCGGCGGAAGGGTCGCGGCTGGCTTCGACGATGCCGTGGTGGTGGTCGCAGACGAACACCAGGTTGCTGAGCGACGTTTCTCCGCCCCCCACCAGGGCACCCAGTGGTGCGCTTGACACGCGGCGGATGGTTTGTCGCAGCCGACAAAGACGCAGCCGCCGTCCCTCAGTTCGAGCGCCGCCCGGATCGCTGGGGTGACCAGCCGCCTGGCGTGTCCCACGTCGAGCACTTGCGAGGGCCCGCCCTGACTTGGATCAAGGTAGTCTCTTACCGAACGTTCGGTAAAAGCGTGGAGGCGTAGGGGTGGACGACAAGAGGCGTAACCGGGTACTCGGAGTTCTGTTCGTGGGAGTTCTGATGGCGGCGTTGGACATCGCCATCATTGGCCCCGCCTTGCCAGCGATCCAGGCGGAGTTCGGCTTGGGACCACGCCAGCTGCCGTGGATCTTCACCGTCTATGTGCTGCTCCAGATGGTCAGCACACCGTTGATGGCGAAGCTCTCGGACTTCTTCGGCCGACGCGCCATCTACCTCCTGGACGTCGGTTTGTTTGCCGTGGGATCCCTGGTGGTGGCGCTCTCCCACGGGACGGGGCTGTGGATGCTGCTGCTTGCGGGACGCGCGATCCAAGGCGTCGGCGCCGGCGGGATCTTCCCGATCGCCAGCGCCGTCATCGGCGACACCTTCCCTGCCGAGAAGCGCGGCGGGGCCCTCGGGCTGATCGGAGCCGTGTTCGGTTTGGCATTCATCGTCGGTCCGCTGATCGGGGGGCTGTTGCTGGGCCTCGGCTGGCAGTGGCTGTTCCTGCTGAACTTGCCGTTGGCCGCGGGTGTGATGGTGGCCAGCTGGCGACTCCTACCTCACGCCAGGGTCGCGACGGATGGGCCATTCGATGTTGCCGGCACCCTGGCCCTCGGAGTCGCCCTGGCCACCCTGACCTTCGGACTCAACGAGTTCGACCCCACCGACGCCTCGCTCAGCTTCGGGCATCCGGCTGTCTGGCTCTCCCTGGCGGTCTTTCTCATCGCCTCGATCGCGCTGATTCTGATCGAACTTCGCGCTCAGAATCCCGTCTTCCCGGTCCGCCTCTTCGGGAACCGCCAGCTGGCTGTCGCCTTCACCATCACCGCTGGCGCCGGCTTGGGTGAAGCCAGCACCGTCTTTCTACCGCTGCTGGCCGTACTCACCCTTGGGGTGACCTCGTCCGTCGGCAGCTACCTACTGCTGCCTTTGGTCGCGACTATGGCCGTCGGCTCACCGTTGGCCGGCCGACTGGTCGACCGGGTGGGCTCTCGCGCGGTGATCCTGGCGGGCCTGCTGATCATGGGAGCTGGCATGGTGGGCATCAGCCAGGCGGGCAACTCCATGGCGCTGTTCATCACCTTCAGTGCCCTGATCGGCTTGGGCCTGTCCGGCCTCCTGGGCGCACCAATCCGCTACATCACCCTGAACGAGACCAGCGCGACAGACCGTTCCGCGGCGCAAGGCATGGTCACCACCTTCACCGCCATCGGCCAGATCTTCTCGGCCGCGCTGATCGGGTCACTGGCCGCATCCTTCGGTGACTCGGCCCATGGGTACGACCTGTCGTTCATCGGGATCGGGGTGGTCGCCGCCGTCCTGGTCGTGATAGGCCTGCTTCTGAAATCGCGGGCAGTGGAACAGTCCACCCGCGTCAGTTGAAGGACGGCTTGTGGACCCGCTACGCGATCGACTCCTCCACGAAGCCACGCACCTGTTCGTCGAGCGTGGCTTCGACGGCGCCTCCATGCGGGACATCGCGGCTGCCTGCGGCGTGACCAAAGCTTCCCTGTACTACCACTACCCGAGCAAGGCCGACCTTCTGCATGACATCGTCGGCACCTACCTCGACGCGGTCTCCAAGGCCATGGCACGCGGCCGTCAGGCCTGCCCGGAAGCCTCGGGCCAACTCCGCGCCGTCATCGCCGAGCTCTTCTCCCTTCCACCGGAGGGACGCGCCGTCATCCGGCTGGCAATGCACGATCTGCGGCACCTCGATGAGGCCGACCAGATCGCGTTCGGCATCGCCTACCAGGATCGGTTCCTGCAGCCCCTCGCGGACATCATCCACACGGGCGCGGCCTCCGGGGAGTTCCAGCCGCACGACCCCATGACCATGGTGTGGATCATCCTCGGCATGCTGTATCCGTTCCTTTCCTCCCCACCGATCAGCCGAAACGAGCCCCAGGTGATGGCCGATCTGCTCGATGTGCTCCTCAACGGGCTCATGACTCGATAGGCAGGCTCAGAGGTCCTCGCGCAATTCGCTGCGGGGACGTGGAGCGCCGTGGAGGACGAGGTGACGGATGCCGCTTTTCGCAGCTTCAGGCGCTGGTTTCGAGTGCTCAGCGCCAGCCGTTCGGGGTGGTCAAGAGGATTCGTGATCCGCTCGGCTGGAGCTGAGTGGCGATCTGGAGGACCGCTGCGGCGGCGTCGTCCATGGGCAGGGTGGGCATGCCTGGTACGCGGGTGACCTGGTCCATTGCCACGATGCCTGCGCCGCCGACGGACGGAGCATCCTTCAGGTTCACGGGGAAGACCAGCGTGTAGTGGACGCCGGACTCGGCCAGCAGCCGTTCCGCCTCGACCCGGTCGGCGAGGAAGTTCCGGAGCACCACGCGATAGGCAAATCGGGCGTACCAGGACGCCTTGTCGGCGGTGTCCCCCGCGCCGAACACCGACAGCATCACGAGCCTCGGCCCGCCCGCTAGCTTCACCGCCCGGAGCAGGGACGGCACCGTCCGGCGCAGCAGGGTGGTGTCGGAGAAGCCGCCCCCGATCAGCGAGACCACCACCTCCGCTCCGGCCGCTGCGGCCGCGAGCGCTTCGACATCGTCGACCTGACCGGCCACGACGGTCACGCCCGGCGCGACCGGAACCGCCTCAGGCCGCCGGGCGTAAGCCACGACCTCGTGGCCGGCCGCCGCGGCCTGGGTCACCAGGCGCGACCCGACATTGCCCGTAGCACCCACGACAACGATTTTCATCCCAACCTCCACAACTATTCCGAATTCGCAGCAATATCGCCAGGGTAACATGCTTCGAAGTCGCATCACCAGGAGAGGGGCCATGGATCGCCAGACCTACGTCGAGGCCTACTTCGCCCTCATGGAAGCCGGCGAACTGCTCCGCTACCACGTCGAACGACAACTCCGCACCGACGCCGACCTCAGCTACGTCCAATTCCGCATCCTGGCACTGCTCAGCGAGTCCCCCAGTCGGAGCGCGACCATGACCGACCTCGCCGACACCGTCGTCTACAGCCGCAGCGGCACCACCTACCAAGCCCGACAACTCGAACAAGCCGGCCTGATCACCCGCCAACAGTCCCCGCAGGACGAACGAGCCACCATCGTCACCATCACCGACACCGGCCGCGAGCGACTCTCCAAAGCCCTCCCCGGCCACCTTCAACTGGTCGAACGCGAACTCTTCAGCCCCCTCAGCGACACCGACGTCCTCGCCATGCAAGACGTGCTCACCCGGATCCGGAACCAGCTTCGGGCGAGCCCACCCCGCTCCACCGTCCGCGGCGCGAAGTAGCACCACGACCTGCGCCCGCACCGACCGGCATCGCCTCGCCGGCCGCTGGCGGACGGAGGACGCCGGCTCGGTCCCTCCAGAGACGAACGATCTGGGTCATGGCAACCTCCGGTGGGTTCGTGCCGCCGCAGCCGGACGCCCGACCCACGCGACATGCTCGAACGGACCACTCTGGTCACCGTTCTGATCCCCCGTTCAGACGCGGGTCTCGGCGTGGCCACGACGTCCGCCGGGCGCTTGCTCGCCGGCGGCGCGAGCGATCCAGTCGGCAGCTTGCACCAAGGAGAGGTGGGACAGGGCCTGCGGTGTGTTGCCGGCGTGCCGGTCGCCGTCCACGTCGTACTCCTCAGAAAGCAGCCCGACGTCATTGACCAGGCCGACGAGCCGGTCCATCAGGGCACGGGCGTCGGCCAACCTGCCGGAGCGGGCGTACTGCTCGGCCAGCCAGAACGAGCACGCGACGAACGGGTGCTCCCCGGGTGGGAAGTGGTCGACGGTGTTCTCGTCGAAGCGGTAACGCATCACGAGCCCCTTGTGGAGGAGATCCTGCTCGATCGCGGCAACGGTGCCGAGCATCCGCGGGTCATCCGCGGCGCAGAAGCCGACCTGAGGCAGGCGGAGGAGCGAGGCGTCTACAGCAACCGAGCCGTAGGACTGTACGTAGGTGTTCCGTCCCTGGTCGAACCCTTTGCCCTCGATCTCTGCGCGGAGGCGGTCGCGCAGCGTCTCCCAGCGGTGCACCGGGCCGTCCAGGCCATGCTCGTGGACGGCCCGGATCGCGCGGTCCAGAGCCGCCCAGGTCATCACCCGTGAATGGGTGAAGACCCGCTTGGGTCCGCGCACCTCCCAGATTCCCTGGTCCTCACGGTCCCAGTTCGCTTCCACGAAGCCCATCAAGGCCAGTTGCAACGGCCAGGAGAAGGCATCTTCCTCGATGCCGGCGTCGCGGGCCTCACCCAGGGAGACCATCACTTCACCGATCACGTCACCCTGGAATTGACCGACAGCGGCGTTGCCTACCCGGACCGGCCTCGCTCCTTGGTAGCCGGGAAGGGAGACGAGTTCACGTTCGGGGAGAGAGCGTTCACCGGCGAGCCCGTACATGATCTGGACGTCCGCCGGATCGCCGGCGATTGCGCGCAGCAGCCAGTCGCGCCAGTGGCGCGCCTCGTCCGGGTGGGAGTGGGCGAGGAAGGCGCTCAGGCTGAGCGCCGCGTCGCGCAGCCAGACATAGCGGTAATCCCAGTTCCGTTGGCCGCCGAACTGCTCAGGCAGGCTGGTCGTCGCGGCCGCAACGATCCCGCCGGTCGCCTCGTTCGTCAGCGCGCGCAGGACCAGGAGCGAGCGCATCACCACGTCGTGGTAGGGGCCCTCGTGGCTGTAGGAGGACGCCCACTCCTGCCACCACGAGACGGTCCGGTCGCGGGCGGAGTCCACGTCGATCGGCGGAGGCACGGGCAGATGCGAAGGGAACCAGGTCAGGGTGACGTCGAGCTGCTGGCCCTCCTCCAGCGTGAATCGGGCCTCGTGCAACCGATCCCTCGCAGTCAACCGCGGTCCTCGTCGCACCACCGCATCGGGTCCGGCAATGGCGATCAGAGATGCCACCCCGTCCCGGTCTGTCTGGCGAACCCAAGGCATCGAGGCCGCGTAGGAGAAGCGCACCCGAAGCTCCTCCCCCACCTCGACCGAGCCGCGAACGCAGCGGAGCCGACGCACGAGGTCGGCACGCTGATCACCCTTCGGCATGAAGTCCACCACCTCCAGTTCACCCGATGAGGTCTGCCAGCGGGTGAGGAGCACGAACGTGCCGGGAAGGTACTCGCGGCGCGCGGTGGCGGCGGGTTCCACGGGCGCGACCACCCAGCGTCCATGGCTCTCATCGCCCAGTAGGGCGCCGAACATCGAGGGTGAGTCGTAGCGAGGCAGGCAGAGCCAGTCGATACTGCCATTGAGACCCACCAACGCGCCGGTGCGACAGTCGCTGATCAGCGCGTAGTCCTTGATCGGGAGGCTCATTGTCCCGCCTGGGTGCGACGGAGGTTTCCGAAGATGATCACAACCTCTCCATACCCCGTGCGTGGCGGCGCGAGCACCTGGAGCCTTCAGCGCCCAACACGAGCCAGGCCCAGCCATGGGAGGAGGATGATTGAGGTGGGAGAGGATCGCTCATGAGCGCTCTGAAGCGAATCGGGTTGGCAGCCGTTGTGGCTGGCGGCGCCGCGGCTGTGATCGTGGGCCGCGTTCGGCGAGGCAACGCAGCCCGCACTCAACGGCGGACGGGAATGTCGGCCGGCGGGATGGAGTACGTGATGGCCGGCGACGGTCCGCGGACGGTGCTGATCATGCCGGGCGGGCCGGGGAGCGAACTCCCCACCGGGCCTCTGGGGCTGATGATGACCTGGGATTGGAAGCATTACCTGGCTGCGGGGTACCGGGTCTGCTTCGTGACCCGGCCCAGGAACATGCCGGCGGGGCATTCGATCGCCGACATGGCGGAGGATCATGCTCGCTTCATCCGGGAGGAGCTGGGTGGTCGGGTCGACCTGGTCGTGGGCAAGTCCTACGGCGGGCTGATCGCCTTCTACCTGGCGGCGAACCATCCGGAGGTGGCACGGTTTGTCGTCGCCGCCGGGGCGGCTGCGACGGTTCGTGAGGCCGGCAAGGAGATGGATCGGCGTTGGGCGCACCTTCGGGCTGAGGGTCGTCACACCGAAGCCGCTGGGGTCATCCTCGAGGTCATCATGCCCGGGCCCGGCCTCTCAAGGCTGCGGCCGCTGGTCGCCGGGTTGATGGGTGCCATGACGGCCAGGCTCAAAATCCCGGCCGGTGACCTGGTGGTCGAAGCTGAGGCCGAATGCACCTTCGAGGCCAGCGACCTTCTCGAGCACGCCAAGCGGGCGCAGGTGCCGATGTTGATGGCGTTCGGCGACAAGGACGAGTACTTCCCGCTCGAGTCGCTCGAAGAGACTGCCGCGGTCATCCCGGACTGCACGGTCGTCAAGTACCACGGCGCGGGACACATGAGCAGCATCATGAGCGACAACTTCCCTCAAGATGTGCTCGCCTGGGTCTCGCAACGAGACGCCGCAATGGACGACGCCTCACCGCAGCCAACTGCCGTTGCTTGACGCAGGCCCTCACCATCCGTCAGAACCGGTACGGGTTTCCACGACGATGGGCGGCGGCGACAGGACATCTGCGATTGCCGTGCTGTGAGCGGGCCCATTTCCCAGTGGCGCCGCAGGCAAGGGTGACAGGTCGATTCGCCGCGTTGCCGGTCTCGTGGAGGGCGAGTCGTCGTCGACCGGGTGTTGACTTCGACGGTCCGTGCACTCCTCCGACCACTTCGAGCAGGACGGGGCCACAGTGGCGGCGTCTGCTCCGTCGCCCACTGTGGCTTCTCCCCGCCCGGAGTTGACTAGCGCCCGACCCGCACGTCCTCCAGCAGGATGCGGTGCAACTCGTCCGCCTGTTCGAATGCCACCGAATGCCCGCTGTCAGGGAGCGAATACCAGCGCTTGCGGGGCGCTTGCAGCAAGTCGAACCACTCCTTTGCGGGGTCGGTGCGCGCCGCCAGTTCGTGCTGGCCCATCATGAGGTAGACCGGCACGTCCAGGTTGTTGGCGTCGCGGCGCAGGTTGAGTTGCTGCAGTTGTGGGTACATCACCGAGTGCAGGTCCATCAGCCCTCGAAGCACGTTGATCTTCTCGATGGGTCCGTATTCCTGGCCCAGGATGCCCCACGGGCCCAACCCGGCGTCCGACCCGCGCTGCACGTATGCATCGGGCGGGGTGTAGCTGCCCTCGAGCATGGAGTAGTGGCTGAAGATGAAGCCGTAGTCGATGGTTCCGCCCGGGTACGGCGGCTGGCCCATCTTCGCCAGCGACGCGACCAGATCGCCGTTGCCGGTGCTCATCGCGGTCGTCACCAGGTCCCGGTAGATCGCCTGGTCCGTGGCCAGTGGGTCCACCATCTGCCCGCTGCCGAGGTAGGCGTGGAACAGTTCCGGCGCCCGTTGCACTGCCAGCACCCCGAGGATGCTGCCCCACGACTCGCCGAGCAGGTAGATCTTCTGATGGCCGTAGCGCTGCGCCAGCGTCCGCGCCAGTTCGACAGTGTCTTCCACCGCCCGATCGAGGGTCAGGCTGGCGTCGATCGCTGAGTACGACTTGCCGGCCCCACGCTGGTCCCAGCCCACCACCAGGAAATCCTTGGTCAGCGGCTCCAACAGCACCCGCGAGAACGGGAGGTCGCTCTGTCCTGGGCCGCCGCTGAGGTAGAGCAGCACCGGCAAGTCTGCGCTGGCTCCTCGCACCTGAATCCATTGCTCGTGCCCACCCAGTTCGACGCTGACCAGCTCGGAAACCGATCCCTCCACCGGTTCACCGGAGGCGTGGCGAAGTGCCGGTGAACTGGCCGGAAGCAGCAACGACGCTGCTAACAGGGCGGTCAGTGTAGTCGCGATCACCAGTCCGGCCCGACGCGGACGCCGCTGTCCGGCATGGACGCTCCAGCCGGCCCCGACGGCCAGGGAAACGCCGGCCAACGTCCACGGCGTGAGTCGTCCCAGCAGGTAGGCGAGCGGTCCGTAGGCAGATCCCAGCCGCAGCGGCCCGGTGGTGAGCAACCCGGCGCCTGTGCGCGCATACTCGAACGCCACAATGAACGTGAGGGGTGCCAGCAGGATCATCCAGCGCGTCCGGGCGAGTGCCCCTGCCACCAGGCCAAGGGCTAGGCCACCGGCCAGCAGCGCGAGCGCTCCGGCGGCGGTGGTGGGCCCCAGCGGCTGCAGGAGTCCGGCGGCAACCCCGCCCGCCGTTACCCCGACCGTTCCCAGAGCCGGCGCAGTCCAGCGCCGCGATGTCGATGCGGTGTTCATTTCGATGGTGTTCGTCATGGCTACAGCGTCCGCGGGGGAGGCAGCCCGACGCGTCGGGCCGTAGCGGGGTCTTCGCGCTCATTCTCGGGATGGACGTCCGACCCAGGTACCGCCCCAGATGTAGGGAGGGATACCTCTCGCGGCCGTTGTGGCGTCCCGACCGGTCGGATACGTTCCGGGAGTGACCACGTGGCAGGGGCTGTTGCGACTGGACCGGGAACGTCCCTGGTTGATGGACGCCGCCCTCGCCCTGGGCTTGCTGGCGGCGGCGTTGTTCGCGGCCGCCGCCACCGGATCGGTTCCGGTGCCGCACGTGGTCCTGATGGTCGTCACCGCCGCGGGGTACGCGGCGCGGCGGGCCGCCCCGCTACTGGTGTTCATCGTCACCGGGGCGCTTGTGGTGGTCATGATCACCCTCGGCCACGGCACCGCGGTGATCGGTGCGGGCCTCTTCCTGCTGGCCTACACCGTGGCAGCGCACCGCTCGGTGGCGGTGACCACCATCGCTGCGGCCTACGCCGTGGCGATCCTGATCGTGATCGCGGTCGGCTTCCCCGATCGCATGCCCCTGGGCGAATTGGCGACCAACCTCGCCCTGTTCGCCGGCTCCTTCGTGCTGGGACGCGCTGCCCGCGTCCACCGAGCGGCTGCCCGGCTCGAGGCCGAGCGCTCCGCGCTCGCCGAACGCGTCCAACTCAAGGAGGCCCAGGCGACGCTCACCGAGGAGCGGTTGCGGATCGCACGGGAACTGCACGACGTGGTCGGGCACTCGCTCGGCGTCATCGCGCTGCAGGCGGGTGTGGGCGCCCGGATGGTCGAGTCCGATCCGGCCGAGGCGAGGGCTGCGCTGCTGGCCATCGCCGACCGCAGTCGCGAGTCTCTGCGCGAGGTGCGACAGATACTCGGCGCCGTTCGCGACGCCGAGACGACCGTCCCGCACCCGGGGCTGGCGGCCGTCCCCGAACTGGTCGCCGATTTGGCCGCCGCCGGGCTGCATGTCGACCTGGAACAGCAAGGCGAACCATGGCCGTTGACCCCCGCCATGGATCTGACCGCGTACCGGGTGCTGCAGGAGTCGTTGACCAATGTCGTCCGGCACGCCGGCACCGATCGCGCACAGGTGACGATCTGCTACACCCCGGACGCGCTGGAACTGCGCATCATCGACCGCGGACGGGGCGCCGCTCCGGGCAGCTCTCCGGCGTCTGGACAACGTGGCATGCGCGAACGCATGACGGCCTGGGGCGGCTCCCTGAGCGTGGGGCCAGCCGCCGGTGGCGGGTACGAAGTGATCGCAAGACTGCCGCGACCGGGAAGTGAACCATGATCCGCGTCGTGATAGCCGACGACGAGGCCCTGGTGCGCAGTGGACTGGCGGTACTGCTACGCCACGAACCCGGGTTCGAAGTGTCCGGGGTGGCGGCGGACGGACTGACGGCGGTAGCCATAGTGGGTGAGCAGCGCCCCGACGTCGTGCTGATGGACATCAGGATGCCGGGCATCGACGGGCTGGAGGCCACCCGCCGCCTGGTCCTCGACCCGCGGACCGCCGCCTGCCGAGTGCTGATCCTCACCACCTTCGACCTCGACGCGAACGTGTTCGCGGCCCTACGCGCCGGCGCCAGCGGGTTCCTCCCCAAGGACACCGAACCGGACCAGCTGCTCGACGCCATCCGCGTCGTTGCATCGGGCGAATCGCTCCTGGCCCCGCATGCCACCCGCCGACTGATCGAGGAGTTCCGCCGAAGCGTTCCCGCCCGAGTATCGACCGGCGCGCTGGACGTACTCACCCAGCGTGAGGTCGAGGTGCTCGCCGCCGTCGCCGCGGGGCTGTCCAACGCCGAAATCGCCGACCGGCTCGTCATCAGCTACGCCACAGCGAAAACGCACGTCAGCCGACTACTGACCAAACTGGACGCCCGCGACCGAGCCCAACTGGTGATCCTCGCCTACGAGCACGGAGTGGTGCAGCCCGGCCGTGCCATGTGACCCACCTTGAGGCGTACCCGCCGGGTGGGGGTCGTGCTACTGGGCGGTGTAGCCACCGTCGACGGGCAGGGCGACACCGACGACGAAGCTGGCGCCCGGGCTGCACAGCCACAGGACCGCGGCGGCGATCTCCTCGGGTTCGCCAAGCCGGTGGATCGGCTGGTTCGCGATCGCGTCGGCAAAGGCGAGTTCGCCGCTGCTGATCATGTCGGTGACCATCGGGGTGGCGATCGTGCCGGGGCAGACGGCGTTGATCCGGATCCCGCGTGGTGCGTACTCCAATGCGGCGCTCTTGGTGAGGCCGAGGACGCCATGCTTGGTGGCGTGGTAGCTGGCCCGGCCCGGGTTGCCGACCAGGCCGCCAAGGGAGGAACAGTTGACGATCGCGCCGCTGCCCTGGGTCCGCATCTGGGCGAGTTCATGCTTCATGGACGCCCACACGCCGCGCAGGTTGACCGCGTTGACCTTGTCGAAGGCGTCCGCGCTCTCGTCGGCGGCGTCGCAGGCGGGGATCATGATGCCGGCGTTGTTGAACGCCATGTCGAGCCGGCCGAACCGGTTGACCGTCTCCCGCACGGCTGCGGCGACGCTGTCCTCGTCGGCGACGTCGCACTGCACCGCGAGGACGGCGTGCCCGCGGTCGGCAAGTTCGTCGGCGGCCCGCTGCAGGGCGTCGGCGTTGATGTCGGCCAGCGTCACCGCCGCGCCGGCCTCGGCGAAGGCCTGCGCCGCGGCGAGCCCCATCCCGGAGCTGGCACCGGTGACGAACGCCACCTGGCCTGAGAAGTCGTAGGTCGGGTTCATGGTCTGCTCCTCTGGGTCGATCGGGGACGGTGGTAGTCGGCGTCGTCGACGTGCTCGGCCCAGTTCGCACTGGGGGCGTCACCGATCTCCTCCCAGAGGGCGAGGTGCTCCATGAAGTCCTCAGGGGTGGCTCCGTGCCAGTGCTCCTCGTCCGGTGGCGTGTACACCGTCTGTCCGGGGTGAACCTCCAGGACGGTGCCGTCGCGCAGTCCCATCAGCGCCACGCCCTCCAGGACGTGCAGGGTCTGGCCGCCCGGATGGGAGTGCCACGCCGTCCGGGCTCCGGGAGCGAACCTGACCCGGCTGGCCATCATCTGGGACGGGGCCGGCTTGCGCGTGGCGATCGGGTCGATCCAGACGTCACCGGTGAACCATTCCTGCGGTCCTTTGCCGGTGGCCGGCTTGGGTTCGACGTTCATCAGGTTCCTTTCGTGGAAGCGGGGAGGCCGGCCGGAACCCCGTCAGGGGCGGCGCGGAACGACCCGGAAGCAGGCCGCCCTCGCCGGCTCGCTGACCATGGGCGCCAAGTAGGGCTGCGCCGGTACTTGGCGCGGTAGGCATCGTCGACCCGATCGGCGAGCGGGTCGGCCGCCGGCTCGAAGGTCACGTCGTGAACGCTGCCGGCGGCGTGGATACGGCCGCCCGGTCGGGCACGCGCCGCCTGAGTACCAGCGGACGCGGCACCGTAGTAGGCGCGGACGTACAGGTCACCGTCCACGACGACACACCGGATCCAGGTCGGCGTACCGACGGTCACCCCGTCCTCGCGCAACGGCGACACCCTGAGGTCGTCAGCGGTGTCGATCCCGGAAAGCTCCGCGGGCGACCGGGTGGGCGTGCTCATCGTCCCTCTGGGGTCGTCTCCGGGGCATGCGCGACGCGTCCGGTCCGTTGCGCGGTGGCGATCGGGTCGCTGGCCCAGCTGGCCAGCAGCTGGAGCCCGTGCTCAGACGGCGAGCCGGGTTCCGCGGCGTAGACCGTCATCGACACCCCGGCGTCGGTCCTGAGGTCGACGGTCTCGTAGGCGAGGATCAGGTCGCCGACCACCGAGTGGTGGAAGTGCTTAGTGCCGGAGGAGTGGATGCGGACGTCGTGCGCGCTCCACCGGCTGCGGAACTCAGGGCTGCGCGTCGACAACTCGCCGACCAACTCGTGGAGCTGCCGGTCGTGCGGGTTTCGTCCCGCTTCGGTGCGCAGGTTCGCGACCGTGATGTCGGCGAAGAAGTCCCAGTCCGGATAGAACCGCCGCGCCGCCGAGTCGAGGAACGCGAACCGGGCGAAGTTCGGCTTGCCGCTCGGGTCGGCGAGCACGTCGCTGTACAGCGCGCGACCCAGATGGTTGGCGGCCAGCAGATCGCCGCGGCCGTTGCCGACCGCAGCTGGCGCGTCCCGCATCGCGTCGAGGATCCACTGCAGGCCCGGCTGCGGCTTCCACTGCTTGTCGCCGCGGCCACGGCGGCGGGTGATCAGGTTGCTGCCGTCTGCGGCCTGGGCGAGGTCGAAAAGATGACCGCGTTCGGCAGCGTCCAGCTGCAGCGCCCGGGCGATCGCCTCCAGGACGCTCGCCGACACCCCGGCCAGATGTCCGCGCTCCAGCCGGGAGTAGTACTCGATGCTCACCCCAGCCAGGCTCGCCACCTCGTTGCGCCGCAGGCCCGGCACGCGACGCTGCCCCACCACCGGCAAGCCTGCTTCCTGCGGGCTGATCTTCGCCCGCCTGCTGGTGAGAAACTCACGCACCTCGGCTCGGTTGTCCACGGCAGCCACACTAGGCGTGCAACCGGCCGGGTGGGATGCCCTGCCGGTACACCTCACGGCTGTGACTCCCCGACTCGCCGGAAAGGCTGTTGAGTGGATCCATGACCTCGAACACGCAATCCCGGCCCGCCCACACTCTCAACCAGGAGGAGACCAACACGATGCGTGGAGTCCTGCTGTACGGACCCCGTGACGTGCGCGTGGAGGACCGCGAGATTCCCGTCATCGTCGAACCTACCGACGCGATCCTGAAAGTCACCGCGGCCTGCATCTGCGGGTCCGACCTGTGGCCCTATCGCGGCGAGGACGCCACCACCGAGCCGACCCCGATCGGGCACGAGTACGTAGGCGTCGTGGAGCAGGTCGGCACGGACGTGCGCACCATCAAGGTCGGCGACTTCGTCGTCGGCTCGTTCTTCGCCTCCGACAACACCTGCGAGATCTGCGCCGCCGGGTATCAGACCCACTGCGTGCAGCGCCAGCCCGGTGCCGCCTCCGGCGCCCAGTCCCAGTACCTGCGCGTCCCGCTCGCCGACGGCACCCTGGTCGCCACGCCCGGCATGCCCGACGCCGACCTCATCCCGTCGCTGCTCGCCGCCTCCGACGTGCTCGGCACCGGCTGGTTCGCCGCCGTCGCCGCCGAAGCCGGGCCGGGCAAGACCGTCGCCGTGGTCGGGGACGGCGCCGTCGGACTCCTCGCCATCCTGGCGGCCAAGCAGCTCGGCGCTGAGCGGATCATCGCGATGAGCCGCCACGCCGACCGGCAGGCCCTCGCCCGAGAGTTCGGCGCCACGGACATCGTCACCGAACGCGGCGACGAGGGCGTGGCCCGCATCAAGGAACTCACCCACGGCCTCGGCGCCCACTCCACCATCGAGGCCGTCGGCACCCAGGAATCGATGATGCAGGCGATCCGCGCCACCCGCGCCGGCGGGCACGTCGGCTACGTCGGCGTCACCCACGACGTGTCGCTGGACGGCACCGAGCTGTTCTTCTCCGGCATCCACCTGCACGGCGGCCCCGCCCCGGTGCGCCGGTTCCTGCCCGAGCTCATCGACCTGATCTGGAACCGGACGATCAACCCGGGCAAGGTGTTCGACCTCACCCTGCCGCTGGAGCAGGCAGCCGACGGATACCGGGCCATGGACCAGCGCACCGCCATCAAGGTGATCCTTCAGCCCTGACCCCAGGACCGCACCGCACCGCACCGCACCGAACCGCGCCGCACCGCACCGCACCGAACCGAACCGAAGGGAGTGCATCACGCCATGAACACCCAGCGACGTTCCCGACGTCCACGCCGGATCCGACTCTCCACGCTGCTGGCGCTGCTCACCCTCACGGCCTGCACCAGCGACGCCCCGGGAGCACCCACCACACCGGGCAGCGCGCCGTCGGGGCCCACCAGGATCACCGTCACGATCGGCGAACACAGCTACCCGGCCACCCTCGCCGAGGGCCCGACCACGCGCGACCTGATCGACCAACTGCCGCTGACGCTCAGCTTCACCGACTTCAACCGGGTCGAGAAGATCGCCACCCTCCCCCGTCCGCTCACCACGCAGGGTGTCCCCGCCGGCGCTGACCCCGAGATCAACGACATCGGCTACTACAGCCCAGGCCACAACCTTGTGCTGTACTACGGCGACGTCGGCTACTGGAACGGCCTCGTCCGCCTCGGCAACCTCCCGGAAGGCATGGACGCCATCGCGCGGCAGCCCGACGGGTTCACCGCCACTATGGCGCTCGCCTGACCCGCTGCCACGGAGAGGCCGCGCCCGATTCAGGCTCCCGGAGCCGTGTCGCCTCGAACAACGTGTAACTTTGTGCACCGAGTTCGGGACACAAAGTGACACACAAGGTCCATCCAACGGTTCAGCGAGATCACAGTGTCGCATCGAGTCCGTTCCCCGGCCCGACCAGGACCTCGCTACTGAGTCCCTTGGCCGTCTGGTGGTCCAGTTCACCAGGGAGTCCAGGTCATCGGCTGCACCCACCTCGCCCAGGATCGCGGCGTCGGTTTCGGCGGCTTGGCGGCGCATCTCACGTTCCACTGCGGCACTCACCAGGGCGGCACGGCTGGTGGCCTTGCTGTCGGGCACGGCCTTGTCCAGGAAGGCCACCACCTCGTCGGGCAGCCGGACAGCAATCTGAGTGCTCATGAGAGCAAGCTGCGGCCCTGCTTCCCGAACCGGGATTCGCCCCTCATGCCGCCGGCAGAGATCCGCTCAGGTATTCGGCCCGGCGCCCACGACGCCGCATGGGATCAGAGTGCAGCTCACCAAACGCCACCGTGCCGAGAGTCGGCGGCCCCTGGAGCTCCTGGGGAGGAGTCGGTCGCTCTGCCGTCACCGGAGCCCGCCCGTCACCACCCGCTGGCTGACACGCTGAGCCGCGCATCGCAGGCGCCGCTAGTGTTGACACCGG
Organism: uncultured Actinomycetota bacterium; assembly: GCA_963769325.1. Lineage (GTDB taxonomy): Bacteria > Actinomycetota > Actinomycetes > Propionibacteriales > Propionibacteriaceae > Propionicimonas. Next base: position 37,903 of record CAVYLH010000001.1, on the reverse strand, counting down.
AGTGTCGGGAAGCCTGGTCGACGACCACTTCGTCGAGCACGTCGAGGGGTCCGTGCAGACAGAGGTGCTGATGATTGCCATTGAGATCAGCCAGGGCATAGCGGCCCTCGGCGTTGCCCACGAGACCGGCACGGAGTTCGCTGCAGCGGCGCCGACTGTGTCTGCCTCACGGATGGTGCGCCGTGCGTGCCGGTGACATCGCGGAGCCCTACCCCGTGGTGGGGCTGGACACCCCCGCATTGGAAGCTGCGCGGCTGATCGCGCGGGACCGGTTGCCGGGCCTGGTGGTGACCAGGAGTGACGGCACCCCGAAGGCAGTCCTGCCCGCCTCGGAGGTCGTGCGGTTCATGGTGCCCGATTACGTGCAGGACGACCCGGCACTGGCCGGCGTCCTCGGCGAGGTTCCCGTCCAGCAGATCACTGCACGACTGCAGCGAGCCACCGTGGCAGACCTCGTGTCGGCACGACCGGTCGAACTGGCGGTGCTGAATACCGATGACACCGTGGTGGAACTGGCCGCGATCATGGCGCGGCTGCGCAGCCCGCTGTGCGCGGTCGTCGACGGCACGAAGATCCTCGGGGTGGTCACCGCTGCCCGCCTTCTCGAGCTGGTGTGTGGGGACGACCTCGGATGATGATCGTCGCGATCATCGTCTTCACCATCGTCTACCTGCTGATCGCCACCGAACGGATCAACCGTGTCGTAGCGGCCCTGGCCGGTGCCGGGGTGATCCTCGCGATCGGGGTGGTCGGATCCGACGACGCCTTCTTCTCCAAGGAGACCGGTATCGACTGGAACGTCATCTTCCTGCTGTTCGGGATGATGGTGATCGTCGGCGTCCTGAAGCAGACCGGTGTGTTCGAGTACGTGGCGATCTGGGCCGCCAAGAAGGCCAAGGGCAGGCCCTTTCGGGTCATGACCCTGCTCTGCCTGATCACAGCGGTCGCCTCGGCCGGGCTCGACAACGTCACCACCGTGCTGCTGATCGCACCGGTGACCCTGCTGGTGTGCGAGAAGATCGGCGTCCGGCCGGTGCCGTTCCTGATAGCCGAAGCACTGGCCTCCAATATCGGCGGCGCCGCCACGCTCGTCGGCGACCCGCCCAACCTGATCGTGGCCAGCCGGTCAGGGCTGGGGTTCAACGACTTCCTCGCCAATCTGGCGCCGATCATCGTGGTGATGCTGATCGCGTTCGTCGCGTTGTCGAGGTTCCTGTTCCGTAAGGACTTCACCGCCGACCCCGAGCAGGTCGCCCAGGTGATGCAGCTGGACGAGCGTGAGGCGATCCAGGACCGCTCCCTCCTGATTCGCAGCCTGATCGTGCTCGCACTGGTGCTGGCCGCCTTCACCCTGCACGGCGTGCTCCACCTGGAACCATCCGTGGTCGCCCTGCTGGGGGCCGGGCTGCTCGTCGGGATCAGCGGACTACGTCCGCAGACCTACCTGGTCGACATCGAATGGGAAACCCTTCTGTTCTTCGCCGGCCTGTTCATCCTCGTCGGGTCGTTGGTCAAGACCGGCGTCATCGACCAGCTCGCCGCCGGTCTGAACGCCGCCACCGGCGACAGCGTCCCGACCGCGATGATGCTCATCCTCTGGGGCTCCGCAGTCATCTCAGCTGTCGTGGACAACATTCCGTTCGTCGCCACCATGACCCCCGTGGTCGACCAACTCGTCAGCGGTAATGGTCCGTTCGCTGGCCAGAACGGGCTGTGGTGGGCCCTGGTTCTCGGAGCGGACCTCGGCGGTAACGCGACGGCGATCGGGGCGAGCGCCAACGTCGTCGTCGCCGGCATCGCCAAGAAGAGCGGCCACCCCATCACCTTCTGGGAGTTCACCCGTTACGGCGCCGTCGTGGCCGTGGTCACGCTCGCCATCGCCACCCCCTACCTGCTGCTCCGCTACTGAGCTCGCGTGCCCTGCGGCGACGTCTCGAACGTCGAAGCTTGTGAGCGTGGCGGTGCGACCATCACGATTCTCACCGGGTCGGCAGCCGTCCTCGTCCGATGGTGAACCGCGGCTTCTGGTGCGTGCCGCCGTCGACCCGCCGAGGCCCGAGCGCAGCAGACTCCGCTCAGCCGACGAGCTTGCGACGTGAGCTCGGCACTGGGTCAAGTTTTCGTCGCCGGGTCGGACGAATCGTCCTGACCAGGCGGCCAATCAGCGGCAGACCCCAGATGATCGCCACGAGTGTGAGGTAGCCGGCCCAGTAGTTACGGTCCAGGAGGCTGGGATTGTCCGGACGGCGGCCGAGACCGGTCAGGAACGGGAAGGCGACAAGGGTCACAAGGACCGTTAGCGCGGACGCCGCCGCGACGTAGCGCCGCCAACCTGCCGGCACGACCCGACCGATGGCCACTCCCACGACGACAACGACTGGGACCGCGATCAGGTCCACGATCAGCGGACCGCCCAGCCACCAGCCGCCCACCCCGAGGAGGGGAGCTGTCCGTTCGAGGAGGATCTGGAGCATCTGGACGCCGCCGTAGGCGACCGTCGAGGCTCCCAGGAGAAGGAGCGTTGTCTGCACTCTCCCCAGTCCAGCGGCAGCCGACCTGACCTCGGCGAGCTGCTGCTTGGCCACCGCCGAGGCCCTGCGCCGCAGGCTCTCCCATTGCGGGATGCGAGTGCGTCCGATGCTCATCTGGTGACCTCGATGAGGGTGACCCATTTGGTCTGGAGAGCGCCGGGCCGGTTGGGAGCGATCAGTCGGGCCGGGTAGCCGTGGTCGAGGGCCAACTGTTCACCGTTGAGCCGGAGCGCCAGCAATGTGTCGGGATGGTTCAACGTCTGGGGGGTGACCGTGCTCGCGCCGTAGCCGCCGGGGTCGAGTGAACGCACCGTCAGTTCCCTGACGTGGATGGGGTCGTCGACCAGATCGCTGAGTCGGACGCCCTCCCAGGTTGCCCAGACGTTCCAGCCTTCGACGCAGGCGATCGGCAGCAGGGCGGAACGCTGCGGCATCGCCTGGAGGTCCGCAAGGCTCAGGGTTCGCTCGGCACCGCGGTCAACCACCTTCACCTGCCAGTCGGGGTCGATGGTGATCCCGGCGGCGATCGCACTGCGGTTGACCGGGAGGCCCTGGGGACCCTCCCCACTTCGCTGTGAGAGGACTCCCGTGGGCCGGAGCAGTGGCAGCTTGTCCCCCGCCGTGACGCCGGCGGCGATCACGGCTCCGAGTCCTGCCAACCGGAAGACGTCCCGCCGGGTCAGGTCGCCTCCGGCGACAGGCGCTTCGGGCTGGGCCCACAACTCGCGGACCTTGGGGAGCTGGACGGCGACGTGAACCGCGATCGCTCCGATGGCAAGCCAGGCGACGGCGTAGTGGACGGGTGGAAAGTAGAACCCGAAGGCGTACCACTCGGCGACGTTGAGCAGCCCGGTGACGAGTTCGAAGATTGCCGAGGCGACCAGCACCAGCACCGATCCGCGCTCCAGCGTCCGTAGCACTCCGCCGATCAGCGGACGCTGCCAGAACCGGGGTGCGACCGACCAGAGCTTGACGGCCAGCAGCGGGATCGACGCGATGCCGGTCGTGACATGAATGCCCTGGCTGACCGCGTAACCCCATACCGGTCCCGCAGGAAGCGGGAACAGGCCCGGATGCTGGTGGAAGTGGCTGATCAGGCCGGTGACGAAGCACGTGGTGAAGGTGACGCCGAGCCACATGCCCACGCGGAGGCTCAGCCAGCCGCCACGCGCCCGCGCCGGGTACCACTCCGGACGGGGAACGAGTTCACTGGGCCGCATCGCCGGCTCCGTCCCAGTGGTCGCTGAGTTGCAGTTCGGCCTGCCACCGTCCCGACGACCTCCACACCTCACGGACGCTGAACCCGGTCGCGGCAGCTATGGCCGGAAGGGCCCCGGTCGGCAGGCTCGACCAGTGGAACCAGTCGCTGGCGACGTCACCGGCAAGGAGCCGCACCCGATCTGTCCGCAGGTGGGCACCTGTCCCCTGCAGGTCGAGCAGGACCGTGCCGGTGGGCGTGAGCAACTCGCGACACCGGGCGAGCAGGCGGATCGGGTCACCGCCGATCCCGATGTTCCCGTCGGCCAGCAGGGTGTGTTGCCACTGCCCTTCGCGGGGGAGCGGGCCGAAGACGTCTCGTTGCAGCACCGCGGCCCCTCGCCGACGGGCAAGCGTGACCGCGTCGTGGCTGATGTCGATCCCCAGAGCAAGGACACGCCGCGTCAGGAGGGCGGCTGCCAGCCGCCCAGGCCCGCAGCCGATGTCGAGGGTTGCCCCGAGGCAGCGCGCGAGCAGCGTCTGATCGCCCGCCAGGCGCTCGCGCGTCCAGTCGTGAACCGGTAGCTCGCTGACGTGGCTGCCTTCGAGCCACACCCGGCTGCCACGCAGGCCGAGCCCGTACACGTCGGTCGCCGTGGTCACGAGGCCTCCCCTGCCATGGGGTGCAGCGCACGGGCGAGCGCACCGAACCTGCCCCCGGCATCGCGAGCGACCGCCTCGACGTCACCGATCGTGTCCACGTCACGCAGGGTGGGCAGCAGCTCAACCCCGCGCTGTTCCTCCCGGAGGGCAGCGAGCGTGTCCGCCCCGGTGCGTTCTGTCGACATCGCGACGTTGACCAGGCAGCGCGCAGCGCCGGACCGTCGCAGGCCGAGAGCCCACCAGCCCCCGTCCTCCGCCAGCCCAAGCGAGGCATCTGGCCCGTCCGCTGCCGTCAACCGGCCAAGTGCCTGGGCCAGCACCAAGGGCTGGATCTGGGGGGTGTCCATGCCGACCTGCAGCGTGGTCCCGAAGTCCCCGGCAGCGTCAAGGTGTGCAGCCGCGAGCCTTGCGGCCAGTCCTTCCCCACGCTGAGGCAGCACTCGCACTCCGGCCAACGCCGACCGGATCGCGCTCCCCGACAGGGCCCGGTGGGGATCACCGGCGAGCGCAACGACCACCTCAGCGGCGGCGAGGACGGCGGCCGTCCGGCACGCGTCCAGGGTGTCCAGGAGTGCCGCGGCAGCAAGGGCAGCCGCCTGGTGGGCGGTGAAGGGTGGAGTGAGCCGGGTCTTGACCAATCCGGGGATCGGCGCCTTGGCCACGATCAGCAGCACCGGACGGCCACTGCTCATCTCGCCCGCCGTCGCAGGAGGTCCTGGTTGGCCACGAGTACGCCGGCGAAGTCGCGCAGTGCGCGAGCCGTGCCTCGGATACTGCCGGTGACCTTCGACCGCCCGCCGTTGCGCGGGTGATAGGGAATCGGATGTTCGCTGATCAGCCAGCCGGCAGCCTGGGCGCGGAGGAGGGTTTCCAGCGGATAGCCGAAACGTCGATCAGCGACCCCAAGGTCGAGAAGCGCTGCCCGCCGGGCCACCCTGACGGGGGCGATGTCGTGCAGGTCGAGGCCCAGCGCGAGCGACAGGGTTGCTGCCAGCACCCTGTTCCCGAGTCGGGCGTGTGCCGGCCAGGCGGCCCTGGCGACCGGCTGGCGGGCACCACAACACAGGTCAGCGCGTCCGGCAGCCACGAGGTCAACCATGGTGGTCAGGTCGCCCGGCCGGATTGATCCGTCACCGTCCAGCACCACCACGATCTCGCGGGTACCGACCATCAACCCCCTGTGCACCGCGGCCCCGTAGCCCGGTTGTGGCTCAGAAACGACCACTGCCCCGGCTCGTCGTGCCACGTCTGCGGTGTGGTCTCGCGACCCGTTGTCCACCACGATCACCGCCCAACCGGATGGCACGCCGGCGAGCAGGGCGGGGAGGGCGGTCTCCTCGTTCAGGCACGGGATCACCAGTTCGACCAGGTCGGTGTCGGCGGGCGCTGGGTGCATGGCTCGACGCTAAGCAGGTCGCGGTCCCCCGGACAGGCCGGCGCGATTACCGGAGTCTTGCCAGAATCGGCAGGTCCTTACGGAAGTCTTTCGGAGGGGCTCAGCGGAGGTCAGAACGCCCTGGCAGGCCCTAGCGTCACGACGTGAAGAGCATGCCCAGCGAGTTGAGTGCAGCGCTCGACACCGAGCGGGCACGGCTGTCCGGGGTTGATCGGACGGCGCTCGCAGGCGCCGTCGGCCTCGTCCTGCTCGCCCACGTCACCGGCAGGGCCATCGAGGCGTCCGGGACGATCATCCTGCTGCCGTTCCCGCCGATCTTCGCCGAATGGGCGCCGCACGTTTCCTGGTGGACGCTGCCCGCCGCCGCGATGGTGGTGGCCGCGGTGCACCTCCAGCAGCTGGCGGCAACCATGAGGTGGGGCACCCTGCTCACAGTCGGGTGGGCAGTGGGATTCGGCTGGATCTTCTCCCTGGCCTCGGTAGACGGGGACTGGGCAACCAAGCTTCTGTCCCCCCACGAATATCTGCACGACCTGCCGTTCGTCGGTGACCCGTGGGCATTCCTTGGCGGCTTCACCGGGCGGATCGTCAACGTCCCGGACGCCTGGACCACCCACGTGTCGGTCCATCCGCCGCTGGCGACCCTGTTCTTCTGGTTCCTGCAACGGGTCGGCCTGGGCGGTCCGGCGTGGGGAGCGCTGATCTGCATGCTGGTCGGCAGCCTGGCCCTGCCGGCGTGGGCGGTCACGCTCAGGACGCTCGGCGCTCCGATGGCGGCGCGGCAGTTCGTACCCTGGGCGGCCGTGTTCCCCGGGGCGGTGTGGATCGGGGTGTCCGGGGACGCGGTCTTCCTCGGGGTCGCTTCGCTCGCCGTGATGTCGTCCTGCTGGGGCGCTGTCCATCGACGGCTGGCCGCCTCACTGGCCGGTGGCTTGCTGTTCGGTGCCTTGCTCTACCTTTCCTACGGCCACGTCCTCTACAGCATCGTTGCGGTCACAGCCCTCCTCCTTTCAGTGCGCTCATCGGGGTGGGCAGTTGTCCGCAGGGGCTGGCTGGTCGCCGCCGGTGGGGTGTGCACCGTCGTGGTGTTCTTCACGCTCGCCGGCTTCCGCTGGTGGGACGGGCTGGCCCAGGTGCAGCTCCGCTACTACCAGGGGATCGCCGATTCACGCCCGTACAGCTATTTCGTCTGGGCGAACCTCGCCGCTCTCGTGGTGTGCGCCTCACCGATCGTCGCCCTCATCCTCACCCACGCTGTGCGCACCGCCGCCGGTACCGGACGGCGAGCGCTGGAGGCGGCGCCGGCGTGGCTTTCCCTTGCCGGCCTTGTGGTGATCGGGCTGTCAGATCTGAGCGGCCTGTCCAAGGCCGAAACGGAACGGATCTGGCTGACCTTCACCTTCACGGTCTGGTGCGCCGCCGGCCTTGCGCTCCCGTCATGGCGCCGCTGGGGGCTGCCCGCCGCGGGATTCTGGGCCCTTGCGGTCAATCACCTGTTGATGACTGAATGGTGAACCGGGTGGATCACCCAGAGGAGGGACATGGCATGCCGGCCACGCGCGTGCTGGTGATCGAGGACGACCCGACCACCCGGGACGTGCTGCGGCGTTACCTGACCCGGGCGGGGCTCGAGGTGAGCGAGGCCGACAACGGGTCCAGCGGGCTGGACGCCTTCACACACGGTGCGCCCGACCTGGTGATCCTTGATCTGATGCTGCCGGGCATCGACGGGCTGGACGTGTGCGAGCACATCCGTCGAATCAGCGCGGTGCCGATCATGATCCTGACCGCGCTGGGCAGCGAATCCGACCGGGTGGTGGGGCTGGAGCAAGGCGCAGACGACTACGTGGTGAAGCCGTTCTCGCCCCGGGAGGTGACACTCCGGGCCCAACGCCTGCTGCAACGCTCAGTGCCGCGGATCGGGCCGGCGTCCGCGCTGGTCGACGGCGACCTCAGCATCGACCTGACCGCCCGCCGGGCCACGGTTTCGGGTAGGGAGATCGTCATGACCGCCCGCGAGTTCGACCTGCTCGCCTTCCTGGTGGCCCATCCCAACCAGGCGTTCCGCAGGTCGGAGTTGCTCGCCCAGGTCTGGGACTGGGACTTCGGTGACGACTCCACCGTGACCGTCCATGTGCGGCGGCTGCGCGAGAAGGTGGAGCCCAATCCCGCACACCCGGTGAGGCTCCAGACCGTGTGGGGCGTCGGCTACCGGTATCAACCGTGGGGAGACCGTTCATGAGCGAATCGCTGCTTCACATCGCGCCGTGGGCGTTGCTGACCTGCGTCGTCACGACCATCGCCCTGTGGCTCCTGCTCAGAGCCTTCCGAGGCAACCTCGGGATCTCCCTCGCCCTGGTGGTCGCCTTCCCACTCCTTGCTGCACTCGGCTTCGTCGTGGCAATCAGCGGGTTCATGTTCACAGAGCAACTCGGATGGACACTCGTGACCTGCCTGCTGATCGGCGTCATGCTGGTTCCCGGCTCGGTGCTCATCGGTCAGCAATTCGCCCGCCGCACGCTGGCCATCGAAATGCGCAGGGCCGAGGAACATGCCCGTGAACAGAGCCATCGGGAACTGATCGCATGGATCAGCCATGACCTGCGCACCCCGCTGGCCGGCATCAAGGCGATGGCAGAAGCCCTTGAGGACCAGGTGGTGGACAATCCGGCGGACGTGAGCGATTACGGAGCGCGGATCGGACGTGAATCCAACCGCCTCGGCTCCATGGTGGACGACCTGTTCGAACTGTCGCGCATCAACAGCGGAGGCCTCGACCTCCGTCTCGAGCCGATCGCCCTTGACCAACTCGTCGAGGAGGCCGTCACCAGCCTGCGACCGGTCGCCGCCGGCCGCGGAATCCAGCTGGACGTGGACCTGCCCGCGCTCGTAGGGATGGGCTCGGGCCGCGAGATGGAGCGGGTCGTGCAGAACCTGATGGTGAACGCTGTCCGGCACACCCAACCGGGCCGGTCGGTCCAGGTGCGCGGGGGTGGCGACCCGAAGGCAGCGTGGCTGAGCATCACCGACGGGTGCGGCGGGATCCCCGTCGAGGAACTGTCGCGGGTGTTCGAAGTCGGTTTCCGGGGCACGACGTCACGCTCGCCGGAGGCTGCGCCGCTCAGTCCCGGGGCCGGGCTCGGGCTCGCAATCGTGCGAGGACTCGTGGCCGCCCAGGACGGCACGGTGGCCGTCCGTAACGTGCACCAGGGCTGTTGCTTCACGGTGAGCCTCCCGGCGGTCGCACTGGTCCCCCAGGCCGGCTGAATCATCCTCGTCGGCCGATTCTCAGGTGCGCATGGGTGCCGCAGCGAACTCGGCGATCCCCTCGCGAAAGGGAATCTGCGCAGCGAACCCCAGCTCGCTCCTGATTCGTGCGGGGTCGGCCACGACGTGGCGCACGTCCCCCGGCCTACCCCCACCCACCACCATCGGTTCCGGGCCGTCCAGTTCGTGAGCGAGGGCCGTGGCCAGGTCGAGCACGGTGTGTGGGTCACCGGAGGACGACGTTGTAGGCGCGATGCACGGAGGTGGGCCTGGCAGCGCTCAGGGCGAGGCTCTCGAGGGCGATCACGTTCGCTCGGGCGACATCGTGGACGTGGACGAAGTCGCGCATCTGCCTGCCGTCCTCATAGACCTTGGGCGGCCGGCCCGCGGCCAGTTCGGACCGGAAGATGCTCCCGACTCCCGCATACGGGGTATCGCGGGGCATCCGCGGCCCGTACACGTTGTGATAGCGCAGGCTGATCGCCCGACCGCCGGACTGCTCGCTCCAGGCGATGGCGAGATGCTCCTGCGCCAGCTTGGTGGCGGCGTAGGCGTTGTGCGGTTTGGGCGGCGCGTCCTCCCCCACCAGCCCCCAGGTGACCGGCCGGCCGCACACCGCACAGTGTGGTTCGAAGCGGCCTGCGGCCAGGTCCGTCAGCGTTCGGGGACGTGTCGCAACGTCGCCATGGATCGGGCACACCTCGCGTCCACCCCCGTAGACCACCATCGACGACGCCTGCACCAGGCCGCCGACTTCGGCGCGCGTCATCGCAGACACCAGTGATGCCGTCCCGACCACGTTGTGGGAGGCGTAGTCGGGTGCGTCGTGAATGGTGAGGCCCAGGCCCACCATCGCGGCCTGGTGGCACACCAGATCAACCCCGCGCAGGAGCCTGGTCAAGGCTGCTTCGTCCCGCACGTCGACCACGTGGAGATCATCGCCCACCCAGGACGGACGAGACCTATGGGCACGGCCCAGCAACAGGTCCACAGCCACCACCTCGTGGCCCCGGTCGCGCAGGAGTTCGACGATCGTCGAGCCGATGAACCCGGCCGCACCAGTCACGAGAGTCCGCATGCGCCAAGTCCAGTCCAGCCCCGTTCCCTTTGGCGAGGGCCTTGGCCGTTCTGAAAGAACCTCGTAAGAACTGGTCGTGGCCAACCGCGCAGCGCATCACACCGACGAAAGATCACCTCGGAGGTGGTGACCGAGCCGGTCGCGCTTTGCGCGCAGGTAGGCGGCGTTGATTGCCGTCGGCGGAATACGCAACGGCTCGACCGAAGCAAGGGCGATCCCCGCCGCCTGCAGTGCCTCAACCTTGCGGGGATTGTTGGTGAGCAGCCGGATCCTGGTCGCCGTGGTTGCTTCCAGGATTGCTGCGGCGGCGCCGTACTCCCGATCGTCGACCGGCAGGCCCAGCTCGATTTGGGCGTCGACCGTGTCGAAGCCCTCATCCTGGAGCCGGTAGGCCGCCAGTTTGGCGAGGAGACCGACACCGCGGCCCTCCTGACCGCGCAGGTACACCATCAGGCCCGGATGACCCGCGACCAGGGAGAGGGCGCGCTCGAGCTGGGGGCCGCAGTCGCAGCGTTGGGAGCCGAAGACGTCACCGGTGAGGCATTCCGACTGCACCCGGACCAGCGGCGGAACCTCTCCAGAGCCCACCCCGAGCGGGCTGATCAACACGAGGTGCTCCTCGCCGGTGACCAGGTCGAAGAAGCCGACGGCCTCGAAGCGGCCGTGCGTGGTGGGCAGGACGGTGCGAGCCCCCTCGATCACCCGGCTCGCCTCCAGCTCTGCGGTCATCTCGTTGCTCCCTCGGAGTCGCGGATTCGGGCGTGCGGTGATGCGGACGTCGCTGCCGACAAGGGCGACGTCGGTGATGGTCAGGCGCAGGGCGTCCGCGATCGTGTCGATCCCCAGGTCGCTGACGGCCGGGCGGCCGGCGCCGAGCAGGGCCGGCGCGAGGTAGGCGATCACTTCGTCGACAAGTCCAGCCCTCAGGAAGGCGCCCGCCAGGGTAGGACCGCCCTCGAGCAGGGCATGGTGGATGCCTCGGCGGGCCAGCTGCGCCAAAGCTTCGCGAGGGTCGTGCGATGCCACGACGAGGGTGGGTGCCTGGTCGTCGAGCACGTGTGCCGGAGGAGGGAGCTGACGCCGCCCGATCACCACCCGCAGCGGCTGGACGGCGGGCGAAGCGTGTGGTCCCCTGACCGTGAGTTGGGGATCATCGGCGAGGACGGTCCCCGTCCCGACGATCACCGCCCCGCAGTGCGCCCTCACGGCGTGGACGTCCGTCCTCGCTTCCGGACCGGTGATCCAGCGGGAGGTGCCGTCGCGCGCGGCAGTTCGACCATCCAGCGATGCGGCGAACTTCCAGGTCACGAACGGCCGACCGGTGAGCATGAGGTGCGTCCACGTCCGGTTCAGTTCGATGGCCTCGGCGGCCAGAACACCGGCCCGCACCCGGACACCGGCAGCCTCCAGTACCGCCGCTCCGCCGGCGGCCACGGGGTTGGGGTCGGCCTGCCCGAACACCACACGGGCGACACCGGCGTCCACCAGCGCGTTGACGCACGGACCTGTCCGCCCGCGGTGGCTGCACGGCTCGAGCGAGACGTAGACCGACCCCCCACGTGCGGCCGGGCCAGCCGCCCGCAACGCATCGATCTCGGCGTGCGGGCTGCCGGCCCCGCGGTGGTATCCCTCCCCGACGACCACTCCGGCGACGTCGGTGACCACCGCGCCGACCAACGGGTTGACGTCGCTGGACGATCCGCCGCGGGCCAGCACCAGGGCTCGCCGCAGGTGGCCCTCGTCATCGGCCTCGCGGGTGTTCATCGGTTCAGCGGTACTCGGGGTTGGGATGATCGGGGTGGGAGAGGTCCCACTCCGAAGCGATGTTGCCGTAGGTGGGGATGCCGCCACCGTCGGTCAACATTCGGGCGAGGTGGAGCATGTTCCAGCTCATGAAGACCGTGTTGCGGGTCGTCCAGGCGTTGTTCTGGCCGCCACCGGGATCGTCGAGATAGGACGGCCCAGGACCGGCCTCGCCGTTCCAGTACGTGTCCGACTGCGGCGGCACGGTCAAGCCGATGTGTTGGAGGGCGTACAGCATCTGCGCGGCGCAGTGCTTGCCGCCGTCCTCGTTGCCGGTGATCAACGCTCCCCCGACCTTGCCGTAGTAGGACCACTGCCCCGCGGCGTTCAGTTCCCCCGACCAGCCGTAAAGGCGTTCGATGATGAGCCGGGTCTGGGAACTCTGATCGCCCAGCCAGATCGGGGTTGCCAGCACGATGATGTTGGCGGGCTCGACGAACCGCCGGTAGAGGTCGGGGAAGTCGTCGCGTTCCCAGCCGTGCTGACGCATGTCCGGCTGGACGCCCGGTGGGATCACGTGGTCGACGGTGCGCACCACGTCGACCTGGACGCCCAGCGCCCGGAAGAGACCGATCGAGATCGCCATCAGCCCGTCGGTGTTACTGGTGCCTGGCGACCTCTTCAACGTGCCGTTGAGGAAGACGACCTTCAGGTCGGAGTAGTTCACCAAAGAGCGCTCGGCCTGTTGGTCGATGAAGCGCTGGATGGGTTCGGGAATCACTGGGCACTCCTTTCACTTGAGCCGTGACCCGGGCCCGGCCTACCGACGGCGGCAGGGATCGGGCTACCGGTTGCACACAGGTGGAGCTAACCGCACGCGGCCTCGCGGCACGACTGCACCAATTACCTCCGCCTCACCCCGCTCGGTGGGCCGAAGGTGGACGCCCGCCTTCACTTGTCCGCCGTGAGCATCCAGATGTACGGCGCAGCCGGGTCGGGTTCGTAGCTGCACATGAGGCCGGTACGAATACAGCTCCGCAGGTGCCGGGCGAGCGGCTCATCGACGGTGGCGATCCGGTCGATGGCTGCGGTGATCGCCTTCTGGACCGCGACGCGGGCCCGCTCGCCGCTCGAACCGGACACGCGCAGGCGTCCGCCGAGGCCGGTCGCCGCAGCGATCTCATCGACAAGGGCGTCCCGTTCGGACCCCAGGACGCTGATGCGTCCCGCGTCCGCCCACGCCTCGGCCTCCTGGAGTTCCTCCTGCACCTCGGCCAGGCGTTGGCGGTAGGCGGTCAGCGCCTTGCGGTCGATCCGCTCACCCAGCCCGCTCTCGGCGAGGGCGCCGGCGCTCAGGTCGAGGGCCGCGACCGGTTTGTGGGGGCGCCGGAGCACCTCTGCGAGGTACCTGAAGCCGCGCAGCTCCTTCACCGGCAATCCAGAATCCCCGCTGCCGACGATCCACAGTCCCCCTGCCAAGGGACGCAGGTGGGCTGTGGTTGCGGTGGGAGTGGCCGTGCTTCGCGGCGGGAGATCCTTGGCCAGCCGTTCGAGCCACCACCGGGCGCCCAAGCCTTCATAGGCTGCGAGCGCTGCCGCGCGGAACCTGGCAGCCGATTCGGCATCACCGACCATCGCGGCCGCCCGGGACAGGGGGTCGTCTGTGACACCGTGAAACATCATCGCGCCGGCGTTGAACACGGGCCTTCCGGCAAAGGGACGGAGCAGCCCAGAGGCGGCCTGCACCACCTCCCGGTCACCGACGGCAAGGGCGCCCTCGAGCACGCATTGCATCGTGAGGAGCCAGTTCACATCGCGTGGCAGGCCGCTCAGCGTCGTTCCACGGAACGTGCGCACGAGTGCGGCAGCACGATCGGGCCGCCCGGCGCCGAGCCACATCACCGCAGCTTCCGCGCAGACCGCTGCCGCTCCCTCGGCGACCGCAAAGGACTCCGCCTGCTCCGCCACCTCCGCGCAGGTGCGCTGATCTCCCGACTGCTGGGCTGAGTAGGCCCGCTGAGCCGCGACGACCATCCAGGCGTCCGCCAGGCCGGCGGCACGTCCTGCAGCGGTGGCGACAGACAGCAGGACCGCGGTGGTATCGGTGCGACCCTGCATCAGGTCAAGCATGAGGCGGCGTGTGACAGCGAAGAACCTGGCCTTGGGTGAGTCCTCCCCCAACAGCTCCAGCGCGCGCAGATGACGGTGGACGGTGTGCAGGTCCAGCAGGTCGCAGGCCACCTGCAGCCCCCACAGGTGCGCCTTCAGTCGAGCATCAGGGTCAAGCAGATGGGCGGCCACAGCGTCGAGCCGGACAGCAAGCGAGCGCCGGGTTTCCAGCTCATCCGGGCCCCAGTGCACGGCCAGCGCCGCGTCGAGACAATCGGCGATCAGCTCGGGATTTCCGGTGCTCTCTCCTTCGCGCAGCGCCTGCTCCGCGAAGGGCAACCCGCGCGCCTGCTCCCCCGCGTACACCCAGCACCTCGCCAGAGCAGCCGCCAGCCGGGCGTGGAGAACCTCGTCGGTTGTCCGCTCCAACACTTCGAACAGCAGCGCCGGGAGCCTGCCGGGCTCGGTGCCGAACACGTGCACCGAAGCCGCGCCCAGCAGGGCGCCCGCCCACCCCTCAAGGTCACCGGACGAGCGACGCTCGGTAGCCGCTTCCGAATAGAGGCGGGCAGCAGTCCCCAGCTCACCCGCAGCGCGAGCGGCGTCCGCGGAACCGAGGAGGTCAGAGACCTGTCGCCTCACCACCGCCCCATGCTAGGCGCCAGGTCATCGGCCCGACCATGCCCTCAGCTACGCAGCAGCCGGATGGCCTGTGCATGCTCGGCCTGCCTCCGCTCATCCCAGTCACCGGTGCAGTACACCGACATCTCCGTGATTTGACCGTCACGCACGTCGGCGCGCAGCAGCTCCCGGCAGTACCAGGACTGACCCCGGCTCTCCCAGCGTTCCTCGAACTCCATCACGAAGCCGCGCGCGGTCGCATCGACCCGCCTCACCACGACGCTGCCAGGATCCGGGTGCGAATCCGTGCGCAGAGCGGACACGGCGACGGGGCCGGAGGCCTGCAGCCGCCACCACGGGAGACTCAGGTCTGCGAACGCGTCGGGGGCGAACAGCCCTTCCGGGGCCGCGCCGCTCTCGAGGAAGCAGACGAGGCTCTGCACAGCGTGCTCGGCGCCGGAGTCCAGGTGGTCGGCGGTCACCACGGTGTGCATGCTCATAGTGAGACCTCCGCAGCCGTCATGTTGCGCTCGAGGACAGCCATGGTCACCTCGAGCTCGTTCGTGGGACTGAACTCGATCAGCGACGTCCCCGCTGTGAGCAGCGGCAGGTGACCGGGAGGGGCGTAGTAAGCGTCCCCGGCGACATAGGTCTCCTCATGGTCCTGCCAGCGCAGCACCATCCGGCCGGCCGTGACGACGCCCCAGTGCGTGCAGGGGCAGCGATCGCCCGGTAGACCCGCGAAGAGTGGCGCCGGGTCGATGTCCTGCTTGTGGGTCTCGAACCCCACCGTGTACTCACCGATCGAGGCATAGCGAGCCTCAATCACGTCCTCGTCGAGCGCCACCGGCGTCGACATGCGATTGACACTGGGCATGGTTGCCCTCCTTCCAGATTGAATACCAACGCCTAGAAGGCGTGACAAAGGCCGGAACATCGTGACGTCCCGGGTCACTGCGCGCGGCGCACCGGACCCCGTCGATGCCGGGCATCCAGATGTCCATCAGCACCACATCGACATCGCTGTGGTCGACCAGCCGGACCCCGGACAGCCCGTCGCCGGCCTCGGCGACCACCTCGATGTCGGGTTGGGCCTTGAGAATGATGCGTAAGCCGACCCGGATCATGTCCTGGTCGTCGATGATCGCGACTCTGATCATGGCCTGCGTCCGTCCGTTGTCATCAACTCCGCTTCGGCGATCCGGCACATTGGGCCGCGGCCAGGAACGGGAGGCGGCCGCTTCCACCAACTGACCGGCACCCCGCCAACAGCGACCAGTCAGGGTCAATGATCCCCACCCACTTGGTTGCGAACCGTTCAACCAAGTACGATAGTTGAACGTGAGGAAAGCAACTCTGGAGGTGAGCGATGGATGAGCACCCGACTCCTGATCCGATCGAGGCCCAAGCCAGCCTTGACCAAGTCAACGAGAGCCGCCGCGCTGCAGTGAAGGCCGGCAGGCGACCGATCGGGATCGACGTCGGAATGGCCGCGGTCGTTGCGACCGGCGTCGGGCTGGGCCTGGCCGGCCAAGCGATCGCGGCCCTTGTCCTTCTCCTGGCCGGCAGCGCGGCAGTCGTCTTCGTCCAACGAAGACTGACCCGTCGGCGGGGCCAAGTCCTTGACCAGCGAGCGCTCGGCGCACGAATGTGGCGGTTCGCGCTGCTGTACCTCGTGCTGTTCCTTTTCACCATGATTGAGCCCCCCACCAACTGGCGGCCCTGGTTCTCGACCGGCGTCGGGATCATGGCCGGCGCCGGAGCCTTCGCGTGGCTGAGGTGGGAAGACCACTACCAGAATCGTCGCCTGGCAAACGGCGACTACGACAGGTACGACCTGCTGTGAAGTGGGACCCCATCCAGCCGCAGTTCGACGAGCTGATCCACTTCCCGACCCGCCTACGGATCACCGCTGCAATCGCGACCGCAGCCGAACTCGAGTTCAGCGCACTCGAGGACAGCCTCGCGATTTCCACGTCCCTTCTCTCCAAACAGCTGAAGACACTTGCCGACGCCGGGTATCTCGTCATCGAGAAGCGTCCACAGCCCTTTGGGAGACCACGGACCTGGCTCAGGCTCAGCCCAGCCGGCAAGCTCGCATACCTGCAACACATCGAGGCACTCAGACAGCTCGTCGGAGAGAGCCAGGTCCCACCACCAAGCCAGCCCTGACCCGCGGAACGCGAGGCTACGTCAACCGACGAAAGCACAGACCGCCGACCATCACCGACACTGCAATGCCGAGTTCACGGCATCCAAATGTCCAGGTGCTGCCAGTTCTGTACCTGTGGAGCTTGGCGTACCTCCCGGACGCGTTGCTGGGTGAGCCCTCTGCTGCTGCCGTCCTTCAAGAAGACCGGGGTCAGAGCGTCGGTTCCGTCCTCGCTAGTGGTATGGCGCACAAATGGATATCTACTTGGGTCGTAGAATGAGGTATGCCGTCTCCTGCTGCTGCACCGTTGTGGGTTTCGCCGACCCAACGTGAGGTCCTGGAAAGGGTGGCCCGTTCGTCGTCGGCGGCTCATCGTGAGGTGGTTCGGGCCCGGGTACTGCTGGATGCGGCTGACGGGATCGCGAACCTGACCATCGCCCAGCGGCACCAGGTGACCGCGGTGACGGTGCGGTCCTGGCGTGTTGCGTTCGAGACCGACGGGCTGAACAGGTGGGGCAAGGTCGCCAAAGGGCGTGGCCGGAAGGCGAGCGTGAGCGATGAGAAGGTCGCCGAGATCGTGGAACTCACCACCAAGACCAAGCCTGCCGGTGAGACCCACTGGTCGACGCGGACGATGGCTGAGCGTGCCGGGGTCAGCAAGGACACGGTGCGGCGGATCTGGAACGAGTTGGGCATCCAGCCTCACCGGGTCGACACGTTCAAGCTCAGCAACGATCCGGCTTTCACCGAGAAGCTGATCGATGTCGTCGGGCTGTATCTGAACCCGCCGGAGCGGGCGATGGTGTTGTGCATGGACGAGAAGTCCCAGATCCAGGCGCTGGACCGCACCCAGGCGTCCCTGCCGATGGTGCCGGGCCGGGCCGGCACGATGACCCATGACTACAAGCGCAACGGCACCACCACGCTGTTCGCCGCGCTCGACGTGCTGACCGGCAAGGTCATCGGCCAGTGCCTGCCCCGACACCGGCACGAGGAGTTCTTGGCCTTCCTCAAGACCATCGATGCCGAGGTCCCCCGCGGCCTGCAGGTCCACCTGATCCTGGACAACTACGCCACCCACAAACACACCGACGTCGAGAACTGGCTGAAGCGACACAAACGGTTCCACCTGCACTTCACCCCGACCAGCTCGTCGTGGCTCAACCAGGTCGAGCGCTGGTTCCGCGACCTGACAGAGAAGAACCTGCGCCGCGGCGTCTTCGCCTCCGTACCCGACCTGATCGACAGCATCCAGGACTATCTCGACGCCAACAACGACAACCCCAAGCCCTACACATGGACCGCGACCGCCGAATCCATCCTCGCCAAAGTCGCCCGCGCACGAGCAGCCCTGAACCAAGTAGTCAGCTAATACGGCGACGGACCACTAGCGCTGGCGTGGCTGCTCGCCCAGCGGGACGACATCGTGCCCATCCCCGGCACCCGCAGCCGAGCCCGTGTCGAAGAGAACGTCGCCGCCGCCGACCTCATCCTCTCCCCCGACGACCTGACCCAGATCGACCACATCCTCCCGCACGGGGGGTTCGGCGCCCGCTACACCGAAGCCAGCCTTCCGGCCTGGCACTGAACCTCGGATCGGGCAGCATGAGCGACAAACGAGACGCACAACGGACTCCGGCGTCGATGAATCGCGACTGAGCCCCACTCGCACTGGGCGCCGCCATGCGTCCGGCAGGGGCGCCCTTCCACCCCAACCAGCGAGCCGTACCATTCCCGGGCCTGACGTGGGCAGGCAGACATCCGGGTGCGCGATGCGCTCATCGCGCTCGGAGCCCCGGCGAGCTACAGGGGGCTTGATGGTCGGCCCTGCCGAAGAGTCGGTTCGGACAACGATTGTGAAGATCCTCTGCAGTCGGGCTCGCTTCGGCCGGGTCGGGAATGTCTGAAGGCGGTTGGACTGTTGAGCCTTGCATACCCCCCATGGGTATCTGAGTGTGAGGCGAGTGGCCCCGTGGAACACGAGATGCACAGCATGAGCGAGATACAGGACGCGGGATCCGAAATGGGTCCTGATCGCCAGCACGGGCACATGGCGATGGATCAGCATCCGTCGGCGAGCGGGCACGGCGAGCACTCCGTCCACGGCGGCCATGTGGCTCGTTTCCGGCGCTTGTTCTGGCTGATGCTTGCGCTCGCGGTTCCGGTCGTGGCGCTCTCGCCCATGTTCGCGATGCTGCTCGGCTACGAGGTCCCCGCCGGGCTGGCGGGGGTGACTCCCGTCCTCGGCACCGTGATCTACGCGTGGGGCGGTTCCCCGTTCCTGAGCGGGGCCGTGAGCGAGCTTCGCGCACGCCGTCCAGGGATGATGCTGCTGATCGGATTGGCGATCACGGTGGCGTTCTTGGCCAGCTGGGGCGCCACCCTTGGTGTGCTGAACCACTCGCTGGAGTTCTGGTGGGAACTCGCCCTGCTGATCGTGATCATGCTGCTGGGCCACTGGCTGGAGATGCGGTCCCTGGCCCAGACCACGAACGCACTGGACTCCCTGGCCGCGTTGCTGCCGGACACCGCCGAGGTGGTCCGCGGCGACACGGTGGAGAAGGTGCCGCCGGCCGATCTGGTGGTCGGGGATGTTGTGCTGGTCCGTCCCGGTGGCAGCGTCCCGGCCGACGGGCGGATCGTCGAGGGCGAGGCCGAGCTCGACGAGTCGATGGTGACCGGCGAGTCCCGCACGGTGCTCCGGACGCCGGGTGACCTGGTGACTGCGGGCACGGTGAGTACCGATTCGGGGTTGCGGGTCGAGGTGACCGCGACCGGGGACGACACGACGCTGGCCGGGATCCGCAAGCTGGTCGAGCAGGCACAGGCGTCGAGTTCCCGGGCGCAGCGGCTGGCCGACCGCGCCGCAGCCTGGCTGTTCTGGTTCGCGCTCGGCTCGGCGGCGCTGACCGGGATGGCCTGGACCCTCATCGGCCAGCCCGAGCAGGCGGTGATCCGGGTGATCACGGTTCTGGTGATCGCCTGCCCGCACGCGCTCGGGCTGGCGATCCCGCTGGTGGTGGCGATCTCCACCGAACGGGCCGCGCGCGCTGGTGTGCTGGTGAAGGACCGGCTCGCGCTGGAGGCGATGCGGACCGTGACCACAGTGGTGTTCGACAAGACCGGCACCCTCACCAAGGGGGCTCCGGCGCTGGCCGGGATCGAAACCGTCGCGGGCCTGTCGGACGACGAAGTGCTGGCCGTGGCTGCTGCCGCCGAAGCCGACAGCGAGCACCCGCTCGCGCGGGCGATCGTGAGCGCCGCGGCCGAGCGGGAGCTTCCGGTGCCGGCCACGGCCGGGTTCGCCTCTCAACCCGGGCTAGGGGTCACCGCCCGGATGGGCGGCGCGGAAGTTCGGGTCGGCGGGCCGAGGTTGCTCGCCGAGCACGACCTGCCCGACCCGTTCAGCGGGTCCGAGGCCGGCGCAGCGGGCTTCACCCGGCTGTTCGTGCTCCGGGACGGGAAGGTGGTCGGTGCGCTGAGTCTCGCTGACGAGGTACGTCCGGAGTCGGCTGCGACGATCGCCTCGCTGCACAGGCTGGGGGTGAAGGTCGCCATGATCACAGGCGATGCCCAGGCGGCCGCCGACCGTGTCGCAGCACAGCTCGGTATCGACACTGTGCTGGCCGAGGTGAGGCCCGAGGACAAGGCCGCGAAGATCGCCGAACTGCAGGGCGGCGGGGATCGGGTCGCGATGGTCGGTGACGGCGTCAACGACGCGCCCGCCCTCGCGCAAGCCGACGTCGGGCTGGCGATCGGCGCCGGGACAGATGTGGCGATCGCCTCGGCCGGGGTGATCCTGGCCGAGGATGATCCGCGCACCGTCGTGTCGGTGATCAAGTTGTCCAAGGCGAGCTACCGCAAGATGCTGCAGAACCTGTGGTGGGCGGCCGGCTACAACCTGATCTCGGTTCCGCTCGCCGCCGGGGTGCTCGCGCCGGTCGGGTTCACGATGCCGATGGAGGTCGGCGCGTTGCTGATGTCACTGTCCACAGTCGTGGTCGCACTCAACGCCCAATGGCTGCGCCGGCTCGACCTCCGACCGACAGGCTCGGTATGACGGCATAGCCCGAGCCGATGCGTGGATCTGCAGCCAAGCTGGGCGCCTGGGTGGCCCGCGGAACTCGAAAGACGACACGAACTCCTGGACGCTCTCAGCCGCGGGCTCAACACAACGACCTAGAAGAGCACAGAGAGAGCGTGCCAAATCCAACCGGGCGTGGGGCAGACGTGGGGCAGCGCACCTCGTCCCGGGGTCATCGCACCTAGTGAGAGGCAGTTTCGGCGTGCCATTCCCGTGGGGCAGGGTTGGCCCCGAGGGGGCTTGACTGACCCGCGGCCGCCCCGAGCGCCGAGAGAAAGCCCTAGTCACAGCGATTTGGCGCAAGCCCGAAATGGACATAGAGAGGATGTGTGGGTCAGTGTCTGCCCCAGTCAGAGGCACCTTGCGGTGCGCGAGAGAGGAGTTGAAGCTATCCGCTATCCAGCGATAATGCCCCCCTGGCAAGGTACTTTGATGGGCCTTCGCCATGTCGTCACCTTGTCGTGGGGAATACGTGGGGAATCGCACCGCACCCGAGACCCGCGCGGATCTCGCGCCCAGGGCTGTCCCTCAGCATAGGCGGCCGACACCCACGGGTCTCCGGAGAGAGGTTGGTTGACCGCAGGGCTGCCAGCCGGTCGATGGATGGGGCCGCGAGCGTGGTAACCGCCCGCGGCGTTGCCGCCTGCGACCGACGACACCAAGGCCGAGATCCAGCCACCAAATGACGTGGCATGCAGGCGACGGCTCACGAGCTTCATCGCAACGGCCGCTGCTTTCCGCGCTCCCCCGCGCCCGGTCCGTCCGAGCTCGTCGGAGGTGTCGACCGGCCGCAGCAGCCGGAAGGCGCGCCGGGCATCAATCCCCTTCACGTGGTCGGGCAAGAGCGACCGCGACCGAAGGAGGCTGGAGTGGCAGTTCTCGAACGGCATCGCGGCCTCCCGTCACGGGCCCAGACAAGCGAATCACCCCGCATAACGGGTGTCGACTGCAGCCGGTGGACAGCCCCGGACACCACTGAGCCCCCCTGCCCTCTTGCCACGCTCAAGATTGCACATCAAGCGCGCTCATGTTTGCTAGGGGCGGCTGTTCGCGTTTGCGTAGTACACAGCATCACGTCTGCTAGGTTGGGTTCATGGTCCTCGACTCGCTCGTCCCACGTAGGGTGGGTGAACTCCTGACGGGGCTGGTTGCGGTGGAGCCGGTGATCGCCCTGCACGGCCCGCGCTCGGTGGGTAAGTCGACGGTCTTGCGCCGGTTCGCTGCCGGTGAGGGGAGATCGGTCCTCGACCTGGACGACGTCGAGGTGCGCGAGGCGGTCGTGGGGAATCTGGCCTCGGTCGTCGGTGGTGCGGCACCGGTGTGTGTCGACGAGTACCAGCGGGTGCCCGACATCCTGGACGCGCTCAAAGCGAGGCTGAACCGCGAGGGTAGCCTGCCCGGAACCGCCGTGATCACGGGATCGACCCGGCAGGACGCCCTGCCCGTCACGGCGCAGGCCCTCACGGGACGCCTTCACTCGCTGACCATCTGGCCGCTGTCCCAAGGTGAGATCGCTGGGGTGAGGGAGAACCTCCTGGAGGTGTCGCCTGCCGACCCTGCGGGTGTGGTCGGCCGGATCCCGTCCTCAACGACCACGCGCCCGGACTACGTGGAGCGTGTCTGCGCCGGCGGGCTACCCCTAGCCCTGCGGCGTTCCGGCGCAGCCCGAGCCCGATGGTTCGATGACTTCGTGCGGGCATCGGTCGAGCGGGATGCTCTGGAACTGGGCCGCATCCGGGAACGACAGGCCATGACCGACCTGCTGGGCCTGGTTGCAGCCCAGACGGGACAGCTGCTGAACGTCTCTGCTACTGCGGAGAGGGTCGGCGTCAGTCGAGCCACCGTGGAGGGTCACCTGCGGCTGCTCGAAGACCTCTTCCTCGTGGTTCGGCTGCCGGCGTGGGGGAAAACCCTGCGCTCACGCGTCAGCGTCAAACCCAAGGTCCACGTTGTCGACTCGGGGCTGGCTGCCCGGCTGCTGCGGCTCACGCCTGACAAGCTCACACGACTCGACCCGGCATCACTCACCGACTTCGGGCATCTGCTGGAAACCTTCGTCGTCGGGGAGATCCGCAAACAAGCTTCCTGGCTCGACGAGCCCGTCACTCTGGGCCACTGGCGGACCAGCGACGGCGCCGAAGTCGACGTGGTCATCGAGTACGACGACGGCACCGTCGTTGCGTTCGAGGTCAAAGCCAGCGAACGGGCGCCCGGCGGCGACTTCCGCGGTCTCGGTCAGCTCCGCGACGCCCTCGGACCACGGTTCGCCGCCGGGATCATCCTCACCACCGGAACCCGCTCCTACACGTACGCCGACCGTCTCCACGTCATGCCCATCGACCGGCTGTGGACCCCGGTCACACTCGGAGCCCCGCACTGACCCCGCCACAAGGGGCTCCGACGCGCGCTCTTGCCGCGGAGCGTGCACCAGCATGGTTCGATGGCGCAGGAGATGGATGGCCCGTCCCAGACCTGAGGAAGGAGCCTCGTGGCTAGCACTGCGTCGGACGTCGACCGATACATGAACGATCTCCGGCACCCGTTGAAAGCAGGGGTCGTGCAGTTGCGTGCTGCCATCCTGGCCTCCAACGCAGCCATCACCGAACATGTGAAGTGGAATGCCCCCAGCTTCTGCTACGGCGGAACGGACCGCGTGACGTTCCGCCTGCACCCTGGAGACCGTCTGCAGCTGATCTTCCATCGCGGGGCCACCACCCGAGATGACTCTTGCAGCTTCACCTTTGACGACCCGTCGGGCCTCATGATGTGGCTGGCTCCAGACCGGGCCGTCGTCGACCTCCCAAGCCTCGACGCAGTGGCCGACCACGAACAGGAGGTGGTCCTACTCGTCAACCGGTGGGTCGTTGCCTGACCATCCGCTCGCCGCGCTCGAATGCCCCGCGGGCTGCTTTCATCGCGCGCTCATCAGCGTGAGTTGCTTACCGGCTTTGCCGCGGATGGCGTCGCCGATCCCTGTCGTTTGGGTGCCGACCGCAGTCAGGAGCGCGTTTTGGCGGTCTTCTCTGTTAGCGCTGCGAGTCGTTCGAGCGTCTGGGTCATCCCGCGGCGTAGGTCGCCTTGGCGATCCTTGTTGCCGTAGAGGACGCCGATGATGAACCACCCGAACAACTTCACGGGGCGGGTGACGTGGTAAGACTCCGTGACGCGGGTTCCGGTGCCCTCTGGGGTGAACACGTACTTCCATACGATCGTGCCGGCAGCCTTCTCGGTGCGGGTGAAGGCGAACTCGCGGCCACGGTCGGCGACGGTGATGACTGGCGTGTTGGACCAGTCGGGGCCACGCCCGGCATGGTTCCTGGCCCGGAAGCGCACCCCGACCGCCGGCGCCGTGGCGCCGTCGAGCCATTCGCAGGCGACGACTTCCGGGGAGAGGTCCGGCGTCCTGGTGACGTCGGCGATGACGTCGTAAACGTCTCGGGTGATGCCTCGATGTAGCGACCACGCACACCTCGCTTGTGGTCGAACCGCAGCCAATGGCTCGGCAGGATTTCAACGCAATGTTCGGCTAATTCTCAACTCTGGCCACGGCAGGTGCTCAATCCGCAGTAGTCTCATCCTCATGCCGCCGAACCCACTCCTTGCCAGACGGATCTTTCCGGTCGTGCAGGCACGCATGCTCGAGGCGCCGGTGGTGCTCCTCGAGGGGCCCCGTAGCGTGGGCAAGTCGACCCTGTTGCGGGAGTTGGCCACGGCTGCGGACACGCCGGTGACCGATCTGGACGATCCCGCCACCGCTGACAGCGTCCGGGCGGACTCGAGCTTGTTCGCGTCCGGTCCGACACCGATCTGCCTCGACGAGTACCAGAAGGCGCCGATCATCCTGGATGCGATGAAGGCGCGACTGAATCTGGAGACCCGCCCGGGCATGTACCTGCTGGCCGGTTCCACTCGTTTCGATGCGCTGCCACAGGTCGCCCAGTCGCTCACCGGGCGACTTCACCGGATTCCGGTGATGCCGTTCACCCAGACCGAGATCGACCGGACCGAGAACCAGCTCCTGGAACTGGCGTTTGCGGGCGACATCCAGCACCGCGCCCAGCCCTCACCAACCAGCCGGGAGGACTACGTCGCCCGCGTGACGACCGGCGGTTACCCCCTCGCTCTTGCCCAGCCGGCCCCGGCCGCCCGCAGCCGATGGTTCACCGACCAGATCCGGCTCACCCTCGAGCGGGACGCGAGAGAGACCCGCGGCTTCGCCAACGCGGCGGCGCTACGCACCCTTCTGACCCGCCTCGCGGGGCAGACCGCCCAACTGCTGAACGTCAACAGGTTCGCCGCGGGTCTCGGCGTCTCGGCCAACACCACCAGGAGCTACGTCAAGCTCCTCGAAGCCGTGTTCCTCGTCACCACCCTGCCCGCCTGGGGCCTCACCGTGTCGTCCCGGTCGGTGAGCAGCCCCAAGATCCATGTCCTCGACTCGGGCGTCGGCTCGCATCTGCTTCGGCTGACTGCGGCGAAGCTCGACCGACGCGATCCCGCGACAATCACCGAATTCGGCCACCTGCTGGAATCGTTCGTCGTCCAGGAGTTCCTGCGGCAGGCATCCTGGCTGGACGAACCGACGACTGCCGGACACTGGCGCACCCGCGACAACGATGAGGTCGACCTTGTCATCGAGCGCGACGACGGTGCCGTGGTCGCCGTCGAGGTGAAGGCTGGCGACCACATCGAGACCAAAGACTTGGCGGCCATCGGCAAGCTCCGCACCCGGCTCGGCAACTCCTTCGCGGCAGGCCTGGTCCTCTACCTCGGCAGCCGCGGCTACACCGCCGACGACCGAACCCACGTCCTTCCCGTCGATCGCCTCTGGACCTGAACCCGCACGGTACAAGGCTGACCGAATCAGTTCCGGGCCGGCTCGCCGACCACCCCGAACCCCGACCCGGGAGAGGAGTGGGCACGCATGGCCCGAGATGGCCTCGAACAACCCAAGTGCGGCTCACCGGTCCGATCGACACCCCGGGCTCAGGTCTGCGCGTTTCGGGGCGTTTGGACGCCTGTCGAGGCCACCCCGATAGACGGTTTCGACCATCGGCCCTGCTCCAGGTGGCTGGAGTGCATGCAGGACGTGCTCACCCGCGTCCGGAACCAACTCCGAGCCAACCCAACACGTTCCACCGTTCGCGGCGCAAAGTAGCCAGCACCACCAGCACCCGCGTCAGGCCTGGCCTCGATTAGCCACCGTCGTGAAGTGCGCGAGAGAGGAGTTGAACTACCGTCGGGCAAGAACCAACCCGGCTCTCACTAGGGGTTATGTACAGTTCTGGAACCGCGCGACGGGCCTCGTGGGGCAGATGTGGGGCAGGAATCACTGCGACTCCGGCAGGAGGATGAGAGCTTTGGTGTGACTGGGTCGCACCGTCCGGAAGTGTCGTTGATCGAGAGTCGCCACCTCGTCGATGCCGAGCCGCTCCGCCAGAGCAATCACCGAGGCGTCCGTCGTTCCCAAAGGAAGGTCGTCGTACTGCGCAACCAGCTGCGCCATCCGGGCGAAGTCCTCCGCCTCCAGCGCGACCGGTTCAAAGTCACCATCAGCAATCGCCTGCAAGAAGGCTGCCTCAACACGAGGACCAACTCGCTGCTCAAGCAGATAGCCGACCTCAGCCACCACCGTGGACGGGACCAACAGCCGCCCACCAGTGAGACGCAGACCGGCGAACAGGTCGACACATCGGCGGTAGTGAGCGTCCGTGCTCACCGCAGCCGCGATCAGCGGACCCGAGTCACACAGGATCACGAGCGGGTCGCGCCGAAGCCTCCGGCGAGGATCTCGTCGACACTCACGGAGAGATCCGTACGACCGTCCTTGTCAACCCCCATGCCGAAGAACGCAGGCGGCCAGGGACGTTCACCCGTCGAGGTCGGCACCCGGCGCCGGACGTCCGCGAGCACCCGCGCGACCTGATCATCAGGCAACGCATCGACGAGCTCGTGCAACTCGTGGCGATCAGCGGTCATGACACGAGTGTAAAGCCGCACACCCACATCCCAGCCGACCCCGCCTGGCGCCAGCACGGATCGCCTACCCCTGACCTTCGGTGGATGCTCGGCCGCCCCATGGATGTCCAGGTCGCGTCCGCTCATCAGCGTGAGGCGTTTTGTGTCAAGAGCTGGGGTCGGGTGCCTGGCCTGTCGTCGGTCCCTGCATAGCGGAATGGGGCTTGGTGGCCCGGCAGCGTGTGATCGGGTTGGTTCGACGACGGGTCGGGGCTGCCCATGATGACCGACGAGATACCCGAGGGTTCTCAATGCCGCAGAGGGCTCGCCCCGACCCTGCTCTTGGGGTTAGTTGACGCCTCACGCGTCAGCGGTGGTCAGGCAGCTTGTGGCACCTCCATAGACGGTCGCCGGCTGCCATGGGTGGCGATGGCGGGGTCCCATACCTGCCCGGTGACGACGATCGCATGGAGCTGCCGCAACAGGGCAGCGGCGACCGCCGTTTGAGCCTGGGTGGGCTTGAGTGGATGCTCTGCACGGGTAGTCAGGTGCCGGTAGCGGGCGGCGTGGACCGGGTTGCTGCGCAGGGTCGCGAAGATAGCCCGCCAGGCGGCGAGGCGGAGTCCGGGTCGGCCGGCGCCGGTGAGGCGGGCCTTGCCGGTGAACGTGCCCGACATGCGTTCCCTTGGCGCCAGGCCAGCGTGCTTGACCACGGCTCGGGCGGAGGTGAACCGGCGCAGGTCGCCGGTTTCGGCGAGGATGGCCGCCGCACCGACCGCCGAGAGACCCTTGATCGTGCACACCAGGTCGGTCAGGTCGAGCTCGTCGAGGACGGCGACCATGCGCTCCTCGACGACGGTCCGGTTGGCTCGGGCGGCGTCCCAGTCGGCGAGGACCCAGCCGACGCGCTCCAGGGCACCCCGACGGTGCGTCACCACCCCAGACTCGTCCGACAAGGCGTTGAACACGTTTCGGACGATGCGCAGGCACGGCTTGCGCTTGCCGCGGCGGAGGACTTCCTTGCGGACCTGCTCGGCGAACCGGGTGGCGCCGAGCCGGCGGGTGCGGGCCAGGTCGCCGGCGTCACGGGCCACGATCACGGTGAGCGCTGCGACCCAGGTGGTCGACTTGAACGGCTGCTTCGCTGTTGGCAGGGCGGCTGGCCACACGCACTCGAGCAGGTCCCGGATCTGTTGGACACACGCGGTGTGTTCCTCCAGCAGGGCCTCGCGGCGGGCACCCAAATGGCGGAGCCGTCCCCACGTTTCGTCGACAGGTTCGGGCAGGTAGCAGCGCAGTTGGGCGGTCAGCCGGGCGATCAGGACGGCGTCCTTGTCGTCGGTCTTGTCGCTGGTCAGGTCCTCGGTCTTGCGGGCCCACGACGACAACGCCGGCTGCACACACACGTACGGCATGCCACGGTCGGCGGCCAACTGGCCCAGCACCCGCCACCGGTGGCCGGTCGGTTCACACGCCACCGTCACGCCGGCGTACCCAGCCTTCGCCGCCCGCTCCTTCGCCCAGTCCAGTGCCGCCCCGAGGTCCCACGCCTTGCACCGGAACGTGCGGCGGGCCAGCACCTTCGAGTCGTGATCGGTGACCACGACCATCTGCTTCCGGTCGGCCAGGTCGATACCGACGATGGCGTTGGTCACCGGGACCGCCTCCCGAAGCCTCGTGAGCCGAGCGTTCCTGTTGCGGTCACCCCGCGAAACACCACTACCGTCGTTCATGAACGTCCTCCTTGAATGCGATGGGACACCAAGCCCTCACAGCGCATCAGGAGGACGTTCGCCGCGCCATCCGACTCGCTACAACGCATTCCTATGCCGATGACCGCAATGTTGGCTGAGCGTGTCGTGCGAAATGCCAGGACCGTCGATGCTGAAAGGCACCGTGCGGCTGGAAGCACCTGTGACGACTACATCGACACACCTCTCCGTGGGTCGGCCGCACCCCCATGCACCCCGTGTGGGGTAAAAGCACCGATACGGAGGCCGATTCCGTCCCATTCGGTGTCTTTCACGCACCGGGCCTCTCGACGAAAGCAGTTGTCGCCGAGAAGGCGCCATGCCGCGACCGCTGCGCGCGGAACCGATCGCACCCACCTGGCACGGTGCGTGTCACTCTTGGTCGGCCGAGCCCTGCGTTGCGCTCCCATGTGGAAGGTTCATTCCGACCAACGACCATAGGATTCCCACGATGCCGTACACGGCGATTCCGAAGATGCGGTATCCCCCGAAGTAGTCGGAAGTCTCGTTCGTGATCAGGGCCAGAGCGACGCCCCCAGCCAGGATGATGCCGATGGCGGCCAGCAGCACGCGGAAGCGCGCTCCTACCGCACCGCGGACGGGAGTGAGGGCTGCGAGGCCGAGGGTTGTTGGCGCCAGAATGAAAAGCACGAAGGGCGCCCCGAGCCCACCGAGCACCAGATTCGCCAGCGCGTCCAAGAGCATCGCGCCACATGCGATCGCGAGCACCACCGTCCGTGCTCGTCTCCGACCCGTGATCACCTTGCGGCGCCACCACAATCCCCACCCGATGAGCAGATTGGGCAGCACGCCGAGCAGCAACCCCCAGCCGTGCATGTCCAAGCCGAGGATCACGCGCTCCTCGTTGAACGATGTCGGTCCGTGCGCCAAAGTGAACGGGATGAAAAGCGCGGCCATCAACAGTCCGCCAACCACAATCGCGACCACTGCGACTCGGTCCGTGCCGATCAGCTCCGGGTCACTGCGATCCCCATCGGACGGACCGGCCATCGGGAGCCTCCTTCCTAGCCGCGCAACCCTTTCTCAGGGCGTCGTCCGCCCTGCCCTCAAGCAGCGCCTTGACAGTAGGACGATTGAAATGCGCCGGCAAGGGCACTCCCCCGTCGGAAGCATGGTGGCGACGGGCGCCTGCATCGAGAAGACCACCCGGGCAGGTCCGCGGCGGGCCTTCCTATCTGGATGTCGGCAATGCCCTCAGCTCCCTCGGTCGGGAAGAATCCGCACCCAGGTCGGCCCACACCCGAGCAGGTGGGGCCAACTCACCCCGTCCTGGTGGGGCCAAGTCGAGTTGACATACTCAGCATGTTGGTCGCAAACGCCCGGTGGGGTCGCGGAGAGTGGTTTCAGATTCCTCCCGCGTCTCGACCGAAGATCCGTGCTGCGGCGGGCGGGACGATCTGTAAGGGTACGGATTCTCCTCGCGATGTTGGCTGCCTAGGGTTGGGCCGTAGGAGCCGAAGTGCTCCCGAAGGTAGCTGTGGAGCCTCAGATGAAGCCGAAGGTTCCTGCGTCGGAGTACAGGGCCGGGGCGGGCCCCAAGCCGGAAGGCTGCGGTGCTTTCGGCATCGTGTCCCGCCGTTCCGGGGCCAGCCGGTCGAGGCACCTCGCCGATAGGGGTGATGTCTGGATGTTGGTGGGTTTCCCGACCTGCAGTAGTGAACCGTTTGAGCGCGTCGGAATCCGCAGCTCGGTGCCACTGGACCGTGGCAGGTTCGGTCATGATCGGGGGGACCGATGTCGGTTCTGGCCGTACTGCAAGCGCGCGGCCTTCCCTCGGATCATGGCGGCGCTCCTCATGGCGCTCGTGTTCGCTGTGAGCGGCTGTGTGACCTTGCCGGGCATCCATACCGGGATCACGTGGGGGGAGTGCCCGGAATCGATGGCGGCCGAAATCGCGCGGCAGACCCCCGGACTGGCGGGGAGGGTGCAGCTTTCCTGCGGCGGGCTGGAGGTCCCGCTCGACCACGCCCGTCCGGACGGTGAACGGATTGCTCTCAGCATTGTCAGGGCGAGGCTTGCCGGACAATCGCAGCGGATCGGATCCCTGATCTACAATCCCGGTGGCCCGGGGGCCTCCGGCCTCGACTACCTCCCTGCGACGCTCGCCATGCTGCCCGAGATCGTGCTGCAGCGATTCGACGTGGTCAGCATGGACCCGCGCGGGACGGGAGGCTCAGCACCCTTCAACTGCCCAAAGGCACCGCAGGTGCCGCCTGGCGAAGTGGCACCAGACGTATTGACCGATGCAGGTTTAGCTGCCGCGGCCCAGCTTGATCGGCAGTATGCCGAGGGCTGCTTGCGGGTGCTCGGGGATCGAGCACCCTTCTTCTCCACCGAGGCGACCGCGCAGGATCTCGATTTGCTGCGGGCAGCTGTCGGTGACGAGAAGCTGACGTACCTGGGCATGTCCTACGGCGCCAAGCTCGGCGCCGAGTACGCCCGCCGCTTCCCGGGATCAGTTCGTGCCGCCGTGCTGGACGGGCCGTCGGAGCCCAGCGAAACGTTGTCCGAGAGCCTCGCCCGTCAAGCGCAAGGCTTCGAGAACACGTTCGACGAATACGCAAGGGGTTGCCCCAGCCGGCCAGAATGTCAGCTGGGCAAGAAATCCGCGTGCCTTCGTGCAGTCGCTAGTGGCCAGGGCCGACGCGGAGCCGATCCCGAGTAGCTCGAAAGCCGACATGGGCCCAGCGACCGGGTCGGACATGCTCAGGACTGTGCGGGGAGGGCTGTATTCCACGGACCGCTGGTTTGATCTTGACGAGGTGCTGTACGACGCCAGCAAAGGTGACGCCCACGGGATCTTCGCAATGGGCCGGGTTGTGAACTGGCAGGAGGAGGACGATTCGGCCCCTTCCGACCCGACGGACGCCAACTATGTGATCAACTGCAACGACTCCGTGGTCGGGCCTTCCGATGACCAAGTTCGGGAGACCGCCAGGCAACTTGCGCTCGCGGCACCCCTGTTCGGTAAGGACACCGCTGCCAACCTGCTCGTCTGCGCAGGTTGGCAGCCGCACCGCTCGGTCCTCGCACCACCCGCGGCCCCAACCCCGAATCCGGTGTTGGTGATCGGGACCGTTCACGACCCCGCCACCCCCTACGTGGGTGCTGTCGCCCTGACCAGGGCCATGGGGAACGCCATGCTGCTCACCTGGGAGGGAACCAACCACACCGCACTGACCTTCTCCTCCTGCATCGCCAACCATGCCGCGCGCTACCTGATCGAGCTCTCCCTACCCCAAGAGAGGACACGCTGCCCGCAGGCCTGAGCCGCTCGAGCCGCAGGGTGACAGGCTCATTACGCAACATCGCAGGATTGTCGGCGGCGAACTGACCAGGATTTCGACCGCCGTTCACACACGTCCTCCACCTCGATGCGCGCCGCCGAACGCACCCTTCTGCCGCTACCGGTCAGGTGAATTGAGGCCGAGTCTGCGCCTGATCGTGCCCGAGCGCCCCTCGTCGAGCCATGTTCACTCGGACTGCTGCCCGCCGATCTGGGACCTTCCAGCGCGCCACCCAGCGAGGTCAGCAGTCAGGTCCTCACCATCGCTTCACGCATCGTTGTCGCTTCCGTCGACCTGCCACCAGAGAATGAGCATCTCTCGGGAGGCGGTGTAGGAGCGCGCCACAGGGGCAGACCCAGCCGCACTCGGTTGCTCCTCGTGCAGGACTACTACGTCAGGAACCGTCTGCCGTCGCCTGACGAGTCGTTGGGACGTTCGTCAAAGCGGTGCTGTACTTCGTCGACGAAGGAGCCGACACCGGCCCGGCGCAGCCGAGCCAGCACCTGCGGGTACGACAGCTCGGGACGTTGCGACGTCGCTGCTTGAGCCTGCAATGCGTCCTGGACCAGACGCGGGTAGAGGTCGAGCTGGTCGAGCAGGAAGTCCTGCGGCAGGACGACCGAGATCCCGAATCTCTCCACCGATTCCGGCGGGAAGTCCTTGGTGTTGAACGTCACGATCACCTGACAACCGCCGTGGATCCCCGCCGCGAGCACATGCCGATCCTTCGGGTCGCAGCGCAGACCGTCGATCAGCCCGTCGTACCCGGTCACGCTCGCATCAGGAAAGGCCTGCTCCATCTGGTCGATCCGATGCGCGGCCTTCTCAGGGCTCAATCCGGCATGTTTTACGAGGTTCCGCGACAACTCGGCGAGGACCTCCGCCGACCAGTGCGGACGGTAGGCGCCTGCCTCGGCGATCCGCAGCAGCGTGTCGGCGAGGACCGCGCCGTAGAGGACGTTGGTGTCCAGGAAAGCCGGAAACGCCATGATCAGCGCATGGCGGGGGGTGGGCCGTCGGTCGCCTCGTAGAGCCCGGCCTCGGCAGCCTCCCGGGCCATGGCATCAAGGATCCCCCTGCGACGGGACTGCATGACGTCCTGGTAGGAGACCAGATCCTGCAACTGCACATACCGGTGTCGGCCCGGCTTGGACATCGGAATCTCGCCCCGCTCCAGCAGGCGCACCAGCGTCGGACGCGAGACCCCCAGGAAGTCAGCGGCCTGTTGGGTCGTCAGCCGGGCGCTCTGCGGGACAACGCTCACCGCCAACCCCTGCATCAACGCCTCAGCCACCTGCACTAGAACGGCATGCAGAGGCTCGGGCAACTCGACCCGCCTGTTGTCCGGCGCCACCAAAGCCGCCTTCGATGTAGGCGCGAGAATCCCGCGATCGGCCAACGCCCGGACGAAGTCGACGATCTGGGCCTCGGAACCCTCAGGGAAGTACGTCCTAGTGTCAGCGGTCGCCTGAGTCTGAGCCACTTCGGCCACCTCCTCTGACCCCAGACTACCAGCCAACCACCCCCAAACGAACAAAACGAACGCGCTGAACATCAGCACTATCCACGTGGGCCGCGGCAGAACCTCGGCGTCCAGCCGGGCCATCGGCGACGCGCGCCGCGGTCGTCTTGCCACCCACGGGCGCGCTCCAGGAAGCGGCGGTCCCGCAGAGGGCCGTACCATTGTTCGGCCGGCCGTGGGGCAGACGTGGGGCGGCGCAGTCCGTCCCGTGGGTATCGCACCTAGTAAGAGCCGGTTTCGGCGTGCCATTTCCGTGGGGCAGGAGTGACCCCGAGTGGGCCTATCTGACCCGCGACCGCCACCGCGTCGAGCGAAGGCCCTGATCACAGCGATTCACTCAAGCCCGGAATGGACCGGAGAGAGGATCTGAGTTTTGGTGTTTGCCCTAGCCAGAGGCACCTTACGGTGCGCGAGAGAGGAGTTGAAGCTCTCTTCTATCAGCCGATAATGACCCCCTGACAGGGACTTATGGAGATTGATTGCCACTTCGTCACCTTGCCGTGGGGAATGCGTGGGGAATGATTCTGAAGCTCAGACACGCGCGGAACACGCGGCCAGGCCGCCTTCAGCATAGGCGGCCGGCCGCCGCGCGTCGCAGCCCAATCCCCACGGCGTTCATCGCAACGCCGCCAGCACGGCGACGCCGGCCAAGCGGGGTTCGGGAGGAGCGCCTCCAAGGCGTCCCCGACTCCCCGGGCAACCACGCAGGTGAGAGCGACGGCGTCCATGTCGCACCTGCCCATAGCGCGTGGATCTCGGGGTACGAGCTGCCCCCGTCGACGCAGGACGCTGAGGACGTCAGCCCCCAGAAGACGCAATCCAGTCGCAGTGACGGGGCGGTGCTGCTCGGGGTCCACGGCGTCCTCCTTGCGACGGGAAGCGAACACGACATCCTAACGGGCTCCGATGCCTCCTCGCGGACAGGTGCGACTCGGAGCCACCACGAGATCTGGAGCCACGCATGGTCCCCGTCCACCGGTGTTCAACATCGGATGTCCACGTCGCTGGCCGGGAGGTCGCGGACCGCTCTTGACGAGACGAGGGACCAGGCGGGGCGTCCAGATGTTAGTTATTTCATCGTCCGTTTGTTAAATAGGTTGTGGTCCGACTGTTAGGTTCTCCGTGTGGACTATCGGCGCAGGATCGTGGACGACACCCTCGACGACCTCTTCCCCCACCTGGCGGCCATCGCCCTCGAGGGAGCCAAAGGCGTGGGCAAGACCGCGACCGCCACCCAGCGGGTCGCCACGGTGTTGTCGCTGAACAACCCCAACGAGCGAACGGCCGTGTCCAGCCATCTGGATCTGGTCAGCGACATCCCCGGCCCCGTTCTCATCGACGAGTGGCAACTCGAACCCGACGTGTGGGACCGGGTACGGCGGGCAGTCGACGACGACCCCACCGGAGGCCGGTTCCTGCTGGCCGGGTCGGCGGGGGTGGCTCCCGGGGTGCGGGTGCACTCCGGGGCGGGGCGGATCGTGAGCCTGACGATGCGGCCGCTGGCGTTCAGCGAGCGGGGCCTGGCCGAACCGTCCGTGTCCCTGCGGGACATGCTCGCCGGCGTCCGGCCCGCGATCACCGGGACCTCCCCCATCGACCTGCCCGGCTACACCGACGAAGTCCTCCGCTCGGGGTTCCCCGGGATCCGTGACCTGCCCGAACGGGCCCGCCAGGTCCAACTCGACAGCTACCTCACCCGCATCGTCGAGCGAGAACTGCCCGACAGCGGGGTGAACGTGCGGCGTCCCGCAGCGCTCCGAGCGTGGCTGGCCGCGTATGCTGCCGCCACGGCGACCGACGCCGCCTTCGCCACGATCCTGGCGGCCGCCACACCGGGCGAGGGCGACAAGCCGGCCCGGCAGACCGCCGACATCTACCGCCAGCACCTCCAACGGATCTTCCTGCTCGACCCGATCGAGGCGTGGACGCCGGCGTTCGCCCCGCTGAAGCGACTCACCCACTCCCCCAAGCACCACCTGGTTGACCCCGCCCTGGCCGCCCGCCTCGTCGGCGTCGGCAAGACAGGACTCCTCCGAGGACAAGGAAACCGCGTCCACGCAGCCACCGGCACCTGGCTCGGGGCACTGTTCGAGTCATTGGCCGCCCAATCGGTTCGCGTCTACGCCGAAGCAGCCGACGCCCACATCGGACACCTACGCACCAAGAACACCGACCACGAAATCGACCTCATCGTCGAAACGGCCGACCGCTCCACCGTTGGGATCGAGGTCAAACTCACCGACACCATCAGACCCGCCGACGTCGAGCACCTGAACTGGCTTGGCGAACAACTCGGCGACCGCCTCGTCGACCGCATGATCATCTACACCGGCAAACACGCCTACCGCCGCCCCGACGGCATCGCCGTCGTCCCCCTCGCACTCCTCGGACCCTGAATCACCCGGCACACTGAACCGCATCACCCAAACCGGTTCCCGGCCTTGATCCATCCCCGGTTGCTGGGCCGTGGTGGCCGGCACCGGGGTGGATCAGGGAAGATCATCTGAGGAAGATGGCCCTCGGAAATTCTGGGCCAAGGACTCCACGTGGGAAATGTGGAGGGTGGCGCTGTCGCCGGGCTGGCCATCGAGCTGAGGGATTGGTGCACCCATGAATGCGTGACGCTGCCATCGGTACTCCTCGCCCTACACGACAACGACGCTCGCCGATGGGAACCCCGCCGGCTCCGGCACCGGTCTACACCATCCGCGCCCGGCTCGTCCGCGGCGCACGGCAGACCCGGCTGCGGTACGCCACCCACCACCCCTGGGCCGGACTACTCGCCGGCGCCCTCACGACACTCGCTGTCCCTCGACACCAGCTGACCCCACGCGACGAACCCATCTTCACAAGCCGCAGCAGTCCCGTTCGACGAACATCTGACCGCGGGTGTCCGCAGCGTTCGGTGTTTCGTCTCGTCGGAGCGAAAACCATCGGGATGACCGAGCCGACCAAGTCGGTCACGGCCTGCCGCCCCTTGACGACCAGCTGCGGCCAACGCGATGGGTCGACCCCCCGGAGGATCTCGGGCGGGTTCGCCGGATCGCCGGTCGCTGCGGCGGCACCGAGGTCACGGGCCCGGCAGAACGTCAGGATGGAGGGGCCGTCCAGGACCGTCCCGGGGCTGATCGTCGGTTCCATGGGTGCGACACGTGCCGACGAGGGCTCCCGAACGGCTGCGGCTCTGGGCTCCACCGGTGCGGGCGCCAGCGGAGCGTCGGGTGGGTGAGAGGGGCGGAGCATCTGGGGATCGGCCAGATACTCGAGTGAGAGTCGGTTGATCCTCGCAGCAGCGAACCGGGCCGAGGGCTCGCCGGTGAGGTTGGCGACTAGGACTGCCTGATGGGGGTCAAGTCGAGTTCCACTCAGATCCTTCCTGCCGCACATACCCGTCACGCCTGCTCCCATGGCGGTCGGAGATTGAGCGTAGCGAACCCGCGAAGCCCGCACGGGGACCTGTCGGCGGCGGATGAGATTGTGCTCCTGGGCGCCCGCATCCTGGACCCTGCCGTGGGACGATGTCCGTGGCTTCGACGTCGGCGACGGCCTGCAGGAGGGGGGTCAGGGTTCGAATCCCCTCGGCTGCACCGTGTCGGCCCGCCGCCTCGTTGAGAGATCGACAGCCACCATGTCCGAGGAGGTGCCATGCCGCTCGCTCGCCCCCCAGAAGACGCCGGGGTGCCAGGACGCCACCGTGGGCGTCCCCGGCGCCGCCGGGGGTGGGCGACCCTCGGCTGGGTTTTGGTCGCGGCGGGTGCCCTGCTCCTCACGCTGGGAGCCGCACCGGGGGTGCAGCTGGTGCACCCGGGGCTGGCGGCGGCTACGGCGTTCGTCCCCTACGGCACGGTGGTCTGGCTCGCGGCCTCGGCGGCGCTGGTGCTGGCCGGCGGGACGCTGCGGCGGGTCGCCGCGCTGGGGGCCCTCGTCGCCGTGGGCGTCCATGCGCTCTGGACTGTCCCCTACTGGCCGCGTCCCGCTCCACCGCCGCGACCGGCG
Organism: uncultured Actinomycetota bacterium; assembly: GCA_963769325.1. Taxonomy (GTDB): domain Bacteria; phylum Actinomycetota; class Actinomycetes; order Propionibacteriales; family Propionibacteriaceae; genus Propionicimonas. Next base: position 527 of record CAVYLH010000001.1, on the reverse strand, counting down.
CAGGTCACGGTGTTCACGGCGAACCTGTACTACGGACGCGCCGACGTCGACGCGCTGGCCTCTGTGGTGGCCCGGCACGACCCCGACGTGGTGGTGCTGCAGGAGGTGCCGGAGCCGACCCTCGCCCGGCTTCGCGTCAGCAGCGTCGCCACCGGTCGTCCGCACGTGATGAGCGCGGGCCAGGCGCCGTGGGGCGCGGAGGGGTCGGCGATCTTCTCCCGGTTCCCGCTCGAGCCGCTCGCCTCCTCGGCGGGCGCGGCCGGACGCGGTGCGCGGTTCGTCGTGCGGGTGCCGGGTCCGGGTAGACCGTTCACCCTCGTGGCGGTGCACACCACGAACCCGCTCGTGGACGCCGCCGCCTGGCGCGCCGATCTGGACGCCGTGGGCGACGTCGCAGCGGGCTGGACGGCTGGGCCGATCGTCGTGGCGGGCGACTTCAACGCGACCCTCGAGCACGAGCCCCTGCGCCGACTGCTCGCGGATGCAGTCCTCGCCGATGCAGCGGCGCAGGCGGGGGCCGGTTGGCT